>NZ_CP081870.1:15000-2415000 GCF_022170785.1 Rossellomorea marisflavi | reverse complement strand
TCTTTTGTTCAGGAATATTTTCTCGGAAGCCGCCAAATGGGAGGCTTCATTTTAGCCATGTCGATGATGGCCACTTACGGGAGTGCCAGTACATTCATCGGCGGACCCGGTGCTGCCTATACATATGGTCTCTCGTGGGTGCTGCTCGCCATGAGCCAGGTCGTGACGGGGTATTTTGTCCTTTTGGTGCTTGGGAAGAAATTCGCCATCATGTCCAGGAAATACAATGCCGTCACTCTTATCGATTATCTTCAGGGCCGCTACGGAAGTAAGGCGATCACCATTTTTGCCTCCATCAGCATCATCGTGTTCCTGTTTTCGGCGATGATTGCTCAATGGGTTGGAGGTGCGCGCCTGATTGAATCTCTGACGGGACTGTCTTACCGTACCGCACTTGTCTTCTTTGCCGTTTCGGTGCTGGTGTATGTGATTGTCGGAGGGTTCAGGGCCGTTGCCGTGACCGATGCGATTCAGGGTCTCGTCATGATGGCCGGCACCTTGATCCTGTTGATTGCCATCGTTCATGCAGGTGGTGGCATGGAAGCGATCATGAACGATTTGAAACGCATCGATCCCGGCCTCGTGACGCCCAACGGACCCGATCGCCAGTTCAGTTCTGCATACATTTCGTCCTTCTGGATCCTAGTGGGGGTCGGAGTCGTAGGCCTGCCGCAAGTCGCTGTCAGGGCCATGGGATACAAGGATTCGAGAAGCATGCATCGTGCCCTCATCATCGGGACGATCGTTGTCGGGATCGTCATGCTCGGAATGCATCTTTCAGGAGTCCTGGGGAGATCTGTCCTGCCGGGAATTGAAGATGCTGATAAGGTGATGCCGACCCTGACACTTGAAGTCCTGCCGCCTTGGGTATCAGGCATTGTCCTTGCGGCACCGATGGCAGCCATCATGTCCACGGTCGATGCCCTGTTGTTGATGGTTTCGTCTGCCCTCGTGAAGGATGTGTACATGAATTTCATCAACAAGGATGCACAAGAGAAGCAGATCAAAAGAGTCAGTTTATGGGTGACGGCCCTGACGGGGGTCCTCGTCTTTTTCCTCTCCTTGAGCCCACCTGACCTGATTATCTGGTTGAATCTGTTTTCCTTTGGTGGATTGGAGGCTGTTTTCATCTGGCCGATCGTGCTCGGACTCTATTGGAGAAGGGGGAACGGAAAAGGGGCCCTTGCATCCATGGTTACGGGACTGGTCTCGTACGTCCTTTTTTATCATTTCATTCCGAACTTCATGGATGTAAATACGGTGGTATTTCCGATCCTGATTTCGCTGGTGGTATACATCATCGTTTCCCTGGTTACGAAAGATCAATACAAAGAAGGATGGGCTTAGCCCATCCTTCTTTGTATAGGTGCAGGAAAGTGGGGTAGAGTGAAGATAAAGAATCCAATCAGGCAGGAAGAGGTGGGAGCGTTGAAGGAGATCATCATCGTGGGGGGAGGGATCAGTGGGTTGACGGCCGCTGCCCTCCTGAGCAAGAAAGGTGAAGCCGTCACCCTGCTTGAAGGCTCAAGGGAATGGGGAGGGTGCGCCGGGAAGTTCCAGCGGGGCAACCATCTTTTTCCGGTCGGTGCCACCCTGGGTATGGGTTTAGAGGAGGAAGGGATTCATCAGAGGATCTTCAACTATTTACAGGTTGATCCACCTGAGTCCCATCTTCTTGATGAGGTGATGAATGTGCACCTGCATGGCCGTAAACTCGTCTTCCATCGTGACAGGGATAAACATGTAGCCCAACTCAAAAACCAGTTTCCCCGGTGTGCCTCTGATCTGGAACGCTTTTATGCACTTGTGTATAAAATCGCATCGCGGATCAGGCAACTGATGGATCCCCTGCCGGCCCTTCCTCCAAAGACTCCCGGGGAGTGGGCAATCCTGGTCAAGAGCCTTCAACCCGGTACATTGGCTCTCCTTCCCTACATCAATCGGACAATGGGTGGGGTTCTGGCATCATTCGGTCTGCACCGGCATGGGGATTTTGAGACATTCATTGATGGTCAACTGATCGATAGTATGCAGACAACTTCTGAAGAATGCTCATTCCTTCTTGGATGCCTCGCCCTTGATATGTATCATCAAGGTGCTTTCTACGT
The DNA here is from genome assembly GCF_022170785.1 of Rossellomorea marisflavi. Taxonomy (NCBI): domain Bacteria; kingdom Bacillati; phylum Bacillota; class Bacilli; order Caryophanales; family Bacillaceae; genus Rossellomorea; species Rossellomorea marisflavi. The sequence goes on along the minus strand of NZ_CP081870.1, from coordinate 2,412,892 downwards.
CGATGGGGGCCTGTACCGGATGGCAGAAGAACTGGCTAAATCAGCTGAAATGTCGGGAGCTCTCCTGAAACGCGGGAGAAAAGTGGAGAAAATCAGTAAAGAAAAAGATCGCTGGCAGGTAGAAGACCAGCGCGGAAACCGATATGAAGGTAGCCACATCATCTTTGCAGCGCCAATCGAAGCGCTTCCGCCATTGCTGGATGAAGAAAGCGGGAACACGATTAAGCGAATCTTGAACCCCAAAAGGAATTTGACCTCATGGGGCACGATGACAGTCTACTTTGTCCTGGATGAAGCGAAGATTCCTGACGGCATGACCCTGTTCCAGCAAATTTGTACAGGAAATGGTATGAGCGAAGGGGAGCATCTTTTCCTATCCCTTTCAAAACGGGGAGACCAGCTCCGCTCCCCATCCGGGTTCAGAACCTTGACCGTCTCGACCCACACGGATCTGTCTAGATGGGATACGAAAGAAAAATACGATGCGTATAAGCAGGAGCTGAATGAAAAGATGCTTTCGGTCATCGAAGGGACGTTTTCAGGTTTCAGCGAATCCATCGTGGATCATTATTCCGGCGCCCCGCGTGCATGGGAACGGTTCACGGGTCGACCCGACGGCATGGTCGGGGGATATCCGCAGACGACGGAAAACGCCCTCTTCCATAGCATTTCCCACCGTACCCCTCTAGACGGCTTATGGGTGTGTGGGGATTCGGTTTTCCCGGGAGCGGGTACAATCGGTGTGTCAGTGAGTGCGTATCATGTATGCCGTTCCATTACAGGTCTGAAGCTTCCGTGAAAGTTTTTGATAAAAAAATCGAAAGAAATGGTTGACTTTTAAAACCAAAGAGCATAACATGATAATCAATCAAATGAGCGAATGGCTGTGACGAAGAGGAGTACCTTCGATGATCCACTCAAGAGAGCTAGTGGTTGGTGTGAACTAGCGTGGTGAACGATGGGAATGGACTTCCGAGCCCCCAGACCGAAACGGGTGACCGAGGTAGGCTCTGGCGAATGTCCGATCGTTATCCGGTACACGCATTCAAGCATGAGCTTCGATGCGGTCAAGCGGGCTGTAATTGCAGTCAACAAAGGTGGCACCACGGGTATCTCGTCCTTTTCTAATGAAGAGGAATGCGAGATGCCCTTTTTTGGTACAAAAAAATTAATAACCATTACATCGTTGAATAAGAGGAGTACATTCAAGTGAGGCTTTACAGAGAATAAGGGATGGTGAGACCCTGATAAGTCAGCTTGTCTGGAATGGACTTATGAGAGATGATCTGAACAGTGCAGTAGGATCATACGGATTTCCCACGTTACAGGGATAGGGTATAGGCTGGTCAAGCCTGTACCTGAATAAGAGGGGGACACTTGTCCCCAACCAGAGGTGGCAACGCGGTCAGCATCGTCCTCTATGAACAACTGTTCATGGAGGATTTTTTTGTGGAAAAGAATGGAGGAAGCAAAATGAGAAACATGAAAGTAAAGGAACTGAACGGGGATATGTTCACCCCGATCTCCTTATTCCAAACGATCAGCGGGAAGAAGAAATTCCTGCTTGAAAGCTCACTTAAAAACGAAGAAACAGGGCGCTATTCATTCGTCGGAAGCGATCCTTTCATGGAATGCACGGCGAATGGCCAAGAAGTGTCCGTAGAAGATAGTGAGGGCAAAAGGCATCTGACCGGCGATCCGATTTCCATCATCGACGCTCTTGTTACTCGGGTCGAATCAGGAGAAAGCCGCTTCCCATTCATGGGGGGTGGGATCGGTTATCTTGGTTACGATGTAATCAGACAGATGGAGCAGATCGGCATCACACCCCATGATCAATTGCACATGCCGGATATTCATCTGATGTTTTATGAAAAGGTCATCGTATTCGATCATGTCGAGCAGAAGGTATTCATCGTCGTCAGCTCAGAGGGCACTGAAGACCTTGATCACCGGATAATGGCTGTGGAATCGGAGATGCGGATGATCCATCTTGATCCCCGCAAAGAAAGAATCGAGAAGCTTTCTTTTCAGGCGCAACTAAGCAAAGAAGAATTCATGATGAAAGTGGATAAGGCGAAAGAATCGATCTTGAAAGGTGATGTTTTCCAGGTCGTCCTTTCACAGCGGCTCCAGGCGCAGTTCAACGGAGATGCATTTTCCTTTTACAGGAGCCTCCGGAAATCCAACCCTTCGCCCTATATGTTTTTCATCGATTTCGAAGAATATGTGGTGTTGGGTGCTTCGCCAGAGAGTCTGATCAGGGTGAAGGGATCCGAGGTGACCACCAATCCTATCGCGGGGACGAGAAAGCGTGGGAATACGGTGGAGGAAGACCGCAGGCTCGAAACCGAGCTCCTGGGCGATGAGAAAGAGATTGCAGAACATCGCATGCTCGTCGATCTTGGGCGGAACGACCTGGGGAGGATCTGTGACCCTGGTACAATCCGGTTGAGTAAATATATGCTGGTCGAACGATACAAATATGTGATGCATATCGTTTCAGAAGTGAAAGGTAGGTTGAAGGAAGGGATCTCCCCCCTTCAGTCACTGGCTGCCTGCTTGCCGGCGGGGACGGTGAGCGGTGCACCGAAAATCCGGGCCATGCAGATCATCAACGATTTGGAACCGGTCAAAAGGGGCGTCTATTCCGGAGCGGTCGGGTACATGAGTTTCACAGGCGATCTTGACTTTGCCCTGGCGATCAGGACGATGGTCGTCAAGGATCAGATGGCTTTTGTTCAGGCAGGGGCGGGGATTGTATTCGATTCAGATCCCGCCAGTGAATTCGAGGAAACGATGAATAAAGCCAAATCCCTGTTGGAGGTATCGGAATGATCCTGTTGATCGATAACTACGATTCATTTACCTATAATCTGTATCAATACTTGACTGAGCTTGGGGAGGAGGTCATGGTGAAACGGAATGACCGCACTAGCCTCGACGAGATCCGGGAGCTTGAGCCGGATGCCATCATTCTCTCCCCTGGACCCGGAAGGCCGGAAGATGCGGGTCTGTGCATCAGTATTATCCAGAATCTTCACGCTAGTCTGCCGATACTGGGTGTCTGCCTCGGTCATCAGGCCATCGCAGCTGCCTTTGGTGCAGAAATCGAAAGGGCCAGGATCATCAAGCACGGAAAGACGTCGATGATCCGCCATACGGGGGGAGGCCTGTTCCATTATCTACCTCAGCCCCTGGAGGTGATGAGGTACCACTCCCTTGTGGTGAAAAGGGAAACCCTTCCCCCTCAGTTTGAAACGCTGGCCGTCGCCATGGATGATGAGGAAATCATGGCAATCAAGCATAGCGGTTATCCGCTTTACGGTCTGCAATTCCATCCCGAATCGATCGGGACGCTTTCAGGAAAAGACATATTGAAGCACTTCATAGACGAGATGAGAAAGGGGAATCACCGTGAAACACGTACTGAACAAATTATCTGACGGTCATTCACTAGGAAGAGAAGAGATGAGGGAAGCAGTAAGGGGAATGCTTCAAGAAGGAACAACGGAAAGCGAGATTGCCTGCTTTTTGACCCTGTTGAGAATCAAAGGAGAAACCGTGGATGAAATCACGGCCCTTGTTGAAGTACTGAGGGAACAGGCAATGCCCGTCCGAAAACTACAGCAGGGAGTCATGGATAACTGCGGGACGGGTGGCGATCAGTCACAAAGTTTCAACATCAGTACCACCAGCGCATTCGTATTGGCAGGAGCTGGTGTGAAGGTCGCAAAGCACGGTAATCGGAGCATCACAAGCCGGACGGGAAGTGCAGATGTACTGGAGGGACTGGGTGTGGCCCTTGATTTCGACGGAGAAGAGATTGAAGAGCTACTGAACCGTAACAATATCGCATTTTTATATGCACCGTTTGTTCATAAAAGCCTGAAGAAAGTCATGAAGGTCAGGCGGGAGATGAAGATTCCCACCATCTTCAACCTCATCGGTCCCCTGACCAATCCCGTTCAACTGGATACGCAGCTGGTCGGGGTCTTCCGGAGAGATAAGCTTGAGACGATGGCAGAAGTACTGAGGGAGCTCGGTCGCAAAAGAGCCGTTGTCCTGAACGGCGCAGGTCAAATGGATGAAGCATCACTCGCAGGAGAGAATCATTTGACCATACTTGAAGATGATCGCATTTCATCCGTGATCCTGAAAGCAGAGGATGTGGGTTTGAACTCATATGGAAATGAGGAAATCACCGGAGGAAGTGCGAGTGAAAATGCCGCCATTCTCATGAATGTACTGGAAGGGCGGGAAGGGGCACATCTTGACACCGTGCTCCTCAATTCAGGCATAGGGCTTTATGCAAGCGGCAAGGCGGGGACCATCTCTGAGGGAGTACATCTTGCCAGGGAAAGCATCCGGAGCGGAAACGCCTTGAATGCTCTCGAATCCATGATCCACTATAGCGCAAATCGCAGAAAGAAGGTCATCCCATCATGACAACCATATTGGAAACGATCATCAAGAAAAAGAAGGAAGAAGTCGCAAAGCTGAAGACGGAAGGATTCAAGAGACACCATCTCGGTTCCCAAAAGAAACCATTCCGTTCTTCCCTGCAGGAGGAGCATCTCCATATCATAGCCGAGATCAAACGGGCGTCCCCGTCAAAGGGGGATATCAGAATGGATGTCGACCCCGTGGAGCAGGCGAAGAGCTATGAACAGGCAGGAGCTGCGGCCATATCGGTCTTGACCGACGCATCATTCTTCAAAGGGAGCTATGATGATCTTGCCGAGGTGAGCGTGAAGGTGTCGGTTCCCGTGCTGTGCAAGGATTTCATGATCGATGAGCTTCAGATCGATCAAGCGGAAGATGCAGGCGCATCCATCATTCTTCTGATTGCTGCCGCCCTGGATGATCAACGGATGAAAGATCTATATGATTATGCAAGGGGAAAGGGTCTTGAAGTACTGGTGGAAGTACATGATGAAGGCGAAATGCGGAGGGCACTGGCTCTCGGGGCAAGCGTGATCGGTATCAACAACCGAAACCTTAAGACATTCGAAGTGGACATCCATAAGACGGCAACGCTGAGTTCTCTTGTAAAAGGCAAGGACGTGAAGCTGATCAGCGAGAGTGGGATCAAGACGATTCAAGATTGCAAGACGGTGGCAGAAGACGGAGCCGATGCCATTCTCATCGGAGAGACCCTCATGCGCAGCCAGGACCCTGCCGGACTTGTTGCTTCCTTTCAGGTAAAGAAGGTGACGGAATGACAAAGGTCAAGATATGTGGAGTGAGAACACTTGAGGAAGCACAATGGGCGGTGGAAGCCGGAGCAGATGCGGTCGGATTCGTGTTTGCAAAAAGCAAAAGGAAGATTTCGGTACGGGAAGCGGCGGTCATCAGCTCTGAACTGCCGGACCACGTGATGAAAATCGGAGTTTTCGTCAATGAATCAAAGCAAACCCTTGAATCCATCTTTGTAGAAGCGGGGCTTGACTATGTTCAGCTCCATGGAGATGAAACACCTGAATTTTGCCTCTCACTTTCCATACCGTATATCAAAGCTGTCTCGATCAAAGTTGAATCAGATGTGAAACGGGTAGGGCTTTATCCTGTAGGGCCGATTCTTGTAGACAGTGGAAAGGGACCTCATCGCGGTGGTAACGGGACCACATTCCAGTGGGATTACCTGAAGGGGATCGAGAGGTCCGGGCATCGGATCATCCTTGCTGGGGGATTGAATGTATCCAATATAGGAGAAGCCATCCAGGAAGTCCGTCCGGAAATGGTAGATTTATCGAGCGGGGTAGAAACGGACGGAAGAAAAGACCGGGAAAAAATCTTCGATCTCATGAAAACAGTCAAACAATTGGAGGGAATACAATGATGTATGCACAGCCGGATCAACGAGGACTATTTGGACCATATGGAGGGAAATTCGTTCCTGAAACGCTCATGAAGGCGGTGAATGAACTCGAATCCGCCTACGAAGAAGCGATGGTGGATCCATCCTTCCAAGAAGAACTTCAGCTCTACCTGAAAGACTATGTGGGACGGGAAAATCCCCTCTATCATGCCAGGAATCTATCAGACAAAGTCGGTGGGGCGAAAATCTATCTGAAACGAGAAGATCTGAATCATACAGGTGCCCACAAAATTAATAATACGATCGGTCAGGCCCTCCTTGCTGTCAGGATGGGTAAGAAGAAAGTCGTCGCAGAAACAGGTGCGGGCCAGCATGGTGTGGCTACGGCAACCGTATGTGCCCTACTGAACCTGGATTGCGTCATCTTCATGGGGGAAGAGGATATCAGAAGGCAGAAGCTCAATGTATTCCGGATGGAACTACTCGGAGCAGAAGTGGTAGGGGTCAAACAGGGGAGCGCGACCCTTAAGGATGCCGTGAATGAAGCCCTTCGCTACTGGGTCTCCCATGTAGATGACACCCATTACATCATGGGGTCTGTCCTCGGCCCGCACCCGTTTCCAAAAATGGTCAGGGACTTCCAGAGCGTCATCGGAAATGAAACGAAGAAACAGTTTTTCTTAAAGGAAAACAGGCTGCCCGATGCGATCGTCGCCTGCGTGGGCGGCGGTAGCAATGCCATGGGCATGTTCCACCCGTTTGTCGGAGACGATGTTGCATTATACGGGGTGGAAGCTGCAGGGGCAGGTGTTGAAACGGATAAGCATGCAGCCACTCTGACGAAGGGATCTGTGGGGATCCTGCACGGAAGCATGATGTATCTGCTACAGGATGATAGCGGCCAGATCCAAGAAGCCCATTCGGTTTCAGCGGGACTTGATTACCCGGGGGTCGGTCCAGAACATAGCTTTTTGAAAGATCAAGGACGCGTTACCTATGCGGCGGTGACCGACGGTGAGGCACTGGATGCATTTCAGCTTCTGTGCAAGACCGAAGGAATCATCCCGGCACTGGAAAGCTCCCATGCCGTTGCTTATGCTGTGGAGCTTGCGAAGGGGATGAAGCCGGAAGAATCCATCGTCATCTGCCTATCGGGCCGTGGAGATAAAGATGTGAATCAAGTACAAGACATGCTGGGAGGTAGTCAACATGGGTAAGGAGTTTTTGGAAAAGGCATTGAAAACCGAACTCGAACTTGGAAATAAGGTGTTCATCCCCTATATCATGGCCGGTGATGGAGGGCTTGATGAACTCATCCCCACGCTACGACGGTTGGAGGCGCATGGGGCGACAGCCATTGAGCTTGGGATCCCGTTTTCAGATCCCGTTGCCGATGGACCAACGATCCAGGAAGCTGGTAAGCGGGCCTTGAAGCACGGGACGACACTCGCCAGTGTACTGGATGCCTTGAAGGGAAATCGTCATGAAGTCACGATCCCATTGGTATTCATGACGTATATCAATCCGATTTTTCGCTATGGTGTGTCCCGCTTCTTCCGTGATTGCCGGGAAGCGGGAGTGGACGGACTCATCATACCCGATCTGCCCCTCGAGCATCTTGACCTGATAGAAGCGGATGCTGTGGAGCATGGAATCGCCATCATCCAGCTCGCAACCCTGACAAGCAGTGAAGAACGCGTCAAGGAGCTTGCAAGAAGATCGGAGGGCTTCCTTTATGCCGTAACGGTCAAAGGAATCACCGGGGCACGGAAGGAATTTGACGACGTCATCAGCAGACACCTCAATCTCCTGAAGGAACACAGCCCTGTCCCGGTCCTCGCAGGCTTCGGGATCTCGAGCCCTGAGCATGTGAAAACCATGTCGCAGAGCTGTGACGGAGTGGTGGTAGGAAGCAGGATCATCGATCTCCTTCAAACAGGTGATGAGGAAACCATCAAGTCCTTGATCGGTGCATCCAAAGGAGTACGTGCGTAAGAAAAAGTAACCCTGAGGGTAGTCCCAGTTATGTGAAAATCCAAGCAAGCTCCTTCTTATCCCTAACGATGGAGCTGCTTGGATTTTTTTGTGGAGTGATAAGTAGGAGAGGAAATTACACTCCGATCGATAAATGGATCACCCTGTTTTTGTGCAGGTGACACAGACAGTCATGGCAGGGGATCCTTTTTTATAAGAGACTGAAATATCTTTGAAACCGGTTGAATGGACGGCAGCAGCAATTTCTTCACCGTACTCTTTCGCTCGTTCATCGCTCGCTTCATCGCCTCTCGGCTGAACTGTGATCAAGAGGGTGCCACCTTCATGCAATAGAGAGTGGATCCTTGTAAGGGATTTCTCTTGATCATTCCAAAGGGGATAGTTGTTGATGGCAAAGATTTTATCATAGGAAGTCTCACTGGAAAAATCGCCAATATCCCCATTCCAGAGGCGTACCCGGCCTTCGTGGATCGCTTTCTCATTCTTCTTCTTTGCCGTTTCCTCCATCGTTTCTGAAATGTCGATTCCGTCGACGAACGCATGTGGGTATGAAGCAGTGATCCTTTCGATGCAGGAACCCGTCCCGTATCCGATTTCAAGCACTCTGTCCCTGTTTTGAATGCCGAGCCGCTTCAAGCTCCAATGATGGATCCTGCGATTATCGAACTCCATGATTTTTCCTGCCAACCAACCCAACGGTCCGGATGGTTCTTTGAATTGTTTCTGTAATACGCTCAAGGCAGAACGCTCCTTCTCTGTTTTCCTTTCTCTTTCCACAACGGTGCAGAAATAAACCTCTTGCCTTTTTTGAAAAAAGTGGCATACTATACTTAATCGCGACGATGAGAAGAGTACGGATCAATTCGGTCTTAAAAGAGAGCCCCGGCAGCTGAAAAGGGGCAGGCACAGACTGGTCCCGAAGATGGTCTCGGAGCGTTCCATTCGAAACCTTTGGAGTAGGGTGGGACGGGGCAGGCACCCGTTATCACACGCCGGAGTATAAGGGCCAGATCGGCTTCGTACTCATGAAGGCAGGATTTGCGCGAGCATCCTGCGAACTAAGGTGGTACCACGAGCATCCCCCTCGTCCTTAGACGTCTTTATGGCGTCAGGACGGGGGTTTTTTGTTTACAACAAAAGGAGATGATCAGCATGACAGTATTCATCGGAGGAGCATGGCCGTATGCGAATGGGTCCCTGCACCTGGGTCATATTGCAGCCCTGCTGCCGGGAGATATCCTCGCACGCTACTATAGGATGAAGGGGGAAGACGTCCTTTACGTATCCGGGAGTGATTGTAACGGAACGCCGATCGGGATCAGGGCGAGCCAGGAAGGTGTCCCAGTGGAGGAAATCGCCGATCGGTTCCACCGGGAATTCAAAGAAACGTTCGATTCCCTCGGATTCAGCTATGATCTTTATACGCGAACAGACAAGCAGGCCCATCATGAAGCGGTACAGGAAATCTTTCGGACGCTCCACCGAAATGGCTGGCTGTATGAAAAAGAAGTCGAACAGGCCTATTGCGAAGTGGATCAACGTTTCCTGCCAGACAGATTCGTAGAGGGAATCTGTCCGGTATGCGGGGCAAAGGCAAGGGGAGATCAGTGTGATCATTGTTCCACGGTCCTGGATCCCTTGGATCTCAAGGATCGAACATGCAAACTATGTCAGACCGAACCGGTGATTAAATCGACCACCCATCTCTATTTTGCCCTCTCGGAATTTCAGGATGCACTTGAGGAATGGGTAAAGGACCACGGGAAGGACTGGCGTGAAAATGCCCTGAATCTGACGCAGAGATATTTGATTGAAGGTCTTCATGACCGGGCCGTGACACGGGACCTTGAAAATGGGGTGGCAGTTCCGATTCAGGGATTTGAAGATAAGAAGGTGTACGTGTGGATCGAGGCGGTGAGCGGATACTACAGTGCCTCCAAGGAATGGGGAGTTGGAACGGGGAAGGACTGGAAACGTTTCTGGGAAGAGGACACCCGTACATATTACGTCCATGGAAAGGACAATATTCCATTCCACACGATCATCTGGCCGGCTGTCATGAAAGGGATCGGTGTAGAAGCGCTTCCTCATCACGTGGTGTCCAATGAGTATCTGACCCTCGAAAAAAAGAAGTTCTCCACCAGCGGCAATTGGGCCGTGTGGGCACGCGATCTGTTGGATCGATATGAACCCGATTCCTTGCGATATTTCCTCACGATCAATGCCCCGGAAAAGAGGGATGCGGATTTCTCCTGGCGGGAGTTCATCCATAGCCACAACGGAGAGCTTCTCGGAGCATTCGGTAACCTGGTGCAGCGAACGCTGAAGTTTTATCGTAAAGCGTACGGAGAAAAGGTGGACTTTATTACTGTCGGAAAAGGGTTGCGTGAAGAAGCACAAAATCAATTCGATTTGGCCGGAGGGCGCATCGAAGAGGGTACGACCAGGGAAGCGCTTGATGGCATCTTCGCATACATCAGGGGGATCAACAAACGCTTCGATGAATCGAAACCCTGGGTGGTCGTCAAAGAAGACGAGGATCGCGGGAAAGAACTTCTCACGGAATTCATTTATATCATCACCAACCTACGTGCCCTCCTGACGCCCTTTCTTCCAAAGACAGGGGAGGAGCTAGGCTGGCAGCTCGGGTCGGGCAGCGCCATCTGGGGTCCTGTAGGATCTGAGGTCCTTCACCTTCAAGAAGGTGGACCCCTGTTTGAAAGAATCGATCCATCTGTCATCGAAGAAGAAGTGGAGAAACTGATCACGGAGAGCAGCAACCCATGATGAAGGTGGTGATCGTGGCCGATACCCACTTTCCGAAAAAAGGGAGGGATCTGCCCTCCCCTTTGTTGGATGATCTCAAAACGGCCGATCATATCATCCACGCAGGCGATTTTCAGACAATCGAGCACTATGAGGCGTTCAAAGAATACGGACAGGTAACCGCTGTGGCGGGGAATGTCGATGATGAGGGCCTCAAGGAAATCCTTCCTGAGAAGACGATCATTACATTGAAGGACCTCCGCATTGGTGTGGTTCATGGAGACGGCACCGGAAAGACGACGGAAAAACGAGCTCGCCTTGCCTTTGAACAGGAAGAAGTCGACCTCATCATCTTTGGTCATTCCCATATTCCTTACGTGAGGGTGGATGCGGGGGTGCTTCTGTTCAATCCGGGATCGCCCACCGATAAACGCAAGCTTTCGTATCATTCTCACGGGGTGCTTGAGATTGATGACGTGTGGAGTATAAAGCATTTCTTCTATAAATAAAGAAGTAGCCGGGGCCTCTTAAAGGTCCCGGCTATTTGATTAAAGGGAAAGAGAATAATAGTCCTGATGACTCTGAACAACAAAACCTAAGGACGTGTAGAGTTTTAGTGCATGTTCATTCTTTGCCGCCACATCGAGACCGATAAGGGAGTATTTACCGTCAGCTTCCCTCACCACCCGGCTCAATGCACGTCGACCGATTCCGCGTCCCTGGAGCGCAGGAAACACTGAAAACCAGTAGATGTAGCACTGCCCCCCGTCACGGGATATCTTCATTTGCCCTGCGACTTCTCCATCAAACAGGATCATGAGGGTATCGTTGATATGAGCCTCATCGAATGATGCGTCCTGAATGCCGAAACATTCCAACCCGAGACGTTTCATCTCCGGTATATCCTCCTGGGTTGCACCGCGGAGAACGATTGATGCGTCCGGCTCGGGCAGCTCGCATGGGACCCACTCCATCTCAAATTCGGTGTTATCGAAAAGGCCGCCATTCGCTTCAATGAACGCTTTCCCGGCAGAAGAGCGTCCGTGTGAATTGGCAAGCACCTTATCCACCGGATTCTTACTGATTTCTTTCAATGCCCGATCGAAGAGGGATTGGAAGATCCCCCTCCTCCTGTAATCGGGATGTACCATACCGCATAGTTCAATGGTGCTCCCAAAAGGGTAGACTCCAAGGAAGCCGGTGAGGCGTCCGTTATCGTAATTCAGGAGATCATAAGACTTATAAAATTCTCTCCGGAGCATATCCCCATTCAATTTGATGGTGATGCCATCATGCGTTTCGCAAAGGGATTGAAGGGTGAATATGTCATCGAGTTGATCATGTGTTAGCATGCAGTGGATCTCCATTCTTCCGTAATATGTCTATATTGTATTAGATTAGCAGAGTGACGTCTGTCCGGCAATACCCATCTGATAAGAAATCCTTATGAGCAGTCATCATGGATTTGATCGGTTCTGACCTACCCTATCAAGTATAATGAAAATGAGTAAAGGAGAGTGATGGCGATGATCGCAGGGATTCATCATGCACAAATTACGATTCCTTCAGGGAAGGAAGAAGAAGCGAGGGCCTTTTACTGTGGGGTACTTGGACTGGAGGAAATGGATAAGCCGGAGAGTTTGAAAGGGAGGGGCGGCTTCTGGCTGCGCACAGGTAACGCAGACCTTCATATCGGAACGGAAGAAGGGGTCGATCGATACCAAACAAAGGCCCACATTGCCTATGAAGTCAGCGATGTGAGGTATTGGAAGGAACATTTGGAGAAGCTTGGTACCAACATCATTCCGTCGATTGCCATACCGGGCTATGACCGCTTTGAATGTCGGGATCCCTTCGGCAATCGTGTGGAGATGATTCAGGCTCTTTAGCTGTTGTTCATAGACCTAGGGTGTGTTCGACCTGCTCGGCTCGGAATCAGTCACGATCTCCCTGAAGGGGGATTGAATCAAGAATAGCAGTAGGGATTCCTATTCCTGTGGAACCCTACTGCTTTTTACTGTGGCTTATTCTGTATACGCTCGATCACCTCATGAAGGTCATCCGGTTTCAGGAACTCCAGCGGGGAAAACCCCTGTTCGAACGTCACCGTATCACTCTCGATCATGAGGACGTAGCGGTCATTCACTTTTGCAAAATGTAGACGATCACCGAAATCCGACAGCATTGCCTTCACAGCCATATGGTCAAGGCGCATCTTCAGCTCCACTTCAGGTGACTGCTCGACAATCTGCGCTGCTGCTTCGACGACTTGTTCCGGGGTGAATCTCTCCTGCATCTCCCGTTTCGGACTGATGGCCCATTCCTCCACTGCTTCTTCAAATTCCACGCGCTCGTCGCTTGATTCTGCATAGGTTTCGGAGATATGTTCCTTCACCATGCCATACACCTGGGATTTTACGATTTCAGGCATGGATTTCTCGAATTCTACCCATTTGAGGAAGTTTTCGAAGTAGTGGGCATGGGATGCCTGGTGAATCTTCAGTTCAGCCGGGTCCATCATCCCGTCTTCCGGCATATACGGATACTGCACGGACTTCATTCCCTTTGTCGTGATGGCCATTTCAACATTGTGGATGAGCGTCGCTTCGTCCGTGATGGTCGCGACCTTCGGTTCAAAATCACATTTCATGATGAAGACAAAAGGATCATCGAAGAATTTCGTCAGCTTTGCAGTGGCAACGATCACGGCCCCTCCACGGATTGCGCTCGTTTCGAGGTACATCTGCACGATTTGATCCGTTGCCTCGCGGAAGGTGTCGCTGTCTTCTGCGAACCGGGTCTTATGAAAGAGGTTGTAGTTGGGATTCGATGTCAGCTCATGACCGGGTTCAACGATGAACCGTCCGATTTTGGTTGGTGCATTTTCGGATTTTGCATGACGGTCCACCTTCCGTTTTGTGATCTTTGTGAGTTCCCCGTCTAAAAATGTTTTAAGGGGGCTTTCTTCATAGGTAGCAGTCGTAAGGGTCTGGAAGTGTTTTTGGCGCTTGTCTGCTTCTTCACCCTTTCCATCGACAGAAATCAGATAGAATGATAGATATTGTATCGTAAAGTCCATAAGTCCTCTCCTGTCATCATTAAGTGCTTATCCAGTATAAGAAAATCCGTCTCTTCCCGTCAATGATTCCTCATACAAAAGGAGACCCGGCCGGGGCCGGGTCGATGGATATCAATTTTGGATGAACGTTTCAAAGACGCTTCCATAATCCTTCTGAACGAAGGTCTTTTTCTTTTCAAGTAGCCAGTCGAAAGCATATTCATTGATTTCCCTGAATTGAGCGGACACATCTGCGTGGTCTGCCTTTACCTGCCCCAGGGTATGGGATGCAACAGAAAGGCTCTCTGAAGCGTAAGTTGAATACACGCTGTTATCAGCGGCAATTTCACCGATCTTGATGAGGGATTTATAAAGGTCCTTCACTTCAGTGAGGAATTTTTTATGAACATCGATGGAATAAGATTCTGAACCGATCTTGAATTTGATCTCCACATCCAAGTCGACTGTACCGGCCGTTTCAAGCATGACGCCGCTGATGGTATGCTTATAATAATCAAAGCGTTTCAACATGCGCTTTTTGCTTGTGGCGCTCGTCCCGTCAAGGTGGATGAGGGCTTTATTGGTGAAACAATATTCGTCGGACTTCGATTTGATCAGGAAATAGATCTTCTCCCCGTCTTCATGCATGATGTAGTCATCTGCATCCGCCTTATCATAATCCTGTGGATGGATGACCGAACCAATATCGCTCAGTCCCAGTACATCTGAAGCCATCTTACCGAACATATCGCATCAATTCCTTTCTTGTATATACTCTTTCATTATATCATATTGGAGTTCCTTGGAGCTTTGGCAGTTGGTGGGGCATCATTGTTGTGACGGATCGCCGGAACGGTTTATAATGGTAAGAAAAAGGGAGTGAGTACATGGATGAGCAAAAGTGGCTTGAGACATTCAGGCACCGGAAACCAAGGCTGCTTGGAGCGGGATCCTATGCTTCCTTCGGGATTTTGCTGCCACTGATCCTGGTCGATGGAAAGCCTCATATCCTGTTTGAAGTCCGTTCGCAGGACATGCGCCGACAGCCGGGCGAAATCTGTTTTCCTGGAGGGAAAGTGGATCCATCCGATCAAGGTGAAAAGGAAGCTGCCATCAGAGAGACTTCTGAAGAACTCGGGATCTCAGTGGACGAGGTGAGGGATGTCTATCCCCTTGACTATATCATCACACCCTTTGGAACGATGATCTATCCGTTTGTCGGTCGGATCGAAACCACCCCGGGAGAGCTTCAACCTAATCCGGCAGAGGTGGGGGAGGTCTTTACGGTGCCATTGGATGATCTGTTGAATGATGAACCTGATATTTATACGATCGATGTGAAGATGCATCCGGAAGAGTCGTTTCCCTATGACCGCATTCCGGGCGGCAAACAGTATGAATGGCAGGCGAGAAAGATGCAGGAGGTCTTTTATTACCATGAAGACAAAGTCATCTGGGGATTGACGGCACGGATACTTCACCATTTTTTAAGTGAGCTGAAGAAAAACCAATAACATTTCGGGAGGGTCCCCTATGTACCGACATTCTTTCTGTCTTTGATCCCTTTTTCCTGCATGAATCTGTCATGCTTTGGCACATTAAGGGTGAATAATGAACAATTTGACGTGTTTGTCATGGCTGAAAAGAAGGTATAGAAGAGTATATCGAATGCAGGAGGGGGAACCAATCGTGATGATTCGTGCGAAAAGCTGGAAAATGTTGAGTTCTAGGGAGAAGCTGTTCATTTTAAAAGCGCTTTGCAACAGACACGTGGTTTAATAGAATCTGTCATTCTATACTCAGTCAGGGGAATTCATATGATGAATGGAACAAAATAGGGACATCCGCACACTGAAGTGCCGGATGTCCCTATTTGGTCTGCTCATTACCTTTCGCATGCGATGAGGTCTTTGTCACGATCCTTACTCTTGTTGGCTTCATAGAGTGCTTTTGAAACATGTGGGGTGTATTTTGTCTTACCGCCTTTATTCTTCACACCTTTTGCCTTGGCGACACCGCCTTTATAGTCTTTGTTCAATTCGGTACAATTTTTGTACTTTTTGGCGGCGGCCTCTGTGGTGGGTACCCCCAGTGAAGCAAGCGCGAGAGAGAGAATGAGCACACAACCAATAATTTTCTTCATTGAAATCCTTCCTTTCAATATGGATGAGAAAGTATATTCGACAAAAGAAAGGGAATTCCTTTCCAAGCTGTCTTTTTTTAAGTAGACTTGAAGCACGTGATACCGACGTAGAAGTAGGATTCCAATCGACATTCATGTAAAATGAAAAGGCACAACTTTAGAGGGGGATCTGACAGTGAAAAAGAAAATAGTTGTATTGGCCGTGGGAATGATGCTTTTGCTATTGATCGCCGGCTGCAATCGTAACGCAGCCGAGATGATCAAGGGAGGGAGTGTCCAAGTGAATGAAGAAACCGGTGAACTCACCTTCACGGCCATTGTGACAGACAAGGAACTTGAGCAGGGAACACCCTTCCAGACGCGTTTCTTCTTTGAAGGCAACACGTTGAAAGAGGCTCTGGGAACCGACCTGGTTTATACAGACAAAGAGTTGAAGAGCAGGAAGAAAAAAGAGGGCGATGTGACCCAGGAAGTGACGGTCCCGCTCAAGAACAAAGAAACTCTTAAGCAAATTATCAAAGACATCCGGGATAAAGATAAGGAGTCCGTGACGATCGAAATCGTGAATGAAAAAGGACGGATCGACGACCGTACGATACATGAAGTGAAAGTCAATTGATTAAAAAAGGGGCTGGGACAATAGTGTCTTACCCACAGTAAAACCCGAATGAATTTCCCTACTTTCAGGCAAGTTCATTCGGGTTATTAAATTGTTCTTTGACCATTTATATGTACTTGTTTCCAGCGGTTGATTGGAGTGCAAGACGGAGACTCCAGCGGGAAGAGTGGCTGATGTGAGACCCGCAGGCTTGCCGAGGAGGCTCACGGGCTACCCGCGGAAAGCGTAGTCTTGCACGGAAATCATGAGCGGTATAAAGAACCTACACTGATATTGTTCGTCGTGAAATAATCCCTTTTTAGTTTTGTCCCAACCCCTTCATTCCGTCCCTTCATCATCCTTCTCTCCCCTCTGCTTCCATAAGAGGAAGGCCGGGCCGATGATCGGGATGAACGAAACCGGGGAAGCAATGCCGCGAAATCTTTTCATGGCATACCAGGATAGGGGAACGAGGACCAAGAAGTCGACGGTCATGACGCTGACCAGGGAAGAGTGCATGAATGCAACACGGTAGGCATTCAACGAAATCCCTCCCGTAAGAGGTAATAGCGATAAAACGAACAAAGCCACAATGATGCCGATGAATGATCTAGAGGAGGCTACCCGCATGAGCCAGACAGGAGTGACAATCTTCTCAAGGCCCTTGAATCGTCCCCTTAAGTGGAAATACGGGAGGAGACTGAAGGCTCCACTTCCCATGGATACAAGGACGAATGGCCAGGAACCACTTCGTCGATCCGGCAGGAGGATGGCGGCGAAGAGCAAGGGGAATACCCCCAAGAAAGAGAAGATGGTCACCACCAGAGGTTCAACATGGGCGAAATCACCGCGAATCAGTTCATAAAAGATTTCATCTCTTCCTGACCCTGGAGCGAGGAAGATCGCATAAAGGATGAGAAGGATCCAAAGCATGAGCATTCATTTTCCTCCATTTCATTTTCACATGATGCTACTCTTCTAACCTTAAATCATGCACCGTAAACTGCATGAAGAAAATGATTAAAGTATATTGAGTTTTCTGAAAATAATTGCTATAGTATAGGTAGTTATTTTTGTTCGGTTAATTATCTTGATAGAAAATCTTTCGTCTTGAATCTTAATCAGAGCAGGAATAGTAACATTTCAATGTGCATGCTGCACGAGGAGGTCTATGATTTATGCTACAGGGTAAAGTAAAATGGTTCAATGCCGAAAAAGGGTTCGGGTTCATCGAAGTTGAAGGCCAGGACGATGTATTCGTTCATTTCTCTGCGATTCAAGGCGATGGATACAAGTCTTTGGAAGAGGGACAAGACGTGACATTTGAAATCGTTGAAGGGGCCCGTGGACCTCAAGCAGCCAACGTTCAAAAGTAATCATTGTCGATTTCCGGACAGGGAGCGTATTCACGCTCCCTGTTTTTTTGCGGAGAGTTTGAGTTGGACATCATGTGAAAAAGGGTTATAATTAAGTACGACATTATTATATGACACTTTAGACATATAGAAAGGGTGTATGACAGTGGTACTAGAACAAAAAGGGTCCAAACTCGTCCTTGCGGGACTTCTTTTAGCCATCCTTATGTCTGCGATGGACAATACCATCGTTGCGACCGCTTTGGGCGCTATCGTCGCCGATTTGAACGGTGCAGATAAGTTCGTATGGGTAACCTCCGCTTATATGGTCGCGGTCATGGCGGGAATGCCGATTTTCGGGAAACTATCGGATATGTACGGCAGGAAAAAATTCTTCGTGTTCGGATTATTTGTGTTTCTGCTCGGATCGGTTCTGTGCGGTCTTTCACAAAGTATCGTCCAGCTCAGTATTTTCCGGGCCATCCAGGGAATTGGCGGGGGAGCTTTGATGCCGATTGCCTTTACCATCGTTTTTGATATCTTCCCTCCTGAAGCACGTGGGAAAATGACCGGGCTCCTTGGAGCAGTATTCGGTTCGTCCTCCGTCTTCGGACCGTTGATCGGGGCATTTTTGACTGACAATTTCTCATGGCACTGGATTTTCTATGTGAACCTTCCTATCGGTCTTCTTTCGTTGATCTTTATTCTGGGTTCATACAAGGAATCACCGGAACGGTCCGATCAGCGCATCGATTGGGGAGGGGCGATCACCCTCGTGGTGGCCGTCGTCAGCCTGATGTTTGGACTTGAATTCGGAGGGAAAGAATATGCCTGGACTTCGTGGCAGATCCTTTCTCTGTTCGCAGGCTTTTTGATTTTCTTTATCGCCTTCCTGATGATTGAAAGAAAGGCTGCAGAACCGATTATTTCATTCTGGATGTTCAAGAAACCGCTTTTTGCCTCTGCTCAGGCTTTGGCATTCCTGTATGGAGCGACTTTCATCATCCTGACCATCCTGATTCCGATCTTCGTTCAGGCGGTTTACGGGGGATCGGCAACGAATGCCGGTCTTGTCCTCACGCCCCTTATGCTTGGTTCCGTCTTCGGAAGTGCCGTGGCCGGAATTGCCATGTCCAAGACAAGCTACCGAAATATCATGTGGATCTCCATCCTTTCCTTTATCATCGGGATGGCCCTTCTATCAACGGTTGGTCCTGATACGAGTAGATGGCTCCTGACGATCTATATGGTCATCAGTGGATTCGGCGTAGGGTTTTCGTTCTCCCTTCTGCCAAACGCAACGATCCATAAGCTCGAACCACGCTACCGGGGTTCTGCCAATTCAACGAATTCATTCTTCCGCTCCCTAGGGATGACCATTGGGATCACACTGTTTGGTGCGATGCAATCAAAGTTCTTTGCATCGAATCTGGAGGATGCGTTCGGAAAATCAGGGGGGATGGCTTCTGGTGATTCAAGCAGCCTATTCTCAGCTGAAATGCGGGATAAGATACCTGATGAGGTTCTCAGCAAAATCACTCAGGCCATGTCTGATTCCATCACCCATACGTTCGCATATGCACTCATTCCACTTGGAATTGCCGTTGTGTTCGTTTACCTGATGGGGAAATCAAGATTGGAAATCTCTAAAACCAAGCCCAAAAAAGGCTGATCAACCCTTACAGTGGAACCTGCCATGACGGCAGGTTCTTTTTTTTGATGGAGGTCAGTTGGCCGTTCATTCAAAGGGAATTCGGAGTAGGATGTCGAATATTAGTAAGCAAAGGAGGCGTGTCATCATGAAGCAAATCATCGCCATGGGCGGCGGGGGGTTCTCAATGGAACCTGATAACCTGGCGCTGGATCAATACATACTGGACCAATCACAGAAAACATTACCAAAAATCCTGTTTCTCCCAACAGCTAGCGGGGATGCGGAAGGATACATCAAGCGCTTTTACGATTCATTCAATTCTCTTCGGTGCATTCCTTCTCACTTATCCCTTTTCAAGCTCCCTGCAAGGGACTTGGAACGTTTCATCCTTGACCACGATATTGTCTACGTTGGGGGAGGCAATACCAAAAGCATGCTCGCCCTCTGGAGAGAATGGGGTGTGGACAGAATCTTGAGAAAAGGATATGAAGAGGGGATCATTCTGTCAGGGCTGAGCGCAGGTTCGATCTGTTGGTTTGAAAGCGGGGTAACGGATTCCTTTGGAGACGATCTCGATATCGTTAAGGGTCTCGGGTTTATCCAGGGGAGTCATTCCCCTCACTATGACGGAGAAGCAGAGAGGAGACCGGCGTTCCATTCGTTCATAGAACGTGGATTGATCCCTGACGGGTATGGGGCTGATGATGGAGCCGCGCTCCACTTTGTGGACGGAGCACTGAAGGGAGTCCTCACATCTCGTCCTCATGCTTCTGCCTATAGGGTGGAGGGAAGGGATGGGATCATATCGGAAACAAAGCTTGACCTTACCTATTTAAATGAACATAATCCATCCAATGGGCGTCCATCCATGATCATAAAGGAAATCCCTGCAAAGGAAACCTATGAATTGAGGCATGAAGTACTGAGGCCGGGGCAGCCTCTTGAAGCATGCATATATGAAGGTGACGAAGGTGAACGAACATTCCATATCGGCGTCTACCTTCAAGATCGACTGGTGTGTATCGGATCATTTTATCAAGAACAGGAAAAGTCACTGTCACAACAAAATCAATACAGACTCCGCGGGATGGCTACACTGGAGTTCGAAAGAGGCAAGGGGATCGGCAGCAAGCTCATAGCCTTTGCAGAATTGGCCATGAAGGATAAGGGTGCGGAGGCATGGTGGTGCAATGCAAGGACGACGGCTGTACCCTATTATGAGAAGCTTGGACTACAAAAAGTTGGGAATGAATTTCATATCCCTGAAATTGGTCCTCATTATGTGATGTGTAAAATCTTATGATCAAAAAGGCCCTGCATCGCCTGCAGGGCCTTTTCTTCATTCCTTGATCGTTGAGCTACGGAGTCTGATGATCTTCAGCAGGTTCAATACGATCGTTTTCATAACGGCATAGAATGGTACGGCAAGGATCATACCGACGATTCCCGCAAGATTCCCTGCTACCAGCAAGAGGATGATGATCGTTGCCGGATGGGTATCCAGGCGTTTCCCCAAAATGAGGGGAGACAGGAAATTCCCTTCGATCTGTTGGGCGATGACCACCACGACGATGACGAGTACTGCCTTCGTCGGGGAATCAAAGAGGCCGATGATCACTGCAGGTGCTGCCCCGAGGAATGGACCGAGGAACGGGATGATGTTCGTTGCTGCCCCGATCAAGGCCATTACCAAGGCGTAAGGAAGGCCGATGATGAGATACCCGATGAACGTCAGGGTACCCACGAATGACGCGACCGTCAGCTGACCCTGGATATAGGCAGCCAATGTGCCTCCAGTTTCCTTGAGCGTCTTGACTCCTTCTTCACGGTAGCTTGCCGGCATAAATTTTGCAATGGCATCCGGCAGCTTATATCCGTCCTTGAACATGAAGAACAGGAGGAACGGTACCGTCACGATCAATACCGTAATATTCGTTACAATGCTCACGATGCTTTTGATTCCTGATGTAATGTTATTCGGCAGGGAGTTTGCAATCCCCATGAGCTGGTCTTCAATGTCTTTCATGGACACATAATCCTGGGTCATGACCCATTTAAATTGCTTTGTTTCAGACAGGTACTCGACGAACTGTTTGGTTTGATCAGCGTAATTTGGAAGCTCGTTGAACAGAGCCGTGATCTGTTTGTAGATGATCGGAGCCACATTGCCTATGATAAGGACGAGTATCCCGACAATGGCTGCATAGAGAACGATAATGGCGATGGTCCGCGGCAGCCGTGCCTTCTCCAATAGATTCACGACGGGATTCAGCAGGAAGTAAAGGAATCCTGATATCACAATGGGGAAGAACAGGGTCGAGACGAACACAGCAATCGGTTGGAACAGGAACGAGATCTTCGTTGAAACGAAAATGATGGTGAGGATGATTAAGATTTGCAGGGTCCACGTATAAAATTTCTTCTTGGTCAACTGATTCACTCCTGAAAGTATATATGTAATGGAATTAGTATAACAAATTGCAAGGTCTCATACATAATTTTAACTTGTTAAGAAAATAGAGGTTCCTTCATTAGAATAAAGCCGTAAGTTCAGGAGAACCTACAACTACTTACCAAAATGATCGAGGGTGAAGATGTGTTCCATGACCAATAGAAAAATGAAGAAACCCAAACCTCTTATTAGAAATCATAACCATATGGATTTTCTTACTGAAAAAATGACGGCTATAACAAATGGGCTAGGTAATACTCAGGACCTTTCCTTCAGAGATCTTTATTTTAACAGCAAGGTGTTAAAAATCGTACATATCAATTCAATTGTTCAAGAGAATGATTTATACGAATTTGTCGTTAGGCCACTTTTAGAGAATCCCCAAGGTAAGGTAATTAACATTATTGGTGGTAGTAACATTGACGAGACCACTGATCATGATGTAGCGATTTCCGGTCTTGCTGAAGGACGTTGCCTATTGCTAGAAGATGATTCGGAGGTAATGACTCTTGTTACTGTCCCAGTGCAAAGTTCGTCACAAACTGTTGAACCGGAAAATGAAAAGGTAATTCGTGGTTCCCATCGAGGGTTTGGTGGAGACTTAACTGAAAATATATCCTACATTCGTCAATGGATTTCGTCTGAGAAATTGACCATTAAGCATTTTTTAGTTGGGAAAAATACACGTACAAAAATTGCTCTTATCTTTATTTCTGATTTGGCTAATGAGGAAATCGTAAAGGAAGTTGTAAACAGGATTGATTCTATAGATAGTGAAGACATTCAATTAATGGGCCAACTGGAAGAGTATGTAGAGGATTATGCTTTTTCACCGTTTCCACAATTGCTTAATACTGAGCGACCTGACAGGGTTGTAGGAAGCATCCTTGAAGGAAGGGTTGCGTTATTGATGGAAGAGGACCCAACCTCACTGGTTTTCCCCATTTCGTTTTTTAGCTTCTTTCAGACGTCTGAAGATTACAACATCAGATCGACAACGGCCTCGTTTTTTAGGTTGATACGACTTTTAAGTTATATGACGACTCTCTGCCTACCGGCTATTTATATAGCGGTCATTTCTTATAATTATGAGGTGATTCCAGTTGAAATCATATTCTCAATTAAGAATTCACTGGAATATCTCCCGTTTCCGCCTCTGATTGAAGCGGCTATCATGCAGTTTACACTCGAGTTAATTCGAGAAGCTGCCATCAGGCTTCCAAACCCAATAGCACAGACGATTGGAGTAGTAGGAGGTTTGGTTATAGGAAATGCGGTCGTACAAGCTCATTTTGTTTCAAATACGATGGTTATTGTCGTGGCCATTACAGCCATATCCTCCTTTGTTATACCATCCAATGAATTGAGCACATCAATAAGGATTTTAGGATTTCCTTTAATGGTCATGGCGTCGTTGTTTGGTTTCTTTGGAATCATCATTGGTTTGATGATGATTCTCATACATTTAGCAACTCTGACTTCTTTGAGCCATCCCTATCTTTATCCCCTAATCCCTTTAGATGTTAAAGCTTTGCGCGATACAGTGATACGGTTACCGATTTGGATGATAAATAAGCGGCCAGAAAATATTAAAAATGCTTCTCAAAGAAGGCAGACAAATGATTCAAATTAAACAAACCAAAACACAACTTTTATTTTTCATCATCCAAACCCAGATAGGAGTCGGCATATTAAGTTTACCTTACAGTGTCTTTCAACGGGCGAAGCAAGATGGGTGGATGTCGATCTTATTAGCAGGTCTGGTTGTACAACTCCTCATACTTTTATTTTGGATGCTTGCAAAAAGATTCCCGGAACTTTCGTACTTCCGATATTTAAAATTGATTCTAGGTACGTACATTGGAAACGTGGTCACAATCGCCTATACGATTTATGGGGTTTTAGTGTCAGCTCTAATCCTCATGTTTTCGACGAAAGTGATAAAAACCTGGTTATTGATTTATACTCCAAAATGGATTGTTATGAGTTTACTGGTGCTAACCGCCATAATGTTGGCTAGAGAACATGTGTTAACCATCAGTAACATTTACATTTTAGTTTCTGGTCTGGTACTTTTTTTGCTTTTCATGTCTTTAGTGGTCCTTGGAACCTATCCTGTCGAAATACGCTACTTATTTCCAATAGGAAAAGAATTCGGCATGAACATGATAAGTGGAGCGGAGGAAGCTGGATTTTCCATGTTCGGATTTGAGATGTTGTTACTCCTCTTTCCATATTTCAATACACTTGGTGAGAAATCAATATTAAAAACTGTCAGCTTAGCCAGTTGGCTAGTTACGCTCTTGTATTTAACTATGTTTCTAATATGTGCGGTGGTATTTAGCCCGTCAGAACTATTGATCATTCCGCAGCCTGTTTTGTATTTTGTCAAATCCATAAACCTTCAAATTATAGAGAGAATTGACTTGATATTTTTGTCTCTATGGATTGTCAATGTCATAACTTCCTTAACGAGCTATTTATTCTTTTCTCTTGAAGGAAGCAGAAACTTACTTAAAGGAATGAACAAGAAGAAGGGAACATGGTGCCTGATGGGGTTTGGGTCGGTAAGTTTTAGCATTGCACTCATGGTCGACATTACAAAGATCGAGGTTTATCACTTTTATGTCATGAATTTGTCTTATATGATGGTTGTCATCCTTCCAATCATCATCCTGATACTATCACTCATACTGAAGAGGAAAGGGGTGAACTCCGGTTGAGAAAGGTAGTGGTTTTGATATTCATCATCTCTCAATTATTCCTATCCGGTTGCTGGGATCAGAGGTTACTGAAAAGTAGCCGTCTGGTATATTCAACAGCATTTGATCTTGGTGGTAATGATTCTAAGGTGGAAGGAACAGTCATCATTCGCGATTTTAAGGGGGGAGTCCCCACGAACTTAGAAGTGAATGCTGAAGGATACAGCATCCGTGATCTTCGAATAAATTTAGAGAATAGAATATCCGGGAACTTAGAGCAATCGAAAAATCAAGTCTACTTATTGGGGGAAGATTTGGCGAAGGAAGACATTTATGACTTTATGGACATTTTTTTTCGTGATCCCAAAAATTCAATTTCCTCTAAAGTTGCTGTAACAAAAGGAACTGCAGGGGATTACCTACGAAAATTATCCATGAACAACGTGCTCATATCTGAGTTCATCATAGAATCCATTGCTTCATCTGAATCACAGTCAAAAGTCCCAAAAGTCAATATGCAAACAATCTGTACCGTTATGTTTGATGAAGGAAAAGATTTCATGCTTCCATTATTCAAGATGAAGGAGCAAGAGATAATTCAAGATGGAACTGCTTTGTTTAGTGGACGTAGGATGACAGGAGAGTTAACGGATGAAGAATCCACCATTCTCCTCATCATGACGAAACAAGAGGGAAAGGTGGCAAGGTTTGTCTCAAAAGTAAATGCAGATAAGCAACCTAATATTCAGAATTATATTTCGTACAACCTTATGAATACCAAAGTGAAGATGAGAATTCTTTCAAATACCCCGGGAAACATCAGGGTAGGTTTACATTTGAAAGCTGATATTGACGTTGCGGAATACCCTCCAAACCAACTTTTCACCAAAAAAGAAATAAAACGTCTGAACAAAGAAATTGAAGGGGATCTAACAAGTAGAATTGAAGACTCAATTAAAAAAATTCAGGAAGCTAATTCGGATTTATTCGGAGTGGGAAGGGAATTAATCGCCTTTCATCCAAAGGAATGGAATAGAATGAATTGGAGAGAAGAATACCCAACAATTCATTTTGAAACGAATGTACAAGCTGAAATTACCGGTAATGGCATCATAAACTAATAATACCGAACATACTTTCCGGAGATAATCCCAGGAAAGTATGTTCGGTACTTATTCATAAAAGATGAAAATGGGTATATACTTAGCCTTATCTTGATATTGTACAAATTGAAGAAGTTTCTGTTCAGGATACGATCTTTAATCCAATTATGCTTCCAACAATACAGAGAATGAACGCGATCCGCTTAACGTCCTTTGCTTCCCTAAAGAAAATCATCCCCATGAGGACGGCGCCGGCAGAGCCGATACCGGTCCAGATACCGTATCCTGTACTGACGGGTATCTCCAATAAGGCAACAGACAAGAGATAGAAGCTTAGTGCGCCTGCAACGAAACACACGGCTGTGGGAACGATCCGTTTGAATCCTTCGGAAAGCTTCATGAACGAAACCATGACCACTTCGCAGCATCCTGCGGCAATCAGTGCGAGCCATGCCATTACTGAGCCCCCCTTTCTTCCTGTTCTTCCTTGTCACTCATCTTCAGACCGATGATCCCAAATATGAGCAGGGCGACAAAGAGAATCTTCAGCGTGCTGACCCCATCACCGAGAATGAACATGCCGACTATGGCCGTACCTGCAGCACCTATCCCTGTGAAAACCGCATAAGCAGTTCCGATGGGGAGGAGCTTCATTGAATTTGAAAAGAAATAAAAGCTGATCAGGATCAGGATGGCCGTGATGATACTCGGCACCGGCCTTGTAAATCCTTCTGATAGGGAGAGCCCGGTCGCCCAGCCGATTTCCAGGATCCCTCCGATGATGACATAAATCCAACCCATGATGTTCTACACTCCTTTGTTGTTGGTCAATCCTAGTTCATAGACCTTCCAGATCGACTCAATCCGTTCTTTGAAGATTTCTTCCGTATAATAATGATGTTCGAGGAATACCCCGTCGATAAGACATAAGAATGACGCAGTAAACTGGTCCACATCGATGTGCATGAAGTATCCGTTCCTTTTTCCGCTATCGTGAATGGAGCGGAGCAGGCGGCTATATTCGACTTCAAGTTCATAGAACTTTTTGCTGATGAATTCCTTGAATGGGTCAGGGGGATAGAAGCTTACCCGTTTCCACAACCGCGCCTCCTTAGTCGTCAACAGGCGGTGGCAGAAAGAGTCAAAGACCCTGCGCACTTGTTCGATGGCTGAGCCTGGATGTTCAATCTCATGCAGTTTGTGATAGGAAGTGATTTCAGATTTGATGAGATCTTCTATGACATCCGTGAAAATCTCTTCTTTGCTTGAAAAATGATTGTAAATGGAAGGTTTTTTTATTCCAACCACAGCTGCAATATCACTCAGAGAGGTTTCTTCATAACCTTTTTGTCCGAATAAATCCAAGGCTGTTTGTTTTATTTTTTTCTTATTATCGAACTTCAACGAAATCCCTCCTTGCATCAACTAACTAACGGTCGGTAGTTAAACCATATCTTATTTTTTTCACCTTGTAAAGAGGAATCCTTTTTCATGAATGTCCTTTTCCCTGCATATACCTTTTATAGCTATATCTAGGAGGGGGAACGTGGGTAAAATCGGTTTGAAACTCATCGTCTTAGGCATACTGGTCTTTCTTTTGATTGGACTTGGAGTCATAAAATGGATGAATGGCGCTCATAATGGATGGCTCACCATTGAAGAAAAGTTTTATCCCATAAACGAAAATACGGCTCAAGGCGTGAAGACGGGACGTGAAATTGACGTTTCAGGTCATCGTTGCTCCATCACCTTCAGCAATGAAACAACTTATGAAGTCGACTGTGATCGGTATTTGGATTACCGTGTGGGTGAAAAGGTGAAGATCACCGTGGAAGAAGGCGAACTCATAAAAATCAAAAGGAAATAATGACAGGTGAAGGGGGAATCCGGTACAATCACCTTAAAGGTGGGGTTCTATATGGGCTATATTGAAGAACTGAGATCACTGGTCGGTACAAGACCGATCAATCTCGTCGGTTCCACGGTCATCTTGACCGATGGGGAAGGGAGGATCCTCCTGCAAAAGCGCACCTTTCCCGTTGGGAAATGGGGTCTCCCCGGAGGTTTGATGGAACTCGGGGAATCCGCTGAGGAGACGGGGAGGAGGGAGGTAAAGGAAGAAACGAATCTGGAAGTGGGACGCCTTAAGCTCGTGAACGTCTATTCCGGTCAAGATCAGTACATAGAAGCGGAAAATGGCGACCAGTTCTATTCCGTTACAGTCTGCTTTCACTCCGAAGAGTTTGAAGGTCAATTGAAACTGCAGCGTTCTGAAGGAACGAAGCTGGAGTTCATCTGCCCGAAAGATTTGCCTGATGATATGGTGGCAAGTCACAGGAAGATGGTGGAAGACTTTATGAAAAATAAGAAAAATCAAAAAGACGACGCTTAAAAGCGCCGTCTTTTATACGTCTATCTCATTATCTAGAGATGATATCCAGGTAAGCATGGTATGCGGTAAGCTTTTCATATTGACCAAAAGCCTTCCCGAAATAACCGGATGATTGCCCGACCGCTATATAATTACCGGTGGTCGGAAGGATATGGATCATGATGGATGGACGGCCAGTATTCCTATCTTCAGGGACGTGAAGCATGGAGAATCGTTTCATCGTTGGCCTCCTCGAATCATCGAACAACCGATGATTCACGTTAAACGTAACACACTTAGTCCATTCATTCAATCGTTCCTTCAAAAAGACCCACATAAAAAAGGTGCGCCATTCGAATGATTATGTGACGAACAAAACGGGAATAGCAACAGCGTAGGAGGTTGCATGATGAATATAGATGAACTGCTTGAAAATACCGTGGACCTTGGAGAAGAAGAACTGACTCGACCGATCTACCGGATTGACATCGATCGTCTGCTTGACCTCACACATGACCGATAAAAAATGCCGGCCCTATCTATTGAGAGGGTCGGCATTTTTTATCGGTCAATCATGGCGTTTGTGCTTATTGAGAAGCTCCTTCAGCATATTGATGATGGTAGCCCTCTCCGGTTTATCAAAGCTCGAGGTCCATCGATCAACCAGCTCACGTTCGTCTTCTGTAAGATCACGCTGCAGGCCGTCGACCAGGACTTCCATGATTTCATCACCGGCATCTTTCGGAATGATGGTTTCAGGTTTCATAAAATCCCCTCCCTTGCCATCCTTTTCCCTTTTATGCGGTTTCGAAACCTATTGGTCCCCATTGACCGCCGCTTTGTAGTACACTGGATGAAAACACCTGACAGGGGGTACATTCAAATGACACAGATTTGCTTGATCAGACATGGTCAAACCGATTGGAATAAAGCGGGGAGGCTTCAGGGACAGACAAACATCCCCCTTAATGAAGCAGGGAGAAAACAGGCCAGTGAGTGCAGGGATCATCTATCCGGAGGGGATTGGGATGTAATGATCACGACATCCTTGGATCGCGCCAGGGAAACGGGAGAGATCATTAACGAAAAGATGGGCCTACCCATGGAGGTCATGGACGAGTTCATGGAACGTGGATTCGGTGAAGGGGAAGGACTGACGAGAGAAGAGAGAAGAGCTTCCTATGAAGGGTTTGACTTTCCCGGTATGGAAACAGGGAATGACCTTACCAACCGGATCATGGCTGGCCTAGCTGCAATTTTGCAGCGCTATCCCGATAAAAGGATCCTATTGGTTTCCCATGGAGGCGTCATTGCAGCCATCTTGAAGCTATTCCATCTGGACGAGCAGCAAGAGGTGAAGCTTTTCAACGGGTGCATCAATAATCTTCACTATTTGGAAGACTCATGGCAGGTGAAGGGGTATAATGTGGTCGATCATCTATCCAGTCCCGGTGCATGAGCGGATAGAAAGGGGGGATGAAAATGGGCATCATATTATTCGACGGAGTCTGCAACTTTTGTGACCAATCGGTCCAGTTCATCATCCGCCACGAAAAAAAGAAGGTTTTTCAGTTCGCTTCCCTTCAAAGTGAAAAGGGGAAAGAACTGTTGATTCGACATGGTGTTCATGAGGAAGTGGATAGCATCGTCCTCATCGAAGACAAACGCGCATTCACTGAATCCGACGCTGTCATCAGAATTTCAAGTAGGCTGCGCTTCCCTTATTCATTAGGTAAGTTTGCAAGGATCATTCCCCGTCGTATTCGAGACGTTGCTTATAAGCAATTCGCCAAGAGAAGATACAAATGGTTTGGACAAAAAGATCAATGCAGCATCCCTTCTAAGGAAGTCAGGGACCGTTTTTTGTCATGACACCAAGGATCGGTATGAACCACCTTTACAGAATCCGGATATCCGCCCTGCGCCGTCGGCATCAGGGACGGATGTCCGGATTTTCTATTTATGTGAAGGATGGCTCTTTACAAAATGGAAACGGCAATTGATCGCATCCTGGGGCCGTCAAACTCACAGAAATAAATACCTTGCCAGGTACCGAGGAGGAGTTTGCCTTCGTGTATAAGAATGGTCTGGGCATGTCCTGTCGTGGATGTTTTCAGATGTGCGGCCGTATTTCCTTCAGCGTGCAGGTCGGACTGATGATCCCACGGGAACACTTCATCGAGTCTCCTGAGGAAATCGGTCTTCACGTCGGGATCGGCATTTTCATTCACGGTGATGCCGGCAGTCGTATGGAGGGATTGAACGACGACGGCACCCGTACTCACATCTGTCTGATCCACATGGTTCTGGACCTCTCGTGTAATATCGGTCATTTCGTCTCTTTTAGTGGTCTGAATCTGAATGATTTTCATAAGAATCTCTCCTGTCTTTATTTGAATAGGGTGATAGAGTATGTAGAATCTCTCGGACCTTTTCTGCTAGACGGATGGCGGACGGGTGATCTCCATGTACACAGATGGTATCGGCTTTGAGGGGGATGCATGCTCCCAGTCTCGTATGTACATGCCCACTCTGTATGATCTGCCTCACCTGATCCAGCGCCTCGTCTCCGGTGAGGACGGCTCCGGAAAGATGCCGCGGTGACAGAGTCCCATCTTCTTCATATGAGCGATCGGCAAATACTTCATGATACACCTTCAAGCCGGCGTTTTCCCCTGCTTTTGTCAGCTCACTACCGGACAGTCCGTAAAGAATCAGGTCAGGGTCCAAAGAAAGGACCGCGTCAGCGATCGCCGAGGCAATAAGGGGGTTTTGTGCGGCGGTGTTGTACAGTGCACCGTGAGGCTTCACGTGGTTCAGCCGGATGCCCTTGGCAGTCGTGAAGGCAGTGAGCGATCCGATCTGATATTGAACCATGGCATATACTTCTTCAGGATCCATGTTCATGGCCCGCCTTCCAAACCCCTGTAGATCGGGGTACCCGGGGTGTGCCCCAACAGAAACACCGGCCTCAGCCGCAAGATCCACGGTTTTCCTCATCACCACCGGATCTCCTGCGTGAAAACCGCAGGCGATATTGACCGATGTCACAAATGCCATGATGGCCTTATCGTCACCAACCGAGAACCGACCAAAGCCCTCTCCCAAATCGCAGTTCATATCAATCATCAAATCATCCTCTCCTGATCAGCCATTTCTTTTTTAGCATTTCAACGATAAAAAAAGAAATTCTCATTGAATTTTAATCTTTCTTTAATTGTATTCACTTTTTTGAGGATTACAATGAATCTTGCTTATGAATAAGGATTTCACTCCCAAACATATGAATCAGGTTCGTATGGTAAAATCTTTATGTTATAAGACCCATTCTAATTTCTTTCCTTTGAAGACAAAAGTCATGCTGAAGCTTTTGTCTTCTTTTTTTGTCTTTTCAGCCGGAACACGCCACTGAAACCCTCCAGTACCTTTTTGTGCCTGCCTGAGTCAACACGGGTTCTTCCAAACACTTTGCGCCGTAATAAGAAATTCAGTCCCTCTTCGAATACCACTATGGAAAAAAGCACGCATGCAATCAACCAGATCATGATCAGCCCCCCTTATGTATTGTATATATGAACCATATATGTACTGTACCACTGTAGAACGGACAACTAACATAGATATTTTATAATATTATTATGTAAACTAAGATGACCTCGAAAATCTTTCTTTCTATGTTAAAGAAAATTCATCTCATTCTCATGGAAATTTAATCTTGAGGGGAGATAATGTTGGTAAATCAAAGGAGGTAAAAATCATGTGGATACGATTTATACCTGTATTATTCTTCAGTCTTACAGCCATTTCACTCTTTGCATATCAAGGTGTAGAAATCATTCATGCCATTCAAGATTTTATTTTTGATAAAAATAGACTAAAATAAGGAATATAAGGCAGCAGAGCAGGTGATGGTGTGAAACGAATATTAGTAATAGAAGATGAAAAAAATCTGTCCCGATTCATCGAGCTTGAATTGACATATGAAGGCTATGAGATCGGGCAGGCCTATGATGGCCGCGAAGGGTTGGACCTTGCATTGAATCAGGAATGGGATATCATCCTCCTTGATCTCATGCTTCCGAGTCTGAGCGGTTTGGAAGTATGCCGCAGGATCCGTCAGGTCAAGGCGACCCCGATTCTCATGATCACGGCCCGTGACAGTGTGATGGACCGGGTCTCGGGACTTGACAGCGGCGCGGATGATTATATCATCAAACCTTTTGCCATCGAAGAACTCCTTGCCAGGTTGAGGGCCGTTTTCCGCCGGTCAGAAAACGAAGCTCAGCTCTCACATCAAACGAGCTTCTCCTATCGTGATCTTGTTGTGAAAAAGGAATCCAGGCAGGTGCTGAAAGGCGATAGGGAAATTGAAGTGACGAAGAGGGAGTACGATCTTCTCCTTGCGTTCATGGAGAATCAGAATATTGTCTTGACGAGGGAAGTGCTCCTGAACAAGGTATGGGGATATGATACGGAAGTCGAAACAAATGTCGTAGACGTCTATGTCCGGTACTTACGGAATAAGATTGATGGTCCCGGGGATGACAGTTACATCCAGACGGTACGGGGCACCGGTTACGTGATGAGATCATGAATAAACTGGTTTATCGGTTCAAACATACGTCTTTAAAGGTTAAATGGGCATTGGCGGCTGGTTCTGCTATCTTTTTAGCCTTTTTTTTATTCAGTTTCTTCCAATATCATGCCATTGATAAATGGCTCATCAATGAAGAAGAGAGCAGTTTCGGCCGCGTGCTGGACGAAATCACCGTCTTCTTCAAACAGCGTGGGCCGAATATCCAGAAACAGGACATCTTTGACAGCCAGGATCTCATGAAGCAGATTGCCGAAAAGGATCAAACAATCAGGATCCTTGATACAGAAGGGAACCAGGTCCTCGAGATCCGCGGGGAAAGTGATACATCATTCTATGTCCCATTCGAGCCGGTCAGAGGAAAATCCGTTCATCTCATCGAGTCTGAAAACAAGAAGATGCTGATCGGAAGGTCTCCGATCCGTTCCAGTGAATTCAATGGATATGTGGAAATCATCCAGCCGCTTAACCGGTATGAAACCGTCATGAGAAATCTATTCTGGATGATGTCCATCATCGGGATCGGTGCACTCCTGATCAGCGCGCTCATCGGGTATATCATGGCCGGAAAATTCGTCAAGCCGTTGAATAACCTCTCTGAAACGATGCGATCCATCGAAAGGAAGGGCTTTCATGAGAGGGTGGATATCGGAGATTCTGCTGACGAAATCTCGGAATTATCATATATTTTCAACTCCATGATGAGCCAGATTGAAAAATCGTTCCAGCAACAGCAACAGTTTGTAGAGGATGCCTCCCACGAGCTGAGGACCCCGATCCAGGTGCTTGAAGGCCACCTTTCCCTCCTTAATCGTTGGGGGAAAAAAGATCCGACCATCCTGGAGGAATCCCTGGAAGTCTCGCTGGAAGAGCTGGAGAGGATCAAGCGCCTGGTGGGGGAACTTCTTGAATTATCAAGGGCAGATCGTGAAAAGCAGGATCTGAACAACGTACGTGCGGATGTCCGTAAGGTTGCCGGCAAGGTGCTCGGAGACTTCGAATTCCTTCATACAGATTACACATTCAGACTGAATGATGGCCTGTCCGGCCCCACGGAGGCTGTCATGCAGCCTCGGCATCTTGAACAAGTACTGACGATCATATTCGATAATGCCGTAAAGTATTCAGATAGGGGTTCTGTGATTGAAATGGTCCTGGATGATGAAGGGGATCGTGTCGTCATCGAGGTCAAGGATGAAGGAATAGGCATTCCGGAAACCGATCTGCCGAAGATCTTTGACCGTTTCTACAGGGTGGACAAAGCCAGGAGCCGTGAGAAGGGTGGATATGGCTTGGGACTTGCCATTGCTTCCAAGCTTATTCAAAATTACGGAGGGATCATTGAAGCCGATCTCAATAAGCCGACGGGTACCATCATCCGAGTTAAGTTGAATAAAGCCTGATCCTAGACGTCTCAGTATCGATCTGAGACGTCTATTTCTGTAAACTGCATATCTGTGCTTTTAGGGATTTTCACCTCCAGGATACCGTCACGAAAGTGTGCAGAGGCCCCTTTTTTCTTCACGAGACAAGGAAGTGTCATGACTTGGCGGTCCCCGTCGGAGGGGATGTTTTCTATGATGGCCTGATTGGAGGTGTGATAAATTTTTACCTTTTTCATCAGTCCCTCATCTTTTAATTCAAAACGGACATACACATCCTCGAAGGATTCAAACACATGTGCAGGGATGCTTACACTCTGTTCGCTGCTTTGATGGGGCGTATGCTGGGGTGAGGCCCCGCCCATGGTGCTGTTGGCATTCATCATGCTCTCGAATCCGCCGGGAAACATTTTTTTCATCATGTCCTGTACGTATGAATCCACTTCCTGAGGATTCATATTCTGTTTCATCCCTTTCATAAAGGGGAATACGTTCCATGGAAACATCGTCGCACCTCATTTCTTGGATCATTCACTTAAGACATTCTATTCATCGATGGGCGGAAGGTTCGCAGACTGACAAACTCAAAAATTGCTGAAATTCAGTAAAAATTGTTTGGTTTTTTTTAGGAAGAGTAGTAAGATGGTTTATGAAAAAAGTCTATCACCTCATACATGATGAGCAAGAATAGTAAGCGCTTCACATAAAATTATTTCAGAATAATGGGTTAATTGACGCATCAACTAAATGACATTATGGGAATAAAGGGGAGATGGCCTTCTCAAAGAAATTCCACACCTTAAGAACTGTAGAGTAAAAATTTTGAGAAATTTGATTTAAGGGCTTTATAATAGTCCTTTACAGTGATAAAATATCCTTGTAAGCGTTTTATACGAACAAATTTTACTATTCTTCCATAATATGAATTGGGATGAATACATGATATCCAAATAATACTAAGTGGCAAATCAGTTGGAGGTTTTTCACGATGAAAAAGCAATCGACCAATCAGGGTGGACCATGGGAATCGTTTTATGGACCCAATCTTGGCTATGTGATCGAAGTGTTTGAAGAATATCTGCAGGATCCCGATGCAGTAGATCCAGAGCTGAAAGAACTTTTTGATCAATGGGGCCCACCGAAAGCTGAAGACGCACAAGTCTTGGCAGATGCCCAATCAGCCGACGCTTCGTTTTCCCTGCCGGCACAGCCGACAGAACTGAGCAAGATGGTGGCGGCCGTCAAACTGGCCGACAACATCCGTACATATGGCCATTTGGCAGCCGATATCAATCCTCTTAATGACCGGGAGAAGGATACGAGAAGAATTGATCTTTCCGCATTCGACTTGACCGAAGAGGATCTCAAGAAGATACCGGTTGATTTCCTATGTCCTGACGCACCGGAACATGTCACGGACGGACTTCTGGCCATCAAACATCTGAAGAAGGTATATACGAAAAAACTTGCCTATGAATATGCGCATGTGCACGAGCTAGAAGAAAAGAATTGGCTGCGTGAGAAAATCGAGTCAGGTCAGTTCTTCCCGAAATTGACGAAAGATCAGAAGCTGCTCCTTTTAAGGAGACTTGCCGAAGTGGATGGTTTTGAAAAGTTCATTCATCGCACATTCGTAGGACAGAAGCGCTTCTCGATCGAAGGTCTTGATACGATGGTTCCCCTCCTCGACGAGATGGTACGCCACTCCGTTGAGGCCGGTGCCAAGACGGTCAATATTGGCATGGCCCACCGTGGTCGCCTGAATGTCCTTGCCCATGTGGTCGGCAAACCGTATGAAATGATCTTCGCGGAGTTCCAGCACGCCCCGAGTAAAGACCTCATTCCATCAGAAGGTTCAATTGGGATTACGTTCGGATGGACAGGGGATGTCAAATATCACCTCGGTGCAGACCGTGAGATATCACCCCGACAGCTTCCGACGGCTCGCGCAAGGGTGACACTAGCCAATAATCCGAGTCACCTTGAAGTGGTGAGTCCGATCGTTGCAGGATACACAAGGGCAGCACAGGAGACAAGGGAAGATAAGGGTTATCCGGAACAATCCCCGGAAACATCGTATGCCATCATGATCCACGGTGATGCCGCATTCCCTGGTCAGGGAGTCGTGGCCGAAACGCTGAACATGAGTAGGCTGCGCGGCTATGGTACAGGCGGATCGATTCATTTGATCGCTAATAATATGATTGGATTTACGACGGAAAGCAGGGATTCAAGATCGACGAAATACGCATCCGATACGGCAAAAGGATTCGAGGTGCCGATCGTCCATGTGAATGCAGATGACCCTGAAGCATGCCTGACGGCAGCGGTCCTTGCGTATGAATACCGTAAGACGTTCGGAAAGGATTTCGTCATCGACCTGATCGGGTACCGCCGCTTCGGACACAATGAGATGGATGAACCGATGGTCACGAATCCGTTGATGTACAAGATCATTCACAAACATCCGAATGTAAAGCAACTTTTCGCGGAAAAGTTGCTATCTGAAGGAATTGTGAGTAAAGACGAAATTGCTGCAATGGATAAAGAAATCGAAGATATGCTGAAGGCTGCTTATGACAAGGTCCCAGCAAAAGATGATGATCCAGATACAATCCTCGCTCCTCCTGAATTCGTTGCGAATGGCCTGCCAGAGATCAAGACGTCAGTCGACCCTGCTTTCTTGAAGGGCTTGAACGATGAAATGCTTCAGTGGCCGGAAGGATTCAATGTCTTCAAGAAGCTTGGGAAAATCCTTCAGCGTAGGGGACTTGCGTTTGAAGGGAAAGGGAAGATCGATTGGGCCCATGCAGAGACCCTTGCTTTTGCAAGCATCTTGAAGGATGGGACTCCGATTCGACTTACCGGTCAGGATTCCGAAAGGGGAACGTTCGCCCAGCGTCATCTTGTCCTGCATGATGAACAGTCCGGTAAAGAGTATATCCCCCTTCATAATCTGAAAGAAACACATGCTTCATTCGTTGTTCACAACAGCCCTCTTACTGAAACGGCCGTTGTCGGATATGAATATGGTTATAACGTATTTGCCCCTGAAACCCTGGTTCTATGGGAAGCACAGTTCGGCGACTTCTCCAACATGGCCCAGGTGATGTTCGATCAGTTCATCTCGGCAGGCCGTGCTAAATGGGGACAAAAATCAGGACTGGTCCTGCTTCTCCCTCATGCCTATGAAGGGCAGGGACCGGAGCATTCCAGCGCACGTATGGAACGCTTCCTGCAGCTTGGCGGTGAGTACAACTGGACGGTTGCGAACTGTTCGACTTCAGGTCAGTACTTCCACCTGTTGAGAAGGCAGGCTGCGATTTTGCAGAAAGAAGAGGTAAGGCCGCTCGTGGTCATGACACCGAAGAGCCTGCTACGGAATCAACATGCATCCGTTACGGCAGAAGAGTTGGCAGGAGGCGAGTTCCATTCCGTCCTCGAACAAAAGGGTACGGGTGAAAATCATGAAGCCGTGGAACGCATCATCCTCGGAAGCGGAAAAATCACCATCGACCTTGAAGAAAAACTAGGTGAAATGGAAGGTCTGGATTGGCTTCATATCCTTCGAGTAGAGGAAGTGTATCCATTCCCTAATCAGGATATCGCAACAATCCTTGAAAGATACCCGAACCTGAAAGAGATTGTCTGGATTCAGGAAGAACCGAAAAATATGGGTGCATGGTCATTTGCAGAACCGCGCCTGAGGGAGCTTGCACCAGAGGGAGTAAGCGTTCATTATGTCGGCAGGAGAAGGCGATCAAGTCCGTCTGAAGGCGAAGCGACCGTACACAAAAAAGAACAATCACGTATCCTGAACGAAGCGTTAACCCGATAAGAAAGAGGAGGACATCACAGTGGCAGAAATCAAAGTTCCAGAATTAGCAGAATCCATTACAGAAGGTACAATCGCCCAGTGGCTGAAACAGCCGGGCGACTACGTGGAAAAAGGCGAATATATCGTAGAGTTGGAAACCGATAAAGTAAACGTGGAAGTCATCTCTGAAGAAGCGGGAACGATCCAAGAACTGAAAGCCGAAGAGGGAGATACCGTTGAGGTAGGCCAAGTCATCGCAGTCGTCGGTGAAGGCGGGGAAGCCCCGGCCCCATCTGAGGAGAAAGCGGAAGAGAAAGCCGAAGCCCCTGAACAGAAGGATCAAAAGCAGGAACCTGCCAAAGAAGAGCCGGCAGCGACCGAGAAGAAGAATCGTCCGATTGCGTCTCCTGCTGCACGCAAGCTAGCGAGGGAAAAAGGGATCGATCTTTCCGACGTACCTACAGATCCACTGGGAAGGGTGCGCAAGCAGGATATCGAAGCCTATGGGAACAAGCCTGCTTCTGCACCGGCCAAGCCTGCTCCAGAAGCTAAAAAAGCTCCGAAATCTGATAATGGTAAACCGGTTGAACGCGAAAAAATGTCACGCCGCCGCCAGACCATTGCAAAAAGGCTGGTTGAAGTCCAACAGACTGCTGCCATGCTTACGACATTTAACGAAATCGATATGACGGCTGTCATGGAGCTAAGGAAGCGTAAGAAGGACAAATTCTTTGAAGACCACGATGTAAGACTCGGATTCATGAGCTTCTTCACAAAAGCGGTTGTTGCTGCCCTTAAAAAGTATCCATATGTCAATGCTGAGATCGATGGAGATGAAATTGTCCTCAAAAAGTTCTATGATGTCGGTGTTGCTGTCTCAACAGAAGATGGACTGGTTGTACCAGTGGTCCGAGACTGTGAGCGCAAAAACTTTGCGGAAATCGAAGGAGAAATCATGGAGCTTGCAACCAAAGCAAGGAAAAACAAGCTTGCCCTTGCCGATCTCCAAGGTGGATCTTTCACCATCACCAATGGAGGTGTCTTCGGATCACTTCTTTCGACTCCGATCCTGAATGGACCTCAAGTAGGGATCCTAGGAATGCACAAGATCCAGCTACGTCCGATGGCAATCGATAAGGATACAATGGAAAACCGTCCGATGATGTACGTTGCCCTATCCTATGATCATAGAATCATAGATGGTAAAGAAGCAGTAGGCTTCCTCGCCATGGTGAAGGAACTGCTTGAAAATCCTGAAGACCTTCTGCTTGAAGGCTGATTCTGATTTTTAATTGAACTGATGAATGTATTGCCGGTGCCCCAGTGGGGCATCGGATTTTTTTTGCACTAAAACTTGTATAAATGCATAAAATATGATTAAAACCAATAGTTTTGGATAAGGGAAAAGGAGGCGATGAAAGTGAAGAAAAAGGTATACTACTATTCTTATTTGTTTCATAAGCTTGGAATCATCGGGGAAGAACAATGGAAGAAAGGAAGTAAAGAAAGGTGAGCTTTACAAAAATAAAAGGTGAAGACAAATTTGTCTTCACCCTCCTCATTCAATGTCTCATCACGATTTCCTAAAAGGCCTCAGTCCACGGTTTCGAATTTCTTTCTTCAGGAGCATAATCCAATCCTGATC
This sequence comes from Rossellomorea marisflavi, assembly GCF_022170785.1. Taxonomy (NCBI): domain Bacteria; kingdom Bacillati; phylum Bacillota; class Bacilli; order Caryophanales; family Bacillaceae; genus Rossellomorea; species Rossellomorea marisflavi. The sequence continues at coordinate 2,373,436 of NZ_CP081870.1, read as the reverse complement.
ATTCCCCTGCTTTTCAGCATTCCGATACGCTGCGACCAACTGTTCATTACTTAAAATTTTCATGAGCAACCTCCCAGGAAATGTTTAAAATATAGAATGTTCTATATTTTCTATTTATTCTACATACATTCACTTCTTTTGAAAAGGGGTTTTTTGAAAATACAACTTAAGTCGGGTTTTGACTTGAATTGTTGAAACGTGTTTAGAAGGGTTGAATCATGGGTAAGGGCGGAGCCTGGGAGCCAGCAGTTAGACATATAAACATTTCCTGAAAAAGTTGCGATTATACCTTTTTTTATTTGAAAATTCTAATTTTTATGATAATATTACTCACGTAAGAGCTGTATTTACATATTTGGGAGGGGTTGTATGTGGCGGTTTTAACAAAAACAATCGGGACGCTTCTTGAAGAAAAAGCGGCGCTTTTCCCCGATCGGGATGCGGTGGTGTATGCAGATCGAGGGTTGAGATGGACGTACTCCCGCTTTGATGATCTTTGCCGTCAAGCAGCAAAAGGATTCATGAAGCTTGGCATCAACAAAGGAGATCATATGGCCATCTGGGCGACAAACACTCCTGAGTGGCTCATCAGCCAGTTTTCTACAGGGAAAATGGGGGCAGTCCTAGTCACGGTGAACACCAATTATCAGAGGGAAGAATTGAAGTACCTGCTTGAGCAATCGGATAGCGGTTCCATCATATTGATGGAAGGTTACCGAACAACTTCTTATATTGACATGCTCTATGATATCTGTCCGGAGCTTAAGGACGCGATCCCAGGTCAGCTGGAAAGCGCAGCTCTCCCAAAATTGAAGAATGTCATCGTCCTCGGCGATCAGCGTTATCCAGGAACGTATGCCTGGGACGATATCATGAAGCTCGGCGAAGAGGAGGTTGACGAAGAACTGAACGCACGGATGGCCGAGTGCCAACCTGATGATGTGATCAATATGCAATATACATCTGGTACCACGGGATTTCCCAAAGGAGTCATGCTTACGCACTCCAACATTGTGAATAATGGATATAATATCGCAAGGTGCATGGATCTGACTGAAATGGATCGCCTATGTATTCCGGTTCCGTTTTTTCACTGCTTCGGTTGTGTACTTGGAACGATGGCATGTGTTTCCGTAGGGGCAGCCATGGTACCCGTTCAGGAATTCAGTCCGGCAGAAGTCCTCCGCACCGTTGAATCTGAACGTTGTACAGGGCTACACGGGGTTCCGACGATGTTCATCGCTGAATTGAATCTCCCTGAATTCCACGAATATGATCTTTCAACTCTCAGGACCGGTATCATGGCAGGAAGCAATTGTCCCGTGGAAGTGATGAAAGGGGTCATGGAGCGAATGGGTGCTGAAGAAATCACTATCGCTTATGGTCAGACGGAATCTTCCCCGGTCATCACACAGACCCGGACAGATGATCCTTTGAATGTGAAGGTGGAAACGGTCGGGCGGGCCCTACCCGATGTCGAAGTGAAAGTCATCGATCCTGCTACAGGAAAATCACTGGGTCCGGGTCAACAGGGTGAACTGTGCACTCGGGGGTATCATGTCATGAAGGGATATTACAAAAATGAACAGGCGACCTCCCTGGCCATAGATGAGGAAGGGTGGCTCCATACGGGAGATCTGGCCGTCATGGATAAAGAGGGGTATTGCAGGATCACGGGAAGGCTCAAAGATATGATCATCAGGGGCGGTGAGAATATTTATCCAAGGGAAATCGAAGAATTTTTATATTCCCATCCGAAGGTGTTGGACGTACAGGTCACCGGGGTTCCGGATGAAACATTTGGAGAAGAAGTGATTGCATGGGTGATCCTCAAGCCTGGTCTAGTGTGCACATCAGAGGAAATCCGCGATTTTTGCAAAGGGAAGATTTCTCGGTTCAAAGTGCCAAAATTCATAGAGTTCATTGATTCGTATCCCATGACAGCGTCAGGGAAGATTCAGAAATTCCGTTTACGGGAAATGGGTGAAAAGGCGATTTCCCATACCAACAAAATGTAATCGCTTACTTATTTAACGGGTGGACATTGGCTTCTGTTATGGGAATCCAATGTCCTTTTTCTGTGATATGATGGATGAGCAGAGTACAATGAATTTAACCAGTGGAGGGACCATATATGCTTATATTCGTTTATGGGAATTTGAGAAAGCATGAATGCCATCATTCACTTTTACAAAACCCCCGAACCATTTCACTCCAAGCGTACGTGGACGGGGTGCTCATTGAGTCATTAGACGGGCAGCCTGTCATGACCGCTGGGAATGAGAAGGTATACGGTGAATTGTATGAGGTCGATCGTTCCATAATCGACCAGCTTGAAAGAATGAAAGAAGTGATCCCGGCCAAGGCAATACAGACGGAAGCGACGGTAGTCACCGATCACGGAAGCCATGTGGCTACCGTATTTGCTGCAGCATCTGAAGACGCACAAGGTTCAGTGATTCCTTCGGGTGACTGGAAAGTGAAGACTTTCCTCGAAAACAGACCGTCTGAAACCCTGTACTTCGCCTACGGATCCTGCATGGATCAGGAACGTTTCAAAAAAGCAGGGGTCCATATCCACTTTCAGGACTGTCTCGGGGCAGGAATCGTACAAGATTTCCGAATGGACTACTCTTTCGTCGTGGGTGATGGAGGCAGGGGGGATATCACGGAAGTTCCTGGAGAGGTCATGGAAGGCGTGGTCTACCGGGTCAATCAGGAAGCAGTCGATTACCTGTTCGAAAGGGAAGGGGTACTCCCCGGTTGGTATCGGCCTGCGTTTCTTGATGTGACGATCGAAGGAAGGGTGTATAAGGACGTCTTGACATTCATCGTAAAACGGAAATCACCTGAAACCCTGCCGCCTGAACATTATGCCCTTGAAATACTGAGAGGGAGCCACCCTTATGTGAGTGAGGAATATCATCGTAAACTGCAAGATCAGCTCTTGAGACTCGGAATGGATGAAGAACGGATTCGTGCCATGCTTCATCAGGTCCATGCGTTGGACCGGGATCCTGCCTGAGGGCAGGTTATCTATATGAATTTCGTGATGGGTGAGCATCATGATCCTCACCCAGAGCAGTTTCCATTGGTGGTTTCCGTCTATCGAAATCGAATCGAAAATGGTTTGTTTACATCAGCGGCATCGTTTTGTCAGGATGTGAAAAGCGGACGGCAAGGTTTCATCATGGAGTATTGAACTCACATGAAGATAAGACTATACTAGTAACATAGTCAAGCATAGGAAGGGGATTCAACAATGATCCATCATACATGGACCGAAAACGAAACAGGAAGAAAAGTGAAATGCCTACATACAGATGCAGCGAAATATACAGTGGAAAACGTATTGATTCCAGGGAAAGTATACGATTTGAAAAATGAATCCGAAGATTACTACTTCGTCATCGACGAAAGTGGAAAAATGGGTGGATTTTATAAAGAGTACTTTGAAGTACTGTAAGGATCAAAGCTGATGCTTTTCAATTTCTGAAAGCATCAGTTTTTTTATGTGGAGGTGTAGGGATGAGCAGAGTCAAACGGTCAATACAGGCAGATGATCTTTCTGAGGTGATCAGTGTATTCCATGATTATGAACAAACCGTATATGGAAACGTGCAAACAAGTTTGAAGATGATCAGGGACTTAGTAGTCAAAACGGAAAGAGAGGACAAAGTCGGGTTATGGGTCCGTGGTGTGCTGAAGGGGGTATCGTTTCTCACCCATCGGGATCATCGTCTCCCGTCATTGGTGTTGACCGTGAAAGATGAGGGTACAGAAGGCTATATTGAAGAGCTGATCGAATCTCTGATCGAATCGGGAAAGCGCTGGAAATCTGAGGGTATCAATGAGAAAAGCATCGTCATTTCTGCCAATACGCCTGAAGAGCGGATTGCTTTTGAAAAAGCGGGATTTTCCATTCAAAGACACTGGCATCAGATGAGCACTGAACTTACTGAAACAGCTGTACCAGTCAGTCCATACCTCGTCCGTCCATTTATTCCCGGAAACGACGAACGTGCTCTATATGAAGCCTATGAAGAGATATTTGCGGATCATTATGATCATCATCCTTCCACTTGGGAAGAATTCAATCAGCGGTTTTTTATCCCAGAGGACTCAACCGATCGGTGGCTTCTTATGATCGATAAGGAAAAAGTGATCGGATTTGTCCTTTCACGTGCCGATGGTGAAACGAAGGTAGGGGAAATAACCCATTTGGGCATGAAAAGAGAATACCGAAGAATGGGACTGGGACTCCAACTGTTGCGGCAGTCTTTTGACGGGTTACACCGTGCAGGCATGACCCATGCGGCCTTGTTGGTCGACAGTGACAGCCCGACCCATGCGGCACTCCTTTATAAAAAAGCGGGCATGACCATTCAGCGTACCTTCACGAGGTATGATTTGCCACTTTAAAGCATCTTCCTTTTGCAGTGCTTGTTTCATTTCGATACAATAGTTCCATGGATAATCAGAAAGGATGACAACAGTGAACGTAACACAACTACCAGATGAAATTTTCCGCTTGATCGAAGAACGGAAGGAAGCCTACCATCATGAAAAGGACCAATCATTGGTCAGGGAAGGAGGTTATACCTCAAGTGAGGATTTTATTATTGAGGACTGCCTGATCTCACTGACACTGGGAAAGAACCTTCTATTGAAGGGGCCGACCGGATCGGGGAAGACAAAGCTCTCCGATACGCTATCTTCCATGCTCTCCCAACCAATGCACAGCATCAACTGCTCCGTTGACCTTGACGCAGAGGCTCTCCTTGGCTACAAGACAATTGCAGAGAAGGACGGCAAGAGCGTAATTGAATTCATTGAAGGCCCAGTCATCCAGGCGATGAAAAAAGGGCACCTCCTCTATATAGATGAGATCAACATGGCTAAGCCCGAGACACTTCCAATCCTTAACGGAGTCCTCGATTACAGGAGAAGCATAACAAATCCTTTCACAGGTGAAGTCATTAAAGCAGAACCAAGTTTCGGCGTCATTGCTGCCATCAATGAAGGGTATGTCGGGACCGTCCCGATGAATGAAGCCTTGAAAAACCGGTTTGTGGTGGTGGACGTGCCATACATTGAAGGAGATACATTAAAGGCGGTCATAGCTGCTCAAAGCTCCCTTACAGATCCTAAAGTGGTGGACCGGTTCGTCCAGCTCGCTTCAGACTTGATGGTGCAAGTGAGGAACGGACAGGTCTCAGAAGAAGCGGCTTCCATACGTGCCCTCCTTGACGCGTGTGACCTGGCGGTGCATCTGCCGGCAAAGCGGGCCATCCGACGGGGGATCATAGATAAATTGGAAGATGAAAGGGAAAAAGCGGCAATCGAAAACATTGCCGATACACTATTCGAATGAGGGGTTAATCATGCATCGATTTATACAATTCAATGATGAGCGCATCGATTCCTTTCTGTTCATGGAGATGGCCGACCTGGCGAAAACCCTCTCAAAGAATGCTGAAATGTCCTTGAAATATGGTCCGTTTTCCTATCTCGATCCGAAAAATGAAGTCGTCTATGTCAGTCATTTCTGGGATCACCGGGATAAAAGGGACGAGACATATGGATTGAAAAGTGATGTGTATCTTCGAACGATCGGGAATCTTGAACACACAGAAATGAAAACGGTGGAACGATATCTACGAGCAATCGACCGGTCACCTGTGAAGCGTTTTGCCAAACAGCTCTTTGTGATCGGGGAAGAAGTAAGACTCGAGGAAATCTGCAAATCGGATCGACCTGGTACGAAGGCATCATTCAGTGTGAGGAGAAGGATCTATCGGCAATATTTTGATGCGCAGCTAAAAGTGAATTTGACGAAAAGCGTATTTACAGATGCTTTATTCAACCAACTGTTTTTGCTCCTTCATGCACAATCACCCCTGGAGGAAGCGGCGGCTATTTCGGATGAGATTGATCTCATGATGCCCTTCCTAGAGCGGCAGCTAGCCCTTTTATACGAAACGAAATCCACCTCCGACGTTGTAAAGGTATGCTTGGAGATGGTGGAGGTATGTGAAGACGTATTGAAGAAGGACATGCTGAATGAATACTTTCATCTCCCGGAAGATGTATATGATGATGAGGCGGACCAGACGTTTGATGATCTGAAACGCCGGGATCCCCTTGCGAACGATGATGTTCTTGAGGAGGAGAGTACAGGGGAAGAGGAGATCATGGAAGAGGAGTTCCGCACCTGGCATCGGGAGTCCGAAGAGAAAGGGGAATCATTCCTGCAATTCGATTTGGATCAGGGAAGTTCCTCCGATCTCATGGGAGAAGGTGTCCGGGAAGGAGAAGACGGTGACCAGGCCATGGCCATGGTACAGGGAACATCCAAACAAACCGACCGTGAGATCTACGAGACTCCTAAAGCGGTCGATCAAGAGCATGAAGAGCGTGGCATGGGAGATCACCCGTATGGAAAGGAAAATCGTTATGCAGAAGCGGTCTTTCTTGCTCCAGATGTACCATCTTCAGAAGACAAGGCAGCCTACGGTGTGAATAAGGCGGCAGTATTCACCTACAAGAAAAAGCTCCAGAAGATGATCGAAAAGACCCTTGAGCATAAAAGGATCCAGCCAAGAACTGATCTCCACTTCGGCAGGTTGAATAAAAAACTACTGAGACTTCTTACAGATGATGTGCCCAGATTGTTCTACAAAAAACATGATCCTTCCGCAGAGCTGGACGCCGTATTCTCCCTGTTGGTGGATTGTTCGGGATCTATGTTTGATAAAATGGAGGAGACAAAGCTTGGAATCACATTATTCCACGAATCCTTGAAAGGGGTCAGGGTACCTCACGAAGTGGTAGGGTTCTGGGAAGATACCAATACCGCTACTTCCCATTCTCAGCCCAACTATCTTAAACCGGTCCTGGAATTCCAGTCATCCCTGAAGTCGTCCAGTGGTCCGGAAATCATGCAGCTTCATCCTGAAGAGGACAATAGGGACGGATTCGCCATCAGATTGATGACAGATCGCATCCTTCAAAGAGGAGAGAAGCAAAAGTTCCTTTTGGTCTTCTCGGACGGAGAGCCGGCTGCCATGGATTACGAGCAAAATGGCATTGTCGATACCCATGAGGCCGTTCTTGATGCGCGCAAAAAAGGAATCGAAGTCATCAATGTATTCCTTGCCAACGGAGAGATTGACGAAGGTCAACGGAAAACGATTCAGAACATATATGGGAACTACAGTATCCTGGTGTCGGATGTATCAGAGCTTCCTGATGTGCTTTTCCCACTTTTGAGGAAGCTGTTGATCAGTAGCATTTAACCGTGTGTCTGGGTTAAGGTGACGATTTTAAGAGGTCGGACGCACCGTAAACAGAAATATACCATATGAAAAAACCGAGTGACCCAATGATCACTCGGTTTTTTTGCTTGATTATTTTCTGATTTCGATGAGTTTTTGCTTAAGTTCCTGCTCCATCGTCACCATTTCCTGTTCGGCCTGCTGGCGCTTTTGTCGCCCCTCTGCCTGTATGGCCAAGGTCTCTTCGATTGTAGTGATAAGATTTTCCTGCGTTTTCTTCAACGTCTCGATATCGATGATGCCACGCTCATTTTCTTTTGCTGTTTCGATGCTGTTGACTTTCAACATCTCGGAGTTTTTCAGAAGGAGATCATTGGTCGTCTGTGATACCTGCTTCTGAGCTGTGACGGCTTTTTGCTGATTCAGTAGGGTAAGTGCGATGGCAATCTGATTCTTCCATAGCGGGATGGCCGTGAGGACCGATGCCTGGATTTTCTCAGCAAGTGCCTGATTGGTGTTCTGGATAAGGCGGATCTGAGGTGCGGATTGAATCGTCATTTGCCGGCTCAGCTTAAGGTCGTGGATCCGCTTTTCCAATCGGTCAAGAAACTGGGTGGTGTCATTGACTTCCTGGTATAAGAGCTCGTCGCCGCTTTCTTCTGCCTTTTTCCTGAGTGTTGGAAGGAGGGTCCCTTGAATCTCATCCCGTTTAAATTCGGCCGCTGCAATATACATATTGAGGGCGTGGAAGTAGTCTTTATTTTTTTCATACAGAGTCTCAAGAAGTCGATTGTCGTCCATCAGGGTCTTTTTAGAATGCTCGAGTCTGACCGAGATCCTGTCGATCTGTGATCCGATCTTCTGATACTTGGAAAGGACTTCCTGAATGGATGATGAGACTTTACGGAACAACCGTTTGAAGACTCCTTTTTGTTTTGAATTCAATTCATCGGGGTTCATGAGCTCCAGTTTCTTCATGAGGTCCCCGAGCACGTCTCCGATCGGTCCGATATCCCGTTTTTGAACGTGATCAAGCATGGAGTTCGAAAAATTGGAGAGCTGGGATTGGGCGGCCGTCCCGTACTTCAGGATGGCCTCATAATCTTTGTAATCGATTTGTTCTGCGAGCTGCTTGGCCTTTTGCTGCTGCTCTTCTGGCAGGCGCTCCATGAGGCCGTTGGCCTTCTGAGGCTGCGTGGAGAGACCCTCATCGAAGGGGTTTGATAATAGCTGATCAAGTTCCGAGTATTCTTTACGTTGTTCCATGGGGGATTCCTCCAGTCGTCATCATTTTATCGTTTTTTGTTCTTCCAATCTTTTTTTTGCAAAATCCAACTCAAAGTGAAGGGTGTCCATATCATCAGCGAGGACCTTGCGCAGATCCTGCTCCAATGAAAGGGAGAGTTCATCGAGTGTCGTCTTCGTCTGTTGAAGGGATCTGAATGCCTCCTTGTCTTTCCCGGGTTGGGACGCAAGAAACGTATACTTTTCAGTGATTTCAACAACGGAATCAAGGTGATAGTAGAAGAACGACTCTGCCTTGAAGAACCGCCGGGGCTCCCGTTTGGCAAGCTGGTAGATCCTCTTGCTCAATCGATTCAACTCAAGGATCTGCCTGAAGGCCCCAAGTGATCTGACCTTGAGCTGCTGCCTTTGCAATCTGTTTATTTTAATTTTAGCTTCTTTTAGGTTCCTGGTGATGAAGAGATATTCCCTGCGGGTGATGCCGTTCTTCTTAAGCCACAGTTGCTTCTGGATCTGCTTCGTGGTGTAGAAGGCGAGAAAGCTGGTGCCGACGGCTGCAGGGACGGATATGAAAAACCCCAGGTCGAATGCCAGTAGATAGGTGAAGAATCCGGCTGCTCCCGCACTCCACCCGATTCCTGATCTCGTCAAGACTTGTAGAAATGTATTCATCTCATCTACCCCTTAAAAAATATGCTGACTTTCTATACGTTCCGGTGATAAAAAAGGTTTCATCTGCTCCCTCTATTGTAGAACAATCACAGTCAAATTGGAAATCCGTACTCCATGCGTATGCAAAATATGTCATTATCTGACAGGATTCTTTCAATTTCTTAACAAATCAATAGAGATAGTGTTTAAGCCCTTCTATTATTTGATAGAATGATTGAGGTGTAAACATTGAAATGACAGGTGAGTGGACATGATGAAACGAATCGCAGCAGCCGCTTTATTCTTCGGCTTATGTTCTGCAACAACAGCTTCTGCCGAAGAGGCACCCGCAAAAAAACCTACAAATGTCTACAGCGAAACCGCTGTAGTATTAGATACGAATACAGACAGCCTTCTTTATTCCAAAGATGCCGAGAAGAAAATGTACCCGGCAAGCATCACCAAAATCGCTACAGCCATTTATGCAATCGAGCATAGTGCCCTTGATGAAGAGGTGACCATCAGCCGAAAGGCAGCCAGCACCGATGGATCGACCGTATACCTCGAAGAAGGGGAAAAGATGAGCATGGAACAGCTTCTCGAAGGCCTGCTTATCAATTCAGGGAATGATGCCGCAGTGGCCATTGCAGAGCAGGTAGCTGGATCTGAGGATGAATTTGTGGATAAACTGAATACGTTCTTGAAAGAAAAGGCAGGAGTGGAACATACCCACTTTACAAACGCCCATGGATTATTCGATAAAAATCACTATACGACGGCCAAAGATATGGCGGAAATCACACGGTACGCCATGCAAAACGATACATTCAAAAAGCTCTTTGGCATCCAATCCATGGATTGGTCATCAGAAAGCTGGGATACCACCTTGTACAATGCCCATAAAATGGTGAAGGGGGAGCTTCCTTACCCTGAGGTGACCGGTGGGAAGAACGGATTTGTTGATGAATCCAGGCATACGCTCGTAACAACGGCTGAAAAAGATGACGTTTCTCTTGTCGTCGTGACGATGAAGGCTCAATCTAAACCGGCCATATACGATGATACGAAGAAGCTTCTCGATTACGGACTGGATAGATTCACTTCGGAGTACATCCCGAAGGATACCGTGTTCACATTCGATGGGAAGCGTTTCAGGCTTCCGAGTGACTTTCATTATACCCAACCAATCAATGGCCATATCAGCGAGAAAATGAGCGCGGACGGGCTTCTGACATTGTTTAACAGAGACGGGGACGAAATCACATCCACTAAATTGGAACGGATTGACGCCTCCTCAAATCTTCAACAGGATCATGCCCTTGCAACCAATGGGCCGGGAACCGTTCACAATAGTTCCACTGAAAAAGGATATATCATGCTGCCATTTTATCTTTATCTCATCATCATGGTCATTGCAGGTACAACCTTTATGAGGAGAAGAAATGCTCAATAGTCCATCCTAAAGAGGATTGGGAAATACTAGTAGGGTTCATGGCGAACAATATCAGTATAGGTTCTTTCAGTCACTCGGAATTTCCGTGGAAGGTTTCGCTTTTCTCGGAAAGCCTGCGGGGTAATACATCTGCTACTCTTGCCGGAGGATTCTTCGTCTTGCACTCCGATCAATCGCTAGAAACAATTTAAATGCTCATGAAACAAATTAAAAACCCGGAATCATTTTCCTTATATTAGGAAAGTGATTCCGGGTTTTGCTATGACGAAGAAGCTTTTTCAGACTCATTATTATTTTGCAGGTTTCGCTTCTTTCTCAACGGCCTTTGGTGCGTAAAGCTTTTTCCCGATAAGCGTCTGGACGATCAGGAAGGCTCCTCCTGCAGCCCAGTAGAGGGGAAGGGCCGATGGTGCATTCAATGAGAAGATGAAGATCATGACAGGTGAGAGAAGACCAAGGATCTTCATCTGCTTCTGCTGCTCAGGAGTCATGCCGATCAGGGTCACCCTCGACTGAATGAGGTAGACAATTCCGGCGATGACGGCCATGGCGATATTCGGCTCTCCGAGATTGAACCATAGAAATGAATGATCGGCAATTTCTGTAGAAGAGCGAATGGCATAATACAGACCGATTAGGATCGGTGTCTGGATAATTAAAGGGAGGCAGCCCATGTTCAGTGGATTGACACCGTGCTTTTGATATAGCTGCATCATTTCCTGCTGCAGTTTCTGCTGCTCTTCCTTATTTTTCGTTTCTTTGATCTTTTTTTGGATAGCCGTCATTTCAGGCTTCATCACGTCCATCTTCACTTTCATTTCCTGCTGATTTTTATAGGTGCGCAGCATAAATGGAAGCAAAATCAAACGAATAAGAATCGTGATCACGATAAGAGCAAGTCCAAAGTTTCCACCTAGGAATGTGCCGATTTCGTGAATCAGGTAGGCAAATGGATTGACGAAATAATCATGGAAGAATGCCCCGTCAGTCGTAGCGCTCTGACATCCCCCGAGTGTGATGGCGGTTATAAGTACAAGTAATGATATCGTTAATTTCTTCAATGATGTGTTCCTCCTTGAGTAATTGGATTGTTAAATACTTAGACAATCCATGGAGGACGGTTCATCACTTTCTGCATGATAAAAGAGGAATTTCATCATTTTGATCAATCTGGTGCCGACCGTATCATTCTGGTCTGTCTGTACCTCCGCGACCCGTTGTACCCCATCGATCCGTTTATAGGGTGAGTGGGAATAAAGCTTGAACGGAGAAGGAAATTGATTCAGGAACAGGATCAGGATGAATAACAGCAGGATGCTGAAGTGGATCGGGCTCAGATAAAAATCGATGAACTCCTGCATAAAAAGAATAGACAATGGAGGTTGGCTCCTTTATTAAGAGGTCATACAAGTTAGAGTATACTTCTTCTGCAGGGAAAAATCCATGATTATCTATTGGAACTTGTCAGCCATTCCCCTTTAAAGGACCGCCTCCACTCATTCACCAAGGCACCCACGGAGAAATCCTCTTCATTGAACGACAATGTAAGCAATCATGGGGCCGTTCTGCTCCATTGTTTCATGCAGGTCGCATACGAGTTTATAGGTCCCGGGATCGGCAAATGTATAGTGTACCACTGTTTCTTCCCCTTTTTTAACCACTCCGGTCACATTCGTTCCCTCAATATGAAAGGGGTGCTCATGCCCGTTCACTCCGAGGATCCGTAGTTCAACTTCTTTTCCGCTTTCAACGACGATCGTCCCGGGGTCCCATCGGTAAGCTTCGATCTTTTTTCCACCGGGCAGTTCTGAGGAGAATTCTCCAGTTACCAGTTGAAATACTTGGGCTTTGCCACCTGGGAGGGAAACGGTCGGATAGTCATCCCGATTCGAGAAATACCATAAACTGGCTGTAACCAAGATCACCACCATCAGCAACCCCGTGATCAGGAATCTTCTTTTGGAAATGGAATAAAATTTCATACGTTCACCCCTGTAGTGTTCTTGTCCTATAACTATGCATCGCAGGACAAGAACTTGTCTCCGGCCAGGGGATAGAATTGAAATGTTTTGCATTTCCCTTATTTTTTTGTACAATTTGGGGAGAAGGAGTGGGAATATGGAATCAAAATGGAAAGTGATCAAAACGAAAAGCGATGCTGAACCATGGTGGTTCTTCGAAAATTGGGAACGGGATATCGTGGAAGAATGGTCCTTCGACAATGACGTCGAGGCCATTGAAAAATATAAGGAACAGATCCACCATCACCGATCCCACTATCCGAATATGAAAGCCAAACATATTCATTCAATCGCCTTTTGGAATCCGGAAGAAATTGAATTCTGCGAGGCCTGTGATGATGATCTTCAGCTATTCATCGGTCTGATCCTGTTCAAAGACGGGAAGCCTGCGGAACATCTGCCATCCAATGAACTGACCGAGGATCTCCGTGACTATATAACGAATCGATAAGGGCCGCCCAGTGTCGGCCCTTTTAATTGATCACTCCGGTGCGGACGATTTCATTTTCGACTGTGACATGGAACGTCGCTTTTTGGTAGAGGTCCGTCCATTGTTTGCGGGTCAAATCCTGATGCCCCCTCACGCTCATATACTTCATCCCGAAACCAACAGGGTCCGTGTGGTTCTCCTGCAGAAACGTAAGGACATCTTCGATGGACTCTTCCATCTTTTTATCAATACTCCTTTCAAGCAGTTTGATGACTTTCGGGTTTCCGAGATGAAGCTCCTCTGACATTTCCAATAAGCGTGATTTGACCTTGAGGGTGATGTGGAAATCCGGCTGATCCCGGTCGGGTAACCGGATCTTGAAAGAAGACCGTATGCTATCCAAGGTGATGAATAGATCTTCCTCTGTCCGATCTTCACGGTCCCATTTGGATAGATGTTCCTTGAAAGCTTCCAAAGGAACCCCCAACTCTACGCTACCTACTTCATTATTCTCAATAAGAGAGCGTACATAGAAAAATTTCTCCTTGCCGACGCTTTGCACATAGCGATCTTCATCAAATAGCGCAAATCCCTCCACCCCCATATCTCCATTCGTGATCGACAGCATAGGCAGGATAGCATCCTTGCCGACGCTTCCGTAGTCTGTAACGAATTCTTGCAGAGTCGGAGCGATGATCGCATCCCCGTCTACATTCTGCTGGATGAGATTATAAAGATACGTCCCTGTATTGGAAGGTTCTTCTTTCAGGGGGAACGTTAATATTTCTTCAGCAGTCGATTCCGCAACCGCCAGATACACCATATTGCCAATGGAGGAATCCCTCTCGAGTGTATCCACAAGGTGAGCGATGCCTTCTTCCGCGATGTCCTTCCCGTAGACCGCGACCCTGAGCTGTCCAGATACGAGTTTATGATCCGTATCCAGGTTTTGAGAGAGCCTGATTCCCTTGGAGGTCCGAGCAGTCGTGGTCAGTGTCTTCTCTACTTCATCCATTGATGGGTTGAATTGATAAAGAACAGTGGTGCCTTTGAGTTTATCATCTTCTGCTTTGTCGTAACCGACTGCGGTGATGAGTCCCAATTTTTCAAGGTATTTGGTTTCTAAGCATCCTGTAAGCAAGAGCATGCTTGAGAAAAGAATACAAAGTATTTTCAAGAGTCACTCCTCCTCTTCATCAGTTTAGTCCTGAACTTTACCAGGATGAAAAGGATGAAAGGGTAGATGAATGAAAGAATGAAACTTCCCGTAGCGATCCTGTCTGTAATCGTGTTAATAAGGGTCCTATTCTCGAGGAAGATGGACACACTCCAGATCATAATGGAAAAGATCAGGATTGTCTTCTTATGAGAAAGATTAAAAGTCCGTTTCATACCTCTTACCGCACTCCAAAAGTAAACGCATATATTTGGAAGGATGATGAGCATCCAAAAGGACACGGCGATGAATTCAAAGCGCTCCAAGTTCGGAATCCTGAGGATTTTGAACATGGAAAGGACGGGCCAAATTGTTTTCATCAGTGTCTCATGAGAGAAGAAGCCGATCGAAACGACGGTTAGTACCGTGAATAGGACCGTGGTATAACCTGAACCAATCAAGGCATATTTCAAGACTTTCTGCTTCTCCTTGATATAAGGATAATAGACAAAAAGGAGCTCGAAACCAACCATGGAAAAGCTGCTTTTATAAATACCTTTCATCAGTTCATCCGGGGAAGCCGTCATGATAGGGAGCAAATGATTGATGCTCATGAATTTAATGGGGGTGTAGATCATAAACACGAGCCAAAAGGCGAATATGAATCCGAGGAAGCAAATCCCCGCTACAACCCTGAAGCCTCCGCTCACGCCATAGGCCAATAAGATAAGGAGGAGGCCCATCACTAGCCACGGCTGGATCTTTGGGAAGATCCATGCTTGGACCATTTCAATGTAATTCATCATGATGATGAAGGTTACACAGAGAAGGTAGACGATATAAATGCAATTGAAAAGGACACTCAGCCATTTTCCATAGACATCCTTATGGATCCCATAAAGATCAGCCGAGTCATACGAATTCAGGATGGCGACCATGACGAACAACACCAGGCTGATAGTAAGACCCGATAGGAAAACACAAATCCAAGCATCCCTGTTTGCCTCCATGAAGACGACCCGGGGGAGGCCAGCAATACCTACGCCGGTCTGAGCTGTATGGATGATGAACATGACCAAAAATGCATTGATCATTGATTTCGGCTGGGGATTCAGATTGACTGTCATGATGACCTTCCTTTCCCTCTATTCAAGTACTGCGTTTATTTTTTATGTTTGATTTTCTCTTCCGGAATCCGTCCTGTGTCACTGGGGTGATTGGTTACCGGTCGTTTGGATAGGAACTGATAGGGGAGACGGAAGAGACTGTACTTCAGATCCTGGTACCTGAACGGATAAGCCGGTGATAAATAAGGTCGTCCCAGTGTGGTAAGCCTTAATAAGTGGATGAGTAGGAAGCAAAAACAAAACATCATCCCCAGCCCTCCGTATAGACCAGCCATGACGATCAGTGGGAACCGGATCACCCTGACAGCCGTCCCGATGGCATAGCTCGGAGCGGTAAAAGAACCCAAGGCGCTGATGGCGATGATGATAATCAGGATATTGCTTGTAAATCCCGCTTCAACAGAAGCCTGCCCGATCACGATCCCTCCGACGATACCCATCGTCTGCCCCACTTTGGTCGGTAATCTTGCTCCTGCTTCCCTTAGTAACTCAATGATGAATTCCAATAGAAGCGCTTCGAAGACGGGAGGGAAGGGGACGTTCGAGCGCGATTGGCCGAGCGAGACAAGCAGGGCGGATGGAATCACCTCGTAATGATACGTAATGACGGCCACGTAAGCAGGGGTAAGCAGGATCGAGAAAAAGATGGCTATGAAACGGACAATGCGGAGGAATGTCCCCATGTTCCAACGTAGATAGATATCTTCCGTGGATTCAAAAAAACTTAGAAAAGTGGAAGGGCCGATGATGACCGTCGGACTCCTGTCCACCAGGACACCTACCTTACCATGCAGAAGTGAAACACTCACCCGGTCAGGGAGTTCTGTTGTGAGGAACTGTGGGAAAAACGTATAAGAATTATCCTCTATCATCTGAGTCAGAACCGTTGAGTCCAAAATGCTGTCCACTTCAATATCACGGATGCGCTGACGGAAGGTATTAACATTCTCTTCATCGGCAAGGTCCTTGATATAGACCATCTGCACCTTGCGTTTCAGCCGGTCGCCAACTTCGAAGGTTTCCACGCATAAGTTGGGGTCATTTACATTGGCCCGGACCAAATTGAGATTTTTCGATATCGACTCGGTAAACGATATCTTTGGACCGAAAACGAGTGATTCGGTTTCAGCCTTTTCCAGACTCCTTGTACCCGGATCACTGATATCTGCTATTGTTGCGTATTGTGATTCTTCTTGAAAGACGATGGCCGCACCGTTGAGAAGCTGACTGATTGCGTCTTCAACGGATTCTGTGGTGGAAAGCCCACCGATGGAAATCACGTTATGGACTTCTTCGTCTGACAAAGGGTCAGGCCAGTCTTCAAGTGGCCTCAGTATGTGACTATGTAGAGCCTCTGAATCGATAAGGTCTTCCAAATACGCGATGGTGAAAGCTTGGGAGCTCTTTACAACCTGCCTTAACACGAGATCGCTGCTGGTTTGTATTCGCCCATTCAAAGCGTCTGAAAGGACGCTGCCGAAAGGTTTCTGTTGTTTACTCCTGATCATGATCTACATCACCCTGACAACACTCATTTACCCTTTAGCCTGCCCGGAGATCGGCATATTACCCTGGATAGCATCATAAAATGAGGGAGGAGATCTTGCATATTTTCCTTGGGTTTCATCCATACTAGGGGGGAGAAGCAGTGTTCACTATATTTAAAAGTAAAAGTATGGTACAATAGAAGTGAACCTAGAGCATATATTCATCAACCCTTACCATCTACAGCAGTTTTATTTTTTCCATGTTAGAAAGCTTAGCGGGAAAATCCTACTTATCTTAAAGGAGGACATTCAATGGCTTTTGGTCGTAGAAATCAAGTTGAGGAAGAAATTAAAACGGAAGAAACAAAAATTTGGGCTTGTTCCGCTGAAGATTGTAAAGGCTGGATGAGAGATAATTTTAAAAGCGAAGACACACCTAAGTGTCCATTATGTAAAGAAGACATGGTACAGTCAACCAAGGTTTTGCAGGTTGTGGATAATCCCCACCCTACCTTGAAGACTTCCTGATCGGAACCGACAAATGTCGGTTCTTTTTTCTTTTTGCCCGCCCAAATGCTAAACGCTTTTCCGGGTAGGTGAATACACTGTAATGTATTCTGACTTCAAGGAGGGAGCACGGTGGCTGTGAAAAAAGAGAATGAGACAAAAAAGCCTGAAGAAACGCGTAGTACCGTATGGGAGCAATTCTGGAAAGGGACGGCACCGAACGAAGATAAAAAGGATTCCAAAGAAATCAAGTGGTTTTGAATGAGAGGCGGTATCACGGAAATCCGTGACCGCCTTGTTCATTTTTACTGTGGACTGTTTATTGGCAGATAGGAAAATCTGTTTTACAATTAGGGGACCACAATCATGACAGGAGGTCGAAGGTTTGCAGCAAGCAACGAATGTTTTAAAAGAGTATTTCGGCTATGATTCATTCAGAACGGGACAGGATGAAATTGTCCAACACGTTTTAGCCGGAAACGACACCGTCGGAATCATGCCGACTGGAGGAGGGAAGTCCCTTTGTTACCAGGTCCCGTCTCTGCTCCTGGATGGAGTGACCGTCGTCATTTCACCCCTGATCTCCTTGATGAAGGATCAGGTAGATGCCCTTATCCAACAAGGGATACCAGCTACTTACATAAATAGTACCCTCACAGCAAGAGAAACGGATGAAACGATGGCTGGCCTGTCAGCGGGTGAATATAAGCTCCTTTATATCGCACCAGAGCGACTGGAATCAAGGAGTTTCCTTCGATTCCTCCAAACCCTGCCCATCCCCCTGGTAGCGGTGGATGAAGCCCACTGCCTTTCCCAATGGGGACACGATTTCAGACCGAGCTACATGAACATCTCCTCGGCTGTGGCCCAGCTCCCGACAAATCCTGTTATCCTCGCTTTGACGGCAACTGCAACCCCACAAGTTCAGCAGGATATCCTACATCATCTTCAAATTCGTGATGAGAATATGGTATTGACGGGATTCGAACGGGATAACCTGTTCTTCCAAGTCGTCAAAGGGGAAAATCGAAAAAAATGGGTTGAAAACTATGTTAAAAAGAACAGGGATCACTCAGGGATCATTTACTGTGCCACAAGAAAGGAAGTCGAAGCTTTGCACCAGCTTCTCGAGCGGAAGGGGATAGCAGTCGGCAAATACCACGGTGGTTTATCCGATAGCCTCCGTGAAGAGCAGCAGGATGCATTCCTGAATGACTCGATTTCCATCATGGTTGCCACGAATGCCTTCGGGATGGGCATCAATAAATCGAATGTGCGGTATGTGATCCACTATCAACTGCCGAAGAATATGGAAGGCTATTATCAGGAAGCAGGACGGGCAGGACGTGATGGAGTCGACAGTGAATGTATACTCCTATTCGCTCCTCAGGATATTCAGACTCAGCGATACATCATCGAGCAGAATATTTCACCCGACATGCAGATGAACGAAATGCAAAAGCTCAGGGAGATGATTGATTTTGCCCACACAGAGTCCTGCCTTCAACAATATATTCTCACCTACTTCGGAGAGAAGGGCGATGCAAGATGCGGGAAATGCAGCAACTGCCTTGATGACCGTGAACAGGAAGATGTAACGGTCAAAGCACAGATGGTCCTGTCCTGTATGCTCAGGATGAATGAGCGATTCGGTACCTCCTTGATTGCCGGGGTCCTGACCGGATCAAAGAATAAAAAAATCAAAGATTGGCGTTTTGATCAGCTCTCCACATACGGACTCATGAAAGATCAATCGCAAAAGGATGTCTCCCTTTTCATTGAGTATCTGATCGCCGAAGGGGTGATCGCGGTAGAAGGGGGGAGCTACCCCATTCTTAAAGTATCTTCAAAGGGAAAAGAGGTCCTGTTGGGCCAGAGGTCGATTTCAAGAAAGATACAAAAGACCATGGTCAGGGTCATCCAGAAGGAAGATCCCCTTTTCGAATCACTACGTCAGATCCGAAAAGAGTTGGCAGAAAGTGCTGGTGTTCCGCCATTTGTCATCTTCTCGGACAAGACGCTTCATGACATGAGCGATAAGCGCCCTAAATCAAGGGATGAATTCCTCGATGTGAGCGGGGTGGGACAGAATAAGCTCGTTAAATATGGGGATGCGTTCCTGAAAGGAATTGCAGACTTTGAAGAGAGGGCAGTCATGGAAGAAGAGCCCGGAGAACGGATGGAAGAAGAGGGGCCGTCACATATCGTGAGCTATCAGCTGTTCATGGAAGGATACGATCCAAAGCAGATTGCATCACGTAGAGGTATGAGTTCGACGACGATCGAGAATCATATCGCCCGTGCCTACGAAGAAGGGGTAGGAAAGGATTGGACCCGCTTGTTTTCAGAAGAGGAGGAAGGGTTGATCAGGGGGGCGGTGCAAGAGGCAGGCTCGGATAAACTGAAGCCTATCAAAGAGCTCCTACCTGATGAAATCAGTTATTTCCAGATCAAAGCATTCCTTGCAAAACAGACATAAAAAAAGCCTCGCCGGAAACTTAATGCTTCCGGTGAGGCTTTCTTTTTTATCAGGCTTTTTGCGCCGCTCTCATTTCAAGGAATTCATCATAAGATGATTCTTTGTCAATAAGTCCTTCGTCGGTAAGTTCAATGATGCGGTTCGCGATCGTTTGAACGAACTGATGGTCATGGGAGGCGAAGATCATGGCGCCTTTGAAGTTG
This sequence comes from Rossellomorea marisflavi, assembly GCF_022170785.1. Lineage (NCBI taxonomy): Bacteria > Bacillati > Bacillota > Bacilli > Caryophanales > Bacillaceae > Rossellomorea > Rossellomorea marisflavi. Next base: position 2,353,400 of record NZ_CP081870.1, on the reverse strand, counting down.
ATCAATCCATTATTGAGGGCAGTGATGGATTCAAGGTCCAAGTGATTCGTCGGTTCATCGAGCATAAGCACGTTCGATGAGCTGAGCATCATCTTCGACAGCATACAGCGCACTTTTTCCCCTCCGGAAAGCACGCTCGGCTTTTTCAATACTTCTTCTCCGGAGAACAGCATGCGTCCAAGGAATCCGCGCAGGAACGTTTCGCTCTCATCATCTGGTGAATATTGACGAAGCCAGTCGACGAGGGTCTGTTCGCTACCTTGGAAGTACTTCGAGTTATCGTTCGGGAAGTATGCCTGACTCGTTGTGACGCCCCATTTGAAAGAACCGCTATCCGGCTCCATCTCTCCAGCGAGGATTTTGAAAAGGGTTGTTTTGGCAATTTCATTCTTACCGATAAGGGCAATCTTATCTTCCTTGTTCATGATGAAGCTGACATTGTTCAGTACCTTCACGCCATCAATCGTTTTGCTGAGGCCTTCTACGCGAAGGACATCATTTCCGATTTCACGCCCGGTTTGGAAGTGAACGTAAGGGTAGCGCCTTGAGCTTGGCTTGATGTCATCAAGGCTGATTTTTTCAAGGGATTTCTTACGTGAAGTCGCCTGTTTCGACTTGGATGCGTTGGCACTGAAACGTGCAACGAAAGCCTGGAGCTCTTTGATTTTCTCTTCTTTTTTCTTATTCTGATCCTGTGCCATCTTCAGAGCGAGCTGGCTGGACTCATACCAGAAATCGTAGTTCCCGACATAAATCTGGATCTTGCTGAAATCAAGGTCTGCAATGTGCGTACACACTTTATTCAAGAAGTGACGGTCATGGGATACGACGATGACGGTGTTTTCGAAATTGATCAAGAAGTCTTCAAGCCACTGGATTGCTTGAAGGTCAAGGTTATTCGTCGGCTCATCAAGAAGCAGGACATCGGGTTTGCCGAATAGTGCCTGTGCAAGGAGTACTTTTACTTTTTCTCCACCTGTAAGCTCAGACATCAGCTTTGTATGGAGGTTTTCACCGATTCCAAGACCCTTTAGAAGGATCGCGGCTTCTGACTCGGCTTCCCACCCATTCAATTCTGCAAACTCACCTTCAAGTTCCGCTGCTTTCATGCCATCTTCATCAGAGAAGTCCTCTTTCATATAAATGGCGTCTTTTTCCTGCATTACTTCATAAAGACGACTATGTCCCATGATGACTACTTTGAGGACTTCATGTTCTTCATATTCAAAGTGGTTCTGTTTCAAGACAGCGAGTCGCTCACCTGACCCCATGGAAACATGGCCGGTTTGGGATTCGATCTCTCCTGATAATATTTTTAAGAATGTGGACTTGCCGGCACCGTTTGCACCGATCAAGCCGTAACAGTTCCCCGGTGTGAATTTTATATTGACGTCCTCGAATAATTTTCGGTCGCCGAAACGCAAACTTACATCTGATACTTGGATCATGTATGAAACCCTCCTAATACTCAATCTAAAAGATTATACCATGCATAAGGCTCAAAAAGATAGGGAAGTCGGCTCTTTTGGCCATTCATGCAGTTTTACTCCCAAGTGATTTGCCAAGGGATGAGAAGGATGAGAGATGGAATAAAAGTTTTGCTATTTCTTTTGCCACGATGTATGATAAGTAACAAAACAAATCGGAAAGGTCGGATTTGTGTATGAAGTCGAAAACGATTCCTAAACCTCTTGTCCAGTTGAATCAGTGGAGCATCATCCTTTTTGTTCTCAGCTTCTGGATCTTTCAAGTGGAGCATTTCCTTCTGGTCCCATTGGCAGCCAATGCCTGTGGTGCATTTTTAGGGTTCAATCCGATCGTAAAAGCGGGCAGGGCGTTTTTACGAAAAGATGCCTCCAGCTATATTCAGGAGGACGCGGACCAACAAAGGTTCAACAGTACGATTGCAGTGATCTGTCTGGCTGCGGGCTATGCATCCTCCCTTGCAGGTTGGTCGGTCGCATCGGTCGTGTTCACCGCTTTGGTATTCGTATCGGCGGCCGTGGCATTGCTTGGCTTCTGCATCGGCTGCTTCATTCGTTTTCAATGGAAAAGGTATCAGTATAAACGATCAAATGGATGAAATGAAAGCGATCCTGGCCAATAAACCCAGGATCGCTTTTTGCATGAATAGAAAGTTCGCGTCCGGGGATAGTAAGGAGGAATACGAACTAGGAGGAAAGAAAAATGAAAAAATTGATCCTTACGGGAGCATCGATCTTGATGATCTCTGCTGCAGCTGCTGGATGTGCTTCTAAAAACGGTACAGATAAAGAAGGTATGAATGACAACCTTCAAAATGTGAACTATGACAACCAGGCCGAACGTGACTATAACAACAATCAAATGAATGATGGAATGATGAATGATGGGAACTACTCCATCTCAGAGGAGGCGGCCAATAAGGTTGCCAACCTTGATAACGTAAAGAGCTCCTATGTCATGGCGACCGACCATAATGCCTATGTAGCGGCAGTCCTCGATAATGGAAAATTGAGCAAAGACCTCGAAGACAAGATCACAAAGCAAGTGAAGGAAACAAATGGAAGCATCCATAACGTCTACATTTCAACCAACCCTGCATTCGTTGACCGTATGAAGGATTATTCCGGCAAGGTGAAAAACGGTCAGCCGATCGAAGGCCTCGGAGAAGAAATCAGCGGTATGATCCGCAGCGTATTCCCGAACCGCAACCAATAAAAGAAAGAGGACCGGATGAGATTCCGGTCCTCTTTCTTTATTCATGAGACGGCGAAGAATAAGATGAACAGCGCCGCCAGTACATACATGATCGGATGAACTTCCCTGGCCTTTTTCGACGCAATCATGGCGAAGGGATACAAAACGAACCCTGCAGCAATGCCCGTCGCAACGCTTGAGGTAAGAGGCATCATGATGATGGTAAGGAAAGACGGGATGAAAACCTCAAGTTTTCCCCAGTCAATGTGTCTGACTTCTGTTGCCATCAATGCACCGACAATGATCAGTGCCGGCGCCGTCACTTCGGGCGTAATGACTGACAGGATCGGCGAAAAGAAGAGAGCAACAGCGAAACCGAGTGCGATGATCACAGAAGTGAAGCCTGTGCGTCCCCCTACGGCAACTCCTGCAGATGATTCTACAAAAGATGCCGTCGTGGAAGTCCCGAAGATGGACCCGGCAACACCAGAGGCGGAATCAGCCAGCAAGGCGCGCCCGGCATTCGGGATTTGGTTGTCTTTCATCAAACCTGCTTGACTTGCGACGGCAATCAAAGCACCTGCCGTGTCGAAGAACGCCACGAAGAGGAAGGTGAAGATGACGGCGAAGATCTTCAGGGAGAAGATGTCGCCGAGATGGCTGAACACGACTCCGAACGTAGGAGACAGACTTGGTACCGCTCCAACCACGGAATGAGGCACAGCAATTTGTCCGACGACCATGCCTAGAATGGTCGTGATCACCATGCCATAGAAAATTCCTCCCTTGATGCCCTTCACAAGAAGCATCAGGGTGACGATGAAACCGAAGACAGCAAGCAGTGCCCCTGGAGATCCGAGGTTTCCTATGGATACGATGGTATCCTCATTCGCCTGGATCAGCCCGGCATTTTTAAAACCGATGAAAGCAACGAAGAAGCCAATACCCCCGGCGATTGCGAATTTCAGATCGGACGGGATGACGTTGATTATTTTTTCGCGTATTTTCATCAAGCTCAAGATCATGAAGATGATGCCGGCAATGAAGACACCGGTCAGTGCTGTTTCCCATGGAACACCCATTCCGATACAGACGGAAAACGTGAAGAAGGAGTTGAGCCCCATACTGGGTGCAATCCCAACAGGGAAGTTGGCCAGCAGTCCGATCAGGAGCGATCCCACGATGGCAGAGAGCGCAGTAGCGGTGAAAAGGGCACCTTTGTCCATGCCGGTCTGGCTTAATATAATCGGATTGACAACCAGAATATATGCCATGGATAGGAAGGTTGTAATGCCTGCCAATGTTTCTTTACGGTAGTTTGTACCACGTTCTTCGAATTTGAAGAATGCTTTCATAATAACCCTCCTAGGATGAGAACAATAAAAAAACCCCGGCCCCAGACCAGAGTTTACTCTACAAAAGGAATGTATATGAAAACATTCATCTTCTTGTAGACAAGCCATTTAGGGTAGCTGGTAGAAACGTTCAAGCCATATTCTTGAACTTATACAAGGGTTCATGTATTTTATTATAATCAGAATAGATGAATCATATCAAAATCATTCGAAACGGGTCAATATATGTGTTAAATGTTCTTTTTTTCACTCTTTTCTAAATTGATTCTTTATTCCTAAATGGTCGCTCGCCCTATACATAAGATAGGAAACAGGCTATATTTAGGGAATACGATTATTTAATACTTGTTAACGGCAGGAGGAAATACAATGTCTTCATTAAAACCGGGCGTGGTGGCGGAGCTGACAGCCGACCAGGAAATGCCATACGGATTCTTTTTAACCGATGGTGAAAATCGCGTGCTGCTTCACCACTCTGAAATGACCGAAGAACTTCAAGAAGGGGATCCGGTAACCGTGTTCCTTTATCATGATAAAGAAGTAAGACTGGCTGCGACCATGCGTATCCCTAAAATCCAGGTGGGATATTACGGGTGGGCAGAAGTAGTGGATAAGCATGAGGATCTCGGTGTATTCGTCAACATCGGTCTTCCAAAAGATATCCTGGTTTCAGGTGACGATCTACCGAAATTCTTTTCACTGTGGCCGGAACCGGGAGATCAGCTGTTCATGACCCTGAACCGCGATAAGCAGGACAGGCTATATGGCCGTCTGGCAACGGAGAACATCATTGAACAGGTGGCTAGAAGAGCGTCTTCCGAAATGAACAAGGCCAGCATCCAGGGAAGGGTTTACCGCCTCCTACGAGTGGGCACATTCTTCTTGTCGGAGCAGGGCTATCGCTGCTTCGTCCATGAAAATGAGCGTCGCGAAGAACCGCGCCTCGGTCAAATGGTCGAAGGGAGGGTCATCGACGTGAAAGAAGATGGTTCCCTTAATGTATCTTTCCTTCCATTAAAGCAGGATAAAATGTCTGATGATGCCGAGATTATCTTCGAATACCTCCTTGAACGTAACGGCTCCATGCCTTATTGGGATAAAAGCCTTCCTGAAGAGATCAAGGATCGTTTCAATATGAGTAAGGCATCATTTAAGCGGGCACTGGGCATGATGATGAAAGAAGGCAAGATCTATCAGGAAGATGGCTGGACCTATTTGAAAAAAGATTGACGGAAAGAGGAGCGGCAAATTCGCGCTCCTTTTTTTACATTGACGTCCGTAGGGGGTTCAACGAATGGATCCTGCATTTCCTGAGACTGGTGAACCACATATGAAAGGAAGGCGACCTGTATGCAATTGGTCAAAGCAAGTGTCATCGGTTCAAGAGGGACGCCCTATGAAGTGGGAGTGGACCTTGGAAATCAATTAAAAGAATCCCCCCTTTACGGTTTCCATCTGGAGAGAAGAAAGAAGTCCCGGAATTCCTATGCGACAGAAATGTCTGAGGTGAGGGATCTCTTCATGCAGTATGATCCCTCTTTATGGGAGGAAATCAATGGGTTTGCCGAAGGAATCGGTTGGTCATTGGAAGAAACGGTCCATGAGTATTCAGGATATCAGGCAGACTGGCCCGTATCCGGATGTTCGGCACTGGCAAAAGACGGGATCTATGTCCGTAACTATGATTTTCATCCGAAAACCTATGAAGGAAGATTGCTCTTGACGCAAACAGAAGGAGCCTATTCGAGCATCGGATTTTCGGGCAGGGGGATAGGTCGTATCGACGGCCTGAATGAAGAAGGTCTCGCCCTGGGCTTTCATTTCGTCAATCGCGTGAATCCAGGGAAAGGCCTCATATGTACGACATTAGCGAGAATGGTCCTTGATACATGCGCCACAACGGAAGAAGCGGTATCACTCCTCAGGGAACTTCCCCACCGCCAAAGCTTTAATTATTCCATCCATGATCGAAGGGGGAAATCGGCAGTTGTGGAAGCCAGCCCGAGAGGTGTGCAATCCTATCAATCCGATTTCAGCCTAGTCTGTGCCAATCATTTTCAATCCCCTGATCTTTTGGCGGAGAACCGTTTCCACATCATGGAGTCCAAAGAGCGGTTGGGGCATTTGAATGACATGATGGAAGGTCCCATTACTCTAGTAGGGGGATTCGAAAGCTTTCATCATGAAGAGAGCAGGATCTTTAAAAAAGACTATGAGCAGTGGAACGGGACAATCCATACGATAGCATTCGACTGCAGGAACCTATCGGCCGTCGTGGGCTTGGGGAGCGGATCCCGGGGTGTGGCCATCGATTTTTCAAAGTGGCTGAAGGGAGAAATGCTCCGCATAAAAAAAATCGTCGGAAAATTTCCGGCGACGGAGGTATTTCACTTCATGGAGAGGGAGAAAGAACCGGGGAGGTCGAGCGATTGATGGCGTTTCATGGTGGAGGACTTCCCCGGTCCTTATGCTTAAGGTGCACAACTCCAAGGGAACTATGCATGATCGGTTCTTCACCCTGCATGATCCCCAATAGCCTCTTTCGATTATACCGTTGAATCAGAATCAGGGGCAGGTTGAACGCGATCCCGTATGCCCCCATCCACCACCCGATCACCCCCCCTCCGAACAGGATGAAAAATAGGGAGGGGATAAGCTGGAGCCAATGGCACAGCTCTGCCCGGTTCAATTCGGCGAGGAAGCGAGTCCTGCCGCCATGCCTGGTAAGACCGATTTCCTTTTTTGAGATACCGTTACGGAACCATCCCCCCGCATCAGGAAACCAGCTTTTCCACCTCCGCACCGCCAAGACCCTGAACCAACCGGCTCCTTCAAAATCCCTCGGTTTGAATATATGTGTAAGGCGAAGGAGGCTCCGCTCCTTCAGGTGTGAACAGCCATAAGCCGACAAGAGGTGGATGACCAACCAAGCCAAGATATAGTACAGGATCATTTCATTTTTTCGTCCTTCCCTTTATCAAGAACGATATACCTTCCTTTCCATTTAACCTTCCTCTTTTGAAACGTCTGCAGGAATGAGAGGGTGAAGACAAGGAGGAAGAATAGCAGATGGACCGGAAATAGAAGAGTATCCAATAATGAAAAGTTTCCGATCATCCTGGCAATCAAATACAGCTGAAATGCGAGGATTCCATATCCTCCAATATAAACATAAGGGTCTTCCATCAACCGGTCGAAACCCTGGGCAAGCAGGGACACCATGGTGCCGATCCACACGCATGTGATCATCGTCGCAAGTGTTTGTCCCGATTTCGCTCCGGAAGCGAAGCTTTTGGACCAACCTTCAATCAGCTGTTTGATCCCGCCTTCATACATCCTCATATTGACCGCTCCCTTGCCACTCAGCGCACGTACCCTCTCTCCGCTTCCTGAAGCCTTCTTGGCGAACGTGTAATGCTCGACCACCTCCTGTCGCATGGCTTCATGACCACCTAGTCGTTCATAGCTTTCCCTTGAACAGATCATGCACTGACCGTAGCCCCCACGAGCCCTGCCCAGAAAATGAACAGAGGCCATGATGATGAGCTGGAAGAAAAGGGAGAACGGTTCATAACTGTGCTTCATCACGTGATAAGGCTGGATCGTGAGGATGCCGGAGGAATGTTGTTCTTCATATGCCTCACAAACTTTGAGAAGTCCCGAACTCCCGAGCCATGTATCGCTATCCAAAAATATCAGGGTATCTCCACGCGCGACCTTTGTCCCGTTCCAACACGCCCACGTTTTACCTGCCCACCCTTCAGGTGGAGGGGGTGCATCTACGATCTGTACCCCATAAGAACTTGCCACCTCTTTCGTCCTATCCGTTGATCCATCATTCACGACGATCACTTCTAAGGGGGTGGCCAGCTGTGTCGAGAGGCTTTCAAGAAGCCTGCTTATGGTGAGTTCCTCGTTCCGTGCAGGTATGATGACAGAACATTTTTTCACAAGAAATGCTTTTTGGACATGGATGTCCTTCTTCAATCGGTGAACCTTTGGGAATAAGACGAACGTCAGAAGAATGGCAGTGATCCAAAGTATCATTTGATACACCTCTATCAGTCATTTTTACTGCCATTTTAGTCATGAACGCTCGTCTCCATACCTTTAGTCGATTAAATTCTGTGAAAACTGGCTAGAATGGATAGCGGATAAACCTGATATTGAAGGAGGAAGAAGTATGAAGAGGAAAGTAGTCATTGTCGGTGGAGGCATTGCAGGGATGTCTGCGGCCATCAGATTGGCGGCGGAAGGACATGCGGTGACCATCTTGGAGAAAGGGGAAAGACTTGGTGGGAAACTTAACCAGCGGAATGGGAAAGGATTCACCTTTGACACGGGTCCATCGATCCTCACCATGCCGTGGGTCTTGGAAAAGGTGTTTGCCCATGCGGATCGTGATGTGCATGATTATATTGAAATCGTCAGGGTCGATCCGGGCTGGAGGACATTTTTTGAAGATGGGAAGGTCATCGATTTGTCAGCGGATCTGCCCACCCTGCTTGCTGAGATCAAAAAGCAGTCCCCTGATGATGCCGAGCAGCTGTTTCAATACCTCTCCTATGGCAGTAAGATGTATGAGTTGACGATGAAAAGCTTCTACAAAAAAAGCATCAGTGGTCTTCAGGATCTGCGGATGATGCACGGGGTGAAGGAACTTCTCGAGATGGATCCCATGAAGTCGATGGATGCCGCCACCCGCAAGTTCATCAAGGATAAACACCTGAGGCAGCTGTTTAATTTCTTGATCATGTATGTAGGGTCATCTCCGTATCAATCCCCTGCGATCATGTCCCAATTGACTCACGTTCAACTGGGGATCGGTGTTCATTACGTCAAAGGCGGAATGTATAAAATCGCAGAAGCGATGGAGAAACTCCTCGGTGAGCTTGGTGTCGATGTGAGGCTTCGTTGTGAGGTGGAGGATATCGTGACGACGGGTAGCCGCGCAGAGGGTGTACGAACGAAGCTTGGTGAGGTGATTCCTGCAGATCTCGTCATATCCAATCTCGAGGCGATCCCAGCCTATCAGTCACTTCTCGGTGAGCTGCCTGAAGCGAAAACGGAAGTGGAGGAGCTGAGCAAGTATGCACCATCCGTATCCGGCCTAGTGATGCTCCTTGGCGTAGACAAGACGTATGACCATCTCTCTCATCATAACTTCTTCTTCAGTGAAGACCCGAAGAAAGAATTTCATCAGATCTTTGAAGAAAAGAAAATGGCGGATGATCCTACGGTCTATATCGGGATTTCCTCAAAAACAGATCCTTCTCAGGCACCTGTGGGAAAAGAGAATCTATTCATCCTCACACATGTACCTCCATTGAAAAAAGGAGAAGACTGGAGCCGGCATGAAGAAGCATACAGGGAAGTGATCCTGAACAAGCTGGAGCGCATGGGTGTAGAAGGGCTCAGGGAGCATATCGAGTTTGAATACACCTTTACACCGAATGATATTCAGAAGCTTTACGGGTCGAATGGCGGTTCGATCTATGGAACGGTGACGGATCGAAAATTAAATGGAGGCTTCAAGGTTCCGAATAAAAGCCGGATCTTGTCCAATGTATATTTTGTGGGGGGATCGACCCATCCAGGTGGAGGGGTCCCGATGGTTTCATTGTCAGGACAACTGACAGCAGAGCTGATCCTCGAGGAACAAGCGAAAGCCGGAAGAGCCACTGGATAATAAAATGCCGCGTGGATGTTTACACCCACGCGGCATTTTTGTGATCATTCTTTCCAGTTTTCCTCGATGAATTCGTCCCTTCCGGACTTGGCTCGGTCTTCCTTGTATTCATCGGGATTTGTTTTATAGAAGTCCTGGTGATAATCTTCAGCAGGATAAAAAGTGGAAGCAGGGAGAATCGCCGTCACGATGGGTTTTTTAAACCGGCCGCTTTCTTCGATCTCTTTTTTTGTGGCTTCTGCTGCAATCCGCTGATCTTCATCATGATAAAAGATGGCCGTGCGGTATTGGTCACCACGGTCCTGGAATTGACCGCCATCATCCGTTGGATCGATTTGTGGCCAATATAACTCCAGCAGCCGTTCGTATGGGAAGAGGTCGGGATCATATGTGATCTGAACCGCTTCATAGTGACCGCTGTTTCCTTCCTTCACTTCTTTGTAAGCCGGGTCCTTGACGTGCCCCCCCGTGTAGCCGGAAACGATTCCGTGTATACCCGGAAGCTCATCAAAAGGCTTCACCATGCACCAGAAGCATCCTCCTGCGAATGTTGCCAAATGTGTATGTGCACCCATCAATTCGTCCTCCAATTCATAGTAGTTGTCAAGATTCCGTATTTTCAGGAAGAGATTGAATCTCCTTGATCGCCCAGTCACACCAATCGACATACATTTGCGCGTACCTGATTCCATACTCCGCCGTCAAATATTCTCCAACCAGATCATACCCGGGTTTTTTGCCTTGAAACGTCTGTTCCTTCCACTGCCCGGTCCCGGTGACCACCATTTCGTTGTGCGCCTTCATCCGATGAAGGAGAGAGATGGCTTCTTCTTTTGAAATAACGTGAAAGGCAGAAGTCTTGATCAGGAACTCATCCTTGATCTTGGCTGGTTTGCTCTTGGTATGGATCATCCATTCGATCAGGTGGCGTTCTCCATCAGGGGTAATCGTGTATACCTTCTTATTGGGGCTGCCTTCCTGATAGACGATATTATGAGTGGTCAGATGTTCTTCTTCCATCTTCCCGAGTTCCTTGTAAACCTGGGAGTGGGTAGAGCTCCAATAGTAGATTTGCTGTGTTTTGAATGTATGGAACAGGTCATAGCCCGTCTGAGGTTGCTTGGCCAATAAACCGAGCAATGCATATCGAATTGACATAAAAAAAACTCCTTATCATGTTGACGCGCTGGGCCGATGAATCTCTCAATATGGTCCATTATATCACGAATGGATTCTCAAAGCCCTTAGAAGACGGCATTCGACATGCTGGATGTGAAAAAAGATTCACTATCCTTGTAAACTTGTGTATAATTCTGAGTGGATAATCTTACATAACGATCATGGGTGAGGCGCTTGACGCCTCATAATAGGGAAGCCGGTTCAACTCCGGCGCGGTCCCGCCACTGTAAATGGGTTTGCTCCTTCAACGCCACTGTTTCTGAGAAATGGGAAGGCGAGGAAGCGCATACTCATGAGCCAGGAGACCTGCCCATGTTCTGATCACACCGTCTACGCGGATAGAAGGGTGTACGGTGCTTGATGCATTTTACACTAACATCCCTGTTGCAGGGATGTTTTTCTTTCGCCTGGAACGAATAAGGAGGAGAAACGATTGAAACATTCAATCAAGATCGTATTAGCCCTGTTCCTAGCGCTTGGATTATTGACAGCATGTGGAACGACAGACAACAAAGCAGAGGAAAAAACCTCTGAAAAAAGCAGTGAATCAGCATCCAAACCTGTCACGGTAGAGGATGCACTCGGGGATGATATCACCCTTGAGAAAGCACCCGAAAAGATTGTCACCCTGATCCCAAGTAATACGGAGATCCTTTTTGAATTGGGGCTCGGAGACAGCGTCGTCGGAGTGACCGATTTTGATAACTATCCGGAAGAAGCGGCAGATATCGAGAAGATCGGTGGAATGGAATTCAACGTCGAGAAGATCGTAGGGATGAAACCGGACCTGGTCCTTGCCCATGAATCCACGGCTGTATCAGCAAAAGCCGGTCTTGATCAAATCAGGGATTCTGGTATTCCTGTATATGTCGTACGTGATGCGTCGAGCTTTGATAAAGTTTATACAACAATCGAGAATATCGGGAAGCTTGTCGGGAAGAATGAAGAAGCGGAAAAGGTCGTTTCAGACATGAAAGACGGGATCGACTCGATTAAAGAAAAAACCGCTTCTGTAAAAGAGAAGAAAAGCGTATATGTGGAAGTGTCCGGAGAGCCTGAAATCTATTCCACCGGGAAGAATACCTTTGTGGATGAAATGCTTGCGACCATCAATGCCGATAATGTAATGGGAGATCAAGAAGGCTGGATCAAAGTGAGTGAAGAAGACGTACTCGCAAAAAATCCTGACCTCATCATCACGACTTACGGTGAGCAAGCCGTCCAACAAGTCCTAGACCGCAGCGCATGGAAGGACGTACAAGCCGTCAAGGGTAAAGAAGTGCATGATGTGAACACCGATCTTGTGACCCGTTCAGGTCCGAGGATCGTAGAAGGAGTAGAGGAAATTGCCAAAGCGGTCTATCCGGAGCTATTCAACGAATAAAATTTGGATCAGTTACGCTGCGTCATTTGCATTCCTTATCATTTCTATATTGGTCGCCATCTCAGTCGGTACAATCCGCGTCCCGTTCTTGGATATCATCCAGATCATCGGGGCGAAAATGACTGGCAGAGATGTTCCTCCAGAGGTAGATCAGATGTTCATTAATATCGTTTATTCCATCAGGCTTCCAAGAGTCCTGTTGGCCATGATTGTAGGAAGCTCCCTTGCTGTTGCGGGAGCTTCTTTTCAAGGTCTCTTGCGGAATCCCCTTGCCGATCCATACACGCTGGGCGTTTCTTCCGGAGCATCAGTGGGAGCAGTGGTGACGCTCTTTTTCCATCTGACAATCCCGTTCATCGGCCCATTCACCCTTCCATTTCTAAGCATCCTGTTTTCCATCGTGACCATCTTTATCGTCCTGTGGTTTGCTCAAAAGGTCGAAAGGACGATGAAGGTGGAGACCATCATCCTCACGGGCATCATCTTCAGTTCGTTCCTGGGATCTTTCATCTCCCTTATGATTGCACTCACAGGGGAGGAATTGAGACAAATCATCGGATGGCTACTCGGAAGCGTGTCCATGAGAGGCTGGGAGTATGTGGGGATCGTTCTGCCATTCTTCGTGGTCGGCGTCCTTTTGCTGCTGCTCAATGCCAAAGAGTTGAACGGGATGAGTTTCGGGGAGGATCAGGCACGCTACATCGGGATATCGGTCCAGAAAAGGAAGCTCATGATCCTCATCTCCGGAAGCATCCTCACAGGGGCGGCTGTAGCCGTTTCCGGTACGATCGGGTTTGTCGGCTTGGTGGTGCCTCATTTCCTTCGCAGGATTGTCGGTCATGACCATGTTCATCTCCTACCATTATCAGTGCTTACGGGTGGAGGTTTCCTCGTGCTGGCTGATCTTGTATCGAGGACCATCATCGCTCCGACTGAGCTGCCGATCGGAGTCATCACTTCTCTAGTGGGGGCCCCGATATTTGCTTATATTCTTCTGAAGAAAAGGAGGGCGTCCATATGATGGAGGCAGACCGCGTATCGGTCGGATATGAAGGAAGGAAGGTCGTCGACGATATCAGCTTCTCCATCGGGGAATCGGAATTCTTTGGTATACTCGGCCCTAATGGCAGCGGTAAGACGACGCTATTGAAAGCCATGACGGGTCTTCTTCCGTTGCTGGACGGGAAAATCGAGATTGCCGGAAAATCCATCAATGCATACAACGCCAAGGAGCTTGCCCGTATGGTAGCCGTCCTTCCCCAGCTTTCGGGAGACACTTTTTCTTACCAGGTGAAGGAAACCGTCATGCTTGGCCGGTATGCCCATCAAAAAGGCTTCCTCAAGACGGTTTCCGAATATGACGAAGAAGTGGTGGGGCGCGTCATGGATCAGACAGGGGTTGGGGTGTTCAAGGACAAATACCTTCATGAGCTCTCTGGGGGGGAACGGCAGCGGGTCTTCCTTGCACAAGCCCTTGCTCAGGAGCCGAGATTATTGCTCCTGGATGAGCCCACCAATCATCTTGATCTATCCTATCAGAAATCCCTACTCGACCTCATTAAGAAGCAAACACATGAAGATGGTCTGACGGTGATCTCCATCTTCCACGATCTTAATCTGGCCAGTCTATACTGTGACCGGCTTTTATTGCTTGAAGACGGTAAAACGAAAACCATCCATCTTCCTGAAGAAGTGCTCAAAGAAGAAAACATCGAATCCGTATACCGCACGAAGGTGCAAAAACAAGCCCACCCGAGTGTGGCCAAACCTCAAATGATGATCATCCCCGAGGCAGAAGCAGCTGCCCATGCCAAGATGGGGGCGCATCATCTCTCCATAGGAGAAAATGTGATTCATTATGCAGCCCCGGCCCACTTGAAATGCATGTCTTCAGGAGTGAGCGGGGCAGGTATCGGTTGGTATGCCGATTTTGTCAATCGGAGGGTCTCACCGACCTATGACCATGTTGATTATGCAGGGGACATGCGCAGGTTCATTCAAGAACATGATCTCGAACCGTCACGTACCGTCGGCATGATGACGGCATTGGACTTGTCACTGGCAGCCCATGGACGATACGAAGATGGAGATAAGGCGGTGTTCGTCGTCGTCACGGCAGGTACGGGTAACGCCATTGATGTTTCGACCAGCTATCTCCACCCGTCCGACCATGCTCCCGGTACCATCAACCTGTGGGTTTTCATAGAAGGGAATTTGACGGATGAAGCGTTTATTGAAGCGTTGGTAACATCCACTGAAGCAAAAGTCAAAGCGCTCCTTGATGAAGGGATAACGGATCCGCGTACAGGTGGAAGCGCAACGGGGACACCGACGGACAGCATCCTCATCGCTTCTACCCAGAACGGGGAGAAGGATCCGTTCGCAGGTCCTGTAACGAAAATCGGGAAACTCATTGGCCGGGGGGTCCATGAGGTGACCAGGCAGGCAGTCCAAAACTATAAGAACCATAAAAGAGGGGAAGAGAAGTGAATGGAATTTGCTGTGGTCGACACGCCATTTGACTGGAGGGACTTCGTATGAATAAGCATGCCATCTTTATTTTCTTTGTGCTGCTGGCAATTCCTGCAGGACTAATGGATATCCACCTTATCGGTATACATTTGACCCTCATCAGTCTGCCGCCACTCCTTGCTGCGTCCTTCCTTGGTACATACAGAGGAGTCCTGGTCGCAATCGTTGGAGGTATGAGCCTCCTGGCTGTGAATGGTCCTTTGCCTTCATCGTTCAATCATATCGCCTTTTTATTAGGAGCCGTATGGCTGTTTGGGGTAATCTTCAGCAAATGGAGAGCGGAAGGGGCAGCAGTGGTTTTCTTGTGCGTTTACGGCTTACTCTGTCCGTTGATCATGCAATCCATCAAAAGCAGCCCTTCTTTTGCGACGTTTTGTCTATCCGCCATCCTCAATCTGACCATCGCTCATTTTGTGTATGGTTTCTTCAAAAGAAAATCATGAGCCTTCTGCCCTCTGTCACAAGTTGTACACAACCAACGTGCGCGCTTTCAAAACAAAGAATGACGGCTGGGAGGGTATGAATTCCTGAATAAAAAGTACTAATATCATACTTACTTTTCCAATTCTTTATGATAGAATAGGAGTTCGACTGAACATTTTGGTGGGGAAATCTGCTATAGTATCCATTAACTAAGGATTGTAGATTTGAATCTCCTATATTATCATTCAGACATCCAGCATCTGTAATTGAAAGTCACAAAAGTAGGTGAGGAAATGGATTCGCGAATCAATCGCAAAACGAAGAAGAAAAAACGCGGAAGAAAGATCATATTATTTTTACTGATCATCATCCTAGCTGTCGTTGGATACTCCGCTGTACAGTTCTACAGTGGATATAAAGCGGCCGGCGGAGATCAAATAGACGAGAATTACGAGTTCAATGGCGTAAAAGACGAGAATGGCCGGATCAATATCCTGTTGCTCGGGGTTGACAGCAGGGGTGAGGAAAAGTCCCGCACAGATTCCATGATGATCGCTCAAGTCGATCCGAAAACCAATGAAACAAAAATCGTGTCCCTGATGAGGGATATGTACGTACAGATACCTGGATATAAAGGGTACAAGTTGAATACAGCGTTCTATCTTGGTGGACCTGAACTTCTCCGCCAGACCATAAAGGAAAACTTCGGGATCGATGTTCAATATTATATGGTTGCAGATTTCAAAGGATTTGAGAAATCGGTTGACATTCTTGCACCAGATGGGATCGAGATGAATGTCGAGCATGCCATGTCCAAAAACATCGGTGTGTCACTTGAACCGGGCGTCCAGAAATTGAATGGCAAAGAACTGCTGGGCTATGCCAGGTTCCGCTATGATGCCAAATCGGATTTCGGACGGGTGGAGCGTCAGCAGGAAGTCATTTCAGCACTGAAGGATGAAGTCCTTTCAGTCGGGGGAGTGACCAAACTTCCTAAACTTGCTGGGTCTGTACAGCCATATATCCAAACGAATATGTCCAAAATGGATCAGATTTCGATTGTCAAAGATGTGGTGATGGGCAGTGACAAAGAAATAGACAAACTCACACTTCCTCTCGAAGGCACTTATACGTTCGCGGATTATAGCGGAGTCGGGAATGTGATGGAGGTCAATTTCGAAACGAATTCTAAAGCACTTCAAGACTTCCTTAATGGGAAAAGTTCTGACGAAGTGAAAGTACAATAATGACAAAGGACCAGCCTGAGGGCTGGTCCTTTTGTCGTTCAGGCCCACATGCAATTCGATAGGAAAACCCTAATCAGAATCATTTCATTCGGGTTTTCGTGGATTAAGGGAATCGTTTTTCACCTGCCGGGGAAACTTGATAAAACAACCAAGATTCCGGAGGCAGCCATGATCAAACTACAGCCCGTACTCATACCCAGACAATTAAGCTTATTGATCATCCTCTCGACCGGCTTGCTGAGTCACGTGATGCTCATACCCGATATCCTTCAGGCTGCAGGACGTGACGGATGGGTGAGTGTCCTCACAGCCATTCCGGTCTTCTTCCTCATCATCCTTACAGTCAGGTATACGATTAAGAGGTCCCCCAGGGGAGGAATCATGCGGCACATCCTGACTGAAAGTAAACCCGTTGTCCGGATCCTGTTTTTCATCCCGATCTGTCTGTTCCTGTTCTTTAGCGCCTACATCACATTCGTTGATCTTGTCATTTGGCTTCAGGCTTATTTTTTGGTTGACGTGTCCAGATGGCTCATCATCCTCCTCATGGGCGTTTCCTGCTTCATCTTCACCTTGGCTGGTGTGAAATATATGGCGGTGGCTGCAGGTCTCCTCCTCCCGATGGTCATGCTGCTCGGGATCTTCATTGCCATCACCAATACGGATATGAAGGATCCCTCATTGCTGCTCCCGATCCTCTCGGAAGGATGGTCGCCGGTGTTGAAGGGAAGTATATATGTGTTGAGCGGTTTTATGGAATTATACTTGTTCCTGCTACTCCATCCTTTTAGTGAAGGAGAGATCAAACTGCACCATCTGCTCGTTCTTGGGCTCATCCTCATCATTCTCATCATGGGTCCATTATCAGCTGCAATCATGGAATTCGGACCATCTGAAGCAGCCAGTATGAGGTATCCCGCATATGATCAATGGCGGATCATGGGCATTGGGGAATTCATCACACACATGGATTTCTTCGCCCTTTATCAGTGGTTATGCGGTGCCCTGGTCCGTATCGGTCTCTTTTTATTCTTGCTTGGGAGTATCTTGAACCGCAATCTGAGGAGCACAAGGGTGTCCTGGAAAGTGGTTGTACCCATCTACATCCTGTTCCTATCAATGATGTGGATCAACGTGGATACCTATCATTTCTATTACGTGTTGTATCATTGGTTTTTCCCTGCAACGGTAGCGTTCTTCAGTCTCTATATTATGGCAACTGCCCTGTACACAAAGGTCCTTGCGCACAAAAAGGGAGGAGGGAGCGCATCATGAAAGTACCGATTGCCTCCGTGGATTCCAAACGGGCGGAGCTGAAAGAACTATTCAACAGCAGTGATGATTTCCAAGCAGTCGATCACCTTTTTCAGGAGACGAAGTGTGAATTGATCTATATTGACAGTTTGGTGAAGCGGCAATATCTTGATCAATACATCCTTCCTGAACTGGCGGGAGCAGGATTTCCGATCGAACATTTAAAAAAGGCATTTCAAGGGGAAGACCGCACGGATCGGAGCAGTGAACAGCTCGCGGATCTGCTGTTGGAGGGGAAGGCATTGTTTCTGTTTTCAGAAGAGATCATTTCCCTTGATGCAGCGGACCTACCAAAGCGTGCTCCAGAGGAATCCGCTTTGGAGACGTCCATTCGTGGACCGAAAGACGGATTTGTCGAAGATTTGAATACCAATATTTCATTGGTGAGAAGAAGACTTTCTTCACCTGCGCTTTCCGTGGAAAAACGGACTCTTGGGAAGCGAAGCAGGACGAATATCGCGATCCTCTACTTGAAGGATGTACTCGATCAGCGGATTTTGGACGAGCTTCATGAACGTCTGGACCGGATCGACATCGATGTACTGGCAAGCAGTCATGAGCTCGAGTCACTCATCGAGGATCATCCATATTCCATTTTTCCGACTCTGGATTATACGGGAAGGCCTGACTATATCGTGGAGAGCCTCAACCAGGGCAGATTTGCCCTCATGGTGGATGGAAGCCCGACCGCTTCCATCGCACCAGTCAATCTTTTGCTTCAGGTGAAATCACCAGAAGATATGAACATCAATTATTTTTTCGTGTCACTGGAGCGTTTGTTGCGAATGTTGGCCGTGATGATTTCTGCCTTTCTACCAGGCGTGTGGGTCGCTTTTTCCGCCTATAACATCGAGCAGATCCCATACCCGCTGGTGGCGACAATCTCTACGTCCCGATTCGGTCTGCCGCTCTCGGCACCACTTGAAATGTTCATTGTTCTGTTCCTTTTCGAGTTTTTCAACGAAGCCGGTATTCGCCTGCCCCGTGCCATTGGGCAGACGGTTTCGGTACTGGGAGGATTGATTGTGGGGGACGCGGCCATCAGGGCAGGACTTACCTCGCCAACCATGCTCGTGGTAGGTGCCATCACCTATATCTCATCTTTCACCGTGGTGAATCAATCGTTAAAGAGCGGTCTGACCACCCTCCGTTTCATCGTGTTGTTAATGAGTACGTTGTTCGGGGTTCTCGGAATCCTGCTCTCCTATATCCTGACCGTCCTCTACCTTGCATCCAAATCTTCTTTTGGATCTTTGTATCTCGGGTCAGTGGCACCGATCAGCGGAACAGAAGCACTCAAATCATTCCTCCGACTCCCGATCCAATTTTATAGGACGAGAACGAAGTCCACGAGCCCTCATGACAGGACGAGAGAGAGGGGCGATGATCGATGAAGAAGCTCTTGATACTCTTTTTCTCATTCGTCCTCCTGACCGGGTGTTCCGGCCTGAAAAACATACAGGATCTAAGCTATATCGTGGCGATCGGAGTGGACTATGATGAAGCAGAAGAGGAGTTTACCATCTATCTGCAAGGACTGAACTTCTCGAACGTAGCCAAACAGGAAGGAACCCGTTCTTCTGAACCGATCCCGAACATGATCGGGGTTTCCAAAGGGAAAACCATCAATCTTGCTGTCGGCAAGCTGTATAAAAAATCCAAGCCTACGCTATTTTATGGACACATCAAATCCGTGGTGGTCACGGAAAGTGTTCTTCAACACACATTCGATGATGTACTGGAGGTGTTTGGGCGTAATCGTTCTTTGAGACCGAATATGCTGTTCTTCTCAACAAATGAGAAACTTGATGAAGTGTTTGCAGCCAAAGGCCTGTATGATTATCCTCCGATCTATACGGTTCTGCTGACGGAAGAGAATCACGAAAGCCTTAGGGAGGAAATCGGTGGTACCAGTTTGATGAGATTCAGGCGGGAGTATAATGAACCGATGGGTGCTGCGATGCTTCCGATCATCAGCATCGACAGGCAAGCATGGAAAGGTGACGATACGAATGCTTCACTGCTAATCAGTGGATTGGATCTTTTCCAGCACGGTTCATATAAAGGAAAGGTTTCAGGGGAAGACGCCATCTTCACGAACTGGCTGAACAGCAGTAAAAGTAAGATTAACTATGATGTGTACATGGATGGAGAACTTGTTGCCGTGTTTTATATGACGGCAGGCAATCTGAAGAAATCCTTCCATGGAAAGGGGAAAGATCCAGTATTCGATCTTACGCTGAATGTGCAGGCGGAGCTTGTGGAAATTATAAAGAGTACCTCTTATGACGGATTGAAGGAAGCACTCGAGAGGTCCATTGAAAAAGATATAAAAGATCTGTATACGTTTGGAATCGGGAAGGAAACAGATCTTCTTCATATAGGAGACGGGTATTATCGTCGTCACCCTGAGCAATATAAAAAATTGAAGGACCACTATGCCTTTTTCCTGAACGCCAAATCTCTACAGGCAACAGATGTTGATGTGACGATCACTAATTTTAATACGTATAATTATGAAAAAGAGAAAAAGTTTGATTGAGGTCTTGCAGACAGATCGGACATACAATTCCTTAGAAATAGTGAATATCGCAAAAAACGACTCAAGACCGTGGCAGGTGATTGCCTCGGTCTTTTTAAATGAAATAAATCAGTTTCCATTACGATTAAAAAATGTCCGGTGGATCCACCGATCCCATTCGTGATCAGGATGAGGCGCTATCTGAGGGAATCTGATGGCTTGAGACAGCTTCAGGAACATATATCCACAAATGATAACGCTTACACTTACGCATTCGATCAATACCTAACTACTTCCCGCTTTACACTTGATATCATCCGTCAGCATGTTACGATAGTTGGCGTTGTGATACAAACACGGAAAACGGTAATCAACTTACATTTAACGAACATTCACATACAGTATCCGCGAATCAATCGATTGGAGATGATTTTTTGTTAAAAAATAAAACAGTCGCATTCATGGGAGCAGGCAATATGGCAGAAGCCATGATATCAGGAACCGTGCAGAGCGGAAAGCTTTCGGGTGATCAGATCATCGTATCGAACAGAAGCGATCAACAAAAGCGTGAACAAATCGAGCGTCTCTATGGCGTGAGGACGATGGCGAGCGAGCAGCTCCCATTTGATGAAATCGATGTCCTCATACTCGCCATGAAGCCGAAAGATATCGACACGGTCCTCGATTCCATCAAGTACAAGGTCAACAATAAGACCGTCATCATGTCTGTACTTGCAGGAATCACTACCAGCCACATGGAGCAGAATCTTCCTGCCGGTCAGTCCGTGATCCGCGTGATGCCGAACACATCCAGCATGCTGAAGGAATCAGCCACAGCAATTTCAGCAGGGCGATTCACGACAGAGAGCGAGATGGAGGAAGCACGAGAACTATTACGTACGATCGGCCAGGTCTTCATCATACAAGAAGAACAAATGGATATTTTTACAGGTGTAGCGGGTAGTGGCCCGGCTTACTTCTATTATTTAATGGAACACATTGAAAAAACGGCTACAGAATCTGGATTGTCCCCGGAAGTGGCAAGAGAGATCGGTGCACAGACCATTTATGGTGCAGCAAAAATGATGCTTGAAAGAAATGAGTCGCCTACAGAACTGAGAGAAAACGTCACTTCTCCTAATGGAACAACGGCGGCGGGTCTTCGTGCACTTGATGAAAACGGTGGGGGAAAAGCCATATCAGCTGCTGTAAAAGGAGCGCAAAAGCGTTCTGCAGAAATCAGTTCATCTTTGAAACAAAAACAACTGGTCAGTCAATAAGGAAATATCAGCTAGGAGTGATTGAATGTCCATTAATAAGAAAAGAGTCGTCATCAAAATCGGAAGTAGTTCCCTTACAAGTCTTCACGGTGAAATGAGCAGAAAGAAATTGGAGCGCCTCGTCGATGAGGTTGTCAGGTTGAAAGACGATGGCCATGAAGTGGTCCTCGTGTCGTCAGGGGCTGTAGCAGCAGGCTATCGCAAACTCGGTTGTCTGACACGTCCAAGTTCTCTACCTGAAAAACAGGCGGCGGCATCGATCGGACAGGGGCTGTTGATTGAAGCTTATTCTGACCTGTTCATTTCCCATGGTTATGTAGCATCACAGATCTTGATCACACGCAGTGATTTTTCACACGAGGATCGATATGATAACGTCCGCAATACGATCAATGTCCTACTAGAAAGGGGCATCATCCCGATCGTAAATGAAAATGATACGGTGACCGTCGATCGGCTCAAGTTCGGTGATAACGACACCCTTTCAGCTAAAGTGGCGGCACTGTCGGGTGCGGATCAGCTTATCATCCTTTCGGACATAGATGGACTATATGATTCAGATCCACGCAAAAATCCGGAAGCAACCTTGTTGGATTCCGTTACTGAAATCACGGATGATATCGAAGAAATGGCTGGAGAACCCGGCAGTTCCGTCGGTACAGGAGGAATGCGTTCGAAGATCGATGCCTTCAAGATCACGATGGCTTCAGGAATACCGGCATTCCTCGGGAAGTCCGGTGTCGATAACATCATCTATGACGCAGTGCAGCATACGGCAAACGGAACCTATTTCGAAGCCGATGACAACTCGATCAACTTGAATTCCAAAAAACAATGGATAGCATTCAACTCAGGACCAGAGGGTGAAATCACCATCGATGCTGCAGCAAAAGATAGACTGATCGGAAAACAAGGCAGTCTGACTATGGAAGACGTATACACGGTCAAGGGTCACTTCAGGAAAGGGGCGGTCGTGAGAATCCTGGATCAACGGAATGAACAGGTCGCCCTAGGTGTTGTCAATTATCGATCAGGTAAGCTTAAAGACCCGATTGACATTGATGAGAATGAAATCGTTGTGGAAACCGACGCACTGGTTTGTCATATCGAAGTACCGCTTCCGATTGGAGTATAACCCCTAATAATAGAAACCAGTAGAATCATAGTGTCCCGACACTTTAGCCATGGAAAATCTTTAGGAGGTATTCGATGACTTTAACAATTGAAAAGACTGATGTGAAGAAGCAAGCGAAGTTGGCGCAGGATGCATCCAAGAAACTGCGTATGCTTTCCACCGAGGAAAAGAACAAGGTGCTCTATAAACTCGCCGATCACCTTGAAGAACATATGGAACCTATATTGGAAGCTAATTCCAAGGATCTGGAAGCCGGTAAACAAAAAGGCTTTGATGAGGCTCTCATGGACCGTCTATCCCTTGACGAACAAAGGATAAGGGACTTTGCCGAAGGGCTTCGGGAAGTGGCTGAGCTTGAGGATCCAACGGGGAAGACCATCACGGACTGGACATTGGAAAATGAGCTTCTGGTTGAAAAAGTGACCGTTCCCCTAGGGGTCATCGGCATGATTTATGAAGCCCGCCCGAATGTAACGGTAGATGCAACGGGATTGGCCCTTAAATCTGGAAATGCCATCGTCTTGAAAGGCGGTTCCAATGCCATTCAGTCAAATAAAGCAATTGTTGATGTCATGCATGACGCCTTAAAGAATTCTGCGGTTCCAAGTGAAGCCGTACAGTTCATCAATTCTACCGATCGTGAAGCGACCAATGCTCTCTTCACGATGAAAGAGCATATCGATGTCCTGATTCCACGCGGTGGCGGGGCACTGATCCAAGCAGTGGTTGATAATGCAACGGTACCTGTACTCGAAACAGGCGTGGGAAATTGTCATATTTATATTGATGAAGATGCCGATGTGCAAAAGGCACTGAACATCATCATTAATGCCAAGACTGATCGTCCCGCTGTTTGTAATGCAGCAGAGACGCTATTGATTCACGAAAAGTGGTTTAAAAAGTATCATGAAGTTCTTTTTGATACCCTTGAACAGCATGGTGTAACGGTTCATGGAGATGAAGAAGTGCTCAATCATAAGGCAGATGCCATTCCGGCAGGAGAATCCGATTGGGCCAATGAATACCTTAGTCTTGATGTTGCGGTAAAAGTGGTAGGGAATGTGGACGCCGCCGCCGATCATATCGACCGTTATGGCACGAAGCATTCAGAAGCCATCGTGACAGAAAACGAAAAGACGGCTAAACGATTCATGATGCTTGTGGATGCAGCTGCCCTTTATCACAATGCATCGACACGATTCACCGATGGAGGTGCGCTTGGGTTTGGTGCGGAAATCGGAATTTCCACTCAAAAACTTCATGCGAGGGGCCCGATGGGGCTTCCGGCCCTCACGACCATCAAGTACCTTATGGATGGTAATGGACAGATCCGATAATTGATCAAGCCAAAGAGGCAGTCATTGACTGCCTCTTTTCCATGCATCAACATGTTTTTCATGTCCCAAGACGGGTGTGGTGTTCATCATCGACCAGAAAGAGGGAAGCTCCCCACAGGTCGGGAAATACGAGATCCGCCTTAACCCCCGGGAGTGGTGCATCGGAGATCAAAATGGTCATGCAACCTGCTTTTCTTCCTGCAAGGATATCCGGTTCCCGGTCACCCACCATATAGGAAGAAGCAAGATCGATTCCGTGACGCTCGGACAAATCCAGGAGCATACCCGCTTCGGGCTTGCGGCATGAGCATCCAGAATGGGGGGCATGGGTACATACTGCCACCTCTTTGATGATCGCTCCCAGTGAAGAGAGTTCTTTCAGCATGAACGCATGGATTTCCTCTAATTGTCCAGGTTCCAGAAAACCCAAACCTACTCCACCTTGATTCGTTACCACAAACAGCTCATATCCTCCATTACTCAACCTCTTAATGGCTTCATGGACCCTCGGTAGGAAGAAAAATTGATCGGGACGATTCACAAATTTAACACGACTTGTTTTTACTTCATTTATGACGCCATCCCGGTCCAAAAAAATCGCCTTTTTCAACAATAATCCTCCTCGTTCGCTATCATTCAACAGGATGTTGTCATATCTTGCGCTTTCCGGGGAAATAACTGAACATTCTGTATTTTACTTTTGTATATTCACTTGCCATGTTTTAAAGGAAAGGGGGGAATCTAAAAGACCCCCTTCCTCCATGATGGCCACATTCATATCCTTTATGCTTAAGTCTGATGCCAAAAGGTCATCATTTTCCTTTTTGGATAAACGCCACTTTCAGATAATCACCCTGCCTGTACTGACTCATTGTTTTAAAGTCTTCAGGCAGGGAGTACTGTTCAAGGACGGTGTATGTTTCACCCATTTCTTTGAATGCACGATCAATGAACTCGTGGAATCTCTTCATATCGAAAGTGCTGCAATTGGTGGACGCCACTATGACGCCACCGTCTGACGTGATCGAGATGGCATCCTTCAAAAGGGATGGATAGTCTTTTTGTGCACTGAATGTGTGCTTTTTCGAGCGTGCAAAGCTTGGTGGATCCAAGATGACCAAGTCATATGAGTGTTCTTTTTTCACCGCATACTTGAAAAAGTTGAACACATCTTCCACAATGATGTTCTGACTTTCGTAGTCAATGCCGTTGATGCTGAATTGCTCAATCGTTTTACTCAAGCTGCGCTTGGCAAGATCGATACTGGTCGTCACCGAAGCGCCTCCGAGTGCAGCAGCAACCGAAAAAGCTCCAGTATAAGAGAACGTATTCAGGACCGTTTTCCCTTCAGAATAAGCGTGCATGATCCGCTTTCTGACTTCCCTCTGATCTAGGAACACTCCTACCATGGCTCCATCGTTCAAATAAACCGCGAACTGGATGCCATTTTCTTTCACCAGAAGGGGAAATGCCGCTTTCTCGCCTTCGACGTAGTCATCATCTTCCACATACTGCCCGTCCTGGGCAAAGCGTTTCTTCTCATAAGTCCCTTTCCATCCCTTAATGTCTCTAACGGCACGGTAGACTTCATCACGGAATGAGTAAGCTCCAAGAGAGTACCATTGGATGAGGTAGTATCCATTGAAATGGTCGATGGTGAATCCACCGAATCCGTCGCCTTCTCCATTGAAAACGCGGAATGCGGTAGTGTCCTCGTTGTAGAAAAAGTGAAGGCGCTGATTGACTGCCAGTTCGATCTTCCTCTTGATGAAAGCTTCATCGATCGCTTCGGTTTCCTTCCAGCTCAAAAGCCACCCAAGCCCTTTATTTTGTTTCCCGTAATACCCTCGTGCTATGAAGGAATGTGTATGGTCCGTCAGTTTGATGATGGTTCCTTCCTCTATATCACTCATTCGGGTATTGAGATGCTCTTTTTGAAGAAGAGGGAATCCTTTCCTGAATGATTTTACATTTTTGGGATTTGCCTGGATCGTAATCTCGTTCGTCATATGCTTCATCCTAATCTATGATTTCTGTCATGTGTAGTATAGAGGTTAATCTCTTGTGGTGCAAGGGATTGGGAAGGGGGAGGAGTATAAAAAAAGACATCCACCGATGGATGGATGTCACTGATCCCAAAGGAATTCCCCGATGAGCTTATCGACTTTCAACGTTTCATGCATCCCGCTGTGGGTGATGCTGTTATCGTATACGATGGTGGTTTGAACATTTTGACCTGTGAAGATCTCTTTGCTGGACGTAGCACTTTTGGTGTTGACCACTCCGTCTCCACTACCTCCGATGGATAGGATCTTCAATCCTTCAGGAAGCTGGTGTGCATCTTGAACCATATGCTGAAGGGCATCTGATCCCGGTTTGAGATCGATCACAGCCTCACCGGTGTTGATTTGGGCATAAGATGACTTTGTAACTCCCTGAAATGGTGTGGCAATCGTGATGAACCGTTCTGTCTGAGGCACGAAGGGATTATCACTTGTCTGTTCAAGGTACACAGTAGAAGCGAGCCCCCCCATGGAGTGACTGACGATATTGATTTTCTCCACGCCATACTCATGATGCAGGAACTTCATGGCGTTTTCGAGCCAGACTGCCTGCTTCTCCAATGAGGCACGGTTATCTTCGAAGATTACCTGTACGAATGGTGTGGAGATTGGGTCATCGGGGAGTTCTCCTGTGTGTTCAACACTGCCGTCCCGCCTCACGTAGATCTCCAGGAATTTCTGTCCCCATCCATGATCGTCTTGGAAGCGTTCAAGCATGGTTCTGAACGAATTATGGGTGCCCTTATAGCCATGGACAAACACGGTGGGGTATTGTTGTTCGACCGTGAGAGGCTGTTCACTGGACTCAACGTCCTGAGATTCAAAAAGGGTATATGCGATAAGGAAAACAAAACAGAGAGCGATGCTCCATATGTAGACCCGCTTGGATTTAAAAGACATGTCATTTCTCTCCCTTTAAAAGGTATATCCTTATTGTAAGCCATATGAGAAGTCTTGAATATGTTATAAAAGAAATTTATTTGTCATAATGGATGTAATTATTGGTAATATAGAGGAGTATTGGAATGAATCCGTTTTCCAGTTTTCATTTGAGAAGAATGGTGAAGCTGGAAGTCGTACTGGATGCCGGTGCTATATAAAAGAAGGGGGGAGAGGGCATGGAAAAAGAAATCATCCTCGTAGGAACATTCCATTTTGAACAAGATGCAGCTATAATCGCCCGAAAAGAAGTGGAAATCAACGAGTTAGTAGAGCACCTGTCTCATTTCAAACCGACGAAAATTGCGCTGGAATGGGAAGCCTCAAAGGAGCCTGAACTAAATGAGCTATATTCAGAATGTCGATGGAATGATTCCATGGATGAAATTCAACAGATCGGTTTCAGGCTGGCAAGGCAGGCCGGTCATGATAAAGTATATGCTGTGAACTGGGCAGGAGGGATTACAGAAGGAGATATGGTGGCGCTCAATACGACGATTCAAGATTCCTACCCGGATATTGTCCGTACCGTGCAAAGAGTCGGTGAATGCTCCCCGGAAGTTAGTCCGGATATTCCTTTGATGACGTCCTACAAAGATCTGAATGATGCAAAAATCGTAAACGAAATGGAAAACATGTACTTATCATTCATCGTGGTGAAGGAGGGCGAAAATCAGATCGGTTATGATTTCTTACGAAAGTGGAACGAGAGGGAACTGATGATCTTCAAGAATGTAATCGATGTGTACAAGGATGGGGACCGCCTGTTGCTTCTGGTAGGTGGAGACCATGTATGGATGCTGAAATCATTATTCGAGGGAATCGGATGGAAGGTGACCAATCCATTTGTGGAAGAATAAGACGGTAGGTACAAAGCAATATGATTGGGACAAAGGTAGAAGGGGCCATTTTAAGAGTAACAAAATCCTTTTTACCGCATTTCCGTGCATGACTCCGCTTTTCGCGGGAAGCCCGTAAGAGTCTTCTTCAAGCCTGCGGGGTCTTACATCAGCTACTCTTGCCGCAGGAGCCTTTTAAACTTCAATCAATCGCTGGAACAAGTACATACTAAAAACCCGAATTAAATTGCCTTTTCATTGGCAGTTTAATTCGGGTTTTGCTATGACTAAATCACATTTGTCCCAGACTCTTGGTTTTTGAAGTGTTTTCTGTACAGGACAGAACTTGAGGACTTACTCTGCCCAATCTCCCTTTTCAAATATGCTGACTTGGGTGCCGTCAGCCATTGTGCCTACAATGGATAGTTCACTTGAACCAATCATAAAATCGACGTGAGTGCCGCTTTGATTGAAGCCGATGTCAGCGAGCTCATCTTCGGAGCGGCCGTTCCCGTCTTTCACGCAAACCTGCAGGGCCCTGCCAAGCGCAAGATGGCAGGAAGCATTTTCATCAAAGAGGGTATTGTTAAAAATAATGTTTGTATTTGAAATCGGTGAGTCATGGGGAACCAAGGCGACTTCACCGAGGTGTCTGGCCCCATCATCTAGGTCAAGAAGGTTCTTGAGCGTTTCATACCCTTCTTCAGCTGAGAAGTCCACCACTTTACCATCCTTGAACGTTAAGCTGAAGTCTTTGATGATCGTCCCGCCATAGTTCAGGGGCTTCGTACTCGAGACGATACCATTGACGCCGTCTTTCACTGGAATGGTAAAGACCTCTTCAGTCGGTAGATTTGGCACGAACTTGGTTCCTGTGTCGCTCGTAAACTCTGCGCTGAGCCACTGGGTTTCCGGATGGAGTTCGATTGTTAGATCCGTTCCCGGCCCTTTATAATGAAGCAGTCTGAGATCTTGACTGTTCAATCGGTCGGCATGGGTGTTCAAAGAGGCGATATGCTCCTTCCAAAGGCCGACGGTATCATCTTGATCCGCCCGTGTCGTGTAGAAGATATTCTTCCATAATTCATCCAAGGCCTCTTCTTTGTCAAGCCCGGGGAAAACACTTTCTGCCCATTCATCGGACGGGTGGGCAGCGATGAGCCAGTTGATTTTCCCTCCTCCTATATAAGCCGAGAAATCTTTTGTGGCAATGGCTGCCGCTTTATTCAATGCGGCCACCTTGGCAGGGTCACTGTCTTTTAAGATTGACGGGTTGGGTGCAATCAAGTTGAGGAGGGCGCCGTTTTGTTCAGCAAACTCAATCATCCCTTTTGCTTTCCAATCCGGATATACACCTAGGTACTCTTCACTTGAATGTTCAATCCGGATTTTTTTGAATTCTTCATCATAAAAATCGGGAAGGACGATGGCCGCTCCCGCTTCAAAAGCTTTCCGTGCGACAATCTTCACGAAAGAAGCCGTGGACAGCGGTGCCTGTATGCTCAAATGTTGACCTTTCTGCAGGTTAAGTCCTACTTTGATGAGCAGCTCTGCATAGTTCTCCAGTTTTTGCTGAAATTCTTGATTCACGTTGATTCCCCCTTATGTATGTCTCCTCCTTACTATATCTTTTTCTTCAGAAAATTTCATCAAAAATGAAAATCCGCACCGGGTCCACCGGTACGGATTTCATGAACGTTTATTGTTTGACGCTGAATGGTGGAAATTCCTCTTCGTTGATCTGGTTGATGACCACTGCAGTCAATGCCATGGATGTCAGACAGATCGCGATGATGGTGGATGTCACTTTCTTCATATTCTCACCTCCTAAAAAGATACCATCTGTTCATAGATGTCATTGGCTTCTTTGAAATAAAAGGCGGCATTTTTATATTTCCTCATCCCTTGGTAATATTGACCAAGAAGTGTAGAATACGTCGCATATAAAATCTTCATATCGTGGCGATGGAAAAACGGAAGGGCTTGATCCCTCATAAATGGCTCGAACCCATCCCTGAATCCCTCCGACGCATACCGGTAATAACATAGCTCGTAATATTTAGCAGGATGATGATCCCGTCCGCAGAGGCCCAGGCCGCGATCCAGCCACTCTGTCATTTCCCTTTGCTGATTCAATTTATGATATTCCTTAACGAGGGAGAGGATGGAATACAGCTGACCTTCCGCATCTGTCCCTTTCAGATCGATGCTCCTCAAAAAGTGACGGATGGCCTCTTGGCTATCACCGGATAGGGACTTCATATATCCAAGGTTCTGTTCCACCTTGGACCTTAGACGGGTATAGCGGATGGTTTCAGAAATATATCCGGCCCATTCATAATGCTTATTGGCCTCATCCAGGGATCCAATCCGCCTGTAGCATATCCCGAGAAGCAGGTGGACCTCTGCGCATCGTTTCTGGAAATAGACGCTTTGAAAGATGTTCAGTGCTTTTTCACCATAGTACAGGGCGAGGCGAAAGTGATTCAAGCGGGTCTTGACCAGGCTTGACAGGTAATACAAATCGGCCCTTTCTTCTTCGTTCACCACGTTCCCTGTAACATAGAAGGTTTCGGCTTCTTTCAGTTCATTCTCCGCCTTGCTGTATTCGTTCAGTAGATAATAGTAGTTTCCCCGATACTTATGGAAGTAGAATTTCAATAGGTCCGTCATATCCGTATAGCTCTTATGGATCGCGTTTAATCGGGCAAGTGCTGCTTTAAGGTCGAGATGGATCAGATCGGCTCGGAAACAAAGGATCTGATAGTAGAGATGGGGTGTGAGTTCGTCTACGTTCTCCAATTGTAATTTGATAGACGCCTTCATTTCGTCTGCTTCCGCTAATGAATTCCATAAAAGCAGACGATTCCATTTCTCCAGTTTGTTCAGGACGACGCGATGGTCATCCATCAGATTGGAGATTCCCAGTCGTTCACAAAGGAGTTCGATGATTTCCTGTGAAGGGGAAATGGAATTGTTTTCGATTTTCGAAAGATAGGAAACGGATAAAATCCCCTTTGATAATTCTTCCTGGGTCAGTTGACGCTTCTGTCGATGAAAGCGGATTTTAGAACCGATGGTCATTTGATCAGCTCCTCTTTCCCTCAATGATGCAGGTTCTGGTGATGTATTAGAATGGTATCATAAATGGAGAACAAACGTTTTGAATATTCCTATAATTATATTTTTTCTTGGGTATTTCGATCCGGGAGGGTGGTCAGTTTTATATTGACGTCCTATTTTCTGGGTGATTGGAACGGCATAAAGGAGGATTTTGCCGAAATGTGTAGAATCCTATGCGATGTAGACTTAATCATAAGATAAAGGGGAGATATAGATGAACGAAATGACTTCACATTTCCTTCCATTGAGAAAGAGGGAAGAAATCACAAATAGATGGCTTTTCCACCGTTTGAATACGCTGCTTCCCACTTTGATGAAAAAGCATGGTGTCGGGATGTGGATCACAATCGGGAGGGAGTACCATGAAGATCCGGCCCTTCTCACATTATTTCCTTCTGCCGTCGATAGCTCCAGGAGGTTGACGATCCTGGTCTTTACTTTGGAAGGTGGAATCCTGAAGCGTTCTGTCATTCATACCAATCCCGAATTTGAGCCTTTTTATGAGCGGGTGTGGAATCCTGCAACCGAAGATCAATGGGAGTGCCTGGTCAGGTTGATCAAGGAGAAAGATCCCGCGACGATTGCTCTGAATACTTCCGAGGGGTTTGCATCATGTGATGGTCTCACCCATACCCTCCACTCCAAGCTAGCATATCTGGTTCCTGGATTTACCGATCGATTCATCTCAGCGGAACCTCTTTTGATCGAATGGTATTCAACCCGTTCCCAAAAGGAACTGACTGCCTATCCTTTCATCGCAGAATCCGCGAGGGAAATCGCAGAATCCGCCCTTTCCAGAAGTGTCATCCATCCCGGTATCACAACGACCGATGATGTGGTGGAGTGGATCCGTCAAAAGGTGCTGGATCTCGGATTGAAGACGTCCTTTTATCCTACGGTGGATCTGCAGAGGAAGGGAGCTGCCATGGACCGGATTGAAGGTGAGATCATCAGGCCGGGAGATATCGTCCACCTCGATTTTGGAATCGAATATCTCGGCCTTGCCACAGATACGCAGCAGCTGGCATATGTTTTATTCCCGGATGAAGAACAGCCGCCCCAGGGACTTATCTCTGCCTTCAACAAGGCTCTGAGAATGGAAGACATCATCATGGAAGAATTGAAACCCGGTGTACCAGGGAATGACGTCTTCCGGAGATCCATGGCAAGAATGGATGAAGAGGAACTGAACGGCATGATCTACACACATCCTATAGGGGTTCACTGTCATGAAGCCGGTGCCTTGATTGGACTATACGATCTCCAAGGACCTGTTCCGATCAAAGGAGAGCTCCCAGTGACCGACCAGACGCTGTATGCACTGGAATTCAACTGCAGGGACTATATCCCGGAGTGGGGGCAGGAGGTGCCGATCTATCTCGAAGAACCCGTTGGCGTCATCCGCGGGAAGGCCGAGTATATGGCAAAGAGACAAACGGGATTCTATTTAATCTAATCGCCATCATTCTTCCGGATCAGATATGCTATAATGTTGAAAGTTCCTGTAACCTCATGGAGGGGGAACACGTCTTATAGTAAGAGTCACCCATGCACAAGGGGGAAGCATGGAGTGACGGAGCGAAATGATAAGAGGAGAATGAGCATGAAAAAGAAATTCATAATGTTTGTAACAGCTGCCCTGATGATGACTACGGTACAGACGAGTGCATTTGCTTCCGATAATTCCAAGGACAAAGATAGTATTAACGAGAAATTCGGTGTGCCGATCGTTGTGTACGGGGAAACACTGACAGCCGACCAGAAAAAAGAGGTTCAACGGGAACTAGGGATCGATGCTGACACAGATGTGGAGGAGTTCGTCGCCAACGGAGACGATCTTGTCAAGTACATCGAAGGGGAAAACCGCAATGCCCGAATGTTTTCTTCTGCAAAGATCACCCGTGTTGAAAAGGGTGAAGGATTGAATGTGGAAATTGTCACTCCGTCCAACATCACCGAGGTGACGGATACGATGTACGCTAACGCCCTGTTAACTGCTGGGGTAGAAAATGCGGTCGTAGAAGTTGCATCTCCAGTGAAGGTAAGTGGTCATTCTGCCCTGGTAGGTATTTATAAGGCCTACGACGAGAGCGGGGAAGAACTGGACACCGTCCGCATGGAAGTAGCCAACGAAGAACTGAATGTCGCAACTGAAATCGCAAAGGATTCTGGTGTGGATAAAGAAGAAATCAGTCAGCTCCTGACTGAAATCAAAAAAGAAATCGCGGAACAAAACCCTGCGACAAAAGAAGAAGTGGAGCAGATTGTCGAGGAAAAGCTGAAAACATTGAAAATCGAGTTATCTCCTGAGGATCGTCAACTTCTCATCGATTTGTTTGAAAAGATGCGTTCTCTTGATATCAACTTCGATAATGTCCAGCAGCAGCTTGAGGATCTGACGAAAGACATCCAATCTAAGATCAAGGATATTGTGCAGGATGAAGGACTCGGGCAGAAGATATCCGACTTCTTCTCAGGACTGATTGAAGCCATCGGGAACTTCTTCAAGTCCATAAAAGGTTGGTTCAGCTGATCCTTTTCTCACCTGTAGAAGAATGAAGAACATGGCCAAATCGATTTTTGATTTGGCCATGTTTTTTCATTTGTCATTGATGAATGTTTCATGCATGATCCCCTAGGAAAAGATATGTGCAGATGTTATTCAATAGCAATCTTTTTGCAGGGGGAGGAATGGAAATGACAAGGGATGTAGAAAAAGGGCTGGCTGTTCCTAGGAAACGTAGAGTGAGATTTGATGGGGGAATCTATGAATAAGGTCATGCAACAGGCAAAGACTTCTTAACAAATGGAAGGTTAGATTATAGAAGGTCAGCACTCAGGACTGGTTCGAAAGGGTGCGTTGTCTGAAGAAGAGTTCGCTAAAGCTGTATTAAGTGTAGTTCGAAATAAGTCGTAAGTGCGTTGCTTATTTGTAAACATAATGTATGGATTTTTTAAGTGGGGGATCAAGCATGTTGTTTCCTTTTGATTAGGGATGGAGGGGAGGAGGGGTCGTTCCGTTTCGCTGCGGCCACCCGCTTTCCATGGGGCGTGCGGTGAGCCGCTTCGGCAAGCCTGCAGGGTCTCTCACCCTGCCCGCCTTTCCCATAGGAGTCGGGTGGCCTCCGCTACACTGCACTGAGTGCATCAGGATGAGTGATTGCTATCTGGTAATCTATCACTTTATTAGGTTTGGAGGGAAAAGGGTCGTTCCGTTCCGCTTTGGCCAACCGCTTTCCAGCGGGGGGGGGGACGGTGAGCCGCTTCAGCTGCTCTTGCGTGGTTTCACTCTGCGGATTATTCCTTAAGAGTCGTGAGGTTTTTGCTGCACTGTGTGCTTTTCAAGAGGTGGTAGCTAATGTTAATGGGAAAGATCATTTCATTATGATGGTGAGTAGAGGTAGCAATACTGTTTATCAGGTCAGGCTAAAGTTCAAATGAATGACTCTATAGTCAAATCGAATATCACCTTGATTAAAACCACAGAGTGAATTGAAGCGTAAGGCGATTGACTCCAGCGGAAAAGGAGGAGGCTCGACGCCCTCCCCGCAGGAAAGCAAGCGCCTGCAGCGATAAGGAACGCTCCTATGCCTTTTGCACACGTGTGAAGAACAAGCATCTTTGCTGCCAGGCATATTAGACTAGTGCTATCTTAAAAAACCGGTCACCTTGAATGGTGATTATTCGAATCCTGATCAATTACCACTCATAAGGGCATTAAAACCACAGAGTGAATTGAAGCGGAAGGGGCTCGACACCCTCCCCGCAGGAAAGCAAGCGCCTGCAGCGGAAAGAAACGGACCTATACCTTTACATATTAGTGTAGAATAAACCATTTAAACA
This sequence comes from Rossellomorea marisflavi, assembly GCF_022170785.1. NCBI lineage: Bacteria > Bacillati > Bacillota > Bacilli > Caryophanales > Bacillaceae > Rossellomorea > Rossellomorea marisflavi. The sequence continues at coordinate 2,318,518 of NZ_CP081870.1, read as the reverse complement.
GAGAAAATATCACTCGAAACAGAATTTGTTTTTTAACATACCGACATAAAAAAGCCGCAACCGTACCGATCGACATGTTTGAATCCCTGTTTATAAACACTATAGCTCCAAGGACACCATAGAACAGAATTCAAAAAACAAGCTGCCGGATACCGGCAGCTTGTTGGATTTAAGAAACATAGTGTTTTTCCGCTAAATCCAGGCATTTTATCAGTCTATCCTTTTCGAAGGAACATGTTCAATGGCGAGCCATTGAATTCAAAGCTTCAATAAAGGGATCCTTACCGTCACCGTCGTTCCCGATCCTTCCTCACTCTCTATTTGCAGAGAGCCGCCGTGGCGGTGAAGGATCTCTTTGGCAATCGAGAGGCCGAGACCATAGCCGCCAGAGTTTCGCGTGCGTGAGAGGTCGGAACGATAGAATCGCTCCCCAATTCTCGGAATGGAGGATGAAGGGATGCCGATTCCATGATCACGTATGGTGATGAGGGCTTCATCTCCTTGCCTTGACGAGCGCAGGATGATTTTCCCTTGAGGCTTTGAGTACTTGATGGCATTATCCAATACATTATAGACAACCTGGCGGATCCGATCGGGATCTCCATTGATGATCGTTTCTTCGTCCAAAGATCTCTCCAGCACAAGATCCTTCTCGCGTGCATGGGGCTGGACGAGAGAAAGTGTGTCGGACAGCAGCTCTGAGAGGACAATCGGTTCGAATTCCAGGTGAGAGGATGAATCCTCCAATTTATTGAGTTCAAGAAGTTCATTGATCAGCTTCTGCATCCGGATGCTTTCTTTCTGTATCAATTTTAAGCTTTCCTCCGCATCGTCCGGATCCGTATGGACTTTATCCATGAGAACAGCTGTGTATCCTCCGATATAGGTGAGGGGGGTCCTGAGCTCGTGTGCGACATTCGATAAGAACTGTCTTTTCCGCTCTTCTTGGTTTTCAAGGGAGTCGACCATATGATTGAAGGTCCGCCCGAGTTCGCTCATTTCATCATTCCTCGACACATCGAGTCTTTGGGAGAAGTCCCCGTTTGCGACTCTGTTGGAGAATGCTTTCATCTCTTTGACTGGTTTGAAGAGCGACCCGAGGGTCGACTGGATGATGACAAACAATAGGAAGTAGAACATTGTTCCTGCCAACACGAGAATCGGGATCCCTTTTTGGAACACTTCAGTCATCTCGGCCAAAGGGATGTAGATGTAGATATAGCCCATATGACGTTCTTCATTCATGAGGGGAAAAACGGCCCCGACGATATTCCGATCAAATTCCTTTACGTACCCCTCTTTCAAGACATGTTGCCCCTGATCAAGAAGATCGGTATCTTCCTTGGATAGAAGGGGCTTTCCATCCACCTTGTAGGGGAAGTTCTCCTTTAAATCATGGAGGTTGTCCACCACATCCACCTTATAGGGGGAGATGACGTTGTACCAGAGGATCTTATCTTTGATATCCCCACTGACTTCACCGTAGTGATAATGAGCCGTCGTCCGTTCCCCTTGATAGAGGATCGATTCCTTCATCGTCCCGATATACAGGTCCTTATAAAGAAAATGCATGAAAAGGAAGGAAAACAGAATGGTGAAAAGGAGACTAAGAAGGAGAAGCATGGAAACCTTTTTATTCAGTGTCCAAGAGCGCTTTTTCAAGGTCTTGCCTCGAATTTATATCCAAGTCCCCAAACGGTTTTGATCATCATTCCATGGTCCTTCAGCTTTAATCTCAGTGTCTTGATGTGGGTGTCCACGGTCCTGTCGCTCCCCTCATAATCACTGCCCCAGATTTTGTCGAGAAGCTGATCCCGTTTGTAGACGCGGCCTTCATTGCGGGCGAGGTACAAAAAGAGCTCATATTCTTTGAGAGTGAGACGGGGGGATAGTTCTTCCACCGTGACGGTTCTGGATGCCAGATTGAAGGAGACGGGACCATAGGTTTCCGACATGGCATGATTGTTCACCTTCAGGCCGTATGACCTCCTGAGGATCCCTTCCACCCTTGCCAGAAGTTCTTCTGCATGGAAGGGCTTGACCATATAGTCGTCTCCGCCGAGCTTCAGTCCCTTCACTTTATCCATATCGTCCCCTTTGGCAGAAAGGAAGATAAAAGGAACTTCGCTCGTCTTCCGTACCTCTGAAAGGAGTTCATATCCGTCCATAAAAGGCATCATGATGTCGACGATCAACATATCGATCGGGTTCTCCTTCAAAAGCGAAAGCGCCTCGATTCCGTTTTCTGCTTCAAAGCAATCATAGTGTTCTTTATGTAAATAAAGCTTAATCAGTTTTCTCATCGGTGCCTCATCGTCCACGATAAGGATCTTCCATCGTTTCATCAAACATCTCTCCTTATAGCACATTCCTACTTACCCATTATAAGACAAATTGGTGAAACTTTTATGTGTATCGGGCTGAAAGATGAAAAAATCCCCGAGGGTTTGCCCCGGGGATGGATCAATCCTGTTTGGTTTCGTTAAAATACTGTACGGACGTCATCGCGCCCTCACTCACCATCTTGTTGTCTTCGACATTCTGAGGGTGGGGGACCCCGCCCTTATCAACGATGTCGCGGCTCTTCTTCTTGATTTTTGTAACGATCCCGTGCCTGATATTATGAAGTTGATTCCGTTTTTCCTTGGATGAAAGCAGCCATCCGATGGATCCGGCCGTCACGGTTGCTCCTACGAGAAATGTTTTGTTGATTTTCATCATCGATCTCCTCCTTGGGGTTTATCTTGTTTGGGGTATCTTTTCCCCTGACTCATAAAGTTAAACGTCAGCAATGGACAAAAGCATGGTTTTGAAAGAAAATATTAGCAGGAACAGTGAAGGGAGAGATAGAAGATGAAAAATCAAAAAATCGGGTTCATCGGGACAGGCGTTATGGGAAAAAGCATGGCACGCCATCTGTTGAATGAAGGCTATGAGGTGCTCATTTATACAAGAACGCGTTCCAAGGCGAAAGATCTCCTGGAAGAAGGAGCGATTTGGGCTGACAATCCAGCAGGGGTCGCCAAGGAAGCCGACATTGTGATGACGATGGTAGGATATCCATCTGATGTGGAGGAGCTTTACCTCGGCAGTGGAGCCATCCTTGATAACATGAAGGAAGGAACCATTGCCATCGACTTTACCACCTCTTCACCAAAGCTTGCGGAGACCATTTTCATAGAAGCGAAAACACGTGGAATACATAGTTTGGACGCACCCGTTTCCGGAGGTGATATCGGCGCCAAAAACGGTAGCTTATCCATCATGGTGGGAGGAGATGAGGACACGTTTGAATCCGTACGGGCGATCTTTGAAATCCTGGGATCGAATGTGGTCCTCCAAGGGAGTGCTGGTGCGGGTCAGCACACGAAAATGTGCAACCAGATCACCATCGCCTCGAATATGATCGGGGTGAGCGAAGCATTGTTGTACGCAAAAAAATCGGGACTCGACCCCGATAAGGTCCTCAGTAGTATCACGACCGGTGCAGCAGGAAGCTGGTCTCTGAGCAACCTTGTTCCCCGGATGATAAAGGGGGACTTTGCACCCGGCTTCTATGTAAAGCATTTTATTAAGGATTTGAAGATAGCCCTTGATTCTGCTTCTGAAATGGACATGCGCACACCGGGGCTGGAGCTTGCTCTAAGCCTTTATGAGGAACTGGCTGCTCTTGATGAAGGTGAGAGCGGGACACAGGCCTTGATCAAAGTCCTTGAGCGCTGAAGTTGCAACAATGAACGGAATGATCGACAATGTACATGAAACTATTTTTTGTGAGGTGTTACGATGAGTTTAACAGGTAAGCAAGTGCTGCAACTTGTAAGCGACGATTTTGAAGATCTGGAATTATGGTATCCTGTCCTTCGTTTAAGGGAAGAAGGGGCAGTCGTCCATATTGCCGGAGAGGAAAAAAACAAAACGTATACGGGTAAGTACGGTGTCCCTATCACATCGGACCACAGTTTCCATGAAGTGGATGCTGATGAGTACGACGCCATCCTTGTCCCCGGAGGCTGGTCTCCTGATAAGCTGAGAAGATACGACTCCATCCTGTCGCTGATTAAAGAAATGGATCAATCAAAGAAACCGATCGGACAGATCTGTCACGCTGGTTGGGTCCTTATATCCGCTAAGATCCTGGACGGTGTGAACGTCACCAGTACCCCGGGAATCAAGGATGATATGGAGAATGCTGGTGCCAAGTGGTTCGATGAGCCCGTGGTCGTTGATGGACACATCATCTCAAGTAGACGTCCACCGGATCTTCCCGACTATATGAGGGAGTTCATAGGGGTCCTTCAAAAAAAATAGAGTGCTATGCACTCTGACAATCATTTCTTTTCTCTCCGTCCGCGATCAGCGACCCTGGAGAAAAAGGTTTGTTTGAATGACTGATGTGTTGTGATGGCTGCACCAGTTGCAATGAACCCGTTGGCAATGCCGTTGAAGTCAAACCCGAGCTTCCAGCCGCTGGCGAGCACCCCGCATAAGAGGAGGATCCAGATGATCAACCAGTCCTCCACATGCGGGGTCTTTTTTAATGCAAATCCTAGAACCCATAAGGCGGGCACCAATATCGTTAGCTGAGGGTCAATCGAAATTCCCCTTAATAATTCCTCCATCATCCAGCATCTCTCCCTCAATCAGAGTTGTCCTTTTTTCTAAGGATATTCACCGACCATTGAGATTCATGCCCACTATCTGAACGTTTCTTAAAATCCACCGGACACTTGAAGTGACATGCCTTCCCCGGAATGGTATGATATAGCTTGATCACTTGAAAAAAGGAGCTGTTAATAATGGCGAAAAAAGGATACATACAATTTCAAACAGGTGAAAAAATCGAATTCGATCTTTTCCCGAATGAAGCACCAGGCACAGTGGAGAACTTCGAAAAGCTTGCGAAAGAAGGATTTTATGACGGTTTGACTTTCCACCGTGTGATTCCTGGTTTCGTTAGTCAAGGAGGCTGCCCGAACGGCACAGGTACCGGTGGTCCTGGCTATACCATCAAATGCGAAACTGAAGGCAACCCTCATAAGCATGAGGCCGGATCTCTTTCTATGGCACATGCTGGAAAAGACACAGGCGGAAGCCAATTCTTCATCGTCCATGAGCCTCAACCACATCTGAACGGTGTCCACACTGTATTCGGTAAAGTAACGTCTGGACTTGAAATCGCAAAAGCGATGAGAAACGGTGACGTAATGGAGAAAGTAGAAGTCTTCGACGCGTAATCAGGCACAAGGGTTGAAATAAATCCTGCGTTGTTGTATCATACTATCTACAGGCTGCGTTGTACGTAACCATAACGAAGTTTTAACCTTTAAGCTGTAATAGGGAGTTTTATATCGAAGTCGGAATGCCATGCCTCCACGATAGAGGACGGCAGGAAACCTTCTGCAAACACCCACTTTGAGGAGTGGTGGTTTAAAACTTTCTTATAATCCGTTACGGCAACTGTGGCTCTTAACACACACATGGAAGCCAGTCTCTCAGGAGGCTGGCTTTTTATGTGTTTGCACATACTGCCTTCAAACACGGACTTTACTAGCACTCAAGCATCTTCGTTCGTAATATGACCATAGAAATCACGGTCGGAATGCTGCCATTAAGGCTTATGAAGGGTGTCCTGTATGGAAAAAATAAAGAAAATCAGTATCCCTGATACGGCAAGAGTGATCGTTATTGCTGATATCCACGGGGAACTCGGACTTTTGAAGGAATTAGTGCAAAAGGCAAAGGTTCATCGAGACGACCGGTTGTTGTTCATCGGGGATTTGTGCGAAAAGGGACCTGACAGCAGTGGGGTGGTGGATTACATCATGGAACTTTCAGTTAGGAATCCGAACGTGCACGTACTTGAGGGGAATTGTGATACGCTGGTGGACGATTTGATGGACCTGAATCCAGACCTTATAGGGTACTTGAATCGACGGGGGAAATCCCTCTTTCATGAGTGGATGAAAAAAGAGGGAATGACGTTTTCAGAGGATATGGGAATAGAAGAAATGAAAATTGTCCTGGTGAATAGCTTCAGTAAGCAGATCGAGTGGCTTTCAGGACTTCCCACCGCCATCGAAAGCGAAAGGTATGTGTTTGTACATGCAGGGATTGACCCAGGGGAAGAGTGGCAGGAAACAAACCGGATGGAGGCATTGACGAAGAGGACGTTCATGGAAGGGTATCACTGTGCCGGTAAACAGGTCATCGTTGGACATTGGCCCGTGGTCAATTACCCCGAAAATGGCTTCTCCCATGCACCTTTAATCAATCACGACAGGAAAATGATCTCCATCGATGATGGATGTGTCGTGAAATCGTCCGGACAATTGAATGCACTGATCATCAAATCAGGAGCATACTCCTTCATGTATGTCGATCATCTTCCTGATTTTGAGGTTAAAGGGGATTATATGCCGCGCAAACAAGAGGCGGCCGGCATCACGTTCCCGGATTATGAGATCGAACGGTTGGAAGTGGCAGAGGATTTCAGCCTATGCATGCATAAAAAGACGGAAAGAATGCTCTGGGTTAAAAATGAGTACATAGAGGAAGATGGTCATAACGTGAAGGACGATGTGTCATGCACCTTGCTTCGTGTAACAAGAGGTGAAAGAGTGCAGTTGGTCGATGGAGGATGTACAGGATTCGATCTGGTGAAAAAAGAGGGAAGGGTGGGGTGGATTCCCAAGGGGTTACTCAAGTAAAGGTGCCCCTCCTGTCCGTACATGGTTAAGTGTCCCGCAACAAGCGAATGTCCAGGAGGGGCAACTCCACTATATCAGAGGCAAACCAATCGTTCAAATATATCATAATAATATTATGTAAACCCGAACGAATCAAAACGAAATCCCTCACTAGAGGAGGGATTCAAGCCTTCATATTTTTAAACAATGATTTGATGGAGCGTGGAAGATCCTTTGCTTCTTCAACTGTCATCGTGATGCTATCCTTCTTGAACTCGATATCCTTCTGGATTTCCTGTTGGGTGGCCTTAAGCTGGGACGATTCGTCTGTCAGTTTATTCATTCTTCCCTGGATGCTTTCCACTTGTTCATTCATACGATTAATGACCGGTTTAGTCGTTTTTAACGTTCGGACAATGGATACGCCGAGCATGATGATGGCAATCACCACGATGGCGATGCTTATATAAACAATCCACATGTCGATTCCTCCTTCTAACGGATATGTATACTTACTATGTTCCCTTTTTCACCTTAAAAAAACGCATGCTCGTGATTATTATAGACGAATGTGGCGTCTCCTTGTAATCTTAAGAGTATAAAACAAAGTGGAGAGAAGGGATGAGTTTTGTTAAAAGCAATTTTTTTCGATTTGGATGACACGTTATTATGGGATGCCAAAAGCATTTCCGAAGCATTCAGTGCTACATGCCGGTATGCAGCCACTCAGGTGAAAGTGGATGCTGATGAGCTGGAATCTTCTGTGAGGGATTCTGCTAGGGAGCTTTATGCCTCGTATGATACATATGAATTCACACAAATGATCGGGATCAACCCATTCGAAGGTCTTTGGGGGGATTTTTTCGACAATCATGACGAGAATTTCACCAAGCTTAGCCGGATTGCACCGGGCTATCGTGAAGAAGCTTGGAAAAACGGACTAGAACGTGAAGGTGTAAGGGTGGAGGGTCTAGGAGAAGAACTTGCCGAACGTTTTAGGGAAGAACGCAAGAAGCATCCTTTTGTATACGATGAAACATTTGATGTACTCGAGAAGGTGAAAGGTTCGTATGAACTGATCCTTTTGACAAACGGATCACCCCATCTGCAGCAGACCAAGCTTGAGCTGACGCCTGAATTGGTCCCATACTTCAAGGAAATCATCGTTTCGGGGGCAGTAGGGAAAGGAAAGCCGGAGCCTGAGATGTTTGAGCTTGCCCTCGAGAAAGTCGGGATAGAAAAGGAAGAAGCCATCATGGTAGGCGATAATCTGAATACAGATATAAAAGGTGCCAATCAATGTGGGATCAGGACCGTTTGGATCAATCATCATCAAAAGACGCCTGAAGTGGTTACTCCTACTTATGAGATTGATCGTTTGGCCGGTCTCATTCCACTGCTCGATCGTCTTTGATTAGACACTGCAAGGAGGTAGCGTTTTGGTCAAAAGTAGCTGTTCCCTACTTGTTCATGCGCCCATCGAAGCCGTATGGGATTTCATATCCGAGTTGGAAGAATGGGCTCCCCTCGTCTCAGGGTATATAGGACACAGGCGTTTTGCACGCGATCACGTAGAATGGAAGATGAAGATCCCTTATGGCCTCATTAAAAAAACGGTCGCGGCGGAAGTCAGGGTGACGGAATGGATCCCGCCGGAGAAAATCAGCTTCACCATGGAAGATGTGAAGAAATCTTTCGGGGGATGTGGTGAATTCACGGCTAAAGCTGACGGGGACGGGACCATCATGAACGGATGGCTGTCCATGAATCCGAAAGGTTCCCGAAAGTGGGTCCCGGACAGGATATTGGAAGGAATCATGGAGGAAATGATCGTGTCGTTGTCAACTGCCATCAAAATCAGGTTGGAACAAAACTAAGCCCGCTGGATTGCGGGCTTTTTGTGTTGCATCCAACTATGATAAACTAAAGATTCTTAGAATAATAAGATTGGGGAATACAGCATGCAAAAGCTTCAGGACGTAAGGGAAGAAGCCATAAATGAAACGAAACAAAAAATAGATGAAGACATCATACGCTACATGCAGGAGAGAAAAAGCTGCCCGTCATTCGATGACTATGTAACAGACAGAAGGTCTTTCTTTCATCAGGTGTGGATCAATACGTGGTTGAATAGGGTAACCAATGACCTCATGATCAGCCACAAAAAGGCCTTTCTCCGTAGCCGGGGAATCGAACTGAACGGAATGGAGAAAAAATGGGTGAATCAACTTTTCAGGAACGAGATAAGGGAGATAGACCCATTCGATGGAGAAGCTTGGTTAAAAGAGACAGTCAAGGCAGGTCAGGAGTGGAAGGACCGTTTCAATGCAGTCAAAGATCAACAGAAGGAAGATCATGCCCGTATAAAGCGCTCCACGCTTCAAAAGGAAATCAGAAGGGATATCCTTCAGTGGGTGGAGGACCAGGTTCGGAAAAAGGAGCTTGCATGGTACGCAGAGCTTCGCTACCTCATGGCGCAGAAAGTTGTAGGTGACATCGGAAATAAGAAAAAATTCATCCTAGAGGAAGACCAGCTAAGAGAAGAGGGTGCATTCCATTCTTCACACTATCCTTTACTGGAGGATTTCATGGGAGAATTCACGGGATCCCTCAATAAAAAAAGTGAGCATTGGGACCGGGATGCCTGGGAGTATGAAACATATCTGGCGCCTTACGAGCGATTCAGTTCCTATCATGCCGATCAGCTGATTGTGAATTCACTGCTTGAAGCCCTATCGGAAGATCACCTCGAACGTTACCTGGAAGCCTTTGGTCAGCCTTTGAATATGGAAAGGCTGAGCAGGATGAATCACCCGCTTTTCTTGTCAATGATGAACACCTGGTTTAAATGGCTAGGTGAAGAAAAGGTAGCGCGCCTCCTTGAGATTGCGGAAGGACCGTGGGATCCTGAAGTCCAGCTGATTAGCTTGACAGCAGATATGGAAGAGAGAGAAAAGCGTGAACGGGAAGAAAGGGAGGAACAGGAGAGGAAACAGCGGGAAGAGGAGGCCATGATGGAGTCCATTTTTGGACGGGAGTACAGTGCCCCTGGTAAGAGCAATATCCGATATATCCTGCATCTCGGTGAAACGAATACAGGCAAAACCCATACCGCACTGGAAAGTATGAAAAAAGCCCGGAGCGGTATGTATCTTGCACCTTTGCGTCTTCTTGCCCTGGAGGTTTACGATAAACTAAATCGTGAGGGAATCCCATGTAATCTGAAAACCGGTGAAGAAGAGAAAGTGACTGTTGGTGCCCTTCATAGTGCCAGTACCGTGGAAATGTTCCATGAGAAGGATTTCTATGATGTGGTTGTGATCGATGAAGCCCAGATGATTTCCGACCAGGACAGGGGCTACGCATGGTATCGGGCCATTACCAAATCCAGGGCGAAGGAAGTCCATATCATTGGCAGCACCAATGTGGAAGAGTTGCTGTTCCGTTTGCTCAGTGAGGAGGATGTCACGGTCCACCATTATAAACGCGAGATCCCCCTGCAGGTGGAACCAAAGGAATTCAAGCTTCGAAGCGCGAAGAACGGAGATGCGATCGTCTGTTTTTCAAGGAAAAAGGTTCTGGAGACAGCCTCAAGGCTTCAGTCCGGCGGACATAAGGTGAGTATGATCTATGGAAGCATGCCGCCTGAAACCCGCAAAAAGCAAATGATGCAATTCATAGAAGGGAAGACGAATCTGATTGTCTCAACGGATGCCATCGGAATGGGTCTCAATCTCCCCATCCGGAGGATCGTGTTCCTTGAAACGGAGAAATTCGATGGGACCAGGAGAAGACGGCTGTCTTCACAGGAAGTCAAACAGATCGCCGGTCGTGCAGGACGGAAGGGGCTTTATGAGATAGGGAAGGTTTCATTCAGCAGGCACGTCAAAGCGATGGAAAAACTCCTTCATCAGGAAGACCGCCCCCTCAATCGTTTTGCCGTTGCACCCACCTCTTCGGTCTTTGAACGGTTCCAGCGCTACAGTAATCACTTGGGGACCTTTTTTGAGCTTTGGGATCGATTCAAGTCTCCTGAAGGAACCGAGAAGGCTTCGTTGATTGAGGAAAAAGAGCTGTATGAGCGGATCGAGGGATCAGACATTGAAGCAAGGCTTTCCCTGGACGACCTATACGGTTTCCTTCACCTTCCTTTCAGCAAAAAGGAGGATCGCCTGATCACACAGTGGCTCCAATGCATGCATGCCATCATCGATGGTGAGGAGCTCCCGGAACCGGTCATCAGGACACGAAATTTGGAACAACAGGAACTATCCTATAAATCAGTGGGCTTACACCTCCTCTTTCTCTATCGTCTAGGCCGCCAGACAGAAGCGGCCTATTGGGAGCGGGTCAGGGAAGAGATAGCAGATGGCGTGCATGATTCCCTTTCAGACGAGGTTCAATCCTACAGCCGCACGTGCAGGAGCTGCGGGAAGAAGCTGCCGCCTGAATTCGGCTTTTCCATCTGTGACCGCTGTCATGGCAATAGGTCGAAACGAAAAAGAAGAAGGCTGAGCTGATGATGGGTATTATGACTCAAAATATGGTACGATGCCCCTAGATTAAACAGTAAAGAGGTGCAAGGGATGAAAATAGAAGTATGGTCTGATTATGTTTGTCCATTTTGTTATATAGGAAAACGCCGCCTGGAGCAGGCACTTGAGCAGTTTGATCATGCAGATGAGGTGGAAGTCGAATTCAAGAGCTTCGAGCTTGATCCCAACTTCCCTAAGGATACAGATAAGAACATCCATCAGCTGATTGCCTCCAAATACGGGATCACTGAAGAACAAGCAAGGAATAACTCCGTAAGCCTCACCCAACAAGCGGCTGCCGTTGGTCTTGATTTCCGCTTTGATACCAGTGTGCCGACCAATACATTCGATGCTCATCGACTCACTAAATTCGCACAAACCAAAGGAAAAGCGGCTGAGTTGACGGAGTTGCTCTTGAAAGCTCACTTTACCGATTCTAAGCATGTCGGTGACGAAGACACCCTTCTCGACCTTGGGGAGTCTGCCGGATTGGACAGGAATGAGGCAACTGAAGTCCTTAAAGGTGAAGCCTATGCGAAGGAAGTCCGAATGGATGAAGCAGAAGCACGCGAGATCGGGGTACAAGGCGTACCATTTTTTGTGATTAACAGAAAATATGCCATTTCCGGCGCGCAACCACCTGAAGTTTTCCGTGATGCGCTGGCTAAAGTTTGGGAAGAGGAATCCCGTTCCCCTTTGACTTCACTAAATACGGACCAGGGGATGACGTGCGATGAAAATGGGTGCGAGATACCTGAAGAAAAGTAAATGATATAGCAGCGTTTGGAATGTTTTTCCTCTATACCACTAAGACCGACTCATCACGAGTCGGTCTTCTTGTTTGTCATAGGGGTGAGAATAGGAAGGGGCTGGGACAAAAGTGTCTTACTCACAGTAAAACCCGGATGAACTTCCCTACTTTCAGGCAAGTTCATCCGGGTTATTAAATTGTTCTTTGACCATTTATATGTACTCGTTTCCAGCGGTTGATTGGAGTGCAAGACGAAGACTCCAGCGGGAAGAGTAGCTGATGTGAGACCCCGCAGGCATGCCGAGGAGGCTCACGGGCTACCCGCGGAAAGCGTAGTCTTGCACGGAAATCATGAGCGGTATAACGAAGCCATACTGATATTGTTCGTCGTGAAATAATCCCTTTTTAGTTTTGTCCCAACCTCCTTGCTCTCTGCTTGAACGGATGAGGATTATTCACTAAAGAAGTTCTCGGTGTAATAGGGTTGGGCCTTTTCATTGAATGAAACCCCTACGCCGAGGTACTCATAATGGGACTGAAGGATATTTTCACGGTGACCCATCGAGTTCATGAGGCCTTCGTGGGCAAAAATCGAGCTGAGCTGCCCATAGGCAAGGTTTTCTCCCGCCGTCCTGAAGGCTACCTGATCATCGGCCATTCGGTCGAAAGGCGATTCCCCGTCGAGGTTTGTGTGACTGAAGTAGTTATTTTCTGCCATATCATCGCTATGTTTCCTTGCCGTTTCCCTGACGTGGTCATCCCATGTCAGGACAGATTCACCCATCCTGACCCGGATGGCATTCGTGAGGTCGAAGAGTTGATACTCAAATCCTTCTTTCATGGATGCAGAGGCTTTAGTGTAGTAATCCTTCTTCTCGTTCTCCAACCCAGAATCGATCACCTGGATGGCTGTGACAGTATTATTCTCATGCTTATCATAAAAGATCGTCACATAGGAGTCATCGACTTCAAAAACATCATGCTCCCCGTCGGTCTGAAGTTGAAAAAGCGTCATCCCCTTACGGATATGTTCGAGGGGTTTGCCCATTTCATTACGTACATCCTCTTTGGAGGCCCCGATTTTAATGCCTGTCGTTGAAGCGATGAGATCTTGATTCGTGTACAGGCCGTTCACCTTGCCATTGTCGTCATAAGAGGCCATGAAGAAGTTTTGGTAGTGGTCATGGTAGGCGAACCATTCTACGCCATACTCATTCATGGAATGCCTCTGGGCATCACCTGCTTGCTTCTCTACTTCTTTCTTGTCAGCGCCAAGTTCGATATTGTGAACAGAGAAGGTGTCACTGCTTGGGGTGGTTAGTGCCGGCTTTTCTGCTTGTGGCTCTTTTGGCTCTCTATCTTTGCTCTCTTTTAAATCATCCAGCTTTGTAAGCAGGGATTGCATGCCTTGATCTAGGCCGTCTATCGCACCCTGTACGTCATCCCGTTCCTTGAATTTCTGGAATTTGTCCATGATGGAGCCGAGACTCGATGCCTCAACCTGTTCGATCCATAGTGGCTTGGTAATATATGCAGCTGCTATAAGTACGATAAGCAGTAGTAGTTTTTTCACGATATACAACTCCATTCCTACTTCCATTCTAACCAATCCAAGCTCAAAGTAAAAAGAAAAAGCTATTACCAGTTTGTTTTACCTTGGGGGTGTTCGGGTAACATACACACATACGTGTAATGAGGGGGAAGTGTTTCATGAATTTATCTCATCAAGAGCGCATTCAGCTCCATGAATTCAATAATCTGACAAAGTCCTTAAGCTTCAATATGTACGATGTATGCTATACGAAAACGCGAGAAGAGCGGGAGGCGTACATCGAATATATTGATGAACAATACAATGCGGAACGTCTAACGGGCATATTGACACATGTGTCTGACATCATCGGGGCTCACGTTTTGAATGTGTCCAAGCAGGATTATGTCCCCCAGGGAGCAAGTGTCACCATCTTGGTATCGGAAGGTCCGATCGTTGAAGTCCCCACTGAACACTTCGATGAATCTCCAGGCCCACTTCCGGCAAGCGCCGCCATGCACCTGGATAAGAGCCATATTACCGTCCACACATACCCGGAATACCACCCCCATGAAGGGATCAGTACATTTCGGGCGGATATCGATGTATCCACCTGCGGTGAAATATCTCCACTGAAGGCATTGAATTATCTCATCCATTCCTTTGATACAGACATCATGACGATGGATTATCGAGTACGGGGGTTCACCCGGGATATCAATGGCCGCAAGCTATTTATAGATCATGATATTCAATCCATCCAGAATTATATACCTGAAGCAATCAAAGAGGAATACGACATGATTGATGTAAATGTATATCCGCAGAACATCTTCCATACAAAGTGCAAACTGAAGGAATTCGATCTGAACAACTATCTGTTCGGGTATACGGAAGACCGCCTCGATGAAGGAGAGGCGAAGGAAATCACAAGCAAGCTGAAAAAAGAGATGGATGAAATTTTTTACGGTAAGAACATGGATAAAAGGGAATAGGGAAGGCGCCCGGGTCAGAGGGCGTCTTTTTTTTGTCAGATTCACGGGGGCAGGCTGTAAGACATATGGTTTACTATGGGCGAACCGCCTCCCTGCTTAAGGGAAGAGTGAAGAGAGGATGATTCCATGACGATTAAACATTATTTTGCATGCGGGAATACTGCAAAAGGATTGATCAGTTTATCGGATTCCGCTTTTGAAGAATTGGAAAAAGTGTATATACTCGACGGTGGGCCAGGGGCAGGGAAATCGACCCTTTTGAAGGAGCTCGGTAAACGGTTTGAGAAATCGGGATATGACTTGGATTACATTCATAGTGCTTTGCAACCTGATGCCTTGGATGCCATCCTGCTTCCGGAGAAGGGGATTGGTGTAATCGATGGCAGTGAAATGTTCAATGTAGCCCAGGCGGTCGTGGAAAGAATTGATCTTACAAAGGCATTGGATATGGAGAGGCTAGCAGATCATACGGAAGCCGTGTTATCTTTTCACAATCAGTTCATCGGTAAACGACAGGAAGCCTATGATACGTTTGCAGCGTCCTTGAGAGAACATGATGACATCGAAAAAGTGTACATTTCCAATATGGATTTTGAAGAAGCCAATACCCTGACGGAGGAATTGATTGCCAGCTTCTTTGCAGGAGAGGAACAGGGAACAGAAGGGAGAATCACGCGTCGATTCCTTGGTGCGGCAACCCCGATCGGCGCAGTCGACTACATCCAAAACCTCACCGATGGTCTTACGGACAGGTTTTTCATCAAGGGAAGGGCAGGATCCGGTAAGTCAACGATGCTGAAAAAAATTGCAGCAAGCGGGAGGGATAAAGGGTTCAGTGTGGAGGTTTACCACTGCGGTTTTGATCCCAATAGCCTGGATATGGTCATCCTAAGGGAACAGGGCATCGCCATTTTTGACAGTACGGCTCCCCACGAGTATTTCCCTTCACGGAAAGGGGATCACATCGTTGATATGTATGATCGATGTATCACGGAAGGAACCGATGAAACATTCAGTCGTGAGATTGAAGAGGCGACGAAGGGCTACAAAGATAAAATGAAGGAAGCGATCCAGACGCTGAGTGAAGCAAAGGATTTTCATGACAAGATGAAAGGGATCTATGTCAGTCTGATGGATTTCGATAAGGTGGAGCGGATATCGGAAAATCTCTACAACCGGATAGAATCAGAAATCCAATGATGAGGAATGAAGGTGCGGGCATGATCCCCGCGCCTTATTTTTGTAGGAAAATAATCAACGCGAGCTAATGTTATTCAAATATAATAATGGCAATATCATATATTATCTTAGTATAATTTCGTTCGTCTGAATGAAATATGGTAGAATAATAGCAGGGATTCCGACCAGAGATCAACGATCGGAAACATGAAATCAGAGGTGCAAATGAGAGATGGTCAAACTAATTTCTTGGAATGTGAACGGAATCAGGGCCTGTGTCAAAAAGGGCTTTCTTGATTTCTTCAAACATAGTGATGCGGATATCTTCTGCATTCAGGAATCAAAGCTCCAGGCGGGTCAAATCGAATTGGATCTGCCAGGATATCATCAGTATTGGAACTATGCCCAAAGAAAAGGATACTCTGGGACAGCCGTCTTCACAAAAACGGAACCACTCCATGTGAGTTACGGATTTGTTGAGGGAGAGGTTGAAGAAGAAGGGCGATTGATTACATGTGAATTCGAATCCTTCTATCTTGTGACCATGTACACCCCGAATTCAAAGCGGGATTTATCCCGAATAGTCGACCGCCTTCGTTGGGAAGATAAGGTAAGGGGATATATAAAGAAGTTGGACGAGCATAAACCTGTCGTCCTATGTGGGGATTTGAATGTCGCCCATCAACCCATCGATTTGAAGAATGACCGTTCAAACCGTGGGAATTCTGGGTTTACGGATGAGGAAAGGGAGAAAATGACGCAGCTCTTGGATGCCGGATTCATCGACACGTTCAGATATCTTCATCCGGATCGTGATGATGCGTACACCTGGTGGTCTTACATGAACAAGGTGAGAGAGCGGAATATCGGATGGCGCATCGACTATGTCATTGCTTCGCGTTCCCTGGCGACTTCACTTGCTTCAGCCGGGATGGAACCAGCGGTGCTCGGCAGCGATCATTGTCCCGTATACGCTGAATTCAAAGAACTATCCGAATAAGGAGGAACTACATATGAAAAAGAAAATGACTGAGTGGGCAGACAGAGTCGAGGGGACCATTGAAGCCCTGCCTGAAGAAATGGAGTATCTCCTTCAAAATGACTTGAAGTCCCCGGAAGGACTCACCATCATCGATTTTAAGACCGCCCTTTCACAAGCGGTTGTGGAGCGATGCGATAAGGAAACGGAAGAATTGATTGCTGATGGTCATGCGATACTGGACGAACCTGTCCGGTACCTGAAGGAAAACCCGGAACACTTCGTCTATCTGGAAGCGGAGTGCTTTGACCGTGTGGGAGTTGACGGAGTCTCCCTTGAGATGAATGACGTCTTCCAAACCTACGGCGCTCTCCTTGGACTGAAACTCCAAAAGAAATTTGGTCCTGAAATCAAGCAGATCCTGGCTGAGACCCTGACGAATGGAGAGGACTCCTACGAACTTTTATTCAACGGGGAGGATGGTCTGTGGGACCTCAATCTGACATTGAATGATATGAGGGGGTTCAGTGAAGAAGCTACCCTTCTGGAAGCGTATGAGATGGTTTATCAATTTATTTTCTTCCTTCGCTTTACAATCGAATGATAACCAAAAGGAACCTCCCGGATTTGTTCATTCCGGGAGGTTCCTTTGCTTTTTAACGGGTTCATAATCTGACAGTGTCCCTTCGTAAATCAGCTCAAACGATGGGGATCTTCTGAAATCCTCGGGGGTAACCAGGGCGGGTAGCTTATCCCAGAGCTTGACGCCCGACCGGCTTAATACTTCCGCGACGAATTGGGAGCAAAAGTAGGAGTTGCTGAATTCCACCGGCTCATTCATCGTCACGCCGACGATCCCGAAAAGATTATAGAGATACTTATTGCTGCTGCGTTTGAATACATTCAGAACCCGGAGCATTTTTTGCGTATCCCTCTGAGACACCTTCAGCCTGTATATCACACAGGTCGTCTTCGGATATTTGCTGTATGTACCACTGTGGACATCTTCCTTTACAAATCCACCAGACAAAGGATTGGATGGATGCTTCCTCCCGAAGCTGTACATGTCCGTGAGTTCCCGATCAAATGAAATGGACGCGTGATTGTAGGGGGCTTTCGTATAGCTCTTAATCGATTTAGTGAACAGGGTGCCCGTATCCGTCAATAAAATATAAATAAAGTGGTCTTCCAACCGCGCACCTCCTAAAAAAATGTAGATGTTCCACCTTCTTCATTATACAATAACCTGAGGGGTTAATATGACCAATGACCCATCCTTTTAAAGGATTTTAACAATAGGGGGGACATCTTTGACCACTAGCGCTTATTGGACGTTATTCATCATTTTCCTGACGCTTTCAGCCGGTCATCTGGCATTCCTTTCAGTAAGGAAGTTCCAAGGGGACAAGGATTTCTCCCGTGTTTCCCTGCGGATCAAAACATGGTGGGGGATGTTTGTCGTTTTTACGGTTGCCACCCTTTTCAACCCTCTTGTATCCATGCTCTCATTAATGCTCCTTTGCTTCTTCTCTCTGAAAGAGTATTTTTCCATGATGAAGACAAGGAAGGCCGACCGGCGTATTTTCTTGTGGGCATACATATCGATCCCGCTCCAATTTTATTGGATCTACCTTGGCTGGTATGGAATGTTCATCGTCTTTATCCCTGTGTACGTTTTTTTACTTCTGCCGCTACCGAGGATCCTGGGGAAAGGCACCGTAGGGTTCTTAAGGTCGGTCAGTTCTACTCAATGGGGCCTGATGCTTATGGTGTTCGGCCTTAGCCATCTGGCCTATTTCCAAGTTGCGAGTCCCGAATACGGAGCCAATCTTGTCCTTTACCTTGTCATCCTTACGCAGGTGAGTGACATCGTTCAACATCTCGTTTCCATCTATGCCGGCCGCTTAAAGGTGGTTCCTACAGCGAATCCTGCCATCACATGGGAAGGATATATGGTGGCTTTACTGGTTACAACGGGCTTATCCTTTAGCCTCTACCCATATCTGACGCCACTGAATGAAACATTCGGCCTCTTGTCAGGCGTCATCATTGCGACAGGTGCCTTTATCGGAAGTCTTACGGTATCTGTATTGAAACGCGATCTTCTGATCGGAGACCGGCCGAAGTTCACTTCCCTGAAGGAAAGCTACTTGAACCGGGTGGACAGTCTGGCTTATACAGCACCCATTTTCTTTCACATCATCCGCTATTATTTTGATTTTATGTAAAAAAGAAGCTTGGAAGAGAATCCAGGCTTCTAGATTAAGAATGTTAACGATGGATGTGTATAACGGATTTAGTTGGCGATTTTCCTTCAGTTCTTTTGCATGTCCTGAATGGCGATGGCCAAATCTTCGTTTCCGAACAACTGGAGGACGCCCAGAAGGGTACTGTAGGGAATATCTGAGGATTCCTCTTTCGGGACCGTCAGCTCCATCATTTGTTTCAGGACAGGATTATCTCTCTGCTCCGGATACGCTTTGAGGTAAACGGCAACGGGATCAAGATCCTGATTCACGCACCATTGGGCAAATACCATCATCATCATATTTTCATCTTTTTGATAGTTTTCAATGATTTTCTTTTCCATTTCATTTCGTTCCATGAGATCACTCCTTAAAGCACCATTATAACCGAGAAAACATGGGGTTGAGAAGAGAATGGTGTGAAAGGGAGGGATTACGTGTATAATAGGGGTTTAGGAAAAGGTATGAAAGGAAGTTATGCATGGAGATTATTCAAATGAACGCAGAAGAGTTGAAAGACCCGACCGGAATCCTTCCGGGACAGCGGTATGAAGTCATGATTGAAATCGAAGTTCCGGAAGATGATGAATTATATACACCATCCGGAATGTATATAAAAGGCATTTACGTCAGGGAGGAAGCATCCTCCAAACTCGCTCAGTATTCTATCATCGAACGGGGTTCCGAAACCTACTTGGATTTTGCCCTTGAGGAAGAAGAAGAGCAGGCATTGGTTGCTTATTGTGACGAAAATATCTGATGTGAAAACACCCTTTACGGCCCTGGCTGCGGTAAAAGGGTGTTCTTTTTTTATGATAAGAAGGGGGTGTGGATGGAGAGGATTTCCTCCTGGGATTTCTTTTAAACGTTGTAATTTTTGGTCGATTTTTCCTGATATCATGTGCTATGATAAAGATATCTAAGTGCTAGCAGTTGCTATACTTCTGATGAAAGGTGGAGATAAATGTTGTCAAATCAAGGGAAGATGCAGCTTAATGTAAGGATTGACCCGGAAACGTCGGAGAAATTGGATGAGATTGTCGAATACTATCAAGAGAACACAAAAATCGGCCGTGTTTATAAAGGTGACGTGTTAAGCGATATCATACATAAATCGTATGACGTGATGCAAAAACAAAAAGCCATTCAAAAAAGGAAATATTAAGGGCTTTATGTCTGAAAGGAAAAGAGGAATCATGATGAACATTTCCACAGGGAAGCTCAAAGGTTCAGGCACGTCACCTTATGTGTGGGCCATTGCGTCGATTCTGCCGTTTTACTTCATTTTTCAATCTTCCTCCACCATGGAAATCATCACCGGTATCATCCTGACGATCATGTTTTTCATATCGTTGCGGTTTGCCTTCCTGTCGAGCAGGTGGCCGGTGTATTTGTGGACAGGGATCCTGATCGCCATTTCCATCACGATGACCGTGCAATTCAATTTTATCTATTTTGCCTTTTATATCGCCTATTACAATGGGAATATACGGAACCGGGCGGCGTTCCTGACGCTATATGTGGTGCATTTGGTCCTCACAACGGCATCGATCAATTATAAATTCGTCCTCCAGCATGAGGTTTTCCTCTCTCAGTTTCCTTTTATCCTGATCATTTGGATCAGTGTGATTCTGCTTCCTTTCAATATTTTCAATCGAAACAAACAAGGGCAGTTAGAAGAGCAACTCGAGGACGCCAATAAACGGATCTCGGAATTGGTGAAGCAGGAAGAACGGCAGCGGATCGCAAGGGATCTCCACGACACCCTGGGTCAGAAATTATCATTGATCGGATTGAAAAGTGATCTTGCCAGAAAGCTGGTTGAAAAGAATCCGGAGCAGGCGAAGAGCGAGCTCATGGATGTCCAGCAGACGGCACGGACGGCGTTGAGCGAAGTCCGGACACTCGTATCACAGATGAGGGGTATCCGGCTCGAGGATGAATTCATCCGGATCCGTCAGCTCTTGTCAGCTGCCGACATCCGGTTCATCCCTGAATACGAGGAACCGCTCCCCAATATATCGCTGTTCCTTGAGAATATCCTCAGTATGTGCCTGAAGGAAGCCGTTACAAATATCGTTAAGCATAGCGGCGCCACAGAGTGTACACTCAGGGTGGTGGAAAGCCATGATAGCCTTAGATTCGTTCTTTCTGATAACGGTAAAGGCATCCCTAAGGATTACCGCAAATCAAAAGGGAGCGGATTGATTGGAATCCGTGAGCGGCTCGACTTCGTGAACGGAGAGCTTGGAATCGAAGGAGAAGATGGCACCACTCTGACAATGATCGTGCCTAAAGTAATAAAAGATACAAACAGGGAGGGTTACAATTGATTTCAATCGTGATTGCAGAAGATCAGAGGATGATGCTGGGGGCCCTTGGTTCCCTCTTGAACCTCGAGGATGATATGGAAGTCGTAGGGATGGCAGGAGACGGGGAAGAAGCGCTCTCGCTCGTTCGGGAACTACGTCCTGATATATGCATGATGGATATCGAAATGCCCAAGATGACCGGCCTGGAAGCAGCAGAAAGACTGAAAGACACGGACTGCAGGGTCATCATCTTGACCACCTTTGCACGATCAGGGTATTTTCAACGCGCCCTGAAGGCAGGGGTGAAGGGATATCTTCTGAAAGATAGTCCCAGTGAAGAACTGGCTCAATCCATACGTCTCGTCATGGACGGTAAGAGGATGTTTGCACCAGAACTCATGGATGATGTCTATGGGGAAGAAAATCCATTGACCGATCGTGAGAAAGAGGTCCTATGGCTCGTCGCAGATGGGAAAAACACGCAGGAAATCGCCGATGAACTCAGTTTGAAGGCAGGGACCGTCCGCAATTATATCTCAACCATCCTTGAAAAACTAGGCGTGAAAAATAGGATCGAAGCCATTACCCAATCGAAGGAGAAAGGCTGGTTCAAGTGAGTTGTTTTTTTGCACTGAACAAAAATGATGATCCCCGACCTGAAACCACCCTTCACCATGGGTAGAACCGAAGGAACGGGTAGACAACTTGACCTGCTTACAACAATGATCAGAAAATCAAACGTATATAAAGTCCTTCTTTTCTTTCTACGGTAACTTCCACTTTTCACTACAGAGTGTTAGAAGCGGAAGCCAACTGACTCCAACGTGCCAAGCGGGCAGGGTGAAACCCTGCAAGAATGAGGAGGCTCACCGCACATCCCGTGGAAAGCGGTTGGCCGCAGCGAAGAGTACGGACTCCTACTTATCACATGCCAATCCAAAAACTAATAGAAATTATATAACGCCACACCTTTGAACGATTTTATAGGATAAAAGCAGTTTCTTCCTTGGATGGACTTGACAATCCATCTCTTCATGATAAGATAGCATCGAACTCAACTTACATATGACGATCCACTAGGGGGGCCCTTAATAGCGGCTGAGATTGAAGTGAAACTTCAAGACCCTTTGAACCTGATCTGGTTGATACCAGCGTAGGGAAGTGGCGCTTTGAGGGTATTTCCATCCGTTTTATATTCTCAAAAAGCCATTTTCCACCAACTATGTGGAAAATGGCTTTTTTTCGTTTCAGTGGATCGTCAGGAGGAGGAAAAAGAAATGAAGTTTTCAGAAGAATTACGGCTGGCTGCAGATGATTGCTGGGAAGCGAGTTTTCAACACCCTTTCGTACAGGGGATCGGAGATGGTTCCCTGCCGCTTGAGAATTTTAAATTTTATGTTTTGCAAGATTCCTATTACCTGACCCATTTTTCAAAAATGCAGGCACTGGGAGCTTCAAAAGCGGCCGATCTTCAAACTTCTGCCCGGTTGGCTGCACATGCACAGGCAACATTCGAAGCAGAGCTTTCTCTCCATGAAGGGTTTTCTAACAAACTCGGAATCACAGAAGAAGAAAAAGAGCGGTTCGTCCCATCTCCGACTGCGTACGCTTACGCTTCACACATGTATCGGTCTGCTCAGGTCGGTGACTTGGCTGATATCTTGGCTGCCTTGCTTCCTTGTTACTGGCTTTACTACGAGGTGGGAGAAAAGTTGAAAGGAAGCTCTCCGGAAGAGCCTATCTACCAGGAGTGGATCGCCACCTACGGAGGGGAATGGTTCAGGGAGCTGGTCGAGGAACAGATCCAACGGCTCGATGAACTGGCAGAGCGCGCAAGTTATGATCAGCGTGCTCGTATGAAGGAACTGTTCATCATGAGCAGCATCTATGAACTGCAGTTTTGGGAGATGGCTTTCACCCTTGAGCGGTGGCCCTTCCAGGAATTACTGACGACCGTCCGATCCGGAGCTGGAGCTTGATGGTGAGACCCCATCCGGAGTTTCACATCATCACTTCGGGAAAGCAGGTTCCGCGAGAGGTCATCCATATTTGTACTCGTGTGCATCACCTGGTGGATGCCATTCACCTGAGGGAAATCAATTGGTCATCACGCTGTTTATATGACACCATTATCGCCCTGCTTTCAACCGGGGTGCCTGCGGGGAAGCTCGTGGTCAATGATCGTGTAGACATAGCATTGTTGACGGGGGTTGAAAGAATTCAGCTGGGATCCCGGAGCGTCAAGCCATCCCAAATCAAAAAGGCATTCCCGACTATTAAAATCGGAGTCTCCGTTCATACCCCGGTCGAAGTAGAAGCGGCAAGGAAAGCAGGGGCAGACTCCGTCATCCTGGGGAATGTATACCGTACTGATTCTAAACCTGGAAAAGCCGGTATCGGTGTGGGTGCGATCAGCACAGTAAAGGATAGATTGCCCGTGGTTGGAATAGGTGGAATTACGCCGAACAACGCGGCTGAAGTGATCCGTGCAGGGGCAATGGGCATCGCCGTGTTGTCTGGTGTCTTTCTCAGCCGGGATCCGCTGAGAGCGGCCGAGGAATATCGATTATCTATAAAGGGAGCTGAAGTACTATGAAGCGTATCATTATTGTCGGTGGGGGTGTGATTGGTCTATCCATCGCCTTCGAGCTTGTGAAGAAGGGATGCAGCGTCACCCTTTTGGAAAAAGATACGCTTGCATGTAAAGCCACAGGTGCAGCAGCGGGAATGCTGGGGGTTCATACTGAAACAAGGGGAAACCCATCCATGACATCCCTTGCCAAAGAAAGTCGGAATCTCTTCCCTGACCTTGCTGATGAACTTCTGGACTGTTCAGGGGTCGATATCGGTTTAAAACAAAATGGAATGATCATCCCGGCTACGACCAACAGGGAACAGCACCTCCTCCGAGGGGAAGCGAATAGTCCTGAAGGAGTAATGGAGCACTTACGATGGCTGGAAGAAAGAGAGTTAAGGGAAATGGAACCATCCTTGTCCCATTCGTTCATTGGTGGTCTCTTTATTCCCCGTGACGGGAACGTTCTCGCACCGCGACTGTCCGAGGCCCTGTCTATATCGGCTGCAAGCAAGGGGGCGGTACTCCATGAAGGCACCGAAGTAGAATCCCTGATCATGGAAGGTGGAACAATCCTCGGGGTCAACACTTCGAGGGGTCGTCTTTACGGTGATGAGGTGGTGGTAGCGGGAGGGGCATGGAGCCAGCACATCCTGCGACGGTTAGAAATCGTCCTGGACGTGGTCCCGGTGAAAGGGGAATGCATTTCCTTGGTTCCTAAGGAAGGATGTCTGAACAGGACGATTGTGACAGATGACCTGTATTTGGTACCGAAAGCAGATGGCACTTTGACGATCGGGGCCACCGAACAAGAGGGATCATTCAATGAGGATGTATCTGCTGAAAGTGTTTCGAGTTTACTTGCCAAGGCATGCACCATAGCACCGGATCTTGCTGACGCAGTATGGAGAAAAGCCTGGGCAGGCACCAGGCCGAAAACATCTTCCCGGCTTCCATACATCGGTAGGGTTCCGGATGTGGAAGGACTGTCATTGGCGACAGGTCACTACCGGAATGGGATCCTTCTAGCCCCGATTACTGGCGTGCTGATGGCAGATTTACTGATTGATAAGGACTTTGAAAGGGGCTTGGGTCATGAATATACTTGTCAATGGAATAGAGACCATGATTCCGCATCATGTGAATTCGGTCGATGACCTTCTTATCCATCTTACGATCGGTGATCGTAGGGTGATTGTGGAGTGGAACAAACAGATACTGAAGAAGGATGAGCATGAGGATATTAAATTGAACGCTGGCGATCGGGTAGAGATCGTCCATTTTGTAGGAGGCGGATGACATGTTGAAGATAGGGATGTATGAATTTCAATCAAGATTGCTCCTCGGAACGGGGAAATATCCGGACCAAGAGATTCAGCGACAGGCGGTGGAAGCGTCCGGTGCAGAGATCCTCACTTTTTCAGTCCGGCGCTTGAACGTATTTGATCCCCCTGGAGAAAATGCCTTGGAAGAATCAGATCTCGGGCGTTTTACTTTACTGCCCAATACTGCCGGAGCGAAGGATGCCGCGGAAGCCGTCCGCCATGCGCAGCTTGCCAAGGCATCCGGTTTGTGTGACATGGTCAAAGTGGAAGTGATCGGATGTGAAAAGACCCTGCTACCGGATCCGTTGGAAACCTTGAAGGCATCTGAAGAACTGCTGAATCAGGGGTTCACGGTACTTGCCTATACGTCGGATGACGTCGTCCTTGCCAGAAGACTAGAGGAGCTTGGTGTGCATGCCATCATGCCTGGTGCTTCTCCGATCGGATCTGGTCAGGGGATTATCAATCCGCTGAATCTTTCCTTCATCATCGAACAGGCTCATGTACCCGTCATTGTCGATGCAGGTATCGGCTCACCTGCAGATGCAGCCAAAGCGATGGAGCTTGGAGCAGACGCCGTTTTATTGAACACGGCCGTTGCTCAAGCAGGTGACCCTGTGAAAATGGCAGAGGCAATGAAGCACGCGGTGTTATCTGGCCGACTGGGATACGAAGCGGGCCGTATACCAGAAAGGATCTACGCTACCGCAAGCAGCCCCTCGGAGGGACTGATGAAGTGAAGAGAGAAAGGTATTCCAGACAGATTTTATTCTCTCCCATCGGGGAACGGGGGCAGGATGCCCTGGGGGAGAAGCACGTCATCATTATCGGTGCCGGTGCGCTGGGATCTTCTGTCGCCGACATGTTGGCAAGGTCGGGTGTAGGGAAGCTCACCATCATCGACCGTGATTATGTGGAATGGAGCAATCTTCAGCGGCAACAGCTCTATACGGAGCATGATGCAGAGAATTCACTTCCAAAGGCGGCGGCAGCCGAACGCCGGTTGAAGCAAGTGAATTCACAGGTGGAAATCGAAGGGAGGGTCGGCGAAGTCACTCCCGGTATGCTTTCCTCGATGGAAGCGGATCTTTTGATTGATGCAACCGATAACTTCGAAGTGAGACTTATGGTGAATGATCACGCCCGGATGAGAGCCATTCCGTGGATTTTCGGCGCCTGCCTTGGATCCTATGGGATCACGCATACGTTTCTCCCTGACGAAAGGCCCTGCCTTCGCTGCATACAAGACGTGATCCCCATGAATGGAGATTCGTGTGAAACGCAAGGTATCATCTCTCCAGCCGTCACGATGGTGACCTCTTATCAGACAACAGAAGCGTTGAAGATCCTTACCGGCGCAAACGGCGCTTTAAGAAAGACCCTCTTGTCCTTTGATCTGTGGGAAAACAGCCGTAGTGAGATTTTGATTCAACGCTTAAGGAAAAAAGATTGCCCGACATGCGGACCCAATCCAAGCTTTCCTGCATTGAAAGGGGTAACTGGAGTGAAAGCTAGCATCCTTTGCGGGAGGGATGCCGTTCATATCAGACCGTCAAGCCCACTCAATCTTCATTTTGAATCGTTCACTGAAAGGATGAAGGGGGTACAGCTCCTCAGTGCGAATCGCTTCCTGGTGAATGTGAGCATCGAAGGGCACCGGATGGTCGTTTTTTCAGATGGACGTGCATTGATTCATGGGACTTCAGACATTTCCCAAGCAGAGGCCATCTACCGTAAATACATCGATGAACAGGAGTGTGTGCAAGATGAAGAAAGTATTGACCATAGCAGGATCAGATAGCGGTGGCGGCGCAGGGATCCAAGCGGATTTAAAGACGTTCCAGGAGCTCGGGGTGTTCGGAATGAGTGCGATCACTGCTGTTACGGCACAAAACACATTGGGCGTCCACGGGATCCATCCTGTACCACCGTGTTTTGTGGGCGAACAGATGGAGGCCATTGCAACGGATTTGTCTCCTGACGCAGTGAAGACCGGAATGCTGGTAGATGCTGAAATGATTTCCCAAGTCGCTTCATCCATCAAGACGCTGGGGTGGAGTCGCGTAGTAGTGGACCCGGTCATGGTGGCAAAAGGGGGGGCTTCTTTGCTTCAAGAAGAAGCCGTGGAGACCTTGATCAACGAATTGATCCCCTTATCTTTTGTGGTCACCCCCAATATCCCTGAAGCAGAAAAACTGACAGGAATCAAAATCATTACAGAGATTGATCGACAGAATGCGGCTAAATCCATCCACTCCATGGGGGCGGATCATGTCATCATTAAAGGAGGGCACCTTATAGACTCATCTTCGGAACAAGTGACCGACCTATTATATGACGGGGATCGGTTCCATCGTTTTACTTCCAGACGGTCCAATACACCTCATACACATGGTACAGGCTGTACGTTTTCTGCAGCGGTCACCGCACAACTTTCCAAAGATCAACCTGTCCATGAGGCCGTATCTCTGGCAAAGGAGTTCATTTCTTCTGCAATCGAACACACCCTTCAATTTGGAAATGGTCATGGCCCGACCAATCATCAAGCTTTCAGAAAATTTACGAGAACGATAGAATAATCCGTTTTGTTGTATCCTTTTTGGGGTTTTTAGATCGGACAAAGAGGTCTACTTAAATGATTGCGTTTACATTAATGGAATATTCAAAATTGACAATAAACTTATTGACGCATATTTTATTACCTGTTAATCTTATCTATAAAATTGAAGAATCATATTCAATGACGAGAACAGTAAGGTGATAGCGTGTCCCAAAGAGAGCCGGGTTGCTGGGAACCGGTGGATGCCATGATCTGAAGATCCTCTCCGAGAAACAAAGCTGAAACGATGCAGTAAGCTTTGTCGGTCTTCACCGTTAAGAAGAATGTTTCATAGAGTGCCGGACCCGTGAGGACCGGAACTAGGGTGGTAACGCGATCAGACTCGTCCCTATTCAGGGGACGGGTTTTTTGTGTTAAAAAGCAATAGAAAGGAAGAGAAGCATGGATCATACACAGGAAAAGAGCCGAACCGTATTGGTGGAGGATATCATGATTGCCAATCAGCGCATCAAAGACGTAGTGCTTCACACACCTTTGCAGTTCAATCCCCTGTTATCAGATAAGTACGGGTGTAACGTATATTTGAAGAGGGAAGATCTTCAAGTCGTACGTTCGTTTAAAATCAGGGGTGCCTATAACCGAATCAAAAAACTTACCCAAAAGGAACTTCAAAACGGGATCGCCTGCGCGAGCGCAGGAAACCATGCCCAGGGTGTCGCCCATTCCTGTCACCTGCTGCAAAGCCGCGGGAAGATCTTCATGCCGACTACGACCCCGAAGCAAAAAGTGGACCAAGTAAAGTTCTTCGGAGGGGAGTATGTGGAAGTCGTCTTGACAGGTGATACATTCGATGATGCTTATGAAAAAGCCATTCTATGCAGCGAAGAAGAAAACCGGACGTTCATTCATCCCTACGATAATGAAGATGTGATTGCCGGACAAGGAACTGTGGCAGTGGAAATCCTCAATGACTGTGAGGAACAGATCGACTATCTCTTCGTTCCCGTCGGTGGAGGTGGGTTGGCTGCGGGAATGGGGACGTTCCTGAAGAGCGTTTCGCCTGATACGAAGGTGATCGGCGCTGAACCATCGGGCGCTGCCGGAATGAATGAGTGCCTGACCCAAGGAAAGCATGTCACCCTTTCAGAGATCGATCCATTTGTGGATGGTGCAGCCGTTAAAAACGTAGGGGAGATCACCTACACAATTTGCCGGGAAGTCCTCGATGATTTGCTGGTGGTCCCTGAGGGTAAGGTATGTTCCACCCTTCTGGAACTCTATAATCGCAATGCGATCGTTGCGGAGCCTACAGGTTCCCTCTCCCTCGCAGCCCTCGATCAGTATGCCGATCAGATCAAGGGGAAAAACGTGGTATGTGTCGTGAGTGGTGGCAATAATGACATCGGACGGATGCAGGAAATCAAGGAGCGTTCAATGATCTTTGAAGGACTGCAGCATTATTTCATCGTCCATTTTCCCCAAAGGGCCGGAGCACTCAGGGAGTTCTTGGATGAGGTTCTTGGTCCACATGATGATATCAACCGCTTTGAGTACACGAAGAAGAACAATAAAGAGAGCGGACCCGCCCTTGTAGGGATCGAACTCAAGCATCGTGAGGATTATCCTGGGCTCTTGGACAGGATGAACCAAAAGGGATTTGCCTATCAATGTGTCAATCAGGATAAGACGCTGTTTCAATTATTGGTGTGATAACAGAGCCCGGAAAGCCCAGCGGTGATCCGGGCTCTTGTTGTGTTCACCTATCGATTGAAAAGGACCTTCGTGACTCTTACACCTCCTTAGCATGTGTGTCTACAACCGGTTATGGGCAGGAATTTTCCGTGGTTTGCCGAATTGTTACTAGGAGAGGTTGTTGTACGATGCAACCTACTGAATGAACAACCATTCATGTAAGGAGTGAATAGAACGTGACGAATATAAAAAGGGTGGCAGTCGTTACCGGTGGAGCTAAAGGGATCGGGAAGGCTGTTGTGGAAAGGCTTGCTCATGAGGGCCATCAGATCGCAGTGCTAGATACGGATGAAGAAGCACTAGGATTGATGCTTGAAGGGGCACAAGGGTATGAACCGTTTACAAGGATCACGGATATATCCCGACCCGAGGAGGTGAAGAAAGCTGTGGAGGAGACAGTTGAGCGCTTCGGACGGATCGACATCCTTGTGAACAATGCAGGCGTCATCCGGGACAATCTCCTTTTTAAAATGTCCGACAGCGACTGGGATACAGTCATGGACGTTCACCTGAAAGGGGCGTTCCTGATGTCGAGGGAGGTCCAGACCTTCATGGTTCATCAAAAGCATGGGAGGATCATCAACCTATCATCCACGTCTGCATTGGGCAACCGGGGGCAGGCGAATTACTCGACTGCCAAAGCTGGTCTTCAGGGATTGACGAAGACGCTTGCCGTTGAACTGGGTCCATACGGAATCACCGTGAATGCCGTGGCTCCTGGATTCATTGAAAGCGATATGACGCGACAGACCGCCAAGCGGATCGGGATGCCGTTTGAAGAATTCGTCAGCATGAGCATCAGACAAATACCGGCCAGGCGAAGCGGTCAGCCAGAAGATGTCGCCAATGCAGTTGCCTTCTTTGCAGATGAGCGCTCATCATACGTGAACGGACAGATCCTTTATGTATCAGGTGGGCCGGCTTCCTGAAAAACCTCCTCCACAAAAAATCGTGATTCTATGATCGCGATTTTTTTGTGGTTCACGGGTGTACACTTATACTTCAAGATGAATAAATTTGGATAAGCCCATCAACAAAAAAAGGTGGTTGAAACGAAATTCTGTGAATACCTTGAGTTAAGGGCATGGAAGAAACAAATTTGTGAAAAATAGTTCAATTTCATTATTCCTATCAAAAAAGTCGGATTGACTTATCTCAATTATCTGTTATCATTTTAATTATTCAAATGAATATCACTTATCCAGAGCGGTGGAGGGAACTGGCCCGATGAAACCCGGCAACCTACGTATTGTAAGGTGCTAACTCCAGCAAAATGGGACTCATTTTGGAAGATAAGGTTCGATACCTGAACAGCTTTCCGAAATGGGGGGCTGTTTTTCCATGGACCCAGATGTTGAAACCGGGGGGAAGTCGATGAACAAGAAGGATAAACAGGAAGATGTGGCGGGATGGATGGATACGATCAATTCAATGCTTGAAAACATGGACTTCGGTTCCATCACGATCGTGGTGCAAAATGGTAAAGTCATTCAATTAGAGCGGAATGAGAAAGTACGAATCAAATAATCATGCTGACTAGAAAAACTAGAGGCATTCATCTGCAGGATTTATTTTCCTGTGCATGAATGCCTTTTTCTTTTGGGCATGAGGAAAGCGGTGATCAACGTGTTGACACACGAAAATTGGAAAGAACATGATCAGGACTTCGAGGTTGATCCCACCTATAAAGGGGCTCTAAACGTATTGGAGTGGGCATATGAGCATTATGGTGACAGGATTGTGTACGCATGCAGCTTCGGGGTCGAGGGAATGGTCCTGATCGACCTCATCTACAAGGTGAATCCCCATGCAAACATCGTCTTCCTGGATACAGATGTACATTTCAAGGAGACGTACGAAACAATCAAAAAGGTACAAGAAAAGTACCCTTCCCTTCAAATCGAGATGAAAAAACCCGCGCTCTCCCTTGAGGAACAAGCAGCTCAATTCGGGGATCGATTATGGGAAACACAGCCGAATCAGTGTTGTCAGATCAGGAAGCTCGATCCGCTGAAAGAGGTGCTTTCAGGAGGGGATGCCTGGATTTCAGGTCTTAGGCGCGAGCAGTCACCGACGCGGAAAGATACACAGTTCATCAATAAAGATGACAAGTTCAAGTCCGTCAAGATCTGTCCACTGATCCACTGGACATGGAAGGATGTATGGAGATATGTCCATAAACACTCCCTTCCATATAATGAGCTGCATGATAAAGGCTACCCGAGCATCGGATGCTTCCATTGTACGGCCCCTGCATACGATATGAATGATTTGAGATCGGGCAGATGGACAGGCAAAGGCAAGACGGAATGCGGGCTACACTAGGAGGGCAGACATGCTGGAAATCATCGCCATTATCATCAGCTTATTCTTTGCCATGAATATCGGGGCAAGCGGTGCGGCTGCGACAATGGGGGTCGCTTACGGATCGGGTGCCATCAAGAAAATGAAAGTTGCCCTTGTCATCTGTTCCATCGGGGTCCTTGCCGGTGCAGTCCTCGGAGGTGGTGAGGTGGTCAAGACCATCGGGTCGGGAATCATTCCATCGAGCATCCTGACATCGAAGTTAGTGATCATCATTCTTATATCGGCTACCTGTTCGCTTTTCATCGCCAACCTGATGGGCATTCCCCTTTCGACAAGTGAGGTGACAGTCGGTGCCGTAGTCGGAGTGGGTGTAGCATATCAGGTTCTATTCATAAAATCCCTGTTCACCATCATGGTGTTCTGGGTGATTGTCCCGTTCACGGCGTTCATTCTTACATGGTTGCTGGCCAAAGGGCTATATGGGCTAGAAAAGCGGGGATGGACATTCAATCATACATGGATCGGGTACGTTTTGATACTCGCGGGCTTCCTGGAGGCCTTCTCAGCAGGCATGAACAATGTAGCCAATGCCGTGGGGCCACTGGTGGGGGCCGGAATGCTGAAGGCGGGACCGGCCGTTTGGCTTGGTGGAGCGTTTGTGGCAGTAGGCGCGCTTCTGTTGGGTGCCAAAGTAGTCGAAACGAACGGAAAGAAGATTACGAGGTTTTCAAAGCCTGAAGGGATCCTCATTTCTAGCGTCGGTGCAGGCTTGGTGATCACCAGTTCGATTTTCGGGCTTCCCGTTCCACTGGTCCAGGTGACGTCTTCTTCCATTATAGGACTCGGAACCGCGAGGAATGGAAGGGAAGTCATCCAGAGTGATATTGTGAAGAAAATCGTGAAAATTTGGATTGTTTCACCGCTTGTGTCATTGAGCATTTCTTATTTCCTTGTAAAACTGTTGGTTGATTATGACATTTATTCCATCATCATTCCCGTTTCGGTCATGATCGCGACGATAGGGGCATTATCCTTGATGAAGGCGATCCGAAAAGAAAAACGGGCCGTTCATGAAGATGGTGGAGGAATCTGATTGTATTGAAGGAGGAAACATAATGAGTTTAGAACCACATGGAGGAACACTGGTACGATCATATGCACCTGAAGAGGAAGTGGAGACCATCAAGACGGAGATTCCCCTCGATGAGATTTCATTGAGCGATCTCGAATTGATCGCGATAGGAGGATACAGTCCCATAAATGGCTTCCTGCAAGAAGCCGATTATAAGAGTGTTGTCGAGAATCTGAGACTTGCCGATGGGACCGTCTGGAGCATCCCGATCACCCTGCCGGTGGAGCAGGAGGTTGCAGATCGCTTAACGATCGGGAGTAAAAGCAGGCTGGTATACGACGGGACAACGTACGGATCGATCGATGTACAGGAAATCTTCACCCCTGATAAAGAAAAAGAGGCGCTGCTCGTTTATGGAACCACAGACCTTGAGCATCCCGGAGTCAAAAAGCTTTTCCACCGTGGCCCCATCTATGTGGGAGGGAAAATCACCCTACATAAGCGCTTGAATAAACCCTTCGAAGCTCACACATTCGATCCTGTGGAGACGAGAGCAGCATTCAATGAAAAAGGGTGGAAGACGATTGTGGGATTCCAGACCAGGAACCCGGTTCACAGAGCTCATGAATATATCCAAAAGACGGCTCTAGAAACAGTGGATGCCTTATTCCTCAATCCCCTCGTCGGAGAAACGAAGTCAGATGATATTTCGGCTTCGATCAGGATGGAAAGCTATGAAGTCCTTCTCAAAAACTATTACCCTAAGGACCGTGTGTTCCTGGGGGTATTCCCGGCAGCCATGCGGTATGCAGGACCTCGCGAAGCCATCTTCCACGCGCTGGTGAGGAAAAACTATGGCTGCACTCATTTCATCGTGGGCCGTGATCATGCCGGGGTCGGGGACTATTACGGAACCTATGATGCACAGAAGATCTTTGAGCAGTTTAACGAGGATGAGATTGGCATCGTACCATTAAAATTCGAGCACAGCTTCTACTGTCAGAAATGTGAAGGAATGGCCACGACGAAAACATGTCCCCACGGGA
This sequence comes from Rossellomorea marisflavi, assembly GCF_022170785.1. Taxonomy (NCBI): domain Bacteria; kingdom Bacillati; phylum Bacillota; class Bacilli; order Caryophanales; family Bacillaceae; genus Rossellomorea; species Rossellomorea marisflavi. The sequence continues at coordinate 2,284,664 of NZ_CP081870.1, read as the reverse complement.
AAGAGGACCGGGTCATCCTGTCGGGAACGAAGGTGCGCGGTATGCTAAGGGCCGGTGAAGTCCCTCCAAGCACCTTCTCAAGACCGGAAGTCATCAACGTGCTCATTGAAGGATTGAAGAAGGAAGGATCACAGTAAGGAGGAGAGATCATGTCTGATATCGTCTGGCATGAAAGTGCCGTAAAAAAAGGAGACCGCCGAAATAAAAATGGCCATGGCAGCTTCATCCTTTGGTTCACGGGGCTATCTGCCTCCGGGAAGTCATCGGTTGCAAACGCCCTGTCCCATCGACTATTCCAAGAAGGGAAGCAAGTGTATGTACTCGATGGGGACAATGTCCGCCATGGATTGAATGCAGATCTTGGCTTCAATGAAAAGGACCGCAAAGAAAATATCCGCAGGATCGGTGAAGTGTCGAAGCTATTCGTGGACAGCGGACAAATTGTCCTCACGGCTTTCATATCACCGTACAGGGAAGATCGTGCAGTGGTCCGCAGCCTGGTTGGAGAAGGAGAATTACTCGAGGTCTATGTTCATTGTCCACTGGATGAGTGTGAAAAGAGAGATCCAAAGGGGTTATACAAAAAAGCGAGGAATCAGGAGATCCCGAATTTCACAGGGATCAGCGCCCCTTATGAGGAGCCGGAGAATCCTGAAATCACGTTGAACACAAAAGAACATTCGATAGACGAGTGCGTTGAACAGATCTGGAATCATCTTCAAGTAAAACAATTGATCTAAGGAGTGGAGAGCATGGCTTATCAGAAGCACTGGGAACAAAATGAGAAATTGAACAAAACCGAACAATGGAAGCTTGAGCGCGATGGGTTGACCATACTGGAGGACATTCCTGAGTATGCTAAAAACGGATTTTCTTCGATCCCGAAGGAAGAGTGGGATAAGTTCAAATGGGCAGGATTGTATTTGCAACGTCCAAAGGAAGATGGTTATTTCATGATGAGGGTCAATGTCCCTTCTGGCATCCTTACCTATGATCAAGCCGTCGAACTTGCAGCCATCTGTAAAGAGTATGGTCGTGATGTGTATGACATCACGACGCGACAGGCAATCCAGTTCCACTGGCTGAAAATCGAACAGATTCCCGACATCTTCGAGCGTCTTGAAAAAGTCGGCCTTTCCTCCGCAGGTGCTTGCGGTGACATTACAAGGAATATCGTCGGTAATCCATTGACAGGTATCGATCCGGATGAACTGTTCGATACAAGGGAAATCGTGAAGGAAGTGTATGACTTCTTCCAGCTCAATGAAGATTTCTCAAATCTTCCGAGAAAATATAAGCTCTCCATCTCTTCGAACATCAACAATGCATCCAATGCTGAAATCAACTGTGCATCTTTCGTTCCGGCCACCAAGGTCATTAATGGAAAGAAGGTGGCAGGATTCCACCTGAAGGTTGGTGGCGGACTGTCTGCCAGACCATTCCTTGCCGAGACGCTGGATGTATTCATCGAACCTCATCAGGTAAAGGACGTAACGATTGCTGTAACCACGATCTTCAGGGATTTTGGATACAGGGAGAAGAGGCATCTCGCCCGTTTGAAGTTCCTCGTTGCCGACTGGGGACCTGAAAAGTTCAAGGAAAAACTATTGGAGTATGTCGAGCTACCTGATGGTGGGGAAGATGCCGTAACGGGATGGAATGCAGGCTACTTTTACGGAGTAAAGCCTCAAAAGCAAGAGGGGCTGAATTACGTGGGGTTGAATGTGCCGGTGGGCAGACTCAGTTCCGACGAAGTGCTGGAGCTTGCAAGGATATCGAAAAAGTACGGGAACGGTGAAATGCGAAACTGCAACTCACAGAATCTCATCATCCCGAACATCCCGGATGAGCATGTGGACGCCCTGTTGGCAGAGAAAATATTCGACAGGATCTCTACAAGCCCGTTATCCTTCATAGGCTATTCCGTGTCCTGCACTGGAATCGAATATTGCAATCTTGCCCTCGTCGAAACGAAGGAGAGAATGAGAAGAATCGCCAATGAACTGGATCGTGAACTGAGCCTTGATGTGCCGGTGCGCATGCATATGGTCGGATGTCCCAATTCATGCGGGCAGAGACAAATTGCCGATATCGGTCTTCAGGGGATCAAGATGAGGACAAAAGATAAAAAGATGATCGAGGCATTTGAAATTTATGTAGGCGGGACACTCCAAGATGGAGGGACATTGAATGAAAAGCTGAAGGGGAAAGTCGAAGCTGAACAGCTATCCGATGTGGTGAAGGGTCTCCTGCTCCACTTCAAGAATACGAAGGAACCAGGGGAAGCCTTCTTCGATTACGTAAATCGGGTAGGCACAGCCGATCTTCAGCAGTCACTTGACGGGTTGCTTCAGGAAGCATAAAGGGGATGAATTGATGAATCTTTACCGATTTGAAGTAACGACTCCGACATTTGTCACCCCTGTCGTTGTCGCAGCAGACTCTGATGAAAAAGCGTTTGATCTTGTAGAGATCGAGTTGGAGAAATATTTTCTTAAGAAACCGGAGATCGTGGATATTTCGCTTTATGAGAAACGGAGATTGCGAGGAGGAGGAGCGGCATTCGTCCTCCATGAGAAGGAAACCATCATAAAGTAAACTCTGAAGGAGGAGATCCAATGGGGAAAGTATATTTAGTTGGGGCCGGGCCAGGGGATCCGGACCTTCTGACCATCAAAGGGCTGAAAGCCATCCAGCAGGCCGATGTGATTCTTTATGATCGACTGGTGAACAAAGAGCTCCTAACCCATGCAAAAGAAGGGGCAGATCTGATTTACTGCGGGAAATTGCCTCATTATCACACGATGAAGCAGGAAACGATCAACCGTTTTCTCATTAAATATGCATCGGGATCCAAGGTAGTAGTCAGACTGAAAGGGGGAGATCCATTTGTGTTCGGAAGAGGTGGAGAGGAGGCAGAGGCACTAGCTGCTAAATCCATCCCGTTCGAAGTGGTGCCAGGCATCACTTCGGGCATTGCCGCTTCTGCTTATGCGGGTATCCCTGTCACCCATCGTAATGTGAGCGCAAGCGTCGCATTTGTCACCGGTCACGCACACGGTGAGGAAGATGAAGAGAAATGGGAAGGTCTTGCAAAAGGTGTCGACACCCTCGCAATCTACATGGGGGTCGGCAATCTCCCTTTTATCCGGGACCGCCTAATCCGCTATGGTAAATCTCCCGAAACCCCCGTTGCCCTAGTTCATTGGGGCACGACGGATGTACAGAAGACGGTCACCGGAACGCTGGCTGATATCGTCGATGTCGTGAAGAAAGAAGGCGTACAGAATCCAAGCATGATCATCGTCGGAGAAGTCGTCCGTTTCCGGGAAAAGATCAAATGGTTTGAGAATATGCCGGAACCGGCCATCAGTGAGGCATTATAAAATGAAGAAAGCCGTCTTATATGTTTGTCACGGAAGCCGCGTGAAGGAAGCGAGGGATGAAGCCGTCGACTTCATCACCTCGTGCAAAGTCCATGTCGACGCAGAGATCCAGGAGATCAGTTTCCTCGAACTTGCAGAACCATCCATCCAGGAAGGGTTCGCTGCCTGCGTGGAAAAAGGCGCAACACACATCGCCGTCGTACCGCTCCTTTTACTCACGGCCGTGCATGCAAAAAAAGATATCCCGGAAGAGATTGATCAGTGCATGATACAGTACCCTGAGATATGCGTCAGCTACGGACGTCCGATCGGTGTGCATGACAAACTGATTGAAAGTGTGATCCTCCATTTGAATTCCGTGGTTGATCATGTGGTCCTCATCGGAAGGGGAAGTTCAGACCCGGCAGTCAAACGTGATCTCGGAGCGATTGCAGAGAAGGTCCAGCGGCGATCAGGAATGAAAACGGTCCAAACATGTTTTCTGACCGCATGTGAACCATCCTTCACCGGTATCCTCGAGGAGATGTCATCAACAAAAGAACCAGTCCTCTTTATCCCGTACCTCCTATTCACGGGCCTATTGATGAAAGACATTCAAGCGAAAATCAAGAAGACTGGAAATCCCCATCTTCAGCTCGGAAAGTATCTAGGGTACAACCATCTCGTAAGGGAGGCGTTCGTGGAGCGTACGCACGAAGCCCTGTTGAGTCCTCTCTATAGAAGGGGTGAGCAATTTGTTGCCGCTGATGCTTGATGTTACCGGGAAGAAGGTGATCATCGCTGGCGGAGGGAAGGTTGCCCTGCGCAAGTTATCCATTTTCATGAAGGAGGGAGCGGCGATCACCGTCATCAGCCCGGAGGCATCTGAAGAAATCCAGCGACTTCATGAAAAAGGCACACTCTTTTGGAAAAAAACCGTCATTAAGAAAGAAGATTTGGAGGGGGCCCATTTTCTCATCGCTGCCACGAATGATCCCTCCACGAATGAAGCGCTATGTGACATGGCGGATACAGGCACATGGGTCTGTGTGGCAAGTGACGGCAATAAGGGGAACATGCAGATGATGTCCTTCAAACGGGATGGGGATCTCACCATTTCCGTTTCCACCTCTGGCTCAAGCCCCGGGCTGGCGAAAGAATTGTCCGGGATCCTCATGGACCGGTGCAAATCGATTGCGGAAAAGTTGCCTGTCATCAAAAAAGAGCGGGAGCGAATCAAGAATACCCTGCCAATGCAAGAGAGGAGGGAGCGGATTCGCTTCTTCATACAGGGACTCATGCGCAACTAAAACAGGAAAGCCGGTCTCTGGTGGAGGCCGGTCATTTTCTGGTGGTGGAATATTTTGGGTTGTGTTAGATTGTGAGGAGAAGAATGAAAGAGGGTGAATGGATATGAAGTATTTTGTTGAGGTAGTCGGAAGCGGACCAGCCCCCCTCATATTCCTACACGGTCCATATGATCGACCTGCCGGGTATCGGGAGGGGGGACGGGCCTTTCTGGCATGATCACTATGGAGGATGCAGCCGGATGGGTGAAGGAATATATGGATGAACAGGGGTGGGAAAGCGCCACCATCATAGGCCACTCTTTGGGAGGAGCCATTGGGTTATCAACAGCATCCTTTCATCCGGACCGGGTCGATAAACTGGTGCTCCTCGACATCGAATTTGCCAGGATTGAACGGTTTCCAGTCAGTATGTTTGGCACAACGGGATATTTCCTCCCTATCATCAGTGGGCTTCATCGCTTATTCGGACCAAGGTTTCTTGGACAGGATGGAGAGAAAAAAACAGATACTAATGTGAAATCCGAAGAAAAAATGGTATCACTGATCTCAAGCCTCGAACTCATCGATGATGCGTTCATTCGAAAAGCGATCCTTTCCATGCAGGAAGCTTCCCCATCGGGAATTGGTCTTCTCCTGGCTCTTTATCGTTATCATATGCCAAAAGCATTGAAGGGATTGTCTACACCGACCCTCGTGTTATATGGAAACCGTGAAGGGAAAGCATCAAGGATCCAACGAAGGATTTCACGCCAGGTCTCCAACTATCAGAACCAGCAGCTTCATTCAAATCACTCGTTAGTGGGCACTATGCCCATATGAGTGACAAGCGTTCAATCGGGTACATAAGGGATTTTTTATTCAGTAGCGAACAGGTTCAGAGAAGTGAAATTCGATGAACTCATGAATGGATTCTGATTTATGTAAGATATTTGATTCGATTTCCTGCATCTATTGCCAGAGCCAAACCACAGTGTTTGCGAACAATAACTTGGAAATACTCCCGAACGTTAGGAAATACACCTTTACAAATCGTTTTTTTCCCGATATAATCCGTACTATCAACTACATAAAAAGCACACTCATATAAAGGCAGGGATAAGGCCTGCAAGTTTCTACCGGTTCACCGTAAATGAATCGACTATGAGTGAGCAATGCGGCGTATTTTTGCGCTTTCCTTTCATAACCCGAAGGCATTGTCTCACTCTGAGAGATGCTTTCGGGTTATTTCATTTTCAAAAAGGGAGCGAAGCCACATTGGAACTACTTCACAAGAAGATTGAACAAGAAGGAAAGGTATTATCAGATACAGTATTGAAGGTGGATTCGTTCTTGAATCATCAAGTGGATCCGCAGCTGATGAAGGCAATAGGGGAGGAATTCGCAGCTCGCTTCAGACAAGAGGGCATCACCAAGGTGCTCACGATTGAATCATCAGGGATTGCACCGGGTGTGATGGCTGCCATGGAACTCGAAACGCCGTTGATCTTTGCCCGCAAAAAGAAGTCTCTTACTCTATCAGAAGGTCTCCTCACAGCCGAGGTCTATTCCTTCACGAAGCAGGAGACCAATACCATTTCAGTATCCACCCAATACCTCAAAGAAGGGGACAGGGTGTTGCTGATTGATGATTTTCTGGCGAACGGACAGGCTGCCCTTGGACTGATCGAGCTCGTGAAAAAGGCCGGTGCACACGTGGCAGGAATCGGAATCGTCATTGAAAAATCCTTCCAAGAAGGCGGGAAACTCGTAAGGGAAACAGGTTACCGGGTCGAGTCGCTGGCTGAAATTGAGTCACTCAACGACGGGCAAGTCACCTTCAAAAAAGGAGCTGAAGTGTCATGAATCAATCATCTCTCAAGACCGCTTCCCTAGGGATTCAGCACGTACTCGCCATGTATGCGGGAGCCGTTATTGTCCCTCTAATTGTTGGAGGTGCCCTAGGTTTGACGGGCGAGCAACTCACTTATCTCGTGTCGATTGACATCTTCATGTGCGGAATCGCCACCCTGCTTCAGGTGTGGAAGAATAAATTCTTCGGCATCGGACTTCCGGTCGTCCTTGGATGTACCTTCACAGCCGTCGGTCCCATGATCTCCATCGGAGCGAAATACGGGATCACAAGCATTTATGGATCCATCCTTGCTTCAGGTTTGTTCGTCATCATCATCAGCACGTTCTTCGGAAAGCTTGTACGGTTCTTCCCACCGGTCGTGACAGGATCTGTCGTCACCATCATCGGGATCACCCTGATTCCCGTTGCCATGAATAATATGGCTGGAGGAGAGGGGAGCGCGGATTATGGTTCCATGGATAATCTTCTCTTGGCATTCGGGACCCTGATCTTCATACTTGTTCTTTACAAGATGTTCACCGGCTTCATTCGATCTGTATCCATCCTGCTGGGGCTCGTGGCAGGAACCATCGCTGCCATGTTCATGGGAAAAGTCAATTTTTCAGAAGTAGGGGAAGCATCATGGTTCCATATGGCACAGCCGTTCTACTTCGGCATGCCGACCTTTGACATCGCCGCGATCCTAACCATGATCCTTGTGGCCATGGTCAGCCTGGTAGAATCGACGGGCGTCTATTTCGCCCTCGGGGATATCACGGACCGGAAGCTTAGCGAGGAAGATCTATCCAAAGGGTACCGGGCAGAAGGGCTTGCCATCTTCCTCGGTGGGATCTTCAACGTCTTCCCATATACCGCGTACTCCCAAAACGTCGGGCTTATCCAGCTTTCAGGCGTAAAGAAATCAAATGTGATCTATGCCGCGGCAACCTTCCTGATCATCCTGGGCCTTGTACCGAAGATCGGAGCCCTCACGACCGTCATCCCATCTGCCGTGCTAGGCGGTGCCATGGTGGCCATGTTCGGCATGGTCGTCGCATACGGAATCAAGATGCTTAGCAGGGTGGACTTTTCATCACAAGAGAATCTTCTCATCATTGCATGCTCCGTCGGGATGGGTCTCGGAGTTACCGCTGTGCCGGAACTCTTCTCAAAAATGCCCGAAGCGGTCCGCATCCTCACCGATAATGGAATCGTGGCCGGAAGCCTCATGGCCATCTTCTTGAACCTTTTCTTTAATGTCTTCTCCCGTCAACGTGACAAGAGGGTTGTGTTGCAGGAGCAGAAGGCGTCGTGATCGTCTACCCATTACCAGCACCTCTACATAAGTAGGGGTGTATTTGTATGCATTAAAACGACATTATATTGTCCAGCAAAAAGGATAACGCATACAAGCGTAGAATCTATAGGATAGATATCCATCTGCGCATCGCATCATTCAAGCCCTGGTAAGAGGGCGATCGAGGGGGAAGACGATGTACGCAACGACTGGAACGATGTTTGATCAAAGTGTGGAGAATTACCGGAACCAGGAAGCAATTGTAGAGGTGAAAAGTGGACAGCGGATGACTTACGGACAATGGCAGGAAAGAGTCCACCAGATGTGCAGTGCACTTCAGGCAGAAGGAGTGAGGAAGGGGGACAGGATTTCGACCTTTCTGTATAATACCGAGATGCTGGCAACTGTTTATTTTGCCTGTGGGAAAATCGGAGCCATTATCAACCCGATCAACTTTCGACTTAATTCAGATGAACTGGCCTTCATCATGCATGACGCCAAACCAAAAGTGTTCATATTTGAAGAAGCACTTCGAAACGTCGTGGAAGGAATAGCACCGGATTTCGGTCAAACCGTCTTCTGGTATGAAGGTGGGAATCCGCCTGCCTTTTCAAAGCGAGTGAGCGACATGGCCTTTTCGACTCAATTTGAAAGGGTGGAAGTGGATGAAAATGATCCGTATGCGATGATGTATACGAGTGGGACCACGGGAAGGCCGAAAGGAGTGCTTCATCGCCACCGTGATGTGATGGAACAGGCGTTGATCCTGACGGGTGTCATGGGATACCGGTCGGGTGATGCGGGATTGGTCACAGCTCCGATGTTTCACTGTGCTGAACTCCATTGTGCCTTCGTACCAAGGGTACTCGCCGGCGCAAAGAACGTCATCCTTCATCAATTCGATCCAAAGCGCGTTCTAGAAACAATTGAACGGGAGGGCATTACGACTCTTTTTGCAGCTCCTACCATGTGGAGTATGATCCTCGAGGAGGGGGCCTCCCACTATAACACCTCGAGTCTACGTAATGGGCTTTATGGAGCGGCACCCATGGCACCTAGTCTTGTAAGGAAACTTCACGATGAACTAAAGATCGAGCTGATACAAGCCTATGGACAAACAGAAATGGGTCCGGCAATTGCGTTCCTTCTACCCCATGAACAACTTATCAAGGCAGGTGCGGCAGGAAAAGCGGCCTATCATCATGAGATACGGGTCGTTAAACCAGAGACGACGGGACCGGCAGAACCGGGGGATGTCTGTGCTGTGGGTGAAATTGGTGAAATCATCGTGAAGGGGTCGTGCACGATGATCGGGTACCATGGCCGGTCGGAAGCAACGGAACACGCTTTATATAAAGGATGGTATCATACCGGAGACCTTGGATATGTTGACGGAGAAGGATACCTTTATATCGCCGACCGAATCGACGATATGATCATCTCCGGAGGGGAAAATATCTATCCGAGGGAAGTCGAGGATGCCTTGCATGCCCATGAGGGAGTAGGGGATGTCGCGGTCCTTGGAACACCGGATGAAAAATGGGGGGAAGTGGTCACGGCCGTCATTGTCCCTAAGTCGAACACGTTGACGGCTCAAGAATTGAATGACTATTTGAAGAATGGAAAGGCTCTTGCAGGCTATAAACGCCCACGGACCTATCGCTTCGCCCCGTCACTTCCACGAAACGCCAGTGGGAAGATTCAAAAATTCTTGTTGAAAGAGACCCTGTCAAATGAAATACACACTAATTAATACTATAATAATATTATGTAAACTAAAATTGAATTCTATCATCTTTTGCTGAACATGATACAATGAAATGTACCATGTATTGAAAGAAGTGAAAAATATGATCACCTACCAGAGTCTTCACCATGTCAGTTTGGCTGTGACCGATCTCGAAAGGTCTAAGAAGTTCTACAAGGATGTTCTGTGCCTGGAAGAGACCAAACGTCCGGAATTTGGCTTTCCAGGTGCTTGGTACGCCATAGGTAACCAGCAGCTCCATTTGATTGTCCATCCGACCTCTCAAACGATACGGGATGAGAAGGTGCTATCAAGTAGGGAAGGCCATTTTGCCCTGCGGGTGGACGATTACGACAGAACCTCGACATGGCTCAAGGAACACGGAGTTGAAATCTTGGAAAAACCTCAATCAAAAAGTGGTTTTGCCCAAATCTTTTGTCAAGATCCTGATGGCAATCTGATTGAATTGAATGTAGATCAAAAAGATTTATGAAGGATCGAAAAAACCTCCCGCGGCTCAAGGAGGTTTTTTTCATTCAACGTATGATTCGATCATGGCTTGCAATGAAATCACACACCCATTTGATCACCAGTCCGACAATGAACAAAAGAACGAAGGACGAGAAAGGATTCCAGTGATGGAGCTCATAAAACTGAAAATGGACGAAAATCGGCATGCCTACGAATCCGATCAACGCACTGACCAGTAATAAAGTGATCAGATAGGCCTTCCATTTGGTGAAGTACTGGTATATCAAAGCAAATACCACTGGAATCGTCATAAAATCTACGGCATTGAAGCTTTCAAGAAATCCGATGAACTGATAGGGATAGCTCCAATAGCCGAAGTAGTTGCCAATTTCGTTCACGAGGGCAACCAGGAAGAAAGAAAATAGCAGGCAAAACGCACTCATGATAAAACGGGATCGGTCGATTAACACGATGAACACCAGAAAGAACAAGATGTTTATAATGAGAATAAACCACCAGTGTCCGCTGAACAGGTTATCTTCCATCCAGTAGGCCATTTCGGTCTGCATAAGGTGGTGCCGTGCTTCATTGACTGTATGCAAGGTCATCCTGATTACTCCTTTTTAGGAGTATCATGCACCTTAACGCTAGCAATTATACGAAATCAAGCGTGATCAATCAGAAAAAGCGGGTCCCTGTGAGAGGTTTCCCGCTTTCCAATTATTGCTTAATGTCTTTATATTCTTTTTCAGTGCCGTCAGGGAATGTCACTTCAAGTTCAAACTTTTCGTAATCATCCTTTAGAGAGAAGGTATCCTTCACTTGCTTCATGACCTCTTCATCAGGGGTATCTTTGTCAAAGTCAAGCTTCTCAAGCATAGGCGTAATCTTATCCATGGCTTTATCCCCAGAAAGCTTTTCGTCATTCATGTCATCCTGGAAACTCGCTTCCATTCCATCTTCATCGTTATCGTAGTCCACCTCATAATCCTGATGATCGGCATAGTCCACATCAAGATCGAAGCTTGTAAAGGCGAATTTATTATCCTGTGACGTATCAGTCATAGAATCATTTGAGGTATCGTTATTGGCGCTCTCATTTTCCTTGGGCGCATCTTTAGGCGGGTCCTTGACTTCATCATTACTGCATCCAAACAGTAGAAGTGAGGCAGCGAATGCTGGTATGACAGCAGTTTTCAATTTCATGATTTTCTTCCTCCATTCGATGAGTTTCTCTTAGTATACCCAGATGTGGAATCGTGAATCCCCGATCGTAAGCTTTCGTGCTTTTGTACCATGGGTTGAAAGAGTGAAGGGAGTATGCTACTATATTCTAGGAAAATAAATACGTTGTATAACCTCAATAATATGGTTTGAGGGTCTCTACCAGGAACCGATAAATCCTGATTACAAAATTCTTTGCCTTTCATTTTGTAATCAGGATTTTTTGTGTTGTCATTTTCTGTGCAAAGTGGAAGGTGTACAGAAAGGTGAGGGAATATGAACTGGAGAGTGTATGTATTGGCTGCATCCACATTTGCAGTCGGACTGGTCGAATTGATTGTCGGAGGAATTCTTCCGAATATAGCGGAGGGACTGGATATATCCCTAGGGAAAGCAGGTCAGCTCATCACGGTGTTTGCACTGGCCTACGCCATTTCGGCGCCGTTATTGTTGTCCTTGACGGCCAAGGTGGAGAGAAAGAAGCTATACCTCATGGCACTTTCTGTCTTTACCGTGGGAAATATCATAACGTTTTTCAGCACTGATTTTACCTTGGTCATCATCGCCCGGATCATTACAGCCATGAGTACGGCTCTTGTGGTGGTTCTGTCTTTGACCATTGCGGCCAAACTCGTGAAGCCTAGTCACCGAGCAAAGGCATTGGGTCTCGTTTTTGTCGGAATCAGCTCTTCCCTGGTCCTCGGTGTACCGATCGGGATTTTCATGACAGAGACATTGGGTTGGCGATCTACATTCCTCGGCATCGCAGTCCTTTCAGCGATCTCTATCGTTCTTAACGCGTTTCTTCTGGAGAAGATGCCGGTCGACAAGGTGACACCTCTGAAGGAACAATTCAAGGCGATTCTACATCCAAAGGTATTTTCTGGACATCTGATCAGCTTATTCATGCTGGCAGGGCATTATATGTTTTATGCATACTTCACACCCTATCTGATCCAAACGTTTGATAGTTCACCAAAAGCCATCTCGATTTTTTATCTGCTGATTGGACTTGCCTCCGTTTGCGGCAACTGGGTGGGGGGATGGCTGAGCGACCGCATCGGTTCAAAGTCTATTGTCCTTGTAACGATCCTGTTTGCCATCGTGCTCTTTTCGATTCCGTTCACTGCAGGGTTCATGCCGCTCTTTGTCGTCATGACCATCCTATGGGGAGGACTCAGCTGGGCCCTTACGCCGGCACTTCAAAATTATCTGATCCAAACGGCACCTGAAACGTCGGATATTCAGCAAAGCATCAATACGTCTGCCCTGCAGGTTGGTATATCCGTAGGATCGGCACTAGGAGGTGCTGTCGTCAGCGTATCCCATGACGTATCGCACCTCGCAAGCTTCGGATCCATTTTAGTGGTGTTCGCCATCTTCAGCGCCCTTTTCTCGTTGAGGCATGCCCCTTTGAAACGGAACGATTCGTTAAAGCAAGTTGGCTGATCATGACCCGCATCGTGGATGCGGGTTATTTTTTTTGTTGAAAATTAGAGGAAGCAGTCGAATGCGGGTCGAAGTGATACATAGAAGGGTAAAGAAAGGAATGGTGAAACATGAATCGGTTTCTGAAACGATTATCCTTGGATAAACCGATCATACAGGCACCGATGGCTGGAGGGATCACCACGACTGAAATGGTAAAGGCATCGATGGACGGGGGGATCCTTGGCAGTTTGGCTTCGGGATATTTGGCACCTGACACACTTGAAGAACAAATTCGTTCCGTTTCTAATCATTCAGAGCGACACTTTCAAGTAAATGTTTTCGTACCCGGTGGGCAAAAGGTCCCCAAGGATGAGGATGTCGAATCATGGAAGGAAAGAGTCCCTGGGTCACAACACGCAGGGAATTTCATGACCATAGAGGAGCAGTGGGATGATTTTTACAGGAAAATCGATCTCATCCTTCACTATAAGGTGAACATGTGTTCATTCACCTTCGGGCTTCCGCCTGTCAAGATTGTGCAGCAATTAAAGGAAGAGGGTTGCCTTCTCATGGGAACAGCTTCCACGGTGAATGAAGCCGTGCTAATGGAAAAAAGGGGCATGGACATGGTGTGCATGCAGGGGAGCGAAGCCGGTGGCCATCGGGGAGGTTTCCTTGAGGAGAATGGAGACTCCTCCATCGGGCTGATTGCCTTGATCCCACAGACGGTAGATGCCATCGATATTCCTGTCATTGCTGCAGGGGGCATCACCGATTACAGGGGATTGAATGCCGCTTTGGCATTGGGCGCTGAAGGCGTTCAGGTCGGGACGCCTTTCCTCCTCTGTAAGGAGAGCGGAGCCTACCCTGTCCATAAGCAACGGATCATAGAGGCCAATGGTGCAGAAACAAGAGTGACTTCTTTGTTCACTGGAAAGAAGGCAAGAGGGATCGTAAATAAATGGATGATGGAGAACGAAGGGTATGAACGATCGGTTCTTCCTTATCCTCATCAACACGTCATGACTAAACCCATGAGACAAGAAGCCGCTCAGGCAGATGCTCCTGCCCGCATGTCCCTGTGGGCTGGCCAGGGAATCGGTTCATTGGGCAAAGAGACGACCGTAAAAGAAGTGATTGCCAAATTTGAAGGAACGGAGGGGGTTGTATGATCATCATGATCAATGGAGCCTTCGGTGCAGGGAAAACTACGCTCGCCAACTCCCTTTGCAAAGAGCTCCCCGGCAGTATGATTTTTGATCCGGAGGAAGTGGGGTATATGCTCAGGAATGTGATCCCGGAGGAAAGGAAAAGGCTCGAAGCTCCTGAGGGGGATTTTCAGGATCTGGATTTGTGGAGAGATCTGACTGTTGAAGTAGGAGGCCGCCTGTTCGAGAGGTATCGGACCGACCTGATCGTACCCATGACCATCCGCAAGCAGGAATATCTGACGGCCATAATCGAAGGCTTCAAGCAAAAGGGACAGGAAGTCATGCATTTCTGTCTCATGGCGTCTAAAGAGACCATCCATGAGCGCCTGCGGAGTCGGGGCGAGGAAGAGGGTAACTGGTGTTTCATGCAAACGGATGCCTGCCTTCTTGCCTATGAAACGGGTGAATTCGATCCATATTTGGAAACAGAGGGTAAGACAATTGAAGAACTGACATCTTTCATCGTGAGAACCCTGCAGAAGCAAACTTCTAAAGGATGAGGATATATGGTTGTCCCGGTACCTGTATGAAAGATGAAAAAATAGGTAAATGGGAGAGGAAAAGAATGAAACTTGTAATCATCATTGGCCCCCAGGCTGTCGGTAAGATGACAGTCGGGCAAGAACTTGCAAAGATCACCGGTTTGAAGTTATTCCATAATCATATGACCATCGACCTTGTAGGGAATTTCTTTGATTATGGAAGTACGGAAGGAAAGCGGCTTGTCAAATTGTTCCGACATGAGCTTTTTGATGCCATCTCCAAAAGTGATTTGGATGGATTGATTTTTACATTCGTGTGGGCATTTGATATGAAGGAAGATTGGGACTACATAGAGAGCATCTCCACAATGTTCTCATCCCGGGGAAGCTCCGTATTCTATGTGGAGCTCGAAGCAGGTGTCCAGGAAAGATTAAATCGGAACAAAAGTGAAAACAGACTCAACCACAAACCATCCAAGAGGGATATGGATTGGTCAGAATCTGACCTATTGGATTCCATGACTACCTACCGATTGAACTCCATTGAAGGAGAACTGAGCGGGGACAATTATATACGCATCGATAACTCTGCGTTGAGCGCAGCAGAGACGGCTGAAATAATAAAGCATCGTTTTGATCTATAGTTTCATATGATGATACGAAGTGAGTATCTCTCTAACACGTGAGGTACGCTCCATCATTCATGACCCGTTCAGAATAAAAGGATTGTGGGTGATGAGGATGATCGCGAAAGGGTGATCAGATGAATGGCCAACGATTCAGGCTTCTTTTTGTAGGGAGCCTATTGCTTCTCACCATCCTCCCGTTAACGCTGATGACCATCCATCAAAACGGAGAGAAGAAAGATGCCTTTCTGGAATTCGCACGATCCTATGCATCTCTGGATCGTGAGGTTGTCAAAGCGGTTGAAGAGTATCGGACGGTGCAGGGGACTGATGATGCCGCCGATGCCGCATCCGGTGCAGGTGCTGCGGCAAGCGAAGGCATTTCAGCTATGTGGGAACTTGACCCACCTGAAAATCTCCCATCTGATGTGAAAGATCAAGTGCAACAAGCGCTGAGCTCAATAAAGGATTCCTATCATTCAATCAAATTCGAAATGGACACTGTGCATCATCAGGTAACCAATCCCGATATTCCCTTTCTTGAAACACAAGTCGAGTATTTTGGATATGTGGCGGATAGGGAAAGAAAAGCTTCAAGGGAGTCCCTGATCAAAGCAGGGAATAGCCTCGGAGTTGCGAGGGAAGAAATGATGAAGATTTTAGGGGAATAAAAAAGACCAGAGCGTGGCTCTGATCTTTTTTTATGCTTATGAATGTGAGACGGTCTTTTCTATGAATCTTGCAAGGTAGTCGCTGACGCCATTTTCATCACATGATAAAGTGGTGACTTCATCCACCACATCCTTGATATGTTCTTTGGCATTATGCATGGCCACGGAGTGTGTCACAAAGTCAAACATTTGAAGATCATTGTCGCTGTCTCCAATGGCGAGTGTGCCTTCGTTTTTCAGTCCGAAATGTTGGAGCATTTCTCTGATTCCAGACGCCTTATTAACATCCGCCACCATCAGTTCTAGGTTGTGATTGGATGACTTCGAAAGGGTGAAGTCGGTGTCCTTTTTCATTTCTTGAAGGACATCTCCCCATTTTTGAATCTTTTCCTGCGTACGTGCAAAGAAATAAAATTTAGAGAATCCTTTTCCTTCCAGGTCTTCCCTGAAGGAGATCTCTTCATTAACGGCTTTCTTGCGTGATAACCATTCATTTTCTTCTACTCCATCGGGTTTCGGTTCCGCCACTTCCTTGAGTACATACTCCTGATCCTGCTTCAATGTAATACGTGGGGCGCCGTAAGGGAACACCTCGTAATAAATCTCATGGTTTCTCGCTTGTGCAATGACGTCTTCCACAAGTCCTAGTGACAGGGAATGCTCAAAAACCGGTGTATCGTCCACATAGCCTGCCATTCCGTTGGATGTAATGAATCCATCCACTTTGAATCCTTCCGGCAGCATGGCTTCAATCTCATCATAGGCTCTTCCAGTAGCGATGAACACCTTGATTCCTTGAGTTCTTAATGCATCGATGGTTTCCTTCGTCTGCACACTTACTTTATTTTGGGAACTCAATATGGTCCCATCCATATCCAAAAAGATGGTTTTCGGTTTATTTGACATACTAACTCCTCCTGTGAATTTGTAAATTTACTGTGGTTCTAATCAATATATAGGAAACGTAAATACTATTCAAAGATAATGAATGCTCTTTAACATTGTAACTGAATCCATGGATGTTTGCATCGAATGAGAAGATTTTTTCCAGTTTGATTGTCATCTGGTATAAAATGAAAGAGATTGAAAGTGGGACAGGGCCATGCTCTATGAAATGATCCAATCGTTAGTGAAGCGACATTCCCATGGACGCACGATGATCGGCATCGATGGATTGGGCGGGTCTGGAAAAACTAGCCTGGCCCAACGCATTCATGGGAATCTGCTGACAGGACCCCGACAGACGGTCCTCATCCACCTTGATGATCATATCGTCCCATCATGCTACCGTTACGACACCGGCAGGCCCCAGTGGCAGGAGTATTATAAGCTTCAATGGGATGTCGGGGGCCCGAGGCACATCTTTTTTGATTTACTCACGTCACCACATCTTCTTTTCCACGTTCCGTTTTACGATAAACATTCGGATAGTATCGTCCAAAAACAGCTGGATATTGAGGAAGATGCAGTAGTGCTCGTAGAAGGCGTTTTCCTTCAAAGACCAGAAAGGATCGAGTATTTTGATGCCGTCATCTTTGTGGACTGTCCTTTTCACACCAGAAAACACAGGGTGACCAGTCGTGACGGATATTTGGGCGATGAAGCAGCAATTCTGAAGGCATATGAAAACCGCTATTGGCCAGCAGAAGACTACTACATGACCTCGATCAGGCCGAGGGAACAAGCAACATTTTGCTACATACACAATGAACGGAGGGAGTATCCATGCGACAACTAAGAATTGGAATGGTCGGTCTCGGAGGAATTGCCCAGAAGGCGTATTTGCCCCTTCTATCAAGAGAAACCGGGTGGGAATTGGCAGGGATTTATACACCGGATCAAAGGAAGCGAAACCGGATCAGCAAGGAGTATCGACTTAAAGCATTCAATCATCTTGACCATCTAGCGGAGGAATGCGATGCGGCATTTGTACATAGTTCGACTGATTCACATTACGAAGTGGTATCAGCGCTTATGCAAAAGGGTCTCGATGTATATGTGGACAAGCCATTGGCAGCTACGGTAGAAGAGTCGGAGCAGTTGGTCGACGAGAGCGTGAAGTCAGGAAGGAAGCTGATGGTTGGATTCAACAGACGATTCGCTCCCCTATACGTCCAGGCCAAGGCCATGGCTGGAACACCTGCCTGGGTGAGGTTCGATAAGCATCGCCTGGATGATATCGGTCCAGCATCATTTGAATTCACCATGCTCGACGATTATCTTCATCTGGTCGATACGATCCGCTGGCTGAATGACGATGGCAATATGACAGTCGGTGGTGGAGCAATGGCAATCAATGAATCCAATGAATTGATTCATGCAAGGCACACCTTTCAATCTTCACTTGGTACACAATACTCTACAGGTATGCATCGAAGGGTGGGAACACAGCGTGAGACGTTGGAGCTCATATCGGATGGACGCATCTTGACCGTATCAGATATGAATGTCCTCGAGGTGGAAGAAGGAGGGCGAAGGATAGTCACAAAGCCTTCTTCCTGGGATACCATCCTCAAGCAGCGGGGATTTGAAGATGCCGTCATGCATTTCATTCAGAGTGTGATAGGGGACACGCCTCCTTGTATTGGAGGAGATCAGGCACTTGAAAGCCAATATGTGCTGGAAGGGCTACTCAAGGATCATTGATCAATACGAACCAACTGTGAGAAGTCTACAAAACATGAGAAGAGTATCTTAACAAAGGTGGATGACATGTCCAAAATTGATAGTATGTTAGCGATTCTATGGATGCTCCGTTCAGGTGAGAAAGTGACGGCGAAACAAATATCAGAAAAGTTAGAGATGAATATTAGGACGGTGTATCGTTATATCGATACCATTTCAACAAGTGGAGTACCGATCATTTCAGAATCAGGACCTAACGGCGGGTATACGTTATTGAACCACTTTATGGAGGCTCCTCTCTTTTTTGATGTTGGAGAACAAACGTCACTGTTTCACGCTGCCGTTTTTGCAGAGGAAGCGGGATATTATGGTGGTGAACCGCTAAAAAGAGCTATTTCAAAACTAAGTAAACACTCAAATCAAGAGCAGGAAAGAATGGTAAACCACCATGTGACCAGCCTTGAAGTCATACGTCCATTACGACCGCCCTCACTTGAACCGTTTTTGAAAGAGTTGGAGCATGCCATAGCTGAAGGGTACTCAGTAAACATGGTTTACCATAAAAGTAGGGAGCAACAAAAACATGAGAGAGTGGTCGACCCATACAAAATGCTCTACTGGAACAATAAATGGTATGTGATTGGATTTTGTCATCATAGAAGTGACCTTCGCAGTTTTCGAGTCGATCGGATTGAGCGTATAGGGTTAACTGAAAAGACGTTTAGCAGACCAGAAGACTTTTCAGCACGTGACTTTTTCATGAAAAATCTCCTTCCGACGATAAATGGAAAGGAAGGAATCACTCGTATGGTGATCATTGGGAATGAAAATACGCTTAATGATGTTTGCCAGCATTGGTTTCTAGGACATTATGTGCAGGAAAGGGAACCAAAAAAAGCTATGTTTCTTCTGGAAACTGACATCGTACATACCCATATCCCTCATCTGCTATTACCGTATGGAAAATCGATTCAAATTATTGAGCCGGTAAGTCTGAAAAAAAGGATTGTAGAGGTTTTATCGGAATATATAACATTTCATCAAGAATAATGACATCCCTGACAGTAGCTGTCAGGGATTTCCCTTTATAATAGGCTATATCAATGGTGATGGGAGTGTTATGAAATGCAAACAAGCGTTTATCTTTATGTATTCAACACAATGTCAGACTGGGAATATGGTTATTTGATTGCCGAACTAAACACGGGGCGATACTTCAAAAAAGGTCGTAAACCGCTACAAGTAGTGACAGTAGGAGCAACGAAAGAAAGGATTACGACGATGGGAGGTCTGAGCATCATACCAGATCTTTCCTTGGATGCGTGCATGGTTGAAAGAGAGGACCTGTTCATTTTACCTGGAGGGACTAGTTGGGGAGAATCCATTCATCAGCCAATATTGAAAAAAATCGGTGAAGCTTTAGAGCTTGGGACGATGGTCGCGGCCATTTGTGGTGCCACTGAGGCTCTTGCGAATATGGGATATCTGGATACCAGAAAGCACACTGGTAATGACGCGGCCTATATGAAAATGGTCTGTCCGAATTATCATGGAGAAGGGCATTATGAGATGGGACCTGTCGTAACGGATGGTAATCTGGTTACTGCCTCAGGGGTAGCTCCCCTGGAATTTGCGAGGGAGGTGCTGAAAAAAGTAGATGTATTTGCACCGGCTACATTGCAGTCATGGTATCACCTAAATAAGACCCAAAAACCTGAACACTTCTTCGAGCTAATGAATTCAATCCCTGGATAAAGTGAAAAGCCATTCAGGGGAGTTAGATTAGTAGTCAAAAACCACGCGTTGACAACGTCGTGGTTTTTGATTGTTTTTTGTATAGGTAAAAAAACCGAAGTATTTCTTAGGCGGTAAGATCAATGAATGCCTTCCTGAGGTAGAATGCTTTATGATCTTTCTTTGAGAGAGATGCCCATTACCTCAAAAGCCGAATACCGGATCCGTCTCCATCAGTTCCTGTACGGTGACAAACTGATACCCTTTTTCAGTCAACGTGGATAAGATTGTTTTCAGCGCTTTAACGGTTTCCTCCCGATTTCCACCGGAGTCATGTAGAAGGATGATGTCTCCATTGTGGATATTATCAAGAACATGGGCTGAAATGGCCTCGCTTGAACGTCCTGCCCAATCTCTCGGATCCTGATGCCACGACCAGAGGATCGGCATTAAATCCATTTCTTTCATCAAGCCCAGCACAGGTATGGAAAGGTCGCCTCCTGGCGGCCTGAACAACTTTGGCTGGGTGCCCGGCTGGAATTGGAGCAGAAGTTCTTCCGTAGTGGATATCTCTTTTTCGATATCCCTCAAAGAAAGCGAGCCGAAGTTCGGATGAGAAAAAGAATGATTTCCGATTTCGTGTCCTTCTTTCACTTCTCTTTTCACGAGATCAGGGAAGCGTTTGATCCGCTCGCCAGTGAGGAAGAATGTCGCTTTTGCATCATAGGATTTCAAAATCTGGAGGATCTGAGCGGTATAAAGAGGATGGGGCCCATCATCGAATGTGAGGGCTACTTTTTTGAAAGCCATGGGAACTTCCCAGATGACCTCTCCCCTCGGTTCCGCCATGCTTCTCTCTACCTGCTTGGCATCTGCCGGAGTCGGAAGCACAAAAAGGGCCATCATTGACATCATCACTACCAGCTTTCTCATGAAATCATCTGCTTTCAATCGTTTTTCTTAGTATGGCTGAGTGAGACCAGGGTATTCACCAGGTAATAAGAATGAAAAGTGGTGCAGGACATCATGTCCATGCACCACTTTCTTTGTTTTTCAGAAGGCATTCAATCACTTGATCGGCGGTGATACAACAAAATGCGGTAGTCGCCGGCAAGATATTCACATAAGGAACGCCACTCATAGTAAGAACATCCGATTCCCGTCTCGTTCACGAGTTGTTCTTCCCCAGTGCCGATCCATTCATATTCAACTGTAATGGCTTTTCATCTCCTTTTGTGAAATGACCAAAAAAAATCCTGCCCCTGGAGGCAGGAGACCAATCATTTTAGATCAAACCGGTCTGCATTCATGACTTTGACCCATGCTGAGACAAAATCATGAACGAATTTTTCTTTATTATCGTCTTGGGCATACACTTCGGCGATGGCACGCAGTTCGGAATTCGATCCAATTACCAGGTCAAATCGAGAAGCGGTCCATATGACTTCGCTTGTATGACGATCTCGCCCTTCATATTCATTGAAAGCAACACGTTTCCATTCGACTCCCATATCAAGGAGGTTGACGAAGAACTCAGAAGAAAGGCGTCCTACATGCTCAGTGAAAAGGCCACTCTTGCTTGACCCATAGTTTGCACCGAGTGAGCGCATTCCACCGATCAGCACCGCCATTTCAGGTGCACTCAATCCTAGCAGCTGCGCTTTGTCGACGAGCATTTCTTCTGGAGAAATGGAGTATTCCTGCTTTTGATAGTTACGGAATCCATCTGACACCGGTTCCAGGACGTCGAAGCTCTCTTCATCGGTTTGTTCTGGGGTTGCATCACCTCGTCCAGGGGAGAAGGTGATCTTTACGTCGAAGCCGCCGTCTTTGGCTGCTTTTTCTACTGCAGCTGTACCACCAAGGACGATAAGGTCGGCGATGCTAACCTTCTTGCCAAATGTGCTTTGGATGTCTTCATACATGTTCAACACGTTTTGGAGAAGGTCAGGTTCATTCACTTCCCAATCTTTTTGAGGGGCGAGGCGAATACGTGCACCGTTGGCCCCGCCGCGCATATCCGATCCCCTGAAGGTGGATGCGGAAGCCCAAGCGGTCTTGACCAGTTCACTGATTCCCAATCCTGAATCCAGGATCTTTGATTTCAGCTCTTCAATCTCTGAATCGGAGAGTTCATAATCCACTGCCGGTACCGGATCCTGCCAGATCAACTCCTCACTTGGAACTTCAGGACCAAGATATCTGACTTTTGGACCCATATCCCTGTGAAGGAGTTTGAACCAGGCACGTGCAAAAGCATCAGCAAACTCGTCTGGATTGGAATGGAATCGGCGGGAGATCTTTTCATAGGCAGGATCTTCCCTGAGTGCCATGTCCGCAGTCGTCATCATGGTCTTCACTTTGATCGATGGGTCTTCGGCATCGGGTGCCATATGCTCTTCGCCCATATCCACCGGAGTCCATTGATATGCTCCTGCAGCACTTTTGGTAAGCTCCCACTCATAGCCGAATAAAAGGTCGAAGTACCCGTTATCCCATGTTGTCGGATGGGTTGTCCAGGCACCGTCCACTCCGCTCGAAATCGTATCACGGCCCTTGCCGCTTCCGTAGCTGCTAATCCAACCAAGTCCTTGATTCTCAAGTGTAGCTGCCTCAGGATCATCCCCGACGTGTGAAGGGTCACCTGCACCGTGGGCTTTACCAAATGTATGACCTCCAGCAATAAGCGCCACCGTCTCTTCATCATTCATGGCCATCCTGCCGAACGTATCCCGGATATCCCTGGCACTGCCTTTTGGATCAGGTTTGCCGTTAGGTCCTTCAGGATTAACATAGATGAGTCCCATTTGAACGGCTGCGAGGGGGTCTTCTAGTTCGCGGTCCCCTGAGTAGCGGTTGTCTGCAAGCCATTCTTTCTCTGTACCCCAATATACATCTTCCTCCGCATGCCAAATGTCTTCGCGGCCACCTGCAAAACCGAATGTTTTCAACCCCATAGATTCTAGTGCCACATTACCCGTCAGGACGAGAAGATCTGCCCAAGAGATTTTGTTCCCATATTTGCGCTTGATGGGCCAGAGTAACCTGCGTGCCTTGTCGAGGTTCACATTATCCGGCCAGCTGTTAAGCGGGGCAAATCGCTGGGAACCCGATGCGCCGCCGCCTCGTCCATCCGATGTCCGGTATGTACCTGCCGCGTGCCAAGACATGCGGATGAAGAAGGGACCATAATGCCCATAATCTGCTGGCCACCATTCCTGGCTTTCGGTCATGAGGGAGTGGAGATCCTTTTTCAACGCTTCGTAGTCCAGCTTGGCAAATTCCTGACGATAATCAAAATCTTCTCCATAAGGGTTCGACTTCCGATCGTGCTGACGAAGGACATTCAGATTAAGCTGATTTGGCCACCATTCCTTATTCGTCGTTCCTCGTGGTGACCTTGACGTCGTTATGGCACTATCCTTGTGGTGGGTGACGGGACATTGTCCCGCTGCGCTATGTTCCTTCTGATCAGGTTTTTGATTGTGATCCATCGACCATTCTCCTTTCAAAATAAGGGGTTGAAATAGGGGTGGAACTCATAATTTGTGAAAAATTTGAAAATTAGAATCATTCTTAATTACTATTATAAGCCAGGCTGTTCCCGAAAGAAAGCGGTAACTATGAATGGGTGAACATTTCTTTTAAGGGAGAGAGAAACACCCCATAAAGGGGAGGGGAAGGGTCACCTTTATGGGGTTAGTGAAAAAGCTATAAGGTTATCAACTAAAAATCAGCCATTCATATGCAACGGTCAAGGAGAAGATAAAGTAAGGGGAACCGGTTCAGTGCTTCCATCGATAGCTTCGTAAAGGTAAATAGAGCCGGAAGGAGGGGCAGGGTCATTCTCATGGCTGATGAAATCTCCCCCTAAGGCGACCGTCCATCTGGCTTCGTCATTCTCAGTCAGCACGACAGCCAGGGTACCGAACTGCACGATATTCTCCCATGAAAAGCGTTCGACTTCATCACCATGCTTAACGGTGAGACCCTCAGTGGTGCTAGTAAGAATAAAATCTTCGCCTTTCCATGTTCCCTGAATGGATAGTGCCACATTCGTGTAGGAGGAACCTTGACCACGATCTCCGAATGTGCCGATGAATTGATGAATAGACCCATCTTCTGCGTGGTAGGTTGCTGCGACAATATCATCTTCAATCCATTTTATCTTCGCATCTCCTTTCATTGAAAAAGGGAGCGTTACCTTTGCTTGGACAAATGGACCATAATAGGGTCTGTAATAGTCGGTCTTACCCGAAAGGCGATCTTGTTTCAACACAAAATATGTCTTCCAATCAGGTGAAAGGGAAACCAATTCCCTGACAGCTCTCGAGTGCCGAAACGAAAGGACCCCGTGCAAGAGGATGATTACGATGGCAATCACTAAAAGCAGTGATTTTCCATTCTTTTTCAGGTCCATCAGGACAATCAGGGCCACAGTTGCGCAAACCACAATGAAAATGGTCATGAGATAGAAAAGTCGATTGTCTGCATATTCAACCCTCCATCTTAAGTGGAGGATCAAATAAAGTCCTTGGAAGAGGAAGAGAATAACCGAAAGGGCAAAACAACACCATCCCATAACCTGCTTCCTTTTATTCATCTGCATACACCTCGTGTTGGAACGACCAAGAGAGGCCATTATCCTCCGAAATGAATTTCCCTTTCACTTTCCCACCTTTGTAATCGCCGCTGGATCCCTGATTTACCAACAGAACCAAGTCATTACCCTCTATATAAGGAGTTTCAGCAGTGGTAAAGATGAGATGGTACTCATCGGGTATCTCAATGCTCGCCGACACCCAGGACTGTCCCCCATCTTGGGTGACATAAAGGTCGGGTTCTTCAGGATTTAGGATCCCATAAGATAAAAAACCGGTCTTCTCATCAATGAAATTACCGTCGTACAGCAGACGATAGTGATCCGGATGGGGCACCTCCTTCCATGATTCTCCCCCGTCATGCGTCAGAAATACCTTTGTTGCTTCCGAGGACATGGTCCTCTCTCCGGTATACACGACATAGCCGTCAGCTTCATTGAGGAAATCCACTTTCCTGAAGCGGGGAGCGATCGTTCCGTCTATATCTGCAACTTTCCATGTATCTCCTCGATCAAGGGAATAGAGCAGCTTTACACGTTGATTGTCCGCTCCTTCTACATATAGAAAGGCGGAGCGATCGTCTGATAGGTAAAAGCTGTGTTCGATCAGCTCGTTCTCCTGTCCATTGTATTCCCCGGCAAAAAGGCTTTCTATTCCGACCGGTACGCGTGACCAATGCTCTCCGTCATCATAGGTGATTTTGAGCTCACCTGCCAGGGCGTACCCAATAGGACCATTTGATTCAATCGGTTGAAGGGTATCGTCGTTTTCCGGAGGAGATTTTTGCTCCGGAGGCGTTCCTATTTCTGATGGCAAGTGGGTAGAGGGAGCGGTTTCGAACAGGTAGGTACCGACTGCGATACCGATGCCCAGTAAGGAGGCTGTTCCTCCAATAATAATCTTTTTCATGATTCAGGGCTCCTTTTCCTAGTGTCCAGATCCCTATTTTACCATTTAGGAAAACATATGTGAGCAATGATAAGAAACATGGGCGAGGAAATACTAACAGCACCTAGAAAAATGTTTGTGAAACACATCACTTGAAATGCAATCCATGATGGTTTATATTAATTGACGTGTCAACGATTGAAGGGAAATGAGATGAAATATCCTTGAAATCAGGGGAATATTTTCATATGAGCTCTTCTCTTGCATCGAACGCTTAAATGTTTTATAGTGTTTGATGTATCAATTATTGACCCATCAATTAATTGCGAAATTTACTCTCAACCAAGAAAGGAACATCACACATGAAACCTAATGATTTCAATGATATTGTATTAAACCGACGCTCCATCAAGAGGTATGATCCGGAAGTGAAGATCAGCCGTGACGAAATGGAGCAGATCCTTACCGAGGCTAGCCGCGCTCCTTCTTCCGTGAATATGCAGCCCTGGAGATTCATGGTCGTCGATACACAGGAAGGGAAAGGAAAGCTTGCTCAGATGGCACGATTCAATAAAGAACAAGTAAACACGTCAGCAGCCGTCGTGGCTGTCTTCGGAGATATGAAGAATATCGAGAATGCCGATGCCATTTATGACAAAGCGGTAGAGCTCGGCTATATGCCCCAGGACATCAAAGACATGCAGCTCGGGAAAATCAAAGCACATTATGATAACCAACTTGAGAATGATCTACGAGATGTAGTACTGATCGATGCAGGACTTGTTTCCATGCAGCTGATGCTCGTGGCACGTGCCCACGGCTACGACACGAATCCGATCGGCGGCTATGAGAAAGACATTATCGCAGAAGAATTCGGACTCGACAAAGACCGTTACGTTCCAATCATGCTCATATCCATGGGTAAAGCAGCTGATGAAGGATATCCTTCTTACCGCTTGCCCGTTAATGATATAACGTTCTGGAAATAAAAAGGGGGAATGACCTTATGACATCCAAAACCATTGTGATTACCGGAGCATCATCGGGAATCGGGAAGGCCACCGCCCGCTACTTTGCTGAAAATGGCTGGAATGTGGCGGCCACCATGCGATCTCCGGAAAAAGAGATTGAACTTAAGAAAAACGGGAATATACAGGTATACCGGTTGGATGTATCGGATCATGGCAGCATTGAAGCTGCCAGAGATCAAATTTTATCCGACTATCCTAAAGTGGATGCCGTACTCAATAATGCAGGCTTCGGGCTGATGGGTCCGTTTGAACTTGCAGAGGATGATCAGATTAGAAAGCAATTCGAGGTCAATGTATTCGGGCTCTTTGAAGTCACAAAAGCATTTCTTCCTCATTTCAGGAAGAACAAAGATGGAATGTTCATCAACGTATCTTCCCTGGGCGGACGAGTTGCCTTTCCATATTTGAGTCTGTATCATTCCACCAAGTGGGCGGTAGAAGGTTTTACTGAATCCCTTGGCTTTGAATTGAGCCAGCTCGGTATCAAGGCTAAGCTTATTGAACCGGGTGGAGTGGCCACTGATTTCGATGGTCGTTCATTGGAGAAAACTTCATCGGAAACCATAAAGGATTATGATACTGGAATGGCCTCTTTCCAGGAGCGGTTCGTTTCCAATATCGAATCAAGTGAACCCATCACCATCGCGAAGGTCGTTTTTGAAGCAGCTACCGATGGCACAGACCGCATACGCTATGCTGCAGGTCAAGATGCCATCCAGGCTCTTGAGGCACGCGAACGATCAGGGGACGAGGCGTTCATTAAGGTGACTAAAGAACGCTCTTTTGGTAAATAACAATCAAAGAGGAAAACAACAACAGGAGGGAAACATTATGTATCAAGATCTAAAAGATAAAGTAGTCGTTATTACAGGTGCATCCAAAGGATTGGGCCGCGCCATGGCCGTACGTTTTGGACAAGAGCAATCAAAAGTTGTCATCAACTACCGCAGTAAGGAAGAAGAAGCTCTTGAAGTTAAAAAAGAAGTAGAAGAAGCGGGTGGCCAAGCCATCATCGTTCATGGTGATGTGTCAAAAGAGGCAGATGTGATTAATCTTGTCCAAACGGCTGTTAAAGAATTCGGTACATTGGATATCATGATCAACAACGCAGGCTTTGAAAATCCTATGGCATCACATGAGCTATCATTGGATAACTGGCAGGCGGTCATCGATACGAACCTGACAGGAGCCTTCCTTGGAAGCCGTGAAGCCATCAAGTATTGGGTTGAAAATGACATCAAAGGGAACGTCATCAACATGTCTTCTGTTCATGAGATGATTCCTTGGCCGTTATTCGTCCACTATGCAGCAAGTAAAGGCGGCATGAAACTGATGACAGAAACACTCGCTCTTGAATATGCTCCAAAGGGTATCCGCGTTAACAATATTGGACCAGGTGCCATGGATACTCCGATCAATGCAGAGAAATTCAATGATCCAGAGCAGCGTGCAGACGTTGAAAGCATGATACCGATGGGCTACATCGGTAAACCGGAAGAAGTATCATCCGTAGCGGCCTTCCTCGCTTCTGAGCAAGCAAGCTATGTGACCGGTGTAACACTGTTCGTCGACGGTGGAATGACAAAATACCCTTCTTTCCAAGCTGGAAGAGGCTAAATAGTAAAAATCCGAAACCTCCCTATTATATGGGGAGGTTTCGGATTTTTGTTTACACCCATAACAGCAATGGTATCGAAAAAAGGGAAAAAAGCAGCAAAGGGGCAATCTCATATGAGATTGCCCCTTATTAATGACGCGGGATGTATACTACATTGTATAACCGTATTGTCGATGGAGTTGATTTAATTCTTTACACAAACGTAGAAAATCGTCTTTGTTTTTCTCGCATAGCGCACGGTCAATTTCCTGTTCAATCTTCTCTTTACGGAAATTCAGCAGAGCCTCGTCCAGGATCATTTCAGCTAGTAAAGAGTGGATACTGCTTTCATCAGACTGCGGTGAGTTCAACAAATGCCTCTTCATGACTATCAGCTCCTTGACCTTTTTTCTATTATACAATAATTTTACATAATATTCAAACAAATTGATTCATATTCTATATAAGCTTAAAAAAGCCCATATCATCAATCACGCCCCTGTTCAGGGTCACGCTTTTAATATGAGCCCGGGAGGCATGGCTACACCTCCCATCATTTATACTACGATATGAAACGCGTTTCATAGCAAGCACCTTCATAATAAAATGAGAAACCGAGGGAACTTCCTTGCGTGGTCTTACGATAACCTGTATCGTTGAGGAAAAAGGAGTGAGGAACGTGAGTGAAGCCATATCCACTATAGACTATCGAGAGGTCATCGAATATTCACTCGAGCCTGTCATCATCCATACAGATTATCAGATCCTGTATATCAACCGTGCAGCAGAATCGTTCTTCAGGACGACGAAGGAAGGGGTTATCGGTCTGAGTCCCCTTGATATATTCCAGGATTCATCGAGGGAGGCAATAAAAGAACGGATCCAGTCTGCCTATAGCAAACCGGCTGAGGTCATTGAAGAGCTTCTTTATCGTATGGACGGTACCACGGTCGAAGCTGAACTGTATTGCCACCCTGTCACTGTGGCAGGCAAACAGGCAATTCAGTCCTACATACGCGATATAGGATGGAAACGCGAAGCCAATCAAAGGCAGGTTGAGTTGATCAAGGAAATCAATGAACTATCTGCGACTATCGTCCCCTTGCTTGATGATATCGCCATCCTTCCGATAACAGGAAAGATTGATCATGATAAAGCAGTGGCCCTGTTGGATCTCATTCCGGTAAAAGTCAGGGAGCAGCAGATTACACACCTGATCATCGATTTCTCCGGTATGTATTCTGTGGATAATCTTGTGATTGACACGCTGTTTAAAGTTCATTATGTATTGGGACTTCTTGGGGTCGGCACATTCATAACGGGACTGCGCCCCGAGCTCGTACTCGAAGCATTGAACCTGGATATCGATCTTTCAAGCCTGCCTGTTACAGGGAGCGTCAAAGAAGCCTTGGATATCCTGGAAGTCAAGCATGAGGTCCAGACGTCGTGAATCTGTGATAATCAAACTATAATATGATTAAATCAAATTATATAGGGAATACTGATAGTACATCTTGCTCAAACACATAGCAAAGCCCCGTGCATATACGGGGCTTTTTTTTATGAAGATGATGTTTAGGGAACACTCATTCATTCAATAGGATCTATTCCTACCTAGCTTCTTTTTATCAAGGAAATAAGCCGTTAAGGCAGCAGTGATGGGAATGGCAAGGGCCATGCCGATGGCAGAGGAGCCTATGAAGATCATTTCAGAGCTGAACACTTTCGAATTGACGATCTCACCCAGTGAGTACTTCAAATCCTTGAACCATAGTAAGAGGCCCATATATCCTCCAAAGAAGGCAAAGAATAGCGTATTCGCGCTTGTCCCTAGAATATCACGACCGATACTCATCCCAGATGCAAAAAGAGAACGGCGATCAATATCCGGATTATGATGCTTTATTTCCTGCATGGGAGAGGATATGGCAATGGTCAGATCGATGATGGCTCCGATCGTGCTCATGAGGATCATGGCTGCACCGATCTTGACGAAGTCCACCCCTACATAAAGAGAGTATGGTGCAAGTTCTTCAATTTCTTCTTCCCCGAACCCCTGAATCATCGCCTGATTTGTAAACAAAAGGATAAAGACGAGAAGGATGCAAGTGGTCACAATGGTAGCAAGGAAAGCAGTGATCGTCTTGGTTCCCCATCTGCTGATGTAGAATAACGTGATGGAACTGATCAGTGCGGAAGCAAATAAGGTGATGACGACAGGATTGGCTCCCGGGTTGTTCATGATGATGATTGAAAGGATCAGCACGGTGAAATTGAGAAAAAGGGCAACAAAGGATCGCGCCCCTTTTTTACCTCCCACAGCCGTCATGAGTATAAAGAGAATGACAGCAAGGATGAATTGAACAGTCATTATACGGCCCTCCTCTTATTGACAAAATAGATGGAGACGGCTATCCCGATGGGTATTGCAAGGACGATGCCAATCCCACCCGTCAGGGCACGGGCAAGCTCCAAAGAGAGATTCATCGACAAAGTGAAACCAAGCGGTGAGGCATTCTTGAAATAGAGAATCAGCATGGGCATAGCACCGCTGATATAGACAAAAAACATGATATTTGTCATCGTCCCCATGATGTCCCGTCCGATTTCCAAGCCAGCATCTTTTAATGCCTTTGTACTGATTGAAGGATTCTTTTCATAGAGGGTGAAAATGGATGAAGAAAGAGTAATGGCCACATCCATGATGGCACCTAGACAGCCCACAAGTATCCCAGCCATAAATACGGTCTCGGTCGGCCTGGTCAGAAACTGCATCTCCTCATAACGGAGCCCGTTTGCTGCTGTAGATTTGATGACAATGAAACTGATGACCAAGGTCACAAACGTGGCGACCAGCGTGGAAATGACCGCGGCATAGGTTTTCCGGTTAAACCCGTTTACCAACAGGAGCGAGATGGAACTGAACAGGACGACAGCCAAACCGCAAGCTGCAAGCAATCCGATCCGGTCATTGCTCAAATAGATATCAAGAGCGAATGAAAGGATGACGGCATTGATGCAAAGGGTTCCGAGAGAATAGAACCCTTGGCGCTTTCCGACCAGGACCATTAGGAAAATGAAAACCCATGCGATGATGATGAGGGATGTGTCACGCTTTACGTCATCTATGGACCCCTTTAATTGACCCTGTCCATCTGGATTGTTGATAGAGACAAACAAGTCATTTCCCGGTTTGTATTCTTGATCATACGCCTTGGAGGTCGAGAACGTATTGCTTAAGAGAATGTCTTTTCCTTTCTCTGGACCGTTCTTCACCGTTGCATGGACTTCCTGTTCATGCAGCCTATCTTTGTTCCCATTGGTGTCGGTGATATCCCGTGTACCGGTCACTTTCACATCGGTCACTTCCGCAATCGGTCGATCATAATAGTTTTCATTATGGTGTACAAAGTAGATGGACGTAACGCATAGTACAATTAAAGCAATGTAGAGTATCCACTTTTTTAGGTTGATTTGTTTTTTACGATTCATATTTCCTTCATCACTCCTGAGTTGAAAAGACGTCTATTATTATTCCACAACTTCTTTTTTCAAGCAAAGAAACATTCAGCGCTTGTAGGAAAGGGGGGAAAATGGACCTTACCCAACGGAGCTTTCGTCTATAGTCTGCCTGGGGACGGTAGATAAAGACTAGTCTACTTGTGACCGCGTTATCTGCTTGACAGACGTATAAATAATCATTGTCACATTGTAAGTGATTTGAAATAATGGATAGAGTTGAATGAGTGTTAGGGAGTGATGAATCGTGAGTAACAGATGGTATGGCTTCATTCTGCTAATTGTTGGAGTCTATTCTTTTTTTTCAGAGGAACTGGTGACATTTATTATGCTGTCCCTGATTCTGATCAGTTTGAATAATATCAATCATACGTTGAAAAAGCGTCAAAGCGGCCCTGAAGAATGAAGATGGCGGAGTTCAAGAATAAAAGGGCCCTGTTGATCTTGGCTCTTCTAGGCACTGTCATGGCGTTCCTGTTTTTCCGTGTGACGTTCGGCTTGTTATTCATACTGATAAATGGACTGATCATCTATGTATTGGTTGTTCTATGTTTACGTAAACGATTGTGGGCCTATCGCTTGATTGGTGCTGCCTATCTTATTTTTGTAGGAACTTTTGCAGGGGTTGAGGGGTACATCTTAAAAGAAGCTGACGAAACAGGGAACCTTTCAGACGACTATGGTGCGGTCCTGATCCTCGGTGCCGGATTAAAAGGAGAAGAACCTTCCAAAACGCTCCTGTCCCGCCTTGCTACAGGGGTAGAGATCCTGAAGATGCGGGAAGATCTTCCTGTAGTTGTATCTGGAGGACAAGGTCCGGGAGAGTCCATCAGTGAGGCAGAGGCCATGGGTCGTTATTTGGTTGGCCACGGAATTGATGAAAGCCGGATCATATTTGAAGATGCATCCACCAATACATATGAGAATATGCTGTATTCCCGGCGCGTCCTGGAAGATAGAGGATTGAAGGAGGGGAAAGTCTTGATCGTGACCAATGACTTTCACCTAGCCAGATCCAAAATACTTGCCCGGGATGTGGGACTTGATGCTACAGGGTATGCAGCTCCGACGCCATGGTTTGTGAGGGCCAACTATTACATACGTGAATATTTCGCCATGGTCAAAACATTCCTGCTCGGAAGAGGTACGTTGGATAGATAAATCACAAGGAGGAAGACTGACATGACGAGACGAATCCGGGACTACGGAGTCAAAATCGGGAGGATGCAAACCGGTGAAGACAATTCCATCACCGATGTAAAGGGAGTGACAGTCGGCCATACGACAATTGATGATGGACCTCATCAAACCGGTGTCACAGCCATCCTGCCCCATCATGGCTCACTTTTCAAAGACAAGCTTATAGCCTCTTCCCATGTGATCAATGGCTTTGGTAAAAGCATGGGGTTGATCCAGATCAATGAACTGGGCACACTAGAAACGCCGATCATCCTGACGAACACACTGAGTATCGGAGTAGCGGCTGATGCCCTGATTGATTACATGCTTGAACACAATCCTGAGATTGGCAGAACGACAGGGACGGTGAATCCGATCGTTTGTGAATGCAATGATATGCTGCTGAATGACGTCAGGGGCAAGGTGGTTCGGAAGGAGCATGTTCTCAATGCCATACATAATGCTGAAGAACAAGTAGAGGAAGGCAGTGTTGGAGCAGGGAGGGGTATGCTCTGCTATTCGTTGAAAGGAGGAATAGGTACTTCTTCTAGAATGATCCCCCTCGATCATGGTACCTACACCCTTGGCGTACTCGTACTCTCAAACTTTGGGATATTAAGCGATCTTAAGGTAGGAGGAAATCCTGTAGGGGAAAAGTTGAAACAGGCCATCCTTCAGGAGCGTGATGAAAGGGATAAAGGATCCATCATCATTGTAGTAGCAACGGATTTGCCCGTCTCTGAAAGGCAGCTGCATCGGATCATCAAACGATCCGTTACCGGTTTATCTCGCACAGGATCCATCATCACTACGGGGAGTGGCGAGGTGGTCATCGGCTTCTCCACCCACACCACCATTCCTCATCATCCAAGCGGAAAGCTTTTATCCATTCCGGTCATCCATGAAGAGGATATGGACATTGCATTCAGGGCTGTCGGGGAAGCAACAGAAGAGGCTGTCCTCAATTCCCTTGTTGCGGCTACCCATGTCATCGGTCGTGACGGGAACGAAAGACCTGCATTCAAGGATCTGATTAATAAATACGACATTCCGTTGGTTTAGTGTTGCTTCCGTATGATCCTGAGATGAATGGGCAGGATGAATCTGAATACGATCAGGTAGAAAATCGGCGATATGTAAAGAATGAGGGGAGACACCACTTTCATATATCCGACATACTCCATGCCAGCCTGTATGAGAAAAGATAACAAAGTGAACAAAATCGAATGTCTCCAACGTTTTTCATAAGGTGTCAGGTTCAGGTAAAGAATGGCGAGAGACGTAGGAACGAGTGTATAGCTAAGTACCTCGCCGATGCCTGTTATCTTCGCATCTCCCAGATCGACCCAGTCAAGGACCCTCATGACCAACACATCTGAAAGCCATGCAGCTAATCCGACGACGCCGAATGTTATATATAGTTCCACCCAAGATATCAATCGTTTCGGCTGAATCAACATGCATAGAGCCAATATCAGGCTGACAGTGAGGGGGAACCACAGCCCTTCGGCACCAAAATCCAGTCTGTGGATGATTTTTTCCATAATGATAGCAACTCCTTGAATCTTAGTGAGTTAGGGTACTATCGTATAGTATGATGAAAGGCCCTTCATCTTATCCGTCTGAAAGGAGGAAGGAAGATGACATTCAGCACCATTTCCATTCTGCTCGTGATCGGTCTCATTTTGATGGCATTGGGGGCTTGGCGTCACAGCATAGGGATCATCGTTCTGTCAATGATTCCATTTTTCATCGGATTATGGGGCATTTATTCCGTTTTTCTTAGCGGGATGTAAGCACTAGGGGGTGGTAGAGTGGGGACTTTAGGCATCCTAACATTATGTATGAGCATAGCGGGTCTCGTTGCCTTTGCCAACATGATTGTCTTATCAATACGATTGTCAAAGGTACAGGGGGACCTGGAGAGATTGAGAGAAAAAATGAAATAAAAAAGGTGCACGACTTCTTCTGAAGTCTGTGCACCTTTTCTGTTATGAAGAGCTCAGCTCATGGGGTGATCGACTTTCACCCGCTTGACGAACAGTCCGACGATGAATCCGACAACTGCGGCGATAATGGCAAATAGGAATGCATTTTGTACACCTGAAGTGAATGCAAGAAGCGGGGTCAACGGATTTGAGAGATCCGCACCGCCTTCCATGTAAGATTTCACGCCAGAAGAAAGAATCGAGATTGCAACAGCCGTTCCGATGGCACCGGCAACTTGTTGAAGGGTGTTCATGATGGCCGTGCCATCAGGATAAAGCTCAGGTGGCAGTTGATTCAACCCATTTGTCTGGGCGGGCATCATGATCATGGATACACCGATCATGAGCAGGATGTGCATCCCGACAATGAAGTAGGAAGACGTATCAAGGTCCACTGTATAGAAACCGACAAGTGATGCGATGACGATGGCAAGGCCAGGTATGACTAGCCATTTAGGACCGAAGCGGTCGAACAGGCTTCCCATGATCGGGGATAGCAGTCCATTGATGATCCCACCCGGCAATAAGAGAAGACCGGCGGCAAATGTCGTCATGGCAAGTGACGTTTGCAAGTATAGTGGAAGCAGGATCATGGATGACAGAATGACCATCATGCAGATCAATACAAGCAGCAATCCGACAACGAACATTGGGTATTTGAACGTCTTCAGGTTCAGCATCGGCTGAGCCATGGTGCGTTGTCTTAGACAGAAGACGATAAGGCCGATGACTCCGGCGGCAATGGAAATGATGACGACAGGTTCACTCCAACCTCCGCCTTCCCCAGCTGAACTGAAACCATACACGACTCCTCCGAATCCGATCGTAGAAAGGATGATGGATAAAATATCGATTTTTGGTCTGGTCGGTGTCGATACATTTTGCATGAAGAAAATACCGAAAACCAGTGCAACCAACAGGAATGGCAGGGATATCCAGAAAATCCAGTGCCATGTCAGGGATTCAAGGATCAATCCGGACAGCGTAGGACCTACCGCCGGTGCAAACATGATGACGAGTCCCATGAGCCCCATGATCTTACCGCGCTTGTGTGGCGGAACAATCAAGAGAATGGTATTAAACATTAGCGGAAGCATCAGAGCGGTACCCATTGCCTGCACGACGCGTGCCACCATCAGGAAACCGAAGTTCGGGGCGATGGCTGCAATGAAGGTCCCGATGATCGAGAAGACCAGTGAGACGACAAACAGCTGTCTCGTCGTGAACCATTGCAGGATCAGTCCGGAGACAGGTACCAAAATCCCAAGAGTGAGAAGGTAACCCGTTGTTAGCCATTGGGCGGTTGTTTCATGAATGCCAAAATCTTGGATCAAATTGCTCAATGCCATGTTCAGTGCCGTTTCACTGAAGAGGCCGATAAATCCGGCGATAAGAAATGATGTGAGGATCGGAAGAACCTTAAAGGGTCCCTCGCTTGATGTAGATGTGTTCGATTGACTATGACTCATATATGATTGTCCTCCTGTACTGAATTCTCTCTATGAAGTAGGATAGGTAGTTGCTCAGCAATGATGCGAAGAGTATCTCCGTTTCCGGCAATCAACGAAATGGTGGTCGCACCTTCTAGTAGCGCATTGATTGTAATGGCAAGTGTCCCTGCTGCTTTTTCGGGATACCCCCTTGAAATCAATGCATCGGCATAAAGCTCCTGCCATTCTTTAAAAGCAAGTTCACATGTAGATCGCAACTCTTCATGGGTAGCCGCTGTTTCGGAAGCAAGTGTCCCGATCTTAAGCCATTCCGTGTCGTTATCAGAATCGTAAAAGTCAGCGATATTAAGGATATGTCGTCGAAAGGCTTCGGATGCATCTTTATCCTGTTGAAGATCCAATTTTGTCTGTTCGACAATATGTTCTTTTACGAGCTTGATCGCTTCTTGGGCAATCTGCTCTTTCCCGTTCGGAAAATGGTAGTACAGAGAACCTTTCGGTGTCCCGCTTACTTCGATGATCTGATTGATACCGGTGCCGTGATAGCCCTGTTTTTGAAATAGCTGTGCTGCCGTTTCAAGAATCAGCCGTTTTGTAGGATTATTCTTCATTAAACGCTCACCTTTACTAAAAATTATAGAGATTGGTCTACATAAATATACTCAATCTTCCCTTCTGTAGTCAATCAAAAGAACCCAAATGTTTAATTTCGTCTTTTGAAAGGGAAAATGGAGGAGTGTATCATCAAGTGATTGAACTAAAGGAGTGAAGCAAGATGGAAAATAAGGTGAACCTGGGACATTCAGATGTGAAAGTCTTTCCCATTGGACTTGGAACCAATGCAGTGGGAGGGCATAATTTGTTCCCTCATCTTGATGAAGAAGAGGGGAAAAAAGTTGTCCGGACAGCTCTCGATCATGGAGTGAACCTGCTCGACACTGCATTTATCTATGGGCCTGAGCGGTCGGAGCAGTTGGTCGGAGAAGTTATCAAAGACTATAAGAGAGAGGACTTGGCCATCGCGACAAAAGCCGCCCATCAGCTGGACGGAGAGGGAAATGTCACCATCACCAACTCGCCCGCGTTTCTCAAACAGTCTGTCGATGATGCTTTGAAACGACTGCAAACAGATTATATTGACCTATTCTATATCCATTTCCCTGATGAAGATACGCCAAAGGATGAAGCAGTCGGTGCATTGAAAGAAATGAAGGATCAAGGAAAGATCCGGGCGATCGGTGTTTCGAATTTCGACCTTGGTCAGCTGAAAGAAGCGAACAAGGACGGTCATGTGGACGTACTGCAAGCTGAGTACAATCTCTTGAAACGATCAGCCGAGAAAGAACTGCTTCCTTATACAGATCAGCTTGGGATCACATTCATTCCGTATTTCCCCCTCGAAGCGGGGCTTCTAACGGGCAAATACAAGGAGTCTGACACGTTTGGGGATCTGCGAAAGGATATGCCGAACTTCCAGGGCAGCACGTTTACGTCCAATCTTCAAAAGGTCGACGAGCTAAGAAAGCTTGCTGATGAAAAAGGTGTGGAAATCAGCCAGGTCGTCCTAGCCTGGTATTTTTCCCGGCCATCCCTTGATGTGTTGATTCCTGGTGCGAAGAGAAGTGGTCAAGTCGTACGGAATCTCAAAACAGGGGACGTGACCCTTTCAGATAGCGAAATAGCGTTCATCGATCGGGTATTTTCCTGATTTACACATGACCCGGCAGCCCCTATAGCTGCCGGGTTTATCATTTTTTATGAGCTGACGATCTCTTACATCCCTTATATGATTCGAAGTTAAGGCTAGAAAAATAGAGAAATTTTCTATACACTAGATAATGTTACGTTTTTCACATAAAGGAAGTGTCGTAGAAAGTGAGAAAAAACAGCAAGAAATCCAAGAAAAAAAGGATCGTCCCCATGAGGATGAACCTGTTGTTCCTTTCAGTGTTCTTATTGTTTTCCCTGCTCGAGATGAGACTGGGTTTCGTGCAGATCGTCCACGGTGAAAACTATAAGAACGAAGTGGAACGCACGGAGGATGTTGTCGTCAAGACGAGTGTTCCACGCGGTAAGATTTATGACCGGTACGGGAATGTCATCGTTGACAACGTTCCGCTCAATGCCATTACATATACAAGGACAAGTACGACTTCTATCGATGAAATGATCGAAGTGGCTACTAACTTATCCAAGTACATCACGATGGATACGAAAGGCGTGACCGTTCGCGACAAAAAGGACTACTGGATCACCAAGCATCCGAAAAAGGCGGAAGCTCTCGTCGCAAAGAATGAAGTTCAGAAGCTTCAAGCTGATGAGGAACTGTCCACGGACGACGTGAATGATAAGGTCTACAAGATGCAGTTGGACCGCATCACGGATATGGAACTTGATTCCCTGACAAAGAAAGACCTTCAGATCATCTCGATCTATCGTCAGTTTGCCGGAGGGTATGCCCTGAACCCGCAAATCGTCAAAAACGAAAATGTCACGACTGAAGAGTTCTCTAAAGTCAGCGAACACTTGAGTGAACTTCCGGGAGTGAATACAACAACCGACTGGAAGCGGGCCTATGTATTCGACGATACGCTCAGGACCATCTTGGGGAATGTATCTTCATCTAAGGAAGGACTCCCGAAGAATCTGATCGATGCGTACCTCGCCGAAGGATACAACCGCAATGACCGAGTTGGGAAGAGTTATGTTGAACTGCAATACGAGGATGTTCTCCAAGGACAGAAGGAACAGATCCAGGACATCACGAAGAATGGAAGCGTCATTGATTCCAAACTCGTGCAGTCTGGTCATAGCGGGAAAGATGTTGTCCTGACGATCGACATGGACCTGCAACGGGAAGTGGAGAAGATCATTGAGGACGAGTTGTCCAAGCAGGTTGCCCACAGGGACGTGTCACCGAACCTTGACCGGGCTTTCGTGGTGATGATGAATCCCAACACGGGTGAAGTCCTTTCCATGGCAGGAAAACAATATGTAAAGAATAGCGAGACGGGGAAATACGAGCTTCAAGATGCCGCTCTCGGGACGTTCACCTCTTCCTATGAAGTAGGCTCAGCTGTTAAGGGTGCGACCGTCCTGACAGGGTATATGACAGGGAATCTGACCCCTGGAGAGACTCTGATCGATGAACCCCTTCATATCAAAGGGACACCCGTGAAGTCATCATGGTTCAACAAATACGGCCAAATGCCGATTGATGACCGATTCGCTCTCAGGATCTCCTCGAACTCCTATATGTGGAAAGTGGCTCTCAGAGTTGCCGGCGCAGAATATGTTCCGAATGAACCAATCGTGAATAACCCTCAGGCATTCTCTGTATTCCGTAACCACTTCGCCCAGTTCGGATTGGGTGTACAAACGGGACTGGATCTTCCTGGTGAATCATCTGGATTGAAAGGGACAGCAACAGATCCAGGTTTCCTGCTGGATTATGCGATTGGTCAGTTTGATACGTATACTACGATGCAGCTTGCTCAATATGTATCCACAATCGCCAATGGTGGATACCGTATAGAGCCTCATGTGATGAAAGAGATCAGGGAACCCTCTGAAGATAAGAAGCGGCTGGGATCCATCGTATATGAAGATGAGCCGAAAGTGTTAAATCGGATAGATGCCACATCAGCTCAGATCAACCATGTGCAGCTTGGATTCCACGATGTATACCATCTTCCGAGAGGGACTGCGTATACCGAGTTCAACAGCGCTCCATACGATGCGTCCGGAAAATCAGGGACCGCTGAAACGTATGTGAATGGTCAATTGAACTACAATACAACAATCATCGGATATGCACCTTCTGATAACCCTGAAGTGTCGTATGCCGTTGTCATCCCTTATTCACATATCCAAGCAAGCGGGGTAGTGGATCCCTACTTGGATAAAAAGATCGGGAAACGCGTGATGGATAAATATTTCGAACTGAAAAAAGAACGTGCAAAATCCTCCGACAACACGAATGCCGTGAATAAGAAGATTGAAAATGCCGCCGATGCTGAAAAGCAGACAAAACAAGTTAGAAAAGAAAGCAACTGATAATGGACCCCTTTCATGTGAAAGGGGTTTTTTTCAATCATACTTCTCACCTTTATAATCTTTACAAACTCTTCATGGAATCCTTACACACAAGGAGCTTGGCATCCGTTATAGTAAAGGTATGAAAGATAAGGACATTATCAATTGGAGGGATTCATCATGACCCATCTGACCGAATTGATCAACCACCACATCGTTACAGCGGAAGTGCTTTATAAGGATTGGAAAAAATCCAGGGATGTCATCGATCATCAAGTCGAACAGTTGGAATTTTTATCTCTCAAATATTATCCTGCATGTGAATGGTACTTCCAACACGATTATCCTTTCAAGCACCCTTCCATTGAAGCAGAAGCCTATTTCGGACCGATCCTTGGATATGATGAACAAAAAAATGATCTGTACGTATACCACGTCATGGATTTGAATGTAAAACGCATCAATCTCGATACAAACATAAAATCCGTTGTGTCATTTACAGAGCTGGTGAATGAAGGCTTTTATGAAGATGCATGCACTGGATTCAGTCATATCGAAGTTCTCACGGATTTTCAACTTGATCATCAATTGTAGAAGCCTTGGAGCCACGATGCCCCGGGCTTTTTTTATGCCTGCGTCCCGGGCCGAAAAAACACTGTGAAACTGTTCTGAATAGGATGGAGGAGAGAGGAGGGAACACATGCCCAGCATGGAATCCAAAGGTCCTTATTACGGGCAGGCGACGGCTCCCGATGCATCCTACGCCTATGGCCCGTTTTCCCTTGCTTCGTTCTATCCACCTGTCCCAAGACGGCCAGGCGCACCCGTTTTGACACCAAAGGGAGTGGGCTATGGTTGCTACACAGGACCAGGTCGATATGGAACGGTATTAGGTCAGGGAACCCCGTTTTTTTACGTCAGCTTGGCATAAAGAAAGCCATGCAGGATCAAACCTGCATGGCTTTTTGCATTTAATCAAAAAACGAGTGGATAAGAAGATTCAATTTGTCTAGAGCTTCCTGAGGGAATCGGTCATTTTGGCGTAATGTGTCCATCGCACTCTCGACAAGGAAGCGGCGGGGCTTCGGATGATGGAGCATTTCATCACGAATGAATTCAAGGAGCTCTGTATATCTAGGCGTATCACATAGCGGCTGCTGCTTCATGGAGAGGATGGCATGGTGGAGTTCTTTCTGGAAATCAGGATCCTGATCCCGGAAGTCTGGCATCCATTGATCGATCAACTCATAATCGAAGAGCTGCTCTCTGGACTCGGCGGCTTCCTCTACGACCCGGACAATGCGGTTGACGCTATACTGGACTACAGAATGCAGATTGGCATCGGACCCTTCGAAGGCGAAGGAATGATATTTGAGGTTCTGGTGAAGAATACCAATGAACATAATCGTACAATCGAGCAGATACGTCTTATTCTCCTCGCCGAACAAATCAATGAACCGCTGATAATACCAACGGAGCATGCGCAGCTGGCCGCGATGGAAGAACTCCTTCAAATCCTCATCATGGAGAACGACCACTTCATCGAATAACGTCAATAGCTTGTTCGAGCGGTTCGTTGCCACCTGTAGTTCGATCTGTTGGATGAATATATCGAGATCATCGGCACTCTGTCCGATGAGGAGATCGTTCCTCTCTTTTTCCAGCTTGATATATATGGATTTGAACAGTTCCATCAATAATTCATTCTTGGATGAAAAATAGTTATAGAATGTACCTTTGGAAATACCGCTGTAATTCAGGATATCCTGTATGCTCGTGGCCAGGAAACCTTTTTCGATAAAGAGCTGATGAGACATTTTTATCACGTGCAACTTACGGTCTTTCATACAATCATCCTTTATACATAAACTACCTGTCTAATTGTAATAGTACCGCAAATACACGGGTTCTACAAACCCTTACGCAACCCGGAATTTTATGATTGCAAATTATAAACCAGTGGTATATGATGTACTTTGTGAAACAGAAGTCTAATTAATTAGACCCGTAGTACAGGAGGAGAAAATGGAACAGAAAATTAATGCAACAGGTAAACGCCCCCCTTATGGAATCATTGCCATTTTAATGATTGGAGCTTTTATCACGTTTCTAAACAATACACTATTAAACATTGCACTGCCATCTATCATGAAGGATATGGAGGTACAACCGTCCACCGTCCAATGGCTGGCAACAGGCTTTATGCTTGTGAACGGGATCTTGATTCCCGCAACAGCATTCCTGATTCAGAAATATTCCGTACGACGCCTGTTCCTCGCAGCCATGCTGCTCTTCACAGCAGGTACGGTACTTGCAGGTACTGCTGAGATCTTCCCGGTACTGCTCGGCGGAAGGATGCTTCAAGCATCAGGTTCTGCCATCATGATGCCGCTACTCATGAACGTCATGCTCGTAAGCTTCCCGGTTGAGAAAAGGGGAGCGGCTATGGGTGTGTTCGGATTGATCCTCATGTTTGCTCCGGCAATCGGTCCAACTCTATCCGGGTGGATCATCGAGCACTATGACTGGAGGATGCTCTTCCACTTCATCACACCGATTGCTGTCGTCGTACTGCTGATCGGATTCTTCAGACTCAAGGATAAAAAAGAGAAGCTTGCCATGAGATTGGATCTTTTCTCATTGCTACTATCAAGTATCGGATTCGGTGGAATCCTATACGGCTTCAGTTCTGCAGGGGACAAAGGCTGGGATAGCCCATATGTATATGGATCGATTGCCATCGGGGTGATTTCCCTTGTCATCTTCATCATCAAGCAATCACGTCAAGAACGTCCAATGTTGAACTTTAAAGTGTATCGCTACCCGATGTTCGCCCTATCTTCAGCGATTGCCATGGTCGTCAATATGGCGTTGTTCTCCGGAATGATCTTGTTGCCGATCTATGTACAGACACTTCGGGGTATTTCACCGATGGATGCCGGACTTCTTCTGTTGCCGGGTGCCATCATCATGGCGATCATGTCACCGATCACCGGTCGTCTCTTCGATAAATTCGGTGGACGGATCCTTGCCATGACAGGTTTGACGATTACAGTGATCACGACCTATGCATTCAGCAAATTGACACTTGATACTACGTACACCCATTTGATCATCCTTTATTCCGTGCGTATGCTTGGAATGTCAATGGTCATGATGCCTGTATCCACAAATGGGTTGAATCAGCTTCCCGCACGCTATTATCCTCACGGTACAGCGATGAACAATACGCTGAACCAAGTGGCAGGTGCCATCGGTACGGCCTTGTTGGTGACAGTCATGTCCACACGTACCACGACACACGGGGAAGAGCTTGCCGCTGAAGCCCTTCAGAAGGCAACAAGTGGTCAACCGACGGCTGCAGCCATGGCCGAAATGAAAGCCCAAATCGGTATGCAGGCGATGCTCGAAGGAATCAATGATGCATTCCTCGTTGCCACCTTCATTGCCGGTGTAGCATTGA
This sequence comes from Rossellomorea marisflavi, assembly GCF_022170785.1. NCBI lineage: Bacteria > Bacillati > Bacillota > Bacilli > Caryophanales > Bacillaceae > Rossellomorea > Rossellomorea marisflavi. Next base: position 2,240,887 of record NZ_CP081870.1, on the reverse strand, counting down.
TCCTTTCGTTCTTCATCAAACGTGCCACACCGTCTCCGGATCCGGAGGGGGCACCTCAGACGAACGAACCGAAAGCAACAACGAAGCTTGCTGAAAATTGATTTAAAAACCGGTGAACCTTTTGGTTCATCGGTTTTTTGTTGGATTTTGGAATGAGGGAAGGGAAGGAGAGGGCGCTGATGCGTAAAAAAGACTAAAGGGAACCTCCAAATGGAAGTTCCCTTTATGTATGTCTGCTTATTTTTTGAAGGATTCCTTCATATCACCATACGCTTCCTTCGCTTTCCCTTTCCCTTTTTCCATGCGGCCTTTTGTTTCAAGGGATTTATCATCTGTTGCTTTCCCCATTTGCTTTTTAGCTTCACCTTTGTCCTGTTCTACGTTTCCTTTTACTTGATCTTTATTCATGTCGATTACCTCCTTAATAAGATACATCTTATTTACCCCTTTTTTTAGATCTAAACCCTATTGATTGAAATTCTATCCGGGATCATGGCAAGAGTCATCTTGAAATGAAGATAGGAGTTGAAAAGGAGTTGTGATACACATAAAGCGCCGTAACCAGTACATATCACCGCTATTCGTTTCCGCCTTCTTACCCCAGTGTGGACGAGTGCCATCAGTGTATCTGTATATCCTTATATGTCCGAAAGCGCCCTTGAGCTAAGGTATTTTCCATTGACACGGATCCAGTGCAAGATGTTTCCCCGCTTCTCCGATAAACGCCGGGGATTCCGATGCAAGGAAGTGGGGATCGGTCGAAGAACCTTCCCGCCAGTTTTATACCTACGCTCTGAACAATTCATGCATGGCTTCAGAGCGAAGAAAGCTTAGAGAGAGAGGGCAGTGTTATTATAACCAGCCAGGTCTGTGGTGAGGCTGTAATAAAGGCTTCCTCTGTATCCATAGTCTTTCACGTCCGTGATTTCCACAATTGAACGGTTCCTCTTCATGAGCGGGACCGCATGGGCAAGTGTGATGAAATGGACATAAACGGCCTGTTTTTGCATTTAAAGCCTTTAGAGAGATCATGCTGCGTTATTTATTTGAAATTAATGTAAAAAATGTCATAAATAATGATTATTTTTAGCCTGAAACTGGGGAAAGTGCCGTTTTTACGGGGGAGGGAACATTTGTTCTGTGACGAGAAGAACAATCGAGAAGGGTGCCATGTTGCTTTTGCTTTGATAGAAAAGGATAGCTTGCTGACTGTCCCCATCCCCCTATGTAGGCTATTCGTCTATGTAGGTAGAGAGTTCAATCAGGTTGTTGTCCGGGTCACGTATGTAGATGGAACAGATGGGGCCAAGAGCGCCGGTTCTTGTCACGGGACCTTCTTCGATGGTTATTCCAAGGGCGGTGAGATGCTTTAGGAGGGAGTCTGGATCCAGACTGGTGATGAAGCACCAATCAGCACTACCGGGTGTCGGTTGGTCTGCTTTAGGCTCAAATTCATGTTTGTATTCGTGCAAGTTGATTTTCTGGCTACCAAACGTCAATGCTTTCCGGCCATTTCCGAACGTCATTTCCTCCATCCCCAATACCTCTGTGTAGAACCGAAGAGAATCTACTATACTTTTTACTGTCAGAACAACGTGATCCAATCGCTCACTCATAGTCGATCATCCTTTCTCTAGTAGATGAAGGCACTTTGACATGGCCTACACCAAAACGCTTTATTATCCAGTATAATATATAAATACGAGCAATATGAAGGGGGTATTGAATGGAGCATGTTAAAGAACTTCGAAAACGAGTTGGACACAGACCTCTTATCCTGGCAGGGTCGGTGGTGATCATTCTGAATCATCGCAAGGAAATTCTCCTTCAGCAAAGAACGGACGGCGACTGGGGGCTTCCGGGTGGACTGCTGGAACTTGGTGAAAGCTTGGAGGCAGCGGCGGTCAGGGAAGTAAAGGAAGAAACCGGATTGGAAATCGGGCAGCTCCAGCTGCTTGGAATCCACTCTGGGGAAGACTACTATTTCAAACTGGCAAATCAGGACGAGCTGTATTCTGTAACCGCCGTATACGAAGCGGGTGACGTGAGGGGAAGGATGGAGAAGGACGGAAGTGAATCCATCGATCTCAGGTATTTTTCACTTCAAAACCTCCCGATAGGACTTACCGATGAATATCTCAGCTACATAACACCCTATCTTGACCGTCTGCTTGCGGACAAAAATATGAACATGGAGGAATGAATGATGACAGAATCCACAAATGAACACAAGCACCTTTCTCATGAAGAGGTTGATAAGCTGATAATTACATTGAAGGATCGCTTCCATACCCATATGCACCGGCACGAAGGGATCGAATGGGAAGAGGTCGAGCAAGCCCTGAGGGAAAGGCCAGAAAAACTATGGTCATTGAATCAGATGGAGCAAACGTCGGGAGAACCAGATGTGATTGGAATTGAAGAGGGGGGCAGCTACGTGTTTTGCGATTGTTCAAAGGAAAGCCCAAAAGGACGGAGAAGTACTTGTTATGACCTAAAGGCACTTGAGTCGAGGAAGAAGCACAAGCCTGAGCACAATGCCATGGATTTGGCTGCTTTCATGGGAATCGACCTACTGACCGAGGATCAATATCGCTCCATTCAAAAGCTAGATGAATTCGACCTGAAGACGTCGAGTTGGATTCAGACTCCCCAGGATATAAGGAACCTTGGAGGAGCTTTATTCTGCGATCGTCGATACGGCAAGGTATTCGTTTATCACAATGGAGCAGAATCCTATTATGCTGCTAGGGGCTTCCGTGGCATCCTCTATATATGAGGGAGCGGCTTCACTAGTCAAATTACTGTACATGAAGTAAACCGATACGTATAATATGCCCTGAAGTTCATCCGAGGAGGATGAAAACGACTGATCCACTAGGAGAGTGAACGTTTTTTGGACGAATTACCTGTTTTATCAATTGTTATACTCATTGTGTTGATCATGCTTTCTGCCTTTTTTTCATCAGCAGAAACGGCTTTCTCAAGTGTCAACAAAATACGATTGAAAAACTTTGCTGACGAAGGAGTCAAGGGGAGTATAAAAGCCTATAAGATCGCAGAAGACTTCGACCGGGCCCTTTCCACCATCCTCGTTGGAAACAATATCGTAAATATCGGAGCCGCGAGTATATCGGCAAAACTTGCTAACGACCTTATCGGAGGGAACGCCGGGATATTGGTCAGTACGTTTGGAATGACGTTTTTGATTTTGACGTTTGGAGAAATCCTTCCAAAATCGCTGGCAAAAGAGCATGCAGAGCGGTATTCTCTGTCAATCTCAGGGATTCTTTATCTGCTGATCGTACTATTGACGCCTGTCAACTTTGTATTCATCAAACTGAAGGATGCTGTTTCGAAGATGTTTTCAAAGGGAGAAGGTCTGCCTTCGGTCACGGAAGATGAGTTGAAAGTGATGCTCGATATCGGTCAGGAAGAAGGCGTGATCGATTCTGAAGAGCGGGAGTTGATCAATCGATCCATGGAATTCGATGATATTGCTGTCACCGAAGTCCTCACGCCTCGCGTGAAGGTGAAAGCGGTGGACATCAATCAGCCGATTGAGGAAATCAAAGAACTCTTCTTTGAAGAACGCTTTTCACGAATTCCCGTGTATGACGGAGATATCGACACAATCGTCGGTATTCTTTCGGAGAAGGAGTTTTTCACCCATTTGCTTAAATACGGCGATGTCAGTGTAAAAGAGTTGATCCGGGATCCCAAGTTCGTTTTTGAAACAACCAAAATTTCTTCGCTGCTTCCAAAGCTTCAGAAGGAGAAGGTCCATTTAGCAATTGTTGTAGATGAATTCGGCGGGACGACGGGTATCATTACGCTAGAAGACATCCTTGAGGAAATCGTCGGTGAAATCTATGATGAACAAGATGAAGAAATCCAGCTCGTGACAAAAATATCTGAGCACGCATACAGCTTTGATCCACAGTTCCCGATCGATCAATTCTCCACCCTTTTCGAACTCGACGAACCAGAGACCACCTATCATACGCTAGGGGGTTGGGTAGCTGAAAGGTTTGGAGAAATACCGGCAGTAGGGAACCAATTCTCATATGAAAAGCTTACCGTCGTTATAGAAGACGTAGAAAATCGTAGAATAAAAAAATTAAAGGTAGAAGTGAACGAGATTTCCGAAGAAGAAACACATACAGATTGATTGATGATCTCGGCTCCCACCTCATAACACCCTTCGGCCATTACTGCTTAGCCAGTGGTGGCCGAAGGGTGTTTTTTACGTGAAGGGGAAAGGAATGATCCTCTTTTCAGTCATATAAAATATGTAATTAAGTCAAATAAAGGAAAAACAGAGCAGGGAGGAGAATAGTACATAACAAGTCATTAAATGAAGGAGTTTACGTGGCTCTTTGAACGATGCAATATAGGAGGAAAGCAAGATGGCTGATTCACCTCAACGATCAGAAAACGAAGGACAGTCACTTGAAGATTTTTTATACTTTATTGTCTTTACAATCGCTGTAGCGTTCATTCCTTGGATTAATTCGATAGTCGAAATCGTATGGATCCGGGTCATAATAGGAATTCTTTATGTTGTCATTTTGCTTCGAGTAGTCAAGGTTTTGACCAGCTATGGGATAAAACATGGTTTAAACCGGAAGTACACATTTTTTCCGCATTATATGATTTATATCGTGATTTATTTTGTGATCAAATACTGGTTAATAGAATAATACCTTATCGATCTTATTGTTTCTCGCATGGTAAAGGTTCATGGTGGATACAGTATTACATTCAATCACAGTCTAAGGACTTTATTTTTGAGATGAAATCCAGAACGGTATCAGGCATCTGCAGTATATGGTCAGTATAAGTGGGGGTGGTTGGGTAAGAGTCAGTCTTACTTTTTCTAGTTTACATAATATTTATTATAGGAAGTTGATTGGTTTTCGTTATTTCGGTCTCGTATCATAAGTATACTTATTTCAGTGAGACATAATAAAAATTTTGAAGTTCCGCTATTGAACCGTTTTTAGCGTTTATTGATGGCATTACTCAATGTTTATTACGTGACCATTATTCACAACGTTATCATGGAGTTTCTGACTCATCTTATCAAAATTTCTTTAAACAATCGCACCTGCTAGCATATTTTCTGATAACCATCGATTGTGGTTGCATCACTGTTGACATTTAAAGTTAAAACTAACGACAACAACGAATAATTCCCACTTCCTTCTAAAATGCAAAAAAGCATAAAGATCAGGAATCCTTATGCTCAGATTGCCATACATATTGTCTGGGAGTCCCAAAATAAACCATTTGATCATACTCCGGGAAAACCGATTCAAAATGGATCGTGATGGGTGCATCCAATAGCCATGGATGGTACGTGAAAAATCCAGCATCACCATTCACGATGGCTGCTAATGCGGTTCCCATCTCCCTTTTGAAGATCATGTAGCGAACCTGCGCCATCTGCCGGTCGAATTCCCCGCCGGTGATGTAAACGCGTCCGTTGAGCCGGTATTGCCCCTCCTCCCTCACCCACTCTGTCAATACTTCATCCCTCATATAGGGATTGATAGCTGACATATCGTATTCACAGCCGATCGTCACAAATAGCTCTCCCGTTGAATCTGAATGAGTTATTGTATATCGCCTGTGATCAATGGGTGCAAAAATGGATGCAGGCGGGCTGTATGTGACATGCAGACGTCCTGGATCGATCATATTCACAGCATAAGCCTCCTTGTGGATTGTTGGGCTCACTTACCTTCAGAATATGACGAATGGGCTTGTAGGGTGCCTAGCGATCCGTTTTCCATACAATCTTCATCAGGTTCCAGTTCCCATCTTCGTAATACCAATAGGAGGTGGCCGTACCGACCCCATCTGCACGGTAGGCTCCGCTGATCTGCTGATATCCTTTCAGCCCTTTTCCCTTCTTACCCCGTATCTTGGTTGGTTCAAAAAAGGCAATCGGTGCAACCATGAGCTCCGTAGGTTCATTCAGGATTCCTTTTGTAAAGATGCCAAGCCGCTCGTAATCATCTTTCCGATCCGAAAGGTCTACTGTATACGACTGCTGTGTGTCAGGGAAGGAAATGACTCCTTTATATTGATCTTCAAAATGTGCATCAATCGTAATTCCGGAGGGAAGATCCAATTCCTGAACCTTTCCTCCTTTCGCCGTATGAAGGGCATTCTCATACAACCCTCCACTTCCTCCAGTCGCCGCCCGGTATAAAAGATCTTTGACTCCGTCATGATTGAGATCAGCAAACGTTATTTCCGGTTCGTAGCCTCCCTCATAATCGATTCTGAGTTTACTGCCTTCTGATGGTGTGATCGTGGCCCATATTTGTTTTAAGAACAGCGCATCCGGCTCAAATGGGATGGCATTCAGTTTGATGATATCCCGTTTACCGTCTCCCGTTACATCTTTTTTGTAGGTTTTGATTGTCATGGTCTCCGTTTGAGGAGGGTCAGTCAGGCTGTTCCCTGCAATCGCATGCAGAGACATCAGGAAAAAGGCCCCGAATGCAAAAAGCAATTCTTTTTTCATCATTCATTCGCTCCCCGCTATTTATATTCCTTAGTATTTTCTCTCAATGCAGGGAAACTATGCGAACGATACAGAGCCTCTTTGGTCGGTAAAAGAATGAATTTATGAAGAGCGCGGCTTTATACCATTCACCGGTGCATCTTTTCCGATTGTGACGCATAGGACCACGATGATGGCAAAGGCGATGGTCAACCAGGTGACGGGTTCTCCTAAAAAAAGAAATGAAAATCCAATCATGAAGAAGGGCTGTGCATATTGGATTTGCCCTACTTTTGCTATGCCGCCCAAGGACATGCCCCCATACCATGCGACATACGCAAGGAATTGACTGATCACTCCAAGATAGAACAAGCTCAACCACGCCAATAGTGGTGCCTTCAGCATATCAACATGTACATTCAAGACTACTGGTATAAGAAAGAATGGTGCACCGATCAGAATGGCCCATGCAATCACCTGCCAGCTGCCCAGTTCCTTTGCAAGTTTTCCTCCCTCCGCATAACTCAACCCCAATATTACGACTGCAGACAATAGTGCCATATCCCCCATCTGGACGTGCCCAAAACCCAGATGGACTGCATAGAGGATGACGGTGGCGGCAGCAATCAAGCTGGCCGTCCAGTAACGTCTTGAAGGCTTCTCCCCTCCTCGCCAAATGGCGAATCCTGCAGTAGCGAGTGGTAATAGAGCGAGCTCGACAGCTCCGTGGGATACAGGCAACGATTTCATTGCGAATGTGGTCAATAGGGGAAAAGCCAGGACAGCACCTGCCGCTACAATCACTAAACTGGTTATGTGCTCTTTGGCAGGCAACGCCTGCTTCTTAAATGCAAAAAGAAGGCAGATTATGACCGCCGCTATGATCGTCCTCCCCAGTCCCACAATGGTTTGACCAAAATACGGAACCGCAAATCGGGTAGCAGGCAGCGTCAAACTGAAGGCAACGACCCCTATTAAGCCAAGAAGCATTCCCTTATTAAATGGATATTTCATCTTCATTCTCCTTCCCAAGTCCTTTGTAGTCCTTCATAATGCTAAGTACAAATGATTGTAATCCGCTTTGCTTATTTTTCATATGATGGAATTAGTCAACTGTCCTGGGACAGATGGGAGAAGCCGCAGCATGTCAGCGACAAAGTACATACACATCGTAGATTGGGTGATGCATGAATTGGACCAAAACCGGTTGCATTCTGGTATGAAACTACCATCGGTACGGTCCCTTGCCACTCAATTTCAATGCAGCAAGAATACGGTCGTCAAAGCATTAGAAGTGTTGAAACAAGGGCATATCCTGTATGCCAAGGAGAAAAGCGGTTATTTTGTTGTCGATGACTACAAGAAGCCGAATACGTCAAATGGCCAGATTGATTTTTTATCGGCTGGCCCCGATCCCGACGTACTGCCTTATGAAGATTTCCAGCACTGCATGAACCAAGCCATTGACCGTTATAAAGAGCAGTTGTTCACCTATAATGATGTCAAAGGGCTCCCTTCATTGAGGAATGAGCTCGTACGCTATCTGCAAAATATGCAAATATTCACCAAGACCGATCATATTGTTGTCACCAGTGGTTCTCAACAAGCCTTGCATATACTATCTTTGATGCCTTTTCCGAACGGGAAGAAGACGATTCTCATTGAAGAACCTACCTATTTCGGGATGATCGATGTTCTCACGCTCCACCAGATCCCGACCATCGGAATCGGCCTATCTAAGGATGGAATCGATTTCGAAGAACTTGAAAGAACGTTTAAAACAGGAGATATTAAATTCTTTTATACCGTACCTCGCTGCCATAATCCCCTGGGTCATCAGTATACGAATGCAGAAAAGAGAAAAATTGTGGCCCTCGCCAAAAAATACGATGTGTATATTGTTGAAGATGATTACTTAGGGGAACTCGATTCCGATCCAAAAGCCGATCCGCTCTATGCACATGATCAGAATGATTGCGTCATTTATGTAAAGAGTTTCTCTAAAGTGTTCCTTCCTGGATTGAGGTTGGCTGCTGTCGTTCTCCCGGAGGGACTCATCCCCTCCTTCTCACAATACAAATTCAGTGCGGATTTCAATACTTCCCCTCTGACTCAAGGAGCCTTGGAAATTTATTTACGAAGCGGGATGTTCCATTATCATATCCAACGGGCCAAAGAGGTATATGCAACGAAACTTGCCCTTGCCCTCGATGCCTGTAAAACGTATCTGCCTCTAGACGTACACTATACTGAGCCGGTAAACGGCTTTTATCTGACCATTTTTCTACCTGAAAAAATCAATGTTAATCGCCTGATCAGGATGCTTGCTGATAGGGATGTGCAGGTTGTCAGTACTTCCAGGATGTTCTTGCACTCCAATGGAAGCAATTCCATAAGAATCAGCATTTCTCAGGTAGATCAACAATCTATCAGTGAAGGGATTTTCCAAATTGCCGAGTGCATCAAAGCATTCCAACAGAAAGCTACATTCAATCCTTTATCACTAACCTTTAATCGATAATCCATACAAAAAAGGTCGATCCCGGAATGGATCGACCTTTTTAAGATGAGTCACGCACTAGAATGATGTCAGTTAATCTTTTTCTTGTTTAGGTTTAGGATCCCAGCTTTCGATTCCTTTCAGTCCTTCAATGGAATCGGAGTAGAAGACCGGATCTTTCCCTTCTTTCTTTTGCTGTCGGTAATCCCTCAGAGCCGCTATGGCAATCTTACCGAGCAGCGTAATGGCAATGAGGTTGATGATGGCCATCACACCCATGAAGAGATCAGCCAGGTCCCAAACAACCTGCAGGTCGACCATGGCACCGAAGATGACCATGCCGAGGACCGCTAATCGGTAAATGAAGAGTGTGACGGGACTGTACTTGATGAACTCGATGTTCGTCTCACCATAGTAGTAGTTTCCGATGATGGAACTAAAGGCGAACAGGAAGATGGCGATGGCAACGAACGTATTGGCCCATGCCCCGACATGCGTGGTAAGGGCTGCCTGTGTCAGCTGAATGCCATCCGTCCCACCCATGTACTCATTGGAAAGGATGATGATGAATGCTGTCGACGTACAGATGATCAAGGTGTCTGTGAATACCCCTAACGTCTGGATGAGTCCCTGTTTTGCTGGATGGGTGACCCCTGCGCTTGCCGCTGCATTCGGGGCACTCCCCATACCGGCTTCATTCGAGAAAAGCCCCCGTTTGATCCCCAGCATGATGGCTGCTCCGACCGAGCCGCTTGCGACTTCCCTGATACCGAATGCATTTTCGAAAATAAGGGCGATCATCCCCGGGATTTCCGTCACATTAAGGATCAAGATGTACAATGCGAGTAAAATATACAAGATGGCCATGACAGGTACAACAATCTGTGTCACACTGGCAATCCTCTTGACTCCACCGAAGATGATCACAGCCGTGAGTACAGCGAGGATGATCCCTATCGTCAAGCGATCGAACGAATAGGCCTCATTCATCGCCAGTGAGATCGTATTGGATTGAACCGAGTTGAAAACAAGTCCGAAACAGAATGTAATGATGATGGCAAATAGGATCCCCATCCACCTTGCATTGAGTCCCTTCTCCAAATAATAGGCAGGACCTCCGCGGAATCCGTCCTTCCCGTCTTTTACCTTGTAAATTTGAGCGAGTGTACTTTCAATGAAGCTGGTCGCTCCCCCCAAAAGGGCGATAAGCCACATCCAGAACACGGCCCCGGGTCCTCCTCCTGCAATGGCCGTGGCGACCCCTGCAAGGTTCCCTGTACCCACCCTGGATGCTGTACTGATCGTGAATGCCTGGAAAGAAGAGATGCCCCGCTTCCCTTCGGCTGAAACGGTGTTCTTGTCCGTCAACAGCCTTCCCATTTCTTTGATATATCGGAATTGTACGAATTTAGTCCGTATGGAAAAATAAATTCCTAGTCCGATCAAACCTGCAATAAGTATGTACGTCCAGATGATGTCACTCGTACCGGACATGATTTTGTTGAATAATTCCATCTAATTCCTCCCACATGTGATCTCAAAGTTGTTTTACCCTCATTCTTTTTGTCTAATCCCTTTCTACACAATTCTTCCATAAAACCAGAAAAAACCTAAAAGCGGGTGGGATGCCCTAGGTTTTTTTATAATTTACCTTATCCAACTTTATTAGTCCATGGTAATTCAGTCCAGAATGTGTACAATATCTGTGACTTATGTACTCTATCGTTATAAAAAATCCACCTGGAAGATGGTCAAGCCCTCTTTCAGGTGAATCTGGTTTAATGAAATTTTATTATTCTTGATCAGGTGCTGGCACTGACCAAAGCTTGGTAACCGCTCCACTGTCTCCTTCATCAATGACAAATGAGCCATTTGAGTATCGGTCATTGAACCGGATGGATGATACCTGTACCGTTTCAAGCTTGCCTTTACTGGTGAGTAGAGTAACGGTTTGCTTGTCGGAGACGATTTCAGCGCCTGATACGCGGTGGGGATTCGATTTGAGTTCCCTGAGCATGATGACGCCGCGCTTGGCCCTGCCTGTTTTTTCGAACTCTGAGAGTTTCATCTTCTTGATGGCCCCGCGATGAGTCGCGAGTACGACCGCTTGTTTCTCCGGAGTCGTGATGATCTTGCCTGATACGACGAAATCGTCTTCTTTCAGGTTGATTCCCTTCACGCCCGCTGCACGCGGTCCGACCGTGTTGACTTCTTCTTCTGCAAACCAGAGTCCATAGCTGCTGTTGGTGGCAAGGAAGAGATCATGAGTCCCATCCGTTACATGCACATCCACGAGTTCATCGTCCCCTTTTAGATTGATGGCGACAAGTGGACGGGAGTAGCGCTGTGCCTTATACTGCAACATCTCCGTTTTCTTTACCATTCCGTTCTTCGTGATGAACATGAGATACAGGGACGGATCGAATTCTTTAACCGGTACCGCTTTTAGGACCTGTTCATCCTTATCGATCGGTACGATATTGCCGATATGCTGTCCGAGATCCTTCCAGCGGATATCCGGGAGTTCATGAACAGGGCAGTAAACGTAATTCCCTTTATTCGTGAATACAAGTAGCACATCCGTCGTATTCATCTCATATTGCCCAAGGAGCCTGTCGGTTTCCTTCATGGCAAGGTCCTGTCCGTTGGATGCCGAGTAGGAGCGGAGACTTGTACGCTTGATGTACCCGTCGCTCGTGACGGTCACCATGACATCTTCGCTTGCAATCAATACCTCGAGATTGATTTTCAACTCCTCAATCTGATCTTCGATGATCGTACGGCGGCCATCGGCAAACGTCTTTTTGATTCCTTTCAGCTCTTTCTTGATGACATTTGCGAGTTTGGATTCACTGGCAAGAATCGCGCTCAGTTCTGTGATCAGCTTATCAAGCTCCTCAGCTTCTTTTTGAAGAGCCGTTATATCCGTGTTGGTGAGGCGGTATAGCTGGAGGCTTACGATGGCTTCTGATTGGGCCTCTGTAAAGTCGAATTCACTGATCAGATTGTTTTTAGCGTCCCGTTTATCTTTGGATGCCCGGATGGTTGCAATCACTTGATCCAAGATCGACAGTGCCTTCATCAATCCTTCTACGATATGCTGGCGGTCCTTTGCCTTATTCAAGTCATACTTTGTCCGGTTCGTCACCACTTCTTTCTGGTGAGCGATATAGGAATCAAGAAGCTGTCGGAGTCCCATCAGTTTAGGGCGTCGATTCGAGATCGCCACCATATTGAAATTATAAGTGATCTGCAGATCGCTGTTTTTGTATAAATAATTCAGTACACCCGTCGCGTCCGCATCTTTTTTCAGTTCAACCACCACGCGCAGCCCTTGACGGTCCGTTTCGTCCCGCACTTCAGCAATACCTTCCACTTTACGGTCGACCCTGAACTCGTCCATTTTCTTGACGAGGTTGGCTTTATTGATTTCGTATGGAATTTCCGTAATGACGATCTGCTGTTTGCTCCCGCGGATGCTTTCAATCTCCGCTTTTCCGCGAACGACAATTTTCCCTTTCCCTGTTTCATAGGCTTTCCTGATCCCGTCGATGCCTTGGATGATTCCTCCGGTTGGGAAATCTGGCCCTTTCATGACGGTCATCAATTCTTCCACCGTACTGTCAGGGCGATCCATCCTCATGATGGCCGCATCAATCACTTCTCCGAGATGATGAGGAGGGATATCCGTCGCATACCCGGCCGAGATTCCTGTTGAACCATTCACCAAAAGATTCGGGAATCGTGAAGGAAGGACGGTGGGCTCTTCGGACGTGTCATCGAAGTTCGGAATGAAATCGACGGTCTTTTTGTCGATGTCCCTTAAAAGTTCCATGGAAATGGCGGAAAGCCTCGCTTCTGTGTAACGCATGGCAGCGGGAGGATCGCCATCGATGCTCCCGTTATTCCCGTGCATTTCAACAAGATACTTCCGGACCTTCCATTCCTGGCTCATCCTCACCATGGCATCATAGACTGATGTATCTCCGTGGGGATGGTAGTTACCGATGACATTACCGACCGTTTTGGCCGATTTTCTGAACCCTTTTTCCTGTGTGTTACCATCCACATACATCGCATAAAGGATCCTGCGCTGTACCGGTTTCAAACCGTCCCGTGCATCGGGAAGGGCACGTTCCTGAATGATGTATTTACTGTAACGACCGAAGCGGTCTCCGATGACCTCTTCAAGAGGCAGATCTTGATAGCGTTCCACTGATGTCATTATTGCCCCTCCTCTGCGACCATGATGTTCTCATTTTCAAGGATGCTTCCTTCTTCTTCAAGACCGAAGGCGACATTGCTTTCGATCCACTTCCTACGTGGCTCGACCTTATCACCCATCAGAGTGGTGACACGGCGTTCCGCTCTGGCTGCATCATCGATCTTCACGCGGATGAGAGCCCTGGTTTCGGGATCCATCGTCGTTTCCCACAGCTGATCGGCATTCATCTCACCCAGTCCTTTATAGCGCTGGATCATATACCCTTTTCCTATTTTGGCGACTGCACCCTTCAGCTCTTCATCTGTCCATGCATATTCGATCTTTTCCTTCTTTCCGACGCCTTTGCTCACTTTATAGAGAGGTGGAAGGGCTATATACACCTTTCCTGCTTCTACAAGAGGCTTCATATAGCGATAGAAGAACGTCAATAAGAGAACCTGTATATGGGCACCGTCTGTATCGGCGTCAGTCATGATCACGATCTTATCGTAGTTGATATCATCGACATTGAACTCAGGCCCCACTCCTCCACCGATTGCATGAATGATCGTGTTGATCTCTTCGTTCTTGAAAATATCCGCAAGCTTGGCTTTTTCCGTGTTGATTACTTTTCCTCTTAGGGGAAGGATCGCCTGGAATTTCCGGTCCCGACCTTGTTTCGCTGATCCCCCTGCGGAATCACCCTCCACAAGATAAAGTTCATTCCGCTCGGGATTCCTGGATTGCGCGGGTGTCAATTTGCCGGATAGTACGGTTTCGGACCGCTTACGCTTTTTGCCATTCCTTGCTTCTTCTCTTGCCTTACGGGCTGCTTCACGCGCCTGTGCCGCTTTGATGGCTTTCTTGATCAGCAATGAGCTGGTGTCGGGATTTTCTTCAAGGAAATAGAGCAGGTGCTCGGAAACAACAGCATCCACTGCGGAGCGTGCTTCACTTGTCCCTAACTTCCCTTTTGTCTGGCCTTCGAACTGAAGGAGTTCTTCCGGTATGCGTACCGAAACGATACTTGACAGTCCTTCCCTGATATCGGATCCTTCAAGATTTTTATCACGCTCTTTCAGGATGCCTGCTTTGCGTGCGTATTCATTGAACACCCTCGTCATGGCCGTTTTGGCCCCCGCTTCATGTGTTCCGCCGTCCTTGGTGCGGACATTGTTGACAAATGAAAGGATGTTTTCTGAGAATCCATCGTTGAATTGGAAGGCAAATTCAACTTCGATGGTGTGATTCTCTCCCTCGAAGAATGCGACTTTATGGAGGTTGTCCTTCTCTTCATTCAAGTACTCCACGAACGCCTGTATCCCACTTTCGTATAGGAATACATCTCTTTGATCATGTCTCTCATCAATAATCTCGATTTTAAACCCTTTAAGCAGGAAAGCTGATTCCCTAAGACGCTCACAAAGGGTGTCGTAATTATAGGTGGTTGTGCTGAAGATGGTCGGATCGGGCTTGAAGTGGATCTTAGTACCCGTCTTTTTTGTCGTACCGATCTTCTCGAGCGTTGTCTCAGGCTTCCCACCGTTGATGAACGTTTGTTGATATTTCGTTCCATCTCTTTCAATCGTGACGGTCAGCCACTCTGAAAGGGCATTGACGACGGATGCACCGACGCCATGGAGTCCCCCGCTTGTTTTGTATCCGCCCTGTCCGAATTTCCCTCCGGCATGGAGGACAGTCAGGATGACTTCCGGAGTCGGTTTTCCGGAACGGTGCATTCCCGTAGGCATCCCGCGACCTTTATCCTGCACGGAGATGCTATTATCTTTATGTATGGTGACAATGATTTCGTTACCGAAACCGGCTAACGCCTCATCCACCGAATTATCAACGATTTCATAAACCAGATGATGAAGTCCCCTTGTATCGGTGGACCCGATGTACATCCCCGGCCGTTTTCTTACGGCTTCGAGGCCTTCCAATACTTGAATGGCATCATCATTGTAATCCATGGTCTTTTTCTGACTGGCCACGAACATTCCCCTTTCAACACTTTCACTTACTTGTCTATGTACTACTATACCATAAGAACGCATGTTCGTTCACCCGCAAAATGGTGAACCACTATGCTTTATTTTAGCGTTATATTTGAAATTCGCAAATGAAAATCCCTGAATTTACATAATCCCGGATAACATTTTTCTGCAGAAATGTCACAGAAAAAACAAGCGGCATCATTCGCCGCTTGCCTGTGAATCCTATCTGGTTAAGGCATGTTCCACTTTGATACAACGATCCATGATGACCGTATACCCTTTTTCTTTGAGGAAGGAATAGGCCTCCTCATTCACAACACCGAGCTGGGACCAGAATACTGGCGAATCGATCTCATCAAATTCGCGGGCAATTTCTGGTAGGAATTCAGAACGTCTGAAGACATTGACGATATCGACAGGACCCTCGATGTCTTTTAAACTGCTGACAGCCTGCACCCCGAGAGCGGACTCGATCGTTGGATTAACAGGGATGATTTCATAACCGCTTGCCTGCATCGCCTGGGAGACGGTATAGGAGGTCCGAGCGGGATTATCACTCAGTCCGATGACTGCTATCCGCTTCGACCGTTTCAAGATGCGACCGATCTCTTCTCTACTTGGATTCTCCATGGTTGATAACCTCCTTTAGACATCACTATTCCCTTAATTCTCCACCCTAATCTCCGATTCCTTTTTGATTCAACAATTAGCTGCTTTTTTTCATCAGGATCTGTTCGGTTATGATTGCTACGATCGTGCCAAGAATAAGACCGTTATTCAGGATCGACGCAGCGATGACTGGAAGGCCTTCAAAGGCACTGGCCGGTACCCCCATGGCGCCTACACCGATGATCAGCGCGATTCCTGCTGTAAAGTGGACACGCTCCACCTCTTTTACCTTTCTATATTCGTCCAGGGCTAGTCCGACCATCTTGATGAAGATGACGGTGGTGACGGCGTATCCGACGGGTGCCGGGAGGCTGGCAAATACATTCATCACTTTCGGTACGAAGCTTGCGACGACGATGATGATGCTTCCGAGAATGAACGGTAGCGTAGAGAAAAGTCTGGTAGAAGCAACAAATCCTGCAGCTCCTGAAATCGGGACGGAGCCGATTGCGGAGAAACCTCCACCAAGAAGCTGATTGATACCCGCAGCAATACCACTTTGCGTGTAGCGGACCGGGACCTCCTTCCCGCTTTTTTTCATCACTTCTTCCATGACCCGGATCGAAGCGATCATGTTCGTCGTCAACAGGAAGGTGATAAAGATGGCCGTCACAATGATACCCGAATCAAAGACGGGTTTTCCGAAAGCAAACACCTCCGGAAGGGAAAACCAGCTGCTAGAAACCGACGTGGTCTTGGTCAGTCCTAAAAGCCCAAAGATGATCCAACCGCCAATCAAGGCGAAGATGATCGAATATCGCCGGAGCCATTGAACCTTATGCCCCTGCAGGAAGAGAGCGATGAGGATCGTAAGGGCGCTGCCGAGAAGCACGAGCCAGTTGAACGGCTGCCCCTCATGTTGGATGCCGAACATCCCCTTGATGAACGAACCGCTCAGCTGAAGGATCAGAAGCATGAGGTAAATAAATGTGATTGTAGGGGTGAATAGAGTGGTCAATTTTTTCAATAAACCTGTTAAGGACAGGATAATAAAGATGATTCCGCTTACAATCATCCCCCCTTGAAGTACGCCCAACACTTGACTGTGTGAATCGTACAACGTACCGGCAAATCCCGCATAAATGGTGAACACACCCCACCATAAACCGGCTGGTCCTTCATTGATCGGGAGTTTATGCCCGATGAGCGCCTGAATCAGACTTGCGGCACCTAATACGAAAATGGTTCTCTGGATGAATCCAGCCGTCTCGACCGGAGACAGTTGGAATAGGTCGGCAATCGCAATGGGAGCGGCAATGGATCCTGCGATCATGAATGCCATCCACTGGAGTGCGGCTAAAACGAGTTGCATGTTGACACCTTCATTTCTATTTTCTAGTCTAACGATTCATTTTAACATATCTATGACACTGTGAATCATATGTTATAGAAAGGCACTCACTATCTACTTTTAAGAACAGGTACTAATTTTTGCAGTATTTTTCCACAACAAATAGGTAAAACATGTTACTATAAGAGTGGATTAGTTATATCAAAGGAGAAATGAATATGATCTTAGCCCTTATACTCGTGCTATCCTACCTACTGGGCTCCATCCCTTCAGGACTATGGATTGGAAAATCCTTTTACGGAATAGATATACGCGAACACGGAAGCGGAAATCTTGGCGGAACCAATACCTTCAGGGTGCTGGGTAAGAAAGCCGGGATGACTGTGACCGCCATGGATATCCTTAAAGGAACGGCTGCAACGCTCATCCCTTTGCTTTTTGCCAGTACACATGACTATCAGCTCTTGGCGGGAGTCGTAGCCGTCGTGGGTCATATGTTCCCCATTTTTGCAGGGTTCAGAGGTGGAAAAGCAGTAGCCACATCTGCAGGCGTCCTCCTTGGCTATGCCCCGCTGGTGTTTGTCATCCTTTTGGTTGTTTTCTTCATCAGTCTTTACTTGAGCAAATATGTGTCACTTTCCTCGATGATGGCAGGGGTGTTCGCCTTCATCTATACGTTGATCATCTGGGATGTTCCCCTTATCATCGTGGTAGGCGTGCTCACAGCTTTTGTGATCTACAGACATCGAAGCAATATAGCCCGTATCAAAAATAAGACTGAACCGAAAGTCACATGGATTTGATGCATCAAGAAAAAGCCCATATCAGGGCTTTTTCTTTTGTTTTCGACGACTCAACCATGCTGAATCATGCATGAATTTAAAAAATTTCGCCTATTCGCTTCATTTTTGTGTAAAATAGGGTGGAGTCAACTAGTTAAAAAGGATGATGAATGTGAATAAAAAAATGATCGGACTCGCGATTGCCTTTCTATTACTGATTGCAGTCGGTGGTCTTTTGAGCATGCAGTTTAATGATGCAAGCACGAAATCAGATGCAATTACTTCTGAAAAGCACGTAGTCAAACAGCTTCAAGTGAAGGATAAGTCCATCGAAACAAGCGCCACCATTGCTGGGATCGGGGACATCCTTCTGCATGACCGTGTGTATGAAGATGCGGAAAAGGATGGTTCATACGACTTTGCGCCCATGTTTGCCGGTGTTAAAGACATTCTCAAAACCCCTGATTTCCTTATTGCCAATCAGGAGTCGGCGCCTGGTGGCACCGAGATCGGATTGTCCACTTATCCGTCCTTCAACAGCCCCCATGAAATCGTCGATACCCTCCAGGACGTTGGTGTGGACGTCGTGACAACGGCAAACAATCACTCCATCGACCGTGGTGAGAAAGGTCTCTTGAGTGCCATCGATTATTATGAGAAGGTGTCCATGCCATATGTGGGAACGTTTAAAAATCCGGAAGATCAGGCAAAAATCCGTACGTTCAATGTCAATGGCATCAAATTCGCTCTCTTATCGTATACATACGGAACAAACGGCATCCCTGTGCCTTCCGGAAAAGAGTACCTCGTCAATCTGATCGATGAAAACAACATGATCAATGAAGTCAAAAGGGCAAGGGAACTTGACGTGGATATGGTCGTAATGAGCCTTCACTGGGGAAATGAATATGAACGTTTTCCAAATGAAGAACAGAAGCGGCTGGGGAAACTCATGACAGATAACGGTGTCGATATTATCTTGGGTCACCATCCTCATGTACTGCAGCCCATCGAGAAAGTGAAGACAGAAGATGGACGTGAAGCGGTCATCGTATACTCATTGGGGAATTTCCTTTCAGGTCAAAAGGATGATTACAAGGATATAGGCGGCATGGCTGTTATAACGGTGAATAAAACGATTCAAAATGGTCGTGTGTCCCTCTCTTATCCATCAGTGGACTTCGAACCGACGTATGTGTCCGAACAGGGGTATTCAAACTACCGTCTACACCCCCTTTCAGAGGCGCATAAAAAAGGCTTGATCTCGAACTCTGCAAAAGAAATCAACACGCATATGTTTGATGGAATTGCCCAATAAGAAGGACGCACACGAGCGCATGACTAGTGGTTTCCCTTTGTTCAAGCTATAATAAGGGGGAACCTGAAGGTTGAATACATATAAGGAAGGGAGTCTCGGTCGATGAAGATACATCTATCAGATGAAGCACTTGCCTGGTTTAAAGACGAAATGCTCGTAGAGGAAGGCGAGTATGTCCGCTTTTATGTGCGATACGGAGGATCCAGTCCTTTGCATGATAGCTTCTCACTCGGAGTCAGCAAGGAAGAACCGATTGAAGCAGTGGAAACGTTGGAAAAGGCTGATCGGACATTCTTCATTGAAGAACGAGATCTATGGTTCTTTGACGGGCATGACCTGTTCGTGGAGTTTGACTCAAAAAGACAAGAACCTGCTTACGAATATAAAAAAGCATAAGAAAAAGGCTGGCCTTCAAGGTCAGCCTTTTTCTTATTTCATATGGAACCGTTCAATATGGTCCTCTAGCCCTTCGGCCAGGAGAACCTGCAGTTGTTTGTCACCAAGGAGGTCAAAATGGGGATAGCCGCTATGACGATGATCGATCCATTCAGGCTTCAGACCATACCCTATCCCCCACTCTATGAGTGCGTTCAAATTGGAGCAACCCGCCTTCGTGACGGTTTTTGCATTTGGGAATCGGGGATCCAGCCAATAGTGTGTTAAAAAGGCGATTTCTCCTTGTTCCACCCGAGCTTTCCATTGGTTCAGTTCTGAACGGTTGATGCCAAAGGCCATATCGATCAGCCCTTTTTCTTCGCCTTCTCGTATGCTTCATGCCATTCCGGGAACGTCTTCCGAATAGACACCGGACGGAAGGATTCTTTTTTGACGCAAGCATGTCTTGACTCACCGCTCAGGGCGAGCTTATTATCGCCATTATAGATTTCGTATCCGTATGTAACACGAATGCCATCATATTCTTCAATCCATGTTTTGATCAATGCTTTTTCCCCGTATCTGACTGGTGTCTTGTAAGCGACGTTCAAGTCGATGACAGGAGACAGGATTCCCTGTTGTTCCATCTCTACATATTGAAAGCCCAGGTCTTCAATGAGTTTCGTTCTGCCGAGTTCCATCCACACGAGATAATTGGCGTGATACACGACACCCATTTGGTCCGTTTCTGCATAGCGTACTTCAATGGTTTTTTCTGATATCTGCATAGTAATAGCACCTCTTTTTAAAGTCCATCCCATTTTAACATAACATGGGAAAGGAATGAATTGTGGTGCTTAGAAAGAAAGCCACCCGTTAACTACGGGTGGCTTTCTATTATGACTGCGATTCATCTTTGATTTCTTGACGGAATGACTCGATACTTTCCTTCCGTCTTTCATTCTTCTGACGAATGGACTCGAGCTGTTCCTCACTGTCTGTAAAGGCCATGGATTCTTCAGCCTTATCGATGTTCTCCAGCGTATTCTGGACCATACTCTGAAGCTTCTGTGCGTTGTCACGTCGATCGTCTGGACGATGATTCATACCAAGTTCCCCCTTTTTAGCTTTACTCACCCTTTGTTTGAATCACTTGTGCATGTTTACCTGATGTATCCTGCATCTGTTTTCCTTTATTACCTCCGGCAGCCCTCTGCTGGGTACCGATATGGTTAGGAACAAACTGTTTGCTGTTGCGCTTTGGATTACTCATGAAAATCCCCTCCTTACCCATTAGTCTGTCCATTCCTTTTGATCGAAACAGTCAAAAATTTTGGCAGGAAAAAGACAAAAATAAAAAGCCGATGGTTACTCGGCTCTGTCTAATGAACGCTTGATCTCATAACGTGCATCGATTCGTTCCTCAATGGCATTCATGGCATCCTGATCAAGCATCAGCTGCTTTTTATTTTCGTTAACTAAATCAGTAAAGCTTCTTTTCCTTGGTCTTCTCATGGTACACCGCCTTATCATCAATGAAGTTGTATAAACAGTATAGCCAATTATCAGACTGTTTAAACTTCATAAGGCATGTTCAGTCCGTTGCTTTCTCCAACTCCTCCAGAGAGGTGAAGGCTCCGACCTTCTTGTGAATGATCACGCCTTTTTCATCAATAATGAATGTTGTGGGAACGGTAAGAATATCGTAGGCAGAGTTGATTTTATCATCTTCATCGAGTAAGACGGGAAATGTGATTCCCATATTGTCCTCGTACTGTTTTACATTGTATTGTGGATCGATGTTGACCGCCAGCATTGTCACGTCTTCTTTCTGCTTATCATGAAACTGTTGAAAAATCGGTATTTCATCCTTGCAAGGAGGGCACCACGTGGCCCAAAAATTCAAGATCACCTTTTTTCCGCGTAATTCAGATAAGGTGACCGTCTTGCCTGCTGTGGTTTTTAGTGTAAAGTCAAGCGCCCTGTCCCCTACGTTCGGTCCTGGATAATGCTCTACCGGAACCTCCCCCGGATCACCTTCTTCAATATCGATCAATTGATCGAATCCCTGTTGTTCTGCCAATAGGGCGGATGGTCGGGATTGATTTTCAACATATAGGCTGTAAACCAATAGGGCGATGAGTAATAAACCGAAAAATGATTTCATTTTAATCCCCTCCATGGACATCCTCTTCTAACGTTATGCAGGCATGTCCATATATATGAGGGGAAAAGCATACAAAAAGCCCCCGTACAGGACGGGGGCTTTCATTTGAATTATGATTGAAGCTTGCCGCGAAGGACCATTTGCAGGATTCCACCGTGACGGTAGTAATCCACTTCCACATCAGAATCAAATCGAGCAAGTACGTCGAATTCTACTTTCGTACCATCTTCTTTGATTGCTGTCACTGTAAGGATATCACGAGGCTTGACTCCATCGGTGATATTTACCGAGATGGCTTCCTTACCTGTCAATCCAAGGGTTTCAGCACTTTCGCCTTGTTTGAATTGAAGCGGAAGGACACCCATCATGACAAGGTTGGAACGGTGGATACGCTCATAACTTTCAGCGATGACCGTTTTGATGCCAAGAAGGTTCGTACCTTTAGCTGCCCAGTCACGTGAAGATCCCATGCCATAATCTTTACCGGCAAGGATCGCAAGACCTGTGCCATCTTCTTGATACTTCATGCACGCATCATAGATCGGCATGATCTCTTCCTCAGGCCAGTAGGTTGTGAATCCACCTTCTGTACCAGGAGCGATCTGGTTACGGATACGGATATTCGCAAATGTTCCGCGCATCATGACCTCATGGTTCCCACGACGTGAACCGTAAGAGTTGAAATCACGAGGCTCTACACCATTGGCACGAAGATATTTTCCGGCAGGTGTATCTTTGCCGATTGCGCCTGCAGGCGAGATATGGTCAGTTGTAACAGAATCTCCGAACTTCCCTACAACGCGAAGACCATCAAGTCCTTGGATGGCTTCAGGCGTTGGAGCAAGGCCCGTAAAGAATGACGGATTCTGAATATACGTCGAATTATCATCGAAGCTGTATAGAGGCTCATTGCTTGTCTGAATTTCATTCCAACGCTCATTCTCTGTGAAGACGTGCTCATATTCCCTGCGGAAAAGCTCAGGTGTTACGGTCGATTTCACGACATCTTTGACTTCATCCTGTGAAGGCCAGATATCGTTGAAGAAGACATCGTTTCCGTCTTTATCTTTTCCGAGTGAATCTTTTTCAAGGTCGATATCCACTGTACCTGCTAGTGCATAAGCCACAACAAGTGGAGGCGAAGCAAGATAGTTTGCTTTTACAAGAGGATGGATCCGTCCTTCAAAGTTACGGTTTCCGGATAGGACGGAAGTCAACAGTAAGTCTGCATCAGATACGGCCTTCTCGATTTCAGGGCGAAGTGGGCCGGAGTTACCGATACAAGTCGTACAACCATATCCGACCAGGTTGAATCCAATTTCCTCAAGATAAGAAAGCAATCCGGAGTCTCTCAAGTATCCCGTTACGACTTTTGAACCTGGTGCCAGGGAAGTCTTGACGTAATCTGGAACGTTCATACCGAGTTCAACGGCTTTCTTGGCCACTAGTCCCGCTCCAAGCATAACGTATGGATTGGATGTATTCGTACAAGAAGTGATGGCAGCGATTCCGATGGCACCTGTCGGCATTTCGACATCCTTGCCTTCAGCTGTGGAATATTTTGCAGTCTTCTTGAATTCAGCTTGGTCCAAACCGAATCCTTGAACACCTTCTTTAGCCGTTACAGATTGATGGAACGCTTCTTTCATATCAGCAAGCGGAATCAAATCCTGTGGACGTTTCGGTCCTGAAAGGTTCGCACTTACAGTAGATAAATCAAGTTCCACTACATCAGTGTAAGTAGGCTCTTCTTTTTCAGGCGTGAAGAACATATCATTTTGCTTCAAGTATTCTTCCACCATGGAGATATGAGCTTCGTCACGACCAGTCAGACGCATATAGTCAAGTGATTCGGAATCAACAGGGAAGAATCCGCATGTCGCACCGTATTCCGGAGCCATATTGGCAATGGTTGCACGGTCTGCAAGAGGCAGTGTTGCAACTCCTGGTCCGAAGAACTCAACAAATTTGCCTACGACACCTTTTTGACGGAGCACCTGAGTAACTTTGAGGGCAAGGTCTGTTGCCGTTGCACCGTTTGGAAGTTCACCTGTGAATTTGACACCGATGACTTCTGGGATCGGGAAGTATGAAGGTTGACCAAGCATACCTGCTTCTGCCTCGATTCCTCCTACACCCCAGCCAAGAACGCCGATTCCGTTGATCATGGTCGTATGGGAGTCTGTTCCTACGAGTGTATCCGGATACGTTTCAAAGTCGCCTTCCGTTGTTTCGACGGCATGGACTACACTAGCAAGGTACTCAAGGTTAACCTGATGGACGATCCCGGTTGCCGGTGGAACGGCACGATAGTTTTCAAATGCTTTTTGAGCCCAGCTAAGGAACTGGTAACGCTCTGTATTACGTTCAAACTCAAGATCCATATTGGCTTTAAGTGCTGTAGCCGTGCCATACTGATCCACTTGGACAGAGTGGTCGATTACGAGATCGACCGGGATTTCCGGGTTGATCTTCTGTGGATCGCCACCGATGTCAGCCATGGCTTTACGCAGGGATGCAAGATCGACAACAGCCGGTACACCCGTGAAATCTTGAAGGATGACGCGTGATGGTTTGAATGGAACTTCCGCATCCTTTACTTCGGAAGATCCCCAGTTCGCTAAGTTTTCAATGTGCTCTTGATTGATGACACGTCCGTCGTATTGACGCAGGACGGATTCGAGTAGTACTTTCACGCTGTAAGGTAAGCGGTTGATTTTTGTCACGCCTGCTTCTTCAAGTGCTTTAAGACGGTAGTAATGATAACGTTTACCATCAAGCTCAAATGAAGTGCGTGCATTGAATACATCATTCTTTGCCATAGTTAGTTCCCCCTCTGACTGCTTGCGTACTTTGACGCAGAAAAGCTGTAAAAATGGTCAAACTTTTCTCACACTAATTATCATATTACAAGCGATTACATAAGTAAATAACAATAAAGTTATTGTTTTTGATAAGTTTTGCTTATCAAAAACATGCAACACTCTTCATTATCGGTGAGAATATTGTCAAATCAAGGATTTGCACCGTGTCGTAACATGTCGGCATCTTCAAAATATTATGCTGAAAAAATGAATATGGTGGCTCTTCCCTTCAATAGAAGCTTCCCAATTGAGGCATTCTAATTACATGGGAGGTGTTCTCATGGGAATGAGAATAACCGAACAGATTTTTAGCGGCACAATTGCCACCGAATTCATGAAGAACTCTCCACTGAGCCGCTGACCGAGAAGCAAAACGGTACACTTATACGAAATACCAATTGATGAAAGGGAATTCACACCAATACACTACCCTTTTCATTCACAGATAAACATTCGGATCAAGGAGGCATATGAAAATGGAAAAACACACACCGAAAGACATCAGGAAAAATGCTCCCGAACAATCCGGACAACCCAAGCCATTAAGTGGTTCCCACAAAGTGAAAAATCGGAACCATTCACGTCAAAAGCATAATCAGCATCACGATATGTAACAAGCAGGCCGGGCATCAAAGCCCGGCTTGTATCTGATTCCTCACCTTTTCTTTAAGCCCCGAATATACTGTGCTGAAAGAGATCAGTGGGGGTCGTAGTCACATGGGGAAGGAAAAAGAGGATTTTCGCCTTGAAAGCTGGGAAGAGGACATGAAGAGCTGGTTCCTCGATCCTGTCAATGCGCAGCTTGATGAAAAGGAATTCCGTTTGGAGTTCTTCGAATCAACGGCATCCTTTATCCTTGAAGTCGATACTGAACACATACAACCGGAGGCCGTGATCATTATGAAAGAGGGTCACCGTCTCCATATTATCCTCAACCTGAAGGATAGGAAATGCAAGCGGTCGGTGACCTTTCCATTTTCTTTGGATCACCATCCTATTTCATACACTGTTGGACACCTTTCCATCGAAATTATGATCTTCAAGAAACAGTCCGGATCCTTCACTCAGGATCGCTATATCATTGATTGCAAAAACGATCAGGACTCCATGTCCTGATCGTTTTTCACTCGCTGTTCAATTCCAGATATCGGGTACATATGGCCTTTGAAAAGAGTCGCAAATGATATGGAAACGCCACTTGTTCAAACGGGTTGATCCATAATATCTTTTGATCAATGATCAGGGAGGTCCCTCCAATATGGTCATCGAACGTGACTTTAATTGTACGGCTGGCTGCCTGGAGGAGGGTCATGATGCTTGTCGGGATTTTTTGTTGGTCCCTGATAAAGACGTGGATCGAGCTCTTTGAAGAAGCGATGTCCTTTACTAGCTTCATTTCATCTTCACGGGCAAACCATTTGATGCGCTTGGCAGAAACCGGTTCTATTTCTTGAAACGCTGTGTTCCTCCCTGTGGTTTCCAAATGGTCGATCAGCTGTCGCAGGGGCATGGACTTGCCCACTTTTCTCTTCATGAAGCCGTGATCTCCCATCAGGATGAATTTCCCCCTTGCTCTCGTTACGGCTACATTCACCAGACGATCACTCGATTTCCCTGTCAGCAGTCGTCCAGGACGTTCGTGATTCGGTCCGTCCACTACATCAAAAATCATCATATCGTTCTCTGATCCTTGAAATCCGTGAACGGTTGAGGCATATAGTTGAAGAGCCGGACCCTCCCAATCCCTCAAAATCCCTTCTTCAATAAGGATCTTGATCCACTGTGCCTGCGCCCTGTAAGGTGTAACAATCCCGAGGGAAGTCACCCCATCTTTAATGGCTTCAAGGGCAAGGGAAATCGAGATGATCCCTGATAGCGGATTCCACCGAGATCCTTTATGAGTCAATCCCCATTGACATATTTCTGGAACGTCTAGCAAGATACCCCCATCTCCCATGAACGGACGCTTCATGACAATCGGAGCCCTGGCGTCCGCTACGGAAGGATGGTCATAAACCCGAGAATGATAAATGTATCGATTGGTAAATGAGGAGATGCTAGGGTGCATCCTGCGCTGTTCCGGCAGGAGAAGTAGCTGGGGGTGGTGTCCACCGGCTTCAATCAACTTCGCTACACCTGAACGGTGGAATATATCCTCATTCAGCCACTTTTTCACAAGGGGATGAAATGATGTGGAAATTGGCGGGAGCTGCTTGAAGTCTCCACAGATGATGATCCGCTTTCCCAAAGTGGCAGCGAATGCGAGCTGTGGTATATAGGCCATGCTGGATTCGTCAACGATGACCAGATCATACTCATTATCATAGATTAAAGAGTCGATGGCTGCCTTGGATAGGGTGGTCCCGACGACGCTTGCTTCTTCGAGTACCGTCCCCTCCCTCCTTTTTAGCTTTTCCTTGATTTTTTGGTAATGCATCTCAAGCCGACTCAAGCGTTCTGAGTCATAAGTGGAAAATTTCTTTGTCAGTTTTTTCTTCAGCTTCATTCGGTATTTTTCTACCTTCCCACGCTCCTCTGACAGCTTGGGATCTTGGAGTTCGAGAAGCTGGGTCAAGCTGACGTCACGGGCTTCGGCAGAAAGTGATTTCCGATTTTGACCGTAACGGACGACTTCACCCGGGGTCCAGCGATCATTTTCTTTTAAAAAATGATGCATTTCTTCTATTAATACATCAACGGCTGCATTGCTGTGTGACAAGATGAGAATCTTTTTGCCTTCCGTATAATGGTAAGCGGCCACCCGAGCGAGTGTGTAGGTCTTTCCCGTACCGGGTGGTCCCCATATATATGTCACATCATTGTATTTACTTCTAACGTAGGCTTCATGCAGGAGATGCTTACCCGGCGGGTGATGCGTCACTTCGGAGGGCTCGATTGTACGGAGTGCACGTGAAGATTTACCATGGCGTTCTTTGACATCTTCCAAGCGCTGCCACAGCTTCTCCAGCAGCTCCCAGGGCTCATAGATGATACGGGCTAGACTGAGTATATCCCCCAGGTATTCATCCACTTCAATGATACATTCCGTTTCTTCCGATGAAATCACGATCCCTTGGAGGTTCTTCTGATGATACTCCAGCTGAATGGACCCGCCTTCTGGGAATGAACGGGGATAAGGAAGGGTAAACCAATAAACATAGCTCCCTTCTTCTTTCTTAATGCATCGACCGTTCTCAACCCTTATTCCCCCGTTTTGCTTTTTTTTCATTTGAAGGATTTCCATATCAAGGGCATCCTGCCATTCGCTTATGATTTCTGTATGCTTCATTAAGGTCCCCTTTCTTGACGCATGTTTCATATTCAAATCAATCAATGCTCAGAACGAAAAAAAGCCCAGAGGGCCTTTTACATCGAAGTTTTATCATCTTCTTCTTCTTTTTCAAGGAATAGATCTGCATAATACATCACATCTTCTACATATTCGTCACTTTGATTATAGGTTAATACTGCCTTCTCAATTTCACCATCGGCAGCTCCATTGTGAGCGAGGAAATTCGCTGCACTGAATATGGCATCTTCGATATCAAATGGATCTGCTTTCCCGTCCCCGTTTGCATCGACCCCATAGCCGCCATACTTAGCAATCACATCAGGATTTACTTTATCTTCTTCAGGGATATCCCCTTCCCCAAGTCCCGAGCAGCTAGGATGTGACCACCCTACCCATGTACATGGCATAAACTGCATATGACCTTCGGCACCTACGGGAGATATCATTGTCCTCATAGTCGAAAATCTCGTCTCTACTTTATGGTGGGCAGCCAGAAGATACCAAGGAACACCATACTCTTTTTCGGCCGCTTTATAAATGGGCATATACTCCTCAGGTACATCCGTTTGCACAATTGAAGACAGCTTGTACGGATATTCATAGTAGAGAACGGTATAAAGCCCAAGAATGAGTAATGGGATCGCCAGGATCACAAGGATAGAAATTCTTCTCTTCTTTTTAGATTTTCTCTTTTGTTTAGCCATATCACTGGTCCTTTATGTAATGATTGTCGGTTCTCCTCACTGTATCTTAATACAGAAGACTACTTCTGACAATCAAAAAAGAAAACCCGGGACCACCGTCATCTATTTGTAATGGTGGTTCCGGGAACCTTTTATGTTATCTTATTAGCAAACAAATGCTGCTCCAACGATAATTAATAGGATGAACAATACTACGATTAACGCAAAGCCTCCAGCGTATCCGCCTCCGCCACCGCAGCCATATCCATAACCAGGGTATCCGTATCCGTACATCATCAGTCACCTCCAAGTATCTTACTACGATATCAATGTATGTAGAGGACAACTTGTAGGTTAATATCATATTTGTATTTTTTTCTCGTTGCATTCATTCACCCCTATTTACAAAGGGTTAGGACTATTGCAAGAAGAAAAAATGAGTCAAATGACCAGAAAAAGGACATTCCGGTTAAGGAATGTCCTTTTGAAAGTTACGATTCAGTTTTAGGCTCATCAGCCTGTTCGTGCTTACGTCTTTTTTCTTTATGAGGTTTAGGTTCCTTCGGTTTTCTAGGCTTTGGCTTGATATACAATCCAAGTTCCTTCTTTTCCCTGTTCAAGGATTTATACAGGGATGCCATCATCAGGGCGATGATGACTGAGAAAGGAAGAGCGGCAATGATCAGTGCATTCTGAAGTGCATCGAGCCCCCCGCTGTACAGAAGGATAAGCGCAACGATGGATTGTGCAATTCCCCATGTAAGCTTCACGTAGTTCGGCGGGTTGTTGGATCCATAAGTGGTTTGCATCCCAAGAACGAATGTCGCAGAGTCGGCAGACGTGATAAAGAATGTACCGATCAAGGCGATAGCGATGATGGCAAGGATCGTTGTACCCGGCATTCCGTTAAATACGGCGAACAGGACCTCTTCTGTATTCAGTTTGGAGATGTCGTTGCTGACGGCTTGTTGGACATCGATGGCAGTACTACCGAATACGGCAAACCAGAAGAAGCTGACAAGGGATGGTAGCAATAGCACACCGATAAGGAATTCCCGGATCGTTCTTCCTTTTGATACCCTGGCGATGAAGATACCGACGAATGGTGACCAAGAGATCCACCATGCCCAGTAGAAAATGGTCCATCCATTGATCCATTCGCGGTGCTCTGCATTCAGCGGAGCGATACGGAAACTCATGGATACGATATTTTGCATATAGGAACCAAGCGTATCAGTAAACAGGTTCAGGATAAGCAATGTTGGCCCCATTATGAAGACCAGGATGAGCAATGCAACGGCAAGTACCATATTTGTATTGGATAGGTATTTGATTCCTTTGCTCAAACCTGACCAGGCGGAAATCATGAAGAGTACCGTGACGACAACGACAATGATGGTTTGAACCGTAATATTGTTCGGGATGCCGAACAAATAGGATAATCCACCATTGATCTGTGCTGCTCCAAAACCAAGCGTGGTAGCTACACCGACAACCGTTGCAAAGACGGCAAGGACGTCGATGATGGTACCAATTGGCCCCTTTACCTTATCTCCGAGTATCGGGCGGAGAGTGGAAGAAATCAAAGCAGGTTCATCTTTCCTGAAGTTGAAATACGCAAGGGCGAGTGCGACGATGGCGTAAATTCCCCAAGCGTGTATCCCCCAGTGGAAGAAGGTATAACGTAGCGATTCCTTGATCGCTTGATCGGTGCCTCCTTCGGCAAGTGGAGGCGTCATATAATGAGAAAGAGGCTCTGCTGCTCCCCAGAATACGAGTCCGATGCCCATTCCGGCGCTAAACAACATGGCAAACCATGTACTTCTTGAGTATTCCGGACGGTCATCCGGTTTCCCAAGACGAATGGTCCCAATCGGACTGACGATGAGGAAAATACAGAATATGACGATGACGCTGACGAGTATGAGATAATACCATCCAAAACTAGTTGTTATAAATGATTGCACATTGGCTGTTGCCGTTTTAAATGTGTCTGGAGCAAAGGCCCCGAATCCCACGGCAACTAAAACGATTGCCAGGGTGATCCAAAACACGCTTGAAATTCTCTTCATAAAATTCTCCCTTTCGAATAAAGTGGTAGGTATGTACGAAAAACTCCCATGTAACACTAACAGAGGACGTTGACAATTTCAAATGAAAGCTTTTTATCAACTAGTGAAACAGATTTCCTTTGTGATTTTTGACACAAGGAGTAATACTTCTTACCCATTCCCGTTTTTCGACATGGATAAACCACGATTAAGCGAATGGTGTCGAGGTTTGTACTATTAGTATGAGTGTTTTTAATGAAATCATTCCTTCATGAAGCCTCTTGAACACCTTTGTCGCTACATGAAAGGAGGATGCCGAATTGGCATCCTCCCTTGATCAATCGATTATCTTGACTTCTATACCTTCCTTTACTCCATAGGCAAGTGCATCTTTTTCATGTTCCATATAGATATCAATCCGGTTTCCCTTGATAGCGCCTCCGGTATCTTCAGCTTTAGCATACCCATATCCTTCTATATAGACCTTTGATCCCAGAGGAATGACTGAGGGATCGACGGCGATTACCCTTTCATCCGGGTTTGCCAACAAGTCCACTCCTGTTTTGGTGATCCCGATGCATCCTTCACAATGCGCGGTGTAGGCAGTCGCTTTTACGGTTACCGTCTTTTCTATATTCTCTTTTTTTGTTTCGGCTTTCGGCTTTGAAGCAGACTTTTTTTCCTTTTTGATCTGCGGTTCGTTCCGGACTCCTTCTTTTATGAGAGATTTTCGGTCCTTTACTTCATCAACGGAATCCTCATGGCGTTCAGCGAGATCTGTGAAATAGTTATCCTGATCTATATGTTGGATATCAGCCAGTGCTAATTCCTTGGAATTCCCTTTGGCCGATACTTCTGCAAGTCCGATGGAGAAAATAGAAGCGAGGGTAAATGTGGAAATGATCGCTTTTATCATAAATGTTTGATTCCTCCTTAGTCGTGGTCCTAATGAACCAACCAGAGGAAATAGTAACATAGTCATGCCTCATCTCCATAACAAACTGTTTATAACTCTATGACAGTTAGATGACAGAGATGTAATAATGGTAATTGTTATAAAACAGAGTATAAATGAGGAAAACGGGGTACCATAAAAAGAAAGAACCATCCATGATTTGGATGGTTCCCGATTGACTTTCTATTAGTCTAAAACTTTTACCGTTACTGTTTTACGTCCAAAATCTCTTGCTTGGTCTTCAGAAGGGATGAATACGTCAATTTTATTTCCTTTGATAGCACCGCCTGTATCTGCTGCAGTCGCATAACCATATCCTTCAACGTATACTTTAGATCCTAGTGGGATCACGCTTGGATCAACGGCGATTACTTTTTGATCAGGATTATCCTTCAGGTTGACACCAGTAGCCGTCACACCTGAACATCCTGCACAGTCAGCAGTATATGCAGTGGCTTCCACTGAAAGTTCTTTTGCCACGCTCTCTTCTTGAGCCGGCTCAGTTGAGGCTTCCTTGGCAGGTTCTTCTGCTTTAGGCTCTTCAGCTTTAGGAGCTTCTGCCTTTGGTGCTTCAGCTTCTGGAGCTACCTCTGCTTTTTCTTGGGCAGGTGCTGCCTCATCAGAAGTATTTACAGGGGCTGAAGGTGATTTATCTTCAAAGTTTATAACGAGCTCTTGGCCCGGAACGATTAAATCGCTATCCAGTGCATTCCAGTTCTTAAGGTTTTCTACTGAAAGACCATAATAAGAAGAGATGCCCCAGAGTGTGTCTCCTGATTTCACTGTGTAGTATTCTTTAGAAGATACCGTAAGCTTTTGATCAGGGTAAATATAGTCACTGGAAATGTTGTTCCATTTTTTGAGTTGATCAACGGATGTACCATACTCCTTCGCTATTCCCCATAACGTATCTCCCTTTTTGACATCGATATCTTGTGCTGATGCGCTGGCACCACCGGCAACCGCGAGTGTGGTGAAAGCTGCTACAGAAATGATCGATTTCTTTAGTTTCATGAAAAATTCCTCCTTATGTAGCTAGCGAGTTTGTATTAGCTAACAGTGACCATACTAACATAGTAAAATCTCATTTCAATAACAGGAACTTTATAATAATAAGTCAAGAATATTTCAGTAATGTAATAGAGAGCGTTTTCCAGGTGTATTTTGGTGTATATGGAAATGAATTGAAATTATGTTCAACTTAACAATATTGGGGACTTATATTAGAATGAATAGGAATGAGCATGAGGAGGAAGATGTTATGTCTGAGGAAAATATCGTTTTATATAAAGACGAACCCGATGAACACAGCGGTCGCTGCGAATGTGGCAACAATGTCTTCAAATCAAGAGTCGAAGACGGGAAGTTCTACCGTAAATGCCAGGAGTGCGGCAAAACCAAAATTGTCTAAACAGGAAAAGAGCGATCCCCTTTAATAGTAGGATCGCTCTCTTTTTATAGTTGCGTAAGGATGATCGGCTCACCTTTGGTAATGACGATGGTGTGCTCAATTTGAGCTACTTTGCTGCCATCAGGAGTGATGTATGTCCAACCATCCCCTTTTTCGATGACGTTTTGTGCTTCGGTTGAAACGAAAGGCTCGAACGCAAGAACCATCCCCTCCTTAAGAAGAGCGTTATCCCATGGGTCGAAATAATTCAACACATGATCCGGCTTTTCGTGAAGGGATTTCCCCACTCCATGGCCAGTCAGGTTCATGATGACGGTGAATCCATTCTTTCTTGCTTCATTGTGTACGGCCTTTCCGATTCCATTGAGCTTGGATCCTGCTTTTGCTTTACGCAGTCCAGCTTCGAATGATTTGATTGCCGTTTCGCAAAGCTCTGTCAAAACGCCTTCTCCTTGACCAACCACAAATGAGATTCCGGTATCGGCATAGAAACCGTTCTTAGAGCCCGATACATCCACATTCACGAGATCCCCTTCATTTATGATCCGGCTGCCTGGGATGCCATGAGCTACTTCTTCATTCACGGAAATACATGTGTAACCTGGAAAATCATATTCTCCTTTTGGTCCTGAAAGGGCTCCCGCTTCTTCAAACATGCGTCCTGCAATCTCATCGAGTTCCTTGGTCGTCACACCAGGTTTCGTTTGGTTTCTCAATTCATCACGGATCTCCGCGACAATCCTGCCTATTTCTTTAAGTGCATTCAGTTCTTCATCATTACGTACTATCATACAATCTTCCTTTACTATTTATATATTCTCCATCCTTTATCATACCTAAAGGGTGACGTTTTTAAAAGCGATAGGATCAGGAAAAAAGGAAAAACACAAGAGGAATGATGACGGATAGTACCATGGACGTCAGCGCCATCGCGGCTCCGCTAACGGCTCCCTCCACTTCCCCCTCTTTAAGGGCCCTTGCCGTGCCAACTCCATGAGAGGTGACGCCGAAGGTCAGACCGGTAACGATGGCATCGTCTATGCGCAGGATTCTCAGAAGTGGAATAATGGCCATGGCTCCAAGCATACCTGTTATGATGACGACTGATGGGATGACCTCGATCTTTGCCCCGATGATATCCCCCACCCCAAGTGCGACGGGAGTGGTGATCGTTTTGATCATGACGGCAAGGTTCCAATCTTCTGGAAGGCGTAGGAATTTCCCCATATAAAACGAAATCGTCATTTGTGCCAGGCTCCCAATCACCAAACCGAGTACAATCGGAAGTGCATAGGCTTTCAAGTATCTCCTCTGGTGATACAGGGGATACGCAAGAGCAACCGTTGCCGGTCCTAGAAGATAGGTGATGCCCCTGGTCCATTCAGCATATTGAGCGTACGGAAGCTCGATGAATAGTAGTCCCCCGATGATCACCAGTGTGGAGGTGAAGATTGGTAGCAGGAGCGGATAAGTCCATTTTTTATACAAGAGATTGGCTAATAGGAAAATTATCGCACTGGCGGATATGGCCACGATCTCACCGGTCATCGTCATGGGAAGCACTTCCTTTCCGTACGACATGCATAGCAGGGATTGCAGTGGCCACAAATCCTATGAAGCTTGAGGTGATGAGTACCAAAAGAATTTTCCACCCATATAGATCCATGAATGGAATCAGTACGATGGCACTGACTGACAAAGGAAG
Organism: Rossellomorea marisflavi; assembly: GCF_022170785.1. Lineage (NCBI taxonomy): Bacteria > Bacillati > Bacillota > Bacilli > Caryophanales > Bacillaceae > Rossellomorea > Rossellomorea marisflavi. Next base: position 2,206,106 of record NZ_CP081870.1, on the reverse strand, counting down.
GAACAGGAACGAAAGATATTTCAAAAGAATGGATGCCCCTTGTGCCAACAGTTGATCATGAACGACTCCCGTCGATAGGAGTAGAAATAAGATCCCCATTCCTAAAATCCCACCGGGTATAGGGAGATGGAGTGTGGCTGAGAGCCATTTTCCTGTCTCGAACAGAACGATCAGTCCCAAAATTTGTGAAGCGACCCGCAAGAAGTGCATGAATGATCCCTCCTGGATTAGTAAGAAAATTTTAACATATCCAGGTGGTGGTTTGGGCAAAAAAAGCCAAGGGTTACGCCCCTTGGCTTTTGGATCATGATAATGCTTTAATGAACGCTTCTGCCGTTGATTGGCTGGACTGAGGATTTTGTCCGGTAATAAATTTACCATCTGTTATCACATAGTCACTCCACGGTGCCGATTTTTCAAACTTCGCACCCTGTTCGCGAAGGCGGGATTCAAGAAGGAACGGCATCAGTGAGTCAAGCCCTGTCTGCTGCTCTTCTTCGTTCGTGAATCCGGTCATGTTCTTCCCTTCGACGAGCCATTTACCATTTGAAAGCTTCGTACCGACAAACCCAGCCGGTCCATGGCATACAGCGCCGATCACCTTATCGTTGTCAGCGAAATGAGCAAGCGCCGACTTCAATTCAGGACTGTCTGGAAGATCGAACATCGTACCATGTCCTCCCGGAAGGAAGATCCCTACATATTCCTCCATGTTGAGCTGAGATAAGACGAGGGTTTGATCAAGCTCTTTCGTGACACCCTTCCATTTTTCGACGAGATCGCCGTCTTCAAGGCTATTCGGATCGAGGGGGATCCTTCCGCCTTTAAGGCTGGCCACGTCTACACCATATCCCTGATTCGTAAATTCTTCATATGGTTCAGCAAACTCTGAAAGCCAGAGTCCCGTTTCATGTTCATCATCAATTTTACTTGCATTGGTCAATACCATTAAAATCTTCTTCACATTAAAACCTCCAAGTTTGATCTTTCTCTTATGTTTTATCCACTTTCGTTTGAATTAAACATTGTTTTCAATCAAACCATCATGATATAGGGAGGAAATGGATGGAAGATAGGTCACTCTACGTCAAATAGGAACTGTATATTCCTAGCCTGGGGATCCCAACCAAGATAGGCAGAGAATTCTTTTTCTCCTTTTTTGAAGCCGTCAATCCGGTCCGTACGTCCATCTTTGAGAAGCTTCTTCACCTGGGCTTGAGGAATCGTTTTCGAAAGGATCTTTTTTGAAATGCTGAAGCTGCATTTTGTTTTACTATACTCGCTGCATCCATAGAATTTCCCTTTGGGTATGACTTTCCCTCCGCACTTAGGACAGGTGCCGACCGGGGTCTTCACCCTGCTTTTTCCCTTCCCCTTCCCTCTTTCCCTTTGGATGGAAGATGTATCAAGGTCGTTGAAATCCCAGCGATTTGATTCTTCTGTGGCCTGTTTTACAAGGCTCGCACTTAGCTTTTTCACTTGCTCCATGAATTCAGGTGCGGAGGCTTGTCCTTTTCCGATCTCCTGCAGTCTTTGCTCCCATTTGGCGGTCATCTCGGCGGAGGCAAGTACATGATGGCCTACCGCTCTGATCAGCACCCTGGCCTTGTCGGTCGGATAGACAATATTCTTTTGGATGAAGATGTACTGTCTATCTTTCAGCATCGTGATGATACCCGCCCGTGTAGCTTCCGTTCCAAGTCCTTCGGTTGCTTTCAGGACTTTTTCAAGTTCATCATTTTCAATGTGTTTTCCGGCAGTCTTCATCAGGGTGATCAACTGGCCTTCTGTATATCGCTTGGGAGGCTGGGTCTTCCCTTCTTTAACAGAGGCTCTTGTCACCATTCCCTTTTGGTTTTCTGAAAGAGGAGGCAGGATGACGTCGTTGTCTTTTTCAGTCGGGACGATGACCTTCCGCCAGCCCTCTTGAATGATTTGTTTTCCTTTTGATGAGAATTCTGCTCGTTCCTCTACCAGCGTGGACACAGAAGTGTAATCAATGATTGCCTTATCATGATGGGCGGCAATCAGCCTCCTGATCACCACATCATAGATTTTTCGTTCTTCCTCGGAAAGTTTGGCGGGATCTTTTACTTGTTCCGTTGGAATGATGGCATAGTGATCGGATACCTTTTGATCATTCACGAAACGTTTATTGTTCATGAGGCTGGGCGGTGATTCCACGATCCATTCGGAGTAAGGCTTGAATTGACTCAGCTTTGAAAGGATTTCCGGAAATGCTTCCGCCTCACCTTTCGTGACATGCTGGGAATCGGATCGTGGATAAGAGACGATTCCTTTTTGATAGAGTTTCTGAAGGATATCCAATGTCTTTTTGGGAGAGAACTTATACATTTTATTGATGGTAGCCTGCAGTGAGGATAAATTGAAAAGCATCGGTGGTGCAAATTCTTTTCTCTCTGTCTTCACTTCTTTTACACGGGCACTGCCCTTTTGGCAGAACGCGGCAATTTTTTCAGCCATTTCTTTCGACTGGATGCGTGTGTTCCCATCCTTGACCCAGGTCCCTTCGTAAAGGTTTCCTTCCATATTGAAGGTGGCCTTCACTTCCCAGAAGGGTTCACTTTTAAATCGTTCAATCTCTTCTTCCCTTTTTACGATCAAAGCAAGAGTCGGGGTCTGGACCCTGCCGGCTGAAAAGACATCCGACATCCCCTGCCCCTGCAGAAGGAGACTATAGGCCCTCGAAGCATTCATACCAACAAGCCAGTCCGCGCATGCCCTTGAGTAAGCTTCATGGTAAAGACTTCGCGTTTCACTTTCATCTTTCAGATTCTGAAAACCTTGCACAATGGCTTTCTCCGTTAAGGAAGAGATCCACAATCTTTTCATCGGTTTTCTAGCTTTTGCCATGGTAGTGATATTACGGACAATCAGTTCTCCTTCCCGTCCTGCATCTCCCGCATGGATGATTTCAGACACTTCATCTTTTTGAAGGAGACTTTTAATGACATTGTATTGTTTCGATTTGCTGCGTTGGACTTCATATTGGAAGCGGTCAGGTACGATGGGGAGGGTATCGAGGGACCATTTTTTCCATGATGATTCATACTTTTCAGGAGACTTCAATTGAAGCAGATGTCCTACGGCCCATGTCACATAGGCTCCGTTCGGAAAAATCGGGTTTGGCTGGATCTCGATATATCCCTGCCGTTTCTTATGGGGGAAAGGTTTTGCCAATGTGGCACCTTGATCGGGTTTTTCGGCAATTACAAGTTTCATCGGCCTATCCTTTCTTATGGAATATTTCCTCCTATTATATCATGCAGCGCTGAGATAAATATGAAAAACCAGCAGGATGTTACCTGCTGGTAAAAGGTCATTCAATGATCTGCAGTTCCTTCGGATAGGATGTGAGCGTTTCACAGCCGTCCTTCGTGATCAGCACATCATCTTCGATTCGCACACCACCGATTTCAGGAATATAGATCCCAGGTTCGATGGTGTAGGTCATTCCCTCCCGAAGGACTCCATCATTGGTATGGCTCATGGAAGGGAACTCATGGACATTGATGCCAAGACCATGGCCGATGCGGTGTGGGAAGTTTTCCCCATATCCTGCATCTGTAATGATGTGACGGGCGATTGAATCAAGATCCCCAACACGGTTGCCCGGTTTACTTGCTTCCAGTGCAGCAAGTTCCGCTTTCAGTACTGTTTCATACATTTCCCGTTGTTTGTCCGATATCGATTTGAAGGCAACGGTTCTTGTAATATCAGACGTATAGCCATCAAGTACCACGCCTAGATCAAAGAGGACGAGATCACCTGACTTGAGCCTACGGTCTCCTGGATTTCCATGGGGATCCCCGCCTTTTTCACCGAACAGGACCATCGTGGCGAAAGACATTTCACGGACGCCCTGTTTTTTTAGTTCGTACTCGATGGTGGCAAGGACCTCCATTTCTGAAATTCCTTCTTTAAGTGCAGCAACTCCGATTTCCACACCGTAATCGGCCATCTTCGCTGCTCTTCTCATGATTTCGATCTCTTCAGGAGATTTGCAAACGCGCATGTCATTCAACCGGTCTTCAGCATTGATGATTTCAGGTGCATCGAAGAGATTGAGGAACGCTTCACTTCGTGCATAGGTGACCACTTCTTTTTCGAAGCTCACCTTTTTGGCTTTGATGTTCCTCTTTTCCATAGCTTTTCCTACAAAGTCCCAAGGGTCTTCATGATCGGAGTATCCGATCACTTCATATGGCCACCCGGCTTCTTTCACCTGGCGTACTTCCATTCCCGGTGCAATGACGAATGGTTCCGCTTCAGGGAATACAAAGACCCCGACGAGGCGCTCATGTGGGTCAGTTAGAAATTTACTTAAGTAAAATACATTTTCACTTGAATTGATGAATGCTGCATCAATTTGTTCGTGCTGCAGCCATTCTTTGAATTGTTCCAATCGATTCATGCTTCTTCCTCCAGTGCTGGTTAAGGTCTTTCCTTCTCTATGCTACCATATTTGGCGGTTTGATTGAATGGTTTGGGATTTGATGAAAAAAAAGAGCACCCCTTTAAGGGATGCTCTACTGTGGGAATTATAGTGCCGTGTCCATTGGTTTTGGTTTACGGACAAGGGCCATGATACCAGCAATTAGGTATAGTAGACCTGGAACAAATCCTGCTCCAATCGTACCAATACCGATAATCAATGCTCCTACTATAAATAGAATGCCTGAAAGAACAGGTTTCTTATTTTTTGTAATGAAGATGACTGCAAGAATCCCAATGATACCTGCTATGATACCCAACCAGATCATCCCTGTTCCAAGTGATTGCATGACGCCAAGGAATAAGTCAGCGTCTTCCGAAGTAAGTGTAGGATCATTTTGTGTAAAGCTTTCTTGGAATGAAGATGAAAATTCATCGTTGTTGGCCCCTGCATTGAAAAGTACGCCCAGTACAGTGAATCCAAACGAAAAGATAATTGCAAATATCCCCATTACGACTTCTCCAGTACGTTTTACCATTCTTCTCTCTCCTTTAAAAACAATAAGTATAATTTGTGCATCTTATTATTCTTCTCTAATTAGTATGTAAAGACAATGACTTTTATTCTACTATAGAAAATCATACAAGCTCTGCACGTTTTTCATTCTACCATGAAAATTCCACCATTTCTATAAAGAACTTGGAAGGAATGTCAGCTAAGCTTGTGGAGTATTATTCGCTCAATGATCTTCCAAGGCAGGAGCGATTTAAGTGTGATCGTGATCCCTGTCCCCTTCCCGACCTGATACCTGAATCTTCGATTACGGCCAGTGGCGATCCTTACGACCAGATTCGAGACATCCCTTGGGTCCCCATACGTTTCCTCTGATTCAACTAAATGGGCATTCAGCTTTTTCATTTGTGCATGATAAGGGGATTCTGATTGCAAGGATCGCTCTGTAATTTTCTTTCCTGTTGACCAGATGCTTGTTTGAAATGAGCCGGCTTCAATCAGATGGACATCGATCCCGAATGGCTTCACTTCGAGTCTTAGACTTTCTGAAAGGCCAGCCAGCGCATGCTTCGATGACACATAGGGACTCAGACCAGGGAACCCGATCCGACCGCTGATGCTGCCGATATTGATGATTTTTCCCCTGCCCTGTCTCCTCATATACGGCAGAATCAGCTGACTCACTCCGATGACTCCAAATACATTCGTTTCGAATTGTTGACGGAACTCTTCCAAACATACTTCTTCGAGGAAACCTCCCTGTGCAAATCCTGCGTTATTCACGAGAACGTCTATTCTATCCAAAGACGTCAGGAATTCCTTGAACGATACCAGGGACGATGCAGAGGTTACGTCGAGTTCCTTGATGAAAATACGGTCTTCAACCTGCAAAGATGATGCTCTCTTCAGCAAACCCTCTTTCTTGGCGGTGTCCCTCATGGTGGCAATCACTCTGAATCCACATTTGGCGAGCTCTACCGCCGTGAGAAGGCCGAATCCGCTATTGCTTCCTGTCACGATGGCCACTTTGTGATTCATACAATCCCTCCCTTTGTATTCAAGTATATCAAAAAAAGAACGGCTCCCATCACGGGAACCGTTCTTTTCTATGAGGGTCAATTTCATTCTTAATGGTATACACTTTTTCCGATGCGTTCAATATCCTTTTAAAGCAATAAAGCTTTGTTTAGAGTAATGAGACGCTCGGATTGTCAGAGTCTTTAACACAAATGACCTTTTTTATAATTCTAAGCATATTACTGCTGATCGATTGGTACGACAGCATTTTTCAATTCTACTTTCAAATCATTGGTGAATTTCTCTTTTTGCTCAGGTGTCCAATTGAGTAATCCATTCATCATCTCAATCACAGGCTCATGCCACTTAACGACCCATGCACGATCAAAGAATAACGCGCCTGTACGACGGATGAAGAAATCGACCGGTGTAACCGTCATCTCTTCTTGGATGGAATAGAGCAGTTGAGCATAAAGGGAAGCGGGTACCTCTTTGTCTCCTGAGGTTCCAGTATATGCATGGGCAAGTTTGAACAGCTGATCTACATTGGAGCCGTACATGGTCGCCAGTTTGCGTCCTTCTTCTTCAGAAAGACCGTAGCGTACCGCTTCCTTCGCTTTCTCGTCGACGAATGCTGGGAAGTTCTTGGACCCACCCACATGTCCACCTGAAATCGGCATATGTTTGGTAGTGGACTCTGGGAATTTACGCTTCGCTTCTTCCTTCAATCGTTTTGCGACGAGATCTACAACCGTTTCACCCATCTTGCGGTATCCGGTCAATTTACCACCGGCAATGGTGATCAGACCGCTTTCGGCTTCCCAGATTTCATCTTTACGTGAGATTTCTGAAGGATCTTTCCCTTTTTCAAAGATCAGCGGTCGTACACCAGCCCAGCTTGATTCTACATCATCGTTGGTGATGTTCACATCAGGGAACATGAAGTGGATTGCATTCATAATGTAATCACGATCTTCGCTTGTCATGTACGGATGAGCTTTATCTTTTTCAAAGATGGTGTCGGTTGTACCCACATAAGCTTTTCCATCACGCGGAATCGCGAAGACCATCCGGCCATCCGGAGTATCAAAGTATACAGCCTGACGAAGCGGGAATTTGCTTTGGTCGATGACAAGGTGTACCCCTTTAGTCAAGCGCAGCTGTTTATTATTCGTGCTGTAATCTTTATGGCGGACATCATCGACCCAAGGACCCGCAGCATTCACGACTTTTGTTCCCCGGATCTCATAGGTTTCATTGGTAAGCAGATCTTCGGCTTCGATTCCGACGACTTTCTTATTATCGTAAATGAAACGTTGGGATTTTGTATAGTTAATGGAAGTTGCCCCGTGTGCGATGGCTTCCTTCATGACTTCAATAGTCAGACGTGCATCATCTGTCCGGTATTCTACGTAATATCCCCCACCCTTGAGTCCTTGTTTCTTCACCAAAGGTTCTTTCGTCAATGTATCCGATACAGAAAGCATGGTCCGGCGCTCACTGCGTTTGACTCCTGCAAGGTAGTCATATACTTTAAGACCAATGGATGTGCTGAATTTACCGAATGTACCACCCTTGTGCATCGGGAGCAGCATCCATTCAGGCGTGGTGACGTGTGGACCGTTTTCATACACGATTTCACGTTCTTTTCCGACCTCTGCAACCATTTTCACTTCGAATTGTTTCAAATAGCGCAAACCACCATGGACAAGCTTGGTAGAACGGCTGGAAGTCCCTGCAGCAAAATCCTGCATTTCAACAAGCGCAACCTTCATGCCGCGCTTGGAAGCATCAAGAGCAATACCTGATCCGGTGATCCCCCCACCGATTACGATCAAGTCATAGTGTTCATTTTTTAATGCATTTTTCACTTCTTGTCTGTGCGTGCTGGAAAAAGTCATAAGTGGTTCCTCCTAGAATGTATGGTTGTGAACGGTTAAGAAGTAATCTCTCTTATACTTTAACCATAAAAAAAGAGACCAAAACCAGCATTATAGAAATAATCTCTATAAATGTGGAAATGGTCTCTCTTGGTCTCTAACCGTTTTATTAACTTGAATTCATTATATCACAGGTTGATCTTATTTGAAAGCCATAGTTGCTTTTACGGCTTTTTTCCACCCATTGTAAAGTTCTTCCTGTTTTTCTTGTTCCATATCCGGATCATATTGCTTCTCCATGTTCCACTGTTGAGAAATTTCATTTTGATCCTTCCAGAATCCAACGGCAAGTCCTGCAAGGTACGCAGCACCTAGGGCAGTCGTCTCATTGACGACCGGACGCTCGACCGGCACGTCTAGGATATCACTTTGGAACTGCATCAAGAAATCATTTTTGACTGCTCCACCATCTACACGGAGTTTCTTCAGAGGAATGTTGGAATCGGCTTCCATTGCAGTCAAGACATCTTTCGTTTGATACGCAAGGGATTCCAATGTTGCTCTGACAAAATGTTCTTTGGACGTACCACGTGTCAATCCGAATACAGATCCGCGAACATCGCTATCCCAGTATGGAGTTCCCAATCCTACAAATGCAGGTACTACGTACACGCCATCCGTAGAATCAACGCGTTCTGCATAAGCCTGGCTGTCTGCTGCGTTGTTGAACATGCGCAGACCGTCGCGAAGCCATTGGATTGCCGAGCCGGCAACGAAGATGCTTCCTTCAAGGGCATATACGACCTTACCATCAATACCCCATGCAAGTGTCGTCAACAGACCGTTGTCAGATTTCACAGCCTTCTCTCCAGTATTCATCAGCATGAAGCAACCTGTGCCATAAGTGTTCTTTGCCATACCTTCGTTATAACAAGCTTGTCCGAACAAGGCTGCTTGCTGGTCCCCTGCAGCTCCAGCGATCGGGATTTCACGCCCGAAGAAATGATAAGGAATCGTCGTTCCGTACACTTCAGAAGACGGTCTCACTTCTGGTAGCATGCTTTCAGGAACCCCAAGGATATCAAGCAGTTCTTTGTCCCACTCAAGATCATAAATATTGTACATGAGTGTACGGGATGCGTTGGAATAATCCGTTACATGCGCTTTTCCACCACTCATCTTCCAAATGAGCCACGTATCGATCGTACCGAATAGAAGTTTTCCAGCTTCAGCTTTTTCCCTGGCCCCATCAACATTATCAAGGATCCATTTTACTTTTGTCCCGGAGAAATATGCATCGATTAACAATCCGGTTTTATCCCGGAATTTGTCGTTCAATCCTTGGGCCTTCAGTTCATCACAGATTCCAGCCGTTTGCCTTGACTGCCAAACGATTGCGTTATATACGGGATCCCCTGTTTCTTTATCCCATACCACTGTTGTTTCACGCTGGTTTGTGATTCCGATTCCTTCGATTTGCTCTGCTTTTACGCTTGATTCGGATAAAACGCTTGCAATGACGGCAAGGATCGATCCCCAGATTTCATTGGCATTGTGTTCTACCCAGCCTGGTTTCGGGAAATGTTGAGTGAATTCTTTTTGTGCCGTATGGGCCGCTTCACCTTTCTGATTAAAAAGGATTGCCCTTGAGCTTGTGGTCCCTTGGTCAAGGGAGAGAATGAATTTTTCCATGATTTTGTTCCTCCATTCAATTTTCGTCTGCTAGTAATGCAGCTTTTTCAGCAAGAGATTGTTTCCTGTCTGCCATGTAAGCGAGTACCAACACTACAACCATCACGGCAAGGATGATCCAGAACGCCGATGTCATCGATCCGCTGAAGAATGCTTTGTAGAATACACCGGCGAATGATCCACCCAATAGCGGACCAAGAACCGGAATCCATGAGTACCCCCAGTTGGATGATCCTTTACCCGGGATCGGCAGGATGAAATGAGCGATACGTGGACCGAGGTCACGTGCAGGGTTGATCGCATATCCAGTGGTACCACCTAGCGAGATACCGATAGCGATGATCAGGAACCCGACGATGAATGGATTCAATCCCTCTGCAAATGTATTCGCCCCTATTGTCAATAATCCTATAACCAAGACGAAAGTTCCAATGATTTCACTTAAGATATTCGAGAAATAATGTGGGATTGCAGGACCTGTTGCAAACACGCCCAACTTTACTCCCGGATCCTTTGTTGCATGCCAGTGTGGAAGGAAATGCAGATAGATGATCGCAGAACCGATAATGGCACCGATCATTTGAGCTAGAATGTACATCGGTACATCGCTCCAAGGGAAGTCCCCGTTGAAAGCAAGTCCAAATGTAACCGCCGGATTCAAATGGGCTCCACTGAATTGACCGACTGCATAGGCAGCCATAGCAACACCCAAGCCCCAACCGAATGTGATGACGATCCATCCGGAGTTATAAGCAAATGATTTTTTTAAATTGACGTTGGCACATACCCCTGCACCGAATACGATAAGCAGTGCAGTTCCCAACACTTCAGCTAAAAATGGAGACATAATACCCCTTCTTTCCAACAAGATAGTATAAGTCAATTCCATAGACGTTCGACCCCGTTACCCCTATGATTGATTCCGCTTTCAACTTCTGGTATAACAATTGGTCTATGGAACAACCAGTTCACAGACAAAAGACCCACAGAAATATCCCTTTTATAATGGTTATAAACGGAAAAAATCTTGTGAGTCTCTTAGGTCTCATTCACTGGTTATTAACTTAATCCCTATATTAAAATAACATGGAAGCGTTGTCAATCAGTTATTAAGATTTTTTCTATCATAATATTTCCAAAGATCTAGATTGGAGGTTGTTATGGCCGTGGCACCGGCTTCAAGGGATGCCTCTACTTCCTCCACGGTATCAATCAAACCACCTGCAAAAATCGGTTTACCCGTCTTTTCGCCTATTTCACGAATAATTTTAGGTACTACCCCGGGAAGCACCTCTATGTAGTCGGGGTCCGTCTTGTGAATGAGTTCAATGCTCCTTTTCATGGCACTGGAATCAATGACGAATATTCGCTGGGTGGCATAAATCCCCCGCTGACGTGCTTTTTTAATCACGCTCCCTTTGGTGGAGATGATCCCGTACGGCTTGATTTCCTGACAGATATATTCTGTAGCATATTCATCACTTGATAAGCCGTGGATCAAATCCAGATGGAGGAACATATTCCGTTTTTCCTTTTTAGCATAGTCAAATACACTTTTCAGCATCCCTACGTGGAGATCAAGGAAGACTCCGTATTGGAATGAAGTCTTGAGCATCTTGTCAAAATCCTTCATCGATCTCACTGCAGGTAAAATACTTTGTCCTTCAAAACTCATTTTGCATCACCGTTTCATTTGTAAATAGGAAAGTGGAGCCTTTCTTCTCGCATCCACATTGGTAGCTGGAAGAGACGAATGATTCAAAGCTCCTCGATCCTTTCATTCCTTGTGTAGGAAGGGTCTCCCAGTCCTTTTAGATTGCTTCAATCATACTGTCGCTATTCTTAGGATTCGACCCCCACTGGTTGTTTCCGTTTTCGCTATCAAGACAGCAGAACACCAATAGAATGATTCCTCCGACTAATGGAACGAACCCGATGAAGTACCAAAACCCGCTTCGTCCAGTGTCGTGAAGCCTTCTCACAGTTATCGCCAATGTTGGTAAAAGGAGTGCAAGTGCATATAGAATATAAATACCCATTCCAAGCAATATGATTCCTTCAGACTGCATGGCCATTCCTATTACTGCTACACCATAAAGAATTATTCCAAAAATAGAATAAAACAGCATGTACATCCAAAACTCTTGCCTTCTTGCTCTCCCACTGAAATCAGCGTATTGCTTCATACCCTTTAAAAACCAGCTCATGACTCATCGCTCCTACTCATCTTATTAAGTTAGTGAGAACGCTCTACCCTCCTTAAGTATTAAAGTAAACAAAGCGACTGGAAAAATCGCCCTGTTTTTCAATACCTCAAGGTAGTTTGAACTAAACCTAAATTACCATAATTTTTCATGTTTTAATCTTTTTCCTAGAATCAGAATGCCCAGTTCCCGTCTTTGAAAATCTGGACACTCTCTCCATTCATGGTTGTACCGACGATATCCATCCTCTCGGAACCGATCATGAAATCTTCATGAACCACGCTTTCGTTCAGTCCCTTTGCTTCCTTCTCCTCATCAGAGAGAATGCTGCCATCCTTCATGCAGGTAGGGTAGGAAGAACCGATTGCCAAGTGATTAGATGCATTTTCATCAAAGAGCGTGTTAAAGAATAGAATTCCGGAGTTTGAGATCGGTGAATCGTGGGGAACGAGGGCTACTTCCCCAAGGAATGCCGCCCCTTCGTCGACTTCGATCATCTTCTTAAGGATCTCTTCTCCTGTTTGAGCAGAAGCATGAATGATCTTCCCATCTTTGAATGTAAGAGTGAACCCATCGATTACATTGCCGTTGTAGGCAAGGGGTTTTGTTGCACGGACGGTCCCGTTCACCCCGTTTTTGACCGGAACGGTATACACTTCCTCCGTAGGCATGTTGGCGATGAAGTCCTTTCCATCTGGTGTTTTGCTTGCCCCTGTCAGCCAAATATGGTCCTCGTGGAGATCCACGGTAAGGTCTGTGCCTGGTGCAGTATAATGTAATTTCCTTAAGTTCAAATCGTTCAGTCTTTCTGCCCTTTTTGTAAGCTCGCTGATATGTCTTTTCCACGCTTCAACAGGATCGGATTCATACATCCGTACTGATTGGAAGATATTTTCCCATAAGGCATCGACTGCCTCTGTGCCCATTAGGTGAGGAAACACCTTCTCTGCCCATTTCTGAGAAGGGATTGCCACGATCGACCATGGTATGTGGTCGTTTTCGATGGCTTCGTAAAATCGGTCCAGAGCATCTCCGCTCGCTTTTTCAAAAGCGGTGATCCTTTCCGCGTCAATCCCCTTCAAAAGATCGGGGTCCCCAGAGTCAACCTGCAGGAAAGCACCTTTATGGTCAACAAGCCATTCGTGGGCAGCGGCCAGCCACTCAGGATACTCATAAAAAGTTTCTTCCGGTGCCAGTTCATAGTGGGTCCTCAGTATTTCTTCATCGAACCACTGGACATGCACATTTTTCGAGCCGGCCAAATAGGCTTCTTTCACCACCAAACGGACAAATTCCTCCGTCCCGAGGGGAGCACTGATCCAAAGTGCCTGTCCCCCTTGGATATTCACCCCTACTTTCACTGCAAGGGCCGCATAATTCTTCAGATTATTCCTTCGCTGCTCATTCATTCCATTCATCCCCTATTTTATGTACAGGCGTCTGCCACCCGATTACTATATTCCTTCAAATAATGAAGGTAATTTGCGCCTCCGTAATTATACCTTTTGTTATACATTTTGACAGCAACAATTTGATATTTCGGGATCACCAGGATCGTTGGCCCTGTCACCCCGAGAATCTGGTAGGAACCAACGGGGACAGCATCCCCGATTTCACTTTTCATCCGTGGGATGTCCTGTACATACCAAAAAGCCCCGTTCCGCGGCAGGTCGTAAGGAAGTCCACTAGGCGTCTGGATGGTAGTTGCAAGATTAACCACTTCTTCAGGAATGATTTGCCGGTTACCGACCTTCCCTTTATCAAGATGCAACTGACCCCACCAAGCGAATTCCCTTGCAGAAACAAATAAATTTTTCCTTGAACCATCGCAATCTGCATGCAGACCGTTTAAAGCTTTTTCATCTCTGCTGCTGATAATCTTAACCAATTGGGGAGAATCTTCATTTTCCCAGCCAGTTTCCTTCCAATTAAGCTGGTCGAAGATTCTTTCCTGAAGGAAGGAGCTGATGGTCCCACCGTACATCTCCATCACCAGATGCGCCAATGTATCTACTCCAACATTGTTATAGCTCCAGTTCTCTCCTGGAGTAAATTCCGTATAGAGGCCCTCGCCCCCTTCCCCGATACCATGGGTGTGGGTGAGGAGATGCCTGATTGAGACCCCACTGAACACTGGATTACTTTCTTCCATATAATCCTCTAAGGGTCGATCTAATTCAAGCAATCTGTCGTACAGGGCATATGCAATCACCAACGCTATGTAACTCTTCCTTGCGGATGCGATATTGAAGCGTGATGTAGCCTTCACCTCTTGGGCAGCGGGTTCAAACGAGTGATATCCGCCGTAATGTTCAAGCACGGTCTTCCCATCTTTCATAATATAGAGGGCGTGGCCTGAACTATCATTTTTGCGGGCGATCTCCTTCACCCAGGGAATCAATGAGGTTTCGAAATTGATTTTTAATTTAGGGATTGTGATTTCCTCCTTTTAGGCAAGACTTCTCTACCCATTCGACATTCTTCCGGCATATCCTTCTGTATCTGTCACAAACTGACTCGTCCCTTCCAATGAAACTATGGTAAAATAACGGGGTTGTAAGTCACTTGACGTTGGAGGTATACAGTTATGAAAGGACGTAAGACGGCATCTGCCCTTTTGGTATCCATGCTTGCCGTCGCCGGGTTTCAAGTTGAAGCCTTTGCGGCGGGGGAGCCGGAAATCCATGCGGATGCAGCCATTGTGATAGATGGAAACACAGGAAAGATCATGTATGGTGAAAATGAACATGAAGAGCTGGGAATTGCCAGCATGACCAAAATGATGACGGAGTATCTGGTTCAAGAAGCTGTAAAAGAAGGGAAGATCAAATGGGATCAATCCTACAAGATCAGCGACAAAGTCTATCAGCTTGCCAACGCTCCCGGATTGAGCAATGTGCCTCTGAAGCAGGGCGAATCTTATACGGTCAAAGAACTCTATGAAGCCATGGTCATCAAATCTGGAAACGGCGCTGCGATCGCCCTTTCAGAAATCGTCGCTGGATCAGAAGGTGAATTCGTCAAGCAGATGAATGCAAAAGCGAAAGAACTCGGGATGAAGCATTATCACTTCGTCAATTCTTCCGGTCTCAGCAACGTCGATATGCTTGGCATGTATCCTGAAGGTACTGAACCGGATGATGAGAATGTCGTCTCTGCTGAAGATATGGCCACCCTTGCCTATCGCCTCATTCACGACTACCCTGAAACCCTTGAAACATCGGGTCTTTCATCCAAGAAGTTCCGACCGGGAACCGATGAAGAACTGACCATGAAAAGTACAAACGGGCTACTCAAGGGGAAATCCTTCTATTATAAAGGAGCAGACGGGTTGAAAACCGGGACGACCCCATTTGCCGGTACCACGTTCACAGCAACAGCCGAACGGAATGGAAACCGCTACATATCCGTCATCTTGGATGCAAAGGATGCGAATGGTCAATCCAGTAGTGCCGAGCGGTTCATTCAATCTGCCGAGCTTTTGGACTACGGGTTCAATGAATTCGAGGAAGTGGATTTATCCCTAAAAGATGCAACCTCAGCACCTGGAAACATAATAAAGGTATACAACGGAAAAGAAAGAGAACTCGGCGTCTCCATAAAAGAACCAATTGCACTCACCCTTCCAAAAGAACAAAAAGAAAAGACTGAGGTGGAATTGGTCCTGGATCCGGATAAAGTAACAGATGAAGGAAAGCTGATCGCTCCGATTGAAAAAGGGGAAAAGGTCGGTGTCCTCAAGGTGAAAAATCCTCCTGAAGAGGAGTATATCCCGGACGGTGAACCTGCTTCTTACTCAGTGGACGTAACGGCTGATGAGACGGTTGAAAAAGCGAGCTGGGTTGTGCGAAGCGCCAGGGGCATCAAGTCCTTCTTTAAAGACCTTTTTTAACGATTGCAATTTACCGGTAAGTCTGTCAGGCTAAGGGGAGAGGTTTTCTGATTGTTCCCAATCCGGAACAGTGATGAAAAACCGTTTATACCTTTTCTAATCATGCATGAGCCGGTCGGCCTGACAGATCTAGAAGAGAATTTTGAAAGCAGGTGTCAGGATGATTGAAGTGAAAATGTCTCCCGTCAGTGACGGGGAACTTAGAAGAGGTGTCTTTGCTAAACAGGATATCCCAAAAGGAGAGCTGATTCATGAGGCTCCCGTGATTCCATACCCAAATGAAGAGCATCATTATATTGAAAAGACCTTCTTGGCGGATTATGTGTTTGAGTATGGCATGAACCATACGGCACTCCTCCTCGGCTATGGAATGCTTTTCAACCATTCTTATACTCCAAATACGATCTATGACATCAACTTTGATAATCATACATTCGATTTTTATGCGTATCGGGATATTAAAGCTGGCGAAGAGCTGTTTATCAACTACAATGGTGAAGTCGATAATGACGATCCTCTATGGTTTAACGAAAAAGAAAGTGACGAAGAAGGGACCTCCTAATGGGTCCCTTCTTTTCTTATCTGTATATGACCGGATCTCCCCAGGAGCCTATCACCTGTTCAACCGTTAGAAGCTGCCAGGGATTGAACATCGTCTGTCCGTGCTTATTGAAAACAAATTCTTTATTCAACGCATAGCACGCATGGATGATCTTCCCTTCAGAGTCCCTCCACACAAGGACCTCCTTTCCGGTTATGCCCCCAACCTCTTCCCTGCCGGCCATCAGATGATCGAGTTCCTCTGCCTGCATCCAATGATAGAGATCGGACGAAGCGTCGATGGCGAACGCGACTGAAGCCAGGCAGTTGGCGCCGTTCCTGTCGGGAAAAACATCAAGATACGGAATAAGATGCGGATATTCCCGCTGCATGAATGTTTTAAATGATGAAGGAGCCCCTTTCCATAATGGTTGTTCATCTACCCATACTCGGCTATAGGCTCTTAGAAAGCCTTCCTTTTGATGATCCTCAAGTGAACGCCAAAAATCGATAGTAAAGAGTACGAGTTTCTTTCCGGCTCCTTTGTATAATGGCGGTACATGTTCACCAAACCATTCTTCCGTTTCTTCGTGATCAAATACTAAGCCCCTCCCGAGCTCCCATTGAATTTCGGTGATTCTCTGTCTGGCTTCATATGATAGCTCCTCAAATTCGCCTGGGTACATTTTTTTCACAAATACCCCTTCAGGAAGAGACCACGTCAGAAACGATGTTCTGATATCCAGTGAAAGATTGCTTTTCACTAATACGTCCATCTCTCCATAAGGAAAGCATTCATCGTTCGTAAAGAAAAACCAATCCACTTCCGGCAGGATTCGTGCTTTCCACTGTTCAAGTATTTTTGAGGATAGAGTGTATCCGTCAGTCATTCATAGCTCCCCCCTCTAGAAAAGACCTTCACCATCGGCCATTTTTTGTTCCATCCTTTTTCATGTATTCTCTTCTCATAAACCGTATGTCCGTCTGGCTTTTCTTGAAAATGCGGGGTCGGCCGTACTTCCATAGTAACAAGGTCATCGATTCCCCAAGGTGCAAGCAATTGGAGAGCCTGTGAATCATTGATTCGGACTGCTACACTCGTGGCTGTCTCAGGGAATTTTGAGATGGCATCGGCCGTGGATGCATAAGGATCATCCCCATTCACCTCATGCATCCTTGCCTGATTCTTCACCGACCAAGGAGCATGGGGAACAGACTTCAGAAGCTGAACTTCGATCTTTTTCTCCGTCTCTTCGTCGGTGTCACTAGGGTCATAATACACCACATCGATGTCATTGAGTGGTTCCCGTCCCCGTCCATGGAGATGATTCCACACCTTGTTTCGAACAAAGCCTGCGCATACCCAACCATCGGGGAGGCCTAATTCGGCTGTGACCTTTAAGATATTCATCATCCATGGATCATGTTTAATCATTTGGCTAATTTCCGACTCTGTCTTCATTTCAATCTCCCCTCTATGAGAAAACAGGCACTCCCCTTAGTAGGGACTGCCTGTCTGATCATTCTTCTTCTGAGTCTATGACTTCTTTATCTGTTGATTCACTGTAATAACCCTTTTTCTCGTATTCCTTTTTCAACTCGAAGTATTTATCCATGGCTCGTTTAGCGATGGTTTTGTTGACATACGGATCTTTATCCTGATGAGATGCAGGGAGTACTACTGCAAACGACACTTCAGGATGTGAATACGGTGCGTACCCTACGAGTGTAGTGTTATAGGTTTCCAGGTTTTTTCCGCGTTCAGGAGCATAGTAGAATGCTTCAGCTGTACCCGACTTTGCGGCGGCATCATAAGGAGCGTTGGCAAAGTTATTAGCTGTTCCATTCGCACCATGGGCCACTCGGTAGAACCCTTGTTGCACTGAATGAATTTCTTCTTCAGAAGCATCAAGCCTATTTAACACTTTCGACTCGTGTTCATATAACAAGGATCCGACTTTTTCACTCTCATAGTTCGGCTCTCTGATTTCTTTCATGATATGAGGCTGCATCCGGTATCCTCCATTGGCGATGGTGGATACATATTGAGCCAATTGCATCGGGGTATACGTATCGTATTGACCGATGGCAAAGTCCATAAGGTTACCCGGCTTATACTCGGAACCCTGGAGCCCATCTGCTTCACCCGGAAGATCAATTTCCGTTTTGACTCCAAGTCCAAATTGTTTGAAATGATTACGGAATGTATCGAAGGTTTCTCTTTTGATGTTCATCGGTTGATCTTTTTGATATGTTACACCGGCTACTTTAAAAGCCGTTTTCCACATGTATGCATTTGAGGACCATTCAAGGGCTTGCTTATCCGTCATGTACATGGCTCCTCTGCTTTGGTTGAACCATGAGCGTTTGACTGGAGTATCTTTTATCTGGATGGCCTCATCCAAAAGGGATTCTCCGATAGCCAGACTGCCAGTCATATACCCTGTCAACACAGTGGCACCTTTTACAGCTGACCCCACTCCGTATTCCGAAGTAAAGGTTCCAAGTGCATCATCTTGTAGTTCCACATTTCCGTCTTTATCATGACCATATTTCTTCCCTACCATGGAGAGGATCTCACCCGTATAAGGATTCATCATAATCAGATAGGCACGATCAAGATACGGGGACTCCCAGCCTTTGGCGGCCTGCTTGCTTAACTCTTCTTCTACGATTGTTTCCAATTCTTTTTGAAGCTTTAGATCAATGGTAAGGTAGACGTCCTTTCCACTATGTCCTTCTTTAATCATCTGAGAGTCAATGACGCTTCCGTTTTTGGTGATGTGTTCAATCTCCTCTTTTTTTCCTTTCAAAAGACTCTCATACTCTGATTCAAAATAGCTGGTTCCGACCCGGTCGTTCATGGCGTACCCTTTGGATTTGAAGTCATCTACCAATTCTGTAGGGATTCCTTGTTCCGTTGTGGACACCTTACCTAAGATTGATCGCAATGTACTGTCCTGGACATACTTCCTCTCCCAGTCCGTAGTAACATTCACTCCTGGAAGACTTGAGAGGTTTTCACTTACCCTGGCCATCTCTTCATCACTGACGTTTTTATTCTTGACAATCTTCGGTGTCAGGGCATATCCGGTATTGAACTGGCGGAAGATAGCGAGTACTTTCAATTCCTCATTTGTAAAAGCCTTCAGTTCATTTTCAGGAATTCTGTCTAGTTGCATTTCATACGCTTTTTTGTTTCGTTCATCTTCGTCCAGTTCTTCATCGGCTTCCAATTTAGCCAATTCATCCTTGGTGACGAGCTCAGAGGCTTTTTCCTTGTTTCGGAGTAGCCAGTAATCTTGTTTGTCACGGTCGGTGATGCTCTCGATCACTTTTTCGTCAATATCAATCAGTTTGGAGAGGTTTTCAGCTACTTCCAGCATTTCTTTAGATTTTGTCGACTGAGTGCTTGTATACGTAATGGCATTCATCGGGACGTTATCAACAATCACATTCCGGTAGCGGTCATAGATTTTGCCTCGGGGTGGATTGCCGTTATCCGACTTGACGTTTTCCGTTCTCGATACTTCCGCTTCATATTGATTTCCTTTGACAATTTGCACAACACCAAGTCGGAGAATGAGCATGGAGAACAGAAAAAACACGGAAACGAACAGCAGATTCATCCGGACCGTCGTCTGATTTTTCTTTGCTTTCTTTTCCTTCATTCGATAACCCCTTTGTACGTTATATTCACTACCTGCGCGTCCGGCAGATAAGACTTCTTCCGCTTCCTATTGTATAGAAAGTCACCCTATTAATCTACCTCTATTTTACAACTATTCCATTATATTTTATATTTTCATGAGGTAAGTGAGCTTAATCGAAAAATGTCGAAAAACTAGTGTAGACATCGTTGATTTCTTTCTTTACAATATAGCTTTGTTAGAGGATAATTCTGCCCATGATCAGATAAATATTATAAAGAAAGCGAGGGTGAGAATGATGTTTGCAAAGTTGATGTGTAAGATGGGGATCGGTGCTGCGAAGATCGATCTTGTATTGCATCGTTCTGCCTATTGTCCAGGAGAACTCATTAAAGGGGAATACGAATTGATCGGCGGTAAAGTCGACCAGAAGCTGAAAAGGATAGAGACGGATCTGCTTCAATACAATGAAAAGACCGAGTGTTCATCCATCCTTCACCAGAATACAATCCTGAGCTCTTCCATTATGAAAGCAGGAGAGCAACGAAAAATCCAATTTGCCTGCCGTCTGGCAGATACATTCCCTCCGAGTAAAGAGGGCATCTCGTATAAATTTGTTACGCGTCTCATTTTTGAGGAAGGCATGCATCGAAAAGATCATGACAGCTTCCAAATCATACTTGATTAAAAAACCAAGGGTGTTCCGGTTCAACCGGAACACCCTTTTTAGTATAGTCAGGAGAATGGCCCATCTAAGGTTTCCCGATTGAGAATCCCTCGAACAAGCGGCCACCGAACGGACTGAGAGCTTGATTCACCAGAGTGATCACCCCTCTTTTCTTCCCATGTTTGTAATAGGAATCGAATGCATGGACAAAATGTTGTGCATATTCAGGGTCAAACTCCTTCAGTGCCCTCACGATCCATTTTGAACTTCCGACCCAACAACCATTGGTCCTTAAAACAAATTCATGTAGTAGTTCCGCCAGATGACCGGCAATGAACAGTCCCTCTCCCCGGTCGGTACACCCGTTGAAATCATCTAGTGCATCGGTTAGAAAATACCGCTTCCTATCAATGGTATCTTCATCCCAGCGTTCCGGTCCGGCACTGAGCAGCCTGTTTGCGGTAGCCTTTAATGAGTCGAGGGTTTGATTACTTTTTAGAGGCAGCCCTTCTGCGATCATCCGCGGTAGCGATGGCCTGCCGCGGAGACAATCATCTCTGAAAAAATCGAGGATCCCCGTCGGCGTGTGGACAAATAGTTCAACCGGCCACCCTTCCCACATCAGGCTTTCCCTGTAAGAAGAAGAGAGTTGGTTGGTCACGACGACGATATCCAGATCAGAAGTCGCCGTGTCCTGTCCTCGGACCACACTTCCACTTAATACGGCAGCTTCACATGAAGGGAACCGGACACGGATCAATTCTTTTGCAGCCTTGAGGGCACGCTCGATGGTCATCGTTGCACCTCCGGTTGAGGAAGTACATACGCTACCGTCCCCTCAATTCCTTTATCCTCCAGCAGCTGAACGACGGTTCTCATGTCACGCTCTTCTGTGAGTACTACGTAATTCGGCTGGAAAATCCCCCGTTTCAATAGCAGGCTGACCTTGTAACTATTGTTCAATCGTTCGTCCAACCCATATAATTCGTGCCACTTCACAACTTTCTCCACTTTATAGCCCTTCACCTTATTCCACGAGAAGAACCTGCCATTTAAAATGACGCCATCATTCAACAGGTAGATGTTACCCTGATGCCGGATCATGACTAAGAAGGTAAAGAAAATATAACCAAAATTAATGAATGAACCATGCAAAAAATCCATTCCGAATACTAGGATGAATAGAATGCTCATCAGAAGGATGAGGGCAGGCGTTCCCCAGTGGAGGGTCCGATAGGATTTAGAACGTTTATCAAGTGGGATCATAGGCTCCCACCTGTCAGGGACGATAATATTATCTAAATTCGTTTGCACTGAAGGATAATAGGCCTCATCTTTACGTTCAACCGCTTTTTTTATATTCAGGCGATAAGAAATCATATAAATGATACAAAAAAGATAGATGATGCTGAAACCGATGCTGATCCACATGTTGACTCCCCCAATTTATGTATGGTTTCTTCTATATACGATATAGCGGGTGGAAAAGTTTCATTTGGGGGTATCATCCATTTTTCAAAACTGAATCATGTGCACAGACGCATTCAGTGGACATGCATATACTGTACTAGATAACAAGACAGGAGGTGAAAATATGGGAATTTTTCTTGATGCGCGTACGTCACAAAATGCGAGCACGTATGGACAGATTTCAACACCAATCCTTGTAGGTCAAAATAGTCTTTTCGGAGTCGTCGGACTAGATGTTACAAAAGCGACTGTCGGGCAGATCAGGGTTCAATTCGAAGGAACGATGGCTGTTCAGCTGCCATTGCTCCCAATTGCGACGAACGTTGATATCACTATCATCCGTGGTACACAACAATCTGGTTTAATTACAGTGTATACAGCAAGGCAAGTTTTGGATTTATCCATTGTAGGTCCACAATTGATCACATTCGCTGGCGCTGACTTCAATCCTGGAATCCCTGCGAGTGGTCCACTGGTTTACTCCGCCTATGTCAGTGCCACAGCATTGGGTACTGTCAGGGTCGGCCCTGAAAGTTTCACGGCATTGGCTACCGCCGGCTAATCCGTGACCGGACAAGCAAGACAAGCATAGATCATGCATTACCCACCTTCCTCCCTAGATAAACGAACGGATAAGGGTGCTTCTTTCGCTGCAGAGGGAGTACTCATAAAAAACCGCCAGGCTGGTCATCCAGCCTGGCGGTCTTTTCAATTTCACCTATTAGAATGTTTTCGCAAGATCTTTTGCACGGGCAATTCCGTTTTCTTTGATCTCTTGCGCTTTTTCAGGCATAGCGTTGTGTCCTTCGATGAAGAGACCTTCGAAGCTAGGTACACCGTAGAACTGCATGATGAGTTCAAGGTAGCGATGTCCCATTTCCATTGCTGCTGCAGGACCTTCAGAGTAGATACCGCCGCGTGCTTGGATATGCAAGGCTTTTTTGTCTGTCAGAAGTCCAACAGGTCCGTGCTCGGTGTATTTGAATGATTTGCCTGCAACAGAGACAGAATCAATATACGCTTTCATAACTGGAGGGAAAGAGAAGTTCCAGAATGGTGTGACGAAAACATATTTGTCAGCTGCAACGAACTGGTCAGATAGTTCGTTCAGACGGGCTACTTTTGCTTGCTCTTCAGCAGACAATGCGTTGAACTCGCTTCCGCTTTGAAGTTTGCCCCATCCGCTGAATACATCTGCATCGATGTGAGGGATGTTTTCTTTGTAAAGGTCGATATGAACAACCTCATCTGATGGATTGGCTTCTTTGTAAGAATCGATGAATGCTTTACCTGCTGCCATGCTGAATGAAGCAGACTCATCATGTGGATGTGCAGTGATGTACAATACTTTTGACATGTGTGTATTCGTTCCTTTCTTATCTTGGGAGTTAATACCTCGTATATCTTGAACTGAGATATTCTTAATTCGAGATTAATCATATAAGATATCCGCCTCGATTGCAAGCCATAAGTTTGCGATGGGGTGGAATATGATTGAAATCTCTAACACAAGAACTCATTTTACCAGCGAAGCAAAAAAGAAAAATCAGTCTTTTGACTGACTCTTCTTCACCCGTTTGCAGGATATTTGGTTTGAAGTTCATGGATCGATAACCGGATCAATTCTTTCAGAATATCCGTGTCTACGCCACTTAACCGATTGATATACACACAGCCCTTTCCGCTTGTGTGTTTGCCAAGTTTCGATAAGAGTTTGTCTTTATCAGTTCCCGTACAGCCCAGATAGATAGAAATCTTGGATTTGCGCGGTGAAAATCCTGCCAATGCCGCATCCCCTTCATGCCCACTTGCATACGTATAGTGGTAGGATCCAAAGCCAATGATGCTCTTCCCCCACATCTTCCCTTCGAAACCTGATGCTTCAGTAAACAGATCCAGCAGTTTGAAAGCATCCTCCCTGCGAATCTCAGGCACGGACGTTTCGATGTATTCCAGGACGTCCGCATCCGTTTCCTTCGTTTTCAGTTCATACATACAATCCCTCCCTATCATGGATATACGACATCCCTCTTCTTAGTCCCTTCTCATCCATATAAAAAAGCCCGGAATGAAAATCCGGACCTTCTTGATTAATAAGAACGGAACTGTCCAAATTCACCTGATATATATGCTCGTTTCCCATTGTAGATGACTTCCCAGTAGCCGGTAGGACTATTCTTCCCTTTGACCGAGCCAGCAACCCGTATGGTCTGTCCTCGATTGATGGTACCGAGATTGACGGATGCGAGTCGATCCGGCCGGTCTTGGATGATGGCAGCATTCGCCACCCCGATGATGGTGATTTCTCCGATGGCTTTAATCGATGGTGATGATGGGGGCTGAGGTGTACTGGTACCAGCACCGACGACCTTCACAAACTGAGGTGACGCCGTCACATAGTAGGTGTTTCCTTTAGAATTCTTCACTTCATACATCTGGGCACCTTCTACGTTCAGCTTCGCTGTAATAGTAGGAAAGCCAAACCCGAATGCAAGTTTTCCTGCCACGAACGCTTGGTTGAAGGTCGGTTTAGAATAAAAATTCAATTGATCCGCACCTCGGTAGATTGATTCGACACGTTTTCCTATCTCACTCCCAGTTACAGGCTTTTGGGTTGGGGATGGAGCCGGGGCTGGAGCAGGCGCGCTTCCCCCTACATAAGGCACACCGAAATACTCACAGATTCCCTGTGCCTCTTCACGTGCCCTTTCCTGTTGGAAGGTCTGATTGATCATCAGTAAGGATTCCCTGCGGTTATCCATGAATCCATTCTCAATCAAGATGGCCGCATTTTTGAACTCGCGGGTGATATGGAGATTTTGTTCGATAATCCCCCTGAACTTCTGACGGGGATTTTGACGGATATATTTTGCCACCGTTTCTGCGAATTGTCTTCCTACTGCATCTCCCGGGTATATATGGATGGAATGTCCTTCAGGGTCATTGCCACCGGGGTCGAACCGGTCTTTCAAAGCATTGAAATGATTGGATACAAGCGCGTCAGCATTCAGTGAATTGGCGAGATCCGTCCTTTCTTTTAGTGGGGTATCCACATCTGTAGGGGCAGTCAAAACCGTTCGAAAACCACATCTCTCCAGCTCGATCTTCAGATAATTCGTCACAGCAGCATTGAATTCATTTTCTCGGATCTGCCTACCAAGGGATTCAATATAAGGGGTCCTTTTCCCCGCAGTTTCCATTCCATGCCCGTCATCAAGTGCAATCAAAAAGTCACTGGCCTTAGCCATAGTCATCACTCCTTTTACGTTACTATATGAAAAGCTCGTCCTTTTGGGAACGGCTTACATCCATTAACCGTAACATTTGACAGAATAGATATTTCTCCTTATGATAATCTCAACTGAATCCCATAAAGGGGAGTAGCTTATACGATGAGGTCGTCATTACGGGGTCAAGACCCCCGGCTTCATCGGCAACATGGTTGTTAGCGAGACCTTTACCGGAAGTATGTGGCTAAATGTGGCATCTCTTCTTGGTAAAGGTCTTTTACGTTCAATAAATAAAAGGAGGAGCCCTATGTTACTGCGAAAATACATGTCCTTAAACGGTGTCGGCTCAGCAATGATCGATTTGACCCTTCCCAAAGATCATTACCGAAAAGGGGAAAAGCTATCAGGGAAATTCCATATCAACGGGGGGATCGTGGACCAGCTCCTGACAAAAATTGAATGTCAGCTTGTCATGATCTATGAGAACGGCAAGAAAGAAGAGATAATCGATACGAGGATCGTGGCGATCACTCATGCTCTTGAGACTGAAGAGAAGGATATGTATTCATTCGTTTACCAGATTCCAGATGATCTGCCGGTTGAACACGCAGGAGCAAGGTACCTATTCAGGACAAAGCTCAAGTTTGAGGAAGGACAAGATAGCGTGGATGAGGATTACGTCACGATTCAATAACAATAGGAAAGAGGCTGGCACAAGAGTGTTTTAGTCATAGGAAAACCCGAACTATCTTGTCTGAGATAATTCGGGTTTTTGATTTGTTTCATGACCATTACGATTTACTTGTTCCTAGCGGTTGATTGGAGTGCAAGATGAAGACTCCGGCGGGAAGAGGAGTAGATGATGTGAGACCCCACTGGCTTGCTGAGGAGGCTCACGGGCTACCCGCGGAAAGCGAAGAAGTCTTGCATGGAAATCATGAGCGGTATAAAGAAGCCATACTCATATTGTTCGTCATGACCTTTTTTGTGTTGTCCCAATCTCTTAAATAAGACTATAATAGCTTCTTAGACATAATGATATTGGTCGTCTCAAACCCTGTGCCCGTATAAAGGCCGATGGCTGTTTTGTTATGACCGAACACGTGAAGTGAAATTTTCTCCATCCCCATATCCCGGCTGAGATCTTCCAATGCCTGAAGCGTTTGTTTTCCATACCCCATGCCCCGCTTGCTTTCGAGCATTTCAATATCAAAAATGTAATTTTCCTTCATTTCGTTATTGGCATGAAACCATAACATCCCAACATTTTCTCCCTCGTCCATGACGGTGAACAGATGGTGATCCGGTGTATCCTTCCCTTGTGGCAGAAGCTTTTGAAATTCGCTCTCAGACTGTTCAATCCCCGTTTCTTCCTTGAAATTACCGGCTTTTACTTTCTCCGCGGCATAAGAAGCGACGCTTCTATTCCGCCATGCTTCAAACTCATGATCACTCATTTTCTTCAATTCAACCATGTAGATTCCTCCTAGTTAAAAATAAACCGACCAAATCGTCGATAGTATCGTGATTGTCCCTGTCCAGATAAGGACGGGCGTTCCGAGCCACTTACCAAATCTGTTAGCAGCAGCGTACTCCGCCTCTTGATCAAATGGCGCCACTTCAAAGAACCGGTTGCCCATGAGCTTCTTGAAAATGGTAAGGAGCCAGAAGGTCATGAAAATAAGGATGCCCCCAAACAGCAACCACTTCAATAAAAGGGGAAGGAACAGAATTCCGGCTGTGGTGATGGAAATCATCTGTATATATGTCCGAAAGAAAGTTCCATTACGTAAAAATGCCTTTAAACATAGTTCCAGGATTCCATTTTCAGCTGTCCGTTCCCGGAATAAACGCCTGGAGTTCCTGAACAAGATCAATGGCCTGCCTCGTTTCCCTCCTTTTTCTTTTTCTATTTGAGTGGAAAGGCTATAAACGAGGTTTACATATTGATTTCGTTCCGATTGCTCGGTCTCCACTTCACTTTGGAAATCCCCTGTACTTTTCACCCCTTGAACGAAGTAACCAATGATAGTCGACAGCAGGATCAACACTGCCGCGATCCCATATATCGGAGAATCCGCAACTGTTGAGACCAGTACAAAGGCTGCTACCATGAATAGCATCAAGACTCCCCTTGACCATTTTCCCGCTATGTATTTCTTCATGAGCAGCACTGACCATTTGAGCAAGACGAATAGAATGAAGATCACGGCTATAGTCAAGGGACGTTCATCATATATGTTCACGAATATGGGAAGGGACAGGGCAACAGGTAAAACGAGTGACACCAGGATCTGTCCCACGGTGACCATAAGGCCCAGTCTTTTAAGTGCAATGACTTGCTCCTTCTTTTCTATCAGGAACAATAGATCCGGCTCTAGGACATAGGTGCGAATGTTTCCCCCGAGTGTCATGAAGCCCAATATAGACAGAAGGATCCAGACCGGGATACCAGAAGCCCAATAGGATTCCGTTTCAGTCCACCAATCCCGATAGAAAAAAGGCGCCATGACCGCAAACGGAACTACAAGGTAGAGGGCGATCGTCCAGTCGATGACCGAGCGGATCACCTTCCATTTCTGCCGCCACTCATCCTTGAATCGGTGCTGAAAAATGGGCCAGACCATCATTCTCCTCCCCCTCTGTCAGCGCATCGAAGCAATCGAATAGCGAGCCTGCTGGGAGTCCACTCTTTCTCCGGATGGCCTTCAGGTCCCCCTCGACGATCATTTCCCCTTCTGCTATCAGTACAAAGCGGTCGCAGATCCGCTCGGCGGTGTCAAGGATATGGGTCGACATCAGGACGCCCGCTCCCCTTTTACGCTCAGTTTCCAAAAGGGCGAGGAGTTTCTTCACGGCAGTCGGATCAAGCCCCATGAACGGCTCATCAATGATATAAAGATCCGGTTCTTTCAGAAACGCCAGGATAAGCATCATTTTTTGTTGCATCCCTTTTGAGAACTGATCAGGATAATGATGAAGAACATGGGTCAACCGGAAGTAGCTGACCAGGCTAGTCACTTTTTCTTCAAAGGCTGCCTGTTCTCCACCTAAGGTCGTGTACAGAAAGTCAATATGTTCCCTCATCGTCAGCCGTTCATAAAAAATCGGACGTTCCGGTATATACGCATAGGAAGAAATCTCGACCGTTCCCTTCACATGCTTCATAAGACCCAGGATGGTTTTGATTGTTGTGCTTTTCCCCGCACCGTTGGGCCCGATCAGACCGACAAGCTCACCCTTCCCGACCTCAAATGAAATGTCTTGCAGAATCAGGTCATCCCGGCTGTAACCTGCTTCTTGAATGGTTGTGTTCAATATCATATTCATGCCTCCAAAGACTGACTATCCCTTCTTATTCTACCATTATCATCCAATGTTTGTGGAGTGGGAATTTTCAGGTAAATGGAGATCCCCAGCAGACAGCTCATGTGTACTTGGAAGCCTGCGGAGCTTGGAGACACTTAACCAGAATATCGAAATGAAGACGATTGCGCCCGCTGCCGACATGAAGATGATGCCGCTTCCCCACCGGTCGGCCATAATCCCCCCAAAAAGGGAGCCAAGGGGCATGGCCACAGCACTCATGGACGCGACAACCGAAAATACCCTTCCCATCAGATGCGGTGGCAAGATGGACTGGATGGCAGCCCCCGTAATGACATTCGTTGCACCGATGGGTAGCCAGGCCAGGCCAAACAATATAGCCCCGATTATGGAAATACCCGAAAGGCCCGACACCATCCAGCTGGCCCCGCCTAGAAAATACAATGTAATGGTTAACCGGCCAAGCGGAAATCTGGATAGAACGGGAGCGAATAGTGCACCAGACAGAAGACCAAGTGAAATGGCTCCAAGATACCACCCAAACCAGGATGCCCCTGCTGATTCACCCGTGTATACAGGTAGGATGGCATATGTAGCGCCGATGGCCCCATTTGCAATCACGGACGCGACCAAGAAGATGGCCATATATGAGCGAAAAACAATCATCATCCCCTCTGCCAACTCCCCCTTATACAGAATAGTCGATTCCTTCAACGTCCTTTTCCTGGTCCTTTTTTTCTCTGGCAAACGAAGGGAGCTGTACACTAGAGCGGCTGCTAAGAACACAGCAGAATCCATCATAAAGAGGGTTACGGCACCGATCAATGGGAGAAGGATTCCCGTAAGGGCATTGAAGATCATGTCGGCTCCTTGGTAAGCGAACGTAAACAGAGCGTTCCCTTTTACAAGCTGTTCTTTTTTGATGATCCGTGGCAAGGCGGCTGTTTGGGCGGGATACGTAAACTGATTCATCATGGATACTATCGGCATGATCGTCAAGATCACGGCCACATTCAAATAGCCTATGAAATGGGCAACCGGAATCAACAAGATCAGTCCTGCCTGAAGCACCTGTACGTATGTCAGCAGCTTCTTTGTACTGAAACGATCGACCAGTGGACCAATCAAGAACTGCAGAACCGTCGGCAGCATGGTGAGGAAACCGGCCAATCCCGTATAAAAGGAACTTCCTCCCAGTTCGTACACAAGCCACATGGCGGCAACATAGTAGACGCTGTCCCCCATATTCGATAAAATCCTGCCTGTAAACATGAAGCTGAAGTTTCGATTTCTAAACAAATGCTCTTTCATCCCGTTCACCATCTCCTGACTGTAAGTTTTTTTTGACCGTTTTAGTAAAAAAATATACTCGGTTAAAATTATTTTACCGTTGTACTAAAAGAAAAGACCTTCTCACTGGTCTTTGTCTTTTACTCTTTCAAAAACAGGCTCTTCTACCCGGAAACCGTAGTTGGATACAAAATATCTCTTCTTGACCGACGCCTCTTCTGCTTCCGCGCGGCGATCAAGTTCTTCCATCAGTTTGAATTGTTCCTTGATGTACCACTTGAAGGTATCTTCCGAAGCTTGTATTTCCCAAGATGACGCCATCATATTCCACTCAGAAGGATCTTCACTCGAATCAACATCTTCAAGTGCTTCAGATGGTGCAGATAATAGCTTCGATGTCGTCTGTTCCATCATTTCAAGCATGAGATATTGTTTCATATCGCTGATTTCCTTCGTGTGTGGGAAAAGACTTGAATGGGGATAGAAACCTGTTGCCACAGACTGATAGAACTTTTGAATAATGCCATTTTTCTCTTCGGTTTTCACGATTTCTGCAAGACCAAGTTTTTCAAGCTCTTTCAGGTGATAATGAATCCGTGCTCGTGAAAGCTCGAAGATTTCGGACAGCTGCTGACCCGTATACGGCCGTTCAATCAGTTTGAACATCAGCCTGACCCGAAACGGATCGCTGAGAGCTTTAAGCTGATCAAGATCTTTGATGATATATATTCCTGCCATACTGCACACCTCTTTTTACTCGGTAAAAATAATTTAACGGTTATTCCTACTCTAATCCATTAGCGATCGATTTGCAATGGGAGAATGAAAATCGATTGAACATTCTTTCATCTGGATATACTGGTTGGTAAAAGAAAGAAGGTGTCCTGATGGTCCACGAATGTTCGTGCCCAAACTGTCTGTGTGAAACAAAAAAAGAATGCGACTGCCCCTGCTGCTGCGAAAAATAGTAATCGATTACAATGTGTCATCTTGAATTGATAAAAAACTTTGACAACAGTCAAGAAATCATGTACATTACCAATGGACGAACATTTCATTTTCGTCCGACGATAATTATTCGTGTTTAGGAGTGTTCATGATGGAAAACGTGTTCGACTATGAAGATATTCAATTGATTCCAGCCAAATGCATTGTTAACAGCCGTTCAGAATGTGATACAGCCATCACATTGGGTGGACATACATTTAAACTTCCTGTGGTACCTGCCAATATGCAGACCATCATCGATGAGAAGATTGCTATGTACCTTGCAGAACATAACTATTTCTATATTATGCACCGTTTCGAACCTGGGAAAAGAATCAGCTTCATCGAGGATATGCACGCTCGCGGACTGATTGCGTCCATCAGCGTGGGCGTGAAGGAAGAAGAATATCATTTTGTGGAGGAACTGGCCTCTAAGGGGTTGGTACCTGAATACATCACGATCGATATTGCACATGGCCATTCAAATGCCGTGATCAGCATGATCCAACATATTAAAAAACTCCTGCCTGAGAGCTTTGTTATTGCTGGAAACGTGGGGACACCAGAGGCGGTAAGAGAACTTGAACACGCTGGAGCCGATGCGACCAAGGTTGGGATTGGTCCGGGCAAAGTTTGCATCACAAAGATCAAAACCGGTTTTGGAACCGGAGGCTGGCAGCTTGCGGCATTGAGATGGTGCGCAAAAGCTGCAACCAAGCCGATTATCGCTGACGGTGGGATCCGGACGCACGGTGATATCGCCAAAAGCATCCGATTCGGTGCCAGCATGGTCATGATCGGATCGTTATTCGCAGGGCATGAAGAATCTCCTGGTGAAACGACCGAAATTGATGGAAAACGCGTTAAAGAATACTTCGGTTCTGCATCTGAATTCCAAAAAGGTGAAAAGAAAAACGTTGAAGGGAAGAAAATGTTTGTTGAGCATAAAGGTTCACTTCAAGATACCCTGACGGAAATGGAACAGGATCTTCAATCCTCGATCTCCTATGCAGGCGGAACGAAACTCGATGCCATCCGGACCGTCGATTATGTGGTAGTGAAAAATTCGATCTTCAATGGCGACAAAGTTTATTGATAGACTAAAAGAGTTGGGCGATGGACGCCCAACTCTTTTACTTTTTGTTCAGGACCGGGGCAGATCATGCTTGAATAATGCTGCCCATAGTCCATCGGATTCAAATACATCCTGATCGCTGTCCCCGACCATTTTCCGTATTTCCACTGGGGTGAAGCACTCAAAAATCCGAATGAGCTTTTCCTCTGTATATCCCATCCCGCCATGGAGCGATCCCGTTTGGTAGATCTCCCAATCTGATAGGGTGGCACCCCCATATTCTCCGTCTTCACAAAAACAGGCTAGGCCATAATATCCATCTTGCTTCAACGCATTCAGGATCACTTCTCTGTACCGGGGTCTTCTGTGTGGAGCAATATGGTGAAAACACCCCGAGTCGTACACTAGATCATATGCATCCTTTTCAATCTGATGTTCGAGGAGGTCTGCCTGGAAGAAGCGGATCGTTGCACCCGCTTCTTCTGCCCGCTCCCCTGCCCACTTTAGGGAAGTCGAAGAAAGGTCCATTGCATCGACCTCCCATCCGTTACTGGCGAGATAAATAGCATTCCTTCCGGCACCACAGCCAATATCCAGTGCTTTGCCCGTTTTCAATCGACCACTGTGTACATACGACACAAGGCTCTCATCGGGTCTACTTGTAAAAATAGGGATTTTCCGTTCGCGGTTTTCATAAAATCCTTCCCAAAAAGGCTTTGGATCCCTTAACCATGAATCCAGCATCTTCATTACATCATTATCATCTACAATCCATTCTCTCATCGTATATCCCCCCTCCTATAATTGTACAGGAAGGAAAGAATAGGCATGTTACACCCGTATGAAACAATGATGTTTTCCACAGGGGAAGGGTTGGGCCCAGGAACTCTCAAATGGGCCGTATGCTCCTCTTCTTCACCTTGATCGGTCGTTAGGATAGGCTTTAGAATCAGGGTAGCCTACTATCTTCCTCCAAGGTTGTAGGTCTTTCTGCGCCTTTCTGAGAGGAGCCCACATATTTGGATGGATGTTTTATATGACAATTATGACAAAACGATTACAGATATTAAGCAGTTAAATAATCATACACAAGCTTTCCGATTCTCGAGATCGCCATCCTTCCATCCTCTGGAACCTGCAGCTCATCAATCAGAACAGCCACATAAGCAATCTTTCCAGAAGTTGACTCCAAAATCGCACAATCATGTTCAACGCCAGGTAGTTCCCCGGTCTTATTGAAGACTTTTACATCTCCCCCTACCAATGCAGGAAGTTTATCACGGAATTGCTGGCGCGAGAGCATCATAAGCATTTTTCTCCTGGACGCCTCCTCAAAGGGACCTTCATTGATCCCTCTAAGACAGCTGACCACGTCCATGGATGACGTCCAATTGTCCTGCCCCATTTCCAGCAATCGGAAGTCCATCATCTTACGGTTCAAGAACGTCCGCTTTAGCTTCCAGGACAGGCAGAATCTGTTGATTGAATCCTTTCCAATCAGCTCGATCAGCTGGTTGGTGGCTGTGTTGTCTGAGACGGTGATCATGAGCGTCAACAAATCTTCAATGGACAATGTGATTCCATCATGCAACCCATATAAGACTCCTGCGCCTTCCACATGATCTTCATGACGCAGGACCACCATGGCATCACCCTTAAGGCTGCCTGTCTGGATCTGTTCAAATGCAGCCATCATGATCGGTAGCTTGATCAGGCTGGCAGAAGATATCCGCCGGTTCTCTTCCCAAGAAAGGGACTCGTCATTTGAGAGAATCGTGAAGCTTACACTGCCGGGACACTCATGTACGATCTTCATCAGATCCTCTCTCAAATCTTTTAGCCCTGCGGTTTTCATTTGGTTACGGCCACTTCGTCATGATCTTTGATTATGGTTTCATCGTAAAGGTGACACGCTACAAAATGACTTGATTCCACTTCCTTCCAGGTTGGTTTTTTCTCTGCACATACATCCATTGCGTGAGGGCAGCGCGTCCTGAATACGCATCCACTTGGGGGGGTGATGGGGCTAGGGATTTCACCCTTCAGGATGATCCGCTCCCTCCTGTCTTCCACGTCGGGATCCGGAATCGGGATGGCAGATAGTAGCGCCTGTGTATATGGATGCAGAGGCTTTTTGTACAGTTCCTTACTCTCAGTCAGCTCGACGATCGAACCCAAATACATGACACCGATCCGATTGCTGATATGCTTCACCATGGATAAGTCATGGGCTATGAACAAGAAGGTAATGCCTTTTTCCTTTTGGAGTTTCCTAAGGAGGTTGACGATTTGGGCTTGTACGGATACGTCAAGCGCTGATATCGGTTCATCTGCGATGATGAACTCAGGATCGAGAGCAAGAGCCCGTGCAATCCCGATCCGCTGCCGCTGTCCGCCGCTGAATTCATGTGGATATCGGTTAGCATGATCCCGGTTCAGACCGACGTCTTCCAGCAACTGATAGACCTTTTCCAACTGTTCCTTCTTATTCTTATAAAGCTGATGGGCCTCCATGGGCTCCGCTATGATTTCTTTCACTGTGGATCTGGGATTGAGAGAAGCATAGGGATCCTGGAATATCATCTGGATCTTACGGTGAAATGCATGCTGCTCCTTTGCGCTAAGTGCGTGGAGATTCCGACCCGCATATTCCACCTCCCCGTCCGTACATTCATAGAGCCCGATGATCGTTCTCCCAGTCGTCGATTTTCCGCATCCGGATTCTCCTACAAGCCCGAATGTTTCGCCACGATATATATCAAAGGATATGTCGTCCACCGCTTTTAGTAACTTTCCCTTATCCAGTCGGAAATGTTTTTTGAGCCGTTTCACTTGAAGTAGCTTTTCATTGGTCATCCTTACCGCCTCCTAGTCTTTCCAATAGCGCCTTGCTTCACAAAGTTCTTCCTCATAATACGTTCCTTTCAGCGATAGGGTCTCAATCGTCTTCCCTGTTTTTGGAGAGTGGATCATCACGCCGTCCCCATGGTAGATTCCAACATGATGGACCGCACCCTTGCCTTTCTCATAAGCAAAAAACAGGAGGTCTCCAGGAGCCAATGCATCCAATGGCACCTTCTTTCCGTGCAGGGCCTGATCATTTGCATCCCTTGGGATGATCACACCGTTAGCACGGCACATATTGTAGGAAAAACCTGAGCAATCATATCCAAAAGCGCTCATTCCCCCCCAAAGATAAGGGAGATCCAAAAATTGCTCTCCGTCTTTCACAATCGCAGCACCGTCTCCCTGCACATCCGGTATAGTACGTGAAGAGAAAACGATATCTTCCACTTGGAGGGTACCAGGCCCTTTCGGTGTCTGTACCCGAACGGCTTCCTCCGTTTGATTGATTACCGGAAGGGCAGTCAGATAGCTTAATTTCAATCTTCCATTCTCATATTCCAATTCAGTGAACGGGACATTGACGATGGCATACCGGTCCTTCGGTTCCTTGATTTCATCCCTGCTCAACTGACAGCTCGGGATCCATCCTGGATATCCGTCTGCACATTTGGATGAAGGCTGCTCCGCCACGACTACCTCAGACCATTCCCCTTCTATCCCTACCACGTTTACTTCGGTTCCGAACAAGAGTTGTGATTGGATTAGATTGCGATCGCACAGCTCCAATAGTGATTCATAGTCCTGCGGGGCAATCCACTTTTCCAAGTCTACAGGGTCGGTCAGGATTTCTTCATCACGTTTTCTCGGGGATTGCGGTGTCGTCCATAAAGTGGCCACGGCCACATTAACTACTGACCTTTCCATCATTGGTTATCCTCCCTTTCTCCAAGTGAATATGTTTAATGCCCAATCCAGGACTTTCAGAAAGCCTGATCTGTTTCCCTTCATAGTTCGCCCCGCCTTCAAGAAAATCGTGCGCTAGCATAAGGGGAGCGTCAAAGTCGTATCGGGTGATATTCCGGCTGCTGGCTGCAAAGTGGGCTGCAGCGGTGATACCTAAACGGGACTCGATCATGCTCCCTACCATGCATTCCATTCCCGCAGCTTCTGCAAGGACGTTGATCTTGATAGCCTGGTGAATCCCACCTGCTTTCATCAGTTTGATATTGATGAGATCCGCACATCGGTTCTTTATCACTTCCAATGCTTGAAGTGGACTGAAGACACTCTCATCGGCCATGATCGGTGTATCGACTTGGTCCGTCACCCATTTGAGTCCGTTCAGGTCATGAGCGGGAACCGGCTGTTCGATCAATTCGATTCCTAGATCAGAGTCTTCCATTTTTTTGATGGCACGGACTGCCTCTTTTGCTCCCCAGCCCTGATTCGCATCGAGCCGGATCTGCACATGCCTACCAATTGCCTCACGAATCGCCTGGATCCGGCGGATATCCTTTTCTATGTCATCTTTACCTACCTTGACTTTTAATACATCAAATCCTTCTCTTATGTACTGACGTGCATCATCGGCCATTTCAGACGGCTCATTGACACTGACGGTGAAATCCGTTTCCAATCGATTCTTGTACCCTCCGAGAAACTGATAAAGGGGGAGTCCGCTTCGCTGAGCTACTAGATCATAGATTGCCATATCAACGGCTGCTTTTGCACTTCCGTTCCCGGTCATGCATGCTTGGATCCGGTGGAATATCTCTTCATGATTCAATAGATCCCCTTTTAACAAGGCAGGCTTGAGATGATAGTGGATCGCTCCTTCTATACTTTGAAGGGTCTCTCCTGTTATGACAGCTGTGGGCGGGGCCTCACCCCACCCGATCCGTCCATCTTCACAGGTGATCTTCACAATGATCGCTTCAGCGGCGGTCACGGTCCTCAGGGCTGTTTTAAATGGCTTGATCAGTGGAACATGGGTTTGAAAAGTTTCGATTTTTTGGATGATCATATTCATGACCCCTTTCGAAGCCCGGATTCGATTCTAAAGGAAAGATCCGTTGTATCCATAAAGCCGTGTGCCCCGAATGGAATGGCAAAGCTAGGTGAAGAATGACCAATCATGAATCCTTTAAGGGTCGGTTTTCCAGCGGGAATGATATGGTGGTTGATCACTTCATCCAAGCTGAGAGAGCGGTCCCGTTTAACTGGATTGCAGTTTTTGAAATCTCCGATGATGATACCGGACGCTTCGGATAATTTCCCTGCCATCTTCAATTGATTGAGCATCCGATCCACTTTATAAGGTTCCTCATCAATCTCTTCGATGAAGAAGAGTTTTGCTTTTGTATCGATTTCATGCGGTGTTCCCAATGAATTGACCAACAGTGTCAAGTTCCCGCCCACAACGGCACCGTCTGCTTTCCCTTCTACCAATGTTTCAATGGTTGATAGCGACTCTGGATAAATGACGTCCTCAGTGTCAAAGAGCTGATCAAAAGATTTCTTTGTCCACTCCGGTACAGAGTCCAGTCCGATATCAGAGCTTAGCATGGGACCGTGGAATGTTACGAGACCAGTCTGCTGGAATATGGCCGTATGTAAAAAAGTGATATCACTATAGCCCCAAAAAATCTTTGGATTGCTGCGGATGAGGCTGAAGTCAATATCTGAAACGATCCTTCCTGTTCCCACCCCACCGCATGCACAAATGATTCCTTTTATTTCAGGATCTCTGAACATGTCATGCAAATCTGCCAGTCGTTCTTCATCCTTGCCTGCAAGGTATCCATTTTTTTCATAAAGATGCTTTCCGATCACAGGTTCTAGTCCGAGCTCTTTCAGAAAAGGCAGTGCCTTTTCAAAGTTTTCGACATTTGGGGGACTGGCCGGTGCAATCACACCCACTTTATCTCCCTTTTGTAAAGGTGAAGCTTTCATAGGTAGCACATCCTTTTAGTAGAAAAAGAGGGAGGGACAATGAGATTCCCACTGTCCTTCCCGCTCCTTTTATTTTTTGTCCGCCCATTTAAGCTCCATATAGCCCACAGGATGACGGACGATACCTGAAACATCTTCATTTTGCATATATACGTAGTTGTAGAAATGGATCGGGATGATCGGCATATCGTCCATGAGGATTTTCTCTGCTTCATACATCATGTCGAAACGCTTCTGTTCATCTGCTTCGTTCAACGCCGATTGAATCAACTCGTCGTATTTTTTATTACTCCAGGCGGTCCTGTTCATGGAATGCCCCGTCTGGAAGTTTTCAAGGAAGTTGATCGGATCTGCATAATCTGCCAGGAAGGAGCTTCTGGAAAGCTGGAATTTACCTGCTTTTTGTTCATCCTGGAACACATTCCACTCCATATTGGCAAGCTTCACATCCACTCCTAGATTGTCCTTGAACATTTGCTGCATTGCTTCGGCAATTTTCTGATGAGTGTCACTCGTGCTGTAGGTCAAGGTAACGGCAGGAAGCTTTTCATAGCCTTCTTCCTTCATTCCTTTTTCTAAAAGACTCTTGGCTTCCTCTACATCCGTCGCGGTAAGATCACCGCTCGTTTTGCGGAAATCGTTTCCGTCGGCATCATTGAACCCGCTGGCGACAAATCCGTAGGCGGCTTCTTCTTTGTTCTTGGTCACATAGTCGACCATCTGCTTCTGATCCACTGCCATGGAGAACGCTTTCCGGATATTTTTATTTTGGAATGGCTCCTGATCAAGATTGAACCTGTAGAAGTACGTACCAGCCTGCTCTTCTACGTTGACCTTTCCGTCCTTGAACAGTTCCTCGCTCAGGTCTGCCGGTACGTCTGCGGTATCGAGCTCGCCTGTTTTGAATAATTGATAATCTGTGTTGGAGTCATTTACCATGGCCCAGTGGACTTCTTTTAGCTTCACGTTCTCTTTGTCCCAGTATTGATCATTCTTTTCCATTACGAAATGGCTATCATGCTCCCATTCCTTTAATTTGAATGGACCATTCGCCACGAAGCTGTCTGCCTCGGCAAACCACTGAGGATTATCGGTGGCGACTTTTTCATTGATTGGGAAGAATGCAGGATTGGCGATGACGCTCAGGAAGTAAGCCTGAGGGCTTTTCAATGTCACTTCGAACGTTTTTTCATCCACCGCTTTCACTTTTACGTCATCTGCACTGCCCTTTCCGGTATTATATGCTTCACCGCCCTCGATAAAGTACCCGAGGAAGGATGCCGGAGATCCAGTTTCAGGATTGAGCAGGCGCTTCCAGGCAAATACGAAATCATTGGCCGTTACATCGTCCCCATTTGACCACTTGGCATTTTCTCTCAGGTGGAAGGTATAGACTTTTCCATCTTCCGATACATCCCACTTTTCAGCCATGGCCCCTTCCGGCTCATGTTTGTCGCTTAGTCTCGTCAACCCTTCCATTAAGTTATTCAGCGCTGTCCATGAATAGGAATCGAATCCGATCGGCGGATCAAAGGATGTCGGCTCCGCTCCATTGTTCAAATAAAGGATCTTTTCCCCTTTCCCGTCCTTTGAATCCTTTCCTTCCGAATTGCTTCCAGCATCTTCGTTGGCCGTACAAGCAGCCAGCATGACAAGGATGATCCCGAAAATAAACAGCTTGCTCCATTTCTTCATCTGATTTCCCCCTTATGATTTTTAATCTATCAATCTGTGAATCTAACGGATCGTTACATTCACAGCTGAAAGCATGGCTTGTTTTGCCCGATCATCCTGCAACCAGCAATCCACATGATGATCCTTTGAAAGGCGGGTCTTCTCAGGGTGCACCCTGTCGCATACCTCCATGGCCATGTTGCATCTTGCAGCGAATGGGCATCCTGCAGGAGGTGCAAATAAATCCGGGGGTGATCCGGGTATGGGAATCAGATCCTCCCCTACAAGATCGAGCCTTGGTACTGAATGGAGAAGTCCCTTCGTATAGGGATGCTTAGGGGTATAAAATATTTCCCTGCGGGTCCCTTCCTCCACGATCTTCCCTGCATACATGACAGCGATCCGATCTGCCACCTGGGCGACAACCCCGAGATCATGGGTGATCAGGATGATGGATACACCCGTTTTGTCTTGGATTTCCTTGAATAGCTCAAGAATCTGAGCTTGTATCGTAACATCAAGGGCGGTGGTCGGTTCATCTGCAATCAGCACATCTGGCTGACAGACAAGGGCCATGGCGATGACGATCCTCTGCCTCATACCACCTGAGAACTGATGGGGATATTGTTTGAGGCGCTCCTCGGGGTTCGGGATGCCCACAAGCTCCAGCATCTTCCGCGCACGCACCCCCGCTTCCTTTCGTGTAACGTCCTCATGCTGCAGGATTCCTTCTTTGATCTGCTCCCCTATGGTCAGGGTCGGGTTCAGTGCGGTCATCGGATCCTGAAAGATCATGGAGATATCCTTCCCCCGTATACGCCGCATCTGAGCCTCCGAGCATCTTAAAAGATCTTTTCCTTTGTACAGGACGGACCCTTTTCGGATCCTGCCCGGTGGACTGGGGATGAGTCTCATGATGCTTTGAGATGTCACGCTTTTCCCGCAACCTGATTCCCCGACAATCGCGAGGGTCTCCCCCTTCTTCACCTGGAAACTCACACCACGTACGGCTTGAACTTCGCCTCCATATGTGGAAAATGATACATGCAGGTCATTCACTGATAGAACTTCTTCCATGGTGTTACCTCCTTAATTTCGGATCCAGCGCGTCCTGCAGACCGTCACCCAGGACATTGAAAGAGAACATGGTGAGGGAGATGAAGAGCGCCGGGAAGAACAATCTCCACCAGTGCCCCGACAGGATCGTCGACAGCCCGTCATTGGCCATGACCCCCCAGCTCGCATATGGAGCCTGGATCCCCAATCCTAGAAAGCTCAGGAATGCTTCGGCAAAGATGGCACTTGGAACGGTCAGGGTCATTTGGACAATGATCGGTCCCATTGTATTCGGAAGAAGATTCTTCCGGATGATTCTTCCCGTTTTCGTTCCAAAGGTTTTTGAAGCAAGAACGAACTCATAATTCTTGATCTGGAGGACCTGTCCCCTTACGATCCTCGCCATCCCGATCCATCCCGTCACGGTTAGGGCGACGATGATGGTCAACAATCCCGGTCCCATGACGACCATAAGCAGAATCACGACCAGAAGGTAAGGAAGTCCGTAAAGAATCTCGACGATCCTCATCATCACATTATCCGTCTTGCCTCCTTTATAGCCTGATATCCCTCCGTAAAGTATCCCGATGACAAAATCTATGAGAGCCGCCATGAACCCGACAAACAGGGAGATGCGAGCTCCATACCATGTCCGGGTAAAAACATCCCTTCCCATGTCATCCGTTCCGAACCAATGACCGGCTGAAGGCGGGAGGTTCTGGTCGGCAAGAATCTGTTTCGTGACATTGTGAGGAGAGAGGATCGGTCCGAGAATGGCCATGACAATCAGGGCGACCAGAAAAGACAGTCCGAGCATGGCAAGCTTGTTCTTCACGAGTCGCTTCCACGCATCCTGCCAGTAGGAGAGGCTCGGCCTGACGACTGCCTCCCGCTCATTTTTACTCTTATCCAATGGGGCAAACCATTCGTCAGGAACGGTTGTCACTTTTTCTTCTCGTTTGGGGATCGCCATCATCTAGCCTCCTTCTTATGTAGTTTGATCCGCGGATCGAGCAGTCCATATGCCACATCCACCAAGAAAAGCATGACGATCAGGAAGGCACTGTAAAAGACGGTCGTCCCCATGATGACCGGATAATCACGCTGATTGATGCTCTCGACGAAATATTTTCCCATGCCCGGTATGGCAAAGATCTGTTCAATGACGAATGTACCCGTCAAGATTCCGGCTGCCAGTGTACCAAGGATGGTCACCACAGGCATGAGGGCATTTCGGAGGGCGTGCTTGAACACGATTTTCCACGGGGAGAGCCCCTTGGCCCGTGCTGTCCGGATATAATCCTGGGTAAGGACTTCGAGCATGCTTGAACGCGTCAGCCTGGCTATGATGGCCATTGGTCCTGTGGCGAGCGCCAAGGTGGGCAGAATCAT
Source organism: Rossellomorea marisflavi (assembly GCF_022170785.1). NCBI lineage: Bacteria > Bacillati > Bacillota > Bacilli > Caryophanales > Bacillaceae > Rossellomorea > Rossellomorea marisflavi. Next base: position 2,164,295 of record NZ_CP081870.1, on the reverse strand, counting down.
ATGCCTCCAGCTCTGCCAAGTTGCAACCGGTAGAATCTCCCAGTACACTGCGAATTGTTGAATCAGCATGGTAGCCATGACGAAGTTTGGGATCGAGATCCCCAGCACAGCGAATGTCATGGCCATATAATCAATGAATCCGTTATGTCTCAGGGCTGCCACGATACCGAGTGTGATCCCGGAAATGACGGCGATGACCAAGGTGATCATCCCGAGTTCGAATGAGATCGGAAAGCCTCTGCTCAGCAAATCATTGACCGTCTGGGACGGCTTGGTAATGGAAGGACCAAAATCCAGTGTCATAAGCGATTTCAAATATAGCCCGTATTGGACCATCAGGGGCTCATCGAGGTGATAATGGGCTTCAAGATTTTTTTGGACGGCTTCGCTTGTATTGCGTTCTTCGTTAAATGGTGATCCCGGTATGGCATGCATGAGGAAGAACGTCAATGTGATGATCAGCCACAAGGTGATCACCATGGAAACCAATCGCTTCAACAGGTATGTACTCATCAGCTTCACACTTTCTAACAGAATGTAGTTTTCATTGCTAGTTCGGTCATGACAATCATCGCACGATAAGCTTCAAGGATATCTTTTGCATCAAAGCGGACCGTTGTCGAATCCGGTTCCAAGATTGTGCCTGGCATGGTACTTGCCCATTCAGCCTGACCGTAGTTGGCGAATTCGATGCGAAGGATCGGGTTTTCCGGAGGGATCAGGGGTTTGACTATCGACCGGTTGGAAAGAGCCGACCGGGTTTGTCTGGCAAGCAGGCCCGCGGCCTTCTTCGGCGTAAGACTTTTGGCTACCGATCTGGTAATGGCCTCTTTCACGATTGCCGTCGTGACCTCTGGGATCAATTCATTTGCTTCAATGGCTGCCTGATCATCACCCGATACCATGAGAACAGGGACGCCATAGAATCCCGCCACGAGAGCGTTGAATCCCATTTCTCCTATGGCTATGTCATTGATATACATATTCCTCACCCCGAAGGTCATGGAGTGGGACAGCACTCCCTTTTTCGATGCCCGGGCATGATAGCCAATAAAAAAAGCACCCGAAAATGACTCGTCCAACCCCTGTACCATGGAAAACGGCTTTGCTCCACCGGTGATCAGGGATGTGTCGGGATGCAGCAGTTCAATCATCAGATTATTCATTTGGGAATGGCTGTCATTGACGAGGATCTCTTGACAGCCTGCTTCAAAAGCAGCAGTGATGACGGCATTCGCTTCATCCGTCATGATTCTCCTTCCCCTTTCATAATTGTGCATCCTGGAATCAACGTGGGTTTGATCCACAAGCCCCGAGATTCCCTCCATATCCACCGAAATATAAATCTTCACCTTGCGTCCTCCTTTCATAGGAAAATATTATTAAATTTTCTTAATATTATAATAATTAAACAAGGAAGTGACAAGGTATTTCGAGAAAAAAAGGAATAAACTCCTAAAAATAGAGCCATGCCCCACCTCCTTTTCACCCATGGACATCTGAGTATCCTCAAATAATGAAAAAAGATTTTCTTTTTTGGTCGTTTACTTTAAAATAGAGACTATCACGTGACGGTTAGGAGGAAATCGTTTGGGACAGAGAAACTGAAAATTGGAGAACTAGCTGAGTTGGCGAACGTAACCAAGCGTACGATCGATCATTATACGAATATAGGGATTCTAAAAGTCGAACGCTCTCCTTCTAATTATCGCTATTATGATATTTCATGTGTAAACACGATAAGAGAAGTCAATGATATGAAATCAAGCGGCATGTCTTTGGACATGATAAGGAAGAAAATGATCGAAAAAGATACCGAAGAAATCGACGTACGGGCACTCAGATGGAAACTGAAAGACCTGAACACAGAAGTGACGGAGATTTTGAACCATAAAGAACTTTCACAAGCAAAGAAAGACCTTTCCAAAGAAAGTCAAACGCTTATCCAATCCCTCCTTCTGTTGTTAAACTAAATATTTTACTGGGAGGTGAACGTCTTACGCTTGTAAGACGATTCATTGGACATTGATTCATTATTATTAATTAAGTTAGCAGCAATTTTCGTACTGATCGCCTTGACGGCCTTTTTCGTTGCAACGGAATTTGCCATTGTCAAAGTACGTACATCCAAGATCGACCAACTGATCGCTGAAGGAAAGAAAGGTGCGGTATCGGCTAAGAAAGTCGTTACACATCTTGATGAGTACCTATCAGCTTGTCAGCTTGGGATCACCGTGACGGCACTCGGCCTCGGCTGGCTCGGGGAACCCACGGTGGAGACCCTGTTACATCCGTTATTCGAGTACTTTCACTTGAACGCATCTTTAACTCACATCCTATCGTTCGGAATTGCATTTGCCCTTGTGACATTCCTTCATGTGGTTGTCGGGGAACTAGCACCAAAAACGATGGCGATTCAAAAAGCGGAAACCATCACAATGCTTTTTGCATCTCCGATTATCTGGTTTTACCGCATCATGTTTCCGTTCATCTGGTTCCTGAATGGATCCGCACGTTTCTTCGTCGGACTGTTCGGTTTAAAACCCGCATCGGAGCATGAGCTGGCCCACTCGGAGGAAGAACTTCGCATTCTCCTTTCTGAAAGCTATGAGAGTGGCGAAATCAACCAGTCGGAACTCAAATATGTGAATAACATCTTTGAATTTGATGAAAGACTTGCGAAGGAAATCATGGTCCCTAGGACGGAAATCATCTCCATTTCAAAGGATGCGACCATGGATGAAGTGATGGATGTCATTACGACCGAACACTACACCCGCTATCCTGTAGTGGACGGGGATAAGGATAATGTCCTCGGTTTTGTGAACGTGAAGGAGCTTCTGACCGCATCGATTCAATCCGCTGATGGAATCGACAGCCTGGAGCCCTATGTAAATCCTTTGATTCGAGTCATTGAAACCATCCCGATCCATGATCTTCTCGTGAAGATGCAGAAAGAACGCGTCCATATCGCCATCCTCCTTGATGAATATGGCGGGACATCCGGTATGGTAACCGTCGAGGACATCATCGAAGAAATCGTAGGTGAAATCCGTGATGAATTCGATGATGATGAAGTACCTGAGATCAGGAAGGTAAAAGACGATCACTACATCCTGGATGCCAAACTTCTCATACAGGACGTCAATAATCTCCTGGGGACGAATCTCAGCGATGAGGAAGTGGATACAATCGGAGGGTGGTTCCTTTCTGAAAACATCGATTCCAATGCAAGCAAGGAAATCGTCATCGAAGAAGGGTTCACCTTCAGGATCCATGATAATGACGGTCATCAGATACACTACCTTGAGGTTGAAAAAACAGTATAAAAAAACAAGAAGGAGCAGGTCATCCCTGCTCCTTCTTGTTTTATCTTTGATTAAAAGATCAGGGGATAATTGTCCAGGCAATCGCTCCCCCTTATGTGAAATTCTTAATGAATAGTCTTACCACATCGGCTCCTCCGATGATGGTCCCCAAGGTACTTCCAAGGTTCGCCAATACCACGATCAATAGGACACGGGTCACCTTGTTGTTCCAAAATCCTTTTACGCTCAAGACATCTTCCGATAATGTATCAAAATCCTTTACACTCGGACGCTTAAAGTATGCCTGCACGAAACCTGCGAACCACCCTGCAGCGAGAAGCGGATGCAAAGAGGTGATGGGTGCGGCAATGAAAGCCGTCAAAATGGCCAGCGGATGCCCCATCCCGATCAGTACCCCAAGTGCTGAAAATCCACCATTCCATAGAATCCAGCTGATGGATTGGTCGAATCCGGCCGAAGGGTTGTTGATAAAGGTATAGACAATCAGCGCGATGATGGCCAGCGGGATTATCCAACCAATGATTTTCGGCGCCTTTGATTTCGGAGGACGCTCAGATAACCGTTCCAAGTCGTGCTCTTTATGAATCTCCTTTGTGATGCCTGGAACGTGGGCCGCACCCAGGACAGCGACCACCTTTTCCCCGGGTGCAGTCCTGATCTTTTGGGCCAGGTATTGATCACGTTCATCGATGAGTGGTGTCTTTAATTGCGGGAACACCTGGGTAAATTCATTGAGCATGGAGTCAAGCATATCCTTTGATTTGATCCGCTCCAGTTCTTCTTCGGTGATGCTTTCGTCGCTGAAGATGCTGAAAATGATCTGGGTGAGCAATTTTGCTTTACCGGTGAATCCGAGATTATTCCAGATCCGTGAAAACGTGACCTGAATATTTCGATCGGCCAGCACCAGCTCGGCGCCCGTCTCTTTCGCAGATTCAATTCCCTGAATCATTTCTTGCCCCGGTTTGATCCCGAACTGCTTAGCCATCCGTTTCTGGAATGATCCGATGGCAAGGTTCATAAGGAGCAGGGTTGCTTTTCTCTCCTTTATTACTTGGAAGATATCCGTCTGCTTCCATTTGTCTCCTTCGACAATGGATTGATAACGCGGTTCATCAAGCTCAATACACACTGTATCCGGCCTTTCCCGCTCAATAACCTCCTTGACCTGCTCGGCGCTTTGCCTGGAAACATGGGCGGTGCCGATGAGAATAAATTCTTTGTCTTCAATATGTATCCTGGTAATGTTCTGTCCTGATTCAATTGACATAGGGTACCTTCCTTTTCAAGCAATGGACATTCTCTATCATATGATAAACTAGTTTTGGCAAAATTTAAATAAAATCATCTTTTTGCGGCATTCCCCTTTGTACCGAAGTTCATCTGAGTACCCATTCTGACTCATTTCCTGTCATCATATCCTTGACCATGCAACTCCGGTTTGAAACTTCCCTTTCTCCTATCACCGCTACAAACGGGATCCCTGCCTTACGGGCATAGTCCATGCTTTTTCTTACGGACCTTCCAGACATGTCCACTTCGACCCTGTTCCCTTCTTGTCTGAGAACCCGTGCCATCCGAAAGCAGTGCTCCATTTCTTGGACCGGAATGATCAAGTAATCCACCCAAGGATCGGGACTGGTTTCTTCCTTTTCCAAAAGGGCTGTCAAAATGACATCCAAGCCAAAGGAGATTCCGACAGTGGAATAGGATCCCCCATCCTCCCCTTTCAACCCTGCAATGGCATTGTGATAGCGACCGCCGCTTCCGATGCTCGACCGCAGGCTGCCGTCCTTCATGAAGAGTTCATAGATGGTACCCGTATAAATGTCCAATCCTCTGGCAAGGTATGGATTGAATTGGCACTGAGCATTTATTCCCAAACCTTCAAGGAGTTTCTCCAGCTCTCTCAGTTCCGCCAGCCCCTCAGAAATCAATGTGTTTTTCTCTATATAGGGTGAAAAGTACTCCAAACAAGTGGGGGAAGCCAATATGAACTGCTTTGTTTCATCTAATGCTCCTGCACTAAGTCCTTTTTTCTTCAGTTCCTCTTTACATGCTTCCAGGCCGATCTTCTCCAATTTATCCAGGACGAGGATCACTTCCCCACTTTTCTCAGGTGGGATGCCGAAGGATTCCAGCATGCCTGCAAGCAGCTTTCGGTTATTGTATTGGATCACCACTTCCATTTCCAGCCGGTCGAACGCATCCAGTGCCATCATGATAAGCTCTGCTTCTGCTGCACATGAATCGATGCCCGTGACGTCTACATCACACTGAGTGAACTCCCTCATCCTTCCTTTTTTGATTGGACCGTCCCTGAACACTTTACCGATTTCATAGCGTTTAAACGGTAGTTTCAACGTCGGGTTCATGGCCACTACTTTGGCATAAGGGATCGTTAAATCATAACGCAGGGCAAGATCACGTTCCCCCCGGTCGCTCAGCACGTACATCTCCTTCAAGATTTCCGCCCCACCTCCATATTTGGATGCCAACAGATCCGTATAATTTAGAATGGGCGTTTCCAGCGGCTTGCAGCCGTATTGTATGAACACGTCTTCCAGTGTATTCCTCACCTTTCTTCGAATCCCTTCAGCTTCAGGCAAATAATCAGCTGTTCCCTTTACATTCTGATAATCCATCTTTCTCATTTTGTCTTCCTCCTTCTTTCATTTTAGTACCTCTTATCCAGAACACAAAAAACCGCAGCTGATCTAAGCAGAAACTTAAGTCAGATGCGGTTCAATGGGTAATAGCCTTCCTGGTTTTTTAAAAAAACAACCGGCAAGGCTACTTGATATGATGATGGAATTGTGTCTGAGTGAATAAAGTCATAAGAAACACCTCGAATTTTCACAATAATAGCATAATATAAATCACAAGGCAAGATTTCATTTATATAGATTAAAAGGAATCATGCCTAGTCAGGGTCGACCTTTCAACGTCCAGATTCCTCAAAAAACCTATGAGCTCAGGAAGCTGATCGATGATGGCATCTGCATGATCCGGTACGCTGTACCCATCACCCCGGAGCCATATCGAGGTCATACCTGCATCCTTGGCGCCCTTTACATCATTGATGGGGTGGTCGCCGACAAATGCGCATTCATCAACCTGCACGCCCATTTTGCCTGCAATCGATTGAAAGATTCTCTTATCGGGTTTGCGCATCCCTTCCGATTCTGAAATGAGGATTGTATGTGCATATAGATGGATGGATAAAGCCTTCAGGTTGTCAGATTGAAACTGATGGAATCCATTTGAGATTATCCCGATCAGCATCCCGCGTGCACGCAATTCCTTCAACACCTCTTCCACTGGGCCCAAGGGGATGCAGTGATGGTGAAAATGGGTTAGATAATCAGACAGAAGCTCTTCTATGGTACACCCCCTCATGTCGAATTCCCGAATCAGGGTTTCATAAACGATATCCTTCCATACATAACCCCGATCATCCAACTCGATGAAGCGAACCATGAAGGGGTCCTTTTCCACATGATCAAACATATTCAACCGTGCGTATTGATCCTCCAGGAAGCTATGAAGCGACTTATCCCTGTCCAGGAGAGTATTATCAAGGTCAAAACAAACCGCTTTGATCATTGTATCGACCTCCCATGGTTCTGTATTGTCAATGTAAAGCTCAGCCCCTTGAAGCGGTTCATCTTCCATAACCGCTCATTTATCGGCAAGTCAGCCTGACTTGTTCCGTTACATCTTCATCTCCGTCCAGATATACGCTGACAATTTCCGTTTCTCTGTATCCGGTATCCATCTTGATCTGATTGATCCATCGGCAAACCAGTAACGGGACATCCGGTCGCTTCCTCACCTCAAATTCCCCGCCTTTTCTCATATGTGTCCCATCAATGGACAAAACGAGATCAACCAGCACCTTCATTTCCCTGCACCTTCTCCGCTAAATGATGAAAGGCTTCCACGACGACATCGGGCCGATCAAGATGAACTGCGTGTCCTGATTCTTCCGCTATGATGAACCGGCTGTCGTCAGTCAGCTCTGACTGTTCATACATCAGCTTTTCCCAAAGGGTTTCAAATATTCTTTTCTCCCACTCAGGGAGTCCATCTTCCTGCCGGATGACATATTCTTTATCACGGGCAATGACGGTCAACGGAATTTGCGGGAATCCAGGACCATTTTTCATAATCATCGCATCTTCCTTCCACCATGTGACCTCTGAGTACATGGCCGCATACATGAGGGGATTCCACTGGAAATCTTGGAGCTTTTCATTCAGTAAAGTGGGCAGACCAGGAACACAACCGGGGGCAATAAGGTCCTTAAGTTCTTCGGAGGTTTTCTCACTATAGATGCGGCAGGTTTCGAGCCATGCAGCATCATTGTCTGCGTCCATCACTGGGAGCATGAGGTCGTCCAGTCGGTGAAGGTTGACCGATGTTGAATCAACAAGAAGAAGCGCCTTGATCATGAACGGGTGCAAACGGGCGAAATGCTGGGCACATAAGCCTCCATAAGAATGTCCGATGAGCACTACAGGTTCATGGACCGCAAGCAAAGGAAGCAGCTCAGCCAGTTCTTCAGCCAGGGCTCCAGTCCTTCGGATGCCCTCACCTAATTCACTTTTGCCAAGACCAGGACGATTAAATAGAATGACCCGGTGCTGTACAGAGAGAGCGTGTACAACAGCATGCCATTCCCAAATAGGCGAATTCATGCCAGTCAAGATGATTACCGGAGATCCTTCTCCCATTTCCCATACTTCCACAGCAGCACCGCGGACCTTCACGGAGCGGATTTGTTCTTTCATCCTGCTTGCTTCCTGACCAGCATCTCAATGATGCCATGATGATGGGGCTCTCCGTGTGTAAGATCCAGTCGGTAGGATTCAGTCACCACAAGAACTTCAAAACCTTTGAAATAATCAAGGAGTGAATCCAAGGTGAAAAAATGAATGTACGTATCATTCCTCTCTCTATAGAAGGTACCTTCATCTACTTTTTCCGCCATCTTCACATTTCTGGCATATGCAGGATCGTTGCGATTGAAAGCTTGAATATAGATCATGCCCCCCACAACAAGGCCACTGATCGCCTTTTGAATGATTTGGTCGATCTCATCTGGATGGAAGAAATTCAGTACATTGCTTATGATAATCAGCGAATACGATGAAGAGGGTACGGGAAACTGTGTGATGTCATCTACGATCGTTTCCATCGCCACTCCCGCTTCAACGCTGATCTCCTCGCAGCGGCTGATCGCAGAGGAAGAATAATCGACACCTGTGACGGGGTGCCCTTTAGCAGCGAAATAGTGCGCGTTCCTTCCTTCTCCCATCCCGAGGTCTAAAACGGCGTCTCCATCATTGAGGAGAGAACTGTATTCGATTAGGGAACAATCAACGCTATTCCCCCAAAGGTTGTCCGTTTCCCGATATGCCTTCTCCCAACTGTTCACACCACCGTGCTCCTTCCGTCTAATTCTTCATTAAATATGAGTCTTTCCTTTTCAATCGGTTCAAGGGTGATGGTGACGACCGTCCCCCATCCGATCTTGCTTTTCACCTTCATTTGTCCACCATAATCCGCAATCAATTTAAAGCAGATCGTCAAACCGATCCCTGTGCCCTTTTCTTTATTGGTATAGTAAGGCTCACCGATTCGGGATAGGCGTTCTCTCGCAATACCCCGTCCGTTATCCAAAATGCGAATCCTCGTTTTTCTGTTTTTCTCATCAATCTTGATCTTGATTTTCCCCATTTTCGGGAGTGCTTCAAAACTATTCTTCAATATATTGATGATCACCTGTTTGAAATGGGATTTCTCGAATCGGGCAAGGTGTCCCTGTTCAAGTGTATGATAAATGCTGATGCTTTTATTTTGTTCCAATGCAATGGCCTCGAACAGAAGCTTGATGGTGTTGACCTCATGAACAACGGATATGGAGGTGGTACTATCCCCGTTTTGTTCCACCTGCGCTTCGGGTTTGGCTAGAAGCAATAATTCCTTCAAGACCTCATTGATACGATCGATTTCTTCAAGGACGATATCTTCATATCCTTTTTCTTTCTGGACTTCCTTTGATAATTGTATAAATCCCCTGACGGTAGTCAATGGATTCCGGATTTCATGGGCGATGCTTGCTGCAAGTTCCCCGATGACTTTTGATTTTTCAGAGGCCAGCAACAACCGCTCATTCTCTTTTTGCTTCGAAAAGTCGATTCCATAAAACAAGGTGTGATATTCCTTCTCCGCTTGATCTAATTTTTGAAATCCCCACTGGATATAGTACGGTCTTCCCATTTTATTCACGAATCTCTGCACGTCTTTACGCAATGGGTTGATTGAGTATGGAGGCTCTACGACTACGCTGAAATCTTTTCCGATGAGTTCATCCTTGCTCACATCCCAAAGCTTTTCAGCAGATTGATTGACCTTGATGATCTGATTCGATTGGTTCATGACGATCAAATAGTTCGGGTTCAGATTCATAATGGCTTCCAAGAGTTCACTCTGTTTCGCCAAACGTGCGTTTGCCTGTTTTACACGAGCTGTCTGCATCTGAAAGAATCCGACGAATAAGAGGATGGCAACCAAAATCGAATTGAAACTTGAAAAGAATAAGGGGAATAACCCAAATCCACTTGTTACTCCATTCAAGAATACAAAGAGTGCCCCGATGATCAGTTTTACATAAAAGAGTTTATAGACCGGATCCTTCATCAAGATGGTGACCCTGAGTAGCAGGAATGTGTGAACGAATACAAGAAAAATATTAAGGAGGAACGTCCAGTTCAGTGATCCATAGACCGGAAGCCAGTGGGTAGGGGAATATACCCTCCCCGGGGCAACCATATAGGAAGTGACACCATAGTCCGTGAAGTTGATGATGTAGACCAGGATACTGTATCCGATCATGATACTCAGGCTGGTTCGATTGATCCATTTCCTGTAGCGTCTCAACTCTTCATGCTCACTTACCAGATAATAAATGAAATAATAGATGATCGGCATGATCAGTATCGGACCGATCCTGAAAAATCTGAACAATCGATCAATCACTGATTCTGGTAGGAGCCCATCTGCATAGAGGGCTGCAATTTCAAGCTGCCAAGCACCGAGCAGCACCAGGAAGCAGGCTAGGGCGATGGAGACGGTCGTTCTGGAGTAGATGGTCAATGAAATCGAAATGAGGAATGGTATGAATGCAATAGCGACTAATAACATATACTCCATGCTTATCCTCCTCCACTAATGGGGTCATTGGATGGTTTCAAAGGTGCTTGCTTAATAGAATTTCATCCCTTATGGGAATTCCGTTTTCCGCTATATATGGAATGGAAGGTTTATGAATTCTCGCTGTTTCAACGGCGTTGCATTTAAGCTCTACTAATTGGAACCCCCTTCGCTGGTAAAACCCGAGTGCATGGAGATTATCATTTGTCGTAATAACTGATAGGGAGAGGCACCCATTGATGCTGGCTTCCTCTTCTACCTTTCCAAGAAGGGACGAACCGATGCCGACTCCTTCTCGCAGGCTGTCCAATGAAATGATTTCACACTTTTGATTTCCCATCACGAAGGTGATGAGTCCTAGGATCTCGCTGTCTTCTAAACAAGCAAATCCATCCAGATTGACACAATCATGGATGCCTGTTGAGATGACCATCTCTGTGCCTCCCCAGTGTCTAAGGAAAAAGCCCACACGTTCCTTGACTTTCAGCTCCATAACAGGTACCACATTCAAGGTACTCACCACCATTCTTTATATTCGTATAGCGCTCTCTTATAACTTACCATAAATATCCTAAAAATCATGTCTAATTTCATCTTTTTTTGACAAAATGTGTGTTTGATCCTGTTTTCATCCATTTCCGGCAGATGTCCGTTCCTTCCATATTCCCTATGAGTCTCTTCCAATAAAAAAGAAGCCCTCCTAATGGAGGACCCTATCTTTAATCCATGGCAGTATTAGGTTCTATACTAGGCTTCCGATGTAATCAGACTGCGGCCGGAATATCGTATTATTTTCGGATTGTTCGAGTACATGGGCCGTCCATCCAACCGCCCTTGCCGCTGTAAACGTCGGAGTGAAGAGATGATCGGGGAGATGGATGGCTCTCATGATCGATGCGGCGTAATACTCCACATTCGTATAAAGCCCCCTGCCCGGTTTCAATTCTTCAAGAAGCTTCACCGCGATGTCTTCAATTGAGATAGCTAGATCTAGTTCTTCATTTTCACCGTGGAATTCGAGTAGTTTTTCTTTCAGGGCGGTTGCACGGGGGTCACGCGTCTTATAAATCCTGTGACCGAACCCCATCAATTTTCCCCCTTGGGAAATCTTGTTCCGGATCACACTCTCCGCGTTTTCTTCAGTCCCTATCTCCTCAAGAAGAGCGATAACCCCAGTTGGTGCCCCTCCATGAAGGGGGCCTTTCATCGTACCGATTGCTGAAATGACAGACGAAATCAAATCGGATTCGGTAGATGCTGTCACTCTTGCAGAAAACGTCGAAGCATTCATCCCGTGCTCCATCGTCAGGATCATATAGGTTTCAAGTGCCTGGGAAACAGCACGTTCGGGTTCCATGCCGGTAAGCATATAAAGATAGTTTGAAACATGTCCCAATTCATCGTGAGGCTTTATGAAAGCTGCCCCTTTTAGATGCCGTTCCCTGTAGGCGATGATGGTCGGAATCAGCGCCGTAATCCGTACTGCTTGATCCAAGGTTGGCTTCCATCCATATTCTGAACCTCCTTCTGCTGACAGCACGGTTCTTAGCACGCTCATAGGATCCATGTTTTCAGGAAGATGTGTAAGAACATCAAGCATAGGTTCAGATAGCGTCCGTTTTGTTCTTAACTCCTCACCCAGATGGTTGGATTCTTCTGTAGAAGGCATCCTCCCATACCAAAGAAGATAAGCAGCTTCTTCAAATGAACATCTTCCCGTAAGAGTCCGTACATCATGTCCCCTATAGATAAGAAGACCTTTTTCTCCATCAATATGACTGATGGCTGTCTGAGCTGCGACGATTCCTTTCAAACCCGGTTGATACATGCTCTTCACTCCTAACTGGTTATTACTCTCAGTTTATAGTAGAGTATCAATTAAGAACATTATATATATTTAAATGAGTTAATTACTTTTTTTAATCAGGGAGGGATTCTGTTGGAGTTGAGTTGGTTACGGACGTTTATCGTTGCTTCCCAGACACGCAATTTCAGAAAGGCATCTGAACAATTGTATATCTCTCAGCCATCTGTATCGGTCCATATCAAACAGCTGGAAAAAGAGCTGGGTGTGGCCCTTTTTGAACGGAGCAACAAGAAGGTGGCATTGACCGAAGCAGGTCGATACTTTGTGGGGGAAGCCAAAGAGATGGTGAGGGTTCATGAAGATGGATTGAAGAAGATGCGATCCTTCATGCAAGGGTATACCGCTGCATTGAAGATTGCCATCTCTCCTTTGATAGCCGATACCATCCTGCCTGCCGTATTGAAACGGTTCATGAACGAATATCCGTACGTTGAAGTGGACGTGAAAATCATCGAGTCCAATGATATTGAACGCGCCGTCATGAATGAAGAAGTTGATATCGGGCTGTCCTGTCTTCCCTCCCTTCATAAAGAGGTTGGAAGCGAAAAACTCTACTCGGATCGGGTCATGCTTGTAGCACCGCATGATGGGAGAGATTTTGAATCCGCCCTTCCCCTCGATGAAGAAGAAGTTCTCCACCATGCGAGGATCCTCACCCATAATCATCCAGGCTATTGGGAGGAACTGTGCGAGATCCTGAAACATTTTTACCCCAACTCCAAGATGATGAAGGTGTCTCAGATTCACATCACCAAACGTTTCATTACCGAGGGGCTTGGCGTATCGTTTTTGCCGTCTTCTACAGTCAGAAGGGAACTTCTTGAAGGGAGACTGATGGAAATTCCAGTCCGTTCGTTTGAACTACCGGAAGCAAATGCATACTCCCTTTGGAAATATCCACATGAAACTCAGCAGCAATTCCTTCAATTCCTGTCCCGCTTCCATTATTAACGTGCTTGCTCGACCTTGACTCCTTCATGTGACAGTTATACTGACATCACCCTCGCAACCTCTGGATTCATCCCATTTCACATGTATCTCGAATGTACCTTCTCTCAACAGGTAAGGAAATCGTCTCCTGATGGAAGCCTGCATAGGTAGTCCTGGAACGTCAGAAAGGGCAATCCACGTGGGGATGCCCTCCGCCGGTTTTTTCAGGAGTTCTCCGGTAAACTTAGTCGCAAGATAATTAAAGATGATAAACCTCTCCATTCTCTCAGGGTTGACATACTCATAAATCCCTTTGTATTGCAGGTTCTTCACTTCAAGACCGGTCTCTTCCTTCACCTCGCGGATGGCGGCTTCGGAAAAGGATTCAGGAAACTCTACTTTGCCACCCGGTGGAATGAAGCCTTTAAAATCATCATGCTGCCGGTCGATCAGCAGTACCCGATCTCCGTCCTTGATCAAGCATAGCGTCCAAAACGTTGTATGTACAATGGTCAACGGTCGGTCACCTTGATTTCCCTGATCACAGAATGCCCCTTCGATCTTGCCTCATCCAGCCATTCCCACTCTTCCTTCAGCTCGATTCGGCCATCCTCCAAAACAGCAGGAGTAGAACGGCAAATCCCTCCCCGGATGGCTCCATTCACATTCACATGATTGTACCGGAAGTCAAGACATCCATCATCGCCCACCAATCCGATAAGGAAGCCTTTTTGTATATCCCCTCCTTCATAGGAACCTGTCAGAAGATCTCCTTCCTGCCGGTATTTGAAAATGGTGCGTGTCGATACCTCCCCGTTTTCTGAGTTTTCAACAGCTGTAAATATACGATTATGGTAGTTGATCAACAATCTATTCCTCCTTCGATATGATTTTCACAGTATACCAACGACTGATTCATTATTCAATATAATCTGATAATAAAACAGGACACTATTTATACATTTCCTCTTCCTTATACAAAAGCGGCGGCATGCTCTACTAAAAGTAATCAAAAGATAAAAATCTTTGGAACAAAAAGAGATTGGGAAAAACAAAAAAGGTCCTGACGATCAGTATGGCTTCTTTATACCGCTCATGATTTCCGTGCAAGACTGCGCTTTCCGCGGGAGTCTTCGTCTTGCACTCCAATCACCCGCTAGGAACAAGTAAAAAGTAATGGCCATGAAACAAATCAAAAACCCGAACTATCTCGGGCAGGATAGTTCGGGTTTTACTATGACTATAACACTCTTGTACCAGACACTTTTCAAATTTATGAACAATCAGCGGCCAAGGTGCTGTCGGATATCTTCCTTTGCCATCTGGACGGCTTCATTGAATGTATTGACATTATTTGATGCCCAGGAATTGTAAAGTTTGATCAAATCGGTGCGATTATATACCTGGCCAGCAAATTCCTGATAGAAATAAATCAACAGTACATTGACGACTTCTTTCGGAAGCAGGTTTCGCTTTTCAATCCCTTTGAGCGAGATGATTTCAAGACCCCTGAGGTCCTCTTTCAAGATTGACCGGGTCATCTCGAATGGATCGGCGCGGTAACAGAGTTCAATCTCTTCTGTGCTTAAATTTTGCAGCTCCATGGCCCCCTGCCCCTTTCTCTAACTACCCTGATTATAACAGATTGATGGGTGAGGGTTCCAACTATAATGTGCAGTTGTAACCTAATTGTAAACGTTTGTTCACCCTTTGTTCATCAAACTCCAAGACCTTTTGATAAGGTTTTCATTTTTTCAATTTTGCCCTTAAATCCTCTAGTTCTTCAAGAGAAAGAGAAGGAAGAAGCTGCTGAATTTCCTTTTCCAATGCTTTTTTATTTTCCACCCGGTACTCCTGCCACCATTCTCGGAGTCCCTCCGTATGCTCCATCAGATACTCGAGGTCAATTTCTTCCACTTCATCATCAGACAAATACTGAAGGGTTGAAGCAAGCAGACTCTCGAGTTTCTTGTATTTCCATTCCAAGCTCTCACTCTTTGATGCCATGCATTCATTCCTCCTTATGTGTAGTATAGCCAGCAGGATTCCTTTCCACACAAAAACGACCAGACCCATATGAGTGAGCCTGGTCGCAACGTTTACTTCTTCTTGAATCGCTTCGTCCATTGGTATGCAAAATAGATCAGTACGAGTGCAATAAGCACATAGGCGACGGAAGAATATACATCCATATATTGAACGATGCTATCCCATGAATCTCCAACGGCCGATCCCACCCATACCAGGACGGTATTCCATATCAATGTACCGATCAAGGTGAAGAGGAGGAAGTAGATGAATTTCATCTTTGCAACTCCTGCAGGAATGGAAATGAGGCTTCGGATCAACGGCACCATGCGTCCGAGGAGGACGACGCGATACCCATAATGGTCAAACCATCTATCCGCTTTTCTTATATCTTCCTTTTTGACTCTGAGAATGTGCCCCCATCTATCTACAATCTGTTCAAGTTTGTCTTTTGAGAGTAATACTCCGATTCCATAAAGGATGACGGCCCCTGCCACAGAACCTGCAGTAGATGCGAGAATGACACCCGGAATCGTCATACTGCTCGTTGTCGTCATGAACCCGCCGAACGTCAGGATGATCTCTGATGGGATGGGTGGGAAGATATTTTCTAGTGCCACCAATAAGAAAATCCCAAGGTAACCGTATTGTTCCATGCTTTCAATAATCCACTTTTCCATGTTTCCCTCCAAAGGTGGTAGATTCGATTGTTTAGAGAAATGTCACATCCAGATTGCTCTGTCTGTATGTAGAGCTGGTATAATGAGTAGTGTTCAATGAATAGTGACAGCCTATGTTAACAGATCAAGAGATCTTTCAATGTTTTTTCATATAATTTTGATGGAATCTGATCTTGTCGGATGAAGGAGTAGATGGATATCCCATTCTCCAATGACAAGATGGCCCAGGCAAGTTCTTCCTGCGTCAGCTCTTTAGAAGGATACACATCCCCCAGGAGCTTCTTGATGCCTGAAGCAATCTGATCGACCGAGGCTTGGATGAGGTTAGACCACTTTTCCTTTACGGAAGGATCCCTCATGGCGTAAAGTAGGAATTCTATGTTGAGCAAACAGGATGATTGTTCGAGATTTTTCCGTTTTTCATAGTACTGATTCATGGCTATAACAAAGTCTTCAATCGAAGCCTGTTGCACAAGGATTGATTCGATGTCATTCACGTACCCCTCCATCTGCTGCTGCAGGATTGTCAGGAACAAGCTTTCCTTTGAATCAAAATGGGCGTAAAATGCACCTTTGCTGTATCCTGCCTTTTCAGATATTTTGTCTATGGAAGCACCGTGGAATCCCATTTGTGCAAATAATTCCATCGCTGCACCTAGAAGTGCCTGTCTTGTCTCGTACCTTCTTTCCTCTTGCGTCATTCTTCTATTCATGATGCCCTCCTGATTTCTTGACAGTTTACGAATATACTATTAATATACCATATAGTATATATATTCTTTTCGGTATGTGCAAACCGAATTACTATCTTCATAGAATCCAGCTAAGTGAGATGATAATAATGAAAACTCAAGAGCACGTTTTACCAACGAAACGCGCATATACTGAGGTCTTGACTCAAACCATCAAGACCGGGATCATCAAGTCCAATCTGATTCCAATGGTCGCCGGATTGACACTGGCGCTTTATACGTTCAATTTGAATTTGATCGAGAATTTGCCTAATATCATTTTGGCCGTCCTCGGATCTGCACTTGTGATTGGTGCTGCCGGTGCATTCAATAATCTCTATGACCGGGATATCGACATCCTCATGGAGCGGACCAAGAACCGTCCTACCGTCACCGGTGATATTCAGCCGATGACAGTCCTGTGGATGGCCATCAGCATGGCCCTTGTAGGATTGCTGCTTCTGGCACTCACGACACCGATGGCCGCACTATTCGGTTTACTCGGCCTCTTCTTCTACGTCGTTCCCTATACGATGTGGAGCAAAAGACGAACGATTTATAATACGGAGATAGGGAGCATTTCAGGGGCCATGCCCGTCTTGATCGGTTGGACCGCCGTCCATTCTTCCATCGATCATCCGGCTATCATCAGCCTCTTCGTCATCAGTATGATTTGGCAGATGCCGCATTTCTATGCCATCGCCATCAGGAAGCATGATGATTATAAAGCAGCAAGTGTACCAATGTTGCCTGTTGTAAAAGGATTCAAGCGTACCGTCATTCAAACGAATGTATATCTCGTGGTGTTGGCACTGGCCAGTCTCCTTCTCATGCCTGTGAGCATCACCCTCATGACGATCGGACTTGTGCTCAGTGCGGGATGGCTCGTTCTGAGCATCTACGGAAGACGTAAAATGGAACAGCTTCAATGGGCAAATACCATGTTCTTTTATTCTTTGCTTCACATGACACTGCTATTCTCTGCTGTCATCGTATTTTCCCTTCTGGGCATCATATTTTAAACGGTAAAGACCTGGACTGAGTCCAGGTCTTTTAATTATGGATTCAAAAATCCTACATATAAGTCAAAAGCCCGGAATCCTGCATGGATACAGGATTCCGGGCTTTAATTTAAATCAAACGAAGAAACTGATAAGGAACACTACACCGAATCCTACAAATCCGATGATCGTCTCCATGACGGTCCATGTTTGTAAAGTTTGCTTCTCGGTCAAACCGAAGAAACGATTGACGAGCCAGAATCCTGAATCATTGACATGGGAGAATACGGTTGCTCCGCTCGCGATGGAAATGACAAGTAATCCAAGCATCGGCTGGGACACTTCCACCATTCCGAGGATCGGTGACATCAAGCCGGCTGCTGTGATCATTGCAACAGTGGCAGACCCCTGTGCCACACGGACGAATGCTGAAATAATAAATGCTACGACTACAAGCGGCAGATTGGACGTTGCCATCATTTCACCCAGTACATCCCCTACACCACTATTGATCAAGGTTTGTTTGAACACTCCCCCTGCTCCGGTGATAAGGATGATGATCCCTGCAGGTTCCAAGGATTTTGTTGCGATATTCTGAATATCGTCTTTGGAATAACCCCTTTTTGTTCCAAGGAAGTAAAAGGTCAACAACGTTGAAATTGTCAGAGCGATGAACGGATGACCTACAAACGTAAGAATCGCTCTCACAGTGTTCCCTTCTGGTAAAACCAGTCCCGTCACTGTATTGAGAAGGATCAAGAATAATGGAATCATGATCAGGATGAAAATCATACCGAAGCTTGGAAGATCTTTTTCATTCTTGAACTTTTGGAGCTCTTCCTGATCGATGAAATCCGGTACTTTCACATCGATTTTATTCCCGATGTACCGGCCGAACACAGGTCCTGCCAAAATCATGGCCGGAATACCTGCGAGACATCCGAATAGGATGACCCATCCCAGATCTGCATTGAGGATGGATGCAACTGAAATCGGTCCAGGTGTAGGAGGGACAAAGCTGTGTGTCACAGCAAGTCCCGCCAGCAATGGGATACCGAAATAAAGCGTCGATTTTTTTGCTTTCTGTGCAAGACTATAGACAATCGGGATCAAAATAACCAGTGCAACATCCAAAAATACAGGAATAGCTACAATGAACCCGGTCAAACCAAGTGCCCACTGAACTTTGTTATCCCCGAATTTATTCACCAGAGTAATCGCCAGGCGTTCTGCTCCGCCAGAAACCCGGAGCATTTCACCGAACATGGCACCAAGGCCCACAACGACTGCGATGAACCCCAATGTTCCTCCCATACCCTGTTCAATGGAGGCAATGACTTCCTGCAGCTCCATTCCTGATAAGAGTCCGATGAATAAGCTCGATATGAGCAGGGCGACAAATGCCTGAAGCTTGGATTTCATAACTAAGAATAATAGCAGTGCAATTCCTAATACGGTAATAAGTATCAACATTGTTCCTGAATCCATGTGAATCCCTCCCTTTTGTCAATCAACCTTTTTCCTTACCATTCCGCGATGGAGCCGTCTTTGTGCCTCCAGATTGGATTATGCCAATCATGCCCTTCGGCCGCCATTTTTCTTACCACCTCTTCGTTTACTTCGATTCCTAGCCCGGGTCCTTGAGGGATCTCTACAAATCCTTCTTCATAACGGAAAACGTCCTTATCGACGATATAATCCAGCAGGTCGCTTCCGACATTATAATGGATGCCAAGGCTCTGCTCTTGGATGACGGCATTATGGGAAGTCGCATCCACTTGGAGACAGGCTGCGAGAGCAATCGGACCCAAAGGACAATGGGGTGCTACCGCTACATCAAAGGCTTCTGCCATGGAAATGATTTTCTTGCACTCCGTGATCCCCCCTGCGTGGGAAAGATCCGGTTGAATGATATCTACATATCCATCCGTCAACAACGGCTTGAATTGCCACCTGGAGAACATTCTCTCTCCTGTGGCGATGGGAATATTCGTATGAGCAGCAATCTCTCGGAGCGCCTCATTGTTTTCAGGCAGGACTGGTTCCTCGATGAACATCGGGCGGAACTGTTCAAGTTCTTTGGCCAGAATCTTGGCCATCGGTTTATGTACTCGTCCGTGGAAGTCGATCCCGATGCCGATGTACGGTCCCACGCTTTCCCTAATGGCCGCCACCCTCTCAAGAACCTGATCGATCTTCTGATGGGAATCGATGTATTGAAGCTCCTCTGTACCATTCATCTTGATTGCTTCAAATCCCCGATCCACTACTTCTTTAGCCGCTTTTCCAACAGCACTCGGGCGGTCTCCCCCGATCCATGAATACACTTTGATTGAATCACGACAGGCTCCTCCGAGTAATTGATGGACGGGTGCATCGTAAAACTTCCCTTTTATATCCCATAGCGCCTGATCGATGCCCGCAATGGCACTCATCAAAATGGGGCCACCACGATAAAATCCCGAACGGTACATCATGTTCCAATGGTCCTCGATGCGGGCAGGATCCTTTCCAATCAGCGTCTGCATGAGTTCTTCGACAGCAGCCTTGACGGTTGCTGCCTTTCCTTCGATCACCGGCTCACCCCAGCCTGTGATTCCTTCGTCTGTTTCGATCTTAAGGAACAACCATCTTGGTGGTACTTGGAATACCTCATATCCTGTTATCTTCATGTTCTTACCCCTCTCATCATGGCCAGTTCCCTGAACCGTTTGGCCTTCATTTCAATTTCGTCTAAGAATGCGTCATCCACACATTCTGTTTTATGCACAAGTGAACTTCCGAGTCCTACACCGACAGCGCCAGCTTCCAAGAACGTTGCTGCATTATCTACCGTTACACCACCGGTCGGAAGGAGGCGGACTTGAGGAAGCGGTCCCTGCATATCTTTGATGAATGATGGTCCGAGGGCCGTTGCAGGAAACACCTTAACGATATCTGCCCCTTCTTCAAAAGCCGTCAAGATTTCAGAAGGCGTATACGCCCCGGGGATACTGACTACCCCGTACCGTTTCGCAGCCCGGATTGTTTCGACCTTCAACGTGGGAGATAAAATGAATTTCGCCCCTGCTTCGATTGCTCCCTGTGCTGCGGCACCATCCAGAACGGTACCGGCTCCGACGGTCATTCCGGACTCAGTAGACAACTCCCTGATGGTGCGAAGGGCATCCGGTGAATTCAACGTTACTTCTAAAAGGGTCACGCCTCCTTTTTTCAAAGCGCGAGCAATTTTTACGGCATCCTCTGTACGGTACCCCCTTATAATGGCAATCCCTTTTCCTTCGATAATTTCGTTAAGCGTTTTCATTTTCATCAGCCTTCTTTCTCATCGTTCTATATCTTCTCGATCTCTGCTTAGAAAAGAATGTAAGCGTCTCTCATCCGGCATACCCTCATAGTCGCCACTGACCATGGTGACCATAGCTCCCACTGCGCATCCCATTCTTATGCTTTCCTCTGTCTTCAACCCATGTAACATTCCTGACAGGAATCCGGCAGCGAAGCCGTCCCCCGCTCCAACAGGATCGATCACGGTTGTTACAGGATATGCTTCTACTTGAAATGCCTCTCTTCCACGCAGGGCATAGGCGGCACCACTTGCTCCCTTCTTGACAACGACAAGACCGGTCTGGGGGCTTTTGAATAACCTATGGGCAATCTCATCCGTTTCCGTTGTGCCGAAGAGGAACTTGCCTTCGGTCCCTCCGATAAGGACGATATCGGAAAGCTCGCATAACGACGTCAAAGTGGTCCTTGCTTCCTCTTCACCCCAGAGTTTCCTTCGGAGATTGGGGTCGAATACCACGCGAACTCCCGATTCCCTGGCAAGTTTAATAGCTTCAAAGATCATCTGTTTACACGTTTCGCTCAGTGCCGGGGTGATCCCGGTAATATAAAGATATTTGGCAGATCGTATGTAGGATGCAGGCAGGTCGGTGGAGTCCATATGGGAAGCGGCTGATCCTGCACGGAAGTATTGGACCCTGACCTCTCCGCTCCCGATGATTTCTTTGAAAAAGATTCCTGTATTGTGCTCCTCATCTTTTTTCACATGGGCCGTGTCGATTCCTTCCCCTCGTACCGTAGCGATGATCCTCTCGCCGATTTCATCGTTTCCTACCGCACTGATCCATCCGGTTCGATGACCTAGACGGCTAAGCCCGATGAGCGTGTTCGTTTCTGCACCTGCCACTTTCGGTTTCAAAGATTCAGCATGTCGAAGTAATCCATTTTCTGCAGGTGTCAATGATAAAAGTGTTTCGCCAATTGCGACAACATCCATTGTTCCAATCCCTTCTTTCTTATTGAATGAATCCGGTTTTCTGTGAGATCGCATGTGAGGTGCTCAGTAAATCCCTGATTACTTCAGTACCCCGAATGGTCATCCTTTCTTTCGGGCCGGCCACACTAATGGCTGCGATCACGTCCCTTCTGGCGTCGAAAATCGGCGCTGCCACACAATAGAGTCCTTCTTCATTTTCCTCATCATCAATACTATATCCCTGTTCCCTGAATGTTTCCAATTGGGACCTAAGCTCCTTCCGATCCGTCACGGTTCTAGGTGTGATCTGCTTCAGGGTCATCCCGTCCAATAGACGTTCCCTTTCCTCTTCCGGCATGAAAGCGAGAAAGGCTTTTCCCAAGCCTGTACAGTAAAGGGGCTTGACATGACCAGGTTCAGCAGTCGTCCGGATGGAGCGATTACTCAGGATCTTCGCTATGTACACGAGCTCATTACCTGAAAGGACAGACATGAAGACGGTTTCATTCATGCGTTCCATCAGCCCATTCAGATACGGGAGGGATATCTGATGGATGTCCAGGCTTTCCATCGCTACAGTACCCAGATTGATCAGTCTTGCTCCCAAGCGATATTTTTTCATCTCATCCTGATACAGGTATCCTTCTTGAGTAAGGGTCTTGATGAGATTAAATGTACTACTTTGAGGGAGCCCAAGTTTGAGACTTACCTCATTGATCGTTAAACCGCTTGGGAAATGAGATAGGATTTCCATAATATCCAGCGCCCTCTTTGCCGACTTGACAGACATATCTTTCACCTCTTAATCACATATGTGATTTCAAATTCTATTTGTGATTTTCATTGCCTTAACCTTAGCATTTGATAACGCTTTCGTCAATGAAAAATCTGAAAATTCCACTTGCATCCAGCTATGCATTGTATGAAATCGTCTCACCATGGATTCTCCTGCGAAAAAAATCCCTGCGGACCTTGTCATATCGGGAATATTCTGATATCATCAATTCAATCTAAAAGCGATGATGAGACGAGTAGCTAGGGTAAATACAGTAAAGAGACCTCCGGTAGCTGAAAAGGAGGCTGTGGAATCCTAATGAAAAAAACCTCTGAGCTCCACAAGGAATTGAGTTCTCAAGGATGATGTGGCGGATTCCACCGTTAAAAGGATAGGGTATCGCATAAAGCCGTACCTGATAAGGCCGTACAGGTGACTGTAACGGTAAACTGAGGTGGTACCGCGGATGTGTAAGCTTCCGCCCTCAAGATTTCGATCTTGGGGGTGGGAGCTTTTTTGTTGAAAGCAAGATCGTAGATAAAGGAGGATTTCATCATGCACTGGGCTTATGAAATAGCCAAAAGGATCATACTTACTGATCCTGATCTTGAAACCTATACACTCGCTTCAGGTATCAGCCCATCAGGAACCGTTCATATGGGGAATTTCAGGGAAGTAGTAACAACTCATTTTGTGGCACAAGCGTTGAAGGCTATGGGGAAAAACGTCCGTTTCATCTTCTCTTGGGATGATTATGATCGGTTAAGGAAGATCCCCGCCAACATTGATGTTGCCTTTTCTGAACACATAGGAAAGCCATACTCTGAAGTACCTAATCCATTTGGAGAGGGGTCATGGGCGGCTCATTTCGAAAACGAATTTGAAACATCCCTCGAAACGTTCAACATACACCCTGAGTTTATTTATCAACATAAGGAATATTCGTCCGGGAGATACCTTCCCTCGATTGTACGTGCATTGAAAAAACGGAAGGAAATCTACGATATTCTTATGGAGTTCAAGACGAATGAACCGTCCAGGGAAGAGCGCGATGCCTTTTACCCTGCGACTGTTTATTGCAAAACGTGCGGAAAGGACCACGTTCATATCGACTTATTTTCTGAAGAAGCTTTGACACTTACGTATCACTGCAGATGCGGAGTGAAAGAAACGGAAAAACTTGATTCAATTCTGCTTAAATTGAATTGGAAAGTGGATTGGGCAATGAGATGGTCTGTTGAAGGCGTGAAGTTCGAGCCTGGTGGAAGGGATCATTCCTCTGAAAACGGCAGCTTTGCGGCCTCGAAGGTGATTGCCGACAGAATCTTTGATTACAAGGCTCCCCTTTATACCTCATACGAGTTCATCACCCAGAAGGGATCACACAAGAAAATGTCAAGTTCTTCAGGACAGGTCTTAAAGGCTGAAGATCTATTGGATGTATACCCCCCGGAAGTGGTTCTGTTCCTGTTCGCCCGTCACCGCCCGGAATCTGCTTTTCATATAGGGTTGGATGATGATGTGATCAAAAACCACGCCGAGTTTGCAAGAGTTCTTACTGCCTATCAAGATGGTTCACTGTATGATCCTATCATGAAGCAAGTAGTGGACCTTACCTCTTCCAATGTAACGATGCCAATGGTCTCCTTCAATCAGATCGCTGGCCTGCTTCCCTTGATTTCATTCCGCACCGATCTACTTGCCTCCATATTGAGCGATCAGGGAATCGCGGTCCAATCTGAAGAACTTGAAGGGGTCTGCTCAAGGGTAAAGAACTGGATTCAGAAATGGAATCCAGATAAGGAATTCAAGGTAAATCCCGACAAGGATGTGGCATACTTCCTCACGCTCCCTGATGATGTAAAAAGGCAAGTTCAACTCTTCCGGTCCTCTATCGCAACTGGAGCCGACCCCATGCATTCTGTTTATGAAATCTGTCGTCAGGAAGATAAAAAGAAAATGAAATCAGCACAAAAAACGTTGTTCCAATCCATCTACATGCTTATCCTTGGAAAGAAAAATGGCCCCAGGCTGCCTCTTCTCCTTTCGGCTGTGGGAAAAAACCGGTTCATGGCATTGCTGACATTTTGAACGCATAAAAGACTGCAGGACACCTGCAGTCTTTTGTTTGCGAATGGTGATATACACACTCTCTTAAGACCAAATGGACTTGAGTGCAGAAGCCTTCCATTCTTTTAAAACGACTTTACCCGTCAAGCTCTTAAATTCAAAATCTAAGCTTTCACCTTCCGGGAATATCAGACTGGTTATCGCCAGTTCACCGTCTGTACTAAACACCTCGATCGATGAAGTATCAATGTAAAGATGGAAACCACCCCGTTCACTCCCTGCATATTCCGCCAGTTGTACTGCCGGAAATGACGTGGAGAATGCATGGATTCCTGATCGACGCCTGTCCAGGGTGAGGGTTCCTTCATCGACGTGACAGGTTAAGATTGACACTTCTTCCTTTCCATGACGGATTGTGAGGACCCAGACTGAATTTATATCTGACTCCGTTTCAAAATGGAGATGAGCAAGATTTGTCTGCATCTGTTCTTGATAAGTTTCTCCTTCATTTAATGAATGTGGCATCATCATCTCTTTTCCGGATCCTGAGATTACAGCCAGTTCACACACTGGATGCTGGACGAGCCGATATCCCGAAAGCGACCTCTTCAAACCAAGCTCCCTTGGCAGCGTCATGGCGCTCCTCCACCCTTGCGTGGGAACATCATTTGCATAACGCCAATTGCTCATCCATCCTATATAGATCTTCCTCTCATCCTGCAGGTCGGACCAGCTCACCCCTGCATAATTATCCCTGCCATGATCTAGCCATAAAATGAGATCGGCTGGATTTTCATTGATGAATGTCTTCCCATCAAAATCCCCTATGAAATACTGGGTCCTAGAACCTTCAATGGTATCTGGATGATCTCCTATGCTTACGAGCATAACCCATCGCTCTTTCCCATCACATTCAAGACGGAACAAGTCAGGACATTCCCACACCCCTGCATGGGACCCTTCTCCATGACCGAATGCGCTTGCATACGTCCACTGCAACAGATCAGGAGAATGATAGATGGTGATGGATTGACCGGTTGCCAGGACCATCACCCATTGTCCTGATTCCCCATGCCAGAACACTTTCGGGTCGCGGTAATCTGGTTCGCACGCATTTTCCAGAACAGGGTTCCCCTCATATTTTGACCAACTCCGTCCTTTATCTACACTATAGGCGATACTTTGCCGCTGTTTGACGTCTCCCGATATAGGATCGGTATCGTGATTGGTATAGATCGCGACGAGCCCCGGCTTACCATCCTGGAAAAAGCCAGAGGTATTGTGCCAATCCACCACCGCACTTCCGGAAAAGATCGTCCCGAGTTCGTCAGGATAAAGGGCGATGGGAAGTTCCTCCCAATGGACCAAGTCCTTACTGACTGCATGCCCCCAGTGCATCGGGCCCCATGTGTTTCCATCGGGATGATATTGAAAGAACAAGTGATACTCTCCTTCGAAATACACCATTCCATTTGGATCATTCATCCACTTTTCTCTAGGAGAAAAGTGGAATTGAGGACGGAATTTTTCAGTATAGACTTCCTTTTCAGTCTGATTTTTCATCTTCATGACTCTCCTTTATCTTATTCCTGATTTCGATCATACCCGGCCTGCTTGATTTCCAACCATTCTTGGAGTCCAAGCCGGTCCAATTCCTTCAGATACGCTTCCCACTCCTTATCGATCTTGCCGTTTGTAATCCATTCGGCTTTTTTACGGTTGATATAAGCAAAAAGATCAGTTTCAATCTTGGATAACTTATCGAGGTCCTCCAAGGAGAAAAATACTTTAGGGTAGATATTTTCTGCCTTCATATGAGGGACCATTACATCTTTCATAAGCCCCAGTCTCCATGCAGCATCATCCGGCTTGGTGGTCACAGGTCCATAATACTCATCCAATATGGCAAGAGGACCACCGATGGAGGTTTTCTCACGGAGCTCAACAGGGGCCGTCCCTTCCAAAGGAAGATGTTTCAATGCTTGATCAGCTTCATTGAATTCAAAGATATTCTGCTGTTTTTCATCACCATACGTTCCCCAATTATCCTGTACGGATTGGAGCGGGTCATACAATTGGTCGATCCATTTTGCGGTAAGCTCCAGATTTTTGTTGGCCGATGTGATGACCATTTTATTCCGGTCGAACCCCATATTATTTGTTCTTGTCACGTTTTTCTCCCCATCAGGCCCTTCTAGTGGAGGCAGAAGTTCATATGTGTCGTTCATCCCAGTGATGTTGGCCTTGTCCCAGGTGAAGTACATTCCATACCGCCCTTCTTTTCCTTTTGAAAGGTAGGTGTTCCAGTCTTGTTCAAATGCCTCTACATCCATCAGTCCTTCCTTGTAAAGCTCATTCAAATAACGGATTGCCTCCTTATAGCCGTCTTCAGAAGCCGTCATTTTGATTTCACCATCATCGGTCACTACAGTATGGTCCCCGTTCTCCCCAAGACCGAATGCACCGAAAAGATGTGATACATCTTCTCCTCCATGGTTGATAATGAACGACATCGGGATTTCATCTGCTTTTCCATTTCCATTTGGATCCTGTGTTTTAAACGCTTTTAAAACATTTTTAAGCTCTTCAGTATTTGTGGGCATATCGAGCCCCAACTTATCCAGCCACTCCACATTGATCCATGGGAAATCATCGACAGAGTGGATGCTTTCTTTTCCTGCACCAAGCTCCTCTATCCATGGGAACGAATAGATATGTCCATCCGGAGCTGTCATCATTGCTTTATATTCAGGGGCATCCTCAAGGACCTTTCTCAAGTTTGGCATATGTTTTTCAATCAGGTCTTCCACCGGTACTATCGCTCCGTCTTTTGCGAGTTTCAGGATTTCATAATCCCCGTACCCTGTGTTCATGATGGCGTCGGGCAAATCACCGCTTGCAACAGCAAGATTCCGTTTCTCATCGAAGGTTTCCCCTGCCGTATAATTGGTCCAATCGATTTCCACGCCTGTTTGCTTCTGCAGCCTCTTCAGGATCAATTTTTCATTTGGGTCATTCGGTGCCAGTGGCGAACTGGAGGTCATGATTTTCAGACTGACGTCTTCTTTCAAAGGAAATGTGACATCCTTCAGCTCGTAATCTTCGGACGATGCACTTTTACTGTTGTTGCTGCACCCGGCAGTAACAAGGATCCCTGTCAACACTGCAGCTGACATTGTTTTTGACCATTTCTTCATTTTACATTTCCCCCTTGAGATTATTTGAGTGAACCGACCATTACACCCTTTTCAAAGTACTTTTGGAAGAATGGATACATAATGATAAGCGGTAGACTCGCCAGTACGATGGATGAATATTTAATCATTTCTGAAATCCTCTGCAGCTCTGCGGCCGCCTGCTGATCCCCGATCATTCCAGGCTGTACTTCATTTTGTATAAGGATTGATCGCAGGACTAGTTGTAGTGGATAAAGGTCCCTGTCTTCGAGATAGATCATGGCATCGAAATAGGAATTCCACTGGCCGATGAACGCATACAGTGCAATAACAAAAATGATCGGTTTTGATAGCGGAAATACAATTTTCAGGAAGATTTTGAATTCAGAAGCTCCGTCGATCCTTGCCGCTTCCTTCAGTTCATTGGGTATTGATTTGAAATAGGTTCTCGATAGAATGATGAACCATACATTGATGGCGTTCGGGATGATGATGGCCCAAACGGTATTCAGCATGCCGAGGTTCTTGATCACAAGGTAGGTCGGAATCAGTCCACCATTGAAGAACATCGTAATCAAGAAGAAGATCATGATGAATCGCTTCCCGACCAATTCATCTGATGATAGAGAATAGCCTGCGAGAATGCAGACCGTCACTGTCACCAAGGTGAAACCCGCTGAATATAGCATGGAGTTTATGAATCCCCTTACAATGGACCCATCTTCGAAAATCTTCCGATATCCCTCAAGTGTCCAATCAGAAGAATTGAAGGACAATCCCTTACTCAGCAACACATTCGGTTCCAACAGGGAGGCCAGGAGCACATAGAGTAATGGAAACAGTACTACGACGACGATGCCGCATAACAGGATCTTATTAGTGAATAGAATGAATCGATCTGATTTTGAATAGTTGTTCATCTCAATGCTCCCCTTTCTAAAGGAGTCCTTCCCCCTCATTCAGCTTCTTGACGACGCCGTTGACGAAAACAAGGAGGATGACGTTTACCAGCGCATTGAATAACCCAACAGCCGTTGCAAAGGAATAATCCCCCGCCTGCAGTCCCCGCTTGTACACATAGGTTGAAATGATTTCAGAGGATGGGATATTCATAGACGTCTGCAGCAAGTATGCTTTCTCGAATCCGATGGCCATGATCCCGCCTGCAGCCAGAATGAACAGGACGGCCATTACCGGTTTTAGTGTTGGCAAATCGATATGCCAGATCCTCTGCAGAAGGGATGCTCCATCGACCGTTGCGGCATCATGGAGCTGCGGATCCACATTGGCCAATGCAGCCACATAGATAATCGACGCCCATCCCGCACCTTGCCATACACCTGACCATATATAGATGCTACGGAACGCATCGGGGTCTGACATGAATGAGACGGGCTTATCCATAAAGAAGGAAAGCATGGCGTTGATCGGGCCCGTTGGAGAAAGGAAAAGGAATACCATCCCTGATATGACCACCACCGAAATGAAATGGGGTGCATAGAGAACGAGCTGTATATTCTTCTTCACACCCGCCCTCCTGATCTGATTAAGCATCAAGGCAAGGATGATCGGAATCGGAAACCCGATCAACAGTTCAAACGAACTCAGTTTGATCGTGTTAAGGAGGATCTCCATGAAATTCGGGGAAGAAAGAAAACTAGTAAAATGCTTCAACCCTACCCATTCACTCCCCATGATCCCACGGATCGGGCTGAAGTCCTTAAAAGCGATGGATGCACCGTACATCGGTACGTATTTGAATACAATGGTTAACAAAATGGCCGGTGCCAATAACCAATAAAGAAGATGATTTCTCTTAATGGAAGACCACTTGACCTTCAAGCGGCTCTGAGGCTTTGCTGACACGGCAGGTTCGGTACCTGCCTTTGCTATTTCCTGCACATCGTTTCCCCCTTTTTCTCTATAATGTAAGCGATATCACCCTCTACAAATCTCACTTTAAAGGATACCCCACCTAAAAACGTCCACTATTTTCGGCTGATACATTACAAGATTTTCGGGTGTAAAGAAAAGTGAAGGGTGCTTGCCCTGAGGCGACAAGCATAAGGCGAAGATCTCGGAAAGGCGTCCCTGGCCTTTTTGAGATCTTTGACTTATGACCTCGAGCCTCAAGCACCCGGAGCTGGACATGAAGAAAAGTGGAGGAGGGTTGGGCTGACCCGACAAGCATAAGGCAAAGGCTCCGGAAAGGCGTTCTGTGCCTTTTTGAGGACTTGGACTAGAAAGCCCTGGACAAATAAAAAAAGAGACCATCCAGGTCCCTTCCCTCTATAGCTATCATCATTCTTCCATATCCTTGATGCCGTCCTCGATCTTCTTTACGGCTTCATCGGCCGCAGAACCAACATCTTTATTGGCGATTCCCACATCTTCAAACAAGATGCGCATGGCCTCACTCACTACAGGATAAGCGGCTGTAACTGGCCTGTTCCTAGAGTACTCCTGTGCCTGATGGACAAATATATTCTTGGGGTACTCTTTCAGCTCTGGAAAGCTTTTAGCAACAGAATACCTTGCCGGCACATCCCCTGTAATCTCAATATAGCGTCTTGAACCCTCATAGCTCGTCGCATAACGGATGAATTCCCAAGCTTCGTCGGGATGTGACGCCTTCGACGAAAGACCAAGGGCCCACCCGCCATTTGGCACGACCCGCTGAACTCCTTTTGGTAAGGATGTGATGCCATATTCTTTTCCAAGCTTGAATTTAGGGTTTTCCTGTTCATAGCTATCTGTCATCCACGATCCTTGTATGACCATACCCAACTGACCATTTTCAAATACATCCGGCGGCATTTCAACTTTCGCTATACCCCGTTTTTGATACATATCCTGATAAAACTGAAGTGCCTGCAGGCTTTCGGTCGAATTTAGATACCCTTCTACCGTATGGTTGTCAGGGTCCATGATTTCCCCGCCGAACTGCCAAATGAGCGGAATCTTGTAATATGCGGGGGATTCACCGTCGGGAAACCCTTGAGCAGGATCGATACCTATGATCTCATCTGATAGCGCAGAGATTCGTTCGGCGGCTTCGGCTACCTCATCCCATGTCATGGGATCCTCCGGGTCCTTCGAAGGAAGAGGAACGCCGGCTTTTTCAAATAGCCGGATGTTGTAGAACAATCCGACGCTGGACTCCGCGATGGGAGACAAGTAGATGTCCCCCTCATACATCAATCCTTTCAAAGTGGGCTCAGCCAGATCTTCCACCCGTCCCTCCTTTTTCATATAATCATCGATGGATGTAAGGGCACCGGCACTCGCATACAGGGCCAGCGTCGGCGTATCAATCGTCATGATATCCGGCGGACTCCCTGCAGCAATGGCCGTCCGGAGCTTTAGTTCATAATCTCCGTATGGGATCTGGGTCATCTTCACCTGAATAGTGGAGTGCTCTTCGTTAAACGTCTTGACCAGTTCTTCATACGCCTGATTTTCAAGAGCCGTCCCCTTATTCCTCCAGAAGTTCAGGGTGGTTTCAGGTGTATGCTTGGGGACGGTCGCCACTTCTTTTCCTCCCTCATTGAAAATCGGTTCAATGGAAAGATACCCGGCTGCCCCCAATACAAGGATGAGTACCAGTAGGATCGGAAGCTTCCATTTCACTTCTCTTCCCCTCCTTGAGTGCCCAGGCCTTTTCTGTAATCGATCGGTTTCACACCGAATTTCTTCTTAAACACCGTACTGAAATAACCTGAACTTGAAAATCCACAAATATGGGCGATATCAATGACTTTCAGCCCGGTATCAACAAGAAGTTCCTTGGCTTTTTTCATGCGCAGAGAAATCAGATAGTCCGTAAAATTTTGCCCTACCTGGGCCTTAAAGAGTTCCGATAAATAGGCTGCATTAATATGGAATTGACCTGCCAGTGTCGCAAGGGACATGTCAGTGGCATAGTGGATGTCCATATATGCTTTGACCTGGGAAACGACCTCTTCTCCGTTAGCCGGCGTCTTCAGCTTGCTGGCCATTCTCATGATACGGTTGGATAGCTCCGTCAATTGATGGATTACTTCCTGATATGAGGTCAACTCCCATATGCTTATCTGGCATTTCCAAACCTCTTCCCCTACCTCGGCCCTTTTGGGGTCATACTTTCCAGCAAGGAGATTGAGATGCAGGAGGATTCGATTCGCTGTCAGTGTAAAATCCATTACCGATGACTGTCTTTCAAGCAGATTTGTAAGAAACGACTGCAGAAGACTTTCATTACCCTGTTCAATATAAGCGTTAAGCACTTTTACAGCTTCATCGGGAAAATCGGGGTCATTTTCCCTCTTGTTATCATCGATTAATTGTGATTCTATATTGATCGAGCTTTGCCCCCATGCGAGGATGGATGATTCATAGCCAGATTTAAGAGCCATCGCCCCCCTCACCGGCTTCCCTAATCCTATCACTGATTCAAGCCCGAGAAATTCCTTTGCAGCTCGTTGTACATCTGTTGCCAGTGTGTTCACATCATCGATCCTGCTTATGTAATGAACCATATGGGGATAGCTCGCGTCTACAAATGAAAGGGCCCTTTCCTCGGCAAGTTCCCGACAGATCATCCGGAAAGGCAGGAAGAGGGCCCTAAGGTCGGACCTGGACATGCTTCCCCTGATCTCAACTGACAGGAACCTCACTTCCTGGTTGCAAAATGTTTCCAAACCCAGGTACATCAACTTCTCTTCACTGATGGAGAGGCCTGCCCATTCATCCCTCACAAGTTGTAGGAGATATTGCTCTCTTATATCCGCAAGCTGATCTTCCATCAATTTTTTTGCTCGTTCTTCCCTATATTCTTCAGCCTTTTCACGGATTAATTCGTCTTTAATATCCTTTAAGGCTGAAGATAATTCCTCGGGATCCACGGGCTTCAGCAAATATCGCTTGACTCCCTCATGCATTGAGGCTCTGACATATTCAAAGTCAGCATATCCCGAAAGGATGATGGTCCTGATCTTCGGATAGCTGCTGGCCAATTCTTTCACGAGCGCAATCCCGTCCATGATCGGCATCCTTACATCCGTCAAGACAATATCAGGCTCTTTTTCCTCCATGAGACGCAGAGCTTCTCTTCCGTTTGACGCCTCCCCGACAACCGTGAACCCCTCCTTCTCCCAATCAAGCTTCCATAGCAGCCCCTTTCGAACCTGAGCTTCATCATCGGTTATCAGCACCTTCATTCTTCACTCTCCTCCTTCTCCATTGCAATTATAAGGGTGATCCGAGTCCCACCGGGATCCTTATTTTCAATCGAATATGAAAAGCGGTTTCCATAGGAAAGCTTCAATCTTCCAAGCACGTTCTTCAGTCCTATGCTCTTGCCCCTGCTGTCCAGTACATTATTTTCGTTTCGATCAATCTTCGCAAGTTCCTTGATGACCGTTCCAGGTATGCCGACTCCATTATCCTCCACAATCAAAACCGCCTCATCTCTGACTTTTCGGGTGGAAATTCCGATGGAAGCCACATCGTTCCGTATAAAGCTATACTTTACTGCATTTTCGACGAGAGGTTGCAGGACGAACTTGATCATCGGTACATTATCGAGTGCTGGATCCTCCTCAATCTGTATATGTAGGGCATCTTCATGGCGAAGTTTCAATACTTCCGTATATCGGCGCATATAGTTTATTTCTTCCCTTATTGTGACAACATCCCTTTCAGTATCAAGGGAATACGAGAGCATCCTCCCCAAATGGACGGTCACATCAATGACTTTACGATTTTCCCCTTGAGCAGATAGTCCTCCTATCACTTCAAGCGTATTGTTCAGGAAGTGCGGATTGATCTGTAGCAGCAGTGCTTTGTACTCCGCGTCCTTCCTCCTGATCTTTTCCTGATACTCCGTTTTGATCAGTTGGTCCAATGTCTTGGTTGTATTCTTGAATGCCTTTACGGCATAACCGATTTCATCGTTCCTCGTGCGGATCGCCGGAAACCCTTTTTCAGCCTCTGAGAACTTTCCCTTTTCGACAAGTTTCATAGATTCCGTCAATTTCCATAGCGGCTTGACGATATTCGAAGACAGGATGTAAGAAATCAAGATTGTCAGTAAAAAGATCCAGCCGCTGATCAATAAAAGATTCCTTTGCAGTGAGTGGACAGGCGCGTAGAGATCGGATTTTTTTATTTCGCTCATCAGGATCCAACCGCCAACCCCCATTTTTTGATAAAAGACCAGATGCTTGGTTTCCCCCTTAGTCACTTCCACTACACCCGTCCTTCCAGAATGATCCTTCATCTCGTGCAGGCTCATCTTCACGATATCGGATGATATATCCGGATTCCCTCCCAACACGTCTCTCCCTTTAGCATCCAGCAATGATACGTGCCCCTCATCTCCAAGCTTTACTTTTTCAAGTGACTCCTCCAGCTGGATGGTAGGAAAATTCACTTTGATGACGCCGGAAAGGTCCATCGTATTCAAATCAAAAAGAGGGAGAAGGTAACTGTTGACTTCATCCTCATTCCACTCATGATGTGACCTCATCCAACGTTGATCATAGTCATAAAATTCCTTGAACCATACAATCTCCCTAAGAGGAGGAAGCGTCTGTGAAGTACCTGTTCCATCATTTAAATAGACAGATACAGACATTGATTTTGAATTATTCACCATCATCGAGGACAACTCTGTTTTCAGCTGATTCTTCATATAGAGAAGATCTGAATCGGACAACCCGTTCTCCTCTGATCGCACCCATTCCTGTGTAGCTGGATTCACCAGAACCTGTTTCCCAAGGTCTTCAACCTGAGAGGTCAGCGAATCGGAATATTGAGAAAATTGATCCATCATCTCTACGGTCGCTTCGGTCGTTTTCTTTTCCATGATGGTACCGAACCACTCAGGTACCAGAAGGGACAGGGTAAGGAAAGGAATGGTCAGGACAAGTGTAAAGATCAGTAATAGTCGAATTCTGAGTGATATGTACATGGCCGCTCCCTTTCAACGTTTCTGTCTACTAAATGTATCATAGATCAATAAATTCCAGTAGATACATTTACAGGGCTCGTTCTACCTCCGTGCTTCTCTACATAGGATGGGATAATTGATTTTACGGGGAGGGAAAAGGATGGAAGGCTGCGTCATGGCAATGGAAATCGGAGACGTATTTTATGAAGGCGGCTATACAGGCACCGTGGTGGGATATTGTTACGAGATGTCTCAAGCGGGAGCCCAACTATTTTATATGATTGAAAACAATGGCCGGCTACATATTAATGTGGCTTCCAGTGAATCTAACGGTGTGCCCCGTTTCTTTCAAACCCGATTTGACCTGCTTGATAGGGTACATCTGCATATGGCCGGAATGCTCAGGACAGCTCTCATTAAAGGAATGGCACTAACTTGGCATGACAACGGCACAAAGGTGACCTACCATGTAGAAGACGGGAATGGAACCCTCCATACCCATATTCCAGAGGAGGATCTCCTGAAATGGGACACATATCACTCGATATAAAAAAAGAAGCCCCCATCTTGAGGAGCTTCCGATCACGCATTAAAAGAATGCTTTTTCCACATTGTACCTTGCCCTAAGCGCATTGATGATATATGTTTCGTAGATTTCACGCTCCATTGCATCCTCTACAAACAAGACATCGATGCGATGAACTTCCTTCCTGTGTTCACGAAGGGGTGAAACTTTATCTTCCAGATGCTTTTTGACACGTTGTCTCAGCTTTCTTGCTTTTCCAACAAACAGGAGTTCGTCCTGGTTATCATAAAAGAGGATGATTCCTCCTTTATCACGTGGAATTTCATGAAGGTCGATAAAACCTTCGATCGGTTGGATTTTGATTTCTTCATTTTCGTTCTGCTTGCGTTCTGTAATGGATACATCCGCTTTTGGAATGGTAATATTGATCATTGAACGTCACGTCCTTTTTATACTGTAAGGGCTAATAGTATCATATAACGGGATAGAAAGCCATCTCATTCACAAAAAACGGAGGCCTACCCGATTGTTGAAGGTTTGATTCTTATTCTTGAAGACAAATGCATTTTTCTGAAAATCGATGGTGAGTTCATGATCGTAGGTATCTTCAAAATCATCGTCCACAATGAAAATGACACCTTTATATTCGATGCTGCGTTCATGGTCTTGAAGCTCTCTGGACGGGACCACTTTCATTTCGTATACATTATTCACAATATCACAGCTCCCCCGGTCGAGGGCAAGCTGCACCAAATGGTCAGGGGGTATGTCTGTCAGCTTATTTAATGCAGGCTCTGTCAAGGTTAAATTCATGCTGATCCTCCTTCTGGAATTCTTATCTTCACGTGACGGGGAAGACTTTTTACAGTCAACGGCAATGTACATCCTTCATCCCCATCAATATTCGCCTTCATATCGAATGATGAGGACGCCTGGATTTCCGATGCTTTCAGGTGGTGAACCTGAGGGCTTTCTGTCAGTTTACCCGCCAATATTTTGGGAAGTAATAAGAGGAACTTGGGTATCGGCATATCTTCGATGATGTAGACATGAAGTGATCCATCATCGACCTCCGCTTCCGGGGCGATGGATTCGAATCCCCCGATGGAATTCGTCATGGCGATGAGGGTCAATAAGGAATCCCCACTCCAGTTCTGCTCGCCTGACAGTTCTAAAGGAAATGGCTGTTTTTCCTTCATTTTTTTCATACCTTCCACAACATACGCGAGAGGACCGAGCTTTGATTTCTGCTCTGCAGTCGTAGAGAATGAAGCTTCAGCCAATGCACCCACGGCGATGATGTTAATGAAGTAGCGGTCATTCACTTTTCCTATGTCCGCTTCCCGGGTATTGGTTGATTTCAGAACCTCGAGGGCCTCCTCAGGTTCGAGCGGCAGTGATATCGCCCTCACAAAATCGTTCACCGTTCCAAGTGGCACCAAGGCAAGCTCTGGGCGATGGGGTTTCTCAGCCATGCCATTGATCACTTCGTTCACGGTTCCATCTCCCCCCATGCAAATGATGAGGTCAAAGCCCCTCTTGCATGCTTCCTCCGCAAACAATGTGGCATCCCCTTCTCCCTTCGTTTCACGCACGAAGACCTCATAGCCTTCGAGATTATGTATAGCTTTTTTCTTGTAGTCCACCGCTTCTTCTTTGCCCGAAGAAGGATTGATAATAATCATCGCCTCTTTCATGCTTTCTCCCCCTGACTGTCATTTCCCATACTATACCCCCTGCACCTATTGATAAATCCTTAAATAATCATTGGGAAGATGTTTACTCACATTAAAAGGAGGGTAATCATATTTAGGTTTGCAGATTTTTGCACTCTCTTCTATACATATGAAAAGAAATCATCTTGTTGGAGGCGTCAATCATGAAACATGCAATCGATATAAGCGGCTCTTTATTCGACTGGGACCTTGTAAACGGGGAAGTTCATTTTGAAAATGAACGGGTCGTATTGTTCTGGGTGGATACGGCTTTCAAAACCCTTTTTGATACGATCGAAGAGATAGCAGGCCATAAAGAGTCAAGACTTGTACTGGAAACTTCGGGATACAGGACCGGAACCATCGTAAGTGATTTTTACAAGCGCTCCCTCGGGAAAGTAGATGACATCCTCGGCAAGCTTCCGACCACTTATGTAACAGCGGGCTGGGGTGATACAGAGATCGTATCCTATTCAAAAGAAGAGCTTCATGCAGTGATTCGCGTCCGGAACAGCTGGGAATATCAGGTCAATAAAGAGCAAGGGAAAAATCAAGAAGGCACATTTCTTCCAGGTCACTGGGCCGGGGTCCTGACGGGCTTATTCGGGGAGAAAATGTGGTACAAGGTGAACAGGAGCCAACTGGAAGGCGATCAATATAGTGAGTATGAATTCAATCACTCTGACATCACACCTTCATT
Source organism: Rossellomorea marisflavi (assembly GCF_022170785.1). NCBI lineage: Bacteria > Bacillati > Bacillota > Bacilli > Caryophanales > Bacillaceae > Rossellomorea > Rossellomorea marisflavi. The sequence goes on along the minus strand of NZ_CP081870.1, from coordinate 2,126,357 downwards.
GAATGTCAGCGCGTTAATCGAAGAACAAACAAATGAAATGCAGCAAAAGATGGAGCTTGCAGCAGCCGAGAGAACACATACTCTTTCCAGTATCATCAAGGAGATTTCTTCTCCGATCATACCCGTCCTCGATTCCATCCTGGTAGTGCCATTGGTTGGTCGCTATGATGAGACGAGGGGTGAAGAGCTCCTTAACCGTACCCTCCTCAATCTCCCAGGGTATAAGGCGGATTACCTCATCCTCGACGCTACAAGCTTAATCGGTGTGGATGAATTCACTTTGAATTTCATTCAAAAATTTGTAGCAGCCACCTCCCTTCTCGGGACCCGCTGCCTACTGGTAGGGATTTCAGCTGAATTCAGTATCCAAATTGCACAAAGCGGACATGACATTAAGCGGATCCCATGTTTTTCTGTCCTTCAGCAAGGCATCCATTATGCCCTCGATCAAATGGGGCTGTTCATCACAAAGAAGAACCCCGTTTCTTGAACGGGGTTCTTCTTTTTAACCGATGTCGATGATCAATTTCCGGTCATTCAACGTTACTTCCTTTCCACCAGATAATGCTTCTATTTTCATCTCCTTCACCAAAACACTTTCACGTATCAGTGATTCATTGTTTTCGATCGCCTTCCGTATTTCCGGGTCTCCGTCCAACCGAAGGGAAATCCTAGCTTCAATTGGGAGATCGCGTTCTTTCCGCTCGGTCTGGATGGCCCGTATGACCTCACGAGCCAGACCTTCAAGCTTCAATTCCTCTGTGATTTCCGTATTGAGGATAACCTGATAAGAAGCATTTGCTCCCATGGAAAGCCCTTCATCTGCCACCCTCTCCACAAGAAGAAGCTCAAATGGAACAGTCAATTGCTCGCCTTCGATATCCAGATGTAACGTTTCCGCTTGGACAATCTGTTCTGCTTCACTTTGACTTAATTGATCTAAATATTTCTTGACTGCGCCGACTTTTTTTCCTAATACAGGACCGGCTTTTTTGAAATTAAGCTTGACTTCATACGATACAAGATCATTGGATGTTTCCTGCACAAGGACCCGTTTGACGTTGATCTCTTCTTGAATGATCCTTTGATGTTTTTTTAACGCTTCACCGTTATGTGGTTCGGTGGCAATGACGGTCATTTCCGATAGAGGTTGCTTCGTTTTGATCGATTTTGCATTTCTGACGCTCCGAGCGAGTTCAACCACCTGAAGGACGGCAGCCATTTCCCTCTCGATCGATGGATCACTGTAACCTGTTCCTCCTTTCGGATATTCGGCGAGATGTACGCTCTTGCCCGTGAGGTTAAGGTGGATATCTTCGGCAAGGAACGGGATGTAAGGCGCAGCCAATTTACTCGTTTCTACCAGCACATGATGGAGTGTGGAGAATGCAGCAAGTTTTGAATCTGATACGCCCTCCTCCCAGAAACGATCCCGAGAACGGCGGATATACCAGTTACTGATTTCCCCGATGAATACTTCAAGAGCCTGTGCTCCCTTGGTAAAGTCATAGCGATCCAGCGCTTCACTCATAGTTTGTGATACGCTGTCCAATCTTGAAAGGATCCACCTGTCCAGCAGAGTCCTTTGTCCTTGGCCTAGATCTGAATAGGTGAATGAATCGATTTTTGCATACATGGTGTAGAACGAATGAACATTAACCAGAGTGTCGACAACCTTCGATTTCGCTTCGAGCACTACTCTTTCAGAGAAACGTTTATTATTCCAAGGTGCGCTATCGGCAAGGAGAGACCATCTTAGAGCATCGGCACCGAACGTAGTGACAAAGTCCATCGGATTCAATGCATTCCCTTTACTCTTCGACATCTTCCTGCCCTCGCCGTCTAATATATGGCCTGTAGCAAGTACCCTCTTATAAGGAGCCTTACCCGTGAACAAGGTGGAAACAGCCAATAAGCTGTAGAACCAGCCCCTGGTCTGGTCGATCCCTTCACAGATAAAGTCTGCCGGGAATTGCTTTTCAAATCGTTTCTGATGCTCGAATGGATAATGCTGTTGTGCATAAGGCATGCTTCCACTGTCGAACCAAACATCAATCACCTCGGGTACCCGTGTCATGGAGCCTTCACATTGATCACAGGAGAGATGAATGTGATCGACAAATGGTTTATGCAGCTCAACGGAATCAATCTCTTCCACAGAGCGATTACGCAAGTCTTCGATGCTTGACGGTGCGTATTGATGACTGCAAGATTCGCAGATCCAGACAGGAAGTGGTGTGCCCCAATAGCGATTCCTGCCGATATTCCAATCCACCATATTTTCAAGGAAATGACCGAAACGACCTTCCTTAATATGCTCAGGGTACCATTCAACTTGTTCATTATTTTGGATGAACTGATCCTTCAAAGCCGTCGTGCGGATGAACCAGCTCTCAATTGCGTAGTAAAGAAGCGGTGAATCACAGCGCCAGCAATGGGGATAGCTATGCTCATATTTCTCTTTATGGAACAGGAGCCCTTCGGCTGCAAGATACTTCACGATATCCACGTCGCAGTCTTTGACAAACCGCCCTTGGAATGGGGGGACGGCATCCGTATACTTTCCTTGTCCATCTACGACATTCACAAATGAAAGTCCATGATCTTTCACCAGCTGGTAATCATCTTCTCCGTAAGCAGGAGCGATATGCACGATCCCTGTTCCACTATCGGCAGTGACAAATTCCCCTGAAACTACGATATGTCCTTTTTTAGGACTCACAAATGGAAAAGGTGGGACATAGGCAGTTCCCTCCAATTCACTGCCCTTGAATCGGGATACAATGGGTGCTTCTTCAGAAAAATGCTTGTTTTTCAGGCTTTCGGCAACGATGTACGTATCGCCGTCACTTTTTACTTTTACATATGTGAGCTCCGGATTAACAGCGAGGGCAATATTCGCCGGTAGCGTCCAAGGCGTGGTCGTCCAGCCGAGGATGAATTCATTATCGCTTCCCTCGATGCGGAATTTTGCGGTAGCAGAGAGATCCTTGACATCTTTATAGCCTTGAGCAACTTCATGGGAACTGAGGGTAGTCTGACAGCTCGGGCAATACGGCGTGACCCGATGACCTTTATAAAGGAGATCCCGTTTGTGAAGGTCGCTGAGGATATGCCACACACTCTCGATATAGTCGTTCTCCAAGGTTACATACGGATCATCCATATCTACCCAATATCCTATTGCCTCCGTGAACTCCCTCCACTGTTTCTCATAATGAAAGACGCTGTTCTTGCATTCATTGATGAACTTTTCCACTCCGTAGTCTTCGATCTGCTGTTTACCTGAGATGCCGAGCTGCTTTTCCACTTCCAGCTCAACCGGTAATCCATGGGTATCCCAGCCTGCCTTGCGATGCACCTGGTACCCTTGCATCGTTTTGTATCTTGCAACAAAATCTTTGATGACCCGTCCCAGAACATGACCGGCATGGGGCAGGCCGTTGGCTGTCGGTGGTCCCTCATAAAAAACAAATGTTTCTTTTCCTTCCCGCTCCGAAATTGACTTCTCAAACGTATTTGCTTCCTTCCAATAGTTCTGGATCCGCTCTTCACGCTTATGCGCTTTTTCTTTTACATCGACTGTTTTCATCTTTTACCCTCTTCCTCCTGGATAATGAAACAAAAAAATCCGCCCCTTATGAAAAGGGACGGATGTTATTCCGCGGTACCACCCATCTTCCGTACATCTGTACGGCACTCGGTCAACACAGTAACGGCTGTGCACCGATCCTGCCTATACTTCCTTCAGCAGGACTTCTCGGGGGTGATTTTCCGGAAGGTTCTCCACCGCTTCTCACCACACAGCGGCTCTCTTAAGAAGGTTTCCTTCTGTACTCTTCCCGTCATGGAATTTAAATATTTCCAAAAGAATACACCCTCGTCTTCTAAAAGTCAATCAATTTTTCCTTATTCATCCTTTCAGTATTTAAGAAAGGTGGTCACACTACGGTCTGTCAAATACCTTTTGGTGGCCAGGTCATTCAGCCATTTTTTTTGATTCAGCTTATAGGTCCCATGCTGATCCTGGTAGGTCTTTTGATGAAGATTCACCGTTACGGCTTCCTCTCTTCTATTCATGGCCACTCCTCCCTTTTTCCCTTCACAATATTCATACAGCTCGACTACATCACCTATTGTCATGAGCTCATTCAACAACATCAACAAAGGAAGATCATCATCATATGCCTCATAGAGATACGGCAAGGTGACAGGTACATCCTCCCTATATTGTTCCGCGGATGTCAAACCGACCCCGAACTCTTCTTCCCATCTGGCAGATTCGGCGTCGATATTCCTGATTGTGGCAATCAAAATGTGACAGGTCACACACATCTTCCTCTCAACAATTCTAAATATAAATGGATTTATTTCCATTATGTATGGAATGACCCGTAATTTTCAAGTAATTCGTGCCGTCATTCATTACCATGTTTAACGTTGCTCTAAAGTGGTATCTTATCGTTATCATCAAGAATAGGAGGCGATTGTATGCCATTGCTTACATTCGATATAATCGAGGGAAGAGACCCTTCGAAAGTAAAAAAAATCTTGGATAGTGCCCATCAAGCAGTCCTTGAGGCTTTTGGTGTTCCAGAAAGGGACCGCTATCAGATTGTCCACCAACATCCGAAGCATGAGATGATCATTGAAGATACGGGACTCGGTTTCAACAGAAGTGATGATGTGGTCGTCATCACCATCACGAGTAAACAACGGACCGATCAACAGAAAAAGAAATTGTATCAATTGTTGGCTGAAAAGCTTGAGAAGGATTGCGGCATCTCTCCAGACGATCTAATGGTCTCTCTCGTGACGAATCGTGATGCCGATTGGAGTTTCGGTAAAGGGGAAGCACAATTCCTTACAGGAAAGCTATAAGAACGATTGAAGAGGCTGCCCGGCTGCAGCCTCTTTTTTTTGTGCTCCTTTAGACGAAAAGGAAGACGATGGCTTCTACAAATCGATATCAAGATGCCACTTGGAATAATTTTCGACGGATTGCTCGTGAAGCCGTGCCGCATACTTGTAAGAAGGAACAGTATTTGTGATAAACCATAATGACTATGAGGTGTCAAAATGAACGATCAATCAAAAGTGAGTAACTGGTGTGTCGTCAGTATGGCCTCCATCCCGCTCGTCATGACGCTCGGGAACTCCATGTTGATACCAGTGCTTCCGATTTTTGAAAAGAAGGTTGGCATCTCATCCTTCCAAACCAGCATGATCATCACGAGTTACTCAATCGCTTCAATCTTCCTGATTCCCATTGCCGGCTATTTATCGGATCGATTCGGACGGAAAATGGTCATCCTCCCCAGTCTTGTGTTCTCTTTGATCGGAGGTCTGATTGCAGGGTACGCATCTTGGAAAATGAGTGATCCTTTCCTTTGGATCATTATCGGAAGGGTCCTGCAGGGAATCGGAGCTGCAGGAGCAGCCCCCATCATTCTTCCACTGGTGGGTGACCTGTACAAAGATGATGATGAGAAAACAAGCTCTTGCCTTGGCATTATTGAAACGTCCAATACTTTTGGCAAGGTGTTGAGTCCAATATTAGGAGCGGCTTTCGCGGCTTTCTTGTGGTTCCTGCCGTTTTTCTCCATCTCTTTTTTCAGTCTCATTTCCATCCTCCTTGTCATTTTTTTCATTAAAGTACCCAAGAAGAAGGATCCACCCATGGAACTTAAGGAGTTCATCCAGAAAACGAAAGGGATCTTCAAAGAGCATGGCAAATGGATTTTCACCGTATTTACCATTGGGGCGTATGTGATGCTGGTCCTATTCGGCATTCTTTTTTACTTAAGTGATTCATTCGAAAAGATTCACCACTTGTACGGTGTGAAGAAGGGATTCGTTCTGGCAATCCCTTTGCTCGCTCTTTGCATCGCTTCTTACATTTCAGGAAAAAACATCAAAGGAAATGTAAAAATCATGAAAGGCATTATCTTGGGTTGTCTTGCCATTTTGACTCTTTGCGTACCATTTGTCGGGTTTCTCAGGGATCAATTGGTCTTCCTTCTCTGCCTTACAGGTTTTATCGGAATTGCCATTGGGGCCCTACTGCCTACCTTGGATGCGTTGATCACAGAAAACATTGAAAAAGAGGAACGCGGGACTATTTCTTCCCTCTACAGTTCTTCCCGTTTTATTGGGGTGGCAGCTGGTCCCCCCCTGGTTTCGCTGGTTATGAAAAATGGATTGAATGTGAGTTTTATCGGGGCGGGACTGTTTGCTGTGGTCATCATAGCATTGGTTATGTTTTGGATCCACACAAGTGAAAAGAAGAAACCGCAGCCGGCTGAAGGTTCATCATGAAGCATTCTTCAGCAGAACCTGCACTTTCGTGGTGGCACCTATCCTTGATCGGTGCTGGGGGTACGGTAGGGACCGGGTATTTCCTGGGTACAGGCATAGCCCTTAAATCGTCGGGGGGCTTCATCATCCCTGCTTTCCTAATCGCAGCATTTGCAACATGGATTGTGTACAAGCGACTTGCCACGATGACCATGGCCGATCCTTGTGAAGGATCTTTCTGTACCTACGCTGGAAAAGCATATGGAAGTTGGGCTGCCTTCCTGTGCGGCTGGATTTACTGGATTTCTACGATTTTGATCATGGGAGGGCAGTTGACCGCCCTTGGGATTTTGTCCAGGTACTGGTTCCCTTCCATTCCGCTATGGGTTTTCACCCTTATCTTTGCGGTGCTATCCATTTCAGTCGTATTACTCGGAGCAAGGGGATTTGATATAGCGGAAGACTTTTTTTCCATCATCAAGCTCTCAGCGCTTGTGATCTTCCTATTCATCGGTGCAGCGTTGTTATCAGGGACCGGAAACCACTTCCATTTGAATAGTTCAATGCATTTTGATGAAGGATTCAATCGGATGAGAACTTCTCTGATCTTTGCCTTCTACTCCTTCGCCGGCATCGAAGTCATCGGTCTGATGGCTTCTAGGCTCTCCAATACTAAAGATATACTTAAAAGTGGAAGGGTACTGATCATGTGCCTTGGCTCATTGTATGTATTGGCACTTTGGATCACAATGAATCTGCAGGCGCCCAAACACTTTTCCAGTGAGGAAAGCCCCTTCATATCTGTCCTGAATCAGGGGAATGTTCCGATTGTCGCATCATGTTTTAACGGCGTGATTCTGTTTGCCGGTTTATCCGCATTGGCTGCAGCGTTATTCAGCGTCACCCGACTCCTACGGTCTATGGCGGATGAAGGTGAAGCCCCTGCAATCTTCAAAAAAAGATGGAAAAGGGATATCCCTCTTCCATCGCTTTTACTAGCCATTGCCGGCATGGCGTGTGCCATCATCGCTTCTCAACTATTGCCGGGAATCATTTTTGAAGCATTCATCACGGCCGCCGGTATCCTGTTGCTTTGTAATTGGGCATTCATTCTGCTTTCTTCCTTCAAGCTTCTTGACAGGGACGTCATGAGGAACGGAGTGAGCCTCGTTGCACTGGGAATCTTGGTGTTGGCCATCAGCGGAACGTTCACATTGAAGGAGAGCAGATACGGATTCTATCTGAGCATGGTGCTACTAATGGTGATCGGCCTGGCCTCCCTGTTGTTCAGGAGCATGACCTCGCACCGCTCAACGAAGTCGTGAAGACAGCTGCTCTGCTGTCTTCTTTCCATTTTGAATGCAGGCACCAATGCCCACACCGTAATAGGAAGCACCCGCTAACATGACCCCGGGGAATTCAACAGCCAGGCTTGATTCCAATTGTCTTACTGATTGTGCATGTTCCAGGTTGTAATTGGGCATCAGGCCGGACCAGTCTGTTACTTCTTTTCGAATAGGCTGTACCCCTTTGAGTCCCATCGTCGCTTCTATATCCCTAAGAGCTGTGTGAAGCAACTCTTCCTGGGTGAGATGTTTAATTTCTGCCCAGTGGGGATTGGAATCCTTATAGAAAAGCCTGACGAGGAGCTGACTATCAACAGACGTGTGTTTCCATTTTCTGCTTGTCCACGTGCAGGCGTCGCTTTTCACTCCACCTTGTTCTTTTGCGACGATGAACCCTGTACCATCTGCAGGCAATACGGTATCAGGAAAGTCGAATCCAAGGTAAATGCTTTTTAACGATTTCGTTTTAAGAAGGGAAAAGCCTTCATTCAGTTCCGGGTGGTTGAGAACTCCCCTTGCACGATTGTGTGGAATGGCAAGGACGGTTGCATCCGCGGATATGGTTTCACCATTGGTGAGTTCCAATGAATACATACGACCCGATTTTTTCAGGCTCTCGAGGCCGATCCCCTTGTATTTTTCTGCGTTCGGCGTGCATTCATCCAGCCGATTGATGATGGCTGATAATCCGGTTTTAAACGAAACAAATTTCTTGTTGGATTTCCCCTGATGTTTTTCACGGTTGATCCATAGCCCCTTCATGATACTGCCATAAGCATTCTTATAATCTAATAAGTATGGCAGTGTGGAAGACATGCTCAGTGTATGCAAGTCCCCTGAATATACCCCTGATAGAACAGGTGCAATCTGGTTTTGTACGAGCTCTTTTCCTAAGAAAAACTCCAGGAAATCCCCTATGGAATCTTCCTTTGTGAACGTGTCATTCTCCGTTTCATAATCCAGTAGTGCAGCCCTTTTTCCCGCGTCGGAAATCAGCGTACTCTCCATCAGGGAAGTTCTCGTCATGGGAATTCCAAACACTGAATCTGTTGGAATCTTATGTAGTGTGTCCTGCGTGTAGATGAACGATGTACCCGTTTCGTTATATACAAGTTCATCCATGAGCCCTAATTCCCCGATAAGCTCGAGGACCCCCGGGTGTCTTGACACAATTGAATCGGCACCGACTTCCATGATGAAGGGATCCGAAGAGATCGACTGGATTTTACCTCCAAGCATATCTTCTCCCTCAATCAATATCAGTCTTACGTCCTCACCTTTCAAGTATTCCTGAAGGTAGTATAGTGTCGTAAGGCCGGTGATACCTCCACCCACAACTGCCACTGTCTTCATCTCGTTCACTCCAAACCGCTTTATTCATTCTATACATACGGTACCATGATTGACCGGGTTATACGAGTGATTCACTTCATTTTGTGTGTCTGAAATCGCACATTAAACCAAGTTGACAACTTGGTATACTTGGTTTATACTATATTTCATATAACGCTTATCAAGAGAGGCAGAGGGAATGGCCCTATGAAGCCTCAGCAACAGGTTCCAAATCGGGATACTGTGCTAATTCCACAAGCAGGTGCTTGAAAGATGAGTCGAAGAGTCCGGGCAATCCTTCTTCTTATCCTGAAGAGGGATTTTTATATCCTCTTCCCAACCATTCATGAGGAGTGAGTATGATGGAAACCACGCAAAGAAGGAATGAATTGATCAATAAGTTGATCGTGCACAAAGTGTACAAAAAAGGAGAAAGACAGCTGTTCGAATTGACCCTCGAAGAATTGGAAGAAGAGTTTAGAAGCGTAAAAAAAGAATGCCATCCACATACGGAGTCGGGCTCCATCCATTGGATCAATTGCAACAAAGTAACCGTTTAGACCGACGATGTCTTCCACATAAAGTAAGGTTGAACCATTCAATGATGAGGCATTGAATGGTTTTTTATCGTTTGGTCCGTCTTTCACTCTTTTCCGACCGCGGCAATCCCCAATGCATGATGTTCCCATAGCGTCCTGGTCACCCATTCTTCATCCTTTGACCTACAGTTAATAATGAGGATGATTTCAGATGGTTGATGATGATCTGCCAAAATCTGATTCCTCTCTTTGATCTTCACCAGGAACAAGTCGATGAGGAAACCAAGGACCAATCCGCTCCCTGCCCCGATCAACCCCCAATAGATCGGCCCCCATTCCAAAGTAAACCCACGACTTGTGGCAATAACCGAAAAGATCACGGCAAGGAACATGCCTTTATTGAGAAGGGAATGACCATCTGAATAATGAATGGAGTCAAAGAGCCTTGTTTCTCTCTGCCTGCTTTCAAGTGGAATGGCATATAGATCATCCACCCCCTTCTCTTCAAGCTTGACGATGGTCATTTCGATGTAGGAAGAATGATTGAACGATGCGATGATTTGCACTATCTAACCCTCCATCCTTTGCCAATCAACAAGGATCCTTTTTGGTAATACTCTTTTAAAAGGGCAGACTGTTCCCTGTCAAAAAGTTTATTATTCTCTACGACCCCCACATACGCGTCATAAATAGTGAAAAAGTAAAAGGATGGCATGTACAATAACCATTGTTTATCGAGTACGTTCACAGAGGTTTCCAATCTTCCTAAGATAAGATAATGAATCCCTTCCAATATATGGGAATTATAGACATAAATAACAGTGGTCACAAGCGTGAAAAGCCCCGATATGATCCGGTGATTATAAAAATGTCCAACACTCGGTACGGCCATGGACCAAAAAAAAGCTGAAACAGGGCATCTCTTATCAAGATAGTTGATTTCAAGCGGTCGAATCACGAGCCTCCTGTTGACGGTCGACTTGTTTCCTTTATGGCTTAAATAAACTTTATTCAGGTCGACGGCGGTTCTGTGGCTATCCCATATGGCAAACAAGTACACCGGAATGTATAAATGCATGAACTGGATATCGAGAACGCTTTTTGCTGCGTCGATATCACCCATGAACGTGTAAACCATGGCTGTATTCAAGTGAATGGTCTGGTTGATATAGATCTCCCATATCACCAGGGCGAAACCTCTGAGGTATTTTGAAAGCAGAAGATGACCGAATCCTGGAAAGGCCATGGACCAGAGCGCAACAATCATGGGGTTCCTCAAATGAATCTGAGTGGTACCGAATATGCTGACGTACGCAAGATTCCCTTGTTCACCTGCATTATTCAACCGCCTCATAAGATCCCCTCCCTGCTTCATTCTTTGGTTAGTTTCTGCCATGGAAAAGGATTCATACCTAATCAAATGAAAATATGGTATGAATCCTTTTCAAAATAAAAAGCTGTCCGTACAGATCTATTGTCAAATCTGTACGGACAGCTTTCAGCTTATTTTTTGAGCTTCTTTGATCAACTCATTGATTTTCCCTGATAACACCTTTGTCTCTGCTGTCATTTGTTCCTTGTCCTTTGCACGTACGGTGTATGGTTGGCCGATGACGATAACGGCTTTATGACGGTTGCGCAATAATTCTTTAAACGATGTCGGCCCGTGATAGGCTGCCGGTACAATGGGCATCCGGGAGAGGTTTGCTATCGTAATGGCTCCACGTTTCGCTTCGACATCCTCATCTGAACGGGTCCCTCCAGGGAAGACTCCTACGATTGCCCCTCCCCTAAGTAGTTTAACAGGCTTTTTGATACTTGAAGGAGAAGGGTTCTCACGGTTCACAGGAAAGGCGTGAATCTTATGTAAAATAAAGGCGGGGATTCTCCGGTCGAATAGTTCCTTCTTTGCCATAAAGTGTACGGGTCCGGGCATACTGAAGCCAAGGGCGACGACATCAAGCCATGTTTTGTGTGAACAGGTCACAATGTAGCCTCCATCTTTTGGAAGGAGATGGGCATTGCGGATTTCCACTTTTCCAAAAATCAATTTTGCCAGATTGGCGAGAAATGAGTACATGAGATCACCCCATCATCTAGTTTTAATACCTGGTACTAATTATAGTGGAAATCCTCGACTTTACAACTACTAATTATATTTTCCGCTTTTATGGGCAATGAAGGTGGTACAATAAAAAGGCTTATCAAATCATGTACTCAAGGAGGACGTGTAATGGATTCACAAGGGCAAGAAAAATTTTTATCTTTCATTTTACAACGCGTTCAAGATGGCAAGGAAGAAGAGGCAAAACTAATTCTAATGGAGAACTTCAAAAAGCAACAAGAAGGAACCTTCTCAGAAGAAGACGCACTCTCTTTCCTCCCCAGGATCACGCCATTATTAAAAGATGAAAAAACACATGAGGTACACGCTGTAGTAAAACAGTTCTCGAAGACATTCAATCAAGGCGACTCACGCTGAAACATGCAAAAGGACGGTATGGGGGCATACCGTCCTTTTACCTTTCGTCCCGATCGAGGTCAGGTTGAAACTCTTCTGATGCCTCAGTTTGATAATCCTGCCGGTAAACGGGTGCAGAGGAATCAGGCAAAAAAACATTTTTCCTAAGATGATGGTGAAAAAACCACTCAAATGAGCTTACAGCCACTGCTGCCACAAAAGACCTTACAAGAAAGGTCTGAGAACCAGCCACCATGGCCGAACTGAGAAAATAAACCACAATCGAGCTCAACCCGAAGTCTGCAAGCACCGCCCAACCGTTCGTGGTCCTTGGCAGGAGATACAAATCACCAAGTAAATAACCGATCAGAACGAGCACACCAGTCAACGCAATGATGGAACCCATCGATAGACCTGTGACCCCTGCCAAAACCGTGTAGAGAATCAGGAATGTGACGACCAGTTTTAATAGAAATGCTGAAACATACTTCAAGAACATCCCTCCTGCCTTTAGGATTTGCAGGGACGAAGGGATTATGTATCCGACTTCCTACTTTATTTCGCCTTCCAATGTACTGAGCATGGTATCCAACAGTCTGTTTCCTTGTTCGTCTTTCCACTTTGACCTGATCCATCCCCTCTCAGCTTCAATCAACCGCACCATTTCACTGGCAGCCTGTTGATGAGTGAAGGGTCCTATGAGTCCCATGATTTCTTTCACATTCCCGACAAGTTGGCCTGGAAGACTCGCTTCAAGGGTTTTATAGCCAAGCTGTGCCCTCTCTGGCTTGTATCGTTGCAAAAGGACACTGGAGAAATTCCTCATTGTGTGCTGAAGCATTTCTGCTGCCCACAGATCATTTCCCCTTCGCATGGCTTTGAGGTATTGAAAGAGGAACCACCCGGTGTCACCAGCGAATTCATTGAATTCGGCATCGGATAATAAAAGGTTTTGACTTCTCGCGAATGGGCTCAATCTGTCTTCAGGATCATAAATGACCTTGAAATAATCTTTCTGCTTGAATGTCTTTTCCGTAACCGTGAAGAGATCGACATGAAGCAAATCCTCATAAACCGCGATGATCTGTGGTGCGATGATGAACAAGTCATCATGGAACAGGAGTTTCCCATAGGCTTCCAAATGTCGAATCCGGTCCTGGACGAAAGACTCCAGATCCCCTTCCTCGACAAGGCAATAAAGGTCCACATCGGAGAACTCATCTTCCTCTCCCCTCCCCATCGATCCCTTCAAAAAAATACTTTTCACCCTCTTATCTTTTTTCAAGCTTTCTGTGATGGCTTCGACAGCGATCCTTTGCTTCATCCTCGACACACTTCCTCTTTTTTGGATATTACGCCATTATATTCATTGTTTACGCTTTCTTCAATTCTTTTTTTTCACAAAAAAAGAACGAGCCAGTAAGGCCCGTTCAATTGTTTACTTCAACCGCATCTTTGTGATAATATTCTGCAAAGATTTCTGCAAAAGCCTCTGTAGAATTGTACAGTTCCACCAAGTTATTTTCAACCCCGCCGAATTCGAGTAGCAAAGCCCTTTCCGTCAGATCCTGATTGTAAACTCCATTCCCTTCTGCTTTTGTTTTGACGAATACCCCCCTACTGATACCCGGATACTCTTTTTCAAGCTTTGCGTGTAGGTCCCTGGCAATTTTCAAGTTCTTTTCATAATTCTTATTTTCCTTCCCGACGATAAAGAATAGGCGGGCGTATGCTTTTCCGTTAATGGTTTTAGTGGTTACTTTCTTCGGTTGTGAGTCGCGGTGTACATCGATGATATAATTTAGATCTTCGTCTTGGGCGATGGCTTCCTGGACGAGCCCTCTTGATAATTTATAGGATTCGTAATAGCTCCAACTCTTTTCTTTCAGTGCCTGGTTTACATCAGTTTTGTCTTGGATGGTCCCGATCCCTCTTGATTCCAATTCCTGTTTCAGCTTGGCGCCGACTGCGATGACGTTGACTTTTTCGTTCGTGCTGGCCGGGTCGCTCGATTGATTATTCTTTATGAGTGGGCTGAATGCTTCCCAGCTGTGGGAGTGATAGATGAACACTGACTTCTTGTCCACTTCCTTGACCCCGTCATCCTTCGAGTCATTCGCCTGATCAATCTGATCCTGATCAACTTCCTGATTGGTCAGCTGCTCATCGGTTGGGGCTGGTGATTCGTACGGTAGATTTGTAATATCTGTCCCTTTACCAGCTACCGCTATATGTGTATGATAATTTTCAATTCCGGGTATTTCCCTTCCGAATAAACTCCTGGGATCCAATAGGGATACATTCGTGACACTTTCAAGCCAATCGAAATCATGATTGAGCTGATCTTCATTGGCTATCCTCAGTCCCGTCATCTCTTGTGAAAGGAGCATAAGAAAGGTCTGTTTCGGAACCATTTCCGAGACAGAGGAGTACAGGAGGCTATCGACCTTAAGTTTGATGGCCATGGTGGAAATAAGCCAGATAGAGGCATACATCACGACGATTCCAATTATGACGACCCTTATGATTGCTTTCAATGAGACGGCAACGAGTGGAACTAAATTGTTTCGATTTCTAGGAAAATTCGGCATCATAAGATCTCCCATTTTTTAGTTTTACTAGTTCAATCTATGCTCCATTGATGAATAATAGAAGGGATAATTCCCAGCAAATGAAAAAAGCACCCCGAAGGATGCTTTTATACTAGAACCACCTGCAGCCACAACGGCGGTTGCGGTTCCCACATCGATGGCCGCCGCCATCATATCGATCGCGGTCATCATTTGCCGGACGGACCCAGCCGCTTCCAGGACTTACCCTTCTGCAGTCAGGACGATTGACATCTCTTCCACAGTCGTAGTTTTCAACCACTGTTTCGTTGACTTCCCTCGTACGTACAGGGTAGTAGTTTTCATTACGGATAATGGTACGGTTGACATTGATGATTTCAGTCGGGTGGATATTTTTGACGGTACGCGTTTTGGTACGGGTATTCACAACGCGCTGAGTAGGGTTGACGATTACTTCATCACGATCAGGTGAAACTCTTCTATTGTGTTGGTAATTTCCCACTTTTTTTCCCCCTTTCCTACGAAAATACCTTACATGATAGAGTATGCTTCATAGAAAGAAAGGTGTGGGATAAGCTCCTTTTTTCATAGATTTGGGCATGCTACCTCCCATTCAACTCGTAGGCAGCCCTGATTCCTGATTCGATAGCCCCCTCCATCCACCCATGGAAAGAAGAGGTGTGCTCCCCTGCAAAATGAAGCCTACCCTCAGGATGCTGGATATAGTCTGCAAAATCCGTTTCTTGCCCGGGAGTGAATAATGTAAAGCAACCCGCTGAAAATGGATTGACGCTCCAATTGTATACAGCATAAGAGCTGACTTCCGAATATACCCTCGGGCCATAGAACTTTTCAAGATCCTTCATGACATTGGCAAAGATCTCCTCTTTCGACATGGAGTTGAATAGAAGTGCATTCTGACCCCAGCTGTAACTGGCGAGGAGAACCCCCGGACGTCCACTTCCGATGCCGTTGCTCGGCACATAGGTGAATCTGGACGGGAGATCTGAGATGATATTGCCGATCTTCATTTCTTCCCAAAACCTGTTTTTGAACTCAATGCCGACCTTGACCGCTGGAACATTCGTCAGTTCCGTAATGGCTTGCCACTTTTTAAAAGAGATGGACGAATAGGGTTCAATATCGATGGACTGCAATACCGTGAAAGGAACGGTCACTAGGGCATAATCCCCCCGATAGATGCCAGGTTTGCCGTTTCGTGTATATACCTCAACCCCGTCCCGGTCCTGCACGATGCGGTAAACTTTCTGATTCATCAACAGGTTGTCTTTGAGCCCTTCTTTGAAGGCGTATGGAAGTCGATCATTCCCCCCTGTAATCTGATTGAATGTCGTTTCTTTCCTGAAAATCGGATAAATGATATCGGTCAAAATATCTGAGAAAGAAAACTCCGGAAATCCCTCTATCCCCTGTAGCACGCTAATCATTCTGATGGCATTGAGCGAAAGGGGATTTCCGTAAGGACTCTCTCTAAGGAACCTGCCCATTGAGTAATTCGAGAATTTCTCAATGAGTCGTTTCCGCTCCTCCTTGCTTCCACTCTGATAGGCATCGATGAAGGGTTTGGTTGTCTCCAGGAAAAGGTGTTCCGCCGTCTTACCCTTTTCGGATTGTGTCAGTGGAAACCCTAAAATATCCGGATTCCCTTCATATTCATCAACCGTTGTATAGACTCCATTCACATAAAGTTTATCGTATGGAGTGGTATTCAAAAAGGGATTGGTCGGCAGGTTGAACCTGCGGATGTACTCCATGACCAAACGGTGATTATCGGGAATTCTCATGGCTCCCATGTCAAGATAATTCCCTTCAGAGAATGGGGAACGTTTCGTATATACCCTTCCACCGATGCGATTATTGCCCTCTAATAACGTGACCTCATGGCCAGCTTTCTTCAATAATGTTGCCGATACCAGGCCACTGAGCCCTGCGCCGATGATCAAGATCTTTTTCTTTCCTTTTCCCTGCGGCAATCCGTCTTTTATGATAGCGATCATGTCGTCAGGATACTCCGGAGACGGTGTCCCTGTCCTGATTCCCCACTGATTCAAAGCCACTCCCCCTTTCCTTAACACATCATATGTGCATGCAGTCATCCCTATACGCAAGAGAACATGCGTTTCTTTTTGCAGGGATCTTTGTTATACTAAAGATAGTCATTGGGTCTAAGAGACTGTATTTAGTCAATCCCTTTAGTGAACAAAGGGGGGAAATCTATGACACGTGATGTTGTAGTAAAATTATTAAGAACGATGAAGGAGTTCGGTGAGAGTGAGATCACTCATACCTTTACGGGCAACGAACCGCATGAAATCTCCATTTCGTTTGACAGGGAAGGGCAGCTGTTCCTGCTGAAGACCGAATCCCATTCTGTAACCTATTATTCAGACATCGAGGACCTCACTTCCATGATCCTGGAATTGACGTCATCTTCATAAGAACCAGTGGGCATCATGCGAAATGATGCCTTTTTTTATTAGAAGGAGGATTTTATGGAGTCATTCCGCTACCTGAAAAGTATCATGTTAAAAAGAGAAGAAGTTCCTGCATTTGACCGGTACCCTTTTACCATCCCTAGCATCCGCACTCTCGACGAACTCCATCTGGACCGTGATGTGACCTTCATTGTGGGTGAAAATGGCATGGGGAAGTCCACCCTCCTCGAATCTGTAGCTGTGGCCCTTGGATTCAACCCTGAAGGCGGATCTCTAAATCTTCAGTTTTCAACTTATGATTCACACAGTGAACTTGATCAATACCTCCGCATCGTCCGTGCTCCAAAAAAACCAAACGATGGCTATTTTCTACGTGCTGAAAGTTTCTACAATGTAGCCACCCAAATCTCGAAACTCGACGAAGACACTTTCGGCCTACCGATCATTGATTCGTATGGCGGGACATCACTACATGAACAGTCCCACGGGGAAGCTTTCTTTTCCACCTTTATGAATCGTTTTCGCGGTAATGGAATCTACATACTGGATGAGCCTGAAGCAGCCCTCTCACCTTTGAGACAAATGGCGATGCTGACAAGGATCCATGAGCTCATCAGACAGAACTCACAGTTCATCATTGCTACCCACTCCCCCATTTTAATGGCTTATCCCTCCTCTACCATCATTGAGTTGTGCGAAGACGGTATGAAGAAGAGAGACCTTGAAGAAGTAGGACATTACCGTATCATGCAACAATTCTTCAATGATCACGAAAGAATGATCCACCATTTGTTGAAAGACGATTAATATTCTTCTAAACAAAGCTGAGACAAAACTAAAAAAGTACAGGTAGGGGTTCTTTAAACGGATTATGATTGCCACGCAAGGCTTCGCTTTCCGCGGGTAGCCCATGAGCCTCCTTGGGCTCGCAGCAGTCTAGTCATTCAACCACTGAAACAATAAAATGCAAATGGTCATGAAACAAATAGAAAACCCGAACTAACGTTGCCTCGTCTCCAGCAAGTAGTTCGGGTTTTACTATGACTAAGACATGTTTGTCCCAGCCCTTTTGTGCATTTATTTAATCATCAGCTGTTTCATCGCATCTTCCATCAACAAGATCTGCGCCTTTGCCGACGCAATGGCATCGCTCAAATTCCGTTCATGCAGAGCCAAAACCATTTGACCGTAAGTGGCTCCGGGCACGGCCCATTTACCGTTTAACTCTATCCAATCTCGGGCGATCCCCCTTTTAACAAGGTTAAAACGTGGATCTACTAGTTGAGTGCCCGCTGGCAATGGAGAGATGGTCGTATAAGCGAATAGATGCTGAAGGTGGGCGTGGACTCCTTCTTCGGCTGTTTTGAATTGAGCACCATCCACACCTGGACCAGTCGTCCCGATACCGGCATAATTATTTTGAGAAGCTTTGACTTGTCCAGTAAATCGGAAGAAGTTCGTCTCATGCAGAGCTTGGGCAAACGCTACATCACCCCGAATGCCATACAATCTTCCCAGGGTGATATAATAGGTTCCCAGAAGAGGTGCAGCCGGGTTCACCTTCCTTGCAAACTCATCAAGTTGATAACCTTTCAACACACTTTCACCCAGGATGGAATACCCCGGTTTTGAAGGAGACTGTGGCGGTGGGGTCGGTTTTGGGGTGGACGTTGGCGGAAAGGTCGGCTTCGGCGTATTTGTTGGTTTTGGTTGGGAGACGGGAGGAATGGATGAAACGGCTCCTTCAACAACCAAAAAGGCATCAATCTTATACCCCTTCAACGTTTGAACAAGATTTTCAGCATTCTGCCGATCGGCAAATGCCCCTGCTTGAACCCGGAAATATGTTTTTCCATCTAGAAGAAAAGACGTGATGAAAGAATCGATTTTTCTGTTCGAAAGCTCTTCCACCCTCTCTTCAGCGTTCTTCCGATCACCGAAGGACCCCGCAATCACTTTGAAGATGGCCTTTTGTACATCAGGCAGCGCCAAGGCTTTGGCAATCCCTTTTCCTAATCCGGAGACTACATCTGATCGGAATGCCGCTGACTGCATCAAAGCGACGTCGGTATCACGATCGATGAAGAGAATCTCCACTAATAGAGCATTCATGGTTGTTTCCCTCAATACATGAAAGTTCGCCCTTTTCTTTCCTCGGTCCACCACATTATATTTGCTGATTGATGAAACGATTTCATTGTGTATGGTTGATTGGAGGGATACCATGTCATTTGATACCTTTCCATCATAAATATAGCTTTCGAACCCTGTTCCTCCCCCTGCGTTATGGTGGATGGATAAAAAGAAATCAACGCCCCTGGCATTCGCAAGTCGGCTTCTTTCCTCCAAAGATAATTCCCGGTCGGATTCACGGGTCATGATCACGTTGACCTGATAATGTTTCAGCAGGAAATCTCTCAGTCCGAGAGCTATAAGCAGATTATAATATTTCTCTTCATGGCCTTTATAGCTTGCCCCGGGATCGCTTCCACCATGACCGGGATCAATCATTATGACCTTCACTTGTTATTTCCTCCTTTAATCGTTACTACTATAGTATATGCAGGATTATACCAGCTTGTTCGGACAAGCTGCCAATCATTTAGAAACGTAGAGGGCGTGTAGCGAAGCCGAAGTTTGCCATCCTCGGTATCTCCTTTGCCTTTTCCAGATCGTGCAGGGGATCTGGATTGGAGGAAAGCGGATTTCTTATGTGTTTCCAAAATGCTTTCACAAGTCTATCACCTCCTCCTATACCATATGAACCGGAGGAAGAGTTGGTGTGGATGATTGGATAGTTACTAGATTCGGAATACTTCGCGGTTTGGAAAAAAAGTAAAAATCCGAGCGACCATTCTCAAATGGCCGCTCGGATTAATGTGCTAGGTATTGGATTTCGTGTATTGTGTGTTACGCACTCCCCTTAATTCTTCTGGAACCTGGATTCCTCACAAAGAAAGATAGGATCAGTGCCAAGATTGCGGTGATGCCCGCCACCACGAAGGAGACGTTGACCCCGTGGATCATTCCCTCCAACCCTTTTGTTGGAATGGCGCTTGTGGTCATGACGGTCACGAGCATCGCCGTACCCATAGCGCCGGAAACCTGACGCATCGTGTTGTTCATGGCCGTACCATGAGGGATCAGATTAGAAGGCAGCTGATTGAGTCCTGCTGTTGTAACAGGCATCATCACCATGGCCACCCCGAACATCCTTACTGCATTCCATGTTGCCAAATAAGCAAATGTGGTTTCTGCAGATAAATTAGTGAACATGAATGTCGATAGAGATAAGATTGTAAGGCCAATGATCGCGAGCCACCTGGCTCCGAATTTATCGAATAATCGGCCGGTTATCGGGTTCATCAATCCCATGATCAAGGCACCCGGCAGGAGCATCAAACCGGATTCAAGCGCTGAAAATCCAAGCATATTCTGCATGTAGAGTGGAAGAACCGTGGCTGCACCGATCATGGCTATGAACACAATCATGCCTAAAGCTGTTGTCAGCGTGAACATTGAATTTTTAAATACTCGGAACTGAAGCATCGGCTCTTTCAACCGTAGCTGCCTAAGGATGAACCAAAGAAGTGATAATCCACCCACAATCATGGATAGGTCCACCTGGTAGCTTCCCCATCCCTTGGATCCTGCGATACTGAATCCATATAGCAAACCGCCAAACCCGAATGAAGACAAGATGACAGAAAGGATGTCCAATTTAGGGAATGTACGTTTTGTCACATTTTTCAATAGGAAATAGGCTACAATGAAATCCACGATTACGATCGGCAGGATCACATAAAACAGACTCCTCCAAGGCAGTTCTTCCACCATCCACCCTGAAAGGGATGGTCCGATAGCGGGCGCAAATGAGATAACAAGCCCGAACATCCCCATGGCCGCCCCTCTCTTTTCGACGGGATAAATCATGAACAGGATGGTCTGCATCAACGGAATGATGATACCTGCACCAGAGGCCTGGATGATTCTTCCTACCATCAAAAAGCCAAAGGAAGGCGCGACAGCACAGATGGCTGTACCAACCGCGAAGAGACCCATTGCACTTAGGAATAAAGCCCGTGTCGTAAAACGACCGATCAGGAATGCGGTAACCGGGATCATGATCCCATTGACCAGCATAAAGATCGATGTCAGCCACTGGGCTGTACTTTCATCAAGGTTTAAGTCTTTCATAATATGGGGCAAAGCCGTACCTAATAATGTTTGATTGAGAATGGCGGCAAACGCACCGGAAATCAAGACGATAAGAAGTGGTGTTTTGTTGAATGTTTGTGTTTGTTGCGAATCCTCCATTTTCGATTCTCCCTTCTTTCTTCTGGTCTTATTTCATAGGAGATACTTCACATGGAAACCCCTTTCCTTATCATGTGGATCTCCCTGTCATATTTATTCAGCGCTTCCTCTACAGTCAGTTCATCCGATATGCTTTTCACGAGGTTATGGAAGGTTATCGCAGTGTTGATCTGGAGGAGATGGTACAGATCCTCCCTCGTCTGGATGTTGAGAAGACTGCGATCTATCAGATGATACACTTCTGCATAGCGCTGATCCAACGTTTCTTTGGTCAAATGCTGGGTAAAGGTCTTTTCAATTTTATAATTCATGTTCAGGAGTACATTCCGCATGAAACGGTTTTGGTCACTTGCCCTGGAATGCTGCAAGACCATCCTGAATAATTCCCTGCTTGCTTCAAAAAGGTCGCCTTTATGTTCACGCAATAAGGATGTGAAGTGTTCGAACCTCTCCCTTGCATGTTCTCCCACCAGGAAGAAGAATGCGTCTTCCTTATCCTCAAAATACTGATAAAAGCTTCCCCTCGGTATGCCCGCCATTTTTAGGATATTTGAAATGGACGCTTCATAAAGAGATACCCGTGAAAACTCTTCACGAGCAGCATCGATCAATCTGCTCCGTTTCTCTTCACGCAAATTAAAAAAAGTCGGTTTGGGCAATTGAGACACTCCTTCTGTGACGGATGTTTGCCACGAAGAAAACTTCAATGGTCTATACCCGCAATGCAATAAAATTAAGACAAAACCCCTCAAGAACTTCCCAATACAAAATGACACGATGTCACATGGAACCTTATCCACTTTATGTGACATCGTGTCATATGTCAACAACTTTGCTCACTTATGAACAATGTTGTTGGATTTTTATGTTTTATTTTTTTACCTTTCCCTTCAGACAGTAAATGACCCCGATGATCCACGTGGCCAAGATGAATATGCAGACCCCAAGGATGACGGTGCCTGGTTGATTGAACACAGTGAGTAACGTATAGGAATTCGTAAGAATAATGAATCCACCTACAAGCACGCCCAAAAGAAACGAAGGAAGTTTCTTGACCAACAGTGCCGCAAGAGGTGCTGCTGCAACGCCACCTATGACGAATGCCGCCACCCACTGCCAATCAAAATTCTCCCACCCTAAAAATAGGACAAACCCTAATGTAGCGGATAACGTCACGGCAAACTCACTTGTATCCACAGTACCGATGACCTCCCGTGGTACAGCTTCCTTCCCCGACAACAAAACGGGTGTATTGATCGGCCCCCACCCACCTCCTCCTATTGCGTCAAAAAAGCCTGCAGTGGCTCCAAGAGGCAATAAGATCCGTTTTCGCACAGAAGGAGCAGGTTTCGCGCTGTGTTTATCATCAGATGGAGAAGGCCAAAAAAGAAATCGGACGAAGATATACAATCCCAATAAGCAAAAAGGAAGATATATAAGGTCTGATTGCCTCTCCTGGAATACTGCTTAAAAATGCTGCCCCGATAAAGGCACTGATACTACCAGGAATCATAAGAAGGAAGGCCATCCGTTTGTTGACATTACCGAACTTCCAATGTGCCATGCCTGAGGCAGCCGTCGTTGCGATCTCAGACATATGGATGGAAGCCGATGCAATAGCCGGGGCAACACCATAGGCAAGAAGCAGGGTGGAAGACGTCAGTCCGAACGCCATCCCCAGTGAACCATCTACAAGCTGTGCAAAAAAACCGACGATGGCAAAAATGATTAATTTACGCATGGCATTCACTTAACACTACAAAAGCACATACGGAAATACGGCACACGATTTCTCCAAAATAGCTCTTAGCGATCATGTCAAAGCTCTCTTATAAAGCGCCAATGTCTGAGAGACCATGGCATCCAATGTCCAACGCTCATTGGCCCATGCAATCGCGGCCTGCCCCATCCGGCAGCGTCGGTCATCATCATTCAGCAAGGCCTCTATTGCATTCTGTAGGGACTTTGCATCACCCGTCGGAACAATCAGTCCGTTCAATCCATCCTGAATCATCTCCGGAAGCCCGGCAGCATCACTGACGATCGCCGGCAATCCGGCAAACTGACCCTCCACAACCGAAAGGGGCTGTGTATCCTGAAGACTCGGCTGGATGAGAAGATCGCCTTGAGCAAGGATGTCTTCCATGTTCTGCTGATGTCCTAGGAATGACACGCGGTCATTCAATCGAAGCCGTTTTGCCAACGCCTTTGCCGCCGGTAGGTAATCCCCGTCCCCGACAATCAGGCATTCCCAGTCCTGACGGCCCAATTCGACCTGAGATAAGGCTTCAAGTAAAAATGTGATTCCCTTTAGATAAATAACCCTTCCAGAGAAAATGAGCACCTTTGACCGATCTTTCTTAGAAACCGGGGTGCCGGTTTGCTTGTTATGGATTCCCAATGGGTATGAGATGACCTTTATTGGATTCACACGGAAATCCGTCTCAATTTGGGACTTCATCCATTTTGATTGGGTATGGATATACTTGCTCTCCTTATATGCTTCTTTTTCAAGTCGTTTATAATAGTTGAAATCCCTTCCTGTCAGGATGGAATGATCAGATAGGTGGGGATAAACGGATTTTAATACAAGGAAGATTTCTTTGGTGAGACTGCCATGGGCACTTGTGACTAACGGAATATGAGCAGGCTTGATCGATCCGATGATTTGAGCAGCGGTAACATCTTGTGCATGAATGACATCATATGATTCCAATCCATACTCCCTTAATGTCATTTCAAAATTGAGGCGATAGATCTCTGCTTTCTGAATAATAGGATGCTGTTGGTGAAATGGTAGTTCTCTGTTTATTCTTGTCATGATCTTCGGGCGCATGGACTCGAGCATCATCCCATGATCAAGATGGTGCATGCGATACCCACTCAAGTCGGGCCGTTGGGAAAACAAATCAACCTGATGACCTAGTGAAAGTAGCTTTTGTTGAAGGTTCGAAACAACCGTCCAAATCCCCCCCGCATAAGGGAGAGGATAATAGGAAACCAATAGGATTTTCATTCGGATTCACCTTTCATGTCCGGGTTTGCCTTCATTCGAACACCACTCGCTTTAACCTGTTGCCTTGGAAGTTGAGGAAATTTTCAAGCCTAGGGATATAATGATGTTTGATCATAAAGATCTCTTTCTTGATTCCTTCCTGGTTTTTACTGGTACCTTGATTGGGGTGGGCGCGATAGTTCAACAGGACTTGGTCAAGATAGTAAAATGGAATGCCTTTCAGTAAGATGCGGTACCACATTTCATAATCCTGAGTATAGTTGAACTCCGTAGAAAAATAGCCTACGCGATCGAAGACTTCCCTGTGAAGGATAACGGTGCACCCGTTAATCGGGTTGGATGTCAAAAATGAGCGATATACTCCTTCTGCATGCTGGAATTGTTCTCCGCATTTAGGGATAAGGAGATTATTATCAGGCCCAATGTAGTCATAGTTGGTAAAGCTTGCCTTTGCATGGTGCTTCTTCATGAAGTGGATTTGCTGTTCTACCTTGTGCGGCAGGAAAACATCATCCGAACTCAACCAGGCGATATACTCCCCATTTGAATGGTGGATACCTGTGTTAATGGCAGATGCTGTCCCCCCATTTGCTTTCCTTACATAGTTAATCGAAGACAGATAAGGATGAATCCGTTCTACTTCTCGATCAGATCCATCGTCCACAAGAATAACCTCGATGTTCGGGTATGACTGTTGCAGGGCGCTCTCAATGGCTTGATCGACGAACGCACAGTTATAAAAAGGGATGATGATTGAAACCAAGGGCTGCATAAATTAATCCTCCTCATTCCGGACAAGTTTTTACATCCTATTCATCCAACGCATCATCTGATTAGACCTTTGCCCATAAGAAAAAAAACTGACCACTGTTGAATGGAAATCATTCAAAGTGGCCAGCAAAGGTACATATTCAGTTCGGCTTAAAATAGAAGTTTACCCTATCATAATGAGCGTGATAATAGACAATCACGTAATCATTCTTTAAAGGTTCATTTATTTTCCTGCCGTGGGGAAGGTATGGATATTCTTCGATGATAACATCTTCCCCGGAAAAGTGTTCAGCAATCCATTGTTCAATGTCGTTCTTGATCGTATCCATCCCTCCACCCCTTCAGCGTAATCTACATTCATATCATACATTACCCTCAAGAAACGCTCTGAAACCCATTTACTGTACGGATAAGGGTTGAAGGTCTACAATGAAGGTAGGCTACAAACCTATTGGAGGTCTAATAATGAAAGAATCCATTACGTTAATTACAGATATCCGTAAAGAACTTCTCGACGAAATACAAAATCTTACGGATGAAGAGCTTAACCGAACCATCCACCCAAATCGGTGGACGATCATGCAAGTTGTCGATCACCTCTATCTAATGGAAAAGGCTATTACAGCCTCATTGATTCAAACACTTGAACAGGGTGATGAACAAAGTGTCGACGATAAACCGGTGCATCTTACCGTCGACCGCTCGAAAAAAGTTCAAGCCCCCTCATATGTAGAACCTTCTGATGAAATGAAAACGCTCGAGGAGATGAAGGACAGACTTGAAAGCTCGCGCCTGGACCTTCTTCATTTCCTTGAATCAATCTCTTCAGAGGATGACTTGAAATCAAAGGCAAACCCTCACCCAGTATTCGGAATGGTACGATTGGATCAATGGGTGCCCTTTATCGGGTACCATGAAAAACGGCATATCGATCAGATTCGTGAATTAAAAGCAGATCTGATCTGATTGTAAAAGAGCGCCTGGCAGCCAGGCGCTCTTTTACTCTTCTACTAAGATCTTTAAATCCTCCAGACTCCAGCGGTAATCCTGATCGATCACCTCATGATATAACGCCTTCTTCTTCAACTGTAGTTCATTCATCTTTGCTTCGATTGTCCCTTTAGATAGTAGTCTGATGACTTGGACTTCTTTCGTTTGCCCCATCCGATGGGCACGGTCCATTGCTTGATTCTCTACTGCCGGATTCCACCATGTATCATATAAGATGACGGTATCGGCTCCTTGCAGATTCAAACCTGTGCCTCCCGCTTTCAGGGAAATCAAGAAGAAATCTCGTTCACCCTCATTAAAGCGCCTTGAGAGCTCAACCCTCTCTAGAGGATCGGTTTCACCGCTGAGGTAGAAATACGGCGTGCGTTGTTTCAGCAGCTCGCCCCCGATGATTCTCAGCATACTTGTGAATTGGGAAAAAATCAGGACCCTCCTTCCCTCCGCTTTGGCATCCTTAACGAGAGAAAGGAGATGAAGGAGTTTGGCAGATCCTCCCCGATAGCCCTCTACAAACAGACCCGGATGACAGCAAAGCTGGCGTAGCCTTGTAAGGCCCGAAAGGATCTTGATTCGATTCTTGTCCAATGTATGGCGGTCAAGATGCTTTAATTCATCGTGCTTCAGCTTTGCTAAGTAAGACGCATACAATGCCTTTTGTTCAGGTAATAGGTCAATCATTTCAACCGACTCATGTTTTTCTGGCAGCTGTGATAATACGTCCTTCTTCATTCGCCTCAAAATGAACGGGCGCACCTTCCTTGATGCTTCTTTAGGTTGCAGATGGCTAAAATTAGTAATCCCTCCCAAAACACCTGGTGAGATCACATGGAAAATCGACCATAGTTCTTCTAAAGTATTTTCAATCGGGGTGCCCGTCATGGCAAAGCTCCGCTGAGATCGGAGTTTCTTCACCGCCCTGCTGGTCTGAGTGAATGGATTTTTGAATGCTTGAGCTTCATCGAAAAATACTGTGTGAAATTCCATTTTTTCATACTGCCTATGGTCCATTCTTATGAGGGGGTAAGAAGTAATCCATACATCTGCCTCTGTATTCAACATGAGTTTTTTTCGATTTGTTGGTGTCCCTCCGATTACCTGCACCCTCAAAACGGGGGCGAATTTCTCAACTTCCCTTTTCCAGTTATGAACCAAAGAAGACGGGCACACCACTAGGATCGGACTTTTCGTTTCATTGGATCCTGTTTTTTCAGAGAGGATATAGGCGATTGCCTGCAAGGTTTTTCCAAGTCCCATATCATCAGCGAGCAAGCCACCAAATCGGAATGAAGCCAAATATTTTAACCAAGCAAAACCCGTTTCCTGATAGGGCATCAAAATCCCTTTCAATTCTTCGGGAACAGGATAATGCAATGTTTCAGGATGATGGATCCCTTGAATGAATGCAGCATATGATTCCTCCCGATGATAGAGGTCACTATCTTCTACGAGGTCAAGAAGTTCAGATGTTGGCGGGACGGCTATGCCTATTCCATTCAAGAGATCTTGACGATCGGCTTGGACGGTATGAAGAAACTTCTCCATGTCACGTATTTCTTTCGATTTCAAGGATAGGAGTGACCCGTTGTTCATCGGATAATAGGTGCGCTTCTCCTCTAATGCCTCCAGGATCCCTTCAATTTCTTTATGTGGGATCCCGTTCATATCAAATGAGAAATGAAGCCAGTTCCCCCGTTCCTTATTCACCTTCACTCGAAGCCTCGGTAATGCCTTGCGCTTATATAGTCGATTGCGGACTGCGGTGGTCGCAAAGATGTTCACATACCCTTTTAGGTCGTTCACCCCGTATGTCAAAAAATCAAATTCCAATTCTTCATTCTGAAGGTATAAACCTTCCTCTGTTCGCGTGAATGGGGTCTCATCGATTTTCTCGAGAATGCGCTGTTCCCGGACCCGATCTCTCAGGAATTTTCCATCCTCTTGATCAGGAGCAAGAGGATTAATGGAGAGGTGCCCATATTGAAATTCCAATCCAGCCAACAACCTATTCCCTACTCGATCAAGGTATAGCTTCGCTTCCAATGGGGTGCGAGAGAGCAAGGCCATCATCGTTTCAGAGAACGTGACTTCCCCCAGATCTTTCAAGCCTACTGCGACCTTATCAACGAACAGATTGATCTGAGTCTGAGGAATCCTGATCACATCAGAAGATGACGTAAGCAGTTTCTTCATCTCAATCAGTTTCCGTCCATTTTGTGCAGACAATGCCCTGAAGGTCCCGTGATCGATGGCCACTCCATAAGAAGGAATGATCTCCAAATCCCGTACACCCCTGATATGAAGGGTAAAGCCTAGATCTGATTGATCAAAATGAAAACCAATGTCCGGCAACTCATGGTTGATAATAAATTCTACACACTCTCCCTTTGGATATTCGAAGAAAACCTTAACTGCCTCTAAAAGAGGAAGAATGTCCCTCCATATAGGAACCGTAACCACAAGTGATCCCGCTTTTTGATTGCCTTCTCTCCCACGCTCTAAACAATTTAACAGTTTCATGTCTTCATGCTTTAAGCAATGGGAGGAAGGGAGATAATCGAAATCGTCTGAGATCCTGAAACACTTTCCCTCCTTAACTGCTTGAGTGAAGCCGTGGATGTCATGAACGGGCCTACCTTCGATTCCAAGAGATAGATATAAGATTTCTTCATACTTTATGTACCAAGACAACTGCAGAGTTTCCCTGGTTTCAAAATGCGACTTGACGGTGGGGACACTTGTATCCTCATTGAAGAGTGCGATCAGTTCTTCAGCTGCCGCCTCATCTTTCATGGTCAGCCACACCGCGGCAATGTGTTGGCATTCTTTTTTAAACGATGCCAGTTTGGGGCATGAACAAGATGCAGAGTCATTGCTCAGGTCGATCATCACAGAAAAGTCCTCATCGCCCTTCACCGTTGCGCTCACATGCCCATCCCCCATAGAGAGGATGGAGACGCGATTGCGTCTAACATACTCTTGCCCTTTTTTATATGATTGATCCCCACAACGATCTTTGATCTTGCGGTCTGTTATTCTGTACATATCCCGATTCCTTTCAACATTCTACTCCTCATAATACCAACTATCCGTTTGGAACGAAACCAAACAATAAAAAATGGTGCCCTTTTAGGACACCATCAAATTTCACCAGAAGAATCCTGGTCTAGGCCTTCCACATGGACGTGGTGGGCATGGACGAGGCGGGCATGGCGGTGGGCAGTGATGCATCGGCATCATTTGTTGCGGCTCTGCGCATACATGTTCTTCCGAAGCGGAATTGACCACCGATTGTGTGTGTGGATAAGAGTGTATATATTTATAATGTGTGTGATTCACCTGCGTCGTGTGGCTCGGGTGAACCATAGGGATTTGAACTTCCTGGTTTACATTTTCAGTGTATTGTTTTGTTGGGCTGGTCTGGGCAGGCATCATCTGTGTTGGTTTTGTTTGGGCTGGAGAAACCTGCGGATAGCCGCAGTTCATTGGTTGCTGTCCGCTTTGGGCACCTTGAACTCCTTTATTTCCTTTATACATAATCTGTATCCTCCTCTCTTTCTCTGGGTCTAAGATAGTATAAGCAGGACAAGCGTCCATTGTCTGTATGAATACCCATTTCCTAAAGATTTTCATAAAAAAAGCAGCGCTTCTCACTGCTTGATGATGAATACCCTTTTGCTTTCCACTCATGGACATGCTAATCCCTACCCCCGAAGAAAGACTGGATGCTCTCCAACGCCAAGGTGACTACGTATATGTCAGCTTTAGGATTTTTTTATTGCTACCGTAGTGGTCAACAGCTCATCCTATTCGATACACGGCAATAGACGTATGGAGATGGTTCAAACTTATAAAATATAGTAAAGGACAAAAAATTCCCTGCCCATTAAAAAAACACCTTCTTATTGTAGAAGGTGTCAATCCATGCCGCATTACTTCTTATAATCCGAGAACATGTCTGTGTTGTCAGGCACATTGGCAAGATACGTGATTTTCCCTGAAGTGTCTAGCTTGGCAAAATCTTTCCCTGTCTGGGTGTAGACTTCACCCGATTTACGTTTTCCACAAACCGCCCATGGTGTTACATACAGATCTTCTTTCTCATCGTATACCCAGCCTTCAAACATATGCTTGAGGTCGACATTTTCTTGGAACACCATCTTTACGAATTGATTCCATTGATCGATGCCATGTTTTTCATGCCCATTCAATACAAACATCATGTCTTCTGTAAATAGTCCGCTCAATTCCTCAAACGCTTTTTCACTTGTTCTGGATTGATCGAATAGATCAAAGTATTTTTGTAAATTTTCCATTTTGTACATCCTCCATTTTCCCAATAAGAAAAGCAGTCCCAAGTGGAACTGCTTCTTATTGATTCATCAATTAAGAAAGTTTCAATTCTTGTCCTTCGAACATGCGCACTGCAAGAGGGCCGGCAAGGAAAGCTTGTGCTTTCGCACCAAATGCCTTGAAGTGCTCACTATTGTTATGGCTTTGGACTGCGTCCATGTCTTTCCACATTTCGATCATAGTGAAATGATTTGGGTTTTCAACATCGCGTTTAAGTGAGTAGTCCACGTTTCCTTCTTCTTGTTTAGAAGCAGCGATGAGTGTGCGGATCTCAGCTAGGAATTCTTCTTCTTTTGCAGGGTTCACTTGTAGTTCAGCGTGTGTAATAATCATGGTTCATTCTCCTCTTATGGTTAGTGTTGGTTTTGTATTATTTCCATTCAGTGATTTCATCGATTGGAAGGCGGACTGATTGGTACCCGGCGTCTGCAGCTTTACCGATTGAAATCAACATAACTGGATAGTAGCGTTCTTTATCCATTCCATAGGCTTCGGCAATTTGATCTTTTTCATACCCACCGATTGGGTTGGTGTCATATCCGTGGTGACGTGCTGCAAGCATAAGTTGCATGGATACAAGACCGGCATCGATCAGGTTCATTTCACGCATTTCCTGAACAGGAACCTGACTTAACATTCCTTTAATCCCAGGAATCTGCCTGTCTCTTACTTCTGCAGGCATAAGGCCTTTTTCTACTGCATCGTTGTAGATGCGATCCGTGTAGTCAAGGCTGTTCATATCCACGAAAACAGCAATGACTGCTGAAGATGTATTAACCTGAGTTTGGTTGAATTTTGCAAGAGGTGCAAGAGTGGCTTTTCCTTCTTCACTATCAATGACAAGGAAGCGCCAAGGTTGAAGGTTCACAGAAGACGGAGCAAGTGTTGCTTCTGTTAAAATCTCCTTCATTTCTTCTTTGCTGATTTTCACACTCGGATCATAGTTCCTGATGGAACGGCGACCGGTAATGAGGTCTTGGAAGTCGTTATTGCGAACTGAATTCATGATGAAATTCCCCTTTTCTTAATAGTTGATTTTATTGACGTTGTCCTGAATCCTAGAAAGACTGTCGGAAAGATTCTTCATCTCGGCCTCTGAAAAACCGTCCAGGACCCTGCTGATAAATTGTTCTTTCTCCCGCTTAAAGGAATCGATTTTTTCTCTTCCTTCTTTCGTCAGACGGACAAATGTAAAACGATTGTCTGCAGGATTCTTCCTGCGTGAGACCATGCCTTGAGCTTCAAGCTGTTTCAAATGTCTTGTAACGGCCGCGCCATCTATACAAACCTCTTTTTGTAGCTGGGTCTGACTGATTTCGTCAACATCAAATAATTTATGGAGAAGTTCGAGACGTGACTGACTGATACCGGTACAGCGTTCGAACTTGGGACTCATTAATTTATAGATGTCATTCAGCTGATAGATGATCTTACCTTCTTCTGAACAGTGATTCGGCAAAGCATCCCCCTCCTTTAACAATTGATCACTCAATAGTTGATACATCAATTAATATACTATAAAGCGACCTGACTGTCAAGGGTGCAGCCTATATTACATGACCCGTCAACCATAGTGTGTAATCTCTTTAAAACAATGTTTTAAAAGGTTACAAGCATGATCATACTACGATATATTTGACGCGTCAACTAATAAGTTTCATCCAAATACTCAATCGTTGATGCATCAATTGTATTCTCATTTGGTGTGAGGCTTCTCCCTCATCTTCTGGAGTAATGTCACAGAAAAAAAACCGGACGATCTCGATATGAATCAACATATCAACTGATCGACCGGTCATGTATTGTATTTTCACGGCAGTCCTTCGATTACGCCATGGCTTTCTTAATTTGTTTACTGCGCAATTGACCGCATGCGGCATCAATATCTGAACCTTGTTCCACACGCACTCCGCAATTGATCCCATTATCCAGGAGAGTTCCGTAGAACTTCACGATGGCATCCTTCGTGCTCCTTTGATATTGATTGTGCTCATCAACCGGATTATATGGAATCAGATTGACGTATGACAGGTGTCGCTTGTCCTTCAGAAGCTTGGCAAGTTGCTTCGCTTCTTCGACATGATCATTCACGTCACTCAAGAGGATGTACTCAAACGTAATCCTTCTGTTTGTCTTCTCAAGGTAATAATCAATCGCCGGCATCAGTTTCTCTAGTGGATAGGCACGGTTGATCTTCATGATCCTGGTCCGTAGTTCGTTGTTTGGAGCATGAAGGGATACAGCCAGGTTGATCTGGATGTTTTCATCGGCAAACTTATAAATCTTATCAGCTAAACCACTTGTTGAAACGGTAATGTGACGTGCACCGATGGATAGGCCCTTCTGGTCATTCACGACCCGGAAGAAGTCCATCATATTGTCATAGTTATCAAACGGCTCGCCGATTCCCATAACCACAATATGACTGACCCTCTCATCCTTGCCGGCAGCATCAAGGTGATGCTGTACATTCATGATCTGCTCCACGATTTCACCACTGGATAGATCGCGGTTTTTCTTCAGCAAGCCGCTTGCGCAGAACGTACAACCGATGTTGCACCCTACCTGAGTGGTCACACATACGCTCAGACCATAATTAAAGCGCATAAGCACGGTCTCAATCAGGTTCCCATCCTGAAGCTTGAATAGAAATTTGATTGTTCCGTCCTTGGACTCCTGCTTGATTTCCTGTTGAAGGGTTTGAATGTGGAAATGGTTGTCCAACAGTTCGATGCAGGTACTATTCAGGTTTTTCATTTGAGAGAATTCCGTTACTCTCTTCTTATATAACCAGTCCCACACTTGGGCGGCACGGAATTTCTTCTGGCCGTGCTCGACTAGCCAATCTGTGAGCTGATCTATCGTTAATCCGTATATGGATGTTTTCTCCATTTTTATACCCTCATTTCAAAACATTACGATTTTCTACTTATCTATACTACTGAAAGTATCGCAATGTTTCAAGGGATTTATACACAGTCCCTGAGGATTACGACTTCATCCGCTCTTGAAAATCGTTTAGTCTTTCAAGACCTTTTATTCGAGTATTGCAAACCGTGCTATCCTGACAGACATAGTTCCCTCTGTTCACATAGGTTCCTTGTTGGGATTTTTTTGATTCTGACATGAACATTCCAATCTCACTGAATGAATGACAGATGGCACAGATCCCTTTTTTATTAGAAGGAGTAAATCTGCCTTTTAAACCTGTCAGCTTCCCCTCCCGTTCAATCACCAAATATTTGCGTTCCTGACCGTAATCATTCCACCCGAGATACGAAAGGTTCGTTTCGTTCAACTCCAAAAGATCCGGTATCTTCAGCTTCTTCACTTTTGGAAACAACTTCTTCAGTTTTGCCTCGGTCAGTGGTGGAAACGGGATCACATAGGGTTCAAGTCCTGAAAGAAAGTCCTCTGCCTGCTCAGGGTCCTTTACTGCCTCGATTGCTTCAAGCATTCCCTCCTGAGAAACGGTCAGATCCGTAAACAGCCCTGTCACTTTGTCTTTCACAAGTCCCCTTAGGGCGTGCAGAACATTCAGGTCATTCACAGTGGAATAACCATTCAGTAAGATTTGTGTTTGATTTGATATTTCATTATATTGATCATTTCGTATGAATCGTTCCATTACGACCTCTCCTTACGTCTTTTCACCTCTACTATATCCCATTCGTCCACATGTTCATAGGTAGAGAACAATGTTAGAAAGAACGTCACATATATGAAAAAAACGATTTCGGACTACATGAAAGGTGAGTCAAGTTGTCATGAATGATCTTCTGCTTTATGCACGAGGACCCAAGCACCATTTTCGCTCGTAGCCTAAGCCAGTAAAGGTTGTCTCATTTTAAAAAACAGCCTGCTCAGACCCCTTTAGGTCAAAGCAAGCTGTTTCTTATGAAAGCTTGATTATCCCGATGTATCGCCTCAGCGCTTACCGTAGACGATTTTCTTTATAGTCTCGATGGATAAAAAGTACCTATCTGAAATGGAAGCAATCGACTCTCCTCCAGTAAAGGCTTCAAGGATCGACGTGTTTCTCCGTTTAAGCGCTTCCCTTCCTCCTGACTTTGAGCCCCAGGCATTATACTCTTCTTTTCGCTTTGGGATATAAATGGTTTGGCCTTGAACATAGTTTTGTAATTCTCTCATTAAGTAATCAGGAATTTGATTTACTGCTTTCAATCGTGTCAGCTCCTTATCATTATTGGATCAATAAGGGACAAAGCCGACATATGAATGGCGATTCATCTATAACTACCGCCCCATGCAAAGGATCGCCGAATCATACAGGCTTTGCATGAGATGCTGCAGATTTCGGAAAACGGATTTCCATATGATCACCTCCTAGTATCAGTATACTGATACTAGCAGAAAGATTTCCATAAGTTTCTTATAATTACCATAATATTATTATAGAAACCTACTATATTTGATTTTCAATTTGAGAAAATAAGTGACCATTCACCTATCCTTAAAGTTGCTCAACCCCATACAATCATGAAACTTTTCATGCCAAACGTTCATTATGCGAAATCTATCAAAAACTGAGAGTGAATTCATTTTTTGATAGAAAATTAAAACTATTCAATATTTTGTCACAACCTGCTAGAATCCTAGGTAATAAGGGTCCCCTACATATCTATCATTCATCACAATGACCTTTGTTCATCTTGAATTCTGAAGGGAGGATCGACCTGCTAATTTGTCGTAAAAAAATAGAAAATGGAGGAATGCTTTTATGAAGTTCAAAAAAATAGCCGCTCTATCCTTAGCAACTTCCCTTGCTTTATTCCCTGCCTTCGGAGGTAGTTCACTGGCCAAGGAAGCACCGAAACCGTTCCAACCTATCAACAAAACAGTGGATAAAGGCGCTTTCGAATCCGGTGAAGTCATCGTCAAATTCAAAGATGGTGTATCCAAAAAGGCACAAGGTTCTGCTCTGAACAAAGCGGAGGCAAATGAACAGAAAGCATCAGCAAAAGATCCATTTCAGGTATTGGAAGTAGCGGACGTCGATCAAGCTGTTAAAGCACTGGAAAACAATCCGAATGTAGAATATGCTGAACCAAACTATACCTTCCAAGCGACTTGGTCACCGAATGACCCTTACTATTCTGCTTACCAGTATGGACCACAAAACACCTCAACCCCTGCTGCCTGGGATGTAACCCGTGGAAGCAGCACTCAAACGGTGGCGGTCCTTGATTCCGGAGTGGATTATAACCACCCTGATCTTGCAAGAAAAGTAATAAAAGGGTACGACTTTATCGACAGGGACAATAACCCAATGGATCTTAACGGACATGGTACCCATGTTGCCGGTACTGTTGCTGCTGATACGAACAATGGAATTGGCGTAGCCGGTATGGCACCAGATACGAAGATCCTTGCCGTACGGGTCCTTGATGCCAATGGAAGTGGCTCACTTGACAGCATTGCCTCAGGTATCCGCTATGCTGCTGATCAAGGGGCAAAGGTACTCAACCTCTCCCTTGGTTGCGAATGCAACTCCACAACTCTTAAGAGTGCCGTCGACTATGCATGGAACAAAGGAGCTGTAGTCGTTGCCGCTGCAGGGAATGACAATGTATCCCGTACATTCCAACCAGCTTCTTACCCTAATGCTATTGCAGTAGGTGCCATTGACTCCAATGATCGAAAAGCATCATTCTCCAATTACGGAACGTGGGTGGATGTCACTGCTCCAGGTGTGAACATAGCATCAACCGTTCCGAATAATGGCTACTCCTACATGTCTGGTACGTCCATGGCATCCCCTCACGTGGCCGGTTTGGCTGCTTTGTTGGCAAGTCAAGGTAAGAATAACGTACAAATCCGCCAGGCCATTGAGCAAACCGCCGATAAGATCTCTGGCACTGGAACAAACTTCAAGTATGGTAAAATCAACTCAAACAAAGCTGTAAGATACTAATAGATAAAACAAGAGCCCACCGTGAATGGTGGGCTCTTTCATTATGTTCACTACTGTTTTACGATCTGGCCGTTTTGGTTCAGGTAAACACTCTGGATGATGGTTCTATTAAACGGTTTCCCTTTATAATCAGACTTAATATCCGTTGTCAGGTTGTAGGTTCCTTCTCCTCCATTGAACACTGCACCACTCCCCTTGACAGACTGGGACAAAGGTTTCCCCTTAGGGTAGAACTCAAACCTTGTGTGCTCGGTGAATCCACTGACGATACTTGATTGCACGCTGACTCCCTTCTCAGTCGTCGTTACCACCAAGTCATCATTCAATGGACTTGTGAAACCAACATTCAGTAAATACGCCCCAGGTTCTTTTGACAAAGATGACACCTTCCACTCGCCTTCAATAGGGTTTTCAACCGTGCCCACATGATGAAACGCACCGTTGAAATAACTTTCCTGATCCTTTCCAGATGGTTTCAGTGCCGTTACCTTGTTATCTGGGCTTGTAAGGTAGACATCTTCCATCGAGTTCGAAGCCAACCAGTCAATCGTAATGCGTTTTGCCCCAACCTCTACCCAGAAAGTTTCATCCGCATGCTCTTTATACTCACCTCCGCGGATGAAGGATGAAGTATTGGTCTTGAGAGCAGATTCCTTTCTGGACATCGCATCATGAGTGGAGGATGACGATAATAATGACTGAAAAATAGAGAATGTCGAAGATCCCTCTTTGACTGTTTTATGATCCCACTTCCCTATGGCAACCTCCTGAGCATTCGGTAATCTTGAACTTGCTGTGGTCACAGCCCCATCGTTGCTTCCATATCCAGATAAGTACAGGCCTCCCCAGTATAGTGATCCCCCGAATCCTCCCCAGGAGGTTCCACCCATCGTATAAAAAGGTACCTTCCCACTACTTCCATCAGTTTGTGACCTGAACTGACTCATATATCCAGTCTGTAAAGATGCGGTCGCCTCATTCTTGCTTCCTATGATGGCTGCCAGCCAGCCGGCCCAATTGCTATAAGCCAAATCAGCCAGCTGTGACCCATGATGCGGACTCGATAGCGTGATCACTTTGGAGACATAGCGATCAGCACCAAAATGTACTAGAGCTGATTGAGTATCGATTCCTCCTTTACTATGAGCCACCACCACCACTTTTACCCCGAAATAATCATAGATCTCTTTTAGTTTCGAAGCTAACAATGCACCATTGGCCCACATATCTTTTTGTGGATATAAATCGATGAATGCGGTCTTATAACCGCTGCGATAAGCAACATCATACATATCATTCTCATTCCACCAAGTATTCGAGGAGCTATTCAATCCATGCACAAACAAAATCGGCTGCTTTGGTACAGCTGGATTCGTTCCGACATACCACTCACCGGGATTGCCCGAAGGATCATCTTTACCAAAGTCACCCGCCAACGTCCAAGAAGGAAACAGGAACATGAGAAGTAAACAGGAATAACCAATCTTTCTTTTCAACTTCCTCACCCCTTATTCTGACTATTGTGTCTACTTACTATTATCGTCTATTTTTTGCCAATATGTTGAGCGAATATAGAAAAGAGAAGAAAGAACTAGCCATTCTTGATCATTTCATCCCATGGACCTAATAAAGCCCCTACCTACAGGCAGGGGCTTTATTCGTATCCTTTCTACGTTATGCGATTCGATATACCGACCATACAATTCCTTGGCCAGCCCCAAGATTAAGGTTGACTGTTAGACCGTCGGATACATAAAACAATCCAATTGTATCGTTGGCATTCAGCTGAACATCTCCAGCAAGCGTAACAGTCCCATTTCCCAATATGGTCCTTAGGGTCAATACCAAAGCAATGTTTACGTTGAGCACCGGGAACAAACCTGATACGAGTGTCGTACTATCTGTAATCCTTCTTACCACGAATGATGGATTAATCCCCCCACCCAGAGTTACCGAAATGGCAGCTGTCGTCGTATAATTGATGGTCGCCTTTATTGAGTATCTTCCAGTTGCAGGTACTGTATAGGTCCCTGTTGTGGCGTTAAAGTTCGCGTTGCTATAATATGGTGCCGCTACCGAGAAGTTAGCAATCTGTTGGGACGCAGCTGTTGTAATGCCATCCGCTCTGCCTGAAAAACCTTCTGCCGCGAAAGCTGGACCCTGTGCGCCCTGCACACCTTGTGGCCCTTGAGTACCTTGAGGACCTTGTGCTCCGGTAGTGCCTTGCGGTCCCTGAGCTCCTGTTGCACCTTGGGTTCCTTGTGGACCTTGTGCTCCCGTTAAACCTTGAGTTCCTTGAGGTCCTTGAGCCCCGGTTGCACCTTGGGTTCCTTGTGGACCTTGTGCTCCCGTTAAACCTTGTGCTCCTGTTAAACCTTGAGTTCCTTGTGGACCTTGAGCTCCCGTTACACCCTGGTCCCCTTGAGGACCTTGAGCTCCCGTAACTCCTTGGTCTCCTTGTGGTCCCTGAGCTCCGGTTAAACCTTGAGTTCCTTGTGGACCTTGAGCTCCCGTTACACCCTGGTCCCCTTGAGGACCTTGAGCTCCCGTATCTCCTTGGTCTCCTTGTGGTCCCTGAGCTCCGGTTAAACCTTGAGTTCCTTGTGGACCTTGAGCTCCGGTTGCGCCTTGATCTCCTTGTGGTCCTTGAGCTCCCGTTACGCCTTGGTCTCCTTGTGGGCCTTGTGCCCCCGTAACACCTTGATCCCCTTGTGGTCCCTGTCCTCCGGTTGCACCTTGATCCCCTTGAGGACCTTGAGCTCCCGTTACCCCTTGCGTTCCTTGTGGGCCTTGAGCTCCGGTTGCGCCTTGATCTCCTTGTGGGCCTT
This sequence comes from Rossellomorea marisflavi, assembly GCF_022170785.1. Classification (NCBI taxonomy): domain Bacteria; kingdom Bacillati; phylum Bacillota; class Bacilli; order Caryophanales; family Bacillaceae; genus Rossellomorea; species Rossellomorea marisflavi. Next base: position 2,087,128 of record NZ_CP081870.1, on the reverse strand, counting down.
GTGCCCCGGTTGCACCTTGATCCCCTTGAGGACCTTGAGCTCCCGTTACCCCTTGCGTTCCTTGTGGACCTTGAGCTCCGGTTGCGCCTTGGCCTCCCTGTGGACCTTGAGCTCCGGTTACGCCTTGGTCTCCTTGTGGACCTTGAGCTCCGGTTGCGCCTTGGTCTCCTTGTGGGCCTTGAACTCCGGTTGCGCCTTGGTCTCCTTGTGGACCTTGAACTCCGGTTGCGCCTTGGTCTCCTTGTGGACCTTGAACTCCCGTAACACCTTGGTCCCCTTGTGGACCTTGAACTCCCGTAACACCTTGGTCCCCTTGTGGACCTTGAACTCCCGTAACACCTTGGTCCCCTTGAGGTCCTTGAGCCCCCGTTACGCCCTGATCTCCTTGAGGTCCTTGAGCCCCGGTTGCACCTTGGTCTCCTTGTGGGCCTTGAACTCCGATTGCGCCTTGATCTCCTTGCGGTCCCTGAGCTCCTGTTGCGCCTTGATCTCCTTGCGGTCCCTGAGCTCCTGTTGCGCCTTGATCTCCTTGCGGTCCCTGAGCTCCCGTAACACCCTGGTCTCCTTGTGGTCCCTGAGCTCCCGTAACTCCTTGCGTTCCTTGTGGACCTTGAGCTCCTGTTGAGCCTTGATCTCCTTGCGGTCCCTGAGCTCCCGTAACTCCTTGCGTTCCTTGTGGACCTTGAGCTCCGGTTACGCCCTGGTCTCCTTGTGGACCTTGAACTCCGGTTGCGCCTTGGTCTCCTTGTGGACCCTGAACTCCCGTAACACCTTGGTCCCCTTGAGGTCCTTGAGCCCCGGTTGCGCCTTGATCTCCTTGCGGTCCTTGAGTTCCAGTTAACCCCTGCGTCCCTTGTGGTCCTTGAGCTCCGGTTACGCCTTGATCTCCTTGTGGTCCTTGTGCCCCCGTAACACCTTGATCCCCTTGTGGTCCCTGTCCTCCGGTTGCACCTTGATCCCCTTGTGGACCTTGAGCTCCCGTTAAACCTTGAGTTCCTTGTGGACCTTGAGCTCCCGTAACTCCTTGGTCTCCTTGTGGTCCTTGAGCTCCGGTTACACCTTGGTCTCCTTGTGGTCCCTGAGCTCCCGTAACTCCTTGCGTTCCTTGTGGTCCTTGAGCTCCGGTTACACCTTGGTCTCCTTGTGGTCCCTGAGCTCCCGTAACTCCTTGCGTTCCTTGTGGACCTTGAGCTCCAGTTGCGCCTTGATCTCCTTGCGGTCCCTGAGCTCCCGCAACACCTTGCGTTCCTTGTGGACCTTGAGCTCCGGTTACGCCTTGGTCTCCTTGTGGGCCTTGAACTCCGGTTGCGCCTTGGTCTCCTTGTGGGCCTTGAACTCCGGTTGCGCCTTGGTCTCCTTGTGGTCCCTGAGCTCCAGTTACACCTTGGTCCCCTTGAGGACCTTGAGCTCCCGTAACTCCTTGGTCTCCTTGTGGACCTTGAGCTCCCGTAACACCCTGGTCTCCTTGTGGTCCTTGAGCTCCTGTTAAACCTTGAGTTCCTTGTGGACCTTGTGCTCCTGTAGCGCCTTGGTCTCCTTGTGGACCTTGAGCTCCGGTTACGCCTTGGTCTCCTTGTGGGCCTTGAACTCCGGTTGCGCCTTGGTCTCCTTGTGGACCTTGAGCTCCCGTAACACCCTGATCTCCTTGTGGTCCTTGAGCTCCCGTTAAACCTTGCGTTCCTTGAGGACCTTGTGCTCCTGTAGCGCCTTGGTCTCCTTGTGGTCCTTGACCTCCGGTTGCGCCTTGGTCTCCTTGTGGGCCTTGACCTCCGGTTGCGCCTTGGTCTCCTTGTGGACCTTGAGCTCCCGTAACACCCTGATCTCCTTGTGGTCCTTGAGCTCCCGTAACTCCTTGGTCTCCTTGTGGACCTTGAGCTCCCGTAACACCCTGGTCTCCTTGTGGTCCTTGAGCTCCAGTAACACCTTGATCTCCTTGCGGTCCTTGGGATCCGGTTACTCCTTGAGCTCCAGTGACACCTTGATCCCCTTGTGGACCCTGTGTTCCAGTAACACCCTGGTCTCCTTGTGGTCCTTGTGCCCCCGAAACACCTTGATCCCCTTGTGGTCCCTGAGCTCCCGTTGCACCTTGGTCTCCTTGCGGTCCTTGAGCCCCTGCTGCGCCCTGATCCCCTTGCGAACCTTGAGCTCCTGTTAAACCCTGTTCTCCTTGGGGGCCTTGAGCTCCTGTTTCTCCCCGACTACCTTGTAGTCCCTGTGGCCCTTGTGCACCTTGTGGCCCCTGGGGTCCTGAAGGACATGGAGATGAACCTTTTGGAAAAATGGAAGGGCAGCCAGCTGGAACATGATACGGATCCAAATTTATCGATTTTACATAATCAAAACTTTCATTCACATCCATAGGACCGTTGTTTTTAAAATCACCATTAATTTTCATAAACAATACCCCACTAAACAGTTTCATTATCATATTCAATTCAAAAAAAATAGCTTGGATATCTGCCACAGGAGAATATTTTTTTGTCCGTCTTCTGAATTATGGATTGTTAAGATTGTGTAAAATTCCACAACCGAATAGAAAGGATCGATAATTCCTGATATTATTATTACGAAAACCGATATCGAATTTCGATTTCACCGACAATAAGGAGGTGTACAGTTTGGAAGATCGAGTACTCAGGAAGCTCTTTCTAGGATTCATTCATATACACATTCTTCACCATGCCAAAGAAGAGCCCCTATATGTAACGTGGATGCTTCATGAACTTCAGGAGCATGGCTATCAAATGAGCTCGGGAACGTTATACCCTATCTTCCATTCCATGGAAAAAGATGGGCTGTTGGAGCGTGAAGACAAAAAGGTGGAAGGTAAAATCAGAAAGTATTACAGCATCACCCTTAAAGGAATCATCGTGCTGGATGAAGCCAGAAATAAAGCTTTTGAACTCTTTAAAGAAATAAAGGATTAACGAGGTGATAAGGAAAATGAAATCTAAAATCGTGACTTGGCTTGAACTATTACTGATCTCTACCAGACTTGGTTTGACTTCATTTGGCGGTCCGATCGCCCATCTGGGTTATTTCCATGAAGAGTATGTGAGAAAAAAGAAATGGATCGATGAAAAAACGTATTCGGAACTAGTTGCCCTTTGTCAGTTCCTCCCCGGCCCCGCCAGCAGCCAGGTTGGGATCGGAATCGGAATTCTTAAAGGTGGGAAATTCGGGGGGATCATCTCCTTCATAGGATTCACACTTCCCTCTGTAATCGTTTTAACGCTATTTGCTATCTTCCTTGGAAACACGGGCGTAAGTGATGCGGGGTGGCTAAAAGGTCTTAAGATCGTTGCTGTGGCAGTTGTTGCTCATGCCATAATCGGAATGTCCTCTAAACTTACCCCTGACTTAACCAGGAAAGGGATTGCCCTTTTGGCTATTCTTTTCACTTTATTATGGGGATCAGCCTTTTCTCAGGTTACCGTCATCATCCTTGCCGGAGTATGTGGCTTCCTACTTTATAGGAAACACGACGAGCATACTAAACAGCACACACACTCACAGTTCCCCATCAGTAAAACATTCGGGACCGTATGCCTTGTTCTCTTCTTCGTATTATTGGCTGGGCTTCCACTATTAAAAGAAGCCACCTCAACCATGGCGGTGACGGTATTCGATAGCTTCTACCGTGCAGGAGCATTGGTATTCGGTGGGGGGCATGTTGTCCTTCCACTACTGGAAAGAGAATTGGTTCCATCCGGTCTCATATCCGGTCAGGAATTTTTGGCGGGGTATGGTGCTGCACAGGCAGTCCCAGGTCCTCTCTTTACATTTGCTGCGTTCCTTGGAGGAGCGATTGGCGGATGGGAATATGCTTTATTGGCGACAATCGCCATTTTCCTACCTGCTTTCCTTCTCATCTTCGGAGCCCTTCCCTTCTGGAATGCCCTAAGGAGAAGTCCCGGGATGAACGGAGTTTTAATGGGAGTAAATGCTGGTGTAGTCGGGATATTGATCTCTGCATTCTATGATCCCATTTGGACGAGTTCCATAACGTCTCCCTTTCATTTCGGCATGGCTGCCATTCTCTTCAGCATGCTTATGTTTTGGAAGCTTCCTCCATGGTTCATCGTTGTGACCGGAATTGTTGCCGGTTCACTATTTTTATAGAAAAAAGAGCATGATCCGGGGATCATGCTCTTTCTTCTTCATCTTTTTACAAATTTGTAGGCGAGATAGGCGATATAGAGTGGAGTCGCGATATAGATAAGGTAAGGGAATTGCTCATACGTACCTTTATAGATGACATATAGCATGGCTCCTAGAAAGATGGTTACAATCGTCCCGTACTTCGGCAGAGGAACCTCTTTTAAACTCGGGATGCGGATCCTGCTCACCATCAAGAAACACATGGCCGTGAAAATCACGGTAATGACGATATTCGGTATCATCGATCCGAACAATGTCAATATGGCCATGATTCCACCGGCAGCGGTGATCGGGACCCCGACAAAATAATGGAGAGATGCTTTTTTTGGACTGGTATTGAATCTGGCAAGGCGATATCCGCCAAACAAGGGGAACAATCCGGCAACAATGAAACCGAGCAACCCATAATGGTAAAAAGAAGTATAATACACAAGGAAAGAAGGAGCCACACCGAACGTCACGATATCCGCCAATGAGTCCAATTCTTTTCCTAGCTCACTGTCGGCGTTCAGCATCCTGGCAAGTCTTCCGTCCATACTGTCGAGCATCATGCCGATAATGATCAACACGGCGGCATTCTTAAACTGACCGCTGGCAGCAAAACCTATTGATAAAAAACCACAGTACAGATTCCCAAGGGTGAACATATTGGGTATCATTTTTTTCAATCGCATACATGTCCTCACTATTCTCTAATTTTTAGTACTAGCATATCATGAAATTAGCAGGAAAAGTTCAGGGTGACTTATAAATTATGAAACCAAGACTGCTTTTGATTCGTAGAAATACATGAAACCACTGTCTACTATACGGAGTAGTCTGGTATACTCTTGATAACGGAAGAAAAAGCCGAAAGGAGAAATGGATATGACCGGCACAATCGCAGTAATCATGGTGTTTGCCATACCGATCATTGCAATCATCTCAGATCATTTTACAAAACAAACAAAGTATAAACAAAAAATGCTTGAAGATCAGCTCAAGCTCGAACAAATGAAACATGAAAACTTTGTTCTTGAAACGGAGAAAATGAAGCTTGAGCTTCAAAAAATGGAATTGAACAGCCCGTCCTCCAAAAAGGATCAAATCATCTGATAAGCACTGTATCCTCCGGTGCTTATTTTTCTTTTATGAGGTACTCCTTTTCAAGTTTCTCATTTCTATACCTGGCCATACCTGTTTTCAGTGGGGACAGTCCTTGCTTTAAATAAAATCCTTCATTTCCTGTCGTCGCAATCAGATGAACACACGAAACGGGCGCAAGTTGGTCAAGCAAATCGTCCATTATGCGTGCTCCCAATCCCTGTTGTTGAACATCCATGTGGGTCACCACATCATAAATGGCTGCGTTGAAAACCCCGTCTGATAACGCTCTTCCCATGCCCCTTACCCGTCCGTCCACATACACCATACTGAAAACATTACTCTTTCGATAGATCTCAAGTATTACGTCCAAAGAATGCTTATTCCACCCGACGGAATGATATACTTCTTGAATTTCCATCAATCTTGATTGGTCAAAGTCCCTGGTTACTATAACTCCGGTATGGGGTGGCAAAATCATGTTGATAAACTCGTACTCTCCCCCGTTTGTTCTCTGAACAAAGCTTCCATTCAGTACAAAGCCAACATGAGAATAAAGGGATATGGCCCTTTGATTGAATGACGCCACCGAGAGGGTCAACGCATCAAACGTGTAGTGAGACTGGATAAACGAAATGGCGGACTGTAAAAATCCACGTCCTTTCCCTTTTCCTGTCCAATCCGGTTTAAGTCCAAGACCGATATCGATCATCCCATCCAGAACATCCAAGCTAAGAAATCCAATCAGCTCCCCATTTACATGCGAGGAAAAAACGTGCTCTCCCCTGGTGTGAGCATCTGTGAATTCGAGCAGGTCTTCTTCATCTTCTGTCATATCATAGAATGAATACATACCTTCGTACTTCCATGAATAAGCAATTTCCTCAGCCTCTTTCTGAGTCAACTGTTGAAATGTAATCATCATTCGTACCCCCTCATATCTATCAAACTAGTTTAAGGTAAAATAATCCAACTGTAAAGAGGATTACTGTATTCCCCTCTTTATAAAAAAAACTGCCTAGGCAGTTTTTTTGTTAAGTATTTACATGAAAAAAATCACAATGACCGCCACTAGGACCAACCTATAGATGGCGAAAGGAATAAGCTTGATACGGCTGATGACCGTTAAGAAGAATCTGATCGATAAGTAGGCAAAGATGAATGCACTAATGAATCCGGTGATGAGGAAAGGGGCAAATTCCGGCGTCATATACATCCAGTTCTTCAATAAGGAAATCCCGCTCGCTCCTGCCATGATTGGTACGGCCATGATGAACGTGAAGTCAGAAGCTGCCCTGTAGCTGAGACCGAAGAGGACTCCGGCAGAGATCGTTGAACCCGATCGTGAGAATCCAGGCCAAAGGGCGATGCACTGCATTAGGCCGACCAAGATTGCTTTTTTATAGGTCAGTTGGTCGACGGTCTCGATAACGGGAACCTTTGGGCGAAACATATCGGCGGCTATCATCAGGATTGATCCCGCTGCAAGGCCGATGAGAACCGTTTTAAGGGAAAATAAATGTTCATCGATAAAGTCGTCGAATAATAGACCGAGGACCATGGCTGGCAAAAGGCCAACGATGATGTGACTGAGCTTTAATGTATGTGTTTTTTCTTTTTTTCTTCTTAAACCGAGCATCTCGATGAATCGATCTCTGAATACAATCACAACGGCAAGGATGGATCCCAACTGCACTACGACTTTAAATGTATTAGCCGGATATTTGCCCAGTATCTCCTGTGATTTGATAATCAGGTCATCCACTACGATCAGGTGTCCAGTGGAAGAAACGGGGGCAAATTCGGTCAATCCCTCGACCATTCCAAGAATTAGAGCTTTCAACAGTGTCAACCATTCCATATGTCAGTTCTCCTCTATTACTACATAATAAGTAAGACTTATATAGTTTACGATTTAAGAGGGGCACTGGGCAATAAGAATTTTGGTCGAAGTTGTGAATTAATGAATCGCCTTCTTTTTGAATCTTCCACCCTTTACTTCTGCGATATCAGCGATGGCAAGGAACGCGGTGGGATCGTGTTCCGAAACGATATCTTTCAGTTTTGCCTCTTCAAGTCTTGTGATGACGCAGAAGATCACTTTTTTATCGTCACCTGAAAAGGCACCTTCCCCGGACAGATAGGTGACTCCCCTGCCAAGTCTTGAAAGGAGGGCATCACCGATTTTTTGATAATTATCGCTTATGATCCAAACGGATTTGGACTCATCGAGCCCTTTGATGGTGATGTCAATCATCTTGAAGGCTACAAAATACGCAAGGAGGGAATACATGGCCCGGTCCCAACTGAACACAAAGCCGGCACTGGCCAATATAAAGAGATTGATGAACATGATAATTTCACCGACTGAAAACGGTAGACGTTTTGTAAAGAGGATGGCGAGTATTTCTGTACCATCAAGGGATCCTCCATAGCGGATGACCATCCCGACACCGATTCCAAGAACGACTCCCCCGAATAAGGTAGCGAGCATTACATCGCTTGTCAGGGCGGGTACAGGATGAAGGAAGGTGGTAAATGCTGATAACACGGCAATGCCGTATAAGGTGGAGAGGGCAAACGTTTTACCGATTTGTTTGTATCCAACGAAGAAAAAGGGGATGTTCAGGATGAAGATAAATAGCCCCAACTTGAAGCCTGTAATATGGGCAAGCATAATGGATATGCCGACGATCCCTCCGTCTACGACCTGGTTTGGAACGAGGAAGATTTCCAGCCCTACAGCCATGATAATGGCACCAAGGGTAATGAAGATCCCCCGTTTGATGATTTCTTTCATTGGAATTTTTTTATGGTTTATTGGCAAATAGTCTACTGAATTTTCCATAGGACCTCCTGGTAAAGTTTAAGACTCGCTCTGTACGATGCGGGTTCTATTAATTAATCTATTCGTTGTGGCGCATGGAAATTCCTTCATTTTTCGACAAATCTCTTCCTAACCTCCCTGATCGTTAACAGAATGGCTGTATTTGATAGGTGAACGTTTCTTATTCTTGGGCATGTTCACCTTGGTAATAGGAAAGTCGACGGCTAAATACAGTGCCCGCTGTAAAAGCAGCGCTTTGCTTTCCGCGGAGAGCATGTCAAGCCTTCATTTTCCCAGGAATCAGATCCCTACCGCTCCAATCCAATCAATGCTATTCGACTTGGGTATGCAATCGTTTAACTATAAGGAGTAAAAGTCACGCTAACATGAAAACAAGATTGTGATGTTTTGCTTCGAATGAGCCACTTCCCCTATCATATGCACAAAGTCCAGTAATATAGTAAAAGCTCTCTCCACATTGGAAAGAGCTTTATACGTTATTCCGCTTTTATGAACCGCAGCAGATCACCATAGATAATATCATCAGATAGCCCAAGTTCCTTCCTTACAATTTCTTTGTAAGGATCACATTTGCTCGTGTTTTCGCTTTCTTCAGATTTCCTATTGTAGCAAACGTTGTTTTTGTAAAGGAATTTTTCAGTGATAAAATCACCATTCCTAAAGATCACCGGGTGATTTTCCACCCTGGTGAAGAGATTATGCCCGAAAGACAGATTCGACTGTGATTCGATCCCCATTAAATGAAGAATCGTCGGTCTGATATCGATTTCTCCCCCAAGCGTATCGATTGTTCGTCCTTCCTCACCCGAAACGTGGATGATGAGAGGCACCTGTTGAAGCTTCATATGATTGATGACGGTGTCCTCCATACCAAGGAGTTCGAAGGCACCCGTTTCATACTTTTCGGAGATTCCATAATGATCACCGTAAAAAACAAAGACTGTGTCATCGTAGAGTCCCTTCTTCTTGAAATCCTCAATGAGATTCTTGATCGCTTCGTCTTCATATCTTACGGTCGTCACATAGCGATTGACTACTCCTTCACTCGTATCCGCTTCTTCTATGAATTGATCCTCTTCATCAAGAAGAAACGGAAAGTGATTCGTGAGCATGAGGAACCTGGCGTAAAAAGGTTGAGGAAGATCTTCTACATAATCCATGGACTGTTGAAAGAATGGAATATCTTTGATGCCGTAATTCACGGAATTATCATCCGTTACTTCATATTCGTCTTTGGAATAGAATCGGTCATAACCCAGTGCTTCGTACATCTTGTCCCGATTCCAGAAAGTTTTATCGTTCCCGTGGAAAACAGCCGTGTAGTAATCCTCCTGTTCATCCAAAAGGTGCGATAGGGCCCTATAGGTATTTTCAGGTCGTTGCACGAAGGTAGACCCGCTGGCAAGGGGATATAATCCATTATCCACCATGAATTCTGAATCAGAGGTTTTTCCTTGGGCCGTTTGATCATAGATTTGACTGAAATAAAAGCTATCCTCGATCAACGAATTGAGAAAGGGAGTAATCTCTTTTCCATTAACCTTTTGACCGATCACGAAATTCTGGGTGGATTCCATACTGACCAGAACAAGATTTTTGCCTTTTGCAATTCCGAACAAGTCGGATTCTTCTTTGTCGGTGGAGTCGATGTAACGAATGGTTTCCTTTGTATCTGCCTTAGTGGCAAGTGTCCTTGAAAACGGCTTGCCTGCTGCGATGCCAATGTCATAAAGATGATAATTATAAGGGCCGATCGCCTTCACCATCTGCTCCCTATCATAGGATTCAGCGAACATATAGGGCGACTTCAGCAGACCGATTCCGATCGTGACAAGTAAAACGAGGACACTCCCAAGGATGTACCCTGCTTTTTGCTTCCTTTGAACATCCACCCTCATAGCCCGAGTCTTCCAGAGATAAACACCGACCACAATCAGATCCAGGAAGAAGAGGATGTCCCAGCCGCTGATCAATTCGAATGTACTGGGTCCGATGCCTCCAACGTTCTTGAACTGAAACAGGATAGGTACCGTCACATAATCGGAGTAAAATCGGTAATAAAGAAGGTCTCCATACAGAATTCCACTCGCAATGATCATGACGATAAAGATGGTGATGCGACTGATTTTTTTAGTGAAGTAAAAGCTTACTCCCAAGAGGAGGAGAATCGATGCGATCGGATTGATGAGCACAAGCAGTGCATCATGGAGATTGTCGATGTGCAGGGAAAAACCGACGAAAAGCACGATGACGGCCTTGATCCATAAAGCGAATCCCGGGATGAGAACCGGGATGAAGGTAAACTTCCAATCATTTATCGTACTCTTTCGATCACCCATGGGAAACAAACTCCCTGTGATACGTATCCATGCATGACTTGATCCGACCAAGAGCTTCGTTGATTTCAGATTCCTGATAACTTCCCATCAGGGCAAGCTGAATCCAATTCCGCTTCATGAGGTAGTCGCTTTCATAACTCAGGATCAACCCCCTCTTCCGGCATTTATCCCCAAATTCCCTTGAAGGGATTTCCGCTGGTAATGCCACCGTAACGATTCCCGGTGAATAGGTGTCTTCACCCATCACTTGGTAACCTTCGCTGATCAAATGGCGCCTCAGCTGTTCCATTCTTATTGGCCTGGAAGCTGTATCCACCCCATCCAGCGCCGTATTCAGGGCGTTCACCAGGTTGGAAGAGTGAGTAAAGGGGATGCTTGCATTCTTATCGTACTGGCCAATGTCCAGATAACGCGGGAGACGTTTGTCGGGTTCGATCGGGTCTCGGTGGAATACGATCGCAAGTCCTGGATAAGCCCCGATCCCCTTGCCGCTCACAGTGGTGGCAAGGTATGCACGGCCGAAATCCGAGGGAATGATTCCGACCGAACTGCACGCGTCGATGCACAGGTGTACACCATAACCCACCGACAGGTCAGAGAGACTCTCCACATCATAGACAAACCCTGTCGATGTTTCACAGTGTACCGTCCATATCCATTTGATTTCACTATTCTGCTTCAGAATCCCTTCCACTTCTTCAGACGAGATTGGTTGTCCCCACTCTTTCGAAATGGTGGTGTACTCCAGACCAAAGCGGTCTGCATGATCCTGAAGACGGTATCCAAATTCACCGTTCGATAAAATCAAACCTGGTCCGGGAAGGGTTGAAAGCTGGGCAGCTACCATATCATTAGACAGAGTGCCCGTACCTACCGCAACCTGTACATGGTTTGCATTTACAAGTTTCTTCAATTTCAAGCAGACTTCGTCCATGTTCTCAATGAATTCTATATTACGATGGGATACCGTCGCATCCTCGAAAGCATCCATAACCTTCTTTCTCATGGGCACAGGGCCAGGAAGAAATGACAGCTCCCTCACACGGTTCTTTCGTTCCATCATCCGGATGAATGCTTTTGTCGATGATTCAAAGCTTTCTTTAGTAAGATACATAGGCTGATAGACGGCATCCCCACTTCCAACCCGTTCACCAAAGGGAATGAATCCCATTCTCTTATAGAGTTTCAGCTGTCTCACGGTACCCGATATGAGGGCCATATCATATCCATGGTCGAGACAATGAGTTACGAGCTGATCGCAAAGGGAAAAGAAGACCCTTGTACTCCTGAATTCTTCTTTCACCGATAGAAGGCGGATTTCACAGGTGCTTGAACCCTTTGGTAAGAATCGATCTAGATCCTCGATCTTGCCGTCAAGGGAGTAAGGGCGATTGCTCCTAAGGGCGATCATGCCCACAACCTCACTGCCCCATTTGGCAATGATATATGTATTCTCGTCATGGAAACGGTCCACGAGGGCCTTCTCCTCATTGGATGTGTGCTGAGGAATTTCTTCTACGAATGTACGATAATTCAACCGGTTAATCTGCTCCATCTCTTCTTTTTCAGTTGCCACTTTATAGACGAGAGAATGGCTTTCCATTCTGATTACCTCCTACGCTTTTACATGATGTGATGGTTTCAAATGCATGAGCATTACCACTATGAATAGTCCTGCCAATGAGAGCGATATCTCTGTGGGGTCACCCTTCAAATAGGAAGTGACGGGTATGGAGGTCATGGCGATGAAGCCTGCGACCTTGTATTTCCTCAAAGCGAAATAGCCTATCCCCATCAACATGATGAAACCGGCAATGGCGAGAGGGGATAAAAATAAGGAGGCAGCCAAGTAGACGACCACCCCTTTCCCTCCGTGAAATCCCAGTTGAAAGGGGAACAAGTGACCGATTATTAAAAAGAATGACGAACCAATCAAATACATATTTCCGTCTGTCATTGCACTCACAATGAATAAGGTGGCAATTACTTTTGCGATATCCACGATCACAGCCAGGACAAATGCCTTTCTGCCTGAGACCCTTAGAGCATTGGTGGCCCCGACGTTTCCGCTTCCTTCCTGCCGAATATCAACGCCAGATCCCCGTACCGAATAGTGGGCACCCATGATCCCCCCTGCTAAGTAGGAAAGAACCACTACAGTGATTCCGATGATAAAATTCATGATTTAACGCCTTTCTTTACATAATAGTAGACGAAGAGTAAAAGAAAAAGTTTCCTATTTTAACAAATTCACCTTTTATTATAAAGAAAGAAAGGTTGGTACAAAAGCAGAAAAACAAAAAAAGAAACAAATTCCAAAGATAGGAGATACCACGGATACGGACCCAGGTAGTCGATCGGACTTAAATTGTATGGTTTATGCGCAAGGAACATATAATTGGCGCCCGTGACCCGATCGATGAAGTACACCACCACTGCGATGGCGTTGAGGGAAATAAACGCCCTTAAAACGGAAGTGAATCTGACGTGGAATCCTTCCATCCAGATCATGTAGAAGGCAGACAGAATGATTGCCGCATGGGCAATGAAGAATTGAAAGTACCTTATATGAGGAAAACCATAAAAAAGCTCGGGAGTAATCATGGCAATGAGCGCACCCGCCATGCTTGCAAAGTAGGTTACCTCAAATAGCCTGTAGCTTTTGGTCAATAGCATGATCACACAAAGGTAAATCGACAGAGAGCATAGCTGGAAAGGAAGATTCGTTTCAATTGTCCATTCCCCTTTGATGAGATACCACAATTGGAACGTCAATTCAGATAGGAATAGACTGGCGATAAGACAGATTTTAAGGACCCTTTTTCCTTTGTGTCCTATTTTGTTACGGACCAGGAATAGGAACAGGATTCCGACAAGTGTCAACAAGATCGCGGTGATATGGGAAACAGAGAATAATTTAAATGGATAGATGATTACCAGCATGACAGCTCCCCCAGATATGTATGATGTGCATCTGTCCAGCCTGATGCGAAATCTGAATGAGGCTCAATCACTCTGCGCATCAAGTAGGGTTTCAAGATGGACCGGATATATTTATAGTAGCATAAAACCCCCTTTCCACTGAAAGAGGGTTGAACCAATCATTCCGATTATTTTTTCTTTTGCGGCGGCTCTTCCATCCATCCTCTTCTTACGAATAGATCCAATCCAGTAGACCCAAACTTTAATATCTCGGTCACGAACATGGCGAATTGTACTCCGAGGTCCTTTCTTGTGGACATGGTAATGGCGTGACACATCGTACTTAGTCCCACTGCATTCGAGCTTGTAATGAAGAACACAAGAAGCTTATCGGAAAATGGTGATTCAGTGGAATTCGTTACTTCCATTGTTACCGGATACGTCGGGAATGCATCATCTTCCATAATGATCTTGTTGAACGCGGTGATCTGTTTTTCACTGAGCTTCTTCCCTTTTTTCAAATAGTCACTTACTTCCCGGTCCTTTACGACCTGCAGGAAACCCTTTAATAGGACAAGGCCGATGCAGTTACGCTCAATGATGAAAAACAGTTCGCTCAATTCGAGTACATTTAACGGCCGGTTTTCACCAAGAATCTGACCGATCAAGGAAGGGTTCTCTTTTACAAACCCAACACGATCCGGATAGGGGATCTTCGGAGGACGGTCATACACACCTTTTTCAAGCATAAGATTCAACGATGACTTATAGAGCTTCACACTTTTTGCCAACGAATTCTCAAAAAAGGACAGCACATCGGCTCGAGCCACGGTCTCTAGCAAGGAAGTGAAATGTTCGTTGGTCACTTGCCCTCCTCTGTACACAAAGCTCAATACGAAGATATCGGTGAAGAGAGGCGGGACAGTCAGATCTACATCACCAGATGAAAATCCCTTAGGCACAGGAAACCCTTCACATTCGAATATGGTCTTTAACTCCTGGATCCACCCTGTATTGGCCTCTGCGTGTTGAACGAGAATATCCCTTATGGCGTCATCCTCCATATGTATGAGGAAATGCTGGTAAAAGCAATCCATCGCCGTACATTTCATATATGTGGTCCAAAGGGCAGCAATCTCAGCCGTTGTGAGTTGAATATCTTTGATGCTCATGGGGAGTGCTCCTTTATCCTTTTTCTATAGTGTTATCTTTTTCCCTACATGTATTCGTATCAGTTACTTCAAATAAAAAAGGCGCTTCTCGTAAGAAGCACCTTGTTGCTATCGTTTAGTTGTGGGAACCTCGTAACGTACAAAGGTCGGAAGTGTGAAAGTGATACAGAAAACCACGACCAGTGCGACTCCGAATGTGGCTGGTTTTGACCAACCATTGGCGGGAGCCAAATAAAAAATGACCACCAGCGCCAGGAGCAGAACCATAAAGGAAACGATGAATTTCGAAGTGAAGTTGATAGTATGTTTGGTGTTGCAATGACTGCATGTAATCGGTTGATAGGATTGCCAAATGGAAAATAAAACATCTTTCCAACGGAATGACCGACCGCATTTTTCACATTTTTGCATATCTATTGAAGCCTCCTACAATGATACCCTCTTCTTAGATTGTACCACTACAATAGGCCGGGGGATAGATGGAATCCCGACTGTACTCCTATTTAACGAAATGGTCATGGAACCAACGGGATGCCTCTTCCACTTCATCTCTCCTAAGCTCATGACCGCCATTTGTCCAGTAGTCGGTTACATCTGCACCTGATTCCCTCAAGTTCCGGACCAGCTCTTCCGTTTCCGGCTTAGGGATGATCGGATCCACTGTGCCTGCGCCGATGAAGACTGGTAGTTTTTCAAGTGCGGGAATTGCTACTCCTCTTCTCGGTACCATGGCATGAAAAAGGATCGCGCCCGCAAGAGAATCTTCATGATGATAGATCATGCTTCCTGCGATGTTCGCTCCGTTCGAATATCCGATAGCGACCACCTGATTCCGATCGAACCCATACTCTTCCGCGCTATGATCAATAAAGTCTTTCAATTCCTTTGTCCTGAAAACGAGATCCTTTTCGTCAAAAACCCCCTCTGCGAGCCGTGCGAAGAATCTTGGCATCCCGTTTTCACTGACATTCCCCTTCACGCTGAGAACAGATGCGCCGGGGTCAATCATATCAGCGAGAGGCAATAAGTCCCGCTCGTCCCCTCCTGTTCCATGCAATAGCAGAAGTGTCGGTGCATTTTCTTTCGTCCCTTTTTGATAAATATGTTTCATGGTCTCATCCTCCTTAGGATAAAGGTTTTAATGACTGTTCAATCTCATTGCGTCTTGGTTCAAGATGCGGGGGAAGTGCCAGTGATTCCCCCAGCGATTCAAGTCCTTCGTCTTGGTCAAATCCCGGTCCGTCCGTCGCCAGTTCAAATAAGATCCCATTTGGATCACGGAAGTAAAGGGACTTGAAGTAGTACCTGTCAACGAATCCCGAGTTCGCATATCCAGACTTGTCGATGCGTTCCACCCATTTACGTAGTTCCGCTTCATCTTCCACCCTCAGTGCCAGATGGTGAACGCTGCCTCGCCCCGGTCTTTCACCTGGGAGGTCCTTACGTTCTTCCAGGAAAATTTCACTACCCGTTCCCCCTTCCCCTGTTTCGAATACCCTTATATCCTCTTGACCATCCACCGTGGAAGGAAATGACCTTGTTTCCCTATATCCAAGGATTTCGGTTAACACCCGGGCTGTCCGTTCACTCCTCGATACCGTCAGCTGGACCGGCCCGAGACCGGTGATGCCAAAGCGAGCAGGCACTGACGCCTTTTCCCATGGGATTCCTCCAGAGACACCCGTATTTTCTTCATCCGAAACGAGCATCAATCTCTGACCTTCGGGATCCCGAAAGGAAATCGACGCACGCCCGGTAAAGACTGAAATGCTTTCATGATCAACCCCAAGCTGTCTAAATCGATCTTCCCAATAAGCCAGCGCTTGATCATCCTTTACCCTAAGGGAGGTCATAGATATACTATTCGTGCCGTAATGGGTCCTGGCCGCAGGAGGTATTTCAAAAAAAGTAAAATCCGTACCGGGGTTCCCACGTTCATCTGCATAAAAAAGATGATACACCGATGGATCATCCTGATTTACTGTTTTCTTGACTAACCTCATGCCGAGAACACCAGTATAAAAATCCAGGTTTTTGCGCGCGTTCGCTGTGATGGCTGACACATGGTGATGTCCTTTGATTGCTTTTACCTCCATGTTGTCCCCTCCTTTTAGTAAAAGTATAACCGAAAATTATCTTTAATTCAAGATATCAGAAGTCAAAATAAAGAGAAAGCAGAATTGCTTTCTCTAATTTCAACCATTTTCAGAGCCTGTTTAGCGCTTGGGAAAGGGTGGAGGTGATGGTGAGATTATCAAATTTCAATCCCAACTGAACGGCTGTCTGGGCGATTTCAGGCCGGAGTCCGGACAGAATGGGTTTGACACCTATGAGCTGAAGAGCGTCCATGAGATTGAACAGCTGATGCGCCACCATCGTGTCGATCAGTACCACTCCCGATAAATCGATAAATAGTTGAGAGACACCCTTCTCGACGCATTGTTCAAGGGCACTTTCAAGAATATACTCAGCTCTCGTGGGTTCGATATTGCCCACAAGTGGAAGCAGGGCAGTCTGATCATTCAGCTTGATCACAGGAGAACTCAGCTCATTTATGACTTCCTGCTGAGCCTGGAGCTGTTTATTCACTACGGCCGTCTGCATTTCTACGAAGCGGACCATTGCGTGATCGAACGATTGAACCAACAGTTTCCACCATTCATTAAAAACATCAAATCCGTCTTCTTCAGAGGACCACCTATCTTTGAATTCTTGTAAAAAGCCGAGGTATTGCTCCCTTACCCTGACAAACTCTTTTAGGATATGATGATTCGGCGTGTCGATGTGTTCTTTGTCTTTTGCAATCGATAGAATCCATTCATCCAGATCGTGTTCGAACTCAAGTCGCTCTTTAATAAAAATACTGCAAAGAATTCCATGGAATTCGAAATTTTGATTTTTAAGATTTTCGATTACTTGCGGATTCGATGAGGAATACACCCCGGATGTATTGCTTTTATCAAGTGAATTATACCAGTCGTCCGTTAACTGTTTTGCCCTCTCGATTAAAAATTCGTAAAAATCCTGATTGCTTGGCATGGTGCTCCTCCTTTAAGGCAGCTCTTCCTGAAACCTTTTGCAGCGACCGGGGGATCTCCCTAATCGTGTATGTATGAACTATATAAGCATTGCGGCTTTTATCCTCTACCCTGCAGGTTCATTAAACTAACCGGTTTGATGATATTAGTATATCTGAAGTCTTTCACATTTTACCAGCATCAAACTCTTTAATACTAGCCTGACATTGAACTTTCGACAAATTTTTTTTAAAACCGAGAGAATTTGAAAATACTTCTCTACAATTCCAATTATAAAGTATATAATAGAGATAATAGATTGAATATTTAAACGAATCCCTGTATGGTGTTTGATGATACCTTTCCTTCCTGCATCGGGGTAGATCTCCATCCTGAAGACGGCCAATCCAATGAAGGGGGATGAAACAATTGAAAGAGAAGCTGTCGAGACACTATATCGAATTATTGGCCATCCAAAGCGCCTGCCGATTTTGTAAGTCGCTGGAATTAGCACCCACCCTTGAAAACCTCGCGATGATCAGCGGTTTTTCAGAAGAAAAAATTTTGATCATCATGGAATCATCGTATCAATCACCTGATTTTCTAAGACTTCCCAAAAAGAATCTGACATCCCACTGACCCCTATTTACCTTCACGAAAGACTATATTCCCTATTTAAAAATTACAATTATATTGTGTTTATTTATTCCCCCGACGGGTATAGATAACGAGAGATCGAACTCTATACGAAAGCGAGAGACATATGGACACAAACCTCATCCATCAACACCTCACCCTTGAATTGTGCGATCAGATCGCCGAGGAGTGGGCAAAAGGTTCACCTCAAAGCGACAAACTGAAGGAGGGACTGATCGAGTTCATCCTTCTTCTTCGTTCCACGCCTTTGCCGTCCGATGAGAAAATTATTGCTTGGGCTGAAAAAGCAGTCGATGAAAGACTGGGTCTCTTAAGGCCACACCGTTTGGAAATTCACGAGCTGAATAGGTTCAAGCGCAACTTTGTTGATAAGGTAAAGGAAACCCTACCTGATGCATTCGTAGCAGACCCTGTCTTCCTGGAATGGTTGATAGGGGTCAACCGAATATTCGACAAAGTGGCCGATGTGTTCCTCGGCACTTTTGAAATCCATTCCGACCGGATTTTGTCGGGTCAACAGGATTTGATCAGTGAGTTGAGCAGCCCGATCATTGAAGTAGCTCCAAAAGTCGGCATCCTCCCTTTGATCGGGGACATTGACACTCACCGGGCTAAAGCAATCCTCACCCATTCTCTCGAGGACAGTTTAAAAAAAGAGCTGGACCTTCTATTCATCGACTTATCAGGCGTAGCAATCGTTGACACAATGGTGGCTCAACAGCTTTTCCGGATCATTTCCGCACTCAACCTCATCGGTGTGGACATCGTTTTATCAGGAATCAGGCCGGAAGTCGCTCAAACAGCTGTTCAAATGGGCATTGATTTTTCATCGTTGGAAGTGAAGCCGACCATCGCCATCGCGCTTCAGGAAATGGGTTTTACATTTGTACATAAAACAACGGAAATCCTTTAAAGGATTTCCGTTGTTTTTTCTATAGGACATTAAAATATCGCGCTTCCGGATGGGCGAATACCATGGCAGTGACGGATGCTTCGGGTTCCATCATGCATCCATCGGTGAGGTGGATGCCGATGCGCTCGGGCTGGATCAGTTTGAAAAGCTTGCTCTGATCTTCCAGATCGGGACAAGCGGGATAACCAAAAGAAAATCTTTGTCCCTGATACTTTGTCCTGAATCGATCTTGCATGCTCATATCGACTGGGTCGGGGAACCCCCATCTGCTTCTCATCATTTCATGAACTCTCTCCGCCAAACCTTCAGCGGTTTCCAGTGCTAACGCTTGGAGGGCGTGGCTTTCGAGGAATCTTCCTTCCTCCTTTAGTTTTTTGGCCCACTTCCGGATTCCATATCCTGCTGTGACGGCAAAGAAGCCTACGTAGTCCATCTCTCCACTTTCAACCGGCCTCAAGTAATCTGAAAGGCAAAGATGCTGATTCCCTTTTTGTCTAGGGAAATGGAATGTTTCGATGACCTTCTGATGATCTTCGGGATCATAAATCAGAACGTCCTCCCCTGATGCCTGTGCCGGGAAGAACCGATAGAGAGCAGACGCTTGGATCAGTCCGTCCTCTTTCGCTTTTAAAAATAAATCATCAACCATTTTCTTAAGTCCAACCGTCCGCTCGTCTCCTTCAGCCAGAAGTCTTGTAATTTTCCCTTTAATTCCGAGGTGGTGGCCGAGAAGCATCTGCTCATTGATATATGGACGGATATGATCGAGTGAAAATTCCCGGATAATATGATCGTTATAGTCTGACGGGATGAAGACCTCGACGTCGGTTGATACCTCCGAACGGACCTTTATCGCGAGACCCCCGCCTTCCTCCTCTTTTATGGCAACCGGTTCAGTATGTGCAGCGAGGTCCAGTGACCGTTTTTGTTCCAGCTCTTTTCTTTTATCCACATCTTGAATACCATTCATGATGCTGAGACCATCCATGGCATCCTTGGCATATAACACCAGGCCGGCATATTCTTTGGCAATTTTCGTAGAGGTGAATTTGCGGGTAAGAGCGGCCCCTCCGACGACGATGGGAACATCGATTCCAGTTTGCATCATATCATGGGCAGTAATGACCATCTGCTGAGCTGATTTCACAAGGAGTCCCGATAAACCGACGATGTCGGGTTTTTCTTTTTTTATGACCTCAATGAGCTCCTGAGGCGCCACTTTGATCCCGAGGTCATGCACCTCATACCCGTTGTTACTGAGGATGATGTCAACAAGATTCTTACCAATATCATGTACATCCCCTTTCACAGTGGCAAGGATGACCTTTCCTTTAGAAGATGAAGATTCGCTTTGCTCCATGTGGGGTTCAAGGAAGGCTACAGATGCTTTCATCACTTCTGCACTCTGCAGGACTTCTGCAACTATGAGTTGATTGTCGTTGAAGAGCCTTCCCACTTCACTCATGCCTGCCATCAAAGGGCCATTTATGATGGATAGGGGCGAGTCATATGTTTGTAGTGCTTCTTCCAGATCCGGCAAAAGTCCTTCTTTTGTGCCCTCCACTACATAGTGTCCAAGCCTCTCTTCAAGGGTCATGGTATTGACGGGGACCTTCGATTCTTTCTTCTTACCTCGGTAGAAGGCAGTGAATTCTGCAAGGTTGGCATCGGTCGTATCAAAAAGCAACCGTTCCGCCATCTTCACCTCTTCTTCGGGAATGGATGCAAATCGTTCGAGTTTTTCCGTATTGACGATGGCGTAGTCCAGTCCTGCCTTCGTACAATGATAAAGATAAACAGCATTCAGGACTTCCCTCCCCACAGGCGGGAGCCCGAAGGACACATTGCTTACACCGAGAATATGGGGGCACTCAGGGAGCACTTCTTTGATCCTCCTGATCCCTTCGATCGTGGCTGAAGCAGAACCGATATACTGTTCGTCCCCTGTACCTACAGGGAATACGAGGGGATCGAATATAATATCTTCTGAACGGATACCGTATTTACCGGTCAAAAGCTTGTGTGAGCGCTGTGCAATCTCCACCTTGCGCTCTGCACTGACGGCCATGCCTTCCTCATCAATCGTTCCCACCACTATGGCTGCTCCGTATTTTTTCACAAGTCCAGCCACCTTTTCAAAACGCTCTTCCCCATCCTCAAGATTGACTGAATTGATGATCACCTTCCCTTGTATGAACCGGAGGGCGCCCTCTATCACTTCTTCATCCGTTGAATCGATAACGAGGGGAACCTTCACTTTTTTAACAGCTTCCTGGATGAAAATGTTCATATCTTCAGCTTCATCACGGTCAGGGTCGGCAAGACAAATATCGATTACCTGCGCCCCATTCTTCACCTGTGCACGGGCGACTTCCGATGCTTCTTCGATCTTCCCTTCTGAAATCAACCTTTTGAATTTTCTTGACCCGATAACATTGGTTCTTTCCCCTACCAAGATGGGGCGATTATCGGGATCGTCGTAGATAAATGGCTCGATGCCAGATACCGCGTGGGGATGGATCTCTTCCGGTAGTCGCGGTGGCAGATCCTTCACTGCTTCACGAATGGCACGGATGTGTTCTGGTGTCGTACCGCAACAACCTCCCACAAGATTCAACCAGCCTTTTTCTGCAAATCCTCTCATCTTGACGCTTAAAGATGCAGGAGTTTCGTTGTAATGGCCTTCTTCATCAGGAAGCCCTGCGTTTGGGTAGCAGCTCACATACGAGGATGAAAGTCCCGAGAGCGTCCTCAGGTGATCGGTCATGAATTCTGGTCCCGTTGCGCAATTCAAACCCACTACAAGGGGATTCAAATGCTCTAGTGATAAATAGAACGCTTCGATATTCTGACCCGCAAGCGTCGTGCCCATAGGCTCGATGGTACCGGAAAGAAGGATCGGGATTTCTCTACCTGCAGTGGAAAAGGCCTGTCTGATCCCTAAGTTTGCCGCCTTGACGTTCAGGGCGTCCTGACTCGTTTCGAGGAGAAGGACATCCACTCCACCAGCAAGTAGGCCTTCTGCCTGAACTTTGTAATCATCGGCCAGTTCATCGAATGTGATCCCGCCCGTGACAGATAACGTTTTCGTGGTCGGCCCCATCGCTCCGGCAACGAATCTTGGCCAATCTGGCGTGCTGAATGCGTCTACTGCCTTCCTTGCAAGTTCTGCAGCCACACGGTTGATCTCATACGCCTTATGTCCGATTCCGTATTCTTCCAAAACGACAGGGGTCCCTCCGAATGTATTGGTCTCTACAATATCCGCACCTGCACGCAAGTATTCAGAATGAATATGGGTGATGACGTCTGGTGCCGTCAATACCAGATGTTCATTACATCCGTCAAGATCTTCCCCACCGAAATCACCCGGAGAGAGATTCGCTTGCTGAAGCATCGTGCCCATCGCTCCGTCAAGAATCATGATATTCTTCTTGAGCTGTTGTTCAAACAATGTTGTGGTCATATGGTACTTCCCTCTTTTCCTTTTCAATCAAATTGGCATGCCTGATCAACTCAATGCTCATATCATAGCGCATGAACGGAGTGATGATGTACAAACCGTTGAACAGTTCCATTGCCGTTTCCACTAATTCCTTCGCAATTTCCATGCCCACCGCCCTGGATTGTAGCGGATCCCCCTCTGCTTCTTTCATCAATTTCCGTGCTTCATCCGGCACCTTGATCCCCGGGACCTCATGATGAAGGAATTCGGCATTGCGCGAACTGATTAATGGCATGATTCCGATGAATAATGGCGCTTGTAAATGACTGGTCGCTTCTGCAATTTGTACGAGGTGTTCACAACTGAAAACCGGTTGTGAAATGAAATAGTCCGCTCCGGCGTGCTGTTTTTTCTCGAGACGCTTTACGGAAGCATCCAAATGCCTGAAGTTAGGATTGAAGGCTGCACCGACAGAAAAATTCGTCCGTTGTCTCAGCGATTTACCAGAAAAAGATAATCCGTCATTATTTTGCTTGATGAGCTCGATCAGTTCGATCGAGGAAAGATCGTATACCGAGGCAGCACCTGGAAAATCACCAATCTTTGCGGGATCGCCCGTTATCGCCAGAATATTATGAATACCAAGGGTATGCAGGCCCATTAAGTGGGATTGCAGGCCGATGAGATTACGGTCACGGCAAGTGATATGCACAAGGGGATCAAGGCCAAATTTTTGTTGGACAAGGGTTCCCATTGCATCATTGCTGACCCTGGGGGAAGCAAGTGGATTATCCGCAAGGGTTATCGCATCGATTCCCTCTTCTTTTAACGCTTTTGCTCCTTGGAAGAACAATCCGGTGTCGAGATGCTTCGGGGGATCCAGTTCAACAATGAGCGTTTTTTTCTCCTTTACCTTTCTATGGAGGAGGTTTTTTTGAATATGGGGATCTTTGAGCTTAATCAGCTCTTGCGTTATCACCTTTTTTTCTTTTATCGGTTCTCTTGATATCAACCGTTCCTTTACGGCTTTTATATGGGCGGGTGTCGTTCCGCAACAGCCCCCGATGATTCTGGCACCCTGGAGGCGCAATTCATTGCTTATGTCTCCAAAGTAGTCAGGCTCTGCCGCATAGTAAAAACGACCTTCCTCATAGTTTGGAAGACTTGCGTTCGGATAGACCGACAAAAAGGACGACTTGGGCAAAGGAACTCCCTCCAGGGACTTTACCATATGGAAAGGACCCATCCGGCAGTTGATTCCGACAATATCGGCACCGAGGAGTTCCAATTCCCCAAGGGCGTCCTTTATATCCATCCCGTTTTGCAATACTCCGGTTTCATGCATGGATACCTGTGCGATGACCGGCAGATTGGTTTCTTTCTTCACGATTTGCAAAACAGTTTTGAGCTCTTCAAAGTCGTAATAGGTTTCGAGGAGGATCCCATCAACCCCTTCAAGGAGCAAGCAGTATAGTTGTTCTCTAAAGCCCCTTTTCACTTCTTCAATGCTGATATGCTGATTGATGGCCCGGATCCCCCCGATGGTCCCGAGGATATACGTTCCTTGCCCGGCTGCCTTTTTCGCCAGTCGTACGGCTGCTTCATTGATCTCTTTCACCTGATCTTGAAGACCGTATCTGGAAAGTTTCGCATAATTCGCACCATACGTATTGGTCTGGATAATATCGGCGCCTGCATCTATATATTGCTTATGCACATTGATGATTTCTTCAGGATGGGAAAGATTCAATTCTTCAAAACATCGGTCCACCCCATACGAGTATAGGAGGGTTCCGACCGCACCATCCGCAATCAGTATGTTTTCAGATAGTGCATCCAATAAAGCTCTCATTTTGTTCCATCCCTCCTATAAGTTAATGATCTTTGACGGTTTGTTTGATGCAATGGCATCCAGACCTTTGGAAAGATCCCCAATCAGTTCATCGACATTTTCCAGCCCTACCGAAAGTCTGAGAAGACCATCGGTGATCCCTCTTCTTTCCCTTTCTTCACGAGGCATGGAAGCATGCGACATCCTTGAAGGATAGGATAAAATCGACTCCACTGCCCCCAGGCTCACAGCAAATACCGGAATATGGATATGGTCGATGAGCTGCTTTACTTCATCTGCTCCCTTGAGCCGGAAGGAAAGCACCGCTCCGGGCCCTTCGGCCTGCCTTACTTGGATTTCATGACCCTGGTGATACGTGAGGCCCGGATAATATACATGCTCCACTTCACCCCTTTTCTCAAGGAATCTGGCAATCTTAAAGGCTGATTCGGACGACTCTTTCAATCTCACATGAAGAGTCTTCATCCCGCGAAGCAACAGCCAGCAGTCCTGGACACCAAGGACTGCCCCAAAGGAATTCTGCAAAAATGCGAGCTTTTTGGCAATCTCTTCATCTCCTGTGACGGCGAGTCCGGCCAAGACATCACTGTGGCCGGCAAGGAACTTTGTGGCACTGTGAAGGACCACATCCACTCCGAGACTGAGCGGTCTTTGGAGGAGGGGCGTCATGAATGTATTATCAAGGAACGTCATACACCCATGGGCTTTAGCAAGCTTGACGACCCCTTCAATATCGGTGATATTGAGCAGCGGATTGGAGGGGGTCTCCATATAGATCACCTTAGTATTCGGGCGAATGGCGCAGGCGACTTCGTGAAGATCTTTCATGTCGACGAATGAGTACTCGATCCCGAATTTGGTCAATACTTCCGTGATCATCCTATACGTGCCTCCGTACACCTCTTCAGATACCAGGACATGGTCTCCGCCTGATAACAAAAGGAAGCTAGTAGAAATGGCTGCCATACCCGATGAAAAAGCAAACCCTCTTACACCGCCCTCAAGTTCCGCGATGGCTTCTTCGACTTTCTCACGAGTGGGATTACCCGAACGGCTGTAATCATAGTTTCCATACTGATCAAAATCCGATTGGTGGAATGTGGTCGCATGATGAATCGGCGTACTGACGGCGCCGGTCTCTTTATCCACTCCATTACTGTGGATGAGGGATGTCTGGATGCTGAACTCCTTTTTATCACTCATATAAAAACACCTCTTTCTCCAGATTCGTCAAAACTTGCTCAAGGTCTTGAATCAGATCGTCTGCATTTTCGATTCCCACTGAAAATCGTAGTAGCCGGTTGCATATTCCGAGAGCGATCCGTTCTTCTTCGGGAATATCCGCGTGCGTCTGGGTAGCCGGGTATGTGATGAAACTCTCCACTCCCCCAAGACTTTCAGCGAATGTAATCAACTCCAGGCGCTCCAGGAACGGCCCGACCCACTCCTCTTTCCTCAGACGGAACGAAAGCATTCCGCCTTTCCCTGTATACAGGACATCAGTGATGGACGGGTGACTTTCAAGATACGAAGCAATTTGTTTCGCATTTGATTCGTGCTGTTTCATCCTCAAGCCAAGCGTCTTCATTCCTCTTATCAAGAGCCAACAGTCCAATGGTGCAAGAGTGGCACCGATAGAATTCTGAACCGTATAGATTCGGTCGGCCAGAGATTCTGAGTCGACCACCACTACACCGGCGAGGACATCGTTATGACCTCCAAGATACTTCGTTGCACTATGGACGACGATATGAGCACCCTCTTCAATCGGCCTCTGAATGACCGGGGTATAAAAGGTATTGTCCACAATGAGCAGGACATCATGTTTCCTTGCCACCCTGCTGATTTCCCGGATCGGTGCTTCATTCATCAGGGGATTCGTCGGAGTCTCTACGAATATCCCCTTCGTGGATGGCGTGACAGATGCTTCCACTTCTTCGATGCATGCTGTATCCACAAAGCGGAATTTCATCCCATACTGTGCTTCGTATTGCTTAAACAGCCTGTAGCTCCCCCCATAAAGATCTTTGGAAACGACCAGTTCGTCCCCGCTTTGAAATAGCGATAGAACGGCGTGGACCGCAGCCATGCCGGATGAGAAGGCATATGCTTTCTGTCCCCCTTCCAGTTGCGCAAGGATTTCTTCCAATGCACTTCTCGTTGGATTCCCCGTACGGGAATAATCGAAGCCCGTCGACTGCCCGATGCCCTTATGTTCATACGCTGTCGATAAGTGGATGGGGAGACTGACAGCACCTGTTCCTGCATCCTTTCTGTTCCCCGCCTGCACCAGTAATGTTTCAATATGTCGGCTCATCGTGACCTCTCCTTTAATCCTATTTACATCAAAAAACCTTCTTATACGAATAAGAAGGTTTGAATGGTTAAGTCCCTCTTATCGCCCAAGCCTGTATCAGCTTGCTGGAATTAGCACCATACCTTGTTCATGGCTGGTTGCTGAGGTGTCATCGGGCCAGTCCCTCTACCTCTCTTGATAAGAATTGCGTATATGATTGTTTAATGGCTTTCCCATAATTTATACCAGTAAAGGGAAAATGTCAATGCGAATTGACGAATTTTAACCAAAACTCAGACTTCTTTCATGGTCATAGATGCATTTTTCACCGCATTCACTTTTTTATGAAGAAAAGGTGGATGACGATGAAATGCAGTTCTTAGGTTTACCTCACCCCTATTACGTCTAAACAACTACAATAATCATACAAAATATGAATGGAGTGACATCGATGAAAGCAGTAACGTTCCAAGGCAAAGAAAACATGTCGGTGAAGGAAGTAGAGGCTCCTGATATCCAGGAAAGCACAGATATGATCGTAAGAATCACGGCAAGCGGAATTTGCGGATCGGACCTGCACTTATATAAGGCAGGAATCGAACCACCACGGGATTATGTGGTCGGTCACGAACCGATGGGAATCGTCGAGGAAGTGGGAGCAGACGTCAAGACATTGAAAAAAGGAGACCGTGTCGTGATCCCTTTCAATATCGGCTGCGGAGAATGCTTCTTCTGTCAGAACCAGATGGAAAGTCAATGTGATGAATCGAACCCCCATGGTGAAGTCGGCGGGCTTTTTGGTTTTACCGAAATGAACGGGAATTACCCTGGTGGACAAGCCGAATACCTGAGGGTCCCTTACGCAGATTTCACCTCGTTCAAAGTCCCCGAAGAAAGTGAACTTTCTGATGAGAGTGTGCTTTTCCTTTCAGATGTCATTCCTACTGCTTATTGGAGCGTTGAGAACAGCGGTGTGAAGGCTGGTGATACCGTCATCATCCTCGGCAGTGGTCCAATCGGACTCATGGCTCAAAAATTCGCCAAGTTAAAAGGGGCAAAAAGAGTCATTGCCGTTGATCAGGTAAGGCATCGCCTTGATCATGCCAAGAAAACGAATGGAGCAGAAATCTATGACTTTTCGGGAAATCCGGACATCGGACAGTTGTTGCACGAAGATACGAATGGAGGAGCAGACGTCGTGATCGACTGCGTCGGGATGGACGGGACTGTTGCTTCCGGTGAATCATTCGGATCTGATTTTGACAATCAGTTCGGCACGATCCGTCCTATCATCACTGCTTCTCAGGCGGTACGCAAGTTCGGTACTGTTCAGTTGACGGGCGTCTATGCGACTGAGGCAAATGGTTTTCCGATCGGTGACTTCTTCAGCAGGAACGTTTCCCTGAAAATGGGACAGGCTCCAGTGATTCATCTGATGCCAAAACTCTACAGCATGATTGAAGACGGAGCTTTTGACCCGACTGATATCATCACCCACTCGCTTCCTCTGGAACAGGCAAGCGAAGGGTATAAAATTTTCGACGAGAAATCCGATGGTAACATCAAAGTGATTCTGAAGCCGTAAAGAAGCTCACCCATTAAATCGACCAAGCCCGGACTTCCTGGTAATAAGGATGTCCGGGCTTTTGATTTAAGCTAAAGGGATGGGTTCGCGTTAAAGAATCCCTATTTTCTTCTTGATTTCTGTCAGAAAAGGAGCGGTTGTCTCCCTTGCCCGTTGTGCTCCGCGGGCCAGTACAGCCTCCATCTTTTCCGGAGAGTCCATCAGTTCCAAGTACCTTTCCCTCGGCCCGGTCATTTTTCCATTGATGGCGTGGAACAGTTCCGCTTTCGCCTCTCCCCAGCTGATTCCATCCCTGAACCGGTCCTTCATCACGATGACCTCTTCCGGAGAGGCGAATTCCCTGTACAAAGCGAAAATCACAGATTGATCATGGTCCTTAGGGTCTGTCGGAAGCGAAGAATCGGTCTTGATCTTATTGATCAACTTCTTCAGTTTGGCGGGTTCTTCGAAAAGGGGAATGGTATTATTGTATGATTTGCTCATTTTCCTTCCATCCAAACCAGGTACTACAGCCGACTGCTCCTGGATGAAATGTTCAGGAAGTTTGAAGATTTCTCCGTACTGCTTGTTGAAGTATCCGGCAATATCGCGGGCAATTTCGATATGCTGTAGCTGATCTTTTCCCACAGGGACCTTGTCTGCTTGGAATAACAGAATATCGGATGCCATGAGGACAGGGTATGTGTAGACACCCATGTTCACACCATGATCAACTTCCTGTCCAGCCCCCTTGTTGCCATCGGTCATGGCTTTATAGGCATGTGCGCGGTTCATGAGTCCTTTTGGCGTAATACAGGAGAGGATCCATGTGAGTTCAAAGATCTCCGGTACGTCAGACTGTCTATAAAACGTCACCTTTTCAGGGTCAAGACCCAGTGCTAGCCACGCTGCTGCAATCCCCCTTGTAAGGTTTCTCATCTCTTCCGCATCCTGTACCTTGGTCATCCCATGATAGTCGGCGATGAAGTAAGATGCCTGATATTCCTTAGATTCCGCCAGCTTCAGTGCAGGCTTGATGGCACCCACGTAGTTCCCTAAATGAATTCTCCCTGTAGGCTTGATACCTGTTAACACCCTTTGTTTCATTTTAGTCTTTCCCCCCTGTGATTGTCGGCTTCTCTAAATGCTGATGACATTGATTTCTCTATAAACAAAAAAGCCCCCCGTCCTCGGAAAAGGACGGGAGACCCGTGGTGCCACCTTCATTCATGCATCAAGCATGCGCTTATCGGCCAACGGTGACCATCCACCGCCGGACTCCCTTTTATCGGTGGGAAATCCGCCCATTTCGGGAAGCTCCAAAGTCCATTCAACGGCCATATGCACTGATTCACACCAACCATCAGCTCTCTGGGGCATCTGTTCCGTTTACTACTCTTCATCGACGCTCAACTATCGTTTTCATTATCATACAGAATCAGGATCGACCAGTCAATCTTTTCCATCATTTTAAATTTCTTTAGAAGAGAGGGGAAGAAAAAGTTTCACTCCCTTTTTATTGAATGGGAGAAACTTCATATCCCCGATCAGATGGCTGATATAGCCGATCATGGCTGCCTGAAACAAGCCATCCACCATCACAGCACCCTGAAATGCAAGAGCCACGAAATAAAAATAGATGATCCCCAGGATGGAATGGGTATACGTCCGGTGTGAAACCAACGAGGCGATGATCACGTAGATACCCATCAGCCACATCCATGATGTATCAAGCTGAAAACCGCAGGCAGCTATCCCAATGCCGGTGATGGTGAGCATCCTTCTTTGAGTGATGAATGTCGAGAAGATCAGGATGAGAACACCATACCCGATCCCAAGCCACCTTTCATTTCCCGTTCCTTCTAAGTAGCTGTATAGCATCACAAACAATGAAACCACCTGGACCGCAGACCTCACCATTTTGGAGGAGAAAGTCACTTTATTGCTGAGCTTGCCATTCACATCAAGATCCGGAATAAGCGCAGACACCCCTCCTGCAGCGACAAGTGAGGCAGTATCGACTGCATCCGCACCGTACGTTTGGGCAATGATGAAACCGACAGCCGCTCCCACTGTCATATGTGCCGTTCCATTCAAGTCATTTCCCTCTTTCTCTATAAAAATATGTAGGATTACTCTCTTAATCTATCACGTATGCGATCAATCACCTGCAGCATGTAAGAGGATTCGTGTGGAACAAATGCTTCCCACGCTACCTTTGAGCTGATGTATTCCTTCTTCCCTTTTCGAATCCTGAATCCGTCCACTGGGATGGAATCTTTCCCGCCTTTGATCAGACTCTCCACATCATCAAGACCGGCAGCAAATATCCCTACCACTTCCTCTTCTTGAAGATGAAATGCTTCAAATGGGACATGCTGTTCAAGAAGGAAAACATTCGTCCATTCCCTATCGATCAGTGGCCCATCGATCAATTCCTCTTTCAACGCTCCCAGAGGGTTAAGCTCTTCAAATGTAAGCGCAAGCCCAAGCTCCTCATAGACTTCCCTGATCCCATCCGAAACTTCCTCATGGTCCAAGAGATGCCCGGCTGCGGTTATATCGAGCAGACCAGGAAAGTCCCTCTTCCCCATGCTTCTCAGTTGAAAATAAACCATGTCCCTTCCTTGATCCCGGAAGGCAATCCAACAGTGAAACGTCTCATGCCAAAATCCTTTTGAGTGGATCTCTTCACGATCAGCGCTTCCGATACGATCGTATCGATCATTGAATATGGAGAGTATCTCCTTTTCTTTCATACTGTACCCCTTCCCTTATCGCCTCTAAGTAGGATTTGAGTTGTATCGGCCTTTCTAGAAAAACATCCGCCCCATCCTGTGAAGACAGATCCCCGATACAGATGGTCATACAGTCCATCTCTGAGAGCTTTGTTCCAGTTCCTCCCACAAGGATTCCTTTGGAAGAGTCCGTCAACTCTAAGGGAAGAGATGCATCCCTATCATAAAAATCACTTACATATTCCAGCAAGCCAAGTTCATGAAAATAATCCTTCGCCTGTTTCATCATCGGACAGTTCACGGCCAATATCCTATACCCGCTTGCGGATAGATAGTGAATAAGCTCTGGAGCTTCTTCTTTCCACACCTCTTTCATGTCGTCCTCTCTCATAAATGTTTCATTCATATCAAATATCACTGCCGAGTCCATTCATATTCTCCTTTTGTTGCGTTTCAATCTTCTTTCTGCTCCCGACAATTGATCACGGGCAGAAAAAACCATTTATACATTGTAACACATTCCCTTCTAAAAGTAGCGAAAAACCCACTTTGGTGTGTATTGGAGGCCTTTTTGCCACAGGGGAATTCTTTCAAAATCCTTGAATGACAGCCGGCGGCCATCCTCCATATCCTTCAGAACCAGCTGTTCGAGTTCTGCTGCCTTCTTCCCTTTGATTATACAGTTGCTTTCGTCATTCAGGAACAAGCTTCGCGGGTCCCAATTTGCTGTTCCAACGTCTGCCCACTGATGGTCGATGATCATGACCTTCCCATGAAAGAAGCCTTTCTCATACAGATATACACTTGCTCCTGCCTCCAGGAGCTCTTTTTCGATTTTATAACCTGGTGGCTTCGTGAACCAGGCATCAGTCTCATCCGGGACGAGGATGCTCACATCCACTCCCCTCGAAATGGCACGTTTCAGAGAGTGCATGAGGGAATCAGTCGGAATGAAATAGGGAGTGGCGACAATCAGGCTTTCCTCTGCGTCATCAATCCAATCAATCATCCGTCCTTCCAGATCCCCACCTGTACTGAATAGCAGAGAATAACGGGAATCCCCGGAACGTATGGTCGATTTCCCTTCTGTTAGTTGCTTTCCCTTGCCACCATCTTCTTTCCAATCACGATTAAATTGAAGGGAAGCTTCCCTGGAAACACCACCTTCGATCCGAAGATGATAATCCCTCCAGTAGCCAAGGTCGGGATCTTTCCCAATATACTCTTTACCCAGATTAAATCCACCTATATAGGTGATGGCATCATCAATGACGATAATGCGCCTATGGTTCCGGTGATGCAGCCGATAAAATATATGTTCCGGTTTGACGGATCGGCTTTTGAGGAATTTCACCCCGCTTGCTTTCAATCCTTCGATCGTCCTGCCTTTCATATCTGATCCGATCGCGTCCACCGATAACCGAATATCTACTCCTTCCTCTGCCTTTCTTTGTAGCAAAGAGAAGAAGGGGCGGGTCACTTCATCATCCCGTATGATGAAGAAATGAATGCTCACGGATTGACTGGCTTTCTCCACATCTGCTGTTAAGGAAGAGTAAAATGATTTTCCATCATTCAAAATGGATGCCTTACCATGATAAAAGGACGTCTGGACCGGTGGATGATTTTGTTCATATTCTGCCGCTCCTTTTTTCACATCCACATTCATCAGCCAGAGTAAATACGATAGGAACAGGCAGAGGCTCAGAATCCAAATCATCCATTTTTTCATTTTATCCCTCCTCCTTTTTCCTATAGCATTTGTCTTATGGAGGGGCGTGATACATAAGAAAGGAAGGCCGTAGTCTACGGCCTTCCCCTTCTCCAGTTGTTCTTTACTATTCTATATAGGCTCTTGCCGACCTGAAACAAGAGGACCCCCACCAAGGCACCCAGGGTGTTCATCATCCAATCATCGATATCTGTCGCCCTTCCGAGAGGGAACACATACTGACATACTTCAATGATCAAGGATAGAAGTGCTCCAGCACCCGTCACTTTCCACCACAATGCCTTTTTCCGTTTCATCCACCAGGCTGCGAAAAAACCGAACGGGACGAACAAAAGGACGTTAGCCAATAGATTCCGAATTGGAACTTCAATGTGCGCCCCATGGAGATTCAACTTCAAGTTTGAAAACGGCTCAAAATTGGTTTGTCCTTCCGATATATTCGGTCCATCCAGAGGGGTCAATGTCAGGAGGCAGACGGCACCGATTGAGAGAATCGTGAACACTTTCGGAAGAAGATCCCTCTTTCGGGATCGCCCTTGATTCGTGATGATGATCATGATCAAGGCGGTGGCGGCCGTAAGCAAGATCGGCACCGACCAGCCGAATGAACGCCAAAGCTCCATCATATTACTCCATCACCATCCTCATTTCTTCTGCCTGAAGCGAAAAAGGAACACTCCGGCCATGATGAGAAAACATAGTACAAACAAGCTCCCTTTAATGACTTCTCCATTCAAAAAAGCATTCAATCCCCAAAGTAGAATAAAGAATGTTATAAGACAATCCACAATAAATATACCATTATTCCTCATGTTCCTTCACCTGCGCTTTTCAAACTATCTTCATTACTCTATCATACCGAAACCGCAATCGGCCACTTTTACCACGTCGTCCACTATCCAGTCTATGACAGTCCACACCATGATAGAAATATCTTTCATGAGACAGATTTAAAAAGGTATCACTTCATGACGGACAGGATCCGTATAGGTACTTCCTATCGCTGATGTTTTCCGT
The DNA here is from genome assembly GCF_022170785.1 of Rossellomorea marisflavi. NCBI lineage: Bacteria > Bacillati > Bacillota > Bacilli > Caryophanales > Bacillaceae > Rossellomorea > Rossellomorea marisflavi. Next base: position 2,053,372 of record NZ_CP081870.1, on the reverse strand, counting down.
TCAGGACTAAATCTTGCACATCGATCGAACGCTAGAAACGATGACACAGCATAATAAAAACCCGACCTATTCTGCTTTTTCTCAAGCAAATACAGTTCGGGTTTTACTATGTCTACTATGCATTTGTGTCGGCCTTAATCAGGCTTATTTTTTCCCTTCTTTTATAAGGGCTTTCATATCTGAAACCATTTCATCATATGGAACATCCGAATTCCCACTATAGGTTTTCACGACGGTCCCCTCTTGGTCAACCAGGTAGAAACTGGTCCCATGTATCTTTTGATCCGAATCTGATACATTGGCCACGACCGATTTGAAGGATTTCTCGGCCAGATTTTTAATATTGTCGAATTCATAGCCTGTAAGAAGATCCCATTTATCGGTATTTGCTTCAAAGTTGCCTATGTAATCCGTTAATTTCTCGGGCGTATCATTCTCGGGATCAACGCTGAAGGATACGATGCGATAATCCTCTACCCCTTCATCCTTCAGTTCCTTTTGAAGCTTGGTGAGATTGAATGTCATCGGTGGACAGACCGTTTCACAATTGGTGAAGATAAAATCAGCAATCCACACCTTTCCCTTCAGATCATCCAAGGACACGGTATCACCCTTTTGATTGATGAATGAAAAATTCCCCACTTTATAATTGGTATCTGCTTGGAAACCGCTGTTACTACAAGCTGACAGAAGGATCATGATAAGTCCGATTACCGATAAAAACGCTTTCCTTTTCAAAGCCATACCCCCTCTGATTCTGTTCTCCACATTCTATGTTAGTAAAGAATGGGTACAAATACAATCACCGCCAGCTGATTATCATTGACCATTTTGTGAATTCAACCCTTTGATATAGGATCCGATGGCTCCTGCATACCCACCGTTATCAGGGAATACAGGCTCATACCCTAACCATGCCTTGAAACTTCCCAAATCTGCTTGAAGCGCTGCATTTCCCTCCACACCATTTCCGACAAACACAAGTACGGGCTTGGGCAAATGGGTGGCGATGCTCATTGATAAAAGGATTAAGGTTTCCGCCATCATATTCGTTAACGATCTCAGTCGATCTCCCGGGCTTTCAGTGGAAGAAGGAGATTTCCCGAAATTTGCCGCCGTCAAATGCGGTGCGATGCCCACCTCTTCTTCCCTGTATATATCCCCGACGAGAAGGTCGGCATTATGCCGTGTACCTCCTCCGGCAAGTCTCGCCAGTTCCTGAAAGTCGGTCACCCCTGTTAACCTCGTGCCTAATCCCATGAACATCCCACCGCCGATCCCACTGCCTAACATCCGTTCATACTCGTCTTTTTTCACTTGGAAGAAGGATGTCCCTGTTCCGATATTCACCAATATGAACTCTTCCAGGGATTTCCCTTGAAGTTTCAGCAGCTCACGGGTTCCCTGTGTGACGGCATCAAATTCATGAAGAGGGACGCATTGCGCTTCCCTCCACAGGTCTGCCCTTCCACCTGTCACCACCACTGAATCAGCAGCACCAAGCTTAAGGAAATTCCGGATTGAAAGATGATCATACGTAGGGAATTTTTTGTAGTGCATTCTTCCATCCTCTTCATAAACAAGCTTGGTCAACGTACTGCCTGCATCTACTCCGATCACCCGCTTCATCATACATCCTCCTATCCTGAAATCCTGAATTCTGTGTGGCTCCCATTCTGGGAAGAAATGACCTCAAGTCTTGCATCGATGCGTTCCTTCAATTCAGGGACGTGTGATATGATCCCGACGAGTCTTCCGCTGCTTTGAATATCCATTAGAGCTTCGATGGCATGATCAAGTGATTCAGGGTCCAGGGTACCGAATCCTTCATCTATGAACATGGTCTCAAGGGACACTCCCCCTGCATGCTGTTGAACGATATCAGCAAGCCCCAACGCCAATGCGAGGGACGCTTTGAAACTCTCTCCACCAGATAAGGTCTTCACATGCCGCTCCTGTCCTGTGAACTGATCGAAAACCAGCAGCTCAAGCCCGCTCTGCACGTTCCCCTTACTTCTGTCATTTTTCCTGATCAACTCATATCTGCCCGAAGTCATCTTCCTCAGTCGGTCATTTGCCACCAATAAGATATCTTCAAGGAAAGAAGCGAGTACATACCGTTCAAACGTAATACGATTCGTGTTCTGTCCACGGGCGATTTCCGCCAGGTGACCCACGGTAAGATATTGTGCCTCAAGTTCCTTGATTCCTTCATTGATGTCATTGACCCTATGAAAGATTCCTTCATTCTGGGATATATCGGTCTGAATGCGATTAAGTTCTTGATTGGCCGTTTTCCATTCTTCGGTACAGAGGATGAGGCTTTGATTCAAGGACTCGAGGTCAGGACGTTCCCTCCCATCAAGATGCTTCATGAGGTCAGACAGACGATCATGGACCGACCGCATTTCTTCTCCGTGCTTTCTCACCTGATCAGTAAGATGAAGGATTTGTTCTTCATTTCTTTTGGCTTCTATATATGCACCATAGTCCTTGAAGCCTTGCTTATCCAACATATCTTTGAAATGTTGCCTTTCTTCCTTCATTTCTTCCTGCAAGGAAGTGAGCAATTGTTGTTTATCCGCAATCTGCCCTTGTTTGATCTGTTCTTCGTTTTGAAGTTTGTTAAAGGCTTCTTGGGCCAGCTCATGAGCGCGTTGCAGTTCTTCTTTTTGTTTTTTGGCTTTGGATAATTCGGTCCTGAATGCATCAGGGGAGCGAAGATTCTCCGGTATGGAGGAGGTGATCTCCACCAGTTTCGCATGAGAGGTAACATACGCAGATTTTGCGTTTTCCAGTTGATTCTCAGCGTCTAGGATCACCTTTTGGAGTTCTTCAAGCTTCACTCTCTGATGTTTCACTTCCTCTTTAAGGACCCTCACCCTCTCTTCACGTGATTTCAAGTGGTTCAGTTTTAAGCTGAGGTTAATGATTTCTTCACGATTCTCCTGTGATTTCACTTGGATTTCATCCCGTTCAAATGGACCCATCCGCTCTTTCAAGCGCTCAGACCTGTCCCGGCACTGATCCTGGATTCCTTGTAGCCTGCCTTCTTCCCGGCCGATTTCGATGGAGAGCCTCCCTTTCACTTCCTCGAGGGCTTCCTTTGCTTCCCTTGCTGCCTCCAACTCTGATTCTGAAGGTAATTCTGATTGACCTGTTGCAGGTTCAGGGTGGTGAAGGGACCCGCAGACCGGACAGGGCTGGTTCGTTTCCAGCAGAGCCGCGAGCCGGTCTGCATGAGCGGAATTACGTTTGTCCTCAAGGTAAAGGAAGGTGGACCGTGCATCGGACAAACGGGCATCATTAGAAGCCTCGTCCCTCCTGAGTGCCCTGACTGAATTCAATAGTGCTTCTTCCTTTTGAAAAAGGCTGGACAACTCTTCTAAAAGGTCCTGCTTTTCCTTCTTCTCACGGATAGTCTCTTCGACACCATGAATCTCTTTAAATAGTTCATCCTCCCTTTCAAGCTCAGCTTCCCGTTCTTTGATTCCTTCCCTGACACCGTCGGCCTGTTTTTTTGTGGTATGGACATTGTAATGGAACTGATCCTGTTCTTGCTTCAACTTGGCTGTGTTCCTTTGAAGGTCATCGATGGATTGGACCTGTTTTTCCATTCCTTCAAGTTCCAGCACATAACGTGCCACCTGATCACGCTCTTCCTGTCTTTTTGCCTCTTCTTCAAAATACGCTTTGGCCTTTACGAGACGGGCATCAATTTGTTTCTTCGCGTCCGTAAGCTGCTGGAGTATGTCTTCTTCCGCTTTCAGCTTTTTGTTCAGTTTTTTACAGTAATCATCCTGCTGTACAAGGAGAGCTGCATAGTTGGCCAGTTTGATTTCCCTTTCCAACTGCTCTATACGGGGTTTACCCCCTTCCAGTTCTCCTTTCTTCTCGAGGAGGGTTTCTTTTAAATTGAACTGCTCGTCCAGTGACTTGGCCTCGGCAAGTTCCCGTTGGAGGGCATCCCTTTTTTCTTGGATTCCCACCAGTTCCACTTCGATCTTACCCTTTGACTCGTTCAATGAATCGATGTGGGCCGGGAGAAGCTCCATAATGGCCTGATCCTTCAGGGGATCGGAGAGGAGCAGTTCTCGCATGCTTTCATTGTCAACAAAACGAATGTTCAATAACTCCCGGGTGCGATCCTCAACGGAGGAAGATACCCGATTCTTGAGGAGGTCGGCTTCTTCCTTCAGTTGTTCTTGGACAGCTCTGTACAATTCAGTATGGAAAAGCCTTTGAAGGATGATTTCTTTATCCTTACTGTCCGAAGTGAGAAGCTTCCTGAATTCTCCCTGTGGAATCATAAGGATTTGACGGAACTGGTTGGCATCGAGTTGAATCATACTGCGGATCTTTTCGTCTACCTCACGCACATTTGCCGCAAGCAGTTCATCTCCATCGCCACCGAGTCGATAAAGCTCCGAGCGTGCATTCATAGTCGTGAATCCTTCTCCTCTTGCCTTCTTTTTCTCTTGCTGCGGGGAACGCCATATTCTATAGGTTTCTCCACGCAGGGTGAATAGAAGCTCCACTTCCGTCAACTCTTCTTCCTTGGCAAATTGACTTCTCAGATCAACGGGATTGCGGTCTTCCCCACTTGCTTTTCCGTATATGGCATATGAAATCCCATCGAAGATCGTCGTCTTTCCTGCACCCGTCTTACCGGAGATGACAAACATCGTCCGATTCTCCAGTTCCCTGAAGTCGATGACTTCCCTGGATGCATATGGACCGAAAGCCTGCATGGTCAGCTGTAATGGCTTCATCGTGCTTCAACCTCCTTTGTGGCTTTCTCCAGGACCTTTTGGATGAGGACTTCTTTTTCATGAGTAAATTCACTGCTGGTCATTTCGTTATAAAAGTCTTTGAACAGGTCGATACCCGATGTCTGTTTATGTTGCTGTAGACGTACGAGTTGCTTCTTTTTTTCGTCTGTACGTTCAATCTTCCGTTCCAGATGAAGGACATTTGGATATACTTGACGCAATTTATTGATGGGGTCGATCAGGGCTCCCTGGTCTCTCAGAGTTATTTTGAGGTAATCCCCCACTTCCTGTTCTGTATAAAAAGCGGGATCGAGGAGCTCATCCAGATACCCTTCAATTTCCCTCATATCATTACGGGGTTTAAGGATCTTCTCTTTCAGTTGAAATTCCCCATCACGGTCCATCTCAACAATGGTGACGCATTTTCTTTGGGCCGCTTCGGAAAATGAATATTTCATCAAGGACCCCGAGTAGCGGATTTTATCATGCTTAATGGCATCAGGACTGTGAAGATGTCCCAAAGCCGTGTAATCGAAGGCATCAAATAATTCAGCCCCGACACACCCTGAACCTCCCACTGACAATATCCTTTCTGAATCAGTGGTTTGGCCGCCAAGTACAAAAGCATGTCCGACCAGTACATTGGGTCCATCCCCCAGATTTTCTTTGATGCGCGATACGATTGCTTCCATGGCCGTATGGTGAGAAGTGATACGTTCATCCTTGAGTTGATGTTTGACCGTACCAGGCTCACAGTAAGGTACACAGTGAAAATGCACTCCGTTGATCGTCACAGGGGTGAAATCGTCCGTCAGCTTCCCCTTCAAGTGAAAACCGCTATGTTTATACCACGAAGAACCGAATGACAGCCTTTCTGCACTATCGTGGTTACCTGAAATGGCCACAATGGGGGTATTCAGATCCACATTGATTTTGTATAAGGTTTGATCCAGCAGCTCGACTGCTTCTGTCGGAGGGACACTGCGGTCGTATAAATCACCGGCGATGACGACGGCATCCGGCTTCTCCCCCTCTACAAGCTCAACGAACCTGTCCAGGACGTAGCGCTGTTCTTCTGTCATATAGATACCGTGCACAAGCTTGCCGAGATGCCAGTCGGCAGTATGTATGAACTTCACATGATCTCTTCCTTTCTCGTAATCTGTTATCTCAAATTATATCAGACAGTACAAGCCCCTGTCCCACTATCAGCAGGAGGCCATAACAAAAAGGGGATCACTCCCCCTTTTCAATCCTTCATCCGGTCGGGCAGCGTCTGCAACGAGGTAATGACAGCATCTAGCTTGGTTTCGATCCGATACAGCAGATACATGGTTACGACGATGGGAAAACCGACTTCCGATATGAATGAAATGAACGCATCCATCTTGAGCACCTCCTTTCCTTTACTATAGGAAGCTTTGCAGATTGAAGGTACCCTTGAAACAAAAAAAGGACCTTCCTGTAATAGGAGGTCCCTTCTGTATTAACCGTTAAGATCAGTTGCAAGACTTGGGCTTGATAGTCCTTCATCTTCAAGGATCTTGGAAATTTGAGATTCTGCTTCCGTAAATTTCTTGTCGGCTTCTTCAGTGTTGGCATCATCTTTCGCCAATTCTTCCGACTTCATTTTGTATGATTCAGCTAGGGTAGATTGGAATTTCTCCAAGTCTGCCTTCTGGTCTTCCAGTCCTTTCGGGATGTCCATTCCCTCTACCGCTGTGGCTGTCTCTGTAGCCGATGCTGCAGCAGCGTCTTGAAGGGTTTTGAGCTCATCGCCTTTAGGTGGCTCTTCGCCTGCAATCGCACCCTCATACGCGTTCAAATCTCCATCCACACCATTTACAGTTGTGGTAAGGTTCAAGTAGTAATCCATTAGATCGCCTTTAGCGTCTGCTTTTTCTTCTGATTTGTTTGTGCTTTCCTTTTTGTCTTCATCGGCATTGGAACAACCGACAAGTGCAAGTGAAAGTCCCAATCCTGCAATCAACCATTTTTTCATGTTTGTTTCCCCTCTCGTACATTCATATGTAAGGTCTTACACCCTGATCATCCAATGCCTGATCCTGCACTGGAACATTGTGTAAACTCCACAAAATGTATAGTATCATGGGGTCAGAGCTGAAGTAAAGGAATATTTCCTAATTTCTCCAAAGTTATAATTTTAAGAATATTCAATTCATACCGGGGTTTAAGAGTGACCTTTTTCCTATGCTTATTTTCACCGCACAGATGCCTGAGCATCAGATTTTTCACGCTTTTTTCGAGTGGGAGGGCCTGCGGATTCAAAGGATAGGAAAAATTTTGTTCCTTCTCCCGGCTCACTGTTCACCCTGACATCAGCCCGGTGATCCCTCAAGATCCTGAGGCAGATCGTCAAACCCAGCCCAGTCCCCTTCGTTTTGGTTGTGAAAAAAGGTTCCCCGAGCTTATCGAGGATATCCCGCTTCATCCCCACACCCTGGTCCTCAAACGTCAATACGACCTTATTGTGTTTGTTCAGAAGCCCTTTAAGGGTTATGGTCCCTCCCCTGGGCATGGATTCAATCCCATTTTTTATCAGGTTGATGAACACTTGCTTCAACTGGTTTTCATCCCCTTTAATAAAGAGATCGTCAGGTGAAAATTCCGTTCGAATATCGATGTTATAGAGGATGGCATTGGTATTCAACAGTTTCTGCACATGCACAAGCGTTTCTTTGACATCAATATGGCGATATGAAACGGTCTGGGGCTTTGCGAGGATCAGTAACTCACTCAGGACCAATTCGATTCGCTTGATTTCCGAAAAGATGATTTCAAGATAATCTTTCGTCTTTTCATCTGCATCATCCCTTATAAGCTGTAGAAATCCGTTAATGGAAGTAAGGGGATTCCTCACTTCGTGGGCGATGCCCGCAGCAAGCTGACCGGCTACTGAAAGCTTTTGCGATTCAATGGCCAGTGTTTCATTCAGCTCCTTCAACTCTTCTTCCGTATGGATGCGATCTGTCACGTCGGAAATCGTTCCCACCGTCCCCACAAGCCTGCCTGCCTGATCATAGTTCAGCTTGATGTTCATTTCTCCCCAGCGTTGTGTTCCATCGCGCTTCTGATAGGAAAAATCCATTTTGAATTTTGGTTTGCCCTGATCGATATGCTGTCTGATCATTCGCAACACTTCATGTCTCTCATGCAAGGAAATAAAGTGAAGGGCATTTTTCTGTAGGCTTTCCTTCACCGAATATCCGCTGAATTCTGCCCAGGATCGGTTTAGGAATTGAAAGCACCCCTTTGCGTCTGTATGAAAAACAACTTCTTCAATGCTTTGAAGCACATGCTGCATCTCTTCATTGATGATCTTCATCTCATCTTTACTATCTTTATAGGATGCTATTTTCTCTGATTTCTTATCCAGATAACCTCCCACCCAATACAAGACGATTAATAAGATGCATGAGGACATGATATTCAATACCGCATCCATCTGCAGATTCATCTCGATATAGTAAACAATATCCCATATAAGAATGAAGATGATTCCGATCAATGTCATTGATACCCTTCCCCGATACCTCATCACAGAACGACCCCTTCTCCTAACACTTCGTAAATTAAAAAATGTCATTAATAGAAAGAATTTACATGAACGCTATCATCAGTATATCATTTCTTATTGAGAACATCATACAATTCGTCGAATTTTGCGCATCATCTTGTCACATTTCACCAGCTTGATTATAATAATGTAAGGGAATACACAAAATGTTGAGGTGATCACGTGCTTGAAGGATGGTTTCTCTACTTTATTTTGTTTTGGGTCGTATTTCTCACAGCCTCATTTGCCATCGGGGGATTCTTCATGTTCAGAAAATTCCTTAAACGTTTTCCTAAGGAAGATGGAAAGTCGGATATGGACTGGGAAGAGCATTATGTGAATGAAACGATTCATCTATGGAATGATGATGGGAAGAAAATGCTCAATGAACTCGTCACTCCGGTACCTGAGTTGTTCCGAGATGTGGCGAAGCATAAAATAGCTGGCAAGATCGGGGAACTAGCCGTTTCAGAACATGCAGAAGATATATCGGAGGATCTGATCATCAAGGGATATATTATGGCGACACCGAAAAGGGATCATAAATTCCTTCTGAAGAAACTGGATGAAATGGAAATCGATGCATCTCCATACAGGCATCTGTTTTGAATATAGGCCCGATCCTTCTACTACCGATTTTACTTTATTTGCTCATTCTCACTTCTGGTGGAATCTTCTTCTACCGAAAGATCAAGAAGGACAGAAAATGAAAAAAAGGCTGTCGCATCTGGTTGCGACAGCCTTTTTTTTAAATCGTTGAAAAGCTCTGGTGTTCCTGATGGATCTTCTTATATTGGATATACATCACTATGCGCCACGGCACGATCATTCCGAATGCGAGGATCCAGAACATACCGCTTAATTCCCCATAGTCGATGGAGGTGCTCAATAAGACTTTACCGACAATCCTGATAATCAGCAACCCGATTAAAATAAATGCGAATGCCTTTGACCGCTTAAGGTAAATATCATCATCCCTGATCTCAAATTTGGACGTTTTGATCAATAGGATGGAGAAAACCATTCCTACAAACAGCGCCTCTATGATTTGAGGAGGATGAACCCTGAAGAAGGGGGATATGAACATAAGGGCCCCTGTACTCATGAACACCGGAGGCAATATGATTTTTTTTGCGCTTACTGGTTTCTTTTGGGCTTTCGTGCGGATAAAGATCACCATGAACCCCATAATAATCGCTGCTATGGATGAAGCAATCACCATAACCATCATCATCCTTTATCTTCTACTTTCTAGCTTATCATCAGTATAACATGATTCTTCCATAAAACGAAAACACTTCAGCCGTATTTTATGTAAACCCTTACGAAAGTATGCGCCCTATTGCTTCTAAGACCCTGCTCTCTTCAAAGGGCTTGACGATGAAGTCTTTTGCCCCGGCCTCGATTGCGTCCATTACTACACGTTGTTGACCCATGGCAGAACACATGATAATCACAGCACCTGGATAGTCATCAATGATCCGTTTCACTGCTTGAATCCCGTCCATCTCCGGCATTGTGACATCCATGGTGACAAGATCGGGTTGAAGATCCTTGAACTTCTCTACCGCCTCGAGTCCGTTCTCTGCTTCCCCCACCACGACATGTCCTCCGGAGCGTACCATATTCCCCAAGGTGACCCTCATGAACTTTGCATCGTCCACAATCAGAATGCCCGCCACGTTTCGCCCCCCTCTCTTCCTTGTTCTATCTAAATGTGTAACTTATTGGAATTTATCGCTTTCACTATATCATAGATTGGAAAGGATTAGAAGCCTGTGAAATCAAAGACGTAAATCAGATATCCAAGAAGTCTGGTCATCCAATCGAAGAATAGCATGACCCCCACGACAATCATGATGTATCCGCCGATTTTCATAATCCGGCCGGTATTTCTTCTGATCCACTGCATTTTCCCCAAGAAGAATGATAAAACGAAGAACGGGATGGCAAAACCCAGAACGTAGGCCAGCATATAAATCATACCCGACCCAGGATTGCTCGACGCCAGCGCGATAACAGAAGCTAGGATTGGTCCCGTGCACGGTGTCCAGCCGGCAGCAAACGCCATCCCGATCAAGATCGACCCTAAAAAACCGGCAGGACGATTCTTGAATTCAAATCGTCTTTCCTTCATCAGACTCTCAGGCTTGAATACACCGATCACCATCAAACCGAAAATCACAATAAAGATCGCACCGATTTGCCGGATGAGGTCCTGATATTGAGTGAAGAAACCACTGACAAATGAAGAAGTGAATCCGATGGCGATGAAGATAACGGAAAAGCCGATCAAGAAGAACAGTGTATGGAGCAGGCTCCTTTTTTGAAGCATGGCGTTTTCGGCTTTCAGCTCGCTTACACTCATTCCGGTTATGTATGATAGAAAAGCCGGATAGAGCGGAAGGCAGCACGGGGAAATGAAGCTAAGGACCCCCGCGCCGAACGCAAGAAAAATATTTACATCAGACAAGTTGACATCCCCCTTATATTTATTTTATATTTCTATTCTATCAGACAAAAATGAACTTTATGAGAAATGTTCATGTGAAAGGTTTATGTCGGTATGATTACAGGGAACAAGCATTGTTAACAAAAACATTAAAGACTCTTATCTTTTTAATAAAAACGAATTTTTACTTTGAAAAAACTTCGTTTTTCGATATACTAATAAAAAAGTTACAGTTATTACTAGTTTTGTATAGACCTTGTCAGGTTATACAAAAGAAAGGAAACAGCCGTGTCTAAAAAAGAGCTACTTGATCGAATTGAACTCAAACGCGCCCAACTCATTGCCATCGTCGCCGAGAATGGATTGACGTCTCCTCAAGCCATCCAGTTCAGCCAGGAACTCGATCGCCTCTTGAACCGTTATAATGCGCAATACATAAAAAATGCTGTTGTCCTTCATTGAGCCGGCCATCCCTATTAAAATTTTTGATTAATAGTATTCTAATATACGAAAAAAACAGGCAGCCCCGAAAGGGCTGCCTGTTTGAATCCCATCAGATCATGGCATCTTCCATTCCTTCAACCATCCCATTCTGGAGCAGATACATTTTGTGATAGATTCCCCTGCGGTCCAGTAATTCCTTATGGGTACCCCTCTCGACGATCTCCCCTTTATGGAGGACAAGGATCAGATCGGCATCTTGAATAGTGGAGAGTCTGTGGGCAATGGCAATGGTCGTGCGTCCTTCTCTCATCTTGGAGAGTGCTCCCTGGATGGCTTCTTCCGTTTCCGTATCAATATTCGCCGTCGCTTCATCCAATATAAGGATTTTCGGTTTGGTGGCAATCGTGCGTGCAAAGGCGATAAGCTGCCGCTGACCGCTTGAGAACGTCGAGCCTCTTTCCACCACAGGATCATCATACCCCTGAGGTAGGTTTCGGATAAAGCTGTCTGCCTGGACGAATTCCGCTGCCGCTTTTACCTCTTCATCACTTAATTGCTCATTGTACAACCGGATATTCGTTTTCACATCACCATAGAATAGAAACGGATCTTGTAAGACGAGCCCGAGCTTTCTTCTTATTTCTTGAACGGGGTATGACTTGATGCTCTCTCCGTCAATCAAGATCCTTCCCCGCTCGAATTCATAGAATCTCATCAAAAGATTGATAATCGAGCTCTTTCCACTTCCCGTATGACCGACGAGGGCTACAGTTTCCCCAGGGTTTGCTGTAAACGAGATGTTCTTCAACACATCCTGCTTCCCGTCATACGAGAAAGATACGTTATCAAACACAATCTTCCCATCGCCGATTTTCAACGATTGCCCGTCTTTTCCCTGGGAAGGATTCAATTCTTGTTCATCCAGAAGGGTGAACACCCTGTTCGAGGCGATGATGGCCTGCTGGAACAGACTGAGCCTCATCATGATCTGGTTGACGGGTTCAAAGAAACGATCCAGATAGTTCACAAATGCATACAAAACCCCGATTTCAATCGGACGATCCCATGAGGCCACCCCGAAATAGGTCAATACCACCATCAGGGCCGCTGCATATACCAGGTCGATAGCCGGTCTCAGAAGAAGACCATCCACTTTGATATTTCTCATATTCGCATTGAAGTGCTGTTCATTGGTTTCTCCGAATTCTTCCCTCATCCGCTTTTCCTGCCTGAATATTTGAATGATGGACATCCCGGAGAGAGATTCACTCAGCTTTGCGTTCAACTGGCTCAGTCTCTCCCTCATATCTTGATAAAATACGGAGCTATACTTCCTGTACAGGCTCATGATCCAGATCAATACAGGGAGGATGAACAAACAAAAGACTGCGAGCTTTGCATTGAGGACAAACATGGCAATGAAGATACCGATGATCAAGAATCCTCCCTGGATGAAAGAAGCGAGGACGCTTACGAACATATCCTTTATCGCTTCCGTATCATTGGTGACCCTCGAGACAATGCTGCCTGCAGGAGTATGATCAAAATATCTCATCCCGAGGCCTTGGACTTTGGTGAACACATCGACCCTTAGCTGCTGGATGATCTTGAGGGCGATTTCTTGGAACTTCAGCAGTTGAAAGTAAGAGACCACGACGTTCCCCAGTTGAATGAGGAGATAACCCGTGCCCAGGGCTACTAGTGGGCCATATGGGAAAACTCCCGGTGTCAGATAGTCATCGATGAATACCTTTATGAGAATGGGACCGAACACATCCCCGATTGTTGTTAATAAGAGTAAAAAGAAAGCCAAATAAATCGTCTTTCGATGCGGCGTTGCATACCCCATCAGGCGGAAAAAGATCTTTCGCTGATCCTTGGGGCTAAGTGCAGGTATCGGTTCCATCTGCTCACCCTCCATATTCTACAATATCCTCTAATTGCTGACGGAGATACATCTCCTTGTACCAGCCGTCTTCCACCATCAGCTCTTCGTGTCTCCCCCTTTGGATCACCGCCCCTCCATCCATGACCAAAATCAGATCGGCATGAACGATGGCGCTCAGGCGATGGGAGGTGATGATGGTGGTCTTTCCTTCACGTTCTTTCCTCAGTGAAGTAAGGATGGCTTCTTCCGTCTTCGCATCGACAGCAGAGAGGGAATCGTCGAGTATCAACAATTCCGGTTCCATCAGCAACGCCCGGGCGATGGATATCCGCTGTTTTTGTCCTCCTGAAAGTGAGACTCCCCTTTCTCCGACAACGGTATCGTACCCTTGAGAGAACCCTTCTATATCATGATGGATCTGGGCAGACTCTGCGGCTCGTTTCACCTTATCCATGGATGACAGCGGATCAGTGAAGGCGATATTTTCCTTGATCGTCGCAGAGAACAAGAAGTGATCCTGAGGAACATATCCAATCGATTGCCGTAATGAGTCAAGCGTATACGCTGTAATTGGTAGACCTGCAAAGTGAACTTCTCCGGAATAGCCTTCGAATTCCCTGAGTAGAAGTTTCAGAAGAGATGTTTTTCCTGATCCGGTTTTTCCGACCACCCCGAGGGTTTCGCCCTTTGCCAAAGTAAAGTGGATATCTTTAAGAGCGGGGTGCTTTTCTCCTGGAAAAGCGAATGATCCGATGGTAAATTCGATATCACCTTTCGGCTGCTCCCTAACCGTTCCATCTGCAATTTCGACTTCTTCCCCCAATAATCTCGACACCCGGTCGTAGGAAGCCCTCCCACGCTCGACGATATTGAATAACCAACCAAATGCAAGCATCGGCCAAATGAGCAAACCAAGATAGGTTGTGAATGATATGAGCTCTCCTATCGTCAGTTCACCGCTCAGCACAAACCTCGATCCGAATACAATGGAAAGGAAAAACGAAAGACCTACAATGATGGAAATGGTGGGATCGAACAATGAGTCTACCCTTGCCACACTCATATTTTTTTGCACGACGTCTTCCGACTCACGCTTAAAGGATTGGATATCCTCTTTTTCTTGACCAAACGTCTTCAACACCTTGACTCCAGTCACACTTTCCTGAGTCTTATCATTCAGTGATGAGAACGCTTCCTGTGCCTTATGGAAGCGTTTATGAAGAAGCGTTCCATAGTAACTTGTCAATATGGCCATGAAGGGCATTGGGATCAATGCTATCAGCGTGAGTTTCCAACTGATCGTGAAGGCCATGGCGATGATGACGAATCCACCTGTTGACAAGGAATCAACCAGGGTCAATACGCCCGAACCGGCCGTTTGCTGGATGGCTTGCAAATCGTTGGTGGCATGAGCCATAAGGTCTCCAACACGCCTTTTCTGAAAAAACGAAGGAGCCATCCTCGTAAAATGGTGATAAAGCTTGTTCCTGAGAAGCTTTGAAAGTCGATTCGCTGAACCGAATATCATGATTCTCCACACATATCTCAACCCGTACATAGCCACTGCCGTTCCCGCAAGAAGCAGCATCCACCTTATCATATCGGAACGCGTCAGGGTACCGTCCTTGATCCCGTCCACGACGATCCCGACGACTTTGGGTGGGATCAACTGCAGGAAGGCTACCATCAAAAGGATCAAAATCCCGGTGATATATGACTTTTTCTCTTGGAGAAAAAACCACTTTAAATCTAAAAATACCCTCATATCTACTCCCCCATAATTTTCTTAAGACTCTTTATTTTACCAAATACTCAGGCAGTAATAAACGAAAAAAACAGCCATTTCAAAAGAAATCACCACGGATTACAGCGCAAAAAAAGCACCTCCGAAGAGATGCTCATTGAATGTCGACGAACGGTTCCTGGTCCACTTCTTTTACCATCGTGGCCTTGACCCCTTTAGGTGTTTTAACGTACACATACACAGGGATATTAGGGAAATAATCGACGATTTCAGTGCCGAACACTTGGGAAAATCCGATCAGTTCTGCCTCTTTGACCATACCTGTGTTCACCTCGATCACAAGCTTATTGATTGAATCATTGGAGTACAGGGCTTTACCGACAAGTTTGATATCTTGGTGCGAGAAGTACTTGGCTACCTCATCTTCAAGGTTCAACAGGTTCTTCGCCAGGTCCCGGTTTTTCTCTTCCCCTTTGTCACTTGGGAAGTAATAATATTCTTCATCGAGGTCACTCCACTTCTTGATGGAGTTGTCGTTGCCATCGATAAATGCCGTGGTGAAGTAATTTCCGGGCACGACGCTATTGGTCGGCTGGAGTTTATAAAGGGAAATCATAATAGGAACATCTTTTAGTTTCGAGTTTTTCCTGATTCGCTTCACGATCGTTTCGGCTGCCTTTTTCCCGTATGCAGCCATTTCTTTTGAACTGATTTGCTTTTCGTCAAAGTGCATAAGCTTTTGACTGTCCTGCACCCTGATATAATCGACCGAATTCATGGCTAGTCCCAAGGAAATCCCTTGAATCTTTCCATCAGAATCTACGTAGTTTTGTTCATGTATGTAAGCAAGATAGGCAGGATTGTCCTTTTCGAGCTTCACCTGCTCCTCCCATCCCATACCGTCCTTTATCTCCAATTCAGGATTCAAACCTGTTTTATTTGAAGAAGACTTACGTTTGATCCAATCCTTGATGCCGGTCAGGTATTGACCTTCCTGATAGTTCACTTTATCGGGGGGAAAGTATTTAATCGACTGAGACATCAAGCCCGTTTCAATTTCATCCATATCGCTGCGGTTATTCACCGTCTGCGTGATCAGTCCGCGATTGACGGACTTTTTTTCTTGATCAATTTTATAGGTTAAATATTCTCTCGCCTTACCGGCTGCCTTGCTTTGTGCTTCAAGTGTTTCATCATTAATAACTTCAGAAGGCTTATTCGCGCATCCTGATGCGAAGATCAATAGTGAAAGTGAAGCAATCATCCATTTTTTCATACAACAACCTCCGGACTATAGTTTACCACAAATCAAATTGGTTGAAGAATGATATTCATCCTAATTTGTGAAATCCATCATTTTAGAGAACCTTCACCTTTCCTTCCCTCAAAAAAGCCACTTCCCGATGGAAAGTGGCTTTTTGCGATAAAACGGATAAACCAATCTGACAGCAATTCCAGTAGAAAAGTCTTACTCTCCAATAAAACGTAGCGAAATGATTTATCTCAGTCCCATCGAACAGGGATGATTATTTCATGTTTTTGTTCATAGCATTCATCATTTGATTGATTTTTTTCTGAGACGGTTTCTGTCCCATTTGCATCAAATATTGTTAAATCAACATTAATAAGGAATCCAAAGTCACTTTTCCTATTTTAAAGAATATACCATGGAAGTAGGTAAGTGTCCATTAAGAATCAAGGTACTAGCTTTATTTCGGTTAATCTTTCTTCTATTAATATCTAGATTGCCTCTATATCCATTCCAAAAGAAACTCCCTTGTCTTTTCAGCTAGAACATCCACTTACCACCAAGTTTATATTTAGCGAAACCTTCTTCATCAAAGAATGTTTTTTGAATCGTACTTAGAGAAAATTTAGTTTGCCTTACTAGTTCCTTAGTATCCCAGAATATTGCCTCCTTCTCTGCTTCCTCAATAGCCTTCTTTAATTCATCTAGATAGATTTCTTTTACTTCTTCCTGGTTTACTTTTACATCAATCATTTGATTCACCTTCCAACCATTTAAGAAACACCAGTTTTGATACTTTATAAAGTCGTCCTGTTCTCGCTACATGAAACGGTGGTTTTTCCATGAAATCATAAGCACCACGCCTACTCATTCCTAATATCTCTTGTATATACTTGGTTGTTAATACTTCCGGTAAATCTTCAATTTTCATCTGATTCATTTTCCTTTCCATCCAACCAATCTAAGAATACTTTCTTTGACACTTTATATAGTTTGCCGACTTTAACTACAGGAAATGGTGCATCACCTATTAACTCATAAACCTGTCTCCTACCAATCCCCTGGACCTCTTGTACATGTTTGGGTATTAGCTCCTAAGGTAGATTCTCATCATTTCGTAAGTTTGCTTTTTTCCAATTCCCAGAAAGGATTTTACATGAATCGGTCCCATTACATCTGGGAGTTCTTTCCGTATCATTCTGTGCTCGCTTATGTTGTCGCCTCCATTACAAGACACGATTCTAGAATAATAAAGAAGTCAAAATGTTTTAATTATCAAAAATAAACTAATATAAATCAGCATGAATATTTAGACTGATTTTTCCATACTCACTCTCACCATTGCTATTATATAAAGGTTAATTTAATTACTTAAAATAAATCATTATACACATTTCCGTAAAATTGTATGAAAAATAGATAAAAATTATTATCACTACTATTTCAAGGTTCCCACTAAATAAGTCCAAAAAAAATACCCTCATGGTTGAGGGTATTTACTATCTATTTAGCGATTAATAATCACTTTTGTATCTGTTGAACCAATCTTGTTAGTTTTAGCTGAGTTAGAGTAAACATCGATCCATACTCTGTAAGTATTGGACGGTTCTGCTTTACCAATTCTACTAATCGAGAATGCCTTTGCAGGGGATTGGAAGCTGAAGCTTCCCGTATGGATCTGCGTGCCTGCGTTATGTCCAGAATCGCCATATTTGATTCTCATTGTATAATACATAGTGTTACATGTTCCTGATGCGGTTGCCCAAGCGTCAACAGTGGATGCTGTTTTGGAATAAGTGTAGTAATCCGAATATAAACGGACTGTACATTTACCACCATTTGTCTTAATGTAACCTCCATTGCTGCTTGCTGCTTCGGCTTTGCTCCCAACAACGCCGAAGAACCCACTACCTACTAAAGCGAAGATAAACAAAAACTTGACTAGCTTCTTTCCCATTCTACAATCCTCTCCTCTTTTTGTATTATTTTGTAACATTGTAAGACTAACACTATTTAAGGGATAATTGTCCAAATAGTCGCAAAAGAATATTTTAATGATAAACTTGAGATAATACTTATGACACTATACGTTTTAATAATTTGAAATGGGTGAAAATTTTCGATTCACAGTGGATTTCAAGTATGAAGTCGTTGGGTTTGGTGTAACTCAGTTTACGGATATCAACACTACCCGAGAAAAGCTACCAGGTGAAATTCAGAAATGGATCCATAAGATTAGAGTGAAGAATGGATATAGAGATTTAACGATTTCCATAGCCCTTAATCCAAGATCAGTCATCATAGATAACACTGCTCTGTTTCTTGCCTCTAAATAGGTCTATAAGAAAAAGCGTTAATCATCCTATAAACTTCATCAGTAGTAAGTACTTCAACTATCCTTTTCGGTACTTTAGGTAACTCAACTTTAATAGATGGGTTTACTCTAATATATTCCTCTTTCTCACACCAAGAAAAAAACGCCCTTATTACCTTGAACAGAGTCACAGTACTTTGCAGTTTTAAACCAATTTGAACCTTGAACCTTACATAAGCCCTTAAATCATGCACGGTTACACTATCAAGGCTCAATATCCCTCTTTTGTCTTGAAGGTAACACTGAGCTTGTTTCAATTCAAAACGCTTATTTTTCATTGTCTTCTTTCAATATCCCTTTGCTTGGCAGTGATAGAGATACTTATTAATCACATCTTCTAAAAGCAACAAAAAAACCACTCCCCCTGCTTAATTTTTCACAGGAAAAGTGGTTGTTTTTGGATTATACGAAAGATTAACCATATCAAATGCAATAAATAGAAGAAGGTTTAACCTTTCTGTAAAGATTATCTTCAATCTATATAAAAATCATCAAATGAAGTGCAGTCAACCCTTGGTATATCAGCGATGATTATTTCATGTTTTTGTTCATAGCATTCATCATTTGATTGATTTTTTTCTGAGATGGTTTCTGTCCCATTTGCATCATCATCATGCGTAGCATTTGTTCGTTAATCGGCGGGTTTTTCTTAAGATAGCTCATCATGTACTTACGAGCGATGAAGAACCCTAGCGCAACTCCGGCAAGCAGTGCGATCACGCCGACCAGAATAGCTATAGCGGTCGTTGACATACGATTACTTCCTCCTTCATGTTGTCCTTATAAAAGTGTACTAAACCAAAGAAGATTATACAATATTTCTGTCATAATTTCTTAATTAATATATAAATTTTCTTTGTTTTATTGGCTTTAACCATCCAAAACGTTCATTTTGGATGTCTACAGCCAATAAGTATCCCATATGTCTTCTTAGGATTTCAAAGAAAATATACTCTGATTCATCCAGACCCCATGCATGAATCGTCAACGCTCTCTCTTTTAATTCGAGAGAGACCCCGGATGACTCCTGTAGGATCATGGCTCTATCATCGTCCCAACCGGAACCTTGTACCGATAGTAATTCATTTTGTATAAAGCGTCTCGTCGGGAGGTATGGAATCGGTCTTGTAATATACTCCACTTGTTTTGAAATGATGGTGTGCAGTTCCCCGGTGGAACTCTCCATTTCGTTGAAAAGCTGGTGAAACATCCGTTCCCTACCGTAAAAATGCTGGGCAAACTCCTCTGCAATCCAATAGACCTGATAGCGTCGCACAGTTACTCCCCCTCCCATTATACTATTCAGTATACCCAAACATAGAAAGGGGAGTTGTCAGAATTTGTTGAGAAGATGGACTAGTTTTGTCGAATCGCCGTTTCATACCAATTCTTTTTTCAGCATCACCATGTCCAACCCTCTTATTCCATTTTCATAGAATGGCTGCGGATAGTCGAGGAAGAAGTCCTTTTTGATGGCTTCGAATCGGAAACCGCATTTTTGATAGAACATCAGATTGCCGATGGACGAATTGGATGTCCCTACAAGGATGGTACGATATCCTGAATTCCTGACCTTCTTTTCTATCGACTCGATCATCTGCCGGCCGATCCCCTTTCCACGGAATGAGGCTACGACTGCCATGTTTTTTATCTCGATCATGGTTGAATCCAATTCCACTAAGAGCATGATCCCGACGTTTTCTCCATCGCATGAGAAGCTGTATACTTCCCCATCTTCAAGATAACTTCTTACTGCAGCTTCTGATTCATCGGCAAGCATCAACAGGGGGACGAAGGCACTCCGCTCTTTTTGATGTTCACATTTGATCTCCATCATGTACACCACCTAAAAAAAGCCGGCTCAATGGATGAGCCGGCTCAGGATGTTTTACTTTTGAAGTAAGGCTTTAATACGGGACACAACATTATTTGTTGTAAATCCGTACTCTTCCATCACTTTTTCTCCAGGCGCTGAGGCACCGAATCCGTCAATAGCGAGGATGTCACCTTCATCACCGACGTAACGGTCCCATCCGAGTGGAGAGCCCATTTCGATGGCAAGACGTTTCTTCACGCTCTTCGGAAGGATGGATTCCTTGTATTCCGCAGATTGTTTTTCGAAACGGTCCCATGAAGGCATGCTGACAACCGATGCATTGATCCCGTCTTTTTCAAGTGCTTTTTGAGCGTCCATGGCAAGACCCACTTCCGAACCGGTAGCAATCAAAATCGCATCAGGCTGTTCCTTACCAGCCGGAGATGCTACATACGCACCCTTACTTACACCGTTATACGCTTTATCAGCAGAAGACTTCATGGTCGGCAGATTCTGACGTGAAAGGACAAGCATGGTCGGCTGATCTTTGGACTCAACAGCAAGCCTCCACGCAGCCGCTACTTCGTTGCCATCTGCCGGTCTGATGACAGATAGATTCGGAAGTGCACGAAGTGAAGCAAGCTGTTCTACAGGCTCATGCGTAGGTCCATCTTCTCCAACTGCGATACTGTCATGAGTGAATACGTATGTGACCGGTAGTCCCATCAGAGCCGCCAAACGGATGGCAGGACGCAGATAATCACTGAACACAAAGAATGTTCCGCCAAACACCTGCAGGCCGCCGTGAAGGGCCATACCGTTCATAGCCGCACCCATGGCAAATTCACGGACACCGAACCAGATGTTTCGCCCATCATACGATTCTGCAGAGAAGTCTGCTTCACCCTTGATGTTCGTTTTGTTTGAACCTGCAAGGTCAGCAGATCCACCGATGAACGTCGGCAGGTTTTTAGCGATGGCATTCAGTACGTCTCCTGAAGAAGCACGACTTGCCAATGAACTGCCTTCTTCGTAGACAGGGATTTCTTTATCCCATCCTTCCGCCAATTCGCCTCTGATGGCTGTTTCAAGCTGCGCTGAAAGTTCTGGAAGAGCATCTTGATATGCTACGAATTTCTTCGCCCATGCTTCCTCTTTCTCACTTCCAGCCTGTTGGATTTTCTCTTCAAAACGGGCGTAGACTTCATCTGGAACATGGAAGTCTTGATCGAACGTCCATTTATAGTAATCCTTGGTGAGTTTCATCTCGTCTTCCCCTAGTGGAGCACCATGAACAGCAGACTTACCTGATTTATTAGGTGCACCGTAGCCGATGACCGTTTTAACTTCGATCATGGTAGGGCGGTTTGTATCACCCTGTGCTTCTTCAATGGCTTTAGAGATTTCCTCAAGATCATTTCCATCTTCCACGCGGACATATTGCCAGCCGTAAGATTCGAAACGTCCTTTGACGCTTTCAGAGAATGATTTGTCAAGTTCCCCATCAAGGGAAATATCATTTGAATCATAAAGAACGACCAATCGGCCCAATTTCAAGTGAGCAGCAAGTGATGCTGCTTCAGCTGAAACGCCCTCCATCAAATCTCCGTCTCCACAGATGGAGTATGTAAAGTGATCGATGATGTCGTGGCCCTCTTTGTTATAAGTAGCTGCCATATGTCTCTCAGCCATAGCCATACCAACCGCCATCGCGATTCCTTGTCCAAGCGGGCCTGTTGTAGCTTCTACACCTGCTGTATGTTTATACTCAGGGTGTCCAGGTGTTTTACTTCCCCACTGACGGAAATTCTTCAAGTCGTCCATGGAAACATCGTAGCCTGAAAGGTGAAGCAAGCTGTATAAAAGCATTGACCCATGCCCTGCAGAGAGAACAAAACGGTCACGGTTAAACCAATGAGGATTTTTGGGGTTATGGTTCATGAAACGTGTCCATAAGGCATACGCCATAGGGGCTGCACCCATCGGCATTCCCGGATGACCGGAGTTTGCCTTTTCGATCGCGTCGATCGATAACGTTCGGATTGTGTTAATTGCTAATTGATCTGTTTTATCAAACATGTCAGACATCCTTCCTTTTCAATCTCTACTTAATATTAATCTTCTTTGGCTGTTTATACAACTATCTTGAATGATACCACGTCTCTCTTTTTGTTAAAACCGATATCCATTCTGAATTCACCACTGCCTCATTCATTCGACGTAATAAAAAGGACCACGCTTAAAAGGCAGCGTGATCCAGTATGGACTTACAATCAGTGTTTCTTTTTGTTTTGAATATCTTGTATTTTCTTGGGCGTCACTTCATTCCCATCAGGATCAAAGATTCTGGTATTCTCTATGGTCCCTTTCATGGATTGACGGAACGTCTCAAGATATTCTTTCCTCAACCTGGTCTGTTCCTTCGCTTCATCTGCTGAAAGCCCGGTAGACTTGGATTTTTTGGACAATTCATTGATCCGGTTCATTTTTTCTTTTGAAAGCATCTATAAAACCCCTTTAATTTCGGTAACGTATAACGACATGTTACTAAATATAAAGGGTGATGACAAGGGTTACGCTTGATCGATGGAGTCCATATGTTCTTTATAGCGCCGATGAACGGTTGCCTTCGAAACGTCGTAGCCAAACCCACGCAAAGTAGCGGCAATTTCTGCAAATGTCAGCTCATTTTTGCGAAGCCTGACGATTTCTTCGACGGGGACTTCCTTTCGTTCCCTGCCTTCGATATTCCCTTTGTTCTTCAGATTCTTCTGGGGACGGAACCCGTTCGCAACTGCCCTTTTCATCCCCCTTTTAATCTTCAGGTTATGCAGCTTGCGCTGATATTCCTCCACCATGCTTACGATATTGATGACCATGGAGTCGGAGTCCGACAGGTGGAGCTCGCCGCTGTGGGATTGACTGATAATTTTGACCTCTTCTTTCAACAGGCAATGGATCAGGGCAATCTTCGCATTGCCCCTTCCAATCCTCGTCTCATCCTGGATCAATACCGCATCGATCGACTGATCCCTTACTATGTCCAGCATCTCGAGGACGCCTGGCCGGTCAAGATCATAACCACTTGCCTGATCCTTTATGACCGATGCCACCTGCATCCCATACTCCAGCGCAAGCTTGGACAGTTCTTCTTCCTGACGTTCGAGTGATGTTTCCTGTGTATCTTTCTTCGTACTCACCCGACAGTAGATGATTGCATTCATTAAAAATCCCTCTATTCCTCGTTCATGACATACTGATAATCCCCGTTGATCCCGAGCTTCTTTTCGACTGGAAGCACTAGTGAATCACCCGCAGAAATTGTATAAGTGGAAAGATTATTCCTTTCTCCCACCCACTTGATAAATTCATCGGTGGACATGGAAGAGTCGCTGCTGTATTCCTCTGCGATGGTCCAGAGCGTATCACCATCCTGTACCTCGATACTATGATAAGATACTCCGCCTCCCATTTGAAGAATGAAATAGATTGAAGCCATAAGTGCCAAACCAAAAAATACGAGTATATATGAGTAATTCGCCCAAAGTTTGCCTACCATAATGTTCCCCTCCATACGAATGTTTGTTCTGTTTGTTGTATCCATCATAATACGAACATCCGTTTGGAGTCAATCAAAAATTCGAACTTATGTTTGTATCGTTCCCATCCCCATGTTATAATGGGAACATAAGATCGATAGATTGAGGTGCGTGACTATGACAAAACTATCCAAACGGCAGCAGGATATCTTGGAATATATCAAAAGCTCCGTAAAAGAAAAGGGCTATCCGCCTTCCGTACGTGAGATCGGGGAAGCCGTTGGACTTGCCTCAAGCTCCACTGTCCACGGCCATCTGGCCCGACTCGAAAGCAAAGGCCTCATCCGCCGGGATCCGACCAAGCCAAGAGCCATCGAGATCCTCGACCTGGTGGAAGACTCGATCCCCCGCCATAATGTTGTGAATGTTCCCCTCATCGGGAAAGTCACAGCCGGTCAACCGATCACAGCGGTTGAAAATGTCGAAGAGTACTTTCCTCTCCCGGAAAGAATGGCTCCTGCTGACGAGCATACTTTCATGCTGGAAATCATGGGTGACAGTATGATCGAAGCCGGTATCCTCGACGGGGATTTCGTCATCGTAAGGCAACAGCAAACCGCCAACAATGGGGAGATCGTAGTCGCCATGACGGAAGAAGATGAAGCGACCGTGAAACGATTCTTCAAAGAAAGAGATTTCGTGAGGCTTCAGCCTGAAAATTCCTCCATGGATCCGATCATCCTACGCAATGTATCCATTTTGGGCAAGGTCGTCGGTGTCTACCGTCAAGTTCATTAAAATGACAAGCTAAAAGGAGCTTCCGTCACATGTGGCGGAAGCTCCTTTTCTTCTATCTTTCAAGATAGCGGTATAAAGTGGACTTACTGATGCCCGTTTTTTCTTTTATTTCTGCCAGGCTGTAGGTTTTTGATTCATACATGGCTATGGCCTTTTTTACGTTTTCATCAGGCTTTCGCGGTCGCCCCGTACTGACTCCCTTTTCTTTCGCTTCTCCTATGCCCTTTTTTGTCCTTTCACTGATCACATCACTTTGAAAGCTTATAAGATGCTCCAATACCTCCTGAAAACGGTACGTCTTCCCAGGACTGGTCGACAGCCCTTCAGATATGGAAATGAACTGTGTCCCTTTCGTTTCTAACTCGTTCAACAGTTCCAATAGCTGCCGGGTGGAATCAGCAAAGTCGATTAAAGAAGCCACGACGACCGTATCCCCCTGCCCTGCTTCTGCAAGCAGTGCTTCCAAGTTCACTCTCCTCTTCGGTGAAGAATGTTCCTCCTTGTATAGAACCGTACATTTTTTTCCCAGCAGTTTTTTCTCCTGAATCCGTCCTTCAGGATCATCATTGCTCGGTCTGTAGTATCCGATGATCATACCTATCTCCTTCCCCCTCTCCTGTTTGGAATTGTTTTTCCCGAAAAGGTTCACTTTTGGGAAAAACGGTGATAAACTGTTTTCTATTGAATTAAAATTTATGATTTTTTAGAGGTGACAATATGAAGAATACCATAAAACAACAATGGTTTTCGAATGTCAGGGGAGACATCCTTTCGGGAATCGTCGTAGCCCTTGCGCTCATTCCTGAGGCCATTGCCTTTTCCATCATAGCCGGTGTCGATCCAATGGTCGGGCTATACGCTTCTTTTTGTATTGCCGTCATCATTTCCTTTGTCGGCGGAAGACCTGCCATGATTTCTGCTGCTACCGGTGCCATGGCCCTTGTCATGGTCCCTCTTGTCAAAGATTATGGGTTAAACTATCTGTTGGCAGCCACTATCCTGACAGGAGTCATCCAACTCCTGTTCGGGGTATGTAAAATCGCAAGGCTCATGAAATTCATCCCACGCGCTGTGATGATCGGATTCGTGAATGCTTTGGCCATTCTGATTTTTTCAGCTCAAGTGCCTCACTTTTTCAACATTAATGGGATGACCTATGTATTTGTGGCGGTGACATTGGTGGTTGTGTATGTGCTCCCCCGATTCGTAAAATCCATCCCCTCACCCCTAGTGGCTATTGTGGTGCTTACTGCCATTGCCTTGATTTCAAAAGCAGACTTGAGGACCGTGGGAGATCTCGGGACGATACGTCAGACCTTGCCATCGTTCTTCCTTCCCGATATCCCGTTCTCACTTGAGACATTGAGTATCATTTTACCCTACTCACTCGCCCTCGCGATTGTAGGATTACTCGAATCCCTTATGACGGCTTCCATCGTAGATGACATGACGGATACGGACAGCAATAAAAATCAGGAAGCAAGGGGTCAGGGAATCGCCAATATTATCAATGGATTCTTCGGTGGGATGGCCGGATGCGCGATGATCGGTCAGTCGGTGATCAATGTAAAATCAGGTGGACGGGGGCGATTATCCACCTTTGTTGCAGGCTCTTTCCTGATGTTCCTAATCATCGTACTTGGGGATTTCGTCGTGAAGATCCCCATGGCGGTTCTCGCCGGAATCATGATCATGGTCTCTATCGGTACGTTCGACTGGTCATCATTCCGTTACATCAGGAAAGCCCCTAAAGCAGATGCCGCAGTGATGCTCATCACCGTCGCCATCGTGGTTGCCACTCACGACCTCTCAAAAGGGGTCATTGCAGGGGTATTGCTCAGCGCCATGTTCTTTGTGGCCAAGATATCCAAGCTGAAGGTGACGGAAAAAGTGGAGGGTGTGAATCGTCATTTTAAAGTGGAGGGTCAATTGTTCTTTGCATCCGTGGATACGCTTGTGGGTGCATTCCAATTGTCTGATGAGGTACAACATGTCAAAATCGATTTTACCGGTGCACAGATCTGGGATGAGTCCGCTGTGGCAGCCCTTGCCAAAGTTTTGACGAAGTTCAAAGACCAGGGGTGTGAAGTAGAAACGATCGGACTTAGCTCATCAAGTAAAAAGATTCAGGACTCCTTACTGTTGATAGACCAAAAAACGACTTTAACAGCTTAATGAATCAATGCAAAACGGATGCCCAGGCATCCGTTTCCCCTATGATCATCCTTTTATTAGCGGACAATTTCCTTTTACTCTCATCGAAACCATTGGTTATATAGTAGTCGTTCCAATTTCAAATACTCTAATGAGCATTCACAACCTGTTGCAGCTGGAGTTTGCGATAAACTCATTTTGGCTAAACTGCAAAAATCCCCCAGAAGGATGAGATCCTTCTGGGGGATTTTTCAATAGATTAATACATTTGGATATATTGCTCGCGCTTCCAAGGGTTACTTGAGTACGGATTAGATTTCCTGGGAGAATTCCATATAATAACTTTGATTAATTGTTGATATAATGGGGCTTCAAAAAAAATCTTTCGATATTATATAGTAACTTCTATTAAAAGTGTGGGTGTTTTGTGGGTGGATTCACCCGTAATTCCACCCTTTTTTTCTTATAGCATTGGAACATATAAAAAGGGCGTACCTACGTTTCTCTATCTTCATATGTTGATGGTGAAGATTTGACTTATTTACTGAGAGGAGAAACGCAATTGTTTAATGAAGAAAAAAAAGATAACGTTGAAAATTTATGTATTCAAAGGTTAGCTCCAAAAGGCTGTCCTGACATTTTTCCTGCGGATTGTATAAACCCCATGATTCAGTTGGATCAAATCGTAGCCATTAGCTGCACTGGGACCATTACTGGACGGGTGTTATGTGATATGCGACCTCTGAGTTTACAAATTGTAGAGTTGTCATCGTCTTTTCCAGGGTTGATTTTTGCTAATCCACGACCTGTTACTAATCGTTTTGGTCAATTCACCACAACCGTTACCATTCCGAGAGGTACTCCCATTACTCCAAATGTCATCATCACGGCTTCCACTGAA
The DNA here is from genome assembly GCF_022170785.1 of Rossellomorea marisflavi. Lineage (NCBI taxonomy): Bacteria > Bacillati > Bacillota > Bacilli > Caryophanales > Bacillaceae > Rossellomorea > Rossellomorea marisflavi. The sequence goes on along the minus strand of NZ_CP081870.1, from coordinate 2,025,664 downwards.
ATAAATGGACAAACCGATACGACAAGTATCACCACCAGGGTCGGGTGTATAGTATGTCAAAACCCTACGTTAACGATTAACGCCATTACTGAAGTAGTTACGTGTCAAGGAGCTCAAATCAGTGGAAGATTGACATGTGATGGCCAATCTATACCAAGTGCAGCTATTAGCTTCACTGTTCAGAGCTCTTCGGGAAGGGTCGTTGTCAATCCCAATCCAGCTACCACTGGAGTTAACGGGGAATATACAGCCACCCTCCTTCCATTTAGGGGAGTAGATGAAACCATTATATTAACAGCCACAACAACTGTAGGTGGCATAGTCGTCAGTACCACTCCCCAATCCATTCGAGTCATCTGCCCACCATGTGATAATCCGACCATTGATTTGGATGAGGTTATGCAAATCAGCTGTAATGGTACCCTTTCAGGTCGCTTAACATGCAACGGCACTCCAATACCGAATGTACCCGTCACTTTTTCCGGAAATCCTATCTTAAACTTCACGACTCCGACCTCTGTGACAAATCAAAACGGTGAATTTTCAAGTGTTGTCACGGTTGCACCAGGAACCCCAAATCAAACCGTTTCGTATACGGCAACTGCAACCCCTTTTGGTATTCCTGTATCTGCTACTGGCACGGTCATTGCTGGGTGTGAAAATTGCACCAATCCAATTCTTACGTTAAACGTACCGGCAGAGACAGTAGGATGTGAGGGGGATCAAATCACCGGCCAACTTACTTGTGATGGTCAGCCGATTTCAGGCGCACCGATTTCATTCACCATTTTCCCACCTGAAGCCGAAGTTATCATATCACCAAATCCGGTCATAACCGGGGCTGACGGAACATATACAGCTACAATCCTTCCAAGTGTCGGAGCTAGCGAGCTTATTACCATCCAAGCCTCTACAATAGTAGGTGGCATTCCGACTTCATCCCCTACAAGAAATGTCCTAGTCGATTGTGAATGCGTGAATCCAATCATTCAGCTCGATAACCCATCTCCAATCAGTTGCAGCAAGCCAATCACTGGTCGAGTGTTATGTGAAGGCACACCGGTTCCAAATGTTGAAGTAACGCTTTCAAGTTCCTTGGTCGAGTTTACACCATCTCAAGTCTTAACCGATCAAAACGGAGAATTCCAAAGTCTAGCTACGGTTCCATTTGGCACAGATGTGCAGGAGGGAGTACCGATCACTGCCAGTGCTGAAGTCAATAATATCCCGATTTCCACGACAGCTTACGTCCGCGCCAGTTGCCTTGAATGTGCGAATCCTTCCTTAACCCTAGTTCCTCCAGGTATCGTAGTGGGGTGCGACGGAGCTCCTATAAACGGCACTTTATTATGTGACGGTTCTCCAGTGGCTGGCATACCGGTAATCTTCACGGTCGCTTCCCCTGGCAACAATGTCTTTGTTAATCCTAATCCAGCCATCACTCAGGCTGACGGGTCTTACACCGCCACCGTTCAACCTGCAGTTGGTGCTGTGGAGACGGTGACAATTACAGCCTCTGCAACAGTCGGTGGGCAAGACGTTACTGCCGGTCCTGTAAACGTATCGGTTGATTGTCCATTTCCTCCGGAAGATTGTCCATGTCGTTTCAGGTTAAACACACAAGGCGGGGCTCAACCGGGTGCGCAAATCCGTGTTACCCAATTTGGCAACACAACCGATTACACCGGCACACTCAACATTACAGTCGTTGAGTGTGGAGAAGGAATACAGGGTATATGCAATCCAGCAGTCGATAATTTCAACTTCGTCTTTAACGCGGGTAACGGAGAGAACTTTCAGTTTACACAGGGACGACGCACCTCAATTACTTGTGGGGCCGGGTTAACGATCGCTACTGTTGAGGGGGTTATTAACGGGCGGATAAATAATGGTCCTTCACGAACATTCGAAGCGCAAGTGACCGCTACTCTGAATACAGTAACTGGTCAGATTACTTGGGAAATCCTCGCTACCGATAATACAACCACTACTTTCCAAACCCTTGTTCCGTTTGTATCGCAAGGCAGTCCAACCTCATTTATTACAAACTGCGACTTAATTTAAATAAGAAAGAGAATGCAAACTAATTAATTGCATTCTCTTTTATTTACATTTAAAATTTCATCAAATACGCTCAAACAAGTCTTCCCAACCAATTTGTAAGTGAAAAAAATTATAGTCAATTTCTTTAATGAGGGATTCTTTTTTCCATTTTCAATTTGTGATAGGTAATTGAGAGATATACCTGTCATTACACTTAATTCCCTAATTGTAATGTCCTTTGACCTTCGAGTCCTTTGAATATGATTGCATCTTAACTCACCTATTTAAGCAAATGAAATCATTTATGTCATTTTATAGTCTATACTAACTTCAATATCCTAGTTAACAATCACATTATAATGTAATTATTATTTCTTACCAACCCTCTTTTGTTATTCCTGAAATCCTTCTATTAAAAATTCAAGATTAAAAAGCCCCGAAAGAGTTCGAGGCTCAAATTTATTAGTACTTTTTACAAACTCTTTCAAAGGTATAGTGCAATTGAATCTTTAACGAACCATTATAGGTTCTCTCAGGAGCAGTACCAGTAGTCGTAATTCTAATTAGATTATCGTAGACAAAAGTAATAGAACTATGGGGTGCTACTAGAATAATTATTGGAGCACTATTCTCTCTTTCAAAACGAACGTTAAATGATTGATCACTGAAATTTTCGATAGTCCCCGCAGCCGTTACATGAAGACTATTGGGGTCAACATCAAAAATTACATTTACGTCCCTGTTTCCACTACCAGAAATAGGAGCACAGTTCTCAAAATGAGCGTCTTTACATTCCCTTTTTGGCCTTTGAGGACATTTAACATCTTTTCCTAAAGGTTTACTGAAGCAATCCATATTATTTCACCACCTTTCTTTTCTATAGAATATGTGGTGAAATATTTTATGCTTGTACGCTTGCCCCATTTACTCTCAATTACCTTAATAGAATAGTCTTAATTTCTACTTACAAATTCAAAATAATAGTTAATGAACGAAAAAAACTCTTTCTCTAATATAATTAGAGAAAGAGTAAAGATCTGGCCGATCCCTAGCAAACTTGCAAAAGGATTGATGACCAATCAATCCTTACATTAAACATTTTATGCGACTTCATGAAAATTGTTTGTAAGAATTTACTATCCAAATATTAAGGATGTTATTTTTACTCTTCTGGTCAGAATTCTGGTACTCTCTAAACAATCCGTTACAATTAGTGAATAATTTACAAGCAATCCTTTTTCGGACGAATATGGATAAGAATTTAGGGTGAAATATCGTTCAACATCTTTAAGTTTTACTGAATTTTGGTAGTTATTTTAATCATTACAGACAAACAGGGTGTTTGTGGGTGCTCTGTGGATCGTTAAAAAAAATCGACTTTCACCCACAAACTAAAAACCCCTCAATACCAGTGGTATCAAGGGGTTTGATAGATTAATACATTTGGATATATTGCTCGCGCTCCCAAGGATGAACTTGTGTACGGAACATATCCCACTCGATTTCCTTTGCTTCCACAAAGTGTTCGAAGATATGCTCACCAAGAGCACCGACGATGACTTCATTTGTTTTCAACTGTTCAAGGGCAGCATGAAGGGTTGCCGGAAGGTCAGTGATTCCTGCTTCTTCACGCTCTTTTTTGTCCATAACGTAGATGTTACGATCGATTGGCTTTGGCGCTTCCAGGTTATTCTTGATTCCATCAAGACCTGCGGCAAGCAGTACACTCATTGCAAGGTATGGATTGGCAGCCGGATCGACGCTTCGCACTTCAACGCGCGTGCTGAGTCCGCGTGATGCTGGGATACGAATTAGAGGGCTACGGTTGCGAGCTGACCACGCAACGTAACATGGTGCCTCATATCCAGGAACAAGACGTTTATAAGAGTTGACCGTAGGGTTCGTGATGGCCGTGAAGCTCGTAGCATGCTTGATGATACCGGCGAGGAATTGACGCGCTGTATCGCTCAATTGAAGATCGCCTTTTTCATCGAAGAATGAGTTCACTCCGCTTTTGAATAGTGACATATTGCAGTGCATTCCAGAACCGTTCACTCCGAACAACGGTTTTGGCATGAAGGTAGCATGCAGACCGTGTTTGCGGGCAATGGTCTTAACAACCAGCTTGAATGTTTGAATATCGTCACATGCCTTGAGTGCATTGGCATATTTGAAATCGATCTCGTGCTGACCAGGAGCAACCTCATGGTGGGAAGCTTCGATTTCAAAGCCCATTTCTTCAAGCTCAAGGGCAATATCACGACGGCAGTTTTCTCCAAGATCCGTAGGTGCAAGATCGAAGTAGCCTCCGTTATCATTCAATTCAAGAGTAGGTTCACCATTCACATCCAGCTTGAATAGGAAGAATTCCGGTTCAGGCCCGAGGTTGAAATCCGTAAATCCAAGCTCTTCCATCTGGCTTAGAATACGTTTGAGGTTATTACGCGGATCTCCTTCAAACGGAGTCCCATCTGGGTTATAGATGTCACAGATCAAACGGGCAACCTTCCCTTTTTCAGCTGTCCAAGGGAATACCAACCACGTATCAAGATCAGGGAAAAGATACATATCCGATTCCTCGATACGTACAAATCCTTCAATGGAAGAACCATCGAACATCATTTTGTTGTCTAGCGCCTTTTCAAGCTGACTGAAAGGGATTTCTACGTTTTTAATTGTTCCCAGGATGTCTGTGAACTGGAGACGGATGAATTTTACACCTTCTTCATTCGCCAATCTTAGTACATCTTCACGAGTATACTTTGCCATTTTGCGTAATTCCTCCTCAGGTTTAGTAAAGGTTTTTATTTAATGAAAGAAGCGTGACATGTCACCTTGACGAAGAGATGTTTTACTGAAGCGCCCGGAGTGCATCAATTCATTCCGGAGCAGCTTGCGGAGATCATCGTCAGAAAGATCCTGCCGTGCTTTTTCTTCCTTCTTGCCATTAACGTCATCAGATGCTACTTTCGTTTCCTGACCCGAGACAGCGAAAATCCTTTTGATTCCGGCCATGTTGATCCCTTGTTCCAAAAGATCTTTGACCTCCAGGAGTTTATCGATGTCGTTCAGGGAGAAGAGCCTGCGATTTCCTTCCGTACGAGCCGGATTGATCAATTCATGCTCTTCATAGTATCGAATCTGACGAGCCGTCAAGTCCGTGAGCTGCATGACAATGCTGATTGGAAACAATGCCATCGTTCGACGAATTTCACTTCCGCTCATCGTGATTCCCCCTTTTGTTGTTCGTTCATGTGTTCATTATATTCAATGTCAGGAATTCTGTCAATAATATGTTAGCTTTCCTTACATATTTTTTGAGAGTCCTTTTTGAATAGTTCGATTCTTTCACCTGCACTCCGCTGAACAATCAAAAAGGATAGCCATTGATCGACTATCCTTTTGTACATATCTTATTAACCTTTTATATGGGTCATAAAACCTTTTTCGATCAATTCATCGACGGCCGTGCATACCGCGATCTTCACATGGGAGTAGGTTAGTCCTCCCTGTACATACGCAACGTATGGTGGCCTCAATGGTCCGTCTGCCGATAATTCGATGCTCGCCCCCTGTATGAACGTGCCTGCAGCCATGATGACATCGTCAACATAACCCGGCATATAGTTCGGATAAGGGGTGAAATGAGAGTTCACCGGGGATGCGAATTGAATCGCCTGGCAGAAGGCGACCATCCGGTCTCTGTCCCCGAATTGGACAGATTGTATCAGATCGGTCCGTGGAGCATCGGGTGCCGGATTCGTATCCATCCCGAGCTCTGTCAGGAATGCGCTGGTGAAGACGGCCCCTTTCAAGGATTGGGCCACCACGTGGGGAGCGAGGAAAAATCCTTGATACATTTCCTGGAGACTATAGAGGGAAGCACCCGCCTCAGCACCGATACCAGGTGAGGTCATCCTGTACGAACACGCTTCGACCAGTTCTTTTTTTCCTACGATATATCCTCCCGTTTTGGCAAGTCCGCCTCCGGGATTCTTAATGAGCGATCCCGCCATAAGATCGGCACCGACATGGCATGGTTCACGGTCTTCAACAAATTCACCGTAGCAGTTATCAACGAAAACGACGATCGATGGATCGATCGCTTTGACGAAATCAATCATGGCTTTGATCTCTTCCACTGTGAAGGAGGGACGGTTGGCGTATCCCTTCGAACGCTGGATCCCCACCATTTTCGTTTTCGTGCCCAGCGCAGATCTTACTGCCTCGAAGTCTACTTTCCCGTCGGAAGTAAGGTCGATGCTCCGGTAGTCGATATTGAAGTCCTTCAGGGAGCCTGCACCCTTCCCTCTGATCCCGACGATTTCTTCAAGGGTGTCGTAAGGTTTTCCTGTTATGTATACCAATTCATCTCCAGGACGGAGGATGCCGAAGAGCGCGATGGATATCGCATGTGTGCCCGAAATGATCTGGGGACGGACGAGTCCCGCCTCTCCGCCGAACACATCTGCGTATATGCTCTCTAACGTATCCCTTCCTGCATCATCGTACCCATATCCTGTCGAAGGGTTGAAATGGGAGTCGCTCACCCGATGCTTCTGAAAAGAAGTTAGTACGTTGAATTGATTTCGTTCTGCCCGCTCATCGATGGCTGCATGGATGTGGGCTATGGATTGTTCAACGGATCGGGCTAGCGGCTGCAGGACCTCTCCGTGTTTTAATTGATCAAACATGTCTATAAAATCCCTTCTGCTTTCAAATTCCTTTGCGCCGGCTCACAGTCTATCTGAATGCTGCGGGCCAACAGACCAATCATATCAAATATTCCTTCCAAACACTATGGCAAAAATGGTTGCAAATCCATGTTGCCATGATACAATCAGATAGGTTTAAAGAGTACGAGCAGGAGAGGAAGACCAGGGTATGACATGGGAAGTATTGAGTATCATCGGCACTGTTGCCTTCGCGGTGTCAGGTGCGATTGTAGCGATGGAAGAAGAATATGACATATTGGGTGTATACGTACTCGGTATTGTCACGGCTTTCGGTGGCGGAGCAATCCGGAATTTATTGATCGGAGTACCCATTTCCGCCCTATGGGAGCAGGGCATGCTTTTTCAGATCGCCCTCCTTGCCATTACCGCCGTCTTTCTATTCCCCCACAATCTATTGAAGCATTGGAAACGGTGGGGCAACTTCTTTGATGCCATCGGTTTGTCTGCCTTCGCCATCCAGGGTGCCTTGTATGCCGTCAACATGGATCATCCCATGAGCGCAGTGATCGTGGCCGCTGTGCTGACGGGTACGGGAGGCGGGATTGTCAGAGATTTGCTTGCCGGCAGGAAACCCCTTGTATTCAGATCTGAGATTTACGCGGTATGGGCCGTCGTCTCAGGTGTGGCTGTCGGGTTCGGGATGGCCGAATCACCGATTGAATTATATGCTCTCTTCGTCATTACCACGGCGTTACGTGTGTTTTCCTATCTATATAAATGGAAACTGCCGAATAAGAGGATCCAATCGGAAGCCTGAAAAAACATGCATTCATCACGAATGCATGTTTTTTTAATCGCTGTCCTTCCGTGTGAAGACAAGATCGTTGCTCCTCAGTGTCATTAACTCGTGCCGATCATAATTATTTTCCATGAGAAGACGCATGGCATGGGCACGAATGGATTTCTCAAGGATATTCCGTACATACCTGCCATTGGAAAATGCGTTTGCGGTAATGGCATTCTTCACCCCGTGAAGATGCTCCCGTATTTTCCGTTCGGCATCATGGCTGAGCATATATTCCTTTTCCTTCAGCATGAGCTTGCTGATGTCCATCAACTGATCGACGGAATAATCGGGAAAATGAAACACGAGGGGGAACCTTGACTGAAGACCTGGATTCAGCGTAAGGAAATGATCCATTTCCTTGGAATAGCCCGCTAGGATCAAGATGAACTCATGCTGTTTATCCTCCATATGCTTTACCAGGGTATCGATGGCTTCTTTCCCGAAATCCTTCTCTCCCCCGCGCCCAAGTGAGTAGGCTTCATCAACAAACAAAATCCCGCCCAGCGCTTTTTTGACCAGATCACGGGTCTTCTGAGCAGTATGACCAATGTATTCTCCTACCAAATCCGCTCTCTCGGCTTCTATAAGATGTCCCTTCGACAGCACGTTCATCTTCAGGAACAGCTTGCCTATGATCCGTGCCACGGTTGTCTTCCCTGTTCCAGGATTTCCTTTGAACATCATATGAAGTGCTTGCTTGCCCGCTTTCAACCCCATCATTTCCCGTTTTTTATTCACGTATATCCAAGCATAGATTTCCTTCACCATTTTCTTCATTTCGTCCATTCCGATGAGCGTACCCAATTCTTCTTCTATTTCCTTCAAAGCAGCATGCTCCTGAGGCATGGATTGTGGTATGGATTCCTGTATCATCGTATCCCGCAGCGGATTCCGTTTTTGTGAATTGAGGACGATGCTGATCTGACCGTTGTTCTTCATTCGCATCGGTTGTTGGTCCAAAGGGTTCACCTCGCCATTCTATATGCAAACACATTCTGCGGATTTTCACCCCCGGTACGCTTCGACAAAGGAACATTCTTTTGTCAGTTCCTGCGCTTTCCCGAGAAATAAATCGTCCGTCATTCTTGAGTCAAGGCAGCAATTATCGTATCCCCCTCATATCATTCTATTCAATAGATGAGGATTCATTAATCCTATTTTCATCAGGAACTATATTTTCCACGGGTACAACCGGCCGGTACGAACACATAAGGCTGGGCACGCCATTTTTTAAAAATGAAAAAAGGACCGCTTAGCGGCCCCCATTCCTGAACTATGATCACACGTTTTGCTCATCGAAATTCAGTTGAACATTTCGCTGAGGTGCAAAAGTGGAAATGGCATGCTTATAAACAAGCTGTTGCTTCCCTTCCGTTTCAAATAACACGGTGAAATTATCAAACCCTTTCACCTGACCTCGGATTTGGAAACCATTCAATAGGAAAACAGTAACTGGTGACCCATCTTTACGCAGTTGATTCAAGAATTGATCCTGAATGTTAATGGATTGTTTCATCGAGCATCCTCCTCTATATCTCTATATACTAATTATTCGACTCTAAGTCGAGCTTTCCTGCAATGAATTTCGAAATGTCGGCGATTATTTCATCACGGTGCTCCGATGCAGTCATATCGAACCAGTCGACATCCATTTTGTTCCGGAACCACGTGAGCTGCCGTTTTGCATACCTTCGAGAGTTCTGTTTCAGATTCTCCACGGCCTCTTCAAGGCTCACCTTACCGTCAAAGTAGTCGTAGATCTCTTTGTACCCGATCGCCTGCACCGATTGGACACCCCTGATCCCATCTTCATACAGGGATCTCACCTCGGGTAAAAGCCCGTCGGCCATCATCATGTCCACCCTGAGATTGATCCGCTCGTAAAGCTTGTCCCTATCCATTGTCAAGCCGATGAGAGCCACATCATACTGGAGATCCCGGGATTGCTGCTTTTGATACTCTGTCATGGTCTTTCCTGTAGTGTGGTGGATCTCCAGGGCACGGATCACCCGGCGTATATTGTTCGGATGGATCTGAGAGGCCGCTTCAGAGTCCACATCAGCCAATCTGCGATGCATGGCTTCATGACCGAGCTCACGTGATTCGGCCTCCAAGCGCTCCCTGAACGCTTCGTCTCCCGGCGTTTCAGTGAATCGGTAGTCATAGAGGACCGATTGTATGTAAAGACCGGTCCCTCCGGCGATAATGGGCATTTTACCCCTCGCATGGATCTCTGTGATCAATTTCCTGACCGTCTGCTGAAACTCAGCAGCCGAATACGATTCAACAGGATCTTTAATATCGATCAGATGGTGGAGGATTCCTTCCGTCTCATCATGGCGGATTTTCGCCGTGCCGATATCCATTCCCCTGTAGATCTGCATGGAGTCCCCACTGATGATTTCGCCATCGAATGCCTTGGCCAATTCGATGCTCGTCTTCGTCTTCCCTACGGCCGTCGGACCGATCAAGACGATTAGCTTTTCTTTGTTCAACGTCTATCCACTGCCTTCTATGTAGTCATTCCTCATTCGCTATCGTACCATAATGATACGTAAAGATGTATTATATCTTCAAATTATCGTCATGATCGAGAAAATTGATACTCTTTTCCCTGATGGAAGAAGTCATATAAACAGCAAAATCCGTCAAAGAAGCCTCTTCCTCAACGGCTGTTTGCCACATTTTCCCCGTTTCATACACCTTCAGTGCCTTTTGGATGATGGAATGAAAACGTACCGGTAGGGATTGGAGTCCCCACTCTCCTCCCTCTTTTTTTGAAGCGACAGACTGTTTGATACAAAATTGATACACCCGGCACAGGTTAAGGATCATATAGGTCGGCTGTTTCAAAATATCCGCTTCCGCATCGTGAATGTCGTAATAAATGGACTTCATATAGTAATTGTATGGAACTGGGGCAAAAACCGCTTCGATCGGCTCACCAATCAATGCCTTCCCCCGTGTGCGGATGACGGCGATATGGGCGGCAATGTCTGGGTCTGTTGCTGGGAAAGTAGCCGCTCCCCGTCTTATGGCGTCTATATGCATATCTGAAAAGTGATACTCAAAAGGTGTCGGATACAGCAATGGGCGGACATTCCTCCTTCTCAAGACGCTGGCTTCCAACCCTTTTGCTGGAAGGCGATCGCCTACGTATTCCTTTAGGAACAAGTCATCGAGCGCCTTTTTTTCATCGTTACTGATTCCATCCTCCACGATGATGAGAAGATCGACATCACTGATTCTGGGATTGAAGCAGTCCATGGCCAATGAGCCATGAAGATAGACCCCCGTCAGCTTATTCCCGAACAGCCCACTGATCCGTTTTGCAAGTGATGTTGCATACTCCTCCATTAACATTCCTCCCGTTGGACAGGGACCGGACTCTCCGGCCCCACTTTATGTTTTCGGTACCAAACGGAGCTGTTTGCCGTCCGCAGGTGATTTAAGTGTCGTTTCATGATACTTTCCTTCTATCCAGTCATCGATTTGATCATCATACCAAGGGCTTTTAAAATGACCGGACTGACCAGGTCCCACGATATGGTCGGCCTTAGACATATCTACTGTATCAATGATGAATCGCCACGAGCCCCCGTGATTGACGATCCCTTCATCATTATAGCTTGCAGCCCCCACGGTGACCCGACTACCTCCGACTGGTTCAGGGCTTCTCCGGTTCAGGAACCATTCAAGGATGGATGAAACCGAGGAAAGGGGATTTTCAAAGTAGACTCTGTGATAATCTCCCCATGCCCACTCGTCCATATTTGAACCGTATCGATCAAAACCATCCTCGAGTGTATCGGACAGACTTTCGACAAGAAATGATTCGAATCCACCCTGTTCCGTAAACCATGGGGAAACCTTCCCTTTCGCTGCCTTCCTGATCAGTTCGTCCACTACGTTCTGTTTTCCTTCAAACAGCTTCATCATATCGTTCGGGATACTGTCATCAAAAAGCTCATTGCTCATCCGGTCCATCCAATGATGGAATAAAAGCGGAGCGGCTTCATCGGCATCATCCTCATAATCCCAATCCGCGAGCAGCTGAAGGGCTTCCCGGGATTGCACAGAAACCTCCTTTCCTTCCAGTGCATCCAAGAGGAGAGGAACGAACTCCCTTGCCTGTAAATTCATATGATCATGTTGCAGGTCCTTCATATCCTGCTTCGTCAGCTTCTCTTTTGATTCAAGTACCTCGCTTATCCTCATGTACCGATAAGGACCCGCCCAATGATGACTGATATGATAAGGATACTCATCCCCGATTACCTTATTGTTAGCGGTGGCGATGTATCCTTCGGCTGGGTTCACGACCCTAGGCAGTTCTTCATACGGAATGAATCCCGTCCACTCATAATCCGATGTCCATCCTGGTACCGGCAGGAGTCCGTCCCCTTTCTTCCGGATGGGTATTTTGCCGTTTGCTTTGTATGCGATCGTCCCATCGTTGTCAGCGAATACGAAGTTCTGGGTAGGCGTATGAAAATCTTCCATTGCCTTTTCGAATTCGGTCCAATTGGACGCCTTATTCATGTCGATGATGGCTTGCAACTCGAGACTCGGATCAAGGGCGGTCCATCTCATGGATAGCGCGTTTTCGCTATCATCCTGATTCGCGAATTCCGATACGATCGGGCCGTGGCGTGTAACCGTGACCTCATACGGAATCGTCTCGCTGTCTTTTACAGCAATGGGCTCCTTAATCACCTCGGCCTCTTCCCATTCCCCATCATAGAGGAAGTGATTTTTCTTATCTTTGTGGCGCTTTTCAATGTAAAGGTCTTGGACATCCGGACCGGTGTTGGTCACACCCCATGCAATCGTTTCATTATGACCGAGTATGATGCCTGGGATCCCCGCAAAGATCACCCCGCTCACATTCACGTCTGGCGATTCAAGATGCATCTGATACCAAATGGACGGGCTCCCCAACGAAAGATGGGGATCATCCGCAAGCATGGGATATCCACTTTCCGATTTCGAACCGCTCACCACCCAGTTGTTGCTTCCGTTCATCTCAGGTGGAATGACAGGCTCGGAAATGGCGTTTCCCCATTTCATGGAAAGCTCTTTGGTTTCATGTATGATCGTGGGGGCATCCTCGGGATAGGAAGGGAAAAGGTTCATTGCCTTGTCCTCCGGTAATGATTGCAGAGCCCAATACCTGAAAGCCTGACCTTGCCAGTGGCCACCAAGATCAAAAGCCATATACTTCCCGATTGTCAATGAGTCTACTTCCGTCCATTTCTCAGGCTCATACCCCAAGAGGGTGAACTCGGCCGGCAAGGATTTTGTCACCTTGGAATCTTGGATATAGGCATTCACCCCATCTGCAAACCATCCCAGGATTTCCTTGACTTCAGGTGAATACCCTTCAAGAGAAGCTTCTGCAGCACGTCTGAGGCCGAGGGTACGGAAAAACTTATCCCGGTCAACGGCCTTTTCTCCTACTACCTCGCTCAGTCGGCCTGACGCTTGCCTTCGACTAAGGTCCATTTGGAACAATCGGTCCTGCGCTTGAATATACCCTTGGGCCATATAAAGGTCCCGGTCACTCGAAGCAGAGAGATGGGGGACCCCTTTGCTGTCCCTCACCACCTCTACATCACCCGAGAGGCCGGGAACAGCCAGTTCCCCTTCAAGCTGAGGAAGCGAGCGTCCGATGAACGAGTCGGCATAGAAGATGAGGGAAGTCATGCATAGAAACAGGAAGGCGATCCCTCCTATGATGATTGTTCTTTTCCGATTCTTTTTAAGCTTTATTTCCAACTTAACCCCTCCCTATCTCGTCTTTGCAATAATTCCGTTATGCACTTTGATGTATCCATGCTGGAGGATGTCGGCCCCGTTTTCATACAAATAGAGTCCCATCTGTTCTACCGTCATGAGCTCACGATACGTATGATTCATCACATCTGCCATAAGATTGTAATACACCTTCGACTTCCACTGGGCTCTTGGGGTCGTAAGGATCATGTACCCTCCAGGCTTAAGGAATTTCCGGTGCCAATCGACGACTTCAGGCTTATGCTCATCAGGGAAATGCTCCAATAACCCGACACTCAGGACGATATCAAACTCCTTAGCATAGGAAAGCTCCCTGATATCACTGATTACATAGTCTGTAGGGAAATCGCTCTTATGGTAGACTTTCATCCCGCCGGTATCGGGATTTTCTCCTAGAAAGGGATAGGATTCAGGGAAATCCTCATACCGGGTGTCCTTACAAAAAGGATCATAATCTACCATCACGATGCTGCTTCCCGGGTACATGGCGGCCAACTGCATCGCTTCATACCCTTCTGCTGCACCAAGAAATAAGATTTTTGGCTTCTTGACATCCAATCCCTTGAACAACTCCCGTTTCCCCCTGGGGTCCCATATTCCATCCTGGATCCGGTGGACATAATTCCATAAGTGCAGGCGCAAATGATCGTTCATCGCTTCCACAGATGATGTCAGATGAAGCTTTAGGGCATCCCCAACAATCTTCTTTCTGTTGTGACTCAGACTGTCCGGTACATCTTTCACGAACCACTCATGGAAGGAACGATTGAACATCTCCCATGAAGCATGGACGGGCAAGGCTTTCCCTTCCCTCAGCTCCCACTCTTTCTTCTCTTTGGAAACCCGGGTCACCTCGAACGGTCTTCCCACCTGATCCCACGAGACGCCTGACCAATCCCTCACTCCTTTCAGCTTCACAAAACGATTGTGCTCCCTTTTTGTAAAACTGCGCTTGTCCACTCGATAAGAAGGTTCCATATATGTATCTTTGTTCTTTCCATTCATCTCCTACACCCCTCCCGCTCATAATAAAGCGTTCTCATTCCTTCTATATACTATTATCCTTTCATTCTCTAAATTCCTCCAAAGGAGAAAGAGAAGAATCTGTTTCCCACCTGGGAGGATGGGGTAAATGGGCCGTAGGAGGTGGAGTGATGGCTTTTGACTATTCGTTAGACTATAAACAGATCGATTTCAGAGAGTCCCCTGAACTGTACCGCGTCGGGCGAGGAGAACAAGGAGTATTGATGGTCGAACCTTATAAAAGCGAGATCCTGCCTCATTGGAAGTTCAAGACGCCGGCGATTGCACAGGAATCATCTGAGAAAATCCATGCTATGTTCCTGGACTATCAGAAGAAAGATGATTTTGTGGGGATGGATATGGCCCGGAAGTTCCTGCAGATGGGGTATACAAGGGCAAGGAGGTATGCCAACTACCCTGGTGGTAAGAAATACGACAAAGATGGAAATGTGAATGATAGGGAAATAGATGATGAAAAAGCAGAATCCGCTTCTATTTTCGAAGAAAAGTGGATACAAGTAAGAGAGGATCAAGATTACCTCAAGAGGAAAAAACAGCATCAGAAAAAGTACGGATAAAAAGAAAGCAGGGGGATGCGGCGCATCTCCCTGCTTTTCTATTACATAATCCGTTTAAACATTTTTTCCATCTCATAGACGGAGTAGTGAATGATGATCGGTCGTCCGTGGGGACAGGTGAATGGATCTGTTGTCCTTCTCAGCTCATCAAGGAGGGAAAGGATCTCGTCATTCCGAAGATGATGGTTTGCCTTGATGGAACCCTTACAACTCATCATGATGGCCGCTTCTTCACGTAGCTTCTTGATATCGACACGGCTCATCTTCAGGACCTGTTCAATCATATCCTCGATCGTTTCCTGCTCCTCACCTTTAGGGAACCACTGTGGGTGGGACCTGACGATGAAGCTATTATGACCGAAGTCTTCAAGGAATACCCCGACCTCTTCGAGCATACCCCTGCATTCATCGATCTTGATGAATTCATCAGTGGAGAACTCCAGGGTCATGGGCACAAGCATTTCCTGCAGTTCCTTGGCAACTTCGCCTACTTTTTCTTTAAAGAATTCATATTTGATCCGCTCCTGAGCGGCATGCTGGTCGATGATATACAAACCTTGGTCATTTTGTGCAAAGATATAGGTGCCGTGCATCTGTCCGACTGGATAAAGGGGCGGGATCCTTGAGTGTTCCTCTCTTTCATCCGGTTCCAAAACTGTTTCGACGGGAACAGTGTTCAGGAATTTCTCCACCTCATGAGGGACTTCCATGGAGACTGGCTTTGAGTATGCCTCTTCCTTGGTCACAGTCTCCACCATCGCCGGCTGCTGTTCCTTGACCGTATCAGGAATAGTCGGCTTCGGGCGAGAAACGTGGTCGAGGGTCATGAACGTTTGCTCAGACTTGGCGGCCATCGATTTTGGTGCGACAGACCCGGTCGGAATGAGCTCTTTCTTTTTGAATACGGCTTTGATCCCCTCACTGATCAAGGTGTTAAGCTCCTGCTCCTTGCTGATCCTTACCTCCATTTTGGAAGGATGGACGTTGACATCGACAAGGACTGGATCCATTTCAATATTCAACAGGACAATGGGATGCCGGCCAATCGGCAGAAGGGTGTGATATCCTTCCCCGATCGCTTTAGCCAGTGCATAATTTTTTATGAATCGTCCATTGATCATGGTTGAAATATAGTTGCGTGAAGCTCTGGTGATCTCAGGCATGGATACATAGCCTGTGACCTTAAAATCCAGGGACTGCACGTGAATCGGCACCATATTCTTCGCAATGGCGAGTCCGTAGATCGATGCCAAGACCTGCCTCACATCTCCGTTCCCATTCGTATGGAGGAGCGACTTTCCGTTATGGAGGAGTTTGATGGAAATCTCAGGGTGAGATAGAGCAATACGGTTGACCACATCGGTGATATTGCCCAGTTCCGTGTGAATCGTCTTCATATATTTCAACCTTGCCGGCGTATTGAAGAACAGTTGGGACACCGTGATATCGGTGCCTTTGCGAGAAGAAGTCTTCTCAAACGCTTCTTCAATACCACCTGCAAGTTCTATTTTGGTTCCTGGCCCATTTCCCGTGCAGGTCTTCATTGTGAAGTAGGAGACGGAGGCGATACTTGGAAGGGCCTCTCCCCTGAACCCGAGGGTGCGGATACGGAAAAGATCGTTCTCATCCTTGATCTTTGATGTGGCATGTCGCTTGAATGCCGTTTTGACATCTTCTTCATCAATCCCATCCCCGTTATCAATGATGCGGATGGAGTTCAGTCCTGCCTCCTCCACATGGACTTCGATGATGGTGCCGCCTGCATCGATACTATTTTCAAGGAGCTCCTTCACCACGGATGCAGGGCGCTCCACCACTTCCCCGGCTGCTATTTTATTTGATAGGGAGTCATCGAGCTGAAAGATCTTCACGATACTGCCTCCTTATTTCTTCAGTTTCTTATGGATTCCGTAAAGGGTGTTCATGGCATCAATCGGAGTCATATCAAGAATGTCCAATTTCTTAAGCTCATCCAGAATTTTTGTTTCCTTTGTGGATAGCTCTTTTGAAACGGTCTTCTGTTTCTTTCCTTCTTCGAAGAAAGAAAGCTGGCCAGGCTCATCCTCCTTTACAATGGTCGCTGCTGATTCTTCCATCCCTTTTTTGCTTTCTAAGGCCGAAAGGATCTCATTGGCTCTTGTAATGAGGATCTCCGGAAGCTCGGCAAGTTCCGCCACATGGATCCCGTAGCTTCGATCTGCCGCCCCTTCTTTGATTTTGTGAAGGAACACCAATTTCCCACTCTGCTCCATGGCACTCACGTGAACATTTTTGACTTTAGGCAGTTCGGTTTCCAGTACCGTCAGTTCATGATAGTGAGTCGAGAACAACGTCTTGGCACCGATATGCCCATGGATGTACTCGATGATCGCCTGAGCCAGGGCCATTCCATCGTAAGTGGACGTCCCGCGTCCGATTTCGTCAAACAGGATCAGACTTGCCTCCGTCGCATTGATGATGGCATTCCTTGCTTCAAGCATTTCCACCATGAACGTGCTCTGTCCTGATATCAGATCGTCTGCCGCTCCGATCCTCGTGAATATCTGATCGAATATCGGAAGATCTGCTTCAGCAGCCGGGACATAGCAGCCAATCTGGGCCAGGATGCTTGTAAGGGCAAGCTGCCTCATATACGTACTTTTCCCAGACATATTCGGTCCGGTTATCAGGAGGATTTCCCGCTCGCTGTCCATATAAGAATCATTGGGCACATACCCATCCGCCCCCATGACCTTTTCAACCACCGGGTGGCGGCCATCCTTGACGGCGATCCGTCTTTCATCATTGAAGGCAGGCTTGCTGTAGTGCCGCTTTTCGCTGACTGTGGCAAAACATTGAAGAACATCGAGTTCACTCACAACTTTTGCCAGTCGTTGAAGGCGCGGGATGAATTCCTTCACCTGTTCCCTGATCCCGATGAATAACTCATATTCAAGGTCCACGCTGCGTTCGTCTGCCTGCAGGATGAGCGCTTCTTTTTCTTTCAGCTCCGGTGTGATGAAACGCTCAGCGTTTGTGAGCGTCTGCTTCCTTTCATACCTTCCTTCTTCAAGGTGGTGAAGGTTTGCCCTTGTTACTTCGATGTAATAGCCGAACACTCGGTTAAAGCCGACTTTCAGGGAACGAATCCCTGTACGTTCGCGTTCATCCCGTTCAAGAGCGGCAATCCACGACTTTCCATTGCGGCTGGCATCACGATATTGATCCAGCTCCTCGTGATACCCATCCCGGATCAAGCTGCCTTCCTTGATGGAAAGCGGAGGATTTTCAACGAGGGCAAGCTCCAGAAGATCCGTCAGTTCTTCACACGGATCAAGTTCCTTACTGTAGCGATCGATGGAGTGATGATCCAGTGATGCGATGAGGGATTTCAAAATCGGAATCTGCTGGAGGGATTTCTTCAACTGGATCAAATCCCTTGCGTTCACGTTTCCAAATGCCACTCGCCCTGCGAGTCTTTCAAGATCATAGACTTCTTTCAGCCTTTCCCTCAGATCCTGTCTTTCAAAGAACCGTTCAAGGAATACTTCGACGACCATCTGCCTCTTTTCAATCTCCCCGCGTGAGATGAGAGGCCGGTCGATCCATTGCTTGAGAAGGCGCGCTCCCATTGCGGTCATGGTTTCATCCAGAAGCCAGAGGAGAGATCCTTTCTTGCCTTTGGAACGAATGGTTTCCGTCAGCTCAAGATTTCGTTTGGAATAGTAATCCATTTTCATGAAATGGTTCAATTGATAAGTCTCAACTTTCTGCAGATGATCCAGGCTCCGCTTTTGAGTCCTGAACAGATAATGCATGAGAAGGGCTGCCGTCTGTTTTAATTTTTCCTGTTCCAGCCCTTCGAGTAAGTGCTCGAATGCATCACGTGGTCCTTGACCTGCCTCGAATGAGAGAGTCACGTCAAGACGTTCTTTGAGCTTAAGCTGTTGCTCCTCCTCCATATCCGGCGTTATGACTACCTCCTTGGCCCCAATGGTGGACAGTTCATTCAATAGCTGCCCCGCGCCATCGGCTACAAGGGTGACGTTGGTTTCACCCGTCGATAGATCGCTGTATGCAAGGCCGTATGTGTCATCTTCAAAGGAAACCACTCCGGCGATATAGTTATTCTCTTTATCGCTCAACCCTTTCCCTTCCATCACGGTACCCGGGGTGATGAGCTGTACGACTTCACGCTTAACGACCCCTTTGGCATGCTTCGGGTCTTCTGTTTGTTCACAAATGGCGACCTTGTATCCTTTATTGATCAGTTGCTCTATGTAATTGGGCGCAGAATGGTATGGAACTCCGCACATCGGGATCCGTTCTTTCCCTCCACCGTCCCTGCTTGTCAGGGTGATTTCCAGTTCCTGAGAAGCTGAAATGGCATCATCGAAGAACATTTCATAAAAGTCCCCTAAACGAAAAAATAAAAAGGCATCTTGATATTCTGCCTTCACCTGTAAGTATTGTTTAATCATTGGCGTGTATTGAGTCATGGGTTCATTCAAACCTTTCCGTATTCTGCTAGACGTCTCATTATATCATATCCCACCGTGTGGTTTCATTCCGGAAAGAATGGAAACAGGCGGATGAGAGTATATCATCCGCCTACTGCCAGTCATGATCAAAATGAACCGTTCAGTTCATTCCCGTCAACCTTCCAACCTGATATTCCTTCCGGCTGATGGAGAGTTAAATCCAAATCAGAATGATGAACTCCACGTTTCCCATCCGTCCACTTCAACTTGATTGTGATACTGGCCAGGAACGGGTTTAGTTCTTTCGCTTCATATGAAGATATCTTCATCGTTTTTACTTTTTTCAGAAGGGTCTCCGACTCCATCCCCCTGCCTTCAAGGAGCATTTTCCCAAGCAGCTCTTCATCGCGTTGTTTCACCGCCATCTCAACGGCCTTCATGGCTCCCTCTGGTTCCAAGGACGCAAGGAATTCCGGAAGTTCTCCGGCAGCTTTATGGATCATCAGGGTATGAGCGAAATCCGGGCGAGGCGTCTTATGGGTTGTACTTCCGAGGAAATGGACGCAGAAATGACCCGGGAACCCATTTTGAAGAGCTCCTCCCCCGTGGGGCATTCCGTTCATGGAAGCAGGGATGAGGAGATTGCCCGACTTCACCAGGATCGCTCTTCTGTTCCAGCTCCAATGTCCGCCGTAGATTTCTTTCATCACTTTCGTGTCCGCCTCTGTCACCGGTTGTACATCCGCATGTTTATTCCCCGCACGGCGTTGGACTTGAAAATTTTTGCCTGTTTCCACGTCGATGACCTCGAAATAAGAATACTTGGGGAGAAGCAGGTTCGTCTCTTTCCAAGGAAGCGTGTCGGTCATATAGTCCATTCTTAAGGGTACCACCCCTATAATGGTGGCGGTTATGAGTACTTTCATCATCAATGCCATCAGAGGCCTCCTTTTTTGTTAATTACATCCATATGTTTGCCCGCACTCTTCCTTCTACTTTTTCGTTAATTGACCTGTTCCATAACCATTAATTTTTGGAAATCAGCCTTCACCCGCATGACCGTATACGTGGGGACCATACTAAAAGGGAAAGGGTGATAACGATGGCATGGACCACTTTTTACCTTGCTGCCATGATCGGACTATCGAATCAGCAGCCCCTTGAACTCGATACGGGGAATGAAATCATTACCGTCAAGGAAGAATCGCTTACACTTCCCTACCTGGATGTACCGATACTTAATGAAAACCATTTTAATCATCTTGTTTCACTTCTTCAGGAAAAGGCTTATAAAGCCCCGGTCAATGCCAAAATTGACGAACATAACCGGATCATCCCCGGGCAAACCGGCCTTATCCTTGACAGCACCGCATTCAAAGAAGCCGTTATGAACTACCTTTACAGAGGGGTGACTCCCACAGAGGTCCCAACCCTGAAAACCTACCCGAAGGTTGATACCGAAATCCTCGCCCATATACGAACGAATCGCATTGGCTCCTATGTAACGTATTTCAATAAAAGAAATGAAGAACGAACGAACAATATTATCCTTGCTTCCGATCAAATCAACAATACGGTCATCTTTCCCGGCGAAACGTTTTCATTCAATAAAACGGTGGGTAAACGTACAAAAGGAAAGGGCTATATGAAGGCTCCCGTCATCGTCAAGGGAGAATTATCAGAAGATATCGGGGGAGGGATCTGCCAGGTTTCATCTACTCTGTTCAATGCTGTTGATCGTGCTGGGGTGAAGATTGTGGAGCGCTATCACCATTCCAAAAGGGTTCCCTATGTCCCGAAAGGCAGAGACGCGACCGTCAGCTGGTATGGACCAGATTTTGCGTTCCGCAACCCTTATCATCAGCCAATCCTGATCCGCTCAAAAGTCATCGGGGGTCAGATGATCGTCACCATTTTTTCATCCGACCAAGTGGAAGCCGACAAGAGGAGCGTTCCAGGCGCATCGCCTGTCAAACCATCGGAAGAGCGCCCTTGATTGTAACGGTAAAAGCCCTCGCAACCGCGAGGGCTTTTACGGTATTATAGACGGCTGATCCCTTCCACTACGGTTTCAAGCATCAGCTCAAGATCGTTCTCTTCAATGACAAGGGGTGGCGAGAGGGCAAGTACGTTATTGAATCCCGCTACGGTGGCTCCATTTTTACCGATCAGGATACCCTTTTGTTTACAATAATCCACTACGCTGCTTACGGATTTCCCGTCAAGGGGCTCTTTTGTCGACTTATCCTTCACCAGCTCGATTCCAAGGAGCAAGCCTTTTCCCCTAACATCACCGACCCGGGCATGAGTGGCCAGTTTTCTACGTAGGTAGTTTAAGGCCTTCTCTCCAAGCCTCGCAGACCGGTCAATAAGCTTTTCCTTTTGGATTATGTCGATGTTTTTCACGGCCACTGCACATGAC
The DNA here is from genome assembly GCF_022170785.1 of Rossellomorea marisflavi. Classification (NCBI taxonomy): domain Bacteria; kingdom Bacillati; phylum Bacillota; class Bacilli; order Caryophanales; family Bacillaceae; genus Rossellomorea; species Rossellomorea marisflavi. The sequence continues at coordinate 2,003,819 of NZ_CP081870.1, read as the reverse complement.
GCCGGGCTTCCCCCGAATGTATTGATATGCCTGAAGTAATCGTATTCTTCACTACCCTTGAAGGCCTCGTACACCTCTCTCCTGACTGCCGTCGCAGAAAGTGGAAGATATGCTGAGGTGATTCCCTTCGCCATCGTGATGATATCCGGCTTGATCCCGTAATGCATGAATCCGAATGCCTTTCCAGTGCGGCCGAATCCTGTAATGACTTCGTCCACGATCAACAGTGCCCCGTGGGCTTCACATACCTCTTTCGCTGCCTTCATATAGTCATCCTGGGGCATGACGATCCCACCACCTGTGATGATCGGTTCCATGATGACAGCTGCAATGGTTTCACTGAGCTCCCATGTCAGTGTTTCGTCCAGCGCCTGAACGGCAGGGAGATTTTTTCCGGTAGATCCGGTTGCATCCCTGTAAGCATCCGGCGGTCTCACATGGATGAATCCCGGTGCCAGTGGTTCGTACTTATATTTCCTCTGGGCCTGACCGGTTGCAGATAAAGCCCCAAGGGTATTCCCGTGGTACCCCCTGTATCTTGCCACAATTTTATATCGATTCCCTTCACCCTTTTGCTGATGATACTGACGGGCTATCTTGAATGCCGTCTCATTTGCTTCTGAACCGCTGTTGGAAAAGAAGAACACATAATCATCCCCGATGAGCTCGGTCAGCTTTTCCGCCAGTTCGATTGCTGGCCGATGACTTTGAGTAAGGGGATAATAGGGCATTTCCCTTAGTTGTTCATAAGCTGCAACCGCAAGCTCCTCTCTTCCGTATCCTATGTTCACACACCATAACCCCGCCATTCCATCGAGGAAACGTGCCCCTTCATGATCGGTCACCCACGCACCGGCTGCTTTGGTCACCACCATGGTCGAATCTGGATTATATGGCTTCATGGAATGCCATACCCTTCGCTCATCTTGTAACAAATCTTTGTGTTGATCCACCACCATCGCTCCTTCCTGATTGGTATTCCCCTACTCATCTTTATTCGGGGCTGTCCACCTTTAGAAGCGGTGGTTTCCGAACAGGTTCTCCCGTTGACGGGCTTCGGGGATAAACTGAGACACATTAAGAAGCCGGACGGTTTGACTAACCGTCCGACTCTATGACCAATCCCTTCAGGAATGAAGTGTTTCAGGGCTGAGGGAGCGGATCGGCCGGCTCATCTTCCATTGACGGAGGAACCAGATCAGGACTGCCACCCAAATCACCGATCCAAGAATCATGGACAGCTTATAATCGAGTCCGAATCCTTCAGGCGCATAAAAGATATACACACTCACGACCGCGGTCATGAATAGGGCAGGAATCGTGCATATCCAGTGGAATGCAGCCTTCCTCAGTAAATAAATGGAACCCGTCCACAGCATGACCGTCGCCACCACTTGGTTGGACCATCCCACATATCGCCATAAGAAGCTGTAGTCGATCTGCGTCAGGAGGAATGTGGGGAGCGCTACCGGGATCACCAACAGGACAGGGAGCCACTTATTGTCCGTATCCTGCTTTCGGATATCGCGGATCAATTCGGACAGCATCATCCTTGATGAGCGTAGGGCAGTGTCTCCTGTTGTTATCGGGAGGATGATGACACCCAATACAGCAAAGACGCCGCCAACGGTACCAAGGGTTGTGGTACTGATCTCGTTCACCACACCTGCAGGTCCTCCTGCGGCAAGGGCCTCTTGAAGACCCGGCGTACCGTTGAAGAAAGCCATCCCGGCAGCTGCCCAAATCAGAGCGATGACGCCCTCAGCCACCATGGCACCGTAAAACACCTTCCTCCCCTCGCTCTCTTTCTTCAACGTTCTTGAAAGGATCGGGCTCTGTGTGGAATGGAACCCCGAAATTGCTCCGCATGAAACGGTTACCATCAGCAACGGCCAGATGGGGAGGTCTCCGGGATGTAAATTTGCCAACGTAAGATTCGGGATCGGATGTTCAAAAAAGAATAAACCGATGCCGATAGATACGGCCATGAAGATCAAGATAGCACCGAAGAATGGATAGATCCTTCCGATGATTTTGTTGACTGGAAGAACCGTAGCGACCACAAAGTAAATGAATATGAGAATGAGACATGTCATGAATGATAAAGGAGTCAGCTCGGTAAGCAGTTGGGCAGGTCCCGCCGTAAAGGCTGCGGCTACTAGGATCATGAGAACTATGGACAGTAGATTCATCGCCACCTTCACCGGTTTCCCAAGGTAATTCCCCACGATGGCAGGGAACTGAGCACCTCCATGCCGCAAAGACAACATACCTGAAAAGTAATCATGTACAGCTCCTGCAAATAAACAGCCGATGACGATCCAGATGAATGCAACTGGTCCGTACAGAGCACCCATAATGGCACCGAAGATCGGTCCAAGTCCCGCTATGTTCAGAAGCTGGATGAGGCTTGCCTTCCACCAGCTCATCGGTACATAATCCAAATCGTCCCGTTTTGAATAGGCCGGGGTGATCGTTCGGTCGTCGATGACGAAAATCTTTTCGACCACCTTTGAATAAACGAAGTAGCCTGCAATCAGAATGAATAATGCCGTGATGAAAGTCAGCATATGCCGATCCCCCTTTTAATTGAATATAACCGCAATCTTAATATGATTCGACAAGTAAATCAACCAAATATTCAAAATAATTAAACTTGTTGCTTTTTACCCATAGAAAAAGACGGCCCAAAGGCCGTCTTTACAGTTATTGATCAAGCTTTAATTTAGCAAGTGCATCGGCAAGAGCCGTATTGACCGGTTCGTCCGTCTGCTGGGTTTTCAAGTACTGATTGACATCCCTTTTTGTTGCTTTACCGCCCTTTTCCTTCTTCCTCCGCTGATTGAAGGTAGAAAGCTTTTCTTTGTGACCGCACACGCATACGAACAGTTGTCCATCGCCTTCTCCCTTAAGTTCAAGGCGCTTGTGGCAGTTCGGGCAGCGTGCATTCGTCTTTTTACTGACGTTTTTGCGATGTCCACACTCACGATCCTGACAAACGAGCATTTTCCCATTGCGATTCTTAATTTCAAGCATGAGATTCCCGCAATCCGGGCATCTCGTTCCTGTGAGATTGTCATGGGAGAATTTTTTAGTGGATTGCTTGATTTCATGGACCGACTTTTTCGTATATTCCTTGATTTCCTTCATGAATTCTTGTTTGCTCAGTTTGCCACCGGCAATCTGCTCCAGCTTCATTTCCCATTCTGCAGTCAGTGTTGGAGACCTCAACTCAGAGGGCGCCAGATCAAGCAGCTGTTTCCCTTTAGACGTTATGGTGATTTCTTTCCCCGTCTCTTCGATGAGAGCCGTGTGGAATAGCTTTTCAATGATGTCGGCACGAGTCGCCACGGTACCAAGTCCCCCGGTTTCCGATATGGCCTCCAACAAATTCTGATCGCTGCCTTTCATGTACTTGCGTGGGTTTTCCATGGCGGTCAGAAGGGTTCCTTCATTGAATCTTCCCGGCGGCGTGGTCCTGCCTTCCGTATGCTTTACCGACAACAGGGGCAGACTCTCCCCTTCAGCTATCGCGGCCTTCAACCCTTCAACGATTTCATTCTCATAAACGGCCTTCCAGCCTTGATCCAGTACCCTGTTCCCCTTGAGTTGGAACCGGTTCTGATCGATCCTAGCCGTGACGGTGGTCTGCTCATAAGAATACGGAGCGTAGAAAGCAGCGACGAAACGCTTCACGATCAGATCATAGATTTTCCGTTCCCTGTCCTGGAGCTTCTGAAGAAAAGGTGTTTCCTCCGTTGGGATGATGGCATGGTGATCACTTACCTTGGTGTCATCTACATACGCTTTTGAAAGGGTAAGCTTTCCTTTCAATGCATGATGCACGATTCCCCTGTACTCTTGGACATTGACGGCCATCAGACGATCTTTCAGTGTATCGATCATATCACTCGAGAGATGCCTGCTGTCGGTCCTGGGATATGTGACCAATTTATGCTGTTCATAAAGCTTCTGCATGATCGACAGCGTTTCCTTTGCCGAAAAACCATATACTTTATGGGCATCCCGCTGGAGCTCAGTCAAATCATAAAACGAAGGTGCAGGATTCTTTTTCGTTGCTTTTTTGACCGTATCGATCGTAAGCGGTTTTTTTTGCGCTTTCAAGGCAGCTTCTACCCGTTCCACTTCTTCTTTTGAAAACGACCTTGATTCTTGACCTTTAAGCCATGTAAAGGTCCCTTTTGAGGTGACCGCTTGGATCTCATAGTACGGGACGGGCTTGAAGTTCCTGATTTCCTCTTCCCGCTGCGCGATGATACTGAGCGTCGGAGTTTGTACACGACCACAGGAAAGCTGGGCATTATGTTTGGTTGTCAAAGCCCTTGTGGCATTCATGCCGACATACCAATCCGCTTCTGACCTTGCCTCTGCAGCCCTATAGAGATTTTCATAGGCTTTTCCATCTTTTAAACGGCTGAAACCTTGCTGAATGGCTTTGTCGGTTACGGATGAAATCCATAAACGCTTCAACGGCTTTTGCGGCTTCGCCTTTTCCAGGATCCACCTTGCGACGAGTTCTCCTTCACGCCCGGCATCCGTTGCTATGACGATTTCTTTTACATCCGGCCGATTCATCTGGGTTTTTACGGCATTGAATTGTTTTCCTGTTTTTTTGATCACTACCAGCTTAAGATCTTTCGGAAGCATCGGCAGGTCTTCTATCTTCCACGTTTTATACTTGTCATCATAGGTTTCGGGGTCTGCAAGGGTAACGAGATGCCCAAGGGCCCAGGTTACGATGTACTCTTTTCCTTCCAAGAATCCGTTCCCTTTTTGTGTGCAGTTAAGCACCCGTGCGATATCTCTTCCGACAGAAGGCTTTTCTGCCAGAACCACTGTTTTTTTCATGTTTAAAAATCCTTTCATGATCGGTCTTCCCACCCATTTTAGCATACTTCCATGCAATCGGGCAGGTGCTTGCCACAAAGAAGAAACCATCCGTTCGGATGGTTTCATAAAAAAACTAGGAAGAGGCCGTCTTCCTAGCAATCTTTACTCTTCGATGCCTTCAAGGAATTCCGGATCCAGTTCTTCAAACTCTTCGTCATCCAGGTCGCAGTCCCAATCATGATCATCACAGCCGTCAGGATTCACCAGGACACATACTTTTGTTTCACCGATCACTTCCACCAGGAATTCACGTTCTACATGAACGATGATTTTATTCCCATTCGGTGAGATGACCGCTTCGCAGCAGTTCGGCTGTTGGAGTACGCGGGCGCACACTTCAAGATCATCCGAGCAATCAGGATCGCGGTATTTCAATTTGATGACGTCTGTATATTCGACTCGCTCAGTGACCACGGATGTCTTCGTGTTGTCGCTGTGGGAGTACCATACGTTGATATCATAACAACCCTGAATCTCTACTTTTTTCCCTACTTTGTGTGCCTTGTACTCGTGATTGATGATCCAGCAGCCTAAAATGCTCGATGGGTGATGCGGCGGGCAAATCGTATGATGGGACTGAGTGAATTTGCGTCCCTTCGCTACGACCGCTTTTGTAATGATCTCTCTATATTCTGCCATTCGAGCGTACCTCCTCATTCATTTTCAATTCATCTTATGCGATGACTTAGGTGTTTGTGCGAGTAAATTGGATTGCATGAAAGGATTGTTGCGAGATACTGTATTGTATGCGAATACCCAAGGGATGTTACGAAAAGGAGAGCGTATGCGAGGCGCAGCGATGGAAGAAGAGGGTTGGGATAAAACAAAAAAGGGACAATCTAATGACGGACACGCGATCCATTTAGGTTCTTTAAACCGATTTCTCTGCAAGTTTTCGCTTTCTGCGGGGAGCTGGCGATCCACCCCACATGCCTTCAGGGGGCGATGCTTCCCGCAGTTGTCTTTTCCTTGCTCTCCAGTCCACCGTTAGACACCATGAAAATGTTCATTAAATAAATGAAAAACCCGAATTGTTGCCTTGCAGCAGGCAAAAATTCGGGTTTTTCGATGACTAAAACAGGTTTGTTTAAGCCTTATCTAATGGGAAACTTATGAGCAGCTGCCCGGCATGGAATTACGGACCTGAGACCCGGTTTCTCCCCTTAGGATGTCCCCGCCGGTCGTTTCAATGATGTGGTCGGTCACATTGTTGGAGATGACCGATGCTACGATCTGAAGCAGATCATTCACATCCTCTTGAGATTCTTTAAACTGCTGGACAATAGGAATAGCGTCAATTTCATTTTCCAGGTTCTCAATTTTTGCTTCAACCATCTTCAGTGCTTCACTTTTGCCGTAGTGTTGGAAGTTGACCGCCTGCTTTTGAAGGCTCTTGATGCTTGCAATCATTTCTCTCACTTTTTGATTTTCGTGAATCTGTGCCTCTGCACGTTTGAAGAAGTCCACTTCTTCTGTATCTGCGATCATTTGTGCAAGATCGCCTGCATGCTTGATAATATCGTCTTTTGTATATTTCGCCATATCAGTTCACCTCTGCCGGTATTTGAAATTCAGATCCGATTAGACCTTCTTCGATCATTTCCCCATCGAGCGACCAGCTTTTGGTATCGGTGATCTTCACCTTCACGATTTTGCCAATGGCCGTCTTGGGTGCCTTGAAATTCACTAGTTTGCTCCTTCTTGTATATCCGGCGAGCACCTCCGGATTCTTCTTACTCTCTCCTTCTACAAGGACTTCCACGATTTCGCCTTTATAGGGCAGGAGTGATTTCCCGGAAAACTCATTGACCACTGCATTCAGTCTGCGCAGACGGTCTTTTTTTACATCGTCAGGAACATTATCCGTCATTTTGGCCGCAGGGGTCCCTTCCCGCGGGGAGTAGATGTACGTGTAGGCCGATTCGAAGCCCACCTCCCTGTACAAGGAGAGGGTCTCTTCGAATTGCTCTTCTGTTTCATTCGGATAACCGACGATGATGTCTGTGGTCAGGGCAACATCCGGCATGGCCGTCTTGATCCTCGCCACGAGGTCAAGAAAGACCTCACGTGAATACTTTCTGGCCATGATCTTCAGGACAGAAGTGGAACCGGACTGAACAGGTAGATGGATGTGTTCGACGAGATTCCCTTTCTTCGAAAGGACTTCGATCAGATGATCATCAAAATCGCGTGGATGACTGGTCGTAAAGCGGATCCTAGGGATATCGATCTTCCTCAATTCGTCCATCAGGTCCCCGAGTCCGTAGTCCATATCTTCAATATCCTTACCGTATGCATTGACGTTCTGGCCAAGAAGGGTGACTTCCTGATACCCCTGAGCAGCCAGCGACCGTACTTCCTGAATGATCTCTTCCGGTCTTCTGCTCCGTTCTTTCCCGCGTGTATAGGGTACGATGCAGTACGTGCAAAACTTATCGCAGCCATACATGATATTCACCCAAGCCTTGATGTTTCCCCTGCGCACCTTCGGAAGGTTCTCGATCACATCCCCTTCCTTTGACCAGACCTCTACGACCATGGCCTTGGACATATATGCCTCTGAAAGGATTTCAGGGAGTCTGTGGATATTATGGGTACCAAAGATCATATCGACTTGCTGATACGTTTTCAAAATCTTTTTGACGACGGATTCTTCCTGTGACATGCACCCGCATACGCCGATGAGCAGTCCCGGATTCTCCCGTTTCAGCGCTTTAAGGTGACCGAGCTCCCCGAACACTTTGTTCTCCGCATTCTCCCGGATGGCACATGTATTCAGAAGGATTACATCCGCATCATTTGTGTTATTCGTTGCCTCATAGCCCAGGGCCATGAAGATCCCGGCCATGACCTCGGTATCGTGTTCGTTCATCTGACAACCGTATGTACGTATGTAGAATTTCCTTCCTGTTCCAAGGCCTTTGAATTTATCATCAATGGTGAAGTCATTATGATACTGGACTTCCTCTTTCCCGCGTTTTTTTGCTTCTTTCAACGAAGGCGGAATATAGACGCTCTGAAAATATTGACTGTAATCCTTCTCGCTTTTAGCTGATGTCGGATTAGCCTGCTGTCCATGTTTTCGCTGTTCCTCATTCATGAGTAGTCCCCTTTCAAGCTTTGTAACGAGAGAACGACCTCCCCGAACTGTAACCGCTTCAATAAGAAGGTATTCTGCTTGTTTAAGTATATCGGTTTTTGGAAGATCATACAATAGCCCCCTGCATCTATCAACAATGCAGCACAAATTGGGCATTCTCCCCGGTTGCGCCGCGAGGAGGGGTGCATACGGTAAAATTAACGAACGATCGAGGAGGAGAAGGTCATCAGACAGGAAGAAAAACAACCCTCGTATTATATCGAAAACGGGGAAACCGTCTATTTAAAATCACAGTTGCACCTATTGAAACAAGAGATTGCCCGTCTGAGTCGGGGGGTATTGTTTGCAGAAGCAGCTTTTTATAAGAAGCGCCTATCAGAAGTTCAGTTACAATGGGAAGCCTCTCTGGACGAAATCGCATCTCAGCAGGCGATCGAGGAAGAATTAATCAGGGATCGGAATCATTTCCTCCAAATATCAGAGGAGATCACCGCAGAAGCAGCCAATCTACGTGAGCAATTATCAGCCTCTGAAACATCCCTGCATCATTGGAAGGAAAAATCCCTCACCATTCAGAGTGAAGTCAACATCCTGAAGGAGAAAAATGCTCAACTGAACGGAACGATCTCAACATGGGAGCAGGAAGTCTCTGCTCTTACTGATGAAAATGATACATTGAGAGAATGGTATGATCGCATCAAAACCGATGCGTTGAAGAAGGATGAGAAATTGCTCAATCAACAAGCCCATATCGAAGATTTGAGAAAAGCTCTCTGCCGTTCGGAGGATTCCAAGAATGACCTTTTCAAAAGCCTGATTACCAAAACGGAACAGTTCGAGGAGTTGGTATCGGAGCGTACCATCGCCCTAACTTCCCTTGAACGAGCAAAAGAACAGTTGAAAGTAGCCGAAATCGAAAAGATGACGTTCATCAAAGAAATGATGGCAGGGATCCAGCAGGAAATGAAGGATTACGAATGGCTCATGGAATCAAGATTCGGGGATATAGATCAAAATAGGAAAGAACAGGAAGGGCGGTTGGATGATATAGAAGCTCTCCAGATACTCGGCATCCAGCGACAGCATGTATTCATGCAGGAGCTGATCGAAGAAACGGATCGACGATTCTTTGACGAAATCCAGTCCATCCGCTCAACGAATCATTCCCTATCCTCTCAGGTCCAAGAACTGAGGGGGATGATCGAGCATCATCGCAGGCGCCAGATCAAACCCAGTACCATACGGACCTCCAATTCCGAATCATAAAAGAAGAGGCTGTCGAACTAGGTACCATTTAATAACACCTACGATCCCTATATTCCTGAAAATCCCAGGGAAAGACCTGCCTTTCAGCCTGTGAGCCTCCTCTGCAATCCTACGGTGCGTCACCCTTTTCCCAGGATTCTTCGCCTTGCACTCCAATCATGCACAAGAAGCAATGTAGATGTTCTTAAAGAAAGGAAAGACCCGAATTCATTCACCTTATTTCTGGTGAATGAATTCGGGTCTTTCCATGACTTAAACTCGTTTGTCCCAGCCTATCTATTAAAATGTAATGAGGATTTTGTTTTGTGACTGGATCTGTAGATTCTCCCCTTCCACATATACAAACCCCACGATCGTGGCAGCAGTTTGTTCATCGAGAGATTCGATTGAAAACTGCACGCCTTCCACCTTGATGGTCTCCCCCGGAGCCATTTGAAGAGGTTGAATGGATTCAATCCAGTATTCCCCTGTTTCATACGCCTTTTCAAGCCAATCCTTGCCTGCATACTGCCATCCTTGCGCTCCGGTCTGGCCTTGGAGGGAGAAAAGCTCACTCATTTCAGGAGGCAGGATTTGACCGCCGATTTCGACCCGGTCATGAGGATCGACCCTAAAACAGAGCTTTGGATTTTGGAGAACGGCTGTCCCTGTATTTTTAATGAAGAAATCTGCTTTCACCGTATACTTATCCAGCTTCCGATTCGGCAAAACATTGTAATCAAAGTAAGAATGAGCGCTCACGATTTTCTCGGTGCGCTGTTGCTGTTTCCTTCTCTTCGCTTCTTCATATTGCCTGTCTTCGATTTCCTGCACCCTTGCTTCTTTTACCGGGGGGTCGCTCGGCTTCATAGGTGGAGGCGATCCTCCGATGGACAAAAGGGTCAGGTATGGAATCAAATCCGTCTTCAAGATGGATTTCAGCATGCAGTTCGCCACGATGGACGGGGCTTCCACAGAAAGGAATTCATCCCACTCCCTGCCTTTGAAAACAAAGCGATATCGATGGTCAAAAGGTCTTCCTGGCAGCACGTTGATGCTCCCGAATTTAATATCTCCTTGATAGATTTTAATAAGACTTTTCACATCGACTGCCTCCACAGCATTGGAAAACCCGAACGAGAGTGATCGTTCTTTATCTTCCGTCTGAGCAAATTGGACATCTATGAATTTGTCCGGTGGTTCCTCTTCCTTGTTATTTGCTGTGCGAACTTTCATTCCATTAAACTCCATAATGGATTTGAACACACGAAAAAAAGCTTCTTCTTTGATCCCGGTTACAGCTACCTCCACTTTTTTTCCAAACAATGGTGAAAATACCTCCATCTCTCCTGATGGATCCCTTTTATACTCGAACTTATACTCTGCGCAAAACCATTGAATATACGGAAGGAGGTGATCTGCAAGCTCCCCCATCTCTCTTCCGTCCACTTTCCATTTCACCATGTGCATCACCCAATACTCATCTTATGAACTCATCCCCTGACTTATGTTATCTGCATGATTCACGGTCGGACCGAAGCCACATACACTGATTCAGAGGCATGTAGTAAAGGAGCGTCGAGATGAGCAGGCATATACCCAAAGTTTCCGTTGTATTCCCTGTGAAGAACGAAGGAAAGAATGTTAAGATGACGTTGGATTCCCTTTTCAACGTCAAGACGAATGTCGAGGTCGAGGCGATCCTTGTGGACGATGCGTCCACCGATGACGGCTTCGCCTTTCTCTCAACCTATGAACATAAACAAAAAGTGATCTATGTACGGGCAGAAGGGGTAGGTCCCTCTGTTGCCAGGAATCTGGGGGCGGAAGCTGCGCACTACCCTTATATCGCTTTTTGTGATGCCCATATGACCTTTGAACATTTCTGGTTGGACCGTCTTGTCTATCCACTGGCAAGCGGGGTGACAGATGCCGTTTGTCCAGCCATCGGTTCACTGGAAGACCCCTCCATCGTAGGATACGGACAATCCTTGACTCCTTCACTGAAGATTAAGTGGAACCCCAGAGGGAGGGGGCTTTTTGAAACAGCTATTCTTCCCGGTGCATGCATTGTCATGAAGAAAGAGACATTCGATGATATCGGCGGTTTTGAACCTGGATTTTATTCGTGGGGGCACGAAGATGTAGAAATTTCGATCAAACTTTGGCTTTTCGGATACCGATGCCACTGCGATCCTACGGTGACCATCCTTCATTTGTTCAGGACGGCCCACCCGTACAGTGTGAACTACGAGGGGATCTACTACAATCTCATGAGGATGGCCTATCTTCATTTTGATGATGCCAGGATCGAAAGGGCCAAATCCCTGATTGTGCATGGTTCATCCATCAAGATTGACCGAAAGGTGCTCCAGGATGGGGTGCTCCAAAAAAGAACAGAGTATATGAAAAAAAGGAAGACCAGCATCGATACACTATTCAAGAAATTTTCGATTTACTTCTGACCTTGCGAAAACAACAAAAAGGTAATCATCCCGATTACCTTTTTGTTGTTTTCATATAGTCATGGATATCTTCCAATGTTTGTGTGAACGGAATGGCCGGTTCCCATCCCAGACCCCGGGTTTCTACCGCAGGGTACAGCTCCTGGACAGTTCGCTGAAAGAGGTCTGTACTGAAGGTGATTCCGCTTCCAGCTATATCCCTTATAGCCCTCGCTACTTCCAGAAGGGTCCGGTTCCGACCGGAGGCCACTGTATAATTCCCTCCGCGCTCTCCGTTTGCAATAATCCTCTCATAGGCACAAACCGCATCCCTGACGTCTAGGAAATCCCTTTGATCGAGTATATTGGCGAAGTGAAAAGCTTCCTTCTCTTCCACACAGCTCCTTGCTAAAAGGGAACAGATTCCTGTTGATTCTCCCGGACCGCATAAGTTAGAGGAGCGGGCAATCCGAACATCCAATCCGAAAAGTGTGCACCAGGAGGAAGCAAGGCCCGTCTGCATGAGCTTGGATACGCCATATGGATGCGCCGGCTGATAGCCGGCGTTCCATTCCAGTACCGAACCCGTGATCAATATGATAGACTTCGGTGCGCAGATCCTCAAAGCTTCCAACAGATTCAAGGTTCCCAGTACATTTATGCGGAATGTGAAAGCAGGCTTCTCCCAGGCAACACCACCGTGATTCTGAGCAGCAAGATGAAGCGTGATGTCGGGATTCACCTCTTGCACCACCCGTTTGACTTGCTGTTCATCCATAATATCGCATGGTACAAGCGTCACATCTTTCATCATTGTCGGTTTCCTCACTAGACCGTACACTGTGTATCCCATGCCTGCAAACAAGGCACAAGCGTGACGTCCCGTGAATCCCGAGGCTCCGGTCACAAGGACCCGTTTCATTTTTGTCGCATCCATTCGACCATTTCTATGAGCATGTTTTTGTAATCCTGAACAGGATAATGAACGTCTTTCCGGGTATGCACGAGCGTCTTATCATGAACCGGAGTCAGTGACGCTGTGATGGTCACGTCATCTTTTTTGAGAACTTCTTTGAAAAGTTGAAGGAGCTCATACTTACTGATTCTTCCCGGTGTGCACAGATGATAGAGTCCTGTTGCACCAGTGGGGATCAAGTGATCGATGGCTTTGGCGAGTTCGAGGGTGGTCACACCGTTCCAAAATACATTCGCATATCCTTTCACTTCACCTTGTTGCTTTAAGAACCAGTGAAAGAGACCGATTCCATTCTCCTTCAATTCAGGTCCGATGATCGAAGTCCTGATGGTCAGATGAGGTGAGCGGGTCACCTCACCGATCGCCTTCGTCTTGGAATAGGCAGTGGTGCCATCCTTCTCATCATTCTCTACATAGCTTCCCTTTTCTCCTGAAAAGACGCAATCCGTACTGATATGGATAAGTTTTCCACCGTATTCATCCAGTACTTCCGTCAAAAAATGGGGCAGAAGGCCATTGACGATGATGGCGTCCTTGAGTCTGGCCTCTGCATCCCCATTCAGGAGTCCGACGGCATTGATGAGCACATCCGGCTTGTGATGCAAGATGACGTTCCTTACACCGGCAAGGCTTGTTACATCAAGTTGGATCCCGTCTTCATTCCTGGTGGTGTAGAGGACGTCATGTCCCTGCTTTTTCATATAGGAGGTGATGACATGGCCAGCCATGCCCCTGCCCCCCAATACGAGGATCCTCATTCCAGAAAGCCCCCGTCCTTCAGCATGGACTTGATCTGATCGTAATTGATGATATTATCACTTGAGGAATACGTATCAAGATCAACCTGCGGGAAGTCTTTGTAAAATTCTGTTAATCCTTCGATGTGAATCGTCGGGAGAATGACGAAGTATTCGTTGTCATACACGATGGTATTGTGGCTTTCAAACTCCGTCAGAAGCAATTCATGCAATTTTTCCCCCGGTCGGATCCCTAGTTCCTCCACTGTGACTTCTTGATCAGGGGAATATCGATCGATGAGAACTTGAGCCAGATCCATGATCTTGCACGTCGGCATCTTCATGACGAAGATTTCTCCCCCATGGCTTTCGTAAGTGGCTTTGAACAACAGTTTGATGGCATCTTTGATGGTGAGGAAGAAACGGGTCATGTTTTTATCCGTTATCCCGATTTTCGACTTTTCCTTGATGCCATGCTTGAAGACGTGGATGACGCTTCCATTTGTCCCCAGTACATTCCCGCCCCGTACACAAACAAATTTCGTTTTATCAGTCAGCACATTGGCATTGATGATCAGTTTTTCTCCCATGGCTTTCGTGAATCCATAGAAATTGGACGGATTGGCCGCTTTGTCAGTGGAGATATTGATTACCTTCTCCACTTCATTTTCAATGGCGGCGTCGATGATATTCTGGGTACCCATCACATTCGTTTTAAGTGCTTCAAGTGGCTGATGCTCACATACCGGTACATGTTTAAGTGCCGCAAGATGGAAGATATAATCGACTTTCTGAGCCGCCTCCATCACCGCTTCCTTATCACGCACATCCCCGATCAGGAACGTCAGGCGCGGGTCGTTCTCGAATTTTTGCTTTGTCAGTACCTGACTTGTTTCATTCCGGGAGAAGATCCTGATTTCCTTCGGATTTTTCTCAAGAAGCTGGGATACGAGTTCGTTACCCCATGATCCCGTTCCTCCCGTTACTAAGATTGTTTTATTAGTAAACAATTTCTGTCCCTCCTAAAAGTATATTGATCACTTTATCCGACACATGTTCATCCAAGTATTCTGCAGGACACTTCCAATTCGCAGCCTTGGAACACATGACGTTCACACCGTTCACGATGTTCGCTTCCACCAGGCCGGAAATGAAGTTACTGCCACAGTCAACCGTTTCCGGTCTTTCGGTCGTCTTCCTGACTGTTACGGCCGGCACATGGAAGATGCAGCACTCTTCCTGGACCGTTCCGCTATCGGTCAATACGCAATACGCCTTTTTTTCGAGCTGTATGAAGTCAAAGAATCCGAATGGTTCATGGAATTCAATTCTTGGATCGATGGATAGATCAGGCATGGCCAATAACTTGGAGCGTGTTCTCGGATGTGCGCTGAAGATGATTCTTTTTTTGTGGGTGGTCGCAATGGTGTTCATGGCTTGGATGATGGAGGTAAGGTGGTGGGGGTTGTCTACGTTTTCTGCCCTGTGGATCGTAGCCAGGAAATAGTCCCTTTCTTCTAATGAAAGGTCTTTAAGTATGGTGCTGGAATCAATGTCCGTTTCATAATGCTTCAGAACTTCATAGATGGGATTGCCGGTTGTGATGATTTTGCTTGGTGTCATCCCTTCATTGAGAAGATTGGTTTTGCTATACGGAGTATAAACGAGATTGAATGATGAGACGGAATCGATGATCTTCCGATTCTTCTCTTCCGGTACATTCAAATCGAAGCAGCGGTTCCCTGCTTCCATGTGGACGACAGGAATCATCATCCGTTCGGCCAGGATGGCACTCAGCCCGCTATTCGTGTCGCCAAGCACAAGCACTTTATCCGGCTTCTCACGGATCAGTATCTCTTCAAGTCCTTCATATAAGGCAGATAGCTGCTTGCCAAGTGACTGCTGCTTATCCGACAGGACGTAGTCGGGTGCACGCAGGCCAAGCTCCTGATAGAACACACCGTTCAATGAGTGGGTGAAGTTCTGCCCTGTATGCACGATGACATGCCGATCCGCAAGCTGATCGAGCTTTTTCATGATGAGGCTCAGCCTGATGATCTCCGGCCTCGTCCCCAGTACTGTAACGATTTTCACCTGTGACCTCTCCTTTCTGTTTCGTCTTAATACTCTATGATAGAATGCGGGAGCTGTCCTAGACTCATCACCATGTTTTGGTAAAAAGGCGCATCCATCAGGTATTCAGGTTCATCGCTGATTGATAGAATGCCCCAGCATTCTCAATGAGGGATGGGAGACCCCATTTTTCCCTGCTCCGTTTCCAAGCTTGCTGCCCCATACGATCCCGTTCCGCTGGGTGTCGGATGATAAGATCCAATGCATTGGAAAGCTGGAGGCTGTTCCCTTTCTCCACGATCAGACCCGTTCCCTGATGATCGACCATTTCCGGAAGACCTCCAGCGTTGGAGGCAATGACCGGTACCCCCATCATTTGCGCCTCGATGACGGCGAACGGCTGATTTTCCTGAAGGCTCGGAATGACCAGAACGTCTGCCTTCTGCAGAATCTGCACAACATCATTCCGGTTACCAAGGAAGCTTACCTTGGACTCAATCCCAAGCTGCCTTGCCTGAGCCACCAGTCTCTCCTGCATCTCACCTTCTCCTAGGATCAGGCATTCCCATTCCAGTGAGGGAGAAAGCATTTCGAGCGACTCCAGAAGGTGGTGGAGGCCTTTCAGGTACACTAATCTGCTGATGGCCACAATGGTACACTTTCCTGAAGGACGCTCTCCGGGATAGGCAGGGAATTGTTCGATTGGAACCCCATAGTTGAAGGTCATGATCTTATAAGAAGGTACGCTGTATTGATTCAGCAGGATGCCCCTCATCCACCTGCTTGACGTATGGAGAGATGTACTGCTGTCATAGCCGATTTTCTCCAACCTGGCGTAATACTGAAGGACGAAACTGCTCCAGATGTCACCATCGGATTTGCCGGGATTAGTCGCTTTGATTTGATGGAAGATCGCTCCGGACAAAAAGCCATGGATGGATGTAACCATGGGGATATGGGCAGGTTTCATCCTGCTTATCGATACCGCCGACAGAACATCCTGACAGTGGATAAGGTCATATTGCGACAAATCATGTTCTGCCAGTCCACGTTCAAAAAGATATCTGTTCACTTCTGCATGATACACCCATGGATCCTCAATCAATCTCGGAATGGACTTCCTGAGTTTCCGCTCGATCATGGGCCGGAAGGGTAAAAGTTCGATCGTATTCCCTTTTAAGAGGTTCAATACCTGAGTGTTTGTAGAGTTCGAGCAGATGATATCGACAGAGTGCCCTTTTGCAACAAGACCATCATGAAGATTGGAGACAAATGACCAAATGCCGCCTCCGGGTAATGGGAAGATGGTAGCAATCAGGATTTTCATCGGTTCACCATCCCCCTGCATGCCGTTCGAGCAGTTCTCTCAGCCGTGGATCTGGGATGGCATACTTCGGCTGTGTATTCGAATGGGGTCTCGGGAGCGGTTTTTTAGCCGAAATGGGCGTGCTCCTGACAGGGAAGCGATACGTATTTTTTCTGGGCAACAACTCTTCCACTCTCCTTTAATCAGCTAATTGAATAGATGGCATTCATTCCATGGGGCTCAAGATCTTTCTCCCACATCAAAGCCATCTCCTTGATGTTATAACAGGCTATACGGGTTGGAAGGACTCCGTGCTGTCCGTAATACTCCCTAGAGCCGTCTTCATTCACCCTGCTTGACGGTCTGATCCGTGTGAATCCCACCAGGATGATGTCTTCAGTAAGCGGTTTGATGCCCCTGCACCAACCCAGTTTTTTCTCATGTGAGCCCACGGTTGTGAGGTCGATATCCTGAACGACCTGCAGGCTCCCTGCATTCACTTTGATGATGTGGCCGTCCACCTGCGTGAAATACAAATGGTTTTTATAAAGGACTCCGTCATGAATGAGCTGTCTGCCGATCGTGATTTCTTTCCAAGGATCGGTCAAACAGATCGCGTCTTTCTGCAGGCATCTTGTGACCCATATTTCATCCTCCAGTTCAAACACAAAGTTCGGGTGGTGCTTATGGGGTTTGGTCGTAGGGACTTTCCGGTAGTCAATCGATGGATCAAACGCTTTCCACGGCCCTCCCCTGCCAACATTCCACTCGTTCAAGATCACACCTTTAGGGGACGTTTCAATCACCATATCAAGCCCTGTGTTACAAATAAGTAGATTCCCGTTGTTTCTTGGATACACGTGATGAACATCATTCAATGAAGGATAGGTGAAATACTTCTCGAGCTGATAGGTGTTCAAATCGTATACCAATATTTCGGTATGCGTCGGAACATAGAGCTTGTTCTTCCTCAGCGTAGCGGCCGTAAACGATATTGAGGGGTCATCATCAGCACACACGCCCGGTGGTGAGATATATTCAATCACTTTTTCAATCTGCTGCGATTTTGTGTGAAACGAAAGGACGAGTCCTTTTTTAAATTGTTCCCAATCCTTCTTCAGACCGGCTTTCTGGGTGGCACCCGAAAGTATGAGTTCTCTCAATCTTCTTCACTCCTTTTCTCTCTATATAGCAACTGCAGTTCATTCATTTCCCGACGGATATCGACTTGATGGTTCATACTACCCGATGCCGGATGGGTGCGATACTTGATGAGGGGCAAATGAAGATAACCAAATGAGTATCCCCTCATCATCAGCCGCATCCACATCTCATAATCATGGGTGAAACGGTACTTCGGCTCGAAGAATCCTGCTTCCTTGAAGATCTTCCTCTTCATGAGCATCGTAGAACCGTTAATGGGATTACGATGCGCCAGAACGTCTTTCAGCCTTTTTATATCCTCGAAGGATTCATTGACCGACCACATCCATTCTGTTCCTGTATCCGTAATGAGAAGATAATCACTGAAGCAAAGGTCGATCCGGTTCCGCTCCATATACTCTACTTGCAGGGATATCTTCTCCGGGAGGAACAGATCATCTGAACTGAGCCAGGCGGTATAGGTCCCAGTAGCAGTATCCATCCCCCAGTTCAATGCTGTTGCCGTTCCTCCGTTGACTTTGTGGAGGACCGTAATCCGATCGGCATAAGGTTCAAGCTTTTCCAGATGCAATGTGGAGCCATCGTCCACCACAATCACTTCGATTGACGGATACGATTGATTGAGGGCGCTCTCGATTGCCTGATCCACGTAAGCACAATTATAGAACGGAATAATAATAGACACTTTTGGAATCATCCTTTCACCCCCTCATAAGCTTTTCTTCTCCATACTATGTAATGCTTGTTTCCGTTGACAGTAAAATCAGGAATTTCAGCGGTTATTCCCTGAATGTCCTGTACAACTTCCCGCCTCTTACATATACCTGATAATAAGGACCTACAAGTCCATTCGGTTAAAGGAGGATACTATCTTGAATGTTTTATTTGTCTTCTATGTCCCAAGTGGCGGCGTAGAAACGCTGAATCGACAGAGGGCTGCCGCTTTGCGTTCTGCAGGGATCCAGAGCGACTTTCTCTACTACAGCAAGAAAAGGGATCTGTTGAACCACGAAGAAAGCAATGTGTATATCGCTGATCAGGATGCAGACATCCAGAGGATCCTAAAAAAAGGCCGGTACGATGCCATCATCATCACATCCGACTACAGAGGCATGGAACGATTCCGGAAACTTGGTTACAAGGGGAAGATCCTATTGGAGATACAAGGATATGGTCCCCAGGCAACAGCACGGGCTGAGATGAAAAATGCCATTCCCTATGTCAATCAATTCTGCGATGGGTTGCTCTATCCGAAAACACCGCATATCGGAGCTATATTCAATGAGTTTTTCCCTGGTACCCCAACATTCGGATTCAATAACTGCTTTGATGCGGATGCCTTTGCCTACAGAGCGCTCCCGAAGCACCCATCCCCGATCATCGCATGGATCGGCAGGCTCGAGGATAATAAAAACTGGAGGGAATTCCTGCACATCGGGCACGAGATGATCAAAAGGAAGCCTGGAGTCCAGCTATATATGTTCGAAGATCCAAGTCTCTCCACACCAAAAGAACGTCAGGATTTCAACACGCTGAAATCGATTTTAAAACTTGATGACCACCTTCACCTCCTTCAGAATGTCCCCCATTCCCAGATGCCTCATTATTTCTCGAGGATCGGTGATTCCGGAGGATTCCTGTGCTGCACGTCCAAGGTCGAAGGAGCCCCTTACTCCCCTTTGGAAGCGATGAGTTGCAGATGTCCCGTCCTCACATCAGATTCAGACGGGATCAGAAGCGCCGTGCTCCATAACCAAACGGGAAAATATTATTCAATCGGGAACGTCCAGACAGCAGTCGAGCAGGCGGTGCAGCTGATGGATGATGGACAGCTGCGTTCGTACATCATCGAAAATGCCCTTCTCCACCTCAAATCGCAGTTTGGGCACGAAGCTTATAGAATTCACTTCTATGGCATGCTCAAAACTTTAGGCATCTAAAACACCCTTACATGGGCGTGCTGTTCAACCCGAATCATCTTTTTTGCATAGGGTATTAAAAACAGAGGTGAATACTATGGAAAAAGCTATTGTTACCGGTGGAGCGGGTTTCATCGGCTCTCATCTGGCAGACAATTTGATCAAAGAGGGCTTGGACGTTCATATCATCGATGATCTAAGCAGCGGAAAAGTAAAGCATCTGCCTGCTTCCGCTTCGTTTCATCAGTTGGATATAAGATCTCAAGAAGCAAGGGAACTCATCACTTCCATTAAACCGGATGTTATCTATCACCTTGCAGCCCAGGCAGATGTGAACCGGTCATTGAATGATCCGCACATGGATATGTTGGTGAATGTGGGAGGCACAATCAATATCTTGGAAGCATGCAGGAATTTGTCCCTGAAGAAATTTGTCTTTTCTTCCACTTCTGCTGTATACGGAAATTCATCCGAGTCTGTGCTCACCGAAGATGTGCCTGCTTCTCCCCTTTCATTTTATGGCCTCTCCAAGCTAGCAGCTGAACGATATATCACCCTCTATCACGACCTCTTTTCTATCCCTTACACCATTTTGAGATACGGAAATGTTTATGGTCCTAGACAGACGGCCAAAGGGGAAGGCGGTGTCATCGCCGTCTTTACCGACAAACTCTCTAAAGGAGAATCGTTAAAGGTGAATGGAGACGGATTGCAGACAAGGGACTATGTATATGTGCAAGACATCGTATCTGCCAACATCGCGGCTGGTAAGGCACCGGATGTGGGAACGTTTGTAGTAGGGACCGGTATCCCCACATCACTGCTCGATGTTATCAAGATTCTTGAGACTACCACAGGGAAATCCATTCCCTATATCCACGGTCAGGACCGGCCGGGGGATATTAAACACAGCTGTCTGGATCCTGCTTTAATCAGCCGGGTCCTCGGCTGGACTCCCCGATTCAACATGGACATGGGCATTTCCGAAACGGTCTGTCGTTAATGGAATGACAGAGATCATCCACTTCAACTACCCACTAGGAACAAGTAATTCTTAATAGTCATAGCAGAAATGAAAAAACCCGAACTCCTTTGCCTGATAAAAGGAGTTCGGGTTTTACTATGACTAAAATATGTTTGTCCCAGCCTCTTTCTATTTTTTCCGTCTGGGAGATTGAAAGAGTTTGCTGTACGTTTGTTGAATCTGTTGTGCTTCATTTGCTATCCCGCCTGCAAAACGGGCCGTTCCCATCCCCGGGTGCACACGGTATAACACGAGGGATTCATCAAAGTAATGCATGGGCGTAAACAAACTGAGTCGGCACCACATTTCATAATCCTGTGCAAATTTGTATCCTTCATCAAACCAGCCTGCCTGCTTCATGAGAGAAATTTCTGCCATGACCGTACACCCATTCACCGGGCACCCTTGAAGCAGCCGCTGTTTGAATGTCCCATGCCTCATGGGGGCAGAACGTATTTCGCTAATAATCGTATTGTTTGAATCAACCGTTTTAAATGCCGTATAGGAGAGTCTTGATCCATTCCTCTGCATAAACGTCACTTGCTTTTGTACTTTATCGGCGACAAATTGATCATCGGAGCTCAGCCAGGCGAAGTAATGACCTGTTGCATGCCGCAATCCTTCATTAAGTGCCGAGGCGGTTCCTCCGTTCGATTTCCGGATGTATTTGATTCGGTGTCTGTAAGGGGCGATCTTCTCGGTGAACTTGGTAGAACCATCGTCCACTACAATGACTTCTATATCAGGATAGGTTTGATGGATGGCACTTCGTATCGCCTGATCGACATATGGACAATTGTAAAATGGGATGATGATTGAGACTTTCACATAATCACCTCTTTCCTGCTTGTCTCCCTATACTATATGCATTCATTGGTTAACCCGCTTGTGCGTTTCACCGTCTCTCGTAATCTACTCTTTCAAATAAAAGACAAATGGGAATAAGAGTGCCGATGCACTCTTATTCCACAATGATGGTCAAATGCATGACCTGCCTTCCGCGGATTCTATAGCAGCGGATCCCTTCTTCCGCTCCTCCAACGGAAATGATGAAGTAGAATACATCTGGTGCATGATCGATATCATCTTGAGAAGGGACAGGCAGTCCATTCGGATGAGAATGGTATAATCCGATAAATGCCTCATTGCGTTCATGCATTTCCCTGACCGCACGTTCCTTTTCCCCTTCATCAATGGCAAAGGAAAACGGGGACGGTTCAGTATTTCTCATCGGCCATACCCTTGTGCATTTGGATCCGCTTCCTGATAAGAGTCCGCATGCTTCATTCGGCATGGAAGATTTCGCCTCCAGGATCAACCTGCTATAGAGATTCTTTGAAAGAAAGACTGACTCTTTACGCGTTGCACCCACACCCTTTAAACTTGAACTTGGTGCGCTCTGCTGCGATTTTTTCCCTTTGTTCTTTTTTGATGCCGATGGGTATGCTTTTTTTCTGTCTGTATATTTGGTTTTGATCTTTTTTCATCATGGTGGTTCACCCCCTTCCATGGGTCATCGAAAGTACTTTTGCGGATTGAACATCGTCTTCTTGGAATCGGAGGGCAGGGGAATGTTTCCATACTCATCAAATTCCGGGTTCACCTGCGGGACTTCCGCTTTTTTCTGGGATTTCATATGTTTATACAGATCATTTTTTTTGTTCGATTGTTGTTTGATTCTACCTTTTAATGCTTCATCCTCAGATTCCAATTCAAGCTCCCTTGCACTTTGTTTAGGAGCCCTTTGTTTCTGATCATGCAGAAGGGTGATCTCCCTTTCCAGCTCCCCTTCCCGCTCCTTGAAGTGGTCGATCTGTTGCTTGAGGCTTTGGATTTCTTCCTCATAATAGGTTTCAATTTTATTGATTTCTTCCTGTATCTTCTTCACTTCGGTGAGATGATTTTGAGCGGATTCGTTTATGCTTTGCTGCTCGGCTATCGCACCCTTCACTTCTGTGAACTTTGCTGAATACTCTCGAAGCTGCCCATCGATTTCCTCCAGCCTCTTTAAGATCTCAGCATTCATTTCTTCGTGCTCCCTACCGGATAAAAAATGCCACATCGTATATCTCCACCTTTCCGAATGAGATTTCAGCTGTTGATAAATCAGCTCCACCATCTTTCTATTCGTCTCCAACCCCATGAGGATACCACCGCAGTCAATCCTTACAACACCACTGGATGGAGTTTCACATACGAGTTTAACCACCCTCTCCTTCACTGCTTTCAGCATTTCGGGTCCCTTGGTCTCGATCATGATGACTTCCACTGGAGGGGGAGATGGCCTTCCTCCTTTCACTCTTTCCTGATGAATCGTATCCTTTAGCTGCTCCATTTTTCTTTTCAGGGTAAGGATCACTTCACCTTGTTCCCTTTCCCGGGTCTTCCATTCTCTCAATTGAGCCTGTAGGGATTCAACGCCACGGTGGCCACCTGCTTCCTCCGGCATCCTTGCCTTCTCCATGCGGCCTGGACCGCGTTCTGCCAATTCCCCGAACAACGATTCCACTTCTTCCGATATGACCCGAATATCATCAAGTGCCTTCAATGCTTCACCTTTATCCACCATCCGCAAACACCCCCATCAATCTCTTTCCTTTATCATATGTACAGATTCTTTCCATGTTAAAAAAAGGAGGGAGAGTTTCCCCTCTCTCCCTAATCATTAGCCGTTCAATAGGTCATTAAATGTTTGACACTCGCTGAATTCAACGAGGGCTTCTACAACTCCGCTGTCGAAGATAACGGCATTGGCAGTGTTACGAAGGATCAGGCGGAAGCCTTCTGCAATCGGTCCAAGCAGGCCTGTGAAGATTTGAAGTTCGTAGAACAATTGCTCAGGGGCGCCATCGAAGTAGCGGATCCCTTCTCCAACTGCAGTCAATGCATCTGTTCCGCAAGTTACGCGGTCGATGGAAGACGGGTTGAAGCTGAAGCTGAAGTCCGGTTGGAATCCAGTTGCAGTCGGTGCAGGAGTCGGTCCGACCTCAGTATCAACAAAGGAGTAAGACCATGTGCTGTCCCCAAGGGAACATTCTTGACAGATTTCCGCTCTGAGAGTGGATAGACCTGTAACAAGTTCTGCCGCTGCTCCGGTACCGAATGTGGCTTCGGTATCTTCATTTCTTGCAAGAGCTGTACCTTGACACTCACAGTTGGCAACCGGGAACAAGCCAGGGCATTGACGTGGGAACTCAAGAAGGCTCAGGTCACACTGAAGTTGCTCTTCTGGTACTGGAATGTTATTTGGACGTGGGAAGCAGAACTTAGCCAATACTTCCAACTTCACAGGGAATTCCACTTGAACATCTTTACAAAGGACAACACGAAGCGGAATCATCGGTCCGAATGGATCTGGTCCCATAAGGACGCCACCGGAAGAGGCGATGACTTGCGTTGCACGGATGTTCAGGTTGGCATTCGTGATGCCAGTCGGCACACAAAGCATGATTTCATCAGTGAATTGAGTGCGGACTGTGAACGTACAAGCTGGTACACCTGCGATAAGGATGGTGACTTCTACTGGAACTGTCCATACGATCAGGACGCGGCCAGGGTTACCATTTTCAAGGATGGTACCAGTCACACTGACGCTTGCAGGATCAACCGGAGCTGTCTGTACTTCCACACGTTGACCGGCCGCTAGTGCTGCACTGACGGCTGCACGGCAGTCTTCATCAGGGATGAAGTTTTTGTTTTCGTATCGATTGGCATAAAACACCCAATCATACACTTTGTCGACACGAATACATTCTGGAGCCAGATCATTTGGATCCAATGGAATTGGAGATGGTGATGGTGTTGGCGTAGGAGTCTGGGAACCCCTAAGTTGTTTACGCTTATTCAAACAAATCCTTCCTTTCGTCTACATGAATATTTATTTAACACTACATCCTATGGGGGCATCGCGAATCGGTATAGAGAAAACACCTAGATTCCCAAAAAAAAATATAAACGGCATGATTTTCAGCATGTGAAAAAAAGGCGCAGTCCCCCCTGACACCTATCCAACAATTTTCCGTTGGACGTGCATAGGATGTAAAAGGAAGGTGAAGAACAACCTCTTATGAATGGATTCCATACATGCGCCCGCATCGGGAATAACAATGGTCGCATCATTCAAAGAGATGATGAGATTAAATAAGAAACATCAAACGTTTACGCTTAGAATGAATATTCGTGTGCGGATAAAAATACAGAAAGAAAGCCGAGTAAACGCTGGGAAGTTTACTTGGCTTTATTCATTGGATGGACGAATGACCCGGTTCATACATATATATAGAAGTAAAAGAAACCAGCGAAAGAGAGGTGACCCGCATGAATCGGCTCGATCCCATCCAGCTCAATCAGCTGATCATCCATTATAAATCGGAAATGCAAAGGTTCAAACAGGAATATGAGGCATTGGAGTCCACTTTATCAAGAAAGGCAATCCTGACACTGAAGCGCCAAGTCGAGGAGCTGAAGGAAGAAAACAGGCAGCTGACCGAACGAATCGCCAAGGAAGAAATCGGACGCCACAGCCTTTCTTTCCTTATCAGGGATAATGAAGGCATCGTGAAGATCGATAAGGAAGAGATCGAAAGGCTGAAAGAGACAGTCCTACAACTGGAGGCCGAACTCGCGAAGGAAAGGCATCATAAGGAATCAACACACGGAGAGTTTACAAAGATCATTGATGAGAAGAATGAAGAGATCAGGAAGTTGATCACCTCTATAAACGAGGAAAAGAAAAGACAAAACGAAGTAGCCGAGGCACTGGAACGCTTGAAGCAAAGATTCCTGGTTCTAAAAGCGGGCTATATGAGAAGCATGCAACGTGGTCAGCGATGAGCAGAGCCGGATGTTCCGTTCTGTGCACATAAAGAAACCGGACTCTTCCGTGAGAGCCCGGTTTGTTTTACATAAATTCCTTCACCAATTGATCGAACGTAGCTTCTTCGAGACGAATATCATGAGAACTCAATGGTTCTTCCGAGTAGTCGGGGATCAATTCCTGATAGGAAGGTTGATAGCTATTCTGATAGATGAGACCCGTCACGAGTCCCTGTTTCTCCATTAGGAGGCTCATGGCTTCTTCCTTATTTGAAGGATCATATCCTTCCACATCGGAAAGCTTGGTGAGGTTTTCCTTGAACCAATCGTACGTATTAATCTTATTATAGGTCACACATGGACTGAATACGTTGATCAGAGAAAACCCTTCATGGTTCAACCCTGCTTCAATCAGTGCAGTCAGTTCCTTCAGGTCAGAAGAAAAGCTTTGTGCGACAAATGTGGCACCGGCGGTCAAAGCCATCTCCATTGGTGCAAGAGCAGGTTCGATGCTCCCTTGAGGAGTGGATTTTGTTTTAAAACCGGTAGAAGACCTTGGGGAAGTCTGTCCTTTAGTCAATCCGTATATTTGGTTATCCATGACGATATACGTAATGTTGACGTTTCTCCGGATTGCATGGATCGTATGACCGAGCCCGATGGCAAAACCATCGCCATCACCTCCGGATGCAATTACCGTCAACTCCCTATTTGCCATTTTCAGCCCCTGGGCTATAGGCAGGGAACGACCATGGATCCCGTGGAAACCGTATGAATTGATATAGCCGGAAATCCTGCCGGAACAACCGATACCTGAAACGACGGCCAGCTGTTCCGGATCCAGTCCTACATTCGCAGAAGCACGCTGTATGGCGGCCTGGACAGAGAAGTCACCGCATCCGGGACACCAGTTCGGCTTGACATTATTCCTGAAATCTTTAAATGTTGCCATTTTGCGTCAGCTCCTTACATCTTTCATGTATTTCATGCGGGAGGAAAGGTGTCCCGTCATATTTGGTCATATTGACGACCTTTTGGCCGTATCCTGCATTCATCTTCAAGATATTCGCCAGCTGTCCGGTAGCATTATTCTCGATGACAACCACTTTTTTCGCGGCTGCAAGCTGAGGCTGTATGGCTTCCGTAGGGAAAGGGTGAATCAGGCGGATATGGGCATGGTTGACAGAGATCCCCTCTTTCTCCAAACGCACCATGGCTTCTTCGATCGCTCCCCTGGTGGAATTGAATCCCACGAGGAGGAGATCGGGCTCCTCATGTCGTGCCTGAATATGAACCGGTGTGTCAAAGCGGATATCATTCAGCTTGCGCATCCTCTTATCCATCTGTGCCTGCCTGTTCACCGGCGATTCCGACGGTTTCCCCGTTTCGTCATGCTCCACCCCGGTAACATGATGAATGCCGTTTTTCATTCCTGGGATTACCCTTGGAGACACGCCATCTCCGGTCACTTCATAGCGCTTGAAGTAGTGCTTCGGCTCAAGTTCATCCAGCTCTTTGTCCGCAAGCTTCCCCCTCTTGATCTCCACTTTTGAATAATCAAGCGGCTCCACGGTCTGTTTACCTAATGAAAGCTGCAGGTCAGAAAGGATGATGACAGGGCACTGATACTCCTCGGCGAGATTGAAGGCTTCAACCGTATCATAAAACGCTTCCTGCACCGTACTTGGAGCGAGGACGATTTTAGGAATTTCGCCGTGCGTCCCGTAAATCATCGCCATCAGATCGGATTGTTCCTGCTTTGTAGGAAGTCCGGTGGACGGTCCTCCCCTTTGCGTATCCACCACGACTAGAGGCTGTTCGGTCATGCCGGATAATCCGATAGCCTCCATCATGAGTGAAAGGCCAGGTCCTGCAGATGCCGTGAATGATCGGATTCCGCCATAGTTGGCACCGATCGCCATCGTCGCCGCAGCAATCTCATCCTCGGTCTGAATCACCGTCCCGCCAACGAGTGGCAACTTCTTGATCAGATACTCCATGATCTCCGAGGCCGGCGTGATGGGGTAAGCAGCCATCAAGCGAACTCCTCCTGCAAGGGCACCGAGAGCAATGGCGTCATTCCCGATCATGAACATACGCTTATTCCCATCTGCCGCTTCCAACTGAAGGGAACCGGCTTTGTCACCTAGATCGGCATTCATCTTCTCAAACCCCTGCCTGATCGCCTCCATATTCTTCTCGACCACGGCATCCCCTTTACGACCGAAGATTTCAACGACCACTTCTTTGAATACAGATGGGTCCAGGTTCATCACTGCGCAAGTGGAGCCGACCGCAACCATATTCTTCATCAGGGAAGTCCCAAGCTCTGTGGCAAGCTCCGTGAAAGGCACCACATATAGTTCTGCGGCTGTATCCTCAGGCTTGACCGGTTTGAACTTCGCATCGGCAATGATGATGCCTTCATTATGTAATTCCTTATAGTTCACATCGATCGTCTCTTGATCGAATGCAACGAGAATATCAAGATCATCGGCAATCGCCCTTACCTGCGTGGTTGAGACGCGAATCTTGTTATTCGTATGTCCTCCCTTGATCCTAGAGGAGAAATGACGATATCCATATAAATAATAACCGAGGCGGTTCAAAGCCATGGAGAAGATTTCTCCTGTACTCTCGATCCCTTCTCCCTGTTGTCCGCCGACCTTCCAGGAAAGCTGATGCTTCATTCCATTCAATCCCTTCCATAGCAATCTATTAAATGGGAAAACGGTCTCCCCCTATACCTTACTCACTTAAACAGTGTATCACTTTTACCTAAAAATCACTACCTGCAATTCGCACCATTCCACTGTGGATTACACGATTTCAGGAAGCCTTTTCAGCGCATTTCCACCAATGAATTTTCGCACTTGAGCTTCTGAAAAATAACGAAGAAGCATACCGACCATCGAGCCATAATCAGAAAAGCTGCTTAACCCGCTCACCGTTTGGTCGATCCCGTCAAAATCAGAGCCAAAACCAATATGGTCCTCGCCACCTAGACTGCACACATGATCGACATGGCGGATCACGTCATACATGGAGGCCTCTTTCGCTGTATTCAAGAATGGAGGGACGAAGGTGATGCCGATGAATCCGTCCTTTGCAATCAGTCCCTCTATTTGATCATTCTTTAAATTTCGTGGGTTTTGACAAATCGTATAGGCGTTTGAATGGGAAGCGATAGGATGTTCGGCAACAGACAGTGCATCCCAAAATGCTTTTTCACTGAGATGTGACATGTCCGTCCACATCCCATGACCATTGAGGAACGTGATGATCTCCATCCCGAACTTCGTCAGGCCAGCCCCCCTCGGTTCAAGAGCCCCGTCTGCTGCGGCATTGGCCCAGTTCCAGGTCAGACCGACTGACGCCACCCCCAGGCGATAGAGAATCTCCAATTTCTCCATATCCTCTTCGATTGCTTCAATGCCTTCCAGAGACAGCATGGCACCGATTTCACCTTCTTGCAAGGCGAGTACGTCCTTCCTTGACCGTACCATCACCATCTTCTCATTAGGAGCAATCACTTGACGGTGAAAGAGATTGACCATCGTCAGGGCAGCCTGAAACCGTTCGCCAGGCTTCAGATGGGTAGGTACAAATATGGCGAAGAGCTGTACCCGACTGTTTTGCTGCTTCAGCTGTGGGTACGTGATCATCAATCCATTTTTTGTATTGAATAAATGTCGACCCGGATCCATGTACAGTTTCATTAGTACGTCACAATGTGTATCGATGATCATACAAGCACCTCCCGGTAGTTATATCTATCGTAATCAACGAAATAAGGGCTGTCCACCTTGGCGGACAGCCCTTGACGTTCTTTATCTTGGTTCTACAATCAACTTGATCGCGGTTCGTTCTTCTCCGTCGATCAGGATATCTGTGAATGCCGGAATACAGATCAAATCTAAACCACTCGGAGCCACAAATCCGCGGGCGATGGCAACGGCCTTTACAGCCTGGTTCAGTGCACCGGCACCGATTGCCTGGATTTCAGCTCCCCCTCTCTCACGAAGAACACCGGCAAGTGCACCTGCTACAGAATTAGGATTAGATTTTGCTGAAACTTTTAATATTTCCATTCCTTTTCCTCCTTGTCATTTCCCCTATACCGTATGCTTGTGGTAAAGAACAAACTTGGTATAAACAATTCCACTGCTACTATATTCAGGAAATGGACAAATCATTCCGGTATGGATGAAAAAGGAGTGAATTTTAGTATTCAGTCATGAACGGATGATCTTGATTGATGAGGATGCGTTCAATCTTCGATGCCTTTCCGGTTTTTTGATCAATATCGATCAAGCAGGCACTCAGGGTTTTCCTACCGGTCTTAGGTACTTCGAAGCGCACAGGAAGACTCGTCTGGAATCGTTTGATCACCGAGTCTTTGTTCATTCCGAGTACTTCATCATAGGGACCCGTCATGCCGACATCACACATGAATGCCGTCCCGTTCGGCAATATCCGGTTGTCTGCTGTCTGCACATGGGTGTGTGTTCCGATGACGGCAGATACCCTGCCATCGAGAAACCAGCCCACCGCCTGTTTTTCACTTGTTGCTTCGGCATGAAAATCAACGAAAACGATCGGCGTCCGCTTCCTTGCTTCGGTCACCAAGTCGTCGAGAACAGCAAAAGGATCATCGAGTGGGGGCATGAATGTCCTACCCTGTGCATTGATCACCGCAACTTCCTTGCCGTGTACGTGGGCAAATACCAATCCTTGCCCAGGTGTACCCTCAGGGAAATTCGCAGGACGAACAATCTGCTTTGCTCCGTCGATGAAGTCAAAAACATCTCTGTTATCCCATGCATGGTTCCCAAGGGTCACCATGTTGGCTCCATCCTGAATGAACTGCTTGTATATCTTTTCCGTGATTCCCCGGCCTGAGGCTGCATTCTCCCCGTTTACAATCGTAAAATCCGGAAGATGTTTTTTCTTCAATTTAGGTAAATATTCAGAGATCATTTCCCGGCCCATTGAGCCTACGACATCTCCTACAAATAATAATTTCATAAAAAAATCCCTTCTGTTTGCTTCATTACGTTATTGTATCACATCCGGAAGCATTTGAATCAATAAAAAAGCTGACTCAGAAAGGGGAGCCCTCCTGAGTCAACCTGTTATTTCGCGTATTCTACTGCCCTTGTCTCACGAATCACCGTGACTTTAATATGTCCCGGATAATCCAATTCACTTTCGATCCGTTTTCGGATGTCCCGTGCAAGTCTGTGAGATTCCAGATCGTCGATGGCTTCCGGCCGGACCATGATCCGGACTTCACGCCCTGCCTGGATGGCAAATGACTTCTCGACCCCTTCATAGGACTCTGAGATCTCTTCAAGTTTCTCAAGGCGTCGGATATAGTTCTCAAGGGTTTCGCTTCTTGCGCCCGGTCTTGCTGCAGAAAGAGCATCTGCTGCAGCGACGAGGACTGCAATGATAGACGTTGGCTCAGTATCCCCGTGATGGGATGCGATACTGTTCACGACAACCGGATGTTCCTTGTACTTGGTGGCAAGTTCAACGCCGATTTCAACGTGACTTCCTTCCACTTCGTGGTCAATTGCCTTACCGATATCGTGAAGAAGGCCTGCCCGTTTTGCCAAACGTTCATCTTCACCAAGTTCTGCCGCCAATAGCCCGGATAGATGAGCTACTTCGATGGAATGCTTCAAGACGTTCTGTCCATAGCTCGTACGGTACTTCAAGCGACCGAGGATCTTGATGAGGTCAGGATGCAATCCGTGGACACCTACTTCGAATGTGGTCTGCTCACCGATCTCGCGGATGTACTCATCCACTTCACGACGGGATTTGTCGACCATTTCTTCGATGCGTGCCGGATGGATACGACCATCCTGGACCAATTTCTCAAGTGCGATTCGAGCAGTCTCCCTGCGGATCGGGTCGAATCCTGAAAGAATGACCGCCTCTGGGGTATCATCGATAATGAGATCAATTCCTGTTAGTGTTTCCAGAGTACGGATGTTTCTTCCTTCCCTTCCGATGATACGACCTTTCATCTCATCGTTAGGCAGGTTCACGACGCTGACTGTCGTTTCAGCCACATGTTCTGCGGCACAACGCTGAATTGCGAGGGATAGAACTTCCTTCGCCTTCTTGTCTGCGTCTTCCTTAGCACGGGTTTCGTGTTCGCGAACCATGATGGCAATATCATGGGACAGTTCATTTTCCACACGCTCAAGAATGATGCCCTTCGCTTCTTCTCGCGTCAGGCTCGAGATGCGTTCAAGCTCCGTTTGCTGCAATCTTACCATCTCGTCCACTTTGCTTTCCATCTCTTCAATATGTTGTTGTCTCTCGTTTAGAGTACCTTCTCTGCGTTCAAGCTGAGATTCCCGTTTGTCGAGCGTCTCATCTTTACGGTCCAGATTCTCCTCTTTTTGCATCAAACGATTTTCTTGTTTTTGCAGTTCATTTCTTCGTTCACGGAGTTCATTTTCCATTTCAGTGCGAAGTTTATGATTTTCGTCCTTTGCCTCAAGCAAGGCCTCTTTTTTCAGAGCATCCGCTTCACGCCTGGCCTCTTCCAAAATCTGCTCTGCGGAACCTTTGGCTCCTGCAATCTTCGCTTCGGCAATGGATCTGCGAATAAAGTATCCAACAACGACACCGACGATAAGGCTAAGCAAAATGGAGATGAGTGTTATAGGTTGCATCATTTCACCTCCTCTTGCTATCACTTTCATCATGTTTTTTACATGTCGGCTTGTACATTGCACAAATTGATCTCAACATACAGCGCAAGGCTTTCAAATGTCATTCGAAAATATTGTAAAATATACATGTTAATTTTAAATCTCAGAAAATTTATTGTCAAGGGGTTGGGAGCTTTGTGTCCAGATTTATGAAGCAATCCCATCAATCGGCACGTTTTATACTCCTGAACGAATGACATTAGTATCATTGTGGTCACTTCCCGGACAATTCATTCCTTAAAAAGCAGAAAAGCAGACTGGCCATAACCAGTCCGCTTTTCATAAAGCCGTGATCTGCCCTTTCCCCGGCAAACAAGGTACGATGACTCTTGGGGTGGAAAGGGCAGCCAAAGCCAAGGAGGAGTGCATCAGTCGTCTAACAGACTCATTTCTCCCGTCTCCTCTGTCTCGGCACGGCCTGTATCCAACCCATAGTGATCACGAATCTTCAGCATGATTTCATTGCGGATGTCCGGATTCTCTTTGAGGAATACTTTTGCATTTTCACGTCCTTGACCAAGACGCTCTTCATTATAGGAATACCAGGCACCGCTCTTGAGGATGATATCAAGTTCTGAACCGAGGTCGACGATCTCACCTTCTTTGGAAATCCCTTCTCCGTACATGATATCTACTTCTGCAACACGGAATGGAGGAGCAACTTTGTTCTTGACGACTTTGATCTTTGTCTTGTTCCCTACCATTTCATTTCCCTGTTTAAGGGTCTCAGCACGACGGACTTCAAGACGTACGGAAGAGTAGAATTTAAGTGCGCGTCCACCAGGTGTCGTTTCCGGGTTTCCGAACATAACCCCGACCTTTTCACGGATCTGGTTGATGAAGATGGCGATGGTCTTGGATTTGTTGATGGCACCAGAAAGCTTCCTCAAGGCCTGGGACATGAGACGAGCTTGGAGACCAACGTGGGAATCCCCCATCTCCCCTTCAATCTCGGCTTTAGGCACCAGGGCTGCCACAGAGTCAATAACAATCGCATCGACTGCACCGCTTCGTACGAGGGCTTCAGCGATTTCCAATGCCTGTTCACCTGTATCCGGCTGTGAAAGCAGGAGTTCGTCGATATTGACTCCCAATTTTTGTGCGTAAACGGGATCCAGGGCGTGCTCAGCATCAATGAATGCTGCTTGGCCACCTTGGGCCTGTACTTCTGCAATGGCGTGAAGGGCAACGGTTGTCTTACCAGAAGATTCCGGTCCATAGACTTCGACAATCCTACCACGTGGGTAACCGCCTACCCCAAGCGCTGCGTCAAGGGCAAGTGATCCACTTGGTACCGTTACGATTTCCCTGTCGGTCTTTTCTCCCAATTTCATAATGGAACCTTTACCGAATTGTTTCTCTATTTGTTTTAAAGCCATATCCAAGGCTGCTTTACGTTCACTCACAAATGATTCCTCCTTCAGAATGGTTAACTGGTTAACAATCTATACGCTTGTCTCACTTCCAACCTATCTATAACTATAAAGGTTTTTTTAATAGAAAACAAGCAAAAAATCGAACATTCATTCGGTTTTTTATCCATCGGCCATTTTAAGGGTTCTCTTACTTTTTCCAATCCTACGAAAAAATGGGTGCCCTTCAGGCACCCATACGATTTCTTATGCTTTGTATTCCTTCACCAAGTAATGCCACCCGTATTTTACTGTCCGGCTGCGATTCCCGTTTCGGCTTCCAGCCAGTGTGAGCTTGTATGCCCTCGGCTCTCCATCACCTGAAGCGATGCCGATCCAAACGGTTCCAGGAGGCAGATCCCCTTGCGCTTCGGGTCCTGCTACACCAGTGAAACTGATGCCTATATCGGATTTGAACAAGGTCCTCACATTGGCCGCAAGCTCGATGGCGCATTCACGACTGACCGCACCGTGATTCTTCAACGTTTCCTCCCGTACGTTCAGCACATCCCTCTTAACAGAATCCTGATAGCAGACCACTCCCCCCTCAAGGACGGAAGAAGCGCCTGCGATCGAAGCGAGGCTGGATTGAAACAAGCCTGCCGTGAGGCTTTCAGCTGCAGCAAGTGTAAGGCCTTTTTCTTTCAGGAGCCTGAAGCCCACCCCCTCAAGGGAGTCCTGGTCGTATCCGTATAGGTACTCCCCGACTGTTTGCCGAATTTCCGATTCCAACTCATTCAAGAGAGTCTCTGCGACATCTTTTGACTCGTGCTTTGCCGTCAATCGCAAGGTAACCTCTCCGTCCCCGGCAAGAGGTGCGATCGTCGGATTCGTCTGCCGGTCGATGAGTTCTTCAAGGTCGGCTTCGAGCTGCGACTCCCCTATCCCGAAGAATCGAAGTACACGGGAATGGATCACTTCTTTTCGTTTCATGAGGCCCATGACGGCAGGAACCCCGTACGTACTGAACATCGGCCTCATCTCAGAAGGCGGGCCAGGTAGCAGGATATATGCTTTCCCGGACTGTTGAAACACCATACCGGGTGCCATGCCGAAATCATTTTTCAATGGTACCGAACCTTCGAGAATCAGTGCCTGCTTTTCGTTGTTGGGAGTCATCACCCTGCCGACTTTTTCGAAATAAGCCCTGATGGAGTCCATGGCTTCTTCATCCATGGAGAGGCTGACACCCAGACTCCTTGCAATGGTCTCTTTGGTCAGATCATCCTTGGTCGGTCCGAGACCTCCCGTGAAGATAAGAAGGTCCGCCCTCTCTTCTGCATGCTTGATGACCTCTTCAAGTCTTTCCGGGTTATCTCCAACGCTTGTATGATAAAACACGTTCACTCCGATCTCGGCAAGCCTTTCTGAGATGAACTGGGCATTGGTATTAGCGATCTGCCCCAAAAGTAATTCCGATCCAACTGCGATAATTTCTGCATTCATGATTATTTCCTCCCGGTGAAAGAAGAAAGGGATGATTCCAATTGAATCAGCCCCTTCCATCCGTTATTTTGAATTAACAAACGCTTTGCGATTATGGTAAAAATAGTCCCAACCGGACCAGATGGTGAAGAACATGGCAATCCAAAGGGCAATGACATCGAACGGCAAGTTCATGAGCTCGAAGATGGCATTATTCAACAGCAATGCCGATATGGCAATGATCTGTGCCCACGTCTTGATCTTACCGAGCTGACCTGCAGCTACCACTTCGCCTTCTCCTGCCAGCACAAGTCGTAGACCCGTCACGGCAAATTCACGGCTGATGATGATGATGACGATCCATGAAGGCGCCACTCCCATTTCAACCAGTACGATCAAGGCTGCAGATACAAGTAGCTTATCCGCTAGGGGATCAAGGAACTTCCCGAGATTGGTGACGAGATCCAATTTCCTCGCATAATATCCATCGATCCAGTCTGTCGTAGACGCGATGATGAATATGAGGGCCCCTACGAATTGATTGACCGGAAGATCCGCCCCAAGGAAGCGCATATCCCCCCAGTTCCAGGGAACCAGCATAATAATGAGGAATAGCGGGATCAGAATGATCCGGGAAATGGTGATTTTATTAGGTAAATTCAATGTATTGCCTCCAATCCAGTGCACTAGAAGAAAGGGAAGGCGCCCCTTTCTCCTTACTCTGAAGATTCTTTGCTGTAATTAATGATAACATCCTGCCTGACCACATCGGTTGGGATTCCATACTCGACTTCCTCCCCATTGATGGTGATACCTGTATTGGCAGCATTCCCGATGATGAGATAGGCCTGGGATTCTCCGGAGAAATCGAAATCCTCTTTGCTCCCTTTCGTCAAGGTGCCTTCAAATAACACCTTATCCTTTTCATTATATACACCGATCCACGAATCACCGTCAGCAGATAACGAAAGTTTGAATCGATCTGTTCCATTCAGTTCGTAAGTGGTCTTATATCCCTGGACAGATGTCTGCTTGAGTGTTTGTTCATCTCCCTTTTTAGTATCTTTTGAATCATCTTCTTTATCCTGCTTTTTATCCTTATCGGCTGCAGGCTTTTCTTCTTTGTCAGATGATGTTTTTTCACCATCATCTTCCTTCGGTACATCCTTCTCGTCCACCGCTACCTGACTGTTTTTGTTCGTATCATTCTCTGCAGCATTATCATTGCCCATTTTTCCTTGGATGAATACCCACAGGACAAAGAGGATGCCGATGATCACCACCACGATAAGCAACGTCGGGATGAAATCGAGGACCTTCGAGGAACTCTCGGAGACCGTCTTTCTTGTCTGGACCCTTGAAAGGGAATCAGGAATTTCTTCGTGCTGTGTGACAGGGATTTCGGACTTGTACTCTTCAAAGATTTCTTCAGGTGGCAGGCCGACTGCTTCACAGTACTGCTTGATGAAGGCCCTCACATAAAATTTACCGGGCATGGAATCATACGAACCTTCCTCGATTCCGGTCAAATAGCGTTTCTGGATCTTCGTGATCCGCTGCAGATCGTCGAGGCTATAGCCTTTAGACTCCCTTGCATCCTTTAAACGTTTTCCTAATTCAGACACTTTTTAACACCTTCCAATATCAAAAATCAAAACCGCCGAAATCGGAATTTTGAAATAAATTATTTTGTTCAACCAACTCATATGTAATTTCCTCTTCAGGATTGTTCCGCAATTCGATGATGTAATCGAAATCCTCCAGGGTATACTCGGAGTTTTGTACAAACACATCAGGGTGCTCGATCACTTTGACCGCCGGCATGCGCATGATTTCCCTGACAAGCTGCCAATGCTGTTCATTTGCCCTCCGGGTAGAGACGATTCCGTCAATGATGAAGAGATTATCGTCTGAATATTCATCTTCGATCAGTTTGCTTCTGATGGTCTGCTTTAATAAAGTTGAAGATACGAATAGCCATTTTTTGTTGGCACAGACGCTCGAAGCGACGATGGATTCCGTTTTCCCCACGCGGGGCATACCACGCAGCCCCACAAGCTTGTGTCCTTCCTGCTTGAATAGTTCTGCAAGGAAATCGACAAGAAGTCCGAGCTCATCCCGAACGAAACGGAACGTCTTTTTATCATCTGCATCCCGCTGGATGTAACGTCCATGCCTGACAGCCAGGCGATCCCTCAGTTTTGGTTCTCGAAGCTTGGTTACATTGATGGTATCCATCGTCTGCAGGATCGATTCGAGTCTTCCGATCTGCTCATCCGTGTCAGCAAGGAGCAGCATTCCCCGTCTCCCTTCGTCCACCCCATTGATGGTGACGATATTGATCGAGAGCATCCCAAGCAGGGAAGAAATATCCCCCAACAGGCCGGGGCGGTTCTTTTGAATCTCATATTCCAGGTACCATTCTTTCCTTTCCATCGGGTTTCCTCCTTCAAAGGCAATGATCCAGATTCGGGGATTTTAAACTCTAGGTATTATAATAAAGTATTTTTTTCTAATATAAAAGAAAAACCTACATAATTGCCTACATTTTCTCTATTTTTCACGTTGGATGGGACAATGTAAAAAAGAGAGGGAAAATCCCCTCTCTTTAGCGAGTTCCGTTATTGTTGACAAGCTTGACCATCATGTTGGCGATAGCATGCTGCTCATCAGGTGAAGCAACAGACCAAAGATCTGCAAGGACTCTTTCTTGATCGTTCTTAGCTTCCACCTGTTTGGAAAGGTAGTCACCGATTTGATAAGCAAGATCATTCACGGTTTCGTTTTCCATACCGCTGTGCTGAGCCTGGTGCAAGCGATCACCCAAGAAGTTTTTCCAATCAGACCAGTTTTCTAATACTGACATGTCATATGACCTCCTTTATTGAGATACAAGCTTAGTTTGCATCTTTTCAAGGGAATTATGCGTCCGGTCTCAAATTTCAATGGAGGCATTGTCGGGTCAGATTTCCCCGGCTCCGCTTTTCTCTTGTCCAGCTCCTCCGGGGTGACCCTCGAGGTCATAAGTCCCTCAGACCATAAAGGCAAGGGACGCCTTTATGTCCTGACGTCCTTATGCTTGTCGGGTCAGTTCTCCCCGGCTCCGCTTTTCTCTTTGTCCAGCTCCCCCGGGGTGACCCTCGAGGTCATAAGTCCCTCAGACCATAAAGGCAAGGGACGCCTTTATGTCCTGACGACCTTATGCTTGTCGGGTCAGTTCTCCCCGGCTCCGCTTTTCTAGGTGTACCAGCCCCCGTTGACGGATAGGGTTTGGCCGGTTATGTATGCTGCTTTTGGTGAGAGGAGGAAGTCCACGGCGTCTGCTATTTGGTCGGGGTGGGCGAGTTCCCCCATGGGAATTTCGTCTCTGATTCCCTGGACGTCTTCTTCTGTAAAACCGGAGAGCATATTGGTGCTCACAGCACCGGGGGCCACGGCGTTGACCCTTACCCCGCTAAGGGCGACCTCTTTGCTAAGGGCCTTTACAAATGAAAGCTGGGCTCCTTTCACAGCAGAATAAACGACTTCGCAGGATGCACCCGTCTGGCCCCAGATGGAGCTCATGAGTACAATGGATCCTTTTTTCCTGACCAACTTCGGAAGTAAGGCTTGTACTAGGAGCATCGGGCTCTTTACATGCAAGCTGATCATCTCATCCATGCTTTCTTCGGACTGATCTTGGAACAGTCCCCAGTGAGACGTTCCGCTGCAGTACACAATGGCGTCCAGATCAAAGATCTGTTCAGTCAATTTCCCCACTCCCCCGGAGGAAGTGAGATCCGCTTTGACCGGTATTACATCCACTCCTTTAATCTCCTCCATCAATGTAGTGATGGCTTCTTCATTTCGATGATAATGGAGATAGAGACTCCATCCCTCACTGGCAAGCTTCTTTGCCGTGCTTTTACCGATACCTCCAGAAGCACCGGTAATGAGAGCGAATTTCATGATCGTTCCTCCTTTACACAAGAAGGGGAACTGCCGGTTATGGACAGTTCCCCTTCAAGCATCATGAATTTGGTACAACCTGGCATACGGTCATCCGTTTTTCATCAATCAGACCTGCAGCTGCATTGGTGATGTCGTCCACTGACAGACTTTCAAGTGTCGGTACGACATCGAATAGATCCATTTCATTGAATGCATAGCGGGTA
Source organism: Rossellomorea marisflavi (assembly GCF_022170785.1). Taxonomy (NCBI): domain Bacteria; kingdom Bacillati; phylum Bacillota; class Bacilli; order Caryophanales; family Bacillaceae; genus Rossellomorea; species Rossellomorea marisflavi. Next base: position 1,964,380 of record NZ_CP081870.1, on the reverse strand, counting down.
AACTGATTGGCAATGAACTCGGGAGAATTGATGGCACGGAGAAAGGCTCCGATTTTCTTCTTCTTCGTCCTCGCCAGGTTTTCTTCGGTTACGATCGGTTCGTTCACAGCCTTCAGAAGGAGACCCTGAATGCGTTCGGCCAATTCATCCGGCTTCTCCGTATCCCCACCGGCAGTTAGGAAACCAAACCCATTTTCCTGGGTATAATCATAACTGAACGTTTCATCGATCAGTCCGTCGTTATAAAGGTCCGAATAGTGATTTGAACTTTTCCCGAACAAAATATCAAGGAAAACGTTAATGGAAAGCTCCTGCTTCAGCATTTCCTTGCCTTGCTGATGGGGATCGGATGCCTTCAGGCCAACCAAACATTTTGGGCTTTGCACGTTCATTTTCAGGACTTTTTTCTTTTCTGCCACTTCATCGGGTTCCTGATCGAATTCCCTTTTGATTTCAGGCATCTTTTCATAATCCTTTTTGCCTTGATTTTCCCTGACCTGATTCATAATAGCCTCAGGGTCCACGGAACCGACAACGAACAGCAACATATTACTCGGATGATAGAACGTGCCGTAGCACTGATAGAGCATGTCTTTCGTGATAGGTGTAATGGACTCGATCGTCCCTGCTATGTCAATCTTGACAGGATGATTTTTGTACATATTTTCAATCACGCCGAAATACAGGCGCCAATCGGGGTTATCATCATACATGGTGATTTCCTGTCCGATGATACCCTTTTCTTTTTCAACTGTTTTTTCCGTAAAGTAAGGATCCTGCACAAAGTCGATCAGTGTTTCCAGATTCCGCTCCACGTTAGTGGTACTGGAGAAAAGATAGGCTGTGCGCGTGAATGACGTGAAGGCGTTGGCAGAAGCGCCTTGCTTACTGAACTGCTGGAACACATCTCCGTCTTCTTTTTCAAAAAGCTTATGCTCGAGGAAATGGGCGATGCCGTCTGGAACTTTGACCAATTCTTCCTCTCCGAGAGGGGCGAAATGGTTATCGATGCTTCCATATTTTGTCGTAAAGGTTGCATAGGTTTTATTGAATCCTCCCTTAGGAAGAATGTACACATCCAACCCGTTTGCCATCTTCTCATAATAAAGGTTTTCCTGCAGCTGATCGAAGGTAATCTTCTTCATATCATTACCCCTCCGTTCCTGTTAAAAAGTAAATCGTATCAAGTTCGACTTTATTGGCCGCTTTCACCACTTCATCCTTTGTGGCTGCGTCGATTTTTGCGAGCCAGTCATTCAAGCCGATATCGATCCCGGCAAAGGCGTTTTGGTACAGGACTTCCACAAGACCACGCGGAGTATCGATGGTTTCAAGCATTTGATTGCGCATGACTGCTTTGGTTTGATCCAACTCATCACTAGTGAAATCACCAGCCTTCATGGCTTGAAGCTGCTCATCGATGATTCCCACCGCTTGATCATAATTCTTCGACTCGATTCCACTCATGACCATGAGTAGCCCTTTATGGCTTTCGAGGCGACTTGCTGCATAGTAGGCAAGGCTTGCTTTTTCACGTACATTGATGAACAGTTTGGAGTGGGAAAATCCACCGAATATCCCATTGAAGACCTGAAGCGCAAAATAGTCCTCATCGCCATATTGAGTATGGGTACGGTAGCCGATATTCAATTTCCCCTGTTTGACATCCTGCTGTTCCTTGATGACATTTTCCTTCTGGATTTGCTTTTGAATACCTTGGTCGACACGCTTAGGATCCCGTTCGGAAAGATTCATGAGACCATCGCACAGCTTTTCTACTTCATCCGCATCGACGTCGCCGATCACATAAAGATCAAATTGATCTTCCTGCATGACGCGCTCATAGTAATCATAAAGCGCCTTCGGTGTAATCGCATCGACTTCGTCCTTCTCTCCGTTGACGTGAAGGGCGAATCGCTCGCCTTTACACATTTCCTCCACCAGACGGGAGTTCGCATACCTCATTTTGTCATCGTAGACCGATTGAATCCGGATTTTTTGATTCCGCTTCTCTTTCTCGACCGTTGCAGGGTCGAATTCATCGGTGGCATGGGGATTGAAAAGGACCTCCGTTAAAAATTCGATTCCTTTTTGAAGGAGTGGTTCAGAATCAGCGAGAAACTTTTCATTGGCTATCTCAACAGACATGCTGACGATATGGTACTCGCCCTTCTTTCCAAGGTCGACAAAAAAGTTCGCCCCATATAGTTCATCAAGGTGGGAACGCAGTGTAGTCGTGGACGGGTAGGATTTAGTACTGCTTTGCATCACATGCGGCAGCAGCCCTCTCAATGTCACGGTATCTTGATCCAAAGGCGCCTTCATTTTAAAGACGATGCTGTTTGTTTTGAATTTTTCAGTTTTGACGATATGTAGCGTATATCCGTTCTTCTTCTTGATCACTTCATTAATATCAGACATTCGGCTCAAGCCTCCTTCATATCTTGCATAAACACCTTTATTTTACGGGTATTTACGTCTAACTATACATGTTTGCCGCACGCGTTTTCAAGCATCTTCCTCCGCTGGTAAAACCTTAATGGGCTATTATATGAAAAAAACACGAAAAACATGCAAAAGGAGCCCTTGATGAAGGGCTCCTTTCCATTAACGACTTCCTTTGATATAAGGTGTTCCAAGAGCTTTTGGTGCATCTGCACGTCCGATGAACCCTGTCAAAGCCAGGATCGTAAGAACGTAAGGTGCGATCAAGAGGTACACGCTCGGAATATTTTCGAATAGCGGAAGGCTGCTTCCGATAATGCTGAGGCTCTGAGCGAATCCGAAGAAGATCGCTGCACCCATGGCACCAAGTGGATGCCATTTTCCGAAGATCAGTGCAGCCAGGGCCATGAAGCCTTGTCCACTGATGGTAGCATGACTGAAATCGGATGAAATTGACTGGGCATATACCCCGCCCCCGATTCCAGCGAAGGCTCCAGAGAGGATGACTCCGATATATCTCATACGTGTCACGTTGATGCCCATCGTGTCGGCAGCCATAGGGTGTTCCCCGACAGAGCGCAGACGCAAACCGAATGGCGTTTTGAACATGATGAACCACACAAGGAATGCCGCAATGATCGCCACAAACGGTGGCCAGTACGTATTACTGAAGAAGATGTCTCCGATCACCGGTATCTTATGGAGAACAGGCACATCGATTTTCGAGAAGCCTTCTGAAATGATGTCTGTCTGGCCTTTTCCATAAATGCGCTTTACGAGGAAAAGCGTCAAACCGACAGCAAGGAGATTGATGGCCACACCTGATACAGTTTGGTCTGCCCTGAAGCTGATCGATGCGACAGCGTGCAGGACGGAGATCAATGCTCCGGCAAGCATACCGACAAGAAGGGACACCCACGGGGTGGCAGCTCCGAAGGTATCAGCAAATGCAAGGTTAAAGACGATGGAGGAGAAGGCTCCGATGACCATCAATCCCTCCAAGCCGATATTGACGACCCCTGATCGCTCTGAAAATGCTCCACCAAGTGAAGTGAAAATAAGTGGTGACGCCCACAATAATGTTGATGGAATAAGTATGGTTAAGATATCGATGAACCCCACTTATTTCACCCCCTTTTTTCTGAATCGTTGAATCATATAGCGGATGATATAACCTGATGCCACAAAGAAGATGATAAGGGCGATAATGATATCGACCAGCTCATTCGGAATGCCTGCATCAAGCGGCATATTCAGGGCTCCGACCTTCAAGCCACCGAAAAGCAGTGCCGCGAAGATGACCCCGATCGCTGCATTTCCGCCCAAGAGCGCTACCGCGATTCCATCAAAACCGACTCCTGTGAAGCCTCCCTTGATGGAAGCATAACCGAATGTACCGAGAGCTTCCATGGAACCGGCAAGCCCTGCAAACGCTCCTGAAATCACCATGGACAGAATGATATTTCCATTCACGTTCATTCCTGCATATTGAGATGCGTTCTGATTGTATCCTACAGCACGCAATTCATATCCACGTGACGTCTTCTCAAGAAGGAACCACATGATGAATGCACACGCAAGGGCAATGATGATTCCCCAGTGCAGGCGTGAGAAGTCTGTGATGGATTCAAGGAATGGCGACTTCAGGGAAGCTGATTCCGCTACATAATCCGTCCGTTCCTTCCTGTCAGTCAACACATCACGCACAATAGCATTCGATGCCTGCAGGGCGATATAGTTCATCATGATGGTTACGATGACTTCGTGCACCCTGAACCGGGCTTTCAAAAGTCCTGGCACGAATCCCCATAAGGCCCCGGCCAGTGCAGCTGCGATGACAGCGAGCGGCAGATGGATGAACTTTGGCAGATCGCCGAAGGATGTACCCACCCACACGGCTGCAAGCCAGCCCACGATAAGCTGTCCTTCAACCCCGATATTGAACAAGCCTGTCCTGAATGCAAATGCAACGGCTAGACCCGCTAGGATCAGAGGGGTCATCTGACGGAGGGTTTCCCCGACGAAGTAGACTTCCCCGAAGATCCCGTCCCATAGGGCGGAATACCCTTCGATCGGATTATACCCGCTCACGAGCATGATGATGGTACCGGCAAGGATGCCAAGGACCACTGATATGATAGGGATCAATATATTAGTTAGACGATTAGACATGTGATGTTTCCCCCGTTCCTTTCCCTTTCGAACCAGCCATCAAGAGGCCGAGCTCCTGTTCCGTCGTGTCTTTTGGATCGACGATCGCGACAATCTGTCCTTCATAAATCACAGCAATACGGTCGCTTACATTCAGGATTTCATCCAGTTCGAAAGAAAGCAGCAATACGGCTTTTCCGTTGTCCCGCTGTTCGATGAGACGCCTGTGAATGAATTCGATCGCCCCTACGTCCAACCCGCGGGTAGGCTGTGCAGCGATGAGAAGATCCGGATCTTTATCCACTTCCCTGCCGATGATGGCTTTTTGCTGATTCCCCCCGGACAAAGATCGTGCCAGGGTGTATTCAGACGGCGTACGAACATCAAACTCTGCGATGATCTTCCTTGCATGATTGTAAATATTTTTATAGCTCAGAATTCCCTTATTTGAATACGGTTTTTTATAGTAGTTTTGAAGAACGATATTTTCACCGATCGGGAAGTCCAGTACCAATCCGTGCTTATGACGATCCTGCGGGATATGTCCGACACCCGCTTCATAGATTTTCCTCGGTCTCATGTTCAAAATCTCTTTACCATTCAGTTTGATCGAACCGCTGTCTGCTTTCATGAGGCCGGTGATGGCTTCGATCAGTTCACTTTGACCGTTACCATCGACTCCTGCAATACCGAGGATCTCACCTGCTTTCAGGTCCAGATTCAATCCTTTCACGACCGGAACATTCCGGGAGTCCTTCACTTGAAGGTCGCGAACCTCGAGAACCACTTCCTTAGGGGATGCAGGGATCTTTTCCGTTTTGAACGTGACTTCCCTTCCGACCATAAGGCTTGCCAGATCATTGGGGTTCGTGTCTGACACGCTGACAGTCCCGATCCCTTTTCCTTTTCTGATAACGGTTACATTATCACACACTTCCATGATTTCCTTCAGTTTGTGAGTGATAAGGATGATGGATTTCCCTTCTTTGATCAAGGTTTTCATGATCTGGATCAGCTCTTTGATTTCCTGTGGCGTCAGGACGGCGGTCGGCTCATCGAAGATCAGGATTTCAGCTCCGCGATAGAGCGTTTTAAGGATCTCCACCCTCTGCTGCATCCCTACTGATATATCTGATATCTTGGCAGAAGGGTCGACCCTAAGGCCATATTTCTCAGATATATCCGATATTTCTTTTTCAGCTTTTTTAATATCCACCGTGGCACCCGATTTTGGTTCCCTGCCGAGGATAATGTTCTCAGTTACAGTGAACGTATCAACGAGCATGAAATGCTGGTGGACCATTCCGATCCCGAGATCATTTGCAATGTTGGGATTCGTGATGTCCACCTTTTTCCCTCGCACGCGGATCTCACCCTGTTCGGGTTGGTAGAGACCGAACAACACGTTCATCAACGTGGACTTACCGGCTCCATTTTCACCAAGAAGCGCATGAATTTCACCTTGTTTGAGCTGGAGAGTAATATTGTCGTTAGCTACGATGCCAGGGAACTCCTTGCGGATATTCAGCATCTCGATTACATAATCCATTTTATTCACTCCTTGCGATAGGCTAGGGACAATTTATCTAGTAGTTAGAGGTCAGACCTTAAGATCGATTTCCCTTGTAAAAAACTAAGTGAAAGATAGAATGGGCTTCTACCCTTCAATTAGATTTTCAATTTTCTTATATTTTGCTGCAAAAAAGGGATAAGAGACCGGCTATCCTTGGCCCGCTTATCCCCAATGAACTATAATCAGTTAGCTTTGAAGCTTTCGGCGTCTTTGATGGAAGAAGGAACTTCCACGTCACCGCTCTTGATTTTTTCTTTCCACTCATCAACGGCTTTCACGACTTCGTCTTTGTTGGAAAGTTCTTCATTCACTTCCGCAAGACCTACACCGTCTTCTTTAAGACCGAACAAGATTTCTTTCCCACCAGGGAAATCCCCGTCCTTCGCTTGAGTCGCGACATCTTTCACTGCGTTGTCCACTCGCTTAAGGGCAGAAGTCAGGACGATGTTGTGGTCTCCCACTTTTCCTTCGTCTACCTGGTCAGAGTCGACACCGATCGCCCAAAGCTCACGGGAAGGATCTTTTGCTTTCAGATCACGTGCTTCTTTGAATAATCCGTTACCTGTTCCACCAGCTGCGTGGAAGATGACATCTACTTTAGAAGAGTACATTTTTGAAGCAATCGTTTGACCAAGCTCTGCTTTATCGAAAGCACCTGCATAGTCTGCAACGATTTCTGCATCAGGGTTGCTTGCTTTGACACCGGCGATGAATCCTGAATGGAAGCGCTCGATAACCGGGCTTTCCACTCCGCCGATGAATCCGATTTTATTGGTTTTGGTTGCAAGACCGGCCGCTACTCCCGCTAGGAAAGAAGCTTCCTGCTCTTTGAACATGATGCTGGCAACATTCGGTTGATCTACAACTTCATCCACAAGGGCGAAGTGAGAATCCTTCTGTTGGCTGGCGATATCTTCGATCGCACCTTTCATCATGAATCCAATTCCATATATCAAGTCAAAGTCTTGGCGAGCCAAGTTGTTCAGGTTGGTAGCATAATCAGCATCGGATTGGGATTGAAGGTAATCGAATCCTTTTTTCCCTTTTTCCAAGTCATTTTCTTTACCATAAGCTTGAAGGCCTTCCCAAGCTGATTGGTTGAATGATTTATCATCAACACCGCCGACATCTGTTACCATTGCCACTGTGAAGTTATCATCCTTGCCTTTCCCGTCACTTGCATTATCTTTGTCATCGCTTGTTCCACATGCACCTAGAATTGTTCCTGCAGCCAACACGAATGACATCGCCATACCAAATTTACGCTTTTTCACCTGAGTACCCCCTAGTATTGTTATAAATTAGTAGAAAGGCGGATCATACACGCTTCCTAAGCACGTGAAAGCTGAACTTATCCGAGCGGAAGTAGTTCACCGAATAGAGGATTGGTTCATCATTCTCACTGAAGTGCATCTGTTTCAGCACAAGAAGTGCCGTTTCAGGCTCGCAGTTCAGGATCGGGGAGATTTTATCATGATACCCGAGAGGCTCGATATGTGCCCCCGCATATGTGATTCTCTTATTCTCCCTTTTCTCCAGAACGGAGAAGATGGAATTGTCTTCATGGGTGAAGTTCCGCGGCATGATTCTAGCCGGTATCTTATCCATGCAGTAGACGACAGGTTCCCCATTCGCCGTACGCACCCTCTCGATGAGGATGACATCCTCCGGTTCTTCCAATGAGAAGCGTTTCATATCTTCCTCGGTTGCTTCCTGGGTCGTCGAGCTCAAAAAAATAGTCCCCGGATCCATCCCAGCCTGCCTGATCATATTGGTCACGCTGCTGAGCTGTTCGATGCCCGAAGTGAAGAGGGGTTTGGCATTGACAAATGTACCGACTCCATGCCGCCTGACGATGACACTCTCTTCCTCAAGGATCCTGAGTGCCTCCCTCAGCGTAGCGCGACTAACGCCGAGCTGTTTGGAAAGGTCGAATTCGGAAGGAAGTTTTTCTTTCTCTCTGTACATCCCCGCTTCGATGTCTTTCTTCAAGCGATCAATGACCTGCAAATACAAATGCCGATTGTCTGTCTTAATTGTCAACGGAACCACCACCAAATTTTCTCAAGTCATCAGACCTCTGATGTATATCTTTCCTACTAATCGAAAATACTATAACACTTTTCAAAACATAAATAAATAGCATTGTGTGATTTTGTCGAAAAAAATGATTTATTAAAAAATTTATCTTCCAAATGCCCTTCTTTATGGAAAAACCCCTTGATTTTTTCATGTTTTTATCATTAAACGTCCTGTTTTTTACATTTCCAACGCCTATATGTAGCAATGTTCACACTAATGAAATAATGCATGTTTTTAGGAAGCGTTACCAATAGTATAACTCATTGGTGGATAACTTTTTGATTTTAATAAAAAAACCGCTTGAGCAGATGCTCAAGCGGGGTCTTTCAGCTCATGTCTCAAGAGGTATGGGCTCTTAGGAGGATTGTTCTTCGGAGGGCTTGCCGACAAGTACGGTCCGTGGCTTGCTTCCTTCATAAGGTCCGACTACTCCCCGTACCTCCATTTCATCGATGATCCTGGCGGCTCTCGTATAGCCGATCCTGAACCGGCGCTGCAGCATGGAAACAGACGCAGTCTGCATTTCAGCAATCAATTGGACTGCATCATCATACAGCTCATCTTCCGCTTCCCCGCTGCCGGACTCTTCCTGGACTTCATCCGGGATCATTTCTTCCTGATACTGTGCTTTTTGCTGCGATATGACGAAGTCGACGACTTCTTCTACTTCTTCATCGGATAAGAAGGCCCCCTGTACCCTTGTCGGCTTGGAAGCACCGACAGGCATGAAGAGCATATCCCCCCTTCCAAGGAGTTTTTCTGCGCCTCCAGAATCTAGGATGGTTCGTGAATCGGTCATGGAAGAGACAGCAAAGGCAATCCTTGAAGGGATGTTTGCCTTGATGACACCGGTAATGACATCCACCGACGGTCGCTGTGTGGCGATGATCAAATGAATCCCTGCCGCACGGGCCATCTGCGCAAGGCGGGTGATGGCATCTTCTACATCATTCGATGCGACCATCATCAAGTCAGCGAGCTCATCGACGATGACGACGATATAAGGAAGAAGGGGCTGTTTGTCTTCGTTCTCAAGGTTTTGTCTTTTGACATAATCATTGTATCCTTCAATATTACGTGTGCCTGTATGGGAGAAAAGCTCATATCTTCGCTCCATTTCATTCACGACTTTTTTTAACGCCTGAGAGGCACGCTTCGGCTCCGTCACGACGGGTGCCAGCAAGTGGGGAACTCCGTTGTACACATTGAGCTCCACCATTTTGGGGTCGATCATCATGAGTTTGACTTCATGGGGCTTGGCCCTCATGAGGATACTCGTGATGATGCCGTTGATGCAAACACTCTTCCCGCTACCCGTGGCTCCCGCTACAAGGAGATGGGGCATCTTATTCAGTTCGGCAAGTACGGCTTCCCCTGTAATATCCCTGCCCAGTCCGATCTGGAGTTTTGACTCAGGCTTGTTTTTTTCCTTTGATTCGAGCACTTCCCTGAGGGATACCATGGCCACTTCCGAATTCGGCACTTCGATTCCAATGGCCGATTTCCCCGGTATCGGTGCTTCGATCCTGATGTCTTTAGCAGCGAGCGCCAATGCGAGATCATCGCTGAGATTGACAATACGGCTCACCTTCACCCCGACATCCGGGTGCACTTCATATTTGGTTACGGCTGGCCCTAGATGGACCTGAGTCACCTTCGCTTTGACGCCAAAGCTTTGGAAGGTGCGTTCGAGCTTCGCTGCATTGGCATGGATCAGCTGATATTCATTGCTCTGATCTGTCTTCTTCGGACTTTTCAACAGCGAAATCGACGGAAGCTTATAATCTTTATTCTCGACTTCGGTGAAGGTGATCGGAGGAGCATCGTCTTGAACGCCCTTATCAGTTGAATCATCTTTCGACTCCCCTGCTGCCGGCTCTTCTTTATCGGTCCGTTCATGGGCATAGGCCTTCTCGGCAAAATTCGATATGATCGGTTCCCGGGTATCGACCTGAGGCTCAACATCTGGTATCGGATCGACGGAAGGCACCTTCGTTTCCTTTTCCTGCACTTTCTTTTCAAGAGCTGGCTTTTCCAGCTTCTTTTTTGCTTTTTCTTCTTTCCATTCTGCCATATCCACCTTGAATGCTTCCCACTGGGAGGTGATGAATGCCCCGAATCTTTTTCCGATCCGACCGAGTACATCCCCAAGGGATCGACCGGTCACCAGGATGATCCCGATGATGATGAAGGTCGCACTCATGATCCGTGCCCCCTGTGAATCAAAGAGGAAATAGGACACGGCGAACAGGACGCTGCCGATCATCCCACCTCCGATGTCGGAGGTACTGGATTCTCCCCTGATATCCATCCAATAGAGATCCCATGTGTTCATGATGACACTCGGGTGCTCAAAGGCACCATCATTGCTCAGCAGATCGAAAAGCTTCACGTGGCTGAGGAGCAGGAAGCTCGCCACGATGATATATATCCCTACCAATCTCCTGCTGAAGAGAAGTGGTACTTCCCGTTTCACCATCAGGTATCCCGCGATGTAGATCATTAGAAGCAGAGCTGCCATATACCATTCTCCCATGAAGAACCTGAAGAAATGGACGACGGCCCTACCCACCGCCCCCAACTTGATGACTGAGATCAAACTGAGCGTCAACAGCATCAAGCCGGTAATTTCATATTTTATAGTCTGCTTCAGTGCGTTGGTGTTCGGTCCCTTTTTTTTCCTTTTCTTTTTTTTCGCCAATTCAATTCACCTAAATTCTTAAGAAGTCTTACGGATTATGTACGTGAAGATGAAGAAAGGGCTGACCCTTATCGGCATCCTTCTTCGCCACAGGTGTCAGTCCCCATCCGTCATGTTCATCTTATGTCTCTTTTTTAGTATACCATACCCTACATGGTGAAAGAATCCTCTTTATGCCTTAATTACCAAGGATCATACCAGGAGAAAAGCGATTGTCGAGGAAATGGGAAGGATCACTGCTCATCACCCTCAATACCCGGTAATTCTCCTCTTCCTTCTGGACCATCAGCGGCACTCCTTCGTAGTCGATCATCATCTGGGAGGCATATACTTCTGGGTCCGTCGCGAATACGGCTTCCTGGGGAATGATGGTGTAGAGGATCATTGGATCAGTCCCTCCCCTTCATCCGTGTGGTTCAGTTCGATCAGCTCATTGATTTTCTTGATGGCTTGACCGATCCCTCCGATCCCATTGATGAGTCCGTATTTGACCGCATCATCACCAACGACATTCGTTCCGATATCCCGTGTCAGGTTCCCCTTTGCGAACATAAGGTCCTTGAAATCTGTTTCAGAAATGTTACTGTGCTTGGTTACAAAGCTCACGACGCGATCCTGCATCTTGTCCAGATACTCGAATGTCTGCGGCACTCCGATCACAAGACCGGTCAATCGCACAGGATGGATTGTCATGGTGGCAGTGCTCGCGATGAATGAATAGTCACACGAAACGGCAATTGGGACACCTATGCTGTGCCCTCCACCAAGAACAAGGGATACTGTCGGCTTAGAAAGCGATGCGATCATCTCTGATATGGCAAGACCCGCTTCCACATCTCCGCCGACGGTGTTGAGTATGACGACGAGCCCTTCGATTTTAGGATTCTGTTCAATGGCCACGAGCTGAGGAAGGATATGCTCATATTTCGTTGTTTTATTTTGTGGTGGGAGCTGCATATGACCCTCGATCTGTCCCACGATTGTCAGACAGTGAATATTTGAGTCCTGTGAAAGCTGTGGCACATTGGTTTGTCCCAGCTGTTGGATCTTCTCCATCAAGCCTGACGGTTTATCTTTATCATCCTTGCCCGGCTGATCTTCCTGTTCCATTCTTGTATCCATAAGTCCAACTCCTTTTCGCTTGGTGCATACCATTATTATTCAATAAAGGAGAGGATTTATACCCCTGCGTAAAACGGAAAGGCTATCTGCATGGACAACAGATAGCCTTCTTGGATTAAACTTCCATGATGATCGGGAGAATCATCGGTCTTCTTCTGGTTTTATTGTATAAGAAGTAGTTGAGCTGGTCCCTTACATCCTGCTTGATGGTCGTCCATTCGAATGACCCTTTCTGCAGATAATTATGGACCACACTTTCGACGATTTCTGACGCTTTCTCGATGAGAGCTTCCGATTCCCTCACATATACGAACCCTCTAGAGATGATTTCCGGGCCTGCTACAATGCTCTTGGACTTCCGGTTGATCGTGACGACGACAGTGAATACACCATCTTCAGATAGGAGTCTTCTGTCCCTGAGGACGATATTGCCGACATCTCCTACTCCGATCCCATCGATCAGTACATTGCCGGCCTGGACCCGGCCGCCCATCCTCATCTTCCCGTCTTTATACTGTAGGATATCTCCCTTGTCGAGGATGAAGATTTGCTTGAAAGGAAGGCCGATATCATGAGCGATTTTACTATGGGCAATAAGCATCTTATATTCCCCTTGGATCGGAACAAAGTATTTCGGTTTCATGATATTGAGCATAAGTTTCAGATCTTCCTGTGACCCATGACCGGACACATGTACTTTCTTATCAGCGGTCAATACTTCTGCTCCCGCTCTGTACACCATGTCGATCGTTCTTCCAGCGATCACTTCCATGCCAGGTGATGGCGTTGCCGTAATCAATACGGTATCACCCTTCTCGATGTTCACATGTCTGTGGGAACGCTTGGCCATACGCTGAAGGGCCTCGAATGGTTCTCCGTGTGAACCGGTGGCAAGGATGACCACCTCGTCACTTGAGAAGTCACCGATCTGGTCGATGCCTATGATCAAGTCTTCGCGGACATGGAGATACCCGAGCTTCAGCGCGATATCGTAAACTCTCTTCAGGCTTTTGCCTACAACCACGACTTTCCGCTTGTTCTGTTCAGCTGCATCAAATACCTGTTGGAGCCTGATGAGATTTGATGCAAAGCAGGCAACGATCACTCTGCCCTTGGCTTTTCTGAATGCACTATTCAGATGCGTTTCAATGACCGATTCCGAGGTGGTAAAACCAGGTCTTTCTGCTTCAGTACTGTCCGATAGGAGACAGAGGACCCCCTTCTCACCAATCTGCGCCATCTTTCCAAGGTCGGGACGATAAAAGTGCTTAGCAGATTGATCGAATTTGAATTCACCTGTATGCACGATGGCTCCTTGTGAGGTATGGATGCAAACTCCCACAGAGTCCGGTATACTGTGAGTCGTCTTGAAGAACGTCACATCCACACCGTTGAACTGGAGCCTGCTGTCCGAGTGAATGGTGTAGAACTTTACATCCGTGCGCACCTGCTCATCTTTCAGCCTTGCCTTCACGAGTGCATTGGTCAATCTTGTACCGTAAACCGGTGCCCTCACTTTATCCAATAGGTAAGAAATGGCCCCGATGCTGTCTTCATGACCATGGGTAAGGAAAATTCCTTTTACTCTCCCGCGGTTTTGTTCAAGGTATTGGATGTCCGGTATGACGATATCGATCCCGAGCATTTCATTTTCAGGGAACATCAGCCCTGCATCGATGACGAAAATATCTTCATCGACTTCTACAATATACATATTTTTACCGATTTCCCCTACTCCGCCCAAGGGGATGATCTTGATTTCTTCATGTTTCACTTTGCTATTACTCACCATTATGTCCTCCTATGTTGTGCTTTCCCCGATCTTATATCAGTTAAAATCATTATAAAGGAAACCCTTTTCATAATACAACCAAAATTATCCTCTACCTTCTGGTTGACGTCTATGTAGAAAAGTGCACGTTCGAATATGTACTATTTCGAGAATGGCTGTGAGGAATCCTTCTTTGACCTAGAAATTTATCACAGAGTACACCTCTATGAGATGAATGAGAATGGGATAAAACTAAAAAAGGCCCCTTTAATGCCGAACACGATCAGTATAGGATCTTAATGCCGCTCATGATCTCCGTGCAAGACTTCGCTTTCCGCGGGTAGCCCGTGAGCCACCTCGGCACGCCTGCGGGGTCTCACATCAGCTACTCTTCCCGCGGGAGTCTTCGTCTTGCACTCCGATCAACCGCTAGAAACGATGAAATTTGAATGTTCATTAAACCAATTTAAAACCCGAATCATTTGCTTTATCGTAGGCAAAAATGATTCGGGTTTTACTATGACTAAAACATGTTTGTCTCAGCCTCACTTGAGTTTTCATGATAAAAGTTTGCTGAGGTTCTTCCTTTCATCTTCCGTCAGTGGAATCAGCGGAAGGCGGACAGAACCGACATCAAGACCCTTAAGCTGCAGGGCGGTTTTGACAGGTCCTGGGCTCGGGGTTGCAAATAGACCTTCCATCAAAGGTAGCAACTCCTGATGCAGTTTCGCTGCACGACTTGTATCTCCAGAGAGATGGGCCTCTGCCATCTGCTGCATTTCTTTCCCGATGATGTGGGAAGCAACAGAAACGATTCCATCGGCACCGATCGATAGGGCAGGCAGGGTCAAACCATCATCTCCACAATATACGAGGAAGTCGTCAGCTGTGGACGCGATGATCTTCGTCATGGCACCAAGGTCGCCGCTTGCCTCTTTTACCGACATGATATTCGGAACCCCCGATAGTCGGATGATGGTGTCCGGTGAAATGGTGACGGCGGACCTTCCAGGAACATTATAGAGCATGACCGGCAATGAGACGGCGTCAGCCACTTCTTTAAAGTGAAGGAACATGCCTTCCTGACTTGGTTTACTATAATATGGTGCTACAAGCATGATGGCATCGACACCGATTGCTTCCGCTTTTTTGGACAGATCGATGGATTCCTTCGTATTATTGCTTCCGGTACCTGCAATGACAGGGATCCGGCCATCTGCGATTTTGACTGCATGACGGAATAATGCAAGCTTCTCTTCCTTTGTAAGCGTCGGGGATTCTCCTGTTGTCCCGGCAATCACGAGAGAATCAGTCCCATGTTCGATCAGGTAGTTGATCAACTGTGTCGTTTTATTAAAATCGATATTCCCTTTACGATCAAACGGTGTGACCATCGCTGTTGATACACGGCCAAAATTCACAACTATTCACTCTCCTCAAATTGATGCGCTAACCAGGCAGCATCCCTCTCTTGCAGTTGAAAGGCATCATGAAGGGCATTGATGGCATTCACAAGATCATGCTCTTTTACGAGTACCCAGATGGTTGTATGGCTATCGGCAGACTGCAGGATCCTGATACCAAGATCAGAAAGGGAGGACACGATGACGGATGTGATACCCGGAACACCGGTCATTCCCGCTCCAACCACGGATACCTTGGCGCACTCCCGTTCCACATGGGGAACATGACCGAGATTCTTAAGAACGGTAATGGCACGGTCGCTCAAAGTGGAAGAAACCGTATAAACGACTCCCCGAGGGGAAATGTTGATAAAATCCACGGAGATGCCTTCCCTCGCCATCGCCTTGAACACTTCCGCCTGCAGATCATATTGATCCTCCCGTGCGAATACCTTGATCTGTGTAAGAGACTGTACATGGGCTATGCCTGTGACGGGGTGACTTCTGAAATGTTCATGATCCTTCATGAAGCCCGGTGTGGTGACAAGGGTACCCGGATCTTTCGAATACGTGGACCGGATCCTGATGGGTACATTCGAGTTCATGGCGATTTCAACCGCTCGCGGATGAATGACCTTTGCTCCCTGGTACGCCATATTGCATACTTCATTATAGGATACGACCTTAATGGGCCGCGCCCTGGATGAAATGCGTGGGTCCGCCGTCATGATTCCCTCCACATCGGTGAAGATATCGATAAACTCTGCCTCCAATGCGACGCCGAGTGCGGAGGCGGAGGTATCGCTCCCACCCCTGCCGATCGTCGTAATATCACCCCTGGGGGTCGCTCCTTGAAACCCGGCTACCACTACGGCGTCATGAAGATCAAGTTCTTTTTTAATCCTTTCGCAATCCATTTCCATGATCCTGGCATTGCCAAAGTCATCATTGGTGCGAAAGCCTGCCTGAGCCCCGGTCAGCGCCGTGGAACACACCCCATTCTGCAGGAGCATATTGGAAAAGACGAGACTCGAAATGATTTCTCCGCATGATAATAATAAGTCCTGTTCCCTTTTGCTGATTCTCGTGTTCCCTTCTCCTATGAGTCCGAGTAGGGAGTCGGTTGCGTACGGCTCACCTTTTCTGCCCATGGCGGAGACGACCACGACCACCTTATACCCTTCACTGATGGCTTCTTTTGTATGAGCAATGGCTTTCAGCCTTGTTGATTCATCCCTTACGGAAGTACCTCCGAATTTCTGGACGATCACTTTCATGTCTACACCTCTTCATCAATGGTCAAGAGGTAGGGGGATGGTTGCTTGAGTTAGTCGTCGTATGTTGTTATGATCCTCTTCTGCTTATTTAACCAGACCCAATTTCAATAGGCTTTCAGCAATCTGCACTGAATTCCAGGCAGCGCCTTTCAAAAGGTTATCGGATACGATCCACATGTGGAATCCGTTGTCCTCATCAAGGTCTTTTCTCACGCGTCCGACAAAAACATCCGGCTTCCCTACTGCATCGGCAGGCATCGGATAAATTTGTTCTTCGGGTACATCCTGAAGGGTTACACCCGGAGCTGCCGTGAGTTGCGCATGAATATCCCCCACCGAAATGGAGTCCTTATCAATCTCAATATATACACTTTCAGAGTGACCTGTTACTACTGGGAGTCTCACACATGTGGCTGACACCTTCAAATCAGGTTGATGCATGATCTTTTTTGTTTCATTGATCATCTTCATTTCTTCGAATGTAAAACCATTTTCCTGGAACAGATCAATCTGAGGGATCACATTATAGGCTATCTGATAATGTTTTTTATCCCCTTTGACCGGCAGGACATTCGGCTCAAAGGAATCGCCCGACAGGATCGCCTGCGCCTGATCATTTAATTCATCTATGGCGACTGCACCGGCGCCGGATACAGCTTGATAGGTAGAAACGATCACCTTTTTCAGTCCATAGGCTTTACGCAGTGGCTCTAGAGCGGCAACCATCTGGATTGTCGAACAGTTGGGATTGGCAATGATGCCTTTATGAAGTTTCAGATCTTCCTCATTTACTTCAGGTACAACGAGCGGAACTTCGGGATCCATACGGTAGGCACTTGTATTGTCGACTACGATGGCCCCTCTTTTCACTGCCTCGGGAGCAAGAAGCTTTGATACGCTTCCCCCTGCACTGAACAAGGCAATATCCACCCCTTCAAAGCTTTCGGGCTTCGCTTCTTCCACCGTATACTCTCTTCCTCTAAAAGATACTGTTGAACCTGCCGAACGGGCAGAAGATAGTAAGATCAGATTTTTTATCGGAAAATCCCTTTTTTCTAATGTTTCCAGCATTTGTTGTCCGACTGCCCCGGTTGCACCGACGACTGCCACGTTTAATTCCGTTGTATTCAAAATCCTCTCTCCTTCCAAAACTTTTCATAATAGCAATTTAGCCATTTACTATAATAAAGTATATTCTAACATAAAGAATCTTCTTTCAATAGACTCTTTTTCGTACAAGGAAAAGAAGGCTATCCATGCGGAAGCCTTCCCTTGCGATCAATCCAGATACCGTTCAATCACGACAGGTTGGAGCTGCCTTCCCTCCATCGCGGCTTCGATTGTCTCCTGAGTCAAGCTCATCCGTGCCACCATGGATTTCGGTTTTTGCTCCGGTGCATCTTGGCCGAATGGGATGAAATAGATATCCTTTGTGGAAATCAGCCTCATCAAATTGATACCGTTAAGCCCCAAGGCATCATTTGTTGAGATCCCAAGTACAACGGGACGATGATTTCTCAAAGTAGCCTTTGCCGCCATCAGGACCGGGGAGTCGGTCATGGCGTTGGCGAATTTACTCATGGTATTGCCTGTAAGGGGTGAAATCACCATACAGTCCAGGGGAATCTTCGGACCGAGCGGCTCTGCTTTCACAATTGAATCAATCACTTTGTGCCCCGTCACGTCTTCAATTCTCTTGACCCAGTCCTCCCCTTTTCCGAACCGCGTGTTCGTATTCATCATGGTTGATGATACGACTGGAAGAACATCCGCGCCCCCGTTGACCAGTTTCTCGATTTGCGGAAATACTTCATCATAGGTACAGTGCGAACCAGTCAGACCAAATCCGATTCTTTTTCCTTTAATGCTCACGTAGAACTCCCCTTTCCTTTGTTTCGATCATCCATCAGCTTGCATAGAACATTGGCCAGTATCTGACCTGCCGTCTTCGGTGCCACAATACCCGGGAGACCCGGGGCAAGGAGCGCCTTGATCCCACGCTTCTCGGCAAATCTGAAATCGGTCCCTCCCGGTTTGGAAGCAAGGTCGATAACAAGGATATGAGAGGGCATCTTTGCAATGACCCCGGGTGTGATGATGGGAGCCGGAATCGTATTGATGCAGATATCACATTGTCCGACATGCTTTTCCAGCTGACCTAATTGGAAGGAATCCAGTCCCATCTCTGATGCCCTTGCCAAGTGCTCCGTTTTCCTGGCGCCTACTTTCACCCTGCCCCCGAGATGATGGAAGGTCCTGGCCACGCTCATCCCCACACGACCAAGCCCGAGGATGACGATATTCGAACCATGGATGGTGAAATCCGTATGTTGAATGGCCATCATGATTGTGCCTTCTACTGTCGGGATGGAATTATAGATGGCGACGTCATCCCTTTCGAACAGCTGAATAAGATCGCGTTTTGACGCATCCACGATCCCGCTTAAATAATCATTGGTGATTCCGGAGTAGATTGTGCAATGGTCAGGGGTCCTGCTTAAGATTTCTTCTGTCAACACGACTTTTTCATTTGAAAAGATGGTTTCGATCTCCCCTTGAAGATTGGTACCCGGAACCGGTAAAATGATGGCGTCCATCATGGAAAAATCAATTTCACTCATTTTCTCTTTCGTAGCCCCGGTGAATGCATGATCCAATTGTTCAAAACCGACAAGGGATATCTTCGCATCCAACTCAGTAAGTTTACGGATAATCTCCAATTGGCGAGCATCTCCACCCAGAACTGCGATGTGCATTCCGGTCAACATCAGTGCTTTCACCTACTTTTACCATAATCGCATCTTCATGAAGCCTTTCACTTCTTCAGTCTATGTATAGAGCACGTAAAGGGTGAGGAGATGCCTCTTGCATTCCTTCCTTACACTTTTGGGAGCGCGTCACAAGAAAGCAAAAAAAAAAAAACGGGCTTCCCCGTTTTTTCATTCCCTTGCCACTTCCAGTATGATCATATCCGTTCCGATGGTCCTGATCATATGCCATGGGACCCGTATTTCACCGCTTTGCTTGCGCATCCACTTGCCCATGGGAATGATCAAGGCATCGATCTGACCCGATCGATGATCGAATTCGAGATCAGTATGTCCCAGAACCCCCAATCTTTCAGCCCTTCCGTAGTCCACGATTTCCTTTCCGCTCAGTTCACTCAATCTCACTGGCTTCCCCTCCCTTTATTATTAATGTATACAACCCTCTTCACAATCAGAATCAAAAAAAAGGCCAGCATGTGCTGACCTTTTTGATTATTTTCTCATATTGGACGGCAGGTTCCCATCAGGACTGATCAACGCTGCTGCATAGTCGTCCGTGAAAATCTCATGGGTCAATTGATTCACTTTATCGATGGTGACGCCATCGATTTCATCGACGATCTCATCCAGCGTCCGGTGCTGTTTCAACAACAGTTCATTTTTCCCGTTGCGGCTCATCCGGCTGTTGGTGCTTTCAAGGCTCAGCATCAGATTTCCTTTCAACTGTTCCTTGCTGTTAAGGAGTTCCTTTTCCGTGATGCCCTCTGCCTTGAGGCCTTTCAATGTGGAGTCGATCGTATCGAACAGCTCATCAAGCTGATTGGCTCCTGTCCCTCCATAGATGGTGACCATTCCACTATCTTCATGGGAGGAGTGATAGGAGAATACTGAGTATGCCAGTCCACGCTGCTCCCTTACTTCTTGGAAGAGGCGTGAGGACATGCTGCCTCCTAGTACATTGTTCAGGATGATGAGGTTATAGATGTCGGGATGACCGATTTGAAGGCCGTTATACCCAAGGCATAAATGAGCCTGCTCCGTATCCTTCTTCCGTGCAAGTTTATTATAGAAGAATTGGGGCTGGTCACGATCGTCGCGGCCTTTTCCTCCCTCATAGGATCCGAAAAGCTTCTCCACCTCTTTGATGAAGGACTCGTCGACGTTGCCTGCAATGGACACCACTACCTGATCCGGAGTATACATATCATGCATATACTGCTTCAACTTTGCCTGGTTGAACGTGTCCAGTGTTTCTTCCGTTCCGAGGATCGGATAGCCCAGTGGGTGATCTTCATATACGGCTTTACTCAAGAGATCATGCACGATGTCATCAGGTGTATCTTCGTACATTTTGATCTCTTCGTATACAACATTCTTTTCCTTTTTCAATTCCTCTTCCACATAAGTGGAATGGAAGAACATATCCGCAAGCGTATGTAAGGCGTAGCCGGCATGGTTATCGAGCACCTTCGCATAATAGCACGTGTATTCTTTTGATGTGAAGGCATTAACCTGACCGCCTATACTGTCGAATGATTCGGCGATTTCCCTTGCCGTCTTCGTTTTCGTCCCCTTGAAAAACATATGTTCAAGAAAATGTGAGATCCCATTGTTTTCTTTTGTTTCATTACGTGAACCTGCACCGATCCAAACCCCGATGGCAACCGATCGGACCGTCGGGATTTGTTCGAGCACAATTCGCAGTCCATTTTGGCAAGTATATTTCTTAATCAAAAAAGTTCCTCCTAGTCTTGATGTACCTGTCCTTACTATTTCCTCACTCAAGGAGAATTATCTCCTTCTTCCAGGATTCTTTCTTCTTTCATTAAACTAGAGACCGTCCCTAGTCTCAATTCCTTTTCTTTCACCTGAACGATGAGGGCGTTCAGGGCGTTTGCCGTAGACGCAGTGGGATGCATAAGGACGATTGCCCCTTTATGCATTTTTCCCATCACGCGGTCGATCAACACATCCGGACTCGGTTTTTGCCAATCAATCGTATCCACACTCCACATGATGGTCCTCATATCCATTTCATCGGCAATTTCGACCACTTCGTCCCGATAGCTCCCGCTCGGAGGGGCAAACCACTTAACCTTTTCTCCAGTGGTCACCTCGATGATATCATTCGTACGTTTCAATTCATCTCTCACCTTGGAGGTTTGCAGGGATTTCATATCAGGGTGGGAATAGGAATGATTCCCTACTTCATGACCCGCCTCGACAATCATCCTGGCAAGCTTCGGATTATTCTTTACCCACCGTCCTTCAAGGAAGAAGGTGGCGTATACCTGGTGCTTCTTGAGCGTCTCCAGCATATCAGGGATATACTCGTTACCCCAGGCAACATTGATGATAAATGCAGCCATCGGTTTCTCCGGATTCCCTCTGTACACAGGGGAAGGCGGAAGGTCCTCCAGGTGCTTAGAAGGCTTCAACTGCTTCCACACAAGTTTATCATCATCAAAGGTTCCTGTCTTCTTCATTTGCTTATAGGAAGCATCAATGTCCAGATCGATACCATTATAGCCGGGTGTTGCCTTCCATACCGGATCAATCATGGCATCTTGTGGCTTGATCCCCCCGGATGCCTTTTCCTCGATTTGTTGCATGAGGTTGCTCTTATTAGAAGTTGTCGTCACCGACTGGCCTTTAAGATGCGCGACATACTGATTGGTCCAAGGGTTTTGTACAGCCGCTAAAGTCAGAATAGCAATTACAGGTAGTGCTATCAAGTATTTTCTCCCCATTTGCATTCACCGTCCTCCCTATTAATAGTATGAAGGACTGGGACAAGGTAGAACGCGGGCAAAAAAAAGCCGCCTTGCGGGATGGAATCCCAGCAAGACGGACTGATCAGCAACATTATGCCTGGTTTTGCTCTTCTTTTTCACGCTGTTCTTTAAGGACGGCCTTCCTTGATAGGTTGACACGGCCTTGATTATCGATATCCAACACCTTCACAAGAAGCTGATCACCGACAGCGACAACGTCTTCCGTTTTACGGACGCGCTCTTCAGCAAGCTCTGAAATGTGTACGAGTCCATCTTTTCCTGCGAAGATTTCGACGAACGCTCCGAACTTCTCTACGCGCTTGACTTTCCCAAGATACATTTGGCCAGGCTCGACTTCCCTGACAATATCTTCGATCGTCTTTTTCGCTTTTTTGTTGCTCTCTTCATCAGTGGACGAGATGAAGATGGTTCCGTCCTGCTCGATGTCGATCTTCACGCCTGTCTCATCGATGATCTTATTGATTTGCTTACCGCTTGGCCCGATGACGTCGCGGATCTTATCCGGATTGATATGCATCGTAAGGATCTTAGGAGCATAGGCGGATAGGGACGTCCTTGATTCTGAGATCGTTGCAAGCATGCTGTCCAAGATCTGCATACGGCCTTTTTTCGCTTGTTGGAGTGCTTCCTCAAGGATTTCCCTTGAAAGTCCATCGATTTTGATGTCCATTTGCAGGGCAGTAACCCCTTTGGATGTACCTGCCACCTTGAAGTCCATGTCTCCAAGATGATCCTCCATGCCCTGGATATCAGTCAGGATAGAATAATGTTCGCCTGATTTGATCAGACCCATTGCAATACCTGCAACCGGTGCCTTGATCGGAACACCCGCATCCATCATCGCCAGGGTGCTTGCACAGATACTTGCCTGAGATGTGGATCCGTTGGATTCAAGTACTTCGGATACAAGACGGATTGTATATGGGAAGTCGGATTCATCCGGGATGATCGGATCAAGAGCTCTTTCTCCGAGCGCTCCGTGTCCGATTTCACGACGGCCAGGGCCACGGATCGGACCAGTTTCTCCCACACTGAATTGAGGGAAGTTATAGTGATGCATGAATCGCTTGGATTCTTCGATACCCAGACCATCAAGGACCTGAACGTCACCAAGTGCACCAAGCGTACAGATGCTGAGGGCCTGGGTTTGTCCACGTGTGAACAAGCCTGAACCATGCGTTCTAGGAAGAAGGCCGACTTCAGAGGAAAGGGGACGGATTTCATCCACTCCACGCCCATCAGGACGGACTTTATCTTCCGTGATCAAACGGCGCACTTCGTTTTTCACAAGTTTGTCCAATACCTTTTTGACCTGTTTCAACGTAGCGTCATCTGCTTCTTTTTCTTCGTAAACAGAGATGACTTTATTTTTCACTTCTTTGATTGCTTCTTCACGTGCGTGTTTTTCCTGGACCTGGATCGCCGGGATCAATTCGCTCTCACATAGGGAGCGCACTTCCGTTTCGATGACTTCATCCAGTTCGAACAGTTTGATCTCAAGTTTTTCTTTACCCATCTTTGCGATGATTTCTTCCTGGAAGGCAATCAGCTTTTTGATCTCTTCATGCCCGAACATGATCGCCTCAAGCATCGTCTCTTCAGGAACTTCATCTGCCCCTGCCTCAACCATGTTGATGGCGTCTTTCGTACCAGCTACAGAAAGGTGGATTTCACTCTTCTCAAGCTGCGCGACTGTCGGATTGATCATGAATTCTCCATCGATCAGCCCGACGACCACTCCTGCGATCGGTCCTTCGAACGGGATATCCGATACAGAAAGCGCCAAAGAAGACCCGAACATAGCAGCCATTTCGGATGAGCAGTCCTGATCGACACTCATGACCATGGAGATGACTTGGACTTCATTACGGAAACCATCGGCAAATAGCGGTCGGATCGGTCTATCGATCAGTCGGCTGGCAAGGATGGCTCTCTCACTCGGCCGTCCTTCACGTTTGATGAAGCCTCCAGGGATTTTACCTACTGCATATAGTCTTTCTTCATAGTTAACTGTCAAAGGGAAGAAATCAAGTGGTTTCGGTTCCTTTGACGCTGTAGCACTGCTCAGGACAGCGGTATCTCCATATCTTATCAGTGCAGCACCATTGGCTTGCTTGGCAAGCTGGCCGACTTCGACGGTCAATTCACGTCCGGCCCAATCAATGGAAAATGTTTGTTTGGTCTGTTCCATCTTTTGTACCCCTCTCTTTATATATCACTTAAAGGCATAGATGACGCATGCCTGTATGATTGTTACGAACATTTTTTATAAAAAGGAGCCTCGTCACCTCAGGTACGGATCAGGCGGAAGGCTTACCTCGTTCATCCTATTATGTATTGTAGACAAAATCGATTGCTTTCTTTCATGATGAATGGATAGGATTATGAAAACTAAAGAAAAAGCGGGAAAAATTCCCGCTTCCTTTTGTCTGATTATCGACGTAAACCAAGTTTTGTGATTAACTCACGGTAGCGTTGTACATCTTTCTTACGTAGGTAAGATAGAAGATTACGACGGTGACCTACCATTTTAAGAAGACCGCGACGAGAGTGGTGGTCCTTCTTGTGAACGCGCAAGTGATCGTTCAGGTTGTTAATTTCTTCTGTTAGGACAGCAATTTGAACTTCTGGAGATCCAGTATCGTTCTCATGTGTTTTGTACTCACTGATTAGTTCGTTTTTACGCTCTTTAGTGATAGCCATCCTTTTCACCTCCATTCATTTCTTTCAAATCCCCTGTTACCCAGCAGTCGTTGGTGAATCGATGTGCCAAGCAAAGGTTCATTTCATACGCTTTTAAGAATACTACTATTCCAGTCAAAAATCAAGGGCAATCTCAAATTCCTTTAAAATAAGCAATGGCTGAGTCCTTATCTTTCTGGATCTGGGCGATCAGTTCTTCTATTCCATTGAACTTCTTCTCATCCCTGATCCACTTATGCCACTGAAGATAAATTTCTTCCCCGTATATGGAAGAGTCGAAATCGAACACATGGGTTTCAATCGAAAGACTGTATTCATCGGGATTTTTAAACGTCGGTTTGTACCCGATGTTGCATACTCCGTCATACCACCGGCCTTTGATCTTCATCTTGACGGCATACACGCCCACCTTTGGTGTAAGATAGTCATCGGCCAGGTCGATATTTGCCGTGGGGAACCCGATCTTCCGTCCCCTCTTCTCCCCGTGGACGACCATTCCCCTCATCGTATAGGGCCTTCCAAGGAGTTTATTCACTTCAGCGATGGCTCCTTCATCAAGGGAATGGCGGATCAAGGTCGAGCTTACCTTCGTATCGGATTCAGTCAGCTTATTCACTACCGTAGAACCGAAATGATCCCGGGAATGGAATGGCAGGCTGTCCATCGATCCCTTGCCGAGGCGGCCGTAGGAATAATCGAATCCGGCCACTACGTGGATGGCATTCATCCCGATCAGATACAGGTCCACGAATTCCTGCGGGGTGAGATCGGCGAACTCGGATGTGAACCGGACCACAAACAGATAATCCACGCCCAACCCCTCGATCTGCTCAATCTTGTCTTCCATCGGAGTAATGTATTTTATATGCTTCCGTTTATGTCCAAGGACCACGGAGGGATGGGGATCGAACGTCATGACTGCACTTGAGGCCCCAAGCTCCCCTGCTTTCTCGACGGCAGTGGTGATGACCTGTCGATGCCCCCGGTGAACCCCATCGAAATAACCGAGTGCCACTACGAGCGGCGGAAGGTCCAGTCCATCGAACGATGGGGGATGATGTAGCGTTATCACTTTCACAGCAGTTCACCTTTTTCATTAGTCATTGAACAGGACTTTGACAGGCTTGATGATCCCACCCTTTGACGGATGATGCTGATAGATGGCGATCGCCTTTCCTTCATGCACCATCATCACCTGTTCCTCTTGCGGCCATTCAGCCGGTTCTTCCAAGCGTGCCCCGTTCTTTACTTTCAATGCTAATGTATCATTTATCACCCATTTCGGCAAATGAGAAAGCCCGAATTCGAGAGGGATCAGCAGCTCTTCCGGTTGGCTAGTTTTCAGCGCTTCTTCTACCTGGGCAAGACTCAGGCAGTCCTCTTTGACGAAGGAGGCCGATCTTGTACGGGTTAGGGATGACATATGTGATGGGTAGCCAAGCCGTTGCCCGATTTCGACGGCAAGCGTACGTACATAGGTCCCTTTTGAACACCCTACCTTGAACGTGAACGATGGTTGTTCTCCTTCGAGGGTTTCCCATTCTCCGATGATCTCGAAGTGGTGGATCGTCACTTCACGTGATGGTCTGTCCACTTCGATCCCCTGCCTGGCATACTCGTAGAGACGCTTGCCGTTTACCTTGATCGCCGAGAACATGGGAGGCGTCTGTCGGATGACCCCGGTCATGGCGCCAAGGACCTCTTCCACTTCCCTTCGGGTGATGCTCCTTTCCACAGGGGCTTCCTCCACCTTTTCACCCGTCGCATCCTCGGTTGTCGTAGAGAAGCCAAGGGTCACTTCACCCACATATTCCTTGCCGGAATCCGTGATATATTCTGCAACCTTGGTCGCCCTTCCGATGCAAATGGGGAGGACGCCTTCGACTTCGGGATCGAGCGTACCTGTATGCCCCACCTTTTTCGTGCGCAGCAGCTTCCTCAGCTTGAACACGCAATCATGCGACGTCATTCCCCGTTCCTTCCATAGAGGCAAGATGCCATTCATGTTCCTTCACTCCTTCATAGGGAAAATGAAAGGGCTGATCCGATTTGGATCAGCCCCATGCATTACTTATCGGTATTCGTTGAATCTCCTGGTTCGTCCTGAACGCTTTTCAACAGGGATTCGATATGATTGCCGTAGTCGATCGATTCGTCGAACTCAAAAATGATCTCTGGCGTCTTGCGGAGCCGGATCCTTTGTCCCACTTCGGAACGGATGAAGCCTTTCGCTTTGGCAAGACCTTTTAAGGTATCTTCCCTTTGAGCTTCACCACCAAGGACGGTAATATACACTTTGGCCTGCTGAAGGTCCCCGGTTACCTGAACATCCGTGACCGTTACAAACCCGATGCGCGGATCTTTGATCTTGCGCCCGATGATATCACCCAGCTCTTTTTTCATTTGTTCGCCAACTCGATTAGCACGATGGCTCATACTATCACCTCAAAAAACGGATTATGATGAATCACTGGTGCTACAGTGATTCGATTGTTGTACGCAGTCTCTCCCACTCAGGGAAGGAATCGACAAAGGCAAGCGCCCTGTCCACTTCCTTTTGACTGGCCGCTTTCGTGGAAGCCACAGAGACGATGGCAAGGGACGTCCGCTGCCATGCATCCTGATGCCCCACTTCAGCAACTGAGACATTATACTTTTGCTTGAGCCTGGTCATGATCCGCTGCAGGACCGCCCGTTTTTCCTTGAGCGACCCTGATTGATGGATCATGCATTCGAATTCGGCGCAGGTGATCATGAACGGGAGATTTCCTCCATGACGAAGGCTTCGATGACGTCCCCTTCTTTTACATCATTGAAGTTTTTGATGGTAATCCCACACTCATATCCACGAGCTACTTCCTTCGCATCATCTTTGAAACGCTTGAGTGCATCAAGCTCCCCTTCGAAGATGACAATTCCATCACGGATCAGACGCACGCCGCTATCACGGGAAATCTTCCCTTCTGTTACATAGCTTCCTGCAATTGTACCCACTTTGGATACTTTGAAGGTTTGACGCACTTCTGCCTGACCGATGATTTTCTCTTCAAATTCAGGATCAAGCATCCCTTTCATGGCTGCTTCGATCTCTTCCATCACTTTGTAGATGATACGGTGAAGACGAATTTCAACACCCTCTGCTTCAGCCGTACGTTTAGCATTCACATCCGGACGGACGTTGAATCCGATCACGATGGCGTTGGAAGCTGAGGCAAGTGTGATATCAGACTCATTGATGGCCCCTACACCGGTATGGATGATGCGGATATTGACACCTTCCACCTCGATTTTAAGTAGGGATGCAGCAAGTGCTTCAACAGAACCTTGAACATCTGCTTTAAGAACAAGGTTCAGGTCTTTCATTTCCCCTTGTTTCATTTGTTCAAACAGAGTTTCCAGGCTGACTTTGGATTTTTCGCCACGCTGTGCCTGAAGGGCCTGTGTAGCACGTGCCTCACCAACAGAACGAGCCGTTTTTTCGTCTTCGAATACGACGAAGCGGTCTCCTGCTTGAGGTACATCGTTCAGACCAGTGATTTCAACAGGCGCAGATGGACCGGCATCCTTCACACGGCGTCCGAGATCATTGACCATGGCACGAACGCGGCCATACGTGTTACCTACCACGATAGGGTCCCCGACTTTGAGCGTTCCATTCTGTACGAGGAGTGTCGCGACGGAGCCACGTCCTTTATCAAGCTGTGCTTCGATGACCGTACCCAGTGCAAGACGTTTTGGATTCGCTTTTAGCTCCTCTACCTCAGTCACAAGGATGATCATTTCAAGAAGGTTGTCGATCCCTTCTCCAGATAGGGCGGATAATGGAACGAAGATCGTATCCCCACCCCACGCTTCCGGAACCAGCTCATACTCTGTAAGTTCCTGCATGACACGGTCAGGATTGGCTGCTTCTTTATCCATTTTGTTCACGGCAATGATAATTGGAACTTCAGCGGCTTTCGCATGGTTGATCGCTTCGACCGTCTGTGGCATTACACCGTCGTCTGCAGCTACTACGATGATCGCGATATCAGTCACTTTCGCACCACGTGCACGCATTGTAGTGAAGGCTGCATGTCCAGGGGTATCAAGGAATGTGATTTTCTTCCCTTCCACTTCCACTTGATAAGCACCGATATGCTGCGTGATTCCTCCTGCTTCTCCTGCCGTCACTTTCGTATTACGGATGGAATCAAGCAATGTCGTTTTCCCGTGGTCAACGTGTCCCATGATGGTCACGACGGAAGGACGTTCCTGTACCTGCTCTGCATCATCTTCTGTGAAGTAGACTTCAAGATCCGTTGCATCGATCCTGATTTCCTCTTCGACTTCCACTCCGTACTCACCGGCGATCAATTCGATGGAATCTTTGTCAAGTTCCTGATTGATCGTAGCCATGACTCCGAGCATGAAGAGTTTTTTGATGATTTCAGAAGGCTCTTTATAAAGCTTTTTCGCAAGCTCTGCTACCGTCAAGGAATCCGTGAAGGTAATTTTGGCTGGAAGCTCTTTTTTCTTCACAGGTTGTTGCTGTGGCGCAGGCTTTGTGTTGCGATTCTGTTTATTTCGGTTGTTATTATTCTTGTTATTGCGGTTAAAGTTGTTCGGACCTTTTTTATTGTTGTTGTTGCCGCGATTCTGTGGTCCTTTGTTGTTTTTCTGAGCCGCAGGAGCAGGTTTTTTGCTGTCGCCTTGGCCAGACTGTGCTGCAGGTTTTTGATCTTTGCTCCCTGCTGCGGGCTTTTTGCCTTCGTATGTTTTATCCAATTTTTTGATTGTACCGTCTTCTAAAGTTGCCATATGATTTGATACCTCAATATTCAATTCCTTTAATTTGTCGATCACGTTTTTACTTGAAACATTATGTTTTTTCGCATATTCATATACACGGATCTTGCTCATATGTTCACCCCCACTGAGATTCATCGAGCATTTCGGAAAGCTTTCCGGCAAACCCCGCTTCCATGACCGCGACGACCACCCTTTGATCCTTCCCTATGGCCTGGCCAAGAAGGGATCGATCCGGGGCGAACCGGACCGGGACCTTATAATGGGTACATTTATCCGTCACTTTCTTACGGGTGTTTTCGGAAGCATCCCGGGCCAGGATCACAAGCTTCGTCCGACCCCTGCGGACTTCCCTGATCACCAGTTCTTCACCGGATACGGTCTTACGTGCCCGATTGGCCAATCCTAAAAGGGACATCCAACGATTCTGCTCCATACGCTAAATGTTACTCCTTTTCTACAAGACGTATCAACTCATCATACAATGAATCATCTATCTTCGCTTGAAGTTGATTGGCTAACGTATTCTTCTTTTTCGCTTGTAAAATGATGTCCCGATCTTTAGAAAGATAGGCGCCGCGCCCGGACTTCTTACCGGTCGGGTCCACGGACACTTCCCCCTCTTTCGATCGGACGATTCGGATCATGTCTTTCTTCGGTTTCATTTCACCGGTCGCTACGCATTTGCGGAGCGGGATCTTCTTATTGGTACTCATGTGTCCACCTCTTAATCTTGATCGTTGAAATCAATATTCAAAGGCTCATCCGCGTCGTACTCTTCTTCTTCTGGAAGGAAGGATTCCTCGCGGGGATAGAGACCAAGTTCCCTGGCATCTGTTTCACTTTTGATATCAATTTTCCAGTTTGTGAGCTTGGCGGCAAGACGGGCATTTTGACCGCGCTTCCCGATGGCAAGGGAAAGTTGGTAATCCGGCACGATGACGCGTGTGGACTTCTCTTCCTCATTCACCTGTACATCAAGTACCTTGGAAGGGCTCAATGCGTTCGCAACGAATGTGACAGGATCTTCGGACCATTGCACGATATCGATCTTTTCCCCTTTGAGTTCGTTGACGATTGCCTGAACCCTAGCACCCTTGGTTCCGACACAGGCACCGACGGGATCGATTTCACCATTATCTGCGTGAACGGAGATCTTGGAGCGATCTCCAGCTTCGCGTGCAACAGATTTGATTTCGACCGTACCATCGAAGATTTCAGGCACTTCGATTTCGAAGAGGCGCTTCAACAGACCTGGATGAGTACGGGAAACAAAGATCTGAGGTCCCTTGGTCGTCTTCTCGACTTTGGTGATGAAGACCTTGATGCGGTCATGGGGCTTGTAAGTCTCATTCGGCATCTGTTCGCTTACAGGAAGCAATGCTTCGATTTTACCTAGAGCCACATAGATGAAGCGGTTATCCTGACGCTGGACGATGCCTGTCATGATATCCTCTTCACGATCTACGAACTCAGAGTAGATGATGCCGCGTTCCGCCTCGCGTACACGCTGTGTGACGACCTGCTTGGCCGTCTGGGCTGCGATCCGTCCGAAGTCCTTCGGAGTGACCTCAAGCTCCACCACATCGCCCACTTCATAGCTTGGATTGATGTCTGTTGCATCCGGCACGGAAATCTCAAGACGGGAATCGAATACTTCATCCACGACTTCCTTGCGGGCGAAGACCCTCATGGTACCTGTGTCCAGGTTTAAGTCCACCCTTACATTCTGTGCCTGATTGAAATTCCGTTTATAGGCCGATACAAGAGCGGCTTCGATCGCTTCGATGATCACATCTCTCGCAATGCCTTTTTCTTTCTCTAATACAGTTAGAGCATCTAATAACTGCGTGCTCATGACGGTTTTATCCCCCTTTATTTTGCGGTTGTTCAGTTAGGAAAAGGTTACGGCAAGTCTTGCAGCCGCGACTTTATCCATCGGTATTTCAACCTTCTTTTTACGCGTTTTGATCGTCAGTTCAAGTTCTAGCTTCTCGGGCGTATATGATAACAGCAAACCTTCGAATGCTTTTTCTCCATCCATCGGTTCATATAGTTTCACGTATACATTCTTTCCGATGGACTTCTCAAAGTCCTTCTCTTTTTTGAGAGGGCGCTCTGCTCCCGGTGAGGAGACCTCCAGGAAATAATTGTGCTGGATCGGGTCGAGCTCATCCAGCTTCTCGCTGAGGCGTTCGCTGACGATTCCGCATTCCTCGATATCAACACCGCTGTCCTTATCGATAAAAATGCGAAGGAACCAGTTTGATCCCTCTTTCACGTACTCCATATCGATCAGTTCCAGTGAAAGATCATCCAATATGGGTGTGACAAGTTCTTCTACAAGTGTTGTAATTTTACTCATACTTACCTCCTGGTCTATATGAAAAATCTTGCACCAAGACTATAAAAGATAGAAAAAATCTCCAAGTAATAACGAAAGAGTGGGGTGCGACCCCACTCTTCGACGTTAGAGCTATCCTTAGTATTTCCAATAAAAATATACCATAACCGATATTTTTATGCAAATAAATTTCCCTTACATCATGGTCAGAACAAGGACAGCTGATTTTTCTCCGGCAGGGACTCCAGACATCCGTGATTATCCAGATATTCGATGATGGTCTTGGATACCCGTCCCCTTTGCTGTAGATCCTCTTTCGAAAGGAATTCTCCATTTTCCCTCGCCTTCACGATATTGAGGGCGGCATTCGTCCCAAGACCCGGAATCGCATTGAATGGTGGGATTAGGGTATCGCCGTCAATGAGGAATTCGGAGGCTTCCGAGCGGTATAGATCCACCTTCTGGAATTGGTAGCCCCTCTCACACATCTCAAGGGCAAGCTCAAGGACGGTGAGCGTGTTCTTTTCTTTTGGTGAGGCGTCCAGTCCTTTGGCATTGATCTCTTCGATCTTGGCCCTTACAGCTTGAGAGCCCCTCACCATGGCTTCGATGTCGAAGTCTTCAGCACGAACGGTGAAGTAGGCGGCATAATACAGAAGGGCATGGTGGACTTTGAAGTATGCAATCCTCACTGCCATCAGAACGTAGGCGGCAGCATGGGCTTTCGGGAACATGTACTTGATTTTCAGGCAGGAGTCGATATACCAATCCGGTACACCGTTATTCTTCATTTCATCCACCCATTCATCCTGAAGCCCTTTTCCTTTTCGGACGAACTCCATGATCTTGAATGCCAATGAAGGATCAAGACCCTGATAGATGAGGTAGACCATGATATCATCACGGCATCCGATAACCTCACTGAGATTGCATATTTTATTATGAATCAATTCCTGTGCATTCCCAAGCCATACATCGGTCCCGTGGGAAAGACCGGAGATCTGCACAAGTTCAGAGAATGTTGTCGGCTTCGTATCCTCAAGCATCTGCCGGACGAATCTGGTTCCGAACTCTGGAATTCCCAGGGTCCCCGTTTTACACATGATCTGCTCTTCGGTGACTCCGAGGGACTCCGTGCCACTGAATATCTTCATGACTTCAGGATCATCCGTCGGAATCGTCTTAGGATCGATCCCCGATAAGTCCTGGAGCATCCTGATCACCGTCGGATCATCGTGTCCAAGGATATCGAGCTTCAGGAGATTATCATGGATGGAATGGAAATCGAAGTGAGTGGTGCGCCACTCCGAATCACTCGCATCCGCAGGGAACTGGATCGGTGAGAAATCATAAATATCCATATAATCCGGTACAACGATGATCCCCCCGGGATGCTGCCCGGTGGTCCGCTTCACGCCTGTACACCCGCTGACGAGGCGATCGACCTCTGCGCCGCGGATCTGCAGGTTATTGTCTCCTGCGTACCCTTTAACATATCCATAGGCTGTTTTCTCGGCTACTGTACCGATCGTCCCCGCACGATAGACGTTGTCTTCTCCGAACAGCACCTTCGTATAATCATGGGCTTTCGGCTGGTATTCCCCCGAGAAGTTCAAATCGATATCGGGAACCTTATCCCCCTTGAATCCCAGGAATGTCTCAAACGGGATATCGTGTCCGTCTTTTTTGAATGGAATCGCACAATCCGGACAGTCTTTGTTCGGCAGATCGAATCCTGAACCAACGGAACCGTCATCGAAGAACTCCGACTTCTTGCAGGACGGGCACACGTAATGCGGAGGAAGTGGATTCACTTCTGTGATCTCCGTCATGGTGGCAACGAATGATGAGCCGACGGATCCACGGGATCCAACAAGATATCCGTCCTCCAGTGACTTCTTAACGAGTTTAGCAGAAATGAGATAGATGACGGCGAATCCATGGCCGATGATGCTCTTCAGCTCTTTTTCAAGGCGCGCTTCGACGATTTCAGGAAGGTCTTCCCCGTAAATGCTTTTGGCCATCTCATAGCTCATGCGACGCATTTCCTCGTCTGCCCCTTCGATCTTAGGGGTGAAAAGGTCATCTTTGATCGGTTTGATGGAGTCGATCATGTCAGCGATCTTATTTGAGTTCTCGACCACGATCTCCTCGGCCTTGTCTTTCCCGAGGAAGGAGAAGGCATCCAGCATCTCATTCGTTGTACGGAAATGGACATCGGGAAGTTCATGACGATTAAGCGGGTTTGCCCCACCTTGGGAACTCACGAGGATCTTCCGATAAATCTTGTCTGTTTCATTCAAATAATGCACGTTCCCTGTTGCCACAACGGGCTTATTGATCCGTTCTCCGAGATCGACGATATTCTTGATGATGTCTTCCAGATTCTTCGTACTCTGCACGAGATCCAGTTCAATCAGATGCTGATAGACTTCTTTCGGATGAACCTCAAGGTAATCATAGAATTCAGCTGTTTCGAGCACTTCCTCGATGCCTTTTTGCATCATCCCTTCGAACACTTCCCCTTTATCGCAACCCGAACCAACCAGGATGCCAGCGCGATATTTTTGGAGCTGTGACCGCGGGATGCGGGGGACACGGAAGAAATAATGCATGTGGGAAATCGATACGAGCTTGAACAGATTCTTCAGTCCTTCTTCCGTCTGGGCAAGCAGGGTACAGTGGTAAGGTCTTGAACGCTTATAGGCGTCCCCTTTCCCCATGTAATCATTGAACTGATTATGATTCATGATCCCCTTCTCCGATGCATCCTTCAGCATTTTGAGAAGTAGATATCCAGTGGCTTCCGCATCATAGATCGCCCTGTGATGCTGGGTGAGCTCGACATCGAATTTCTTCGCCAGGGTATTCAAGCGGTGATTCTTGAATTGAGGATAAAGGAGCCTTGCCAGTTCCAGCGTATCGATGACCGGATTTGACGCTTTGGGAAGGTCTGCTTTCTTGTATCCTGCATTCAGGAACCCCATATCGAATGATGCATTGTGGGCAACCAGGATATCATCTTCCACCCATGCATGGAATTCCTTCAGCACATCGTTGATCTCAGGGGCATTCCTCACCATATCATCGGTGATGCCAGTCAGTTCGATGGTTGTAGCAGAAAGGGGATGATGAGGATTGGCAAAGCGCTCGAACTTGTCGATCACTTCCCCGTCCCTGATCTTTACGGCTGCGAGTTCGATAATCGTATCGTATACCGCGGAAAGACCTGTCGTTTCCACATCGAATACGATATACGTGCTGTCTTCTAGTATGCGGTCCCTGTCGTTATAGGCGATGGGGACCCCGTCATCGACGAGGTTTGCCTCGATGCCGTACAGCACCTTGATATCATTCTTTTTACTTGCACTGAACGCTTCCGGGAAGGATTGTGCCACGGCATGATCCGTGATGGCAACCGCCTTATGACCCCATTTCTTTGCTTGCGAAACAAGGGAACTGACGGACGATACTGCGTCCATTTGACTCATCGGGGTATGCATGTGGAGTTCTACCCTCTTCTTGTCTTCAGGTGCCGTATCGAGTCTCAGAACCGGTTTGATTTCATTGACATCGTTGGCGATCATGACGAGGTCGCGGACGAATGTATCATTTTGGATGCTTCCCCTGCAGCGGACCCACATCCCCTTCTTCATCGTATTCATAATGGCTGCATCGTCTTTGTCACGGGAGAACATCTTCACAAGGATCGAGCTTGAATAATCCGTCACCTTGAATGTGAGGAGGGTACGGCCGCTTCTCAGCTCACGCGTTTCACAGTCGAACACATAGCCTTCGACGGCAATGCGCCTCTCCTCATCGAGGATGTCTTCGATCTTCCTGAACTCAGCGTCATCCTTGATCGATAAACCAAGCATGAAGGGCCCGCTCGGAATCCCTGCGGCTTCTTCCTTCTCAGCTTTCTCCATTTCAATGAGAGCCTGTTTTGCCCGCTCTTGATCTTCCTTGAGCTTTTCTTCAAGAAATTTCTCATAGTCACTGTTTTGAGCTTCAGCCTGTCCTACCTCTGCATCCAGCATGAGGCGGGGAAATCCAAACTGTTCGAATGCCGAACAGATGATATCACTATATTTTTTCTTCAACTGTGTCGCTTCTGTATCGTTGGAAGCCTGCACGACAATTTTATTACCCTGTATCTTAGGCTTCTGTGTATTGAGGATCTTCAATAATGGCGGTGATATGCCCTGCACTTCCTTGATGCATTCTGTCCAGTAATCAAGGATATGCTGTTCGGTTGCTTCCGTATTGAGGACCTTCACCGAAAATCCTACCTGGGCGATATGCTTGAACGAAGACCTTAGAGCATTTGAAAACTGGTTCATCACCTTGCAGGGAATGATCTGATCCAGCGCGAAATGAAAATGCCATTTTTTCTCTTTTCTATAAACGGATAATTTTTCAATTTCAGCATTGTTGAAGTACTGAACCACATCATCCCCGGTCATCCCTAGCTGGGATAGTAATACTTGAAATCGCTCTTTCTTGCTCAGGGATCTCTCTTCCATTTCTCTTACTCCCCCTTTAGTGCCTTTCTATATCCTCAGAGGAAAAGGGCCGACGGCAGAGGTACAACCACTGGAGTCAAGCCCTTCATCCCTTTAATTTGTTTCAGAAAGTTCTTGAAGTGTTTTCACTAATTCATCTTTATGAACTTCAAGCATATCACCTGTTTTCCTGACTTTCAATTCAATGATTCCTTCAGCAGCCTTCTTGCCGACCGTGATGCGGTACGGGAGGCCGATCAGATCGGAATCTGCGAATTTAACGCCCGGCCGCTCCGCACGGTCGTCCATTAGGACATCATATCGTGCGTGTTTTAGCGTACCGTATAATTCTTCAGCAAGCTCTCTCTGGGCATCATCTTTCATATTGACCGGAATTACATGGGCATCATATGGAGCTAGGTCCAGCGGCCATACAAGACCTCTATCATCGTTGAACTGTTCAGCTACCGCCGCAACCGTCCTTGAAACCCCGATTCCATAACAACCCATGATAATGGACTGTGAACGGCCGTTTTCATCCAGATAGGTGCTGCCCATGCTGTCGGAATACTTTGTTCCAAGCTTGAAGACATGTCCTACTTCGATGCCTCTTGCAAATTGGATCGTTCCCTTACCATCCGGTGAAGGGTCTCCTTCTTGAATGAAGCGCAGATCTGTGAATGTGATGGCATCCACATCTCTTTCCACATTCACATTCAAGTAGTGGAAGCCTGTTTCATTGGCACCTGCCGCACCATTGCGGACATACTTCACGGCCTGATCGGCGATGATCTTCACTTCAGCAGGAAGGGAGAACGGACCTACGGAACCTACTTCGCTACCAAGTAAGCTTACTGTTCCTTCAGCTGTGGCAAGCTCGACCTGATCAGCACCGAGAAGGTTCTTCAGTTTGATGTCATTGATTTCATGATCACCGCGCACCAGGACGAGTACATACTCTTCATCCGCTTTGAACAAAAGGCTTTTGATGCACTCTTCAGGCTGCTTATCAAACAACGCACAAACGTCATCGATGGTCTTCGTATCAGGCGTTGAAATCTTTTCGAGATCCAGCATGTCTTCCTTTGAAAGCTCATACGTATCTGCGACTTCCGCCATTTCAATATTGGCAGCAAAATCGGATGTATCAGAATAAGCAATCGTGTCTTCACCGATTTCTGAAAGGACCATGAATTCATGGGTATCCTTACCCCCCATGGCCCCTGAATCTGCGATAACGGCCCTGAAATCCAATCCACAGCGTGTGAAGATATTCGAATAGGCTTGGAATAGTCGATCATAGGTTTCATCGAGACTTTCCTGTGAAGAGTGGAAGGAATAGGCATCTTTCATGATGAATTCCCTTCCTCGCAGAAGGCCGAATCGTGGACGCTTTTCGTCACGATATTTCGTTTGGATCTGATAAAGGGTCAAAGGAAGTCGTTTGTACGATTTTATTTCGTCCCTGATCAGGCTCGTGATCATTTCTTCATGGGTTGCTCCCAGTGCGAACTCACGGTCATGGCGGTCGTTCATCCTCATCAGTTCAGGACCATATGTCCCCCAGCGTCCAGATTCCTTCCATAGTTCAGAAGGTTGTAAGGCCGGCATCAACAGTTCTGCTGCTCCCGCTGCTTCAAGCTCCTCGCGGATGATTGCTTCTACCTTCTTCAATACTTTCGTTCCGAGTGGCAGGTAGCTATAGATTCCGCTTGCATTTTGCCTCATATATCCCGCGCGAAGGAGAAGCTGATGACTTTTGACCTCTGCATCGGCCGGAACTTCCCTCAAGGTTGGGATCAACGTTTGTGATTGTTTCATTCAGAGCACCTCAGTTACCATAATATTTTTATTGTTTATTTGTATGTACCCGTTTTTCCCCGAGCAATGCAAGAGGCAGTATCACCCACTAGGATGAAACTGCCAAACATGCTAATTCTGTATAAAGAATCGTTGTATATCATTCCATGTTACGACGAGCATCAGGACCATCAGGAGGGCGAACCCTACAAAATGAACCATTCCTTCCATCTTGCGGTCCACCGGTTTTCCCCTCAGCGCTTCCACTGCGAAGAACAGGAGTCTTCCTCCGTCCAAGGCCGGGATCGGCAGGAGGTTCATGATGCCGAGGTTGATGCTGAGTATGGCTGCCCATCTCATCAAATCATAGATACCCGACTGTGCAACGACATCGGTGGACTGATAGATCCCAACCGGTCCGCTTAAGGCATCAATGGAGAATTCACCCGTAACAAGCTTGCCTAAGAGGACGAAGATCAGCTTGCCCATTTCGTAGGTTTGCTCCGCACTTGAAGATACGACCTTCAGCGGCGATTTTTCCATAGGATTGTGAACGCCGATCTTTCCGATTTCTTCTTGCCCTTCTACCTTCTGAGGCTCTGGCGTTACAGAGATATCCTGTGTCGCTCCTCCCCTTTCGACGGTGAAGACGAGTTCATCACCGGGGTGCTTCTGGATCACACCGACAATATCTTCCCAAGTGGAGATTTCACTGTCGTCGATGCTAAGGACCTCGTCTCCTTTTTGAAGGCCTGATTCCTTGGCTGCGCCATCATCCGTCAGATCACCAAGGACGGGATCATTGGTCGGTACCCCTTGAAGGAACCCGACCAGAATGAAAATGAAGAAAGCCAGGATGAAGTTGAACAGTGGACCTGCGAAAATGGCCATCGCCCTCTTCGGCAGGGATTTTGAACCGAATTGACGATCCCATGGCGCAATCAATGATTCTGTACCGTCTTCGACGATGACAGCGTTTCGTGAAATAGGGAATGTTTTCAATTCTTCTTCGTCATCTTCATACCCTTTGATGATGAGTTCCCTTTCAAGATCCGCCGTTTCCACCTCGATGACGCGGATGTTCGGATAGCGGTCCTTGTTGTTCAGAACAATCTTGGAAGCTTTCTCATCCTGATCAAATAGGAGACCGATGCGATGGCCCGCCTTCAGTTCGACCATTTCTGGATCTTCACCCGCCATCCGGACGAAACCTCCCAATGGAAGCAGGCGGATCGTATAGACGGTTTCATTTTTCTTGAATGAGAACACCTTTGGACCGAAACCGATGGCAAACTCGCGGCAGAGGATCCCTGCACGCTTGGCAAAAATCAGATGCCCCAGTTCATGGAAAAAAACCAATGCCCCGAAGATCACGATAAAGGCTATGACTGTCTGCATGTAAATAACCACCTTTGTAACCTGTCAAACTGCACAGATTTAAATGTAAATGAAGGGTTGTACATAATCATCATACGTATCATCGCGGGAAAACATACCCTTTACACCCAGGAATCGACCAGCTTCCTCGTGTTCCGGTCGATCTCATGGATCGTCCCGAGGTCCGGCCTTTGTATCGTGACGTGCCCGTTCAATGCCCGCTCCACGAGGTCGTCGATTTGCAGGAATGAGATAGCCCCTTTAAGGAAGAGTGCCACAGCTGCTTCATTGGCTGCATTCAGGACTGTCGGCATGCTGCCGCCTTCCCTGCCGGCTGCATAGGCAAATCCGAGGCATTTGAACCGGTCCGTATCCATTTCTTCGAAGTGAAGCTTCCCGATTTCCACCAAGTCCAGTCTCTTCCCTTTAGGATGGGGCATCCTGTCTGGATACGTGAGGGCATATTGGATCGGTACCCTCATATCAGGTGTTCCCAGCTGAGCCATGACCGAAGAATCGTGGAACTGGATCATAGAATGAATGATGCTTTCACGGTGAAGTACCACGTCAATCTGATCATAAGGCAGATCAAAGAGCCAGTGGGCTTCGATGACTTCAAGTCCTTTATTCATCATGGTTGCCGAATCGATGGTGATTTTCGCCCCCATGGACCAGTTCGGATGATTCAGCGCATCGTCTACCGTCACGCCGACAAGCTCATCTCTTGATTTATCACGGAAGCTCCCTCCGGAAGCGGTAATGATGAGTTTTTCGATATTTTTCGGATTCTCCCCTTGAAGTGCCT
Source organism: Rossellomorea marisflavi (assembly GCF_022170785.1). Taxonomy (NCBI): domain Bacteria; kingdom Bacillati; phylum Bacillota; class Bacilli; order Caryophanales; family Bacillaceae; genus Rossellomorea; species Rossellomorea marisflavi. The sequence continues at coordinate 1,923,970 of NZ_CP081870.1, read as the reverse complement.
GAAAGATCGCGGAGTGTTCACTATCAACGGGAAGAAGCTGTACACCCTTCTTCCGAGCCGCTTCCATGACCAGATGCCCTGCTGTTACGAGGGTCTCCTTGTTGGCGATGGCGATGGTCTTGCCCGCATCGATTGCCTTCAAAGTCGGATGGAGGCCCACGCTACCGAGCACCGCGTTGACCAAGACGTCGGCTTCATGGAAGCACGCTGTCTCGATCAGACCATCTTCTCCATGGAGAACGGTGATATCACCAAATTCTGAGCGGAGCTTCTCTGCATCCTCTTTCAGTTGGACAGAGACGAGTGACGGCATGAACTCACGGATGATGTCCCTTGTCTTTTCCATGTTGCGGCCTGCCGATACAGCCGATAGATGGAACTCTTCGGGGTGCTGCCGGATGACATCGAGTGTCTGGATCCCGATGGAACCGGTGGCCCCCATTAAACTAATACTCTTCAATGACTCCACTCCTTACAGATGTGTTGCTCTCTTTATCTTTATAATAGAAAATGCAGCAGTGGCAGTACGAATAACAAACTGTCGAAACGATCGAGCATCCCACCGTGTCCCGGAAGGAGATTCCCGGAATCCTTGACTCCGTAGTGCCTTTTAAGGGCAGATTCCACCAGATCCCCCATTTGACCGAATACGGAAAGTATCGCCGTGATGATGATTAGCTTTGGCATCGAGATGCCGAGGTCGGTGAAAAATGTGATGATGATACCGACAATGACAGCCGAAACGATTCCGCCGATGAACCCTTCAACTGTTTTATTCGGAGAAATATGCGGCCAGAGTTTTTTCTTCCCCATGGCCCGTCCGATAAAGTAGGCTCCGGAATCCGTAGCCCAGATGATGAATAGGGCATAGAAGATGAGCTGTGCGCCATTCGACAGCATGCGGATCTCGATGAAATAGAAATAACCGATTCCTACATATAATAGGCTCAATAAGTGAAAACCGACGTCGTCATAGGTGAAGCGGTTCTTCGTGATCACCGTATAGACCAGCAATAATAAAACGGCGATGAACACAAACTCCATTTTGGAGTATCCGAAGTCCGCAATGACATCGATGGTTTCATTCGGGATCAAAAAGATCCATAGGAGGGCAAGGGATAATAAACCTGGTATCGTCATGATCCCGTGGCCCCTCATTTTAAGTGCTTCATAGAGACTGATGGATGCAATGGCATACATCAGGATGATGAATGGTATCTTACCAACCAAGATGATCGGCAAGAAGATCGCCGCTGCGACGACCGCTGTAATAATTCGCTGTTTCATTAGGACTCCTCGCTTTGTAACCCGCCGAATCTCCTTGAGCGGCCCTGATAGGCCTCAATGGCTTCCACAAGCTCTTCCTTGCCGAAGTCGGGCCACAATACATCCGTGAACCAGAATTCAGTATATGCGAGCTGCCAAAGCATGAAATTACTCAAACGTATTTCTCCGCTTGTCCGTATGAGCAGATCGGGATCCTTGAGGTTCTTTGTCATTAAATAAGTGGAAAACACGTCTTCTGTCAATTGTTCTTCATCCAGTATTCCACTTCTTACATCATTTAAGACATGCTTCACACCGTCGAGGATTTCAGATCTGCTTCCATAGTTCAGAGCGAAGTTCAAGATAAGGCCGTCATTCTCTTTAGTCTCTTCGATTGCTTTCTGTACTGCCCGCTTGGTGTGCTCAGGGATGGCGTCTGTTGCACCCATCATCTTCACCTGAACGTTTTCCTCGATCAACTCCGGAAGGAATGTTCCAAGGAATTCTTCGGGAAGCTTCATCAGGAACTCTACTTCCATTTTCGGGCGCTTCCAGTTTTCTGTAGAGAAAGCATATAAAGTCAAGGTGCCAACGCCGAGCTCATTTGCCAGCCTGGTCACCCTCCTTACACATTTCATTCCTTCATGATGGCCGGCAACCCTGGGCATGGCCCTTTTCTTGGCCCATCTCCCGTTACCATCCATGATGATGGCGATATGTTCCGGGATCGGGTGATTCCTCAACTCCCTATACCGTTCATCATAGTCTTCTGAACCTTGCTGCCGCTTCCATTGCTTAAGCTTGTTTAGCATAAAAATCCTCCACCAACAATCCTAAAAATATTTACCTCTACTATCATAACAAAAATCACAAAAGATATCTCCATGAAATTCGATTATACCATTCCCTGCCAGTCCTGTTCAGACATTTTTAAGGGGAAAGATCCAAGGGATGCCGGTGGGTGTGCAATCAATATGTAGTGTAAAAAAAGCCGACCAAGCGGGTTTCGCTTATAGGTCGGCGGTACTCGTTCATTATACTTCTAGCATTTCCTGCTCTTTATCTTTTGCGATACCGTCAATCTTCACAATGCTTTCATCCGTTGCCTTCTGGACATCTTCTGAGTAGCTGCGAAGATCATCTTCCGTGATCTCGCCCGCTTTTTCCTGTTTCTTCAGTTCTTCATTTGCATCGCGGCGAATGTTACGGATGGCAACTTTCGCATCTTCCGCTTCTTTCTTCACACGTTTGACCAGTTCTTTACGACGCTCTTCAGTCAAAGCAGGAATGATGATGCGAAGGATATTCCCGTCACTGTTCGGAGTGATACCGAGATCGGATTTGAGGATCGCTTTCTCGATGTCGCCCAATGCTGTTTTATCATAAGGTTGGATGACAAGCATACGGGCCTCAGGAATCGAGATACCTGCCAGTTGGTTCACCGGTGTAGGCGCACCATAATAATCGACGGTGATCTTATCAAGTAGGGATGCGTTCGCGCGTCCCGCCCGGATTGTCGCCAGTTCACGTGAATACGTTTGGATTGCTTTAGTCATTCTTTCCTTTGCGTTTGAAATGATTGCTTCTGCCATTATTCTTTCCCCCTTACGATTGTACCGATATTTTCGCCTGTTACGGCTTTTTTGATGTTTCCATCTTCCATAATAGAGAATACAATAAGCGGTATATCATTGTCCATACATAGGGATGAAGCCGTTGAATCCATGACCGCCAAGCCCTCTTTCAACACATCAAGATAGGAAAGCTTGTCATATTTCACTGCATTGGCGTCCTTCATCGGATCGGCAGAATAGACGCCATCCACATTGTTTTTCGCCATCAGGATGACTTCTGCTTCGATTTCTGCTGCACGAAGAGCCGCTGTGGTATCTGTTGAGAAGTAAGGGTTTCCGGTACCGGCTGCAAAGATGACTACCCTCTTCTTCTCCAGGTGGCGGATTGCTCTTCTTCTGATATATGGTTCGGCTACCTGACGCATATCGATGGAAGTCTGCACCCGCGTTTCGACACCGACCTGCTCCAGGCTGTCCTGAAGGGCCAATGAGTTCATGACGGTCGCCAGCATCCCCATATAGTCGGCGGATGCACGGTCCATACCCATCTCACTGCCGATTTTCCCTCTCCAGATGTTTCCGCCGCCAACGACGACTGCGACTTCCACACCTAGTTCGGCAATTTCTTTTACATCTTCCGCCACGTTTTTGATCACGGACGGGTTGATGCCGAAGCCGTCTTCACCGGCTAAGGCTTCTCCACTTAATTTAAGCACGACACGTTTATATTTTGGAACGCTCATGGGAACCTCCGTATGTAAATAAGATTTTTCTTGAAAAATAGGGAACACACGATGTGTTCCCTACAGCGAATCGGTTGATTATTTCTTCACTTGGCTCATAACTTCTTCAGCGAAGTTTTCTTGACGTTTCTCAAGGCCTTCCCCTACTTCATAACGAGTGAAGTCTGTAAGGGTAGCTTTGTGAGACTCTAGGAATTGACGTACTTTTTGATCTGGATTCTTAACGAAAGGCTGGTCAAGGATGCAGATATCTTCGAAGTACTTGCTTAGGCGACCTTCCACCATTTTTTCAACGATGTTTTCAGGTTTGCCTTCGTTAAGCGCTTGTTGTTTAAGCACTTCACGCTCATGTGCTACTTCTTCAGCAGACACTTGATCACGTGAAACGTATTTAGGGTTAAGGGCTGCAGCATGCATAGCCACGTCTTTTGCTACAGCAGCATCAGTTGTGCCTTCAACTACAGCAAGAACAGCGATGCGTCCACCCATGTGGAGGTACTCACCGAACGCTGCGTTGTCATCTTTAGTGCGGATTTCGAAGCGACGAAGAGTGATTTTCTCTCCGATTTTCGCGATTGCCGCATTGATGAACTCACTAACAACTGAACCGTTCTCCATTTTTTGATCCATCGCTTCTTCAACAGAAGCAGGCTTTGTAGCCAATAGGTGAGAAGAAAGTTCTTTAACAAGGTTTTGGAAGTTTTCGTTTTTCGCAACGAAATCCGTTTCAGCATTCACTTCAAGGATGATTGCTGTGTTTCCTTCGCTTGCGATGAACGTTGTACCTTCAGCTGCGATACGATCAGCTTTTTTAGCTGCTTTCGCGATTCCTTTTTCACGAAGGAAGTCGATTGCTTTCTCCATGTCTCCGCCAGTTTCTGTTAGCGCTTTTTTACAGTCCATCATTCCAGCGCCGGTTTTTTCACGAAGTTCTTTAACCATTTGTGCAGTGATTGCCATAGTAGGTTTCCTCCTTAGATTATCTATCGCAGGTTTCCCTGCTGTGAACTACCTGAAAAGATAGTCTGATTCCTCTTTAAAAAAAGGTGATAAGGGTAAGCCCTCTTATCACCTTTTCGTCATTACTCAGCTGCTACAGCTGCTTCTTCACCTTGTTTCGCTTCAAGGATGGCATCTGCCATTTTCCCTGTAAGAAGCTTAACCGCACGGATCGCGTCATCATTCGCAGGGATGACAACATCGATTTCATCCGGATCACAGTTTGTATCAACGATACCTACGATAGGGATGTTAAGCTTGCGTGCTTCCGCAACAGCGATACGCTCTTTACGAGGATCGATGATGAATAGTGCATCAGGCAGTGTGTTCATATCTTTGATTCCGCCTAGGAATTTCACAAGACGTTCATGTTCTTTTTTCAGTTGTACTACTTCTTTCTTAGGTAGTACTTCGAACGTACCGTCTTCTTCCATCTTTTCGATTTGCTTAAGACGTGAAATACGTTTTTGGATTGTTTCGAAGTTAGTAAGTGTTCCACCCAACCAACGTTGGTTGATGTAGTACATACCAGCGCGCTCCGCTTCATCTTTAACAGATTCTTGCGCTTGTTTTTTTGTTCCTACGAAAAGAACTTTACCGCCGTTACCAGCTAGTTCTTTCACGAAGTTGTAAGCTTCTTCAACCTTTTTAACGGTTTTTTGAAGGTCGATGATGTAGATGCCGTTACGCTCTGTGAAGATGTATCTCTTCATCTTAGGGTTCCAACGGCGAGTTTGGTGTCCGAAGTGTACACCAGCTTCAAGCAATTGTTTCATTGAAATGACTGACATGTGTGGTTCCTCCTAATGGTTTTTGTTTTTATCCTCCGTCTCCTTCATCTTGGGGCAGAAACTATTAAAAATAGCACCATCCACCTCAATCAGGAAACGTGTGTAATCACACCATGAATACTATAGCATACCTCTTTTATCCAATCAAGGGCTTGCCGCGATTTTTGAAGAAAATTATTCGATATTCTTGTTGAATTTCAGAAAAAGCTCTACTTCCGTCCTCCCAACACCAGCGGCTTTTGCGATTTCATCAATCGAAAAGCCGGCACGGTGCATACTCACCATATCAAGTTCTGCCATATCTGTATGCTCGGACGGATCGATGGTAGGGTCGATGGTGGGAACCGACTGATAGGCTTCCATTGCTTTCATCCGAACCTTGGAAGGAGGTTCTGCCACACGTTCCTTTGCAACAGGCTCATCCTTTGTCAGTGATAAGAGAAAAGCATCATTCTCTTCCTTCAATTCTTCCATATAAGCAGACATCAGCTCTTCCATTTCTGCCACCCTTCTCTTTTGCTGGTTGTCAAGGGCCAGGAGGCGGTTCTGCCTTACGTATAGCAGGATGATCGCAAATAAAGCGACGAGATTCAATAAAATGGATAGTACTATTGCGAAAATCATTAATGTATCACCCTGTTATCTTTTCATATTTGAGTTCTAACGCCAGCTCAACAAGGAAAAACTGTCCCGGTTTCCTCCGGAACAGTCGTTCTATCATCCACTGTAATCGATTGCCTTCCCTTTAAACGGATGATGCCCTTCGCGTTTCCCCTCTTCGTAACGGGGATCTTTCCCGCTGCGTGACAAGGGAGCCTTCCCTTTCATGCGATTGACCGTATGGCGTTCTTTATATGTCTTCTTTTCCATCCCGAGGGATGCGGCATGATTGACTGACTGACCGAGCTGCTGTGCTTGTTCTGTCATTTTTCCCGCTTCGAATGTCCTCGGCAGTGCCACCTGGAGTTCGATCGCCTTAAGAGTCACCTTATCATCCCCCTGCTTCAGGTTTCAGGAAATTCCTCAACTTGAAAATGGCCTTGGAGTGAATCTGCGAAATGCGCGATGTGGATAAATTCATAACATGACCAATTTCGGTCAAAGTCAGTTCTTCTTTATAAAACAAGCTTAGCACGAGCTGCTCTTTCTCTGAAAGTTTTAAAATCATCTTTTCAAGCTCTTCCATGTTCTCTTGTTTGACGGTCGCTTCTTCCGGGGAAAAGACCCGTTCATCCTTCAGAGAAAAGGAGGAAGATTCACTTTCATCAGCAGAAAGCTGTTCATCCATGGATAAGACATTTGCAAAGAAATGCTCATTGGCTGCCTGATAGACTTCATCGGTTGTCATTTCAAGCGATGCGGCAACTTCTTCCGGTGTCACGTGGCGTAAAAGGGATTGTTCGAGCTCCAATGTCCTTGCTTCGATCTTTTTCGCCTTATCCCTTGTGGAGCGTGGAAGCCAGTCTTCTTTCCTGAGGCCGTCCAGGATGGCTCCCCTGACCCTGAAGGATGCATATGTATCAAACTTGAGATCTCTCGTGGGATCGAATTTTTGCAGTGCATCCAATAGGCCCATGAGACCGAGGCTTTTGATATCTTCTCTTGAAACGTTTTTCGGGAGGCCGACTGAAATTCGTTGAACATGATAAGAAACAAGGGGCATATATTTCTTCACGAGCATATCCCCTGCCTCTGTATCGCGGTTGTGGATCCATCTATCCCAGTAGGGTTGTTCTTCGTTCCGATCCGGTTGTCGGGACATGTTACCCCTCCTTTCCAAGAGCTAGTCTTCGTCCTCACATTTCCTTTGTTCCTGCATACACCGTCCTCACATGCATCATTCCGGTTTCAGGGAAAAATTCAATGGTTCTTCCTTTATTACCCCCGAGGTCTTCAGCGATGATGCTGATATTCAGTTTGTGGAGCTGCTCCTTGACCGCTTCAACATTCCTGGGGCCTATCCGCATGATATCGCTCCCGGATGCCGCCTGGAACATCTGTGCGCCGCCTGCCATTTTGCATACGAGCCTCGAAGTGTCCGCACCATGTCGATTCAAGAGGGCTACAAGACCTGGTATGGCCAGATCTGCATATTTGCCTGGGTTGATTGTCGCTTCTTTTGTAAAGGATGAGTCCGGTAGCATGACATGGGCCATACCTGCCAATCGAAGCCGTCCATCATAGAGGACAAGCCCTACACAAGACCCAAGACCCGTCGTCCGAATCGACCCTTTATCCCTGACGAACTTCATGTCAGCAATCCCTACTTTGACAACCGAATCCGTCCCCATCATGCGTCCACTCCCAAGGAATTGAACACGATGGAGAATGACTCGGGATCAAGAATTAGGTAGAAGTTCCCCTTGACGCCCTGTGTACCCTCTTCATTGAGAGCGGTATCGATGACAAGGGCGTGATCACCGACCTTGGATATCTCGAGAAGACCGTAACCGACCATTGCCCCTGCCATGTCGACCGAAACGGCAGGTACGGAAGATTGGATCGATAATCCCGTGAAGTCGGATAGAGAAGAGAGATAGGCGCCGGATACGATGTTGCCAAGCTCCTGGATGGCAGATAGGGCGATATCTTCGTATGGTGGTTCCTGGAATGTGTGGGACGGATCTTTCAGCATGATTTGAACATAGCGGGTGGCCTGTTCCAGAGGAAGCAGGAAGAACATGTTACCCGTTACCTCCCCCTGGATCCTTAGAAAGATTCCGACTACAATCGTTTCGGCCCCTCCTGCAAGCTCCGTCATCTCATCAAAAGAAACCATGTCGACCGCTGGCACCTTCATATCAATCTTCTTATCTAGCAGGAACGAGAGGGATGTTGCTGCGTGGCCAGCCCCGATGTTCCCTATCTCTTTCAATACATCCAGATGCCCTGATGTAATATGGTGATATCCCACGTCAGAGTGCCTGAAGGACCTTATCCAAGTGAAGTAGTATCAAGAGCCTCTTATCCAACTTCACCACGCCGGCCACATAATCTGCTTCCTGGACACCTGCCACATCTGGAGAATCCTCGATATCTTCAGTGTGAACATCAAGGACATCGTTTGCAGCATCGACAATGAGCCCGACCTCCTTATCATCGAGAATCACCATGATGACGCGCGTATGTTCCGTATCCTGAATGGACGACAGTCCGAAGCGAACACGCAGATCGACGATGGGTGTCACTACACCCCTGAGATTGATGACTCCCTTTACGTAGTCAGGTGTTTTCGGTACCCGGGTGATGTGCTCCAATTTTTCAATGGAGCGGACATTTTCCACTTCCAATGCATATTCCTTATCATGAAGCTGAAACACGATGAGTTTGGTTTGTTCTGTCATGACATCGGTCATAGAGCCGACCTCCTTAATTGATTAATGCGTTGCAATCGATAATCAAAGCCACTTGCCCATCTCCGAGAATCGTAGCTCCGGAAATGGCAAAGATATCGTTTAGATAATGACCGAGTGATTTCAGTACGACCTCCTGCTGTCCGATGAATGAATCGACCACCAACGCAGCCGTCTTCTCTCCCTTGCGCACGAGTACGATGGAATATTGATCAGCTTCATCCTCTTCAGAAGGGACTTCGAACACTTCTTCGAGGAATAAGAGCGGAACGACCTTGCCCCTGAAGTCGATGACTTTTTGATTGTGCGCATGGAGGACATCTTCTTTTTTGATGATGGCCGTTTCGATTATGGATGACAGTGGAATAGCATACTTTTCAGACTTCACATCGACGAGCATTACGGCGATGATTGACAGCGTAAGAGGCAGCTGGATGGAAAATCTTGATCCCTCTCCACCAGTCGAATCAATCGTGATGGAACCTCCAAGTGATTCGATCGTAGATCTTACAACATCCAAGCCCACTCCACGTCCGGAAATATCCGATAATTTTTCCGCAGTTGAGAATCCAGACGATAGGATCAGCTCATAAATTTGACGGTCAGAAAGCGTCAGTGCCTGCTCAGAAGAGACAATGCCTTTATCGATCGCTTTTTGTAGGACTCTTTCTTTATTGATTCCAGCCCCATCATCTTCCAGTTCGATGAACACATGATTTCCGCTGTGATAGGCTTTCAGTTTGACTGTTCCGAAAGGCTCTTTTCCGTGTTTCGTTCTGACTTCTGGTGTCTCGATTCCGTGATCAATGGCATTCCGGATCAAGTGGACGAGTGGATCGCCGATTTCATCGATGACCGTGCGATCGAGCTCCGTCTCTGCTCCTTCGATTTCCAGTTCGATCTGCTTGTCAAGGTCCTTGGCGAGCTGGCGTACCATTCGGGGGAACCGGTTGAATACGGTCTCCACCGGAACCATCCTCATGTTCAGGATGATGGATTGCAAATCGCCGGAAATCCTCGTCATCCGTTCAACCGTTTCATTCAGTTCCGGATTATCAAATTGTTTGGAGATTTCCTCAAGCCTTCCACGGTCGATGACCAGTTCCTCGAATAGATTCATGAGGATATCGAGCCTGTCGATGTTGACTCTGATTGTCTTTGAGGAAGGTGCTGCCTTCTTCACGTTTTCTGCACTCTCTTCCTTTGAATGGGGATCCGGCTCGCCTGAAAGATCCTGCTGGATTTTCTCTGTAACAGGTTTCACGATGTTTTCTTCAGCGCTTCGGAAACTTCCCGATTCGATAGGAGAAATGCTCACCCTCTCGATTTCAGACACCTTTTCAACTTTCCCGCCAATGCTTTCAGCCGTTTCCATCGTGAGGATCGAGACCGTGAAATCCCGATCGAACCGCTCTTCTTCCAGTTGATCCACCGGAGGATCTGACTTGATCACTTCCCCGTCTTTCTCAAGGAGCTCGAATACCATATATACGCGAGCAGCCTTCAGAAGGCAGTCCTCTCGAAGGGACACCGAGATTTCATAGCATTTAAAACCTTGTTCGATCGCTTCCTCGATCACAGTCTGTTCATATGCTTCATATGTAAGTCGTGCGGAAAGGGCTGTTGCTGTTGCTGTTGCTGTTGCAGCCACTTCCTGTTTTGCTGCAGTCACCGGGGTTTCTCCACTCTCGATTTCCTGCAATAAACGGACCACATTGGAGACATCCCGCTTGCCATCTCCGCCGTCGGCAATGGAAAGTACCATTGCTTCCAGATCATCCACGGCCTGAAAAACAACATCCAATACCCCGGGTGTCACGGCCAGCACACCGTTTCTTATCCCGTCCAGAACGTTTTCCATCTTATGAGTGAGATTCGCCAGATCATCGTACCCCATCGTTGCGGCCATTCCCTTTAGTGTATGAGCTGCACGGAAAATCTCATTGACAATCGAAAGATCATTCGGATGCTTCTCCAGTGCCAGCAATTGTTCGTTGCACGCCTGAAGATTTTCTTTGCTTTCTTCTATAAATATTTCCAGGTATTGACTCATCTCCATCAGCTTTACACTCCCTTACCTCAAATAATTCAGGATGGAATGAGAAATCTCTCCCAGTTCCACCGATTGATCCACATACCCGCCTGCCACGGCAGCCTTAGGCATTCCATACACGATACAGGTTTCTTCCGCTTCTGCGATGACTCTTGCCCTTCCCATTCTTTTCAAGGAGGCTAGTCCTTTCGTTCCATCAGAACCCATGCCCGTCATAATGACCGCAATGGTGTTCTGATGGCCAAGGGCGGCAATGGATCCAAATAATACATCAACGGAAGGCCGGTGCCCGTTTACAGGCTCTCCCCCATCAAGATGGGCAAAAAGGTCGTCTCCCTTGGAAACGATTTTGAGATGTTGCCCGCCCGGGGCGATATATGCCGTCCCCTTTTTCAGCTTCTCTCCTTGCTCTGCTTCCTTAATGGTGATGTCACTCAGACCGTCAAGCCTGGTAGCAAGTGACTTCGTGAATCCCGGGGGCATATGTTGCACGATGACGATTGGAGCCGGGATGGCACGCGGCAGTTCCCCAAGGACCTTTTGGAGAGCCCGCGGTCCCCCCGTAGAGGTCCCGATGGCAATCAGGGCGTTTTTGGCAGACAGCCCTTTAAGCTTCGGGCCTTCAACGGGACTGATACGGCTCTTCTCTGGCACCAATTTCCCTATATTCACCTTGCTCGCTTCAATGACCTTACTGACTATATCGGATTGCACTTTATACAAATCAAGGGAAATCGTGCCCGAAGGCTTGGCAAGAAAATCCACAGCCCCGATGCTCATGGCTTTCACGGTTTCATCCGCGCCTTCTTTCGTCGTAGAAGAGAGCATCACAACGGGGACTGGATGTTCATCCATGATGACCTTGAGTGCTTCCAGCCCGTTCATGACGGGCATTTCGATATCCAATGTCACTACATCTGGCCGCAGCCTTTTGATCTTCTTGATGGCATCCTCCCCGTTGCGGGCGGTACCGATGACTTCAATCGAACTTTCGGACCGGAGATAGTCGCTGATGAGCTTCCTCATGAACGCAGAATCATCCACCACCAACACGTTAATCAACAGCATCCACCCCTTTGAAAAACTTTCGGAATCCTTCTATAAAAGAAGACTTCTTCACCTGTGCACCCGCAGGGATCAGACAATCGAGCACGTCCATGAGACTTTTCGATACGGCGGAAGAAGGATATCCGATGACCAGGGGCACCTGATTGATCACGGCTTTTCGTACAGTAGGATCTTCAGGGAGGAATCCGAGGTCAGATACTTCCTTCAAGAGGAACTTTCCGACTGTATGTTTAAGCCTGAGCAGTGTTTCCCTTCCTTCTCTTTTCGTCGCGGCGCGATTGCATATAATCGAAATCTCCTTCGATCGGTCTTTAAGGAAAATATACTTCATCATGGAATATACATCGGTCATGGCCGTTGGCTCAGGTGTGGTCACGGCAATGATTTCATCGACAGACAGCAGGAATTCAATGGTCGCACTCGTTGCCCCGGCGCCCATATCGAATAAAATATAATCATAATGCCGCATGAGCTCTTTCAAGCCTTCGAAGAATCGTTCCATCCGTTCACCGTGCCATTCCACCAGGTCTTTCAATCCATTGCCCCCGGAGATATAGGAAATACCGTGCACGTCTTTACATACCACATCGTGAATCGTCTTATGTCCATCTTCTATATAATCCATCACGGAGTACTTCCTGTGGCTACCCAGGAGAAGATGCACATTCCCCATGCCGATATCCATATCGAATAGAAGGACCCGATTCCCTCTTTTCGCCATAAGGATGGCCAGGTTCGTCGTGATATTAGACTTCCCGACTCCACCCTTGCCGCTCACGACGGCAAAGGTCCTCGCACTCTCATTCATCCTTTGTCTGAGTTTATGTGCCTGATCACTCATGGACGGATCCCTTTCATCAGTAGCCGTGCAATGTCTTTGGCCAAGAGTGGTTCAATGTCTTCAGGAACATCCTGCCCTGTCGTCACATATGCGGCACCGATCCCCGTCTCAAGGATAAGGTTGAAAATTGCCCCCATACTCGATGTTTCATCCAGTTTGGTAAATATGAACCGGTCGATCTTCATAGACGAGAACGCTGTGGCGATCTCCCTCATATCTTCTTCCTTGCTGGTGAGCGAGAGAACGAGGTATGATTCCATATCGGTACTGAAGTCAATCAGGTTATGAAGTTCCGTCACATAATTTTCTTCCCGGTAGTTCCGGCCTGCCGTATCGATGAAGAGATGATCGTAGTCCCGGAACTTCTCAATCGCAGCACTGTAATCATCTGCCTTATAGATCACTTCAACCGGAACGTTCAGCAGGGAGGCATAGGTTTTCAACTGTTCGATCGCAGCGATTCGGTAAGTATCGGTCGTCAGGAAAGCAACTTTCTTCCTTTTCTCGATCACGGCTTCTGCCGCCAATTTCGCAAGGGTCGTGGTCTTTCCTACCCCGGTCGGTCCCATGAGATTGATATATTTATGAGTGAAGGTCATCCCACCCATGGGTACAGTATCCAAACGCTCGCTTAGGAAAGCTTCTGTGCTTTCGATGTAGGTTTCTTCAGGAAGCCGCTGAAGCCGGTTCCCGAGCTCCAACAGATATTCTTCCTTCATCCCCTGTTTTTTTAAGGAATCAAGGATATCCGATACAGGAGAAGGGAAATGGTCCGTCATCGATGAGGACAATGCTGCGATCATGCCTTTCAGTTCACCAAGCTGCTGATTGATGACCGGGTGGGGCGTGGGATCCTGAATTCTTTCCATTTTTACGTGATCCTCCGTCTCCGTGTGATCGGGATCGAGAGCAGCAATGACCTCCACGCCTCTTTTCTTGAATAAACCGAGGATGCCCCCTGAATGAATCTGTTTCGAATGAAGAATCACTGCATCTGATCCAAGATCCTTTCGAACCTTCGCCATGGCATCATTCATTGAATCGGCTCTGTATTTTTTGACCATCATGAGATATTCACCACCCCTAGACTTTGTACTTCGACGTTTGCTTCGAGCTCATTATACGAAAGGATCGGAACGTGCGGGAAGTAACGCTCGGTCATTTGTCTGACGTACATACGGACAGCCGGGGAACAGAGAATGACCGGTGATTCTTCCATGAGGGAAACCTGTTCGACCTGAGATGCCACACTTTCAAGAATCTCTTGTGAGTCACCGGGATCAAGGGACAGGAAGTTTCCATGCTCGGTCTGTTGAATACTGTCGGCAATTTTCTTTTCGACCTTCCCTGAAACGGTCACAACCTTAAGCATGGCATCACCGCCTGCATACTGGCTTGTGATCTGTCTAGCCAGGGCTTGTCTTACATACTCTGCCAACAAATCGGTATCGGAGCTCATTTTTCCGTAATCGGCGAGGGTCTCGAAGATCACCGGTAGATTCCTGATTGAAACATGTTCCTTCAATAATTTGGCCAGCACTTTTTGTATCTCACCTATGGAAAGTGGATTCGGTGTTACTTCCTCCACCAGGATCGGATAGGATTCCTTCAGATGATCGATCAGCTGCTTTGTTTCCTGCCTTCCAAGAAGATCATGTGCGTTCGTCTTGATGATTTCCGTTAAATGCGTGGAAACGACAGAAGGCGGGTCGACCACCGTATAGCCGAAGATTTCGGCCTGTTCCTTCATTTCTTCGGAGATCCATTTGGCCGGGAGTCCGAATGACGGTTCAATCGTATCAATTCCTTCAACTGATCCATCATCGATCCCTGGACTCATGGCGAGATAGTGATCGAGAAGAAGTTCACCCTTTGCCATTTCATTTCCTTTGATCTTCAGACGGTACTCATTCGGCTGAAGCTGGATATTATCCCTGATTCTCACAACCGGGATCACGAGGCCCATTTCGATGGCAAGCTGCCTCCTGATCATGACGATGCGGTCAAGGAGGTCCCCTCCTTGATTGGAATCTGCAAGGGGAATGAGCCCGTACCCAAATTCGAATTCGATTGGGTCTACATTCAACAGGTTTACAACACTCTCGGGACTTTTCATTTCTTCATGTTCCATCTCTTCTTCGAGCTCCATCAGATCGGATTCATCCTCCTTTGGTGCTCTCGAGACCATGTAGCCGCCAAGTGCAAGGGCGGCTGCTATGGGCACCGTAACGAGGAATGAAATTGGTGTGAACACACCGAGTAAAAAGATCGTTGAGGCCGCCACATAAAGCATGACCGGGTAAGCCAAGAGCTGATTCATGATATCCTGCCCGAGGTTCCCTTCAGAGGCAGCACGTGTAACGACGATTCCTGTTGCCGTTGAAATCAATAGGGCCGGAATTTGACTAACGATTCCATCACCGACGGTCAAAAGTGAGAATTTTGTGGCAGCATCTGCGATGGGAAGACCCATCTGGGTCATCCCGATGATGATCCCCATGATCAGATTGATCATGACGATGACGATTCCGGCAATGGCATCCCCTTTGACGAACTTGGATGCTCCGTCCATGGCTCCGTAGAAGTCTGCCTCCCTCCCGACTTTTTCACGCCGGGTTCGGGCATCTTGTTCAGATATCATCCCGGCATTCAGATCGGCATCGATGCTCATCTGTTTTCCTGGCATCGCGTCAAGGGTGAAACGGGCAGCCACTTCGGATACACGCTCTGATCCCTTTGTAATGACAATGAACTGAATCACGATCAAGATGACGAATACCACGAGGCCCACCAGGACATTTCCTCCGACCACAAACGTTCCAAATGTTTCCACAACGCCTCCTGCTTCCCCTTTACTAAGGATCGACCTCGTTGTGGAAACATTTAGACCTAGTCTGAACAGCGTCAGTAGCAACAGAAGCGACGGGAATATCGAGAATTGCAATGGTTCATTCATATTCATGGAGATCAGGAGCACAAGGAGGGCAAGTGAAATATTGATAATGATCAATACGCTCAGCAGCCACCCCGGAAATGGGATGATCAGCATGGCGACGATCAAGATGACACTTGCTAAAACGGATAGATCTCTTGCTGGCATAGTTCTCACTCCTTATGTAGGGCATGTGTTTTTTTGGTTTTGTATACGTACGCAAGGATTTCTGCCACAGCCTTAAAAAATTCTTCCGGGACAGCATCCCCTATATCAGCTGCATCATAGAGGGCTCTTGCAAGCGGTCGATTTTCAATGGTGACAACATCATGCTCACTTGCGATGAATTTGATTTTTTGCGCCAGGAAGTCAACACCCTTTGCCACAACGAAAGGAGCGTCCATTTTCGTTTCATCGTACTTAAGGGCGATGGCAAAATGCGTCGGATTCGTGATGATGACGTCCGCCTGGGGAACCTCCTGCATCATCCTTCGCATGGCCATTTCCCGCTGTCTCTGCTTGATTTTCGACTTGATCAGCGGATCGCCTTCGATGTTTTTATGTTCATCCTTCAGATCCTGCTTTGACATCCTGATATTCTTCTCGAAGTCATATCTTTGATAGAGGAAATCGAACAGAGAAAGGAACAGGAGCGCAATCGAGGCTGCGATACCCATCTGGACGGTAAGCTTTCCCATTGTGAGCAACGAATCACCGACTGATTTAAATGAAAGGCTCAGTACCTTATCGATATTGATCCAGAGGATCACGAATGTAATGGTTCCCACGAAACCGATCTTGAGGATCGATTTTACGAGCTCAACGATCGCCCTCAGGGAAAAGATCCGTTTAAATCCCTTAATCGGATCGATCTTTTCCAACTTTGGTTGGATCGGCTCAACCGTGAACATCACTCCCACCTGGATATAGTTCGCCACAAGTCCGGCAAGCAATGCGACAAGCATGATGGGGCCGAGAAGCAAAGCGAGCTCTTTCATTATATCCAGGGTGATTACACGAATGCTTTTCTCCGTCAGGTCCATGAGCATGTACTCCTGAAACGTCTGATGGAACAGATCGAATACAACATCTCCAAGGAAGGATGCCCCGAAAAGCATAAACATGAATACCGACAGGAGGATGATCGCCGTATTCACATCCTGACTCTTAGCGGTCTGCCCTTTCTTGCGTGCATCGTCCCTTTTTTTCGGTGTTGCCTTCTCGGTCTTCTCCCCACTGAAAAACTGCAGGTCCAGTTTCAAAAGCTTCAATTTATGTGCCTCCAATGATGTTCATTAAGTCCCTCATGGTGACGAGCATCATCCCGAACAACTTTTGCATCACGGCAAACATGACGCCCATGACAATGAAGAGAATGATAAACGAAACCGCAATCTTGATCGGGAATCCGACTACAAAAATGTTGAGCTGCGGGACGGTACGTGCCACGATCCCCAACGCCACATCGACAAGGAAAAGTGTGGCAACAACGGGAATCGACATTTGAAAGGCGACGATGAACATGGAATTGAATGCCTTCAGAACGTAATCCACCATATCTTCGTTGCCGAAGGGGATCCACGCCTGATCGATGGGTATGAGCTTATAGCTGTAAAAGATCCCATCGAGCAAGAGATGATGACCGTTCAATGTCAACAACAGCAACAGGGCGAATGTATAGAGGTATTGCCCCATGAGCGGACTTTGAGCACCCGTCTGAGGGTCAATCACATTCGCGATGGCAAACCCCATCTGAAAATCAATCAATCCCCCGGCAATCTGCACGGCGGATAGGATCATATAGGCGATAAATCCGATCAGGAGGCCGACAAGGGCTTCCTTCATAATCAACAGGATGTATTCACCGTTGATATCAAACGCCGAAGCTTCCACGGAATAATACATCACCCATGAAATGACAGCAGAAAACGCGATTCGATGCTGAGCAGGTATGGTTCTATAGGAAAACAGGGGCATGGTAATAAAAAAAGATGAAACCCTGACAAATATCAATAAATATACCGATAATAACGGGACAAGCTGCTCCATGCCCTTAGCCTACGAACCTGGTTAAATCTGAAAATATCTGTGATGTATAGGTCAACATCTTTGTCAGCATCCAGGGACCGAAAAAGATGATCCCCAGGAGCACGGCCACAATCTTCGGTATGAAGGCAAGCGTCTGCTCCTGTATCTGCGTCGTTGCTTGGAAAATACTCACGATCAGCCCCACGACCAGTGCCAATAATAGCAATGGTCCAGAGACGATCAAGGTCGTATAAATCCCTCTTTCAGCCAAGGAAATTACGGATTCTACACTCAATTGCTTCACCTTCTTAAAAACTTTGTAGGAGAGATTTCACGACCAGATACCACCCGTCTACAAGTACGAAGAGGAGAATCTTGAACGGAAGGGAAATCATCACCGGTGGGAGCATCATCATACCCATGGACATAAGGATGCTCGCGACCACCATATCGATCACCAGAAACGGTATGAAGATCATGAACCCGATCTGAAAGGCGGTCTTGATTTCACTCAGTGCGAAAGCTGGTACCAGGGACGTAAGAGGAATCTCTTCGATCGACTCGGGTTGCTCAGCACCTGAATAGTTCAAAAACAACTCCAGGTCCTTTTGCCGGGTGTGGCCGCTCATGAATTCCTTGAATGGCACCGATGCCCGGTCATACGCCTGCTCCAAGTTGATCTCTTCATTGAATAACGGTGTCAAAGCGTCTTTATTCACCTGTTGGAACGTCGGAGCCATGATGAAGAAGGTCAAGAAAAGCGAAAGACCGATCAACACCTGATTCGGGGGCATCTGCTGGGTCGCAAGGGACGTCCTCACAAATGAAAGCACGATGATGATCCTGGTAAAACACGTCATGAGGATCAGAATGCTCGGTGCAAGGGACAGCACGGTAAACAATAAGAGAAGTTTTACGCTGGTGGAGACATTATCTGCTGAACTCGTATTGAAGAACTCCATGAATTCATTCATCTGACTGATCCCTCTTCTTCTTCCACTCACCAAGCATCGTCTTTCGTCCCCGCTTCATTTCTTCCAGCTGTTCTTTCAAATGGGCTTGAAACGATCCTGTCCCTTTTGGGGTTGTGAATTTAGATACCCAGTTTGCGGGAGAGACTGATTTGTCTTCATAAAAAGAGAGGATTTTCTCTTTTTGAGAGGGATCCTCTACCTCTTTTAACAACTGGATGTTCTCTCCGACCCCGACCACGAGGATCTCATCCCCCACTTTTATGAGCTGTACGGAACAATTACCTCCCAGGGTGGTCCCCCCAAGGTTATGGATCAATTTTGATTGTTGATACGATTTCCCTTTTTGATTGATGAACTTCAATAGGCCGTAGATCAATGCGATGACAAACAGCAAGGCACCGACCATTTTGACGTAATCCACGAATGTAACAGACGTATCGCCTGCCAGATTCCCGGGTGTTTCATCGGATTGATTGCATTTATCCGGATTCTCGATGCAAAATTTCGTGCTATCCTCCACCGCAAGGGCCGTATGCCCCCAGATGGCCACAAGGGCCATCATGATGCATAGGGTTACTAATAGTTTTCTCACTGCATGCACACCTTCTTAAATCACCTTTAGCTCAATGCTTTTTGGATTGCTTCGATTACACGGTCTGCCTGGAACGGTTTGACAATGAAGTCCTTTGCCCCCGCCTGGATAGCATCAATGACCATGGCCTGTTGACCCATGGCCGAGCACATGATGATTTTAGCGCCGGGATCACTCGCTTTGATTTCTTTCAACGCGGCGATACCGTCTTTTTCAGGCATGGTGATATCCATCGTCACAAGATCAGGCTTCAACTCTTTATACTTGTCAACTGCCTGGGACCCATCTGCTGCTTCTCCCACTACGTCAAAACCATTTTTTGTTAAAATATCCTTGATCATCATTCGCATGAATGCTGCATCATCTACAATAAGAATTTTATTAGCCATTCTGGTCTACCTCCATCATTCTTTTTACTTTAATCGCTTTAGACGATCGCTTTGGCTGACGATATCAGTGATCCTCACGCCGAAGTTCTCATCGATGACTACGACCTCGCCTTTGGCCATGAGCTGGCTGTTGACGAGGATATCAACCGGTTCTCCTGCAAGCTTATCAAGTTCAATGATGGAACCCGATGACAGCTCAAGGATTTCCTTGACAGATCTGTTCGTCCTTCCGAGCTCGACTGTCACCTGCAGCGGGATATCCAAAAGCATATTCAGGTTCTGGGCTTCATGAGCTCCGAGCTGCGGTGATTCAAAATCTGCAAATGAAGCAGGCTGAACGTTCACGCTCGGCTCCTCCACCCTCGGCGCTTCCACTGTCTGGGCTGCTGCCACTTCTCTTTCTGCCTGATACGGTTCCTCGATTGGTACAGAGGGAGTATGTATGTCCACTTCTTCTGGAGCCATAAGCTCATCCACGAGACTTTTGGCGAATTTCAAAGGAAGGAGCTGCATGATGCTCGAATCGATCAGTTCTCCGATCTTAAGGGCAAACGATACCTTCACGAGCAAATCTTCTTCAGGAAGATTTTCCTTTCCTTCTCCTTTCGGGATAAACATGAGATTGATGGAAGGTGGTGAAATGTCCACCTTTTTCCTGAACACCGTCGACATGGACGTGGCTGCGGAACCCATCATCTGGTTCATCGCCTCCTGCACAGCACTCAATTGAATCTCTCCGAGGTCTTGTGACGGGGAAATGCCATCACCACCAAGCATCAGATCCGCGATGATCGAAGCATCGGACTGTCTGATGACGAGCAGATTGGCGCCAGAGAATCCTTCGGTGTACTGTACTTGAATCGCAACATAAGGATGCGGGAATTCTTCTTCAAGCAGGTTGCGGTCTACAATCGATACCTTCGGGGTTGTGATTTCCACTTTTTGATTCAAAAGAGTGGATAGTGCTGTTGCTGAACTTCCGAAAGAGATGTTCCCGATTTCCCCCAATGCATCGACTTCTACCGTGGAAATGTGGTCATCGGTCCGGATCTCAGGTTTTTCATTCGTTTCATCGGATTCGGCAGAGCCCCTTAGCAACGCATCAATTTCATCCTGTGATAGCATGTCACTCATCACCGTCTCCTCCTTTCAATGTTTCCAAAATTTGTACAGCCAGTTTTTTCTTGGAGCGGCCAGGTTGTGCAATGAATTTAGGCACATTCCCGACGCAGACGGTCAAGGGATCTCCTATGCCGGTACCCAGATCAAGGACATCGCCGACTCCCATGGATAGGAAGTCCTCGATGGTGACCTCCGTCTTCCCGAGCTGGGCGACAACGGGCACCATCGCCTTCTTGATGCCCTCACGGAGTTGGGTCACATCAGTAGAGCTGCTTTCTTTCCGCTTGCTCTCCATCCAGTAGCTTCCTGAGAGTTTCGGCAAGATCGGTTCAAGGACGACATGAGGGATGCAGATATTGATCATCCCGCTTGTTTCTGCAATCGTCGTGTTCAACGAAATGACCACCACCGTTTCATTCGGGGAGACCATCTGCAGGAACTGGGGATTCACTTCGAACTCATCGAAGACAGGATCAACGTCTACGACAGTACTCCAGGCTTCCCTCAAGCTCTCGAAGGCTTTTTCGAAGAGCTGGCTCATGATGCTTGTCTCGATTTCCGTGAGATTCTCCACCTTGTTGATGGACACTCCTTTTCCACCCATGACGCGGTCCATCATCGAGTAAGCAATATTGGGATTGATCTCGATGAGGATTCGCCCATCGAGTGGAGGCAGTTCATACACATTCAATATCGTCATCTTCGGGACAGACCGTATGAACTCCTCATATGGAATCTGATCGGCCGATGCAACATTGATATGGACGTAGGTCCTTAACTGTGCAGAGAAGTAAGTAGTCAGTATTCGTGCGAAGTTTTCATGTATCCTTGTCAAACTCCTGATTTGATCCTTGGAAAAACGGAGTGCCCGTTTAAAATCATAGACCTTTACTTTTCTCTCTTCTTCTTCTTTTTTAAAATCATCCGCACTCATTTCCCCGGTATTGATCGCGGAAAGGAGGGCATCGATTTCACTTTGTGATAAGATTTCATTGGCCAAATTCATTCACCTCCCTACCAATCAAAACAGGTATCCCTATTGGATCATCATCGATGTAATATAAACTTTTTCGACGGATCCTTCCTGCATAAGGGAGTCGACTCTTTTACGAATGGTTGTTTCGATCAGTTCTTTGCCTTTCTTGCCTTTCAGATCGCTTGCATTCAGCTCGGATAGCTCCTCGATGATGATATTATTCACCATGAAGTCCCGCTGCTGTAATTCCTCTTTTGCCTTCTTTCCATCGGTCTGGATCTTGAATGAGATACGAATGAAATCATTGCTCGACAGATTGGTCGTCAGCTCCGGTACATCAACCGAGTAAGAAAGCACCTCTTCAATGCTCGGCTCCTTGGCTTCTGCTTTCGGTGACATCTGCTTCACGACCACCCAGCCTACAGCCCCCAGAAGGACACACGTGACGACAATGACCATGGTGATGGTGACGGCTTTACTCTTCATCGTTCATCCCTCCCTTGTGTCC
Organism: Rossellomorea marisflavi; assembly: GCF_022170785.1. Taxonomy (NCBI): domain Bacteria; kingdom Bacillati; phylum Bacillota; class Bacilli; order Caryophanales; family Bacillaceae; genus Rossellomorea; species Rossellomorea marisflavi. The sequence continues at coordinate 1,901,761 of NZ_CP081870.1, read as the reverse complement.
ATTCCCGAGGAGCTGGACACGTCGATAAAATTCTGTTGAGAGGGCTTGCACCTCCACCACCGATTCCTTGACCACATATCGTCTACCATTTGTGAGAAGAATGGCCGTGTCTGGGAAGGATTCAATGGTTTCAATGTATAATGCATTGATCGTGAGCGCTTTGCCGTTCAACCTAGTTAACGTAATCATATTATGTGACCGAGGGGAACCTCAGCCCTTCCCTCCTTATGTCAGACGATTATCGTTTCAGGTTTACAAGTTCCTGAAGGATTTCATCCGAAGTGGTGATGATTCTTGTGTTAGCCTGGAAACCACGTTGTGCCGTGATCATTTCCGTGAATTCTTCGGAAAGATCGACGTTGGACATTTCCAGTGCCCCTGCCTGAAGCATCCCGCGACCTTCCCCCGGTACACCGGTATTCGGAAGCCCGGAGTTATTCGAAGCCTGGAACAGATTGCCCCCTGCTTTCATCAGTCCCCCCGGATTCGAGAATGTTGCGACCGCGAGCTGACTCAGAACCCTTACTTCACCGTTCGAGAATACGCCGTTCACTTCACCGGATGACCCGATATTGAAGCTTTCCAGGTAGCCTTCTGCATTTCCATCCACCGTGTCGGTATTGGCGGAAGATGAGCTGTCGAACTGGGTGATCTTGGAGAAATCGAGCTCGATCGGCTGGGTAGGATTCGCTCCTGTCGTATTATTGAGTGAGATGTTGGAAGATGTAGGGTTCGTCAGCTTTCCTTGATTATCGAATGTGAAGGACCTGGTCGTACCTGTCGCGACGGTCACACCAGGTGTAAGGCTCGAAATGGCTACATCCCATTGGTTATTGACACCGGTCTTCGTCATCGTGATCTTCAGGCTCACATCCTTGCCGAGTGAATCTTTCACCTTTGTTTCTGCTTCAACCGTGGTACCTGTTGCAGCACTCGCTTTTAAATTACCGTTATACGTGGCAAGTGAGGATGCTTGAGGAGCCATCGTTGCATTGGTATCCACCTTGATATTAGTTGCTCCACTTCGGTTAACTACACCCTGAGCATTGACGGGATAGCCTTGTACGAGGTTACCCTGTGCCGTGACGAGACTTCCGTTCGAATCAAGATAGAAGTTCCCTGAACGGGTATACATCGTGTTATTACCGGTCTTGACCACGAAGAACCCATCTCCCGAGATGGCGACATCAAGGTCCCTTGCCGTCGTTTGAAGGCTCCCTTGGGTTTGGATCGAGTCAATGGTTGCAAGGGACGTACCAAGGCCCACCTGCTTGGCATTTTGACCACCACGGTCATTTGTAGCACGACTGGCACCGGAAACCGTCTGGCTCATAAGATCCTGGAAGGTTACCCTGCCTTTTTTGTAGCCGAACGTATTGACATTGGCGATATTATTACCGATTACATCCAGTTTCGTTTGGAAATTCTTCATTCCGCTGATACCTGAGTACATTGAGCGTAACATGTTTTTTCCCCTCTCTTTTTCTCTCTTAGGCTTTAGGCGTCTCGATTGCCGTCAAATCGCCTGACTTGATCTTCTCTCCGGAGGCCAAATGGATCCAGATGGCCGAATCTTTCTTGGAAACGGACTGGACGACTCCTTGTTTGACCTCTTCACCGTCCTGCCAGGATACCAATTTGCCGATCAGCATCGTAGCATTTACTAGCGTGGTATCACCTGGTGCAGTCTGATTCACCTGTGAGATATTGGCCGGCGTCAGGATACTATCGTCTTCCATGATGAATTCAACCGATTGGTTCTTGAAACGCACTCCCTTGATGATTCCATCCCCCTGCTCGATGGACGCAGCTTCTCCTTCACCTGAAAGCTTGTGCCAGGTGACATGCTTCCCGACGAATGAATTATAGGAAATCAAGCGGCTCTGAGCCTCTGCTTCCACAAACCCTTCCATCGTCTTATTCAGATTGGTCATTTGCTCTAGAGAAGAGAAAGTGGCCATCTGAGCAATGAAATCTTTATCCTGCATAGGATTCATGGGATCCTGATTCTGAAGCTGGGTCATCAGGATTTTGAGAAAGTCATCTTTGCCGAGGATATCATTCGCTCCGGAACGTTTCTCCGGTTGAAGATTTGAGTAAAGTAGACCGGGATCGATTTTCGTCATGTTATCACCTGTTCATTCTTTATGAGTAACTCCTTGAAATCCGTGTCTATATCTGCATCTTGTTCCCTATCGTGTCCGCCTTGTTTTTGACCATGTTCTTTGGGCTGCTGGTGTGATTGACCCTTGAACGCCCTTTCAGGATCGCTCAGACTCTGTGACACTTCGATTTTATCGACTTGGATATTTTGAGAGTGAAAAGCCTGCTTCAATCCTTGCAGATGGGAATCAAGCATTTCCTTTGCCGATGCCGAAGATGCCAAGATCTTTGCTGTCATCACACCGTTTTGCTGAAGCAGCTCGATCCTGACGGAACCCAAATGCTCGGGGTAAAGCTTGATGAACAGCTTGCTCATCGAGCCCATGGAAGAAAACTGTGACTTGCCTAACAGGCTCTGAAACTGCTGAACCACACTCTCAGGCTGTTCGGGTTTTATGAATAAACTCGCTTTCACTGTGGCTGTGGATATACCTTGTGAAGAAGTGGCAGGTTGAAAAGCATTCAAACCGGCCGGCACATCTCGTGATACCTTGTCTCCCTGGTTCCCGGCCTTCAGTTCGGGTTCTTTCCGAGTTACCGCTTGACCTGTTCCTTCTATCCTGATCAGAAGCTCCTTGAGCGCCTCTTTGATCTGGGCCGATTCAAACGTGTCATTCCACTCTGATTTACCCGAAGCGCTCAAAAGCTGCATTGCCCGGATCAGTTTGACTGCCTGTTCAAGTGGCTGAGACTTGATGTCCGAGGGAAGCTCCTTCGAAAGATGCAGGATTCCGGCTACGAGCTCTTGAAGATCATCAGGGGGTTCGACACTGCCTGAGGTGATGTGCATCTCTTTCAGCAGTGCAGCATGAAAGGCCTGGAGAGCTTCCACATCGATTCCAAGAAGCTCTGCCATGTCTTCCATCGTCACCTCTTCACCATCTGACTGTGCATCCAACTCTCCTTCAGGTACTCCGAGTCCCGACAGGCTATCTGATTGAAGGAGAAGTTCAAGGTTCTGCAGGAGTGAAGGCTGTTCAGCTTCGTCGGGCTTAGCTCCACCAACCTGCACTTGTCCCAGGAAGCCCAGAAGCTGAGAAGTGAAGAGCGCATCCCCACCTGCTTCTACTCCAGGAGCTTCGGAGGAAGCTGATAGGGCACCTAGCTGATTCATCAATGGAGTGATTTGCATCATTGGCTCGCTCCTTCTTCCGCAGTGATCAAGGCCGTATATTTTGCTGCATCAGCCGGGGGCATTTTTTCAAGGATGGATGCCAATGTCGCCGGCTTGACGCTAGACAGAATCCTGACGGCATCATCATCTTTTAAATTCAGGATGACCGGTGCCGCATTTTTTGCCGACATTGCTTCATAGGTAGAGATGATCTCTTTAAAGGAACGCTTGCTTTCTTCTCCCGTTTGACGGAGTTCCTCCATTTCGGAAGCTTGTTGCTCAAAGGATGCATTCAGCCCGTCCGCTTCTTTCGTTTTCTGCTCCAGGGAAGAGTTCAACTGAGCGATTTCAGCTTTTTGATCTTCTATTACCACCTTGAGGGCATTCGTATCTTCTTTCTCAGTATCAGCGGATGCTGGTTCCTTATCGTTGGTAAACGGAAGATGAACTCCCAGTGATTGTGCTTTTTCGAATACGTTTGTTCCCGTTGCCGTCAATACCACCAGCGTCACGACAATGATGAACAGGATCGGGATCAGGACGATGAATACAAATTTCTGGAATCGTCCGTGAGGCTGTGGGTTGTCGATTTCTTTTGATTTAGCCATTTTTCGTCACCTGACTTCCTGTTTCATGTACTGGGTCACGGAAACTTCGTCCAGCTGCTTATTTTCTTCCGCCTGAAGACGCCCCAAGAAGGCTTTGAAATCCTTTTCTTTCAATCTTTCATACTTCTTAACTTCCATATTCATCTCGATCATTTTTTCTTCATACCAGTTCATCCGGTTCCTGGCCTGGACCACGAGGTTCTGAAAGTAAGAAATGCTCTTCTCGAGATTCGTGATGAACTGCTGGTGATGCCTGATGTCGAGGATCGATAACCCTGTTGAAAGCTTCTCTACCTGCATGGCCTCCAGGGTTTCTTTCTTCTTCAACGCCCCATATAATTGTTCCGCAGCTTCTTGGAATTTTGACACACTGGATTTGTACTGCTCCTGCATGTCTTCTTTTTCCTGCTCCTTTAAAGTAAGGATCCGCTCGAATCGATATTCATAGGTCATTCTTTCATTCACCCGTTTCCGCCAGTTGTATTAGCTCTTCCACACTTTCCTTGAAAGAGCGCTTCTCCATGACATCCTGTTTCAAATAAGAAATGATGTTCGGATAATAGTCGATCGCTTCATCCACTTCTTTGGACGAGCCTTTTTTGTATGCTCCGATTTGAATGAGGTCTTCCGATTTCAAATACGTACTAAGAAGTTCCCTAATACGGGTTGCAGCTTGTTTATGTGAGGGATCGGTAAGATGATTCATCAATCTGCTGACGCTTTTCAGAAGATTGATGGCTGGGTACTGCCCCCTATTGGCAATGTCCCGATCAAGGACGATATGTCCGTCCAAGATCCCCCTCACCGTGTCGGAGATCGGCTCGTTGAGGTCATCTCCGTCCACCAGTACGGTGTAAAAAGCCGTGATGCTTCCGTTTCTATTGGTCCCGGTCCGCTCCAAAAGTTTTGGAAGGATGGCAAATACAGAAGGGGTGTATCCTTTTGTCGTGGGTGGTTCTCCCACGGCAAGGCCGATTTCACGCTGTGCCATCGCCACCCTTGTGGCGGAGTCCATCATCAACATCACATTCATCCCCTTATCACGAAAATATTCCGCGATGGCCGTAGCCGTAAAGGCACCTTTGATCCTTTTAAGGGCGGGCTGATCCGAAGTAGCTGCTACGACGATGGTCCGCTTCAGACCTTCCTCGCCAAGGTCTCTCTCAATGAATTCCCTCACCTCTCTGCCTCGCTCCCCGACGAGGGCGATGACGTTCAGGTCAGCTTTCGTATTCCGGGCAATCATTCCTAGCAAGGTGCTTTTCCCAACCCCGCTCCCAGCAAAAATACCGATCCTTTGTCCTTTCCCAACCGTAAGCATACTGTCGATCGCTTTGACGCCGACTTCCATTACTTCATCGATTGGGGGACGGGACAGGGGATTAGGGGAATCTTTTTCTGTATGGACCGAACTCAGTCCATATGGGAGGGTGCTGCCGTCGAGGGGATTTCCAAGGGAGTCGATCACCTTCCCGATCAAGGAAGGGCCGACCTTGATTTCAAGTGGCTTTTCGGTGGCTTCCACTAGGCTACCCGGGGCGATATCCTGCATACTCGTGTACGGCATCAAAATGACCAGTTCCCCATTGAATCCGACCACTTCCGCCGGGATGATCTTCTCTTTCCCCCTGCTTTTCATATGGATATGGCATACTTCTCCCACGGAGCTTTCGGGTCCTTGTGATTCAATCATCAATCCTACAACCCGATGGACTTTTCCGTATTTTTTGAATGTCGGCGTCTTCGGGATGAAATCGAGAAGTTCACTTGCTTTCATCCTTCCTCCTCCATCCGCTCGAGAAGCTTCCTTTTCAACTCTTCAAGCTGGGAATCAACGGAAAGAACGATTCTACCCTGCTTGGTTTCCATGTAACACTCCAATGGATCGAGATCATCGTTTGCATAAACGAATAATTGCACGTCTGCCGGAAACATCGCTTCCAGTTCACTTTTATGCTCCATGAGAAGGTGGTGCCTGGATGGATGGATATGAATTCGCACTTCAGGAAGATCCCTGACTTCCTTCAGCCCCCTCTGAAGGATAGGGATGAAACGCTCTTCGTCTTCCAGTTCCTGATGGAGGATTGTCTCTGCACTACGGACAGCGAGGGAGAGGATGACCTTCTCAGCACGCTCGATGTAAGAGTAATAGTGTTCTCGGTTTTCCTCGACAATGCGGTTCGCTTCTTCGATGATTCCAGTGTAAGCACTGTAACCAGACTGTTTCCCTTCCTGCTCCCCCAGCAAGTAGCCTTCGTTATATGCTTCTTCCATCAGTCGTTCCCTTTCCTTTTCCCATTCGCTTCTCGCCGTCTGAATCGATTCTTGGGTCCGTTGATGTTCACGACGTGCGTTTTCAAGGACACGGTCTGCTTTGATTCTCGCATTCTCCAGGATGGCATCGGTATCAGCACTGTGTTCTTGACTATCACCAACCCGTGAAAGGAGGATTCTTCTCGGTTCGATGATCTTACTGCCAAGCTCAGAGACATTTTTGATGATCTTAGACAATGATATCGTCTCCCCCGCCTCTGGCGATGATGATTTCTCCCGAGTCCTCGAGTCGTCTGATAATGGATACGATCCTTGATTGAGCTTCTTCTACATCTTTCAAACGAACTGGTCCCATGAATTCCATCTCTTCTTTGATTGTTTCGACCATACGACTCGACATATTCTTGAACACCACATTCTTCACATCATCAGCCGAGACTTTAAGGGCAAGAAGAAGGTCTTCATTTTCACAATCCCTTATGACGCGTTGGATGGAGCGGCTGTCAAGGGTGACGATATCTTCAAAGACGAACATCCGCTTCTTGATTTCTTCAGCCAACTCCGGATCTTGTATTTCCAGTGAATCGAGGATCGTTTTTTCCGTGGCACGATCTACTCCGTTCAACACTTCCACTACTGCCTCGACTCCGCCTGTCTGCGTATAATCCTGTGTGACTGTAGCCGATAGTTTTTTCTCGAGAATGGCTTCCACTTCACTGATCACTTCAGGGGAGGTCCCATCCATCAGGGCGATCCTGCGCGCAATATCCGCTTGTACCTCTTGAGGAAGTTCAGATAGGATCTGACCTGCCTGCTGCGGGTCAAGATAGGAAAGAATGAGTGCAATCGTCTGTGGATGTTCATTCTGGATAAAATTCAGTATTTGCGCAGCATCGGCCTTCCGTGCAAAATCGAATGGCCTGACTTGTAGGGAAGACGTTAGGCGATTGATGATGGCCGTCGCTTGATCAGCCCCCAACGCCTTTTCTAAAACGGTCTTCGCATATCCTATACCGCCCTGAGAGATATAATCCTGTGCCATGGCGATATGATGGAACTCTTCCATGATCCCTTCCTTTGCTTCGGTCTCCACCTTTTTCACACCGGAGATCTCAAGGGTCAGCTTTTCAATTTCTTCCTCTGACAGATGCTTGTACACCGATGCCGATACATCCGGCCCAAGGGAGATCAGGAGAATTGCTGCTTTTTGCTTACCTGTTAGTCCTTTTTCTCTTCTCATACCGATCCCCCTATTCTTCCGCTAGCCACGTGCGCAGTAATTTTGCAAATTCTTCAGGTTTATCCTTGGCCATCTTTTCAAGTTGTTTCCTCCTGATGGTGGCCTCTGTTTCCTGTTTAGGCTCTATATCAGGGATGGGTGCGAGCTCCACTTTCTCTTCTACGATCAGCTCTTCCACTTCTTCTTCGTTTTTCCTTGAACGAATGATCATGATGACGAGGAGAATGATCACTAAGAGAAGCACCCCTCCGACTGCATAAATCCACCAAGGTAGGCCAGTGGTTTTCTCGTCGTCCATCTCCACCTTGCCGTTGAAGGGCTGGACAGAAACGACGACCTTGTCACTCAGTTCCTGATCCGTAAGGTCTGGAACTTCATCTTTGTCGATGGACGTGCGGATGATCGTTGAGAGAACCTGCTGAATGTCGTCCACCCGTGATTGCGGAAGTGAGTTCAAGTTATCGGGCTCGGGTGGTTCGACCATGACTTGGATTCCGATATCCCTTACCTTATAGGGACTCTCGGTAATTTCTTTCTTGATTCTGTTCACTTCGTTATTGATGGTTTCTTCCATTTTTTCGTAGTCACCATTGGACTCGCTACCAGCTCCATATGTGACACCGCTGTTGGTCGGTTCATTGCCGTCACCCGCACCAGGTGTCCCCCCGTCGGCTGCGCCTTCACCGGAGTATGTTTCATTGATCCGCTGTGCACTAACTGCAATTCCTTCCATATTTTCTTCATCTACCGGAGTTACGAGGTTTTCTTCCCTATTTTCCTGGGTAAAGTCAATATCAGTTGTAACGGAAACGACGACCTTATTGAAGCCGATCATCGTGCCAAGCATATTCTGGACCTGGCGCTGAAGATCACGCTCCACTTCCTTTTTGATCTCCATCTGGCCGGCGACTGCATTGCTACCTGCATTTTGTGAATCAAGATCAAAGTACTCGAAATTTTGATTCATGATCACGATATTGTCTGTAGGAAGTTTGGGTACGCTTTTTGAAACCAAATGATAAAGGGATTTGATCTGTCTCTGGTCCATCGTGAATCCTGGGTTGGTATTCAATACGATGGATGCAGAGCCCTGCTGATTTTCATCGCTCACGAATACCTGCTCGGCCGGCATGTTGATCATGACCTTTGCATCTTTCACCCCGTCGATGCTTTTCATTAGATCCGCCAGTTCGGTCTGCATGGCATCCAGTTTCAATACATTGAATTCATTATCCGTCATTCCGAAACCGGCGTTTTGACTAAAGAAGGAATAATCGATGCTTCCTGAATTGGGGATCCCCTCTGCGGCAAGCTCCACCTTCAATGTGTCCACCTGTTCCTTCGGGACCATGATCGTCGTTCCACCGTCTGAAATTTCCGAAGTGATTCCCCGCCCGTCAAGGTTTTCCTTGATCGTACCCGTTTCGGACACAGAGAGATTGCTGTATAAAGGCACCAGATCTGTTCTGGTGGCAAAGAAACTGATGATAGCGATCAAGATGAGGATAAGCAGTAGACCGATCCCCATCCCGGCTTTTTGTTTTCGGGAACGACTGCCCCAAAACGTTTTTATCTGATCTTTATATTTCGTAAGCGATTCATTCATTACAATCCTCCGGTACTATAGCCAATCTACTTACATTGGCATTCTCATGATTTCCTGATAGGCTTCAATCACTTTGTTTCTCACTTCCATGGTAGTCTGCATGGTGATGCTGGCTTTTTGGGATGCAATCATGACGGAATGCAGGTCCACATTTTCCCCCATCACCAATTTTTTGGTCATTTCATCGGATTGAAGCTGGCTCTTGTTCACTTCATCGATCGTATCCTTCAGTAACTTGCCGAACCCCGCTTCTCCGGTTTTCGTTTCATTTATCTTGACTGACGGTATCATCATACCGCCTTGTACAGAATTGACTCCTGAGATCGCCAAGTGCTTCCCCTCCTTTATTTACCTATTTCAAGTGCCTTTGACAGCATGGATTTATTGGCATTGAACACCGTTACATTCGCTTCATAAGAGCGAGTAGCCGAGATGAGATCGACCATTTCACGCAAAGGGTCGACATTCGGCAGCCTTACATACCCTTCAGCATCGGCGTCCGGATTTTCCGGGTCATACTGCATCTTATAGGGCGTTTGCGTGTCTTCTTCAATTCTCGAGACCTGAACACCGCTTCCAGGAGAATCCGTCTTGCCCATCGCCTGGTTCAAGAATGACGTGAACCCTCCACCTTTACTTTCCATCACGACGCTCTTGCGCGTATAGGGTTGCCACACTCCATCTACCATCTTTCCTCTGGTAGTATCAACATTGGCCATATTGGACGAAATCGTATCCATCCTGAGCCTCTGGGCAGTAAGGGCAGAGGCCGTGGTGTTCATCCCTGCAAAAATGGTCATGCTCATTTCCCTCCTTTAATTACTGACTGGAGGCTGTTGAATTTACCGCTCAGTCTATCTGTCACGGCATTATAATAGATTTGATTGGAAGCAAGGTCTGACATTTCCCGATCCAAGTCGACCCCGTTCCCGTTATGATTGTATTCATTGGGTTGTTTGATTGAAATTCGACTGCTAGAGGGCTGTGATTGGAAGGCGAAGTGCCTGGAGTCCGTCCTTGTTGCTTCTAAGGCATTCATTGAATCCTGAAGCACTTGACTGAACTCTGCTTTTTTCGCTTTATAATTCGGGGTATCCACGTTGGCGATGTTTTGCGATATGGTCCGCTGATTAAGCGAAGCATAGTCAAGGCCCCGTTCAAGAACTGAAAATGTATTGGAAAAAATGTTCACTATATCCACCTCTAACTAGTTATTTTACAAATTACTACTTAGTTTGACATATTTATCATGCAACAGTATTTATTGTAATGTTTCACTCGAGTAGTGTCTATGAAATTTCCGTAAAAATGATAGAACTTTGTCGATAATTGAAAAAATATGACTTATATACTATGTAAAATCCTTTTGTTCCCATCGTATCCACTTGGAAAATCAGCTCATCAGTACAAAAAAAGTTCCCTCACTCCTTATTACACGTGGTTTTATGTTAGTAAATGCTCTCTATGTCATGCCATTAAATGTAATTTTATAGCTTTCACAGTCGAATGCCGTCGTACAAGGAATTAATTTAATTGTACTATTCAACAAATGTTTAACAAGGGCTAAAGATTCACCTCGTCTAGTACTTTTGCTTTATTTTAGAGAACTGATATTTGATTTCCGTATGGTTTTACAAAGAAGAATCTGAATAAACGCTGTCATAATAGTCATATTCCTGATAAATCTCATAAATAGTTTTTTAAGCATATAATAGGTGTACCCAACGCAAAAAACCCCATCACCGGATAACGATGATGGGGTTTTAGTAATTGCGGAACTATTAATTGGTACGAAGCTTATCCAATTCCACGAGGAATTTGTTGTTCAGCACTTTGATGTACGTTCCCTTCATACCAAGGGAACGTGACTCGATCACACCGGCACTTTCAAGCTTACGGAGTGCATTGACAATGACTGAGCGGGTAATCCCTACACGATCGGCAATTTTGGATGCTACAAGCAATCCTTCGTTGCCATCAAGTTCTTCGAAAATGTGCTCGATTGCTTCCAACTCACTATAGGAGAGGGAGCTGATGGCCATTTGAACAACCGCTTTGCTTCGGGCTTCTACTTCGATCTCATCTGCTTTCTCACGAAGGATTTCCATCCCTACGACCGTTGCACCATATTCTCCGAGAATGAGGTCATCGTCTTCGAATGAAGCCTCCAAGCGGGCTAGGATCAGTGTCCCAAGACGCTCTCCTCCACCGATGATCGGGACGATCGTTGTAAGACCGCTATTGAACAATTCTTTGTTCTCTACTGGGAACGCAGTATATTCACTGTTCACATCTAAGTTTGGAGATGTTTCCTGGACATTGAAGAGGTTTTGAGTATACTCTTCAGGGAATTGTCTGTCTGCAAGCATCTGCTTCATGCGTTCATTTTCGATTTGTTGGTTGATTGCATAGCCAAGAAGTTTCCCTCTTCTGCTTACAACGAAGACATTCGCTTCGATGACCTGGCTCAATGTTTCGGACATTTCTTTAAAGTTAACTGGTTTACCCGCTGCATTTTGCAGCATGGCATTAATGGTTCTTGTTTTCGCTAGTAAATTCATACTATTTCCTCCTACTACGGCTAAAGTGTTTCTTCTTCAATATATAATGGAATGAATTCATGTTTCTTTACCCACATTCACACTAAAAAAAACTTATAGTATAAATTGGCTGAGGTCTTTATCCTTTGCGATGGCTTTCAGTTTTTCGTCGACGTAGCCCGGAGTGATCGAAACGGTTCCCATCGAAATATCAGGGGCTTCGAACGACAGATCTTCGAGAAGTTTCTCCATGATGGTATGAAGCCTCCTTGCACCGATATTGTCTGTTTCCTGATTCACGTCATAGGCGATTTCGGCGAGTCTACGAATAGCATCGTCAGAAAATTCGATTTGTATACCTTCTGTTTCCAGCAACGCAATATATTGCTTGATGATTGCATTATCAGGTTCAACCAGGATCTTCACGAAGTCATCCGTGGACAGCTTTTGAAGTTCCACCCTGATCGGGAAACGTCCCTGAAGTTCGGGGATGAGATCAGACGGCTTACTCATATGGAAAGCACCCGCTGCGATGAATAGGACATGGTCCGTTTTCACGGAGCCATACTTGGTAACGATCGTGGAGCCCTCGACGATCGGCAGGATATCACGTTGTACGCCTTCTCTCGATACATCTGCTGAAGACTGACCGGAACCCTTGCTCGCGATCTTATCGATCTCATCGATGAAGATGATACCCGACTGCTCTGCCCTTAGGACGGCATCCTGCGTCACCTCATCCATATCGATCAGTTTCTGGGCCTCTTCACTCGTCAATACGGCACGTGCTTCCTTCACCTTGAGCTTCCTCTTTTTCTTCTTTTTAGGAACAAGATTGCTCAAGGCATCCTGCATGTTCATCCCCATCTGTTCCATTCCGGAACCTTGCAGCATATCGAACATGGATGCCTGTTGTTCTTCCACCTCAATGGTGACATACTCTTCTTCGAGTTCACCGTTGCGAAGCTTTTCCTCAATGACCTTCCGTTTTTCCTGGAGGGACATCTCTTCCTGCTTTTCCTGATCATCATCAGACGGCTGGGCTTGGTTCCCTCCAAAGATCATTTCGAAGGGATTTTTATAGGATGAAGATTTTTTCTTTGAAGGAACGACCAGCTCGACGAGGCGTTGATCAGCGTTTTTCCTCGCTGCCTCCTGCACGCCTGCCATCTTCTCTTCCTTCACGAGACGCACCGACGTTTCCACCAGGTCCCTGACCATTGATTCAACATCTCGTCCTACATACCCAACTTCAGTGAATTTTGTTGCTTCCACCTTAATAAAAGGTGCACGAACCAGCTTGGCGATCCTTCTGGCAATCTCGGTTTTCCCGACTCCGGTAGGGCCCATCATCAGGATATTCTTCGGGATCACTTCGTCCTTCAGTTCATCTGAGAGAAGACTTCTCCGGTATCTGTTGCGAAGAGCGACTGCTACAGCCCTCTTGGCATCTTTCTGACCGATGATGAATTGGTCGAGACGCTCAACGATTTGCCTCGGCGTTAAATGTTCCGAATTCTTCATTCTCTACACACTCCTTTGCCCCATACGGGAATCTATATCAAAGCTCTTCAACGATGATTTGACTATTCGTATAAACGCAAATTTCAGATGCAATATTCAGAGATGACCGGGCAATTTCCTTTGCCGTCAGGTGCTCACCGGCATACTGCTTCAGTGCGCGTCCAGCGGAAAGGGCGTAATTGCCCCCTGATCCGATGGCAAGGATCCCGTCATCCGGTTCAATGACTTCCCCAGTTCCTGATATCAACAATAGGTGTTCCTGATCCATCACGATAAGCATGGCCTCTAGCTTTCTCAGGATTTTGTCGCTCCTCCATTGCTTTGCAAGTTCAACGGCAGCCCTGGGGAGATTTCCGTTAAACTCCTGAAGCTTTCCTTCGAACATTTCAGAAAGGGTGAATGCATCGGCAACCGATCCGGCGAATCCAGCAAGAACCTTACCATTGAAAAGCTTCCTTACTTTCCTGGCCGTATGTTTCATGACGACTGCATTACCGAATGTCACCTGACCGTCACCGCTCATGGCACATTGACCGTTATGTTGAACGGCGAATATCGTTGTTGCATGAAATTGTTCCATCCTACTCATTCCCTTCTCCATTATGCACGTGGATGATGCGCGAGGTATGACTTCCTCAATTGGTCCTTCGATACATGCGTATACACCTGGGTGGAAGAAAGAGAGGCATGCCCAAGGAGATCCTGCACAGCCCTCAGATCCGCACCGTTGTTCAATAAATGCGTGGCGAATGTGTGCCTGAGCATATGAGGGTGAATCTTCCTTGTCAGGGAGGCTTTGTCGATCAGCTTGGTCAGGATCAGTCTGATCCCCCTTTGAGTCAGGGGACCGCCCCGATGATTCAGGAAGAGATGTTTCTCTGACGCATGTTTGGTCAAAGTCGTCCTCGAACGGTTTATGTATTCCTCCAGTGCGTCATGGGCAAAACTACCGAACGGCACATACCTCTCCTTTCCCCCTTTCCCTTGGACCAAGAGGATCGACAAGGAGAAATCCAGATCATCCAGCGTAAGACCCGAGCATTCACTTACCCTCATGCCCGTTGCGTACAGAAGCTCGAATAATGCCCTGTTCCTGATTTCGAGCGGAGTGGAATCCCCACAGGCATCAAGGAGTGCTTGTATTTCTTCTTCATAAAAAAACTTCGGCAGCCTTTGCTCCCGCTTTGGAAGGTTCACATAAGAAAATGGATTTTCCAGGATACGGGCCTCCCTGTTCAAGAAACGATAAAAGCTTCTTATGCTCGATACTTTCCTCGCGACAGAAGCTCTCTTCAAACCTTGATCATGGAGTTTGGTCAAAAACAGCCTTGCATCAGAATACTCGACATCTTTCAAAGAACCTATACCCTGCTCTTTCATAAATACGTAAAACTCTTCAATATCATGACGATAATGTTCAAATGTATAAGAAGAATAATGCTTCTCTATTTTCAGATAATCGATAAAGGATTGTAGTGAATGTTCTTCATTCATTCGTTAAACACCTCACAAGGGCTACTAAATAGTAACACAACCCCATGGGGCTTGCAATTCATTTCACCCTTTTTTCACAAAGTTCTGAATTGTTTATCCCAACGGGCCACCTTTTCACATCCAACCCCTTAAAACAGGGTCCACGGGCTGGTCGTCTACCATGAAGAATTGTACACCAATTGCGTAAAATAAAAAAGTTTTAAGTATTTTGTAAATTTATGTATAAGGTGGAAACAACAAAAGAACTGACCTGAAATGGCATTGAGCTTTCAGGACAGTCCCTTGTTTATTCTATGCTTTTAGAATGCATTCTTCAATAGGAAGAATGACCCTCTGATCACTTTTGTTCTTCTTCCTTGTAATCACAGTTGACACATTGGATCTGATTTCCTTTTTTAAGCTTCTTCTCCACGAGCATTTCGGAACATTTCGGACATTTCCGCTCAATCGGCTTATCCCAGGAAAGGAAGTCACACTCAGGATATTGGTCACATCCGTAGAAGATTCGCTTCTTCTTGCTCTTCCTCTCGATGATATTCCCTTTTTCACACTTTGGACATTTCACGCCGATTTCCTTGACGATCGGCTTTGTGTTCCGACAGTCAGGGAAATTGCTGCACGCCATGAACTTCCCGTAGCGTCCCATTTTGAATACCATCGGGTGACCGCACTCTTCGCAGTCTTCCCCGGCCGGTTCATCCCGGATTTCGACTTTTTCCATTTCATTCTCGGCGATTTCAAGATGCTTCTCGAAATCTTTATAGAAGTGCTCAATGATTTTTTCCCATTTTTCATTGCCTTCTTCTATATTATCCAGGCTTTTCTCCATATTGGCGGTAAATTCAACATCGATGATATCCGGGAAGAATTCCCGCACGAGTTCAAGGACGATCTCACCAAGTTCGGTAGGGATGAATCGCTTGTTATCAAGGGAAACATATCCCCTTCTCTGAATGGTGTCCAAGGTCGGGGCATATGTGGAAGGACGACCGATCCCCAACTCTTCAAGGGTCTTGACGAGCCTTGCCTCTGTGTATCTTGGAGGTGGCTGGGTGAAATGCTGATTCGGGTCGATGGCTTCCGAAGTCACTTTATCTCCTTCTTTAAGAGCGGGAAGGATATTATCTTTCTCTTCCTTCTGGTCATCCGATCCTTCTACGTAAACCTTCATGAATCCTGGGAACTTCACCTTGGAACCCGTCGCCCTGAAGAATACTCCACCATTGACGAGGTCTACACTCATTGTATCCATGACGGCAGGTGCCATCTCGCTTGATATGAACCGCTCCCAGATCAGCTTGTAAAGGCGATGCTGATCCCGTGAGAGGAATTCCTTCACCGATGAAGGGTCCCTCAGGGTGCTGGTCGGACGGATTGCTTCATGGGCATCTTGGGCTTTCTGCTGCTTTTTATCCTTACGAGGGCTGGTTTTGAGGAACTCTTCCCCGTATTTCCCCGTGATGTACTCACCGGCCTCTTTTTGAGCGACTTCGGAGATCCTGGTCGAATCGGTTCTCATATAGGTGATGAAACCGACGGTTCCTTCTTTGCCGCCCATCTCGATTCCTTCATAGAGTTGCTGTGCGAGCATCATGGTTTTCTTTGCCCTGAAGTTGAGTTTACGAGCTGCTTCCTGTTGGAGGGAAGAAGTAGTGAACGGAGGAGCGGGATTACGCTTTCGTTCCTTCTTTGTCACCTTATCAACAGAGAACGACTTCCCTTTCATCTGTGAAAGGACGTCTTTCACTTCATCTTCATTCTTCAGTTCCACTTTCTTACCATCGATTCCGTAGAATGCTGCCGAGAAGATGTCTTTCCCTTTTTTGAACTGAGCATCGATGGACCAGTATTCTTCAGGAGTAAACTCTTTGATCTCATTTTCCCTGTCGATGATCAATCGGACCGCAACCGACTGTACCCGTCCTGCACTCAGCCCCTTCTTCACTTTTTTCCATAGGAGCGGGCTGATATTGTACCCGACGAGTCGGTCGAGGATTCTCCTTGCTTGCTGTGCATCGACCAGGTCCATATTGATGGCTCTCGGGTGCTTGAATGATTCCTTGATGGCATCCTTCGTGATTTCATTGAATACTACCCGGCAATCTGATGCGACATCAAGGTCCAGACTATGGGCGAGGTGCCAGGCTATGGCTTCCCCTTCCCTGTCGGGGTCAGCCGCGAGATAGATTTTCTTCACTTTTTTTGCGGCTGTTTTCAGTTCTTTCAACACGGGGCCTTTCCCGCGGATTGTAATATATTTCGGTTCGAATTCATTTTCAACGTCGACACCCATCTGGGACTTCGGCAAATCCCTGATATGCCCCATGGATGCACGTACTTTATATTTTTTTCCTAAGTAACGCTCAATTGTTTTTGCCTTCGCTGGCGATTCTACGATTACCAAATAATCTGCCATTCATGGGCCTCCTTAAAGAGGAAAATGATCCTTTTTCAATCTTAATTCCCTTAATCTCCCTCCATCATACAATTGAGGGAAACGTTTTCAGCAATTGTTGCAAAGCTGGAATAGGGATCCGATTTCTTCATTATGTCTCTCTTCTATTGTTTTTGATACCTGATGCAAAATGTATAACAGTTTCATCATAAATGCAACCATTTTGTACAAAAACCTGTTAAATCATCGCACCGAAAGGTCCGGTCTTCATCACATTCGAGCCAATTCTACAAGAATATCTTCAGCTGAAACCACCATTTTGGCACCCTCCTGGATGAGGCTGTTCGTCCCTTCGGACATGGGTGCGAATAGGGGCCCGGGGATGCAGAATACATCTCTCCCCTCATTCAGTGCATAGTCTGCCGTACTATAGGTACCACTCTTCCGCTGTGCCTCCGTCACCAATACGGCATGGCTCAAGCCGCTGATGATCCGATTTCGTAGTGGGAACTGCCATTTTTCAGGTCTTGTATGGGGAGGGAATTCACTGATCATGAGATGGTGATCCATCATGTGATTCGCTAGGGGCACATTTTCTTTCGGATAAATATTATCGAACCCCCCGGCAATGACTCCGATGGTTTTTCCACCGCTTCGGATTGATGTTTCATGAGCAATCGTATCGGCACCCCGGGCAAGCCCGGATATGATCGTCACGCGGTGTTGAGTAAGGGATGGAATGAGATGGGAGAGGACTTTCCCAGTGTAGGGTGTGCATTTTCTAGCCCCGATGATAGCTAGTTTCATAGGAGCGTGCATGAGCTCGGTATCCCCCTTACAGAATAGGAGCAGGGGCGGATCATAGACCTCCTTGAGCAGATCAGGATACCCTTCATCGGCAATTGTGAACCACTTTATCCCTTTATCTGCATAGTGCAGCTTGAGTTTGGTAAAAGGGATGGAATGAAATTCTTTATGGAGTTTAGATGCTTTTTCAATGGAGATGGAGAGTATCAGTTGGAGTGCGGAAATGTGGGGGAGGACTGATGTGGGGGCTTGCAGTGATGAAATAAGCTTCAATTTTCGTGAGGTGCCGATCTCTCGGCAATGAGACAAGCGGAATATTGCTTCACGTATTTCCAGTGAAAGGACCTCCTTTAATAGGTATGGTAAAAAGGGCTGAGTCCATCAGCCCTTTCCCTTGATTAATGAGTTTTACATTTATCGTAGATGCCTTTGTCCTTCAGTACGGATATGAGGGTTTCACCCATCTCGGAAGGAGTCGGCGACACTTCGATCCCGCACTCATTCATGACGCGGATCTTTTCGTCAGCTGTCCCTTTACCACCTGAAATGATTGCCCCTGCATGTCCCATACGCTTTCCTGGAGGTGCAGTGCGTCCACCGATGAATCCGACGACCGGTTTGGTCATATTCGCCTTGACCCACTCAGCCGCTTCTTCTTCTGCCGTTCCACCAATCTCACCGATCATGATGACAGCATACGTTTCTTCGTCTTCATTGAAGGCTTTCAACACATCGATGAAGTCCGTTCCATTGACGGGGTCTCCTCCGATACCGACTGCCGTCGTCTGACCGATTCCGGCCTGTGACAGCTGATGAACCGCCTCATACGTCAATGTACCGGAGCGGGATACCACACCGACGTGACCTTTTGTATGAATATATCCAGGCATGATACCGATTTTACATTCATCCGGAGTGATGACACCAGGACAGTTAGGGCCGACAAGACGGGTCTTCTTGCCTTCCATATAACGTTTCACCTTCACCATATCAAGTACCGGGATATGCTCTGTGATACAGATGGCAAGATCCAGTTCAGCATCGACCGCTTCGAGGATCGCGTCCGCCGCGAACGGGGCAGGAACATAAATGACAGAAGCATTGGCATTGGTTGCCTTTTTCGCTTCTTCGACTGTATTGAATACAGGCACGCCTTCGACTTCTGTTCCGCCTTTACCAGGAGTCACACCAGCTACGATCTGAGTACCGTACTCAAGCATTTGCTTCGTGTGGAAAAGCGCTGTTGAACCGGTAATTCCCTGTACGATGACTTTTGTATCTTTATTAATAAATACGCTCATTTTTCTCCCGCCTTTCTCAGCCTACTTGCTCAACGATTTTTTGTGCGCCGTCAGCCATTGATTCGGCTGCAATGATATTCAAGCCTGATTGATTCAGGATTTCTTTACCGAGGTCTACGTTCGTACCTTCAAGACGTACAACAAGTGGAACGTCCAGGCCGATTTGTTTTGCCGCTTCCACGACACCAGTTGCAATGACGTCACACTTCATGATTCCTCCGAAGATATTGACGAAAATCCCTTTTACGTTCTCATCGGAAAGGATGATTTTGAAGGCTTCGGTTACTTTCTCTGCCGTTGCGCCGCCCCCAACATCAAGGAAGTTGGCGGGATCTCCACCATAATGCTTGACGATATCCATTGTGGCCATGGCAAGTCCAGCTCCATTGACCATGCAGCCGATATTTCCATCAAGGGAGATATAGCTTAAATCATATTTCGATGCTTCGATTTCTTTTGCGTCTTCTTCTTCCAAGTCACGAAGTGCAAGGACGTCTTTTTGACGATATAGAGCATTGGAATCGAAGTTGAATTTTGCATCTAGCGCCATCACATTGCCGTCACCCGTAACAACCAGAGGGTTGATTTCTACAATGGAAGCGTCTTTTTCAAGGTACACCTGATAAAGCCCGAGCATGAACTTGGCTGCTTTACCGACCAATTCCTTCGGGATATTGATGTTGAATGCAATGCGTCTTGCCTGGAAACCAGTAAGACCCACTACCGGATCGATGTACTCTTTGAAGATTTTTTCAGGTGTTTGTTCCGCTACTTCCTCGATCTCTGTACCGCCTTCTTCAGATGCCATGAGCACGACTTGAGAAGTTGCACGATCAAGAACAAGACCGACATAATATTCTTTTTTGATGTCGCAGCCTTCTTCGATAAGTAAGCGCTTTACTTCCTTCCCTTCAGGACCTGTTTGGTGTGTCACCAATGTTTTTCCTAGAAGTTCATCGGCATATGTACGAACATCATCCAAGCTTTTCGCTATTTTGACTCCGCCCGCTTTTCCGCGGCCGCCTGCATGGATCTGAGCTTTTACTACATACACACTTGATTCGAGTGTCTTTGCAGCTTCAACCGCTTCATCGGCAGTGAAGGCCACTTTACCGTTTGGCACGGATACCCCGTTATTTCTGAGGATTTCTTTACCTTGATATTCATGGATATTCATTTTCCATCCTCCTATCGAACTCTTCAAAAAATAGACTGCGCTTTCATTGTATAAAATGATAGATTAGATGTCTACCATTATACTAAAAATATTATATTAATTTAAAAATTCCAACATTTTAAGCCAGGCAGAGGCGCCTGTCGAGGAAGTGTCCTTCAAGAATATATTATACTTGAAAACCAATTACTTCTCTTCGTGGAATGATTTATCCACGCGATAAATGAAGGCGAACACCTCGGCAACCGCCCCGTAAAGCTCCTCAGGTATCGACTCATTGATATCAAGCTGTCCCAAGAGACCTACCAGCGTTTCATCCTCCTGAACAGGGATGTCATGCTCTACAGCCCTCCTGAGGATCTCTTCGGCAATCAGGCCATTCCCCTTGGCCATGACACGGGGAGACCCGTCGATAGTACGGTCATATCCAAGCGCTACTGCCGCTTTACGCTTTTGTTCCCTGCTCATATGCGGATATCCACTCCTTTGTGCACGCCTGGGTGCTGATCGGTCACGCTTGCAGGTCCCGGACGCGAATCCGGGACTTTGAAGAGTATGGAGGAGAATGTATAACCGTTCTCTTCAATGCCCTTTTTAAGGGCAGGCAGGAATTCGCGGGCAAGATCCTTTATATTCGGATGCTCATTCCATACGACGATTTGCAGGACCCCCTGCTGAATCTGCAGGTCGACGATGGTCTCGTCCAAATGACCGAGATGAAGGTAGAACATCACTCTGCATTGGCTGCTGTCGATCTGGCCATAATTGGTTTTCTTCCCGCTCCACTGGATGGTCACATCGGTCTGGCCCCCTGCGTGATAGAGGGGGATCTGATGGACAATGGTGAGAAAACCGGACTGATCCTGTGACATGAGGGCAGGGTGATTCATTTTCAGGACAATTTCATCGGCACTTTCCCTAATGGCAGCCACCGGATGCCCTTGACTGAGCTGAATCAGCTGCCGCTTGGCTGAATCCACGAAGGGATCTGTTTCATAATTCAACCCGAGGGATGAGACTGCCCTTTTAAGCAGCTGTGAAATGTCCCGGCCATGAATGGCATCTTTCAGTTCATCAAGCACGATGGTCCGGAGCTGTGAATGGAGCGAATCCTTGTTCGTCATGCTATCATGCCCTTCAAATTGTCCCGCAGCGGTTCTAACCACTATAGGTGAATGCACAGATGAGATGAGTTCCTTTTTTGCCGTGATGATGGCATCTATCACCCTGAGAGCAGTAACGTTCAGGTCCTCAGGCGAACGGGGGACTGACGGTTGCTTGGATACTTCACGATCTCCCGTAAGTCCGGCTCCCAGTTTGGCCAACCCTTCTTCAGCAGCTACCGCATCAGGGAAAGACTTCAGAATGGTTTTCAGCAGTTCTTCCTTCCATTGACCCATCCTGCTATGATTGTGCAGGACACCAAGCTCCCTTAAAAGGTCTAGGGCAGCCAGCCGCTGCGGGAAAGGCTGCGCATCGTCTGCCAATATCCACAATGCCCGGTCAGCAACCTTCCCCCCTACCAGGGTTTCAAGGGGTGCTTGAACGTTCTTCATGAGCTTCTCTGCCTCTGAAGTCGAGCCAACAGCAATCAGTTGATTCTTCAATTCTTCAATGCCGGTCAAAAGTGTTGGTTGTTTCCCACCAGCCTCTAGTGACCTATATACTCGATCTACAAATGGGAGATGCTGTCTCTCCATCTTCAGGATAATGTCGGGGTTCAGACGATCTCCGACTGACGCAGCAAATTCAATCATGGCCCTTGAGATCGGTACATTGAGCCGCAGGGCCTCTCCGATCAGCTCCTTGATTGGCCCTTCTCGTTTAAGTGAATAGTGCGAGAGGAGGGAATCCAAGGTGTGTCCTCCCCCTTCTTGGGAGCGGTCCGTAAGAACCGAGAGACCGATTCCATTTCCGGTCTGCTTCGTCTCCACCCAGTAGCTTTCCCCTGCTTTTAAGCCGGTCTGGACGCTGGCGATGAAACGATGTCCACCCGCGGAGACTTCTGCAGTCCCATCTCCAAGCAAGCGGTTGACACGGATGAGCAGGACCCGTCCTGGTGAAAAGCTCAAGGGTTTGGGTTCTTGACCCAGTATTTGTTCTCCCCTTCCTTGGATCCGTTCCATAGCATCAGCTCCCTTTACGTGATTCTATCTCTAACCGGTGCAAAACTGGCTCTATGTATGGGTGTCACTCCGTACTGATCCAACCCGCTCAAGTGATCCGCCGTTCCATACCCCGCATTTTTTTCAAAACCATAGCCAGGATAGGTGACGGCATACTCCTTCATCAGACGGTCTCTTGTCACCTTCGCGATGATGGAAGCAGCCGCAATCGAGATGCTGGTGGCATCTCCCTTGATGATGGACCTGCTCGGGTATGGTGTCGTAAGCGGCATGGCATCGATCAATAGATGATCGGGCTGTACCGAAAGTTCACCGATCGCTGCACTCATCGCTTTTTTTGTCGCTTCATATATATTGATATCATCGATTACTTCCGGTCCGATGATACTGATACCGGTCGCGATCGACTGCTCCATGATCGTGTCGAAGAATGCTTCGCGTTTCCGCTCATGCACCTTTTTGCTGTCCGTGAGTCCCGGGAGGTGGAAATCGTGAGGAAGGATGACAGCAGCGGCCACTACGGGCCCAGCAAGTGGTCCCCTGCCGACTTCGTCTATTCCGGCAATATGATCATACCCAGCGTTCCATAATTCGTTTTCATGGATGGACATGCGCGTAAACTCGGCAATCTCCTTCGCCTTTTTCTCACGGGAGGTTTCCGCACTTCTGACCAACTGACGGACACCCTTGCGCGGGTCGAGCTTCAGTTGGTCCCATAGGGGATCATCTTCTGCCAGTTGTTTAAGTGTTTCTTTTATCTCGGACACTGTCATATCAATTCGTTCCATCGGTTGTACCTCTCTTCTCTTTATCGGTTGGATCTCGGCAAATTAAAGAGGCTGCAGCAGGGTCATCCCTTTTGCAGCCTGTTTATCAATCTTCGACCTTGACTTCCACACGGTCTAACGTAATGGGACCCAGTTGAACGTTCCGGATGTCCCTGACGATCACTTCGGCCGTCTTATCATAGTTGATTTCTCCTCCGGCCATGAGGCATCCCCTTCTGGCACCGATATGATTGAAACATTCCACCACATCTTCATGGATTTCTTTGATCCCGTAACGAGACTCCAATCGGTCGGGATAGGTTGCTTCCAGGAACCTGAGGGCATAGACCGCTATATCCTGCAGATTGAGGATCGTATCTTTGATGGCTCCTGTGAGGGCCAGCTTGTAGCCTACTTCCTGATCTTCGAACTTCGGCCACAGGATACCCGGCGTATCGAGGAGCTCCAGTTCCTTGCCGACTTTTATCCACTGTTGGGCTTTGGTCACTCCCGGTGTATTTCCGGTTTTGGCTATGTTCTTCTTGACGAGACGGTTGATGAGGGTCGACTTCCCTACATTGGGGATGCCGACGATCATCGCCCTGATGGCCCTCGGGCGCATGCCTCTTGACTTCATGCGGTCGAATTTCGCCTTCAGGATCTCTTTTGCACCACTGACGATCGCTTGCAGCCCTTTTCCAGCCTGGGCATTGACTGCCAGGGCCATGATCCCTTGCTCTTCGAAATAGTGGATCCACTGCTTCGTTTTAGCCGGATCCGCCATGTCGGCTTTGTTTAATAGGACAAGCCTCGGCTTTTCACCGATGATCTCCTCGATCATGGGATTTCGGGATGACAGGGGGATGCGCGCGTCCACCAGTTCAATGACGATATCTACGAGTTTCAGCTTTTCCGTTACCTGTCTTCTTGCTTTTGCCATATGGCCTGGAAACCATTGAATGGTCATATGACCACCTCCAAACGTTCTTTGCTTATTTCACCATGCCCATGTCTTTGATCGGCCATACTACCACGCTTGTAATGCCGACCACCTCTTCAAGGGGCACTGTGCCGATATGCCGGCTGTCTTTACTGTATCTGCGGTTATCACCCATCACGAAAATCTCTCCATCGGGAACCGTCTCTTGATCGATGATCTCGTCTAATGTGAAATCATCCGTCAGGAGCCCTTCTTGGAGCGCAGCTTTACTATCTTTTAAATAAGGTTCCTCATATGCTTTCCCATTTATATATAGGGTATCATCTTTGTATTCGATTTTATCACCTGGCAAGCCGATCACGCGCTTGATATAGTCTTTACGCTCCGGTGCATGGAACACCACAATGTCGAATCGATCGGGCGTGCCGAACTTGCTGACGATCATACGATCTCCATTATGGAGTGTAGGAGTCATTGAAAGGCCGTCCACTACGATGGGCGCGAACAGGAAATACCTAATTACGATGACCAGTATCAACGCTATTCCCAAGGCTTTTGCCCATTCCCGCCACTCACTATTCTCCTTCTCCACATTCCCACCGCCTTATGTATGGATACCATCTTTTGTTCATTCTACTAGAAAACCACCCTGTTCTCATCAAAAAAGAGAGGTTTAGTTCGAAATACACAGAAAGCCGGCAACAGGAACATGCTCACCGGTCCATTTGAACGTCAGTAAGACCAAAAAAACCCTAAAGAAAAGGAGCTTGTCTCCAAGCTCCTTCTTCTTCGTTCATTATCGAATTTCTTTAATCCGAGCCTTTTTACCACGTAGGTTACGCAAGTAGTAAAGTTTCGCACGACGGACTTTACCGCGACGAATGACTTCTAGTTTAGCGATTTTTGGTGTGTGTACAGGGAATGTACGTTCAACACCTACACCGTAAGAAATTTTACGAACTGTGAATGTTTCGCTGATACCGCCACCGCGGCGTTTGATTACGACACCTTCATAAACCTGGACACGTTCACGAGTACCCTCCACGATGTTAACGTGTACGCGTACTGTATCACCAGGACGGAAAGATGGTAGATCAGAGCGAAGTTGTTCTTTCGTAATATCTTCGATTAATTTGTGCATCTTATTCAACTCCTTCCAACAGATGCTCATACAAAAGCGATGTATTGCAGCGGAACATCGGGATCAGTGGTCAAGCTTTCGCTCAAGCCACAAAGAATATAATAGCATAAACCAATGGGCGTTGCAATAGGTCACTTCGACTTTTTCAACTCTTCCACCAAGGCTGCCTGCTTTTCAGTCAGAGGATAGTTTTCAAGTAGATCCGGACGCCTCTCAAGGGTCCTTCGGAAGCTTTCCTTCTCCCGCCATTCTTCAATCAGCTTATGATTGCCGGATAACAGCGGCTGCGGGACTTCCATCCCCCTGAAGTCAGAGGGTCTCGTATAATGCGGATGCTCGAGTAGACCCGAAGAGAAGGAATCAAGGACAGGTGAATCTTCATTCCCGAGTACCCCCGGGATCAGCCTCACCACAGAATCGATGACCACCATGGCCCCCAATTCGCCCCCGGTCAGGACATAATCGCCGATGGATATCTCATCCGTCACCACATGCTCCCTGATGCGTTCATCGTACCCTTCATAGTGGCCGCAGATGAAGATGAGATGCTCTTCCTTTGCAAGCTCCTCGGCCTTAGCCTGGGTATATCGCTCACCCTGAGGGCACATGAGGATCACACGAGGTTTAGCATCCCCCTTCAGGGAATCAACGGCATCGAAGACAGGCTGCGGCTTGAGGACCATTCCTGCTCCACCACCGTATGGATAATCATCTACCTGCTTATGCTTGTTGTCCGAGAATTCCCGGAAATTGACGACCTGATAGTTCACAGCTTCCTTTTCAGCTGCTTTCTTCAGAATTGATTCTCCGAATACCCCTTCGAACATGGCAGGGAAAAGGGACAATACATCGATCTTCATCATGACAGAAGCCCTTCCATCGGTTCAATGATGATCTCCTTTTGAGCAATATCGACCTTTTTTACGATATCCTCGATATAAGGGATGAGATGCTCTTTCCCCCGGGGGGCTTTGACCACCCAAACATCGTTTGCACCCGGGCTGAGGATTTCCTTTACGACACCGAGCTCTTCGCCAGACGTCGTCCTGACCACACAGCCAATGATTTCATGGAAATAGAACTCTCCTTCATCAAGGTCTTGAAGCTGACTTTCATCGACTTTCAAGATCCCTTGCTTGAACCCTTCCACTTCATTGATATCGCTGTAGCCTTCAAACATCAACAAGTCGAAATTCTTGTGTTTACGGTAAGAAGCGATCGTCAGTGATTTCGGTTCCTTTCCTTCGATGAAGAGGGTCAGTTCATTTCCCTTTTGGTACCGCTCTTCAGGAAAATCGGTCATGGAGAGGACTTTAAGCTCCCCTTTTATCCCGTGAGTATTTACAATCTTGCCGACATTGAACCATTTTTCCATATCCATTCACCTCTTGCATTCAGCGTATTTCTTTGATAATCCCATCTTCAATGATGATCGTCCTTTGAATCTCGTCATTCCAATTGTCACCCACCTGCACCCTCGATATACCCTGAACTTCCTTCTCTTTCAGTTCACTCCCGAGGGGCAGGAGGTCCAGCTGATCGAGCTGGAATTCAAGCAGCTTGATCTTCTCGGCTCGCTCATCCAACTCTTTATCGAAATGCTGCCTGAGCTTTTCTGACGGATACTTCTTTGCCCGTTCGATCTTTTTCATCTCGAACCTCAGCTGATCGCATTCTTTCGCTAGTTGCGCTGCCTGTTCTTGATAGCGCGTCACAAGACGCCCCTTGCTTGTTTCAGTCAGGATTTGTTTAACCGTCACCTTATGTATGATATCCAATCGGCCACTCCTCCTCATTGATTCCGCCGCATCACCAAGAACATCGGCGAATGATAAAAAAAGGACTGACAAAGTAGGGGCAAGCTTTCACTCCTTCGCTGGTCAGTCCTTTGTTCCCGGAAGCGGGACCCGATCATGACCGGGTCATTCCACAATCTCCAGGAAGATTTTCTTCTGTTGTGAAGATCCTGCTGCAGCGTATACCACAGTTCGAATCGATTTTGCTACGCGCCCTTGCTTGCCGATGACTTTACCCATATCCTCCGGATGTACCGAAAGTTTGTATGTCATTCCATTAGGTCCTTCCTCCGTCTCGATCGAGACAGCGTCAGGATGGTCGACCAGGGGTTTCACAATCGTCAGAATAAGATCTTTCATCAAATCAGTCGATTACTTGCTGTTTTTGGCATTGTGGAATTTTTCCATGATGCCTTGTTTTGAGAATAGGTTACGGACTGTGTCAGATGGTTTCGCACCATTTGAAAGCCATTTAAGAGCCAATTCTTCGTCGATTTTAACTTCAGCTGGTTGAACAACCGGGTTGTATGTTCCAACTGTTTCGATTTGACGACCGTCACGTGGTGAACGAGAGTCTGCAACTACGATACGATAGAAAGGAGATTTTTTTGCTCCCATACGTTTTAATCTGATTTTAACTGCCATTATTAAAGCACCTCCGAATAGTTTCACACAAGATAGTATGATATCAAAAACCTAATTTGTTTGTAAAGGGTTTTTTCTTAACAGTTCTTTTTTTCTTCAAAAAAAGTGCTAAGATCGGTTACATGAACGGGAATTTCATTCCCTTTTTCTTGCCTTTACCCTGCATACCGCTCATTTGTTTCATCATTTTTTTCATGTCTTCAAATTGCTTCAGCAAGCGATTGACCTCCTGGATGGATGTCCCGCTTCCTTTCGCAATCCGTTTGCGCCTGCTCGCATTGATGACTTCAGGATTGGTTTTTTCTTTCTTGCTCATGGACTGGATGATTGCTTCCACATGGACGATCTGTTTGTCATCCACCTGAAGCTTATCGAGCCCTTTCATCTTGTTGGCGCCGGGCATCATCTTCAGGAGTTCATCCAATGGCCCCATCTGCTTCACCTGTCCGAGCTGCTCGAGGAAGTCATCGAACGTAAAGGACATGGTACGTATCTTTTGCTCCAGTTCCTTCGCCTTCTCTTCATCGACGTTGGCTTGTGCCTTCTCGATCAGGGATAGGACGTCACCCATCCCGAGGATCCTTGACGCCATGCGCTCAGGATGGAACGCCTCGAGGGCATCCATCTTTTCACCCATACCGACGAATTTGATCGGCTTTTCCGTGACGGAACGAATCGAAAGGGCTGCTCCACCACGGGTATCACCATCCAGCTTCGTCAGGACCACCCCGCTGATGCCAAGGGCTTCATTGAAGCTTTCAGCTACGTTGACGGCATCCTGACCGGTCATGGCATCGACAACGAGGAAGATTTCATCCGGGTTTGACAGCTCTTTGATATCCTTGAGCTCCCCCATGAGGTTTTCATCGATGTGAAGACGGCCGGCCGTATCGATCAGCACATAATCATGGTGTTCTTCTTTCGCCTTTTCGATTGCCTGCTTGGCAATTTCGACGGGGCTGACCTGATCTCCCAGTGAGAATACCGGCAGGTCAAGCTGTTTACCGACGGTTTCAAGCTGCTTGATGGCAGCGGGACGGTAAATATCAGCCGCGACAAGAAGAGGTTTTCGATTGTGTTTCTTACGAAGCAGGTTCGCAAGCTTCCCGGTGGTCGTCGTCTTACCGGCACCCTGTAGTCCCACCATCATGATGACGGTCGGAGGGCGTTTGGAGACAGCAATCTGACTCTGTTCGCCGCCCATCAGTTCGGTCAGTTCTTCCTTGACCACCTTGATGACCTGCTGGCCGGGTGTAAGACTCTTCATGACTTCCTGCCCGACAGCCCGTTCGCTTACTTTTTTGACAAATTGCTTGACCACTTTAAAGTTAACGTCTGCTTCCAAAAGGGCGAGACGGACCTCACGCATCATTTCTTTAACATCCGCTTCGGAGATCTTCCCCTTACCGCGGATTTTCTGTATTGTGCCTTGCAGTCGGTCGGCTAATCCTTCAAATGCCATTCATGCCGCCTCCTAATCCAAAATTTCAAGGTCGTCAATCAGTTTTAAACAGTCCGCAGAATCGATATCCGACTCTTCAAGGCTTTTTCTCAACCGATTCAGGATGAGATTCCGCTCTTGGAACTTGTTGAATAATAAAAGTTTCTCTTCATACTCTTCCAGCATGGCCTCAGTACGCTTGATATTATCATAGACCGCCTGACGGCTTACGCTGTACTCTTCTGCAATCTCTCCAAGGGAGAAATCATCGAGGTAGTAAAGGGACATGTAACTCCGTTGCTTGGGAGTCAGTAGTGACTGGTAGAAATCGTAGAGATAGTTCATCCTGGTCGTTTTCTCCAGCATGGTCATCCCTCCTTGTTAAGTGAAAAACCTTTACATATGAAGAATACAGATTTCAAGCGACTTTGTCAAGGTTGCCCCATGAAAAACTTTCACTTTTAGAGATAAAAAGTCCGGTCGATTCATCGACCGGACTTTCCCTTATTCTTCGTTATTGTCTACTTCATTTGAAAACAAGCCGTACACATATTTTTCGGCATCGAATGGCTGCAGATCGTCCATCTGTTCTCCGAGACCGACAAATTTCACGGGAATATCAAGTTCGTTGCGGATCGCAAGGACGATCCCGCCTTTGGCTGTCCCATCGAGCTTCGTAAGGACGATTCCCGACACATCCGTGGCTTCTTTGAACGTTTTCGCCTGCACCATGGCATTTTGACCCGTCGTCGCATCCAATACTAGCAGGACCTCATGCGGGGCTCCCGGAACTTCACGCTCGATGACGCGCTTGACTTTCTCGAGTTCCTTCATCAGATTGACCTTATTCTGCAGTCGACCTGCCGTATCGCAGATGAGGATGTCGGCCTTCTTCGCCTTGGCCGATTGTACGGCATCATACATGACCGCTGCGGGATCACTTCCCGCCCCCTGTTTGATGACAGGCACACCGACCCGCTCACCCCACACTTCAAGCTGTTCGATGGCACCGGCCCTGAACGTATCTCCTGCTGCAAGGATGACATTCTTCCCTTCACTCTTGAGCATATGGGCCATCTTGCCGATCGTCGTCGTTTTCCCCACGCCGTTTACCCCGACGAAAAGAAGGACGGTCAGTTCACCCTCCTGGATATTCAGCTCACTCGATACCTCGGCATCCCCCTGATAGATATCAACCAGTTTCTCAGAAATGACGGACTGGACTTCAACAGGATCGGAGATATTCCTCCTCTTGACTTCGAGCTTCAGTTCATCGATGAGCTCCATGACCGTATCAAACCCGACGTCCGCACCGATGAGGATTTCTTCGAGTTCTTCAAAGAACTCCTCATCGATCTTACGGTATCTTGCGACCAGGTCATTCACCTTTGTAGTGAAGTTGCTCCGGGTTTTGCTCAGCCCGTCTTTAAACTTCCCCGTCACACTGTCGCTTGATTGTGTGAATTTGTCTTTCAGCTTTTTGAAGAAACTCACAATCCATCTACCCCATTCTTTGAATATTCATACTTTCCGGCCTGTTTGCCGCGGCCTTTATGCTTCCAATAGCTCTTGTGTTTCCTGAAGCCTTACTGATACAAGTTTTGAAACACCTGACTCTTGCATGGTCACACCATATAGCACATGTGCTTCCTCCATTGTCCCTTTGCGGTGGGTGATGACGATGAACTGGGTGTCATCACTGAACTTGCGCAGGTACTGGCTGAATCGCTGCACATTGGCTTCATCGAGGGCAGCCTCCACTTCATCGAGGATGCAGAATGGCACCGGTCTTACCTTCAGTATGGAGAACAGCAGGGCAATGGCCGTGAGCGCACGTTCTCCACCCGACATCAATCCGAGGTTCTGAAGTTTTTTACCGGGCGGTTGGGCTACGATATCCACCCCGGTCCGAAGAAGGTCTTTCGGATCGGTCAGTTTCAGCTCTGCCCGGCCACCGCCGAACAACTCCCTGAATACCTGCCCGAATTGGGCTTGGATCGACGCAAATGTTTCCCCGAACCGCTTCACCATCTCTTCATCCATTTCATGGATTACCTGATAGAGGGTATCCTTGGCCTCGGTGAGATCATTTTTTTGATCAAGGAGGAATTCATATCGTTCCTTCACCCTGTCATACTCATCAATCGCCCCGAGGTTGACGGTTCCCAATTCTTCCAGGGCAAGCTTGATCAGTTTCACTTTTTTCCTCGCTTCATCGATATCGACGGTCAGAGGGTAATGCTCCTTGGCTGCTTCGAACGATAGCATATACTCTGTACGTAAATGCTCCAAGCGATTCTCAAGCTCTACATCGAGACGGTTGATCTTGACTTCCTCATCCTTCAAGGCATTCAAGAGACCTTTATGCCTTCGTTTCAGCTCTGACAATTCCTCATCTTCCTGTTCTGCCTGTTGCTGCAAACGGGATCGTTCATCCCTTCTTGCCGTGATAAGCTCAGACGTTTCCCGTTTTTGTGTGGCACATTCTTTTGCCTTGACGGTCAAATCCTCTTCTCCAGAGAAATTGTCTTTCATCTGACTCTGAAGCCACTCGAGGTCATCCAGGAGGGCAGACAGTCGTTTCTCAGACTCAACAACGGCTGAGTCCACCCTTCCAAGACGGTCCGCAACACTAAGAAGCTGCTGATTCTTACCTGCGAGATGGGCTTTCAGGTCGCTTATGGCATTTGTCAGGACGTCCTTCGATGAACGGTCGCTGTTTTTTTGCAGCGTCAATTCTTCAATTTTCCCATCCAGTGCTGCAATGTCTGCGCCGATTTGTGCCAGTAGTGACTCGAGTTCTTCTTTCCGTGCGTGATGTCGCTCCTTCATGGAACTGAAATCACGCTTTTCCATGTCGTATAGAGACAATCTTTCATCGAGGTTTTTCGTGCTCAGTTCGTTCTCCCGGAGCCTGGATTGAAGATCCTGTTCTTGAAGCCGCAATTTCTCTCCTTTGACCCGGAGCTCTTCAAGCTTTTTCGACCTGTACGCCGTCTCTTCTTTCAAATCCTTGACGGATTGCTGAAGTGTACGGGTCTGCTCTTCCATATTCTCGAGCTTCACCTTCATGTCTTCCAGCTCGGTTTTCCGTGATAGAAGCGAGTTTTTCTTTTGCTTGACCATACCGCCCGTCATGGATCCCCCCGGGTTGACGACATCCCCATCAAGGGTCACCAGCCGGTAACGATATTGGATGAGCTTTGCGATTTCATTGGCACCCTTGAGGTCCTCTGTGATAATGACATGACCTAGTAAATTGGAGACGATCCTTTCGAAGCGTCCATCGTACTGAACGAGATCACTTCCGATCCCAACGAAGGAAGGGTGGCCCTTCAGCATGGAGAGCTGTGCCCCCTGAAGGGTTTTCCCTTTGATGATATTCATCGGCAGGAAAGTAGCCCTTCCATATTGATTCTGCTTGAGATATGCGATGGCTTTGCGACCGTCCTGCTCGGTTCCGACAACGATATGCTGCATGGACGCGCTTAGGGCGGTTTCCATGGCAGCCTCATATTTCTTCGGTACTGAAATAAGCTCTGCAACGGCTCCTTCGATTCCATCCAGAATCCCGTCCCTTGCCTTCAAGACTTCTTTGACCCCTTGGAAGAAACCACTGTAATCGTCTTCCATCTCCTCAAGCATTTCCTTTCGGGACTTGGCCTGTTGCAGGTATTGATAGGCTTGATAGAGCGTTTTTTCCTGTTTCTCATACTTCAGTTGGGCAGATTCTAGATTCCGTTTCTCATCCCGGTACGCTTGGATATGCTGATCCATGTCGATTTGATGGCTTTCGCGTTCTGCTTTCAGCTTTTCATGATCGCGATATAGCTCTTCACGCTGAGTGATGTATTTTTCGTTTTCGGCTTCAAGACGGCCGCTTCGTCCCGATTGCTGGGTGAGCTGCTGCTCGATATATTGAATCTCGTTTTTGGCGGATGCCTGTTGATTCAATTTTTCAATATAATCACTTTTGTGGGATTCAATTACGTCCTCGATATTTTCACTGAAGAGGGAGAGCTGATTCTGCTTCTCCTTTAGAGCTATCCTTGATTCGTCGACTTCCAGCTGAAGCCCGGCCCTTTCCTCTTCAAGACGCTCTTTCTCTTGTTTCATTTCCCGGATCTGGTCTTCAAGCTCCACGATGGACTGTTTGAGCTGTGTTTCATTCGTGGAAGAGTTCTTTTTCCTCTCAACGAGGACCTGCTTCCTGCCTTCAAGCTTTTCGAGCTCCTCACTTGTGGACAGAAGCACCTCCTGAAGTCCGGTGATCGATTCATCCAGGGCGGAAATTTTATCCCTTGCTCCTGAAAGGTCCGCTTCCTTGCCGTGAATCACAGCCGACAGATTGCCTTCTTCACGTCCGTGCCTTTCAAATTCTTCGCTCAGGGATTCCCACTGCTTATGTAGATCTTCAATATCATAGACTGTCAAGGACACCTCGAATGTCTCGAGCTCTTCCTTCTTCTCCAAATAATCCTTCGCCATGGAGGCCTGGATTTTAAGGGGTTCAACCTGCCCTTCAAGTTCGTGGAGGATATCGTTGACACGATTGAGGTTTTCTTGGGTTTCAAACAGCTTATTCTCGGCTTTTTTCTTCCTGGTTTTGTACTTCAGGACACCAGCCGCCTCCTCAAAGATCGTCCGGCGCTCTTCAGGCTTACTGTTCAGGATCTCCTCGACCTTCCCCTGACTGATGATGGAGAACGCTTCCTTCCCGAGTCCGGAATCCATGAAGAGTTCAATGATATCTTTCAGTCTGCAGGGCTGCCTGTTCAATAGGTATTCACTGTCCCCTGATCGGTATACCCGTCTTGTGACACTCACTTCACTGTAATCGATCGGAAGGGTCCCATCTTCATTGTCAAGCACCAGGGTGACTTCTGCTATATTGAGAGCCTTCCTAGAATCACTGCCTCCAAAGATGACATCTTCCATCTTCGAGCCCCTGAGGCTTTTGGCCGACTGCTCGCCAAGAACCCACCTGACTGCATCGATGATATTGCTTTTGCCGCTTCCGTTGGGCCCGACTACCGCCGTCACCCCAGGTACGAATTCCACAGAAATCTTTTCTGCGAATGATTTAAACCCCATCACTTCTAGTTGTTTGAGGAACATCTTCTTTCCCCCTATTTCACATCAAGCTTTTGTTTTAACTTTTCGAGCGCCTTCTGGGCGGCTTTCTGTTCTGCTTCTTTCTTCGATCGACCTTTGCCGACCCCGAGCTCCTCGCCGTTCAAGCATACTCGTGAAATGAACTCACGGTTATGGGCAGGACCGCTCTCATCGAGGATGCTGTACATGATCGTACCCGCGCTTCCTCTCTGTACAAGTTCCTGCAGTTGACTTTTGTAATCCATCACATGAGAAAAAGCACCGGCATTGATCTTCGGATAAACCACCTTTTCAAGAATCGAGACAACCGTTTCGAGTCCCTGATCGAGGTATAGAGCCCCGATGAAGGCTTCGAATACATCTGCGAGGAGAGCGGGACGCTCCCTTCCACCGGTCATTTCTTCCCCTTTTCCGAGAAGGATCAATTCCCCAAAATTCATTTCCCTGGAGAACTTCACCAGGGACGGTTCGCATACGATCGCCGCCCTGAGCTTTGTCAGTTCCCCTTCACTCATCATGGGATATTTTTTGAAAAGGAATTGTGATACGGTCAATTCCAGTACCGCATCCCCAAGGAACTCGAGGCGTTCGTTGTCTTCATAAGGCTTCCGGCGATGCTCATTCACATAAGATGAATGAGTGAACGCTTGCTTTAATAATTTTTCATCTGAGAAATGGATTTGGAGTTCATCCTGAAAGGCTTTGAACTTTCCATCATATTTGTTTGCTAATCCTTTATTTCTGCTTTGTTTGCGCATGAGGCACTCCACCTTGCTATAAATGTTCTCACTATATACTAATCAAGTTTATGCTAAAAAAAACATTTTCGCAAAAGTTAATTTTACGGGATTGCCGGACATAAAGAAACTTGGTAGAAAGTAGCTTCTACCAAGTCATTGTGTCTTGTACCAAAGATTTATGAAGTTCACATGAAAGCAAACCATCTTGGTCGACCCCAAAATTATGTGTTTGCTTTTATGTAGTTCACAGCATCACCGACTGTGCCGATTTTTTCAGCATCATCATCAGAGATTTCCATGTCAAACTCATCCTCAAGCTCCATAACAAGCTCAACTACGTCAAGGGAGTCAGCTCCAAGATCTTCTTTGAAAGAAGCTTCAAGGTTCACTTGTGATTCATCTACACCTAGACGATCAACGATGATCTTTGTTACGCGATCTAGTACTTCTGCCATTATTGTCACCTCCCCTCAAGGTATTATAGTGCATAACCTCCCCGATTGAAAAGGAGAATATCAATTTTTCCGCAATTACATCACCATTCCGCCGTCAATATGAAGGGTTTGACCCGTCATATAGGCAGCTGCATCGGATGCAACGAATGAAACGGTCTTGGCGATGTCTTTCGGTTCCCCGAATCTACTCAAAGGAATTTGGGAAAGCATTCCATCACGGACCTCTTCCGGCAGTTCATCTGTCATATCTGTAGAGATAAAGCCTGGAGCGATGGCATTTACAGTGATCCCACGAGGGGCAAGTTCACGTGCAGACGTTTTCGTAAGGCCGATCACACCGGATTTGGCGGCCACGTAGTTTGCCTGTCCGGCATTCCCGCTTACGCCCACGATGGATGAAATGTTGATGATCCGACCGCTGCGCTGCTTCATCATTTGACGGGTGACTGCCTTCGTGCAAAGAAAGACACCTTTGAGGTTGATGTTGATGACATCGTCCCATTCCTGTTCCTTCATGCGCATGAGGAGATTGTCACGCGTCACCCCTGCGTTATTCACAAGGATATCAATGCGCCCGAAGCGTGCAACCGTCTCTTTTACCATTGCCTGTACCGCTTCACTCTCTGATACATTGCATTGATAGGCTACAGCATCCCTGCCAAGGGCTTTGATCTCATCCACAACCACATGGGCCTTTGCTTCGCTTCCGGCATAGTTTACGACAACATTGCAGCCTTCACGTGCAAGCTCCATGGCAATCTCCCTGCCAATTCCCCGGGAAGCCCCGGTAACCAGTGCCACTTTACCTTCTAAGTTCATTGCGCTTCCTCCTTCAATGCTTCGATCGTCTGGATGCACGTTTCCTCATCCTGAACGGCATATGTCTTCACTCTTCTGTTCACTTTTTTGATAAGACCTGACAACACTTTACCTGGGCCCACTTCGATGAATGTATCCACACCGAGATCAAGCAATTTTTCGACTGTATCCTCCCAAAGGACAGGAGAGTACAATTGCTGAACGAGTAGGTCTTTGATTTCTTCACCCTTTGTCACTGGTTCGGCCGTCACATTGGCAATGACCGGAACACCCGCTTCATTGAATGTTTTACTGTCGAGCACGCCTTTGAAATCCTCTGCAGCGGGTTTCATCAGGCGGGAGTGGAAAGGACCGCTTACTTGAAGGGGGATCACACGTTTAGCTCCCGCTTCCTTGGCTTTTTCCGATGCGATTTCCACTCCTTTGACCGTACCGGAAATCACGATCTGTCCCGGACAGTTCATGTTGGCAAGATCTACGGCATGACCCTCAGCAGACACTGCTTCCGTTACCTCTTGAAGGGCTGTGCGCTCCATGCCTAGTACAGCAGCCATCGTGCCCTCTCCGCTCGGTACGGCTGCTTCCATGAGTTCCCCGCGTTTCCTGACGGTTACCACGGCGTCCTCGAATGAAATCGCACCTGAAGCCACAAGGGCAGAATATTCACCGAGACTATGTCCTGCAGTGAAATCAGGACGGATGCCTGCTGATGTCAGACGGTCCATGATGGCCATGCTCGTTGTGAGGAGGGCTGGTTGAGCGTTGAATGTGGCCGTCAATGTTTCCTGTGGTCCGTCGAAGATGACGGAAGACAGATCGATGCCAAGAGCCGCGTCAGCCTTAGAGAAATACTCCTTTGATTCTGGATGGGCATCGGCTAATTGCTGACCCATCCCTACTGTTTGTGAACCTTGCCCTGGAAAAACGAAGGCGATTTTACCCATGATCTTCTTCACTCCTTATTACAGCTTCTTTTATCGTTTGTGCGACCTGATGGCGCACCATTTCCCGCGCCTGTCTCATGGCATTATAGAATGCCGTTTCATTGGAGGAACCATGCGCTTTGATGACAGGGGCTTTCAGACCGAATAGTCCGGCTCCACCATACTCCGAGTAATCCAGCATATTTTTCAGGCCTTTTAGATCGTTTTTGATCATACCTGCCGCAATCTTGTTCTTCATTGATGATGTGAGCGTCTCTTTAAGCAGGGAGAAAACCGACAATGCCGTTCCTTCGATGGTCTTAAGGACCATGTTCCCTGTGAATCCATCTGTCACGACTACATCGGCGGGACCGTTCAAAAGATCACGGGACTCAATATTCCCGACGAAATTCACCGGTGTTTCCTTGATGAGCTGGAAGGCCTTCTTCGTGAGTTCATTCCCTTTTTTATCTTCGGTGCCGATATTCAGGAGACCCACCCTTGGACGGTCGATTCCCCTGACCTTCTCTGCATAGATGCTCCCCATAATGGCATATTGAACGAGATGTTCAGGCTTTGCATCGACGTTAGCCCCAAGGTCAAGCATAAGGAAGCCTTTTCCGTCCAGTGTCGGGAGTGTCGGTGCCAGCGCCGGCCTTTCTATGCCTTCGATCCTTCCGACGATAAATAGCCCTGCTGTCATGAGCGCTCCCGTATTACCTGCTGAAATGCATGCATCGGCTTCCCCGTCCTTGACGGCTTGGGCCATCAGCACCATGGAAGCATTCTTCTTTCTTTTAACGGCACGGACCGGTTCATCCGTCCCCTCGATCACTTCATCCGTATGTACGATCGTCAAGCGGTCACCTGGTGTGATCCACTCTTTGATTTGTGTTTCATTCCCATATAATAAGACTTCGATATCATCGAATTCGTCCAGGGCACGCTTCACCCCCAGGACGATTTCTTTGGGTGCATGATCTCCACCCATTGCATCAACGGCCAGTTTCATTCTTTCATTCACTCCTTCTCCGGTTTGGTGGAGTGATACATATCAAATTCACCCGTGAACACCAATTCCCCGCCAACGAAGCTATTCACTTCCACCATTGTACGGTCTTTTTGGTCATGGGCATGTACCACCTTCGCTTTCGCTACCACGCGGTCCCCCTGTTTGACGGAACGTGTGAACCTGATCGACGACTTGGCCGTCAGCGCCAGGTCATCATTGATCACGGCAACCGCCAATGAATTGGCCTGTGCGAACAAATGATGCCCACGGGCAATTCCGTTCCTTACAAAAACGTGTTCGGGCTTCACGTCAAATATGGAGATGGCACTGTCCCCCAGATCGATATCGATGATTTCACCGATGATTTCTTCGATTGGAAGTGCCTTTACTTCATCTTCAAAAGACTTCTCAGCTACATGTTTAATTCGTTCCCTGAGTTCAGGGATGGATAATTCCATGCGATCAAGGCGGATCGTCTGTACGCTGACTCCAAACCGCTCGGCCGATTCTTCATCGGTGATGAACGGATTTTCCTTGATTGTATTCACAAGTGCATTCTGCCGCTCTTTCTTAGAAAGTCTCATTATATACACCGTCCAGTATTAGTACTAGGTACTAATAGTAGTATATAGACAAAAAAAGCAGATTGCAAGAGATAATCTTGCAATCCGCCCTGTCTAATCAAGCTTCTCCCCTTCAAGGATCCCCGAGTCTTCCAGGTACCTTCTGAGAGGTGCATATTCGTCGTCTTTCCAAAAAGCGTCTGAATTTGCGAGCGTTGCCGCATCGTCTCTCGCGACCTCCAGTGCTCTATAGTCATGGATCATATCGGCTACCTTAAATTCAGGCATCCCGCTTTGCTTCCTTCCGAAGAAATCCCCGGGACCGCGAAGTTCAAGGTCCTTTTCACTAAGGACGAAGCCATCATTCGTCTCGGTCATGATCTTCATCCGCTCCTTGCCGACTTCGGTCTTAGGGTCTGCCAAGAGAATGCAGTAGGATTGATCATCCCCCCGTCCTACACGTCCCCGCAGCTGATGAAGGGTCGACAGCCCGAATCGCTCTGCGTCATAGATGAGCATGAACGTGGCATTCGGAACATTGACCCCGACTTCCACCACCGTCGTGGATACGAGGACTTGTACTTCATTCCGACTGAAGCTCCTCATGACTTCTTCTTTTTCATCCGGATGCAGTCTCCCGTGCATGAGGCCTACTGAGAATCGTCCCTGGAAATGCTGACTGAGCTGGTTGTACACATCGATGGAGTTCTGCACGTCCAGTTTGTCGGACTCTTCAATTAGGGGGCAGATGACGTACGCCTGCCGGCCGGCTTTCAGTTCCTTTTCCATGAAGGCAAGGACCCTGGTGAGCATATCTTCCTTAGCCCAATAGGTTTCGATGGCTTTCCTCCCTGCAGGCATTTCATCGATGATGCTCACATCCATCTCGCCGAAGACAGTAATGGCAAGAGTCCTCGGAATCGGGGTCGCCGTCATGAATAGTACATCAGGGCTCCCGCCTTTTTCCCTTAGCACGCGTCGCTGATTGACGCCGAACCGATGCTGTTCATCGGTGACGACAAGACCCAAGTTCTCGAATTCCACATCTCCCTGGATGAGGGCATGGGTACCGATCAGGATGTCGATCTCCCCTTCCTTCAATTTTTCCAGGAGGAGAGCCCTCCGTTTCCCCTTGACCGAGCTTGTCAAAAGGGCGACAGTTGTGCCGGTCGGTTCAAGGAGCGCACTGAGGGAGTCTGCATGCTGCTCTGCTAGGATCTCAGTCGGAACCATGAGGGCACCCTGATATCCTGCTGTAACCGAGGAATACAGGGCGATGGCAGATACGACGGTCTTCCCTGACCCTACGTCACCTTGAAGGAGACGATTCATGCGATAAGGGCTTTTCATATCCGCTGAAATCTCATTGACCACACGTTTTTGAGCATTTGTCAATGGGAATGGCAACGTATCCGTGAAGGATTGGATCTTTTCAATATCATATTGCTGGCTGATCCCGTGTGAATGTTCCCTTTCAAATTTCCGGAGCGCCTGCATCTTGAGCTGGAACAGCAAAAACTCTTCGAATACGAACCTTCTCCTTGCTTGTTTCATGGCTTCCGGTGAGTCTGGAAAGTGCATCTGATAAAGGGCATCGAGGCGACCTGAGAGCTTATACTTTTCAAGATAATAGTTTGGGAGAATCTCTTCGATCAGGTCACTGAAATCATGGAACGCCGCCCTGATATACTTGGTCAGGGCATTTCCTTTGATTGTCCCTTTCAACGCATAGACCGGTTCGAAGTCTCCTTGCTTGTTATGCGGTCCAAGCTGGTGGCTTTGAACCGTGATGATTTGACGATTCTTATCCCATTTCCCTGTGACCGTCACGGTATCATGAAGATTGATTTTCTTTTTCAAATAAGGCTGGTTGAAGAATACGGCCTGAACGAGGACCCTTCCTACGAGGATCCTCAATGTGAGGCGGGATTTTTTCCTGCCGTAAAACATCAGGGCGGGTTCCGAGTGGACCTTCCCTTCTACGGTGACGCGTTCGTCATGAGCGACCTCTTCCAGGTCCCTCAATCTGAAATCATCATAGCGATAAGGAAGATATTCCATCAGATCGACAACGGTCCGTATGCCCATGGCATGTAATTGAACCGCCGTTTCTGACCCTATCCCTTTGATGGATTCAACCGTTGGTGCTTCACTCCACGTCGTCACGTTTATTCAGTGCCACGCCGAAGATTTTCGCCTCTAGCTCCCGCCCCGTCGGTGTAGCAGCCAATCCTCCCAGTGCTGTTTCACGGAGAGCGACCGGCATGGTCTGACCGATCTTGTACATGGCATCAATGACTTCATCACATGGGATCCTGCTCGTAATTCCTGCAAGAGCCATATCGGCTGCCACCATTGCATTTGCCGCTCCCATTGCATTCCGCTTCACGCACGGAACTTCAACAAGCCCTGCTACCGGATCACAAACAAGCCCCAACATGTTTTTCAATGTGATCGCCATGGCTTCAGCAGACTGACTCGGTGTCCCCCCTGCCATTTCGACGATGGCAGCCGCGGCCATACCACTCGCAGAGCCGACCTCCGCCTGACAACCTCCAGCCGCACCAGATATCGAAGCATTATTCGCCACGACAAAGCCAAATGCTCCGGAAGTGAATAAGAAGCGGATCATTTCTTCCTTCGTAGGGTTCAATTTGTTTTTGACAGCGAACAACGTACCGGGTACGACGCCGGCAGAACCTGCAGTCGGTGTGGCACAGATTGTGCCCATGGCCGCATTCACTTCATTGGTGGCGACCGCTTTACTTACTGCGTCAAGGATGGTTTCACCTGTCAACGACTTGCCCGATTCAATATATTTTTGAAGCAGGACAGCATCCCCACCGGTCAGTCCTGAGTGGGATTTTACACCTTCAAGCCCCCTGGCAACGGCCTTTTCCATCACTTCCAGGTTGGTTTCCATCTGCTGATAAACTTCTTCGTAGGTTTTACCAGTGAATTCGATTTCCTGTTCAATCATGATATCTGAAATCTTTTTATTTTGACTTTCTGCGAGTTCAATCAACTCTGCGACATTTCGGAACATAAGTCTACCTCCATAATGTAAACGCTATCATATTTCAATTCTTCAATCGGTGATTTTGGTCACCTGGGTAATATGGGAAAGCGACGACAGCTCCTTGAGCACAGCCTCATCAATCGGCTGATCGACCTCGATCGTCATCAAAGCCATTTTTCCCTTTTCCTTTCTTGAAACATCCATGTGTCCGATGTTCAATTCGTGCTTGGCAATAATATTTGAAACAGCGGCAATTGCACCAAACCGGTCGTCATGGACAACGAGAATGGCCGGGTGATGTCCAGAGAGCTTTAGTTCGAATCCATTCAATTCAATGATCTCTACTTTTCCGCCGCCGATGGATATTCCAACGAGCTCTATTTCCCCCTCGTCATCACCCATGTGGATCCTAGCTGTATTGGGATGATCCGTTATGGCCTCTTCTTCCCTGAATCTGATTTTGATTCCTTTTTTTCTGGCAGTCTCGATTGAATTGATGATCCGTTCATCAAATGTATCATAATCGAGGACCCCGCCGATGATGGCCACGTCGGTTCCGTGCCCTTTATACGTTTTTGCGAATGAACCGTAAAATGAAACATTGACCCATTTCGGTTCTCGACGGAACAGCTCCCTGGCAAGTCTTCCGATGCGGGCGGCTCCCGCAGTATGAGAACTTGATGGCCCGATCATGACCGGTCCAATAATATCAAATACGCTTTTATACTTCATCGTCCTCTATCCCTTCATTTTGAGATAATTGAAGGGGACGAGCCCAATCGGACTGTCCCCTTCCTTTCATCCTATTCGACCGAGAAGATATAGGAGTAAAGTGGCTGCTTCCCGTTATGAACTTCCACTTCCACTTCCCCATATTTTTGTTCGATATACTCTTGCAGTGCCTCAACGTCTTCTTCAGAAACATCTTCTCCGTATATGATGGTCAGAATCTCTGAATCTTCATCAAGCATTTGCTCAAGCAGGCCGGTTGCCGCCTTCTTAAGGTCTTTCTCTGCAATCACGATCTTTCCTTCATCGATCCCCATGAAATCATCTTTGGAAATCGTGATGCCGTCAATGCTTGTATCCCTGACAGCAAATGTCACCTGACCGCTTTTCACCTGTTTGGCTGCTTCAGACATCCCTGCCTGGTTTTCCGATACGGATGCACCCGGATTAAAAGCCAGTAGGGCAGACATTCCTTGAGGAACGGTTTTCGTCGGTACGACAGCCACTTCCTGTGAAAGGACTTCCGCCGCTTGCTCCGCTGCCATGATGATGTTCTTATTGTTCGGCATGATGATGACTTTCTTGGCATTGACCTCTTCCACTGCCTTGACGATATCTTCCGTGCTTGGATTCATCGTTTGTCCGCCTTCGATGACGACAGTGGCACCGATACTCCTGAATAATTCTGCTACACCTTCACCCATGGCAACGGTCACGATGGCAAAGTCGACTTCCTTTTTAGGAGTCTCGGCCTTTGCAACAGGACGTGATTCACCTACGATGGAGCTGTGCTGCTCCCTCATGTTTTCGATCTTGATCTTGATGAGGCTTCCGTATTGGTGACCATAGCTTAGGACATTACCCGGCTCCTCTGAGTGGATATGGACTTTGGCCAACTCCTCATCACTGATGACAAGGAGGGAATCCCCGTAACCGCTCAGGTCCTGACGGAATGTTTCCTCGTCAAACGACTTCTTCCCCTCTTCGAATTGCACCATGAATTCCGTACAGTAGCCGAATTCGATATCTTCCGTGCTCATGAAGTCCTGTGCAGACTTGTGATGTTCCGCGCTCACAAGATCATTCATGGATGGAAGGTTCACACGTTCGGATACCTTCTCCCCCTTCAATTCTGCAAGAAAGCCTTCATAGACGAACAGCAGACCTTGACCGCCACTATCCACTACCCCAACTTCCTTCAAGACAGGAAGGAGATCCGGTGTCCGGTTCAATGAGGCCTGTCCTTCTTTGACAATGGACTCCATCAGCTTTATGAAATCGCTCTCGTTTTTCGCAACGGAAACACCTTTTTTCGCCGCATCTTTCGCCACTGTCAAAATGGTTCCTTCAACAGGTTTCATGACAGCTTTGTAAGCTGTATCCACTCCGGTCTGAAGGGCTTGGGCAAACTCTTCAGTCGTCAGGCTGGATTTGCCTTCAATCGCCTTGCCGAATCCCCTGAACAGCTGGGACAGGATGACCCCCGAGTTACCGCGAGCCCCCATCAACAGTCCCTTAGAAAGGGAGATGGATACGTTCCCGATGTGGGATTGTATATTTTTTTGAACTTCCTTCGCACCGGAAGTCATGGATAAATTCATATTTGTTCCAGTATCTCCATCAGGAACAGGAAAAACATTCAGTGCATCAACTAACTGTGCATTCGCAGACAAAAGACTTGCCCCCTGAAGCACCATTTCTGCAAAACGTTTTCCATCCAAAGATGTAATCGACACGAATCTTCCTCCTCACTACGGGTTCGTTACGCGAACCCCTTGTACAAAAATATTTACAGAATCGACCGCCAAGCCGACGGTTTTATCAAGGGTATATTTAACCTTGGATTGTACGTTGTGAGCAATCTCGGAAATCTTCGTACCATAACTCACAATTATATACATATCAATATGTACTTCCTCTGCTTCCTGACGAACGATCACTCCTCGAGTGAAGTTCTCTTTACGCAGAATATCAGTGAAACCGTCCTTGATCTGGTTTTTTGAAGCCATCCCAACAATTCCGTAGCAATCCACCGCTGCACCTCCAGCAATCATTGCAATGACATCATTAGTAATATCAATTTGTCCGTACTGCGTTCTCATTTCGATGGACATGGAATGTGATCCCCCTTCGTTTACATGCTTGGCTACAAACATTTTACTATATAATACCCTATTTTAAAAGCTAAACTGTCAGGTGCCCCATCCGGGAACCCATTCTTTCATTATCTCCAAGCATCATCCGGCCGCAAACATGAAAAAAA
Organism: Rossellomorea marisflavi; assembly: GCF_022170785.1. NCBI lineage: Bacteria > Bacillati > Bacillota > Bacilli > Caryophanales > Bacillaceae > Rossellomorea > Rossellomorea marisflavi. Next base: position 1,857,027 of record NZ_CP081870.1, on the reverse strand, counting down.
GACGTCTAGCAGCTAGACGTCTTTTCAACTTGATTATTAAACGCGTTCAACTTTACCAGATTTCAATGCTCTTGCAGAAACCCAAACCTTTTTAGGTTTACCGTCTACAAGAATACGAACTTTTTGCAGGTTAGCACCCCATGTACGCTTATTCGCATTCATCGCGTGAGAGCGAGCATTACCTGAGCTAGCTTTACGGCCAGTAATTACGCATTGTTTCGCCATAATATATTCCCTCCTCACTAACAAGAAGCTGAAGTAAATTTCAGATTCACATTTCGCTTTTTTTTCATAAAAGATACCTTAATAATTTATCACACAACAAACCACAATGCAATACCACAATCAAACCTTTCAAGAAAAAATACTTTACACACAGAAAAGCGCAGGCGGGTTGGTCTGACCCGACAAGCATAAGACGAGAACCCGGAAAGGCGTTCTGTGCCTTTTTGGGTTCTTGACTTATGACCTCGAGGGTCAACCCGCCGGAGCTGGACACCAAGAAAAGCGCAGGCGGGTCGCCCTGACCCGACAAGCATAAGACGAGAACCCGGAAAGGCGTTCTGTGCCTTTTGGGGTTCTTGACTTATGACCTCGAGGGTCAACCCGCCGGAGCTGGACACCAAGAAAAGCGCAGGCGGGTCGCCCTGACCCGACAAGCATAAGACGAGAACCCAGAAAGGCGTTCTGTGCCTTTTTGAGATCTTTGACTTATGACCTCGAGCCTCAAGCCCCCGGAGCTGGACATCAAGAAAAGCGGAGGGGGCTTGCCCTGAGGCGACAAGCATAAGGCGAAGATCTCGGAAAGGCGTTCTGTGCCTTTTTGAGATCTTTGACTTATGACCTCGAGCCTCAAGCCCCCGGAGCTGGACACCACGAAAAGCGGAGGCGGGTCACCCTGACCCGACAAGCATAAGACGAGAACCCGGAAAGGCGCTCTTTACCTTTTGAGCTCCAATCAATATCACTTGGACTCCAAGCACAAGACCAGGCATTAAGACGCCCTGCGGCTATGTATAACTCTCTCAGTGATCTCATTCTGAGCAGATGATGTTGCAGGTTAACACCTACCTCTGACCTTCCCTTACTGCAGAAGACAAAAAAAGAGACGGTTTCCCGCCTCCAGGTGCTATTCTTTCTTGAACGTCCCCAGCATGGCCCTGACAAGGCCTCCAAGAAATTTCGGTAATTTGATTGTATAGAAACGCATTTTCAAGTCCCTCCCCACAATCTATAGAACATACTCATTACAAATCGCTTATACAAGCCGATCTACACGTTTGGGTCAAGAAGCATCATTGCTTCTTATCACCATTATTATGCCGTCGGAAAAAGAAAAAGTACCATGCGATTGTATAAGTTCATTACTAATACATAGTGTGGATCCCCAGTAAATATTCCGGTTGGTGAGGGGATATTTGAAGCCGGACAGGGTCAACCCCTTCACAATAGGGCTGATCGGGACGAACGAAATGTACGTGTAGCGGGGGTTCATTTCCACCTCATGCTCTCCCGGTCTCTTTATAGACATTTCATTCAGCGAATCAACGAGACGAACTGAGATCCCCTTCAAGTCATCTTTAAGAAGAAGCTGCACATTTCCCATAAAATGATCCAGACGGCCGCCGGTTGCACCGTAAATGGTGATTTCTTCGGGCTCCTGTTCAGCGGCCCAGTTCAAAGCGAGTTCGAGGTCGGTTTCGTCCTTCTCCGGCCTATAGCGATTCACTTCTTCAACACGGGAAGAGATCAGTTGCCATTCACGCGGGCTGACCGAATCAAAGTCACCGAAAGCGACATGAGGCTCCATTCCCTTTTCCAGGAGAGTGAACACCCCCCTGTCCACCCCTACCCATATATGACCATCCATAGGGACATCGACCAGGGGAGGAAGGTAGGGTGTCGGTCCTCCAGCTAAAATTGAAATTTTCATAGGGTCCTCTTTCCAGCAGAGATGCTACTCTGCTTTCCCCACAGAAGCCGCTGCTTTAAGATCTTCAATTGCTTTTTTACGATCGCTTTGATTGTAGATGGCTGATCCGGCAACGAATACATCTGCGCCAGCTTCGGCACAAACTGCGATGGTCTCGGGATTGATTCCGCCGTCGACTTCGATCTCTAGGGCTGGATTCAGTTCATCGGCCCACTTCCTGATTTCTTTGATCTTAGTGACCACGGATGGAATGAACGCCTGACCACCAAAGCCTGGATTGACTGTCATGAGGAGCACCATATCAATATCCGCTATGAGCGGTTTGATCAGCTCTGAGGCTGTGCCTGGATTAAGGACAACACCTGCTTTCACTCCCCGATTTTTGATCAACTGGATGGTCCTGTGAATATGCGGATCCGCTTCTACATGCACAGTGATATAATCTGCCCCTGCGTCGGCAAATGCGTCCACATACTTGGCCGGTTCCGATATCATCAGATGGACGTCGAGGGGAAGGCCTGTGATGGGACGAATGGCTTTGACGATCGGCGGTCCAAGAGTGATGTTCGGTACAAAGTGACCATCCATCACATCCACGTGAATGTAATCCGCTCCACCCGCATCAACCTCACGGATATCCTCCCCTAGTTTAGAAAAATCTGCTGACAGAATCGATGGTGCAATCTTCATCATTAATACCTCGGCTTTCTTTCTTTGATTTCCTGATGAAAGGATAGATAATGATCGTATCGATAGGCCGGGATGTCTCCCGCCTCCACTTTCTCTTTCACCGCGCACTTTGGTTCATTCACATGCAGGCATCCCCTGAATTTGCAAGCTTCAGAAGCCGTCACCATTTCTGGAAAGCATAGAGGCAGATCGGATTCATCAAGCTCCGTGAAGTCCAGTGAACTGAAACCGGGTGTATCTGCCACGAGGCCTCCGTCTACATGGATCAGCTCCACATGACGTGTTGTATGTTTTCCCCTTCCAAGGTGGCTTGAAATCATGGCGGTCTTCAGATCGAGTTCGGGATCAAGTGCGTTGAGCAGAGAGGATTTCCCGACCCCTGACTGACCTGCAAACACCGAAATCTTATCCCTAAGATACGGGGCGAGTTCTTTGACGCCCTGTTCCGTTTTCGAAGAAGTCGTCAGCACTTCATACCCCATCCTCCGGTAGTCGTCTGCGTATCGGTGGATCCTGCCCATCTCCTCCTCCGTAAGAAGGTCCATTTTCGTAATGCAGATGAGCGGGTCGATTTCCTTACTCTCGATAAGTACGAGGAATCGGTCAAGAAGTGTCGTGCTGAAATCCGGCTCGCTCGCCGAAAAGACGAGGATCGCTTGATCCACATTGGCGATCGGTGGCCTGACGAGCTCATTCTTTCGTTCAAAAACCTTCAATATGTATCCATCGGTCACATTGTCCGCCTGGAACTCAACGTGATCCCCAACAAGGGGCGTGATTTTATTTTTCCTGAAGTTCCCTCTACCCCTGCATTGAGTGACGGTCCCTTCAGAAAGTACGTAATAGAAACCGCTGAGCGCTTTCACAATTTTCCCTTCAGCCATTCGCTACCTCCGTTCTGGTTTACATCCTCATTATAATCGAAAATAATGGGACTGTCCCGTCTAAGACGGAGACAGCCCCAACAAGGACTACTCTTATCAATCATTAGGATATTCCACTGTATCTTCTTTATACTCCTTGCCATCTAAAAGGATCCTATACTTTCCTTCTTGCCCTTCTTCAAGAGTGAAGGTCAATGTAACAGAGGTTTCTTCCGTGATGGCCAGAAGTTGATCGCTATCATCCAATTTCTTGTTGGCATCCTCGATATAAATATCGACGGATTGAGGGGTCCCATCTTCCTTTTCATAAGGAATCGAAAGTTCTAGAGGCACTTCTTTCGTCGTTTTAGACGCTGCTGCCTCTTCTTCTTCCTTCTGTTGAGTCGGGTCCGGACCTTTAGAAATCGTCACATAGATGACGTCCCCTTCAAATATCGGCGTTCCCGCTTTGGTTTCCTGGGAGACGACGCTTCCTTCCGGGATATTATCGGAGTAGGCTTCTGCACCTTTTTCGATCGAGATGCCTCTCAAATCCTCGTACTCTTCAAGAAGTTTGCTATCAAAACCGGTCAGGTCCCTGAGATCGAATGAAACGGGGCCCAGACTTACGGTTAGTGTGACTGTCGTTTCGTCCGGTATGACTTCCTCACCTTCCGATGGGTCCTGCCTGAGGATGGTTCCCTCCTCCGCCTGGTCATTCACTTCTTCCTTCTCTACCTCAAACCCAAGCTCCTCGAGATCTTTTTTCGCCACATCATACATGGCATCCGTATAGTCCTTCATCTCGATTTTCTCTTTTCCCGAACTGACATAGAGATCAATGGTGGAGCCTTCTTTAGCCGTCCTCCCTCCCTTGGGGTTCGTTTTGATCACTTCCCCTTCAGGTACGGTCTCGCTCGGCTGCTTTTCGGTCTTGCCCACTACAAACCCTTGAGACACGATGAGGGATGCTGCTTCAGCTGATTCCTTGCCGGATACATCCGGAACCTCGATTTCCTTGGGTCCGAGGAGATCGGGGATGAAATAAACGGCCGCCGCACCCAGCAGCACCAAGAGGAAAAAGAGTGAAACAATCAGGATCGGCCACTTCTTTTTATTTTTGTCTTTCGATTTCTTCTTTTTCTGCTTATCTTTCTTGCCCTTCTTCGCTTCCACTACTGGAGCCGACGGCTTTGTATCCATTTCTTCAGGTGTTGATTGATGATGGACGATCGTATCGTCCAGATTGGAGTGTGCATTCTGGTCGGTTATGACCGGAATGGCCTTCGTTGCTTCATCATCCAGAGGCACGCTGAATCTTGGTTCGTCCAAGCGACCGGGCTCAAGGCATGTCTTTAGCTCTTCCTGCAGTTCATCCAGATTTTCATATCTTCTGAAAGGATCTTTGGCTGTAGCTTTCAGGACGATATTCTCGACGCTCTGTGGGATATGCGGTGCCCACCGCTTCATGGAAGGCGTCTCGGACTGCAAATGTTTCAAAGCAATAGAAACCGCAGATTCTCCAGAAAACGGGAGGCGTCCGGTCAGCAATTCGAACATGACGATCCCAAGAGAATAGATATCCGATTTCTTTGTTGCCATTCCCCCCCTTGCCTGCTCGGGAGACAAATAGTGAACGGACCCGAGAACCGAGTTCGTCTGGGTGATGGAGGTGGCACTCAAGGCCATGGCAATCCCGAAATCGGTAATTTTGACATTGCCTTCTTCGTCCAGAAGGATGTTATGGGGCTTGATATCCCTATGGATGATATGATTCTGGTGGGCGTGTGCGATGGCCATGGTCAACTGCTTCATGATATCGATCGCTTTTTCCACATCCACGGGAGAATGTTGCTGTATGTACTGCTTCAAGGTCATGCCATGGACGTACTCCATCACGATATAAGACAGGTCATCCTCCTCACCGACGTCGTATATGCTGACGATATTCGGGTGAGTAAGGCTTGTGGCAGATTGTGCCTCACGCTGGAAGCGCTTGATGAATTCTTCTTCATTAGCGAAATCCAACCGCAGCGTCTTGATGGCGACTTCCCGGTCAAGGATCATATCATGGGCAAGGTATACATTGGCCATGCCGCCCCCGCCGATCAGTTTGATAATTTTGTAGCGGCCACTGATGCGCTTTCCATTCATCATACGATCACCCGCTTTCCGTTACAGCGGCATACTCAACGATCACTACAGTAATATTATCTTCTCCGCCGTATTCATTGGCGCGATCTACCAGAGCTTCCCCTTTATCCGAGAGTGGATGATCTTCAACCAAAATCCGCTGCATCTCTCTTTCCGATACTTTATTGGATAACCCATCGGAGCATAATAGCAGCACATCTTCTTCTTCAAACATGATTGTCTTGATATCCATGCTGATGGTTTCTTCTGTGCCGATCGCCCTCAGGATGACATTCTTCCTTGGATGATGCTCTGCATCTTCCTTAGTGATTTCTCCGCTCCTGACAAGCTCGTTGACAAGGGTGTGATCTTCCGTCAGCTGATGGAACCCGTTTTCATTAAGGATATAGCCCCTGCTGTCCCCGACATTCACCACAGTGGCGAATAGGGATGTACAGATGGCACCGACAAGCGTCGTACCCATTCCTTCACAATCAGAATTGGACTGCGCATAAGTGAAAACTTCATGATTGACGTCTGCAATGGTCGACCTCAACCAATTTTCAGCTTCATCAGCTGTATGGAACTTTTCTGTCTTCCCCCAGCGTTCATCGAGGAATGATATGGTCAACTGACTGGCAACGTCACCAGCACGATGGCCGCCCATCCCGTCCGCTACCACTGCCAGGTAGTCTCCATGTCCATTGACAAATACACCTGCACTATCTTCGTTAAGCTGTCTCACTTTCCCTTTATCCGAATAATATACCGTTTTCACATAGGTCACCTCGTCTCTACTGGCACTTCCCGGTGAAGGAAAGGGGCTTCCCCTCTTTCCTCCGTCAAAGAAGGCTTTACTACTCTTACGACTCCGATGGCGAATTTTCCTGCTTTACAATACGCTTATCCATTTTTCTTCCTGAAGCATGAGATAAAGAATCCATCCCCTCCGAAATCCTGCGGGAATACCTGCAGCATATGGCCTTGGATGAATGGTTTTACCGCTTCCGGCATGTCATCAAGGTGGTGGGGTTCGAATTCAGGATGATGCCTCAAGAATTCCGTCACGGTACCTTCGTTTTCATTTTGGTCAACTGTACACGTACTATATACAAGGATCCCATCCGTTTTCAGCAGTTTGGATGCAGCGTCTAGAATATCAAGCTGGATTTTCTGCAGGGAGTTCAAATCCTGTTCCTTCTTCACATACTTGATATCGGGCTTCCTTCTCAGGACACCAAGTCCTGAACACGGAGCATCAACAAGGACTCGATCAAAGCTTTCTTCTGCGAACACCTCTCCGGCTTTGCGGCTGTCGAGGGTACGTGCATGGACATTGGAGAGACCGAGTCTACCGGCATTTTCAGCGATGAGCTTCACTTTATGGGCATGAAGGTCTAGGGCGTGTACCTCACCTGTATTCTTCAACATCTCGGCGATATGGGTCGTTTTCCCACCTGGTGCCGCACAAGCATCGAGTACCTTCATACCTTCTTCTAATTTAAGGGCATGAGCCACGAGCATGGAACTTTCATCCTGAACCGTCAACCTTCCATTCCGGTATTCATCCGTCTTGGCCAGGTTTCCCCTGAGTGACTGGATCGCTTCGGGAACGATGGGACTTTCTTGAACGGAGTGCCCATGCTCGGTGAGAATTTCCAACAGTTCTTCCCTTGTCCCTTTGAGCGGATTGACCCTTGCCGTCTGATTTGGTGCAAGGAGATTCGTTTCACACATGGCCTTCGTTTTCTCGAGACCGAATTGATCGCTCCATCTTTTCACAAGCCATAGAGGGTGACTCGTTTCAACGGATACTCTCTCGATGGGATCTTGAATGTCTTCAAGCGACGGAAGCCCCTTCCGCTGTACCGAACGGAGCACACCGTTCACCATCCCGGAGATTCCTTTGTGACCTCGTTTTTTAGCAATTTCGACTGCTTCATAAAATACGGCCCGATCGGGGATGCGATCCAGATACACAAGCTGATAAAGGGACATGCGCAGGAGCTGTCTGACCCAGCTTTCGACCTTTCCTCTTACGAACGGCTTCAAATAATAATCCAGCGTCATCTTCCGCTGGATCGTTCCATATGTAAGCTCGGTAAGGAGACCGACATCCCTTGACGGGATATCGTTCTTCTCGATGACATGATTGAGCAGCAGATTGCTGTAGGATTGGTTTTTTTCAACGGCTTCAATGACTTCCAGTGCGGCTTCCCTGACCGTTTTCTGCTTACTCATGTTCTTCACCGATCCTGTCCCCGACTGTGAGGTGAGAGCCCGCGCCCCTTAAATAGTCCTTGGCACTCATCCGCTTTTTGCCCGAAGGTTGAAGGTCGGTCACTTTGATGGATATATCATCACCTGTAGAAACGATGAATCCATCCTCTTCGATCGCGAGGACCTCCCCGGGTACCGATGAACCATGACCCTTCACCTTTTCACCCCACCAGATTTTCATAACGGCTCCAGCGAGGGTCGTATAAGCCACTGGCCAAGGGTGCAGACCGCGGATATGGTTGTACACTTCCTTCCCGGATTTTGTCCAATCGATCTTTTCCTGCTCACGTTTGATGTTCCACGCGAAGGTGGCCTGTTCTTCGTCTTGTTTGACCGGTGAGACGGATCCATCCAGAAGCTTTGGAAGTGTCTCGATCAGAAGGGCTGAACCCGCTTCGCTCAACTTATCATGGAGGGTCCCCACATGATCCGTTTCTTCGATTTCAACTTCAACCTGGCTGATGATATCGCCTGCATCCAGCTTTTCTACCATATACATGATGGTGATACCTGTGGAGGATTTCCCCTGAAGGATGGAGTAATGGATCGGAGCCCCTCCCCTGAGTTCTGGCAGCAGTGACGCATGGACGTTGATACAGCCATGCTTGGGTGCGTCGAGGAGGCGCTTCGGAAGAATCTGACCGAATGCTGCCGTTACGATCAAATCGGGTTCTAATGCGAGCACTTCTTCCAGTTCATCGGAATTCTTGATCTTTTCCGGCTGGTAGATGGAGATACCGTGCTTTTCAGCCTCTACCTTGACGGGTGGGGGCGTGAGGATGCGTTTTCTTCCCACGGGACGATCGGGTTGGGTTACAACAGCAACCACTTCATACTCGTTCTCGATCAAGGCTTTCAGGACCGGGACGGAAAAATCCGGGGTCCCCATAAAAATCACTTTGGTCATTCTTCTTCAAACCTTTCTAATTCATCTTCCGTCAGGAGCTTTTCAGTCTTTGTATTGAAAAGGACACCGTGCAAATGATCGATTTCATGCTGGATCGCCCGGGCAAGGAACCCTTCTGCCCTGCCTTCAAGCCATCTTCCCTTCCGGTCCTGCGTCCTGAATGAGATGCTATATGGACGGCTCACTTCCCCGAAAAGACCAGGGAAACTCAGACATCCTTCAAGATCGGTCTGCTCCCCTGAGTGTTCAAAGATTTCGGGATTGATGAGTTCGATCGTGCCTGTCTCATCCCCGATATCCACGACGGCTACTTGGAGGTCAACTCCCACTTGTGGTGCAGCAAGTCCGACACCATCTGCTTCGATCATCGTTTCGTACATATTATCAAGAAGCTTCTTCAATTTTTTATCAAACTCCTTCACCGGTTCACATCGCTTTACGAGGATCGGATCGGGATGCATGACGATCGGTAATACAGCCATTCAAATTCCAACTTTCTATAATTGTTTCGCCAGTAAGGTCACATCATGACATAAGGATTCACATCGATGCTGACCGTGAGGCCTTGTGAAGCGTACTGCTGATGAAATTGTTCAAGCAGCGTCTTCAGCGTCTCCGCCAGTCGCGGTTCCCGCTTGTATTTTATCAAACATTGGTATCGATATCTATTTTTGATTCTGGGGATGGGTGAAGCAACGGGACCAAGGATCTTCGTCATACCGGATAATCTACTCCTGATGAAGCCCGTCATTTTCTCCGATACATCCACTACCTTCATCAGGTCTTCATGACTGATCGTGACAAGGGAAATATAATAAAATGGAGGATAAGATCCCATTTTCCTCATCGCCATTTCCTGTTCATAAAATCGCTCATAGTCATGACTCGAAGCGAGTTCAACCGAGTAGTGCTCCGGCGTGTATGTCTGGATGACGACTTCACCCGGGAGGGAGTGACGCCCCGCCCTGCCGCTCACCTGGGTCAGAAGCTGGAACGTCTTCTCCGCAGAGCGGAAATCGGGGATATGGAGCATCGTGTCCGCACTGAGGACGCCCACAAGGGTGATGTTGGGAAAATCCAATCCTTTCGCTATCATCTGGGTACCCAATAGGATATCGGCCTTTCCTTCCCCGAAGGAAGTCAGCAGCCTTTCATGGGATCCCTTCCTTGTGGTGGTATCCACATCCATCCGGATGATCCGTGCTTGAGGGAGCAGCTTAGTGAGCTCCTCCTCCACTTTTTGCGTTCCCGTGCCGAAATATCTGATATGTTCGCTGGTACACTCCGGACAGGTCTCCGGTACACGCTCTTCGTATCCGCAATAATGGCATTTCATTCCGTTGGAGAAGCGATGGTACGTCAACGAGATATCACAATTCGGACACTGCACGACATACCCGCAGTCCCGGCACATGATAAAGGATGAGTGGCCCCTTCTGTTGAGGAAGAGGACCGTCTGCTCTCCTTTAGAAAGGCGGTCCTCCAGTTTTTCAAACAGATTCCTCGAAAACATCGAGCGGTTCCCTTCGCGGAGTTCCTCCCGCATGTCGACAATGTCTACTGAAGGCAGGGGCCCGTCATTCATCCGTTTGCTGAGGTTCAACCGGGTGTATACCCCTTTTGAAGCCCTGGCGAATGATTCCAATGATGGTGTCGCACTTCCTAGAACCACCGGGCATCCATGGTATTCACTTCGCCAAATGGCGACATCACGGGCATGGTATCGGGGATTTTCTTCTTGTTTGTAGCTGGTTTCATGCTCTTCATCGATGATGATGATACCTAGATTTTCAAACGGTGCGAATACGGCAGACCTAGCCCCGACTACAACCCGGACTTCCTTCCGCTCGATCTTTCGCCACTCGTCATATTTCTCTCCTGAAGATAGCCCGCTGTGAAGTACGGCAACCTCATTGCCGAATCGCCCTTTGAAGCGATTCACCATTTGAGGAGTCAGGGCGATTTCAGGAACAAGTACGATGGCTTCCTTTCCCTGTTCAAGCACCCGTTGGATCGATTGAAGGTAGATCTCTGTCTTCCCGCTCCCTGTCACACCATAAAGGAGAAAGGTTTCCTGTATACCGGATTCGATTTTTTCAAGAATGGGGGTGATTGCTTCCCCCTGTTGATCAGTTAAGGGAAGTGGAGTGGTTTGCTTGAACGTCCGATCTTCGAATGGATCCCGGTAAATCTCTTCATCCTGTTGGACGAGGAGTCCCTTTTTCACCAAGGATTGAATGGTGGAAGCCGTCGTCCCCGCCCGCTCCGAAAGCTCTTTCATTGAGAACCCCTGATCGGCATGTTCCTTCCACAACATGAGGACATCACGTTGTTTCTTAGCCTGCGCCGGGAGGGCGGAAGCTTCCGTTTCGACGGTTTCAGGGGCTATACCAAGATATAGTTTCCTGATCATCTTTTTATTCGTTTTCCCTTTTACCTTATACACGACTTCCAGTATGCCGTTTTTCACTTCATGCTGAGCCAGCGGGAGCAAGCCAGCGGTCTCGATGGATTTCCAAGTGGCGGTCCCTTTAAGGAAATGGGGTCTGAGGGGTTCAGACAGGTTCTCGACGTGAATACCCTTTTCCACTACCAACTGTTTCTCATATTTTGCTTTCATGGCTGCAGGCAGCATAGCCTGGAGGGCAGAGATCTTAAAGCATAGCGTATTCTCCGTAAGCCAATCTGCCATCGTAAGAAGCTCATTGTTGAGTACCGGTTTCAGATCCATCGGTTCCGCAATCGGTTTGAGTTTCGCCACCTCACTCTTTTCTTTCAGTTCCATGACGAATCCCTGTACTTTTCTGGGACCGAATGGAACGACGACCCTCATCCCCGGCACAATGCTCCCTGTCCATTCAGCAGGTATGAGATAATCAAAGCAGCGGTCCGTCTGCATGGCAGCAACATCAACGATGACGCTTGCTACATTTTTCATCAAGAATCCATCCGTCTCAATGCTTCAAGAAGTATTTCTTCTGCCACTTTTGACTTTGAGAGCATCGGCAATTCACGTATGCCGTCTTCTGTCACAATGGTTACTTTATTTGTATCTGTCCCGAAGCCTGAACCTTCTTCGCTCACATTGTTTGCAACGATCATATCAGCTCTTTTTCTTTCGAGCTTACCTTTGGCGTATTCACCGATTTTGGACGTTTCGGCAGCGAACCCGATAAGGTATTGCCCGTTCTTCCTTTTTCCGAGCTCCATGAGGATATCCTTCGTCCGCTCGAATTCTATGATCAGATTGCCATCTTGTTTTTTCATTTTTTCCTTATGGACTTCCTTTGGACGATAATCGACGACCGCGGCACTCTTCACCACGATGTCTGCACCCTCGAATTTCGCGAGTACTGCCTCATACATGTCCTCTGCTGTCGTCACCTCGACGAGATGCACCCCACGCGGTGGAGACAGATTGACCGGACCTGATACCAGGGTCACATCGGCGCCCATATTTGCAGCTGCCTCTGCCACGGCAAATCCCATTTTCCCAGTAGAGCGGTTTGAGAAATATCGGACAGGATCAATGATTTCCCTTGTCGGACCGGCAGAAATAAGGACGGTCTTCCCTTTAAGTGGCTGTTCTGTCGGAGAGTGAAAGTGAGCGGCAATCAGTTCTACGATCTTTTCAGGTTCTTCCAGTCGGCCTTTGCCGACGTATCCGCATGCCAAGTACCCTTCACTCGGTTCAACGAACCGGCAGCCATCCTCATGCAGTGTGGCAATGTTCCTCTTGACTGCAGGATGGTCATACATATGGACGTTCATGGCAGGAGCAATCCAAATCTCGGCCTCTGTCGCAAGTAACGTGGTGGAGATCATGTCATCTCCGATACCGCCGGCAAGTTTCCCAATCATATTTGCCGTAGCAGGTGCCACTAGTACAAGGTCTGCCCAATCTGCCAAGTCGATATGGGCGATCTTCGCTGGAATTTTCTCATCAAATGTATCCCAGTAGACATCCTGGCGCGACAATGCCTGGAAGGTGAGCGGGGAAACGAACTCCCTCGCGGATTCCGTCATCATGACCTTTACCTCGAAGCCCGCCTGCACAAGCTTGCTCGTGAGTGCTGCTGCTTTATATACTGCGATCCCACCGGTCACGCACAATAGTATTTTTTTCCCCATATCGTTCATTGCCTCCATTATCTAATCTATTCGTAGCCTCTATTATGAAGGATATTGCCGCAAAAAGAAAATAGGGCTGTACCGGAAAAGTTCATCACTTCCCGGTTCAACCCTCTTCATTTCCTATTTGCCGTACAGATGGGATTTATTCATCCTCATAGATGGCTTTTTCGTCTCTTTCTTTCATGGACAAGTGGCCGGAGTGGATTTCTTCAAGGGCCTTACCAACGAACTTTTCCGACACATATTGTTCCATGCGGAAGTCCTTTTTATCCTGTAGATCACGCGCTCTTTTGGCAGCCACGCTGACCAACGAATATTTCGAATCGATCTTTTTCATTAGTGAATCAATAGATGGATATAACATTCACTCAACCTCCAGCATATTTAGATAGCGTTGTTGTACACGTTCGCGCTTGCAGTGTTCAGCCTGTACGATGGACTTGATCTTACCGACGGCATGTTCGATTTGATCATTTTCAACGATGTAATCATAAAGATTCATCATTTCGATCTCCTTGCGGGCTGTATTCATCCTGCCCTGAATCAGGTCATCTGTCTCAGTCCCACGTGTGACCAGCCGATTCTGAAGCTCCGACAAGCTTGGCGGAGCAAGGAATATGAACAGGCCTTCAGGGAATTTGTCCCTGACCTGCTGCGCACCCTGAACCTCGATTTCAAGAAAAACATCATTTCCTTCTTCAAGGGTCTGGCGGACATAGTCAACAGGCGTGCCATAGTAATTGCCGACAAACTCAGCATACTCCAAAAGTTTGCCCTGCTCGATCAGTGCTTCGAATTCTTCTCTTGTCTTGAAGAAGTAGTCCACACCGTCCACTTCCCCTTCACGCGGATGACGCGTTGTCATAGAAATGGAATATTCGAATTTTGTATCTTCCTGGGAAAAAATCGCCTTTCGAACTGTCCCTTTCCCTACTCCGGAAGGTCCGGATAGAACGATCAGCAATCCTTTTTCTTTCATTTATTTACCCTGCCCTTCTTCTATTAAATCCTCTTTATCAGTCACTCGATGGGCAACGGTCTCGGGTTGGACGGCCGACAGGATGACATGATCGCTGTCTGTGATGATCACGGCCCTCGTCCTTCTTCCATATGTAGCGTCAACTAATGTTCCCCGATCCCTCGCATCCTGCATCAGGCGCTTAATGGGCGCTGATTCCGGACCGACGATCGATATGATTCGGTTTGCTGATACAATATTCCCAAAGCCTATATTGATGAGCTTGATTGACATGACGCTCCTCCTAATCAATAGTTTAGTTTCGCCCGTTCACGTGGAAACTAAACTTCTTATTCAACATTTTGGACCTGCTCCCGCACTTTCTCCAGTGCCGATTTCAACTCGACCACCAGTGTGGAAATGCTGGAGTCATTTGCCTTGGAGCCGATCGTGTTCACTTCCCGGTTCATCTCCTGGATGATGAAATCCAGTTTCCTCCCCATCACACCATCTTGATTCAATGTGGCATGAAAGTACTGAAGATGACTCCCGAGACGCGTCAACTCTTCGGTTATATCAGATTTATCTGCAAATATGGCCACTTCGGAGAGGAGTCTTGCCTCGTCGGGATCTCCTTCACTCCATTCCCGGATCCGCTTGCGGAGCCGTTCCCTGTATTGCAGGGTCACCGCGGGTGCATGGGCTGAAAGTTCGTCTAGACAGATCCTTATTTGATCCAGATGGATAAGGAAGTCGGCATGAAGCGCCTTCCCTTCCTCCACCCTCATCTTCCTTAATTCATCTGAAGCCTTCAGGACTGCCTCCATGACCAGTTCGTCAAGTTCGGCATTCTCCTCTTCCGTTTCTTCCACCGTAACGAATTCCCCTCTGCCGAGAAGGTCCGAGAGGGCGATATCACCCTTGAGTGAGTAAGTATCCTTCACTTTATTTACTAACTGATGATAATCCTCAATGAGTCCCCAGTCAATATGTAAATTCTTATGTATGAGACCTCCGCCGGAAATATCGATGAACAGATCGATTTTCCCCCTGTTAATAAAGGTGGAGAGCTGCTTCTTGATCTTATCTTCAAGCTTCATGAGTTGGCGCGGCATGCGGATATTGAGCTCGCTGAATCGATGGTTCACGGTTTTCATTTCAACAATGACGGTATGTCCCCCCGACTCAATCCGGCTCCGTCCGAAGCCTGTCATGCTGATGACCATTCCAATCACACCCAATCTATGCGACGTGCCTGTCGAATTTCATTCTCGGAACACCTAAAGGCGGCCCGCACTTGCTTATAAAAAAGGTAATAGAGAGCAAACTCTATTACCTTATGGATTATATCATATTCTATTGTTTTTTTCTTGCAAAAAATGAACCTGCCAGTAAAAACGTCGGAATGGAGCTCAAGCCGACAATCAGCAGCCAGTCCCTCGGCTCGATGGACACGGTATGGAAGATCGGTTGAAGACCCGGCAGATAGATCACGACCAGCATCAACACCAGGGATGAAAGCACGGCCCAGACCAAGTACATATTGCCGAATGGATTTCTCGAGAACACCGATACCTCACTGCGGCAATCGAATACATGGATAAGCTGGGCAAGGACCAGGGTAGCAAATGCAATCGTCTGGGCGTACTCAAGCTGATTCGGATGCTGATGATAGGCGATGATGAAGGCAAGAAGGGTGACACCCCCGATAAGGAATCCCCTAGAGACGACCTTCCAGCCGAGTCCCCTTGCAAAGACTCCTTCTTTCGGATGCCGCGGTTTCCGCTTCATCACATCTCCTTCGGGCTTATCAAGGCCGAGGGCCATGGCCGGCAGTCCATCCGTCACTAAATTGACCCACAGGATCTGGATCGGGACCAACGGAAGCGGTAGGGCCAAGAGCATGGCAAACAGCATGACCAGGATCTCACCCACGTTAGAGGCAAGGAGATAGCGGATGAATTTACGGATATTTTCGTAAATGTTCCGCCCTTCCTTGATGGCCGATTTGATGGTTGCAAAGTTATCATCAAGTAGGACGAGGGATGAAGATTCCTTCGCCACATCGGTACCGGTTATGCCCATGGCGATCCCGATATCGGACGTCTTGATGGCCGGTGCATCGTTGACCCCGTCTCCGGTCATTGCAACAATGTGACCGCGGTTCTGCAGGGCTTTTACGATTTTCAATTTATGCTCTGGCGATACCCTGGCGAATACGGAGACATCTTCGACGATTTCTTCAAGTTCTTCAATTTCCATCTCATTCAGCGCCTTACCGTCCATCACCCTGTCGTTTGATTTCAAAATACCGAGCTGTTTGGCAATGGCTTTGGCCGTCAGTACATGATCCCCCGTGATCATCACCGTCTTGATTCCCGCATCACGGCATTCCCTGACCGCCTGTTTGACTTCGGGACGAGGAGGATCGATCATTCCTTGGAGCCCTATGAACGTCACTTCCTTTTCTACCGCAGCCTCTGTGAGCAGATCCAATGATTGACCGTTCAAAGGCTTATAGGCGATGGCGATGGTCCTGAGGGCATTCGAAGACATACCGGAAATCGCCTCTTCCACTGCTTGAAAAGCGGCTTCATCCGCTTTTTGAACCTTTCCGTCCCATATGATGGACGCACTTTTCCCTACTAGGACATCGGGAGCCCCCTTGGTGACTGCAAAAAGCTTTCCAGCAGCATCCTCTGCCACGACCGTCATCATTTTCCGAGTGGAGTCAAACGGGAATTCCTTCACGATCCTGAAGGAGGTCGACAATGCGTCCCGGGTCAATCCCGCCTTCATCCCCGCTACGAGAAGGGCACCTTCCGTCGGGTCACCGTCAAGTATGAGCTCGCCGTCCCTTTCCACTAGTTCTGCATGGTTGCAGAGCATTCCAAACGTCAGAAGCTGTTTCAGTGATTGATCAGAAGACGGGGAAACCCTTGATTCTCCGTTGAAGAAATCACCTTGCGGAACATATCCGGTGCCAGACACATCCCACAGCCTTCCTGCACTCCATAACTTGGTGACAGTCATTTTATTCTGGGTGAGGGTCCCTGTCTTATCGGAACAGATCACCGAAGCACAGCCCAGTGTCTCCACGGCAGGAAGCTTACGGACGATCGCCTTTTGCTTGATCATCCTCTGGACGCCGAGGGACAGGGCAACCGTCACGATCGCCGGAAGCCCCTCAGGTATGGCGGCCACCGCAAGAGATACCCCTGCAAGGAACATGGAGTAGATGTCATGTCCCTGGAGCACACCGATTCCAACGACAAGGGCCGTCAGGATGAGGGCAACTGTAATCAAGATCTTGCCGAGCTCCTCGAGCCTGCGCTGAAGCGGGGTAGTCATCGTTTCAGCTTTTTGGATCATATCGGCGATCTGCCCCATGGCCGTATTCATTCCGATGGAAGTGACGACACCCAACCCGTTCCCCCTGGTGACGAGTGTGCCCATGAACGCCATATTTTCCATGTCCCCGAGGTTCAACCCTTTACCGTGGAGAGGCTTGGTCGTTTTAAGGACGGGAAGGGATTCTCCTGTCAGTGCAGACTCTTCGATCTCCAGGTTATTCGTTTCGATCAAACGGATGTCGGCACCGATCCGATCGCCGCTTGAGAACCGGATGATATCTCCGATTGTCACTTCTTTGGAGTGCACCTTCATCCATGATCCATCCCGGAGGACAGAAACCTGGGGTGCTGATAATTCCTTCAGTGCCTGCAGCGATTTCTCAGCTTTTCTTTCCTGAAAGAAACCGAGGAAGCTGTTGACCACTACGATGGCGATGATGGCAATGGCATCGATATACTCACCCAGAAGTCCGGATATGAGGGTCGCCGCCAGCAGCACAAGTACCATGAAATCCTTAAACTGACTGAAAAACACCAATAGGGCCGATTGTTTTTCGGCTTCCTCCAACTGGTTATATCCATACTGCTTCTTCCGGTTTTCGGCGTCTGCAGACGAAAGGCCTTGTTGATAATCCGTATTGATGGCCTTCTCTATATCCTCCTGTCTCATCTCATGAAATTTCATGCACCCATCTCACTCTCCTTCTACGAATACGAAAAGTTGTCCTTCTCTTAGCATTCTTATTCAGACTCGTCCCGAAAAATGATATGATTTAAAGAGGTTTCATTCGTCTCCCGTTCCTTTGTTTTGTAAAAGGAGCCAAGAGGCGCTACAATCAAATGGATGAGTAAAAAAGAAGAGGATGTTTTGCATGTCATTCGACGGACTATTTACAAAAGCCATGACTGAAGAGCTGAAAGAAGCCCTCCTTCACGGCAGAATCAATAAAATACATCAACCTTATAAAAATGAAATCATCATGGTGATCAGGGCCAATGGGAAGAATCATAAGCTCCTCCTATCCGCCCATCCAAGCTATGCCAGGGTTCAACTGACAGGAGAGGAATACGAGAATCCCTCCGTACCCCCGATGTTCTGCATGCTCCTTCGGAAGCATCTAGAAGGCTATATGATCGAGGACATCCACCAGGTCGGCCTCGACCGTATGATCATCCTGGAAGTAAAGGGTAGGAATGACATCGGCGATGTATCCTACAAACAACTGATCATCGAAGTGATGGGAAGGCACAGTAATATCATCCTGGTCGACAAAGCCCGCAATATGATCCTTGACAGCATCAAGCATCTGTCACCAAGCGTGAATTCCCACAGGACCGTGCTCCCTGGGAACGAGTACATCTTCCCACCAAGCCAAGATAAGCTCAATCCCCTGGATGCAGAAGGAGAAGATGTCCTGCGTTCACTCGATTTCAATTCAGGTAAATTGGACAAGCAGATCGTGGGGTCCTTCTCAGGTGTTTCTCCCCTTGCAGCCAAAGAAATCGTCCATCGTGCCGGCCTCGGGACACAGGCTGCCATTGCCGACTCGTTCTTGCACTTCATGACGGACCTCAAGGAACACCGTACGTCTCCCACCCTCATCACGGGAGACAAGGAAACATTCTACTGGTGCCCGCTGAATCACGTCGAAGGAGAGCATCAAACCTTCACCACCCTTAGCGGACTTCTCGATCGCTTCTTCTACCAAAAGGCATCAAGGGACCGGGTGAAGCAACAGGGCAATGACCTTGAGCGTTTCATCCGGAACGAGCGCGATAAAAACGAGAATAAGATCGTCAAGCTCGAGCGTACCCTTCAGGAGGCGAAGGATGCCGATCGCTACCAGCTCCTCGGAGAACTGCTCACATCCAATCTATATGCAGTACAAAGAGGAATGGAAGAAGTTTCGGTCGTTAACTACTATGACGAAGAAGGCGGATCGGTGACGATCCCTCTGAATCCTCAAAAATCACCTTCTGAAAATGCTCAGGGTTATTTTTCCCGCTATCAAAAAGCGAAGCACGCTGTACAGGTCGTGCAGGAACAAATCGAAAAAGCAACAGATGAGCTCGCTTATTTCGAGCAGCTCCTCCAGCAGCTCGAATCCGCCTCCACCAGGGACATTGAAGGGATACGTGAAGAGCTCGAGGAAGAAGGATACCTGCGCGTCCGGAAGAACCAGAAAAAGAAAAAGGCAAATGAAAAGCCGATGCTCGAATCCTATACAGCGACAGACGGTACCAAGATCCTCGTCGGCAAGAATAATAAACAGAATGATTATCTGACCAATAAAGTAGCGGCGAAGAGCGACATCTGGCTCCACACGAAGGATATACCCGGTTCTCACGTCGTCATCCGGGATCCTTCCCCTTCAGATGAAACTCTACTCGAGGCCGCCAATCTTGCCGCATACTTCAGCAAGGCGAGGGAGTCGGGATCGGTTCCCGTCGATTACACAGAAGTGCGTCAGGTTAAGAAACCTCGTGGTGCCAAGCCGGGATTTGTCATCTATGAAAATCAGCAGACGGTCTATGTCACCCCTGACCTTGACCAGGTCAGGGCCATGAAAGATCGTTGAATTGCACACATAAGAAAACGCCGGAATCGTTTTGATTCCGGCGTTTTTCATGTTTTTTATATCAATTCACTTGTTTCTTCCAACCCTCGGGATCCCGTCGCCATTCTTTCAATTCAACGAGATCAGCTCCTGAAATCAGTCCTTCTTCCCCTGCTGCTTCTAATAGACTTGAATAGTCGGAGAGGGATACAGCCTCAATCCCATGTTCGCTGAGGGCATCCGTTCCCTTTTGAAGCTCATATGTAAAGATGGCGGCAACCCCCAAGACTTCACATTCCGACTCTCTCAGGGCCTCGACCGCCGTAATGCAGCTGCCACCTGTTGAAATGAGATCTTCTATGACTACCACTTTTTGCCCAGGAAGAACCTTTCCTTCGATCTGGTTCCCTTTTCCGTGTCCCTTTG
This sequence comes from Rossellomorea marisflavi, assembly GCF_022170785.1. Lineage (NCBI taxonomy): Bacteria > Bacillati > Bacillota > Bacilli > Caryophanales > Bacillaceae > Rossellomorea > Rossellomorea marisflavi. The sequence goes on along the minus strand of NZ_CP081870.1, from coordinate 1,836,792 downwards.
CCTTGGATCTGACATAGCACATAGGGAGATCCATGCGCTCTGATACCCACGCTGCATGAGGAATTCCGGCAGTTGCCGTTCCTGCGATGACATCGACTTCCGGGAAATGTTCACGGATCATGGAGACAAGTCCATCTGCAATCTGCTTTCTCACGGCAGGGTAGGATAAAGTCAATCGGTTATCGCAATAAATTGGTGATTTAATCCCTGAAGACCATGTGAATGGTTCAGTAGGATTCAAGAATACCGCTTTGATGTTCAACAATTCCTTAGCGATTTGTTTTTTCATAGATGCTTCCCTCCCAATCTTGGCAAATCATTCGGTAAGCGGCAACAGGATCGGCTGCCTTCGTGATGCTCCTGCCCACGACAATATGAGTTGATCCCAATCCCTTAGCATTTCCAGGGGACGTGATGCGCTGTTGATCATCCGCGGCATCGGAGTTCATCCTGATACCCGGTGTGACGCGAAGGAATTCTTCTCCGCAATACTCCTTGATCAAGCCAGCCTCGTGCGGGGAACATACCACCCCTTGAAGTCCGGCGTCTTGAGCAAGGCGGGCATAATGGATGACGGATTCCGTCAGTGGATTCGGGATGAGCTGCTCGGATTGCATCTGCTGTTCAGACGTCGAGGTGAGCTGGGTGACAGCAATGAGCTTCGTCTTGCTGCCCTGAGACTGTATGGCCTCCATCGCCCTCTCCATCATCTCTTTGCCTCCTGCAGCATGGACGTTGATGAGTTCCAGATCCCACTGTCCAAGTCCTTTCATGGCCCCAAACACGGTATTCGGGATATCATGGAGCTTCAGATCAAGGAAGATCCGATGATCCTTTTTCAAAAGGGACTCTACGATGCGAGGTCCATTTTGGAGGTAGAGCTCCATTCCCACCTTGACGTTCAAGGGCTCGTCGAATCGAGATAAAAATGTTTCTGTCATTTCCCATGTTGGGAAATCAAGGGCGATAAACGGCTTGTTCATGCTTCCCCCAGCTCCTTCCGGTCAATTGAGAAATATGGTCCACGTTCAATTCGGCAAGCAGTGCAGGCAGTTCGCGAATGATTTTCTTACAGATGAAAGGATCTACGAAATTGGCCGTGCCGACTGCCACAGCGCTCGCACCCGCATAGAAATATTCAATCACATCCTCTGCAGACTCTACTCCGCCCATTCCGATGATCGGCAGATCGACTGCCTGACTCACCTCATAGATCATCCGGATGGCAACCGGCTTGATGGCAGGACCCGATAGCCCTCCCGTCTTATTGGCAAGGATCGGTCTTCCCGTCTTGAGATCAAGCCTCATGCCGAGTAGCGTATTGATCATCGTCAATCCGTCGGCTCCTCCGAGTTCAACGGCTTTGGCCATCTCCACGATATTGGAGACATTCGGTGAAAGCTTGACGTAAAGGGGAACCTCTGACACGGCTTTCACCTTTCTTGTCAACTCCATTGCAACCTCGGGGATCGTCCCGAAGGCGATTCCACCGGTTTTCACATTCGGACAGGAGATGTTGAGTTCAAGGGCATGTACATTCGGTGCTTTGGAGATTTCACGGGCCACATGAACATAGTCTTCCATCTGCGATCCCGCCACATTGGCGATGATGGGCACATCGAACTGTGAAAGCCACGGAAGCTCCTTTTCCATTACCGCTTCCAGACCGGGATTCTGGAGGCCGATGGCATTCAGCATCCCGGCGTTGGTTTCTGCCACACGGGGCGTCGGGTTGCCGAAACGGGCATGTTCCGTTGTCGCTTTGATCATAATGGCACCGAGTTCGCTCAAGTCATAGAATTGGCTGTACTCCCTGCCGAATCCAAAACATCCTGATGCCGGCATGATCGGATTCTTCAAACTCAAGCCTGGCAGCTCAATCTGTAATTGTTTCATAACGCCACCACCCCTACAGGAAATACCGGTCCGTCGCTGCATACTTTCACATAATCCGTGCCTTCAGGATCATCGGCCAGATGACACACACATGCGAAGCAAGCGCCGATCCCACATCCCATACGTTCTTCGAGTGACAGGTATCCACTTCCCGAAAGGCGATTTTGCAGAGCCTTCAACATCGGATTCGGTCCGCATGCGAAAAATTGATCATACTGAATTGATTCTTTTTCAATCACATCTGTCACAAAGCCTTTCCGTCCAAGGGAACCATCCACCGTGGCGATATGCGTCGGTCCGAGTTCCCGGAACTGGTCTTCATAAAAACTGACGGCCTCGTCCTGAAACCCAAGGACATGCGTCACCCTCCATCCATTTGATCGAAGGACTTTTGATAGTCCATAAAGTGGCGGGACGCCGATTCCGCCTCCAATAAGCAGTGCCGTCCTACCGTCACCCCGTTCAACACCAAACCCGTTTCCAAGGGGCCCGAGAACATCGACCCTGCCTCCCGCCCCGACAAGGGACAATTGCATTGTCCCTTTGCCTTCGGCGCGGTAAATCAGGCTCATCTTCTTTTCATCCTGATTATGATCGGATATGGAGATCGGCCTTCTTAGAAGGGGATCGATGCCGCTACCTACCTTGACATGTACAAATTGTCCCGGTGCAGAAATCTCCTTTACCAATTCACCTTCCAGGATGAGCTCATAGATGTTCCTGGCAATGAGGCGGTGACTCACCACCATCATCGATTCGTTGACGATCATGAATGGACCGCCTTTCTTGATGGCTTCGCTGCAATTGCCTCGGCGGAGAAGGTCATAGATTCGTAGACTCTCAGGATGGCTTCGGCTGTATCCAGGGAGGTCAGGCATGGAATTCCGTTCTCCACCGATTCCCTTCGGATCCGGAAGCCGTCACGTGCCGGTTGCTTTCCTTTGGTCAGGGTGTTGATGACGAGCTGTGTTTCCCCGCTTTGGATGATATCGAGCAGAGTCGGTCCGGTCGAGCCGATCTTATCCACTTCGCGGACCTGAATGCCTTGAGAGACAAGGTACGATGCCGTCCCTTTCGTGGCAAGGATCTGATACCCGATGCTTACGAAACGTCTTGCCAGAATGGCCGCTTCTTCCTTGTCCTTGTCTGCTACTGTCATGAGAACCGAACCGTGATCTTTCATCTGCATGCCTGCAGCTACCATGCCTTTGTATAGTGCCTTCTCCAAGGTCTGATCTTTCCCCATGACTTCACCGGTCGATTTCATTTCAGGTCCGAGCGTGATGTCCACCCTTCTCAGTTTGGCAAAAGAGAAGACTGGTACTTTGACATAGACGCCTTCTGCTTCTTCCACGAGACCCGGCTCATATCCCAGTTCACGCAGGGAGATGCCGAGGATCGCCTTTGTGGCAACGTTTGCCATCGGCACGTTGGTGATTTTCGAGATGAATGGAACCGTCCTGCTCGAGCGTGGATTCACTTCGAGTACGTAGACTTCGCCTTTTGAAATGACGTATTGGATGTTCAGAAGCCCGATGATATTCAATCCTTTGGCTAGCCTGGTTGTATAGTCCACGATTGTCCTTTTTTGCTCTTCAGTCAGCTGCTGGGGCGGATAGACGGCGATGGAATCCCCAGAGTGGACCCCTGCCCGTTCGATATGCTCCATGATTCCCGGGATGACGACATCCTCCCCGTCACAGACGGCATCCACTTCGATTTCCTTCCCGATCAAGTAGCGGTCGATAAGGACGGGATGCTGCGGGTTCACTTTCACGGCATTTTCCATATAGTGGAGAAGCTCCTCTTCTCTGTATACGATTTCCATGGCTCTTCCGCCAAGTACATACGATGGTCGGACGAGAACGGGATATCCTATTGAATCTGCGATGGCGATGGCCCCTTCCACCGATACAGCCGTCTTGCCTTCAGGCTGTGGAATGCCGAGTTCCTGGAGGGTCTGCTCGAATTTGTCCCTATTTTCCGCCCGGTCCAGATCTTCCAGTGATGTGCCCATGATGCGCACACCGCGATTCACAAGTTCATCTGCCAGATTGATGGCGGTTTGGCCCCCGAACTGTACGACGACCCCTTTCGGCTTTTCGAGATCGATGATATGCATCACATCTTCCACCGTCAACGGTTCGAAGTATAATTTATCCGAGATGGAGAAGTCCGTAGAAACCGTTTCGGGATTGTTATTGACGATGATTGCTTCGTAACCAGCTTCCTTGATGGCCCAGACGGAGTGGACGGTAGCGTAGTCGAATTCGACTCCTTGACCGATCCGGATCGGTCCGGACCCAAGCACGATGATGCTCTCGCGCTCTGTTACTTCCGATTCATTTTCATCCTCATACGTTCCGTAGAAGTACGGCGTTTCGGATTCAAATTCCGCGGCACAGGTATCCACCATCTTATAGACCGGTGTGAGTTTCTCCTGCTTCCTCCACTCATATACTTCCCTCTCCGTCACAGACCAGAGGGAGGCAATGGCAATGTCCGAGAAGCCCATGCGCTTTGCTTTGTATGCGATGGAATGATCGAATGGGTGGGTTCTCAGTTGTTCTTCAAAACGGATGATGAGGTCCATTTTATTCAGGAAGAAAAGGTCGATCTTGCTCCAGTCATGAATCGTCTCGATCGTGATGCCGCGCCTGAGGGCTTCGCCGATGAAGAACAGCCTTTCATCCCCTGCTTTGCGGATCCGTTTTTCGATCCATTCAGCTGACTTGCCTTTCAGCTCATCCAATCCGAGGTGATACGTATTGCTCTCGAGTGAACGGATCGCTTTCAGCAGCGACTCTTCAAGGGTCCTTCCGATGGCCATCACTTCCCCTGTAGCCTTCATCTGGGTGCCCAAATTCCGTTTCGCCGATTCAAACTTATCGAATGGCCATCTCGGAATCTTTGTGACCACATAATCAAGGGCAGGTTCGAATGCCGCGTATGTTTTTCCTGTCACAGGATTCATCATTTCATCCAATGTCAACCCGACAGCGATCTTGGCAGCAAGCTTTGCGATCGGATAGCCTGTTGCCTTCGAAGCAAGGGCAGAGGATCTGCTCACACGTGGATTAACCTCAATGATGTAATACTGGAAACTATCAGGATCTAGCGCCAGCTGCACATTGCAGCCGCCTTCGATCCCGAGGGCACGGATGATCTTCAGGCTCGTATTCCGGAGCATCTGATATTCCCTGTCGCTCAGCGTCTGACTCGGGGCGACGACGATGGAATCGCCTGTATGGATCCCTACCGGATCGATGTTTTCCATATTACAAACCACGATGGCGTTATCGGCAGCATCTCGCATCACCTCATATTCAACCTCTTTGAATCCTGCGATGCTTTTCTCCAGGAGACACTGGGTGACAGGACTGTATTTCAATCCGGAGCTGACGATTTCATTCAGTTCTTCTTCGTTGTGGCAGATCCCGCCTCCTGTTCCACCAAGGGTGTATGCAGGGCGAACGATGACCGGGAAGCCCACCTCCTCGACGAATGTGTACGCTTCTGACACCGTGTGGATGATTTCGCTCTGAGGTACCGGTTCCGAAAGCTCATTCATCAGTTTCCGGAACAGATCACGGTCTTCTGCTTGTTCGATGGCGGAAAGCTTGGTGCCGAGAATCTCGACTCCGCATTCTTCCAGTATGCCTGATTGATGGAGTTCGACGGCAAGATTGAGGCCCGTTTGGCCCCCGAGGGTCGGAAGGAGTGCATCCGGTCGTTCTTTACGGATGATGCGGGATACGAATTCAAGGGTCAGGGGCTCGCTGTAAACCTTATCGGCCATTTCTGCATCGGTCATGATGGTGGCGGGATTCGAGTTCACGAGGATGACCCTGTATCCTTCCTCTTTCAGTGCGATGCAGGCCTGTGTGCCCGCATAGTCGAATTCTGCTGCCTGGCCGATGATGATCGGGCCGCTCCCGATTACAAGGATGCTTTTAATATCTGTACGTTTAGGCATGTTGAATCTCCTTCCTTTTCTCTTCATTCATGAGTGTCAAGAAATCGTCGAACAAGTAATTGGAATCTTCTGGTCCCGGAGAAGCCTCTGGATGGTATTGAACCGTGAAGGCAGGATATTTTTTATGCTTCAACCCTTCGATTGTCCCGTCATTGATGGCGATATGTGTAACTTCTAAATCAGTATCGTCAAGTGATGCTTCATCCACTGCGTACCCGTGGTTCTGGGAAGTCAGGGCCACTTTTTTCGTCAACACATCTTGAACAGGATGATTTCCTCCCCTGTGTCCGAACTTCATCTTGAAGGAATCAGCACCGCATGCGAGAGCGAATAATTGATGACCGAGGCAGATTCCGAACAGTGGAATCTCACCTAGAAGTTCTTGTACCGTCTGGATGGCTTCCGGTACATCCTTCGGGTCTCCAGGTCCATTCGATAGCATGATGCCATCAGGTTGGAGTCTGCGGATCTCTTCTGAAGATGTGTTGTGAGGGACAACGATGACATCACAGTTCCTCTTGTTCAGTTCCCGCAGGATTCCGTGCTTCATCCCAAAGTCCATCAATACGACCCTGAATCCGCGACCGGGACTTGCATACGCGGTCTTTGTGGAAACCTGCGCCACCTGATCGGTTCTCAGGGCGGAGGCGTTCAATCTTTCAATCATAAGGGCCGGATCTTCTTCCACGCTGCAAAGGATACCTTTCATCGATCCCGATTTCCTTATCAGACGGGTCAGCTTCCGTGTATCTACACCGGCAATCCCTGGGATCCCTTTGATTCTGAGCAGCTCATCAAGTGTGGATTCATTTCGCCAGTTGGAGGCGAAGTCTGCCGATTCCCGCACAATGAATGCCTTGACTGCTGGAGAAATCGATTCGAAGTCGTCACGATTCACACCGTAGTTTCCGATCAAAGGATAGGTCATGGTGACGAACTGGCCGCAATAAGAGGGATCGGACAAGATTTCCTGGTACCCTGTCATGCTTGTGTTGAATACGACTTCCCCTATGGCCTCACTGTCTGCACCGAATCCTTCACCGATAAAAATCGTTCCGTCTTCCAGAATGAGCTGTCTGTTCATTATGCTTCTCCTCCATTCCAAACTTGTTGACCTTGATAAAATGTCGCTTGCGGATATCCTGTGCATTCCCACCCCGAGAATGGTGTGTTCTTGCCTTTTGACAGGAAGGATCCCGTATGAATGGTTTCCTTCTTTTCCAAATCGATCAGCGTGAAGTCTGCGTCGCCTCCAACTTTAAGCGTGCCAAACGGTAGATTGAACGCTTCTGAAGGTTTGACGGTCATCCAATCGATGAGCTGCTTCAACGTGATGATTCCTTTTTGAACAAAATGCGTATGGAGTAAAGGAAATGCCGTTTCAAGCCCGACAATCCCGAATGGCGATAATTCCATGCCCTCTCCCTTTTCTTCTGTTGTATGCGGTGCATGATCGGTGGCGATAAAGTCGATGGTGCCGTCCAGAAGCCCTTCGATGAGGGCGTCCCTGTCCTCTTTCCCACGGAGAGGTGGATTCATCTTAAAGTTCGTATCCATCCCCGGGATGTCATCTTCACATAGCAGGAGATGATGCGGGGTCACTTCTGCTGTCACCTTGATCCCGGCCCTCTTTGCATCCCTGACCACTCTGACAGATTCTTTTGTTGAGATGTGGCAGACATGATAATGGGTACCCGCTGCTTCCGCAAGGAGCACATCCCGAGCGATATGAACCGCTTCACATACAGACGGGATCCCATTCAGTCCGTTCAAGGCTGAAAACCTGCCTTCATGGACGGACCCTTTATTGATCAGGGTGTTCTCTTCGCAATGGGCCACGATGGAAGCTCCGATAGCTGCGGCTTTTTTCATGGCTTCGAGCATCATGGCGGCTGACTGCACTCCGACACCGTCATCTGTGAAAGCGAAGGCCCCATGTTGCTTCATCGCTTCGAGGTCGTTCAATTCCTTCCCAGCCTGTCTCTCTGTGATGGCTCCGTAAGGTAGGACCCTGACCGAGGCCGTTTCGTTAATCCGTTTATGTAACCAATCCAGTGTTTCGGTATCATCCGGTACGGGGCGTGTGTTGGGCATCGCCGCAATTGTCGTGTAACCGCCTTTTGCAGCAGCTTTCGTTCCGGTTTCGATCGTTTCTTTATGTTCTCCCCCTGGTTCGCGGAGATGAACGTGGAGGTCGACGAAACCAGGTGACAGCAACATGCCCCGCGCATCATATTCCATCTCACCCGTGTTGGAGAGTTCGGTTCCTATTTCAGCAATCTTATTCCCCTTTGTCTTTACCTCGACCGGTTCCAATTCCCCTTTTGCATTCAGAATGTTAGCATGTTTGATCAACCAGTTCATGTTGACGTCCTCCTTGTAATTGGAATGCTCTTTTTAGTACCGCCATTCTGACGTATACGCCATTTTCCATTTGTTTGAAGATCCTGGACCGTCCGCATTCCACGAGGGAATCGGCGATCTCGACCCCACGGTTGACAGGTGCCGGGTGCATGATGATGCTTCCATGCGCCATCTTCCTCTCCCTCTCCAAGGTAAGGCCGTATGCCTGGTGATAATCCGCCTTGGACGCAATCGGCGTTCCATGATGCCTTTCGTGCTGGATGCGCAGTAGCATCACGACGTCGGATGAACTCATCGCTTCCTCGATCTCTACATATCGATCCCTGTAGCGCTCTGGGAACCATTCCTCTGGACCAGAGAACCTGACCGCTGCCCCGAGTGCGGTAAGGGCTTCCGCATTGGATCTAGCCACACGGCTGTGGGCGATATCGCCGATGATGGCGACCCGGAGACCCTGGAACCCTCCGAATTCCTGACGGATTGTCATCAGGTCAAGGAGGCATTGAGTCGGATGATTTCCGCATCCATCCCCTCCATTGATGATCCTGACGTCCAAACCTTTGAGCTCATCGAAGTAGCGGTCCCTGCTATGACGGATGACCACGGCTCCCACCCCGATCGATTCCAGTGTTTTCACTGTATCGTAAAGGGTTTCTCCCTTTTGGACGCTCGAGGCATGGGATTCAAACGGAATCACTTCCAGGCCGAGACGCCTTTCCGCCATTTCAAAACTGCATTTCGTCCGTGTACTGGCTTCGAAGAAAAGGTTGGCCACGAAATGATCTGATCCATCTTCCCACCTTTCTCCTGCCTTGAAGCGTTCTGCCTGATCCAAGATTGAGAGGATCTCTCTTTCAGATAAATCCTTCATGGTTAATAAGTGCCCCATCGTACACGCCGCCCTTCTGACTTTTTGTATAAAAAAACACCCTGTGCCTTCTGCTCAGGGTGTTTTCAGCCATAGAGGAACAGACTCGTCCCTATACAGCATCACCCTTATGGACTCTCTGGACCATTGTTAAAAGGTGTTCTATGCTACTTCGTCATTTGCTTGTTTTTGTTCTTCGAATAGATTTCCTGAAGTTTCTTCCCGTCCCGGAAGGACTAGATTCAGTACGACTCCGATGATGGCTGCTAAGGCCATTCCGGAAAGTGAGACGTTTTCTCCCAGTTCCACATAGGCGCCTCCTACTCCGATGACGAGTATGACAGATGAGATGATGAGGTTTCGGTTCTTCCCAAGGTCAACCTTGTAGTCAATGAGCATCCTGAGACCGCTCGATGCGATGATTCCGAAGAGAAGGATGGATACCCCTCCCATGACGGCCGTCGGGATGGAACTGATGAGGGCAGTGATTTTCCCGATGAAACCGAACACGACTGCCAGCACCGCCGTACCCCCGATCACATAGACGCTGTATACCTTCGTGATGGCGAGTACACCGATGTTCTCACCGTATGTGGTAACCGGCGGACCCCCGATGATGGAAGCAATGACTGTCGCCGCCCCGTCACCGAGGATGGATTTATGCAAGCCCGGTTTTTCGATGAAGTTCCTTCCGACAACCTTGCTGAGGACCATCTGATGACCTGTGTGTTCCGCCATCGTCACGACGGCGACCGGCACCATGATCGACATGATGGACCAGGAGAAGGAAGGTGTGTAGTCGACGAATGGAATGAAGAAGTCTGGCATTTTGAATAGTGGTGCATCAAGCACCGGTTGGAAGTCGACGAGCCCGGCGAATATGGCAATGATATAACCGCCTGTTATGCCCGCAAGGATCGGGACCATACCGAGAAAGCCCTTGAAGTAGACCGAGCAGATGATGGTGATAAGCAAGGTGGCGAGCGCCACAAGGATATGCTTGCTGCTATATACCAGGGTATCGGCATAAGGATCGGCGTACATGGCCATGTTGACGGCCGTTCCTGCAAGACCCAGTCCGATGACCATGATCACCGGTCCAACCACGACCGGCGGCAGGATTGTGGACAGCCATTTCACTCCGAGCTTCGCGATCAAGAGGGCGACTAGGCCGTACACAATTCCAGCCATGAAGCTCCCCATCATGGCTGCACCGGGACCTCCGAATTGCTTGGCGGCGATGATCGGTGCGATGAACGCAAAGGATGATCCAAGGTAGGCCGGGATCTGACCCCTCGTGATGATGATGTATGCCAGTGTTCCAAGGCCACTCGATACGAGTGCAACCCCGGGGCTCAAATCGACGAGGAACGGTACGAGGACCGTGGCGCCGAACATGGCGAACAGATGCTGAAGGCTCAGGGTGAGCCATTTTCTTGCTGGTGGGACTTCATGTACATCAAGTACGATATCTTGTTTGGTAGTCATATCATTTCCTCCTTGTTTCACCTATTAAAAAAACCCTCTTATCCAAGAGGGCACAAAGAGGGCAGGAGACGGCCATACGCCTTCCCCACCATCCTTTGTCAGCCTCACTGGACCACTCTTAAAAGGATACTTATTCGTTTTCGTAGATGGATACTTCATCCCGGTCATCGACCTCGGACAAAGCAACCGTGATTTTTTCAGAGCTTGAAGTCGGGATATTCTTCCCGACATAGTCGGCACGGATCGGGAGTTCCCGGTGACCGCGATCGACGAGTACGGCTAGCTGAATCTGACCCGGTCGGCCAAGATCCATGAGAGCATCGAGTCCAGCTCTTACCGTTCTCCCTGTAAAGAGGACATCATCGATCAGGATGACTTTTTTGTTGGCGATACCCACTGGAAGATCCGAACCCTTCACTTCTGGTTCCTGGTCTGATGTTTTGACAGACAGATCGTCGCGGTAAAGTGTGATATCAATCTCCCCGACTGGAACCTTCTGTCCTTCAATATCATGAATCCGTTCCGCAAGCCTGCGTGCGATGTGGATGCCCCTTGTTTTGATTCCGACAAGGACGATCTCATCAATCCCTTTATTGCGCTCGATGATCTCATGTGCGATCCTGGTCAGGGCCCTGCGGATGGCAGGCTGGTCGAGAACCGTTGCTTTTTTAGTCATGAGTGGTACCTCCTTCATTGCCATAAAAAAATCCCCTCACCCATGGATGAGAGGATACACTTATCGTATATAAATCTTTGCACACCTAACCTGGTATACAAACTCCTTCTCAGTCTCACGGGACTGTATTAAAGGTCTTATTCAATTACGTTTATCATACAGGTCCCCTGCCCATTTGTCAACGACTATTTTCAAGGCGGGCAATGAGCTTCGTGAATTCTTCAGGAAGCTCTGCGTGGAACTCCATGTATTCTCCAGTACGGGGATGGACGAATCCAAGTGTTCCCGCGTGAAGGGCTTGTCCATTGAGTGGCAGCGTCTTCCTCGGCCCGTATTTCGGATCTCCAGCGAGGGGATATCCGATGTATTTCATATGAACACGGATCTGATGGGTCCTGCCCGTCTCCAGCTCACACTCAACGAGGGTGAAATCCTCATACCGATCCCGCACCCTGAAATGCGTGACAGCTTTTTTACCGTTATCCACGACGGTCATCCTCTGGCGGTCTTTGGGATCCCTGCCAATCGGTGCATCGATCGTACCGTACTCATGAGGAATGTTCCCATGGACGATGGCCGTATATTTACGTGTGACGGTCTTCTCCACTAGCTGGTTGACAAGATGCTCATGGGCCTGGTCGTTCTTTGCAACCATCAGGAGACCAGACGTATCTTTGTCGATCCGGTGTACAATACCAGGGCGCATGACACCGTTGATACCGGAAAGATCTTTGCAGTGATGCATCAGACCGTTCACCATGGTTCCTGAAGAATGTCCGGGTGCCGGATGCACGACCATGCCTTTCGGTTTGTTGACAACGATGACATCCTGATCTTCATATGCAATATCGAGATTGAGATCCTCTGCCTCGACATCCAGCTCTTCTGGGTCAGGGATCGCGATTTCGATCGATGCATCGAGAGGGCATTTGAAGTTGGCCTTCACCACTTCCCCGTTTACTTTCACATGCCCATCCTTGATCCATAATTGAACAAGGGACCGGGACCAGTCTTTATTTAGGGAGCTGACAACTTTGTCGATGCGCTCTCCTTGATTATTTTGATCAATGCTGTGTTGAATGACTTCCATGTTTGTTCTCCTTCTTTGCTTTTCTTTCATCCATGAACATATGCAGGAGCAATAAAATTACACCTATCGTGAGTGATGCATCGGCGATATTGAATATGGGGAAATCGTAAGTGAAAATATATGTATTAAGGAAATCCACCACTTCCTGCCTTGAAACCCGATCGATGAAGTTCCCGATGGCGCCTCCGAGCATGAAAGCAAGACTTGTGCTGAAGAGTGAATGGCCTTTCGCATGCTTTTGCATGTAATACACGATCCCGACAATCACGGCAATGGTAATCACATAGAAAAACCACATTTGACCTGGCAGGATCCCCCACGCCGCACCCGGATTTCTGTGCGAAGTGATATAAAATACATCAGGGATGACCGTGATGCTTTCACCTTGCGTCATATTTTGTACAACCAGCCATTTGGTAAGCTGATCGATCCCGATGACCACTAAAGCGAGAAGATAATAATACACAAAGGCAACCTCCGTATCCATTAGAGATGATTACCTTTGAATTTTAGCATAAACCCGGTGATAAAGACACTTAATCCCTTGTTTTTTAAAAAACAAGGGATCTTATAAATGGAGATGGACTTTCCCATATTTACGCCAATCGTTCATTTCTTGAAGTGTTGATGATGTAGGATTCATTTTCATCAGCTTGAATGGGATCAATTCCCCGCTCATTTCACATGTCGCAAATGAATTCATGTCTGCCCGTCCAAGTGCATAGCGTACATCCCTGATTTCTTCTTCAATCATTTTCCTTACGATCGGATGGCTTGTATCTGCCGACTCCAATTCCTTCAATGATGATTCCAGTTCTTCAATGATTGCCGGGTATTGGTCATCTGTCATCTTCATCCCTCCATTCATAGTATGGAGGAAAACTTGCCGTTCCCATCTTGCAAGATCTAGCAATTATGGAATGTCAAACGCTCATCTGCCCGTGCATCAAGGTACCGCTGATCCCTAATGACGAATCAGGAAATATCTTATAGATCCATCCAGCAATGACCGGAATAACAAAAAGGACCGCCTCATTAAGAGACGGTCCTGTTCAATCATGCTAAATGGGAATAGTTTTCTTTGACCACAGATGCACAGCGTGGGCAAAGGGTCGGGTGATCCTGGTCTTCTCCTACGTGAGGAGAAACAGTCCAACAGCGCTCGCAAGTTTCGCCTGCTGCTTTTTCTACCACGATGCTATTCGCACCGAGTGATAAGGCTTCTGCAGGGGCTTCTGACGTGCGTCCGCCGATTTCGAAGGCAGAAACGATGAACAGCTGTTTCAGGTCCTCCTTGATGCTTGAAAGGAGGGCTTCCGTCTTTTCATCCACATAAAGCGTGACTTTAGCGGTGAGGGACTTCCCGATCACTTTTTCATTCCTTGCTTCTTCCAAAGCCTTCAGGACGTCATCGCGGACGTCAAGGAAGGCATTCCATTTTTGCTTCAGCTCTTCCGCACCGTCGAATGACTGTACTTCAGGCATATCAGTCAGTTGTACGCTCTCCCCATCGACACCCGGAATATGAACCCATACTTCGTCAGCCGTGTGAGCAAGGATCGGTGACATGAGCTTGGTCAACGCTACGAGGCACTCGTACAGGACGGTCTGAATGGCTCTTCGATCATGTTGATCGGCAGATTCGATGTAGAGAATATCTTTCGCAAAATCGAGATAGAAAGAACTCAAATCGAGGGTACAGAAATTATTGACTGCATGATAAATGCCGGCAAACTCGTACTTATCATAAGAATTTTTCACGTTTTTCACAAGGTCATTCAACTTCACGAGCATGAAGCGGTCGACTTCCCTGAGATCGCTGTACGAAACGGCATGCACGCCCGGATCAAAGTCGGACAGGTTACCGAGAAGGAAACGGAATGTGTTACGGATCTTCCGGTACACTTCAGCCACTTGCTTCAGGATTGGATCAGAAACCCGCACATCCGCCTGATAGTCGACGGATGCAACCCAAAGGCGAAGGATATCTGCACCAAGCTGCTTCATGACTTTTTCAGGTACGACGACATTGCCGAGGGATTTACTCATTTTGCGCCCATTGCCATCAAGAGCGAACCCGTGGCTTAAAACGCCTTTATACGGTGCTTTGCCTGTCACGGCTACGCCGGTAGTCAATGAAGAGTTGAACCAGCCGCGGTATTGATCGGATCCTTCGAGATAGAGGTCCGCAGGGCGCTGAAGGCCATCACGTTCTTCAAGGACGGCCTGATGTGAGGACCCTGAATCAAACCAAACATCCATGATGTCGGTTTCTTTCGTGAAGTGGCCGTTCGGGCTTCCTTCATGAGTGAATCCTTCGGGAAGGAGCTCTTTTGCTTCACGCTCAAACCAAATGTTCGATCCATGCTTGCGGAATAGGTCTGACACATGACTGATCGTTTCATCAGTGATGATTTCCTGTCCATTTTCAGCATAGAAGACGGGAATCGGTACGCCCCATGCACGCTGACGTGAGATACACCAGTCTCCACGATCGCGGACCATGTTGTAAAGGCGCGTCTCTCCCCACGCAGGGATCCACTCTGTCTCATTGACTGCCTGTAGCAGTTCGTCACGGAATTTATCAATGGACGCAAACCACTGTGCTGTTGCACGGAAGATGACCGGTTTTTTTGTACGCCAGTCGTGTGGGTAGGAGTGCGTAAAGAACGAAATCTTCAGAAGGGCCCCTACCTCTTCCAGTTTTTCAGTAATCGGTTTATTCGCCTTATCATAGAAGAGACCTTCGAATCCTGGTGCTTCATCTGTCAGTACGCCCTTGTCGTCTACAGGACAAAGAACATCCAGGTTGTATTTTTTCCCGATGATGAAATCATCTTCACCATGACCCGGTGCGGTATGGACACAGCCTGTACCAGAGTCTGTTGTCACATGGTCACCAAGGATGACAAGAGAATCACGATCATAGATCGGATGCTTGGCAACAATGTACTCAAGATCTGATCCCTTGACTGTCTTCTCGACAGAGTGATTTTCCCACTCAAGGACAGAGGCAACTTCCTCAAGGAGATCCTCCGCCACGATGAAGCGCTCGCTTCCAACGCTTACGACCGAGTAATTCAGTTTCCCGTTCACCGCGATGGCGAGATTTGCCGGAATCGTCCAAGGAGTCGTCGTCCAGATGATGAACTTATCACCAGTTGCAAGGACATCCTTACCGTCAGCTACAGGGAATGCCACATAAATCGATGGTGACTTTTTGTCCTGATATTCAATCTCAGCTTCTGCAAGCGCAGACTCACTTGAAGGTGACCAATACACAGGTTTTTTCCCTTTATAGATATACCCTTTTTTCGCCATATCACCGAATACCTTGATCTGCTGAGCTTCGTATTCCGGTTTCAGTGTGATATATGGATTCTCCCAGTCGCCGCGAACGCCGAGCTGCTTGAATTGCGCGCGCTGATTGTCCACCTGCTCATATGCATACTCTTCACAAAGCTTCCTGAATTCCGCTACGGTCATTTCCTTGCGCTTGACTCCTTTATTGGTCAAGGCCTGCTCGATCGGCAGCCCATGAGTATCCCAACCTGGTACATACGGTGCATGGAAACCACTCATGGATTTATAGCGGACGATGAAGTCCTTCAAGATCTTGTTGAGGGCATGGCCCATGTGGATATTACCATTTGCATATGGAGGTCCATCATGAAGGATGAACAGAGGACGGCCTTTTGTCCGTTCCTGTACTCTGTCATAGATCGACATATCGTTCCACTGCTCCTGCATCTTCGGTTCACGATTTGGCAGGTTGCCCCTCATGGGGAATTCTGTTTTTGGCATTAATAACGTTTCTTTGTATTCCAATTCAATGGTCCTCCTTCTTCAATTGAACCTGTCATCCAAACCATGAAAAAAAAGCTTCCTCATCCCTAAGAAAGGGACGAGAAAGCTTTTCCCGCGGTACCACCCTCATAAGGGCATGATTGCCCTCACTCGAAAATCCGTAACATGGATCAGTCGCCGTCCGCTAGCATATGTTCACAGACAGGGCTCAAGGGTGATCTTCCGCTTCATTTCCCTACCGGGCTTGCACCGCCCCCGATTCGCTGATAAAGGTTATTGCTGAAACGTACTCTCCCTGTCACAGCCTTTTGATGACAGGTATTCTTTTGGTTTTTCAATTATATGAAAAGACCTGCCTATCCGTCAAGTCAGTGTCTCTTCTTCTTTCAAGGTCTTCAGATCCGTTGCGTCCACATCGAATTCCATGAGCTGATCCCAATCATTCGTATCGAGGAGGTCAAGCTGAGCTTCTATGAGCATTTTGAAGCGTGTGCGGAACACTTTGGACTGCTTTTTGAGCTCTTCGATTTCAATGGCAATCCTGCGGGCTTTCGAAAGTGCTTCATTGACGATACGGTCGGCGTTCTTCTCGGCTTCCTTGATGATGAGCTTCGATTCCTTCATCGCATTGCGCTTCACTTCTTCACCGGCTTCTTGGGCTACGACAATGGATTTATTCAACGTTTCTTCAATCGTCGTGAAGTGTCCAAGGCGTTCGTTCAGGGAATCAAGGCGTTCTTCTGTTTCCTTCTTCTCACGGATCAGGATCTCATAATCCTTGATGATCTGGTCGAGGAATTCATTTACTTCGTCTTCATCATATCCGCGGAATCCACGGCTGAATTCTTTATTATGTATATCTAACGGCGTCAAAGGCATGGGCGCCACCTCCAAAACTTGGTTGATTACTATCATTATAACTAATTTTACGACAGCTTGTACCGAATTTCCTTTAATTTCGCAAAATTATTTCAAAACACCGAACGTGATCCGCCATTTATCCCGCTTCGTCTTACCGTCGATGGTCAGCAGTTTGCTTCTGCCGAACCCCCGCGTCGAGATGACATCCCCCTCTTCCACCTCGAAGGACGTACTCTCGGTTGCCCTCCAGTTTACCTTCACGAGTGAAGCTTTAATGAGAGCCTGAGCCTTTTGCCGGGAAACCCCCTGAATGGCGGAGAGGATCACATCAAGTCTCAGGGAGCTTACCGTTGTGGTATTTTCACTCCACTTCTCATCCGTGATGAATAGTTCTGCCACCTGACGCTTTTCGAGTGAGACCCTCGCTTTCCCGATCTGTTGCAGCTCCATTTCCAAGCACCCTGAAATTTCATCGGCCGCCACGAGCTGATACCGTTCCCCTTCAGTAGGGATATCCCCGAATTTTTCCCTTTTAAGACCTAGTGACATAAGCGTCCCGAGGATCTGCCTATGCTCTATTGTAACAAACTTAGCAGGGTAGTGAATCTCATACAGGCATATTCCATAATCTTCTTCAGAAGGCTCATAATAGTCGGGGTAGATCAGCGCACGCTTGCGCTCCCCTGTTTTCGGAAAAAATGCGACCCTGACGCTGCCTTCGGTCCCGATGATGCTGAGGAGGATGTGCTGCTCCCGGGGATCGAGGAAATCGGTCCGTTTCTGGGCATACTGGCTCTCCACCTGCTCCTTCCATTCGACCACCTGGTCGATGAACCCCCTCTCTTCCGGTCTGAAATGCTGATAAAGTGTCGACATAGGTTTTAACTCCCTCCATGCAAAAGGACTGAACCGGCAAGGGTATCAGTCCTTTAAAGCTTACTACAAAATCCATAAGAAAAGTTGACTAAGGCCTTTGTCGGCCAGTCTAAGTACGATGAAGGCGACAATCGGTGAAATATCGATCATCCCAAGGGGAGGGATGAACTTCCGGAACTGTTCCAGATAAGGCTCGCATATGCGGGCGAGGATCTGGCCAATGGAGGTTTCCCGGGCATTGGGGAACCACGACATCAGGATATAGATGATGAGCGCCCACATATAGATATTCAATAGGGACGATAATATTTGATATAGAAGGAACATGATTCAGCTTACCACCTCGATTCTGTAAAGTCTTCTTCACTGAGGAGTTCAGAAATGTTTCCGCTCACCTCGACGTTATCTGGCGTGCACAGGAAAATGTCACTCCCCACCCGCTGGATATCGCCACCGATGGCATATACGGTGCCGCTCAGGAAATCAACGATCCGTTTCGCCTGGTCATGCTGGATTCGCTGCAGGTTCACCAAGACAGAACGGCGATTTTTGAGATGGTCGGCAATTTCCTGGGCCTCTGCGTACACGCGTGGCTCAACAAGGATCACCTTGGATGACTTTTGAACGCTCTGCAGGCTGACAACGTTTTGTTTCGTCTGTGCCGGTGACTGGGATTTCATGGGCTTCTTCTCCTCATGTTCTTCGTATTTCTCTTCCTCTTCGTATTCGTACTCATCTTCATCAAGCAGGAAAAACGTTTTAAATTTTGATTTGATACCCATTTCTACTCATCTCCTCTCAGTCATTTCCAACTAATGCCGTTCCGAGACGGACAAATGTGGCTCCTTCTTCGATGGCGATATGAAAATCATTACTCATTCCCATGGACAGTTCCGTACAGGGGGCATGCGGCAGACCAAGTGCCTTGACCTCCTCCTGCAGCCCTCTGAGGCTTCGGAAACAGCTGCGAAGGAATGCTTCATCCTCCGTATGAGGGGCCATCGTCATCAAGCCTATGACGTTGATGTTTTCGAGTTCTTGCAATGATTGGATGAATCCAGATGTTTCTTCCGGGGATATACCGTGTTTTGATTCTTCACCAGACACATTGACCTGAACGAAGCAATTTACTGGCTTGTCCGCCCGCTTGTCGATTTCCACGGCCAAGGAATGGCGATCCAGTGAATGTATGTATGAAACCTTATCGATGATCTGTTTGACTTTCCTGGTCTGGAGGGAGCCGATGAAATGCCAATCGACACGGTTTCCAATGGCCTCATATTTTTCAGTGAGACCGGTGTCCCTGTTTTCCCCAAGATGTGTGATTCCTGCGGTGACGGCTTCTTCTGCCCGTTCAATGCTCACATACTTTGTCACAGCCACGACCTTCACGTCCTCAGGGGACCTGCCGGCATTTTCACATGCCTGCTCTATACTGCTGTTTATTCTATGAAGTCGTTGTTCAACGTTCATGTACATTCTCCTTCCAGCCTATGAAACTCATCATCCTTCCTGTCTTTCCGCCGTCTTGGCGGTACGAATAGAAGTCGTCATGACAGAATGAACAATGACCGGAAGTCCTGATCTGTTCAGCGGAAATACCACTTTGGATCAATAAGAGCCGGTTCAACTGTTTCAAATCCAGATGATATTGACCCTCTTCCTTTAGATTATAGGGGATGTGGGGTCCATCTTCTAGTACTTTTTCAATTTTTCCGATGACAAAATCATCTACCACATAGCAGTCTCCACAAATCGAAGGACCGATTACAACTTCGATATCCGCCTTGGAGGAGCCTGCTGTGACCATGCGATCGATCATGGATGGACCGATTTTGGCCACGGTCCCTTTCCACCCTGCATGGGCAAGACCGATCCGCCTCTTCACTGGGTCATAGAAATACAGGGGCACACAATCTGCATAGCACATCGTCAGGAGCAGATCACCAGAGGAAGCAAGAAAACCGTCCGTATCCGGGACCGCATCGTCATAGATTTTTGAGCCTTTTCCTGCCTGCAAACCATCGATTAGCTCGATGCAATCTCCATGGGTCTGCTCTGCTGCAACCCAACGTGCAAGGGGGAAGCCGATCAGTTCAGAAAGCCGTCGACGGTTTTCCACGACTGACTCACGATCATCCCCTACATGCAGACCCATATTAAAGGAATGAAAGGGTCCACTGCTTACGCCCCCGTTCTTCGTCGTAATACCGGCGGTGACGCCTTTCCATCCGGGAATCGTATAGTAGGATTCATGTTCTCTTTTGAAAGGTTCCACAGAATGAATCTCCTTTTTTTCTTTTCCTAAGTGTATCATATGCCCGGCAGTGCGTCATTTATCAGTGGAGGATTCCGGCCCCTCGAGCTGAGCCTGTTTGTAATAATGGTCTTGTTGCTCCTTATACCTCACAAGGATGACGTCTTCGCCGATTTTGACGATATTGTTCCATGGAACGACCACTTCTTCGTCCTTCCCGAAGAACCCAAGGAGCTTTCCTCCCCCTCCTATGACGATCGCCTCGATCCTTCCACTGTCGAGATTGATTTCGATATCGGTGATATTCCCGAGTTTCCGTCCATCTGAAACACTGACAACATCCTTCACTTGAAATTCAGAAATCCGTACCACCTGTTCCTTCCCCCTTTTCAGAAAGCACACATTCTCTCTTCTATCTATATGCAAAAAAAAGAAAGACAGACCGGATCCGGTCTGTCTTTCTTGACGCTTCCCCTCTTTACAGGAGGCACGGAAGCGTATGTATGCAGTGAGGTGGGCATATCCCGACACTCCCCGCTCTCTAACGGGCACTTATTGGATATTTTTGTTCATCTGCTTGATGGCTGCCTTCTCAAGACGGGACACTTGAGCCTGCGAAATCCCGATCTCATCCGCTACTTCCATCTGCGTCTTACCCTGGAAGAAGCGCTTACTGATGATCAACTTCTCACGGTCATTCAGCCGTTTCATTCCCTCTTGAAGGGCGATTTCCTCCACCCAATGGTAATCCCTGTTCTTTTCATCACTCAACTGGTCCATTACAAATATGGGGTCTCCGCCATCATTATAGATGGGCTCGAATAGGGAAACCGGATCCTGAATCGCATCGAGGGCAAAAACGATTTCTTCATGGGGTACATCAAGCACCTTGGCAATTTCTTCTGCTGTCGGTTCCTTCGATGTTTCTCCCATCAACCTCTCCCTCACCTGCAGTGCCTTATAGGCAATATCCCTGAGGGAACGGGAAACCCTGATCGGATTATTATCCCGAAGATACCGGCGGATCTCCCCGATGATCATCGGAACGGCGTAAGTGGAAAAACGTACATTCTGGCCAAGATCGAAGTTATCGATTGATTTCATCAAACCGATGCAGCCGACCTGGAACAGGTCGTCAACAAACTCCCCACGATTGTTGAATCGTTGAATTACACTTAAGACGAGGCGTAAATTCCCATTGACGAGTTTTTCCCTTGCAGAAATTTCGCCAGATTGCATTTGCTTGAAAAGCACTCTCATTTCATCGTTCTTCAGCACGGGTAATTTGGAAGTATCCACACCACAAATTTCGACTTTATTGCGTGTCATTCTTTCCCCTCCTTGTAGGAGCTGTTGTACAAAGTTCAGTATTTCCCCGGGCAGGAAAAATATGCATGTCGGGAAATGCAATCAAGGAGGGATCTTCCAAAAAGGTTGCCACGCAGGGCTTAGACAGATGAAAAAAATTTATGTATGACATTTTTCGTCCCCTGATGGCGATAAGGACACAAAAAAACGACTCCTTTGTGCCATAAAAGGAATCGTTCAATCAGTCAAACCATTTTATTGAATTCTTTTTTTAATCGTTTGATAATCCGCTTTTCAAGCCTCGAAATATAGGATTGAGAGATACCGAGCATATCTGCTACATCTTTTTGCGTTTTCTCTTCTTCCCCCATCAAGCCGAACCGGAGTTCCATGATCTGCTTTTCCCGGTCATTGAGCTGATGAAGTGCGCTGAATAGAAGCTTTTTATCCACTGTTGCTTCGAGGTCTTTTGTAATAATATCCTCTTCCGTTCCTAACACGTCGGAAAGAAGAAGTTCATTCCCATCCCAATCGATGTTGAGGGGCTCATCGAATGAAACCTCTGAACGGATTTTATTGTTCCGTCGAAGATACATCAGGATTTCATTTTCAATGCAACGGGACGCATAAGTCGCCAGCTTGATTTTCTTCTCGGGATTGAACGTATTGACGGCTTTGATCAAACCGATGGTTCCGATACTGATCAAATCTTCTATATTGATTCCTGTATTCTCGAACTTCCGCGCGATATAGACAACAAGGCGAAGGTTTCTTTCTATGAGGAGGGATCTTGCCGCTTTATCGCCACTGGGCAGTTTTTGAAGGAGCACTTCCTCTTCGTCTTTCGAAAGGGGTGGTGGGAGGGCTTCACTTCCACCTATGTAGTGGATTTCGTCCGTCTTGAGTCCCAGTTTCAATAAGAGTTTGTACCAATAATACTGTAGTTTCAGCTTAAGTTTCTTCACAATGGGTCCCCCTTATAAGTGCTGTAATAATGAAAGCCGATTTTTTAAGATGCATGATCGACAGGCTTTCTTGCTGCCATTTGCGGATGGAGAATCGCTTCAAATTGATGGTCGGGAGACAATGGTTCTTCCCGGAAGGCGATGAGACCATTGGAAACTTCCCATTCTGCTCCGGAATCTTTCAGCATGATGCGATCCGGTTTCAGTGCCGCCAAGAGCTGTCCGGTCTTTCCGATGGACTGCGCTGGTATCAACCGCATTCTGTCGGACCATGTGGACTCAATTGAATCATCACTCAAGAATTCGGTAACGTCCCCGGCAAGCTTGATAAATTCTCCCGGAACTTCGTCCTTCAGATGAGAGAGCGAGAGGATCATGACCGGGTTCTTCCCAATTGGATCCTGCAGCCCGTTCCCGCTATCAATCAGCCCTTTGACACTGATGATATATTCTCCGAAATGGATCGTGACGTCTACCAATTGGTCATACTGAATCTTGGCATACTCCAAGTGGTCTACCCTGCTCTTGGAGAAATACCAGGCAAGGGGCAATACTAGCATGACGAACACCCAACTAATCGGATCACCGAATCCCCTTACAGATGCAATGAGGGTCGAAGCCTCGGCACCCGGGTCGAAGGAGATGAAATAGTGTACCCCGATGAGGATTCCCCCTGTTAAAAATGTTACGAAATAGAACATGAGCAGATTGGCAAGGAAGAATTTCATCCGTTTGAATCCGAATGCAACCCATACCATCACGACGGAGAATGAAAGCTTCACCAACGGACTACCCGATAGATGACTGAGCGGGGAGAACGCCATAAGGATGATGACCGAGCCGATGAGCCCGCCTGAACCGACCCGCCATAAAGCATATTTCCTCTTCAGGATGATTCCGGTCAACCACAGCAGCGCACAATCCACCAGCATATTCAATAACCATATGACATCAAGGTATAAGGTCAATCTCTGCCCTCCTCATCGATGGTTCCTACGACTTACGAGAAGTATATCGCACCTACCATTCGGAAGGTTGTCACTTTTTGTACCAGATAACGGAAAACTTTTCAGGGATTAGTTCGAATCTTGTCAGTAAAAATAGAGGCGTAATAGGAGGAGGATTGCCGGGGAAAATAAAAAAACCTGACAGGAAACCCTGTCAGGTTCTATCACCAATTAGCGGCGACGGTTACGGTTGCGAAGGAACGTAGGGATATCCAACGTCTCTTCTGCAGCCTGATTATTATGGTTCGTATTCGATCGAACAGGCTCTTGCTGTTGTGGTTCCTCGCGTTTAGGTTGCTGCTCGCGCTTAGGAGCCTGATTCGTGTTTGGCTTAACGCCTCCAAACGTAGGTCGCGTCTGCTTCGGCTGGATCACTTCTTCATTGAAACCAGTCGCGATGACGGTGACAATGATATCGTCTTTCAATTCTTCATTGATGACGGATCCGAAAATCATATTGACCTCCTGATCGGATGCTGAAGCCACGATATCGGCAGCCTCCTGCACCTCGTACAGGCTCAATGAAGTACCACCGGTGATGTTCATCAGGACCCCTTGTGCCCCGTCGATGGACGTTTCAAGCAATGGGCTTGAAACAGCCTTCTTGGCAGCTTCCGTTGCCCGGTTTTCGCCTGATGCGGCACCGATTCCCATAAGGGCTGAACCCTTGTTGGACATGATGGTCTTTACATCGGCAAAGTCAAGGTTGATAAGCCCTGGTGTTGCAATCAGATCCGAGATACCTTGTACACCTTGGCGCAATACGTTATCTGCTTCACGGAAGGCTTCAAGCATCGGTGTGCTCTTATCTACGATTTCAAGCAGGCGGTCATTCGGGATGACGATCAGGGTATCGACCCCTTCTTTCATCGCAGCGATCCCACCGCTTGCCTGGTTGGAACGCTTCCTTCCTTCGAAGGTGAACGGACGGGTGACGACCCCGACCGTCAAGGCACCGATCTCGCGTGCAATCTGAGCGATGACTGGAGCAGCACCTGTGCCTGTTCCCCCACCCATTCCAGCGGTAACGAAGACCATATCTGCTCCACGGAGCGCTTCTTCGATCTGTTCCTTGCTTTCTTCCGCTGCCTTTTTACCGACTTCAGGATTGGCACCTGCACCGAGACCCCTTGTCAATTTTCCACCGATCTGCATTTTGATTTCTGCTTTTGATAGGTTCAGAGCCTGGGCATCCGTATTGACGGCGATGAATTCCACACCTTGTACACCATGTTCGATCATGCGGTTAACGGCATTGTTACCTCCGCCACCGACACCGATTACTTTAATTGTCGCTAATGAATCTAAATTTGTATCAAACTCCAACATGACAAATCCTCCTAACTCATCGAATCCATGGATTCCTATTTAATTCCAGGCTATCTTGATTGTTTTCAGTTTTTAGAGACTGTTATTCAAAGAAATATCCGAAGAATTTTTTCATCTTAGACATTGGTTTATCTTCTTCGTTCACTTCTTCCCTTACCTTTGCAGGCTTGGGCTTTTTAGGGCTGGGCTTTTGCTGTCTTTTTTCACCGGCTTCCACTGCAACCGGCTCTGCGCTTACGACTCTTCCTTGCAGTCTAGCATTCTTTTGAGCGTATTTGATCAATCCCACTGCAGTAGTGTACTGCGGCTCCCTCACCCCGATATAATCAGGGATCGCTACGCGCACACGATTTTGGAAAACGATTTGTGCTAATTCTAACACACCAGGGAGATTAGATACACCTCCAGTCAGAACATATCCTCCAGGAAGATCCCTGATCCCCATACGACGCATTTCATGGCTGATGAGATCGAGAACCTCTTCAAGCCTCGCTTCTATGATATCAGAAATTTCCAACTGATTGAACTGCTGATGTTGATCGCTGCCGATGATCGGCACAGAGAAGACTTCATCTTCAGATGCATGGTCGTAGTAGGCATGACCATACTTCACTTTGATCTTCTCCGCATCTTCCGTCGACGTTCTAAGGCCGATGGACAGATCTTTGGTGATGTGTTCCCCGCCTACAGGGAGCACCGTGGTAGCTTTCAAGTGACCTTGTTCGAATACGGCTATGGTAGTCGACCCCCCGCCGATGTCGATCAAAGCTGCACCAAGGCTCTTCTCATCCTTGGATAGGGCAACCGATCCTGCTGCCAACGGCTGCAGGACGATATCCACTATTTCCAATCCTGCTTTTTCAACACATCGGAGCGTATTATGTAAGATGGTCTTTGATCCCGTGATGATGGTTCCTTCCATTTCAAGCCGGACACCGATCATCCCTCTCGGATCAGTGATTTCATCCAGTCCGTCCACGATGAACTGCCTCGGGATGACGTTGATGATCTCCCTTTCAGGGGGGATTGATACGACCTGTGCCGCATCCATGACCCTTAGTACATCTTCATCCCCGATTTCCCTGTTATCACTGGAGACGGCCACGACACCATGGCAAGATTGAAGGGAAACATGATTACCCGTGATCCCAACGATGACCTGGCTTATGGAGAGGCCGACCATCCTTTCTGCTTGCTCAACCGCCTTTTTGATTGTATGAACAGTTTCGTCTATGTCTACGATGGAACCTTTTCGGATCCCTTCTGAGTTCACATTCCCTACACCGATAATGTTCAGAGAATCATTTGTCATTTCGCCGATGATCACTTTCACTGTGGATGTACCGATGTCTAGGCTAACGTAAATTTCATTGCTGTTCACTCTGTGGCACCTCCTTAAAGAATGTTTGTTTCGAACAACAAGCTTAGAATAGTTGATTCTAAGTATATCTTATTATGATATTCGCTGTAATAAAAACGATTCCCTTTTAATATTCTAATTTTTTTCTCTTTTTTCTCGTTTATTTGTCCAATTGCTGATCAGTAGTCGTCGAATGACGGCAATGTTCTGGAACAACCTCACTCCAAAGGCAAAGACCGCCGCCAAGTACAAGTCTACACCAAGATGTACCCCCAGAAAAGCTAAACCTGCCGCTAGGAGGATATTGAAAAAGAAGCCAGAAACAAAGACTTTATCGTCATAGATATTTTGCAGGTGCGCGCGTATCCCTCCGAATAATGTATCAAGGGCAGCCAGGACGGCTATGGAAAGATAGTTTGAATACTCATCCGGTATGCGGATGTCCGTCGCAAGGCCCAAAAAGACTCCCACCAGCAACCCTAATAGGGGTAGCCACATCGTTAACCGTTCCCTCCTGTTTCTTTGACTGGTTCCATGAGGCGGACCCTGATCGTATCTTCATAAGCCGGGATCTTAAGATCTTCCAATGGCTTCGAGATATTGACCCTGAGATTATCGATGAAGAAATCCTCCAGCGACTGTGAAACCTGCATCCGGTTATAAAGCTTTTCAGCCGTTGCATAGTCAGCTGTGAGCACCCTCACCTCAAAGGGCAGGGAACGGATCGAGTACCCGTCGACCTTGGTCTCTCCGTTGATGTCCCGGATGACGGATGTATTGACAAGGCGATGTCCGTCTATGGAAATATCCGTCGCATCATATTTGTTGAGCTCATTGATGAGCCTTTCAAGAAGCTGTGGTGATACGTTCTTAACCGGTTCACCAAGGAGGAGTTCTTCCTCCACGGGCTCAATCGTGAGTGTGAGCCCGGGCCCTTCTTTTTCTGTCAGCCCCGCTTCGGCCTTAAGCTCCTCGAGGGTCTGCTTCAATGCTTCCTCGGGGCTGGATTCTTGCTGTTCCTTGTACTGTTCAAGCTTCCCTTCCACCGAACGCATTTCTGTATTCAGATTCGAATTGAGCTCTTTTTCTTTCAACAAGGCCTCTCTCAGCTCCCAAACGTCCCTCGTATCCCTTACAACGGGTTCCTGGACCGTCTGGAATTGAATGGCCAGCATAAATCCTATGATTACCGTGACGACGGTGAAGCTCACCTTTAATCTACCGCCCATTGCTTGTCACCTTTCCTTCAATACCTGGTCGGACGCCCAGCGGTTCATGAGTCCCCGAGTAGCGGTCCTAATGCAATCTCCTTTTCTTTCTCCATAGAGACGACGATATTCTCATTGAGCAGTTGATCCTTCACTCCACCATTGATATTCAAAGCGGAATTCAGAACGTCAGCGTCCCCGATTGCCGTGATTTCAAACGGAGCGGGGTAGTCCACCCCGTCCACCTGAATCACCGGACCGTTGCAAAGGACATATGAGTTATGCTTCAGACGCTGTCCGTTGATGGCCACCGCGGAGGCCCCGGCTATATATAATTCATTGATCACCTTGAAAACATGGTGTTCGTGAACGATATAGTTGTTGATGTTTTCCTCTTCAGGGTTATAATCCGCATCCGACAGTGTAACCTTGAGACCCGGGCCTTTTACTTTGGTTTTCCCCAGGTACATCCTGTATCGTTCTGCGTCTTCAGCCAGATTAAAGTAAATCTGCTTTTCCTTTGAAAAGGATTTCTCCATGGTTACCACTTTTTCCTGTTTCTCATAAAGATCTTCCTGCAGCTCATTATTTTTGCGCTGAAAATCAAGAAGTTGATCTCTCAGGGCTTCCTCCTGTTTCAGCTGTCCGTCGGTACGGTTCGATCCCTCATCCTGCTTCGAATTGGCAAGACTGTAGGAAAAGGCGAGTATGAAACCGAGGACGAGGCAGACGAGGGACAGGATCACTTGCTTACTCTTGATTTTGACCCTCTTCATCAGTGCCTTCATCCTCCGTTTCATAAGCTTTGAAAAACGAACCTACCTCCAGGTCGATGACCCCTTTCCTTGATGGATCGAGCTGACTGGCGATGGACGGATAGTGAATCATCTTCTCTGAGAACGTGCGTATGGTGGCACTAACTTCAAAACCATCATTCATATAGAGGGTGACATGATACTGATCCGTGTCCTTCGGTGTCAAATTGATCTCCGATATCATCTGTTGAATTTCAGACGGGAGTTTACCCAACTCCTTCATCATCTTCTCAAGGACTTTATCTTCTTTGAATCCTCTAAGGAGGGGTGCATCGACCGGCATGGCATCTGTCCCTTTATCAAGGATCTTCCCGTTTTCCAGAATCACATAGTAGCGTGAATCACGCGAAAGATACGCTTTTTTGTCGTGCTCCTGTATGGAAATCACATACGTATTGGGAAACGTCAGGCGTACTTCGGCCTTCTTTACTTCAGGCAGTTTCTTCAGCTTGGCTGCGACGGAGTTCTTATTGACTCCCCATACGCTTGTACCTGTTGAGATCCCACCGGCTGCAAGCACCTTTTCATCCGGGATGAGTTCATTCCCGGTCACTTCGACCTTTTTGACATGACTGAGGGGTGATTGGAAATACACCACAGACAAAATCAGGATCAGGAACAAAGTTAAGAGGAAGAAAAGCCGCCGATTCGCTTTCTTTTTCCGATGCTGTTTCAGTTTAGGGATCCTGTCTTCAATCGAAACAACGTTTTCTTTTTTCATGTCAAACGATCTCCTAAGCATCACTAATTTCTGTCATGGATTACAATCCCCATAAATGATCTGACCTTTACGGCGGCATTCATGTAGGAGAATGGAGAAAGAGGTATGTAGGATGGAGCCATTGTTTTCTATGTAAGAGAAAGACACCGGGAACAGCGTGTACCGTTATAATGAACACGGGTCGGCCAGTAAAATGTCCATCCCCTATATATACACTCTTTTCATACATTCTAAACGAGAAATATTCCTTTATGAATGCCTGTCATTGAATTGTAAAAGATTTGGTCTGCAATAGTAATAAATTCTCCTAGTTCCAGTAAAGAAAAGGAGCGACACCCACTATCCATATGTAATTTATTGTAACACCATCTAAGGATTTAGCCTATGCTTTTTTTACTGAAAACACCGTTTTCATAGGGCTTTTCGCTCTTTTTTGACGAATCTCTCCCTCCTGCTTCCGGTTTATGGATAGACGTGGAAGATAATTAGGGAATCCTTACGAATTCTACGCGTTCTGAAATGAAATGATCAACCATTGATTCACACCCTTCATGAAGGAGAATGGCTCCCTCCCTTCATCCTAAAAGAAATGAAAGACCGACCACCATCACGGAATGGCGTAAGCAATATTACCCAATATCGAAATAACGTACCCCACCGACCCATTAAAAGGATATAGGGACAGACTCCCCCCATTAAGCTTCAGATGTTTTAGATTATATTCGCGTCGCCACTCCCCTATCCCGAATCCAACAGTGCAGTGCAGCGGAGGTCGATCGACTCCCGCGGGAATAGTGGACAGGTGAGACCCTGCAGGCGCAGCCGAAGCGGCTCACCGTCCACCTCGCAGGAAAGCGGTCGACCGCAGCGAAACGGAACGACCCCTTCCCCACTTACAACCAAAACAGAAAATTGGATGGCTTTCGAATCCATCTATGATGGCACTCCCCTATCCCCATCCAACAGTGCAGTGCAGCGGAGGTCGATCGACTCCCGCGGGAATAGTGGACAGGTGAGACCCTGCAGGCGCAGCCGAAGCGGCTCACCGTCCACCCCGCAGGAAAGCGGTCGACCGCAGCGAAACGGAACGATCCAGATTCGAATCCCCCCTATCAGGAATACTCTACGCCCACTCAAAGCATCAAATATCAGCCTACCTCCTCAATCTACCCACACAAAAAAACCGCCCCTCCTAAGAGAGACGGCTCAATCATCTACGTTTTAGCATACCGGCTGATATTCAACAGCACTCCTACCGCCATCAGCATGAGCGTCAGGGAAGACCCTCCATAGCTCAGAAACGGTAACGTGATCCCCGTCACGGGCATCAGACCCGTCACGACCCCCACATTGATCATCACCTGAATCGCAATCATCGACACGATCCCAAGGGCAAGGAAGCTACCGAACAAGTCCGGTGCACCAAGGGCGATTCGGATCCCCCTCCAAAGGATCAGAGAGAAGAGCAGAAGCACGAGCGTTCCACCGATAAACCCGAGTTCTTCAGCCAAAATGGCAAAAATGAAATCATTTTGAGGTTCCGGGAGATAGAAGAACTTCTGTCTGCTCTGACCCAGACCGAGGCCGAACAACCCGCCCGGCCCGATGGCATATAAGGACTGGATGATCTGAAACCCCGAGTTGAGAGGATCCTGCCACGGGTCTAAAAAGGAAGTAATCCGTTTGATCCGGTAGGGAGCCGATATCACCAGGCCGACGAATCCCAGAAGGCCGATCATACCGAGAAACATAAAGTGTTTGATCCGTGCACCTGAGATGAAGATCATCACGACAGATGTTCCCACCATAACAGTCCCCGTCCCAAGATCCGGCTGCAGCATGATCATCCCGAACGCCGTGAAGACCATGAGGAGGGCCGGCAACACGCCCTTCCTGAAAGAAGTGATGTACTTCTGGTTCTCACTTAAATATTTCGATAAAAAGGCAATCATGGCAATCTTCATGAATTCTGAAGGTTGCACAGAAAAGGCTCCAACACCGATCCAGCTCCTGGACCCATTCCTCAACACCCCTATCCCGGGGATCAGAACCAATACCAGGAGGACGAAGCAGACGATGATCATCACTTTCGACCAGCTTTTCCACGTCCAGTACTCCACATTCATGATGAAGAACATGACGAGCAGTCCCACGCCGGCAAATAGCAGCTGACGTTTGGCAAAGAAAAATGTGTCATCGAATTTATAGTCCGCCCAGACAGCACTTGCACTGTAAACCATGATCAGACCGATGGCAAGCAGGGTCATAGTGACCACGATCAGTATAAAATCGGGTGTCGATTTTTTTAAAGGCAAAGTTATGCACCTCGAATTGACTTATTTGAGCCGTTCGAGCATCCTTCAAGGATTCTGCCTTCCGTACCAGTGTGCGGTTGCTCTATAAGACAAGCTCTTATTTAAGCATATGCACGGCGTCGATAAACATGTCTCCTCGTTCCTCAAAAGTGCGATACTGATCCCAGCTCGCGCATGCAGGCGACAGGAGGATCACATCCCCTGGCCGCGAATGTTCATATGCCACAGGAACAGCTTTTTCAACATTATCGACAGTGATGATGGATTCTATCCCTGCCTTTCTACCTGTTTCTTCGAGCTTCTGGGCCGTTTCACCGAACACGATGAGGGTTGTTACATTTTTCATGTATGGAATAAGATCATCAAAATCATTACCGCGGTCCAATCCACCGGCAAGGAGGATCGTAGGACCTGCGAAGGCATTCAGTGCACTTTTCGTTGCAAGGCTGTTCGTTGCCTTCGAGTCGTTATAGAACTTCCGGCCTTCCACTTCCTTCACGAATTGCGTGCGGTGCTTGACCCCTGCGAAAACGGAAAGAACCTTCCTGATGCTTTCATTCGGCACATCATACAGTTTGCACGCTGCCACTGCGCTCAGGATGTTCTCCAGGTTATGTGCTCCCGGGAGGACGATATCGTCAAGACTCACAATGAACTCATCCTTGAAATAAATCGCGTCTTCCTTGATATAGGCTCCATCAAGGACTTCTTTCGTAGTGGAGAAAGGCACCACTTGTGCCTTTGTATGAGCAACTGCTTGGATCAGATGTGTCTGATCATCATTGATGACGAGGAAGTCATCCTCCGTTTGATTCTTCGTGATGTTCACTTTCGCCTGCCAATAGTCGTGAAGACTGCCATGGTAGTCGAGATGAGCTTCATATAGATTCGTGATAATGGCGATATGCGGTTTGAACTCCTCAATGCCCATCAATTGGAAAGATGAAAGCTCTACCACCATTTTATTATGGGGCCCCGCTTCCTGCGCAACTTCTGAGGCAACCGTACCGATATTCCCGGCAATCAAAGGGTTTTGCCCTCCGTCCGCCAGCATTTCAAATAGCAGCGTCGTAGTCGTGGTCTTTCCATTTGTACCCGTGATCCCGATCATATCGGCTTCCGAGATCAGGTAAGCAAGTTCCACCTCCGTCAAGACCGGGATGCCTTTTTCGAGTGCTTTTTGAATAAGGGGATTGGTATAAGGGATCCCCGGATTTTTGATTACATATTGGAAGCCTTCATCCATAAGTTCGATGGGGTGGCTGCCGGTGATCACTTTGATCCCCTCCTGAAGGAGACCCTGGGCGGCAGGGTTTTCTGAAAGAGGCTTTTGGTCATTCACCGTGACAAAGGCATCCAGCTTATGTAGGAGGGATGCTGCCGTAACACCGCTCTTGGCAAGACCCAGCACTAATACTTTTTTATGTTTGAACTTGACTGATGATTTCACTTATAACCACACCTCGATATAAATTCCCAGGACGGCAAACAATAGGCCCACTGTCCAGAAGGTTACTACTACACGCCACTCGGACCACCCTGATAGTTCATAATGATGGTGGAGTGGACTCATTTTGAAGATTCGCTTGCCCGTTGTCTTGAAGGATGCAACCTGAAGGATGACGGAAAGGGTTTCAATCACAAATACTCCCCCGATCAAGATCAGGATGATCTCGGTCTTCGTCAGGATTGCGACTGTTGCAATCGCTCCTCCAAGTGCAAGCGATCCCGTATCCCCCATGAACACTTTTGCGGGATGGGCATTGAATACGAGGAATCCAAGCACAGCTCCTACAACGGCGACACTGAAGATGGCAACGTCGAATTGGGACTGATTCCATGCAAGTACGGCCATGGCCCCGAAGGCAATGGCGGAGGTTCCCGAAACAAGGCCATCGAGCCCGTCTGTCAGATTGACTGCGTTGGAGAATCCAACAAGCCAGAAGATGATGAATAGGCAGTAGAACCATCCAAGTTCAACGGAGATATCCGTCATCGGGATCGATACGGCCGTTGAGAAGTCATTCTGCTTGAAGATCAGATAAAAGATAATGGAGATGACGATCTGACCTGCCAGCTTCTGTTTCGATGTCAGACCGAGGTTTCGCTTCATGACCACCTTGATGAAATCATCCAGGAATCCAAGCAGTCCGAATCCTACTGTGACAAGGATCATCAGATAGGTTTCTGGACCAATATCGGAGAATCTGCCGGTCATAAGGAAGGTAGTGGCGACGATGGAAAGCAAAAAGACGATCCCTCCCATAGTCGGTGTCCCGGTCTTTTTCTGATGGGACTGGGGACCTTCGTCACGAATGCTCTGACCGAATTTCAACCTTCTAAGGAAGGGGATGAAAATTGGCGCAAGCACGGCTGTTATGATAAATGCTGCGATGATAGTATATAAGATTACTTGTTCCGTCATTCTGAATGTTCGTCCTTTCTCTCTTGCCCCTGGGGATGTTAGCCCCGGGGTGGTTTAATCTGTTTGTCTGATCCACCCTCCCAACAGGCGATCAGCCTCTCATAGGCAAGCTTCATATCATCAACGATGAACAAAGGGAAATGATTGGGGACATGGGCTGGAATGGCCATATCCTTTGGCCACAAGGAAGCGATAGCACCCGATTCGATCGGGCCGAGGAGGTCGGCACCTCCGTCGAGGGGCACATAGAGCCCCTTGCTCATCTTCTCTCCTGGATCAGTTGCGATCATACCGAAGGTCAAACCGGGGAAGCGTATCCCCTTGGCCTCCGGGAAGAGAAGCAGGATATCTTCATAAGAAAGCATGCCTATTCCCCCTTGATGATGAGCTTCGCCACTTCGCGATCATCGAATTCATACACCTGGGACCCGATGATCTGATAGGTTTCGTGGCCCTTTCCGGCAATCAATACCACATCATCGCCTGAAGCCATGGCAATACCGCGGCGGATGGCTTCCTTACGTTCTTCGATCATGACATACTCTTTACCGAATACCCCGGATTCCATATCCTTCAAGATCTGCATCGGATCTTCTCCACGGGGATTATCAGATGTAAAGATGGCAAAATCCCCATACTCGCAGGCGATTTCAGCCATGATCGGTCTTTTGATCTTATCCCTGTCGCCACCGCACCCGACAATGACGATGATTTTTCCTTTTGTAATGGAACGGATCGTCTCCAGGACATTTTTCAATCCATCCGGGGTATGAGCATAATCCACGATTACACTGAATTCCTGTCCGGCAGAAATCGTTTCGAATCTACCCCTCACTCCCGTCGCCCCACTTAGGATCCTTGCGCTTTCAGCCAAGGGTATGCCGGCAGCAGAAGATGAGGCAACGGCAGCGAGTGCATTATAGACATTGAACAGCCCCGGGATGCTGATTGAAAGCTTCTCCGTACCGAAAGGAGTCACCATGGTGAATGAGGTGCCCGATGCCCTAAAGGAGATATCTTTCGCATAAAAATCAGCTTCTTCGGTCAATCCATAGGTGAAAACGTGGGCCGCGGTGGATTTGATATAGTATTCCGCCGTTTCATCGTCCCTGTTAATAATCGCATACTTCGGTGATTTTTTAAAATACGTATTCCCCAATTGTGAAAAAAGCAGGCCCTTTGCGTTCCGATACTCATCCATGGAGCGGTGATAATCCAGATGATCCTGGGTGAGATTGGTAAAGACCGCGATGTCAAAATCACATCCGTGCACCCTTCCCTGGTCCAGCGCATGAGAAGAGACCTCCATGATAGCTGATTGTACGCCTTTGTCCACGAAGTCCTTGAAGGTCCTTTGTAGTGTAAGGCTATCCGGTGTCGTGTTCCGGCTTTTTTGAAGTACATCCCCCACTTTGATATGCAGCGTGCCGATCAAGCCGGTGGTAAGACCGGAACCTGCATAGATCTGTTCAATCAGATGGGTCGTGGTGGTTTTGCCGTTTGTTCCCGTTACCCCGACAAGCAATAAACGGTGGGACGGCTGCTTGAAGAAATAATCAGAGAGGATGGCCAAGGCTTTCCTAGTGTCTGGAACAATTACGACCGGTAATCCTGTCTTCACTTCCTTCTCCGCCAGCACCGCGGCAGCCCCGTTCCGCTCCGCTTCCATGACGAGGGAGTGGCTGTCGATTTCAAGACCATTGATACAGATGAATAAATCGCCTTTCTTAACATCCTTATGGTGATTCACAATATTCGAAATAGATGGATCCCCTTCACCCTGTACTGTGAAAAACGGTAGTACTTCAAGCATTGTGTGCAATCTCATCTTTTCAACTCCTAACAGGCAGAAAGCAACCTTTATATATTTTACAAAAAAAAACGACTGAAAGCTATCAACCTTTTCACTTAGTTCGTGGTTCATCTCGTTTTCTATCGATTTCCCGTCCGATCAAACACAGTAGACTTGACGCGAAAACGCCGGACTTTCACAGGAATCCCTTAAAAAGTCCGGCCGTTCCTTATTCAGACATCTGAACCCTTACTGTCGATCCCTCTTTGATCTTGACGCCAGGGTCCG
Organism: Rossellomorea marisflavi; assembly: GCF_022170785.1. NCBI lineage: Bacteria > Bacillati > Bacillota > Bacilli > Caryophanales > Bacillaceae > Rossellomorea > Rossellomorea marisflavi. The sequence continues at coordinate 1,801,100 of NZ_CP081870.1, read as the reverse complement.
GTGACTGACTCACGACATGGTCCCCCTCACCGCTCACTTCGAGCTTCAAATTCACAAGCTGCTCCTGGAGTTCACTCTTTGATAAACCGACGAGCTCTGGTGTCTTGATGAGCGGGACATCCAGCCATGTCATCTTCTTCTCGATTTGATCCTTTCTCTTCGGCACGCCCATCGCCTCCAAGCTGTCCCCGATGATACTTCCCGCAATCGGCGCGGCCACGACCCCACCGAATTGCACGGTGCCTTTCGGATTGTCGACGGCCACATACACGACGATTTCCGGATCATCCATCGGTGCGACACCCATGAAAGATACGATATGGTTATTTTCCAGATACTTTCCGTCTTTGGCTTTCTGTGCCGTACCTGTCTTGCCACCGACACGATATCCTTCTACGAATGCCTTCCCTCCCGTACCGAGAGCAACGACACTTTCAAGTGCTTCCCTTATCTGTTTCGATGTATCTTCCGATATGACCTTCCTCTTCGCCTCAGGGGTCTTCCTCATCACTACTTCACCCGTCTTCGGGTCTACCAGTTCTTTAGCTATGAACGGTTGATAGAGTGTCCCACCATTCACCGCAGCGGCTACAGCGGCCACCTGCTGGATGGGCGTGACGGCAACACCCTGGCCGAATGCAGTTGTCGCCTGCTCCACCGGGCCTACGCGATCCAGATTGAAGAGCAACCCTTTTCCTTCTCCCTGAAGATCGATTCCTGTCTTCTGTCCAAATCCAAAATCATCGATGTATTCGAACAGCTTCTCTTTCCCCAGCCGTTCCCCAAGTTCGACAAAACCGGGGTTACACGAGTTCTGGACCACTTCCAGGAATGTCTGTGTCCCATGTCCCCCCCGCTTCCAGCAGTGAAGCGTGGACCCTGCAACCTCTACATGACCTGGATCATGGAATGTATCTTTATGAAGATCCACCTTCTTCTCTTCCAAAGCAGCTGCAAGGGTGATGATTTTAAATGTGGAACCGGGCTCATACGTACTCCAGATCGGCAGGTTCCGGTTATAGACTTCCTGCGGCACGTTTTTGAAGTTGGCGGGATCAAAAGTGGGACGGCTTGACATGGCGAGGATTTCACCACTTTTAGGGTTCATGGCAATGGCAATGATCCCATCCGGATCATACGTCTCCTGCGCGATATCCAGCTCCCGCTCGACGATCGTCTGTACTTTGGTATCAATGGTGAGTTTCAGATCAAGTCCATTGTCAGGCTTTTCGAAGTCATCCGCCATATCCGGCATCCGCTTCCCTTTGGCATCAGAAAAGAACTTCACGTATCCCTTTTCCCCGCTGAGCTCCTCATCATAGGATAATTCAAGCCCCATCAGGCCCTGATTATCAATACCAGCAAACCCTAATACATGTGAAAGGTAGCTTCCATACGGGTAATATCTTTTTGAATCCTCCCCTAGGTAAACCCCTTTCAAGTTCATATCACGTACTTCCTTCGCTTTATCATAAGATAGTTTCCTTGCTTCTTTGATCAAGACCATATTTGCCTTCTGTGTTACATATTTATATGCGGCCTCAACGGAAATATTAAGAGTGGCTGCAAGCTTCTCTGCTGTTTCTTTCGGTTCGGTGATTTGTCTCGGTACGACAAATATGGTGGGGGCGCTTTGATTTGCCGCCAGCTCCACACCGTTTCGATCAAGGATCTTACCGCGCTCAGGCTGGAACGGAATATTCCGGCTCCATGAATCCTTCGCAAGGCCCGTGAGCCAGTCCCCTTTGAAAAACTGGACGTACCCGAGTCTCACATCAATGATGGAGAAGATCAGGATCCCTGCAATAAGTGCAATGGCCAGACGCTTCCTCACTGTTACATTCGATACTCTCTTCACTAATGGAACCTCCCCTTCTATGGCTCGTTCCATTATATGCTTGGACCATCGGACGTATGTTCCATAATTTCCGAATCGGTTCATAGAATAAAAGGGACCCGCCGGCTTCGGCAGATCCCCATATTTCGTACCTTATTCTTTTTTCTTTTCCATCTGTTCTTGAGGCGTCTTGAATGTTACTTCCAGGGCTTGGCCTTCTTTCACCTTGGTCCCCGCTTTGATGCTTTGTTTGACCACATAGCCATTGCCTTCGACCTTCAGTTTCAGGTCGGTCAAACCTGCGACTTTGAAAACGTCCCTGATGGACCAACCCGTCATGTCTGGGAGGGGCGTTTCTCCGTCGGTTTTAATGATGACCCGCTCCCCTTCAAGGATCTTGTCACCAGAAGGCGGCGACTGTTTCGTCACCGTGCTTCCTTTTCCAAGAATGATCGGTTCGACTCCTGCTTTTTCAAGCTCCGCCTTTGCTTCTTTCACCGAAAGGTCCTTTACATCCGGCAGCGATGATTTCTTCAGTGTCACCTTCTCCTGAGGCTTGATGTTCAGGTACTTCAAACTGTTCTGCATGACCGGTTTGAAGACGGCCGCTACTGGATCGGAACCGATTTCCCCTTCCTTCAGCTGCGGCTCTTGAATTCCGACATAGACGATCAGCTCGGGATCATCTGCAGGCGCCATGCCCATGAAGGAGAAGAGATAGTTATTCGTTGCGCCGGATTTGTATCTTCCCGTCGCCGGATCAGGGATTTGTGCAGTCCCTGATTTCCCCGATACCCGGTAATCATCCAGTGCGAATCTTGCTCCGGTTCCTTCAGGAGACGTAACGGTGGTTTCCAAGTACTCCCTCGTTTTCTGGGCAGATTCCTTTGTGATCGGGTTTCCGGCAACTTCCGGTTTTGTTTCTTTGACCACTTTATTCGTATTCGGGTCTACCACTTTGGAGATGACATACGGTTTCATCATCTTTCCGTCATTGGCGATGGCGGACTCCGCCTGAATCATCTGGAGGGGAGTCACGGTCGTCCCCTGGCCAAAGATGGTCGTATACTTCTCGATGGGGTAGTGATACAGAATCGAACCTTCTGCCTCATTCGGCAGCCCCACCCCGGTAGGTTTTCCGAAGCCGAAATCATTCAGGTAGTTTCCGAATGTTTCGAATCCAAGCTTATCAAGGAGGTTCGCAAACGCCACATTGGACGAGTGCTGGACTCCCTCGAGGTACGAGATGGTTCCCCATCCGTTCCCGTAATTATAGTCTTTGATCGGCTGCGGAACTTTGTCCACATAGTACTTACCAGATTCATAGAGTTCATCCGGATTGAATTTCCCTTCATTGACTGCTGCCGCGAGGGAATACGACTTGAACGTGGAACCAGGTTCGAAGGTCTCTTCCACGATCGTATTGGTCCAGTTGTTCAACAGACCTTCCCTGTCATCGGGATGGAAGGTTGGCCGCTGGGTCATGGCAAGGATCTTGCCCGTTTTAGGGTCAGAGACGATGGCGAACATCTTTTTAGGCTTGTATTCTGTCTCGACTTGACTCATGGCCTCTTCAAGGAACGTCTGCACCTTCTTGTCCAGCGTCAGATAAATATCGTCTCCGTCTTTCGGAGGGGTGACATGCTCTTCAGAATTCGGGAGGAGATATCCCCAAACATCACTCTTATACTGCACCGAGCCGTTTGTACCGCTTAGAATATCATTGAAGCTCTTCTCCACCCCCATCATTCCCGTGGTCTCAGAACTTTCTTCATCTTTCTTCTGTGCAAATCCGATCAGATGGGACGAAAACGTTCCATTCGGGTAAAATCGTTTCGATTCTTTCCGGAAGGTTATGCCAGGCAGATCTTCCTCTTTGATCTCGAGCATCTGCTGATGGGAGATGTCTCTTCCCGCAGAGCCGAACTCGACCTGATAGGGAGCTTTTTCACCTTTTTGATTCAACTTCTTGTAAATTTCGCTTTTATCCATATCAATATACCGGGATAGGATTTCAGCCGTTTTTTCCGGATCTGTAACGTGCTTCGGCTTTTTCGGGTCAGTGGTAACCTGTGAATCCAGGACCGCGACTAGCGTATAGGCGGAAGTGTCTTCTGCGATCACGTCCCCATTATTGTCGTAAATCGATCCCCTCTTGGCCTCGAGGATGTGACCCTTTATGTATTTCTTCGCAGCTTCTGCCGTCAGGGCCTTCCCGTCGACTTCACCCGTGACCTGAATCGTGACGAATCGGACCATAATGATAAAAAAGAGCAGTCCGAATATCCCGAATAGGATGGCTGCTCCGATGTTCATGCTGGATCTTTTTTTCATCATTCTTCCACTACCTTGACATTCTTATCTTTCAAGTTGAGACCCAACTCTTTCGCTTTATCAAGGATGCGGTCATATGCACTCAGTTCACTTACCTGGATCTTGAGATCCGTGTTCGCTTTTTCCTGCTTATCGATGACGCCCTCGGCTACTTGCAGTTCCCGATTCACCTGATAGATGGACGCTTCATTCGATACGATTTTCACTGCGAAGAAGCAGAACATGATGGCGAACGCTGCTAGAAGGATTTTTTCTCCGGGAGTGATGACGGATGTCCTTCCCTCACGCAGGCGTTTCGGTTTTGGTTGTGCACTTGTCTCGATCGGTTGTGTTTGATAATTTCTAGCTAAGTTACTCAAGGTGATCCCTCCCATTATTCAATCTTTTTTCTATTTTTTATTTATTTTTTTCTGCTATACGGAGCTTAGCAGAGCGTGCCCTATTATTCATTTCGAGCTCGTCTTCACTAGGAAGGATCGGCTTTCGTGTGATCAGCTTCAACTCAGGCTCGTACCCTTCTGGAATGACGGGTAAGCCGGGAGGAAGCTGCGGTCCTGCAGCCTTTTCCTTGAACATCGTTTTACACATGCGATCTTCGAGGGAATGGAAGGTGATGACGCTGACCCTTCCTCCAGGGGAGAGGATATCGATTGCCTGCTCAAGGGAATCTTCGAATGCACCGAGCTCATCGTTCACGGCAATCCTGATTGCCTGGAAGACACGCTTGGCAGGGTGTCCGCCTTTGCGCCTTGCCGGCGCGGGAATCCCGTCTTTGATCAGTTCGACCAATTCCCCGGTGGTTTCAATCGGTTTCTTTTCGCGAGCCGCCTCAATTTTCCGGGCGATCTGCTTGGAAAACTTCTCTTCTCCGTACCGGTAGAAAATGCGGACAAGATCTTCAAAGGACCAGTGATTCACCACATGGAAGGCACTCAATTCACCTTGAAGGTCCATCCTCATATCCAGTGGAGCATCATGATGGTAGCTGAATCCTCGTTCAGGCGTGTCCAGCTGCGGGGAAGATACGCCAAGATCATATAGCACCCCGTCTACATTATGTACATCCAGATTCGCAAGTTCCGCTTTCAGATTTCTGAAATTGGATTGAACGAATGTGATGCGATCCGAAAACGCTTCTAATTTTTCTTTGGCATGTGCGATGGCCGTTTCATCCTGGTCGAAGCAGTACAGGTGCCCTTGACTGGAGAGTTGCCCTGCAAGGTATTCGCTGTGTCCCGCTCCCCCGAGGGTGCAATCGACGTAGATGCCGTCAGGCTGGATGTTCAATCCATCTACAGTTTCTTTCAATAATACGGTCGTGTGTTTAAACATGTTGGTTTCACCTTTCCAATCGACTGTTAGTGGTGGGGGATCAGATATCGAATCCGATCATATTCTCTGCAAGTTCTGCAAAGGAATCTTCAGACTGTGTGAAATAGTCTTCCCATATAGCTTTGCTCCAAATCTCGATTCGATTGGAAACACCCAATATAACGCATTCTTTATCAAGTTTTGCATAATTCACAAGCGTGGTGGGAATGTTCACGCGCCCGGTTTTGTCCAGTTCGCTTTCCGTGGCTCCTGAAAAGAAGAAACGGGTAAAGGCACGGGCGTCTTTTTTTGTGAGCGGCAGGGCTTTGAGCTTTTCTTCGAGTGCGCGCCATTCATCCATGGGATAACCAAACAGGCATTCATCGAGACCGCGTGTGATGACGAACGCATCACCAAGGTGGTCCCTGAACTTGGCAGGTACGATTAAACGGCCTTTTGTATCAATGTTATGTTGATATTCGCCCATGAACATATGCACTGCCCCCACTTTCTATCACAAATGTACCACATCCCCCCACTTTTCTCCACTCTTTTCTATATTCTTTTCTTGCATATTATTTCCTCTCTAAACCTATCTCTTTTTTCCCTGTTTTCATGACAAGAGACACCATAAAAAAAGGACCGAAATCGCCGTTTCAAGCGAAATCGATCCTTTTATGGTGGTACGTGTCGCTAAATACCTTATAGGTGGACAACTTTATGCGTTCCGTCGAACGTAAAAGGAAGATCGGTGAGCCGGTTAACAAAATCCGGACCAAATCTGTTCATATAATAGAGGATATTCAGCGTCCGCTCTTGGGGACCGCCGTTCGGCCTGATGCTATTCTCAATGAGATCGAACCTGGAAAGCTGTCGCTCATTCTTATCCCTAATGGATTTTTCCGTCCGCTTTCGCAAGAACTCGAATTGCTTCCGGTGGATTTCAAGGTTCTTATCGACGATTGGCTCAAGGTTGCTGTCCACAGCGGACGCTTCTTTTTTGATGCCTTCATACTTCGCCATCAGATAGGTCTCGATTTCCTGTAATTCTCCCTCGAGTTCATTCGGCTTCAGACTGTCCAGGAACTCATTTCGCACATGACTGACTCCGTTCCTTACAACCTCCTGCAAAGAAAGGGAAAGTTCTTCAATCCTTTTGGCAACCGTCCGCTCAAGGATGGTGATGTTCAGTCTCGGCATGACAGGGGGCATATACATTCCCATGAATTCAAATGCCTTTTTCAGTTCTCCCCAATAAGCGATTTCCCCAGGTCCCCCAATAAAGCTCAAAGTAGGGAATAGCCATTCCTGCATGAGGGGTCTCGTGACGACGTTATTACTCAATCTCCCCGGCTGATCATCGAGGATTCCCAGCAGTTCTTCCTTGGTGAAGAAGGAGTCGTTATTCTTATCTTTGAATCCTGAACCATCCCTCTCGAGCAAGGCACGTTCGTTTTGTAGATTCAAGAAGATGTTCGCTGCATCGCTGGAAATCTCAAGCTGCGTATTGAAACCTTCCGCCTGGATGGTTTTCTGTTGCATAAGTACTTGATCTGTGATTTCACGGCTGTTCTCGATAAGGTGGCGGAAATATGGAGCCTCCAGCTTCCTTAAAGCGCCATACGAAGAGTCGATCACCAAGAGCCCGTAGTCCTTGAAAAGGGTCATGATGAAACGGGCAAAAAACGTGACGATATCTTCTCCTTCACGGATAAGGCCGTCCATCTCATCTGCAAGACCAGCTGTGAACTCGGTTTCCCCGAGCACTTTAAGTATGGATGAGATCCAGTTTTTCATCACTGCCGGATCATATTCGACATCGGAAGTCATCCGCTTATCGACGACCTGTTCCGGATAGCCATTCTTCTTAATTTTTCCGTCCTGTTCCAAGAAGATGTGGTTTACTTCCTGATAGTCATGATCTTCCCCTGCAATCCAGAAGACAGGGACGACAGGGTGATTCAGTTTTTGTTCCTGCTCACGGGCAAGTCTGATGACGGACACGATTTTATGTATGGTATAGAGAGGACCGGTCAATAGCCCTGCCTGCTGGCCGGCAACGACGACCACGGCATCGTTTTTTAATTTCCCCATGGATGCTTCTACGGCATCGGACGATGGGAGCGATTCCATATAGGAAGCGATGCACGTTACGAGTCCTTCCCGAGGGAATTCTCTCTCCCCTAGGTCTTCCAGGCGACGGCTGAAGACGTCCTGTTCATTGATATTATAATGAAAGAAAGAAGTGACCGGTTCTTCCTGTTTCATATACTTTGAAGCAAACTGATTGATTGCTGGAATATCCAAGCTTTCCAATTCCATATGAATGACTCCTTTTCTAGCTCATAATTTCCTAACGATGAGTATATCATTCCACAAAAGGAAAAGGAAAAAACTTGCCTAAGACAGGTAAAAAAGTTGAGACTCAGGTGGATTCCATCACCCTGAGAGCGAGACCCGTCACCATAAGGGCAAGATAGGCAAAAGAAAACAAGAGGAAATTGAGCCTCCACGTCCCCCTGATCACCCCCCGGTAATCAACCTCCCCTTTCAGCCTCCAATACACGATGGTGAAAAATAATGCCGAACAGAGTACGGTCAATAGGATCAGCCAGAAATAGGATTGTTCCCAGATGGCGACGATGATGAAATGGACAGAAATCATCAAGAGGATCGTGGTGATATCGATAGAGATGTGGACGGCTTTACGGTGACTTCCAGTGAGCTCCTTCGCCATGATGAAACTGATGAAATAGCCCGCGAACGGAATGAGGACAACGAGCGCCATGATAAAAGAAAATGCAGAAGCCATCTATGTCTGCCTCCCTGCTGATTCCTTCCCCTTCACGAGGAGATAGAGCGTATGGATGACCGGTATATCCAGAGGTGAAGCCATACGGATTATTTCTCCAAGGATGGATTCGACTTCGGTCTTCCTGCCGTTTTCCACATCCGTAAGCATGGACGAACGGTTTTGAGCTGTATTGAAACATATGCTCTCGATGTCTTCAAGGGAAATCACTGTTTCCATATGGGGGTAAAGATGAAGAAGTTCTCCATAAACCTCCCTGATAAGGGCGTTGTAGTGGGGATTCGACCTCATCTCTCCATTCACACAGCCGGTAATGGCCGTCAATGGATTGATGGCTGCATTGATGAACAGCTTCCTGAGGAGCATCGTTTCATAATCTTCCTCTTCTTCAAAAGGAAAAGCCTCATCCCCATCTTTCATCAAACATTGCAACGGCCCGTTCATTCCCCGAACCAAGGCGATTTTCGTAACACCCACGCCTTTATGTAAGACGGTATAATCATTCTCCTTGAGGGCGCCATGTTCAACAGATGCCGCCATGACGGTATCGTGAGGAAGTGTCTTCAGGAAATCCAGATGACCGATTCCGTTTTGGAGGAACAGAAGGGGGATCTCTGTAGGGACGGTGATGAATAGTGACTCATCAAGGTCATACCCCTTTACGGCAAGGATGACAAGATCATGTTGGCTGTCAAGCGAGCTGAGAGACTTTACCCCCACATCGGTCTGCTCTTTTCTCCCTTCGCGCCACACTGTGACACCACTAGCTTCCAAGTGTTCCCTTTGTTCATTTCTCCTTGCATAGACTGTCACGTCATGTCGTTTACCAAGGTAGCCGGCGAACAAAAGTCCGACTGCCCCTGCCCCTATTATTCCGATATCCATCCGATCCCCGCCTTTCAATGTACACTCATTTTACCAAATATTCCTCATTCTTCATACAAAAGGTTTCATATCGACGAGCGCTTGAAAGTACCCCACACTCACGATAAAAAACCCGGAAGAGACATTACTCTTCCTGAGAAGAATAGGGGCTCTTTCCGGGCATGACGCACCGGTCCATCAAACAGGATAAACCGGGTGCTTTCTATGGCTGAACTCGACATCCTTTGTTTGGTACATCTCGAATCGCTGGATGAGGACGGAACGCAATTCATTTGCAGCTACGATCTCATCCACTATCATTTCGGAGGCTAGCTTATAAATATCGATATGCTCCTGATACTCCTTTTGTTTCTGTTGGACGTAGGCAATACGCTCTTTTGGATCTTCAATCGCTTGAATCTTGTTGGAGTAGACTGCATTGACTGCTGCCTCCGGACCCATGACGGCAATTTGGGCAGTCGGAAGGGCAATGCACACATCCGGTTCAAATGCAGGGCCTGCCATGGCATAAAGTCCGGCCCCATAAGCTTTCCGGACGATGACGGAGATCTTTGGTACCGTGGCAGAACTCATGGCTGCAATAAACTTTGCACCGTGGCGTATGATCCCTGCCCGCTCCACTTTCGTACCGATCATGAAGCCCGGTACATCGGCCAGGAATAATAGCGGTATATGAAAGGCGTCACAGAGCTGGATGAATTTCGCCCCCTTATCTGCGGAATCATGGAACAGGACGCCTCCTTTTACCTTCGGCTGATTGGCAATGATCCCGACGACCCGGCCATCAAAGCGGGCAAACCCTGTAATAAGCTCGGGAGCGAATAATTTCTTGACCTCAAAGAAGGTGCCCGCATCGATCAGGGCATGGATCCCGTCGTACATATCAAACGGGGCATTTTGATGCTGAGGGATCAAGTCTTCCAAGACCTTGGACGAGTCTGGCGCCCCACCATCGATCAAAGCAGGCTTTTGCTGATAGTTCGCCGGGAAGTAACCCAGATAGCGGCGGGCCTCCCTGATGGCTTCTTCTTCGGATGCAGCAAGTACATCACCACATCCGCTCACGGAGCAGTGCATCCTCGCACCGCCCATTTCTTCAAGGGTTACTTTTTCTCCAATGACCTTTTCCGCCATTCTCGGAGACCCAAGGTACATGGACGCATTTCCTTCTACCATGATCACCAGATCACAGAAGGCGGGAATATATGCTCCACCTGCGGCAGATGGTCCAAAAAGGAGACAAACCTGAGGCACCATGCCGGACATTTTTACCTGGTTATGAAAAATACGCCCTGCCCCACGTCTATTCGGGAACATATCGAGCTGATCCGTGATCCTTGCCCCGGCTGAATCCACCAGGTAGAGGATCGGCACTTTCAGATTCATGGCCGTTTCCTGGATACGGATGATCTTTTCAACGGTTCTCGCTCCCCATGAACCGGCTTTGACGGTGGAATCGTTGGCCATGACGCAGACGGTCTGTCCGCCCACTTTCCCGATAGCCGTCACCACTCCATCAGCAGGGAGGCCATCGGCCGCTGAATTTGCAAACATCCCATCCTCCTGATATTCCCCCTGATCAAAAAGCTGCTCCAGGCGGTTGCGGACGAAAAGCTTGTTTTGCTCCTTCAGCTTTTGATGATACTTCTCTTCTCCTCCCGTACGGATCCTTTCCCTGGTTTCCTCAAGCTTCTCAGTCGTTTTTGATGTCATCATTACACCTCCTCGTTTGTGAATGTCAGTCTTCCAGCAGAATCAGCACATCATCTTCATTAACAAAATCTCCAATACTCACCTTTACCTCTGCTACCGTTCCTCCAGCTTCTGCTTCAACGGGAATTTCCATTTTCATGGATTCAAGCATGAGCACCATTTCCCCCGCCGAAATGCTTTTACCGGTTTCGGTCAATACATTCAATACAGTGCCTGCCATGGTGGCTTTGATTTCTTTCATATTCGTTCCTCCTCATTATGATTGTTGTTGTGCAGACAGGTAATCCTGAAGCCATTTAGTAGAGTAACCCCCATCGATGAACTCATCGGCTGATATTACTTCCCGGATGAGGGGAATATTGGTTTTGACCCCTTGGATCTCTACCCCCCCGAAAAATCTTCTTGCCGTCTCAAGGCAAGCCGCGCGGTCCTGCCCGCTTACGATGCACTTGGCGATCATCGGGTCATAAAACGGTGTCACCTTGTTCCCTTGTGCATAACCCGCATCGATCCGCACGCCGTCCTGCTTTTCTCCCCAGTCGAGTGTTACAAGGAGACCCGGGGACGGGAAGAACGTTTTTGGATCTTCGGCATAGATCCTGAACTCAATGGCGTGCCCCCTTGAGAAGATTCCCTCTTGAGCTGAGATGGGCAGTTCTTCGCCTTGGGCGACCTTCAGCTGCCATTTGACAAGATCAAGTTCCGTCACGGCTTCGGTCACCGGATGCTCCACCTGAAGACGTGTATTCATTTCCAGGAAATAGAACTGCTCATCACGGTCCACGATGAATTCTACGGTCCCCGCATTGGTGTAACCGACGGCTTTTCCTGCCTTCACTGCCGCGGCAAGCATCAACTCCTTGGTCTTTTCCGAAAGAGCCGGTGAAGGGGATTCTTCAACCACCTTCTGATTCCTCCGTTGGACGGAACAGTTCCTTTCAAACAGGTGAACAAGATTACCTCGTTGATCTCCGAAGATCTGCACTTCGATATGCCGGCTTTCATCTATACATTTTTCAAGAAATACTTCGTCGTTCCCGAAATACGCTTTTGCACGATTCCGGGTCGAATCAAAATGTTGAACGAGCGCTTGCTCATCGGCACACCGGATCATCCCGATGCCCCCGCCCCCACCGCTCGCCTTGAGCATGACCGGATAGCCGATCTCAGCGGCAAGGAGCTTGGCTGATTCAATCGATTCACAGCCTGATTCACTTCCGGGTACGACAGGTACGCCCGCATCCTTCATGATCTTCCTGGCCTTCACTTTATCGCCCATGACCTCGATGGTTTTCCAATCTGGGCCGACGAAGATGAGCCCCTCTTCTTCTACTAGCTTGGCAAATGAAGCATTTTCAGATAATAGACCATAACCGGGATGGATGGCATCCACCCCTTCACGTTTTGCCACTTCCACGATTGCATCCATCATCAGATAAGAACGGTTCACTTGAGACTCCCCGATCCTGAATGAATGGTCCGCCTCTTTGACGAACGGCATCTCTGCATCTGCATCTGAATAGACTGCTACGGTTTCGATCGATAACTGTTTGCAGGTGGAAATGATCCGTGAAGCGATCTCCCCTCTATTGGCGATGAGTATTTTCTGTATCATCTCTCCCCCTCCTTCATAGTAGGAATTCTACAAAAATCGTGGAATTCCTCTCTAAAATGTAAACGTTTTCTTATTTGAGTGCAGAATTTTTTGTTTATTTGTTATATAATAATAATATATCGGGCAATTAAGGGTAAATACATTGAAAGCGGATCATCCGCAATCAATCAAATGTTTCAGGAGGGATTTCAAATGGCAAATAAAGTAGAGAAGCTGAAAGTTAATTACAAAACTCTCGAAGAGTTTAAGAAGTTTAAAGAATATGGTGTACAAGAGCTTTCCATGCTCGACGATCTTCAGGAAAATATCATTGAAAACGATAGCGAATCCCCGTTTTATGGAATCTATTTCGGCGACACGCTCGTTGCCCGCATGAGTCTTTACCAGCGTGATGCAAGGTTCGACCAGTACTTTGATCCAGCTCAAAATTACCTTGAGTTGTGGAAGCTTGAAGTCCTTCCTAAGTATCAGAACAAAGGATACGGCAGCATCCTCGTGGAATTCGCCAAAAGCTTCGGGCTTCCGATCAAAACGAATTCCCGCATCAAGTCCCAGGGGTTCTGGGAAAGGATGGACTTTCATCAGGTCACGTATGATGTCGAACGGGATCTCAGCGAGAATCCTATGGTGTGGTTCCCTGAAGGAGTATCAGAACAAAAGCATGGTTGATCAACGAAAAAATCCGAACCTTCCCGGCATTCCGGGGGTTCGGATTTTTTTACTTATTTAACCGCTGGAGATTCCCGTTTTTATCCATCTGAAATTTGACTTTATCTTCATTTCCTTGCAAAAGGGCCATCTTCCTTGCTTTTTCGAATATGGCCAGAAGGGATTTGTGGTCCTCTTCAAGAAGAGAATATTTCGACTCATAATTAAAGAGCTGCGTTTCAATTTCTTTCATTTTTTCCTGAAGCTGATCGATTTGGTTAAGGAGTTTCTGATTTTCACTCCTGATCTCTTCTTCATGACGTACAGACTCCTCAGCTCTTTGTAAATAATGAATGATGCTCTCAACCGACAGGTCTGTTGCTTCTTTGATCTGTTCCACTTCAGGGGAGGCTTCTTTTTTAACTTGAGGTGCACCCCTCTTCGTTTGTTTCCGCTGGTTCTTCGCTAGTTCGATTCCTGATTTGTATTGCTTTCGCACGAAGGAGTTCCACCGGAATCCACAGGCGGCTGAGGTCCTTGAAAGTTTCTTCCCCACCTCTTCAAAGGCTTGAAGCTGTGTCCCTCCCTCCCTTATATACCTCAAAACCACTTCCGCCAACAACACATCCTCATCTTGGTTCCAAGCGTCCTGTCTATTCGAAGACATCTCCATCTCCTCCTGTAAAATCCATATACCCATACTTATGCCCTTACTAGAGTAGATAGAATCGCTCTTCCTACTTTTTGTTCAAGAATCTTTCCACCGCTTGATGGTGGTCATCTGATGCCCAGAGCTTGGAACAGCGTCGGATCTCCCTCTCTATATTCCCCATCAGGACAGCCTTGTCCCAGCGGTCGAGAAGCTGCTGTTTATATGCTTTCAGTGTCCCTATACTCTTATCTTCCATGCTTGTTATGATCGGGTGCTCTTCCAATCTATGGGTGGAACTCACCAAAGCATTGATGAATCCGTAGTCATACAAGGTTTCTGCACTCTTGATGGTTCCTGTCATCAAAAGCTCCATGGCACGTGGAGAAGAGATCCTCTCATGGAGCAGGGTACCGCCGCCCCATCCTGTTGAAATGCCTAGTCCCCCTTGGACGAACCCCATCTTCACATCATCTGCCGCGATCCGTAGATCACAGGCTGCCGCAATTTCACAGCCTCCACCTACAGCTGCACCATTGACCAACGCCAAGGTTGGAATGGGCAGGAACGCTAGACGGACCAGTACATCCCCCATCTTCCTGAGCATGCCGTAGCTCTCTTCTTCCGTCTTAAGCCCATGGAATGCAGAAAGGTCTCCTCCTGAACAAAATGAGTCTGTTCCCGCACCGGTTAGTAGGAGCATCTTCACCTCCCCTTTTTCACATTCATCCAGGCATCGGGAAAAAGCCTCGATCAAATCGAAGTTAATGGCGTTCCGCTTTTCGGGACGATTCAAGACAAACCTCATGATTCCGCTTTCATTAGTGTGCATTATAAACGATCCCACGTCTGTTCTCTCCTTAAAATCATTTTTGTCTATGCAAAAAAGCGTGAAGAGCCATGGTCTCTTCACGCTTTTGCAGCAGTCGGCAATTATTTGCTTACTACTTCTTTACCTTTATACGTTCCGCACTCTTTGCAAACACGGTGTGCAAGTTTCATTTCACCACAGTTTGGGCATGCTACCATACCTGGTACACTGAGTTTGAAGTGTGTACGACGTTGTCTTTTTGCTGTTTTAGATGTTCTTCTAAAAGGTACTGCCATTCTTCCCACCTCCTTAAAAGATAGTCGTCTATGAAGCCAGAACGAACTGGTACTTCGCTTTTAAGATTTCTTGTTTTGATCAAGAAGTTTTGCCAAGTCAGCGAGACGAGGATCTACTTTCTTCTCTTCCTCTTTATCGACAGCATGAGCCTGTTCTTCCGTCATTACTTCCCAGTCTTTACCGGAAGGCATTTCATTCTGTTCCCTCGCTTCATCACTGAGTACCTGCATGGGAATCTCAAGTATCAGCAATTCTCTTATAGCTGGTTTTAGGTCAATTACGTCCCCTTCAATGCGATGTATTTCCTCTTCCTCATACATGTCGTACTCCCGTTCATCGAGAAGGTACGTTTCAATCGTATGGAGGTCGACAGGCACATCTACTTCGACGAGGGTTCTTGAGCATGGAAGAACCATTTTCCCTTCAATATGCAGGTGGAAAGTGACACGATTTGAAGCGATGTCGGCCCTGCCTGTCACATGGATCGGGGAAACTCTGATGACTTGCGGATCAATCTCTTTAATATCGTTGAGATCAACCGTTTCATCAATCGGCATTCCTTTATCTCTGTACTTTTGTAATTGAATGATTGACCATTTCAATTTGTCATCACCTCAAGGCAACAAAGGTAATTATAGCTTTCATAATACCGTTTGTCAATATTTTTTCTTTACACGCTTTTCAACGTCAGTGTTGTTATTATAACGTTTATATCGGACTGGTTTCAAATATTTTCTCATATTCCTTTACGATGCGTTTTGGAGGTGCTGGACGATCTTCGGGTATAATGGGAAAAGAAGCACCACTTATATCCATGAGAAACGGAAAGGATGATTGTATATTGAATGCAACAGGAATCATAGTCGAGTACAATCCATTTCATAACGGCCACTTGCACCATCTGGAGATGACCAAGGAATTGACGGGTGCCGATGTCACCGTGGCCGTCATGAGCGGTTATTTTCTTCAGCGTGGGGAGCCTGCACTCCTCGGCAAATGGGAGAGGGCCGGCATGGCACTGCACGCGGGAGTGGATCTCGTAATCGAGCTCCCATACAGTTTCGCGACTCAGCATTCATCGGTTTTCGCGAAGGGAGCAGTATGCCTTCTTGATTCTGTCGGGTGTTCAAGCTTCTGTTTTGGAAGTGAGGATGGAAATATTGAAACCTTTGAAGGGACGGCTAATACGCTCCAGAAAAGGCAGACAGAGTACAATGCGGCTATCAGGAAGTATTCTAGGGAAGGATTGAGCTATCCCGCCGCTCTCTCAAAAGCATTCCTTTCTCTCGGATTGAAAGAGCCCTTCATCGATCTGAGCAAGCCCAATAATATCTTGGGCTTCCACTATATCCAGGCAAGGGATGAGATCGACAGCGGGATGAAGGCTTATACCGTTACCAGGAAGGCCGCTGACTATCATGATGAACATTTCGCTTCTCCTTCGATTGCGAGCGCAACGAGTATAAGGAAAGCCCTTTTCGGTGATGGGGACCCGGGGGAGATCCGATCGCTCTTACCCCCTGAAAGCATGCGCGCCCTCAAAGCATATGAAGATACATATGGCTCTCTTCATCGGTGGGAAGACTATTGGCCGCTGCTTCAATATAAGATCCTCTCCACCCCGATTGATCAACTCCGGAGGATATATGAAATTGAAGAAGGAATTGAACACCGGATCGTGGAATGTGCCAGTCGATCTTCAAGTTTCACAGAGTGTATGAACAGGTTGAAATCAAAGCGGTATACATGGACCAGGCTACAACGGATGCTCCTTCATATCCTGATGAACGTCAGCAAAGAAGAAATGAATGCCCGTAGCGGTCGTCCGTCATACATCAGACTTCTTGCCATGAGCGCCTCTGGACGTGAGTATCTGAGGGAGCACAAAAAAGAAATCTCCCTTCCACTCATCAGCAAATTGTCAAGTGCCGACCCTGTCGAGGCCGCTCTTGATATCAGGGCGGCAAACATGTTCTCCATGGGCCTGAAAGGGATGGGTGCCCGGATGGAATCCATGAAAAAGGAATGGTCCACCCCTCCCCTCCAATTACAAAAAAGCTGACCCCTGACGGGATCAGCTTTTTTTTGCTTTTAACGTTTGAAGGAATGCGATCGCCTCATCGAATGACTTGACCGGTATGATCTTCATGCTGGTATCAATATCCTTTGCCGTCCTGACGGCCCCTTTATAGTTCGACTCAAGGTCGGGGTATTCCTTTTTCATTTCTTTTGTGATCGTTTCGTCCGGGGCCAGGAAGTATTCTGCTCCTGCTTTGTCTGCTGCAACAACCTTCTGTTCGATTCCACCGATCCGTCCCACGGTACCGTCTTCAGAAATGGTCCCGGTGCCGGCAATATCATGCCCTTTCGTCAAATCACCTTTCGTGAGTTGATCATAGATTTCCAGGCTGAACATCAAACCAGCAGAAGGACCACCAATATCTTCGGTCTTCAGCTTTACCTTCGGATTGGTGATGATTTCCTTGTCGTCCGTGAGGGTGATCCCGAGACCGACTTTATCTTTCATATCAGGAAACTCCTCCAGGGGGACTTCAGCCGTTTCTGTCTTCCCGTTACGCTTATACGTGATCGCAACTTGATCACCCGACTTCTTTCCTTCGACATACGAGATGAATTCTTTGGAAGATTGGAAGGCCTGATCATCGATCTTTGTGATCCGATCTCCTGCTTTCAATACGTCTTCTGCCGGCATGGAAGGATAGATGCTCAGGACATAGATCCCATTATATTGGTATTCATACGGCTTTCCTGCCTTTTCGAATGCCACTTCGACGGCGTTATTCTGGGAATCAGCCATGAGCTGGAGCTGTCTTATATTGTATTCTTCATCCGTTTCATGAGGGCTTCTGATTTCATCCACGGGATATATATGCTCATACTTACTCAGACTCGCCACGATATAGGCGAAAATATTCGCCTTTCCCATCCTGACAGTCGTGAGCATCAGTTCGCCCTTGCTGTCATATCCATCTTCGACTTTTACAATCGGACTGAGTTCATGGGCATCGCCCGGCTTCGTCACATAATAGGGCAGATAATAGAATGATGCGGCCACCATAAGGACCGTCATGATGATCAGAGTCCTGATCAGTGTCTTCATTTTCATTGTTGCTACTCCTTCCAATCGTCCAGTGCTTTTTTGATGGAGGGGATGATTTTCCTTGCTTCATCCTCTCCGATCTCGATGATTTCCTCTATATTCTTGAAAGCCCTAGTGCTGTACATTTCCACATGGGGACGGATCATGAAGTCGGATGAGATCTCCCTGTGCGCGACAATCTCAAGCTGCAGGATATCAATGCTCTGCATGATGACATCATACACGGTCGTGATGTCGGCATTTCGCTTCACGTGGGATACATCCACTCCGATGACGATATCCGCCCCCATTTCTTTCACCACGGACACCGGGACCCGGTCAATCACCCCGCCGTCCACGAGGATCCTCCCATTGATTCTTTCAGGAACGAACACACCCGGGATCGAGATGCTCGCACGCACAGCTTCGGCGATGGGCCCGGACGAGAATACGACCTTTTCGCCGTTCGTGATATCCGTGGCAACGACGCGGACGGGGAGATTGAGATCTTCGATATTTTTCTGATGGGTGAATAATCGGATGAAATCCTTGATTTTCTTTCCTGAAATAAACCCCATCTTCGGGACGGTGAAATCCAAAAAGTATTTTCTTCTGAATGTGGTGGACAGCTTATACAGATCCTCCATTTGATGGCCGACTCCATAAAAACAGCCTACCAGAGCACCCATACTGCTCCCTGCGATCATATCCACCGGGACCCCTTCGTCTACGAAAGCCTTCAGGACACCAAGGTGGGCAAACCCCCTTGCCCCTCCTGAGCCAAGGGCCAATCCAACTTTCGGTCTGTTCATGGCGATCCCCTCCGCATGCTGTTTGTACATCATATGGTCTATTTACAAGTGCTATGAGTATATTGGTTATTAAGAGGACAAGTTACCTTTATTTTATCAAACTTTCACATTATAAGGAAATCCGTAGACAGGGCAGGACGCTCTAGGAGGGTATCGTTTGACTATGACAAAATGGAAAACCGTATTATTATCAGGCGGCGCTCTCATGATGGCAGCCGCACTGATTTCCATGCCGGGAGAATCGCTGGAAGCTTCCACCCGGGGCCTTGATATCTGGTGGAAGATCGTCTTTCCATCCTTATTGCCGTTTTTTATCGTATCGGAACTATTAATAGGATTCGGTGTGGTCAGGTTGATCGGGATACTCCTCGAACCGTTGATGAGACCGCTCTTCAAGGTACCTGGTGTCGGTGGGTTTGCCTGGTCGATGGGAATGGCCTCGGGATTTCCGGCAGGAGCTCGCCTCACCGCGAGGCTCCGGCAGGAAAAACAGTTATCACGGATTGAAGCAGAGCGACTCGTTTCCTTCACCAACTCGTCCAATCCACTCTTCATCTTCGGGGCCGTATCGGCCGGATTCTTCCAGAATGCCTCATTAGGCATCATCCTTGCCCTCTCACACTATCTCGGCAACGTTGTGGTCGGGCTGACGATGCGGTTTTATGGAGGGAATGATCATGAAGGGGCAGAGCGGTCGGTGCGACGGAAATTCTCTGTCAAAGAAGCCTTTAGAGGGCTCCATGAAAGCCGTATGGCTGATCACCGCCCCCTCGGTAAATTGCTTGGCGATGCCGTGAGTTCTTCCATTCAATCCCTGCTCATGATCGGAGGGTTCATCATCCTCTTCTCAGTACTGAACCAGGTTCTCTATCATTTGCATATCACGACAGTACTATCATCAGGTATCTCTTCCCTGCTCTCTTTCTTCCACCTTCCACCTAACCTGAGCATCCCTGTCATACCCGGGTTATTCGAAATCACCCTTGGTTCACAAATGACAAGCGAATTGGCAGAGGTGAGCTTATTTCAACAGGCTGTCTTGGTCAGTTTTCTATTAGGCTTCAGCGGATTCAGCATCCAGGCTCAGGTGGCAAGCATTTTGGCAGAGACCGACATCCGGTTCAAACCATTCTTTTTCGCCCGGATCCTTCATGGAGTCGCTGCTGCCATCATCACGATCTTTTTATTCAAACCCCTCTTTGGCCGACTGGCCGACGGGGAAGCTACAGGAGCCATTCCTGTATTTTCTCAGCAAACAAGTTCCTTCTGGATCGATGCGATGGATATACTAGTAAAGGCCGGTCCCCCGTTGACGATCAGTTGCCTCCTCCTTTACTGCCTGCTATATGTCAAAAGGCTGGGATCCTCATGAAAATCAAGGTGAAAATAAATAAAATCCGAACGGCCACCGGCATTCATTGAATATCGGTTCCGCTCGGATTTTTTTGTAAGGATCTTTAACGTGCCTGCTTATATTTCAGTTTCAGTGCCTCTTCAACCGGCTTCGGGACGAGCTCCGAAATATCTGCTCCATATTTCGAAACCTCCTTCACGATACTCGAGCTCAAAAACGAATATTGATTGTTGGTCATGATGAAAAAGGTTTCAATTTCATCTTCGAGGACACGGTTCATGGATGTAATCTGCATTTCATACTCGAAGTCGGAAACAGCTCTCAAGCCCCTGATGATGGCACTCGCATGGACCTTCTTGGCGTAATCCACCAGAAGCCCTTGAAAGGATGCCACTTCAACATTGGGTAAATGAGCCGTGGATTGACGGATCAGCTCCATCCGTTCATCAACGGTGAATAATGGCTGCTTAGATGAATTGCTCAACACCACGACGTGAACTTTATCAAACACTTTTGCCCCGCGTGTGATGATATCCAAGTGTCCATATGTAATGGGGTCGAAACTCCCCGGACAAACTGCAATGTTGGTCATGATTCTATCCTCCAGATTTCGTTTAATCTTCCTGTTTAAAGATGGAAATACGGATGATCCCGTAGGTTTCTTCTCTACTCTTATGCAAGCTCCCCACCTGATCGGCCAGTCTGATATCAGAACTGTGCTCACACACTATGGAACCGTTTTCATCCAAAAGAGCATGTTCATCGATGACCGTGAGCAGATCATGGAGCTTCTGCTGCTTATAGGGTGGATCAAGGAAAATATAATCGAATGTCATTTCCCTTTTGATCAACGCCTTCACAGCCCTGACCGCGTCATTGCGATACACTTCACTATGATCCCCGAGCGTCAACTCGGCCAGATTCATTTTGATCGTCTTGATTGCCTGTTGGTCCCTATCCACGAACACGACCTTATCAAGCCCTCTGCTTAAGCCCTCGATCCCGAGGCCACCGCTTCCAGCAAAGAGATCCAGGGCCGTTCCTCCCTCGAAATAGGGACCGATCATATTGAAAAGGGACTCCTTTACTTTATCCGTAGTCGGCCTCGTCCCGCTTCCCGGGACCGCCTTCAACTGTCTACCTTTGAAAATTCCAGAAATTACTCTCATAATCATCCACCATATATGTATTTTTCTTCATTATCCTATCATATTTCAACAAGAATCGCCACAGCCCGATTTTTTCAGATCACAGGTATAATCCAAGGAACATTGGTGATACTGTAGGTAACAGCATCTCTACTGATGTTGTTGCCAACCGCGGAGAAGACTTACGATTCCCCATAAGTTCTTCCTCCGGTTTCTCCTCTCCCTTTGCCTTCGATCCAGAAATGGATATGGAAGGACCCTGCAGTATTGCTGCAGGGCTTTTTATGTTTGGGGCGTCTTTACTATTATGTCCAATTTTGAAATAATGGATTTCAATACATAAAGGAAAAGGGGAATACCATGATTCAACGTTTTATCGAGCTAGGAGAAGGATTTTCTGATATTTATGAGTTGTTGGCACTTGCAGAACACAACCGCGACCGGCTCAAGCATATGATGGCCTTCCATACGGATGTGAAAGACCGCGCCGTGACGTCACTTGCCGTCGTGATGGAGCCCACTACAGAAGGCGGTTTCCAGGCCATTTATATCTGCAGGGAAGGCGTGCCCAATCCACACACCCTACCGAACAAACGATACAGCCTATTTGAAGATACAGCCGGGCGCCTCGGGAAGACGATCATCGAGATGGATGTAAAGCCCTCGACCCTCTATCCTGAAAAAGCTCTCTATTACCAGCATCTGATTGCCATACTCAGATTGAACCATTACATCCCTCCGTTGCAATAGAAAAGAGATGCCGTTTTACGGCATCTCTTAAAAGCCCATCTTATAATCGTACTCCTTCGCCTTATCCGGTCGTGAATTCTCAAACACGGACTTGATAAAAGGCTTGTGAGAAGGATCAACCCGCTTCACATAGGAATATCCCGAAATTTTCTCCATGATGCTTTGGAGATCTTCCTGATTGCAATACAGGACCACATATTTCATCTTCCTTGAAACGTAATGCACATTTCCGAAGCGCCGTAGGGACTTCGCATGCTTCAGACTATGTAAATAAACAACTAAACCTTGTCTCTCCGTCAACATTTTGCTTCCCCTTTAGGAATCACTTTTTTACAAGTCTAGCATAAACCGAATGAAACAATCAAGCGCATGATGATACGTGAACCCAATGCGAACGGAGTGAAATCGATGGACCTCGAAACCATTTGGCAACAGTTCCTCACCCATCTTCAGTCACAAGAGCATATCTTGGACGCAAAGGTCCAAAAGCGAGCCGGAATCCCTTTTTTGTATGTGGAGTCGAAGCTTAGTCGGGAAGAGTTGGATTACCATATCCGCAAATGGTCTGCACGCGCCATGCGCGGAAAAATGCTCCACTCGGAAACCATTTTTTTCAGAGCTTCCGAAGACCTTTCTGTGTACAGGCATCGGTTCTATGTGCCTCAGGAAAAAATGTTCTGTTGCGGAAACCTCTGTCCTGATTGTGTCCGGTTCAAATAAAAAAGATCAGGTGGAATGGGATACATCCACCTGATCTTTTTTTATGCCGAACAACTGCAGCTTCCACCGGATCCACAGCCACCCCCGCAGGAGCCTCCCCCTGAAGAAAAGAAGGGATTACCAGAAGGAACTTTGACATTGGTTGAAACCGAATGCCCGATTAAGTGACTGACTTCATCGAGGAGATCTTGAAGTTCGTTTTCGGCCCTCCGGAACTCCGCTACGTGGTCATCGAGGTCCATTTCCCGCTTGACCTCACGGATCTCTTTCATCACCGTTTTATAATCGGGATGATAGCGGCCAAAACGCTGAACTTCTTCATACAGGTCCTTCATTTTGGTGAAACGTCTTACCTTGAGCTGCGTTTCTTCGTTGTTTTGCATTTTATATAAACACTTGCGATAGTACTCGACCACCTCTGACTGCAAAATCATCTGAGATAGTTCATCTGCAGTGTCCAGGATTTCCATCCTTTCAATAGTAGCAAGCATCATGCCCACCTCCATATCCGTATTCTAACAGATATAGAGGCAGGAAGCGAATATGCTATGAGATGGTCACATAGAATTTTTTCTTCATGCCCAGTGGCTTATTGTCCATCCCCACGACTTCAAGCTCAATCAAATGGGTACCCTTGGGCATACCTTTGATGATAAATGCAGCCGTTCGATGCTCTTCATAAACGTTTGCCGTACCGGACCTGATCACGATCTTTCCAGCCGTCGCACCCTTTTGTTTGTTTGTAAACGTCACGCCCGTGGCGATGCACTCCACGAGCACTTCGTTGCCCCGGGTAAGATGTTTCACTGATAAGCTGTTTTCCACATGTGCAGCAACTGCTATACTTTTCGGCTCAGGCGGGGTATCACGGCATCCCGACAATGTTATGGAAACAAGCCCAATAGCAAGAAGGGTTCTTTTTTTCATCTTCCATCACTCCTTGCTATTAGCCATCCCCATCCTTTTAATATTTATCCGGAGCTCTTCTCATCAACCACTGTTCATGGCCTGGAACATGGAAATCATCATAGTGGCCATCTGCACGCCGTTGGAAAACTTCTGAACCCGATGGGGGATTGTTTTTTCGAAATGATGAATCGAAGCGATCTCAAACTTTTCCAGCTGATCCGGATTCCTGGAAAGCGTACGGTACCACTGTGGCGCATCCCGAAGATACCTCTTCAGATCATCGCTTGCGTGGATGTATTCGATGATATCACTTCTCAACTTTGGTCCCCTCCTTAATCCTGTCTGAATGAAAACGGGTGAGAAGGCCGTTTGGGTGTTTCTTCCCTTGGCGCTGCATCTCCCTTACCGGATTGAAACTGACTGATGACCCCCTGGACAGTCCCCAGGGCTTCACTAAGATTGGTAATATGCTTCTGCAGCTGATTGGCATCCATTTTCTTGACGATTTCCCCGACCTGGTCCATCCATCCATTCTTGGATTCCTCTGCTTTCTTTTCTTCTTTCTGCTCGGATTTATCCCTATAGCTGTTCCACCTCGTATCATCTTCTCCGAGAAGATACCAGTCTTCGAACAATTCCTGCCAGCTTGCCTGGCCACTACGCACATCCTTGATGATCTTAGGGTGTTTCTTGACGAATTCCTTGAACTCATTCACTTTCGGATGTAATTTCCCCACTCCCCACACCTCCCATTCAGGCATTTACCTAGTACAGTGTATGAAAGGAGAAAAAGATTGGTGAAACGATCATGGATATAGTACGATGGACGGGACGTAAAACGATTCATCATGAGGAAAGAAGGATGGAATAAGATGAAAGAAGATTTAGCGAAGCTTTTGAATGAATGCATGGAATACGCATCAGTGGAGGACCTAAACTCCCTTGGTCAGATGCTGGCGGGCATGAGGAAAAAGCAGGAGGATGGGGGACCTCTCCTTGGGGGCGTATTTGGAATGGAATGGGGAGAAGAGGATGAGACCCTCACGCTCACAATACCCATCACCCCCCTCACCCATAATTCTCTAGGGATCGTGCATGGAGGTATCACGGCCACGATCGTGGATACCATCATGGGTACATTGGCCAATCGGGTGCTCCCTTCAGAGTATGGAGCCGTCACAACCAACCTGAATGTCCATTATCTTGCACCGGGAACAGGCGGTGAATTAACTGCGACAGCACAGATTCTCCATCACGGGACGACGACCATGGTCGTCGAAGGAAAAGTGATCAGGTCAGACGGTAAGGTCATCGCCCACTCGACTGGCTCGTTCTTTATATTCAAGAAATGAAGAAAGATCCCGGGGAATCCGGGATCTCTTTAAGGTAGATCGGGCTTTTTGATGAAATTCTGGGTATAGTACCCTTTGTAAACCCCGACACCGATATGGGTGAATGCTTTGTCCAAAAGGATTTTCCTATGCCCATCCGAATTCAACCATCCATGCACGGCTTCAGGACCATCAAGGTACTGGGAAGCGATATTCTCACCAGCCGTTTGATAAGGGACACCCAGTTTATCCAGTCTGTCTTGCAATGAACCCATGGCATCCGATTCATGGGAAAAGTAGTTTTTATCGTGCATTTCCCTGCTGTGGCCCCTGGCGGCGTTCGCCGTGGTTTCATCCCACTGGAGTGTGGATTCTCCATATTGCTTCCTCATGATATTCGTGATGGCATATATCTGCTTTTCGTTCGCTTCGTTTACATTTGCCCACTCTTCTTCAGAAGGCGGCACCTCTTCTGCCAGTTCTCCCCTATACATCATTTCATAAGGATGCATCGCAACAAGGGTTTCACTGTCCATGAATCGGATACTCGATAGTTCACCGGTGAACTTGTCCAGATACAATTGGGCATAAAGATCGCCAAGTGGGACCAACAGCCTCGTATTGAGGTCCTCTTCGTTCAGTTCAAACTGATAGGATCCGGAATCAGATTTAACGACGATTTCAGAGTCGACGATGGTGAATCGATAAATGTCCTCAAGCTTTTGTCCTAGTTTATAAGGGGCAACATCAAGGCCGTTCCCGATGGCATAAAGGGATACCACCTTCTTGTCCCTGACCCCGAATTGTATGTATTCCGTATCCGGCACATTGTAGACCCACCAATCATAATTGAACGCACTGTCATCTATACGGTCTGGTTCTCCGAATTCTTTTATGATTTCACTGACGTTCTTACCGATATAAACGGATAGGCCGGTTTTTGGTCTTTCTCCAGGCGGGGTTTCTGTCGACTGATCCAATTGATCATCTTTGTCCTCCAGCGTCTGGACGTCCGGACCCTTGAGCGGTTCATTTTCCTGTTTTTGATCCTGATAGATTCCAAACACGGTAAAGATGATAAGAATGATACCGATCCTAAGCAAGGTCTTCAGATCTTCCCCCTCCCTTCTCTATTTACTATCATTATATGTTTCAGGTGGTAGAGGTAGTATCCTTTTGTTCAATCTGCCTACAATAAAGGATAGCATATTTTTCACTCTCTCAACACTAAGGATTCTCGGAATCACGAAGTGGATAGTGTCTAAATTCAGAAAATGGGGAAAACATTACGCAAATCGCCATCTTCTTCTACTGGAAGACATTGCATGAAAACGTTTTTTCCACTATTATTAATAGGAGAATATAAGGCACCTTTTCAAAAGGAAAGGCTATCGCTTGACCATCTAGGAGGGAAAACAATGCATTTCACTGAAACGGGTTTTGAAGAGATTAAAGTCGACTTGAATCGACTGGATGACATCATGGAGTCCCACGGCCTCGTCCGTGCCGGTCAATGGGATTATGAACGTGTGACCTATGATCGTAAATTTGAAATTCGAGAAGGGATATTTTACCTTCGTCTGCAGGGCCTCGCCGTGGAAGGGGATGTGGGCAAACACGATGCCGTCATCCAGCTCATGACACCGCTCCTCGGCAAGCACTACTACCCTCATGGCGTGGAATATGGAGAAGGAGAATCCTTCCCTAAGCATTTGATCACGTCATGTGAGAAACTCTTGAACGACGTGAAGAAAGAAGCAGCCGAATTCGCTTGGTAATACATAAGACTGCCCCAGGGCAGTCTTTTATTATGCCCGTGTTCACCGGTTGGGAATTTCTTTTTCACCATTCAAAATGACTGTTCAATCTTTTAACCGTCACATATAATATAGGTATAGTGTGACTTAGGAAGGAGTACTCCATTGGCTAGATTCAAAAACAAAAAATTCCTGATTTATCTTGGGCTGTTCATCGTTTTCATTCTGCTTTGCCTATTCATCCTGCCCATTTCATTGCCATTGATCCTGGCATTCATGACAGCCTTGATCCTCGAGCCTTCAGTCAGAATGCTTCAAGGACGATTCAATTGGAAGCGCAAGATGGCGGTCATGAGCATCTTCATTCTCTTTTTGCTCCTATTGGGAGTTACCAGTTATTTTGTGACAACCAAAGTCGTTGGAGAAGGGGTCAAACTCGTTGAAAACACCCCCCACTATATTTCAAAGGTAGGAGACATCTGGGAAGAGTATGAGGATCGACTTCTTGACTTATCCAAAGATCTGCCCGATACGATCGTAAAAGAATTTTCAAATGATGTGCAGCACTTCCTGGACCGGTCAAAATCCAAGATCCTTCAGTCCTTCAATTTAGAAAAGATAAGTGCGTATCTCACATACATACCCAACTTCCTGGTCAGCCTTCTCGTATTCCTCATTGCACTGTTCCTGTTCATGCTTGATCTCCCCCGCATCAAACATATGATCTACAGTCATTTGACCGATGCGACGGCTGAAAAGGTGAACTTTATGATCTCGAGGATGACCGGAGTGTTCTTCGGATTCTTCAAGGCTCAGTTCCTTGTGAGCATTCTGATCTTTGTCGTGACGTTGATCGGCTTGCTCATCATTACACCTGAAGTGGCCATCATCATGTCGGTCATCATCTGGTTCATTGATTTCCTGCCCCTCGTCGGTTCCATTGCCATACTTGGACCGTGGGCCCTTTATCACTTCATCACGGGAGATATCAGTCTTGGAACACAGCTTTCCGTGCTCGCTGCCATCCTTCTCATTATTAGAAGGACGGTTGAGCCAAAGGTCATGGGGACGCATATCGGACTCTCTCCACTGGCAACGCTTATCGCCATGTATCTCGGACTTAAGCTTTTCGGAGTCATGGGATTTGTCATTGGTCCGTTTTTGTTGATCCTGTTCAATTCCGCCAAGGAAGCCGGCATCATCAAGCTCAACTTCAAATTGTAACACCATGCAAAAGGAGCCCCATAAAGGCTCCTTTTGTCATTGAATCAGAAAAAATCTTGGAAGCAGGTCTTCCTTGCTGTACTGATCGATTCAAGAAAGGTGACCTCACCAGCGTCGATATGGCCCATAGCCTCTAAATCTAACGCACTCAAAAAGCCAAAGGTAAAAGCTGATAATTCCCTGATGCCCAATTCCACATCTGCCGTGCTGCCATCACGTCGTTCCACCCCATTCACAGAAAGATGCCAGACAGCTGAATTCCAAGGTGCATGTTGATCTACTACTTTCAACGTAAAGGCTTCGAATGTTTCTTTATCCCGCAAATACGTTTTTAGGAACGGCTCTACATCCACGACCCTTGTCATGAAATAAGGATAGTCCTCCACCTTGATGCGTGGATTTTTCAGCATCAATGGCAAAACCTCCCCTTCTGCCAGCTTCACCTTAACCGTTAGTACCATGGAATCATGCTGACAAATGAAATTCCAAAGCCCTTTCCTTGCCCCCGGGGTCAGTGGGAGAAATTCATCGACGGTCATCACGCCTTCTGAGATGGTGTATAGTATGTACCCTTGCATTTCGCCTTCATGATAGGTCGCAATGGACCACTGATCTTCTTTCTTCTTCCACCATCCATTCGTCCGAACGAGCATCCCATTATGTTTCTTTGCGTATCGATCATAGGCTTCCATCACTTCTTTTGTAACTCCTCCACGTCGAATGGTACCCGTGGAGGTTGATAAGGGACTCAATTCCTTCTGATCCACTGTCATCTGGCGATAAGATGCAAATACCTCCCAACCGAATTTCCGATAGAAATCAATATAAAACGGATGGAGCATGGATATGATCTGTCCCGCTTCCTTCATTGCTTCTAGAGAGTGAAGGAGGAGCTTCCTAACATATCCGTTCCTTCGATACTCCGGGTAGGTGGCGACTCCGGCCACACCTCCCATTGGGATCATCCGATCTCCAAACCAGGTCTGGAATGGCATGAGGTGAAGCTTAGCCGCCAGGTGATCGTCGTGGAAAATCCCAAAGATCTTCTGATCCCCCATCTGTTCACGTCTTTGTTCCCGCTCCTCTTCAGATAGCTTATATTGAAACGCGTATTCTGACAGCTGCAGGGACTGGCTATAGTCCCGTTCTTCAAGGGTTCGTATCATCGTATATCCTCCTTTCACCTTAAACTATTCGGTACAAACCTATGATATCCTCTAATGAATCTAATCCCTTTAACACAGATTTCGATCACTACCGTTCTGCAATGAGTGAAAATAAAAAACCGCCAATAAGCTGGCGGCTGCTTGATCAATTTCCAAGGATGGCCTTAATGACGGAAGTCGTCTCCCCTCCATGGTAAAAGACGTACAGAAGCAAATAAACTGCTACACCGGTGATCGCGGTAAAGAACCAAATGATGCTCGTGATCGGACCAAGTTTCCTGTGTCTTTTCAGACGATCCTGATAGCCTGTCCATAAGCTCATCAGCCCGAATACCGCACCGATTGTAGCCAATGTGATGTGGAAGACGAGGAAGATCGTGTAATAGATTTTCAGATCATCAGGACCTCCGAAGGAAGTGTTCCCAATGAAAATCGTACGACTGGCGTAGATGATGAAGAAGATGAGGGCAAAGATACCTGCCAACGTCATGGTCTTCTGGTGTTTTTCGAATTCCCTTTTCTTTATCTGCCACCACCCGATGGCAACGGTGATCGCACTGAGGACGATAAAGCTCGTGCTGATCGTAGGTAAGACTGGTAACGACATAATCTCAAATCCTCGCTTTTTCTAGTGTAAATATTGCTTTTTACGATTCGGTTGAAGATGGATCAATGACAGGGTCATATGACAGCTTCTCTTGTTTTTCTTGATCACTCCGGTACCATTGGAAAAACAGATTGAACAGCATCACACCGAATACAATCTCCTGGATGATCTTCATGATGACACCACCGAGCTGCTGGTCGTTTTCGATGGACATATTCGTAAATAATTCGGGACCACTGATGCTTAAGCCATCAAGGGTATTCGCAGGAACACAGAGAGCCAACGCTTTCATGAATTCCTGAGGGTCATAGTACGGAGCATACAAAGGATTCTCAGCAAATATAATCAATCCACAGGCAGGTGTCAATAGGACAGCGCTCCCAAGGATATATCCGATCCTTTTCAGTCCGCTGAGATCAATATCCTCATCTCCCGGATTCAAGAGTGGCCACCACATGAAAAGTGAAAGGATGAAGAGGATCGTCATGGCGAGGCCATGCGAAGTCGGATCCGTCCTAACATGGTCGAATACGATCGGAATATGATAAATCGAGAAAATCACATTGAATGACAAAAGAGATATAAGGGGTTTCGTCATGAACCCGAACACGCCTTTGATGACCGGAAGTTTGATGACGGCCTTCCACACCCACGTGGGGATTCCCAAAATGATAAGCGGGGTGACGACCAGATACAGCAGAGCCATCTGGGTCATATGGGCTGAAAACAAAATGGAACTCAACACCTCGACGGGTGAACCCTTGACTACATAGAGGAGCAGCATTCCCAATATAAAGTACACTGCCTGTTTCTTTTTCAGCGGTTCGCTATCCGGAAAGCTTCTTCGCCATTTCACGGTCAGCAAAAAATACACCGCAGTTAAAAATACAAGAGCCACAATGAAAAATGGACTCCACAACGCCATAAATCCAAAAATACCCAAAGGCATTTTCCACACCCCATTTCACTTATAGCACTTACCCTCATTATACTGACTCCCCTCAGGCACTTCAATGTGACCTGTTGACAAAGTCATGAACATTAAGGCAGTACGGTTCAAACACGAAGAAAAATGACCGGCCACAAACTCCGTGGCCGGTCATTCCCTCTTTTAGATCCAAACGATTGTAAGGAAAGCCAAGATCGTGATAAAGGCCACCAGCGCACCTGAATACAGGAAAAGCGACGGGGCTTCATGTCCTTTATGGCTCATATGCATGAAATAATACAATTGGAATACAAGCTGGACCACGGCAAGAAGCAGGATGAAAGGAAGGACGAAATACTTATCGAAATCCCCTGCAACAGCTATGAACGCAATCAATGTCAAGAAGATCATGAGCATGAAGGCGGTGAGTTGCATCCGCATATCTTCTTTATTCTTCCTGCGTCTGTACTCGTAATCCACGCTTGGGTTACCTGAATTTGATTGTTGATTCGCCATCAGTTTATCCCACCATTCCCATTAAATATACTACTGTAAAGATAAATACCCAAACAACGTCGATAAAATGCCAATAGAGTGACGCTAGATAGAATTTCGGAGCGTTGTAAAGGTTCAATCCCCTTTTAGCATTCCTGAGCATGAGCGTGACGATCCAAAGAAGACCGAAGGCCACGTGAGCTCCATGGAAGCCTACAAGGGTGTAGAAAGAAGAACCGAAAGCAGAACTAGTAAAGGTGTGGCCATATTCATGTACATAATGATTGAACTCATAGATTTCCAGTGCAAGGAATGCTGCTCCAAGCAAGACTGTAATCAATAACCAGGCCTGCATCCTCTTAACGTTGTAGTTCTTCATGTGGTACATGGCATAAACGCTTGTCAGTGAGCTGACCAAAAGGAGCATCGTAGCAAGGAATGCCAGCGGCAGATCGAATATATCCTTTGCCAGCGCATGACTGTCACTTGGTACTTTATCCTTCAGTGCCAAATATGTGGCAAACAATGAGCCGAACAGGACGGTTTCCCCACCAAGGAAAAACCAGAAGCCCATAAATTTATTCTTTCCTTCAAGGGTGGCCTTCTCAGGGGAGGCCGGCCAGGTCTTAGGCGTGAATTTTTCATCTGCATGCATTATGCCTTACCCCCTTTATCATCGTCATCAAGCAGATCTTCCTTATGGACGTGGTACCCATGATCATCCAGAACCGAACGGAAGAACATCGCTCCGAGTGTGATCAGCATGCCGATGATGAGGACAGGAAGAGCCCATGCTTTATCATCCACATGATACATGGCACCGAAAGCCGCAATGAACAGACCGAGTGAGACGATAAGCGGGATGATGGAATTATTCGGCATATGGATATCACCGATTGGTTCCGCAGGTGTCAATCCGTCTTTCCCCTCCATCTTCTCCAGCCAGTACGCATCCAACCCACGGATAAGCGGTGTCTGTTTGAAGTTGTAGAATGGCGGCGGTGAAGGAATGGCCCATTCGATGGTACGTCCGTCGCCCCATGGATCATTGCCGACCCGGACACCTTTCACCTGTGTAGAGATGATATTGATCAGCAGGAAGATGACGGCTACGCCCATGAATCCTGCTCCGATGGAAGATACCAGATTTCCATTGTCAAGACCTTGACCAGGAAGGAACTTCCAGATACGACGTGGCATTCCCATCAACCCAAGGAAATGCTGGATGAAGAACGTAAGATGGAAACCGATAAAGAACAACCAGAACGTGATCTTGCCCAAGAAGTCATTCAGCATGGTTCCAAAGATTTTCGGCCAGTAGTAGTGCGTTCCGGCAAGAAGTGCGAATACGACTCCCCCTACGATGACATAGTGGAAATGGGCAACGACGAAATACGTATCATGGAACTGATAATCTGCTGTCGCAGATGCGTTCATGATCCCGGTTACCCCACCCGCTACGAAAGTCGGGATGAAGGCGACCGCATAAAGCATCGGAGTCGTAAAACTGAGACTGCCGCCCCACATCGTGAGGAGCCAGTTGAAGATCTTGATCCCCGTCGGTACCGCGATGGCCATGGTGGCAACGGCGAAGATGGCGTTTGCGATCGGGCCTAGTCCGACTGTGAACATATGATGGGCCCATACCATGAAGCCGAGGAATCCGATCAATACCGTGGCAAAGACCATGGATGAGTATCCAAATAGCCGCTTCCTCGAGAAGTGAGGAATGATTTCCGAGAATATTCCGAATGCCGGAAGCACAAGGATATATACTTCAGGATGTCCGAATATCCAGAAGAAATGCTCCCAGATGATCGTGTTACCACCATTGGCGACAACGAAGAAGTTAGAACCGAACATGCGGTCGAATAACATCAGGAATAATCCCACTGTCAAAGCCGGGAATGCGAACAAGATGAGAGCGGATGTGACGAATACGGTCCATGTGAACAATGGCATACGCATATAGGTCATTCCAGGAGCCCTCATATTGATGATGGTGACGAGGAAGTTGATCCCCCCGATCAGCGTACCAGCCCCGGAGATTTGAAGCCCGAGGACATAGAAGTCGATCCCATGTCCAGGTGAGTTTAGTGATAAGGACGCATAAGACGTCCACCCTGCATCAGGAGCACCGCCCAGGAACCAGGACATGTTCAGGAACACCCCTCCGGCAAAGAACAGCCAGAAGCCCAATGAGTTCAGGAATGGGAATGCTACATCACGCGCGCCGATCTGGAGCGGGACGACTGCATTCATGAATGCAAAAATCAGTGGCATGGCCGCCAAGAAAATCATGGTCGTACCATGCATGGTCAATACTTCGTTGTACAAACCGGCGCTCACGAAATCATTATTCGGTACCGCCAGCTGTATACGTATGATAAGGGCTTCCAAACCACCGACAAGGAAGAAGAATCCCCCTGCCGCGAGGTAAAGGATGGCGATCTTCTTGTGATCAACTGTTGTCAGGTAATCCCAAAGAGTCGCGCCGAAGCCTTTTTTCTGTGCGTAGCTACTCACGATTAAACCTCCCTTTTACTCTTTCCCCTTTAATCTTGTACCTTCAGACCCATGAGATATTCTGCAAGTGCATCCATCTCATCATCGGTCAATTTGCCGTATGTACCTGTCATCTTATTACCAGGCTTGTATTGGTCCGGATCGCTGAGCCAGTTTTTCAGCTCTTCTTCATTGTGATCCAAGACTCCGGCGATTCTGTTACGTTCACCGAATGTGGCAAGGTTAGGTGCTGTCCGGGCCTGCTCCGGTCGACCGTCCTGTGGTGAAACAGCGTGACAGGCAAGACATTTGTTGTTGAAGATCTCTTGTCCTTCTTTTGCAAGGTCCGAGGAAGGCTCCGGTTCTCCTGCATTTTTCATATCTTCAACCCAGGCAGTGTATTCCTCCTGCGGAAGCGCTTTAACCTTGAAGTCCATCAATGCATGGGACGGTCCACAAAGCTCTGCACATTTCCCGTAGAAGAGCCCTTCTGCTTCCTTCGCTTTTTCCCCATCGAATTGAAGGAAGAACTTATTGACGTTATCCACGTTCGTATCGATCTTTCCGCCTGCTGCCGGAATCCAGAACGAATGCTTCACGTCAGAAGCTGTTACATTGAAGTAAACCCTTTGATCGGTCGGTACAACGAGATCCTGTGAGGTGATGATCTTCTCATCCGGATACTCGAATTCCCACCAGTACAGATTGGCACGGACATTGATTACGAGTGCTTCTCTGTTCCCGTCTGCATCCTTTTTGTCCATCGCCTTTGTATCAGCAAGTTTGAACGTGGATGTAACGGTCGGTACGGCCAGGATCAAAAGAAGGATGATCGGAATGACCGTCCAGATGATTTCGAGTGTGTGACTCCCTTCAACCTGCTTAGGAATCGTTTTGTCCCCTTTTTTCCTGCGAAAACGGATGATGGCGATCATGTAGACGATGACGACCACAATGATGACGAGAACCATGATCAACGTGGACAGGATCATAAGATCGTATTGGTCCTGCGCTACTTCACCCGCAGGCTGTAAAGTGGATAGGAACGGTTCCCCGCAACCTGAAAGGACGAGCGCCACCATCGCGAGGATCGTGAATAGACGCCACTTGGATAGCCTTGCTTTCATAGCTTAATCAAACCCCTCTTTCGTAAAATAGACTCTTGAGTAAAACAAGGACTTAAAAAAAGATCTATTTGGATTTCTTTTAAGAAAGAATTCCTATGTTAAACGACGGTGACAATCACCATCGCTACAAACAAGATGGTCAGGTAGTTCAGAGAATAAACAAACATAAGGCGCGACCATTTGATTTCATCCTTCATCTTATAGCCTGCAAGTCCGAGGGCAAGCCACCCGATATTGAATGCCGTCGCAAGGATAAAGAACGGAAGACCAAGGTCGAGCAGGAAGAATGGAAGCGGAAGAAGGGCCGCCACCCACCAGACGATGTGATGTTTCGTCACTTTAAAGCCTTTGACTACGGGAAGCATCGGGATATTGGCTGCTCGGTATTCTTCAACCCGTTTCATGGCGAGTGCATAAAAATGCGGAGGTTGCCAGATGAACATGAGGAGGAAAAGCACCCATGCTGTCGTACTCAAGCCTCCGTCCACCGCTGCCCACCCGATTAACGGGGGAACCGCACCGGAGATACTGCCCACAATGGTGTTACTGACATATCTCCTCTTCGACCACATCGTATAGAGGAGGACGTAGCAGATGACCCCTATGAGACCGATGACACCTGCTGTGATGGTCGTCATGAATAACATGATGGTGCCGAGTAAGATCATGAACAGTCCGATGGCGAGAGCTTTACCGGAGTGGATCTTACCTGTAACGGTGGGCCTCCCCTTTGTACGGTCCATCACGTGATCGATATCCCGGTCGTACACATTATTCACTGCACAGGAACCGGCAATGATGAAGGATGAACCGACCAGCGTGAGGAAAATGACATCCAAGGATTGAAGAAAATGGGCACCTGAAAAGTAAAAGGCGAGCCACATCCCGGTAAAGGTGGTAATCAGATTGGAATTGACGATCCCAATTTTAATCAATGAAAGGAAATCCTTCCATGCTGAGGACGCAGTCTCCCCCATGGCATCGGTCATCGTTCGACTGTTGCTCATCTACTTCCTCCTCCCCAACGCATGAGGGCCGGGTCCCGACCGCCATAGCAAAGGATATGTTTGACATATTCCTACAATTAAATCGTTTACAAAAACCGACTCGTCTAACCGTAAAGACGCTATCAATATAATATTAAACCATATATATTTCCGTTTTTGGAAGATATTTATCCAATAATGTGAAGAAATTGTGAAGAAAATAAGTTAGGACGGGTCTTTGACAATCATACCATAAATATATGATAAGCGCTTACAGATTTTAATATTCTAGCAATTAGGATAAAACTA
The DNA here is from genome assembly GCF_022170785.1 of Rossellomorea marisflavi. Classification (NCBI taxonomy): domain Bacteria; kingdom Bacillati; phylum Bacillota; class Bacilli; order Caryophanales; family Bacillaceae; genus Rossellomorea; species Rossellomorea marisflavi. The sequence continues at coordinate 1,764,960 of NZ_CP081870.1, read as the reverse complement.
CTACCGGTTTTCCACTCTTTCTGCATGTAAAGACTTAATCGGCGTTCGTTGGAAAAATGTCGATAATTGCTCGAAATTCTGTAACATCTTATTTATTGAGTTTTCACGCCTGGTCCGGTATCATCGAAGAGGCATATATTTTACTACAATACTGATCATATGTGCATTCTATCAGTTAAGAAGGTGAAGAATTTGCATAAAGGTTTAAAATGGCTTGCTGTTCTTACAAGTCTTGGTATGTTATTTGTCCTACTGGGCGGTGCACTCGTAACGAAAACCGGCTCCGGAATGGGCTGCGGTCGTTCCTGGCCCCTATGCCACGGACAATTGATTCCTGATAATATCACCATCGAGCTCGTCATCGAGCTTGCGCACAGGGTTGTTTCCGGCGGAGTCGGACTCCTGCTACTGGCCCTCTCTATCTGGTCGTGGAAGGCGATCGGCCATAAGCGTGAAACGAAGTTTTTGGCGATCCTCTCCTTTTTCTTCCTTGTCCTTCAAGGATTGATCGGCGCTGCGGCGGTTAAATGGGGACAATCTGATTTTGTCCTAGCCATCCACTTCGGCATATCACTCATTTCATTCGCTTCCGTATTACTCTTGACCCTCCTGATTTTCGAAGTTGATCAAAAGTTCGAAGCAGACAAGGTAATTATCGATAAGCGGATGAGATGGCACACAATCGGGGTGACGATCTATACGTATATGGTCGTCTACACCGGAGCACTCGTCCGACACACTGAATCAAGCCTCGTATGTAAGGATTGGCCGTTCTGTGTGAATTCAAGCATCGGACTCCCGACAAATATGTACGAGTGGATTCAAATGGGGCATCGTACTGCTGCCGCCCTCGTGTTTGTCTGGATTGCATACGTCACAGTCTTGGCAGTTAAGAAATACAAACAGCAAAAGGTAGTATACTGGGGATGGATCATCGCCTTGATCCTCGTGACCCTGCAGGCTACGACAGGGGCGCTGGTCGTTCTGACCAGATTGAACCTGGCAGTTGCCCTCCTGCACGCCCTCATCATCTCCTGCTTGTTCGGACTTCTCTGCTACTTGATCATGCTTGGGTCGAGAAGCAAGAAACGTCAATAAAAAACAAAAAAGATTCCGGTCCTCCATGGACCGGAATCTTTTTTGTTATCAGGATTTCTCTACTTCGATCAATAGATCCCCAGGGGAAATGGCATCCCCGTTTGAAACATAGATTTCTTTCACTGTTCCCGCAAACGGGGCTTGAACCGTCGTTTCCATCTTCATCGCTTCTGTAATCATGAGGTGATCTCCTTTTTGGACCTTTTCCCCTTTTTCAGAAACAACTTTGATGACGGTTCCCGGCATGGATGCACCGAGATGTGATTCTTTTTTAGGATCGGCCTTCATTTTGACGGCAACGGTGGATTTAATGCTTTCGTCCCTGATCACCACTTCACGCGGCTGACCGTTCAATTCAAAATAAACGACCCTTGTACCATCCGCCTGAGCTTGTCCGATTGAGACCAATTTGACAATAAGCGTCTTCCCTGTTTCAATCTCGACTTCGATTTCCTCACCAAGCCTCATGCCGAAAAGGAAGGTCGGCGTATCGAGTACGGAAATATCTCCGAATTGATCCACCATACTGGCATATTCCATAAAGACTTTAGGATAAAGAGCATACCCTAGAGCGTCAAAACTCGTCACCTGACGTTTAAGGTCTTCAAATAGTTTCTCTTTCAAAGCGTTGAAGTCCACGTCATCCAGAAGTTCCCCCGGACGGACAGTAATCGGTGTACGGCCTTTGAGGATGACTCGCTGAAGGTCTTCTGGGAAGCCTCCGTGAGGCTGACCTAGGTAGCCTTCGAACAGTTCGATGACTGAGTCAGGGAAATCGATCTTTTCCCCTCTTTCCAGTACCGTCTCCTCGTCCAATTCATTCTGTACCATGAAGAGGGCCATATCCCCCACCACTTTAGAAGACGGGGTCACTTTGACGATATCGCCAAAGAGCTGATTTACCCTCGCGTACATGTCCTTTACTTCCTCCCAGCGATCGCCGAGTCCGACAGCCTTCGCCTGCTGCTGCAAATTGCTGTATTGTCCTCCCGGCATTTCATGCTTATACACTTCCGAATGAGGCGACATCATCCCGCTTTCGAAGTCTGTGTAATACTTACGAACATCCTCCCAATAATGAGATAGGTTCTCGAGGGATTTGATGTCTACCTTCGGCTCCCGCTCCGTCCCCTTCAACGCGTAATAGAGTGTGTTGGCACTAGGCTGGGAGGTCAGTCCGGACATTGTACTGAGAGCTGTATCGACGATGTCCACTCCTGCTTCAACGGCTTTTGCATACGTATAGATCCCATTCCCGCTTGTGTCATGAGTATGGAGGTGGATCGGCAAGTCAACGGTGCTCTTAAGCTCAGAAATCAGACGATATGCTGACTGAGGCTTGAGGAGACCAGCCATATCTTTGATTGCCAGCATATGGGCCCCGCTTGCTTCCAATTCCCTGGCGATCTCTTTGTAATAATCGATATTATATTTTGCACGCGTTTCGTCTTCAATGTCCCCTGTGTAACAGATGGCTGCTTCTGCGATCTTTCCGCTCTGGCGCACCGCATCGATGGCGACTTCCATTCCTTTCACCCAGTTGAGACTGTCAAAGATCCTGAACACATCGATACCTGCATATGATGATTTTTCCACGAACTCACGGATGACATTATCCGGATAGTTTTTGTAGCCTACTGCGTTGGACGCCCTGAGTAGCATCTGGAAGAGGACATTCGGAATCCGCTCCCTCAAAGTCAGGAGCCTGTCCCATGGATCTTCCTTCAAGAATCGATACGCAACATCAAAGGTGGCTCCTCCCCACATTTCATAGGAGAAGAGATCGGGCAGCAATTCTGCCGTCGGCTCCGCAATGGCCTTCAGGTCGGTCGTCCTCACGCGGGTCGCGAGAAGCGATTGATGGGCATCACGGAAGGTTGTGTCGGTAAGGAGGACCGACTTCTGCTCCTTCACCCACTCGACAAGGCCATCTGCCCCTTTTTCATCAAGGATTTGTTTCGTCCCCCTTGCCGGTTCAGCTACCGGATTTTGCAAGGAAGGAATACGCGGTTTTGCGAAAACCGGTTTTTTCCTTTTCTCTACACCTGGGAACCCATTGATCGTGACATTCCCGATGTAGGTGAGCATTTTCGTACCCCTATCCTTCCGTTTCGGGAAGAGGAAGAGTTCAGGCGTTGTATCGATGAATGAGGTATCATACTTCCCCGTCACAAATTTTTCGTGTTTCACGACATTTTCAAGGAACGGGATATTGGTCTTGATTCCCCTGATCCTGAATTCCTGGAGGTTCCTCACCATTTTGCTCGCGGCCTGCTCGAACGTGAGGGCCCACGTTGAAAGCTTTACAAGGAGAGAATCATAATATGGGGTGATGACAGCACCCTGGAAGCCGTTCCCTGCATCGAGTCTTACCCCGAATCCTCCTCCAGAACGGTAGGCCATGATCTTACCTGTATCAGGCATGAATTGATTCAAAGGATCCTCGGTTGTCACACGGGATTGAATCGCAAATCCGTTCGTCCTCACATCTTCTTGTTCAGGGATGCCGAGTTTGTTTCCGTGAAGCGGGTGCCCTTCTGCAATGAGGAGCTGCGATTGGACGATATCGACGCCGGTCACCATTTCGGTGATTGTATGCTCGACCTGTACCCGTGGATTGACCTCGATGAAATAAAAGCGTCCGTCTGACACGAGGAACTCGACCGTCCCTGCATTTACATAATCGACGTTTTTCATCAATCTTACTGCTGCTTCACAAATCTCTTCCCTGAGGTCATCTCCTAGGGAAACCGATGGTGCCACCTCGACAACCTTTTGGTGCCTTCTTTGGATCGAGCAGTCCCGCTCATAGAGATGGACGATATTCCCTTCTTCATCCCCGAGGATCTGGACTTCGATATGCTTAGGCTTTTCAACGAATTTCTCAACATAGATCTCATCGTTACCGAAGGCAGCTTTTGCTTCGGATTTAGCACGCTCGTACGCCTCTTTCAGGCTTTCAAGATTCCGTACGATCCGCATTCCGCGTCCGCCCCCGCCCAGGGAAGCTTTGATGATGATCGGGAATCCGTTATCCTTACCGAAGCTGATGACTTCTTCGAGTGACTGAACAGGTCCGTCGGTACCCGGGATGACGGGGATATTGGCTTCTACTGCCTGCTGACGGGCCTTGACCTTGTCACCGAACATATCAAGATGTTTGGTGTGCGGTCCGACGAAGATGATGCCCTCTTCCTCGCATCTCCTGGCAAAATGTATGTTTTCGGATAAGAACCCGTAGCCGGGATGGATCGCATCGACATCTGCCGTCTTGGCGATCCTGATGATATCCTCGATATCAAGGTAGGCGTCGATCGGCTTCTTCCCTTCCCCCACAAGATACGCTTCATCCGCTTTATAGCGATGGTAAGAGCCCGAATCTTCTTTACTGTATACAGCGACAGTGCGGATATTCAGCTCGGTGCATGCCCGAAAGACCCGGATGGCAATTTCTCCACGGTTGGCTACTAATACTTTTTGAATCTTCTTCATACAATCTCTCCTTTTGCTCTTCATGGTTGATGTCTTCATCTATCATTCTATGAAAAAAGGACTGACCCGAAAGAAGTATCTTAGGGGGCAGACCCTAGACAAAGCAATCATGTTCAACGCATGAATGAATTGGCATTCAATGAGAAAAACCGCATTTTTCTACATTTACATCTTATAAAAATTCCGATTATTAGACATATTCTCCGAAGGAATGTCATTTTCCTTCTTTGTTTTATATTTTTCTTCATAACGATTGAACATTGCGACGTTCACCAAAACGCCCAGTGAAAGGGACAGGACGAGAAGAGATGAGCCTCCATAGCTGATGAATGGTAGCGGGACCCCTGTAATCGGGATGAGTCCTGATACTCCTCCGAGATTGATGAAAGCCTGGATCCCGATCATGCTGGAAATCCCGATGGCGATCATCGTGCCGAAAGGATCTTGGCATTTGACTCCGATGTAGATTCCCCTGAGGACAATATAGGCAAGTCCAAGGATGACAAATGTCACCCCGAAGATGCCCAGCTCTTCGGCTATGATCGCCATGATGAAATCCGTCTGAGGCTCGGGGATATATCCAAGCTTCTGTACGCTCTGGCCTAGACCGAGTCCCTTGACCCCGCCCGATCCGATGGCAAGGTAGGAATTGACGAGCTGGTACCCGATCCCCTGTGCATCCTGGAACGGGGAAAGGTAGGCATTGATCCTGTTCATCCTTACCTCTGTGAAGATATGTCCCCGGGCAAGGTAGATGATCGGTGAGACGATCACTACCAATGCAGCTGCCATCCCGGCTAGCTTGAAGAACGTCTTATGGTTAATTCCGGAACAAAGTATCACGATCAGACCGATGAGGAAGATAATCGCCGCGGTACCGAAGTCTGGCTCCAGGAAGACGATGAAACAGATGAAACCAAGGAATACAAGGGGTGGTGCCAAGCCTCTGTTGAGATCATTTATGTATGCCTGCTTCTTTGAATAGACGGATCCAAGGTAGATGATGACGGCAAGCTTCGCGAACTCGGAAGGTTGAATCCTCATGACTCCGAGGTCGATCCAGCTTTTTGCGTTATTGACGACGCTTCCGAAGAAGTGAACGGATATAAGAAGGGCGATGACCAGAAGCATGAGTGTCTTCAGGACCTTTCCGATTTTGAACGCCTTGTAAGGAAACCAGGCTGCAGCCAGGAAAGCCACAAAGCTGATGACGAGATTCAGCAATTGCTTCTTATAGAAATAATCACTTTCCATACCGAACTTTTCTACAGCAACGACCATGCTGGAGCTGTATACCATCACGAGGCCGAATATGCACAACAGCAGATAGACCCCGATCAGTGAGTAGTCGTATGATTTCAATATTTTTTTGAACATAGCTCTTCAATCCTTTACCATCTATATCTTTATGTATACCGGTTAATAAAAAAACTCAAACAACAGTATGAGGTATTGTTTGAGTTGTCATGTCTATTTTACTTTTTTGTCGATGCTTCATGAAGGGCAGAAAGTTCCCTTTCCAAAGAATCAATTAACTCTTTGCCATCTCTATCATCCACAAGTCCCAAACGGACCGCGAATTCAATTTCACGGGAAAGGCCGAACATCTGAGTGTCCAATACTTCCTCGTACAAAGGACATTGAGGCATCGTTAAATTGTCCATTTGAACTTTGATCAGTTGCAAGATTTTATCTGCATCGGCCTTCAGTAGCTCGTAGGCCTTTTCTCTATGATTGATGGTCATTTCTGACGCCACAGTCGTCCACCCCATTCCGAACAAATAACATTCTGTCTTAAAATTTTATCGTTAAACAGGGTAAAATGCAAGAGAAAACAGAGATTGTGACACCAGTCTATGACAATCATATGAATGAACGGATCGAAGAAATCAGAGATCAGAAAATACTCCAGGAATATTGGGAGCTCAGCATCTCAAGGATCTTCACACCTGCCACGCTGTTTCCCACGTCATCAAGACTAGGACCGAAGAGGCCGATTCCGCATTTGCCGGGTACCGCACCCATCACGCCTCCCGAAACACCGCTTTTGGCAGGAATGCCTACTTTAATGGCAAATTCCCCTGAACGGTTATACATCCCGCATGTCACCATGAAGGTCTTGCAAATCCTTGCCGTATCCTTCGTGATGATGCGCCTGCCCGACCCCGGCTCCACCCCATCATTGGCAAAGACTGCTCCGATCCGCGCCAGATCCATGCAGTTCATTTCAACTGCACATTGTTTCGTATAGAGATCCAGGAGTTCTTCCACATCGATATCGATCACCCCGTGTTGCTTCATGAAATAACAGAGGGCCCTGTTGAGATCGGCGGTTTTGAGCTCAGATTCCGCCACTTCCCGGTTATACGTCACATCATCCCCCGTCATGTGGTTGATGAATGCAATGAGCCGCTCCCACTTTTCACTGCATGTCCCTCCCTTGATCATGGAGGTCACCGCCAGTGCACCGGCATTGATCATGGGGTTGAGCGGTTTTGACGGCTTGTTCGTTTCTAGCTTTGCAATCGAGTTGAAAGGGTCACCCGTAGGCTCCATCCCCACCTTGGAAAATACCTCTTCCTGCCCACAGTCCATCAGGACCAATGCCAGTGTGATCACCTTGGACACACTCTGCAGCGTGAATCTTTTCATATGTGATCCGGCATAGCATGTCCTTCCATCCAGAAAGTGAATGGAAATCGCCAGATCATCCGCATCCTGCTCTTTCAGTGCAGGAATATAATCGGCGACCCGTCCTTCCTTTGTATACGGGGCAGCTTGCCGAATGAGTTCTTCAAGGATCCTTTGTGCTTGTGTCATCGTATCCCCTCCTAAGTATTCATTATCATTCCCTAAAGCCAGCCCTGAAAACACTTCCAATCCATGTGACAAATAGGGGATCAACCTGTATACTTTAGGTATCATCCAGAAGGGGAGATCAATACATGGAAACCATCGTACCAATCAAGGGGAATGTTACATTTCCCATCACATTAGATGCAGGCGTCTGGATCTTTGACGACCGAAAAGTGGATCTTACCACCTATTTCTTACAGACGACAGAAGCGATCGATGAACTTGAAGAATATACGAAAGCCGTATCCCGCCACTGGTCAAGGGAAATCCAGGAAGGTGCCACCTACCCTCCTACACTGAAGACGGAAAAGAAATATGAAAAGGAAAGGGTCTTGACTGGAACGTTCGGCATCCCATTCGCTCCATTCCTGAAAAACGCAGAGCCTCACGCTGATGCTGCCACTGTTGTCATCGAGACGGATAACGGGGAACATTCGATGGCTATTACAGAAGCCCGGGACCTGATCCTCGGCTTCTCGTTGAACGGACGGCCCCTTAAAGAAAACGGGCCGGTCCATGCCTACTACGGAGACGGATCCAATCAAGCAGATCCCATCACATCGGTGAAGGCATTCCGGATCGAATAAACCATACAAAGACGGCCACGAGGGATACTCCCCTCGAGGCCGTCTTTTGCTTCGCCTTGTTATAACAGGTCCGCCGCAAGCTGGGCGAGACCCGATCGCTCACCCTTCATCAATCTGACATGACCGGCGATCGTCTGATCCTTGAACTTTTCCACCACATACGTAAGTCCATTATTGTATTCATCCAGATATGGATGATCAATCTGTGCGGGATCTCCCATCAGGACGATTTTACTCCTCTCCCCGACCCTGGTGAGGATCGTCTTGACTTCATGCTTCGTCAAGTTCTGAGCCTCATCAATGATGATGAATTGATCCGGGATACTCCTACCACGGATATAGGTGAGGGCCTCCACTTCAATGGAAGCCATGCCGGCAAGGATGTCATCCAGTTCACCGGGCTTCTTGACATTGAACAGATACTCCAGATTATCGAAGATCGGCTGCATCCACGGCCTCAACTTTTCCTGTTTTTCGCCAGGAAGATAGCCGATATCCTTTCCGACGGGCACGATGGGACGCGCCACTAAGAGCTTATTGAATTTGTGAAAGTCCTCGGTCTGAAGCAACCCCGCCGCAAGTGCGAGGAGCGTCTTCCCGGTACCGGCCTTCCCGATCATGGTCACAAGGGAAATGTCGTCCCTCAGGAGCAGTTCCGTCGCCATGAGCTGCTGCACATTCCTCGCCTTGATCCCCCACATATGCTCCTGATCGTATACGAGCTTCCTCAGCTTCTGCCCTTGCTGATCCACCCTCCCGAGTGCCGAAGCCGAACTTCCCAGTGCATCTTTCAAAATGATGAATTCGTGAGGATATAATCTGTGTGCACTGACCTCCGACAGGGGAAGCTCCCCCTTCTCGTAAAATCGATCCAATACCTCTTTGTCTACATACACCTCTTCAAAACCGGTGTACACATCATTCACTTCCACCACCCGGTCACTGAGGAAATCCTCCGCAATCAATCCGATGGCATCGGCTTTCACCCTGACAAGGGTATCTTTACTGACAAGGATGACCGTCTTCCCTCCGGTTTTCGCTTCTTCTTCGAGGGAAAGGTTTTTTGCTACTGCTATGATCCTGTTATCATTTGTTTTTTCCACAAAAATATCTTGAAGCTGCTGGAAGGATCGGTGATTCAATTCGATCCGCAGGGAGCCGCCCGTATAGAGAGGAATTTTTTCATGGAGCTTTCCGTTTTGCCGAAGTTGATCTATGAGTTTCGATACATGTCTTGCGTTTCTTCCGACTTCATCCATATAACGCTTCTTCGAATCCACTTCTTCGAGTACAACGGCTGGGATGACCACCTCATTATCCTGGAAGGAAAAGATGGCCTGTGGATCTTGTAATAAGACATTGGTATCCAGTACATAAATTTTATTCAAATCGATGCCTCCTGCTCCTTATTCTTAACACTATTGTATGTAGCCTCTCGACTTCCGGTCATTCCAGCTACCTAATAGGACGGCCCGTTTCTCAAATATATGTACGAGCGTATAAAGATAGAAGAACATTACACAATAAGAAGAAAGAATGATCCAAATCAGGGAGGTTTGTATATGAACAGATTCATCCTGCTCCTTCTGACCCTCACCTTCATCACGGCTTGTGCCCGAAATACCGATGAAGCTCAGGGTGAGCGTTCCGGTAATCAGCCGATCACCGTTAACGACAGCAACATCCCCAAGCGGGTGGAACGAAAGTCCGGTCAACAGATTTCAGAACATCTTGTCAACCTGAGCACATCAATCCCCAATGTCCATGATGCCACTGCCGTCGTCATAGGGAAATATGCCTTTGTAGGCATCGATGTCGGCGCCAATGTTGAAAGGTCTCAGGTCGGCACGATTAAATACTCCGTGGCTGAAGCCCTTCAGGAAGACCCATATGGTGCACAAGCTGTTATTGTCGCTGATCCCGACATGTATGCCCGCCTGAAAGAAATCAGCAAAGATGTCCAAAACGGACGGCCCCTCCAAGGGATCTTCAATGAACTATCCGATATATCGGGAAGGCTGATGCCCGAAGTTCCGAAGTCCCTTAAGGATACGAATCCCGAAAATGGTCCCGATAACCCTAAAGGGGATATGAACAAGTCTAATGACCGAGAGCTCAAAAAAGAACAAGAAAAGCAATCCTACGACAAGATTGACTGAACAAAAAGAAGCCATGAAGAGGCATCATGCCTTTTTCATGGCTTCTAACACTTGGCGGTCCAATCTTTCCGCCGCAGATTTATCATAGGTTTTTTCATACACCGGTTCTACAGAGATTTTGGAGCCATAAAACATCACGTCCCTCACTTCATGGATCGCCAGTCTGATGAGCGATACCTTCAGTGGGACTCCTTCCAGGCGCGGCAATAGAACGGACGACTTTCCTGAAATGGAATAAGTGGACCCGTTCGCAATGACATTGACCACTGTCAGCGGGTTTTGCCCTATGTTTTGAATGATTCTCGATTTTTGGTCTATCGCAAACAGAAGAGACGTTTCGTCCTTTGCATAAATCCATGAAATCGCACTGACATTCGGTCCACCGGTTTCGAAATCCACCGTGGACAACGTGACGAATCTCTCTGATTGAAAACAATCATATAAATCGGGAAAAAGCGAATGTTCTACCTGGTTTGCCATCCAATCCCCCCTAGACTCTCTAATGTGGCCTCGGAATCTTACACTTTCAGTATATCAGAGCTCTCATACAGTTGCATGTATTTATTTTCCTCATCTTTATGAACCGACGCAAGACGACCGGGACTGCTCATGATATACTATGACTAATGAGAAATTGAATCGAGGTGTCACATATGAGAGTTAAATGCGCACTATGCGATGTAATTGATAACATTGAGGATTATTCGCTTCAAGCAAAACGACTGAGGAATCGCCCTATTCACACATATATGTGTAATCAATGCAATGAACGCATCAAAAAAAGGACCGAAGAACGCGCAGCTTCCGGCAACTTCAAGCTGTACCGTTCCCCTAAAGTGGATGATGACTTTTAATGGGTAAGGGTGCTTTGATCGGGCTGTTGGCAGGAACATTCTTGGGTCTTATATTAAAAGCGTTTCAGTTCATGACCGATATAGGGGTTTATACATTGTTATTGAATGTAGACTTCCTCCCTTTCTTCGGCAGCATCCTTTGGCCAGAATGGATGGAATTTTTGTTTCACCTCATCATCGCCGTCATCATGGGGATGCTCTACGGTTGGGTGCTGGACAAATGGAACCTTAATAAGACTTGGCATTGGTGGTTTTCCTTCATCTTGACAGCACCGACGATCCTCCTGTATTTCCCTTTGTCTTACCTCGCCCTGAAGGAGGTTCCTCCTATGGACGACATGGCAGCTATCGCCTTATGGACGATCGGTCACCTTGCTTTCGGTGTATCCATGCCTATGCTTTACGAGATGTTTACAAAAAAAAGGCGGCAGTCAATTATATGACTGCTGCCTTTTTGGTTTTCCGTCCCCTTTGACGGTGATGCGGGAGTGCTTCAAGATGATGGGGTACGGTTTCGTCAGATATTCCCTTTTCTCTTTTCGTTGTTCAGGCGCACCTTATAGATGATGAGAATGAGTGCCGCGATGACCAATCCCTCCGCCACCGGGAGGAAAATCCCGAGGAACGTCAAGACCGTGCATCCCATCACAAGGAAAAGATAGATCACAATCGATTTGGCAATCGGAAGTTTCTTGGCGAATCCCAGCTTGTACACAAGGATGGATAGACCGATGATGGTCAGATACAATAGCCACATCCCCAGTTCCGCGTTCTGATCCACACGGTAAAGGGATGCAAAAAAGGATAACCTCTCCGTTACATCCATGCCCTACTCCCCCTTAACGCTTATTCCTTACTTATCAGCTGTTTTTTTCTTTTTCTCAGCTCTTTCACGCTCGCTCTTATCAAGGATCTTCTTACGAAGACGGATGGATTCAGGTGTCACTTCGCAATACTCATCATCATTCAGATATTCGAGTGACTCTTCAAGCGTCATGATTCGTGCTTTTTTGATTGTCACCGTTTGATCTTTTGTAGCTGAACGGACGTTCGTCGCTTGCTTCATCTTCGTGATATTGACTGTGATGTCATTTTCACGAGTGTTTTCACCTACGACCATACCTGCATAGATTTCTGTACCGGATTCAACGAAGATCGTACCGCGGTCCTCAACCTGCATGATGCCGTATTGAGTGGTTTTACCTGTTTCCATTGATACAAGGACACCTTGGCGTCTGCCACCTACGCGACCTTGCTGAAGCGGTTGATAGCTGTCGAATGTATGGTTAATGATACCATACCCTCTTGTGAGTGTCATGAACTCAGTAGAGTATCCGATCAATCCACGAGCAGGAACCATGAATACAAGACGAACCTGACCGTTTCCGTTATTGATCATGTCGAGCATTTCACCTTTACGCTGTCCGAGTGATTCGATGACACCGCCCATGAACTCCTCAGGAATATCAATTTGAACGCGTTCAACCGGCTCACATTTCACTCCATCCACTTCACGTACGATGACTTCTGGTTTCGATACTTGAAGCTCATATCCTTCACGGCGCATGTTCTCGATCAAGATGGAAAGGTGAAGCTCCCCACGACCTGATACTGTCCAAGCATCCGGTGAATCAGTCGGCTCGACACGGAGACTTACATCCGTTTGAAGCTGGGATAGAAGTCTTTCTTCGATTTTCCTTGCAGTGACGAATTTACCTTCACGACCTGCAAATGGGCTGTTGTTCACAAGGAACGTCATTTGAAGGGTAGGCTCATCGATACGTAGGACCGGTAGTGGATCTTGATGTTCGACCGGACAAACGGTTTCCCCTACGTTGATGTCTTCCATACCTGATACAGCAATCAAATCTCCCGCATTCGCTTCTTGGATTTCAACCCGTTTCAATCCGAGGAAACCGAAGATCTTGGTAACACGGAATGATTTGATGGATCCATCAAGCTTCATCAATGAAACCTGTTGACCCACTCTCATCGTTCCACGGAATACACGTCCGATACCGATACGTCCCACATAGTCATTGTAATCGAGAAGGGCCACTTGGAATTGAAGTGGGTCTTGACGATTATCAACCGGTGCAGGGATGTTTTCAATGATGGACTCATACAGGCACTGCATGTTCTCATCTTGTTTGGACGGATCCGGATCCGTGCTTGCCGTACCGCTGATGGCCGATGCATAGATTACAGGGAATTCAAGCTGTTCGTCATTGGCATCAAGCTCGATGAATAGTTCCAGTACTTCGTCGATGACTTCTTCCGGACGGGCAGAATCTTTATCGATTTTGTTTACGACTACGATTGGCGTAAGGTTTTGTTCGAGTGCTTTCTTCAGTACGAAACGCGTTTGAGGCATGCAGCCTTCGTATGCATCGACTACAAGAAGGACACCATCGACCATTTTCATGATCCGTTCCACTTCTCCACCGAAATCGGCATGTCCAGGTGTGTCTAGGATGTTGATGCGCGTATCTTTATATTGGATCGCAGTATTTTTCGCAAGGATCGTGATACCGCGTTCGCGTTCAAGGTCGTTTGAATCCATGGCACGTTCCGATACAGTTTCATTTTCACGGAAGATACCGGATTGCTTCAACAGCTCATCAACCAATGTTGTTTTACCATGGTCAACGTGAGCAATAATTGCTATATTTCTAAGATCATTTCTTAAGTTCATATTTCCACTCCTGAATATATTGGATTTCATTCCTGACTTGATTTCTGTTCAACTAGACCATTATAGCACAGCGTTTATAAAACCCCTAATAAATATTTCTCTCGCAAACCCTTACATTTACAGGCTGCAGACATTGCACATTCTTTCCCGCAAGGGTAAAATCATACGTATAGCAAGCATATTCATTCAACGGAGGTATCAAAATGGGGAATATAAAATGGATTTTTGTCCTGTTTTCACTATTAGCGGCCATCTCCCTCATGGGAATTGCCATATCCATAAGTGTTCAAAGCATCTTACTAGCCCTTGGGAGTTTCATCGCCCTCATCATCGTCATGGGATTCGGTTTCAAAACCAAGAAGCGCTATAGGGAAGAAGGAAGATTATAAAAAATAAAGGTGCCGATAGGAGAAATCCCTCCACTCTGCACCTTTTTTATTGAACTACTTTTTGATGTACGTATCCAAGATCGTTTGGTGCAGTTCCGGCTTTCCGACGAACACCGAACTCTTTTTGAGGGGATCCAATTCATTCCCTTCAAGATCGGTCACTACTCCTCCGACCTCCTCGATCAGGATCTTGCCGGCTGCAAAGTCCCAGGGAGCAAGCCTCATGGTCAGATACGCATCAAGCCTGCCGGCAGCGATGTAGGCCATTTCGATCGCCGCAGATCCGTATGACCGGATTCCCCTTGCCTTTTGGACAAGCGGGCCAAGGACTGAAGGGTCGATTCGCTTGTTATCCGTCACCCAAAGGGCGTTGAGGGCAACGATGGCATCCTCTACGGAAACCGCCTCCAGTTCCGGTAGCCTCTGACCATTCATGAACGCCCCTTCCCCTTTACTGGCGAAGTATAGCTCATCATGCACGACATCATAGATATAACCAAGCTTCCCGACAGCTCCATCATAGATGCCGATTGAAATGGCGAAATTCCGCTGCTGATGAACGAAATTCATGGTTCCATCGATGGGATCAATGATCCATGTGACTCCTTCAAGTGTATGTAAATCGTCTCCGAAGCCTTCTTCTCCCATAATCTGATGATCGGGGTATGTATGGCGGATGGCTTCAGTGAAATATTTCTCTGTCGCCTCATCCATATCGGTCACAAGATCGTTACGATTAGACTTCGTTTTAATGCTTAACTCCGAATCAAAAGATGAGCGGATGCGCTCTCCGGCTTCCTTGATCCAGCTTCTCACGTTTTGGTCGAGTTCAATCCAGTTTGTCATGCAAGCAATCCTCCTATGTATCGGATGAGCGTGGGCTTCCTTTAGCTCATAAGTGTAATGGAAAAATGAGGCTCTTTCAAGCAACAGCACTTGGCGTTCCAGGCCCGGGCATAAAAATACGGACCTGAGTGACTCCATTCAGGATCCGTTTTTTAACTTGTATTCATCATTTTTAGTATTTACCTCGTTATGAAAGTGATTCTATAAAGCCTTCAGTTTCATCAATTCTTCACGGATGCCCATCAATTTTTGCTTTGAATTGCTCTGAAGTTGTTCATCATTCATCTGGATGGCTTCAAAAAGGACGGCAAGTTCATAGTCCATTTCCAACCTCAACACATTCATCCTTTGCTGTTGGACATCCCTTTTTTTAGACGTATTCATTACCTGTTTCATTTTCCTACACCCCTTCCGGAAGTTTTATCTGATTGTTCTGATAATATTTACTACATGTTATGAGAAATTCTCCATCTTGTAACTAAAATGTGCCATTACCTATCTGCAAAGCATCCCGGCTACACCCTCCCATTCCTTTATGCTACGATAGCCTTGTACAAGGAGGGTTAAAGATGAAATTCAATGGATTTACAGAAGAAGATTTTAACGTATTCTCGATCGATGGCCTCGATGCCAGGATGGAAGCGATCGTGGAGAAGGTCCGTCCGAAATTGGACCTCCTCGGTCAACATTTCGCCCCTTCCCTTTCGGTTATGACAGGGGATGAAGTCCACTATCATGTTGCAAAGCATGCCAGACGTTCAGTCAACCCGCCCAATGATACGTGGGTGGCATTTGCATCCGATAAGAGGGGGTATAAAAAGCACCCTCACTTCCAGATCGGCTTATGGGGTACCCATCTGTTCATCTGGTTCGCCATGATCTATGAGGCACCAGGCAAGGCTGATTTCGGCAGAAAAATCGAACAGCATGTGGACGAAATTCCAGAGATGATACCAGGGGAATTCGTCTGGTCGGGCGATCACATGAAACCGGGTGCCACCCCCTACGATTCAATGAGCAAGGATGACCTCTTGACCCTTGCCAAAAGGGTTCAAACCGTGAAAAAAGCTGAATTGCTTTGCGGACTCCATCTGGATCGAGATACGGTGACAAAGATGAGCGGTGAGGATTTGATGGACAGAATCACCGTCGCCTTTGAAACACTTTTACCCCTATATAAAATGAGCTAAACCTGTCAGGGACAAGGGAATGGGCTCAAACAAAAGGCGGCCTGCTGAGAAGCAAGGCCGCCTTTTGTTACAATGAGATCCTACCGCTTTCCGGCTGGTCCTTCATCTTTTTGATCACATGATAGGACGAATAACCGCTCGACTGCTGAAACTCGTCGCAGATTCTCTTTTCATCTGCTTTACCTGGTACGATTTCCTTAAAACGCTTGTATTTCTTCATCAATACATCCCGCTCGATGCTTTTTTCATATGCTTGTTCGATTGATTCAAAGAAGGCGATCACGTCTATGACCTCTTCCGTTGTCCAATCAATATCAAAGGGATATTGGTATTCCATTCATCTACACTCCTTACGACCATTTACGACGGATACTCTCAGCTTCGAGGATCATACGGGACATCAATTCGTCCACGGTAGGGATATCTTTGATCAATCCCATCACCTGACCTGCCCATGCAAACCCTTCGGCCGTATTTCCTTCTTGAGCAAACTTCCGGTTGGCTTCACCGCTGATTAAATCCTTCAGTCCTTCATATCCCGCATTCTCTTTTTCTCTATCGAGTATCGCCGAAGTCCAGTCATTCAAGATGACCCTCGCCGGGGCTCCGAGAGTTCGTTTAATCACCACTGTACCATTCTCATCTCCTGCAATCAAGGCGCTTTTATACGCATCGGACGCATGTACACATTCTTTTGTAGCGATGAATCTCGTCCCCATCTCGACTCCTTCGGCACCAAAGGAAAGCGCGGCCATCAACCCTCTTCCATCTCCTACACCTCCACTCGCTACAACTGGAATCGACACGGCATCGACCACCTGAGGGATCAATACGAAGGTCCCGACATCTCCTTTGCCGAGATGTCCCCCTCCCTCTTGCCCCACCACCATGACGATATCGGCACCGAGCTGTTCTGCCTTGACAGCCTGTCGTTTCGAAGCCACAAGAACCAATTTAACTATCTCCGTTCCTTCAAGCCTCTCCAATATCGGAGCTGGATTTCCACCAGTTACTGAGATCACCGGGACCCCTTCTTCAATAGCTGCCTCCACATACTCCTTGTATGGACGGCCAAGCTGACCGATGGCAAAATTCACACCGAACGGTTTATCTGTCATGGTTTTGATCTTTTGGATTTCACTTTTGACCTCCATAGGGGATTCCATAGACATGGCCGTGATCTGACCAAGGCCCCCCGCATTTGAAACTGCTGCCGCAAGCTCTGCGTAAGCGAGATGAGCCAGCCCCCCTTGAATGATGGGGTATGTAATCTTTAATTTGTCTGTCACCCTTGTACTCCATTCCATCCTTTATCCCTCCTGTCTTACTCACCTATTCTTCAATGAAGGCAAAAATCCTTCCCAGAACCTGCTCATTCAGAATGGAAGTCACACACCACTATGCAAAGAATGGGCGAAATGCTATAATTCATATGTTTGTTAGTACAACAGTCTGATTTCTAGTATAATGAAAACTTCAAGAAGACTTTAAAGAGGTGTTTACTACATTGTCCCAGCATGATACGCCGTTATTTACCGGCTTAATGAATCATAGTAAAAAAAACCCTGTACAATTCCATATCCCCGGACATAAGAAGGGGGCAGGGATGGACCCTGAATTCAAGGAGTTCATCGGTGAAAATGCCCTTTCCATTGACCTGATCAACATTGCCCCGTTGGATGACTTGCACCAGCCGAAGGGAATGATCAAAGAAGCCCAGGATCTGGCTGCGAAAGCCTTTGGCGCTGATCATACATTCTTCTCTGTGCAAGGGACAAGCGGCGCCATCATGACCATGGTGATGAGTGTATGCGGACCCGGAGATAAAATCATCGTTCCGCGTAATGTTCATAAATCCGTCATGTCCGCCATCGTATTCTCAGGTGCGACCCCTGTTTTCATCCATCCGGATATTGATGAGAATCTAGGGATTTCCCACGGGATCACAACAGATGCCGTTGCCCGCGCCCTGGAACAGAATCCCGATGCGAAAGGTGTTCTCGTCATCAATCCGACGTATTTCGGAATATCGGCAGATCTGAAGAAAATCGTGGAGATCGCCCACTCATATGATGTTCCAGTCCTTGTAGATGAAGCGCACGGCGTTCATATCCATTTTCACGATGACCTGCCCCTTTCTGCCATGCAGGCCGGCGCAGATCTCGCTGCAACCAGCGTGCACAAACTGGGAGGGTCCATGACGCAAAGTTCGGTACTCAATATGAAGAACGGTCTTGTCTCTCCGAAAAGGGTTCAGACCATTCTCAGCATGCTGACGACGACATCGACTTCCTACCTGCTTCTTGCCTCATTGGATGTGGCAAGGAAGCGTCTTGCCACTGAAGGTCACGAGCTTATCTCAAGAACCATCGACCTTGCCGAACGCATGCGTGACGAAATCAACGGCATTGAAGGGCTGTATTGCGTAGGGAAAGAAATCCTTGGTACAAAAGCAACTTTCGACTATGATCCAACCAAGCTGATCATCTCTGTAAAGGATCTCGGAATCAGCGGATTCGATGCTGAAAAATGGCTGCGGGAATCCCATAATATTGAGGTTGAATTATCCGATCTTTATAACATTCTTTGTATCATCACACCAGGTGATACTGAAAAGGACGCTTCCACATTGGTAAGTGCACTCAAAGAGCTTACTGAAAAGTTGAAACAGGACGGAGCCCGCGATCCAATCACGGTCATGCTGCCTGACATCCCCGTACTATCCATCACGCCGAGGGATGCCTTTTATGCAGAAACCGAAGTCATCCCCATCGATGAAACGGTGGGAAGGACGATTGCAGAATTCATCATGGTGTACCCTCCCGGCATTCCGATCTTCATTCCGGGTGAGATCATCACGAAGGAAAATATCGAATACATCAAAACGAATATTGAAGCCGGACTGCCTGTACAAGGACCTGAAGATTATGATTTACGCCATCTTCGCGTCATCAAAGAACATCGTGCAATCCGTTGATAAAAAAAGGATGAAGAGCCTATGTGGCTCTTCATCCTTTTCTTTATATCATCGATCAATCATCAAGTTCCACATCATGTTCACAGGTACAGCAATTAGAGAATAAAACAGAAACCTTTTCATCCTCATAATGCTCAATGGTGTTCAGACATGATTGACAAACGATTGTTCCCATTACGTTCATTCCCTTCTGTTTTGGTGTAAGCGTTTTATCTGATTCTATAATATTATAACACAATTAGAAAATCAACCTTAAATTGTATAACTTTATTCCTCAAAACCCCATTATTCCTCCATACTAATAAGTGTATGTATGCGATTACATTTTGATGTGTGCGATTTCTTTATTTTTTTGAAAATAGACCAAATGTGCTTATGTCCAACCCCCTCAGATTCCAATCGGGCGATTCCATCTGGTACTTTGTCCGAACCCTGTCATTCCGTGAGTGACTGCCTAGACTCTAATGAAAGGATGATGCCTCCTCAAAGCCAAAAAAATCCGCATCACCTGAATGATGCGGATTTCATGATTTTGGCCTATTCGATTGTTTTGATCTTTGCTGGATTGAGGATTTCAAATCCTTTATCCTGAAGACCTTTCACGATATCGGGAACTGCTTCTGCCGTCCATGTCCGGTCATGCATCAACAGATTTGCTCCATCCCCTAGATAAGGACTGTTGACCATGATGTCCGAGATGGCGGCCTTTGATTGGTACGCCTTCTCCCAGTCATACCCGTATGTCCAGTTCATGAGGGTCATCTTCTCTTCCTTGACTACTTCCCTGCTCTCATCGGTATTCTGTCCGAAGGGTGCACGGAAGAAGACAGGACGTTCACCAATGATCGATTCGACCAGATCATTCAGCTCTACGATTTCCTTCCGTTGCTCCTCAGATGTCAGGTCCTTCAGAGAACTGTGATTATATGTATGGTTGCCGATCTCAAATCCCATATCGTGGATTTTCTTCAACTTTTCCTTTCCTTCATCTGATTGAAGGAAATGTCCGTTCACGAAAAAGATGGCGCCCACACCCATCTCCTTCAAATCTTCGGCAATCTTCACGGCATGCTCGTCGGGAGAATCATCGAATGTGAGGAGGGCGACTTTTTTGTTCGCATCTTTGATGGGATCGATCGTCCACGTGTTTTCATTCACCACGTATTCGGGTTCAACCACTGCAGGAGTTTCTTCTTCCTCTACTTTCTCTTCACTGCTTTCTTCATCCGTGTCTTCCTTTGAAGCAGCCTCTTCTTTTTTCGGTTCTTCCTTTTTTTCTTTTGTAGTGCTTGAAGCCGTTTCACCGTTCGAGCAGGCACCAAGGAACACAAATAAGAACACAATTAATACGACTAATTTCTTCATACCATCAAACACCTTTCCAATGTCACTTTGAACATTTTAACATATACTTGTGACATCTGGAAAATATTCTAATCTTTCCTATCTGTAATCGGTTAAATAAGCTGAAGGACTCCCTCAAACAAAACTTTGAAAGCAAAGAAACAGCAAAGGCTGGAAGAAGTAATGAACAGGGTCAATTTTCTTGATTGGACGATCTTCCCCGCCACGAGGAAGGAAAGATAGAAGAACAGGGCAAACATGATCCATTTATACTCCACATGGTCTTTTGTCGAGAACCATTCGGCAACATAAAAGACGCTCCATAACATCAGCTGAACAAGGAATGCAATATATATTTTCATCCGACGACATCCTTTACCATGAAAATGAAGGCTTACCTCTATACTATATTCTGCCCAAAGAAATATCAGTATGATTGTCTTTTCATTTCTGTAACATTTCCATGACTTTCCGCAAAGAGGATATTTGTGTGATAGAATGGTCCATAAGACATTGTTAATAGTCATTATTTTACATCCCATACCATCCTACATAGAAAGAAGGAAGATGTATGAAGCGCATATGTTTCCTAATGATCGCATCGACAGCTCTCCTCCTAAGTTCCTGCAGTGGGGTTTCTTCTGAAAGAGTGACCCAGGCAACTGATGAAATGATCAGGAAGCAGGTGCTGTTCTTCACGGATGATGAAAATCTTACGAGTGAAATCCCTTATTATGATGCCATCCTGGAACTCAAGTCGAAGCATCCCGAGAGCCTGAAGCACCTAAAAGTCGTCAATACCCGTTCCACTGAGGAGCAGCCCATCCTGGACAAGACGCCTGACTCCCCTGCCATATTAGTCATTGAAGACAATGAAGTCATATGTGAAATCGAAGGATCGACCAATAAAAACAGTATCGTCAAGCCAGTGGCCAAAGCAATCTCCCATTGGTATGATTAAAAAAAGATGACCCTCTGATGAGGATCATCTTTTTTGTGTATTACATGATGTGAATTGGGCTTCCCATTGCTACTTCAGCAGCTTCCATTGAGATCTCACCAAGAGTCGGGTGAGCATGGATCGTCATGGCAACATCTTCAGCTGTCATACCGGATTCGATTGCAAGACCAAGTTCAGCGATCATATCAGAAGCACCGACACCAACGATTTGAGCACCGATGATGAGTCCGTCTTCTTTACGAGTGATCAGCTTCATGAAGCCTTCTGTTTCATTAAGAGCAAGGGCACGTCCGTTAGCTGCGAACGGGAATTTCGCTGCAACCACTTCGATTCCTTCTTCTTTTGCAGAAGCTTCAGAATGACCAACAGTCGCTAGTTCAGGGTCTGTGAAGCAAACGGCAGGAATTCCAAGGTAGTCAACTTCTGCAGGCTCACCAGAAATGACTTCTGCAGCAATTTTACCTTCATATGAAGCTTTGTGAGCAAGTGGAGGACCATCAACGATGTCTCCGATTGCAAAGATATTTGAAATGTTTGTGCGGCATTGTTTATCCACTTTGATAACACCGCGGTCGCTCATTTCAACACCGATCTCTTCAAGACCGATTTCGTCCGTGTTCGGGCGGCGTCCAACAGTTACAAGAACATAATCTGCTTCAACTGTTTTCTCTTCGCCTTTCACTTCGTATTTCACGACTACGCCGTTGTCGCTTTCTTCAACGCCTTTAGCCATTGCTTTTGTTACAACGTCTACACCTTTTTTCTTAAGGCCTTTTTTCACGATGCTTGTCATTTGCTTTTCGAAGCCCATGAGGATATCGTCAGCGCCTTCAAGGATTGTTACTTCAGATCCAAGGTTAGCATAAGCCGTTCCAAGTTCTGTACCGATGTAACCTCCACCGATGACAACGAGTTTGCCCGGTACTTCTTTAAGAGCTAGAGCTCCAGTAGAATCGATTACACGCTTAGAGAACTTGAAGCTAGGAATTTCGATCGGACGTGATCCAGTAGCCAAAATCAAGTTTTTGAACGTATACGTCTGTGCTGAATTTTCATCCATTACACGAAGAGTGTTGGCATCTACAAGGTATGCTTCGCCGCGGACGATATCCGCTTTGTTTCCTTTAAGAAGGCCTTCAACACCACCGGTAAGTTTTTTAACAACGCCGGCTTTCCACTCTTGAACTTTATCGAAGTTCACTTTTACGTTTTCAGCAACGATACCCATATCATCTGAATGCTGTGCGCTGTGGAAGCGGTGACCAGCTGTGATAAGGGCTTTGGAAGGGATACATCCAACGTTCAGGCAAACCCCGCCAAGATTTTCTTTTTCTACGATTGTTACTTTTTGTCCAAGCTGTGCCGCACGGATCGCAGCTACATATCCACCAGG
This sequence comes from Rossellomorea marisflavi, assembly GCF_022170785.1. NCBI lineage: Bacteria > Bacillati > Bacillota > Bacilli > Caryophanales > Bacillaceae > Rossellomorea > Rossellomorea marisflavi. The sequence goes on along the minus strand of NZ_CP081870.1, from coordinate 1,742,119 downwards.
ACCTGCACCGACTACTATAGTATCTGTTTCGATTGGGAAATCTCCTACTACCATTGAATTACGCCTCCATTAATAATAGTTCTGGATCGTTCAACAAACGCTTGATATGGTTTAGTGCGTGTTGAGCAGTAGCACCATCAATCATACGGTGGTCAAAGCTCAATGATAATGCTAACACAGGTGCCGCTACAATTTCACCATTTTTCACTACAGGTTTTTCAGCGATACGGCCAACACCAAGGATGGCAACCTCTGGATGGTTGATAACCGGGGTGAACCATTGTCCGCCTGCAGAACCGATATTGGTGATTGTGCAAGATGCACCTTTCATTTCGTCACCGGCAAGTTTACCGTCACGGGCTTTACCAGCTAGTTCATTGATTTCATTTGAAATATTGAACATAGATTTACGATCTGCATTTTTCACGACTGGTACAAGAAGGCCTTTGTCTGTGTCAGCTGCAATACCGATGTTGTAATAATGTTTTTGAACGATTTCGCTTGTAGCGTCATCGATTGATGTATTAAGAGCCGGATATTCACGAAGGGCACTAGTCAATGCTTTTACGATGTACGGTAAGAATGTAAGCTTAACGCCTTTTTCTGCTGCCACTTCTTTGAACTTCTTACGATGAGCCCAAAGTTTTGTCACATCGATCTCATCCATCAGTGTAACGTGAGGAGCTGTGTGTTTAGAATTCACCATTGCTTTTGCGATGGCTTTACGCATACCGCTCATTTTCTCGCGAGTCTCTGGGTATTCACCTTCTGGAGCTTTAACTGCTGCCGGAGCTTTTTCTTCTTTGGCAGGTGCCTCAGATTTAGCTTCAGTAGCTTGTGGAGCAGATCCTCCATTAGCAAATGCATCGATATCTTCTTTCAGTACGCGTCCGTTTTTACCTGAACCAGATACTTCGCGGATTTCAACACCGTTTTCACGGGCATATTTACGTACAGAAGGCATTGCGATGACACGTTTGTTAGGGTCAACTTCTTCTTTGCTCACTTCTTGACCTTCTTCTGCAGTACCTTGAACCTGAGCTTCTGTTTTTGCATCAGCTTTAGGTTCTTCTTTTTTGTCGCTATCGCTGTCACTGCCCTTGAATTGAAGGTCTTCGTAACCTGGTGCGTCGAAACGGATCAATGTATCGCCTACGACTGCCACAGTTCCTTCTTCTACAAGGACTTCTTCAACCGTACCAGCAACTGGTGACGGGATTTCTACGACAGCTTTATCGTTTTGGACTTCACATAGTACGTCGTCCTCTTCTACTGTATCGCCAGCTTTTACAAACCACTTGACGATTTCACCTTCATGGATACCTTCACCGATATCAGGTAATTTGAATTCAAATGCCATGGATCCTACCTCCTGGTTTTATCATGATTGAATAGATGAATGTAATGGATCTTTTTTTCTCTATATAGTAGAAAATAGAAGGGTGTTGCTTCCCTTCTATTTTCTTTTTCTATCCGAATAGGATTAGAATTCAAGTACTTTCTTAGCTGTTTCGATTACATCTTTGTAATTCGGAAGCCAAACTGTCTCAGCTTGAGAGAACGAGAATACAGTATCAGGTGCCGCTACACGTAGTACTGGCGCCTCAAGGCTAAGGATCGCACGGTCATTGATTTCAGCAACGACGTTAGCAGCGATACCTGCTTGCTTTTGAGCTTCTTGGACAACGATCGCACGGTTTGTCTTTTCTACAGATGCCATGATGGTCTCGATATCAAGCGGGCTCACTGTACGAAGGTCGATGACCTCTACAGAATAGCCTTCTTTTTCAAGTTCATCGGCAGCTTTCAATGACTCATGGACCATTGCACCGTATGTGATGATGGAAAGGTCTGAACCTTCGCGTTTCACAGCGGCTTTACCAAGTTCGATTGTATACTCTTCTTCCGGAACTTCTTCACGGAATGAACGGTATAGTTTCATGTGCTCAAGGAAGATGACAGGATCGTTATCACGGATCGCTGAGATCAAAAGACCTTTAGCCTCATATGGAGTTGATGGGATAACCACTTTAAGACCAGGTTGCTGAGCAACAAGTCCTTCAAGGCTGTCCGCGTGAAGTTCAGGAGTATGAACCCCACCACCGAATGGAGAACGAATCGTGATTGGTGAAGAGTAAGCTCCACCAGAACGATAGCGCATACGAGCCATTTGGCCGGAAATTGAATCCATTACTTCGTATACGAAACCGAAGAATTGGATTTCTGGAACGGGACGGAACCCTTCCAATGCTAGACCGATTGATAGTCCGCCGATACCTGATTCTGCAAGCGGCGTATCGAATACACGGTCTTCACCGAATTCTTTTTGAAGTCCTTCCGTTGCACGGAATACACCACCGTTTAGACCTACGTCTTCACCAAAAACTAGTACGTCTTCGTTGTTGCGTAGTTCTGTGCGCAGTGCATCAGTGATCGCTTGAATCATTGTCATTTGCGCCATGGCTTACTTCGACTCCTTCTCTTTGTAGATTTCTAATTGCTCTTTAAGGTTGTAAGGAAGCTCTTCGAACATGTTGTTGATGAAATCTGTCACTTTTTGTTTAGGAGTTCCATCAGCTTCTTTGATCGCCTGCTTGATATCTTCCTTAGCAGATTCGATGACTTCGTTTTCTTTTTCTTCGCTCCAAAGTCCTTTTGCTTCTAGGAATTTGCGGAAGCGTACCAATGGATCTTTCTTTTCCCAGTCAGTATCCATTTCAGAAGTACGGTAACGAGTCGGATCGTCCCCTGCCATTGTATGTGGACCATAACGGTAGCAAAGTGTCTCGATTAGTGAAGGTCCTTGTCCATCAACTGCACGCTTGCGGGCTTCTGCAGTTGCTGCGAATACGGCAAGTGGATCCATACCGTCTACAAGGATACCAGGGATACCAGCTGCAACCGCTTTTTGAGCGATGGTTTTACCAGCTGTTTGTTTATCGCGAGGAGTTGAGATCGCGAATTGGTTGTTTTGAACCACGAAGATTGCAGGGGCAGCATAAGCACCGGCAAAGTTGATACCTTCGTAGAAGTCACCTTGTGATGAACCACCGTCTCCTGTATAGGTTACTGCAACAGCTTTTTTGCCGCGTTTTTTAAGTCCGAGTGCCACACCAGCTGTTTGGATGTATTGAGCACCGATAATGATTTGTGGGGATAGGACGTTCACACCTTCTGGCGCTTGGTTTCCTACGAAATGTCCGCGAGAGAACAAGAAAGCTTTCGTTAGCGGAAGGCCGTGCCAGATGATTTGAGGAACATCACGGTATCCAGGAAGGATCCAGTCCTCTTTCTCAAGTGCAAAGTGTGAAGCGATCTGTGACGCTTCCTGACCTGCTGTCGGAGCGTAGAACCCTAAGCGTCCTTGACGATTCAAGGAGATGGAACGTTGGTCAAGAATACGAGTGTAAACCATACGGCGCATAAGCTCTTGAAGATCCTCATCGGAGATCTCCGGCATTGCGTCTTCATTTACAACTTCGCCTTCTTCGTTCAAAATTTGGAGCATTTCAAACTTGCTTTCAACTTCTTCGAGCGTCTTCACTGCGTCGAATTGTGCCTTCTTTGATTTAGAAGCCATCGAAGTCACCTATCCTTTCTACATGCATTTATTTTGGTTTTTTACATACAAAGTTTAGATTACCCAAATCAAGTATGACTTACCACATATCCGTGGACACACTGTTACTAGTTTTCCACAAATACTCAGAAAGAAAACCCAATTTTAAAATCGGGTTGATCTGTACTACTCAACATTGGATGCTGACTAATACAATATTAAATCACCTCTATTAGTTTACAATACCTATTTTCGGTACGTCAACGACAAAGTGCTATATTTTATAAGTTCTCTTTTATATTCAGACAACTTCGAGATTAACGTCTGAAGCCATCTGTATCACTGAAGTCTGACCACCTGTTATATATAATAGTTTCTTTTTTACGATTCTGTTATAGAGTAACTCCGAAGCAAATAAAAAAGACGGCATTGGATGCCGTCTTCATCAATCAATCCTTTTTCTCTTCGAATGCTTCATTGGAATATAGATCCTTTTTTGCTTCATTGTATTCATTCGTCTTGTCATTGTACTCATCATTCAATTTGGAGACTTTTTTATACTCCTTGTTGATCGAAGTGACCTGCTTTTCCAGTTGTTCCATGGTGAGGTCTTCTTTTTTTAGCATTTCATACAGTTCCTTATCCCCGTCAAGGACGTTCAAGTAGGATTTCGTCAGCTTGCCGTGGAGCTCATAGCGTGCCTTCATCGTTTTCTCCAGTGACTGGGCCTGTTTTTTAAGATCTACGTTGTCTAGTTTTTCTATGTATTTGGATGCATCTGCGAACGTCTCTTTAGCCTCGTCCATGGACGTTTGCTCTTTTTGGATATACTCTTTCCTCTTATCGACATTCTTCAAAGCTTCGTCTGAAAGCTCCTGGATCTTGTCCATTTCCTTCATTCCAAGTCCCATGATGGTCTCATACAGGTTTTGCTCTTTCTTTTCCAGCTCCTGCAGCGGCTTTTGGGCTTCAGCGTACGGTTTTTCCTTGGAAACGGTTTCTTCCATGACATCCTGAAGGCTTTCTTCCGGTGATGATGTCGCTGAACATCCCATCAATAAAAGTGCGACTGCACCTGTAACGATTGCAAAACGAAATTTCGACACGATCAGATCCCCCTAACATTTTTTCCATCTTCTACTATATCGATGTCTGCAGATTTTGACAATAGGGAGTTACCCCTGTCGGAATATGTCTACTCACAGGAAACCCGGTACTCTATTACTATGCCTCGCGCTGCACCGGTATTCATGACTCCTGCTAGATTCGTTAACTTTTTGTGTGTGAAGTGTTAAAATAATTCTATTGCACGCATTCCGCGCATCATATTTTCATGTATCAACGGAAACCTTTCCAGAAAGACCGTTGCATTTCGAGGAGGAATAAAACCATTATGATTACAATGAAAGATATCATCCGTGAAGGCCATCCTTCCCTCACATCAGTGGCACAGGAAGTGACATTGCCGCCTTCAAAGGAGGATAAAGAGATCCTCTCAAGCCTTCTTGAGTATGTTAAAAACAGTCAGGATCCCGAGCTTTCCGCACAGTACGGATTAAGGCCGGGCATCGGCCTTGCTGCTCCACAGATCAATGTCCTTAAACGGATGATCGCCGTTAACGTGAGGGACGGTGAACGCCTGTACAGCTATGCGCTCTTCAATCCGAAAATCATCAGTCATTCCATTGAAAAAGCTTTTCTTACGTCAGGTGAAGGATGCTTGTCTGTTGACCGGAACGTACCGGGATTCGTTCCAAGGTATGCCCGCGTGACGGTAAAAGGGTGGGACGTAGACGGAAACGAAGTCAAAATCCGTCTGAAAGGCCTGGCAGCCATCGTATTCCAGCATGAAATCGATCACCTGAACGGCGTGATGTTCTATGACCATATCGATCATGAACATCCGTTCGAACCGATTCCGGACGCTATCCCCATTGAACGATGATAATCGTGAAAAAGGACTCCCCGTTGTTCAGGGGAGTCCTTTCTTGTTGTTTATATCAGGCCCAGTTTACTTAGCGCTTTAGAGATGCCGTCGTCTGCTACATCCGCCGTCACGAGGTCGGCATGCCGCTTCAGCTCTTCCACGGCATTCCCCATGGCAACACCTGTTCCGACGCCCTTGATCATTTCAATATCGTTCAACCCGTCACCGAAGGCATATACATCCTCCATCCGGAATCCGAGCTTGTCGATCATCCGTTTGATCCCTTCTGCTTTTGATCCTCCGTCAGGCAGAATGTCCATGGAATGTTCATGCCATCTGATAAAAGAGAATTCCGGGTAGTTTTCGCGGTAAAACGTCTCTTCTTCTTCATCACAGAATAGAAGTGATTGATAGATGTCTCTTCCCTTATAGAACTCGGGCTGGCATTCAGGATGGGTGAACTTGAGGCTTGCCATGCTCTTATTGATATATTCATCATCTTCATGATTGGCCTTCATCGTTTCATGATCAAGATGGACGACGGGATGTCCTTTGGCTTCCGAGTCTTCCAACAAGGCTTCAAGACGGCCGGTATCAAGTGGATTCGTATAGATGACGTTATTCTCGAATACAACATACTGTCCGTTGAAGGAAACATATGAATCGATCCCAAGTTCTTCCCTCAAGGGTTCATACATGAACGGCGCACGCCCCGTGGCGATGGCTACAAACGTGCCATTTTCCTTGAGGCGTCTGATGGCCTGCTTCGTGGAGGACGGGAGTTCTTTATCGTGGTCGAGCAGTGTTCCGTCTATATCAAAAAAAACGATCTTCGACATTATGACTCTCCTCTTTCTAGTAATGGAATAACAAAATGGTAAGACGTTGATAAAGGTACGCTTTCACTGCTAAATTGTCAATGGATGCCGCAACCGCTTCATTTACTATATTTAACCATGTAAGAGATTCGAGAAATTCCGTACAATAAAAGGAAGGCATCTTTACTTCAAGCCTTTTTCTCGGTAAAATATAAGTAAGGAGTGATCATCCATGTTCAAGAAGCTGCGCAAAAAGCTTATGAAACAGTGGAAAGAGTTGCTTAAAAAAAAGACGATCGCTTAAATGAAGGAGTCCATCTACATGCATGTCATACTGTCACTTTTCATAAGCAGGGACTGATGCCGTTTTGGGAGTCTTTTCTCCACGAATGGATCCGTTCCTGCTCTTTATGTGCATGGAATCTTGATAAAACTTTATTTAATAGGAAGAATCCTTTATAATTCATACTATACATATTCATGATAGAGATCCCGGGCCGTTGTCGCCCATCGGAATGAAATGATCTATTTATGGGTAAACCGTATGGTAACAACCCACACATTATGTTGATAACTTTTTTATCATAGAGGAAAGTTAAAGTTTTGAAAACGGATAAGGAGAGAGAAAACACATGATTTACAAAGTATTTTATCAAAAGAGTAAAGAAGAAGTGCCTGTTCGCGAATGCACTGACTCTCTTTACATCGAAGCAGATTCAGAGCGTGAGGTACGCCTCAAGCTGAAAGACAAACCGTACAACATCGAATTCGTGCAAAAGCTCGAGGGCGCTTTTCTAGAACACGAGAAAAACCAAGAATCATTCGAGCTGGAGCAATAATCGGATGAAATTTGTCAAGAATGACCAGACTGCAGTATTTGCCCTCGGTGGTCTAGGTGAAATCGGTAAAAACACATACGCTGTACAGTTCCAGGATGAAATCATCCTAATCGATGCAGGGGTCAAATTCCCTGAGGACGAACTCCTCGGCATCGACTATGTGATCCCTGACTATACGTATCTCGTTAAAAACGTAGATAAAATCAAGGGACTTTTCATCACTCACGGTCACGAAGATCACATCGGGGGGATTCCGTATCTCCTTCGCGAGCTGAACATTCCGATCTATAGCGGAAAGCTTGCCATGGGATTGATCAAGAACAAACTTGAAGAGCACGGACTTCTACGCAATGCCAAGCTCAACATCATCCAGGAAGATGATGTGATCAAGTTCCGGAAAACGTCCGTCACGTTCTTCCGAACCACCCACAGCATCCCGGATTCTTACGGGATCGTGGTCAAGACGCCTCCGGGCAATGTCGTGCACACAGGTGACTTCAAGTTTGATTTCACTCCTGTAGGAGAACCTGCGAACCTGACCAAAATGGCAGAAATCGGAAAAGAAGGCGTCCTGTGCCTGCTTTCCGACAGTACGAATGCTGAGGTACCAAACTTTACAATGAGCGAACGCAAAGTTGGCGAAAGCATTGACGATATCTTCAGGAAAGTGGACGGCCGCGTTATTTTCGCTACATTCGCATCCAACATCCACCGCCTGCAGCAGGTTGTCGAAGCGGCAGTCTACCACAACCGTAAAGTAGCTGTGTTCGGCCGAAGCATGGAGGCGGCCATCACCATCGGCCAGGAACTTGGATACATCAATGCGCCGAAGGAAACCTTCATCGAACATAATCAAATCAACCGGTTGCCTGCGAATGAAGTGGCCATCCTTTGTACAGGTTCTCAAGGGGAACCGATGGCTGCCCTATCCCGTATCGCAAACGGTACACATCGTCAGATCCAGATTCAACCGGGTGACACTGTCGTCTTCTCATCTTCACCGATCCCTGGGAACACGATCAGTGTAAACCGTACGATCAACCTTCTATACCGTGCAGGAGCAGAAGTGGTCCACGGACCACTCAGCAATATCCATACATCCGGACACGGTGGACAACAAGAAATGAAGCTTATGCTTCGTCTGATGAACCCTACATTCTTCATGCCTATTCACGGTGAATATCGCATGCAGAAGATGCACGCTCAGCTTGGCGTCGACTGTGGAGTAGACCCTGATAACTGCTTCATCATGGATAATGGTGATGTACTTGCCCTCAGCAGCGACTCTGCTCAGGTGGCTGGGAAGATTCCTTCAGGGAATGTCTACATCGACGGCAGTGGAATCGGTGACATCGGAAACATCGTCCTCCGTGATCGCCGTATCCTTTCAGAAGAAGGGCTAGTCATCGTCGTGGTCAGCATCAATATGAAGGACTTCAAGATTGCTTCCGGTCCGGATCTGATTTCTCGCGGATTTGTTTATATGCGTGAATCCGGGGACTTGATCAACGAAGCGCAAACCTTGATCTCCAAACACCTGAACAAGGTGCTTGAAAGAAGGACTACTCAATGGTCTGAAATCAAGAATGAAATCACAGACACACTGGCTCCATTCTTATACGAAAAAACCAAACGTCGTCCAATGATCCTTCCGATCATCATGGAAGTCTGATCCATTATAATAGAGCCTGAGACACACGTGCTTAAGTCATAATAAAATCCGGACTACTTTCCCCCTCAGATGGGGAAAAGTAGTCCGGATTTTTCATTTGTTTCATGAGCGGTATCAACCACACTGGTTGTGTTCGTCATTACATAGTCACTTTTCATATGCTCAAGTCCCCTATAAAAAGAAGGATGGCCCGCGTAAGCAGTCGGCCATCCTTTTACTATACGCTTTATGTCCACAGGATCTTTTTTTCAAAGCGGTTGATATCGGTGTCCGCTCCGATGACGATGAGAATATCCCCTTCCTGTATCTCTTCTTCGGCCTGGGGAGACACGATGATATCCCGGTCCCTTTTGATTGCCACGATATTGATCCCGTATTTTGCGCGGATATCGAGGTCGATCAAGCTGTTCCCGCTGAGCTTCTCATTGGCAACAAGCTCGACGATGGAATGTTCGTCCGAGAGTTCAAGGTAATCCAGTACATTATTCGAAACGATATTATGGGCGATCCTTCTACCCATATCCCTCTCAGGGTGAACCACCTGATTGGCACCGATCTTCCTCAGGACCTTTTCATGGTAATCATTCTGAGCTTTGACGGTGATCTTCTTCACACCGATCTCCTTCAGCATGATGGTGGTGAGGATGCTTGATTGTATATTATCCCCGATGGCAACAATCACGTGATCGAAGTTGCGGATCCCGAGGCTCTTGAGCACCGACTCGTCGGTGGAATCCGCCACGACAGCGTGTGAAGCGGTGGTGGAAAATTCATTCACCTTATCCTCATCCATATCGATGGCCATCACCTCCATACCCTGCTCGGCGAGGGAGCGTACGATGCTCCCTCCGAAACGACCCAAACCGATGACAACAAACTCTTTTTTCATCTCCCATACCCCCTATTTTGCTATCCTTATTTTAGCATAAAAACCAGGTGAATATGTTTGGTCTACCGCCCGGGGCTTATTTTTTCCCTTTCACATAATCTGCGTCGAATAAAAACAGGCGCATCAACAGATACAGGGACGGGATCAGCAACAGCAAGCCGGCAATGAATACGATGATGAGGGCCGTCCCCATCACTTCGTTCGTTACACTTGAACCGATGGTGATAAAAGGTTTCAGGATATACGGCAAATGGGAGGCACCGTAACCGAAGAAAGCGAAAAAGAATTGAAGCATGACCGAAGTGAACGCAAGGCCGAATTGTTTGCGGCGATAGATAAGCCATGTGGCGAGAACAAAGAATAATAGGGATAGGCCGAACATCCACCAAATATCCATTGCATTCACAAAATGCTCTTCGTTATGATTCTTCAAAGACCAGAAAACCCATAGGCTCGCAATGATCGTAGGCGGGCTCCAGAAAAGGGCAAATTTCCTCAAGATCTCCCTGGAGGCCATATCCCCTGCCCTATTGGCATAGTAGGTCAAAAATGCCGCTGAAATGAATAGGACGGAAACGATTGACAGAAATACGACACTCCATGAGTAGGGACTCGTCAAAAGCTTCCCAGCCAGGAAGATCACGCCGTCATCGGTTTCTTTTAGGAAGCCTCCTTCGGATATGGTGAGCGCAGTGGATAAAGACGCCGGTATCAACAACCCGGTTGCCCCGTAGATGAATAAATACCCTATATTTTCCTTCGAACCATAGTTACTGAATGCGTAAAAACTGCCCCGTATTGCCAGGAGGATGATCGCCACGCTCCCCGGGATAAGGAGTGCGGTCCCATAATAATAAGCGGTATCCGGAAAGAATCCGACCAGACCGACGAAGAAAAACACGAAAAATACGTTGGTCACCTCCCATACGGGTGACAGATATCTGCTGATGAGCGCATTCATCGTGTGTTCCTTCCCTTTCATCCGGGCATAGAAGGCAAAGAAACCGGCACCGAAATCGATTGATGCTACAATGAGATACCCATACAAAAAAATCCACAGGACGGAGATCCCGATCACTTCCAAACTCATATCCTATTCCTCCTTCCGGTCGGTTGGGAACCTTTTCTCAAGTTCCGCTTCTGCAGGTTTGTTTTTGAACATCCTAATGAGGACCACCACACACAAGATGCCGAGCATCAAGTAAAGGGCGAGGAACATGGCGAAAATCCAGGCGACGCCATCTGCACGGGTGGCTGCCTCGGCAATCTTCATATATCCCCTGAGGATCCAAGGCTGTCTTCCGACTTCTGCGTAGATCCAGCCGAATTCAATGGCCAGCATGGCAAGTGGCCCACTCGCAACGATTCCCCAAAGGAGGGGTTTATTGAATTCATTCCCCTTCTTCCATTTCCACAGGAGGACGAATAGGAAGCTGATGAAAATACTGAACATCCCGATCGACACCATCCCATCGAACATATAGTGGATCCAGAGGGGTGGTCGTTCATCTTCGGGAAAATCGTTCAGGCCGATGACTTCCGTATCGAATGAACTGCCTGCAAGAAAGCTCAAGAATCCTGGCAGTCGGATCTCATTGGAGATTTCATTATTTTCATCGATCGTGCCAAAGACAATGAGATCTGCATTTTTCTCAGTTTCAAAATGCCATTCACCTGCTGCAAGCTTCTCCGGCTGATACTCCGCAAGGAATTTTGCGGAAAGATCACCTGCAAGAGCTGCTCCAAGTGAAAAGACCAATACCGCTGTCATAGTCATCCGAAGTGCCTTTTTATGATAGTTCCCTCCTTTTTTCATAAGGATGGAATAGGCGGCGATGGCTGCAAGGATAAAGGCCATAGTCATATAAGACGTCGTAAGCACATGAAAGACCTTGGTAGGGGTAGCAGGATTCAGCATGGCTGCAATCGGGTCGATTTCAATTGCTTTGCCGTCCTTGAGCTCGAACCCTTGAGGCGTATTCATGAACGCATTGACGGTCGTAATGAATAAGGCCGAAGCCGAAGAACCGATCATAATGGGCAGATTGAGGAACCAATGGGTCCACTTTCCTTTGAACCGGTCCCACGTATAAAGGAAAATTCCAAGAAATATAGCTTCAAAGAAGAAGGCGAACGTTTCCATGAAAAGCGGTAGGGCAATGATTTGACCTGCCACTTTCATAAATGACGGCCATAGCAATGAAAGCTGCAGACCGATGGCCGTTCCTGTAACGACCCCTACAGCAACAGTAATGGTGAACCCCCTTGCCCATCTTCGGGCCAGAAGGAGATAGTGGTTATCATTCTTCTTTATTCCTATAAACTCTGCGATGGCGATCATTATAGGCATCCCTACCCCGATCGTTGCAAAAATGATGTGGAAGATCAATGTACTCGATGTAAGCAATCTACTGATCATGACGCTATCCAAAACTGATTCCCCCTCGTACGTTATACCCTTATTATAAAACAAACCAAGAGTATGTGAATTAGTGAACATGACTATTTTGTGACAAACTTCACAAACTAACTGTATTCGATGTTATGGTACCATTTCCCTCTCATAGGTAAAAAAAACATCCCTGCCAGACCGGCCAGGGATGTTTCTTTTATATCGCTTCGATCATTCGGAACTGTGATTCTACGAGGTCGTAATAATCCCCTCTCTGTTCCATCAGCTGATCATGGTTCCCACTTTCTTTTATTCTTCCGTTTTCAAGAACGAAGATATTATCAGAGTCCCTGATAGTAGAAAGCCTGTGGGCGATGATGATGGCTGTACGGCCGTTCAATAATTTTTTCAAGGCCGATTGGATTTTCACCTCGGTTTCCGTATCGATGGACGCCGTTGCCTCATCCAAAATGATGATGCGGGGATTGGCAAGCAGGGCTCTCGCGAAAGAAAGAAGCTGCCTTTCCCCCACAGATAGAACGTTTCCACGTTCTTCAACTTCGGTCTCATAGCCATTGGCGAGTTTCCCGATGAAATTGTCCGCCCCGATCGCTTCCGCAGCGAGTCGAACTTCTTCATCTGTCGCATCGGGACGTCCGAACCGGATATTATCCATGATCGTTCCCGAGAAAATGAACGTATCTTGTAGAACGATGGAGATCTGGTTACGCAGGCTCGCCACCGATACATCCCTTAAGTCATTCCCATCGATTGTGACCGCTCCCGCGGTCGGATCATAGAAACGACTGATCAAATTGGCGATCGTCGTTTTTCCTGATCCCGTATGTCCCACAAGGGCTACGGTCTGACCGGCCTTCATCTCGAGATTGATGCCTTGAAGGGCCTTTCGCTTATCATCATAAGAAAACTCCACATCGTTGAACTGGATATGACCAGCGATTTCTTTCATGGAAATGGCCTCGTCCTTCTCATGAACAATCGGCTTTTCATCAAGGAATTCAAAGATCCTCTCTGATGAAGCCATCCCGATCAAAAGTTGATTATACACCTGCCCGAGACGCGAAATCGGCTCCCAAAACATGCCTAGGTAAAAAGCGAAGGAAACGAATTCTCCCAGCTGCAAAGAACCGGTTTGTATCAGATGGGCACCATACCAGATCAAAACGGCCGTACCAACGGCGTTGGTCATTTCAACCAGTGGTCTGAAGATGGCATTCTTTTTGGTGGCCGTTCTCCAGCTCTCGAAGTTCTCCGTATTGATTCCATCGAAGAACGCCATGTTCTCACGCTCCTGGGTGAAGGCTTGTGTCACCCTGACCCCTTGGATGCTCTCATTCAAATGGGAATTGAGCTTTGCTTGTTTGAGCCGCACCAGCTGCCATGATTTTCGGATGTTCTTCCTCAACGTGGTGGAGATGAAGAACATGATTGGAAGGATGACCATGACGGCGAGGGTGAGCTCAGGGCTTAGAGTGAACAGGAGGACGATGATCCCTGCAAGCAGGATGATATCCATCAATAGATTGATGACCCCGTTTGTAAACAATTCTTGAAGCGAGTTGATGTCGTTCATGATCCTGACAAGGATCGAGCCGGCTGAGCGCTGGTCGAAGAATCGGTGAGACAGGCTTTGCACGTGACTGAACAGATGCTTGCGCAGGTCATAGATCACGCCTTGGCCCAACTGATTCATCCATCGTATCCTGAGGATGTTGGCGAAGTAACTGAGCACATAGAGTCCGGCTATCACACCGATCAAGGTCATCAACAGATTCCCATCCTTCTGGCGGATGGCTTTATCCAGCGTATACACCCCGATCAGAATCGGAATGATCAATCTGACGGCCGTTGTGATCAGGACCGTCAGGATGGACAGAGGCAACAGCTTCTTGGAATACGGTTTCAGATACGTCAGTAGCCGCGAAAGCTGTCCCCAGTTGAATGGTTTGTCGATCACTTGATCGGTTGAGTAGTGGAACCGGTCCATCACTTTTTTGTCATTTTTCATCTTTGTCATACACTCATCACCTCCCAGCCTGCAGAATTTTCTTTTGGTCTTTGTATTGAATATCATAGATGCGCTGATAAGGACCGTTGTTGGCAAGGAGGTCCTCATGTCTACCCCGCTCCGCCACTCTCCCATTTTCAAGAACCAGGATTTCATCGGCGTGCTTCAGTGAAGAAATCCTATGTGCAATGATGAATGTCGTACGGTCGGACATGACGTTCTTCAGTGCTTTTTGAATACGGAATTCCGTTTCCATGTCCACCGCCGATGTTGCATCGTCAAGAACAAGGATAGAAGGGTCGAGGCAGATGGCCCTCGCAATGGCAATCCGCTGTTTCTGACCTCCAGACAGACCGAGTCCCCTCTCCCCTAGCTTTGTCTCATATCCATCGGGAAGAGTCATGATGAAGTCATGGGCCTGAGCAAGCTTTGCGGCCTTCTCTACGTCTTCCTGAGACGCTTCAGGACGCCCATACGCGATATTCGACCTGATGGTGGAAGAAAACAGGAACGATTCTTGGAGCACGACGCCGATGTTCTGACGAAGGGACTTGATGGAATAGTCACGGATATCCATCCCATCTATGGTGATCCTCCCTTCCTGAGGCTCGTAAAATCGTGTCAAAAGCTGAATGACGCTTGATTTACCTGAACCGGTCCCGCCGATCAGTCCTACGATTCTACCGGGTGGTGCGTTGAATGTAATGGACTCCAGGGCGGCATCTTCATCGAGGTCATTATAATGGAAGGAAACATCTTCGAATTTTACTTCCCCTTTCATGCGTGTTGCTTCAACCGCATGTACACCGTCCTTGATTTTCTCATCGACCTCAAGGATCTCAAGTAGCCTCTCTCCAGAAGCTTTCGATTGAGAGAACTGATTGATGGTGAATCCTAGATTCATGATCGGCCATATGATATACCAGACCAGGCTGTAGAAGGCAACCAGTTCACCAGGAGCAAGGTTCCCATTCATCACGAGGTATCCTCCATAACCGAGAAGCAGGATGACACTCACATTGCCCAGAAACTCCATCAGTGGGAAATATTTCGCCCAGATATCAGAGGTGAAGAGATATTTATCCTTGTAGTCCCCGTTTGAACGATTGAACTTACCGTTCTGGAATTCTTCCCTTGAAAGGGATTTGACCGTATTGATCCCGCTGATATTTTCCTGGACATTCGTGTTTAATTTCCCGAATGATTTCCTGATCCCCCTGAAAGCAGGATGGACAGCCTTATCGAACTTAAATACCGAAACCGCCAGGAATGGGAGGGTCGCCAACGTGACGAATGTCAGGGAAGGAGAATAGTAGAACATCACACAAAAACTGACGGACACCAATAGGAAAAAACGGAGTAGTTCCGAAAAGCCGAATGAAAGGAAAAACCTGAATGCTTCTACATCGGCAGTCAACCTCGACATGAGGTCACCGGTCTTCGCATTATCATAGTAGCTGAAAGGAAGGAATTGCAGCTTTTGGTACAGCTCATTGCGAAGGCGATATACCGAAGTAATCCCGAATAGATCTCCGAAGTACTGCTGAATGAACGTGCCGATCCCTTTCAGTGCCATGATTCCGATAAAACCGAAGGCAAGGTAAGGAATCCACTGATAGTCGCCTTTTAGAATAACATCATCGATGGTGATTTGGAGGATGATCGGGTACACGACGGTGATACCCGTGACAAAGATGAGGAAAATCATCGAGATGAGGAATTGCGACTTGTACGGCCAATAAAAATCTTTTAATTTCTTAAACGTATCCATGTATTCTCTCCCTTCAGTAAAAAACAGTGCATTACTAAATATATCGAGTTTCGAAATATTTATCTACCCTTTTTTCACATTTTTTTGTTTTTTTGAAATTGTCCTTCTTTTGTGGAGCAACCTCATTATAATCTTTTCTGTCCCTCCCCTCGAACCGTTTACCGTCAAACGGAATAGGGAATATAGAAAGGGGTTTATGGCAAATCACCCTTTGACATAACCCGGACCCCATTGTGTATACTATAAAAGTTCACCATTTACACAGAAAGGATGTTTTTGCTTTGAATTACATACTAGGAAACAGTGCAGTAGGAAAAATCATGGACTTCGATTGGAATACACTTCTTATGAAGATCGGCATCGGAGCCATCCAAATCATCGCCATCTGGATCGCTTTTCTTGTAATCAAAGGGGCTGCCAATAAAATCATCACGCGCGCCTTTGATCGCTACAGTAAAAGGAATGATGTGTCGACCGGACGGGCCCAGACCCTCCAGAGTCTCACGAAGAATATCATCGGTTATGTTCTTATTTTTATCTTTTTTGTTACCATCCTTCAGATTTTCGGCATTCAAGTGACCGCGATCCTCGCTGGGGCTGGAATTGTCGGTTTAGCCGTCGGATTCGGTGCACAGGGTCTCGTGAGCGATATCGTGACGGGATTCTTCATTCTATTGGAGAAACAGGTCGATGTCGGTGACTATGTGACAACTGGCGGATTCGATGGGATCGTGGAAGAAGTCGGGTTGAGGACAACCCATATAAGGGGATTCGATGGTACCCTCAATTATGTACCGAATCGTGAAATATCAAGCGTCAGCAATCACTCGCGCGGCAATATGCGTGCCCTTGTCGATATCGGCATCTCCTATGATGACAATATTGATGAAGCCATCGTGATCATGCAGGATGTGTGCGACAGGCTGGCGGCAGAAGACGAAAATATCGTTGAAGGTCCGAATGTGGTCGGCGTCCAGAACCTCGGTGACTCGGATGTTGTCCTGAGGGTCCTCTGCAAAACGAAGAATATGGAGCAATGGGGAGTCGAAAGAAAAATACGCAAAGGGATCAAAGAAGCCTTCGATCGCCACGGCATCGACATCCCATTCCCTCATCAGGTCTTCATCGAGAAAAAAGAACAGTAAGCAAAAAGCGAAGGGATCATTCCCCTTCGCTTTTTTGATCTTCATTTATTCCTGCGGTTTTTGGCATCGAGCAGCCTTTTCATCCTGTCAGGATCATGATGGACTTGCGGTTTCGGTTTAAGTTTCGGCTTGGCTGAAGGCTCCGGTTCATCCTGCATGACAGGCACGGGTTCCTCGCGTCTTGAATGTGTATCATCCAAGACTTTTGCTGGCCTTCTTCTCGTTGTTTCCGGTCCATTATTCTTCTGAACCTTCCTCCCGAATTTTTCTCCGACTGTGGCTAAGGCAACAGGCAAACCAAATCGTCTAAGAGCGACCTCCGCAAAGAAGAGCAGGAATGCTAAGAGAATAAGGAATGTCCGAATGGACTGTTCATTATACGGTCGATCGTTCATAGATCTGAACGCGTCTATTCCCGAATCGTACGTCTTTCCTCCGGTCTCCTTTACAATGCCTTCCACTGTCCTGACTGATCCCCCCTGATAAGAATACTCCTCTGAATACGGGACGGCAAAGCCGGTTTCATACGCCTGATTCAGGGCTTGATCTCCGATGCTCATGCTGTACACCCCTGGCGATAGCCTCTCATCGAATTCCACTTCGTGAACGCCCGGTGAAAGGATCCTTGAGGTGGCTTCTACCTGCTTCCCATCCTCAGCCAACACAGAGACTGTCAAAGGCATGGTCCCGCTATCAGGCGAAGTGAGAAGGAGCTTTGTCTTCTCACCACTTCCGTCCAACTCGATGGAATAGGGACTAGATTGAATACTTGGGAACGAACGTGTAACCAATTGGTTGATGAACTCCGGCCAGCCTTTCCATGATGCAAAATCGCCCGCCCACTGCCCCTTTGTGTCAGAGGTGAAGGCAAAGGTGGTTCCCAGTCCATACCTCCATGTGGCGAGAATAGGGTCTTTCTTGTCGCTTGCCAATTCCACCTGTGCAGAATCCTTAGAACTGGTGGCGATGTAGGCATTCATTCGAGGCATACCGCTCTCGAAAAGCTTTTGCCATTTGCTCGATTGAATGGTGGGGTAGAAAGGCTGATCTTCTATATAGGTCCTTGTCGTGATCACGGTCTCCCTGGTGAGGATGCTTGGAATGACCGATGCATCCACCACATCGTAAAATCGGCCATTCCCTATCTGTGAGAGATCCTCCAAGAGATACCTGTCTGCATCTGAACCGATGGCCACTGTGGAAAGGGTGACCCCCTTCGATAACCCACCTTCGATCAGGGTATCATAATCGCCCCCTGCCGCCGACTGCCCATCTGTCAGGAGGATGATATGCTTCCTCTTCAGCGGCCTGTCTTGCAGGCTCACATACGCTTCTTCAAGAGAAGGATAGATGTTCGTTCCCCCACCCGGTGAAATGGTACGTATTTTCTCTTCCGCTTTTTTCCGGTCTTTGATCGGTTCGGTCGGGACGATCTCCCACGGCCGGTCATCGAATGCGAGTACCCCCAGCGTGTCTTTCTCCCTTAAGAGGGAAACAGTCCTCGCAGCAGCTTCCTTCGCAAGGGAAAGCTTCTGTCCATCCATGCTCCCCGAGCGATCGATGACGAGGACCAGTCCCAGTGAAGGAAGTTCTTTTTTCCCTTTGACCTCCATGTCTACGGGCAACAGCTTCTCAATCGGTGTCTTGAAGTAACCACCCAGAGCAAAGCTTTCATCCCCGCCAAACATGATGAAACCCCTTCCGAATTCCTTCACGGCTTGCTCCATCAGGTTCATCTTCTCTTCAGGTATATCCGTGGCAGCGACATTGTCAAATAAAATCGTTTGATAATCAAGATAGGAGCTGAGTTTGTCGGGAAGCTGTGAGGATTGAAGTGCCTCGACCCTGAATCCCGCAGACTTCAACTGTTCCTCCAACCTACTCTTCTTCCCGTCATCATGGACAAGGAGAACGAGGGGATCCCCTTCGGCCCTCGCTATGGAACTCAGCTGGTTATTCTCCGGTCTTGCATCCGTATCCGAGTAGATCTCTGCTCGATAAACGAGCATTCCTGTCTCGTCAACAGTATGTTGGAACTCGAATTCATTGTTGCCCTCTTGAACCTTGACCTGCTTTCTAGCAATCTTATTCCCGTTAAGGTCAAGCTGCAGGTCGACGCTTGTCTGGGTGGTACTGTGGAGTGTGACACTCACAGTCGCCTCCTCCCCTTTATATTGTAAGGCAGGGGAGTTGACGGATGTCACGGCTACGTCGTCTTGCCCATTGGAAGGACGCTTCACCCAATCTACCTCGATTCCATTGTCCTTCAGTTTAGGGATGATATCCTCGCCCGCTCCGAGGGTTTCGATTCCATCGCTATAGAGGACGATCCTTCCCCCATTGGATGAGCCCAATAGATTCGATGCATACTCGAGGCCGTTCTGAATATTCGTTTCGTCTTCTCCGACCTCCCCAGAGAACCCGGGGACTTCACTTTCCTTGGAAGAAAGACTTTGTTCAAGTGCTGCACCCTTGGCAAATGACACGATACCGTAGGCATCAGTTTCTTTTTTCTTCGTAACCTGATCTTCGATGGCAACCATCATGTCATCAGCGCTATCGTTGATTGATGCAGAACGATCAGCAAGGAATATCACATTCTTCCCTTTTTGGGGCAGTGTCAGATAAGGATCCGTCAAGGCCGTTATCAACAGCAGAAACGTCAGGCACCTGATGATCATGATCATCCGCTTCTCTTTGTTGAACCTTCCTCGCTTAACATACAGATACAGGACAGCGATAACAGGGAGAACCAGTAAAAACCATAATGGCTCATGAATGTTGATTCCCACGTCTATACACCTCCCACTCTATGAATAAGAAAAGGACGGCAAGCGCCAGAAACCAGGAAGTGATGGAAGAAGGAGCGCTTTTTCCTTCCACACCCTTTCCACTCACGGTGAACGATTCCCCTTTTCCAATCATCTTTTCTCTATCATCAATGCTTACAGAAAAATACTTCACATCCTCACCACGAACAGCCTGGTAGATTCCCGGTTCGATTGGTGCAGTGAAGGTGGTGCCCATTTTCCACTCACCGATGTAATCCTGGTTCATGCTGTAGAGATCCCATGTACCCTCTGTCTGGAGGGTCCGTCTTTCACCCGGCAGGAAGTTTCCGATCACCTGCTGATTATCACCCAGGTAATGGTAGACATTATATAAAAAAATCGGAAAGCCTGGGTATAGTGGAAAATCTGAATCCTTCACCTGAAAATTCATCAGGACCATTTTTTTGCCTTTGATTTCACCGGCTTGCAGGAGGGGAACACGATCTTGCTCCGCAATCGTTGAAAGTCCGGAGATGTTGTGGTCCATCGCTTTTTCTACAAAGATTTTTTCAACGTCGGCATAGCGAAGCAAGGGATGATCCGTCTTTGAAGAGACCGTACCCCCTATCTTCCTTCCCTTTTCTGCTTCATCCGGGACGATCAGGACCGGCAACCCGGTTTGTTCTGCATCCTTTGAGGAGGCGATTAGGATTCCATTATCATCAAGGATGGATGCTTCTTCCACTGTATTCACATCCATTCCCAATGCCTGAAATCCTTTGATGATGAACGGATTGATGTCTCCCATCGCATAAATTACAGGAGATGAACTCATATTAAGAGCCGTCATGACATTATCATCATGAAAATCATCGTCCACACGGATCTCAGCGGAATACGTTTCTTCCAGGGGAAAACCTGATAGTGGGATGGTGACGTCTTCCCCGGAGGGAATGGTCACAGCATCCTGATGCACGACGGTCGATCCCCCATGGATGATCAGCGTCCCCTTCCGGTCTTCACCACCTTGATTTGAAATGGTTACAACACCTTCCATCTTTCCCCCGTTCTCCTTGATTCCAAAGCTTTTCATACTAATATTGACGGGATTCTCGATCATCTTGTGTACCGTGACCGTGGCATCCGTTCGAAGGTCTTTAAACATGTTTTTTGTACCAGCATCACTGAATAAATGAACGTCCCCGGCTCCTGCAATGGCAAGTGCCATCTGAATGGCCTTCTGCATATCCTCGTGATCATTTGTCATTTCGAGCTCATTCAATGCTTTCAAAGACGTCCGTTTATTCTCCTCTTCGGATATCACTGTCGTAATATTCTTACCCACGCCAAGGATCGTCACGGGGCCTCCAGCTTTCTCAATTACACCCTCTGCTCCCTTCTTGGCAAGATCAAACTGGGTGACTCCACCTTCCACCGCTTTCATGGAAGTGGATGTATCCATGAGGATGACGGTATGACCCGTGGTCCCTGAAAAGCTGGTCAGATAGGGTTTCATCAGAGAAAAGATTAGCAAGGTCAGAATTAGAAGCTGCAGGAACAGCAAGAGATTCCGCTGAAGTTTATGGAACCAGGGTGATGATTGCCACTCGTTCATCGCTTGATTCCACAATAGATTCGATGATACGACTTTCATGTCGTACCGCTTCCTGAAGAAGTACATGAGGACAACAGCGATCAGAAACAGCCCCATCAGGGCATAGAATGGATATTGAATGCCCATGCCCTCACCTCACCATTCCGGACATCTTCAGATCCTTCAGCACCATTTCATTGACCGGCTGTGAAGAAATGAGGTTCCTATATGTAAAGCCATAGCGCTTGCACTCCCGTTCGATTGCCTCGTTGTGCGAATGAAGGGTTTCAAGGTAGCGATCGATGACAGAATGCTGAAAAGATACATCAATCTCTTCACCCCGCTCACTGTCCTTCAGCTTCCAGTCACCCGTATAGGGTGGGGAAATCTCGTCTTCATGGAGGAGTTGGATGAAATATACCCTTTCCTTCTTGGAAGAAAGCCACTTCAACGCTTCGTATATTTCTGACAGAGGTTCAAGCGCATCCGTGATCAATATCGTGACAGAGCTCTTTGACCGCTGCCTCCCTTTCAGGGAACGCATGAACGGTGTTCGACTATCCCTTTCACCTGGATCGTTCTGCACATTTCCCATGGAGTGCAGGATTCCCTTCGCATCCCGCGTCCCCTTCTTCTTCAACGGAACTGCCTGTTGTCCCACCAAATGGAGGCTCAGACGGTCATCGGAGGAGAGGATCATATAAGCAAGGGATGCCGTGAGCTCCGTCGCCCGCTCCCACTTTACGGACTCGGTTCTCATTGATTCAGTACAATCCAGGTATAAGCTGATAGATACTTCCCGCTCATCCAGATATCGCTTCACATATACCTTTTCTGTCCTTGCATAGACGTTCCAATCAATCTGCCTCACATCGTCACCAAGTTCATACATCTGATAGTCCGAGAATTCAAGTGAACTCCCGTGCCGGGTCGATGTCCTGGCGCCTTTATGCTGACCGGTGCTGATCCGTGAAGGGTTTAACCGATGCCTCTTGAGTTGTGATAGGAATTGCGGACTTAACATGGGCTTCAAGAGCCTGCTCCCCTTTTGATGAGGTCCATCAGGATCTCATCTTCTTTCACATTCATTGCCTCCGCCTCGAAGTTCAATGAAATCCGATGCCTGAGCACCGGGATGGCCGTCTGCTTGATGTCTCCGATGGAAACGTGATATCTCCCGCTGACCAATGCTCGTGCCTTCGCCATCAGGATGAGGTTTTGAAGCCCACGCGGCCCGCTTCCATATTCGATATACTGCTTGACGAGCTCTGACGAAGATTCCCGATCAGGGTGTGTCGACTCCACAAGTAAAATGGCAAAGTCCAATACTTCATCGCCGACCATGATTTCTTTTACCAGCCTTTGTATAGCCAGCAGCTCGGCCCGGTCCATGACGGATTGCAAGTGGATTTCTTCTGTCCCCGTGGTTCGTCGGACGATTTCCTTCAACTCCGCTTTTTGAGGATGGGGAACAAGTAATTTGCACATAAAGCGGTCCATTTGAGCCTCAGGTAGTGGGTATGTACCTTCTAGATCAATGGGATTTTGCGTAGCGAGAACGAAGAATGGCTTCTCAAGCTTTATCGTCTCTCCCACTACCGTCACCGTTTGTTCGGCCATCGCTTCAAGGAGGGCACTTTGTGTCTTCGGTGTGGATCGGTTGATTTCATCTGCAAGGACCAAATGATGAAAGAGCGGACCTCTATGAAAGGTGAATGGTTCATCCTTGTCATGGCTCATCACCATGGTCCCTGTAATATCCGTCGGCATCAAATCCGGTGTGAACTGGACCCGTGAAAAACTGAGTTCCATGACGTCGGATAAGGAGCGCACAAGCATAGTCTTCCCGAGACCCGGAAGCCCTTCCAGTAGGGCATGGCCCCCGGCCAGGATCGTCAATAAAAGCGTGTCGATAATATCCTTCTGGCCGACGATATAACGGCCGACCTCTCTTTTTACCTGTTCAATCTTTTCTATGGCTTGTTTATAGGCCAGTTCTTTATCTGCTGCGTCCACCCTTTTCACTCTCCCGGATCAATTTCACTAAAATAGGATTCCACCACAGATTCCAAGTCTTTAGGGATTGTCTGTCGGTCTTCACCTTTGCGATAGGAGGAATAGTAGTCCTGGTACACTTCCTCATATGACCGTACAGAACCCCTTTTGACAGGGCCGTCAGAAGAGAATTGTTCGCCCTTCATTCCCCTGTTAAGCTTGCCTGAATCAGTCTCTGTGTTGGTCTTCCCTTCCATTCGTTCTGGTATCGTCAAAAGATCTCTTGATCCCTGACCCAATCCTGCACCCTTTCCAGAACCGGAGCCACTGCCGCTCCCTGTGCCATTTCCGGTTCCGTTACCATTTCCACTTCCATTTGCTCCTCCACTGCCTTTTCCACTCCCGTTTCCTGCCCCACTTCCATTTCCAGGAGCATTTGAGCCGCTTCCAGAAGACGGATCTTTGGGCTCCTGATCCGATCCCGGATCGGATTGGGTACCACTCTGTTCCTGTGGTGGCTGTGAATCACCCGTATCCGCAAGATTCATGCTTTCAAGGTCTTTGTCATCAAGGTCCGCGGCCAGGTCCGCGGCTTCCTTGGCTAGATTTTCACTCCATTTTGCGAGTGCTTGTGAATCCTTGTCAGCCCCTTCAGCCGCCTTCAATGCGTCTGAGAGTGTCTTTTCCGGATCACTTCCAAGTTGTTTTTTGAGCTGTTCAAGCTGTTCATCGCTCAATGCTTTCACTTCTTTACTCAGTGCTTTTTGGTCGAAGTTTTTCAGAGCTTTCGCCACTCCGTCCGCCTTCGATTGTTTGGCGATCTTCTTGAACCGTTCTAACTCACGCAGTGAAAGATCCGCCTTCTGTTTTTTAAGGTTGTTTTCTTTTACCTTTTTCATAATGGCTTTTTGGCGCTCCACTGGGTCCTTTTCTTTTTTGATTTCCTGAAGCTCCTTTGCCAACTCTTTTTTCTTAACAGAATCTTTTATTGCTTCTTGTTCTAGACGCTTATCCGATTCTTTTGTGATCTCACTCTTTTTTTTCAATTCTGCTGCCGTTTCGAATGATGCGTGACCCTGGGTCAGGATCAGGGCAGATCCCCCATAGAGGAGGAGGGCAGCAATCGCCAATCGGGTGTGGAACGACCAGTATCGGCGGTCTTGTACCTTCTCTGCATGTCTGTTCATGGCATCAAGGGCATCCCGCAGGACAAGAGGAAGCAACGGATGATTGCCCTCAAGCTCCGCATTGGCCGTGCTGATGGTGTTCTCACCTTCTGCCTCATCATATATCTTTACGCTTTGCTCAAAGGTCGCCCTCCTTCTGTAGAGGTGAATCACCATGCCAAAAATCAGCAGGATCCACACCCCCGACAAGTAAGTCTTCCAGAATGGGAAGGGACGGATCCATACAGCCGCTGTTATAAGCAGTGCAGGGATACTTGAACCGAACACGGTCCATTGCACTTGTTCGATGAACTGTGCATACCGCAGTTTCTTTCTTAATCGGCTCAGGTTTCGAAGGAATTTCACTTTCCCTTCCATCGGCTTACCCCCTTGCCCGGGTCTTCATCCGAGGACGTAATTTCCTGATGCTTCCGAACAAAGCAAGGATGGCCAGGATGCTGTACGTGATGATAAAGGATATCCACAATGGGAATGAGATGCCCGTCAAGGAAAGGATTTCATCCATCATACCGGGTTCGAAATGACTATAGAGAACAATGCCCGGGTTGAACATGGCCATGAAGTAAGCGATCGGGTTTGTCGCTTGTGTACCGTTACTCGAAACGCCTGTAAGCGCCATGGTGAGGGCAAACAGGAAAAGTGATCCTCCTACGAGGAACAAGACGCTTCCGTATGCCGTTACCATGGAGACAATCGTTTTCCGGATGATCGTGGAGAAAAAGATCCCGAATGACCCGAAAACGAATACAAGGAAAAGGCTGTAGCCGAAGATCATGAGTACATCCGTCGGTGCAACCCCTCCGAATAAGAACACGAAACTGTATATCGGAAGGCTCGACAAGATGAGCAGTAGCAGATAGGAAACCGATGACACCAATTTACTCAGGATGATGCTTGTGGAGCTTTGTTCAGTTGTGAGCAGCATGCTCAGCGTCTGTTTCTCCCTTTCTCCCGATATTAATCCCCCGGTAAGGCCGGGTGTGATGAATAGGACCAGAATGACCTGCAGGAACGATAGAATCATGAACATCGTCCTGCTTTCGTTCGGACGGAAGTATCCGTTCATGGACATCCGGCTTTGAAAGTAGATGAAACCGATCACAACAATACTGATGGCCATGAGGTAGCATAGGATCCCGATGAATGATTTGAATGACCGGAACCGAAGCTTGAACTCCTTATTCAGCATCGGATTGATGAACAGTTGCTTCATGACGGCTTCACCCCTTTCGTGATCTCCATGAAGACATCTTCAAGATCCGTTTCCGTCTCCTTGAAGCTGACGACCGCGACCCCATTCAATATGGCCAATCGGAGCAGCTCGGCCTGCTGCACTTCGGAACCTTTATAGAGGAATTTGATTGTCTTTTTCTCTTCATCCATTTCAAGGCTCGATAGATTCGGATCATCTTCAAAGAAAGAGGCAGCCGATTCAAGCATCCCCCTTACCTTCACCTCGATGATTTTTTCCGCCTCCAATTGCTGCTGGATGTCTGCGACGGAGCCATGCGCCACTAGCTTCCCATTATCGATAACGCCAATTTCATCACACATCTCGGCAAGTTCAGGAAGGATATGTGATGAGATAAGGATGGTTTTGCCCATTTTCTTCAACTCTCTTAAAATCTCACGCATCTCGATCCTTGCCCTCGGGTCCAGCCCGGAAGCCGGTTCATCGAGAATCAGCACTTCAGGATCATGGATGAGGCACCTGGCAAGGCATAGCCTCTGCTTCATCCCCCTGGAGAGTTCATCCACATAGGAATCCTTTTTATGAGTAAGATTCACAAGTTCCAGCAGCTGCGGAATGAGGGCCTCCCTCTCATCGGCCGGTATCTTGTAGCTCGCACCATAAAAGTCGAGGTATTCCTCTGCCTTCAACTGATCATAAACCCCGAAGAAATCCGGCATATATCCGATTTGACGCCTGACCAACTTCGGTTCTTCACATACATCAAAGCCATTCACTGTCGCCCTTCCCGAAGTCGGTGCAAGAAGGGTTGCCAGAATGGAAAATGTTGTAGACTTCCCTGCCCCGTTCTGACCGACAAAACCAAATACCGTCCCTTTTCCGATACTCAGGGTAAGTCCGTCCAGCGCTTGAAAGGAGCCATATGATTTTGATAGGTTCATAAGTTCAATCATTGTTTTGCTTCTCCTTTCAGTGCGATTTTCGGAAGTTGGGTAAAGGTGTCACCCTGGGTGGATTTCACCAATTTAATGACAATCTCCCCATCTTCATTCAAATAATCCGTCAAACGATCCTTCACTTCGAACGTATTGGCTGATTGTTCTTCCAGTTTCTTTTCCTTCCCATTAGAGGGTGCAATCATGGCGAACTCAAGCGGCGTTTCTGGATATTGCCTGATGCTCAATGAATTCAGTGAAATGTCGGAGTCCTTCATTTGTTCAGGCAATTTAAGGATCATTTCATACGTGCCATCTTCAATTTCCATTTCTCCGGATCCACCCCATGAGTAGTTATCGATGATCTTTCCGTCAATCGGTTTGACCTCTATATCAAGCTGCTCATTCTTAAGTGAAAACGGTCCGTTGAAATCCCCCAAGGATGGAATGGATTGATAGACAAGGGAAAGATTCTCTTTCTTGGGCTTTCGATCCTTCATGGTTACATCCACGACCCCGTCCTTTGTGTAGCCGAAGATGACTGGTCGATTTCCCGACGTTCCATCTTCCATCAGCAAGGAGGCAACTTGTTCAAGGGATTGTTTTCTCTGATCATCCAAACCTTGCTGACCTGTAAATGAAGGTGGAATGGCATTATTGCTGACCGGACTGGAGAGATAGTCAACAGAGACCTTTTGATCCACTTCGAGGGACTGCCCCGCTTTCACGCTTCCAAGGGAATAAGTGCGTGTTCCAGACCAGAGATACACTTCTTCGAAGTCATACGGGAAGTCATTGCCTATGCTTCCTTTCAGAGTCTTATTTTCCAGTGTGAGTCCTGGGGTGAATGAACCTGCATCACTCTTGTAGGCATCCCCCATAACCGTCCTTGTGGACCAGTACTCTACATCTCTCAGCGTCGTATCCGTCGTATTCCTTGTCACTTCGTCCAGGGCGTACTTGTATTGATCGAATTCAGGTGCGTTCATGCTGTTATTCGCATACAGCTCGAGATTATGCCCGGCACTGAGGGTATAGTCACCACTCGAGTTGGAGAAGAATGTGAACGCTGATATCCCTTGAACGGCACCTTTTCCATCCGCTTCAAGGATACTCATCTGATTCATGTGTGGCTTCGTCACGCGGTCTTTAGCCCCCGTAAGGAAAATCCCGAGAGACAGAAGGATAGACACCGTAGGGATGATCCACCACGACTGCTCCCGTTTATCCAACTTACGGAGCAGGAAGTAGAGGACAGGGATCACCAGGATCAGATAGACTGCAACCACCAGGATGAGGGTGCTGACCTTGAATTGATTGGAAGGGAACAGTTCATTGACCATGCCCATCTCATAATAGAAGCCTTGCGCTCTTCCCCCCATGTTATAGAAGTTGGTGCTATATTTGGTTTTTGAATAAAACTCATTGATCCATGGAGTAAAGCCCGCCCAGTCATTCAGCCGGGAATCACTCAATAAGAAGGGTGTCTGCCAGACTTCACCTCGTCCCACGGATTTCTTTGCAAGGAGAGGTGATTTCTTCTCTCCGATCACTGCCTCAGCCTCTTGGGTCAGTTCACCTTCGACGGCGGGTAGCGTTTTGAAATTCACTTTGAGATTCTCCTGGGTTTCCAGGAAAGACAGGTCTGAAAGAGTCTGTTCTCCGCCCACCTTTAGGGGAGCGATATCAGCCAGTGGACCCAGGGTCTTCTGGGCATTCACGTCACTTCCAATGAGTACCGTGCCTCCTTTATCCACCCAGCGATTGAAGGCGTCCAGTTGTTTCTTAGAAAATACCGATAGATCAAACCCATCGATCACGATGAAATCGAACATCTGAAGACCCGTGGCATCTCCCGGGAAATTTTTCTCTGAAAGATTCAACACTTCCACTTTGTTGCCGTTGACCTGACTGGCTTTCAATGATTTCAAGCGATCGGCGTCTTTGCTCAATACACCGATCGAAGCATAGTCCATATAAATAAAACTTGGATTCAGCCGCTTATCACCGGTGAACTTCACTTCCTTTCCGGAATTCCAATCTCCTTGGAATAAGTGAATGGTCTCCTTTGACGTGTTACCCCTCAAAGGATCTCCAAACCCCGGAATGGTTAAGGAAAACGTGCGGGTTTCACCGGGCGGGAGGTCGATGGACAACACTCTCCCCCCTCCGGTTTCATAGGATTGAGCGTAATCAAAGACGATATCCCCCTTGAAGTGATCGGCTCCATTCTGCACGGTAACGGTGATCGGGAATCCCCGCTCTTCCTTGACCTTTCCATCAATTCCTTCGTCCACGGTGATCTTAATGCCTTCAGCTGCGGATGATGTGGTTGGAAATAACGGGAATAAACAAAAACATAATAGAATCAGTGCAATCGATTTGGTCACATTCTTCATGACCCATTCCCCCTCTCTTTCTCTCTATATGGTTTAGACGTAACACGCGATAAAAAGTTTCTCTTCTTTCTACTATCATCTGAAATATTTTCCATCGCGCCGATTCCTACCTGAAGGAACTGGTCAAACCCAAAGAGGTTGGGTTTATACCGTTGATGGTTCCCGTGCAAGACTTCGCATTCCGCGGGTCGCCCGTGAGTCACATCGGCAAGCCTGCAGGGTGCTACTCTTCTCGCAAGAGTCTTCGTCTTGTACTCGAATCAACCGATAGAAACAAGTAACGATAAATGATCATGAAATAAATAAAAAACCCGAATTCATTGTCGGCAAATGAATTCGGGTTTCACTATGATTAGAACACGTCTGTCCCAGCTTTTTTGCATTCCTATCAGAGGGATTGTGCAAATCGCAGGAGATACCCATCGGGATCTTGCACAAGGAACTCCTGTTGCCGGAACCATTCATCCCCGGCAGCATATTCGGAGACGAACGGTTCCCTGAACAACGGAATCCCTTTCTTTTTCAATCTTTTGAAGATCGGTTCGATTGAATCCACCGTGATTTGAAGGTTCATCCCCCTTCCGAATGGCGGGACCAACTCACCTGTCTCCCAATGACCGTTCACTTCCTCGAGCATGAGGGATGCCTTTCCCATCGACAAGTAAACAAAGCCTTCATCCTGTCGTTCATAAACGATGTGAAAGCCGAGCAGCTCCGTATAGAAAGTTGTAGATACGGATGCATCCCTGACAGAAAGTTCAGGAACGAGTACGGGGCCCTCCAGACTTTTCATCGCGAGGATTTCATCATTTGAACCTTTTTTCATAGCTGTCCTATATAGCCGGTCATGAGATTAATGGCATGATCAATTGCTTTTTCATCGGGATCAAGCTTCGCATGGTGAAGTCCGTATGGAGATCCAACACCGAGCCAGAACATGAACCCGGGAATTTCTTTCAGCATGTAACCGAAATCTTCGCCTGTCATGGCCTCTTTGCAAATGATGGCTTCGGTTTTACCGCTCTCCTCAATATAATCCAGGAAATCTTGTGTGCATGCCGGGTCATTATACACCTGATGATACATGCTTCCATAATCGACATCAATGGAACAATCGTAGGTTGTCTCAATTCCCTTGATGAGTGCCTCAAGCTTCGCCTTGACCTTTACCATGGAGGCTTCAGAGAGTGTCCTGATCGTTCCTTCAAGACAGGCGTTCTCTGCAATGATGTTTTGAACGGTTCCCGCCTCCATCTTGCCGATCGTGATGACGGCACTGTCCAGCGGGTCGACATTCCGAGAGACGATTCCTTGCATCTGCGTGACAAAAGCCGAAGCCGCCACGATCATGTCTTTCGTTTGATGGGGGTAGGCGGCATGCCCCCCCTTCCCTTTGAAGGTCAGGAACAGCTCGGACGTATTGGCGAAAAGAAGACCAGGCTTCAGTGCAATGGCCCCTACCTCATACTCCGGTGCGATATGGAGGGCAAAAATCACATCGGGTTTCCACTCCTTCATCTCATCACTGCGAAGCATCGGTTCCGCTCCCCCAGGACCTTCTTCAGCCGGTTGGAAGATGAAGAGAAGATCGTCCTTTATGGGATGATGAACAAAATGAGTCAGGATGCCGAGTCCGATGGCCATGTGGAAGTCATGTCCGCATGCGTGCATACGACCTTCATGACGGGACGGGAACGGCAGTCCCGTTTGTTCCGTGATGGGCAATCCATCGATATCCGCACGGAAACCGATCGTCTTAGACGGCTCGGTCCCGCGGACTTTGACAAACAATCCTGTCTTCCACTGCTTAAGTTCATACCGATCCCTTGGGAGGGACGAAATGTAGTCCATAAGGTATTTCTGAGTCTTGAATTCCTGGAATCCAAGCTCCGGGATCTGATGAAGATCACGCCTGATCATTTTGAAATCGACAGTTGACATTATATTCCCTCCTTACAAGAAAGAACAGACGAAAAATCGTCCGTTCTCTTTTGAATCAGAGCTGTCTGAGCTCTTGTTTAATTTCTGTTTTAGATTTTGTTTTGGCGTCGATATCTTTCAGCTTCTTCGCCGGTGAACCTGCCACCACCGTATATGGTTCAACATCTTTCACCACGATCGCTCCAGCAGCGACAACAGCGCCTTTTCCTACGGTCACACCTTCAAGCACGACGGCATTCGCCCCGATCACGACGTCATCTTCAATGACAACCGGCTTCGCGGATGGCGGCTCGATCACTCCTGCAAGAACGGCCCCTGCCCCTATATGGCAGTTCTTTCCTACCGTTGCACGTCCTCCGAGGACAACATTCATGTCGATCATCGTACCCTCTCCGATGACTGATCCGATATTGATCACGGCTCCCATCATGATGACGGCATTGTCACCGATCTCTACTTGATCACGGATGAACGCTCCCGGTTCGATACGGGCTTTGATCCCTTTCATATCAAGAAGTGGGATCGCTGAATTCCGGCGGTCATTTTCCACTACATAATCTTCTATGTATTCTTTGTGCTCTTCAAGTACCCCGGCAAGCTCACTCCATTCGCCGAATACAACCCCGCTGTCACCATTCAGGAATGTTTGTGACGATTCCCCGAAGTTGATCCCTTCGAGTTTCCCTTTCACATATACCTTTACAGGTGTTGACTTGGTACTATTTTGAATGAACGAAATAATCTCATTGGCATCCATCATTTTCATCTTAATCCCTCCATTATAAGCAGTAAATTCAGAGTTCTTGAATTACTTTATCATGATAAAGAACGTAACACAACCCGTACCTACCGGTTTTCAATGAGAAAATCGTCCACTACTTCCAGAAACGCCCCAACCTGACGGAGCTGGAAGGCCGACTCATAGCCGAGCAGCCACGTATCGCGATGAATAAAACCACCCATCTCATCCTTTAAAGGAATTTTGAAGATGTCCTGTTCCATTCCCGTCAAGGTGATGGCCGGGAGAATGGCATAGCCGATCCCGTTCAGTGTCATCTGTTTGCATGTTTCGATCTGATCGACGACGATGGTTCGTTTCGGCGTGGTCTGAAAATGCTTCAGCCACCATTCCTGGATTTCTTGAAAGTAATTGGAATCGCTTTTGAACTGGATGAAGGGACGATCCGTCTTCATGACATCTTCGATGGATTGTATTTCCCGGTCGACAAGGAACAGCGGATCCTCAAAAAGATGGTGCTTTTTCCCTTTCCAATCAGGCGTCCCCCTGATGATACCGATATGGACCTCATTATCATAAATGGCCTTCAGGATTTCACTACTCCATCCGGTGATCAGGGAAATCTTCGCATGAGGATAGGTTTCCACAAATCGTTTCAGCACTTTCGGAAGCCAGTTTTGTCCCACAATTGAAGCGCATGCGATTTTAAGGGTCCCATGAACCTCCGATTCGAGTGCATGGATCTTTTCCCGGACGGATTCTTCTTTTTGGAGAACGTCTTCTGCAAGCTTCACAATCAACTCGCCTGCTGGTGTCAGGGAGAGGCCCTTCTGTGAGCGAAGAAAAATTTTGGTGCCCCAGTCCTTCTCCATATTCTGCAGCCTCTGAGAAAGGGCAGGCTGAGATACAAAGAGCCTTTCGGCCGCTTTCCGCATATTCATCTCATGTGCCAAAACCTGGAGCAGCTGAAATTCAGAAAAAGCCATCTCTTCACCACATTCATAAGTTTTTCTTATATTATAACGTATTTTTGATTCATTTACATAATACACTCATGAATTTGGGCAAAAGAAAAGACCGGGGGAACCCCGATCTTCGAATCATCACGCTGAATGAATCATTTGATATATATGTTTTTTTAGCTCCTTCAGCACGACACGGCGGGTCATGATGCCCTCAAAGTGCCCTTCACTGGATACAACACATAAAAACGGCTGATCGATCAGCAGATTGAAGGCTTCCTTGAACGTTGAATCGATGGAGATAGTGGAAAGATCCGTCGACATGACACTCTCGACTTTCCTTTCTTCGAGGTTCTCAAATTCGAAGCGCTCCAATCCAAGGATATTATCGGTAATCAACCTGGAGCTGATGAGGCCGTGAAGGCGGAAGGAGGGATCCAGGACAGGAATAGATGAATAGCCGCTCCTAGTCAACAACAAAAGTGCGTGCTCAAGTGAATTACCTACTTGGACATGTGCCACTTTCTCTGACGGAATGATGTACTCTTTTATACTTGTTTCAAGTAACTCTTTACTGCTTAAAGAAATCATGTACAACCCCTCAATTTTTTAAAAATGCATTCCTTACCATTTTAACATACTGGAAGAAAAATGTATGAATCAAATTGTAAGCCTTTTCTACATATTATTTTTCACGAACGAACCATGCAAATTGGAAGATCGCCGGATTGTGGGAATCGGAGGAAAAGAAAACCGTTCATCATAGCTGAAGGAAGAAGAGCGGAGTGTGGATATGAAAAAAGATAACCCGTCAGGTTACCTTTCCAACATATTTATTCTTGAACTGCTTCTTGCAGTAGCTCAAAAATCTCGATAGCCGTAATGTCTATATTATCGAAAGGGTATGTACTCCCATTCTCTTTCATTACTTCGATTTCAAAGGTATCCTGCTTTGGAAGGTATCGTACCTCACAGATTTTTTTTCCATTGTATTCAAAGTATCGTTGTTGTGTTTCTCCTTGTTCCCCTTGTTCTTGCAGAGACTTTAGTCTTTGTATAATTCCAAGAAGCTGAGACATATCAGGTCTCTCCTTTCCTGTTCTAATTCTTTGTCATAGCTTTTGCATTGTAACAGATTCTATCCTGCAAAATCTAATGATACGCCCTGTTAGACAATGAGTTTTTATCACGCATGTCCAAAAGGTCTCTCTAAGTTAACCACTAATCCGGTCCATATTCAATAAATAATTTTATCCACCATATAAGACCTCTTGATTTACACGGGTACTTGCTTCTTGTAAAATGGGTTCACATTACCCGAGAGAGAGGATGATCAGAGTGAAGACTGTCACTTTATATACTCAACCCGAGTGCCCCCCTTGCGAAATCGTGAAATTATACTTAAAAGAACAGCAAATTCCCTACATAGAGGTGAACATCAAAGAAGAACCAAACGCCCGATCCTATATGCTGAACGTGTTGAAAAGCTATTCTACACCAACCGTTACGGTGGACGATCAGGTGATTAAAGGATTTCAGATGGAGGAGTTGGCTCAAGCCCTGGATCTCTCCTAAACAGTATTCTATGTCAACACGACCATCCCTTTTCTTCCCCCCGACCTTTCCTTAAAACACTGAAAAAGAGATTGGGACAACACAATAAAGGTCATGGCGAACAATATCAGTATGGCTTCTTTATACCGCTCATGATTTCCGTGCAAGACTACGCTTTCCGCGGGTAGCCCGTGAGCCTCCTCGGCAAGCCTGCGGGGTCTCACATCAGCTACTCTTCCCGCAGGAGTCTTCGTCTTGCACTCCAATCAACCGCTAGGAACAAGTAAATAATAATGGACATGAAACACATCAAAAACCCGAACGATCTCAGGCAAGATCGTTCGGATTTTACTATGACTTAAACACTCTTGTCCCAACCCCATTTTCTTTAACTCCCTTTTATTCCTGACGGAAGTTCATATGAGATAGAAGAGATTTTCCACTTTCCATCAGTAAAGGATAGTTTGACTACCTCTTCCCCTTGAACCGTGGAAACAGGTCCTTCCTCATCTCCTGATCGTACTTCCCATATGTACCAATGCCCATCATCAAATGCAGCCTTTGTTTCTTTATCAAATGTAAAGAAAGGAATATAGTAAGAGGCAAAATCCGATCCGAATGCACTATACCCATCGCCTTCTTGATAAAGGTTTTCTTCCATGAACCCCTTCACCTGTTCATCCGTGAAATAATCTGAAAGCATCGCTTCTATGTCAGCCTTTCCCCTCGGCTTTTCACTTAAAGAACGTTGAACCTCAAACGCATCTTCCACCAGGGTGACAGCCTGTTTTCCGTCCAATTGATCTACAGTCGTTCCAATTGCCGTGGCCTGTGTGCCAACGGTCAAACTCAACCCAAGGACAAGCGTCAGGATCAACCAGTATTTTCTCACCATATGCCATTCCTCCTTGTATGTATGGTACAAACCTTTTGTCCATTGTCTGACAATTGCTTATTTCTTGTTTTCCCGCTCCCCCGCCATTTAAACATAGAAAAGCGGAGGCGGGTCATTCTGAGGCGACAAGCATAAGACAAGACACACGGAAAGGCGTTCTTTGCCTTCTGAATCAGCACGGCTTATGAACTCGATCCCCAACCCGCCAACAAGGCTTCATCTAAAAATACAAGAGTTCCAACCTTTCCGACTCCACCAAAAATAAAACCCACCGAAAGGCGTCCCTGGCCTTCTTGATGGGTTTTAACTCAGGATCATCAAAACCATGATCAACCGTAATACAGAATGATCTGGTACACAATAAATGCCGTGATCAGAACCGTGGCGATCGCAATCGTCACAAATACCGGGTTCAGCAGGATTGGATGTGCCTTCACTGATTCTTGGACATCGGAATCAAATCCGTTGTCCTTCCCCGATTTCGTCTGCCCCGTCACCCTGAACGTATAGTAAAGAGCGTAACCAGCAAGCCCCACACATAAAAAAGACAAAACCCAAACATAAACACTCACCGAAAGCCCCCCTTTCATCATCTTCCCATAACTTCCCCAGAAAAAAGAATGGGTATACAAGAAAAGCGGAAGGGGCTCGCCCTGAGGCGACAAGCATAAGACAAGAACTCTGGAAAGGCGTCCTGTGCCTTTTTGGAGTTCTTGTCTTATGACCTCGAGCCTCAAGCCCCTGGAGCTGGACATGAAGAAAAGCGCAAGGGACTTGCCCTGAGGCGACATGCATAAGACAAGAGAACCGGAAAGGCGTCCTGTGCCTTTTTGGAGTTCTTGTCTTATGACCTCGAGCCTCAAGCCCCTGGAGCTGGACATGAAGAAAAGCGGAAGGGGCTCGCCCTGAGGCGACAAGCATAAGACAAGAACTCTGGAAAGGCGTCCTGTGCCTTTTTGGAGTTCTTGTCTTATGATCTCGAGCCTCAAGCCCCTGGAGCTGGACATGAAGAAAAGCGCAAGGGGATCAAAAAGGAAAAAGCTCCCGGTCAACGACCGAGAGCGGATGATTCTTCAAATGGATCAATAAAGCAGGCTGTCTTCTTCAAAAAGAAACTCGTAGGATAAGTCCATGAATAGATAATGTTCATTACCGAGAGGAAAGGAAAACGTCCTGATGGATTCGCCGGAATCGATATCAGAATACATATCGGAGAGAAGTCCTTTTTTATCCATCCTCATCCGGATGATATTCTCGAGAAAGTAAGGACGCCAGCTCCAGTTTTTACCGATATAGGAACGGTCCTTCGCCCAGGTGCCTGACACCTTCAAGACGTTGCTGCTCACTTGGAACCCTACTTCGTTGCAAATATAAAGACGGAAGGCTTTGTCGGAAAAATGGTTAGCCAGTTCCATGAGGATGCCGTCGAAATCACCGATTTCTTTCTTGATCCTCAGGAGCTCACTGCCCGTGTCTTTATGTAAAAGATCGGCAAGGTCGTACCCTGCATTGAGGTGCTTGGTTTCGTATCTGATAAAATCACCGTACTTTTGTTTCAGTTTCGGCTTAAGGATATCCGGATCAAGGAAGGTGCTCGACTCCTTGTGAAGGTAGTCCCCTTGATAGAAT
Organism: Rossellomorea marisflavi; assembly: GCF_022170785.1. Lineage (NCBI taxonomy): Bacteria > Bacillati > Bacillota > Bacilli > Caryophanales > Bacillaceae > Rossellomorea > Rossellomorea marisflavi. The sequence continues at coordinate 1,705,285 of NZ_CP081870.1, read as the reverse complement.
CGCCCTCCGCTTAGCCAGGCGAATTGAAGCTGGTAATTGATCTCGATTCCTTCATATAGCAAGGATGCCCCAATTTTCCTTGCAAGGACTGATAGGCTGTATAAAATGTCCTTGTACACTTTATTACCTGCATCATTTCTTAGCTGATAAAGGTTGACCCTGAGGATATCAGGTGAGAAGAAGGATAGTTTTTCGAGCTGACCGCCGTTCTCAGCAATATTGTTCATGGAGATTTTGATTCCATAGGTTTTGTAGTAGACGAGCAAATGAACCAATTGTTCAAAATCCCCTGTATAGGCATATTCTGATAGTCCAAGGACAATCCTGTCAAGGGAGAAGCCCCGCTCTTCATATTGCTGAAGGAGCTGCAGGAATGATTCGCCGTGATCAAGCATCAGGAGGCGGGCATCGCGGTGAAGGAAAACGAGTCCCTCCTCTTTTTCATCCAGATATCGTTCGAGTGCAGAGGAAGCAATATGATCGGCGACCTCCACTTTATATTCATCCGGGATTTCATGATCCTCAAAGAAACCTTCGAGACATATTGCAGTCCCGTCCGCCTCAAGGAGCCTCCCCCAGACTTCATACCCAGCGATACGATGACCATCAGCGCTGAAAATCGGCTTAAAGTATGGGATGATTTGTTCTTTGTTGGATAATACGTCCATTGAGTCCATCTCTATCTCCCCCAAAACAATCAGTGTATGTATGCATAATTATAACACAGTATTCATTATGATTTGTATCCATTCCCCTCGTCAACTTTGACATCATCCTTCATAGAACGGTTCATCAGGCATGAGCGGGATCTTAACAGTCACAACGTCAAATATCCCGGGGCTTCCATACCCCGGGTACATACTGCATTTTATTGATTCTTTTTAAAACGGGAAGGGATTAAGCCATTGGCCCCCATCCATTGTCACGCATTCTCCATTAATATAGGCTGCCTGTTCCGAAGAAAGAAAATAGGCCAGCCCTGCAATTTCTTCAGGAGTTCCCAACCTTTTGAGAGGAACGCTGTTCAGCGTCCGTTTGGCTGCTTCTTCCGATTCCCAGAGCTTGTCTGCTCCGCCTGTCCGTTCGATTGGACCCGGTGCGATGGCATTTGTTCTGATGCCATACTTATGTCCCCACTCGACAGCCAGGGTCCTTGTCAATGACAGTACTCCTGCTTTGGCAGCAGCAGAATGGGCAACCCCGGCACCCGCTCCCCATGCGTAGGTAGCGACGATATTGATGATGGATCCTTTCTTCCCTTCTCCGATCCAATGATTCCCAACCGCATGTGAGCACAGGAAGGTACCATTCAGAACGATATCGATTACCGACTTCCAGCCATTGGCCGACAGTTTTTCAACCGGACAGATGAAATTCCCTGCAGCATTATTGATCAAGACATCCACCTGACCAAAAGAGCCCAGACAATGAGCAAGCATGGCTTTTACGTGTTCTTCTTCCCTCACGTCCATCTGGAAGATCTCAACGTTCCCTTTCAGTTGTGAGAATTCTTCTTGGACAGCTTCCAAGCGCTCTTTGTTCCTCCCGGTCACCAAGACATCTGCTCCCTCTTCAAGAAACTTCTTCGCCATGTATTTCCCCATGCCGTTAGATCCACCCGTCACGATTACGACCTGTTTCTCCTCCAGCTTGATCTCCCCCTCCACATATGAATGAATACTCACTCATTATAGTACCATACTCTCGTCACCCTTTGCATTCACTTTCAGATTTTTCAAACACTATAGGGCAAAATAAAAAAGGCTGACGCGTCAGCCTTGATCATATATCCTGATTATTGACGATGGCTTCATGAATCTGTGCCAAAGCCTTGATTATGGTTTTATTCCTCTTGTAACCCTTCAATTCGAACGTGACGTCATGATAAGTTGCAATCACCCGGCCTAGAGATCGAGGAGCTTTAAAGCCGAACACGTATAGCTTTATCGTTCCTTTTTCGGTAGGGAGAAAGAGAACTTCCATTTCTTTTGTCTTTTTCATCGTCCCTCTCCTTTTCAACAAACAGCCTTTATCTGATTGGGGAATGTTCCCTTCCACTAACATAAGACATCAGAAGGCTTCTGTCAAACGCATTGATCCGGAGCCCATTCTATATCAGACATGCTCCCAAGGCATCCTGGGTACATACACTGAAAGGAGTAGAGAGGAGGTTTTCCTATGTATCAAACCTATGCCCCTTACAGAAGCTATCCTTATTATCGAGAATATCAAGGAGATCAACGCTTCTTTCCTTTTTTCGGCCTTCCATTTTTAGCAGGTGGGCTCGCAGGTCTTGCCATCAGCCCATTATTATTCAATCGGCCGCAGTGTTATGGGCCAGGTCCTTGCTATCCCCCTCCGTATCCAGGACCAGGGTATGGACCTTATCCTTATCCACAGGGTCCCGTCCCTTATGGGAACAATATCCAGTCCTCCCCTTATAATTTCACGGAAAACATCAATATTTACCCTCAAAGATAATGCTTGACCCTGGGAGTTTATGACCCCGGGGGAGCTTTTTGGAAGGGACGGGCTATATGCACCACCCCCTTTCCAATCTAAGGAAAATGAGCTATAATAGGTGAGAAATCAATTCTGAAAGGAGATCATCATTTGAACCATTCAAGTAGACAAGCCCCTTCTCCCACATCAACATTAACCCTCTCCCAGGCCATCTTTACCGTGAATCGTCATGCAAAGACAGCCGGCAATCCAAAGTACCTTTACTCTCTGAAAAAACGAGCACTGCTGAAAATGATCAAAGAAGGAAAAGCCAAGAAGGTCGGGTTGCATTTTTCCAACAATCCCCGATTCAGTCAGCAGCAGTCCGATGTACTGGTCACGTGCGGGGAGTATACCTTCCACATCCCGCCAACCAAGGAAGACTTCAAGGAACTTCCACATCTCGGTTCCCTGGATTCCACTCTCAGGAACCCGCGATGCAAGATGGGACTTCAACAGGCCAAGAACACTCTTGAACACTACACGGGCATGACAGATCAATCTTCAGGCGGAGATCGGCGTACCTGTTATCAGAAGCCCGTATTCAAAAAGCTGGGGGACAGCTTCTTTTAATCCCTGTAGATTTTAGTGCACTGACGCAAATACTTTGTAAAGGGGATCAGCAGCAGCTGATCCCCTTTATGTATCCTTCTACAAAATATGTTTATCAATGGTTCTGATAAGTTCTGATATTTCAGGCTTGCTGATTTGATCCTCCGCACCCACCTTATGCCCCTTATGCTTAAGATCATTCGTGATGAGGGAAGAGAAGATGATCACCGGCAAATCTTTCAGCCTTTGATCGCTTTTGATCCTCCTCGTCAGGTGATGTCCGTCCATCTGGGGCATTTCGATATCCGTTATGACCAATTGAACCTGATCCGTGACATTCCCGCCCTGGTCAGCAAGGGATTCGAGATAGGCTAGTGCATCCGCTCCATTTTCGAAAAACTCCACATGGCCGTATCCGCCTTCACTCAATGTATCATGAAGGAGCTTCCTCAATAGCGGAGAATCTTCTGCAGCAACAATCTGTTTGTCGCTGCGTTCACGGTGACCGAGCTTCTTCACTTCCTCCACCCTGATTCCCGTCTGAGGATTGATTTCAAGAAGGATGCTCTCAAAGTCGAGAAGAAGGATCATATCCTCCGTCCTTTTGATGACGCCGATGATCGTCGACTGGTCCCCTCCTTGGTACATGGACGTCGGCTTTTCGATATCATTCCAGGAGATCCGGTGAATCTGTGTCACGTTATGCACATGAAAGACCACTTTCTGCTGATTGAATTCTGCCACAATATATTTTGCTTCTGGTGGCGGCACCTCGGTTTTCCCTAGTACTTTGGCCAGGTTGATGAGGGGCAGTACCTCTCCCCTAAGCTGGATGAGACCTTCCACATGAGGGTGGGAATGCGGGACCGGGATGACGGCCGTTGGGAGGATGATCTCCTTCACCTTGATGACATTTATACCAAATTTTCTTTTTTCAATTTCGAATTCTATGATTTCAAGTTCATTCGTCCCACTTTCGAGAAGAATTGATTGTTGATCGTTCATCATGCTCGTCAGTCCAATCTGTTTTCAGAATAAGATAATCTCCTTCCTTATATCGAACAGATCAGGAAAAACTTTAGTTCCATCTCACACCTCATACATTAAAGTTGTCTGTGCACACTATGTATCAAGGAGGTGATCGAATGAATCGTGATGATAAGCATGGTGATATCAGTGCACATATCCAGCCGTTTCAAGGCCCCGCTCCACTTATATCTTTAGGAAAAAACGCAGAAGGCGTCGATGATCCGGATCACTTTACTTTTGTTGAAACCGGGAAAACCGAAGACAGGGATGCTTCCAAATAAAAAGGCTGTCTGCATTGAAGCAGACAGCCCTTTCGTATTAAACTCCCCTTTTATTCCCCCACACAAGCGTGTGAAGCTGAGGAAGTACCCGTACATCATTCAATTCCTTTTGCTCACATACAACATCAATCAATCGTTCATAGTCAAGAAGCAGATTGGAAACAAGCCTTGGGGTATCTTCCATCGATACTTCGGGATTTCCGGTCTGGATATAAAACGGTACACCCTCATACCTCATATGGATCCCCTTTGCATATTCAAGGTCTTTCTCATCGAATACCACGACTTTCAGGCTGAAGTTGGAGCCGTTCTCTTTTAGGCGGGAGACAATGAGATCCAATCGATCATAATCCGTTTCCATTGTGGAGCTTGGTGGTTTGGGTGAGATCGTCAGATCATTGATATCATAGAACCAATCTTGCCAGCGGCTTCCCTGGGTTTCGAGAGCAGAGCCGATTCCATTGGCTTTCAGAATCTCCAGAAGATCACCGATTTGAGGCAATAGTGCTGGATTCCCACCGGAAATGGTGACATGGGAGAAGCGGTCCCCCCCGATTTCCTTCAGCTTGTCCCACACTTCTGTTGCCGCCATCAATCTGATATCATCCTTGGCTGACCCGTCCCAAGTGAAGGCAGAATCACACCATGCACAGCTGTAATCACAGCCGGCGGTACGGACGAACATCGTCTTCTGGCCGATCACCATTCCTTCACCCTGAATGGTGGGACCGAATACTTCAAGGACAGGGATCTTCCTCATGACCGTCCCCCCTTAGGCCGATAGATGCAGTAGCTCGTCGGGGTTTCACGTAGAAATACTTGAAGGCATTTCGGAGAGTGGGGAAGTGTATCCAAGTGTTCCTGGATAATGTCATACATTACCTTGGCCATGACTTCCGTCGTCGGAAATTTGAGGTCCCCTTGAAACCTCTCGTCATCATTGATGACCGTGTGATCGAAGCGCTTATGGATCAGCTTTTTAATCTGCTGGAAGTTGACAAGGAAACCTGTTTCATCAAGGGCGTCACCGGCAATCGTAATATTGGCGAAATACGTGTGACCATGCATTTCACTGCAGCTTCCTGCAGACTCGGCCGGAATATAGTGAGCGGCAGCAAAGTGCATATCTTTGTTCAATTCGTATTCATACGGATGATTCGGGACAGGGTAGATTTGCTGGATCATTCGATATCCCCCCCTGCTCTTCTCTCAAGATATTGATCAAGACCCCTTTGTCGGAGTTCGCATGCCGGGCACTCCCCGCAGCCTGCCCCCTTGATGCCGTTATAGCAAGTAAGGGTCTTTTCCTGTACATACTCGAAGGCACCAAGCTGATCGGCAAGCTCCCACGTTTCGGCCTTGTCGATCCACATGAGCGGCGTGTGGATGACAAATTCGTCATCCATGGACAGGTTCAACGTCACGTTAAGGGATTTTACAAAAACATCCCGGCAATCCGGATATCCACTGAAGTCTGTTTCACATACGCCCGTCACGATATGCTTTGCACCGATTTGCTTGGCAAGGACCCCTGCAAATGAAAGAAACATCAGATTACGGCCCGGAACAAATGTGGACGGCAGCTCGCCATCCTTCTGCACGATGTCCTCATCCCGCGTCAGGGCACTAGGTGCCAGTTGATTCAAGAGGCTCATGTCGAGAACATGGTGAGGGATATCAAGCTCCTCCGCAATCTCCCTTGCACAATCAAGTTCAGCCACATGGCGCTGGCCGTAGTTGAATGTAACGGCCTCGACCTCTTTAAAATTCTTTTTCGCCCAGAACAGGCAGGTTGTGCTATCTTGACCGCCGCTGAACACGACGACTGCTTTATCATTTTTCATACTAGATTCTCCTCTCTTTTCTAACGGCAGATGCCACGAAAAGAAGAAAAAAGATTCCTGTTCATGCTCTATAATACCGGCTTCCTTCGCCAAAACAAAAAAACAACGACACCTAAGGATGCCGTTTTCCTTAGTTTTTTATAGAGGGTTGTGCTAGAACCTCTCGGGTACGTCCCAATTTTTCTTCTTTTATCCTAAAACAATATAACGCTTTTCGAGGAAAAAATCCAGTGATTTCCCCGAAATTCACTTCAATCGGAGAAACCGCCGTTTCCTATTGCGTTTTTTTGAGGAGACACGAAGCCAACCGACTTTAAGGAATAGACCGAACATGATGATGGCAATCATACCCATCACCCCTAGAACGATGAAGTATCCATACGGACTTTGAAGTTCCGGCATGTTGACGAAATTCATCCCATATAAACCGGCAATGAACGTCAGCGGCATGAAGATCGTGGTGATCACGGTCAGGGTCATCATGATGTTATTCATCTTATCGGAATTGATTGAAAGGTAATTATCACGGATATCCGATGAAAATTCACGATACGATTCAAGCATTTCCACAAGCTTCATCAAATGATCATACACATCATTGAAGTAGAGCTTTTCCTCTTTCAGGGCGTTCAGACGTCCGGAATTGATGATCCGGTATAGTAGATCCCTCATCGGAATTAGTGTCCTCCTCAGTTTTGACATCTCATGGCGGATGTCAAAAAGCTGGTCCATCAGATCACTGTCCGAGTCCTGATTGGTATTGTCTTCGATGATATTCAAACGGTCCTCGATGGCATAAACAAGTGGAAAATAGTCATCTACAAGCTGATCTGCAATTCCATGCATCACCTTGAACGGACTCCAATCGTCCCTTTCTTCTTCCACCTGGCTCCAAATGCGGTCCAGTTCCTTTGTCCGTCCTTTATGGAATGTGACGATAAAGCTTGAATTGACAAACATATTCACTTCACTTGCTGCATGGGTTTCATGATCGATGGTATGCAGTAATACGAATATGTATCGTTCATAGAAATCCAGCTTCGGCCGCTGACTGAAATCGTCGAGGCAGTCTTCTATGGCGAGCGGGTGAAACCGGAAATAAAGCTTGAGTATACGGATTTCCTTTTCAGTGGGAGCCGAAAAGTCCACCCAATACCATTTCACATACGGATCTTTTATCATGGACAGGGAGGCATCTTTTACGATTTCCCCATTTTTCAATATCACACTGGTCCGAATCATCTCGTTCTCCTTACCCTCCACATGGGCCGCCAACCGAAACCATGCTGAGCCTTCTTTATAGGTTCATCTTTCCCTCGGAACGTGCATCCGAAACTTGCGGGCGTTACTGATATACTGTACCAAAACCATTCTCATCTTTAAATAGGGGGATCCTTAGTGATACACTAATAGATAAAAATAAACAAAGCAGGTGTGCAGTTTGGAAGAGAAAATGAATCCTAGAGTATTGGAATTGCAACTATCAGGCATCCGGCGTTTCTTCAACATGGTGGCAGGCACCGAAGGCATGATTTCCCTGACGATCGGACAACCCGATTTCCCCACCCCTCTCCACGTGAAAGACGCCGGGAAGCGGGCAATCGATGAAAACTTCACTTCATATACCCATAATGCAGGGATGGTCGAGCTGAGAAAGGCCGCTTCCGACTTCATGAAAGAAAAATATCGTCTGGACTACGATGAAGATGAGGTCATCATCACTTCAGGGGCTTCTCAGGGTATTGATGTCACGCTCAGGTCGATCCTCGTCGAAGGCAATGAATGCATCCTGCCTGGGCCCGTTTACCCCGGGTATGAGCCCATCATTAAACTGTCTGGAGCCAAACCGATCCATATCGATACAACATCAAACGGCTTTAAGCTGGATGCTTCCCTTTTGAAGACCGCCATCACATCAAAAACGAAATGCATCATCCTCCCCTACCCGTCCAATCCCACAGGCGTCAGCCTGACAGCAGAGGAGCTGGAAGAGATTGCCGAATTGGTCCGAGGGCGAGGGATTTTCGTGGTAGCAGATGAGATCTACAGTGAGCTCACCTTCGATCGCAGCCATCGTTCCATCGCAGAATTCCTCCGTGATCAGACCATTGTCATCAACGGTCTCTCGAAGTCACATAGTATGACAGGCTGGCGTATCGGTATGGTCATGGCCCCAAAAGCGATCAGTCAGCATCTATTGAAGGTGCATCAATATAATGTATCCTCCGCCACCTCCGTATCCCAGAAAGCGGCCCTCGCAGCCTTGACTAAGGGGAAAGATGATGCCATCCCCATGAAGGATGCCTACCGCAAAAGACGTGAATATGTATATGAGCGCCTCGTGGGGATGGGCTTCCGGAATGTGATCAAGCCTGACGGTGCTTTCTATTATTTCGTGGAGATCCCTGAAAGATTCAACGGTGATTCCTTTGCATTCTGCTTGGAGCTTGTACAGAAGGAGAAAGTCGCCGTCGTACCAGGAGAGGCATTCTCGGTCATGGGAGAAGGCTATTTCAGGTTGTCTTACGCCTGTTCAATGGAAGAACTCGAAGAAGGGTTGGATCGCATGGAAAACTTCCTTGCATCCTTTTAAGAAAAGAGAAAGGCCTACGCTTTGAGAAGCGAAGGCCTTTCTTTATTTATGCAAAAAAAAGGAACCAGTTCTCGACTGGTTCAAAAAAAGGAAAAGGGGGTGTTAGTGAGAAATTAATCTCCAATTTCATGCTTACTCTAATTCTACCCAGATATCATCAATGTAAACCCGCATTTTAAAAAAATAAATATTTTTTCGGATTCTCTCCTTTTGCATTGGCTCTCATAGTAAAAACCTATAAAAGGTCTATGAAAAAGCGCTTTCATAAAGTATAATACTATAATGATAACGAAGCGAGGGGGACTGTCGGATGTATGTAAAAAAGCAATATGTCTTCCGTCATGGCAATCCGGTACTTGTGACGATACGAAACTACAGGGAAGAAGACTTTGACTCTTTGATCTCGATCCAACAGCGGGCGTTCCCACCTCCATTCCCCCCGGAATTATGGTGGAATAAAGATCAGCTGCACCAGCATGTTGACCGTTTCCCTCTGGGAGCCATCTGTGTAGAGATGGATGGCCTCGTGGTAGGCAGCATGACCAGCCTGATTGTCTCTTACTCCCCGGAAGATCCGGATCATACATGGGATGACATCACAGATGAAGGATATATCACCAATCATTCGGATGACGGGAATACGTTGTATGTGGTTGATTTGTGCATCGACCCGGCCTACAGAGGCTTGAAGCTCGGGAAATGGATGATGGATGCACTCTATGAAATTGTCGTCCATCTGCGCCTTGAGCGCCTTCTCGGCGGTGGACGCATACCGACCTTTCATTCATATCGCGACCGCTACACAGTGGAAGAATATGTGGAGAAACTAGCCAGGGGAGAACACAAAGACCCAGTCATCACCTTTCTCCTCCAGTGCGGACGGATGCCTGTGCGAGTCATAAAAGATTATCTCGAAGATGAAGAATCCTGCCATTACGGCATTCTGATGGAGTGGAGAAATCCGTTTTCAAACATAAAAAAGGATTGAAGGAATCGCGTCCTTCAATCCAATAAAAAGGGGGAAATGAGAATGAAAAGGCTCTTGGGGAACCTGTTCGATACTTCTCTTTACCCTTTCCCCCTGTTTTGAAACCTTATTCCATTGATGTTGCTTTTTTAACGACTTCTTGAACAGCATCATTCGTATCAAGTGTCAATACATGTTCAGCCATTTCCTTCATTTCGGCTTTGCTCAGGTTTGAGATCTGAGAGCGGGCACGAAGGATTGACGTGGCACTCATGGAGAACTCATCCAGACCAAGTCCAAGAAGGATCGGCACGGCGATTTCGTCTCCAGCCATTTCTCCACACATTCCAGCCCATTTCCCTTCTTTGTGAGCCGCATCGATGACCATCTTCACAAGGCGAAGGATCGCCGGATTATACGGCTGGTACAGATAGGAAACGCGTTCATTCATGCGGTCGGCCGCCATTGTGTATTGAATCAAATCATTTGTTCCAATCGAGAAGAAGTCCACTTCTTTAGCGAACACATCAGCCATGACCGCTGTAGAAGGAATTTCGACCATGATTCCTACTTCGATATGATCCGAAACTTCTACTCCGTTTTCAAGAAGGGCCTTTTTCTCCTCTTCAAGAACGGCTTTGGCAGCACGGAACTCATCAAGATTTGAAATCATAGGGAACATGATTTTGAGATTACCGAAGGTGCTTGCTTTAAGCAGTGCACGCAATTGTGTACGGAAGATGTCTTGTTCATCAAGGCACAGGCGGATTGCACGATAGCCGAGGAATGGATTCATTTCTTTAGGCAGATTCAAGTATGGAAGCTCTTTATCTCCGCCGATGTCCAGCGTACGCACAACAACAGGTTTTCCTTCCATGCCTTCAAGGACGGCTTTATAAGCTTTGAATTGCTCTTCCTCTGTTGGAAGCTCATCGCGGCCCATGTAAAGGAATTCGGTCCTGTACAGACCCACACCTTCACCGCCATTATTTTTCACACCTTCAAGGTCATTCGGAGTACCGATATTTGCCGCCAGCTCGACATGTTCACCGTCTTTTGAAACAGTCGGTTCATTGACGAGTTTAGCCCATTCGGCTTTTTGCTCCTCATAGCGGGCATGTTCTTCTTTGTACTGAGCCACTACTTCAGGAGTCGGATTGATATGTACTTCTCCATTCAATCCATCCACGATGATGAGATCACCGTTTTCCACTGATGAGGTAACCGTTTTCGTACCAACCACTGCCGGGATTTCCATGGAACGAGCCATGATGGCTGAGTGGGAAGTACGACCACCGATATCAGTGGTGAACCCTTTGACGTATTGACGGTTCAGCTGAGCAGTATCAGAAGGGGTCAAATCTTCTGCGATGACAATCACTTCTTCTGTCACCATGCTTGGGTTCGAAATTTGCACGCCAAGTAGATGTGACAGGACACGTTTGGTCACGTCACGGATATCGGCCGCACGTTCTTTCATGTATTCGTTATCCATGGATTCAAACATGGTCACGAACATATCCGCTGTTTCCTTAAGGGCAAATTCAGCGTTTACATTTTCAGATTTCACTTTGTCTTCAATCGGTGTCAGTAGCTCTGGGTCACTAAGAACAAGCAGGTGCGCTTCAAAGATCTGGGCTTTGTCTTCTCCAAGATCCTCCCGTGCTTTATCACGGATAGCTTCAAGTTCGGTTTTTGATGTGGAAATAGCATCCTGAAAACGGGATACCTCTGCCTCGACATTATCAACCGCTTTCTTTTCGAAGCTGAGATCAGGCTCGACCAGGCGGTATGCTTTTGCAATGGCAATCCCGTTGGATGCTGCAATTCCGTTAAGAAGGCTGGACATTACTCAGCAAGACCTTCTTTAGTAAGTGTTTCTTCAAGGCTGTTCAACGCTTCTGCTTCATCGCTACCTTCAGTGATGATTGTGATTTCTGCATCTTTACCGACACCTAGAGACATAACACCCATGATTGATTTCAAGTTTACTTTCTTATCTTTGTATTCAAGATGTACATCGCTATCGAATTTGCTTGCCGTTTGAACCAATAGAGTTGCCGGGCGAGCGTGGATCCCTGTCTCAGCTGTTACTGTGAATGTTTTTTGTGCCATGTGAATCGACTCCTTAATCATATCTGTTTTAGGTTTGATCTATAAAAAGAGTCGGAATGATGATGAAAACGGTTAGCATTTTCTACATTAATCCTTTCTTCCTATAAACCTGTTCAAAAAAAAATAATAGCACGCAATGAGGAGATACACAATTATAAAATCCTGTTTTTTTAGTATTTCTTACATTCAGGGTCAATATGTTCCTTATTATGTTAGAAACTTCAATAATTTTACTTTGTGTATTCCGTTTGTTTCCTTCCTATCATATTGTATCCAATCTTTGCTTTGGCAACCGTCCCTTTTAAGATCCGTTCGGGGTCGCTCTGTTCATCCGCAATGACTGTCACCAGATCACAAATGCATCTTGAATAGACTTCTGCGACTTTCTTCCAATCTTTATCATCCGTAGCGCCACCATCCTTCACAAGCTCTTCCATTCCCTCTAGCACGAGGCTCTTCACCCTCAACGCAAGTTCTGCTTCCCTTTTCATGCTCAACATCCCCTTTTAAGAATTTTGAACCTGATCCAGCTTATTCGGGATCCTGCATCTTCATACAGGATCCCGGGTTCTTACGCTTCTTTTTCTTCAAACAGATTCATGAGGGAGGATGTATGGATCTCCATCCTATGGACAAAGAAATCACCGCCTTCTGGTGGGACTCCTCCCCTGCCGTACCTGACCTGCTCATAAATGGTGAAGAATCGTTCTTCATCCTGGAGGCCAAGCCTCCTGAACCACCCACGCAAGTCCTCATCGGTTTTTCTTCCTGCATTCTTTGAGTGGGCAAAGCGTTCGAATTCTGTCACCGATTCACGGATCCGGTCATCAGCTTGACTGTAGTCGTAATCAGAGCTCAGGTGGCCTTCCACCGGTTTATCAGGATAGGCTTGGACAGAGAACCCTTTCCTTTCCCGTAGGGTGGCGGACGTTCCCCTCCTTTTCATGTAGAAGTACAAAATGATGAGGATGACGGCGATGATACCCGACACCAGCACCAGCCAATCAAGTGACATCCCCTGCGAAATCGGAAGCGGCTCTTCAGCCTCGACCTGCCCTTTTTCGATTGACCCTTCCCCACCATCTCCATACATTTGATTAAACAGGGAAGACGCCACATCCCTCAAATACTCGATGGCATTATAGATGGGATCGACGGCGAAGGAGAATACCCAGAAGATTTTCGAAAACACCCAGTATATCCCTTGCATGAGGACATAGCTCACCATTCCAAGGACCGTTGCCACCCCTGCAATGGCACCCATAAGCGTCAGGGGGACATAATAAGGACGTTTCCCTGACGCATGGGTCATCATCCGCTGAATGGGCGTCACACTGACAGTCAACAACAGGTACAGGAAGATCGAGACAATGACCGGTGTACCGTTCTCCATCCCCCTCATGGGACTCGTCATCATTGACGCTGCGGCAATGGCAAGGAAGATCACCCATGCACCGCTGCTGATTTCAATGTTGGATTCCATGTCCTGTAGGTGGGCATTCATTCTCCAGTAAAGGAACACGAAAGCACCTGCCACGAAGACCAGATTGACCGTGAAAAAGAATACGCCAACCATTAGAATCAGTGCGAACATTCCGTAAAGCGGAAGCGGGTTAACTTTACCCGTGCGTCCAATCATGACTGACCACGCAGATAACGCAATGAAGGATAGCAGCAACAGAGGCAGATAGTCCATAAGAAGAGGATCACTTGGTGCAAAGAAGGTCAAAAGCACAAATGCAAAAAGCGTTTCCACTCCCGCAAAGAAGCAAAGCTTCATGGTCAGGAGCTTTTGGTAATCGGTTGACGCGGAACGGATTTCATATTCCACCGTGACGCCACCCCCTGTTCATTCAATGTAGTAAGCTCAAGGATTTGTGTCCCCCCTGAGGCAATCTGTGTCAGTACACGGTCGATTTCCTGATTCAGCTCTCCGGCAAGAAGGATGACGGGCGGAACCCACTGCCTGCTCCGCATATGCTGAAGGACGAGCTCGAATGGCATGGTGAAGTCATCCGTCGACAGGGTGGATAGTAGTTCCAGCCCCCTCTGCATATGGGGTTTCCCAGATCCCGCTGGCAGGTGGAAGTACGGTGTGGCACCCGGTCCCCTCGTATTGATCACCATGGAGAATGGGATATCCCCTTTTACTGCCAGCTGCATCATGTAGGCAGCTTGGCTTACGATCGACTCCAGCCGGCCCGTGATCGCATAACGGTCGGACAAGTTGATGGCGATCAGCCACTCTTTTTGCGTGGAGGGTGCAAACTGTTTTGTCTGCAGATCCCCGGTCCTCGCTGAAGCTTTCCAGTGGATGTCCTGAAACCTATCCCCTGCTACATACCCCCTGGTACCAACGATTTGAAATGGATCGCTGTACAGGGAATGAGGGGTAAACACATCTCCAAAACGCATCGATATGGGGTGATCCTCCACCATGACAGGAGTAGCATGTGGAAACACCATCAATGTCGAAGGAATCGGATCCATCAGCTGGAGCACAGTCCTCCCGCTCCCGAACAGATGGGGAATATGGAGCTCCATGGAGGTGATCCGGCAGAGTCCCCTCCTTTTCCCAATTACAGGGATGGTGACCTCCACCCGCTCCCCTTTTCCTGCAGAGAACGGTATCGCGACTTCCACCACTCCGGACGATACGTCATATCGCAGCTGTTTGGAGGCGGGTTCTACGATATCCTTGAATTTCAGCTTCAATGAGGCACCCCATACCGGGAGCCCGTCGTTACGGAAGCCTAGCGTCCACTCACCTCCCTCTCCTTCATGCATCCGTACCTTTTTAGGTGTCGAATCAAGCTTCACACCCTCGCCCGCTCTTAAAAGGAACCAGCGGTGGGCGCGCACGTAGACGATGCATAAGAGAAGTACCCCGGAAGCGATGTACGATTGAAAAAATAAGCTTCCGGCCAGCATGATGACAAGAAGCATCGTGCTCATATTCAGATACGGATCTTCCCCGATATCCCGTTTCCACCTCATCCCCCCTACCTCGCTTCTACCGGTACCATGACACGCTCAAGAACCTGCCGCATCACTTCCCCGGTCGTCTTTGTCATGGAAGCTTCCAAAGTGAGGGAAATCCTGTGTTCAAGTACATAAGGCGCCGTCAGCTCGACATCATGAGGGGTCACATAGTCACGACCGTTGATGAAGGCATATCCTTGAGAGGCCTTCAATAAGGCAAGACTGGCCCTTGGACTCGCCCCCACTTCGATCGACTCATGCTCACGTGTCGCCCTTGTGATTTTGAGTATGTAGGTTTCTATATCAGCGGACACATGGGTCTCCTTTACTTCTTTAGACAAACGGCGGATCGTCGCCAGGTCAAGGACTGCCGTTGTGGCATCTTTCGCCAGTGGACGCTTGAATCGTCCGAGGATGCTCCGCTCTTCTTCGAAATCTGGATATCCGAAAGGAATCTTCAACAAGAATCGATCGAGCTGAGCGGCAGGAAGCGGGAATGTTCCCTGCTGAGATTCAATCGGATTTTGAGTGGCGATGACAATGAAGGGCGGTTCAAGTTCAATGGTTTCGCCATCGATGGTGAACTGCTTTTCTTCCATCACCTCAAGCAGACTTGCCTGTGTCCTTGGAGTGGCACGGTTCACCTCATCTGCAAGGAGGACGTTTGTGAGGACGGGTCCGGTCCTTAGTTCAAATTCTTGAGTTTTCGGGTTGAAAAATTGGATTCCCGTCACATCACTCGGCAGTACATCCGGCGTGAACTGAATCCGTTTGAAAGAGCCACTGATTGATTGTGCAAAGGTTTTTGCCATGAGTGTCTTCCCTGTCCCCGGAACACTCTCCAGGAGCACATGTCCATCCTGAAGAAGGGCGATCATCAAGAGATCGATTTCTTTTTCCCTTCCTACCAGTACTTTTTCCATTTCTTTTTTTAATTCTTGTAATGAAGACATCCGTCTTCCCCCTTTTCTCTTCTATGAGAATGTCTTTAGCTTATTGATTATACCCCCTTAAGTGTAAAACAGTATACAAATATTAGCAATAATCAAATAATTATATCCATAAACACAAATAAAATGAGGATGGGAAAAACTAAATAAAGCCCCTTTAATGCCGAACACGATCAGTATAGGATCTTAATACCGCTCATGATCTCCGTGCAAGACTTCGCTTTCCGCGGGTAGCCCGTGAGCCTCCTCGGCACGCCTGCGGGGTCTCACATCAGCTACTCTCCCGCAGGAGTCTTCGTCTTGCACTCCGATCAACCGCTGGAAACGATGAAATTTGAATGTTCATTAAACAAATTTAAAACCCGAATCACTTGCTTTATCGTAGGCAAATGATTCGGGTTTTACTATGACTAAAACATATTTGTCTCAGCCTCCATTTGTTCAATGTTCGTAGATCATCTTTCGTGACATCCCGCCATCGATGATGAGATTCTCTCCGGTTATGAAGTCATTTTCCGGGTCTGAGAGGAAAAGGCAGGCTCTGGCGATATCCTCCGGCTTCCCGACCCTCCCGGCAGGGTGCTGGGCATGATCGATGTCCCTCAGGGACTCATAGTCCTCTGTCGCAATCCACCCTGGACTAATGGAGTTGACACGGATTCCGAACTCACTAAGCGTGATGGCCAAGGAATGGGAGAGACTATAAATCCCTCCTTTCGTGGCTGAGTAAGCTTCTGTATCCCTCTCTGACATAAAAGCGCGAGTCGAGGACAGGTTGATGATGCTACCGCCTCCGTCCTTCATCAGTTTGGCCGCCTCCCTGCTGCAGTGGAAGACGCTTCCAAGATTAACAGAGAGGATGCGGTCCCACTCCTCCGGTTCGAGCTCCCAGAACGACTTGAATTTCGAGACTCCCGCATTATTGATCATGACGTCCACTTTTCCGTGATCGGCACCGATCTTTGAAAATGCACCGGCAACGGCAGCGTGATCTCCTACATCAACTTTATGAAAGCGGGTCTTATGACCTTGTCCGTTCAGTTCCTCGGCAAACCCAAGACCACTTTCGTCTATATCCATGAATTCCACGATCCAGCCTTTTTCAGCGAATGCCTTCACGAGACCACGGCCGATCCCATTTGTCCCTCCTGTGATGCAGATGATTCGTTCCATATCCCTTGCTCCCTTCTGACAGTACATTCTATACAAGCTTACCCGTTATACTGTGAAAGAAACGTCGGCTGCGTACGTGCAGGTGGTCTTTAACTTCTGGCTGTCTCCAGATAATGATAAACGGCGTGTCCCCCTTGTGCAGCTATGCCTCGGAAGTGCTTGAAATCCTTTTGTTTCACAAGGACCGATCGAAAGGACAAAAAGTCTTCTTTTTTCACATACACTTCATTTAGTTCCCCACTTCGCAATCCTTCCACTAATCCTTCAATCTCTTTGACATCCATGGTAGATCCTCCTTTTGATTCTCTTTCCTATTTTATCGGGTCATATTAAAACCTCAAGATTTTTTTCTTGATGAAATTTTCCAAAAACTCTTTACTCTTTCCTCACTTTACGTCAAAATATTAATAATCGTTTGTAGATTTCTGGTAAAAAGGAGATGCCTCTAATGAAAAAAGCGGAGATTGGGAATGTCATTGAATTTAGGAATGGGTTAAAAGGAGTCGTCGAGAAGGTGAACGAAAACTCAGTGATCGTAGATTTAACTTATATGAAGAACTACCGGGATCTTGAGTTAGAGGAAAAGACCGTTGTGAATCATAAAAATTATACCGTCGTGGAAGCATGAGTCGCACAGAACAGGCCGTCAGGGAACTGACGGCCTGTTCTTATCCATATGATCAAGGTACTGACTTATGTCCCTTCTTCCAGGCAACCAAGAGCATAAACAGGATGCTCATATACCCGAATAGCGGATATAAATAGGATAGCAAACGGCTGTATTCAAAAAAGCTCAGGCTGTAAATCACGACAATGATCATAGTGAATACAAAAACTCCCGGGATGGATAGGTAGCCCGAAAGCTGTTTTTCCAGACCGAAGATCCCGCCGATGACCGACGTGAAGATTTCTCCATAAATAATGATGATATAGAGAAGATACATACCTGAAGCAAACGTCTTCATCATGACCGCCATGGGAATCTCATAATGGGTGACATCGGGGATCAGGCTAAGCGTCAGATGACTGGAGATGAGGATGACCGTCAACAGGACACCGCCAAGGTATCCGCCATATTTGATCATCTTCCGGTCCTTTAATTCACCGGCGATCGGAACGAGGACCGCTTGGGCCATGGCAAGGTTGAAAGCCACATAGGCAAAGGGTGAAAGCACCGTCTTCCACCCCAGACCGTCGTCTCCCTTTGAGAGCACCATGCTGAGATCAGGCTGGTGTGTGAAGGAGACATAAAGCAGATACAAATTGAAAATAATCATCAGGGGCACCACGATGGTATTTACTGCAAATAATCCCCTGGTCCCCACAAGCATGGTCACGAACCCTAGACCAAGCGTAAGAACAATACCGAATTGCCTCGATTGACCCAATTGTTCTTCAAAGACTGCTCCCGCCCCTGCCACCATCACCGCTGAAACCCCGATCAGCATGAGCATCATCAACAGATTCATCCCTTTTGAGAACCACTTGCCGAACACATATTCATTGAACTGCTCATAAGATCTCGCTTTGATATCATGGCTGATCACGAGGATTTTCGTACCGAGCATAATGAACAGCCACCCACTTACCAGGATGCCCACTAATCCATAAACCCCGAATCTCGTAAAAAATTCAACAATTTCCCTGCCTGTTGCGAATCCGGCACCGATGACCGTCCCCACATATACGGCGGCGATTTGAAAAGCGCCCGATAATCGTTTCATTCCATCACCTCGTACTTCTACTCTTATAACTGTATGTACAGGCCCCCCGAATCAGAAGTACAGATTACACCCGTTTGTTATGTCTATTTAGAAATAGTGTAAAACGAACATATTCCTACGGGCTTTTTCATGCCTTTGTCATTATAATGAATATAAGTCTTGTGTCCCTTTCCAACATATGAGGGATCACATAAATGAAAACCATACAGAAAAGAGGAATCCACGTGAATTTTTTTACCCGTTTTAGCCTGAGGAATGCAGTAGCGGTCTTTATCATTTCATTCCTTCTCATTCTCGGGGGTTTGTATTCGTTCCAGAAACTTAAACTGGATCTGCTCCCGAATATCGAGTTTCCTCAGCTTTCAGTTGAAATCGTTTACCCTGGGGCTTCCCCCGACGATCTTGACGATAAAGTGACATCGGATCTCGAGGAGAAATTCAAAGGTGTTGAAGGAGTAAAACAAGTATCAAGCTCCACCTACGAAACGATTTCTGTCATCAACCTTGAATTCCCATTCAATACAGACATGGATGAAGTAGAAAGGAAAGTGGACTCCCTCATCTCTGACAGCGACCTTCCGGATGAAGTGACTACCGATATCAGCCGTACCTCATTCGGAGCGCTTCCGATCTTCAATATCTCACTATTTGCAAAGGACAACGCTGATTTACAGTCCCTGTTGGAAGATGACGTCATTCCTGAATTGAAGAAAATCGAGGGAGTCAATTCCGTTTCTGTCGGTGGACTGAAGGAAGAACTTCTTCAAATTACCATCGATAAAGATAAAGCAGCTGAAAATGGACTCAGCTTGACGGATATTAAAGACCAGATCAATGAAAAGGACCTTTCTTTCCCCGCTGGGAATCTCGATGGGGATAACATTCAGGTCCCTGTAAGGGTGCAAGAAAAGGTCGATACCATCGACCAGTTGAAAGAGATTGTCCTAACATCGAAGGTCAATCCACAGGCTCCACCAACATCTCTTGGTGATATTGCCAAAATTGAAGAGGTGACCGACCGTCCTGAAATCACCCGTTATAATATGGAAGATTCATTCTCCATGGCCATCACCAAAAAGCAGGACGCCAACACCGTGGAAGTAGCTGATCAGGTTCTTGACGTAATGAAAGATTACCAGGATGACTTCAGTTATGCCATCGGATTCGATTCGGCAGACGGAATCAAAAAATCCGTTGAGACCCTGGTGAAAGAAGGTCTTCTCGGCGCCGTATTCGCCTCTCTGGCCGTTCTTCTGTTCTTACGGAATATCCGTGCGACAATCATCGCCATCATCTCGATTCCCTTGTCGCTGCTCGTGTCTTCTATTTTCCTGGCTCAGCTCGATATCTCACTCAATATCATGACCCTCGGGGGCATGGCCGTGGCAGTGGGACGCGTAGTGGATGACAGTATCGTCGTCATTGAGAATATATTCAGGCGCGTCAGGAAATCAGGTGAAGAGATCAACGATAAAATCATTGAGGACTCGACAAAAGAAATCCTGAAAGCCATCACGTCGTCAACGTTGACAACAGTGGTCGTATTCCTTCCGCTTGGATTCGTCGGCGGAGTGACGGGAGAGTTCTTCCTTCCGTTCGCATTGACCATTGTATTCTCTCTGCTCACATCCCTGCTTGTTGCCATCACCATCGTTCCGATCTTGTCCAAATTCTCATTCAAGAAAGTTCCGCCAGAGGAAAAGGAAGGGAGACTACAACGATGGTATGCACGGGCAATTGAGTGGTCGCTGAACCATAAAACCGTCATTATCGCCCTATCCCTTGTCACCCTTCTCGGGTCTTTTGCACTTGCCGGTAGGCTGGGCTTCACCTTCATTCCAAATGAAGAGCAAAAGCAGCTCGTGGCAAGTGTCCAACTCCCTTCATCCACTTCACTTGAAAGGACCAATGACGTGTCCATGAAGCTGGAAGAATTCTTCGACGGGGAAAAAGAAATCAAAGAAGTGACGGCAGGTATAGGTAGCCGTGATTTCCAAACTGGATTGAAACGGAAAAACCAGGCCAATTACTTCCTTACCCTCGATGAAGATACGAATGTAAATGCTTATCTAGAAGACTTGCAAAAGAATATGGAAGACATTGTATACAAAGATGAACCAGATGCAAAACTCGGCGTCCAGGAGCAGCAGACTGGTGGGCCTCCAAGCAACAACAACGTGGACATCGACCTCTTCTCCAATAATCTTGATTCCCTTCAATCTGCTGCGAAGGAAGTAGAAGCGTACATGAAGGATCAAGATCAATTGAAATATGTGAACAATAACTTCTCTGAAAAACAAAAGCAGATCATCATCGATATCGATCCTGAGAAGGCCGCAAAAGCGGGCGTGTCCGGATTCCAAGTGCTCGGGACCGTGACGGACCAGACAGAACCCGTATCTGTCGGGACTTTGCCACTGGACGGGACGGATCGAAAAGTACAATTAAGCTATGAGGATCAAACATCCTCCAAAGAAGAACTTGAAGATATCACCCTATTCACTGCGAAGGGGCCTGTCCCACTTACAGATATCGCGAAAATTGATGAAGTCGAAGGCTACACGTCCATCCAGAAGCTAGAAGGAAAGATCTATGCGCGTGTCAGCGCACAGATCTCAAGTGATGATATCCGTACCGTGTCACAAGAAACAGTGGATGGTGTGAAGAAGCTCGATCTTCCTGATGATGTGTCATTCGAAGGTGGAGGCGGAAGCGACGAAACGGTACAGACGTTCCAGGATCTCGGTCTCGCCATGCTGATCGCCATCGGTCTCGTCTACATCACCATGCTAATCACATTCGGGAAAGCAAGGATTCCATTCATCATCCTGTCATCCCTGATCTTTGTGCCGATCGGATCTCTGCTCGGACTGTCGGTCGCCAATGAACCACTCAGCGTATCGGTCATGATCGGCCTGCTCATGCTGATCGGGATCGTGACCACCAACGCCATCGTCCTCGTTGACCGCATAGGGCAAAACAGGGAACAAAAAGGAATGACCATCAGGGATTCCCTGATCGAAGGGGGCAAAACGAGGCTCCGTCCGATCCTCATGACGGCCTTTGCGACGATTACGGCCCTTCTACCCCTGGCGTTCACAACATCATCGGGTACGCTCATCTCCAAGGGGCTCGCCATCACCGTAATCGGCGGATTGACGTCGTCAACCCTTTTGACGCTCATCCTTCTACCGGTCCTGTATGAAGTCTTCTTCTACAAAACAGTAAAGAAAGAATTGAAAAAATAAGTACGACAAAGAGGCAGGCGCCTATTGCGCCTGCCTCTTTTCCTTTGCCCTTATAACGATTGATCATCCACTTCATTAAGCCATTTCCGGATCGGAGCGATCACCTTCTCAACAGTGCCTTCCACAAAAGGAGAGTCGAGCTGGACCGCCTCAAGCAGCTCCAGGAAGGACTTGCTCCCACCTAGCTTACAGAGATCCAAATAAGATGCCCACGCACTCTCACGATTTTCATTCATCTTTTTGAAGAATTGGAAGGCACAGATCTGAGCGAGGGTATAATCGATATAGTAGAACGGAGAGTTGTAAATATGCGACTGCCTCTGCCAGAAGCCACCATCCTCGAGGTATCCGAAGCCGTCATAATCACGGTGGGGCAAATACTTCCGTTCGAGGCTCCTCCACATCTGCTTCCTCTCATCTGGAGAAGCATCCGGATTCTCATAGACGAAATGCTGGAATTCATCCACGGCCACTCCATAAGGAAGGAACATCAACGCTTCACTTAAATGGGTGAACTTATATTTCTCTGTATCTTCTTTGAAGAAGTACTCCATCCACGGCCATGTGAAGAATTCCATGCTCATGGAGTGAATCTCACTCGCTTCATAGGTAGCCCAGTGGTATTCAGGGATATCGTAGCCCCTGCTTTTATATACCTGGAAGGCATGCCCAGCCTCATGGGTCAAAACGTCGATATCAGCAGACGTCCCGTTGAAATTGGAAAAGATGAAAGGGGACTCGTATTCAGCGATGTAGGTGCAATACCCACCTCCTGCTTTTCCCTTTTTCGCTTCAAGGTCCAATAGGTTGCGGTCGAGCATGAACGAAATGAATTCAGCCGTCTCCGTGGAAAGTTCCTCATACATCCGTTTCCCGTTAGCGATGATCCATTGGGGATCCCCTTTTGGATCAGCATTGCCCGAAGAGAATTTAAAGCCTTCATCATAAAATGTAAGATGTTGAAGACCGATACGATCTGCCTGCCTATCCTTCAGCTCGACACAAAGGGGCACGATGAATTCTTCTACTTGACGTCTGAAGATCTCCACCATTTCCGGTGTATAATCCGTCCTTGTCATCCGGTGATAGCCTAGTTCGACGAAGTTATCAAAACCGAGGGTCACGGCGATTTCATGTCGCACCTTCACCAGATCATCAAAAATCCGGTCCAGTTCACTTCTGTTCTCTTCAAAGAAAGAGGTTGTAGCTGTTGCCGCCTGCTTCCTCGTTTCCCGGTTTGGAGATTGGCTGAATGGCCCCATCTGGGCAAGCGTCCTCTCCTCCCCTTCAAAAGGAATCTTGGCCGAAGCCATCAGCTTTGTATATTCTGAGGATAGCTTATTCTCCTTTTGGAGGAGTGGGATGATCTCAGGTGAGAAGGTTCTGATTTCACTTTCTGCCAGTGAAAAAAGTTGGTTGCCCCATTTCTCCTCCAATTCTCTGCGATACGGGGACTCAAGCAGTGCATGATAGAATTCTGTAACCAGACCGTGCATCTCAGGGGACAGTTCATCCATATAGTCTTGTTCCGCTTTATAAAAGCTATCGTTCGTATCGATGGAATGACGGATATACACGAGGTTCTCCATCGTATCGACTTCCATGCGGATCCTATTAATCTTCTCTATAGCTTCAACCTGCTGGGACATGCTTTCACCTTTTTTCAGTTGATTCAAGGCTTCATAGAATCGTTCTTTTATCTCATCGAGTTCCGGTCTGGCGTATGTATACTCTTCAAATTTTTTCATTGTGACCTCCATTTTGTATAGAATCTATCAGGGCTCTCTAGTACTTCGCCAATGATTGTGCATTTCCTTCCCTACCTCTACTTTTTACCATGAAAAAAAGCCTGCTTTTGCAGGCATTCAGTAGGAAAGATCTTTAATCGACAACCCCAATTTCTTGAGGAGTCCAATCGCTTCCTCTTTTTCATCCGGAGTAAGGGTGGACATCAGTTCATGGATCCTGTTCTCATGATCGGGGAAGATACGGTCGATCATTACCCTGCCATCTTCCGAGATTTGAGCGTATGTGACCCTACGATCATTCGGACAGGCTACGCGATTGAGAAGGCCCTTCTTTTCAAGCTTGTCCACGACATAAGTGATACTCCCGGACGCAAGAAGGATCTTTCCTCCAATCTGTTGGAGGGGCTGATCTCCTTTATGATAAAGGAGTTCCAGGACGGCAAATTCCGTAGGATTCAATCCATTTTCCTGGATGTGTTTATTTATTTCCTCATTGATGGCTTTGAAGGCCCTCGATAGAACAATGAATAGCTTAAGGGATTGCTTGGATTCACTCATAGTTTTCATTCCTTTAAATATCTCGGTTTCAAACTATTATACAAATCTGCCGTGTTTTTGTCAAAGGAACTGACATTGTTTTTTCCAATACTTAGGGTCTAACGGAAAAAGGACGCCCTATTATGGACGTCCCTCCAAGGTAGTAGTCGATGTGATGCGTGTTTTCACGGAGTGATTTTTCTGGAGGATTTCTCAGATGTCATGTTACGATGCGGGTCTTTTGAGCAAATGTCTACTATAGTATTCCATTTCGGCCTCGCTTCGATCCAGGGAAGCCTTATCATACTCATTCAAGAGGCGATCAAGTTCCTGACTGCACGCCAAGGTCTCTCTTGCACCAAGACCGTGCGTTTCCCCAAGAGCGATCATTTCCGATCGCTTTTGATTGATCTTCAGCAATAACCACTTTCTTTTCAGCATTTGGTTCATCCATCTAACCCCTTTTGATAGCTTGCTTTATTTGAGCATTATCTCAGGGTTTACCAGAAAAGTAAATAGAACCGCAAAACAAGACAAAACAATCAGTTATAGCCGAAAATTCGACATTGACTGCCATATTAAAACCCGTTCCTATCAAGGAGGGAACGGGTTACAATGTGGGTGACCATCAGTAGATCGGCACCCATCCTTCTTTCGTAACGAAGATTCTCACAGCCACTACCTTCTTGTCATCTGATAGTGTGAAATAATGGCGGATGTTCTCCGGTACGGATATAAGGTCCCCAGGATTCAGGTGGACTTCGAAGAAATCACCATCGCTTCCCTGGATGATGAATACCCCATGACCACTGACGATGAAGCGGACCTCGTCATCCGTATGGTGATGTTCCTGCTGGAAATTCTTCAACAGTTCCTCAAGGTTCGGTGTACTGTCTGATAATGAGATGATATCCCACGCTTCATATCCCCGTCTGGCTGAAATATCTTCAATTTCATCCTTGAACGTTGTGAGGATCCTTTCTTTTTCCACGTCAGCCAAATCGAATTTTTCTTGAAGATCGCCGCTCAATTTCCCGATGTCCCAATGTTCATAAATGACGCCTTGCTCCTCCAGATACTGTACCACTTCTTCTTGATTTTCGATGACTTTATTGCTTCCTTGGACCTTGATTGTTGTCATGATTTTTCCTCCTTTTATGATTGAAGTTGAACGGTGGATTTTAGTGATAAGAGAGAAAGCTGATATTGAAATAGGAACTCAGATGCTTCGAGAAGCTTTTTTGCTTCAAAACCGCTCCGTCCCCAAACCGTGATCCCATGATTCCGGATCAGCACGGCGCCGGCGTCTTCATTAACATGATGGGAGAAGGCGCTCGCAAGGGTCGGAATATCCGCGTAATTCGGGATGATGGGAATGATGAGTTCATCATCTTGTCCCCATTTTCCAAACGCTTTGATCAATTCTTGATTTTTGAAGGTGATCTCTCCCTGATCCCCATAAAGCTCACTGACCACATTATTGGCTACGGTATGCACGTGGAGGGAACAGACTGCCTGGGTCCCTTTGAAAATATGCGTGTGGAGGAGGGTTTCTGCTGAGGACTTGAGTTTCGTTTCCTCCAGAGGATTCCCGTCCAGGTCAACGAGTAGGAAATCCTCTACCGTCCTCTTCCTCTTATCCTTTCCGCTGGCGGTTACCAGGAAGGCACCAGGGGCCGATCCGGCCTTGATGGCCAAGTTGCCTGAAGTGCCCATGAACCAGTCACGGTCTGCGAGTTCCCCCTTGATGGTGGACAGCTCTTCCCACTCTCTTTGGTAACTCATGTCCTCACCCCTTCCTTCAATGCCTCTATGCAGTCATGGAATGTTTCAAATGGGATATGGGGAATCCCCAATTCATTGCAAGTGTCAGCAAGATAATCCCTCGCAAGCACCTTGTCAGCCACCTTGGCCATCTCCAAGTCTGTTACAGAGTCACCGATGGCAATCACTTCTGCACCATCCGGTATGGAAAGGGAGCGGAGGACGGACGGTTTGCAGCATCCGCATCCTCCATTCCCGCATTGCCCATCACAGCCATAGGGCCAGTTGATGGAAATGAAGGGGCCGGTGAAATCCGCTTCATTGCAGTAGATTCCTGCAAATGGGCCATATCCGTCCAGGAGTGGGCGGACAAAGAAATCGATCCCTCCACTCACGATATATAACGGGATTCCTTCCTCTTTCGCAAATTGAACAAAGTCCCAGAACCCTTCCCGGATGACTGCCGTATGTAAAAGATAGTCCACGAGCTCATCTTTTTGTTGGGAAGGCAGAAGTGCGAACATATCCCCTACCCCTTTCTCGATCGACATCGTCCGATCAAGTATGGCATCTTTGAGTCCTTCCCATTCCGGAGGGGCAAATTGCTTCATGAGGGAGATGATATTATCTGTTTTCGTAATCGTTCCATCAAAATCACACAAGATGATCCGTTCCGTCATCAGCCCCTCCCTCCCTTGCTCCACAAGCTTAGAGCGACTCTAAGCTCTTCTCCCTGGACTTCTTCAAAGGGAATTCCCGCTTTCACCGCTTCAATTGCCTGTCGGAAGGCGAGCCCTCCGCTTACAGCACCTCCAGGATGTCCGTGGACGCCGCCGCCGGCATTGATCACACACTCCTCACCAAAATCCTCCACAAGATGTGGTACCAGTCCTGGATGGATACCTGCCGATGGGACAGGGAATGTCTTTTTGAACGGTGAAGACTCATCCGTAAGCTCTCTACTGATGGCGAGTACTTGATCTTTCTCCAGTGCCACACTTCCATAAGGGGAAGGGAACAAGGAAAAATCCGCTCCCGTCATCCGTAAAAATTTCCCTAGCCATAAGGAGTAGGCGACTCCATGATGGGGAGCCTGGGCAACGGCTCCTGCAAAGGCGGGATGGGCCATGAGCGGAAGTCCGATGTTTTCATCTTCCCTGAGTTCTTGAAGTACATCGAGAGAATAAGAAAATACGTTGAATAGCAAGGCATCCGCCCCAAGATCCCGTGCTCTTCTTGCCTTATCGCGAAGCTCAGACGTCCGTCCGGTCAGGTTCACCGCATAGAGCGTCCTCTTACCTGTCTCCTGCTGCACCTCATCAAGGATCCTCCTGCCGTTTTTCACCCGCTCTTCAAAAGGCGTCAGGGGGTTATCAAAAAGGATTTCATCATCCTTCACCAGGTCAACACCTCCGCGAGCCTGGGCACGCAGCTGATCTTCCATGTAAGCGAGATCCCTTCCGATCACTCCCTTGAAAATGCTCATGAGGAGGGGGCGATCCTTGACGCCTGCGAGTTCCCTGATCCCCTCAATACCGTACCGTGGTCCCGGATAGTGACGGTTGAGATCGTCACTGAATTCAAGATTGATAAGCTTTACCTGACCATCCAGGGAGAGTTTCCCGAAGACCGTTGTCAGTATCGCAGGGAGATCATTTGAATAATTGCCACCGGGGTAAGCGATCGAAATTTCTCCCACCCCTTCACCGGCCTCTTCATTGATGGAAACGACCCTTCCCTTGAATTTCAGCAGTTGCTCTTGTTCGAGTTGGGGAAGGTCTGTCCAAGAGCCCACTGTCAAGCCCAAGGCGATACCTTCTGCCTTTTTTTCGAAAGACCCTTTTGCCCCTGGCAATCTATATGTTGCAATCACTTCACTCATGTTCTGCCTACCTCCTTATACAATCAAAAAAGCCCCTTCCGATAAGAAGAGGCTTTCAATCCATCACTCTATCTTATCTCCCAGCGTCTGCTGCAAGAATTAGCACCGTGCTCGTAATGAGTCGGTTGCCGGGCTTCATCGGGCCAGTCCCTCCGCCTGCTCTTGATAAGAATCTATTCATTTGGTTTCCAGTAGGATTATTGCATCGATTGGGAGTCCTGTCAATCCCTATTATCGAACAAATGTAAATTTTCAATCCTTTTCACTGCTTCCTGAAGCCTTTCCTCACTGGTAAGGAGACCTACCCGGACATACCCTTCCCCGTGATCCCCGAAGCCGATGCCAGGCGCCACGGCTACATGGGCCTTTTCAAGGAGTAGGTTCGAGAAATCCATCGACGTGAAGCCTTCCGGCACTTTGAGCCAAGCGAAAAATGAGCCTGCCGGTGCATCCACATCCCAACCGATGGATCTCAATCCACCGATGAGGGCATTCCTTCTGCTTTCATAGGTCTCAAGCTGGGCCTGGACGCACTCCTGCGATCCGAGGAGCGCCGTCACCGCTGCTTCCTGAATGGCGCCAAAGAGGCTCACATACATATGATCCTGCATGAGATTGATGGCTTCTATCACACTCTCGTTCCCGACGGCAAATCCTACTCGCCACCCCGCCATATTATACGTTTTGGAGAGAGTATAGATTTCAATGCCGACATCCTTAGCTCCATCTGTTTCAAGGAAGCTATTGGGACGCTTGCCTTCAAATCCGATCGCCCCATAAGCAAAATCGTGTACCACGCAGATATCATGGCTACTTGCCAATTTTACCGTTTCCTCAAAAAAGGCTGGTGTGGCTACTGCTCCCGTCGGGTTATTCGGATAATTCAGGAACATAAGCTTGGAACCGTCGAGTTCGGCTTCACTAAACCGGCTGTAATCGGGGAGAAAATCATTTTCCTCAAGTAGCGGCATCAGCTTCATCTCCGCTTCTGCAAGTGCCACCCCTGATAGATAATCAGGATACCCAGGGTCCGGAACCAGCACGGATTCACCCGGATTCACCAGGCACTGCGGAATCTCCACGAGACCCGCCTTCCCCCCGAAGAGGATAGCTACTTCTTTGTCAGGATCCAGTTCCACCCCGTATTCCCTTTTATAGAAAAGCGCTACCGCCTCTTTGAAAGAGGCCATCCCCCTGAAAGGTGAATAGCGATGATTCAATGGGTTTTCGGCCGAAGCCTTCAAACTATCTACAATATGTTCAGGTGTGGGCCTATCAGGGTTACCCTGCCCAAGGTTAATGACATCGTGTCCTTCATTAATGACACGCTGAACGTTGGCTGTCAATTCAGCGAAAAATTGCTTTGGCAGCGAATCGAGGCGATCCGCATATGGGAATGTTTTCATCTCTTCACCTTCTGAATGTTCAAATATTCTTCACTTTCAAATTCTAGCTACAAATGATATAACGGAAAATAACGAATGTAAAGTAAAATCTTACAATTCCCCATGAAAGGTGCTGATCATATGAAGATCGGGCTCGCGCAAATGGACATCCGGTTTGGAGATCCAAAATCCAACTACGCACAAGCAGAAAGATGGTTTCAACAAGCAGAAAGCGAACAATGCGATATCCTTGTCTTCCCTGAGCTTTGGACAACAGGATATGACCTTAAGAGGATAGAGGGAATCGCTGATGAAAACAGTGAAAAGACCATTGCCTTCCTATCCCGTTTTGCAAAACAGTATGGGATAAACGTGATAGGGGGATCCGTTGCAAATAAAACGGAGTCGGGAATCGATAATCGCTTGATCGTGATCGATTCCAAAGGAAACTTCGTCAAAGGGTATTCAAAGCTTCACCTGTTCAAACTGATGGACGAACATCACTACCTCCTGCCGGGAAAAGAGGACGGTCTATTCACGCTTTCCGGCGAGCAAATGGCCGGCCTCATCTGCTATGACATCCGTTTCCCTGAATGGGTGCGTAAGCATGTTCTCTCCGGAGCAAAGATCCTGTTCGTCAGTGCAGAATGGCCTGAACAGCGGATCGACCACTGGAAAGTCCTCCTCCGTGCACGTGCCATTGAAAATCAATGTTATGTTGCTGCATGCAACCGCGTCGGCTCTGATCCGGACAATACGTTCGGAGGATCATCCCTGATCATCGACCCGTGGGGAGAGATCCTTGCTGAAGGCTCCCTCCACGAAGAACTTGTGACAGCCGTTGTCAATCTCGATACCGTCGATGAAGTAAGGAAGCAAATCCCGATATTCGACGACCGTCTCCCAGACTTTTACAGTTGACGAGGCGAAAATCGATCAGGATATCTTTTCAAAAAAAGCATTGACACTAAAAAACGCAAGGTGGTATGATGTCAATCAAATGGTAATTTTCTGAACAAATTAAATATGCAACTCTTATCAAGAGCTGGCTGAGGGATTTGGCCCTATGAAGCCCAGCAACCGACCGTAATACCGTTGAAAGACGGGGCGCAGATTCGATGCGCCTGACCAGGGCACGGTGCTAATTCCAACAGAATGATTCCATTCTGAGAGATAAGAGGCGACGAAGTATTCTTCAAGCCTCTTTCACAACTGGAAGAGGCTTTTCTCATTCCACAAGAAAAGCCTCCTGCAAACTATTTTAAGGAGGAACCCCCCATGGCCATCACCCAATTGAAACAGTATCGTTCCCTGACGATCGAATCTGCTATAAACCTTGCCAAAGACCTTTCCCTGTTTGATGCATCGGAAAATCTGACCTGTGAAGAGATCGGAGACGGCAATCTCAATTACGTTTTCCGCATTGTAAGCAGCGAAAGCGGAAAAAGCATCATTATCAAACAAGCACTTCCTTATGCAAAAGTCGTAGGCGAAAGCTGGCCGTTGACCCTTGACCGCGCGAGGATCGAAGCCCGGGCCCTGACTCTCCAGCGTTCCCTTGCTGAGCGTCTTGTCCCTGAGATCTATCATTCCGATGAAGAGCTTGCGATTACAGTCATGGAAGATTTGAGCCATCTTGAAATCGCCAGAAAAGGCCTCAACAAAGGAGGAATCTATCCCTCCCTTTCGAAGGACATCGGGGAATTTCTCGGGGCAACACTGTTCTTCACATCCGACTATGCTCTTCATCCTTTCAAGAAAAAGGGATATGTCAAAGAGTTTTCGAATCCCGAATTATGCAAGATTACTGAGGATCTTGTCTTTACCGACCCGTTCTTCAATAGTGAAACGAATGAATTTGAACAAGCCCTTGAAGAAGAGGTCCGGAATCTTTGGGACGACCTGCCCCTGAAACTGGAAGTCGCTAAACTGAAAAGATCCTTTTTGACCGAGGGGGAAGCCCTTCTCCACGGTGATCTGCATACCGGAAGCATCTTTGCAGGCAAAGAGGAAACTAAGGTCATTGATCCGGAGTTTGCCTTTTACGGTCCTATCGGTTTTGATATCGGACAGTTCCTGGCAAATCTCATTTTCCAGGCTGTGGTCCGCGAAGAAAAGCCAAAGAAGGAAGAGATCCTTCGTCATATTGAAACCACTTGGAACGTATTTGAGTCCACCTTCTCGCAATTCTGGGATCAAAGTGAAGATGCCTACACCAAAATTGATGGATACCTTGAGTATGTTCTAGAAAAAAGCTTTGCAGATACAATCGGTTTCCTCGGTTGCGAACTGATCCGAAGGACGATCGGTCTTGCTCACGTGGAGGATCTTGACTCGGTCCAGGACGAAGAAAAACGGATCTTGTATAAAAAGACGTGCCTTGCCCTCGGAAGGGAATGTATCCTTGAGCGCCAACGCATCCGTTCAATCCAGGATCTACTCGATAAACTTATTTAAAGGAGCTTTCTTAAACCCATGACACCACAACTTACCATACCTACTTCATTGGAGTGGCATGAAGACCACCTGGTCATACTGGACCAGCAAAAACTTCCCGGGGCAGTGGAATATGTCCATCTCTATACCATAAAGGATTACTACGATGCCATCATCACCCTTAAGGTAAGGGGAGCGCCTGCCATCGGCATCACGGCTGCATATGGCCTCGCCCAGGCAGCAGGAGGATATGAAACGGAGTCCCTTGAAGAGTTCAAGACATTGTTCAAGAAGGATAAGGCGCATCTCCTCTCTTCCCGTCCGACGGCGGTAAATCTTTCATGGGCCCTCGAGCGTCTCGAGCGTGAACTGTATCAGGCAGCAACGGTCAATGAAGCCAAGACCGACCTTCTCCATACAGCGATACAGATCCATGCAGAGGATGAGGATATGTGCCGGAGGATCGGGGAGAATGGCCTAGAACTCCTTCACGATGCACATAGGGTCATGACCATCTGCAATGCGGGATCCATCGCTACAAGTAAATATGGAACTGCCTTGGCACCGTTCCATATTGGACGTGAAAAAGACCGGAATTTTCAGGTGTTCGCCTGCGAAACCAGACCCGTTCTTCAGGGGGCGAGGCTAACTGCCTGGGAGCTCCAGCAATCGGGCGTCGATGTCACTCTCATTACAGATAATATGGCTGCCCATACAATGAAAACCAAAGACATAGAAGCGGTCATCGTCGGGGCGGACCGGGTTGCAGCAAACGGGGACACTGCCAATAAAATCGGGACCTCTTCCTTAGCCATCCTGTGCAAACATTTCGGGATTCCTTTCTATGTTGCCGCCCCTTCTTCGACGTTTGACCTGACCATCGACTCGGGAGACGACATTGAAATCGAGGAGCGGTCATCCACCGAAGTAACCACATTGGGCCAAAGCGTCATCGCTCCAGAAGGAGTCCCTGTCTTCAATCCCGCTTTCGATGTGACCCCCCACGACCTGATTTCGGCTATCATCACCGAAAACGGGATCCTTTATCCCGATTTTAAACAGAGCATTGCCGATACACTGAACTAAGTCCAAACCAAAAGCCAAGAATGCAGATTCTTGGCTTTTGGTTTTCCTATGATTTTACACTTCCCCACATTTCCTTTGGGTTTCGTTCATAAATACTGTTTTCCCTGAACATGAATTGATGAATGATGAACTCCCTCCTCACTGTTGCATAATCATCATGGAACTGTTTAATGTAGGCATTGATTTCTTTCTCTTCATACTTTCTCCCAATCTCCAGTCCTTCCACCCAATGTTCAAGCAGGTACAAGCGCTTCTTCTGCTGAGCAGGGAGCTGACTGACCTTCCCATCCTTCCCGATGAAGGCATTCATCACCTTTTGTTTCTCCAGTACCCGTTGATCCATATTCCGTTCCTCCCCTTTCATTCCCTCTGCAAACTGCTGTAGCACCTTATCATGATGCAAAAGGACCTTGGCATTGAGATGGTAATATACTGTATTTTTTTCCCTTCTTGAGTACACCAGGTTACAGTCCTTCAATCGTGATAAGTGATGGGAAATGGTCGGCGCCGTCAAACCAAGCTTTCCCGCCACCGCTCCCACGTGAAGAGGCCCCTCTGACAAAAGGTAAATGATTTTGAGCCTCGTAGGATCCCCAAGCGTTTTATGAAATTCAACCTGCTTATTCAGTTGCACTTACAACCACCCCAACTAATTAGATGAGTATCTATTTAGATAATAATCTAATGATAATAAAAACTCAATCCTTTTTTTCTGAATTTTCATTTCTCGTATTCACGTCTGTTTCGACGTATTCACCACAAAAAAACGCACTGACGATTTCGTTAAGAAATACAGTGCATTTTTTTGTGGTGATTTTTTGAAATTCCCTCAATTGCAGAATGCTTTTTCCAATTCTAAAAGGACGGATTTCTTATCCACCTGTTTCCCTGCATAACCGGTCAGCTGATTGTTCTTTCCGATGACTCTGTGACACGGTATGACAATGGGAAAACGATTCGCTTTATTCGCCTGACCGAGGGCCCTGACGGCTTTGGGACGGCGGATCTTTTCCGCCACTTCTTGATAAGAAGCGGTTTTTCCATAGGGGATTTCCTGGAGAGAAGTCCATACCTCCTTCTGGAATGGAGTCCCTTCCAATCTCAGTGGTAGATTGAATGATTTCCGCTCACCGTTGAAGTACTCCAGAAGCTGCGAAATTGTTTCATCTATTATATGGTGACCTGGACCCTCATCAAGTTCTCCTTCGGAAAATTCAATGGAGATGAGGTCTTGGTCGTCTGCTGTAATCTTCAACAGACCGACCGGCGAATCGATCGTCTTATGGATGGGTTCCATTGCCTGATCCCTCCCTTAGTTTTTCGGGAGATAGATATGAAAGGTCGTGCCCCTGCCCACCAGACTCTCAACCTCTACCGTCCCTTTATGCTCCTTGATAATATTAAAGCTTACCATAAGGCCGAGTCCAGTGCCCCGTTCTTTTGTTGTATAAAATGGTTCACCGAGCTTTTTGATCTTATCCTTTGAAATCCCGCTCCCTTCATCCTGGATCTCGATGTGTATCATTCCATTGTCTGTTTCATTGATGGCAATCGAGATAAAGCCACCCTGCGTCATCACTTCAATGGCATTTTTGATGATATTGATGAACACCTGCTTCAATTGATTCGGCTCAGCAATGATGCACGGAAGTCCCTCCTGGTAGTGCTCCCTGTATTGGACATTATGCATCACCGCCTGAGCGTTAAGCAGTTCCACCGTATCTTTCATGATCTTGATGAGGTTGGTTTCCTGGTACTGGATGGCCTGGGGTTTTGCCAGAACAAGGAAATCGGTGATGATGGATTCAATCCGTTGGAATTCAGACGTGATCACGTTGAAGTACATTTCATGTTCATGACCGATGCTGTTTTCGAGAAGCTGGATGAACCCTTTCAATGCTGTCATCGGGTTGCGGATTTCATGGGCGATCCCGGCGGCGAGCTCTCCGACCACGCTCAAGGTGTCGCTTTTCCTCAACTGTTCCTGCATTTCGACTTGCTCTGTAATATCCCTGATAATGGTCAGATTCAAGTTTGAGAGGAGGTTGTACTTCGATGACAGTTCTACATGCTGCAGCCTCCCTTTCTGATACAGGGACTTCTGGTAGGTAGCCTGTCCTTCTTCCTTCAATTGACGGAGATATCCTGCATATTTTTCTTCCTCAGGATCAATATTTAATATTTCACGTACATCTTTACCAATCAGGTGTTCCTTCGGTGCATCCAAAATTTCGCTCACTTCGGGATTCGAGTCAACGACAACATAATTGTGGTTGGTCAGTAGCATCCCATCCAGTGACCCCTCAAAAATCTTCCGGAAGCGTTCTTCACTTTCCCGGAGCTCTTTTTCCATCTGATATCGTTCACTCACATTCCGGAAGATGGTCATATTGTACCCGTCGACCGAATGGAGCTTGGATGTGAATTCAAGATGTTTGAGCTGATTATTGGGCATGAGAAATAACACTTCATCCCTTACAGCACCTGAAATCGTGAGTTGCTCCATGAGGAGATCGAACTTTTGCACTTCAAGGGGATAGACGAAATCCTTGATCCTTTTGGACAGGAGTTCCGACAGGGAGCATTCAAAAATTTTCAGGGCGGATGTATTGGCTTTCAATACCCGTCCATCCTGATCCCACAGGACGATGGCATCGATCGCCTCTTCAAACAACCCTTTGAAAAGCTCCTCATTCCGCTTCAACTGGATCTCCATTTGCCTCTTTTCTGTCACATCCCTCAGGATCGCCATATGGAGCTTATGATGAACATACGGACTCGTAGTGAATTCCACAATGGATACACTGTGCGTTTTACGGATTGGGATCTCTCCCCTTGCCTTCTTATGTTCGACGATCAGCTCTTTGATCTTTTCGATCTTGTAATGGGCATTTTCAGGAACAAACCAGCTGATGTTCCGTTTTGTCACATCGTTCTTATCCATGCCCACCTGTATACAGAAGGCCTGATTCACATCGCTGATGTTCCCATCAATATCAAACAAAACGATCCCCTCTGAAGCATTCTGGAAAATATTCGATAGGAGATGGACGTTCATATGATCCTTCCGTTCCTTTTCCTTCAGCTGCGTGACATCCTTGAAGTACAAATAGGCATTGGGAGAAATGGTCGATTTTTTGAGGATCAGCTCCACATGGAGGATCTTATCGCCTGTCGTGTTCATGAGCGTTTCATCTTCAAGGGATTTGCCCGTTTCCATCACTTCCTTATAGTGAGAGACGATAGGGGCTGGAACAGGAGTGAAAAACGTGCTGAATAGCTTCCCTATAAGGTCCTCCACAGGGGCGGCAAGGGTCGTGCATGCTCCGCGATTTGCATAATGGATCTTCATTTCCTCATTGATCACCAGCATGGGAAGTGGTGATGCTGAGCAGATTTCCTTATCGATAGGATGACATTCTTCCTTCAATACTTCCAAATCAAGTTTACTGCCGTTAGTCATTTCTACATCCCCCTGCTTCATTAAAGACGACTTTAGTAATACAGTCTGCATATGTTCACAACCCCTTGGCGATAATTAACAATGAAATGAAGGTTTTACCCATAGTATCCTAGGGAAAGTATGAATGAAACAATGAAATCGTTAAAGTTGGTGAGCCTATGAAACAGCGTGATTCATATTTTGATAATGCTAAATTCATCCTGATCTTTCTCGTCGTATTCGGTCACATCATCCGGTCGTATATTGAAAAAGATCCCGTCATCCTTTCCCTTTATAAAACCATCTATACCTTTCACATGCCGGCATTCATCCTGCTTGCAGGATTCTTTGCCAAAGGGTTTTATAAGAAAGGCTATATCCAGAAGCTGGCGAAAAAACTCATTTTGCCTTATATCGTGTTCCAGTTGATCTATACCGTGTACTATTATTTCCTATATGACAGCTCCACCCTTGAGGTCGATCCACTGACGCCACACTGGTCCCTGTGGTTCCTCATCAGCCTGTTCTGCTGGAACGCCCTGCTTTATGCATTCATCAAATGGTTTAAATTCGGTCCTGCGGCAGGACTGACAGTTGCATTTTCACTTGGCCTGATCGTCGGATTCGCAGACAGTATCTCGAGTACGCTCAGTTTGTCGAGGACATTCGTATTCTTCCCGATGTTCCTCCTCGGTTACTATCTGAAAAAAGAGCACTTCGATTACTTCAAAACGTCACAGATGCGCTTGGCAGCCGGTCTGACATTCATCATTGTCTTCCTGGGAATGTTCCTCATACCGGAATTTTCGGACAAATGGCTCCTTGGGTCTAAACCTTATGGCGACTTCAACTGGAATAACCTGTACGGAATGGGGATTCGAGCTGCCGTATACGCACTGAATATCATCATGATCTTCAGCTTTTTCTCCTTCGTGCCGACCAAGCAGCAGTTCTTCACGAAATGGGGTAAGAACACCCTCTATGTGTACCTCCTGCATGGATTCCTTGTCAGATTGTTCAGGGTCAGTGCGCTGAAGGATGAAATCAACCCTACCACAAGCATCCTCGTCCTGCTCGGCGTGTCACTTATATTAACGATGCTGTTTTCGACCAAGTTCTTTACGAGCCTGACTCAGCCTCTCGTCGAGTTCAGGACCTCCCGATTTCAAAAGTTATTTTCAAAAAAAGAAATCAACACAAGATAAAACCCAATAGAAAGGGCTGGCTCATTGAGTCAGTCCCTTTTTGGTGGATGAAATGGAACAAAACGAAAATATCTCCCATTTCCCCACTATATGTCATTTCATATGGTTTTATAATACTATTCGAAATCTTTCATCGAAATCCTCCCTTGGAATACAATAAATTTGAATTGATTTTAGACAAAGATTGAGCTTTTTCGCCTTCTCCGCTACAATGGGAACAGTGTGATGCAGTGACCTCGATTGATGAGGAAATAAAGGAGTACAGGTATGAAGAAAGTGGTTTTAAGTACATTGAACGCTAAATATATCCATACAAACCTGGCCATACGTTGCCTGAAAGCATATGCCGAGCCAGACTTTGATGTTGAACTTGCCGAGTATACGATTAAAGATCCCGTCTTGAATATCGCAACCGACTTATTCTCAAAGCGTCCCGACGTCATCGGGTTCAGCTGTTATATATGGAACATCGAAGAAACGATCAACGTCATCGGGATACTGAGAAAGATCATGCCCGACGTCAAGATCATCCTCGGTGGTCCTGAAGTGACCTATGACGTTCCCTACTGGCTCGAACGCCTGACCGAT
The DNA here is from genome assembly GCF_022170785.1 of Rossellomorea marisflavi. Classification (NCBI taxonomy): domain Bacteria; kingdom Bacillati; phylum Bacillota; class Bacilli; order Caryophanales; family Bacillaceae; genus Rossellomorea; species Rossellomorea marisflavi. The sequence continues at coordinate 1,667,252 of NZ_CP081870.1, read as the reverse complement.
GTGGACTTCATCATTTTGGGTGAAGGAGAGGAATCGTTCAAACAGTTCCTTGTACAAGCCAATGGAGATGAGGACTGGGATAAGGTTGCCGGTATTGCTTATATGAAAGATGACAAGCCCGTCATCCGTCCACAATCGAACAAGATCGACCTTCGTGAGGTTCCCTCTCCGTTCCGATTTGAAGAAGATCTCGATCAGCTTTCAAAACGGGTAACCTATATTGAAACGAGCAGAGGCTGTCCGTTCAGATGCCAATTCTGTTTATCTTCCATTGAAGTCGGTGTCCGTTACTTTGACAGAGAGAAGGTCAAAGAAGATATCAGGTTCCTCATGCAGAACGGGGCCAAAACAATCAAGTTTGTGGACCGGACCTTCAATATCAGCCGAAGCTATGCCATGGAGATGTTCCAATTCCTTATTGATGAGCATCTGCCGGGTACCGTCTTCCAGTTTGAGATCACAGCGGATATCATGCGCCCTGAAGTGATCGAGTTCTTGAATCAGAACGCCCCTGCCGGTTTATTCCGCTTCGAAATCGGCGTGCAGTCCACCAATGATGAGACCAATGATCTCGTGATGAGAAGGCAGAACTATGATAAATTGACAAGGACCGTCACCATGGTCAAAGATGGCGGAAAGATCGACCAGCATTTGGATCTTATCGCCGGACTGCCGGAAGAAGATTATCATTCGTTCAAAAAGACCTTTAATGATGTATTCCAACTAAGGCCGGAAGAGCTTCAGCTCGGCTTCCTGAAGATGCTGAGGGGTACAGGCCTGAGAATACGTGCAAACGATCATCAGTACACCTATATGGACCACTCTCCGTATGAAATACTCGGGAATAATATCCTATCGTTTGACGATATCGTCCGGATCAAACAAGTGGAAGACGTACTGGAAAAATACTGGAACGATCACCGCATGGACCAGACGATTGAATACCTCGTCTCAGAAGTATTCGAGACTCCATTCGATTTCTTCCAGGAGTTCGGTTCCTACTGGGAAGGCAAGGGGTGGTCACGGATCGGTCACCAGCTTGAAGACCTGTTCAAGAGGCTTCGCGAATTCCTCTCGACCAAAGAAGGAGTATCTTTATCGGTTGTTGAAGGCCTTATGAAGTTGGATTATCTCCAAAATCAAAAATACAAGCCGAGAAAACCATGGTGGAGCAACACGATGACCAAGGAACAGCGCTCATCACTCTATCAGGAAATCCTCGCTTCCCCTGTACGCGCGGGTGCAGAATTCATGGAGATGAACCTTTCGGAGAAAGATCTGTATAAGCATACGATGCTGGAGTCCATTACCGGGACAGATGGGAAGGACGGCTATGTCCTCGCCTATTTCGAACCTTCCACAGGTCGCTCCACCCTCTTCCCCGTCGTTGTTTCCTGATTTCTCTTCAAATAAAAAATGTTAAGCGATATCGCTTAACATTTTTTATTTGCTTCTTTTTTCTTTAATTCTTTACGGGATGCTTCCATCAATTTGGCTGCATTCATGTCCCCGAACTCAAGACCGAACTCTTCACGTACGTTCAGTTCGTTTTTCTTTTCATGTTTCTTCATTGTCCATTCCCCTGTTTGCCATGTTTGGAATTGCGGTTTGCAGCCTTCCCTGGATCTTCTCCATTCATGAACTCTGAAGATACTTCTGTTTCCTGTTTATTTTTCTTGGGGGTCTTGTTGTTCTTCTCTGCAGCATCCCATTGGGCTTTTCGTTTCATGTTCATTCAGCTCCTTTAAGGATATCTTCCCCTCAGGTGCTCGGTGACATACAGAAAACGATTGCCAAGAGCGTCTTCAGCATCAACCGATGATCAGACGCTCTTTCGGATAATGATAATTTGCTTTTTTCTCTTTCCCGCCGATCATGAACAGGAATGAAAGGATGCCGACCCGTCCGATGAACATGAGGATCATGATGACACATTTGCCTATGACGCTCAAATCGGGGGTGATTCCAAGGGATAATCCAGTTGTTCCGAAGGCAGAACAAACTTCAAAGATGATTTCAATAAGGGTGTGATCTTCCGTGATGGTCAAAATGATCACAGAGGTGAAGCATAGAAGCACTGCCACCATGGTGACGACCAGGGATTTCAGTACGTCCTGCTGATGGATTTCCCTCCGGAAGATCTTGATGGTCTGATTCCCTTTGGCAAAATGATAAAGGAATAAAAGGTTCAACGCGAAGGTCGTTGTCCTGATTCCCCCTCCAACAGAACTTGGAGAGGCACCGATGAACATCATCCCGCTCAGCATCATGAGCGTCGGAAGTGAAAATTCGGCAAGGTTCATGGTGGCCAGCCCTCCGCTCCTTGTCGATGCCGACTGGAAGAACGCATAGAAGAATGCTTCATGCCAGCTCATCCCTTGGAAAAAGTGATTGAATTCCATCACGATGATCAAAAGGGTACCCACGATGAGCAAAAGTCCGAATGTCGTAGTGGTGATTTTTGTGAATAAAGAAAAATGATGCCGTTTTTTCTCTTTATTCATAATGAAATTCTTGACCTCGATCAATACAGGGAATCCGATGGCCCCCAAGGTGATCAGGATGACTGTTATTACCTGAACAAAATAATCATGCTTGAATGGTATGAAGGATTGACCGGTTATGTCGAAACCGGCATTGGTGGTGGCACTGACGGATGCGAATAATCCGTGCATATATGCTTCCTGCCAAGATGGATAATAACTTAAGAAATAGGTTCCCAATACAACGGCTCCTACGATTTCAATAAGGATGACCAACAGGAGGATCTGCTTGAGCAGATTGACCAATCCCGAAAGATTCATCTGATTCTGATCGGTCATGATCAGCTGTCTTTCTTTGAGCCCGATCCGCTTCCCCAATAACAACCAGAAAAAGGTCCCGAGGGTCATGATTCCGATACCACCGAACTGGAGGACAAAGATCAGAATGAAAATCCCCAGCGTATTGAACGTATCAGGCGTACTGACGACAGCCAGCCCCGTCACGCTTACGGCACTCACCGATGTAAAAAGCGCATCGATGAAACTCCAATCCGCCCCTCTTTTATGAGCCACAGGCAGGCTGAGTAATAAGGTTGAAAGGGTGATCGCCAATAAGTAGTAGGTGACGATCACACGCGTTGGTGTTAGTTTGCTTATATGTAATTTGAGTTTGAGCCACATAGCGTCGTTTCCTTTCCAGTATGGTGATTCCTACCTTATATTAATGAATTCTTGCTGAGAATGAAAGGAAAACCTTTAAATTAGTGTTCCTGAAACTTGATCCTGTGATACCCTGTCCAAACTCTGCAACTTCCTCGAAATTTTACCACACATGAACATCTGCCTTTATCAAATAATATCCTTACAGAAGCATATTGTTTCTAGTACAAACAGACTGGAGGAGACAAGCATGGCACGAAGCAGCAATAAATTATTGGTTCCTGGAGTGGAGCAATACCTTGATCAAGTGAAATATGAAATCGCTCAGGAATTCGGTGTGAACCTTGGTTCAGACACTGTAGCCCGTTCAAACGGATCAGTTGGCGGAGAAATCACTAAGCGTCTGGTACAACAAGCTCAATCACATTTATCTGGACAATCAACTAAATAATTATGGATAACAAAAGCCGGCAGTTTCTGCCGGCTTTTCTTTAAGTGCGCCCGGCATGGGTGTAGTCTATAGGGTGGAAGTCCCGAGCCGTGAAGGCAGTTGTAACGGTTAGCTTAACGCAAGGGTGTCCGGGGTGACCCGGAATCTGAAGGAAGCGAGCGGCAAACCTCCGGTCCGAGGAACACGAATCTCATAGAAGGCTTTCTGCATTGGATGAGTCTGCTTAACAAGGCAAAGTCCAAACTGCCAAAGGTGTAGGAAGTAAATGAGGCGGATAGATGGAGGGAAAGACTGCATTCTTACCCGGGGAGATCTGGCGGGTACGCCTTGAATACTTGGTAACCGGGGAAGTGATTCCCCGCTGAACCGCCAGAAGTCAGCAGAGGTCATAGTACCGGTGTTATCGAGGACGCCGGGAAGGACTGAACAAATAAGAGAGTGTTACGCCCTGGCTCATGGTAGCTGAGAAACTCACAGACAATCGAAAGAGCTATCCGTTAAGAAGTAGCGATGAATCTCGTGAGGGCTTACGGAAGTGTGAGGCAGTGCCATCGAATAAGGAAACGAAACACACGAAGAAAGGAACGATGATGGATGTTGATGAACACGATCCTGTCAAAACCGAACATGCTTAACGCGCTAAAACGTGTGGAGCGTAATAAGGGAAGTCATGGTGTGGACCTAATGCCCGTACAAAACCTACGAAGGCATATCTTACACGAATGGCAAGTGATTCGGGAGAATCTCCTTCAGGGAACCTACAAACCGGACCCGGTACGTCGGATTGAAATCCCGAAATCAGACGGCGGCGTTCGATTGTTAGGGATCCCGACGGTTATGGATCGTATGATTCAACAATCCATAACCCAAGTACTCTCTCTCATATATGATCCCACTTTTTCTAATCACAGCTACGGATTTCGACCCAATCGAAGTGCCCATGATGCGATTAAGAAAGCAAAGGGATATATACGGGACGGATACACATGGGTCGTTGATTTGGACTTGGAAAAGTTCTTTGATCGTGTAAATCACGACAAGCTCATGGGTCTTCTTGCGAAGACTATAGAGGATAAGGTGCTCCTTAGGTTGATCCGTTCTTATCTGAATGCCGGTATCATGATACAAGGGGTGAAGGTCAAAAGTGAGGAAGGAACACCTCAAGGCGGTCCCCTCAGTCCCCTTCTCTCGAATATTGTGTTGAACGAACTGGATAAGGAATTGGAAAGACGAGGTCTGCGTTTCGTACGATACGCAGATGACTGTCAAATCTATGTGCGCACGCCAAAAGCCGGAAAGAGAGTGATGGAATCGGTCACCAGCTTTCTCGAAAAGAAACTGAAGCTCAAGGTCAACCGGGAGAAATCTGCGGTAGCGCCTTCATGGAAGAGAACCTTTCTCGGGTTCAGTTTTATAGCAAGCAGGGAGCCGAAAGTAAGAATCGCGTTAAAAAGCATCAAGCGATTTAAGCAGAAGATCCGTTCTCTCACCTCCAGATCCTCGGGTTGGTCGATGGAAACACGAATTAGGAGACTGAACCAATACATCATGGGATGGGTAGGATATTTCCAACTCGCAGACACACCAAGCGTCTTAAAGAGGATGGACTCTTGGATTAGAAGAAGACTGCGTATGTGTCTGTGGAAGCAATGGAAACGACCCAAAACAAGAATAAGGAAACTTACAGCACTTGGAGTCCCAAGGTGGAAAGCATATGAGTGGGGTCTTTCCCGCAAGGGATATTGGAGAATTGCCCATAGCCCTGTATTGCACAAAACCCTTGATACTTCCTTTTGGAAGTATCAAGGGCTTCTAAGCCTATCACATCGTTACGAAAAGCTTCGTCAAGTATCTTAATTGAACCGCCGTATACTGATCGGTACGTACGGTGGTGTGAGAGGTCGGGGATTAATCATCCCCTCCTACTCGATTCATCTTGTTTATGGTTCTTTTTCCAGCCTTCCTTCTTGCCCCGGTCCTCTCCTCTTTTGCCTGGGTTTTTATCCCCTTTTGAACCTTCTTTTTCCTTCATGTGATGGTCGTGTTTATCTGCTTCCTTCTGTTTGCCGGCCTGTTTGTTCTTTTTTTCCTGCTGGCTCGGGGGTGACCATTCCTCTTGCTTTTTTGTCGTATCTGACTTGTCGTTTCCCCGTTCTTTCTGCTCATGGCGCTTATGAGGCTGAGCAGGTCCTTTTTTCGGTGGGGTGACTTCCTTTTTTTCTTTTTCTTGTTTCCTTTGAGGGTTTGCTTTTTGTTCGGGAACGGCTTCTTTTTCCTCTTCTTTATTTGTATTTTCTTCCCTGCCTGCGGCATCGCTTTTCGTTTTGTCTTTGGCCGGTGGCTGAACAGAAGGCATGTCACCCTCTTTAGGTTCCACCGTCTTCACCTTATCCTCTGGAGCTTCGTCGACCGTCTTCTCTTGCTCCTTCATCAAGTGCCCTGCCGTCACCCCGTTTTCATGGGCCTCTTTCCGTTCTTCCCGGCTGGCTTCTTTATAGGTGATGGTCACGGGTCTCGATTGATTCTCATCTTCGATCATTGTATAAATGCTATTAATAAAGCTCTCTTTGGCTTTTCCGTCTTTTTCTTCAGGAAATGAAGAAGTCATATAGATGTGATCCGTTTCAGTGAAGTATCCCAGCTCTTCACATAAATCAAAGATCTTCGCAGTAACCTTCTCTGCTTTTGAGTTTCGCCACTTATGAAGGGACGATAGGATTTCATCTCCTTCTTCATTGTACGAAACGATATCAAGCACCTGTTTTTCTTCATCCAGCGTCAATTCGAGACTCGGATTGATGTCGAGAGACACGTAGGCATATGCCTTCCTGTCCTCGGTCAATGTGCTTGGAAGCAAGATTAGCAGAAGAGCAAAGACTGCACATGAAGCGAGAAGAACCTTCCAACGCATCCTTCCTGATCGGCGTCGTGCATAGAACCGTTCTCCCGTCACTGGAAAAAACGGGATCTCTTCACCGATTGAATACTGTTGATGAGGATGCTTCTTCCCTTTGATGAACTCCCCTTCAGCGGTCATCATAACGAGGGCGTCCGACTTGATATCCATGATGATCCCTTTTTTCATCAGCCTAACCTGCCTTTTAAGTAATCCTTTAAATAAACATAATCGCCCATCAGAATCAAGCACATGGCGATGATATACTTACGATTCCGTTCTATGGTCTTCCTGCTCACACTTACCGTCTTTTCTAGTTTTTTTATCGGTAAACGCTTTTTCGCCAGTAGGTAGTCCTTGAATTCCATTTCATTTACGACAATCATGGAAATATTGATGGCATTCATCCGTGCATCTTCATGTTTTGGTGAAGCGTCGATCAGATCTTCAAAGGTAAGATTGTATTCTTCCAGCTGTTTCGTGAACTGTAGAATTTCCTCCCGCCTTAGCCTCGCATCCTCTTTTCTCTGGTACTCATCGACTGCTGCAAGCTGCTCGATATGGAGTGACGGAAGATCTTCATCGTCGGTATTGTTCATGTCCACGCTTATATCTTGGTACTTTCCATTTTTCCGGATATAATCAATGACCTTTCTCTTGATGATCACTTCTGAAAAGCTGATGAATGATGAACCTTTTTCAGTATTGTACTTGACGATCGCATCATGAAAAGCGATCAATCCGATGCTGAATTCATCATCGCTCTCGGTAATATATCGTTTACAGACGGAGGATACCGTCTTTTTTATGAATGGCTTGTATTCATCCAACAAACTTGAAAGTAATTCTTCTTCTCCGTTTTGGATCCGGACCGCTTTTTCCTCGATGGTCGTTTTTCTTTTGACCAGCGAGAGTAATAGTAGATTGAGCATCGGTTCCCCTCCATCCTGCACCCTATTATACTAAGAAGCACCCTAGTTTCAAAGGATATACCCACAGGAAAGGGTTGACATTCAACCTTTTGCTGAAAACAATCGATCGATTCTATAAAGGATTTTCGTACAATCCGGAGTTTTTGAGGGGGTCATATGTAATAAAAGGTGGTTGGACGAATTTAGAGACGTATCATTTCATGACGAACACGATCTGTTCCATAAACCGCTCATGATTTCGGTGCAAGACTTCGCTCTCGGCCGGTAGCTCGTGAGCCTCCACGGCAAGCCTGCACATGAGCCCGTAGGAGACTACATCTTTCACTCCAATCAACCGCTAGTAACAATGAAGTATGACTGGTCATAAAACAAATAAAAAACCGGATTCAATTGTCTTAGGCAATTGAATCCGATTTTTACTATGACTATTGTTAAGACCCTGTTTGGGCTGCATTTGCCCGCTTCTTCGACAAGAGGTATCCGCCGATGGAAAGGATGATCAAAACGGTCCAGAAGATCAGTTTCCATACCTTGGACTCTGGGAAATGATGATCCAGTATTGCGACATCCGGATGGGCGAGGGTGAACACGGCAAGCTTGACGCCTACCCAGCCTACGATAAGAAACGCTGTAGATTCCAGAGTGGGGTATTTCTCCAGAAGCTTGACGAACCATGTAGCGGCGAAACGCATGATCACTAGACCGATGACCCCACCAAGGAACATGATGGTAAACTGTCCACCATCGATCCCTCCGACTTCGAACCATCCTGTCGGTCTCAGCGTTACGGCCAGGGCCACTGCGGCAAGCATGGAGTCTACCGCAAAGGCGATATCCGCAAGCTCGACTTTCAGGACAGTCATCCAGAAACCTGATCCTTTATTCTCGGCGTTATCAACAGCCCCTTCACCCTTACGCTTCTTGATGAAGTGATGGATGGCGACGTAGAACAGGTAGATGGCTCCGATTGCCTGCACCTGCCAAACATTTACAAGGAATGAGATGAGGAAAAGGGCGGCGAAACGGAAGATGAAGGCTCCCATCAATCCATAGAACAACGCTTTCTTCCGCTGCTCTTCAGGTAGATGTTTGACCATGACGGCCATGACGACTGCATTGTCGGCTGCAAGGATTCCTTCCAGACCGATGAGGATGAGGAGTACCCATCCATATTCTAATAACATTGATGCATCCATACTATAAGTCCCTCCCAATGATAAAGTTAGTTTTCCATTAGGCAAGGAATTTTATCAAAAGAAAAAGACCCTTGCCTAAATAAGGCAAAGGTCTTGCTTAGCATAGTTGATATGCCAACAAAGCCGATGGGCAGAACCCATGAACTGACGACTTTGTTTAGGTGTGAACCTATAGCTACTCCCCTTTGACAGGTAGAAAACGTTTAATTTTATACCTGAATCGTACCTTATTTCCCTCATAAAGTAAAGAAATAAATTTATCTGGTGAACCGGATCACGATGGCCCTGACCAAAAAGCCGACCGCCACGCCAGGAATGACGAACAGCATCGGCAGGAAAATGGGTCCGATGAATGCTCCGAACAGGTGGACCTTCGGGGAAACCATCAGGCCGACCGTCACAAAGTATGCCGAAAAAACAAACGGAAGATAGCTGAGCTTTTCCTTTTCGTTTGAAGCAATCTTATACGCATCCCACATAGCGAACATGTATAAACATGGATAGAACATCAGCCACTGATAATCGATGACCCCAGCAGCTTTTTTTGTCTCACCTAAAAAACTGTACATGATGGCCAGGTTGAAGTCGCTCATGACATTGATGAAAATCTCCAAAAGGACCAGGAGTGCCCCTTTGAACCACAATCCGACGAGAAGCTGAGGAAAGCCAGGCAGTGCAATGCTCCAAAGAATGGCTTCAAGTTTTGTGATGGATGTTTTCACGCGGCATCTGCCTCACGTTCACTGGTAATGGGTGATGGATGGAAAATGGCATTCTGGACTCCTCCTAGCTTCTTCTCCCCCTATTGTGACCAATCTCCTCCTAAATATGTCAGCAGACATCAATTCTGTCACTTATGTAGGCGACCGTTCCGATTGCTTCACATCGTTCACCAGCAAAAAAACCGAACCCTTTGAAGATCCGGCTCCATTACTTATTCCATTCTTTTCCTTGTTGCTCTTCTTCGTGTCTCTTTATCAAAAAGGCTGTAAATGACGGGAATGATGTACACAGTCAAAAGCGTACTGGTGAGTAACCCTCCAATTACGGCAATGGCCATTGGCTGATTGATTTCTGTCCCTTCACCCAATCCGAGGGCAAGAGGCACCAGTCCAAGAATCGTCGTCAACGCCGTCATGAGTATCGGGCGGATCCGGTCCTGTGCAGACGTAACAATGGCATCAAAGCTCCCCATTCCGTCTTCCTTACGCTGTTTGATGTAATCAACGATGACGATGGCATTGTTCACGACGATACCTGCAAGTATGATCACTCCGATCACAGCTGGAACGCTGATAGGGGTATCTGTCAGCAATAAGGCCAATGCGACTCCGATGACCATGAGCGGAACTGTGAACATGATAACAAACGGATATTTAAATGACTCAAACTGTGCTGCCATGACCATGTATACCAAGACAAGAGCCAATACAAGAGCTAGGATCATGTCATTGATTGAATCGTCAAGAAGCTCTTTTTCCCCAGAGAAGGATACTTGTGTTTCATCAGGAAGGTCGAGCTTATCGATTTCTTTTTCCACCTTATTGGATATCGTTCCTAGGTTCGTATCAGAAGAATAATTGACAGTGAATTGAACAGCCGACTGCTGATCGATCCGTTTGATGCTCACCGGTCCGTCTTCAATGGAGAAATCAACGACAGAGTCCAGCTTGATGAATTTCCCCTGACCATTAGGTATCAGGAGTTTCTTCAACGAATCCAGGTTTTCCGTGATGTCACGATCATATTTAACAAATACGCTAACGACTTCTGAGTCGTCTGTGACAATCTGTGTAGCCGTTACCCCTCTGGTCACATCCTGAACCAACGAGCCGATTTGGGAAGGAGCGAGTCCTTGATCGAGTGCCTTCCCGCGGTCAACCTTCATCTGGACTTCTTTGATCGTTTCCATGCGATCCGTTGTGACTTCGTTTACGTCATCCATCCCATCTAATTTTTTTTGAAGCTTTTCAACTCCATCATCCAGCCGCTTCTCATTTGTATCTCTCAGATTGAAGGTAAGGGTCTGAGGGCTGGAACCGGAAGTGGATTGTAGATTGAATACGATGTTTGCCGTATCATTTTGTTCTTGAGCCGCTTTCTCCAGCTTCGGTTTTACTTCATCGGCAAATGAAAAGATGGACTGTTCACGTTCGTCAAAAGGCTTCATCTTCACATAAATTTCTGCAATATTCCCTGACTTGCCTCCCCTGAATGACTGCTCTTGATCAGTCCCCACGAGGCTGACAGCTGTCTGTACGTTCGTTTCGTTTTCAAGTTTTTCTTCGATCGCTTTGACTACTGCGTTTGTTTCATTGACCGAAGAACCGTTCTCGAGTTCTACCCTCATGGTGAAGAATCCTTCATCTGTAGCCGGCAGGAATTCCGTACCAACCTTTGTGGCTCCCCAGCTGCTCATGCCGAGCAGGATGAGGGTAGCCAGGAGGACAATGGTTCGATGGGACAGGGTCCACTCCACCGATCGCTTGAACCGGCTACGGGACTTCGATCTTCTTCTTCTTGCTTCAAGATTCCCCTTAGGCTCCTTGAGCATGCGGCTTGCCATCATCGGTACAACGGTCAGGGCCACAACAAGTGAGGCGAAGAGGCTGAAGGATATGGTCAAGGCAAATTCAGTGAAGATTTCCCCTATGAGGCCGGAAATGAACACGACAGGAAGGAAAACAGCGACGGTTGTCAGTGTGGAAGCCGTGATGGCTCCTCCCACTTCCTTCGCCCCTTCACTGGCTGCCTGTTTACGTGATTTCCCCATGGCAAGGTGCCTGTAGATGTTTTCAATGACGACAATCGAGTTATCGACCAGCATACCGATACCGAGTGCGAGGGCACCAAGGGTCATGATATTCAGGCTGAAGCCTGCAAAGAACATCAGAACAAACGTCACGACCACCGAATACGGAATGGAAACGCCTACGATCAAAGGACTTCTGACATTCCTCAAGAAGAGGAAGAGGACGATCATGGCAAACACGCCGCCGAGAAGGAGGGAATTCGTTATGCTTCCGATGGCGTCGGTAATATAATCTCCTTGGTCGAACAATACTTCTGCATCTACATCTTTATACTGTTCCTGTTTCAGAAGGGCATCCAATTCCTTCTGGAATGCCTTTGACACCGTAGCAGTATTGGCATCCGATTGCTGAAGCACGCTGAACAGCACTGCGGACTCTTGATCAGCCCGGGTGTATGTATTATCATCAACCGGCTTCATTTCCACTTCTGCTACATCGGAAAGGGGAATTTTCTTACCCGTTTTGGGATCGACAGTTACGGTGAGTCCTTTGATTTCCTTCACGGACTTCAGTTCACTCATGACACGTGTCGTGAGTGTCTTTCCGTCCGTATCGATTGTATCTCCCGGAGACGTGATGTTATTGCTGCGAAGGGTATTCACGACATCATTCTGGCTCAACCCTTTTTTCTCAAGAGCTTCCTGATCAAGATTGACGGTGATTTCATCATCAAACGAACCCGTGACATTTACGTTGGCGACTCCTGGTACACGGTTGAGTTCGAGCTTCATCCGCTCCGCCAACGTCCGTAGGGCATTATTGTCCCCATCCGCTTTCAGTGAAAACTGGATGATGGGGAATTGGGCCGGGTCGAATTTGAGGAACCTCGGCTTTTCTGCTTCGTCCGGAAGCGGTGCCTGATCAATCCGCTGCAGTACATCATTCTCGATTTCTTCAATGGATGTGGACCATGAGAACTCCATAAGGATGAAATTCGATCCTTCTTGCGCAGTCGATTGGACGTTTTTCAAGCCCGGCAGTGTGGAAAGGCTTTCTTCAAGGGGCTTCGTTACTTTTTCCACCACTTCCTGTGGTCCTGCCCCTGGGTATGATGTTACGACCACTCCGACAGGTGGATTAAGATCCGGGATCAGCTTAAGGGGGATCCTCGACAGGGATACCCCTCCAAGAATCAGGATCAGGATCATGGTGACGATTGTGAATACCGGTCTACGTATGGAAAAATCACTTATTTTCAAACGGTGTCTTTCCCCTTTCTCTATTATCTTGTTGATAGTATCAACTATAAAGGGTAAAGGAAAATCCTTCAATCTATAAGATGCCACCGCATCATATTGTGCGCCTATCGTCATAATTCCTATCTTTCTGCAAACAATACACATAACCTCTCATGTAAGGAGAACGAATGATGACCAATTCCCTCCCGTTTTTGATTCTCGTCATACTTTCATTGATGGTCCTCGGGTTCCTCATGATGACAAATCGGGATCAAGCCGGTAGGATCATCGTCTTCTGGCTTTTCATCTCTGGATTGGCTTATGTGTTTGAGTTCCTTATTTTCATACTCGGGGGAAGTTATGAATACGATCCCGCCATCCTTTCCAATCAATATAATGACAGCGTACTCGGTTCCATCAGCTCCCAAGCGTTTTCAGTACCTATTTCCCTGACCGTCATCGCCGTCAAGCGTTTGAAGTTCGGCTGGATCCTGGTTATCATCGCTTTCTTTTACTTCATCGAAAGTTGGTTCGTATTAGTAGGCATATACGAACATTTCTGGTGGAAAAGCATCTATACGAGCATATTCCTCCTCCTCGGGGCTTACCTTTCAAAAAAATGGTGGAAGAGGATGGCAGACCCGGGGTTGGAGAAACTTCATTTTATCACGCTCTATTTTTCACTGTCCGTGCTTACTCTTTCCATTTCATGGATTTTGTCCCCGTTGCTTGATCTTTACAAAATACCCTTGTCCCTCTTTTCAGACGAGATGAGGAATTCCATAACGGGGAACAGCATTTATTCGTGGGTATGCAACTACCTCTACACCCTGGCGATCTTTTATCGTCCAAACAATATAGTGGCGTTCTGGATCACCTTGTTGATCCTGATGACCCTCGATTATGCACTGATTCATTTCAACTTCTTAGCAGTTCGTGGGGTGGGTGGAATCATCACATTACCCCTTTTCCATATCGCCATGCTTCTTCTAGGTAAGAAGCTTTTCTCCTGGTATGGACATGCGCTAAAAAAAAACCGCTGAGCATTAACGCTCAGCGGTTTTTCCGTCAGTTTTCGTAATCGTCCAACCCGTGAAGCCGAATAGGATGGTCAGGATGGGAGACAGAAGGCAGAAGAATGCAAAAGGAAGATAGGTGAGTGTCGGTACACCTAGCACCTCTGCAATGAAGATACCGCTCACGCCCCACGGTACTAGGGCGTTGATGACCGTTCCGGCATCTTCAAGAGTCCTGGAAAGATTCTTAGGATGAAGCCCGATTTTTTTATACTGCTCCTGGAATGCTTCTCCCGTCAACAAGATGGAAAGGTATTGTTCCCCAATGGCAAAGTTCAAACCGATTGCCGTCAAAGCCGTAGTAAAGATTGTTCTGCTTGCAGACTGAAGGATGGAGCTGACTTTCTCCAAGAGGACCGGTATGATCCCCAGCTTGAATAGAAGTCCCCCAAGGCTCAGAGACAGGATGACAAGTCCGATGGTAAACATCATGCTGTCGATCCCTCCTCTTGTTAACAGTGAATCAAGGGCTTCATTTCCAGACTTTGAAACATATCCGGAGAACAGGGCATTCAAGATTGCCTTTCCCCCTATCATTCCGTGAATGAAGGCAAGGCCGGTTGACACGACAATATTAATGGCAAGCGTCAGCAAAGCAGGAATCTTCATCATCACCATGACGACAAGCAGGAGCAGCGGGATTAGACTATACCAATGGATAACTCCCGTATCCCCCAATGCCTGTTTAAGGGCATCCAGATCTCCAAGACCTGCACTCTTTCCGTCCGGTGATAAAACGGCAAACAGGATCACCGAAATGATGAAGGCGGGGATCGTGGTCCATGCCATATTCCTTATGTGTTCAAAAAGGTCAACCTTCACGACGGAAGATGCAAGATTCGTGGTATCGGATAATGGTGACATCTTATCCCCGAAAAACGCCCCGGAAACGATGGCACCGGCTGTGATCCCCATGGATAACCCCATGGTTTCAGAAATCCCGATGATAGCGACACCGATGGTTGCCGCTGTAGTCAAAGAGCTACCAACGATGACTCCGCAAAGGGCGGTGATCAAAAAGGCAATGGCATAGAAATAAGCGGGGGTGAGAAAAGAAAATCCACCATACATGATGGTCTGGATCGTACCGCTCGTTAGCCAGCTCCCCACGAGCATCCCAATGAATATGAACAGGAGAATGGCACCCAGACCTCCTTGAATGCCTGAAATCATTCCTTCTTCGATTGATTTAAAGGAGACCTTTTTCACCAATCCGTAAATGGTAAGAAGGATGAGGGCAACGGCAATGGGGATATGAGGAACCGTCTCCAGTTTGATGAGAAAGGTGCCGATCATGGACAGAACCATGATGAGAATGAAGGCAGCTTCCCAGACTTTTGGCCTGTTTGAAATATGTTTGTTCAACGTATGTCACTTCCTTATCTATGCTGTTTAGCGGGAAAGGACGAAAAAAAGAACCCTCTCCCTGAAATAGGGACGAAGAGCTCTCCGCGGTACCACCCTAATTGGAACGGCCTTTAGCTGGTAACACCTAAGGTCCATCCCCACTCTATCTTTCCGATCCCTTTTTAGAGGTTTCCCTCCAGAAGCAGTGTAATTCACTTAAAAGGAACTCAAGGCTTTCACCAAACCGCCTGATCTCTGATTGCTGTTCCCCTCAACCTACTATGCTGGTTCAAGATCGTTTACTCTCACTATTTTCCTTAAACGCTTTTAAGCGCTAAAGTAATATATGAGTATTTTATCATGGTTTTCATTTTTGTCAATCAAAAGTGAATGAAGGAATCAATGGACGTTCCATCGGCTTCCCTATGAAATAACCTTGAGCAAGATCGATACCGATGCTTCGGCAATACTCGAGTTCTTCCTTTCTCTCGATTCCTTCCCCTAACACCGTGATGCCTCGTTCGCGTGCCAGATGGATGATTTTCCGCAGAAAGGCCTGCTTGTCTGGACTCTCATCGCAATGATCGATATAGGAGCGGTCGATTTTCACATAATCGGGATTCAGGAGGGTAAGGAGTTCAGGATCGGCAAATCCGGAGCCCACATCGTCGAGTGCGACCCTCATTCCTTCCCTTTTATATACATTCAATACCTTCTTCAAATGATCAATATCTTCGATTTTTTCGGTTTCTACGACCTCGAACACGAGATCATTCGGGTCGACTCCGAAATCTTCTACGATCTGGAATGTGTGACGCAAACAAAATTCCGGATTGTAGATGGTGGATGGAAGGAAATTGATAAAGCTTTTCACACCGCGCGGAACGTATTTACTCTTCGCCTCTATGGCTGCACGCCTCGCTTTCTGATCAAGCATGGAGTGGAATCCTGTAAGAGATGCCGCTTTGAATAAAAGCCCTGGATTCAATGTCCTTGAATTACTCCTCAGCAATGATTCATATCCGTAAATTTCTCCCGATGCAACATTGATAATAGGCTGGAGATGGCTGATGAATCTCTCAGACTGAATTAACGTGACGACCTCTTCATATTTAAGTCGGTAGTGGAGTTCAGAAGCGGTCATCTGGTGTTTGCCATTTAGATGAACTTGAATTTCATCGGAATGCTCGGCAAGTGACTTGGCCACCCCCTCCAACTCCTCCTTGGACCGATAGATAAACGCTTGCCCGATCGATGGTACATTCAATTGTCCTTTGGATTCATACTGCATGGTCACACCGCAATGGATGCACGTGGTTTTCATATGTCTCCCTCATTTCACAAGTCTTTCCTACAATACTAAATCTTTTTACCTATATAAAGCCAGTTATTTCACTTTATATATTGAAAAATCTTCGTATACGCCTGCATCCACCTTTGAAAACCAGACCATTTACCCCCTCATATCATTATTTACCTTTTTACTGTCTCTTGCATGAGTCAGGTATGCAAAAAAGCCGCAGCAACATGCTGCGACTTTTTCCTTATAGCAAGCTATACAGTTTGATTTCAGGGTGTTTATCCTGGAACCATCTCATGGCAAAGTCATTTTCAAACAAGAAGACCATCTGTCCATGACGATCCTTCACCAGCATGCTTCGCTGACTGGACATCGTGTCCTTCACGTCTTCCTCGTTCTCGATCCAGCGTGCGATTTTGGAACCGACGGATTCCATCTTCACATCTACATTGTACTCATTCTTCATCCGGTGCTCGAATACCTCGAATTGGAGCTGTCCGACAGCCCCAAGGATGACATCCTCTGTACGCGTTTTATAGTACTGGATGGCTCCTTCTTGGACAAGTTGAAGGATCCCTTTTTGGAAGTGCTTCTGCTTCATGACGTTCCTTGCTGTCACCCGTACGAATAATTCAGGAGTGAACTGTGGCAGTTTCTCATACTGGAAGTTCTTCTTCCCTTGGACAAGGGTATCTCCGATCTGGTAGGTCCCGGTATCGTATACCCCGATGATGTCCCCGCTGACCGCTTCATTCACGGTGCTTCGATCATCTGCAAGGAACTGGGTCGACTGACTGAGCTTGATCGGCTTGCCTGTTCGAGGCAGATTGACCGTCATCCCACGCTCAAACTGACCCGAGCAAATCCGTACGAAGGCGATCCTGTCACGGTGGGCAGGGTTCATATTCGCCTGGATCTTGAATACGAATCCGGAGAACTCATCTGCTGTCGGTTCAATTTCTCCAGCATCCGAATTTCTCGGTTGAGGAGAAGGAGCGAACTGCAGATACGTTTCAAGGAATGTCTGTACCCCGAAGTTCGTCAAGGCACTTCCGAAAAATACAGGAGAGAGTTCTCCTGAGGCGATCCTGTCCTTCGAGAACTCATTTCCTGCTTCGTTCAATAGAAGGATATCCTCAAGTGCCTGCTGGTACAAGCCGCTTTCAGTCAGTGGATGTTCACCGGCAATCTCTCCTTCGTCATTCAGGGAAATGAAGCGATCATCTTCCTCGACACGGAATTGTTCGATGCGATTATGGAAACGATCATAAATGCCGAGGAATTCTTTCCCCATTCCGATCGGCCAGTTCATAGGGTAAGATTGGATCCCCAGTACTTCTTCGAGCTCTTCCAACAGTTCCAACGGTTCGCGTCCCTGACGGTCAAGTTTATTGATGAAAGTGAAGATCGGAATCCCTCTCATACGGCATACTTTGAACAGCTTAAGCGTCTGTGCCTCGATCCCTTTTGCGGAATCGATGATCATCACGGCACTATCAACGGCCATGAGGGTCCGGTACGTATCTTCGGAGAAATCCTGGTGACCAGGGGTATCAAGGATGTTGACGCGGAAATCGTTATAGTCGAAGGCCATGACGGAACTTGTGACCGAGATTCCCCGCTGTTTTTCAATTTCCATCCAGTCGGAAGTGGCATACTTCCCGGTCTTTTTCCCTTTGACCGTCCCGGCTGCGCGGATGGCTCCCCCGAACAGCAGCAGTTGCTCTGTCAGAGTCGTTTTACCGGCATCCGGATGGGATATGATCGCAAATGTACGTCTTGATTTTACTTCTTCAATAAAGTCTATTTTCATTAGTTCTTTCCTTTCTTGTCGTACTCACTTTCCCATCATATTCTTTCTATAGTTACTTTGCAATAAATCTCTGATGTTCAGTACCAATTCCACACTACAGGAATACCTTTTCCTTCCATTATCCCCAAAAAGTTTTTATCTCATCTGGATTATGTATGCCTTTTCATGAAAACGCTATATATGTACACACTAACCTACACAGATGTACGTACTTCTTGAAAATTGGTGGTTGTCAGACTTCTGAAAGAACTGTAAAATAAAAAACCGAACAACCAGAAAAACATACTACTAAGAGGTGACAGAATGCAGTATTTATGGGGGATTTTTGGAATTTTAGTTGTGTTGGGAATCGGCTTTCTCTTCTCATCCGATAAAAAGCGCATCAACTATCGGAGTGTGATCGGCGGGCTCATCATACAAATCATTTTCGCCTTCCTTGTATTGGAAACATCATGGGGTCAGAGTGGACTTAAGTGGCTTACCCTTGGAATCAATGAAATCATCAACTATTCCAATGAAGGTATTGATTTCTTATTCGGTGGATTATTCACTGAAAAATCCGGGATTGGATATGTGTTTGCTTTTAATGTTCTTCCAGTCGTTATTTTCTTCTCGGCTCTCATTTCTGTATTGTACTACCTGAATATCATGCAGTTCTTCATCAAAATCATCGGAGGAGCGCTTTCGAAGCTTCTTGGTACGCGTAAAGCTGAATCTCTTTCAGCTGCTGCCAATATCTTCGTAGGACAGACGGAAGCACCACTCGTCATCAGACCATATTTGTCTACGATGACCAAATCCGAACTATTCGCCGTCATGACAGGTGGGCTGGCTTCTGTTGCAGGATCCGTCCTGGTAGGCTATTCCCTACTTGGTGTGCCTCTCGAGTACCTGCTAGCCGCAAGCTTCATGGCCGCACCTGCCGGACTCGTAATGGCCAAGCTGTTTGTACCAGAAACCGATGACACCCCAGAACCTGATAGCTTCAAGATGGAAGCTGATTCTGATTCAGCAAATGTCATCGATGCTGCTGCAAAAGGAGCCAGCGTCGGTTTACAGCTTGCCTTGAATATTGGGGCGATGTTGCTTGCTTTCATTGCGCTTGTCGCTTTGATCAACGGAATCCTCGGCTTGATTGGGGGAGTATTCGGTTATTCCGACCTCACCCTTGAACTGATCCTTGGCTATGTCTTCTCTCCACTTGCATGGGCGATCGGGGTGCCTTGGAGCGAAGCGGTCACTGCAGGAAATTTCATCGGGCAAAAGCTCGTGATCAACGAATTTGTTGCCTATTCTAATTTTGCTCCTGTACTTGGTGATCTATCTGACAAAGCGGTTGCGATCATTTCCTTCGCCCTTTGTGGTTTCGCCAACGTATCTTCCCTTGGGATCCTCCTTGGAGGGCTTGGTAATCTGGCACCGAACCGTCGACCAGAGATCGCCAAAATGGGATTGCGGGCAGTGCTTGCTGGGGCACTTGCGTCACTTCTCAGTGCTGCCATCGCAGGAATGTTTGTCTGATTACTGTTGAATCAAAAAAGGGTTCCCGATGGGGGCCCTTTTTCCATGAAAAAAACCGGTCGGGGAGTAATTCCCGGCCGGTTTTTTATCATGTATGATGCACGTATTTGATACGGCTTTCTTCAATGGCGATCTGTTTGTCGCTATGTGGATACTTGGTGTTTTCAATGATCTGATAGTCTTCATGCCCTTTTCCTGCAAAGATGATGATATCTCCGGGTTCAGACACTTCAACGGCATGCTTGACGGCTTCTGCCCTGTCCCCGATCAATGCATACTGATCATGCTGCATCCCTTTTTCCAGATCTTTAAGGATACTGTCATATTCCTCATATCTTGGATCATCGGTCGTCAGGATCACATAGTCCGCAATGGATGCTTTTTCTGCCATCGTCGGACGCTTCGACTTATCGCGGTTTCCACCTGTACCGACAAGGAAAATGATCTTGTTTTCCTTGAAAGGCATGACGGACTCGATTGCTTTTTCAATGGCATCCGGTGTATGGGCGTAGTCGATGTAGACCGATAATGGTGCCTCCATCTCGACTTTTTGCATACGTCCGTCCACAGGCGGGAGGTCACGGAAGATCTCAACGATCCGTTCAACCTTCATTCCTTTTGCGAACAGTGATGCCATAGCTGTCAAAGCATTATAAACATTGAACCGGCCAAGAAGTTTCATCTCGACCTCGTACACTCCTTCAGGAGAATGGAGCGTGAACGTCGTTTTATCATTATAGTAGTCGACGTTCTCAGCCTTGAAGTCGGCATGTGCGTCAAGACCATAGCTGATGACTTCATGGGCGGTCATATTACTGTACCGCTCATACCATTCTTCATCTGCATTCAGGACAACATATTTAGGCTTATCCAGCGTTTGACCAAGCTGGGAGAATAATAGCCCTTTTGCATATCCATAATGTTCCATCGTCCCATGGTAATCCAGATGGTCATGACTGAGATTCGTAAAGGCCACTACGTCGAAGTCCACTCCCCACAGGCGGCCGAGTGTGAGGCCGTGAGAGGATACTTCAAGGGTGAAGTTGTCGATCCCCTTATCGAGGGCTTCCCGGATCATCTGCTGATTCGTCAGGTTATCACACGTCGTATTTTCACTCGGGAAGAGCTCACCATCCAGATTGAACCCGATGGTACCGGACAGTGCCGAACGTTGACCATCACGCTTCAGGATCGAATGGATGAGATTGGTCACCGTCGTTTTGCCGTTCGTACCCGTAATGCCGAACATATTCATCCTCTGTGATGGATAATCATAGTACTTGTTAGAAAGGAGCGCCAGTGCCTTGAAGGAATCCTTCACGACGACAAGGGCCGCTTTGGACTCATCGATATCGAGGCGCTTTTCTGCAATGATGAGACGGGCACCTTTCTCAACTGCCCCTTGTGCAAAATCATGGCCGTCGACTGTGTATCCCTTTGTACAGACGAATACACTGCCTTCCGTCACTTTCCTGGAATCCACGAAGATTCCGTTCACCTCTTCAGGCAGTTCTCCATATATCGTTTTCATCTTCATGCTTTCAAGTAATGTGTATGTATTCATTATTCGTACCTCTTTTATTTTTAAAGTTGTATCTATTTTACCTTACCATGGTTCATTTGATAAGAGAAATACATCCTGCATCCCCTATCCTATATAAAAACCTTCCACATAAAGTGGAAGGAAATCTTTACGCATCTGCCATGGATGATCGGACATAGTGCCAAAGCAGAGTCTCTGTATGGAGGATCGATGATTCATGCGTGCGTTCATACGCATGTGATGAATCAATTCCTGCACCGATCAGCCCGTGGACGATATCGAATCCTGCCCTGATTGCAGCTGAAGCATCGGATCCATAGTACGGATAGATATCGACTTTATAGTCGATTCCGTTTTCTTCTGCCAGCCTTACCAGATGTTTCCTGAATCCATAATGATAGGGTCCGCTGGAATCTTTTGCACAGATGGAAACTGTGTATTCATCCGTGGATTGACCATCACCGATCGCTCCCATGTCGACAGCCAGGTATTCCACCGTCTCGGCAGGGATATTCGAATTCCCCCCGTAACCGATTTCTTCATTGTTCGAGATGAGGAAGTGAGTTGTATACGGCAGTCTGATTTCCTCAGAACAAATGTGCCTGATCAGTTTCATGAGCATGGCGACACTTGCCTTATCGTCAAGATGTCTCGACTTGATGAATCCGCTGTCGGTGATCTCGGCACGTGGATCGAATGATACAAAGTCCCCGACTTCAATGCCAAGATCCCTGACGTCTTCACCATTTCGGACCTTTTCATCGATCCGCACCTCGATATTCACCTCATCCCTCTTTGCTTCACCCGCATCTTTATAAACATGGACTGAGGTTTGGTGCATGAGGATCGTGCCGGTGTATACTTTACCGGAAGAAGTCTCGATCTGACAGTTCTCACCTTCAACGGCATTCCATCTGAATCCACCTATCATGGAGAGGCGGAGACGGCCATTCCCCTTCACTTCTTTGACCATGGCACCAAGGGCATCCACGTGGGCTGTCAGCATGCGGTGACGGCTTTGATCCTCTCCCGGGATCGTGATGAGGAGCCCTCCCTTATGATTCCTCTTCATATCAAGTCCAAGGCCACCAAGCTCATCTTCAATGAATTGAATGATCTTCTGCGTGTTACCAGAAGGACTCGGGATTTCTACAAGCTGTTTGATCAGTTCCATCGTATTCTTTGCATTTGGATATGTATTCAACTGACTCCCTCCTTTATTCCATTATAGAACGAATTCCCCATTTACGACAGGAAAAATAACCTCCGGCCTTCTTCAGCCGGAGGTACGATTGTGCTTGATGGAGATGGTTCCGTTCAGCAGGCCGCCGATGAGAAGGATCGTCGATGACAGATAGAACCAGACCATCAAGGTGATGACACTCCCCATCTGTCCGTAGAATTGGGAGTAGTCCGTCAATTTCACATAGGAACCGTACAGCCAGGAAACACACTGCCAGCCGAATGTAGCGACCAGGGCCCCTGGCACGACATAGCGGAGCAGCATCCTTTTACTCGGCACGACATAATAGAGGAATAGAAACAAAAAGAACATGAAGACAGAACTCAATCCCCACTTCCCGATGACCCAAAGAGGCTCCCATCCCCCTGTGATCCTCCCCTCTGCAATACGTGTATGCCGGATAAACTCCTCCACAATCGGAACGATGAGGGAGAAAGAGATCAGGATCATGAATCCCACCGTCAAGAGGAAATCATAGAAGAGGGCGACAATGAACGGCTGTTTGCGCTGGATCCCGTATGCCTGGTTCATGGACCTCACCATGGATTGAACCGCCATGGAGGAAAGCCAGAACGTAAAAACAAGGGAAAGTGATAAAACATCCCCTCGTTGATTGTAGAGGATCCTTTCTACATTCTTCTCGATGATGTCATATGAATTTTCAGGGGCAAAAGGCTTGATCAGCAACAGCACATTCGTTTCGGAAATCGGCAGATAGCTGATCAATGAAAACACAAATAGCAAAAAAGGAAATAAGGACAATAGCAGGTAGTAGGCAAGCTGTGCCGCCTGATCATAAAAGCGCTCCTGGAAAAATCGACTAAAAACCTGTTTGATATATTCACTCATGTTGTTCATTCTCCTCTTTCGAGTTGATACTGTATTTTACCCAATTCGATTGATTCGTACCACTTTGAATGTGGAGAAGCCATTTCATTGCAAGAGAACCCCATCACCCTTTAGTATAGAGAGGAACTACTAGTAGAACGGAGAGATACCATGGCTATACATTCATTCTTTATCGATACTGACTGGCCCGGCCTCAGGAACGATGTAGGTACGATGTCCGGCAAGACATTGACAACCGACATCTCGATCCCGCCTGAAATGGATGGCCCCGGTGCCGGCACCAATCCAGATGAAATGCTCCTCGGCGCTGCCGCTACCTGCTACATTATCACCCTTGCCGCTATGCTTGAGCGAAGTAACATCAACAAATCGAACCTGAGGATGACCTCTGAGGGTCAAGTGGAAGTGGAAAAGGGCGTCATCACCTATAAACGCATTCTACACCGTCCTATACTCACACTCGACCGACCTACGGATAAGGAATATGCCCTGGCTGAAAAATTGATGTACAAGGCCGAACAATCCTGTATGATCACAAGGGCCTTAAAAGGAAATGTAACAGTGGAAGTATTCCCAACGATCCAATACGGATGATCAAACAAGAAACGCACGGTGCCGGGCACCGTGCGTTTCTTGTTTGGGGATGCATCTCCCTCATCCCCTTTTTTATTCAGCCTTCTTGATGAACGAGCTTCACGAGCATGTGAGATAACATATGCTGCTCCTGCTCGTCCCCTGCTTTCCACAGTTCATACAGCAATTTTTCTTCACGGTTTTTCGGCTCTTCATGTGCAGCCAGATAATCCCCGACCTTCTGTGCTGCTTTTGCCTGCTGTTCTTCATCAAGTCCGAGTTTCTCAGCGAGTGATACTTTCTTGCCTAAGTATTGTTTGAAGTGGTCAAAGTTTTCAAGAATATCCTCTTTTTTATCTTGGGACATGCGACCGAGTTTATCTTCTACTTTCTGATCCATTTTCGTGTCTGCCATCTTGATCCTCTCCTTTTCTATTTGTTGGGTATTTTCCCCTGAACTCCCTGTCTAAACATGGTGATGTGCAGATCATCGAATATATGGCAAAAGGCAGCCCCTGGAGGGACCGCCTTTTCTTGGATCAGAGTTCATCGAACCCATTTGCATCTGATGTTTTCGTATATTGTCTTGATTTCTGCTCAAAGAAATCGGTTTTACCCATATCGACTTCCTGATAGGCGATGATCCATTTGAGAGGATTTGACTTGAACCCTTCAAATGGCTCTTCGAAACCGAGCTGCTTGGCCCTTTTATTCGCCATGAACTTAATGTAGGCCTCAAGGTCACTGAACATGAGCCCATCCATATGGGTTCCGATGATTTCTTTCCCCCATTCAATTTCAAGGAGGGCCGCTTCCTTGAAAGCTTCTGTTCCGTAGCGCTTGAGCTCTTCCGTATCATATTCCGGATTCTCTGCGAGCACTTCCTTGAAAATCTTTTCAAACAATCCGACATGGAGCTGTTCGTCACGATTGATGTAGTTGATCATCGTACTGGTCGCAACCATCTTCTGGTTCCTTGCCAGGTTATAGAAGAAGGCAAACCCTGAATAAAAGAACAATCCTTCGAGGATTACGTCGTATATGATGGACCTGAGGAGTTTATCCACCGTCGGGGCCTCGACGAATTCTTTGTATCCATTGGTGATGAACTCATTCCGCTTCATCAGGATCGGCTCATTCTTCCAATAATCGAACACCTCATCTTGCACGCTCTTCGGTACAATGCTTGAAAGCACGTAGCTGTAGGAGTGATTATGCACTACTTCCTGCTGTGCAAGGATGATCATGAGTGCGTTCACGCTCGAATCCGTCAGATAATCTGCCACTTTCCCAGCATAGTCCGTTTGGATACTGTCAAGGAGAGCCAGGAGGCCGATGATCTTAAGGAACGTCTCCTGTTCTTTTTCCGTCAACTGCGGGAACTGCTTGATGTCTTTTGCCATATTGATCTCAAACGGCGTCCAGAAGTTCCCGAGCATGCGCTTGTACTTAGGGTATGCCCACGTATAGCGCACATCATCCCAGTTCAGGATGTTCGAGCTTTCTCCGTTGACGATCCCTGTTGATTTATTCGGTGCTGTCTCGTCCACGAGCACCCGTTTTTTCAATCCTTCCATATTTCCCATCCTTTCTTATTAGCTGTGGCAACTCTCGCACTCTTCAAAGTTTGCAACAGAAGTCGACCTTACATAATAGGTTGTTTTCAAATTCGATTTCCACGCATCCATATGAAGGTTAAGAAGCTCAATCGCCTTGATGTCATTCCTCACATACAGGTTGAAGGAAATCCCCTGATCGATATGATGCTGCCTTGCCTTGTTCTGTCTGATGCTCCAGTGCTGATCCACATGATAGGCGGTTTTATAGTACCAGGTCGTTTTGGGCGATAGGTCCGGTGCCGTGACCGGGATCTTGTAGTCTTTCTTCTCTTCGGAATATTCCAGTCTGAAGAGTGGATCGATACTTGCCGTCGAACCGGCAATGATGGAAGTCGAAGAGTTCGGGGCCACTGCCATCAGATACCCATTGCGGATTCCCTTGCTTGCCACTTTGTCTTTTAAGTCCAACCATCTCTCGCCTTCATATCCCTTATTCGTGAAGTAGGCTCCAGTATCCCAAGCGGATCCCGGGAAGTAAGGATACGCCCCTTTTTCTTCCGCGAGCTTTTGACTTGCCTTGATTGTGAAGTAGGCGATGTCTTCATATAAATGATCACAGTAAGATACTGCCTCATCGCTCTCCCATTTGATCCCTTCAAGGGCAAGGAGATGATGCCATCCGAAGGTACCGAGTCCGATTCCCCTGTACCGTGCATTCGTC
The DNA here is from genome assembly GCF_022170785.1 of Rossellomorea marisflavi. Taxonomy (NCBI): domain Bacteria; kingdom Bacillati; phylum Bacillota; class Bacilli; order Caryophanales; family Bacillaceae; genus Rossellomorea; species Rossellomorea marisflavi. Next base: position 1,641,098 of record NZ_CP081870.1, on the reverse strand, counting down.
AGCTGAGCCTGCAGGACCGGGATATCGTTCAGATCAATGACATTGTCCAGGAGCCTCACACCGATGGTGACGACGCGCTCCATCTGACCGTCCCGTACCGTCCTTGCGAGGGAAACGGAAGCCAGGTTGCACACCACATAGTCTCCAGGATTTTTATAGGTAATGATCTTCCCGTCCTTGACTACTTCTTCTTCCATCACAGTCGGGCTCATATTTTGGGCGATTTCCGTGCAAAGATTGCTGCAGTAAATCATGCCCTTATGACTATTCGCATTTTGACGGTTCACACTGTCGCGATAGAACATGTACGGCGTGCCTGTTTCAAGCTGGGAGATCATGATCCGCTTAAAGATATCGATCGCCGGGATGACTTCTTTGGATAAAGCAGGCTCATTCACGCACTCCCAATATTTCTCCCGGAACGAACCGGATCCTTTTTCTTCATCGAAATGATCTTCAAGGGCATAGCCCATGATGGTCTTTACTTCATGGGGATCGAACAGATACCAGTCCTCACGGTTCTCGACTTGCTCCATGAAGAGGTCTGGGAGACAGACACCGGTGAACAGGTCATGGGTTCGAAGACGCTCATCCCCGTTGTTCAGCCGCGTATCGAGGAAGGAGAAGATATCTTTATGCCACACATCCAGATAGACGGCGATGGCTCCCTGGCGCTGACCGAGCTGATCCACGGAGACAGCCGTATTGTTCAGCTGCTTCATCCACGGGATCACACCGGAGCTGACCCCCTTGAATCCTTTGATATCACTTCCGCGACTTCTTACTTTCCCCATATAGATACCGAGCCCGCCTCCGTTCTTACTCAATGTGGACACGTCGGTATTGCTGTCGTAGATGCTGCGCAGATCGTCTTCCACCGTATCGATGAAGCAGCTCGAGAGCTGTCCGTAACTCTTGCCTGCATTGGCGAACGTAGGGGTCGCCACGGTCATATATAGGTTTGAAAGCGCCCAATACGCTTCCTCCACGAGCATGAGCCTGTGTTCTTTCGGCTCATTCATCAGTAGCGTCATGGCAATGATCATGAATCGCTCCTGTGGAAGTTCATATAGGACTCCTGCATGGTCCTTGGTGAGATAACGCTCTGACAGCGTGACAATTCCTATGTAAGTGAACAGTTCATCCCGTTCAGGACGGATGAGACCCTCGAGATGATCCACCTCCTCCTTGCTGTAGGCATTCAGTAATGTTGGAGAGTACAAATTCTTCTCTGTGAGTGTCCCGATAAGTTCATGCAGGCCTTTATATGGCTCCATGCCCCTTGCATTTGCACTGATGGCATAAAGATTCTTCAGATAAAGCGAGGCCGCCACGTACGTCCAATCAGGTTCATTGGATGAGATCCGCTCAACAGCCGACAGGATCAAAAACTGAAGAAGCTGTTTTTCTTCCACTCCCGGCTGATCTTCTGTATACAGGGATACCTTTTGAGTGTATTCCTCCCAGTTCAATGATTCATGGCTTTCCCGAAGCCCGTTTAGTAGACGTTCCGCTCTATGGGATGCCGTTGTTCCGTTAATGGTTGATGTCATATTAGTATTCCTCCCTTTAATTAGTCGGGAGAGGATAAAAAAAGCCCATCCTATTAAGATAGGATGGGCAGTCATAAACGATAGATTCACAAGGCATACTACGCCAAAGGTAATCCTCGCCTATCCTCCCAATTCCCGAAGAAGATAACACGTACTGATCATGGCAGGTCTCCTGACTTGTGCTTTTTGCCTACTCGAAGGCCTTCCCGTCCGATGGACAGTGGCATTCCTTCTTTCGTTTGCACTTACAGTTGCGGGGACAGTCCCGGAATTTCACCGGGTTCCCTTTTAAGTCGATATCCGACACCACAATCATAGGTTATAAACAATATATTGTTATGAAGTTTAAACAAAACACAATATGTTGCGTCTTTTATATTAAACCAACTTTCTACATTTTACAACAGAGAAGCTCAAATGAAAAGAATGAAAGCAAGATGAATTTATGCCTACAATTATTTTATTCGTTAAATTCCATAGAAGAGCAGAACAAGACAGCGTGTAATCCACCCATATCGGTCCACATGACGCCAGACTTCCCTTGAGGAAATGCTGTTATCCCTTTATGATGCAATAGAAGGTTGTTTTGACCGTATTCTTAGGTCCCCTATTATTTTGAGCCGTTGAGATGGTACCCCATCTGCAGCGGCTCCTTTTTTACCCTGAATTCCTTACAGTTATGTTTCATTCACCTGGCCGTCACACGCTTCCCTTGTGATAAACCCGCACTTTTCAAGGCTTCTCTTCTATTTCAAGGGAATTACAAGGAAATTAATCGCCCCAAATACTTTCTTTTTCTTGAGGAATCCTTTAAAATGCCATTTAGAAGCTTGAAACCCAGTTTCGAAAGGAGATCACTATGAATAAACATTTACTCACGATCCTTTTAGCGGCTATGACCGTACTGCTGCTCGCAGCTTGCGGGGCTAATGACGATAGTGCAAAAAAATCCGATGATAGTAAAAAATCCTCCGAACAGGCAAAAAGCGAGGAAGAACAAGCGAAACAAATGAAAGAAATGCAAAAAAAGATGGACAAGCAGAAAGTCGACAACGATAAAGTCGTCGCCATCGTAAATGATGAGAAAATCAAAGGGGAAGATTACAACAACGTACTATCTTCTTCTCAAATGCAATATCAGCAAATGGGTCAGGATCCAACCTCTAAGGATGCTGCCAAGCAGATCAAAGAACAAACGATCGACAGTCTTGTAGGTCAGACCCTTCTGCTTCAACAAGCGGATAAAAAAGGGTACAAAGCTTCAGATGACGAAGTGGACAAGCAGCTCGAAGAAGTCAAAAAGCAATATGAGGATGATAAAAAGTTCAATGCTGCCATGAAAGATGCCGGATTCACCATGGATGAACTGAAAAATCAAATCGCGGAAAACATCAAATATACAAAATATGTCGATAAAGAAATCAAGACCGAAAAAGTAACGGACGATGAAGTGAAGAAAATGTACGAACAGTACGCGAGCCAAAGCGGCCAAGATTCAAAAGATGCACCAAAACTTGAAGATGTCGAGCCTCAGCTCAAATCACAGCTTGAACAGCAAAAGAAACAAGAACAGCTTGTGAAGCACGTGGAAGATCTCAAGAAAAATGCAAAAGTCGACGTGAAAATCTAATTTCAAAAAGGACATCCCGACGGATGTCCTTTTTTTTATGTTTCCCACTGAACGTTGAGGGTATTGAACTACCAAGACGGAAAGGAGGAACTGACGTGGCAAGAAATAAGAACGACCAACCAGAACAGACGGGTGAAGACCGTGAGATCCTGGATCGTGAAAAGGAACAGACAGTCGACTCCATTCCCTTGGATGACTTAAAAAAAGACCTCCAGGATGAGAAGAAAAAGCATAAAAGCAAAGATTCTTCTTCTAGCGAAGAATAACAAAACAAGCCTGGCGTCGAAGCCAGGCTTGTTTTTCGTATTATTTTCTCAGCCAGTCAGTGTGGAAGACACCTTCTTTATCTTTCCGCTGATACGTATGGGCACCAAAGTAGTCCCGTTGTGCCTGAAGGAGGTTCGCAGGGAGCGATTCAGAACGGTAGCTGTCGTAATAGGCGAGGGCACTGGCAAGTCCAGGTACAGGCACTCCAAGCTTGATCGCTGTCGCCACGACTTCACGTGCATCTTCCTGGTAGCCTTCAACGATGCCTTTGAAGTAATCATCAAGGAGAAGATTTGAAAGCTCGCCATCACGGTCATAGGCATTCATGATTTCTTCGAGGAATCCAGCGCGGATGATGCATCCCCCTCTAAAGATTTTCGCCAGTTCACCGAGTTTCAGATTCCAACCATATTCCTTTGAAGCAACTTGAAGCTGGGCGAAGCCTTGTGCATAAGAACAGATCTTGCTCAGATAAAGAGCTTTACGGATGCTCTCGATGAATTCTTCCTTGTTGCCTGAAAAGGTTTGGTTTTTTGGCCCCTTCAGGATCTTACTCGCTTTCACACGCTCGTCCTTCATGGCCGAGATGAACCGTGCAAAAACGGATTCCGTAATAATGGAAAGCGGTACGCCAAGATCAAGTGCACTTACACTTGTCCATTTACCGGTTCCCTTCTGACCAGCTGTATCGAGGATCCTTTCAACGAGAGGTTCTCCCGTCTCTTCATCGATCTTAGTGAAGATATCGGCCGTGATCTCGATAAGGTAACTGTCAAGTTCACCTTCATTCCATTCCTTGAATGTTTCATGAAGCTCCTGTGCGCTCAATCCAAGGACATTCTTCATCAAATAGTAGGCTTCACAGATCAGCTGCATATCGCTGTACTCAATGCCATTATGCACCATTTTCACATAGTGACCGGAGCCGTCAGGACCGATATACGTGCTACATGCATCCCCTTTTACTTTCGCTGCAATGCTAGTAAGGAATGGCTCCACGAGGTCATAGGCTTCTTTCTGGCCGCTAGGCATGATTGCAGGACCGTATAGGGCCCCTTCTTCTCCACCGGATACTCCGGCACCGATGAAGTTGATTCCACGCTCAGCGAGCTCCTTGTTGCGTCTCACCGTATCTTCGAAGTATGTATTTCCTCCGTCGATGAGGATATCCCCTTTATCCAGGTGTGGTAGGATGGATTCAATGGCAAGATCCGTGATTTTTCCTGCCGGTACCATCATCATGATCTTCCTTGGCACTTCAAGAGAGTCGATGAATTTTTCCACCTGGTGGAAACCTGTCAGATTTTTATCCTGATGCTCCTGAAGGGCACCTGCCACTTTCTCTTCTGACACGTCGTAGATTGCAACCTTATATCCACGGCTTTCAAAATTCAGCGCAAGGCTTTTCCCCATGACGCCGACGCCGACTACACCGATTTGTTGTTGTCCCATTTTTCATCATCCTTTCAGTTGTATAAACATCATTTCATCATCCATAGTATAATACGAAATAAATTTTCTTGATACTATATTTGAAATAATATTTTTTTCTATTGTACAATAGGTTAAAATAATTTTCATCCATCATCCCTTATAAGGAGGCCTCACCTTGCGGCAAAACGATATACCTCAACATTGTTTACCACGCATCCGGTCCCACTATTCTCAATTCAGCGAAAAAGAAAAGAAAATAGCCAATACTATTATTGCTGACCCTGAAAAAATTATCCATTCTACCATCAGTCAGCTTGCAGAAGATCTTTCCGTAGCCGACGCCACCGTCTTCAGGTTCTGCAAACGCATCGGTTTCAAGGGCTATCAGGCCATGAAGATTTCCTTGGCGGCAGAAATCGTCACCCCCCTGGATGACATTCATGAAACGATTGAAGAAGGTGATAGTGAAAAAGTCATTGCTCAAAAGGTGTTCCGCTCCAACATCCGGACGTTGGAAGATTCCATCGCCATCATGGATGAGGAATCATTTACATCGGCGGTTGCGATGATGCTGAAGGCACGCAGAATTGAATTTTATGGAACCGGGGGATCAGGATTCGTTGCCATGGATGCCCATCACAAATTCCTTCGTACCGGCATGACGACCACTGCTTATAACGACTCCCACATGCAACTGATATCAGCATCCCAGCTAGCCAGTGAAGACCTCATCTTTTTCATTTCCCATTCAGGAGCGAATAAGGATCTACTCGAGGTATTGGAGGTAGCGAAGGGCAACGGCGTTCCGACCATTGCCATCACCCACTTTGCCAAGTCCCCCATGAGTCTAGGTGTTGACGTGTCTCTTTTCACTTCCTCACAAGAAACCGATTACCGATCAGAAGCACTCGCTTCCCGTATCGGTCAACTGAGCATCGTCGACGCTCTTTATGTGACCATTATGATGAAACGGAAAGATCAGTCCTCAAGGTCACTCCAAAAAATGAGGGACGCCATCTCCGTGAAGAAGATCTGAGGGTTGGCATAACCTTCCTTTTCCATTTCATATAGTGAGGGAAGGAGGTGAAGAAGTGTGAAGAATGTATTGATATTCGCTGACCCGGGTATCGATGATACCCTGGCCATCATGTATACCCTCATGCATCCTGACATCCGGGTGATCGGAATCGTATCGGGTTATGGAAATACAGCACGTGATAAAGCCGCGAATAATATCGCTTATATCCTGGACCTTGCAGGTCAAAAAGACATCCCCGTCATCATGGGTGCCACCCGTTCGTGTACGGGGAAAACGCCTGTTTATTACCCTGAGATCCACGGACCGGATGGACTTGGCCCCATCACTCCTCCGGCCACCTTCAAAGGAAGCTTCAAAGAGTTCAGCGAGATCTTCAAGATCGTCCGTTCCTATGACGATGTACACATCCTGGACCTTGGAAGGAGTACCTCCCTTGCCGTTGCCATCATTCTTGACGAGGGGTTCATCGATCAGGTGTCCGGGTTCTATATCATGGGAGGCGCTTTCCTTGTTCCGGGAAATGTGACAGAAACAGCCGAAGCCAACTTCCACGGTGACCCCGTCGCCAGTCACGCCATCCTTTCCACGGTACCGCGCATCAGCCTCTTCCCCCTCAACGTGACCAATCGGGCGATCGTGACATCATCACATATCGATATGATCACATCCTCTCCTGCGTCGGGTACGGGTCTCACCTCGATTCTTAAAGACGTCCATTCATTCTATGACCGTGCTTATAAGGAGAAGATACCCGGGTTGCCTGGGCCACCGATCCATGATCTTGTTGCTGCCTCCCTCATGATGAATCCATCATTCGGTCGTTCTCTTAAAAGGGACGTAGGGGTTGAAACGGCCGGACCATTCAGGGGTCAATCCAACGCAGATTTCCGCCCGGCTTCAAAACCGGGCAATCACTCGCCAAACATTTATCTCTCCATCGATTATGAAGCATTCATACGTGATTTCATCAGGATCATGAGCGAGATATGAAAGAACCCGGCCGTTTTAAGGGCCGGGTTCTTTCATAGTCTTTCGATGATCGTTGCGTTTGCCATACCATGACCCTCGCACATCGTCTGAAGGCCATAACGACCCCCGGTGCGTTCAAGCTCATGCATCATGCCCACCATGATCCTGGCCCCGCTTGCCCCAAGGGGATGCCCCAAGGCAATGGCCCCGCCATTCGGATTGACTTTTTCAGGATCTGCTCCGATTTCTTGCTGCCATGCCAGCACTACGGGTGCAAAAGCCTCATTTACTTCGAATACGTCGATTTCGGAAAGTGGGATACCTGACTTTTCCAAGACCTTTTTCGTTGCCGGTATCGGTCCTGTGAGCATGAACGTCGGGTCTGAACCGACCACGACTCTCGTATGGACTTTGAATCTGGGCTTCAATCCGAGTGAAACTGCTCTCTCCCTGCTCATAAGGAGCAGAGCCGCCGCTCCGTCACTGATTTGCGATGAATTTCCTGCTGTAATGATGCCCTCTTCCCTGAACACAGGGCGCAGGCCTCCAAGCGCCTCTAGGGATGTTCCCACCCTCGGTCCTTCATCCTCCAAGAACTCTCCTCCACTGTGTGTGATGGCGTGGATCTCCTCTTTGAAGTATCCGTTCGCCCTGGCCTGTAAAGCCTTCTTATGACTGGCCAGAGCAAACCGGTCGAGTTCATCCCGCGATAAGCCGTACGTGTCTGCAATCCGTTCTGCCGATATTCCCTGATGGAACATTTCATGTCGGTTTTTCAAGCTTTCACTCAGTCCGGCCCCGGCGAAATTCGATCCGATCGGCGTGCGGCTCATACTCTCCACACCCCCGGCAATGACGATATCCATATCACCTGAAAGGATGGCCTGGGAAGCAAAGTGGACTGCCTGCTGGCTCGAACCGCACTGCCTGTCGATCGTGACCCCTGGCACTTCAACGGGAAAACCCGCTATAAGGGTAGCCACCCTGGCAATATCTCCTGCCTGCTCCCCCGACTGGGTGACACACCCCATAATCACATCCTCTACAAGCCCAGGTGAAACACCCGCCTTCTCCATCAATCCCTTCAACAGATCACCGGCAAGATCATCTGGCCTTATTCCGGCAAGTGCTCCGTTCCGCTTCCCGACAGCCGTGCGTACTCCTTCGACAATGACAACTTCCCTCACAGCAATCAACCCCTTCTTCCTATTCATATCCCCATATTACCTGTAAATAGGAGGAATTGAAATCAGATTTTAACTATTCTGTCAATTGAACTTATAAGGGAAGCAGAGATGAAGAAGCACAAAAAAAGAACAGGCCCCGAGGGAGCCTGTTCCTGGAATGTAAAATTAAAGTTTTACAACGTTAGCTGCTTGTGGTCCACGAGCACCTTGCTCGATGTCGAAAGATACTTCTTGACCTTCGTCAAGAGATTTGAAACCTTCGCCTTGGATCGCTGAGAAGTGTACGAAAACGTCGTCTCCACCTTCAACTTCGATGAAACCGAAACCTTTTTCTGCGTTGAACCATTTCACTTTACCGTTTTCCATAATTGTTGCCTCCTACGTGCTTGTGCACAAATTATTACTATTCTTGCGATATCAGGCGAAAAGCAAATCTTGTTCTTCCCTTACATACCGAACAAAAATAATTCTTCTATAGAATAACAGGTATGCGCACATTAATCAAGCCAATCCGATAGAAGTCAGACCTTTATTTTATTTATGGGGATTTTCCACATAAAAAGAACGTTTCCCGATGGAAACGTTCTTAGCGATGACCTGTGAGGGACTTGAACCCCCGACCCCTTCCCTGTCAAGGAAGTGCTCTCCCACTGAGCTAACAGGTCGCTTATGTAAGGTACAAATTAAATTATATAAGAATTTCGCTAAAAGTCAACATGTTTTGCGAAAATAATTTCTCTTCTTTATTTATCATGCTTACACACTGAATAAAAGCGGCATTCTGTGCGTAGGCTGTTAGGATGAAGGAGGTCTCGCGTCATGAAGCTGATAGCCCGTTCCCAGAATGAAGGAATCAAGATCGACATCATCTATTTCAACGGTGAGAGCTTTACCAAAAGAAAGATCCTCGTCCATCACTTCACAGAACAAACGGTTGATGCTTATTGCTATCTCAGAAAAGCTCCGCGTACGTTCAAGACAGACGGCATCCTGGCCGTCTCCCTCGATTCCCATTCCCTCGAAGAAAGATCCGGGTAGAAAGTAAATGAATAAAAGACCGGGCACAGGCACCCGGTCTTTCATTTATCAAGCTGTAGCTTTCAACACTTTGTCTTCGCGCTTAACGAAGAATTGCAGACCGATGAGGATGATGAACGTGATCAAACCGATCATATCTGATATTCCTTCCGGATAAATGAGCATGAGCCCTGCTGCGACGGCGAACAAGCGTTCAATCGCATACATCCGTCTGAACCAGTAGCCGATGATACCGGCGCCGATGGCAATCATACCGGTAACAGCAGTGAATACGACCCAAAGCAGCTCAGGAATCGTTGTATCGATCATCAGAAGTTCAGGCGAGAGGACGAACATATAAGGGATGATGAAGGCGGCTATGGCAAGCTTTGCCGCGTTGACCCCCGTTTTGATCGGTTCCCCTCCCGACACCCCGGCCGCGGCGAATGCTGCCAGTGCCACTGGAGGCGTGATATCTGCTACGATTCCGAAGTAGAATACGAATAGATGGGCAGATAACTCTGGTGCTCCTAAAAGGATGATTGCAGGTGCTGCAATGGTCGAAGTGATGACGTAGTTGGCTGTAGTTGGCGAGCCCATACCCAGGATCAATGATGCGATCATGGTAAAGACAAGCGTCAGAATCAATTTCCCTTGAGTGGTATTGGTCAAGTCTGCCGCCAAATCAACCAGACCGTTGGCCATTGTCAGCCCCAGACCGGTCTTTGTGACTACTCCTACAATCATACCGGCACACGCAGTGGCCACTGCGACGGATAAAGCGGTCCTTGCCCCATCGACCAGAGCATCGACTGCATCCCTGAATCCGATTCTCGTTGCCTTTCTGATCCCACTGATCACGATGGTAGCCACAATGGACCAGAGTGCCGCCCTCATGACACTCATCCCGCTTACTAGGAGGATGATGACCGTTAGGATCGGAAGCAAGAGGTAGATCTGCTTAAATACTTCCTTTTTATCGGGCATCTCTTCATCGGATAGCCCCCGTAATCCCACGCGTTTCGCCTCAAAATGGGTCATGATCCAGATTCCCGTAAAGTAAAGGACGGCTGGAATGGCTGCTGCTTTCGCGATATCCCAGTAGGAAATCCCTCCGATGAACTCTACCATCAAGAAGGCTGCGGCGCCCATGACAGGTGGCATGAGCTGCCCTCCTGTGGAAGCGGCTGCTTCTACCCCTCCAGCAAATTCTTTACGATAGCCGAGCTTTTTCATCATTGGAATCGTGAAGGAACCGGATGTAACGACGTTTGCAACCGAGCTTCCGCTGATCGTTCCTTGCAGGGCACTCGAGAAGATTGCCACTTTGGCAGGTCCACCGATCCTTTTACCTGCAATGGCTACTGCCAGGTCATTGAAATATTGTCCTACACCCGTCTTCACAAGGAAGGCACCGAATAGCAGGAATAGGAATATGAACGTCGCTGACACATAAAGCGGAGTCCCCAGGATCCCTTCACTTGTAAAGAACATCGTCTTGACGATATCGTCCCAATCGAATCCCCTGTGAGCAAGGAATCCAGGCATGAGTCTGCCGTAATACATATACAGGATGAATACCGTGGCGATGATCGTGATCGGAAGGCCGACGGCACGTCTTGTGGCTTCCAATACAAGGATCATGGCCGCAAATCCAACGTAGAAATCAAGAGAGGTCATCATGCCGACACGGCTGACGATATCATCCTGCATCAGCGGCCAATAGGCGCCGATTCCAATTGAAATGACCGATAACACCACATCATACCAGGCTACTTTGTTTTTCTTCAGATTCTTCTTCCTTGCCGGGAACAGCAGAAAGACCAATGATAGCGCAAATCCAAGGTGGATCGATAATAACAGCTGTCGCGGAATGAACTGGAAGATCGATGCCACTAACTGAAATAATGAAAATGCCAATAACCCATAAAAAATGATCCATTTAAAGAATCCACTCTCCAGCTTCCGAGTAGAAGATTCGGGATCGTATTTTTCAAGCAACTCCCGCTGTTGCTCCTCTGTCAACGTTTCGAATTTCTCATCTTTTTCCATTAACAGTCACTCCTTTCCATTGTGCAAATAGTGAAGCCCTCTTCCACTGAAAGCGGACGAACTCACCCTTACCGAAAAATTCTGATAGTTCGTATTCGGACTTTCCTATTTTTATACGGTGATTGGCGACCACTTGTCCGATTTGAAGATCGATATAGGGAAATTTCCGGTCCATATTCGATATGAGATATTTCCCATCCTTTGTCCTACTGAACACCTCATCCCCCTCCGCATCAGAAGGCATGCCAATTGACGTATCTTCATAGAGAAGGGCGTATTGAGTAATTTCAGCCCCTTTACCAAGAATCTTATAATATTCCTGTACTTCGGATAAATGGATCGAGTGGGTATATTCAATTGAAAACTCCCGATTCTCAGGGAGCTTCACATACATCGTCTTTGCCTCTGTAGAAAGACACACTATCGTCAGCCTTTCCTGAAATGGTACAAAAATTGCTATCGCCACTAAAATAACGAATCCAGCCAAGATGAATCTCTTCATACCCTTTCACCTCTTGCATCAAAACAAAGGAATAGACCCTAGAGTCAGGCCTATCCCTTTCGAAACATTTGAATCGACTCTTATTCTTCTGAGATTCCTTTTTCATCGAAATATTTCTTTGCTCCAGGATGCAATTCAATGCCCATCCCTTTGAGGCCGTTCTCAGCAGAGATCAATTTTCCTTTTGCATGTTTGATATCATCCGTGTTTTCAAAGATCGCCTTCGTTACATCATAGATGACGTCTTCATCAATATCGGCGCTGGTAACAAGCATGGCCAGTACTGCGACCGTCGGAATTTCTTCCTCTACTTTACTGTAGGTACCAGAAGGGATCTTATCCTCTGCATAATAAGGATATTTCTCGATCAATTCCTTTGCCTTATCAGTAGAAACAGGAACGATGGTAATATCCTGAGTGGCTGCAAGACCCTCTACCGCACCTGTAGGCGTACCGGAAGTGATGAAGGCTGCATCGATCGTGCCATCTTGGATACCTGTAGTAGAATCATCGAATGATAGATTGCGGGCTTCGAGGTCGTCAAGCTTCATTCCATAAACTTCAAGGATTTGCTCTGCGTTCAGTAGTGTTCCAGATCCGGCTTCACCGACTGATACAACCTTTCCTTTAAGATCTTCAACCGATTTGATTCCGGATTTTTTTGTTGTGACGATTTGGATGGTTTCAGGATAAAGTGTCGCGATACCGCGTGCATTCTCGACCTTATTATCTTTGAACATTTGTGTTCCTTCTGAAGCATAAGAAGCGATATCGGTCTGAGTGAACGCGACCTCTGTTTTCCCATCTTTGATGGAAGCCATGTTCTCAGCAGATGCACCCGACGTGGAGGCAGAAGATTTGATGCCTGTTTCGTCCTGGATGATCTTCGCGAACGTTCCACCTAGAGGATAGTATGTACCCCCCGTACCACCAGTTGCGATACCGATGAAATCCGTTTTCTTTTTTCCGTCTGCTCCTTTAGAATCATCCCCGGAACCACCACCACAGGCAGCAAGAACGAGAGAAACAAACAGAAGGATGGCAGTACCCAACATTAAACTGCGTTTTTTCAAAAGAATTCCCCCTAATCATTTTCTAATAACGGAAATAATTGTAACACAAAATGTAACACAATTGTGATAAAAATTTTATATTTTGATAATGTTCAATAAATTCAAACTAGTGAATCCGCTTGTAAAACGCTTTATTTCTCCTAATATATAGGACTTTACGGATAGTTACCTAGAAAAAAATTGAATAATAATTGTTAGAAACGTTTACAAACTCCTTTGCACCAATAAAAAGCTCAATATTGTGTATGAAATCCGCGCGTGTGAGCTTATTCCTTTCTTTCTGTTATATAGCAGAGTCTCACCCGATCAGTTCTTCCCCTTCCACTTCCAGCCTTTCTTCAAGCGGTCTTCCCTCTTCCAAGTCCCTTAAACGGTGGGCAAGTCTGGAAGAGGCATTTGCCGCGATGCTTGCCACGATGTCATCGAGGAATGTATGGACAGAGCCGCCTTCCTTCGTATCTAGCTTCTGAATGATGCCAATCTTATTTTTATCCAAGTGGCCGAAAGTCGTGACCGCGATACTTCCGTATCCAAGGGCAGCCCCAAGGGCTATCGTTTCATCGACACCAAAAAGACCTTCATCGGAGGCAACGATGGATTGAAGGGGTTCAGAAAGCATCTTCCGCTCTGCAAGCTGATCGAGTTCGACTCCTACCAGGATGGCGTGCTGAATCTCCCGTTTCAATAGGACCTTCTTTACGCTCTCAAGGCAATCTTCCATTGTAAGGGAACCGTTGTACGGGTATTGCATTTGATAGACGATGTCAGCGATATCCTCCAAGGCCACTCCCCTTTCCTCTAACTTTCTGAGAGCTGCTTTCGTTACTTCATTGGATGGTACGGATGTTTTTGGCATTGCTTACTCTCCCCTTTCCATTTGTCTGAATTATACCATTTATCAGAAGGTTCTACCGAACTCACTCATATAAGCTTTTCTCTTCACTTTGTGATACAATCCACTTGTAAACGTTAACAGAGATAAAGGATGTGTGTAGAATGACGACTGCTAGAGGGACCGTGGAAGAATTGGTTCTATACAGCGAAGCACTGAATGAGGAGATCAAGATGCTGGTCTATCTTCCGGCTTCTTACTCTCCCCTATATAAATACTCCATTCTGATCACCCAGGATGGAAAGGATTACTTCCAGCTGGGAAGGATTCCAAGACTGGCCGATGAGCTTTTGGGCAACGGGGAGATCGAGAACACGATCATCGTAGGGGTCCCCTATAAGAATGTACAGGATCGGAGCCGCAAGTATCATCCTGCAGGCGAAGAGAATGCAGATTACATCCGATTCCTCGCCCACGAATTGACACCGAAGCTTGATGAACTGTACCCGACTTACCAAATGGGAAAAGGGCGTGCGCTCATCGGCGATTCATTGGGAGCGACCGTTTCTTTGATGACGGCCCTGAAATATCCGCATACGTTCGGGAAAGTGATCCTGCAATCACCTCTCGTCAACGAAACCGTTCTTGAAGCCGTCGAATCATTCGCTTCCCCTCACCTGCTTGATATTTACCATGTGATCGGCCAAGGTGAAACCGAGGTAAAGACCACAGACGGTCAAATCAAGGATTTTCTGACACCGAATCGTGAATTGAATCACGTATTCGAAGAAAAAGGATACACCACGTTCTATGATGAGTTCGACGGAGATCATACATGGAAATACTGGCAGCCTGATCTGCGCAGGGCCCTGACGTTCATGTTCCATAAGTAATGGGCGGTCGCTCCGTTCGCCCTATGTTAAATTTTTTAAAAATTTGCTATACTACTCATACGCACATATGTTTCTAAGGAGGATTGAACGAAAATGAACTATGGCATCGTCATTTTCCCATCTAAAAAACTTCAAGATATCGCAAATTCTTACCGAAAACGTTATGACCCTCATTATGCTCTGATCCCGCCTCACTTGACGCTGAAAAATGTATTCAGCGCCGATGATGAGCATATCAAGGATATCGCCGGTAAGCTTTCCCATATCGCCAAAGAACATGACCCTTTTACGCTGAAGGCGTATAAAGTAAGCTCATTCCAGCCCGTTAATAACGTGATCTATTTCAAAGTGGATCCGAACCCTGAGCTGCAGGCACTTCACGATGCCATGCATCACAGGGAATTCATGGGAGATGAGCCGGAGTACTCTTTCGTGCCCCACATTACTGTAGCCCAGAAGCTGAGTAATGATGAGCACTCTGACATTTTCGGCTCCCTATCCATGCTTGGCATCGATCATGAGGAAACCATCGACCGGTTCCACCTTCTCTATCAGCTGGAGAATGGTTCATGGACCGTCTATGAAACATTCCGACTCGGAAAGGAAAATCAGTAAATTGCACACTAAAATCGCCTCAACAGAAGAACAGCTTCAAGAAGTATTTTCCATCAGAAAAACCGTTTTCGTGGGGGAACAAAATGTTCCTCCTGAAGATGAGATTGATCAACATGAAGAGGAGTCCACCCATTTTCTCCTTTATGACGTGGATCAGCCCGTAGGCGCAGGTCGTTTTAGGATTGTAGATGGGAAAGGAAAAGCGGAGCGCATCTGCATACTTTCCTCACTTAGGGGACGCGGAGCCGGACGGGAAATCATGAAGGCCATCGAGGAGTACGCAAGGGAGATGACCCTCCCTGTCCTCAAACTTAATGCACAAAGTCAAGCAATTCCATTTTATGAGAAATTAGGATATGAGATCGTCTCTGATGAATTCCTGGATGCAGGGATTCCCCACCGTACCATGGAAAAAGCATTATGAACACAAGAAGGCGCCGGAGAGTGAATCCGGCGCTTTTTTGTGTCTGATTTAGTTTCAGGGCTAATTCGTATAGAGTAGAGGTCATTCGTCCATAATGGGGAGTAGCCTATCGAAAGGGGGATTCCCCGTGGAGTACACATCCATTGCCGTGGAATTGATTGTCGGTTACTTCGCATTACTTATTCTTACCAAAGTACTGGGTAAGACACAGATCACGCAAATCTCAGCATTTGATTTTATCTCGGCCCTGATCCTAGGAGAGCTTGTCGGTAACTCCCTTTACGATGATAAAATCTCGGTGTTTCAAGTATTGACCGCTATCCTGATATGGGGCGCCCTGATTTTTGTGACTGAATTCTTCACCCAGAAATCCAGGAAATTCCGCCACTTGATGGAAGGAACCCCAGCCATCGTCATCAATAAGGGAATCATCAACTATAATGTCCTGAAAAAGAATCATCTGGACTTGAATCAGCTGCAGCACCTTTTACGGGCAAAGGATATTTTTTCTGTCAAAGAGTGCGAGTACGCACTACTTGAATCCAACGGTACCCTCAGTATCATCAAAAAGCCTCTCTACGATCAAGTTCAGCGTCAGGACCTTTCCCTTCCACTGAAGAAAGCAACCCTGCCCATGTCGCTGATCATGGATGGCGAAATCCTTTATGATAACTTGAAGATTGTGGGGGAAGATGACCGTTGGCTTCAGGCTGAGATCAGCATGCAGGGATTCACTTCGCCAAAAGACGTGCTTTTTGCAGAATGGACCGAGAATGAACCGCTCTTGGTTCAGGGCTATGAGTGAAGGGCCACCACAAGTTCATTCTGAGTGACCACCATGGTAATCCGTTCCCTTCTCTCGAGTGAAATCAGATAGGCCGTTATGCTTGTACGATACAGAAGCAGCTGGCCAAGCTGCCGGGATGAAACCCCCACTTCATTCAAATACTCCTTGACGATTCCTTCAAAGGAGCACGATTGTTTGCCTGCAATCAGTTCTTCCAACGCTTTCATATGACGATGATGAAGGGCGATGTTTTCCTCTACTGTCTTTCTGAAATCTTCTTCATATATACCGTGGCCGGGAATCGACCCATGACAGGATTGTTCCAATATGTAGTGAAGTGTAGCCAGGGTCTGGTCGGCGTCTGCGATGAATGGAACGATATGCTTTGCCAGTGCCTCCTTGCCAAAGTAAGCATCGGAAGCATAGAGGACCCCTTCTACCATCACGCCGATCTGCCCGTAGGAGTGCCCTGGAAGACCCAAGATATCCAACTGGAACGGACCGAGCTGAAAGGGACCAGCTTCGATTTCTTTATCGACAGAAATACCCTTGGCCTCAAGGAATTTATTCCGTAGGGAAATGGGAGGAAAAGCCCCGTTGAATAAGTAGATGGGTTCAAGGACGGGATTTTCCATGATGGCCTTTTCCAAGCGGGGTGCGAGAATCTTCACGTCCCTCTTACTCCTGATCCGATCGGCTCCTCCGTAATGGTCTGTGTGTGCATGTGTGATGATGCAGTAATCAAGGGGAAGACCTTTTTCGTCGAGTATCCGCAGAACTTTGTTAGCGGCGGAGTCATCCAGACCCGTATCGATCAGCAGTCCCTTCCCCTCCTTCATCGAGTATCCAATGTTCACGGCCCCTGTGAAGGCATAGGTGTTTTCGCGTAATGAAATGAATTCCAATGTACTCAGCTCCCACAATAATGTCAGACGTCCCCCCGTATACGAGGAGATTACATCTACTTAGACATATTCGTGAAAATTGATCCCTTTTCCTGTTAGTCTTGCAATGGTCTTTTCAGGAACCTTCTCCTTACCCTTTCCATTCTGATCATCTGGGGGTCCTCCTTCATACCCACCCATCCCTCTCGACAGGGCGGTGATGGCATGTACAGGGGTATAATGGTAAGGCTGCTCCGTGACCTTCAGCTCCCTTTCCTGATACTGCTTATACTGATAATGTGGAATCGGTGCAATATAGCCCATCGGATCCATCCTCCTTCTTTTTTAATGTATGTTACCCGGTACCCCTTTACGTTAATCCTCCCAACAAAAAAAGGAGGCTTATATACCGGCCTCCCGATCATAGGTCCCCCACAAGGGATGCTTATTTTTTATTCCCTTTATTCAACATGTTGGAAATGGTGCCGAAATCAAGTTGCTTCCCATCGTTTACGATGGATTTAACGATTTTATCTTCCATTTCTTTGTTTACAGGCTTATTGGCGATTTTAGAAACCCTTTTGATGACGCTGCGTACAGTTGCCTCATCCTTGAAATTTGCATTCTGCAGGGAGTTTGCCAGTTCAAATACCTCATTCATATCCACACCGGTCTTCTTCTCGAGGTTCTTGAAAAAATTGTTGTTCATCTACTCACGCCTCCTTTAACTATAAGCATCATATGTAAAAAACCCAATAGCGTTCCTCGGATCAGGCAGAAACCATAAAAAAGACAGGATCCCCAATAGCTCAAGGATACTGCCTTTCTACTCCTTTCTAGCAGAAACTGGCTCCGACGATGATCAAAAGAATGAACAAAACGACAATCAATACAAATGTAGAACCATATCCGCCAGTTCCACAGCCGTAATTGTAGCCGCATCCGTATCCTCCATATCCGTACATGCAAATATCACCTCGCTTTGCCCTATAATCCTTATTAACATATGTATCGGACAAGGCCTATGGTTGGGCTGAGGTGAAAATGGGTGAAGCCCTGAACGAAATCAAGCGATCAGATGGTTTCCATCTGACCGCTTGATCTTCATCCTTTCGGGTTGAACAAGAGGGCCCCGAGAAATCCAAATACAATGGCTGCCGATATTCCGGAGGATGTGACTTCGAACATCCCCGTCAGCACCCCGATGATCCCATGCTCCTGGGATTCTTGCATGGCCCCATTCACAAGGGAATTCCCAAAGCTCATGATCGGGATCGTGGCACCTGCTCCGGCAAAATCAATGAGGGGCTCGTAAAGCCCCAATCCTGAAAGCACAGAACCCACCACCACAAGAAAACTCATGGCATATGCCGGAGGGAATTTCACCACGTCAAGCAGCAGCTGCCCTACAACACATATGAGTCCACCGACAACGAAGGCCCAAAAAAACATGGCTAACATAGGTAGTCCCCTTTCTTATGAATATTCAATGGATACGGCATGGGCGATACAAGGAATCGTTTCCCCTTGTTGGAAGGTAAGCGGAGAAAGAAGAGCTCCCGTAGCAATCACCAGGATCCTTTTATACGTTCCTTGACGCATCTGGTTAAGGAGATGGCCGTATAGCACGGTGGCAGAACAGCCGGGACCGCTTGCCCCTGCCTGAACGGGTTGATCATCATCATAGATGAGCAATCCACAATCCTGGAACTGATCGGCCCCTATCCTGAATCCTTTCTGCTGAAGAAGGTCCAGGGCCGTAAGCCGACCGATCTTCGCCAGATCTCCTGTGACGATCAAGTCATAATAGGATGGATCACGCTCAAGGTCCCTGAAGTGAGCCGTGATGGTATCCACTGCTGCGGGCGCCATCGCACCTCCCATATTGAAGGGATCGGATAGACCCATGTCGATGACCTTTCCGATTGTAGCGGAGGTGACCCTCGGTCCCGGTGCTGATCCGACCGCCTCATTGCCAAGGAGTGCATACCCCGCTCCCGTAACGGTCCACTGAGCTGTGGGAGGCTTTTGACCGCCATATTCTGTCGGATATCTGAACTGTCTTTCCGTAGCCGAATTATGGCTCGAAGCTCCGGTAATGACGTGGCGTGCCCCATGGTAATTGACCATGAGTGCAGAAAGGGCGAGGCCTTCCATGGAAGTGGAACATGCTCCGAATAATCCGAAGTAAGGGAGACCGATCGTCCTTGCGGCAAAGCTTGACGGTGTGATCTGATTGATAAGATCCCCGGTCAAGAAGAACTGGACGTCATTTTTAGTGATGGATTTCTTTTCAAGGGCGATGGATACAGCATCTTCGATCATGGTACGGTTTGCCTTTTCATACGTATCCGTCCCCATCCTCACATCATCATAGAAACGATCGAAATCAGCGCTGAGACGGCCTTTCTTTTCAAACGGGCCTCCGACCACACCTGTGGAAAGGATTTTCGGTTTAAGGGGAAACACCCATGATTGTGAACCTGTTAACATTAGATCACCCCTAACTGGATGAGGATTGTTTTGATGAGGGCCACGACGAAGGCAGAGAAAACGCCGAATACGATGACCGATCCGGCAAGCTTGAACATATTTCCACCTACCCCGAGGACATACCCCTCGGTTTTATGTTCGATCGCTGCGGAAATCACCGAATTTCCGAAACCGGTGACGGGCACGGCGCTGCCGGCTCCTGCAAATTGACCAAGATGATCATACAGACCGAAACCGGTCAACAACATGGCAAGGAAGACCATGGTGGCAACGGTTGGATTTCCAGCCGTCTGTTCGGTGAAGTTAAAAAAATAGATATACATATAAGTGAACGCCTGTCCGATCACGCAAATGAATCCGCCGACAAAAAAGGCTTTCAGTACGTTCTTCATTAAAGGGCGTTTTGTTTCATACTTCTTCTCGATGGCTTCATACTGCTTTTGCCCAGGCGTTTTCGGTGTTTTAGCCACTTCTTAGCCCTCCTATGTTTTTTCCTTCTGAAGAGTGATGATGTCATTGAAGTGCTTCTCTGCCTCTTCATTTCCGATATCGTTATTCTTTATTCTTTCTTTGAGCCTTACCGTTTCAAGGAAGATTTTATAGTCGCTTGAAAGAATGAAATCCTCATCGGGATACTTATCTTCAAGGTAGGCCTCCATGTCGTGCTCGATCCGTTTCATATGGAATCGCTGCAGATGTTTCACTTTATAGACGACCAGGGTCTTTTCCTTCCCCTGAATCACAGCAACATCGTATAATTCCTTTTTCTTCGACAGTTCTTTTTTAATGGCATGGCCGAAGCTGTCGGTTTCCGGATTATCCACCAGTTCGATGGGAGATAGATTGGTGCGCTTCATCAAAGCATTTTTACTGTCTTCTCCGTCTTCCATGCTCTTGCAGCCAGTCAGCAGGAGGATGAACAGGATGCAGATGGTCATTCGTGTCATTTATACCGCCCTCCGTTTGGTTCGTTCTCACCTGTATTTTTCACTAAAAAGCAATTATTTATGAATAGAAAAAGACTGCCCAAAGGAGCAGTCTTAGTTCTTTTTGATTTTCGATCCACATCCGCAGCCTTTTTTCTTCGGAGTGGAATTGGTGGTGAGCGGTACATGTATAGGGGTTTTCTTCACTTCCCCGTCCTCCTTTCGTTCATTCCCACTCCCATTATATGCGCAAGATGCATTGCTTGTTTCCACTGTTTCCCTAATCCCTACTGTGATTTCCAATTTTGAATGGCCGATTCAAGAATAGCGCCGATCCCCGCTACTGCCATGATCGCGAGAAACGGTTGGAACACAACAGGGTAAAAGATGAATCCCGCGTAGCAAAAAAATGCCATCCATATACCGGTACACCAATAGCACGATAACAACTCCCCGATAAACCCTCTGACTCCCCCCTCTTTTGGAACCAGATATACTTCCTCCAAGCCATTTTCATCCGCTTCAGTGATTTCGTTGAAAAAGGGACTTCTGATGAATTCAGTGATCTTATCAAATACGATGAGATGGGTAAGCCTGAAGACGGCCAATCCCATGATGATCAATTCCAGAACAGTTAGCTTCAAAAAGCGCCCACTCCTTCATTCAATTCTGCCTATTTTCCCCAAAAGGGGCTATTGTCCGTGACCCAAAACCCGTTCTGTCAATATGTTAGTAGTGTAATGAAAACAATTTAAGGAGGAAATTTTCTTATGGGTTGCGGAAAAAGAAATGATGATTTGCACGGTGCCAGTAAAGGATGCGTTTGTCTAGCCGTACGCGCCATTAAAGATATCCAAGATGCAGCTGATCAAGATTGCTTCGATTGTAAGAACGACTGCTTTCTTGAGCCGCTTGGGTCTTTGATCAGTCCTGTCGGAAATGCACCAAACACGCGTGTTTTCAAACTCTACAACAAAAAAGGAGACCTTTTCAAGGTGCATCCTAAACATCACTGCTGGAAAACACCATACTTCCGTGTCAAAAACGTATTCGACGATTGTTGTGCTACCCTTCAAGTTTTGAAAAAGGTTCATGCTTCCGGAGCAGATGTTGATTCCGAAGATGAAATGATGGGTCTTCACAATAACTATTACTATGAGTTGACAGGGGATTGCATTACAGTTGATCTAGATTGCTTCTGCGCCATCCAATGCATCGATGATGTAAGAGTGGACGGAGTTTGTGACTGATTAACAGGGAAGGAGCCAGTCGGGTGACCGCCTGGCTCTTTCTATTTCAATCCAATGATCTGGATGTTTTTGACTGCCTTTTTTTCCAACACCACGGCTTCCCCTTGGAAGGTCTTAATCGTCAATGTGGTGGAATCCGATGATCGAAGCACCCCTCTGTAAGAGACATGATCCGTCTGGAATGTACATGGGAACGGGGCCCTCCCCATGATGCTCGCTTCCAGGTAGCCGATCTTCCCTTCAAGATCCATCTCCCTGAATGGCTTCAGCGGCCGGAAATAGGATTCTGTCTTCAGCGCCACCGGTTCCTCTATGACGGCTTCCACTACCTCTTCCTTCACTTCTTCGGGGAGCTTCGGCCTGGATTCGGCCCTCTTGGCTGATCCCTTATAGGTATTCTGCATATTGCTGCCCACATCGATCATGCGGGGCTGCTGAATATATAACAGAGGCTTCTTTTCTTTCCTCACATTCATCCCTCCTTATGGTCTACTTTTATATGTATGCACACCCCTCCTATGTGTTTCTTCATGGCAAAATGCAAAAAAAGAACCTTCATCGCGGTGGACTCCAACAGGAGCCTTCCTTAGATGAAGGTTCTTTCTATTGATATCTGAATTTAACCCAGTACGTGGTAACCTGAATCAACATGGAGATTTTCTCCAGTGATTCCCCTTGAGTAGTCGCTGAAGAGGAATACAGCCGCATCCCCTACTTCTTCCTGAGTCGTGTTGCGGCGTAAAGGTGCGCGCTCTTCAATTTCTCTCAGGATACTGTTGAAGTCACCCACTCCTTTAGCAGACAGGGTACGGATCGGACCGGCAGAAATAGAATTCACGCGGATTCCATCTTTACCAAGGTCGCTTGCAAGGTAGCGTACGCTTGCTTCAAGGGAAGCTTTCGCCACTCCCATGACATTGTAGTTCTGCATGACCCTTTCTCCTCCAAGGTACGTCATAGCCACGATGCTTCCGCCTTCGGTCATGATCCCTTTTGCCGCCTTGCTGACAGCCGTCAGTGAGTAGGAGCTGATATTGTGGGCGAGAAGGAACCCGTCGCGGGTCGTATTCATATAGTCTCCAGCAAGCTCCTCTTTGTTCGCGAATGCGATGCAGTGAGCGAGGCCATGGATGACACCGACTTCTTCCTTGATGGTTGCGAAGCACTTGTCGATATCTTCATCACTTGTCACATCACAAGGAAGGATCAGTGAATCTTCCCCTCCTTCGAGTGTGGAAGCAAGGTCCGTTACTCCCTTTTCAAAACGTTCACCAGCATATGTAAAGATCAATCGTGCTCCCGACTGGTGGAGCGAACGGGCAATCCCCCAGGCGATGCTGCGTTTATTCGCCACTCCCATGACGACGTATGTTTTTCCCTTTAATGAAAGAGTCATTGAATATCCTCCTGTTTAATACATGTTATTAGTACCTGATACTAATTCTACATGATAATCACCAAAATGAAAAGCCTTGTTCGCGATGTTTATAAGCTAATCCCTCCCACCACCGCATCCGTACTTACAGGAGGGGGCTCTTCATACGTCACGCCCCCAAGAACCGGGATGCTTTCATAGTCGGGTGATCTGCTCTTTGATCCGGTGGATTTGGCGGATATGCCGCTTCTCATGCCTGCCCAGCAGTTCGAATACCTGCTCAATGGGCATGACGCCGAAGCGGTGGTGATCCATTGATTTTTGCTCCAGCTCTTCTATTGTGTAGGAAGATTCAAGGCGTTCCGTCAACTGCCTCGAAGTATGAAGGGCCTTAAGAAGCTCGTCACAGGTTTTGTGTACGTCAGGAGGATCGATGGGCGCGATCATCTTATGTGCGGGATCATCGAATACTGTCAGGTCGACCTTTTCTCCCTTCGCCATACTCTCAGAGGCAGAGCGCAGTGCGAGCTCCATGAATCGTGTTTCAGCCCCGGCAAGATGAAGGACGACTTGCGCTATGCTCCATCCCCCACTCGCAGGCTTTTCATTCAGTTTATCTTCTCCTGCGTCATGGAAGCTGTCGATCAATTCATTACGAATGGTCTTTACATTCTCTCTCCACATGAGAACACCTCCTATTGGTTATACGTTCATTCTAAACATAGTGATATCCCTTGTCTAATGAGATAAAAAAAAGAACTTCCCAGCATATAGCATGGGAAGTTCCAATGTGTTCAGCAGTCTTCACAGAATTCCAATTCTCTCTTCAATTCATCCACATATTCCTTCGAACCGGTGACGATCAGGCGATCATTCATATGAAGCTCTGTATCACCGTGGGGAACAATGGAATCCTTCCCCCTGAAAATCCTGACAAAAATGACATCCCCGGTGAATGGGAACTGCCTGAGGGACATTCCCTCGAATTGATGGTTCAGCATCCTGATCTCATACAGGGACGTTTCTTGATTGGTAAGGATATTCAGTACAGACGGTGATTCAATCAAGGCCCGGAGCAGTGCCTTCGTGGATAGGAAGACAGAATACACCTCGATCTCCTTCTCCCTCAGATCTTCATGAAGGTCTGCACTCTCGGCCCTGACGATTACCCGGTCCACACCTTTTGCTTTCGCTTCTACGGCTAATGAAGCATTGAGCGCTTCGTCTCCGGTAGAAATGACGAGGATATCCGAATCAAATATCCCAAGTGCTTCAATGGTCGAAGAATCATAATTCTCGATTTCATTGATGGTAAACAGCGAGTCTGCAATGGTCTGTTCCGATTTGTCCTGCCTCGTATGGTAAAGGACCGGTTCATACAGGGAGGATTGAAGCTCCCTCGATACCGGCATCGTCAGCTGATTGGCTCCAAGGAATGAAACCTTGAGCTTCTTCTCTGCCGCACTTTCTTTCGGAAATAGCTTCTTGAAGAAAATCGGCGTGATGATACAGGCAATGACGGCGACGAGGATCAATGTTCCACTCATCTGCGGAGTGATGATCTCGATTCGCTCCGCGATCTTAGCTGCCGCGATGACCAGAGAAAGGGTCGAGGTCAGAAGGAACGCAGAAGCAAGGGTCGTCTTCGTATCATACCAATACTTCAGGAAGTACACCGGCACGACTTTCGAGATGAAGAAAGCAAGCAGCAGCAACGGAATCAACAGAAGCATTTTCTTGTCGCTCAGTAGGGTCCAGAGGTCCAGTTCAACCCCGATCATGACGAAGAAGATCGGGATGAGGAATCCGTAGCCGAAAGAGTCCAGCTTATGGACCATTTCCTGATTGGGCGCAAGCAATGAAACAAGCACTCCAGCCAGGAACGCCCCCAGGATATTCTCTGCCCCCACGGTTTCCGAAATGGCCACCAGGACGATGATGAGCGTGAATACCGCCCGCGTGCCGATTTGAACGGTACCTGTCGATAGACTCCTGATGAACGGATTATTCTTTAGTCGTCTTGCAAGGAAGTAAAGCAGGATCCCCACACCGAAGAGGATGAGAAGGAGCCACATGCTTCCCTGGCCGTCCCCGTATAGGGAGACGAATACGGCAAGCAGGATCATCGTCGCAAGATCCGCGATGACCGCTACCAGGAGGATGATCTGACCGATTGCCGTTTTCATGATATGGGCCTCTTTCAACGTCGGAACCACCACTCCCAAAGAGATGGTCGAAATGATGAGGGTCATGAGGAAGGCATTATTGATCAAACCGAACCAAACGAACAGATAAGAGAGGCCAAGGGAGACCACGAAGATTCCCAGGAAAATGATCATGGCTACCCGGAGCCTGTTCGGCTCTTCCTTACCGTTCGGCAGTAGGGCCTTTTTCTTCTTGCCCCCCGAGAACGCGGTGAAGTCTATTTCCAATCCACTGAGAAACATTAGGAAAATGAACCCCAATGTAGAAAGCGTCTCAAGCCACATATCCTGGTGAACAATATCAAATCCACTTTTCCCGATGATCAATCCGACGATGATCTCTGCGATGACCACGGGGATGAAGTTGAGTTTGAACTTATGGAGCAGGATAGGTGTCAGAAACGCCACAAGGATCACAATGACAAGTGACATAACAGATGCATGTTGTTCCATTCTAATTCTCCCCCTTGTCTATAGTTATAGTAGGTAGCTCATGAAAATGGTGGCGAGGCCGAAATAAATCAAAATCGAAATGATATCATTAATCGTAGTGATGAACGGCCCCGACGCAACCGCCGGATCGACTTTGAGCTTATGCATCACGAGCGGGACCAGGATCCCGGCAAGTGTGGCCACAAAGAGGGATATGAGCAGCGAAACCCCTATGACCAGTCCGAGGAAGAACTCACCCTTCCACACGTACACGATGATGCTGATACCGACACCGCATGTTGTACCCGTGATCAGACCGGTCCCTGCTTCACGCATGATAAGGGACCATCTGCTTTCTTTTTCAATATCTCCCGTTGCAATACCGCGAACCGCAACGGCGAGGGCCTGGGTACCCGTATTACCGGACATCCCCGAAATGACCGGGATGAAGATGGCAAGGACCGGTACGACGGCAAGGGTGTCCTCGAACCGGCTGATGAGGCTTGCGGTAAACATTCCGAGGAACAAAAGGGCAATGAGCCACGGCAGCCTTTTCTTGGCTGCACTGAACGGGTTCTGGTCGATGGAATCAAGATCCGAGATCCCTGCGAGCTTCGAATAGTCATCGGATGCCTCTTCTTCCATAACGTCCATGATGTCATCGACGGTGATGATACCGAGGAGGTGCTGCTGAAAATCCACAACCGGCAGGGCAAGGAAGTCGTAATCCTTCATTTGTCTCGCTACTGCCTCTTGGTCTTCACTGACGCCTACAGACATGACACGTTCGCTCATAATCTCTGAGATCATCACGTCATCGTGACTGATGATAAGGTCGCGAAGGGAGATGACCCCTACGAGTTTTTTATCGTCGTCGATAACATAGATATAGTAGATGGTCTCGGCATTCGGCGCTTCGTTCTTCAAGATATACATGGCCGACCGCACCGTCTGATTCTTGCTGATGGCCACGAATTCCGTGGTCATGATACTACCGGCCGTGTATTCTTCATAGTGCAGGAGTTCTTTGATTTCTTTCGCCGATTCATCATCCATGATGGTCAAGTAACTGACCACCTGTTCCTTATCCAGCTCATTCAATACATCGACCGCATCATCCGTATACATATGGGAGAGCATCTCAGCTGCATAAGAGGGATTCATTTCGGCAAGGATATCCTGATAATCTTCTTCTTCAATATCAAGACTTTCAAAAAGCTCTGCCATTTCTTCAGGGGATAGGTAGTGATAGAGGCGGGCCCTCAATCCTTCCTCCACCCGTGCAAAGAATGTCGCCTGATCATACGAGTGCAGTTCAATAAACTCTGAACGGAAGAGATCCATATTCTCCTCTTCAAGCGCCCTGATCAGAAGTTCTTCATCGAACATTTCCCTATCATTCGGTTTATCTTTGTCTCTTTCCTGATCTTGTGTGATATCAGTCATTGAACACACCTTCTTCCTATCACATGTATCTTTATCGTTTTAATACTAGCAAATCCTTCAGTTCTTGTCGCCTTAAAAATGACATCCTTTTTCTTGAAGTCCTGCGGTCCGAGCGTATATGTGAAACACTGAACCATTAATATGGCATAATTTCAATAAAAAGAAAAGCGAAAAGGAGCTGACTCATATGAAACTGGATATCATCGGGGATATATACATGGCTGCTATGAGGAATTGACCGCACTTATTGAAAAGCTTGGATACAGCTGGAATGACGGCATACCCATCCATCATGAACGAAAGCTTGCCTTCATAGGAGATCTTACGGACAGGGGGCCGCAATCACTCGACACGATCGAACTTGTGGCAGCTCTCTGCTCACGGGGGAAAGCAAGGTATGTCCCTGGGAATCACTGCGATAAATTGTACCGCTATTTCCTGGGCCATGATGTTCAAATACGCCATGGACTTGAAACAACGGTCGCAGAGTGGGAATCCGCCTCATCTTCGAAGCAGGAAGCAATCAAGAAGCAATTCCTCACTCTGTATGAAGACGCCCCTCTCTACGATGTGCTCGATGGAGGAAGACTGATCCTTGCCCACGCAGGGATGAAAGAGGAATGGATCGGGCGTAAAGATAAAAGAATCAGGACCTTCGTTCTTTACGGGGACATCACCGGGGAACGGAATCCCGACGGGACACCCGTCAGGAGGGACTGGGCCAGGGACTATCATGGTGATGCCTGGATTGTTTATGGCCATACACCCGTACCAGAGCCAAGAATGATCCATCGCACAGTCAATATCGACACCGGTGCCGTCTTTGGGGGACGCCTCACCGCGTTCCGCTACCCGGAAATCGAGAAGGTCAGTGTGCCTTCCACGATGCCATCGATCCCGACAAAATTCACTTGTTACTAAAAAAGAGCGAGGGCCACGGGGCTCTCGCTCTTATTATGAACCTTAATCCACCAACCGACTCATATCTTGAGGCAGCGGACAGTGAAAGGTCATCTCGCGTTGTTTCACCGGATGAAAAAAGGCAAGTCGGCTGCAATGGAGTGCCTGCCTCTTTATACGATCAAGCGCACCGCCGTAAAGATCGTCCCCTTCCAGAGGGTGTCCGATATGGGATAGATGCACCCTGATCTGATGGGTCCTCCCAGTCTCGAGCTGCAGTCTCAAATGAGCATAGGCTCCGTACTGCTTTTCGACACGATATCGGGTTTTGGCATGGCGCCCGTCTTCCCGGACCATCCGTTCGATGATGCTGGTCTCTTTCCTTCCGATGGGAGCTTCGATGACCCCTTCTGCATCTGTAAACAAACCGTGAGCAATGGCTTCATACTCCCTGCTAACGTTCCCCTGCTTCTGACTCAGCGTGAAGAGATGATGAATATGCCGGTGCTTTGCCACCAGCACAATCCCAGACGTATCTTTATCAAGCCTGGTGACGATATGGACAGTGGATGCGACTTCTGTAGCCATGTAATGAAACCTGATCGCATTTGCCAATGTCCCCCCTGCTTGATCGGTCGAAGGAATCGTCTTCATTCCAGCGGGTTTGTCAACCACCAGAACGTCCTCATCTTCATAAAGGACCTTCAAGGGAAACGGCTCAGGTAGGATGGAGCTGTCTTCAACCGGGAAGACGACGCGGAGGCAGTCACCCGCGGTTAAGCGAAACCTTACATCTTCCCGCTTTCCATTGACGCTAAGCTCCCCGCCTTCGAATTTGACCGCCGTCAAGGTGCGCTTGGAAATCTCATGATCCTTGAGGAAATCTTTCATGCGGCGTCCCTGGTCCTCTTCACCGATGACCCAATTCATTTCATATCGTTTCATGATCCTTGATCCGTCAGTCCGACACAAAGGAGTCATGCACCCGTTTCCAGAACGGGAACGGCCTGAACCGGGCAAACCGGATCTTTTCATCGGCCACGCGATATTGAATGCTCTTCACATCTTTGTGAAGCAGGGATAAGTGATCGATCGTGACGAGGAAGTCAGGACCGTTCACCGGCTTCAGCATGCATGTATGATGGGCCGGGAGGATGAGCGGCGAACCGATCGTCCTGAAGACGCGATTGTTGATGGACGCCATTTCAGCAAACTGGATCGCAGGGATCGACGGGTGGATGATAGCACCGCCAAGGGCTTTGTTATAGGCCGTACTTCCCGAAGGCGTGGAAAGGCAGAGCCCGTCCCCGCGGAAGCGTTCAAAGTGCTGGCCGCGAATTTCCACATCCATAACAAGAGTTCCTTCGACGCTTTTGACGGTGGATTCATTGAGTGCAAGATACCTCGTTTCCTTTCCACCGTGCTGATAACGGATGATCGTCTCTAGTAGAGGGTATTCAATGACTTGATAAGGAGTCTTCGCAATGGCGATGACCAGCTTTTCGATCTCCTCGGGCACCCAATCTGCGTAAAAGCCCAAGTGGCCGGTATGCACTCCGACGAAAGCCGTCTTATCAAGTCTTGAACGATAGCGGTGAAAGGCATAGAGGAGCGTGCCGTCCCCACCGACGGAGATGACGATGTCGGGTTGGTCTTCATCATATGTAAGATTAAAATCTTGAAGATAGGTCCTCATTTTATGCATCAACGTGTTGGATTTGGAATCACCTTTTGACGTGATCGCGAACTTCATACTCATGCCCCTTTCAAGTCCCGCTGGGTCTCCCTCGCTGGTCCTTTTCCGTTTTGTTCGTAAAAATGACCTGTGCTTCCTGTATCTCTTCCCTGATGAGGCTCATCTCTTCATCAAGGCGGAAAGCAGCTTCTGCAGCACCTTGCAACCTATGTCTGATTTCTTCCGGGATTTGGCCACTGTATTTATAATTCAATGAATGCTCGATCGTTGCCCAGAAGTTCATGGACAAAGTCCTGATCTGGATTTCCGCCAGAATATTCACTTCCCCGTGAATGGTCTGCACGGGATAGTCGATGACGATGTGATAGGAGCGGTAGCCGCTCGGCTTCTTATGGGTCACATAGTCACGTTCCTCGATGATGGTGAAGTCCTTCCTTGCGCGGAGCTTTTCCACCACCACATGGATATCTTCAACAAACTGGCACATCATCCTCAGTCCGGCGATGTCCTGCATCTCCTGCTGGATCGCAGACAGCTTGATTCCTTTTTTGTTCGCTTTATCCAAGATGCTGGCAATCGGCTTCACCCTGCCCGTGACAAACTCAATGGGTGAATGGATGCTATATTTCTCATACTCACCACGCATCCCCTTCAGCTTTACCTTCAGTTCGTCAACAGCCTGTTTATACGGAGCTAAAAACTGTTCCCAATGGTTCATTCCATCACCTCCTGGTAGGGTCGGCTGTCAATGCCTTAATGAACGATGTTTATTTGATCAGTTAAAAAATACCGCTTCAACCTTAGCGACCATCTCATCACCGTAGTTTCCGTTCCCCTGAATATTCTCGACCAGGTACTGAAGCTCATCCTGGAACTGATGCAGCTCTAGGGTCCGTTCCGATCCGCGCGCCATGACCGGCATGCCGCTTTCCAGGACGTTCTTCAGTTCCTGCCAGATCGGTTCCTCCAAATATAAATACACATACTCTTCCGCATTTTCTGCTAGGTATACAAAAGCGAATCGATCAGAGTCTGCTATGATCTGACCGGCTGCCTGGACTCCTTCCAGGAGATCGTCCTGTTCTGTGTGCAGGACCAGGACACCGTTTTCAACGCTTGTCTGGTGAAACTGGATTACTTTCCTCATTCAACACTCATTCCTTCCATAAAACAATCAGTATCATTCTACCACATTTCATGGATTCATCTAAACATTGAAGTTCCCCATTCGTCAATGAGATAATGAAGCAATGACCGACAGTAGAAAGGAAGACCCTCATGCCAAAAGAAATCGAAATTGAATTCAAGAACCTTCTTACATCCGAAGAGTTTGTTAAGCTCTCTTCAGCGTTCAATGTGAAAGAAGCGGATTTTCTGCACCAGGCCAATCACTACTTCGATACCGAAGATTTCAAACTGAAGGAAGCCCGTTCAGCCCTTAGGATCCGGTCCAAGAGTGGACACCATACGCTGACATTGAAGACCCCCCACGGCGAAGACCTGCTCGAAACCAACCAGCCCCTAAGCGGAGATGAAGCCGCTTTTCTTCTCAAGGATAGAAGATTCCCTGAGGGTGAAGTGCGGGATACCATCCTCGGACTCAATATCGATCCAGACACCCTGCTCCACTTCGGGACGCTGAATACAATACGCTCCGAACAACGATTCAAAGGTGGGCTACTGGTTCTGGATCAGAGCGAGTACCTGGATAAAGAAGACTATGAACTGGAATATGAAGTAGCGGACAGGACCGAAGGAGAAGCCATCTTCCTCGAACTTCTTGAGACGTTCCAGATCCCGGTTCGACAGACCAAGAACAAAGTCAGGCGCTTTTATGATGAGTTGAAGAAAAAGCAGAAGGAAAATCCTTCACAGTAGAGGAATCTTACCGATAGTAACTGTATACGCCTACTAATCAGAGCAAGGAGATCCGATACATGAACATCCAACAAGTAAAAGCGATGATGGAGCTTCAGGCACTCGGTAACCTCGGGTCCATCGCCTCATCATCAAGCGAAGGCACGAATGTGTTCCAAACCGTGCTTGAAAATGCTCTTCAGACAACCGGGACCGACACATTGGGGAGTGTACAGAATCTCCTCGATACTATGCCCCAGCAGGCACTTTCTCCGACGCTTCCCCTTTCCCAAAAGCGTGATGCAAGCAAGGGGCCGGAAACAGGCATCGACTCCATCATCAGCAGGGCCGCCGAACGCTACGGGATACCCGCTAAGCTGATCCACTCCGTCGTGAAGCAGGAGTCGGGTTATGACCCTTCCTCCACCAGTCACGCAGGTGCTGCAGGATTGATGCAGCTCATGCCCGGAACAGCTCGTGGGCTCGGGGTCACTGACGTCTTTGATCCTGAACAGAACGTCTTTGCCGGCTCTAAGTATCTGAAACAGATGCTGGTGAAATATGACGGGGACATGAAGCTTGCCTTGGCGGCTTACAATGCTGGACCCGGGAATGTAGATAAGTACAGTGGAGTGCCCCCTTTCCAGGAAACTCAGAACTATGTGAGAAAAATCATGGATTCTTATTACGCATGAGCCGGCCATCTGGGCCGGCTTTTTTTTATTTCCCCGCCCCCCTTTCATACGTTTCCCCCATCGAGGTCACACTATGGTTGAAGGGCAAGCCGATTTGTTTGTGCTAACACGGCAGGCTTGCTAGAATGAACTTACAAACTTAGTAAAAAGGAGTCATTCTTATGGTCGAGAAACCTAACATGCCCTATAATCTAATCGGCGAAAAGAAACTCTCCATGCTCGTAGAAGCGTTTTACCATAGAGTAGCCCGCCATCCGGAGCTGTCGAACCTGTTCCCGGATGATTTGACCGAAACAGCACGGAAACAAAAACAATTCCTGACACAATACCTGGGGGGGCCGCCGATCTACACGGAAGAACATGGACATCCCATGCTCCGTGCGCGACATCTTCCCTTCCCGATTACCGAGTCACGTGCCAAGGCATGGCTCGGCTGTATGCATGAAGCAATGGACGACGTACAATTAGAGGGTCCTGTACGCGAAGATTTCTTCCATCGCCTTGCACTCACCGCGCACCATATGGTGAATACCGATGAACGGGAGCAGAATGACATTGACTAGCGTGAATTGGCATCCGTTGAAGGGATGCAGCGCCGATAAGAAGCCTCTGGAAATCTATATGTTCGTCGACCCTCTTTGTCCGGAATGCTGGGCCCTGGAACCCATCATGAAAAAGCTTCATATCGAATATGGTCAATACTTCCGCATCCGCTACATCCTGAGTGGTCAGCTGTCCTCGCTGAATATCGCAACGAGAAAGAAACAAGCGGATCTCGCCCAGCACTGGGATAAGACCGCCAGCCGTTCGGGGATGTCTTGCGACGGCAGCCTATGGAAAGAAAATCCCATCGATTCGCCTTATGTGGTATCATTCGCCATCAAGGCAGCCGAACTTCAGGGGAAACATCAGGGCATCCGATTCCTTCGTTGTCTTCAGGAGCGATTATTCCTTGAAAAAAGGGATGTATCCTCCATCGATGTATTAAAGGAATGCGCCACTGCAGCCAAGCTGGACCTGAACGAATTCATGAACGATATCCACTCCGATTCTGCTGCGAAGGCGTTCAAGTGTGATGTTAAGATCACATCCGAGATGGAAGTCGAAGAGATCCCTACCCTGGTTTTCTTCAATGAAAACATTGAAGACGAAGGGTTGAAGATCGCAGGTATGTATCCTTATGACGTCTACGTACACATCATTGAAGAAATGCTTGCAGAGAAACCGGAAAAAAAGACGCTTCCCTCACTGGATGTATTCTTGAAGCACTATCGCCTGGTCGGTACGATGGAAATTGCCGTTGTATACGATTTATCGGTTGAGGAAGTAGAGAAAGAAATGAAAAAGTGGGCCCTTCAGCAGAAGGTGAAGAAGATCCCCGCAAAGCACGGGACATTTTGGAGATATATCGGGTAATTAATTATCCCGATATAATAATAATCGCACAAATGGAAAAGCCGATGTTGTCGCCAACATCGGCTTTTCAAATACGAACAAAGGGGATGGGAGAAATTTTTCACGGTCAAACAAAGGGGTATATGTTTGCTTGTGATCAACTTCACACTGATAATATACCATGAGCCGGCTGGCTATGACAAGAGTTTGTATGGTATTTCACAATATTGTCATATTCCATTGAATGAGAATTCACTCTGGCACATATACATAGTAAAAAACGGCTTCCAAAGGAGACGTGCTCATGGTGAAACAGGTGATCCTCCTGATACTCATCGGAATCAGTTTCATCCTCAATATTTTCGGTCTCATGAAGCTGATCCCGATTTATGTCACATCCCCGATTCTTTTCGTATGCGTGCTGATCTTCATCCATTCACTCTTCACACGCCATCGATTCAAAGGTTTTCAACGCTGATTTCTGCCCGAAAGCAAAGACGCCCGCTAGTGGTTCAGCGGGCGTCTTTTTATTTAAACGCTTATTGGAGTTTCTCAAGAAGGGCTTCCATTTCATTGAGTTTTTCTTCAAAGACCTTGCACGCTTCCTCAACCGGCGAGGACGTTGTCATATCGACTCCCGCCTTTTTGAGCACCTCAATCGGATAATCCGAGCTTCCTGCTTTCAGGAACTCGATATACCGTTTGACTGCAGGCTCGCCTTCTTCAAGGATCTGATGGCTAAGGGCCGTTGCAGCCGAGAAGCCTGTGGCATATTGATAGACGTAGTAATTGTAATAGAAGTGAGGGATCCTTGCCCATTCCAGTCCGATCTCCTCATCAATCATGATTTCCTCACCGAAGTACTTCTTGTTGAGTTCATAATATTCCTTCGTCAGGTATTCCGACGTTAGAGCCACGCCTTCCTGGGCTTTTTTGTGGATATGATGTTCAAACTCGGCAAACATGGTCTGGCGGAATACCGTACCTCTGAATCCTTCGAGATAGTGGTTCAACAAATAAAGACGCTTCTTCTCATCGTCGATCGTTTTCAATAAATAGTCATTGAGGAGGGCTTCGTTGCACGTTGATGCCACTTCCGCCACGAAGATGGAATAATTTCCGTACGTGTAAGGTTGTGCGCTCCTTGTGTAATAACTATGGACACTGTGGCCGAACTCATGGGCAAGGGTAAACAGATTGTTCACATTATCCTGCCAGTTCATAAGGATATACGGATTCGTCCCATACGCCCCCGATGAATAGGCCCCGCTCCTCTTCCCTTTGTTCTCCACAACGTCCACCCAGCGGTTATCAAACCCTTCCTTCAGGACATTCGCATACTCTTCGCCGAGAGGCTTGAGGCCGTCAAGGATCATCTTCTGGGCTTCATCATACCCGACTTCCATTTTGACTTCCTTCACAAGCGGAGTGTACAAGTCATACATATGGACTTCATCGAGCTCAAGGACCTTTTTGCGCAGCTTCACATATCGCTGAAGGAGATGCAGATTGCTGTTGACGGTCTCAACCAGGTTATCATACACCTGCTCGGGAATATTATTGTTTGAAAGGGCCGCATGGCGTGCTGAATCAAAGTTCCGAACTTTCGCTGAGAAATTATCTTTCTTCACGGCACCGCTCAGTGTAGAAGCGAATGTATTGCGGAACTTACCATACGTCTCATAGACTTTTTCAAACGCTTCTTTCCTGACTGCGCGATCACCGCTCTCCATGAAACGGATGAATCGCCCGTGGGTGATTTCCGTTACTTCCCCGTTTTCATCTTTGATACTTGGAAATTCAAGATCGGCATTATTCAGCATTCCGAATGTATTGCTTGATGAACTGAACACCTCTGATGCCTGCGCCAGAAGGGACTCTTCCTTCTCAGTCAGAATATGAGGACGTTGAAGGTTGATCTCTTCAAGGGCATGGGCATAAACCTTCAGTTCAGCTTTTTCTTCAAGGAATGATGCAATCCTTTCCTCCTCGATGGAAAGAACCTCCGGAACCAGATAGGCAAATGCGCTGCCGAGCTTTGTATAAAGACTCTTCGCCCTGTCGTCCATCCCCTGATAATGGGAGTTGGTGGTATCCTGGTCGTAGCGCATATGTGAGTATGTATAAACCTTCCCCATCCGCTCAAGGATCTCATCCTGGAAAGCAAAAGCGGCATATAGTTCATCTGCTCCGTTGCCGAGTGTTCCTTTGAAATCCCCTGCCTTGCCTGAAAGCTCCTGGATCTCTTTGAACTCTTTCTCCCAGGCTTCGTCACTCGGGAAGATATCTTCAAGCCTCCACGTTAGCTCCTGCTTTACTTCACTGCGGGTCGGCAGGCGTTTTACAGCTGTTTCATTAGACATAGTGATCCTCCATCCTCATTTTTTGCAATTTTTCCTTAATAGTACTATTCTCTCTCAACGAACGTATTCCTGCAACTAATCGGTCTCACTATACTATATGCGGAACCGCGCTGAAAAATCCGCTCGGTGGAGCATATAGAGATCGAACGTCGCCGGGCATTCCCACTGTTGAAGAAGTCTGCACATCCCTCCCTCCATTCGGACCATTCCGAGCTTCTCCAATAAAGATAAGTACCAGTTGACGGCTTCCTCTATAGGGCAGCCACCTTGGTCCACAAGGGGCAGATCCCTGACCCGCACCTCACCTCTCTCTGACCTCACAGCCATTGCAGAAACGATTGTGCCGAGTCCTGCGTCCCTTTTCTTCAACGCATCACTCCAAAGGTAATACTGCCAGATGACAGGGTGCGTTTCGATCCGGTAGTGGGGAAGTAGACCCACCCATTGAGGTAGATACAATAACGTATCACCTGACTGGTATACTTCCTGCTTAAAGGCTTGCTCGGTTGGGTACCTGAGGATGCGTTGGATCCAACCAGTCCTCGAGCGATCCCAAATTTTGTAGGGAAATGATCTTACAGGTGCTTGGGTAGTCATGGGTATGGTGAATTCACTTACGGGAATCTTGTGAATCGTGCAAGCATGGAAGGTATTCGCAGAAAGGGGGATGAGATTTTGGTAGAGATGGAATTCTTGTCGATCAGGGAGGAAAAGAAGAAGGAATAAGCCAAGGGGTTCTGCATGGCGCAGGAAGGTTTGCTGAAACGATGAAAGCCTGAGTGCCCCGCTCGGCCTGGGGGCTCCTTCCGTTAACAGCCATATCACTTGGATGCCGAGAGACCGGTACCCCTCTGTCCGCTTCTTCAGTTCTGCTGCAGAGAGGGTCGAACACTGGACCTCGACTGCCATTCTTGCGCTCCCCGAATTGATGAACACATCGGCAATCTGATTGATTTCCTTTAAGAAATACTCCACTTTCACATCCGGGAACAGACTGTGGAACCGATCATAAAGGATTTTCTTACCCGAGTGGTGAAGACGGGACTCCCCTTTATGCATGACGGGGCAGTCTTGCTTTAGTTGGTGGGCGAAATGCGGGATGGTCTTGCTTCCGATTTTGAGGACCAAGGGCTTACGACAGTGGGGACAAGTGATCGTTGGAGTGGATGAACGTAGCTTCAAGAGTTCTCCTCTCGAATGATGGAACGCGGTGACTAAACGGTTATTGACATGAGCAGTCAGCATGAAACACCTCCTCCACACTCATTCTACGTGCGCACGTCCATTTCCTTTCCCCCATCAAAAAAACTTCCCCGGGATTCCCCGGGAAAGTTCATAATAACGGTGAGAGCAGACGAGATGTTGATTCAAGGAACCTGTACCCAAGATGGCGCTTTTGGAATGTATCGAGTGACAGCTCTTCTGCATGGAGCAGGTCATGCTCATATTCAGTCATAAGATCAAGGGTGCTTTCCGTCTTGTAAAGGAAGGCGTTGACCTCAAAATTCAAATGAAAGCTCCTCATGTCCATATTGGACGTGCCGATCGAAGCTAGTTCACCATCCACGATGAGGATCTTACTGTGCATGAAGCCCTTTTGGTATTCATAGATCCTGACACCCGCTTCAAGGAGCTCAGGGAAATAGGAACGGGAAGCGTGGAACACAATTCTTTTATCAGGCTTGTGGGGTACAAGAAGCCTCACATCCACTCCGCTGAGGGCGGCAATCTTCAAGGCTGAGAATATATCTTCATCCGGTATGAAATAGGGTGACGCAACCCACACACTCTTTTGAGCAGATGTGATCATGGAGAAGAACAGATTCTTCAGGACGCTGACTTCATTGTCAGGTCCTCCCGCGATCATCTGCACGCCTCCGTCCCCCTCGCTTGGGTCAGGAGTAAGATAACCTGGTGTGATGAAATCGTCACTCGTCATATAGTACCAATCCTGGAGGAAGATAAGCTGCAGGGTCCTGACGGCATCCCCTTTCACCATCAGGTGGGTATCCCTCCAGAATCCAAAGGAAGGGTTCTTCCCAAGATACTCATCACCTATATTCAACCCACCCACAAAGCCGATGGAACCGTCTATGACGATGATCTTGCGATGATTGCGGAAATTGAACTTATTATTCAGGATGGGTATTTTAACCGGACCGAATGGAACCATCTCGACTCCTGCTTCTTTCAATTCGGTGATGTATTTCCTGGAAAGCTGCCATGAACCCACAGCGTCATATAAGAAGCGGATCTTCACCCCTTCGCTGGCTTTTTGGATGAGGACCTCCTTGATTTGAGAGCCGATGTCATCATGACGGACAATATAGTATTCAAGATGGATATGATGTTTCGCCGTCTTCAGCCAGTCCAAAATCTCCTGGAACGTTTCATCACCATTGGTCAGCACCTTTGTCGAAGAAGAAAAGGAAATCGAACTGTTGCCGATTCGCCTGGCTAGACGGAAATACTTGTCCTGAAACAAATCCCGATCCATTTCTTTCGGACCAGGTTCATACCGCAGATAGGTCTGCTTATCCAATATGTATTTTTTCTTGAACATCCGTTCCTTCCGGAAGTTCCTGCCAAACAACAGATAAAAGATAAAGCCCAGGAACGGAAATGCTCCGAGCACCACGAGCCATGTCAACGTCTGGGTCGGATGGCGGTTTTCGAAGAAGATCAAAAATCCGATCAAGATGACGGAGAAGGTGAACAACAAGCTGACGTATTTGACTACACCATGTAAGTACTGATCAAAGTAGAGCAGGTAACTGATAACAAGTACCAGCAGGAACAAGAGAACACGCACTGTATTTTTCACACTCGTGAACACCTTTCAGGATGGATTCTTAAAAATAAAGAAATACCGATTTCATCAGAAACCGGTATTGGGCATTATGCAAAATGTGTACGTAACGTACCGAATACATCTTCAGCCATGACGACTTTTCCATATTCCTCAAGACGATGTACAGTCATGCGTGATTCATCCGCATATTCGAGGAGCATGCTGAGCGTATTCTCCATTTCCTCTTCCGTAAAGTGTTCTTCGGAAAACTTAATGTATAGATAATATTTATTTTCATAAGCCAATAGCTTTGTGGCCATTTGCTCCAACGGCTGGTCCTTCATCCGGTGGGCAAGGGAGATCGCATCTTCAAAATCACGGAATGTAAGAGTGAAATCGAGTGAAGCATCCCCTTCTCCTTCAGGGTCCTGCTTGATCTGGAAGTGCTGATCGAGGAGTTCTTCAATCCGTTCATCAACCGGCAGATCCTTCAGCTTTTCTTCAGGGATCGGCAGTTCGAAACGTTGACCATCTTTGGAGACCTGTGCACGGGTCACGAGGATCTCAAGTCCCTTATCAAGGGCCTGAACCTGGATCCAAAGGGGGCCTTCGATTCCGAAGTCTTCTTCCTGATGAACTTCATCCATCATCTCCCAGAATAGCTCCTCGCTCCTCTCACGGTTATACCAGATTTCTTCCCTGTCAAAACCGCGATCTTCGATATCCCCATAAGATATATAAAACTTGACTGTATTTTCGTTAATGCGTTCGATTTCCATTTGACACCTCTCCCTTCTTGCATGAAGTTAGTGAAGGGACTGCACCCTCCGAGCCTTGCAGCTCGATTGCTGGTGAAGATAGAAGAAACAGTTAGGTTAGTTTGTACCTTGTACTTCTATTTTATGTTGATTCCACTGAAATGGGAATACATTTTGCACCCATTTTACTTCACATATCCTGCTGATTAACTAAGTGTTTTTGCCAGTTTAGCGGATATTTGCAGAAAATTCAAGTGATAAAACTCGTCCAATGTAAAAGGGGACCAGCTGAAAAGGATACGCAACGTACCTTCATTAGCTGGCCCCCTTTTTTTAGAAAAGGTACCCGGCCATTCCGACCGGGGCGGATATGAATTAGTTAACCATGCGCTGAGCTTCCATGAGTTGGAATGTACGAACTTTCCTTGGAAGGAAACGTCTGATTTCGTCTTCATTGTAACCTACTTGCAGGCGTTTTTCATCCAAGATGATCGGGCGTCTGAGAAGCCCAGGATTCTGTTGGATCAGTTCGAACAACTCTTGCAGAGGAAGGGTCTCCAGGTCGACGTTCAGCTTTTGGAATGTTTTCGAACGAGTCGAAATGATCTCATCCGTTCCATCCTCAGTCATGCGAAGGATTTCCTTGATTTCATCAATGCTCAATGGCTCAGAAAAAACGTTGCGCTCTGTATATGGAATCTCATGTTCTTCTAACCAAGCTTTTGCCTTACGACAAGATGTACAACTAGGTGAAGTGAATAATGTTACCACGAATCATTCACACTCCCTCAAGATTTTTTTGAAAAGATTATGGTAGAGTATTATTTAAACGTATACGGTTTAATTAAAATAAGTTTAAATAAGCAATCTCTATAACGTATTATACATGAATAATGTTTTGTTGAATATACTTTTAACCAATTTGTCAATTTTCTTATACATTTGTTTAACAAAGTATAATCATATCCATTTACTCTACATATACCCCTTCTGCTCACTGTTAAACATAAGAGTCCATTTTCATTTAGAAAACCTTATTGCGAATCGCAATAAGGTTGGTGTGCTACAGTTTTTTTAATACATCTCCGTCACGATCCTCATCCATTGTCAAAACATCCTCCACTGACTCGTAGGATTCACCGTAAAACGTTTCATCTTTATAAGTATGAATCAGTTCGTAGGTTTTCTTCATGGATTCATAAATCATT
Organism: Rossellomorea marisflavi; assembly: GCF_022170785.1. NCBI lineage: Bacteria > Bacillati > Bacillota > Bacilli > Caryophanales > Bacillaceae > Rossellomorea > Rossellomorea marisflavi. Next base: position 1,600,151 of record NZ_CP081870.1, on the reverse strand, counting down.
TCTTCAGGCTCATCCTGAGGTGCCCAGTAAAGGATTTCCATTGGATTGACTTCATTCGTTGCAAGGGATCTTCTCGCATATCCGATTGTCACGGCATGTTTGAACCCTTCCCTTTTGTAGAATTTAAGGCGCTTTTCAGTGTCGGTATCGTCATAGTCCACTGGTTCCACCTCCAGGAGGATCGGTTTCTTCCTCTCTTTCAGCTTTTCAATCAGTTTGCTTCCAAGACCTTGGCCCCTGGCATCCTTTGAGACGAACAGATAGTCAATGAAGATGAACTCCTCGAGTTCCGCATACATTAGAACGTGATACTGTCCTTCATCTTTGTGATAGATATCGCTTCTTTCCTTTAAAAGCGTTTCCATATGTTCGCGCGATTTCATTTCCTCTACAGGAAAATATTGATTTAGTTTCTCATACCAATGCATGGATCTACTCCTTCTGAAAATGTTTTTGCATTACTAGAATTCTCTAAATGGTAAAATGTATGTCAGATTTGAGAGAGGGGTTTTCACGCCTAAGGGTGAAAAAAGGGGATTTCGGTAGACACTCTACTTATAATGATAGCAGTATGTGGTGTATTGTCAAATGTCCACCTCGTGTAAAGGGCTAGATCCTACGTTCACTTAATAGAAGAAAACGGTGAGGATCTTTCATTAAACTGAAAGATCCTCACCGTCAATTGATCAAGGCGTGTAATCCACACCTCTTGTGTAGGAGTTTCCTGCATCCCATAGTAGGAACTCATTGATTCCGTTATCATTAAGCGCTTTGATTTGCGCCTCTACTTCTGCTTTTCCATATGCTTTATAGTTTCCAGCGCCGAGCCAAGAGGCCGTAAAATCCTGCAGCCATGGGCGGGAAGTAGGTGGATCCTTCAGCTCATCCAGCTTCTTATTCTCGAGCTTGGAATATTCAGCAACCAATTTGTACGGCTCAAGATCAGGTTTGTCGATCCCGAAATAAGACGTCCAGTGACTCGGGTAGATCATGGATGAAATCACATCGACATTCTCTGAGATTTTAGAGAAATTCTGGCCGATCCCCGGAGCTTCAGGCAATGTGGCGCTGTAGCCAAAAATATCAACAGAAACTTCGACATCATAGGGTTCCAGCTGCTTGTGAGCGTATTCGACAAAATCCGTTACAGCGTGTACGCGTTTTTGTACGTTATCGGAGTCTTCACTTGTGTACGTCCCTCCATCATACTTCAACTCATCGTCACGGGTTTCGAAGCCTTCAGGGAATCGCACATAGTCAAACTGAATTTCCTTGAAGCCCATCTTTGCAGCTTCAATGGCAATGCCCACATTATAATCCCATACTTCTTTCATGAAGGGATTGACGAAGGATTCCCCGCGTCCGTTCTTCCACACATCATTTCCATCTACAAATGAGAGTTCAGGTTTTTTATTGGCTAGGACCGTATCTTTGAATACCACCACGCGCGCGATGGGATAGATCTTCTTCTCTTCCATCGTCTTCAAAACCTGTTTCGGGTCTTTGATGAAAGGCTGGCCGATATCATGATAGGGTGACGACTCCTCTGGTACATACGTCAGATTCCCATTATCATCCTTGATATCCACGACCATTGCATTCAGATCCGTCTCTTCGATCAGCTTCGTCAGCTGACCGAATTTGGATCCACCAGCTGAATGACCCGTCACATAGATACCGCGGACGGCGTCAGGATACTCAAAGTTCAAACCGGAATCGTACTTAAAGCGTGGGGACACGCTCCCATCCTTTTCCTTCATCGCCATCGCTCTTACTTGATGTGTTCCGGCCTCTTTTCCAGTTCCTTCGGCATCTGCCGTCTGGAAAGGAAGCGCACACAATACTGCGACCCCTGCCGCAGCAGCAGCCCATTTTTTCCACTTCAAAGCGAACCTCTCCTCTATTCGTCTAGTAAAATATGTATCTCCTCTACCTATTCTAACAATGATTGAACTTGAAAGAAAAGGGAAAACGGACAGATAATGTCGAAATTTCCGAAAAGATGTGATTTCTGTCGTTTTCTTCTCACCTGAATGATGATTATGGTAGGAAACAACATACCTTAGTCGTGATCCTACCGCTTCATCCTTCTTACCTAAAGGAGTTAAACCAAATCAGCAGAATCTTGTCGATTTTAGCGTACAGAGATTACGAGCGTATGGCCCTTCAGCAAAAAAGAAGACCCCCAGGTCCAGGAGTCTTCTTTTTCTCAATGCTTGTATTGTGCTTGATACTGGACGAATTCTTTTTCAGAACAATAGACGAAATGTCCTGGTGCGACTTCGCGCATTTCAAGTTTGTCATCAGATGTATAGTTATGGACAGCCGTGTTATATTCTTTCCTTCTGCGGTTGCGCTCATAATCAGGATCCGGAAGTGGAATCGCCGACAGGAGTGATTGCGTATACGGGTGCAGCGGATTATTGTACAGGGCATCACTTGGTGCCAGTTCTACAAGCTTACCGTAGTACATGACTCCGATCCTGTCACTGATGTATTTAACCATGGAAAGATCATGAGCAATGAATAGGTACGTTAGTCCCTTTTCTTTTTGAAGCTCCTGCATAAGATTCACGACCTGCGCCTGGATGGATACATCCAGTGCAGAGATCGGCTCATCGGCGATGATGAAATCAGGTTCCACTGCCAGTGCGCGGGCGATCCCGATACGCTGACGTTGCCCCCCTGAGAATTCATGAGGATAGCGGCCTGCATGCTCTTTGTTAAGTCCGACTGTTTCAAGAAGGTCATGAACCCTCTTCATCCGATCTTGTTTATTTGTAGCAAGACCGTGAATATCGATTCCTTCTGCAATGATGTCTGCGACTTTCATACGCGGATTCAAACTAGCATATGGATCCTGGAAAATCATCTGCATTTTACGGTTGAAGTTCTTCAGCTGCGAACGGGATTTTTTCCCGTGAACGTCATCTCCATTAAAGAGTACTTGACCGTCTGTTGCATCATAAAGGCGGATGATGGTCCGTCCGGTAGTGGATTTTCCACAACCCGATTCACCAACAAGACCGAGCGTTTCTCCTTTATAGATATCAAAGCTGATGTCATCGACGGCTTTGACCATATTTGCTTTACCAGGATTGAAATATTGTTTCAGGTTTTTGATTTCCAATAATTTTTCAGCCATTATACACGTACCCCCTCAACAAGTACAGGCTCTGCAAAGTTGGAAGGCATTCTGCGATACCTTACTTTCACTGCCTCTGGTGGCTCAACTTTCGGAGCGTCCGGATGAAGCAACCACGATTTTACATAGTGAGTATCAGAAACCTGGTAATATGGTGGCTCCTGCTCAAAATCGATCTTCATGGCGTAATCGCTTCTTAGTGCAAAGGCATCCCCCTTAGGAGGATTCAACAGATCCGGAGGCGTTCCGGGAATTGCACTGAGATGCTGTTCACCGTCTGTGTCGGTCGTCGGCATGGAGCTGATCAATCCCCATGTATACGGATGACGAGGATCGTAGAAGATTTCATCCACCGTTCCCGTTTCAACGATTTGTCCGCCGTACATAACGGCTACGCGGTCTGCCACATTCGCCACTACCCCAAGGTCATGGGTAATGAAAATGATGGACGTATCGATTTTGTTTTGCAGATCCTTCATCAGTTCAAGGATCTGTGCTTGAATTGTTACATCAAGTGCCGTTGTAGGTTCGTCTGCAATCAGGATCTTCGGATTGCAAGCAAGGGCAATCGCGATGACCACACGCTGACGCTGACCACCGGAGAACTGGTGGGGATACTGTTTGAAACGGGTGTCAGGACTTGGCAGACCAACAAGCTTCAGAAGTTCGATGGCACGTTTCTTTGCATCCGGTTTGCTCATATTCTGATGTTTTAATAGCGGCTCCATGATTTGTTTCCCGATTGTCATGGTCGGGTTCAGAGAAGTCATTGGATCCTGAAAGATCATGGAAATATCTTTCCCGCGGATCTTTTGCATTTCCTTCTCAGGTATTTTAGCAAGATCTTTTCCTTCAAACATCATTTCGCCGTGCTTGATGAATCCAGGCGGGTTTGGAATCAGACGCATCAGTGCTTTCGTCGTAACAGACTTACCTGATCCAGATTCTCCAACGATCGCCAATGTTTCACCTTTATCTAAGTGTAAATCCACACCGCGAACGGCTTTCACTTCTCCAGCATGAGTATTAAAGGAGACGTGCAGATTTTTGACTTCCAACACTTTTTCCATATTTTATATCCCCCTTTTTCTTACTTACGCAGTTTTGGATCTAGAGCATCCCTTAGCCCATCGGCCATAAGATTGAAGCTCAGGATGATCAATGAAATGACCGCTGACGGAATCAGCATCATATGCGGGTAGGACTGAATGGATCTATACCCGTCATTAACCAATGATCCGAGTGATGCCTTCGGCGGTGCTATACCGAGTCCGATAAAGCTCAGGAACGCTTCCGTATAGATGGCGCCAGGAACCGTGAACATCGTAGTGATGATAACCGGCCCCATTACGTTCGGTAAAAGATGTTTGAAGATCAAACGATTATTTGGTGCTCCCAATGTACGGGATGCCAATACGAATTCCTGATTCTTAAGCTGTAGGATCTGCCCGCGGACAATCCGGGCCATACTCGTCCATCCCGTCAATACCATCGCCATGGTAATAGAGAATATTCCTGGATCAAACACCAAGATAAAGAGAATGATAACAATCAAGTTTGGTATACCGACAAGGACTTCAATGATACGCTGCATGATATCATCAATTCTTCCACCGTAGTATCCGGATATCCCACCGTAAGAAATTCCGATCAAGAAGTCGATGACGGCTGCCAGGATCCCGATATAAAGGGAAACTTGAGTCCCTTTCCACACACGTGTCCAAAGGTCACGGCCCAAGTCATCTGTTCCGAACCAATAATTTTCTTTCACTTGACGCGCTTCGTAGACATCAAAGCCTTCATGATCCTTCCCGTCAAACGGAAGCCAGCTGATTCCAGACAACGCTTCGATTTTTGGAGGAAGTTTGGCGTGACGGATATTTTGATCAGAGAACTTATGATCATTCATCATTGGTCCAACAAATGCAAAGAACACAATTATAAGTGTTATAATCATCCCGATGATGGTCCCCTTGCTCTTACGCAGACGGATCCATGCATCCTGGTAGAAGTTCAAACTTGGTCGTTCAATTTTTTCAGCCTGTGCACTTGATGCTTTTTGTCGTTGGAAGAGGTCTTTTGACAGCTGCTCTTGATTCTTTTTGTTTGGTTCCATTATTTCTTCCCTCCAACTAGACGAATACGCGGATCAATAATTCCATAAAGGATATCCACCAAGAAAATGACGGCAACAAGAAGAACACTATAGAATAATGTAACACCCATAATGACCGTATAATCATTTGTATTGATTGAACGTACGAACTGCTCTCCCAATCCAGGCACGGCAAAAATCTGTTCTATAACCATGGTACCCGTCATGATACCGACAGTCATCGGCCCAAGGATCGTGATGATTGGAATCATAGCATTCCGAACACCATGCTTCACGATGACATTTGTGTTTGTCGTACCTTTTGCTTTAGCCAGTAATATATAGTCTGTATTAAGGATTTCGATCATTTCAGTTCTCATATAACGGGCGATTGTGGCGACTACCCCTACTGTCAGGGCGAGGGTCGGAAGGATCGTATGTTTATACTCTCCCCATAACGCTACAGGTAGGATTTCCCACTTAACACCGACGTAATATTGCAGAAGTGCTGCAAATACGAACGAAGGAATTGAAATACCCAGAACGGCTAGGAATGTAGACCCATAGTCAACCCAGGTGTTCTGTCTTATAGCCGCAATGATCCCGATAATCAAACCGAAGATTGTCCCTAATACCATTGCTTGGAAACCAAGAAGTGCGGAAGGTCCTATACGGTCAGCGATCATTTGAGAAACCGGGCGATTGTCATATTGGAATGACAAACCCAAGTCCCCTTGCACCAAGTTCGTCATATAGGTGACATACTGAACCGGCAGTGGATCATTGAGTCCGTATTTATCTAGGATGATTTGTTGTTGTTGCGGAGACAGTCTCTCTTGATTTGTGAGTGGAGTCCCTGGAAGGAGCTTCATCAAGAAGAATGTGGCGGTTGCAATAATAAGCAAAGTGATGATCATATAAACAATACGCTTGATAGTATATTTGACCATGCTTAGCCCCCCTTTTCTATGTTTATACTACTTCTCCATTATAGCGATAATCGACAAATTTTCAATTTATTTTTTAAATTGCGAAAATTGTCGCTTATCACTGGAAAAGGAGAGCGTATGCCTATGCATACACTCTCCTTCAGAAGGTTCAACTTAGAGCGTTTTAGTTCTCGATAGAAGCCCACTTGTAAGAGTAGTCAGCTCCGAAAGAGTGATCCAATACGTTTTTCACGTATGGACGCTCAAGGTAAGAAACACCTCGTTGGTAGATCGGGCTGATTGCTTGATCATCGAAGAGGATCTTTTCAGCATCAACCATTGCTTGCCAGCGAGCTTCTGGATCAGAAGAAAGCTCAGTCTTAGCTTGTTCGATCAATTTGTCAAATTCAGGGTTAGAGTAACCCATTTGGTTATGTGCACCATCTGTTACGAACATATCCAGGAACGTCATCGGATCTGGATAATCCGGACCCCAACCTGCGAAGGAGAAGTCATAGTCACCTTTTGATTCTAGGTCGAGCTTTTGTTTGAACGGCTGAGCTTTGATCTTAACAGTCAATCCGTCAAGATTGGACTCAAGTTGCTCTTTGAAGTACTCACCGATTTTCGCAGAAGCTTCACTGTCATAGTTCAATAGTTCAAGCTCTACATTGTCAATGCCAGTTTCTTTTTTGGCTTTTGCCCAGTAGTCTTTTGCCTTTTCTACGTCAAATCCACCGTATGCTTCTCCAGCAGTTTCACGGTACTCTTTTCCATCTGGACCTGTAACGAAGTCCTTAGGAACGAGGTAGTAAGCTGGCACAGAACCGTTGTTCAATAGAACGTCGACCATACCTTGCTTGTCGTATGCAGAGTCAAATGCTTTACGTGCATTTTCATTTTTCAGGATTTCAGAGTTTTTAGAGTCTTGGTTCAAACGAAGGAAGAATACAGACGCTTCTCCGCGCGTTTTGAAGTTTTCATCGTTTTTGTACTTATCAACAAACTCAGCGCTTAGGCCAACCCTGTCGATTTTGTTAGTTTCATAAAGGTTAACGGCAGTTGTTGTATCTTTTACGATGCTGAAGTTAACTTCTTCAAGTTTAACAGTGTCAGCATCCCAGTAATCTTTGTTCTTCGTAAGTTTGAAGCTTTGCTCATGCTTCCACTCAGAAAGTGTGAAAGGTCCGTTGTATACTGCTGTATCAGCTTCTAGTCCATATTTATCGCCTTGTTCTTCAATGAACTTTTGGTTTTGCGGATAGAAAGTTGCGAAAGAAAGCAACGCTTTGAAGTAAGGAACTTCAGTCTCCAATTCAATTTCAAGAGTTTTGTCATCAAGTGCTTTGATTCCAAGTTCTTCAGGTTTCGCTTTACCTTCATTTACTTTGGAAGCATTTTTAACATCAGACATGATGTACGCATACTCAGCTGCTGTGTCTGGATTTAGAACACGTTGCCATCCGTATACGAAGTCTTGAGCAGTGACTGGGTCACCGTTAGACCATTTTGCATCACGTAGCTTGAATGTATACTTTTTACCGTCTTCACTTACTTCAGGCTCTTCAGCAGCGATACCCAGCTCAGCCTCATCGTTTTCACCTAGGCGGTAAAGACCTTCGTACACCTGGTTCATAACGTTGAATGATACTGCATCTGTTGCAAGCGCTGAATCCATTGACGGGATTTCGGAAGCTTCGGCAAGATTCAATACTTGCTCGTCTTTCGTGTCAGATCCCCCAGCTGCCCCTTCTTTTTTGCCATCAGTCTTCTTGTCTCCGCCACAGGCAGCCAAGAAAGTACTCACAGCTAGAAGAAGAACCAGTAATAAAGAAAACTTTTTCTTCATCTTGAAATTGACCTCCTCATACTTCTCATATTTATTTATCTTCTAATTTTCAGAAGATTTGTTACTTATTATACATGATAGAGATATTTTTGCAATACGAATTTAACAGTTTTTTTGCTAAATAATCAGTTTACTAGGTAATAAGGTGTTAAAACCTTGATATATAAGGGTTCTGAAATAGCATTCAGGGTGGTTTGTCCCATTACAAATGTTACAATCACCCAATTAAACCAGCGATTTTCCTGGCGTTTTTCCTTCTTTATCGAAAGAAAGCGTTCTCCCATCTTCATTATAATTATCTAGTATGGCGGATAGATATAAAAAACTGTGAATTCGTGCTCTTGCTTCCTTTTCAAAACTTGAACGCTTCGGGTATACTTCTATAGGAGAACAGCATGCATTCCTGATCGTTTCTATTGGAAGGAATGCTTGAAATCATTTTGGAAGTGAAGGTGCAACATGATGAAACGTTTACGCGTCCTACCGATGGTCACATTACTTTACCTTGCTGCGGTCTATCTTGTCCGTTACATGAATGGATCGAATTTGCTCCTTTCCCTCATTGATACTTTATTCATCGTCGGAATTTCTTATGCTTCTATAGCCGCCTTGATGTTTGTTTTCCAAAACGGTTTCTTGAATGGGATCTTATATGCCTTCAAGCGCTTCAGGTCAAGGTCGAAGAAAGATGAATACGTGGCGCAGTTCGATGACGTGGAGGAACGGAAGGAAATTCACGAGGTGTATGCAGTGAGAGAACCATTCCGCCTGACGGCACCCCTTTTCTATATCGGGATTTTATCCCTTGCCGTATCCCTGATCCTCTCATATTCTCTCTATACTTGATTTCGGCGCTTTTTTTTCATATAATGACTTTTGCATATATGAAACAAGCTTTGACAAAGAGTAGTACCCCGCTTGCCGGTTCCAAGAGAGCCTGCGTCCGCTGAAAGCAGGCATCCGCTTGCGGGGGAATGGACTTTCGAGCTTCCCCGGTGAAAGCAGTAGCCGGAGACGGACCCCTTCCGTTAACCGGGGACCATGCAAAGCATGGACTAAGCCGACTCATTCCTGAGTAACTTAGGGTGGCACCGCGGAAACAACCCATTCGTCCCTATATTTTTTGGACGGGTGGGTTTTATTTTTGGCCGGATGGTCATGATGATACAGGAACTGTACTATAGGAGGAATGAAGATGAAAACGATTTTTAGCGGCATTCAGCCGAGCGGGACGATCACGCTTGGTAATTACATCGGAGCTATGAAGCAATTCACCGAGCTTCAGGAAGAGTATGATTGCTATTTCTGCGTGGTCGACCAGCATGCGATCACTGTTGCCCAGGATAAAGCAGAACTGCGCAAAAATATCCGCAGCCTTGCTGCCCTCTATATTGCTTGTGGGATCGATCCCGAGAAAGCGACGCTTTTCATTCAGTCGGAGGTTCCGGCTCACGCACAGGCCGGATGGATCCTGCAGTGCGTGACCTATATCGGTGAACTTGAGCGCATGACTCAGTTCAAGGATAAGTCCCATGGAAAAGAAGCCGTATCTGCCGGTCTACTAACCTACCCTCCCCTCATGGCAGCCGATATCCTGCTCTATGGTACGGACCTTGTCCCTGTCGGAGAGGATCAGAAGCAGCATCTCGAGCTTGCGCGGAACCTTGCGGAGCGTTTCAATAAGAAATACAATGATATCTTCACGGTTCCGGAGGTGCGCATCCCGAAAGTAGGAGCACGTGTGATGTCCCTTCAGGATCCACTAAAGAAAATGAGCAAATCCGACGAGAACAAAAAGGCGTTCATTACACTGCTTGATGACCCTAAAGTCATTGAAAAGAAAATCAAGAGCGCTGTGACGGATTCGGATGGAATCGTCCGATTCGACCGGGATGAAAAGCCTGGGGTTTCGAATCTGCTCTCTATCTACTCGATTCTTGAAGGCACTCCGATTGCCGAACTTGAGGAGCGATATGATGGAAAAGGATATGGCGATTTCAAAGGCGACCTTGCCAAAGTGGTTGTGGATGCCATCAAGCCGATTCAGGACCGCTATTACGAGCTGATCGATTCCGAGGAACTTGATGATATCCTTGATCGCGGAGCTGAGAAAGCGAATCGAACCGCAGGGAAGATGCTGAAGAAAATGGAAAAGGCCATGGGTCTTGGAAGAAAAGAACGGAAAAAGCGATAAACTAAAGAACCTTGAGCATGGGCTCAAGGTTCTTTTTGTTCAATTTACTTTTGGACGATTCTCTACTTCCCATAACTTTTCGAAAAATGGTTGTCCTTTAATCAGATTCTCGCAGAGTGACAGATGCTTGTCGGACCATCCGTATTTTGTGTCCTCATAAAGCATCTGCCATGCTTCGTGGAAATCGAGCTCCTGGATCGTCCTGTATTGTTCCGGGGCCCACTCGGTATACCAGTATCTCACTTCAGCGGTGTTCTCCGATGTGCGCAGTTGATCGAGGGCCATGAAAAGAAGCTGTTTCAACTGCCTTTCCTTGCGTGTCAGCCCACTCATCATGAACGGGTTTGGAGAAAGGATGTGGTACGCTTCCTCCCGCTTTTGATCAGGCTTGAACTCATATTCAAGCTCTTCTTGACTTTCCACCATTTCATAAACGAGCTGTTCCTGACGCGGTATCAGGCGGCTCTTCCTGATCGGGACGGTGTAACCGATCGTATCGACGGCCAGAATCGCCGTCCCATCGGTGACCACGAAGCAATAATCCTGTTGAATGCGTTCATGGTTCTTTCTGAGATACGCTTTTTGATACACATCATTCAGCATCTGCCGAGGTAATTCTGATAAATCATTCTCGATGTAATGATACAACTCTTTGCCGACTTTCAATAGAGGCACCTGATCCAGCAACTCGATGACGTCCTCTTTTCTCCATTCGTGAAAATGGCAGATATTATATCCGTTTTCTTCCCCTTCGAACCAATTGACCCATACATCATGAAGATATAACATGATTGACCCCTCGCTTTACTACATTGTTTGGTTGTCAATCAGTATGGTCAATCACCTGTGGATTTATTCGTGCTCTCCCCTGTTTTATCCTATGGGCCGTAGTTACCCTAGAAAAGTCTCTGATGGGAGGCCCAGCATCATCACACTATTCATTCCGTTCTTCTCCGCGAATGACCGTACGAGCCGGTAACCGATGGCGTACCCCAGCAGCTCTGGGTAGTGTCTTTTCCCGTGGAGAAGTTCATCATGAAGGGGTGATTTCCTCGTTAGATCAGCATGGGGTTCGATCCATTCCTTGAACCATCCGCTCAATTCCTCTTCAGTATATTTCCTTGTCCACGGAGCAGCATAGTCAACGCCGCAATATTCCCTCACGGCATTCTCGGCCAGTCCCTCGAAGATGACAGAATCAAGGAGGGTATATTCCTCCTCTTTACCCGCCAGCTTTTTCATACGGGTGCAATGGTGGTATTCATGAACAAATAGTGCCTCATATTCTTTGTGATCCTCCAATTTTTGAAGAAAAAGAAACATTTCATCAAAAAAGCAAACTCCTGATTTTTTTGCCGGTTCCCTGAATAAGACTCTCCTCGGCTCTAGGGGAAATAAGTAGATGGGTATATCAGGTCCTTTCCATTTTCTTTTGTACCTTTTCTCAAAAACGGAAAGCCTCTTCCATAGATCGTCAGACTTAAGCTCATTAAAGCGTTCTTCCATCTGCCTAGACGGGCGATACATTCCTTGTTTTCGGAGGTAGGCATAGAAAGCTGCTGCTTCTCCTTCCCCTCTTTTCGTCCTTTCTAACAACTCGACCGGGTCATCGAATGTTTGATCCATCCACTCGTCTGTCGGGATCACTGGCATCATTATCCCTCTTTCCTGCTGATTTGGTTCATGTATATGCAATCTGCAGTAGAGTTAGAAAAAAAGCCCGCCGAAAGATTCGGCGGACTCACGATTACTTCACATATTTTTTGAATACGAGCGTGGCATTATGGCCACCAAAGCCCAGGGAGTTACTCATGGCAACATTGACTTCCTGCTCACGTGCTTCATTGGCTACATAGTCCAGATCGCAGTCAGGATCCGGATTTTGAAGGTTGATTGTCGGTGGAAGCTTTCCATCCTTCATGGCAAGAACCGTAAAGATCGCTTCCACTCCACCCGCTGCACCAAGAAGGTGACCGGTCATGGATTTTGTGGAGCTCATGGCCAGGCGGTTGGCATGATCACCGAATACCTCTTTGACGGCCATGGTTTCATACTTGTCATTATAAGCCGTACTTGTACCATGGGCATTGATGTAATCCATTTGATCAGGCGTTACACCGGCATCATCAAGTGCCATCTTCATGGCACGCGCTCCACCTTCCCCGCCTGGTGCAGGGGCGGTGATGTGATAGGCATCACCCGTGCAGCCATAGCCGACGATTTCAGCATAGATCGTTGCTCCGCGTTTCACCGCGTGTTCGAGTTCTTCCAGGATGACAATCCCCGCTCCTTCACCGATGACGAAGCCGTCACGTTCAGAGTCGAATGGTCTTGAAGCCGTTTCCGGATCGGGATTGGTCGAAAGGGCCGTGTTGGCGCAGAAACCGGCTACGGACATTTTCGTGATTGGTGCTTCCGCTCCACCCGTGATCATGACATCCGCGTCACCACGCTGGATGACCTTGAATGCATCACCGATGGAATTCGTGCCTGTTGCACAGGCCGTTACGGTACAGGAGTTGAAACCTTTTGCTCCTAGGAGGATCGATACCTGGCCGGCAGCCATGTCCGGGATCATCATCGGAACGAAGAACGGGCTCACCCTACGGTATCCACGCTTAAGGAAGGTTTCATACTGGGTTTCGAATGTTTCCATCCCGCCGATTCCAGAACCGATCCATGTACCGACACGGTTGGCATTTTCCTCCGTGATTTCAAGGTTGGCGTCTTTCACTGCCATCAAGGACGCTGCGATGGCATAATGAGTGAAACGGTCCATCTTACGCGCTTCCTTCTTTTCAATCCCGAAGTCTTCAATATTGAAATCTTTCAGTTCAGCCGCTACCTTGGCAGGATACTCATCAGCATTCAGCCTTGTGAGTGGCCCGACCCCGGATTTCCCAGCAAGGGCATTCGCCCACGTTGTTTCTACATCATTTCCTAATGGATTGACGGTACCCAATCCTGTTACGACAACACGTTTCATATCCATTGTTCGGTCTCCTTTATCGTATAAGTAGTAGAAGATAGATTTTTATCGATTATTTTCCCCAGCGCATGACAATCGCACCCCAGGTCAAGCCTCCACCGAAGCCCACCATGACGACGACGTCATCTTCTTTCACCCTTCCGGCCTCAAGATCCTCGACGAGTGAAATCGGAATGGATGCGGCAGATGTGTTTCCATATTTATTCACGGTCTTGGACATCTTCTCAACAGGCAACTCCAAACGCTGTCTTGCAGCTTCCATGATGCGGATATTCGCCTGGTGAGGAATGAGGAAATCGACGTCCTCTTTATCCAGCCCTGCTTTATTGATGACGTTGATGGAGGATTCACCCATCTGGCGGACAGCGAACTTGAATACTTCGCGACCATTCATGATGATGTGCTCATCCTGATAAAGATGCTTTGCACCGGTTCCATCAGAACCCAGCTCGAAAGCGAGGATCCCTTTCCCATCTGGTACAGGACCCATGACGGCAGCCCCGGCCCCATCACCGAATAGGACGGCAGTATTGCGGTCATCCCAATCTGTGATTTTCGACAGCTTCTCCACACCGACGACAAGGATATGCTTGTAGGCTCCATTGTCGATGAATTGTTTTGCGGTTATCATACCATACATGAAGCCTGCACATGCAGCACTGATATCCATGGCTGCCGCTTTCTTGGCCCCCAGGCGCTCCTGGAGGAGACATCCGACGGAAGGGAACGGCTGATCAGGTGTAACGGTTGCCACAAGGATCAGGTCGATATCCTCAGGTGAGATGCCTGCATCCTCGATGGCATTCTTCGCTGCTTCATAGGCCATATCCGATGTATCAATATCATCCCCTGCAACACGTCTCTCTTCAATCCCCGTCCGAGTACGGATCCATTCGTCCGATGTATCCACCATTTTTTCCAAATCGGCATTGGTCAATATCTTCTCAGGCAGATAGCGCCCTATTCCAATGATTCCAGTATTCATATCGGCATCCCCCTGTTTTACCTTCGCTTTATTATCAATTATTATGACTTGGTACTAATTTTAACGGACTTTTACTCTTTCTGCAATTCTTTTTGCCTTAGTTTTGCATTATCAGACCCAAGTTTCCTTGAAGTGTCCCTAAAGGTTTTTTACGATTCACTGGAAAGTGTATTCGATTCAGGCTGGGTGAATGATATACTCCCACTTGACCCGGAGCAAGGACTTCTATTTAGACTTGCTCTTCGAACCTGGCTAGTGAGTAACCCACTTTTCATCACATACGAAAAAACCCAAGAGGGACTGAACGTCACTGCTCCTGGGTTTTATGATGAACAGAGGGTGTATTTCCCCCTACTGTTCTATGTACATTACTTCGTTGCGTCTTGCTTACCTAGTTCATATGCTTCATTCATGACGTTGGTGAACATTGACAGGAAGGGTTCGATCATCTCCGGGCTAAGCTGGATTCCTGATTTTTCGAGCTGTTCCTGTGCTTCTGGAAGATACTTCATCGCTATCTGCAAGAATTGCATCGTTTTGTCTTCATTCATAATGGCGGCTCCTTTCCGTTGGGTAGTTTTCCGGTATCGACATACGCTTTGATATGCTGGTTCATCTCGGTCTTGAATCCGGCAGGGACGACAGGGCTGAATTCTCCCATGGAGATGACCCCGTCCTGGAAATCGAATTCAAGATTACCAGACTCAAGTTCACCGGCAGTATATTTCCCGGCAATCAGTTCATACAGCTTGTCGGCATGCTGGACCGTACTCGTCAACACCGTTGTTTCCCCAAGGTCTGACTGGTCGCTCACATACCCGATGGCATAGCGACCTGATTCCTTGAGTTTTTCAATTACAGCCACATTATACCCGTCCCCTGCTGGATATACAACGTCCACGTCTTGATCGAGAAGCCCGTCGAGCCTATCGAGTGCAACCTCCGAGTGGTCCCAGTGGCCCGTATATTCGACCAGGACCTCGGCTTTACCATTTTGGTATCTGGCTCCATCAATGAACCCTTGGACTTCCGGCTGCCAGGAAAAGGCTGCAATGACGCCGAGTCGATCCGTATTTGTCTGGGAAGCAGCAGTCATTCCTCCGAAAAACCCCATGGCGTACCCTTTGAACGTCAAGCTGGTAGTATTCTTCTCCGTAGCGTCCCCATTGAAGCTTACCAGATGCATATTCTTATGCTCTGATGCCACCTCATTGAATATGGAAGAGTATTCATTCCCATGGCCGAACACAAGATTGACGTCCTCTTTTTCAAATTCATCCAGGGCATGCCGGACCGACGTGTCTCCATTCATTCCCTCTTTATAGTAAACCTTCACATCGAACTCTTTCTGGATGCCCAAAAGACCTTGATACCCTTTTGTCCCCCAAACGCCATCATCGATCGTTTCCGGGACCAGCAGGCCAGCATTGTCCATCTCTCCTGACCGGCTACCGGCAGTACAGCCCCCCAGCAGCAAAAGGATCATCGACAAGTGAAAAAATCTCATGATCAAGTACAGCAACTCCTTTGATTCTTCGGAACTCGTAAAAATAATTGCAACGGGTATATTTTACCTTTACCTGTCCGAATAAGGGAAGCTATTTTTTCCTTTTTTTATCCCGGCTTCCTTTAATTGCTCATCGAATATGCTTTCTAAACTCTTCGAAGCCATGACGGAAATCTCTTTGCCCCTGATGTTCTTCGGTGCTTCCAATTTCGGATATTCAGTTTCCGTCAGGAGGGACAAAGCTTCTGCCCACGCCGTCTCTCCCTTCAAATGAAGTTCCGCCTTTTCCCCTGTGCATGAGATGATCTTCCTGGCCGCATCCTTTACATAGATCACCCCAGTCGGATCATCCTGGACCTGTTCATCCACACGGACATCCCTTATAAGTCTGGCAAAATGGTAGGACACCGGCTGTCGCAGACCGATCAAAGTGGGAACGTATATATCAGCTCCGGATGGATTAACTGATGGAGGGTCCTGAAAATGGCTGAAAACCCTGATGGTGTATCCTGCCTGTTCCATCAAGGTTTCTCCTTCTTTTTCAGTCAAAAGGTCATCTGCATCATAATAGGGTAGATACACATGACTACCCGAAGGAACGAGACGATCCCAAGTCGAAAAAGACGTCCAGTGAAGATTGGCATTACGCCCGATTTCCATCCAATGGTCACCCATCTCCCTGCCGGAATCAAGTGCCGTCACCTCCCACCCTTCCTCCAACAGTGCCGTACATAATTGAAAGCCCAGAAAACCCTGGGCCGGAAACACATATGCATGATTCACTTCTTTCACTCCCATCAGCTAAAGATCGCTCTCGTGCTTCGCAAAATAAGATGTGAATTTCCTTCCCAATGACATCCGCTTCTCAGGAAGAACATAAAACAGATCGACCATCAGACCATTTTCCAACCGGTCCCTATATATATCTAGTATGAGTGAGACTTGATTTTTATAACGATTCAGACTGGCAGGTTGCACAATGTAAAGTGGCATGGGGAGGGTGTGGAACACATTTGATTCTGTTAAAGATTCAATGAATGCCGGCCACTGATCTTCCGTAACGCTGAAAGCATGTCTGATTTCCCGAATGAGCTTTTTGTGGAAAAACTTCTGCTCCTTCTCCTGTTCAAGATGGTTTCGAAGGGACACACATGGAGACAGCATGACGATGCTCCTTACCTCGTCTTTCATCAGGGGATACAGGTTTTTCAGCACAAGCCCGCCCATTCCTTCGATCAGGATATGAATACGCGGATTGATGATCTCAGTCCTTTTCACATATTGATAGAGGCGATGAGCAAGGCGGACTGCCCTTTTGTTTCCCCAATTGGCTCCGTAGAGATTGCTGTAAAAAACGATATACCCTTTATCTGTCATGTCGCGGACCCATTTCTTGCGGAATTCATGGTGGGACCAGAAACTGCTTTTCTCATCTACATCTTGGCCGTAGTCACCGATGATCATCACTGCAAAACCGTTCGGTCGTTCGGGATAATGAATCATGCACCACTCTTGCTCTACTTGAAACAATCGTTGATACATCTGAAATTCTCCTTTTTCCAAGGTACTATAGTGTATGCGAGGTTCCTATATCGGAAAGGGGATTAGCCCATTAATGAAGGAATTCATGATGAAGAGAATAAAATGATAGGGTTTACATTTCACATTTTCGCCATTTATTAAAAGCTGAAGCTGTGGTAGTATAGAGGAGATTATGAATGTTTACATAGGCTTTTTCAGCCAATTATATAGAAACGGGGTGTAACCGTGAAATTTTTCTGGATGTTCTTTTGGGCATTTGCACTGACCGAGATGCTGACTTATGTTGTAGCCAACATGAGTGGCGGAAAATTCGATTTCATGCAGGGATTGATCTTATCCGTAGCTGTCACGATCCTTGCTTATATCGTAACATTGATCCTTCCTAACGAACCTGTCGAAGATCATTAAAAAAAGCATGTAGACCGGGTCTGAATTTCAGACGACCGGCTACATGCTTTTTTTATTCAAAACGCCGGAGATTTCTCCGTTCTTTCCGCTTGAGCGGTTGGTGCAATTACCTCGCTTTAAGATTTCGTGTACGGAAAAGTAATACTAATGACGAGCAGAAGGAACCTAGGCAATATAACCGTCCGAGAGGGACCAATGCCAGCAGCCAACCAACCAGCGAAAATCAATCAACAAGTCGTGACCCTCACTTTGGAAGAGTGAGAGCATATCAATGAAGAAAAATTAAATACGATTAATCACGACCTTCTAAAGAAGTTCCCGACAGTAATCGTTCGGACTATAAATTCATTGTTCTTACATACAAAGATGATGCTCGCTCAGAATGAGTAATAGATGAGACATAAGTGTTTTAGTCATAGTAAAACCCGGATTCCTTTGCCTACCACTAGGCAAAGGAATCCGGGTTTTTAATTTGCTTTAAGCGGTTGATTGGAGTGCAAGACGAAGACTCCTGTGGGAGAGTAGCTAATGTGAGACCCCACAGGTATGCCGAGGAAGCTCACGGGCTACCCACGGAAAGCGAAGTCTTGCACGGAAATCATTAGCGGTATTAATAACATGAATTGATCTTGTTCATCATTTGATAGGACTTTTTTAACCATCCTTACCTGATCGTCAGACCGCGCTCCCCTTTCTCAACCATCACTTCGCCAGTGGCCTCGCCTGCTATAATGGCCCTGGCAAGTTTTGTTTCGATTTCTTTTTGCAAGAAACGTTTCAATGGACGCGCCCCGTACACGGGGTCATAGGCCGACTCAGCAATGAAGGACTTGGCGTCGTCCGTGATTTGCAGTGAGAGACCCTGTTCAGCTACCCTCTCTTGCAGCTCCTTAAAGAGCTTATCAATGATACCTTTAATATTGTTGACGCTTAGGGGTTTGAATAAGATGATATCATCCACCCTGTTCAGAAATTCCGGTCGGAATGAAGACCTCAGCTGACCCATGACCAATTCCTTCGTTTCTTCATTGATCTCCTCTTCTCCGTGATTGCGTTCAAGAAGATGGGTTGATCCGATATTGGAGGTCATGATGATCACCGTGTTCTTGCAGTCCACGGTTCGTCCGGCAGAATCGGTGATCCTCCCATCATCAAGCATCTGCAGAAGGATATTAAACACTTCTGGATGGGCCTTTTCGATCTCGTCAAGTAGGATCACAGAATATGGCTTACGTCGGATAGCTT
Organism: Rossellomorea marisflavi; assembly: GCF_022170785.1. NCBI lineage: Bacteria > Bacillati > Bacillota > Bacilli > Caryophanales > Bacillaceae > Rossellomorea > Rossellomorea marisflavi. The sequence continues at coordinate 1,581,263 of NZ_CP081870.1, read as the reverse complement.
CAGTAAGCTGGCCTCCTTCTTCATAGCCCACATACCCGGGAGGAGCTCCCACAAGTCTTGAAACCGCGTGTTTCTCCATGTACTCTGACATATCGATACGGATCATGTGATCCTCACTATCGAACAGGGTCTGGGCGAGAGTTTTTGCAAGCTCGGTCTTTCCTACCCCTGTGGGACCTAGGAAGATGAATGATCCGATTGGACGGTTGGGATCCTTGATCCCTGCCCTTGCCCGGATGACGGCATCTGCCACCAGACCGACCGCCTCATCCTGGCCGATGACCCGTTCATGAAGGATGCTGTCGAGTTTCAGGAGCTTCTCCCTTTCACCCTCCACCAATTTCGTTACGGGGATTCCCGTCCATCTGGCCACAATTCCTGCAATTTCTTCTTCCGTGACTTCTTCCCTCAGCAAACGTCCTTCTTCTTCCTTCAGCGCTTTTGCTTCGAGACCAGCAAGCTCTCTCTCGACTTCTGGAATCTTTCCGTGCCGGAGTTCCGCTGCTTTGTTCAAATCATATTGATTTTCCGCATCCTCGAGGGACCGGCGCAGCTTTTCCAGCTCCTCACGTTTTTCCTGGACGATGGCGATGCTTTCTTTTTCCTGTTCCCACTTCATCTTCATGCCATTCAACTTTTCCTTCAGGCTGGCAAGGTCCCCCCTGATGGAGTCCAGCCTTCCCAAGGAAGCTGCATCCTTTTCTTTCACCAGGGCCGCTTCTTCAATTTCGAGCTGCATCACCTTCCTGGTGACTTCATCGAGCTCTGTGGGCATCGAATCGATCTCGGTTCGGATCATGGCACATGCTTCATCAATAAGATCGATGGCCTTATCCGGCAGGAAACGATCGGTTATGTAGCGGTCAGATAGCGTCGAAGCTGCTACGATGGCCCGGTCATGGATATTGACACCATGGTGGATTTCAAAGCGATCCTTCAGTCCACGTAGGATCGAGATCGTATCTTCCACGGTCGGTTCTTCTACAAGCACTTGCTGAAAGCGTCGTTCGAGGGCGGGATCTTTTTCAATATACGTACGATGTTCATTGAGCGTCGTCGCGCCGATACAGTGAAGTTCTCCCCTGGCGAGCATCGGTTTCAGGATATTTCCTGCATCCATTGCGCCCTCGGTTTTGCCTGCACCGACAATCGTATGCAGCTCATCGATGAAGAGGATGATCCTGCCCTCACTTTTTTTCACATCTTTCAGTACCGCCTTCAGTCGCTCTTCGAATTCTCCCCTGAACTTCGCCCCTGCTACGAGTGAGCTCAGGTCCAATTCAAAGATGGTCTTATCCTTCAACCCCTCCGGAACATCTTTTCGGACGATCCGCTGAGCTAGGCCTTCTACGATGGCCGTCTTCCCTACACCCGGTTCCCCAATCAGAACGGGATTATTTTTGGTTTTTCTTGAAAGGATCCGGATGACATGACGGATTTCTCCATCTCGTCCGATAACCGGATCAAGCTTTCCGGATCGCACCTCTTCCACGAGGTCCCTTCCATACTTCTTAAGGGCTTCATATTTCATCTCAGCATGTTGATCTGTCACTTTGTCCCCTCCCCTGATGGTTTCCACCTGATTTTGAATCGATTGTTGCTCAATCCCTTTTGAAAGGAAGTAACGCGTTATGGGATGGTCTTGCTGACGGTAAATCCCTACAGCAAGATGTTCTGTGGATATGTACTCATCATCCCATTTTTCCATAAGCTGTTTGGCATCTTCAAGGAGACGACGAATATCAGCAGCGAAGTATTGTCCATAAGGAATATTCTCCCCCTGTACCTCCGGGACCTGCTCAATCCTTGACTGTATAAACTCCTGCAGCTCTGAAATATCGACATCCATCCGGGCATAGAGGGAAGCCAAAAAGCTGTCCGGCCCTTCAAGCAGACGATCCCACAGATGGATCAACAGGATGTCGGTATGCTTTTTCTCCTTTGCCAGTTCTCCTGCCGCCACGAGCCCCTCCTGGATGGAAACGGTGAATTGATCAAAATTCATGCACTCACTCCTCCTTGACCATTCTTGACCTTTTCTTTATTATAGCTTGTTCCTTCCCTGTTGGAAAATAAAAGCCCGTAACGGCAGAAAAAAGGATGGAGCAGATGCCCCATCCCTTGTCATCACGGCTTCCTGGCATATGTCCAGTGGCGATCGTCATTTGTCGTCTCAGGGAAACGATCCCCGGCCTTCAATTTAGCCTGCTTCGGGTGATTGACGGTACTCCCGGTTTCACCGATTTCGATGTATATCCCATTATTGGGTGCTTTTTCTCCACCCTTGAAGTGTCTGCGCTGTCCCATAGTGACCCCTCCTTTATGAAGCATGTGCTTCGCTACTATTTTTCGACATACAGGGGCCATTCATACCTGTCAGAAATATGTCAATCTCTTTTCGAATCTGGATATTCCCTTTACAGTCTTTTGCTGAATGGTGTTAAATGAATAAGTGTGAATTTTTTTACTTGGAGGAAACAAAATGGATTTTATATTAATACTGAAATACCTGGTACTCGGGCTCATTCAAGGTCTGACCGAACCGATCCCGATCTCATCCAGTGGACATCTTCAAATTGTCCAGCATTTTTTTAATATCAAGACCACTTCTTTAACGTTTGAAATTCTTGTGAACACGGCTTCCTTGGTGGCAGTACTTATCATTTACCGTCAAGATATCTACAGGCTGATTTCTAACGGACTAGGTTACTTCAAGACGAAGTCCCCGGAAAATACCCGTGATTTCAAATTCATCCTTTTCTTGATCGTCGGGACGATTCCTGCAGGCGTCATCGGTGTCCTGTTCGGTGATGATATCGAGGCGCTCATTTCTGATCGTATTATCACAGTGGGAATCACCTTGATCATTACTGGTATTGCCCTATGGCTGATCCGTAATCTGCGCGGGCGGAAGAATGACGGGGACCTTAATTTGAAGGATGCCATCATCGTGGGACTCGCACAGGCAGTTGCCCTGATACCGGGTATCAGTCGTTCAGGTGCCACGATCGTCGCTGCCATGGGACGGGGAATGAAACCCGAAACGGCCCTTCGATTTTCTTTCCTTTTATACATACCTGTTTCGTTCGGTGTCATGCTACTCGGCATCAAAGACCTGATCAACGACCCTAACTTAGGGGAACTGGCTGTACCATATACCGTTGCGTTCCTGGCCTCCCTCATTGCATCCTACTATGCATTAAGATGGTTCATGGGGATCATGGCAAGGGGCAACCTGAAAGGGTTCGCCATCTACTGCTTTGTTGTCGGCGGTGGTGTGGCACTATTTTCTCTTCTATAATTCACGGAAAGGAATATCCTTTACCTATCTAAACGAAATGGTGTGAGGCTGTGGGACATGTTCCTGGATCGATCAAAGAGATGTTCATGCTGGATGGTCACCCATATGATGTTCCCAAAGGAAGCTACCTGTTTCTTGAAGGAAAAGTTCCAAGCCACTTGTTCTTCATCAAGGAAGGGCATATCAAAGTAACGAGGTCCACACCTGGTGGACGTGAACTGGCCCTTCGAATTGTCGGAGCCGGTGATGTGGTGGGAGAATTGCTTTGCGGGGATTCTTCCTATTCGGTCAGTGCTAGGGCGATGGATCGCTGTTCCCTCCTCTCGATTCCTATCACCGACTTCGAGGCATCCCTTTTGGACGATCGTGGGAGGAACCGGGATTGGATCAAATGGTTTCAGTTGCAACAGAGGAAAGACCAATCGAGGTTCCGGGATCTTCTTCTTCATGGCAAGAAGGGCGCCCTTTATTCAACCTTGATCCGTTTGACCAATACGTACGGTGAACACCAAGTGGGCGGGATCCTCATCGGAATCTGCCTCACCAATCAGGACCTGGCCGATTTCTGTGGTGCCTCCAGGGAAATGGTGAACCGGATGCTGCACGACCTCAAGGAAGAAGGGGTGATTTCCATGAACAAAGGCTTCATCACCATTCATAAACTGAATCGACTGAAAGAAACGATCGATTGCGATCAATGCCCCCTATGCGTTTGTCAAATCAATTAGAAAAGGGCCTGCTATGTGCAGGCCCTTTTCTTATGGAACGATTAACGGATTCCTAATGCAATCTTGGCATAGCGTGACATATTGTCCTTGCTCCAAGGCGGATTCCATACGATGTCGACTTCAGTATCTTTTACTTCAGGGATATCACGAAGCGCTGTTTTCACCTGATCCACGATGGTCCCGGCGAGGGGGCATCCCATGGAAGTCAGCGTCATCGTAACGGTGGCTGTTCCTTCTTCATTCAATTCCACGTCGTATACCAATCCCAGATTCACGATGTCTATTCCGAGTTCAGGGTCTACCACTTGTTCAAGGGCGCCCATCATATTATCTTTCAGATCTTGATCCACACGATCACTCCTATCTGTCCGTATTCTTAACCCATCTTAACAAATTCTGTCCCATATGACAAAAGGTTACGCCATCAGATGATCGACGAACCAGTCCACGAGCTTCAAGACACCGTCTCGGCTCACTTTGTGATCAGCCTTCTTATCTTCAAGGAAGACCAGTTGATCCTCGCGTCCTTCATAGAAAGGAAGAAGTTCCGTATACGCTTCGTATGTAAGCTGGAAAGGTACGACTTTGTCATTTTTACCATGCCAGAACATAAGGGGACGTCCGTTCAGCTTTTCCGGTTGCAGACTGAGATCGAACCGTGAGAGCTCGGACAAGATTTCTTCGACCTGCCCCTCTGTGAAAGGATTCTCATAGCCCATTTTTTCAAGCTGGCCAAGCTGAGCCTGTGCTAGCTTCACATAAGATGGGTTTCCCATGAGGGATACCGCACTGTTGATCCATTCATATTGGGTCAGGGCACCAAGGGTCACGATTCCGCCCATGCTCGTACCCGCTAGACCGATTCTTTCCTCATCAATCAGGCCATCCCGGGCGAAAGTCTCCTTGAGGATATCCAACTCCTTGATGGTATGGATGACGATGTTCCAGAAGCGTTTGCCCAGCTCATATTCGGTCTTACCTGTCCCCCGCTCCCCGTGCTCAAGACAATCAGGCAGGATCACTCTGAAGCCTTTCTCGGCTAAGTAATATGCATAGTGCAGATTATGCTCCTTCGCACTCGTGAATCCGTGGACGAAAAAACACGTCGGCAGCGCTTCATTGCGGTATTCTTCTTTCACCAGATGAAGAAAGGGGATTTCTTCAATGGTATTATTCTCTACGATAATCACGATCGTCCGCTCCTTCCAGGTATAGCTTCCTTCCTATGATATCCTAGTGGAAGGGGCATGTATATTATTTGGCCTTCACATCCACCTTCAGTGGACAATCGTTCGGCCTTATGCGTACACTACAACTAGAAAACATATAAATGGGGGATTAGTGAACATGAAAGATAAACATCTTATCGTCCTTGACCTGGACGGAACCTTGCTTACAGATGAAAAGAAAATATCCGTCCGTACGTTGGATACCCTCAATAAAGCCAGGAAAAATGGGCATGAGGTCATGATTGCAACAGGCAGACCATTCCGTGCGAGTGAACTTTACTATAAGCAGATGGGGCTCAATACGCCGATCGTCAACTTCAACGGGGCATTCGTCCATCACCCGGGTGACCCTTCCTGGGGAGTCCATCATGAACCGATGGACCTTGAGACAGCCAAACAAATCATTGATGCCTGTCACGGTTTCAAATTCCAGAATATCGTGGCGGAAGTGAAGGATGATGTGTACCTTCACTATCATGATGAAAAGATCATCGATGTATTCATGATGGGGAATCCGTCCATCTCTACCGGAGATATACGTCAAGTATTGAAAGATCACCCCACTTCCATGCTGATCCATGCTGATGAACATGATGTTCCGGAGATCCGTTCCCACCTCGACGACGTCCATGCAGAACTGATCGATCATCGCCGCTGGGCTGCTCCTTGGCACATCATCGAAATCGTCAAAACCGGCTTGAATAAAGCCGTCGGCATCGAAAAAGTGGCCGCGAGCCTTCAAATTCCACAGGACCGCATCATTGCTTTCGGTGATGAGGATAATGATCTTGAAATGATCCAATATGCCGGAACGGGTGTAGCCATGGGGAACGCCATCGATCCACTAAAAGATCTTGCCAATCATATTACGGAAAGTAATGAAGATGACGGGATTGGCAGATTCCTTCAAAGGCATCTTGAATTGTAATTCTGGCAATGGAGGGTAATACTTGCTAACGTATTTCAATGGATTTCAGCCATACTAATCAGGAGCGTCCACGTGGCGCTCCAACTTCGATAAGGGGTGGTTAGGATGGGAAGGAACAAGTCCAAGCGTTTTGTACAGCAAGGGAAAAATGCGGTCTCGAAACATGATGAACGCATTCCATACCATTTGACTTATGCCGAGGCAGAAGCAAGGAAGCTTTCCAATACTCCTTACGACGGAGGTCTGTAACATGGCAAATCCACTTTTCCGACAGGCCCGGACCGCAGTTGAGGAAGCCTGTGGCTCACAATCGGATCCACAGACGATACAGAAAGCGAAAAATGCCCTTTCCTCTGCATTTGCAAACTCGAATAACGAGGAGAGAAAGCAGCTTCACTCCATGCAGGATGAGTTGAACCGCCTATCGTAAGAACATGCAAAAGGGCAGCCGATAAAACGGCTGCCCTTTGTTTAGTCTTTCCTGAAAAATCCGAATACACCTGTCGTTTGGACGATATTCGTGAATGCCTGGGGATCGACTTCCTTGATGGTGTGCTCCAGTTCATACAGTTCATATCTGGAGATGACGATGATGAGCATTTCTTTATCTTCCCCTGAGAAAGCCCCTTTGGCCGGCACCGTCGTAATCCCTCTCACCAGCTTCGCATGGATGGCATCTTTCAGTTCCTGCGTCCTTTTCGTGACGATCATGGCGGTAAGCTTTTCATGACGCGTATGGATGGCGTCGATGACCCTGGTTGTTACATAAAGGGTCACGAGCGTATAAAGGGATTTTTCCCACCCATACAGGAAGCCCGCTGAAATGATGATGATTGAATTCATGATGAAGAAGTAGGTTCCGACCGGTCTGTCCTTCAACCGCGAAAGGATCATGGCGATGATATCCATCCCTCCGGTCGAGGCACCATACTTCAGGGTAAGACCGACTCCGACTGCAGCAATGACGCCTCCAAATACAGCGTTGAGGAGGATATCGGGTGAAAGCTCCACCACGGGGATGACTTCAAGGAAGAATGAAGTAAGGAAAACCGAGACGAAGCTGTAAATCGTGAATGACCGACCCACCTTCATCCATCCCAAGATGGTGACGGGTATGTTCAGTATGAATAATAAAATACCTGTAGACAGGTGAAAAGGTGTGAATTCTTTCAAGAGGCTGGATAATAACTGAGCCATACCCGTGAATCCACTTGCATATACATTAGCAGGAATCAGGAAGAAGTTCATGGCAACAGCCCCGAGGACCGCCCCCACCAATACAACAAGAAACTTCTTCGCTTCCAGGGTAACGTGCATTTTTTTCATGAATCGAACTCCTTTGGCAAGTGTAGTTGTTCCTTATGTTCCACACTATATCACAGCTAAACCCCTTGCACATGATCCTTATGTACAAGAATTTGAATAACTATCGATTGTGCTTTTACTGAAAAATAGCTAGACTAAACCTATATAACGAAAAAAGGTGATAGATATGAACGTTAAACTTTTTGCTGATAGTGCCAGCGACCTGCCGGTAACTTTCTTCGACCAACCCAACATAGAACTGCTTCCCCTGCAGGTACATATCGACGGACATGATTACGAAGATCTTGTCACGATCCAACCAAAGGAAGTTTTTGATAAAATCCGCGAAGGTCATGTTCCGAAGACCTCCCAAGTTTCGCCCGATGTGTTCCTGAGGACGTTCACGGAGCTTGCCAAATCCGGTGATCCAGGTGTCTACATCGCCTTCTCCTCCCAGCTGTCCGGAACCTATCAGACAGCGGTGATGATCAGGGACCAGGTGAAGGAAGAGTATCCTGATCTTGATTTGACCATCATTGATTCCAGGGGTGCCTCCCTTGGGTACGGACTATCGGTGATCAAAACCGCAGAGGTGCTCCACGCCGGCGGTACAAAGGATGAAATCGTGGAAACGGCACGCTACCATGTGGAGCATATGGAGCATCTGTTCACCGTCGAAGACCTGGAATACCTCGCCAAGGGCGGCCGCGTCTCCAAAGCATCTGCATTTCTAGGAGGGTTGTTGAACATCAAGCCCCTTCTTCATGTGGAAGACGGGAAACTTGTGCCACTGGAAAAACATCGCGGTAAGAAGAAGCTCCTCAAGCGCATTCTCGATCTGATGGAAGAACGCGGAAACAACCTTTCCCAACAGACCATCGGCATTTCCCATGGTGATGATGAGGAGCTTGCCCTCGAGATGAAGGCGATGATCGAGGAGCGTTTCTCTCCTAAGGATGTTACCATCAATATTATTGGATGTGCCGTAGGTTCTCATACAGGGACCGGCACCCTCGCCATCTATTTCTTGAACTGAACAGACATATTCCACCCACTCCTGCCCATACTAAAGGAAAAGGAGGGTCTATCATGTCACATACATCAGATAACGAGAAGAAAGCCAGGGACAATAATGCCCTGCTACAGAAAAAGAACAAGCTGAAAGAAAAAAACAGTGAAGCGGGTAAACATCAATTCTCCAAAAAAACGGATCATCTTTGATTAGCTGCCGCCATTTCCTATGGCGGCTTTTTTGTTGCTTAAAACCTAAGAAATCCATTCCATAAAGGGAATATCCTGTACTTTATACCTCTGCAGGTGGTATTTTAATAAGTGAAAAAGAATCATGCATATACGGAGGGATTTACATATGGCAAAAGAGAATTCATTTGATATCGTTTCACAGGTTGATATGTCTGAAGTTAGCAACGCGATTCAAATTGCACTGAAGGAAGTTAAGACCCGCTATGATTTCAAAGGGAGCAAAAGCGATGTCTCACTTGATGGTGAAGAGCTCGTCCTGATTTCGGATGATGAGTTCAAGATGAACCAGCTGAAGGATGTCCTTCTTGGAAAGCTGATCAAGCGCAATGTGCCTGTCAAGAATCTGGACTATAGTAAGCTTGAAGGAGCTTCCGGCGGTACCGTGCGCCAACGCGCCAAGCTTGTACAGGGAATCGATAAAGAAAATGCGAAAAAAATCAATCTCCTAATCAAACAGTCGGGTGTGAAAGTCAAAAGCCAGGTACAGGACGACCAGGTCCGGGTTACGGGAAAAAGCAAAGATGACCTTCAGCAAATCATGGCAGCTGTCAGGGGAGCCGACCTCTCCATCGACGTCCAGTTTGTGAACTTCCGCTGATCCTTCTGTTTCTTCTATCTATCCGATGGGTATCATAAACCCATCGGACTTTTTATTTTTAGGAGGCAGAACATGACTAAAAAAGTGATAATCATCGGAGCGGTCGGTGGCGGGGCCACCACGGCATCCCAGCTCAGGAAGCTTGATGAAACAATGGAAATCATCGTCCTTGAAAGAACCGATCACCTCTCATACGGCGCCTGCGGGATGCCCTATTATCTCGGGGATGTGATCAAGGATCGTGAAAGCCTGTTCGCCGCCACTCCTGAATCCCTTCAAACAAAAAAAGGGCTGGACGTCAGGATGAAGCATGAGGCATTAACGATCGACAGTGAACAAAAGACCTTACATATTCGCAATCATACCACCAATGAGGATTATGAAGAGACTTATGACGTACTGGTTCTTGCCACTGGTGCCTCCTCCATCCTCCCCGATATTCCGGGACTGAAGCAGATTCCCGCCTTCCATCTGCGGACCGTCGCAGACATGGACCGGATGAAGCAGCATCTTGTAACAGAAAAGCCCACATCCTGTGCCATCATAGGCGGAGGCTACATCGGGGTGGAGATGGCGGAAAACCTTACGGGACTCGGCATGAGTGTATCGGTAGTGGAGCGCTCTTCGCAGCTCATCCATATCATTGACCCTGAAGCAGCTGAAATCGTCCAGAAGCATCTCAACGACAATGGGGTTGATGTTTTTCTTGACGATGGCTTAAGTGAAGTCTCGGGACCTGATCAGCTTAAGCTCGACAGCGGAAAGATGATCCAGGCTGACTGCATACTTCTTGCTGTGGGGATCAAACCGAACAACGTCCTTGCAGAACAGGCGGGACTTTCTCTCGGGGATTCGGGGGGTATCAAGGCGAATGAGTTCATGCAGACGGATGACCCTTCCATCTATTGTGTCGGGGACGCCGTGGAGTCCATTGACTTCATTGATCACGCCCCAAAGCAGGTGCCCCTCGCATGGCCCGCTCATCGTCAGGCTTATGTTATCGCCAGACATATCACAGGAGACCCCGTACCATTCCACGGAATGCTCGGCACGGCCATAGCAAAAGTTTTCGATCTCCACGTCGCTTCCACAGGTCTCGGGGAAAAAGAACTGAACAAGAAGGGCTATCGGTTCAAGACCATTGTCCATAAAGGGAAATCCCATGCCGCCTACTACCCTGGGGCAAAGGATGTATACGTACGAGTCCACTTCGATCCCTCCAGCGGAAAGATCTATGGAGGGAGCGTCATCGGCGAAGAAAAAGTCGATAAACAAATCGACATCCTTGCTACCGCCATTTATGGGGGGATTACGATCACTGGACTTCAGGAAATCGAAACGTGCTATGCCCCACCATTCTCTTCTCCGAAAGGACTGTTGAACATGGTCGGATATAAGGCTGAAGCCGAAATGGATTGACCAGAGTCTTAATGATCAAAAATCTGCAAAGATGACGTTATCATTTCCAAACGTTGGGTAAACACTATTCCATATGACGAAATACTAAAAAGGAGTGTTTGCATTGACCCAACAAAATAAACAGCAGTTCCCCCCTCAGCACCAGGATCACCAGCCCGGTACAATCGATGAAATGAACCCCCAGCCGATTCATACCGATCAAAATTACAAAGGCAGCGGCAAACTGGACGGGAAAGTAGCCCTTATAACGGGAGGAGACAGCGGAATCGGACGTTCTGTTGCGTGGTATTTCGCCCGTGAAGGAGCAGATGTGGTCATTTCCTATCTTGATGAACATGAAGATGCACAGAAAACGAAAGAGCTCGTTGAAGCGGAAGGGGTCAGCTGTGAGCTCCTCCCGGGTGATATCGGGGATTCCCATTTCTGCAAAGAGCTTGTGGAAAAGACGATCTCCCGCTTCGGCAAACTGGACGTTCTCGTGAACAATGCAGCCGAGCAGCATCCGCAAGCGGGTCTTGAAGAGATCGATGATGAACAGCTGGAGCGCACGTTCAGGACCAATATCTTCTCCATGTTCTATGTGACCCGTGCTGCCCTTCCCCACTTGAAAGAGGGAGCTTCCATCATCAATACGGCATCCATCACCGCGTATAAAGGCAGTAAAGACCTGATTGATTATTCGGCCACCAAGGGGGCCATTGTCAGTTTCACCCGCTCCCTTGCCGACAATATCGCTTCCAAGGGCATCAGGGTGAATGGAGTGGCTCCGGGGCCGATCTGGACGCCGCTCATCCCTTCCACCTTCACCTCGGAGAAGGTTTCACAGTTCGGCGGCAATACACCGATGGCAAGAGCGGGACAACCATTCGAGCTTGCACCTGCATACGTATACCTAGCGAGTACAGACTCCACATACGTTTCAGGTCAGATGATCCATGTCAATGGCGGCATGATCGTGAACGGGTGACGCAACCAACGCAAAAAGGCATTCCGATTGGAATGCCTTTTTGCTTGCATATCTTTACCTCTTACGCGTGCACGATTGCCGCTCCACTATGCAATGGGGAACGATGATCCGCTTGACCGGCTCGAGAGGATCTTTGATTTTCTGGATCAGGTTCTTCGCTGCTTCATTCCCAAGTTTGAAGATGTTGATATCAACCGAGGTCAGGGGTGGACGGGACATTTCCGCCAGCAGGACGTTATTGAAGCTGACGATGGAGATATCATCCGGCACCGTGATCCCCATCTCGTCCAGGGTATTGAGTACCCCCAGAGCCATCAGATCATCTGCCACCACCAGGGCCGTCGGAGGTTCATCGAGCTGCATCAGCTCATTGATGGCTTCCCGGCCGCCTTCCCGGAGGAACTCCTCATGGATGATGTAGTCATCATGAAGCTCAAGTCCGGCCTCACCCAGCGCTTTTTCATAGCCTAATAATCGTTCGACCGTCACTACCAGGTTCAGATCTCCACCGATGAATCCGATGCACGTATGCCCGAGATTCAACAGATGCTCGGTCACCTCTTTTGTCGCCCGGAAATTGTCATTGTCCACATGGGTGATTTCTTCGGCATACTTGTATGGCTTCCCGATCATCACAAAGGGAAAATCCCTTTCTCTCAGGTAGTTCATCACCCGGTCTTCCACCCTGGAGTATAGAAGGACGATCCCGTCCACCCTTCCCCCCTGGACCATCTGGACGATGCCCTCATAGATTTCCTCCTCGGTCTGGCCAGTGGACATTTGCAGCGCATATTGTTCTTTATGGGCGCCTTCACTAAGGCCCCTCAACACGGTTGGGAAAAATGGATTCTGTGAAAATGTGCTCGTGGACCCGGGCATGACCAGACCCAGGACCTGTGTCGATTGATTGGCGAGGCTTCTGGCGATGAAGTTAGGGTGATATCCGAGCTCGGTCATGGCTTCCCTCACCTTCTTCTTCGTCTTCTCACTGATTCTTGGATTATTGGCAATGACGCGGGAAACCGTCGAAGGAGCAACGTCCGCAAGCCTTGCCACATCCTTTATGGTAATCGCCATGTATTCCACCTCTATTCTTTCTGATGCTTATTCTTTTTACCGCGTTTTTTCACTACATATAGGAATACCATGAATAATACGTAGACTATCCCAAGAGCGACGAGGAATGGGATATTGAGCCCGGACTTACTCTTCAGCTCATAGATCTCCGATTCCTCACGGTCGAGGACGATTTTATAGGTCCCTTCACCGTCGCTCCTGACAAGATCCGTTGTCAGGAGACTCTTCAGCTCTTGATCTGCTTCTAGCTGATCTTCCGTCAAATCGATCGTTTGTGTTTCCGTCGTATTATTGATGGCGATCAGCAGGGTTTGATCTTTATAGGTCCTCTTGTAGATTCCCATGCCGTCATTTTCGTATACCTTTTCAATCTCTCCCCTTGTGAGAGCGGGTTGGGTCTTCCGCAGCTCCCCAAGGCGGGTGATGTAATCGATGAGTTCTTTATCAGCCCGGAAATTCATCAGCCTTCGGTTGTCAGGATCTTCTCCCCCATCGACGGCAATTTCAGAACCATAGTAAAGGATCGGGATCCCAGGCGTTGTATACATATAGGTAAGGGCGAGCTTCCATCTCGTTCCCGGGAACTCCTTCTCTTCCACCATCAATCGCGTGAACCTTTTCATATCGTGGTTATCAATGAAGGTACCCATCAAGTAAGGGTTCTCATAAAAGGTCTGATTGTATCCCCAGAAATTGAAAAGACGATCCATGGATGTATCCGGTTTCTTGAATACCTGCCGCATTTCCTCGGCCTGGGGTACATTGACGAATCCATCGATCCCCACTCCATTATACTCGGCTATCTTTTCAGGATCCGTGTCGAACACTTCACCTAAGAGGTAAAAATCATCCTTCTCGGCCTTCACTTCTTTCGTGAAATCCTTCCAAAATTCCTTCGGTACGTGCTTCACGGTATCAAGGCGATACCCATCGATATCGGTTTCCTTGATCCACCACTTAGCGGCATCGATCAGGTATTCCTTTACTTCCGGATTCTCCGTATTAAGGTCGGGCAGGGCGTATAACCAGGCATTTTTCACGCTGTCTTCATCTTCGAAGTTCATCGTCTGCTTTTCATGGAACCAGTCTGCCTTGGCAGGATCCGTCACCCACGGATGCTCAGGTCCGACATGGTTCACCACAAAATCGAGGATGATCTTCATATCGCGTTTATGCGCTTCTTCCACAAGCTTCTTAAACGTTTCGATCGAGCCGAAATGCTCTTCTGTCTTATAATAGTCTGTGGTCCAATATCCATGGTATCCCCCAGGCTGATTCTCAAAAATCGGGGTGAGCCAGATGGCTGTGAAGCCCATCTCCTGAATGTAATCCAAGCGATCGATGATCCCCTGGAAATCTCCCCCTTGATAACTCAGCGGGTCGTTGGCGTTTACGTTTTTGTCATTGCTTGAATCCCCATTGTTGAATCGGTCTACCATCAAAAAGTAAATCGATTCATCCTGCCACATTCGCTCTTCTTTTTCAGCTGCACCTACCGGATGGGCGTAAAAAAGAAGAAACGGGACTAAAATGAGAGATAACACTCTTCTTTTCATCTCCGCTCCTCCTCCAAATGTTAGTAACGCCTATAAGATTATCCTTTCGTGCCCCCTGCCGTCAATCCTGAAACGAAGTATTTCTGGAAGAAAAGGAAAAGTAGGGCAATCGGTACAGCAATCAGGACAGAACCTGCTGCAAACGTTGTGAATTCCGCCCCGAATTGCTTGGCGACCATATCATACAGCGCCACGGGAAGCGTATACATCTTCTCTGAACGAAGCAGGATGCTTGCAATGATAAAGTCTGCGAACGGAGAGATGAATGAAAACAGGGCCACAACGGCGATGATCGGTTTTGCAAGTGGCATGACGATCTGCAGGAAGATCCTGAGATGTCCTGCACCGTCAATCTTCGCCGATTCGTCAAGTTCCTTCGGGATGGTGTCAAGGTATCCCTTCATCAGCCATGTGTTCATCGGGATCTGTCCTCCCACATAAACGAGGATGAGTCCGAGATGGCTGTCAAGGAGTCCTGTCAAAAGCGCCAGGACGAAAATGGCAATCAGCGCTGCAAAGTTCGGAATCATCTGCAGAACGAGGAAGGCCATCAACCCATTTTTCCGTCCGACGAAACGGTAGCGGGAAAAGGCATATGCCGTCAAACTCACAAGGCACACGGTCAGGGCCATGGTCGAGAGACTCACCTTCAAGGAATTCCAGTACCAAAGCATATAGTTGCTTTCTTCCAAATTGAATAGCTCCTTGTAGTGGGCAAGGGTCGCATTTTTAGGGATGATGCTCGAACCGGACAAGCTCTGCCCCGGATTGAATGAGGAACCGATGATCCATGCGACAGG
Organism: Rossellomorea marisflavi; assembly: GCF_022170785.1. Classification (NCBI taxonomy): domain Bacteria; kingdom Bacillati; phylum Bacillota; class Bacilli; order Caryophanales; family Bacillaceae; genus Rossellomorea; species Rossellomorea marisflavi. The sequence continues at coordinate 1,566,092 of NZ_CP081870.1, read as the reverse complement.
ATACAGTATCACCGCGAACATGATGCCAATGACAAGATACGATAGAGTCAACCGGATGATTTTTTGTTTTTTCATTTTACATCATATCCTCTTCCTGGAATGATTTCGTCTTCTTGAACTGCCAGATGGCCACTGTGATGACGATGATGGACAGGAGCAGCGTGATGGCTGCAGCCTTTGAATACTGCGCCGAAGTCATGGTCAATCGATAGATCCATGAGATCAGGATGTCGGTACCGCCGGCATTTTGACCTGTCAGTGCCGGACCGCCACCGTTGAATAGATAAATGACGTTGAAATTGTTGAAGTTGAATGTGTACTGGGTGATGATGATCGGTGCCGTTGCAAACAAAACAAGGGGCAGTGTGATATTCTTGAACTTTTGTACCGCCGAAGCACCGTCCACGGTCGCAGCTTCGTACAATTCATCCGGGATCGACTGGAGTACTCCGGTCGTCATTGCAAAGATGAACGGGAAGCCAAGCCACATCTGGATCATGATCAGGGCAATCCTTGAGAATAATGGCTCTGTCATCCATGGGAGTCCTTCGATTCCGAAGAATCCGAGGATATCACGATTGATGGCACCGAATGATTCGTTGAACATCCCGGCGAAGACGAGGATGGAGACGAATGCCGGAATGGCCCACGGCAGGATGAGAACCGTACGGATGATGGCTTTTCCCTTCAGATCTTTTTGATTCACGATGATGGCCAAGAAGATTCCAAGAGCCACTTGCAGGGTCGTGGCACCTAAAGTCCAGACCAGCGTCCACGCAAGGACCGTCACAAAGGTTTCACGCCAGATATCGATCTTGAAGATATCGACGAAGTTCTGGATGCCAACCCAGTCTACAAGTTTTGCAGGCGGAGAGTGATAGAGATCATAGTTCGTGAATGCCAGCAGGACAACGAAGATGATCGGGAAAATGACCACGAAGATCAGAAGAAGGAATCCCGGCGACATGATAAGGTAGGGAAAACCATTATCCACAAGGTTCCGATATTGTTCGCGGATCGTCGCGATCTTCTCTCCATTGTCCCTTTTGACTCCGTTCTTATAAGCGTCCCTCAGATTATATAGATAGAATGCGATTCCGAATAAGATGACGATGATGGCCAAAATGCCGTACACCATAAGGAAGATGGAATGATCACCATAGGAAACATCGGTACCCAGGGTCGTAATACCCCAGAGCCCTAAGGATATGAGATCCTTGAACACTAGGATGAAGGAAAGGGTCATGATGAGGAAGAAGACCCCCTTCAGGATTTGACGATGGTAAAGCTGGCCAAGGCCGGGAATGAGAGATAGGGCCAGTGCCGTTTTTCTATGTTTAGTAGTAGGATTGGATTGATCCATCCTGAACTCCCCCTTTATCTTTATATTTCAAGAGCTTTCTAAGCCGGCGGCTATTTGCTTAGAAAGCTCTTGAAAAGGATGGCGGCACCCGCAGACAGGTGCCGCCACTCTTCATCAGTTAGAATGGTTGGCTTTAATGTTATCCTCGATTTGCTTGACCGCAGCATCCAAGGCCGCTTTCGGCTCCTGCTTGCCTGTCACGACCGTTTGCAGTGATTTGGCCATCGGATCCCAAACTTCACCCATTTCAGGGATGTTCGGCATCGGTACAGCGTATTTGGACTGCTCGGCAACAGCTTTGGCGCCTTCATTCTCAGCAATCGCAGAATCATTGATCAAGCCTTCGTTTGTTGGTACTTCCTGTGTTTGTTCAAAACGATATTTCGCATTTTCATCTTCTGTGATGAACTCAACGAATTTCTGTGCCCATTCTTTGTTCTTGGAATAGCCGGATACATGCCATCCTTTAACACCCATGAATGTTTTCATCGGCTCACCGTTCGGAAGCTTCGGCATCGCTGTGACACCGATATCGATCCCAGCATCCTTGTAGCCTTGGAAAGACCATGGTCCGTTCATGACAGATGCCACCTTGCCTTCGTTGAACAATCCGTCCATGGCAGATCCACCGTTTTCACCGATGATTCCTTTAGGGAATAATCCTTCTTTGTACCATTTCTGAATATATTCTGTTCCTTCTACTGCTCCATCGTTATTCAAACCAAGATCTTTCGGATCAAGGGCTCCGTCATTTTCAGCGAACACATAGCCACCGTATCCACCCATCGGTGCGTGGGCAAAGTAGAAGTTATCCCATAGAGCAAGGAACCCATAGTTGCCATCTTTCGTGAAATCTTTTGCGAAGGAGTATACATCATCCATTGATGCAGGTGCTTCTTTCATCAATTCTTTGTTATAGATGAATACTGGTGTTTCAGACGATTTCGGCAAGCCGTAAAGCTTCCCATCATAGCTTTCTGCTAGAATGGAAGACTCTGTGAAACGCTTCTTGACGTCATCAGACACTTCAAGTGGCGCAATATGACCTGCTAGGGCCAGTTCCCCGATCTGATCATGCGGGAATGTCACGACATCTGGACCCGTACCTGCTGGTCCATCGAGGCGCAGCTGCTCTTTCATTTTAGAAGCCATTTCGACCTCCTTCACCTCGAGCTCGATGCCTGTTTCTTCCGTGAACTTCTTACCGACTTCGTCCAGCCATCCAGATTTCTTTTCATCTTCCCAGACGACCAGTTTTTCAGGCTTATCTTTGTTTTCCGCCTTCTTGTCTCCGTCTCCGGATGCACCTTCTTCCCTGTTTGGACCGCATGCAGCCAATACCCCTGCTACCAACAACAAGACCATGAATAACGAAACGACTTTCTTCACCCTGACCCCTCCTAATGGTTTGTCAATTTCCGAATGTGGACAACCGCTTGCACAAAAACGGGAATATTCCCCTGGAATCTATGTATGGTCCCCGGGCTTCCCCTATCGGATTTCCATAAATGATTTACGATCACCCGATATAAGATAACGTTTTCATTTTTACTGTGAAAGCGATTGCACAATCTACTATCATTATACTAAGTAACGCCCATTTGACAATACCTTTTTAGTAAAAACTTTTCTATGTCATTACATAATTGACAACCTCCTATAATTGGAATACTCTTTAGTGGAATTCATAAAAGGAGGAAAAGCCATGTTCCTTGAAGCCATTTTTCACCAACCAAGAGATCAATATGCATACGCTTGCACTGAAACAGACCTGCACATCCGTATCCGAACGAAACGGGGCGACATCCACACCATCCGTCTTTTGCACGGTGACCCCTACGATTGGAGCGATGGCGAGTGGCAGTATACCGACTGTGAAATGACTCTTACGGGCAGTGATCAACTCTTTGATTACTGGCAGGCTACCGTCACCCCTTCCTTCAAGCGGCTTCGATATGGTTTTCTCCTTTCGGACGGCGAAGAAGATATTTTTTATGGGGAAAAAGGGTTCAGCGGTGAACCATCATTTGAGATCGGCGACTACTTTTGCTTTCCTTTCCTTAATGCCATCGATGTGTTCAGTGCTCCCGAATGGGTGAAGGATACAGTTTGGTACCAAATATTCCCTGAACGCTTCGCCAATGGGGATCCTTCCAATGATCCTGATGGCACATTGGAATGGAATTCGGAAGAACCGGCCCCCGATCATTTCTTTGGAGGCGACCTTCAGGGGGTCATCGACCATATTGACTATTTAAAGGAGCTGGGGATCAACGGAATTTATTTCACCCCGATCTTCAAAGCCCCATCCAACCACAAATATGATACGACTGATTACATGGAGATTGATCCTCACTTCGGGTCGGAAGAAACCTTGAAGGAACTCATCCATGCTTGTCATGAGCGCGGGATCAAGGTCATGCTTGATGCGGTTTTCAATCATAGCGGTTATCATTTCGGCCCATTCCAAGATGTATTGGAAAAGGGTGAAGCGTCTCCTTATAAGGATTGGTTCCATCTGCACGAATTCCCGGTGGACCCGGAGTCGAATCCTCCCAATTATGATACCTTCGCATTTGAAGCATCCATGCCGAAGTTGAATACGGAACACCCGGAGGTCAAGGAATATCTATTGAACGTCGGGCGTCACTGGGTGGAGAAATTTGATATCGACGGATGGCGGTTGGATGTTGCCAATGAAGTGGACCATCAGTTCTGGAGGGACTTCCGCCATGCCGTGAAATCCATCAAGCCTGACCTCTATATCCTCGGAGAAGTATGGCATGATTCGATGGCATGGCTGAGGGGCGATCAATTCGATGCGGTCATGAATTATCCCTTCACCACCAACATTCTGAAGCTGTTTGCCCACGAAGCCATTTCTCCTGAAACCTTCGTTGAGAACATGACCACCGTCATGCATATGTATCCTCAGAATGTGACCGATGTTAACTTCAATCTTGTGGGAAGCCATGACACCCCGCGGATCTTAACGGAGTGCGGAGAAGATGTCAGGAAGCTGAAGTTGCTGTATACCTTCATGCTCACCTCCCCCGGGACCCCTTGTATCTATTATGGGGATGAGATCGGACTTACGGGCGGACAGGATCCGGGATGCCGCAAATGCTTCCCATGGGACGAGGGACAGCAAGACCTCGATCTTCATGGACATGTGCAAAAACTCACCTATCTCCGCCAGGAATACGATCTCCTGAGGAATGAGGGAGTTTTCAGCTTCCTTCCGACTGCGGGAGAGGACCGCCATGTGGCCTTTACGAAATCGGACGGTGACAGGACGATCCTCGTGGTATTGAATTGTTCCGACACCGACTTGGAATTCACGATTCCATTCGAATTGAAAGGCGTCCCCCTCTTGAACATACTTACCGGGGAGGAGTTCACAGCAGAAGCGGAAAGCATCGAATTAACGCTTGAAGCATACGGTTTCGCCATCATCAAGTTTTAAGGCATCTCTATGTAAGGAGTCAGTATGGACACAAAAAAACGAATGACCTTGTTTGCCCTCACGTGGCCGATCTTCATTGAAATCCTTCTTCACATGCTCATGGGGAATGCCGATACCCTCATGCTCAGTCAATATTCAGATCGTTCCGTTGCAGCCGTTGGGGTATCGAATCAGATCCTCTCCCTTATCATCGTGATGTTCGGTTTCATCGCAACCGGCACGGCGATCCTGGTGGCCCAGCACATCGGAGCCAGAGAGCATGCCATATCCGGTGAAGTCGCTCTCGTCTCCCTTGTCACGAACCTTGCATTCGGAGTGCTACTGAGCGCCATCCTTCTGCTGACAGGAAAAGGCATCCTGGACATCATGGGGCTTCCGCGGGAACTGATGGATGAAGCATCCGGTTACCTCAGGATCGTCGGAGGATTCATCTTCATCCAGGCCCTCATCATGACGGCAGGGGCCATCCTCAGGAGTTACGGATATACAAAAGACGCTATGTACATCACCATCGGCATGAACATCCTGAATGTAGCAGGAAATTATCTATTCATATTTGGCCCATTCGGCTTACCGGTCCTTGGAGTGGAAGGCGTGGCGATCTCCACCATCGCCTCCCGCTTCGTCGGCCTTGTCGTAAGCATCATAGTCATCAAGAAGCGCATCCCTTCAGCCCTGCCGTTGAACAAGCTGGGGCACATCCCTGTCCGTCATATGAAGAATCTGCTGAAGATCGGGATTCCATCTGCCGGTGAACAATTATCATACAACGGCTCACAAATGGTGATCACCTACTTCATCGTGAGTATCGGAACCTATGCCTTGACAACCAAAGTATACGCACAGAACCTGATGATGTTCATTTTTCTTTTCAGCGTGGCCATCAGTCAAGGCACACAGATCATGATCGGACATATGATCGGCGCCCGGCAATACGAGGACGCCTACGCACGGTGCCTAAAAAGTCTCAAAATCGCCATCATCATTTCACTGTGCATGGCAGGAATCGTCTCGATTGCAGCAGAACCACTATTGGGGATCTTCACTTCCAACGAGGAAATCATCTCTTCGGCTAAGGTCCTGATCTATCTCACCCTTCTCCTGGAACCAGGGAGAAGCTTCAATCTCGTTGTCATCAATGCATTGAGGGCAGCCGGTGATGTTAAGTTCCCTGTTTATCTCGGCATCGCCTCGATGTGGGGTGTCGGGGTTCCCCTTTCCTATCTCCTCGGCATCACTCTTGAGCTCGGGCTCGTCGGCGTTTGGATCTCCTTCATAGCAGACGAATGGCTCAGGGGCCTTCTCATGCTGAGGCGTTGGCGTACCAGAACTTGGATCCATAAAGGATTTGTCAGGAATGAAAAGGCCGTTTGATTCAACTGAAGCTGGGACAAACGTGTTTTAGCAGTAGTAAAACCCGCATTCATTAGCCTATGATCAGGCATGTGAATGCGGGTTTTTGCTTTTTGTTTGATTGGAGTGAAAGACGAAGACTCTTGCGGAAAGTGTAGCTGATGTGAGAGCCCCAGGCTTGCCGAGAAGGCTCGCGGGCTACCCGCGGTAAGCGAATTACATTAGCGGTAGAGAAATATATACTGATTTTATTCGCTTCAAAGGGGAACTTATAAGTTTTTTGATCCTTCTTTTATCATACAGGAAAAATAATGTGAAGTTTTTTTACATTTAACCGCTTACATATAAAATTAACACTTGAACTTTTTATATTTTCTGAATATGATAGTTGATATAACTTACTCATGTCATAAAAACTAACATCAAATTCAGGAGGCGAAAAAATGAAAAAAGTGGAAGCGATTATTCGCGCAGAGGCATTCATCAACTTACGTGAAGCACTGAGCACCAGAGGATTCAGTGGATTGACCGTATCAGAAGCAGCCGGCTGCGGCAAACAAAAAGGGAAACAAGGGATATTCAGGGGCAATAAATTCGAAATCAAGCTGGTCCCCCGTATCAAGGTCGAAATGGTCATTGACGATGATCAAGTCGAAGATATCATTGATCTGATTGTCGAGTACTGCAGCACCAACACGGTAGGTGACGGTAAGATCTTCATCTTCCCCGTGGAGGAGGTCATCCGGATCCGCACTGGAGAAAGAGGCAAGCAAGCCGTATTATGAATCACCAATCAAAACCAATTGGAGGGGTTACATTGATCAAGAAAATTTCCATTTTGCTATTATTGTCCTTTTTCATCGGAAGCCAGGCATTCGCGGCAGCACCTACGGCGGAGTCCGTACAGGCATCACTTGATTCCACCTGGGTGATGATCGCCACCATACTTGTGTTCTTCATGCATGCAGGATTCGCCATGGTTGAATCTGGATTCACCCGGGCCAAGAACACGTTGAATATCCTGATGAAAAATGTCCTCACCGTTGCCATCGGTGCTTTGATTTACTTCTTCGTCGGTTTCGGCATCATGTTCGGGAAAGATGTCGGAGGGCTGTTCGGAAGCGACGGATTCCTATTATCAGGTCGAGAAGATATTGGATTCTTTGTTTTCCAATCCGTTTTCGCCGCTACTTGTGCTACCATCATTTCTGGAGCAGTGGCAGAGCGAATGAAGCTTAAAAGCTATATGATCCTGACCGTTGCCATGACTGCCGTGATCTACCCGGTCGTCGGTCACTGGATATGGGGCGGAGGATGGATTTCAGAACTGGGATTCGTAGATTTCGCCGGTTCTACAGTCGTGCATTTGACTGGGGCCATAGGCGCCATTATCACCGTGTTGTTCCTCGGAGCCAGGTCTGGCAAATATCAAAATGGTAAAGTCAACGTGATTCCGGGACACAACATCCCGATTGGTGCCCTTGGAGTCTTCATCCTATGGTTTGGCTGGTTCGGATTTAATGGAGGAAGCACTCTTGCTGCCGATCCTTCCCTTGTCCCAATGGTTATCGGCACCACTTTGTTCTCAGCATCAGCCGCGATCATCTCATCTGCCCTGTATACATTGTTCCGTTATAACAGGATTGATCCTTCTCTTACGTTGAACGGTGCGCTTGGAGGACTCGTCGGAATCACAGCAGGTACAGCAAATGTCTCCCTTACAGGAGCCATCGTCATCGGACTCATTGCCGGAGTCATCCTTGTTGAAGGTGTCACACTTCTGGATTCTGTCCTGAAGATTGATGATCCGGTTGGTGCCATTGCCGTACACGGAATCTGCGGAATCTGGGGCACCCTTGCAGTTGGACTTTTCGATGTTCAAAACGGACTATTCTATGGAGGAGGCGCTTCCCTTCTCGGAGTTCAATCGCTTGGAGTCATCGCCGTCATTGCCTGGACCACCATTAGCGTAGGCGGCTTTCTCTTCATCGTCACGAGAATTTCCTCTATCCGCGTTTCACAAGAAGAGGAACTATCAGGTTTAGACTTTGCTGAACATGGCTCCAACGCATATGAGTTGAAGGATACCTTCTTGGAGCCTGATGTCGCTTCAAGCCCATTCGGCAGTGATCTTGTCGAGAGGCTGAACTCGATCGGCACCCCTTCTTCCGAAGAATCCCTCAAGCACCGCAATAGCATATGACTCTGAGAAAGAGCTGTCCATAGGGCAGCTCTTTCATCTTGAAGACAGAAAAGAGCTTCCTGTCGGGAACCGATCCCACAGGAAGCTCTTTTTTTATGATATAGTTGAAATGATTTTTTCCTTTTCATTCCCAGATACAAAGTTCTTTTTTGAAAAGACATCATATCCGTTCTTGCGTACTTCATTGAGTATTTCCTTATACAGAAGGGCCGCGCCTTTAACGGGAGCCCTGGAGTATATCGGATAAAGACCGATCGTTCTCATGGATAAACGGTAATAGTGTTCCGCCAAGCCGGCCATTTCTTCCCAGACAAGACGGAATGCGTCAGTTGAACGCCCATCCCGCAAGTCTTCCACAGAGCACTCGTGCTTCACGAGCAGATCCTGGGGAAGGTAGAGCCTGCACCGATCCAGATCTTCCCCTACGTCCCTCAGGATATTCGTCAACTGAAGGGCATAGCCGAGATAGATCCCGTCTTCACGCAGGTCCTTTTCTTTGCCGGGCGCGAGGATCGGAAGGAGCATCAATCCGACGGTGCTCGCTACATGATAAGAGTAGTCCAAGACGTCATCCATTGTCATGTATCTCCTGCCGGCAAGATCCATCCTCTGCCCTTTGATCATATCCCGGAACGCTTCCCGGTCCATATTGAAGCGCTTGAAGACATCATCCAAGGCGATCCAGATTGGCTGCTCTTCAAACGTCCCTTCAAGGAATAGCTCAAATTCCTGTTCAAAACGATCCAATACCTCTGGCGGGCTCCCCTCATCCACAATATCATCCGCTCTACGACAAAAAGCGTACACCGCCCACACCGCTTTACGCTGATTCTTGGGCAAAAGGGAAAATGCCCTGAAAAACGTTTTCGAATGATGTTTGATCACCGATTCACAGTGATCGTACGCTGCCGAAATCCTGTTCATCCATGGTCACATCCTTCCTTTCTAATTCCTCTTCAACATATCTCTGCACGGCCAGTTCGACCAGTTTTGCCCCTTGCATCACAATGGGAACACCCCCACCGGGATGAGTCGATGCTCCGACAGCAAACACGTTCTTCTCCGGGAACGGCTGCACCTGTGGACGGAAAGGACCAGATTGTCCAAGGGCAGGGGCTATACCGAAACTTCCTCCTGCATACAGCCCTTCCTGACGTGCCTGTTCAGGCGTCCGTGTTTCCATCCAATTCAACCGTTCCCTCAAATCATCGAATCCGCTCTCTTCCATTGTATCTAAAACATAGGACGAAAGATATCCCGAAGCGTCCTCCCAATCAATCTTTTCAGATGCTGGAACCGGGACCAGAACGTAGAGGACACTATTCCCCTCTGGTGCAAGGGATTCGTCTACGATGGATGGATTGAACACATAAAAGGAAGGTTCCGATGGTACTTTCCCTTTCTCGAAGATCTCCTTCATATTTTTGGAGAAATGTTCATTGAGGTAAAACTGGTGAAGATCTTTATCAGGATAGGTACCTTTGACTCCCATATAAAACAGGACGCATCCGGAAGAAGGCGTATATTTTTTGTCGGATGGACGCTCCATGAGGGAGTGAGTCCCAGGGAAGTCACCATTCACTACGACGGCGTCCGCCATAAAGTCCCCCTCACTCGATCGAATGCCTTCCGCCTTGCCGTCTTCCACAAGGATTTTCTCCACAGGACACGACGTTTTGATCTCTACTCCGAGTCTCTCGCACGCCTTCCGTATCGGTTCAAGGATACTTGCATACCCGCCTTTAATATAGTAGATTCCGTGCTTATGCTCACTGAATGATACGAGACTATAAATGGCTGGAGTGGAATAGGGATTCCCACCTATATAGAGTGATTGCAATCCGTATGACATCTGTAACCGCTCATGTGCAAAGTATGTTTTCAGGTTCGACATGACCGTTCGATACGCTTTGAGCTTAATGAGGGAGCCGATTGTCTTTGGATTCACATAGTCTTTTATGCCAAGGAAGGAGGACTGGAGGAATTGTGGTTCGCCGATGGAAAAGCGCTCATCCATATCCGACATGAACCTCTTGAATCCTTTTTCATCACCCGGGAACTCCCGCCTGATTTCATCCAGCTGCGTTTCAAGATCCGCAAATTTCCGGTAAGTCTGCCCGTCGGGGAAGTGGATCCCATAGAGGGGATCACAGCGAATGAGTTCGATTTCATCTGTATTCACACCCGCATCAGAAAGAATCGACATCAACATGTCAGGCAGAAGGACAATCGTCGGGCCTTTATCAATCTTGTAGTCTCCCTTGGTTACAAACGCAAGCCTGCCTCCAATCTCCTCATCCTTTTCAAAAATCGTCACTTTGTGACCATTCTTCGCAAGGAGCAGCCCAGTAATCAACCCACCGATTCCCGATCCCGCTACCGCCACCTTCATAGCGCTTCCTCCATTGCCCTGTGAGCGCCTGAAGTTTGGGAGGCATCTTCCTTCATTATGATGGCTGTAGTGATCCTGGCCGATTCAAGTATCGTCGGCAGTCCGCTGCCCGGATGGGTGCCGCCGCCGACAAGCCAGCAGTGATCGAGTTCCTCGAATTTGTTATGAGGTCTGAGGGCCATCATTTGCGTGAGCTGATGACCAAGATTGAAGGTCGCTCCTTTATAGATATTGAAGTCGGTCTCCCATTGATGGGGGTCAAGGACCTTCTCGAACCGGATATGACTCCGGATATCCTCGAGACCCGCTCTCTCCTCTAGAGAGCGAATGACGAGTTCCTTGAAGGTTTCTTGATTTTCTTCCCAATCGATCTCACTCATATTATTCGGTACCGGGGCCAGGACATAAAGCGTAGAGTGTCCCTCTGGTGCGAGGGTAGGATCAGTGACGGAAGCATTTTGAACATAGATGGAAGGATCTTCTGATAAAGCCATCGTTTTCGTAATCTCTTCTACATTTTTCCTGTAGTCATCGGCAAATATGATTGTATGGTGAGGCAGATCATATTGTTTATCAAGACCGAGGTAGATCATGAAGGTGGAGCATGAATATTTTTTCTTTGAAAGCTTTTCTTTGCTGTACTTCTTCAGCACACCGTCATCCACCAAATTCGTCATCACGTGAGCGAAGTCGCCATTAATGACCACTTCATCGGCTGATACCTTCTCCCCATTTTCGAGGATGACCCCTTTGACGTTTTTCCCTTCAAGCCAAAGCTTTTTGATTCCCGTCGAGAGATGGATCTTTCCTCCGCTCTCTCTTACGACTTTCGCCATCGCTTCTGAAAGCTGATTCACCCCTCCAATGGGATGAAAGACACCGTACTCGTGTTCCATGAAAGAAAGGATGGAGAAAGCCCCGGGACACTCCCAAGGTGACATACCCAAATATTTTGACTGGAAGGTAAATGAAAGTCTCAGTTCGTGATCGGTGAAGTAGTCACTCAGCACGCTGTAGAGCGACTTACCGAGGGAAAGCTGAGGCAGGGCCCGAAGGACTTTCCAGCTGATATATTGATAGTACTGGTCCATCGGGCTTTGAAGGATGGGTTTCAAGCGCTCCATCTTCTTGCGGGTGTCATTCATGAATCGCTCATACCCTTTTCCATTCCCGGGGAAACGGCGTTCAATTTCCTCTTTCAGCCGCTCTGGATCCCTGTACATCTTCACATCTTTATCTTTGAATTTCAGCTCGTACATCATAGGCAGCTCCTTCAGATCCACATAATCGTGAAGGTCTTTCCCCGCCGCTTCAAAAAGTTCCTCCGCAATTTCCGGCATGCCAAGGAACGTCGGCCCGATATCGAATGTGTATCCGTCTTGTTTGATGGCACCATTGCGACCACCAACAAAGGAATGCTTTTCATATACGTCGACTTCATATCCTTTACTGGCCAGAAGCATGGCAGAAGCCAAACCTCCAGGTCCCGCTCCGATGACAATCACATTTTTGGACATCTTGTCTTCCCCCTTATACAAAGTATATACAATACCTGAACATTGATTATAAATTAAGTATACATTGCTTTTTTCATGGGCACAAAGATTAACACTCTATTTTACTAACAAATTTCTTTTTTGCCATATGTAAAAATAGTCATATGAGGTATCTCTCATAGTTTACCCTCTTTTTTCTCTTTAATGATTCATATGTGCAAAAGATTATTTTAATCACGAATCCGCGAGTCGAGTACCTCCGCTCCTGCTGTAACAGGACATTCCCATAAAAAACATCCCCGGACAATTGTCCGGGGATCGTTGGCTTCAGGAAACGATTTTAATATTGTAGGTCTTGAACCAAACATGGATCTGTGCCAGATGGGCAAGAAGCTGCGGACCAGTCATGAGTTGACCGTACCACGGGGTCTGGAATGCTGCGCCTCCTGATTGTACGATGTCCTTCAGCTTTTCTTCATCGAATAAGGTATGGAGGACACTTGTTTCATCTTCCAAGATCTCTGACAGCCATCCACGTACAAGTTCCGTATACTTTGGATGATGTGTTTTGGGATAAGGACTCTTTTTGCGGTAGAGCACCTCATCAGGGAGGATGCCCTCAAGTGCTTTCCTTAAAAGGCCTTTTTCCCTCCCTTCGTGATGTTTCATCTCCCAAGGGATATTCCACGCATATTCTACGAGACGGTGATCGGCAAACGGCACCCTGACCTCGAGGCTCGCCCCCATGCTCATGCGATCCTTCCGGTCCAGGAGGGTCGTCATGAACCATAGCTGATTCAGATAGAACATCTGCCTCCTTTTCGCCTCTTCTTCCGATTCTCCTTCAAGCAAAGGGGTTTCTTCCACTGTATCCTTGTACCTTGCAAGTACGTAGTCTTCGAGATTGAGCTTGTTGCTCCACTCTTCCTTCAGTAGTCCCTGCCTTTCTTGCGTTGAACGCATCCAAGGGAATCCTGTGCGATTGAAATCATCCTCCCGGTGGAACCATGGGTATCCCCCGAAGATTTCGTCCGCACACTCGCCCGATAGACCGACCGTGAAATCCTGTTTGATTTCCTCACAAAACCACAATAGAGACGAATCAACATCGGCCATGCCGGGCAGATCTCTTACCAGGACGGCCTCCGTGAGGTATTCCTTCAGCTTTTCTTGATCGATGACGCAGCTGTGATGAACGGTTCCGAATTCCTGGGTCATTTGATTGATCCAATATGCATCGGCATTGGGCTGGAAGTCATTGGCCTTGAAGTGTTCATCATTTCCTTCGTAATCGATGGAATACGTATGGAGGTGGCCCTTCCCTTCATCCCTGTAGCAATCGGCAGCCACCGCTGTGATGGCACTGGAATCAAGACCACCTGATAAAAAGGTGCATAGGGGCACATCCGATATTAGCTGCCTTTTGATTGCATCCGTCACGAGGAATCTCACTTTTTCTACGGTCTCTTCGAAAGAATCTGTGTGCTTCTCACTTTTCACATTCCAGTATCTCCACTTCTTCACCCCTTCGGGACCGAAGCTCATGGCGAATGCCGGGCGCAGTTCCTGTACCCCTCTGAAAACACCATGCCCCGGGGTCCTCGATGGCCCGAGACCCAACACTTCCTTCAACCCTTGAAGATCGATCTCAGGTTCGATATCAGGGTGGGCCAGCAATGCTTTGATTTCTGACGCAAATAAGAGACCACCGTCTTTCTCGGTATAAAAGAGGGGTTTAACACCAAGGCGATCACGGGCAAGGAAAACCCGCCCTTCCTGTTCATCCCAGACGGCAAAGGCAAATATACCGTTCAGGTGATCAACGCACGCTTCCTTCCATTCGATATAGGATGTGAGGAGGACCTCTGTATCCGAATGCCCCCGGAACGTATATCCCTTTCCTTTCAATACGTCCCTGAGATCTTCCGTGTTATACAACTCACCGTTATAGCAGATTGTATAGGATTTCCCCTCATGCTGTATGGACATGGGCTGCCGTCCGCCTTCCGGATCGACCACGATCAGCCTCTTATGACCGAACAGGACATGTTCACCGCCCCAAAGATTATTTTCATCGGGCCCCCGCTTCGATAATGTTTCCGCCATCTCCCTAACAATCCCTCGTTCACCTGTCAGATTTCGTTCGAAATGTACCCATCCTGTGATCCCGCACATGGTCATCATCCTCACTTTCGTAGAAAACTGCTCTTCGACATGTAGATTATCTTATGCTTCTAAAGGGAAATGGTTAATTGACTCAATCAATTTTATATGAATGAAATATGATAATAATGATAAGTAATGTAGTTAAGGAGGGATATTCATTTGAGCAATATTTATCGATCGAACATATTAAAATCCCAAAAGCGGGCATACTCCGAAGGGACCGTGCTCTTAGAAGATGATATATGGTATTTCTTTGAGATAGATGCCGAAGAGGAGTCGGAACTGGATTTTTATCTTCATCAGGAGCTCAGACTGTACAGGGACGATGAATGGATCACGGGGGTCCTGTTGGAAGACGGCATCCTCGCAACCCCATATGAGAAGTTCAGAATCGAGAGCGGAGATCGGATCTTGATCAAGAAAAGCATCTTGTTCTCCCTCGAAAACCTGATGGAGGAAATATCGGATGACGCATTCAACCAGTTCATCACCACATTGAATAATCTGAACTATTCCATTTACGATTGTATTTTTTGTCACAACCACCTGGTATTCCTCGGAAACCAGAAAATCAAACAGGGCGTGAATTTCATCACCTTCGACAATGGGGACGAAATCTGTGCGGTACAACACCACTTCACCTACTACAAAAAACAGCGCGACCGCTTCGAATTCACCCTCAGCACGGGTAAGAGGATCGTTATCGAGAATATCGTGAAGTAATAACGGCGGGAAGACCAACAAAAGGAGAAGCTACGAGGCATTTTAGACTTGACTTAACCGAAGAACAAAAAAACCGTTGCCCTGTATAGGCAACGGTTTTTTTCTTACGCCAGGAAGTTGATTCCCAGTGGAAGCTTAAATCCAAGGTAGAGAACAATCAAAAGGGCAATGACCAGCAAGATAGAGGCCACCTTCGTACTTTTCCCTTTATTCAAGCGCACGAGGATAATTTCGAACATGGCAATTACCCAAATGCCGACCAACCCTTTGACACCGTAAAGGGCAGGATCAATTCCTTGGTGTTTCCAGAACAACAGTGCTCCGGTCACAATGATCAGGATGTAGAATAATCGCAGGATCATATGTACAATCTTCATTGCTTTAGCATTCCCGGCTCTGTGAAGCCCTAACGCTACAAAAAACAAGATGATGGCGATCGCCCATGTCGTAATATGAGCATCCGTTCTATCAAACATGTGAACCCTCCTAAAAAAGAGTATATGTACGCTCATAATATTACCATAGTCCGCCACCATTCCAAAATTTTATCTAGGACTGTAACCGATTTGTCAATTTTCCTACCGATTCCACTTCGATTTCAATCAGGTCGCCGTGCTTCAGGAATTTGGGAGGATTGAAGCCTTTCCCTACTCCTGCCGGGGTACCCGTCGCTATCACGTCACCTGGCTCGAGGGTCATCCCTTTTGACAGGATCGAGATGATGTCGCTGATCTTGAACATCATATTGCTCGTGTTCGAGGATTGTCTGACTTCCCCGTTGACCTTTGTGGTGATGGACAGATCGTGAGGATCACCGATTTCGTCCTTCGTCACAAGATACGGGCCCATAGGACAGGTTCCATCGAGGCTTTTACCGAGGAAGAACTGACCGTGCTTTTTCTGCAGGTCCCTCGCCGTGATATCATTGAGGATCGTGTAGCCGAAGACATGGTCCATGGCGGCTTCCACAGAAATCCCGCGTCCGCCCTGCCCGATGACCACGGCAAGCTCGCCTTCATAATCGAGCTGTTCCGTAAGCTCATCATGGACAGGGAGCTCTTCCCCTGATGCAGCCAGGGTGGTTGGTGCTTTGGTGAAGATCATGATGTTTTCCGGTGCATCTTCTGCCCCCATCTCGATGGCATGGTCACGGTAATTTTTACCCACGCACATGATATTTTTACCGAGTGACGTGAGGGGCGGGAGCAGACGGATCGCATCGGAATCATACGTGTGCCTGTCAAGGGCATCCTCATCCATGGCATTCCATGCTTCCTCAATCCTTTTTACGAATCCATCCCCTTCCGCGATTCCACTCCTCACATCCATCGGCAGCGCGTGTCCTTCTCCGAGCTCGGTGCTGGCCGCGAATACATCCACTACCCGGTTCTCACTGCAAATCCCATACGATACACGATCATTTTCCGCAAAGCTGACTAATTTCATCGTTTACTCCCCCTTGGTTTGATGGTGCCTGTCAGTAGACAGATTTCGCTTCCCGTAGCTCAGTAACCGCCATACTTTCTCTACTGGTCCGTATTTGAAATACGTGAGCCAGATCTCTGAGAAGATAACCTGGACGATATAGATCCCGATTGCGAGGAGAGTCCCTGTCGTCAGGGTGACTTCCCCATAGAGTCCCAGTCCATAAGAATAGAAGATAAGGGTCCCGATGATCGATTGAAGCAGGTAGTTGGTCATCGACATCTTCCCCATTGACGCAATGGGCTTGCTCCACTTCAAGATTTTTTGGTTCTGCAATAATAATGAGAGTATTATTGCATAAGATACTGATAAGAACGGACCTCCCAGGAAATCCTGGATATAGCCATA
Source organism: Rossellomorea marisflavi (assembly GCF_022170785.1). Lineage (NCBI taxonomy): Bacteria > Bacillati > Bacillota > Bacilli > Caryophanales > Bacillaceae > Rossellomorea > Rossellomorea marisflavi. The sequence continues at coordinate 1,549,097 of NZ_CP081870.1, read as the reverse complement.
GGCCGTATTGGCCTCGATCAGAAACGGCAGTGATTTGATCGCAGTCCCGATCACCAATGTGGAGATCCCGATCCACAGCCAGGCTTTCTTATGTAAGGCGACTTTCTCCAATAATCTCAGTTTGCTCGCCCCTGCTCCGATCAGCATCATGGGCAGGATCGAAAGACCAAGGAAGATAAAGTTCCCCGGACCGTTCACCGCATACCAGTCAGAAAAGCGCTGACTCATGATGTCGCCGAATGACCCGTTCCCATAAGCGGCAACCGAATTCTGAAGTGACGCGATATCTGTGTAAAAACTTACCCCTTCAGGATCGACGAATGTCATCAATACGAGCAAAGAGCTGAAAAAAACCTGAGGCAAGATCAGCATAGCGCCTCCCAACATCATGAGCCATTTACCAGTCATGTTCATGAACAAAAGGAGCATCAACCCGAATACCGCATAGTTGATGAGGATGTCACCCGACCAGATAAAAAAGGCGTGAAGGCATCCGATGACCAGTAAAATCAACAACCTCCGGATCCCGAACATGTAAAAGGATGTCCCTTTTACATCGGCCCGGATCTTTTGTATACCCAAACCATAGCCGAAAAGCATGGCGAACAGCGGATAAAAACTGGCTTGGACAAAGATATCGATCCAGGGATACAACGCTGTATCACCGGCCGTTTTCCACCAGGAATACGGGTCCATATAAAGAAATGGTGAATGGAATGAGATCATATTGATGATCAAGATACCAAGTAGTGAAAAACCCCTTATCACATCGAGGCTGATTATTCTTTCCGATTGACTCACAGGTGATAGTCCTGCCATGAATCGTCCCCCTTTCTTAATCTCTTCTACTCTAGTGTACATCGAAACGGTCGATTAGGCGATTGTCACTTTTGCAAAATTCTCACATACATTGGTACTAATTATTGATAAACAAAGGTGTGAGTATTTTATGCCCGCGATCGTAGGCTTCGCCCAGGTGATCAGCATCGGTTCGAGCGGTGTTTTCCATATAGGTGACGTATTCAATATCAGCCCCATTTCAACGGCCAAAACCTTTGCAGGAGCTGGATCTTTCATCACCGGACGCGGAATATCCGTCTATAACGAAAGCTCCCTGACGTACACCGTGGATGACGACACGATGGACCAAGGGATTATCCTAAATGTATAAGGATGTGGCGAGATGAATTACTATGTGCAGCAGTCCATCCAAATCCAATTCATCAAAATTGGCGGAATGTCCAATTCCTCGGTCCTTCAGATCGGGACGTGCGGACAAATCGCTACAAATGATTACCTTTATAATACAGGCGGATTCACTGAACCTGCTCCACAGGCACAAAAGAACGGGGGTACGGGAGGCCAATCACAATCCGTACCTCCCTTTGTCCCTCTTCAACCCCCAGGCGAATCGTAAGGAAATCACGCGGCACTGAAAGAGGTGGTACCATGAATAATTACTATATGACCCCACAACAACTCTATCAATATATTGAAAATCTTCACTCAAAGATTGCCGCGTTAGAAAAAAGGATGAATGATCTCTCCGCTGAGCTCCAGAATATGAGGGACTCTCCATCAATCAACGTGGAGAAAATCGAATACAAATTCGATCAGCTCAAGGTGGAGTCCCTTGATGGCACATTGAACATCGGACTGAACCCGAACTCGCTGAAAGAAACCATCGAAGATCTGGCGGTGGAGCAAAACGTGAACGTCAAGTCCATGCAGGATCTCGGGCCCTATAAGGCGAGGCTTGCTGAAGCAGTCGGGAGGTATATCAAAGAAGAACTTCCCGTCTTGATTCAGGATAACGAAATGCAGTTCCAACGTTCTTTGGATCCCCAGTATCATGATATGATCCAACAGGACCTCCTGAATCAAATGCCGGGAAGAATCGAATTCTATCTTGAAACGATCCCCTACATGGAGGGCCGCCATACGAAAGAAGAATGGGAAGCGAAAGTGCTATCCCGGATCAAACAGGATATCCAAACGGCTCTGTACACCTTCATGTCTCAAATGCCAAACAATATGGAAGGGATGAATCAACATGAACCTCCAGGTAATCAATAGGGAATTATCCGTCGGAAACATTGATATTGCGGGGGTCGCAAGCTCTTCCCTCGTGCTGATCGGAGATGCAGACATCATTCAGCTCACCTCAGCTTTTGACACCCCTGCTGAATCCTTGATCATCGGACCTTTTGTACCCCTGACCCCGAAAGGATGACCATGCGCTATTCCATCGTGAATCAACTCGAAGGCATCACCCTGGCATTCAGCTCTTTTTACCAACTGGGGGATACGCGGAACATCGATTCCGTGTCATGGGCATACGCCGTCCAGCGGGAGAAGGAATTCTTCCTTTCCAGTGAAGGGAGCTACAATTATCGGGTGTTCCAATCCCCCATTCAGAAAGCCCCCATTGACCCAAGAGTAAACGTCTCGCGGTTGAACCTTTGTCCCATCAAGGTCAATCGCTTATTTGTAAAAGCAACGGCTTTCTCCTCCATCGTACACGTCGGGAATGTTTCTCTTGTATCCATGGATGCCAGAGTAAAACATATCCGCCAGCTGGAAGATGCCAATGGAGGCACCGGTCAGACGCAGTCGGAAGAAATCGAAGAGTCCAATTAACCTTTTCCATACAATCACATAGGCTAAGGATGATAGGACTTACTCGCGACAGGAGATGGTAGATATGCCAGCATTAGTCGGACCCGTCTCGATCCTGAATATCGGCGGGGGGAACGTACAGTTCGGAGACACGGGAATCATTTCCCCCAAAAATGCTTCTAAAACCTATGGTGGCTCTGGAGGGTTCAACACCGGTCCATTCCAGCTCACCTACAATGTATTCAGCGCCACAACCACTTTTGACTGCAACGTAGTCGACCAGCCGATTGCCGGCAACAACTAAAAAGGATGTGACTAAACTAGAAGAGCCCCCTTTAATGCCGAACACGATCAGTATAGTATCTTAATACCGCTCATGATCTCCGTGCAAGACTTCGCTTTCCGCGGGTAGCCCGTGAGCCTCCTCGGCAAGCCTGCGGGGTCTCACATCAGCTACTCTTCCCGCTGGAGTCTTCGTCATGCACTCCGATCAACCGCTGGAAACGATGAAATTTGATTGTTCATTAAACGAATTTAAAACCCGAATCATTTGCTTTATCGTAGGCAAATGACTCGGGTTTTACTATGACTAAAACATGTTTGTCTCAGCCTCTTGTTGGATTTATTTTTTCTTTCTCCGTTCCCTGCTTTTCCTCGTTCTGACGAGTTTAGACGATGGTTGCTTCCTGATCCACTTGATGAACGCGGATATCTTCGGATCATGACGCAGGGTTTCGATGGAATTCAGGCGGATCCCAAGCTCCTCATTCGTATAGAGGGAATGGATTTGTTTATGACAGGGGATGCAAAGTTCAGCCGTCGGGAGAAATGTCCCCCCCACCTCTTTCGGTGTAAGATGATGGGTGGTCGTCTCCACATCGCGTCTGCCGCAGAGCTCGCACGTTTGGTCCTCAGCCATAGGTGTCTCCCCTCCCTTTTCGTTACATGTAGGATACCCTTCAGATTTCGAGGACATGCCCGCCATCGAAGAAGTAGAGGAATTTCTCTTTCACAGGTTCCTTCCAGATGGATTCGAGGGCGCGGGTATACAGTTCGATTTGGACCCTGTACCGCTCTTCCAGGACCGGCCTTGCTTCTTCGAATCCATTCTCGTATCGATCGTGGATTCCATCCGTCTTGTAGTCGAGAAGGATGAGACCTGTCTCATCCCGGAACACACAGTCGATCACCCCTTGGACCAGAACCGTTTCTTCCGGTGCTCCTTCTCCGTCGAGGGTGATATCCCTAATGGGGACGCTCATACTGAACGGGATTTCCCGTTGGATTTCACTTGCATTCAACAACCGGGTCCCGACTGGAGTATGGAAGAATTGCTCGATGCGTGAGGCATCGATGGAGGAAATCTGTTCTTCCGTCATGATCTCGCGTTTGAGAAGGTCCTCCAGCAGATTTCGGATGTCAGCTTCGTCTGGTGTCGATCCATCAAGGGTAAGATGCTGCATGACAGCATGCATGGCCGTACCTTTTTCTGCCGGTGAGAGGTCCTTGGACTGCATGAATTTCGGACGATCATATACCGGCTTCTGGTGTCTTCTCAGAATATCGTTGCTTGCAGCTTCATCCTTGATCTCCACCATCCGCTTAAGCTCGGAAACGGACTGCTTGGACCTGAGACTTGTAGCCCTCTCATGCGGATACGTCCATGAGAGGCGGTGAAGCACTTCCTCTTCGAAAGGTGAATTCATCCCCATCTTTTCCGAGGCTTTGACGGTGTCCATCCAGTCCTGTGATTCCCCTTTATCATCGCCCGATTCTTCCATAAGGTCTGTTGCCTGGAATGTGGTGATCTTCCAAGAGGATGGATGATCGGCAATATCATTCGTCCCGGCGAGCCCATCTGCTCTCAGTGGGTCTCCGTCCCTGTGGCGAAGAACTGCCGGCCCGATCCAGTCGAGGTACGAAAGGGCTTTTGAACGTTCATGGTCGCTTAGCAACCACTCTTCCGTTGTGCCTCCGCGCTTCCAGTTATCAAGCGTCTTTTCAATGTTTTTGACGGTTCCGACGAGATACAACTTCTCTTTCGCCCGTGTGAGGGCTACATACAAGACCCTCATCTCTTCAGAAATCGCTTCTAGCTTCTTCTTTCGCTTGAAGGCAAGCTGCGGAAGGGACGGATAGCTGATCCGCTTTACCGGATCGGTGTATTTCGCCGCCAGCCCGAGATCCTTATCCAGAAGGTAAGCAGCATTCAGGTCCATGAGGTTGAATTGCCTCGTGGTCCCTGCCACGAACACAACCGGGAATTCAAGTCCTTTACTTGAATGGATCGTCATCAGCCTGACGACATCTTCCTGCTCGCTTAATGCCCGGGCAACCCCGAGGTCATCCCCTCTCTCCCTCATCCGATCGATGAATCGAAGGAATCGGAACAGCCCCCGGAACGATGTTTCCTCGTACTGCCTTGCACGGTCATATAAAGCCCGCAGATTCGCCTGGCGCTGCTTTCCGCCAGCCATTCCGCCTACGTAATCATAAAATCGCGTATCCCTATATAGCTGCCAGATCAGTTCCGTTACCGAGCCCTGCCTTGCCTTGGTGCGCCAGAGTTCCAAATGATACAAGAACACGCGGACCTTTTCGTACACTTCTTCATCCCGTTCTCCCTGAGGTCTCTTTTTCGCAAAGGATTTCATTGCTTCATAGTACGATCCGGCTTTAGAATGGATCCGGATCCTCGCAAGTCCCTCTTCATCTAGGCCAACCACCGGTGACCTCAAGACCGATGCCAAGGGGATGTCCTGATACGGGTTATCGATCACCTTTAAAAGCGAGAGCATGATTGCCACTTCGACGGCATCGAAGTAACCGGTGGACAGATTGGCGTAAATAGGAATCCCGTGATGCTTGAATTCTTCCATGATTTCTGGCGCCCACGGCATCGAACGGAGAAGAATGACGATATCACGATATTCGACCGGACGATCCGTACCGCTCTTGGCATCATGTATGAGTGTACGGCCTTCGATGAGCTCTTTGACTTTCTTCGCCATGAATCTTGCTTCCAGCACGGATTTTTCGGTATCCTCACTGTCGAGGGGATCATCGCCTCCTGTCTCCTGTTGAATCAGTGCAAGCTCTACAGGATAAGGCTCGTCCGCCGGATACGGGGCACCGGGAACCAATTCCGCTTCCCGGTTATACTCCATTTCCCCGACATTCATGCCCATGATCTGTTTGAACAGGAAATTGGTCCCGTCCAGCACTTCCTTTCTGCTCCTGAAGTTTTTGGAAAGGTCGATTTTCATTCCCGTTCCGTCACTGCCGAACCGGTTGTATTTATCCAGGAAAAGATTTGGTTCAGCCAGGCGGAAGCGGTAGATCGACTGCTTGACGTCCCCTACCATGAACCGGTTCCCTTTCCCTTCATCCGCTTCGGTGATCAGCCTCAGAATGGACTCCTGTACCATATTGGTGTCCTGATATTCATCAATGAGAACCTCTTTGAACTTCTCCTTATACTCCATCGCTGCCGCTGAGGGAATCAATTCCGCACTTCCTGGCTCCCTGAGGATATCGAGGCAAAAATGTTCAAGATCGGCAAAATCGACAAGACCTTTTTCTTCTTTAGCTTCTTTGAAGCGGATGGCAAATCGGGACACAAGTTCCGCCAACGTGTCGATGACAGCCTGCATTTCTCCCATATCCTTCAAAAATGAATCCGGTCGGCGGGAAAAGAAATCTTCCTGGATCTTCTCTACCATCTTCTTCCCTTGATCACGAAGGGCCTTTGCACTATCTACCAGATCTTTGTTGAAGTCATCTCCACGGCATGGTTTCAGTTTAGTGAAATGGAGGGCTTGAATCCCTTCGTAAAGAGCTTCCCATGACTCCTTCTGCTTGAGCTGAAGCATTTCGACGACACCAAGGTCATCGAGGAAGTTTTCCGCCCGTGGTGATGGGCCTCCAGGCATACGGCTCATGTTCAATGCCTGCTGAAATACATCCTTTGCCCCTTCAAGCTGAAGGGATATATCCCTGTGGAGATAGTCGGCAATCGGGAGTTGATCGATACTCTCCACCCCTCCCACGCCATACATTTCACCAAGTCCATTCAGCCACAGGGACGGTGCGGGATGGGACCGGGAGAAATCATAAAGCTTGAGAATCATATCCTGAAGGGCTTTATCGCTCCGGTCACTCGTAAACGTATCCACCAATGTATAGAACGGGGTATTCCCTTCCTTCCCATACTCTTCTTCAAACAGCTCTTCCACCACTTCATCCCTGATGAGATCTCCTTCGGTCGCATCGGCAATCCTGAAGCCGGGATCAACATCGATCAAATAATAGTATTTCCGGATCACCTCGAGGCAAAATGAATGCAGGGTGGAAATCGATGCTTTATTCAATAAACTCAGCTGTTTTCTCAAATGGGTGGAATGGGGGGCGGAGTCGATAGCTTTTTCAAGAGCCTGACCGATCCTGTGCCTCATCTCGGCCGCGGAAGCATTCGTGAAGGTGACGACCAGCAGTTCATCGACATCCAATCCGTCTTGACCTGATACGATCCGCTGAATGATACGCTCCACGAGCACCGCCGTTTTTCCTGATCCAGCCGCGGCCGCCACAAGGACATCCTGTCCTTTTGCCCAGATGGCCTTCCACTGATCATCCGTCCACGTTGCTTCGTCTGGTTTTACAGGTATATGATGACTGCTCATTGATCAGCCTCCTCTCTTATCTTCGCCATGATGTCTTCGGTCTTTGCCTCGGGCAATACTCTGTATTCATTTTCCTCAAGGGACTGATCGAATTGGCAGACGGGTTTGTAAGAACAGAACTGACATGGTGTCCGGTCCTTCAGTTTATATGGGGCAATGGTCGTTTCACCGGAAACGATCCGGTTTCCTGATGATTCATACATTTTCCTTACATGATGACGCATGAACTGGAAGTCTTCTCCCGATGCCGCCTTCGATCTTGATGACAGGGATCCGTCCTTTTTGATCCCTGCGGAAATGATGTCTGAATTCCCCGTATCCAACGTCTGGTCCATGAGGCGGATCACATCGCTGTCCCCTAGCACCAATCCTTTCATCTTGAAGCTTTTGAAAATCTCCTGTTCAATTTGATCAAGGGTAAGGAGCTTCTTGCTGTTGATCAAAGGATTATGCACATGGAAATAGAGGACCCCCGCAGGTTGTGCTTCCTTTCCTACAAACTGCTTGGAATTGCTCAAGACGATATCCAGGTAGGTGAGCATCTGCAGGGCTAGCCCGTAGTACACCTCGGTCATGTCCAGGTCCCTGGCGCTCGATTTGTAATCGACGATGCGCAGGTATACACCGTTCTGGTCCTCTGCTTTATCCACCCGGTCAATCCTTCCCTGAAGCTCCATCTGCGTTCCGTTGCGCAGTTTGAATTGGAACGGGGGGAGCGTCGCTTGTGGTCCGAACCCAAGTTCAACGCCGACAGGAACGAATCCACTGGCTTTCGCATGTTCGCTTAGGATCAAATTCGCCCGCCCGATAATCTGTTCAAGCTTCTGCGCAATATAGTTGTAGCGATTGGAACTGAGGAGGATCTGATGCTGCAGTTTCGGCGCAAGCATCGTCACGGCCTCCTTGGCCAGGCTTAAGCACTGGTTTCTGGAGAGTGATGCCCAGCTCAGACCGGCACGCTCCACTTCTTCCGATATCCATTTGAGCGCAGAATGGAACATCTCCCCTATATCAGGTGCCTCCAGTCTGAATAATTCCCGCTCCCTCAGCTTCAAGCCGTGGCTTGCAAAATGGGAGAACGGACAGCCGTGGAACATTTCCATACGCGAGACGCTGGCCAGGATATGTTCCCCGTACAGGTCCTTGCTCGATTCATCGGTCAAATCGGCCGATTCATTGCGATGGAACAAGCTCGAGAGCACATGACTGGTATGCCACTTCCATTCATCGGAGGTGACGTAGTAGTCGTATACATCCCACCAAAAATCAAAGACCGGGTATCCCCGCTTCTTCTGCTGAAGCTGCGTCGTCAAATGGGCAATCGATACCCCGGGATGGCTGACATAGTCAAGCTGCCCTCTTTCGTCAAGCTCCGCCGGATCATTGACGACAAGGGAATGCCGTGCTGCGGGGAACAGTTCCTTGAGCCTCTTGATGAGGGGGGATGGCAGGAGGGCCTTTCCCTCTTCATCGGCAATGGGATAGGAAATGATCAATCGTTCACCCGGTGTTGTGAACGCTTTGTATGCAACAAACTCTTCGTCGAGTAGCTTCGTCCTGCTCCTTGGCCCGACTTTCATACCTGCGATTTGCAAGGTTTCCCTGTCTTCATCCGACAGGATACCGTCTTCGGTCACTTTGGCAGGGAGTACCCCTTCGTTCACGCCGATGACAAACGCGGTTTTGATATGGGCTAGCCTTGATTTCTCCAGGTCGGCAATGATGACCTGATCGATGGCAGGCGGTACGAGGGAAAACTTCATCGCTTCCATTCCCGTATCGAGGATCGAGGCGAATGCCTTCACACTCGTCTTTTCTCCTCCAAGGATCTCCACGTATTGATCGAGGAGATCCATGACAGCTGCCCACGCCTGATCATGCTCCCTTGCGGCGACCAGATCGCCATTCTCTTCCGCCTCCATACGCTTCCGCTCAAGCTTCGCTGGAATATCAAGTTCCTCGAGATAAGCGAATAGCGTTTCGCAGTATTCCTGCCCCGTCTTCTGCTTTTTCAACCGTTTTGACAGGCGGATGATAGGGGCGGAGATGAAGAGTCGAAGCTCATTGATTTCATGCTCGATTTCTTTTTCTTGGTCGGTCTGAGGGGAGTCCACATGTTCAAGTCCCCTGAATCGGCGGTACTTCCACCTGTCCTTCTTCACCCACCGGTCGCCTTTCACCCCATGGGCCAGGACGTAATTCTCCAATCGGTCCATCTTCTCCCTGAGCTCCCCCGGTTCCTCGTGAAGGGGGAATAATAAATCGGTCTTCACTGCCCGGAATACGGGTTCGTACCTCCAATTGGAAGAGATGATTTCAAGAGTGGATCGGATCAGCTCAATCAGGGGATGATTGAGCATCGTCCGTTTTTGATCGAGGAAGTATGGGATATCATGGTCTTGGAAGATCGTTTCGATTTTGTCCCTGTAGTCCACTCCGTTCCTGACAAGGACAGCGATATCCTTATACCGGTGATCCCTTACGCGGGCAAGCTCCCGAATTTTTCGTGCAACCCCCTCGATTTCCGCCCGGCGATTGGATGCTTCCATAAATTCAATGCGATCGCCATCTGCCTCCGAAGGGATGACAGGTCTTGTCTCATAGTGCTGTTCAAGATGGGCAAGCGGTCCGCTCTGATAGCGGATCGGCGCCTCCATCACTTCTTCTTCCACCGGTATAGAAGCCGCGATACAGCCCTCCCGTATGATCCCGTATGTTTCACTCGTCATCCGGAAGAGGCTTAGTTCGTTCTCAGGGAGTCTCACTTCCTCCGCATCCGCTGTCAGGGCAATCGTCACCTTGCGCGTGCGCTCAATGAGCTGCTGGATGATCCTGTATTCCTGCGGGGTGAAACTATGAAAACCATCTATGTAGACGACTGCATCCTGCAGGAGATCGGAATGTTGGATCTGATCGGAAAGCAGTTGGAAGTAGTCTTCCGAATCAAGGTATTTTCCCAATAACGCTGACTGGAATTCTTCGTAAATCAGCTCAAGATCCGCAAGCTTATCCCGGAGCACCTTTTTACCCATGCCGTTTTCTTTAAATGAGGCAAGGTCACCCGGTTCGATGCAATAGCGTTTGAACTCCGTGAGCATCGTTTCCACATGCCCGATGAAACCGGGTTTTTCCGAAGACTTCCGGAAAATGCTCAATTCCCCTTTATTCTCTTCGATGATTTTCCTGATCATCATATTGAGCCCCACGTCGGATAAATGATAGCGGGTCATGCCTCCTGTCTCCTGGAGGATCTTCCACGCAAGACGTGTAAAACTGAAGACCTGTGCACGGATCATGCCGTTCAGCCCCGGTGTGTTCACGAGCTCGTATTCCGATATGAAGGACATCTGGTCAGGTACGATATAAAGGATCGGGGCGCCTTGTGGACGTTCCCTCAGTTCTTCTTTTATTTCTCGCAATATGCGATGCGTCTTCCCTGTCCCAGAGCGTCCGAGAATGAATCTTACCGTCATCTCCCTCACTCCCTTTCCGTTATACTCTTAGTCTATCCGGCGAGTAACATGTTTTTTTGGATAGGTTCATTATAATATAGATTGTCTATAAAATATGCTAATCCGCCTGATTTCCAACAGAATGCAAAACAGCCCGGGAAGATGCCCCGGACTGTCCATTTCACCATATTTGCTCTGCCCATTCTGGATGATCGATAAAAGGGTTCCGATTCCCCTGATACTCTTCATAAATGATCTCATTCCTCCGTCTTTCACGGTCATCGACGGGATCTGATTCATGCCAGTCCAAGAGGACAGATAGCCGCCCGTGATTCGGTGCCTTGCCGTTATTCACCCGGTCATTCAGCTCGAGGTCCACTTCCCCCGCGTCCCCTTCATAGCGGACGGCCATATAGAAGAGCATCCTCGCCACGTCTCCTTTCACCTCGTCCCGCGGCTCCCATGAGTCTTCATCGGAAAAATTCCCATCCGCTTCATCATGGGGTGAGCCACCGTTATCGAAATCCAGATTCCCCCTGGAAGAGTTGACTGTGACATCGGCCGGCCTCAGGTGATGAAGATCGGTCCCCGGTCCTCTTGCCGTCCCGAAATTCCCATGGGACTTTGCCCACACGTGCTCCCTGTTCCAATCATCCACATCTCCACCGTGCAGCGCCTGGTCCTGGGATCTTCCTGTATAAAGAAGGATAACATTGCCGGGGTGATCGGGATCTTCATCCGTTTTGGCGATTGCGTCCCATAGCTCGCTATAAGAGAGCTCCCGGTGATCATCGATGATGTCGTGAAGCTCCGATTTCAGTGCTTCACCGCTCAACCCTTCAGCGCTTGAGTAGTAGCCTCCCGGGTCTGTCGAAGGCTCTTCCTCTTCCTCATCCTCTTCCCCGTCGTCTTCTTCACCCGGCAAAATGGAGGTGACCTCCTTTAATCCGGGGCGAGAAAAGTAACCGGTCAGTTTCCCAGAGATCACTCGCTTCTTGCCGAATATGTCGGGATTCGTTTTCAAGCCTGCTTCAGGCCTTTGTGAAGAAGGAATCTGGACAAACAGCATCTTCTCCGGATCTGCTTCTCCCGGTTCATCCGCGAGGGCTAAGGCATAATCATTCGTGAAATCGCCCGTCAACACGTCCGAACCAGATACAGGCTGACCTGTGACAAATCCCGCTACTTCAGCTAGTGAACCGTCTTGGCGCTCAAGGGCTTCCTCCACTGTCAGCGGTGTGGAGACGTCCCTTTTGGCAATCTGGGGATGAGGAGTATCTTTCTTTCCCATTGATTGATTTCCCGACACTTGTCCACATGCCGTCAAAAAAACCGCCAAGATCAGCACCACTGTAATCCGCATGTATTGTTTCACTATTCTTTCCTCCCCCGGTATGGTTTACCTATAGCGTACAGGATAACATGCACGTAGAGATCGATTTTTTAATTGTTTTCAGGAAAATGCTCCATTCGGCTCATCCCGGTAATACTACTCGAACCTGGATATGATAAAAAGCACCCAGCAAGGCAGGGGATGCCTTGCTGGGTGCTTGACTGTTTTATACGGGTAGACCCTTCAGGATCAGTCTTTGAATTGGACGTCCCACTCATTCAATGGCCAGTAGCGGAGATTCACTTTCCCTACTACCTGATCGCGGTCGATGAATCCGAAATAACGGCTGTCCTCACTACCACGGCGATTATCTCCAAGGACGAAGAGTTTGCCTTTTGGCACTTTCTTCTCACCTGTCAATTCCTCGAGGGTGAAATCACCTGTGAGCTTGCTGCCTGGACTTTCTGCTTTATATGTATCCAGGTATGGTTCTTCGTAATATTTTCCGTTTATATAAAGTTTATCATTCTTATAGGTGACCGTGTCGCCCGGCAGCCCGATGACGCGCTTTACATAGTCTTCTTTTTCGTTGGCATGGAATACAAGGACGTCAAAGCGGTGAAGATCCCCGATCTGATACCCGATTTTATTCACGACGAGCTTATTGCCATCTTGAAGGGTCGGCATCATGGATTCGCCGTCCACTACATAATTCGAAAAGAGGAACGTGCGGATGACGATGAAGATGATCAATCCGATCGCAAGTGCCTTGATCCATTCCAGGCCCTCTTTCTTTATCTGCTCTTTCAATGTGATTCCTCCTGCTTCTTGCGTTCGTTTCGCTGGTCCATTTCAAGCTTTTTATTAAGATGAGCCTCTATACGCTTGCCGACAAACCAAAGGAGGAAGATGATCGCTCCCACGATGACGGTGCGGATCGGCTGTTTCACTAATGATACAATATCATACCCTATAAAGCTAATGGTGAAAATCATCACCATTTTTCCCGTGATGACGGCCAGCATATACTGGGCGATACTGATCCGGGACAGCCCGGCCACGACGTTTACGAGGGCCGAGGGTGTAAACGGGAAACAGAGCAGGATGAATAGAGGACCGAAGCCGTGCCTGTCCACCCAATGGGTCAGACGTGCTGCCTGTTTATTCTTCTTTAAGAAACGGAATAGTTTTGCTTCCCCGTATCTTCTGACCAGCATGAAGACCAATAATGCCCCTGCCGAAGCCCCTATCCATGAAAACAGGAATCCGAACCACAAACCGAATGCATTCGCATTTGCCAAGACGAACACAAACAGCGGCAAAAAAGGAAGGAAGGCTTCAAGCAAAGGGAGAAGGATTCCCGGAACGGGCCCGAATGACCGGTATTGCTGAATGAGATCCATAATGTTTTCTAATGTGAACCAATCTTTGAACGCTTGGATATCCATAGTATATGTTTCCCCTTAAACGACCATGAAAAAAAGACTCATTTCGTGATATTTTTCTTCATCATATCATATCATGTTTCATTTTCCATATCGCAGTTTGTATTATACATCCTTAACCTCGCAAGGGCCGCTTTAAACCTCCCCTTTCCAATCCCTCTCCCCTGACCAGAAAAAAACCGCTTCGGGATCACTTTCACCCTAGGCGGTCCTCCCCTTTACAGATGCTTCTCGAACCACGCCATCATCTCGTTCAACCTGTGCACCCTGAGTGACGGAGCACCAGTCCTGGAGAGATTATGATCCGATTGCGGGAAGCGGACGAACCTTGCTTCTTTCTTCTGGCGCTTCAAAGCGATGTACAGTTGTTCCGCCTGTTCGACAGGGCATCTCAGGTCTTCTTCACTATGCATGATGAGAAGGGGGGTATCCATCTCTCTCACGTACGCAAGGGGAGAGCGTGTCCAAAGTGTCTCCATATCTTCAAGCCCTGAACCGATCTGCCATTCTGTGAAGAAATAGCCGATATCGCTCACGCCGTAAAAGCTGATCCAATTACTGATCGACCTCTGGGTGATGGCAGCTTTGAACCTGCCGGTATGACCGATGATCCAATTTGTCATGAATCCCCCGTAGCTCCCTCCGGTCACACCCATCCGATTCCCGTCCAAGAAGCTGAAGTTTTCCAGCACGTGATCAACGGCTTTCATAATATCTTCATAATCTCCGCCACCATAGTCACCACGCACATCATCGACGAATGCCTGACCATAACCGTGGCTCCCCCTCGGGTTGATGAACAGGACAGCATAGTCTCCTGCTAACACCTGCAGCTCATGGAAGAACGTATTCCCATACATAGTGTGGGGACCGCCATGGATTTCTACCACGAGGGGAATTTTGCTTTCATCACCTACGCCTGCAGGCTTCATCAGCCATCCCTGAACCATCTCACCCTTCGCGCCTTGGAAGTAAAAGGATTCAGTTTCAGCCAATGACCGATCATCTGCCCAATCATTGCTTGCAGTCAGCTGCCGGATACTCCCGGTCGGAACATGGAGCAGATAGAGCTCACCAGGCTTGGAAGGAGTGCTCATGGCCATGATGATCCGTTGTTCCTGCGGATGGAAGTCAAAATCATATACATGCTGTTCCGCTTCCAGATAAGCAGGGAAGATGGCCCCGTCTATGTGACCATAGTATAAAACCGTATTCCCTGAGTCGGATGCCAGAAAATATACACTTTCATTATCAGTGGACCACTTGATCCCCGGGGTCTGTACCGCTTGGACGGCGTCACTGTTCATATGATCACCGATGGGAAGATCGAGTCCTTCACTCAAACAGTATGCATATCGCGCTTCCACGTTGTAGATCCAGAGTTTCGGCTGCGTGGCATTGAAATATTCCCTCTCATCTCCCGTGTAGGCAATATGTCGGCCATCTGGGGACCACCGGGCCGTTCCGTACTGACCCGCCCCTCCGGTGATCCTTTGCTTGCGGCCTGTTTCGATGGACCAGGTATAAACATGCTGCTGAAACGAAAAATCCGGATCATCACTGAGGTCGGCCGCCACCAAGAGTTCTTTCCCATCGGGGGACCAGTCCTGAAGACTGTAATCATGATGGTCATCGCTCAACCTTTCAGCCTTCCCGGTGATGATATCCAGGATGACAAGTTGAGAATGGCGATGATCCCGAAGCCCTTCCCCGTCGCCCTTATATTTCATGGTAGAGGTGACGTATGGACGGGGACGCTCTTCTTCTTTCATCTTTCCTTGCGGGTCTTCCCCAGTTCCAAGCTTCATACTGAATACGATCTTCGCGGAGCAAGGAGACCAAAGAAACTGCTTTACCGATGAGGGGCAGTCCGTCATCCGTTCAGGCTCTCCCCCGCCACGTGCCATCCTGTAGATTTGCGAAACGCCTGTGCGGTCTGATAGAAAGGCGATATACCTCCCGCACGGTGACCATGCAGGGGATGAAATCCTTTCTTCCTGGAACGTCCACTGCCGAAGTTGGTCACCATCCCCGTCATAATGGAAAAGCTGTGTGAAATAGGCATCTTTTTCTTCACACATCACCGTTTGAAGAAAAATGGCTTCCTCTCCGTCCGGTGAAAACCGCGGGGAGGAAATGGCCTTGATATGGTATAGATCATGGATGGAAACGGTTTGTCGGTCCATGTATGTATGATCGCTCCTTTGAGATGAATGTGTGTAACCGGTAATCAAGATACGGATATTCATCATTCTACCATCCCGGCATCGCCATGGATAAAACATTGCAAAAACTTTCATAATAGAAACACATTAACTTAGTATTGAAAAGCATCGTCATACACCGTACAATAGATACGAACACACGTTCTAAACAAAAAGACTCATGCCTTCCCCGGGACCTCTCGGATAGAAAGCATGAATCAAAGGAGTCATCACTCATGACAAGGATCCCTGAAGACGATCGAAATATCCTGGAACTGGCGATTTACCTGCCCATGGTCCTGACGATCCTGAATCGTGATATGCAGGTCGTGACCTCCAGCCCGTTCAAACTGAAACGCCCCTATCTGGAACTGATCGAGGAAACGATGAAAACGATACAGGCAGAGCTTGCCCGTGTAAGGAGGTATATGAGGAATAACAAGATGAAGGTGGAGAAAATCCAGACGGATGATGCGTTCACCATGTACATGTTTCTATACAAGGGGTATGAGGAACATCATAACTACTTCAACCCACGGCTGAGGAACAGGGTGGAAGAACTCCTGCGCCACTACTTATTCCAGCGCTTCCTCAGTCCTGGAAAGGACTCGACGAAGGAAGCTTGATCATCACGCATCCTGTTTCGGAATATCCCGGTCCATATAGAACATCTTCACCTGGGACGGATCGGGTGCACTGAGGCCGTAACGGGTTTCCATCTCGGAAATCCTCTGTGAATAGGCAATGCGAAGTTCCGCTGTTTTCCTCATCTGATTCTTGAAGGAGCTGTACGAAATCGGCACGATGCACGTTTGCTGGTTTTGGAGGTGAACATTTGTGGAACCATCTTCAAGATGCTCGTACTCCTTTACAAAGGCATGGGATATCCATGTGCATTCATGCTTGGCGGGAGATGTTGTAGGGAAGAAGAAGAGAGACATCTGGGGATTCACAATGATCGGGGCTTTATAAACGATGCCAGTCAATGTTTTGGTTCCTTCTTTCAGCCCTTCGTATGAAGAGCCGAAGTATTCACAGCTTTTCTTCAGGATCTCCAGCGGCTTGAACGGTGAGATCAGAACATCATTCACTTCGATGATCTGAGTGAACGTCTTGGCTCCATACTCAATCGGTTTCAGGACCATTGTATGAGGATTCACCTCATATTCTTCTATAATTCGGGATTTTGTGCTCATTCCATCGCCTCCTTTTACATTTTCCCCCATAATACTATCACATTTTTACTAAGTTGTCCTATGTATTTTTAAAAAATTCAGTTATTTAAAAAGCGTGACCGTTTTCCACGTTAAATATTATCAGAATATTTAATTTTCAGGTTGAATTTTCACCCCTTTGCCCATATACTAAGAAAAAGAATTCAGGGGTGATCGTATATGGAAAACAAAAAATCCTATACTGATATGATGAAGGCTTCCGCGATGACCAGGAAAAAGCATGCTGAAAAGAGCGTCCTAGATATCTATATTGACATGGTCATACACGAAAGCATCCTTACGACAAGAAGAGCCGACTTACTGGAAGCCATCGATGCCGCCCTGGATTGCAAAGACGAAACCCTTTTTATGAAATTGACGGATGAATTGACTCAACTATCCTGCCATTATGGATGAATCGCTTGGCCGCTTCCCCACGGGGAGGCGGCCATTTTCATGTCTATTCCGCATGTTCACCCCATCCTATGGTCATCCTAAGGGAAAAGAGTAAGGGGTGATACCATGACCATCCTTTTCAAGACACTTATCCTCTACCTCATCACCATCGCCGCCATGCGGCTCATGGGCAAGTCCACCATTGTCCAGATGACCCCCTATGACCTGGTGGCCATCATCATCGTCGGTACGATTGCTTCAGAGCCGTTGATTTCAACAGCGTTCTTCCCTACTCTATGGGCATTGATCATCCTTGTATCCCTTCATATCCTTTTCTCGTTCCTTACATTGAGTCAGTTCGGGAACCGCTTCTTTCTCGGGGAACCCACCCTACTGATCAAAGAAGGCACGATCCTCGAAGATAATCTGGAGAAGTCGAAAATCTCGATCATACAGCTTACGTCCATCCTGAGGGCTAAAGGATACCCGAAGATTTCCGACGTGGATTACGCCATACTGGAGCCGATCGGCGAAGTGAGCATCATCCCTAAAGTGGAGAATACACCTGTTACGGTTGAACATCTGAACCTTCGCATCGATGACGAAGGCCTCCCCATCTCTGTCATTGTCGATGGAAAGCTTCAACACCATAACCTCCTCCTCCTCGGGTTGGATTCGGACTGGATCAATGTGCGCCTTCGCAGGGAGCACCTCCATCATAAAGATGTATTATTCGCCTACGTGACGGAAAAAACAAAAAACCTCGTGATCAACAAACGCAAATAGGACCCGCATCGGGTCCTATTTGATCATGGAGAAGATTCCGCAGGATCTTCTTTTTCTTTTGTATCCATTTTGTATTGCTCAAGCATATTCAGCCGCTCCAGCATGGTTGGATGACCATATCGGAAGATCTTGACCAGAAGGGGTGGATTCACTTGAGATAAACCGACCTTGGAAAGCTTCTGGAACGATGTGATGGCCGCTTCTTTGTCCTGTGTCAACTCAATGGCATACCGGTCCGCTCTCGTCTCCTGGTAGCGGGATATCCAGTTGCTGAACGGGCTTACGGCGAACAGCAGCACCGATATGATCAATAAGAAGAGAGGCAGGGAACGAAGGCTTGCCACACGGTCCACCTTGATCTCCTCTCCGTAATTGGCGACGATCCCCCTCATGAGCTTCGATGTAAGGAAGAGACCGAAGAATGACAGGAGCAGATAGATCCCGATCCCGATGTAAATATGCTTCTCCACATAGTGGGCCATTTCATGGGCCATGACGAATAGGATTTCGTCATCGGTCAGCTGCTCCAGCGTCGTATCCCACAGCACGATACGGGAATTGGATCCAACACCGGTCACGTACGCATTGAGTGAATTCGTCTTCTCTGACATATCGACCTCGAATACATGATTTGCCGGAATCCCAGCCTGATCAGCCAGGGAAAGGATTTTTGCCTCAAGCTCCTTATTCTTCAACGGGTAAAACTCGTTATAAAGCGGATCGATGAGAACCGGCTGGATGAACATCATGAATATCGTAAACGGAACCGACAGTGCCCATGCAGCAAGCCACCACCGCTGTTTGAACCTTTTCATCAGTCCATAGAGAACCGATACGATGATGAGCATCAACAGGTAATTCACCCAAAAATCGATGGTCTCGTCCTTCATCCACATGGAAAACGTCTGAGTGGAAATATTGTATGCCTTGGACACTTGATAGGAGATGTACTGGAATGGAAAGATCGCGATGAACGTCGTGATCGATAACCAAAACAGATAAATGGCCGTCTGCAGGAATCCATTCTTCACCGTTCCTTTTGCCCACTTCTCAAACGTACGGGAAACGCCCAGTATCATGATCAAAAAATACAGGAGCCATTCATACGGAGTGGATAAAAAGAAAAGCAGGTTCTTGATCTTGGAAAAATCCTCGCTGAGGAGAATCTCCTTGGCATTCATGAATGTTGAAGGATCGGCACTGCTTCCTTTAAAGCTCTCAGGTACACCAGAACCGGCAATATAGAATAGATAACCATATAAAATCAAGCCCAACAGCGCATAAGCAAGTATCGCACGGAACGCCCACTTCTTCGCCAAACAACTTCCTCCCTTCTCAACCCTCACTACTATATGTAATACCCTGTCCACTCATTTAGAACCCGGAAGTACAGAGCACTGATCAACGCAAACCAGCAAGAGCTGCAGGACCTGCACCCTGCCCCCGCAGCATCTATCACTCATTATGAACCACTCTTCTCATTTTATCCCTTCCACGATCAGACCAAGAAGGTATAGGCTGATAAAATCGCGATGGCACCCAGCACGACGATGATGACATTGGCTCCACAAAATGCGAGGACGAAGGCAGCTGCGGCTCCGACGAATCCGAAAAGGAAGTCTCCTTCCTTGATCAGAAATATGCTCGGGAAAATGAGGGCCCCTAAGACGGCATAGGGAACATTATTGAGTACCCCCTTCATAAATGGGGGCAGCTCAGCCCCGGAAAACATCACAAACGGGAGCATTCTCGGCACGTAGGTGACAACGGCCATACCTGCAATCATCAAAAGCATCATTTTATCCATGGTGATTCCTCCCCTTCATTTGCCAGACCCATTCAACCAGCAGGGATGAGACCAAGGTCGAAGCAACAATGGACCAGCCTCCGGACAGATCGGTGTAAAAGATGAGCAGGCTGTTCACGGCTGCCGCAACCGCTGCAAGATACGTGACCTTCACGCTCTTTTTCATGGACGGAACGAGAAGCCCAACAAACATGGCATAGAGGGCAATGGACATGCTGACCTGGAGGAATCCGGGCATGACATCACCCATAAGATGACCGATTCCGGAAAATGCCACCCAGCTTCCATACGATATGATCATGACGCCTGCTGCAAAAGCGGTACGGACCTTCCCTGCCTGAGTCGAGATGACCGAGAACGTTTCATCTGTCACGCCGAAAGCCGTCATCAGCTTTTTATAGAGTTGATGTTCTTCCAATCTCTCAGTCAGTGAAGCAGACATGAGGAAATGGCGGATATTCACGATCAGCGTCGTAAGGACGATTTCCACTACGCCGGTTCCCACAGCAATGAGGCTCAGTGAAATATACTGCGCGGCTCCCGCGTAGACAAAGACACTCATGAGTACCGTCTCTGCAAACGTCAAGCCCGTTGTCCTTGCCAGGAGGCCGAACGTGAGGGCGACGGGCATATAACCGATTGCTATGCTTAAGCCCGCTTGCAGCCCTAAACGAAAATCAGAGGTTTTTTTGACAGAGTAGGTAGCTTCCACGCTTACACTTCCTTTATCATATAAACTATCGTACAATGAAAATATTCTAACAATTCATTATAGTATACATATAGACGTTATATTGCACAAGGGGTGTAGTGGATGAATGAGATGCCGATGAAGATCGGAGACAATATCAGGAAAATAAGAAAAGAAAGAGGGCTCAGTCTTGACCAGGTTGCCGATAGGACAGGGGTGAGTAAAGCCATGATCGGTCAGATCGAGAGGGATGATTCCAATCCGACAGTTGCGACCCTTTGGAAGATCGCAAACGGTCTGAAAGTATCATTCTCTTCCCTCCTTGAAGCCCCTGCTACCGATGTTGCCATCATTGACTACAAAGACGTAGAGCCTGTTCTCGAAGACGGGGGAAAGTATGTGGTCATACCGATTTTCCCATTCGAGCCGACAAAGAAATGGGAAAGCTACCGCATTGTCATGAAACCCGGCTGCGATTACCGGAACGACGGGCACCCACGGGGAGTCGAAGAATACTTGACCGTCCTGAAAGGTACATTCTCTTTAAAGATCGGCGAGGCTTCCTATTCCCTCTCTGAAGGAGAATCGATCCGGTTTGAAGCTGATGTTGCACACGAATACCTCAACCCCTCTTCTGACGACGCCGAGTGTCATATGGTCATCTACTATGGTGAACTCTCATAAACAAGAGCCTGGGACAAAACGAATAGCTACCAACTAATGAAAAAAATCAATATAGGGTTCTTTAAACCGCTCATGATTTCCGTGCAAGGCTTTGCTTTCCGCGGGTATCCCAAGAGCCTCCTCGGCAGCCCTTCTCACATCAGCTCCTCTCCCGGGAGGAGTCTTTGTCTTACACTCCAATCAACTGCTGGGGACAATAATAATGGCTCATGAAACAAATAAAAACCCGAATCCATCTCAAACTGGATTCGGGTTTTTCTATATCTAAGACCCTTTTGTCTCAACCTCTTTTCAGCAAATTCAGCAGAAGGTATCCTTTGGCTTCGGCACGGACAATCCAAATAACGGCCTCAGATAGAGGGCAAGGAATGTTCCGGAAAGAGCTACGATTCCCCATACATATCCGTGAAGGCTGAATGAAGCGATTCCGCCGAAATACGCACCGATATTGCATCCAAAGGCAAGCCGGGCACCATAGCCCATCATTAGACCGCCGATGACGGAAGCCATGGCGTTCCCGCCTGTAATCTTATTGAATCGGAAAAGACCACCTGCAGCCGAGGCGAGGAATGCCCCAAGGATTACGCCGAAGTTCAAAACGGTCGTGGAATCACTGAAGATGGAAGCCTGGAGGGCGCTTGCATTCTCGCCTGTCCAGTATCCCCAACTTGCCACATCGATCCCCATGAGTGAGGCCGCTTTTGAACCCCACAGGGCAAATGCAGAAGTGATTCCCCAAGGTGTCCCGCGTGTCATAAGCGTCAGCGCATTGAGTACAGCGAGGACGACAGCCGCAGCCATAAGCGGCCAAGAACCGCGCACAACCCGCTTCCATCCTTTCGCAGTAGGCAATGCTGCCATGCGGGGAGGATTCTTCACCTTCTCGACCCTAAGCGTCACCCATGCCACAAGGCCAAAAAAGATGAGGGATATAATCCAGGCACCTGTGTAACCGAGACCCGTAGAAGTGGCCAGTGAAAACGGCTTGAATGAAGGCATCTCTTCTGTCCAGAAAGGCAAATGATAAGCCCCCACCGTCGAACCGACAATAAAGAATAGCAACGTGATGAACATGACGGAACGGCCTCCCCCTACGGCATATAGGGTACCGGAGGCACATCCGCCCCCGAGCTGCATCCCGATTCCGAACACGAAGGCACCGACAAGTAGGCTCACTCCTACAGGGGAGACATACCCCGTCGCCTGTCCGCCGAAAAATGTAAACCCGGTAGCAAGGATCGGGGCGAAGAGTGTGACCGCGATGGCAAGCATAAGCATATGGGCCCTGAGTGCCTGCCCGTTCCCCACCGACATCACCCGGCGGAACGCAGATGTGAAGCCAAATCGTGCATGAAATAGGGTGAATCCTAATAAGAGACCGAGAATCAGGAGCACGACCTGGCTGACATCTTGGGTGAAAGCGAGATAGATGACCAGTACGGCAGATACGATGCTGCCCCCGGCCACCAATGGAATTTGAGGGGAATTCAACTCTTTCCCTCCCTGGACCGGGCCTTTCTGCTCTGATACCGGTTGAATAACTTTCGTCATTTTAATCCTCCTTTTCTGATTGTAATGGTTGGATTTTAATCGATTCTGAGCGACTTGTCAAAAATCCACTCTTCTCCTTTTACCCATTTCCGCAGGAACTATTCTCCCTGCAGCAGGTCGAGACTCCAAGCAAACCGCCAGGATCATTGAAAAAAGGACCCTTCCTTTAGGAAAGATCCGTCTATTGCTTATTGAAGGGAATGAACTTGGACAGCATGGCCATGAAGTCTTCTATGGTAGATGGCCTGTTTACCCACTGATGGTACCATTTGCGGACCGTTTCAACGATCCAGAATGGGATTGCTCTCCCGTCGATAAGGGAGTAAAACTCGTCGTATCCCTTCTTGAGATGCTCCCAACGATAATCATTGCCATCCAGGATGTACTCGGAAACATCGACGATCTTTGCCCTGCCCTCTTGCAAAAGGATGTTCTTCAAGTGGATGTCCCTCGGGTTCAGACCGACGCTCCTTACATACTCCCTCGCCTCTTCCACTCCGTCGACTACATGTTTCGGGATATGGACTCCCTGCAGGATGCAATCGAATAGCGTGGTTCCCGATTCAAAACTCAGCACGAGGATATTCCCATAGGTTCCATAACAGCGTGGAAAGTAATGTGATTCCCCGAGTACTTCATAGACCCGGGCTTCCGCCTCGGCTTTATCAGCTTTGGTGGATGCGTACACTTTGAAGGCATACTCCGGATCATCAGGGGAGCGGAATACGGCTGCGTCCGTCCCGATTCCCACGCAGGTGAACCCTTCATATTCACCACGGATGGTCACCGGTTCATTGTCATCCGTCGAAGTGACGGTAATCTGTTCTAATGAAGAGATGAGCTGTTTCCATTGATGAGACATGCTGATTCCCCTTTCAGGATATGTTCCAAACACTATAGCATGATTGTCAGAAAACTGATATAAATCTGCATCTGGTACTATCACCCAACCAAAAAGATAACGCTTACATATAGTGTTATCAATGAAAGGAGGTACTATTATGGATCGATTCATCCTGCTGATGCTCGCCAGCATCCTATCCGGTTTTGCACTATTGAAGCTCCCGCTTAGCGGAACATTCCTTGAAGGGATTTCACCAGTGACAGACGTCATCGGTATCATCACGGTCTTGTTGTTCTCTTTATTCCTCATTTACAAGGGGCTGCGTGCCCTCCTTACCAATTAATAAAAAAAGGACTCGTTCATTCGCGAGTCCTTTTCCATGTGCAGAAGAGTCACTTCCCTTTAAACTCCGCCTTGCGTTTTTGGCTGAAGGCCAACAGTGCTTCCACACGATCTTCTGTTGGGATCAGTCGTTCATAAGCCTTTCGTTCAATCTGGAGGCCGGACTGCAGATCGACGTTCATACCGGATTTCACCGCATATTTTGCCTGTTGGACAGCGATAGGGCCATTATTCAGCATAGGGTCAATAAAGTCGTATACCTCTTCCATGAAGCGGTCTTTTCCGAAGACCCTGTTCACCAACCCCACATCAAGCGCTTCCTCAGAAGTCAGCCGCTTCGCCGTAAGGATCAGTTCCAGCGCTTTCGATTCCCCAATCAACCTTGGAAGACGCTGGGTACCGCCCGCACCCGGTATGATGGCAAGACTCGTTTCAGTCAGTCCCATGGACGTGCCTTCCACCACCAGACGGAAATCACATGCCAGTGCAAGTTCCATCCCCCCGCCGAATGCATATCCATTCATGGCGGCAATGGTCGGCTGTGGCAGCATGGCCACTTCATTGAATACTTCTCCGATCTTATATACGTTCCGTACGACCTGCTGATCCGTAAGGGTTTTGCGCTCCTTCAGATCGGCCCCCACACTGAATGCTTTCTCTCCGCTTCCAGTGAAGATCACCGCCCGTACATCAGGGTTCAGCCTGAGAGATTCCACAATTTGCTGCAGTTCGTGCAGGGAATCATAATGAAAGGCGTTCATGGCATCCGGACGGTTGATCGTCACTACCGCCACATGATCCTTTTGTTCCAACAGAATGTATTCCATACGTCACTCCCCTTTCCTCATGTCTCTACGTATATTCGACATGTTTCGAAAAAAACCTCTAAATCATGGATTCAGTACCTGTGCTTTCAACGCTCTCCTCAAAATCTTGCCGGTTGTGTTCTTCGGCAGTTCTTCGAGAAATTCGATGGAAGAAGGAAGTTTATATTTTGCCAATCGCTCACGACAATACTCCATCACCTCTTCTTCAGACAAAGCCGGATCTTTCCTCACGACGTAACAGCTCACGGCTTCCCCTTTTTCGGGATGCGGGACCCCGATGACGGCTGCTTCCACGATCTCAGGATGATCATACAGCACTTCTTCTATTTCCCTCGGATACACATTGAACCCACCGACGATGATCAGCTCTTTTTTCCGATCCACGATATAGAAGTACCCTTCTTCATCCATTCGGGCCAAATCACCGGTATAAAGCCACCCGTCCCTGATTGCGGCTTGGGTTTCTTCTTCCATTTTGTAATATCCCTTCATCACGTTCGGGCCATTTACAATCAATTCCCCAACTTGCCCAGGCGGGAGCTCTTCACCGAGTTCATTGACAACTTTATTCTTGATGCTCATGATCGAAGTTCCGATCGAACCGGGCTTTCTTGGGCGATCGAGTGGATTGAAACAGGTGACAGGTGAAGCCTCGGATAATCCATAGCCTTCTGAAATCATGACATTGAACTTCTGCTCGAAGTTTTTCAAGAGGGCAACTGGCATGGAAGCTCCTCCAGATATACAGAGTCTGAGGGAACTGAGGTCATCAGGATCTCCATCAGTGTACTGGTAGAGGAAATTATACATGGTCGGTACACCTGCAAATACGGTCGGTTTATGCATCCTGGATAACCCGAAGATCCCCTTTGGACTGAACTTCGGAGCGATGAGAAGGGTGGCACCCATCATGAGCGGCGCATTGAGTGCCACTGTGAGACAGAACACATGGAACATGGGAAGGGCCGTGATGACACGATCTTGTTCACTCATCTGGAGGTATGTTCCGACATCCCATGCATTTGAATACACATTCTTATGTGTCAGCATGGCTCCTTTCGGCTTTCCTGTTGTTCCCGAAGTGTAAAGTATGATGGCTGTTTCATCTTCCTCTACATCTGCTCCTTCAAAATCCGTACCTCCAAGGGAAAGTACCTTTGTAAACGATTTCATTTTTGGATTCAACAAACCGATCCGTTCAAGATCCACCCCTTTTGCCCTGTCATCCCCCGATTCACAGAGAATGACGTGATCAACGGATTGAAGAAGCGATTCAAGTTTCCCCATGAGTGGAACCATGAGATCCAATGTGATGACCGCCTTCACATCCCCGTTACTCAGTATGTACCCCATTTCATCGGGTGTATAGATTGGATTGACCGGGATGACCCTTAATCCCAGGCGAAGCGCGCCGTAAAGACCGATAACGAAATGAGGCGAGTTCCCCAGTATGAGAGCAATATGATCCCCCTTCTTCAAGCCAAGGCTCTCCAAACCGCCCGCAAAGCGGGAAACCGAATCATCAAGCTCCCTGTAAGAAACGGATGTGTCCAAGAAATGATACGCGATCTTCTCCCCTTTGTCCTGTGAAACTTCCTTTAACCGTGAAGCAATATTCATTCCTGCCCCTCCCTTTTTCTCGAAATGAATGAATGGTCATTCATCAAACTAGTAAAAGTATTCAAAATATATTCTATTAAAAGAAAAGTCAGATTGCAAGATTTAAACCATCGAGCCTCCTTAACCTCAGCCACTTAGGATATCGCGATCAACATGGAAAAAGGCAGGCCATAACGGCCCACCTTCCGACACTCAATATACTAAATCGATAAATTCCTCTTTTGTCACTTTACCGAAGTAGTGTTGGATATCCATACCTTCGAGAACGTGTTCGATTTCGCTGCGCTCATAACGGGTACCTGTAAGCTTTTCTTCAATTTCATCCACATTGCCGACTCCGAAGAAATCTCCGTATATCTTGCAGTTTTCAATGGTGCCCTTTCTTACTTCCAATCTCACATCAATCTGACCGACAGGGAAGCGATGGGAGTGCTGGAGATTGAACGAAGGTGATTTCCCATAATTCCAATCCCAGTTCTGATAGCGTTCCTTGGACAAAGCGTGAATGCGATCCCAGTCCTCATCGGTCAAAACATATTCTTCTACATCGCTGTCATTGAAAATGTACTTGAGAAGGGTGGACCTGAATTCTTCAATCGTCAATTTCCCTTCAAGGAATTCAGAAATATTCGCCACCCGGCTCCGGATCGATTTGATGCCTTTCGATTCAATCTTGTCCTTTTTCACCCGTAGGGCAGATACAACGTTTTCCATTTCAGAATCAAACAGCAGTGTACCATGGCTGAACATGCGGCCCCTGGTAGAGAACTGGGCATTACCGGAAATCTTCCTTCCTTCTGCAAGGATATCATTCCTTCCGCTCAGCTCCGCTTTGACACCCAATTTATTCAATGCTTCGATCACTGGTTCGGTAAACTTCTTGAAGTTGTGGAAGCTGTCACCATCGTCCTTTGTGATGAAGCTGAAGTTCAGGTTGCCGAGATCATGATAGACGGCCCCTCCGCCCGAGAGTCGACGAACAACATGCAGTCCCTGCTTTTCCACATAGTCCGTGTTGATCTCTTCGATCGTATTTTGATTTTTACCGATGATAATGGAAGGCTCGTTGATATAGAACAACAGATAGCTCTCATCGATATCAAGGTTCTTAAGGGCGTATTCCTCTATGGCAAGATTGATCCGTGGATCCGTGATGCCTTTATTGTCTATGAATTTCATGTTGATGATTCCTCCTCTATATGATCCATACTTTATTCATGGCAGCAAGTTCGATGGTCCCGTTGAAGGCTGTCCCTGCTTCTTCCACCAGTTGCTGAAGATTCCCGAAATGCGGAAGATGAGTCAGGACAAGTCGTGTTGCACCGGCCTGATGGGCGAGTCGCCCTGCATCGATGCTCGTCATGTGCCCCGCTCCCGAACCATCCATCCCTCCATAGAAATTACATTCACACAGCAGCAGATCAGCCTGATGGGCAAGAGGGATAAGGGATTCTGTAAAAGACGTATCCCCCGTATAATACAGCACCTTTCCATCAGCCTCGATCCTCATGGCATAGCACGGGGCAGGATGGCGGGTCTTCACAAAGCTGATGGTAAAGGGGCCGACAGAAACGCTTGAGTCCCCTTTATATTCGATCCCCTCCATCACATCCCGATATGCAAGAGAGCGGAATCCCTGCTCGTCTTCGCGATGTCCATAGACCGGCAGTTTTTTCTTCGTTCCAAGAAAAGACTGAATCAGGAGAGCATGCTGAAGAACACCGATATCCGCCACATGATCAGGGTGATAGTGTGAAAGGATGACGGCATCAAGCTGACTGACAGGAAAATGGGTCTGAAGCCTTGAGAGGACGCCGCTTCCACAATCAATGAGGAGACGGAATCCTTCATGTTCCACTATGTATCCGGAGCTAGCCTCCCCGGCTTTCGGGTAACCACCCCAATGCCCGATAACAGTAAGTTTCATCTTGTACCTCCATTCTGTTGTGCGCTACTCATACTATACTTCATTGTGCCTAGTTTTTCATTTTTTCAGCCTATTTTCGAATAAATGGTTGACGCTTTACATACTGTTATAATACAATAAAACAAATCGATCCATCAGTTATATAACAATAAGGGTGGATACTAACTTGGAAGGTGATGATGAACATGGTAAAAAACATTATGGAGTTTTTCAGGAACCTGCCGCCAAAGTCTTGTGCCCAGTGTGGAGATGAAATCGAAGAACAGCATGAATGCTACGGCATATACTGCGAGAAGTGTACGACAGACTACGAGTATTGATATAGAGAAAAAAGTGGCGTCCCTGTATGGGCGCCACTTTCAATGTTTTCTGTTCTATTCGATACCTAATCAACTTTTACGGTTTCCATGATGTGGTCGTGGACCTCGTCCCCTTTGGTCACGTGGACCTTCACCATATATTCCCCCGCTTCAGGGAATGTGTGTTTCACTTCGTATTCTCCATTCCCTTTTTCCGTTCCGTCGATCCATTCATGTTTTTCGACGCCTTCCTGGGAAATTTCAAGCCTTACCTCCGCCCCGGTCAATGGTTTTTTGTCATTTTCCACATGGACGGTAAAGACTTCATCCTGAGAGGCTTTCAGTTCTTCCGGTGCCATAAAGTGGATGGAGGTGTCGCTTCCTTCATGGTGATGCTCATGATCTCCCCCATTGCCGATCGTGATTTCTTCCTTTGGCATCGTATGCATATCCCGGGCCGTCACATGGGCCTGGACAACATATGTACCATCCTGATCGAATGTCGTTTCCCCTTTATAAAGTCCTTCTTTATCATGTTTTGCTTCTACCATTTTACTATCTTCTTTTTTATCTTTCGGCCATACTTCAAATTCAAGCTCCCCTGCGTCATCCACTGCTTTATCATCTTGGGTCACCGTAACGGCAAGGGGGACCTTCTCCCCTTTATCTGCTTGTTTAGGAATATCGATTTGGGCATCGATCGGCTTTTGCATTTCCCCGCCGTCCGAAGACTTGTCATTTCCTTGTCCGCATGCAGCCAATACAATGGCAGCACCCATCAGAACCATCCATGCTTTTTTCATGGTCGATCCACTCCTTTACTTCATAGTTTCCATTCTAGTATTAATCGATCCTTCCACTAGTATACACCCGAGGAGGAGGACTGTATTTGTCCATTTTATGAAGGTCAGGAAGTAAGGCATTCATATACATACCCCTGCACTGTTGCTTCACTGAAAGATATCTTGGATTTTCATACTTCCCTTAAAGGTTTTGTTGTTTCCTTCGCCTTGGCATGCATCACTCTGACTGTGGGGATACATATTTAGACAAAAACATCCGAACGCATTCGATTCCAATTAAGGAACTCGAATGATTGTCCGGATGCTTTTTGTCAGGAACACATTTATCCTAGTTCCTGACTGTTATGCTTCTACAGGTTGATCTACCTGTTTTTTGAACTTCACAATGAAGAATGTCAACGTGATCAGGGCAAATACTGCAGCATATCCACAGAGGATGCCGAGATTATTCCACATGACCGTCATATCACCACTTGAGATGACCGCCTTGAATCCTGCAACCGAATAGGTCATCGGCAATAGCGCACTGATCGGCTGAAGGGCGGTAGGGATCAATTCCAGTGGGAATGTCCCTGCGCTTGTGGTCAACTGAAGAATCAGGATCACGATGGCAACGAAGCGTCCCGGGTCTCCAAGGATTGTCACAAGCATCTGGATAAGAGCAAGGAATGTAAAACTTGTCACCACTGAGAAGAGGAGGAACAGCGGTACACTTTCCACTTCAAGCCCGAGACCCCAAAGGAGTATGGCGACGGCTACAATTGATTGAATGATCCCTACGGTTGCAAGAACCATGAGTTTACCGAAGAACCAGCTTCCTCCATTGGAAGGAATGCCTGCAGGTTCCCTTAATGGGTAAACGATGGAGATCAGCAATGCACCGACGAATAGTCCTAGTGAAAGGAAATAAGGTGTAAACCCTGTACCGTAGTTCGGTACATGATTGATCTTCTCATTTTTCACGTCGACTGGAGCCGCCATCATGTCGGCGGTTTCTTCATTCGGTTTGACGCTGTTGGCTTTTTCCGATGCTTCCTTCAGTTTTTCATCGTACTCACCGGTTCCTTCAGAAAGTTTAG
This sequence comes from Rossellomorea marisflavi, assembly GCF_022170785.1. NCBI lineage: Bacteria > Bacillati > Bacillota > Bacilli > Caryophanales > Bacillaceae > Rossellomorea > Rossellomorea marisflavi. The sequence goes on along the minus strand of NZ_CP081870.1, from coordinate 1,518,492 downwards.
TCGAGCCATCCGCAAGCTTAGCTGAGCCATCTGCGAGCTGTCTGGATCCTTCCGTCAGTCGGCTCGAGCCATCATACAGCTGATCCATACCGGCACTTAACTCTCCAGCACCAGCAGCAAGACGCTGGGTTCCGTCTTTGGCCTCATTCAGCTTTCCGTTGAGGAGCGCGAAATTGCTCATGATTTCTCCTTGACCGGCCTGAAGTTTGCCTGCTCCCTCCTGGAGGGCTACCGATCCACTTTCAAGCTGATTCACTCCAGAAAGCAATGAACTCTGTCCTTCGTTCAAGGCACCGAGTCCTGAAGCAAGTGTACCCGCTCCCGTCTTAAGGGCACCTGCTCCTTCTTGGAGGGCACCTGTTCCTTGTTGAAGGGATGCTGTACCCTCGGTCAGCTGATTCAATGCTCCTTCCAATGCGGCTCTCTGCTCATCAGGGAGACTGGCAAGCAGTGGCGTCAATTGTTCTTTCAGCTGCTTCGAACCGGCGTTAACCTGCTCAGCACCTGTATTCACCTTGCCCGCCCCTTCCTGCAGTTCACCGATTTTACCTGTCAGTTCCTGGGCACCGGATTGGAGTTTCCCCGTATTGTCGATAGCCGACTGAAGACCTTGATCGACCTGGGTCAATCCTTCACTGCTTTGTACCAAACCTGAGGACAGGCTGTCGATTCCGGCCTGAATATCCTCGGATCCGTTATATAGTTTTCCATAGTTCTCGGAAAGCTGCCCCATGCCTCCCGACAGTTCGCTTGAACCGTCAGCCAGAGACTTGGCACCTGAGCGGGTTTTCTCGACACCATTATTCATTTCCACATTTTTTTCAGCAAGGGTTGTCAGATTATCCTTGAGGCTTCCTGCCCCTTTTGCCAGATCTCCTGCCCCTTTATTGATGTCCGCGGCTGAGTCACTCGCCGTTTTGAACCCGTCTCCAAGCTCTCCGATTTTATCGAACATCGTTTCCGCATACGTTTCAGAAACAGACTTGGATAAGCTTGCTTTGATTTCTTTCATTGCCGTCTCGCCGATCTGGGCGGACAAGAAGTTGAAGCTTTCATTCGGTACATACTTCAACGCAAGCTTTGTAGGATGATCATCAAGCAAGGTCGTACCGTTCTTTGAGAAGTCCTTCGGAATCTCCACCAGCATATAATATTTCTGCTTCTCGAGGTTTTTGTATCCATCTTTCTCATTCACAAAGTGAAAATCGAATTGGTCACTATCTTTCAATTTCTTGACCAACTCAGAACCGATTTCCAAGGACTGTCCCTCGAAGTCGGCTCCTTCGTCGTTATTCACGATGGCAACCGGAAGATCACTCAGCTGTTCATATGGATCCCAGAAGGCCCATAGGAACATACCGCTATACATGACCGGTATGAGGAGGACCGCGATGATTGGTATCAATAATTTCTTGTTTTTAAAAATGGCTTTAAATTCTGAGCCCGCAGATTTAAACATTTGTCTTCCCTCACATTCAAATTGACTATTTTGTTCATTTGGTCATATTGGTCATAAAATAAATGACCATATTATTCATTTGGTCATTCCGCTCCAAAAGAAAGGGACTATCAAAACGATAATCCTTCAATCAAATAAAGCTTAAAAAGATTGGCGATTTCATCTTTATCAAGTTCTCCCCGTTCACGCTCCCAATCGAAAATAAGAGCCACATAAAGCTTCAACATGACGAAAGCCGTCATTTCTGGATTGCATGGTTTGATTGCTTTCGACTCGATGGCCCTTGATATCCGTTCACTAAGGAACTCCACCACCATCAGTTCAAGCTTATGCAGGGCATCTGAGACAGCTGGCGTCCCCATTTCTCTTGCTTCCTGATAAAGTTTGATGGTGAGCTTATGTTCTTTCCGATATTCCAGCATAGAGAACAGGGCATTGTGAACGTTCTCGGAAAATGTCACGTTCGGAGAGATGGCTTCCTCTGCTCTGCCCTTCATTTCATTCATCAAGGAAAACGCTATTTCATCGAACAGCTCTTCTTTGTTGCTGAAAAACGTATAGATGGTCCCTTTCCCCACATTTGCAAGCTTTGCCACTTGATCCATGGTCGTAGCTTTATACCCGAATAAAGAAAAGGATTTAGTTGCTGCATCCACAATCTGTTTTTTACGGTCGATGATTTCCACCTCCAGATGACCGAATGACTAAATTTGATTTTTGGTCATTTCATTGCCGTTACTTAACTTACCACATACACCTACCTATAGCAAGAAGGAAATAGCACCCACAAGAAAAAAGGCCAAATCGGCAAGATTTGGCCTTTTGGGAGATGCATCAATCCTGAAGGAATTGCAGGGTCTTTTCCACTGCCGTTTCACCCTGTAAAACACAGTCGGGTATGCTCAGTCCCTCGAAGGAACTTCCGGTGATGAAAATACCAGGAATGGATTCCTCCGCCTTCCTTGCCATTTCCCTTATGCGGTCCCGGTGTCCGACCGTATACTGAGGCATGGATTGCTTATATCTCGACACAATAGTGAATTCCGGCTTCGCGTTCAATTCAACGATTTTGTTCAGATCCTCAATGACAATCTGCTCAATTTGATCATCGGAAAGATCAACAATCGCTTCATCGCCCGGTTTCCCTAAATAGCTCCTGATGAGTGCCTTTCCTTTTGGAGCCGTATGAGGCCATTTCCGATGTGTCCATGCAGCTGCCGTGAGGGAAAAATCACTGTTTCTCGACACGAGGAACTCGGTGCCGTCCCTTTTCTGCTTGATCGCATCATTGTCGAAGCCCATGGCAACGGTGGCGACAGAAGTGGCGGGCATCTCTTTCAGAAAATCCAGATACCCTTCTTGTGGAAGAAGTCTTTGAACCACGTGATGAGGAGCAGCCAGTATGACGGCATCGCACTCGATGCTTCCATCGGCAAAGGTGACGGAATATCCTTTCTCTTCTTTTCGGATATGGGTCGCCTTCATGCTTTTATACACCGTTCCCGGTTCGATCTTCGTCTCCAATGCGTCGATCATGGACTGCAGTCCGCCGGTAAAGGTCAGAAATCCGCCTTCTGATGTCTCTTTCTGGCTGTTTTTTTTGATTCCTGCTATCAAACTGCGATGTTTTTGTTCAAGTTCATAGAATTGCGGAAAGGTGGACATGAGGCTCATCTGATCGATGTCCCCTGCAAAAATGCCTGTCAAAAGGGGTTCAATGAGATGATCCACCACCTCATCTCCCATCCTTCTCCTGAAAAACGTACCGAGTGATTGGTCCTCCGTCATGTGAGAGCGAGGCAGGAGGAAATCTGCAGCTGCCCTCATCTTACCGGTGAGAGAGAAAAGATTGGTCGTGACAAAAGGTGCAATCTGGGTAGGGATGCCAACGATTGACCCTCCCGGAATAGGGTATAATTCCCCCCCAGCAATCACAAAGGACTTCCCTTTCTCATTCGTCACCAATGTATCGCTGATTCCGAGTTCCCCGGCCAGCTTCAGGATCGAGTCATTAGTCGTAAATACGGAATCAGGACCTTTCTCGATCACATATCCATCCCTTTTGACGGTCTGTACCTTACCGCCGACCCTGTGTGTCGACTCTACAAGTTTCACGTCATAAGGAAGCCCCTTTTCACGCGCTTCTTTTTGAAGGTAAAACGTTGCTGCCAATCCCGTAATGCCCCCGCCGATGACGACGACCCGCTTCTTCATTCTATCTGTCATACTTCATCGCCTTCTTTTATTCAAAGATCATAAAACACAGAGAAGGACTGGGCTGCGGGAATGGTTTCCTTCTGCCTCAGTCCAACTGCCTGAGCTACTGAATGTGCTTTAATACAACGTCTGCAAGGGCGTCAATGAATTCCGGCTTGCTATTCGGCATTTCCGGACGATAATAAGCCGCACCGATTTCATCCGTCACCACTTTACATTCGTAGTCATTATCATATAGTACTTCCAAGTGGTCGGATACAAATCCAACGGGAGTATAAACAAAGGTTTTGTATCCTTTTTTCTCATGGAGATCTCTGGTCAGATCCTGTACATCGGGACCCAGCCAAGGATCCGGCGTATTCCCTTCACTCTGCCATCCGACCGCATACTCCTTCACGCCGGCACCATCTGCAATCATACGTGCCGTGTCTTCAAGCTGCTTGGGATACGGATCCCCTGATTGGAGGATGCGCTGAGGCAGGCTGTGAGCCGACACAATCAGCACGGCTGATTCACGTTCCTCTGAAGACATACCCGCATAGGTTTCCTTCACACGGTCGACCCAGTACTGAATGAATTTCGGCTCATCGTACCAGCTCTCAACAGACGTAATGACTGGTCCTCCCAGTTTCTCTGCCGCTTCTTTCGCCCTGCCGTTATAAGACTTCACGCTGAAGGTAGAGAAATGAGGAGCAAGTACGATGGAGACCGCTTCTTCAATTCCATCTCGATGCATCTGTTCCACTGCATCTTCCACGAATGGTTCGATATGCTTCAGGCCGAGATACATTTTGAATTCAATCTCACCCTGCATATCATTTAAGTGTTCTTCAAGGCTCTTGGCCTGTTCCAGGGTGATCTTTGCCAAAGGGGAGATCCCCCCGATTGCTTCATACCGCCCCCGGAGGTCTTCAAGCAGTTCACTTGATGGAGTCCTACCGTGACGGATATGCGTGTAATAACGTTCAAGGTCTTCTTCTTTATAGGGGGTCCCGTAAGCCATGACGAGGAGACCCATTTTTTTCTTAGACATACCTCTTCACCTCTTAGTTGATAACTTGTCTGTGCATATTGTGCCATGTTTGGACCATTAATACCAAAAATAGTGCTCGGCAGATCGGTTATCTCGAACTATAGTCGTGTACAAAGGCAGCAAGCCTCTTCAATGTGTCCGGATTCACCTGAGGGAACACCCCGTGTCCAAGGTTGAAGATATGGCCAGGCAGTTCCATGCCTTGATCCAGTATCGCTTTTGTACGCTCTTCGATGACTTCCCATGGTCCAAGGAGGATCGCAGGATCAAGATTACCCATAAGGGTCTTCGTAAGCCCCATTCCCCTTGCTTCCTTGATCGATAGTCTCCAGTCCAGACCGACGACGTCAACCGGCAGGTCATGCCATTCCCTTGCCAGATGACTCGCACCCACCCCGAAGAGGATGAGGGGAACACCGGTTTCCTTCAATTCATTGAAGATTCGCTCCATATATGGCTTGATGAAATAACGGTAGTCCTGTACGTTCAGTGCGCCAACCCAGGAATCAAATATCTGAAACGCAGATGCTCCTGCCTTGATTTGTGATTTCCCATACGTGATGGTCATGTCAGACAGTTTGTCCATGAGGGCGAACCAGCTTTGAGGCTGTTCATACATGAAGGCCTTCGTCTTATTATAATTCTTTGATGGGCCACCCTCGATCATATAACTTGCCATGGTGAACGGTGCCCCTGCAAAACCGATCAAGGGAACCGACAGCTGCTCGGTTGTCAGGAGACGGATCGTATCAAGTACGTAAGGAACATCCTCTTCCGGGTGGATCTCGCCAAGCTTCTCCACATCCGACAGGGAGCGGATCGGCTGGTCGATGACCGGACCGATTCCAGACTTGATCTCTACATCCACTCCGATCGATGGGAGCGGTGACATGATATCCTTATAGAGGATGGCCGCGTCCACGTCGTATTGCTCGACCGGCAGTCTTGTCACATATGCGCAAAGTTCAGGCTGATGCGTGATTTCAAAAAGAGAATATTTCTCTTTGATCGCCCTGTATTCGGGCTGGGAACGTCCAGCCTGTCTCATGAACCATACCGGAGTATGCTCCGTATCTTCTCCCCTTGCTGCACGCAGCAGCGTATCATTCATTGCTTTCATACCTTTGTTCGTCCACCTTTCCTCGTACATCCAATATGTATAGTGTAGCCTAAGTAAAATTGATTCCAACAATTATGTAAGAGTTTTCATGAATATAGATGTTCTCAACTTCACTACTATAGACGTTTTCAGTCTGAAAGTATAGATTTACATGGCAACTGTCATAAAATTGCCGATTTTCACGGCTTCGCCACCGATTTATAAAACATTTCCCTCTTCATGTTACATGCAAACGGTTTTAGGGAAGAGTATAATAGAAGGTAACTATATCGCAAGAGGTGATGGACATGAAGATTTATATGACGACAGGGACCCATGATTTCCTAAAGACGATCAAAGACGAGCACCCGGGAGAGACAATGGTCCTCATGCAGGGAGAAGATGGACTTTTGATCCACGAAAGCGAAGGGGACAGCGTCTTCAGTTCCCCCCGCACCTATGACATCCTCGATTCATCCGGGGAGCTTACGGAAGAAGGGTTCGTGGTTTGCAACAATATACCTGTAACGGACGAAGGGCGCCCCTTATTCGAATACCGCTTTACCAATCGTGCCGGTCTTGTGGAAGAAGTGGAAGGGTTTATCTCAATCAGGGTATTGAGACCTCAGAGCTCTGATACATATGTGATCATGACACAGTGGAAGGATGAAAAAAGCTTCCTTGGTTGGCAGGAATCCAACCAGTACAAAAAGGCTCATGCCAAACGCGGAACGGAATCCGGAATCGACAATAAAAAAGACATCTTCCCCCGTTCATCCTATGTGACAAAATATCATGTGACGACCATCTGATGGTTTCAGTGGAGCCGCCGATTTTCGGCTGCTCCTTATTTGTGTGCCGGAATGGACAATATCCCCCCTATTCCCCAGGAAATGCACCACTCCTGGCACGAACAGGTTTCCCCTTTCATATCTTATTACTACAAATCAGGGCTTTTGCCCTGTAAGAATGGAAAGGGGTTTTCCTAATGGGAATCGATTTGACCTCCCTGCATTGGATCTATTTATCGTTCATCGGATTGATCATCGCGTTTATGGTGTTCAGAAAGGACACCACCATCATTTGCATCCTAGGGATTTTCACCATTGCCGCTGTCGCCACCGGCTCTTTGACCGGATCAATCAGTTCGATCTTCTCAAGCTTCATCTATGCGATTACCGAACTGCTCCCCACCATACTCGTCATTTCCATCATCGTTGCCATGAGCAGAAGTTTAACCTCCACCGGCATCAATGATGTGATGATCAAACCATTCGCTTCATTCATCCGTACTCCTACCCTTGCCTACTGGACAATCGGTCTCGTCATGATGTTCATCTCCTGGTTTTTTTGGCCATCGCCAGCTGTCGCCCTACTCGGAGCCGTCCTTGTTCCTGTCGCTCTCAGGGTGGGGCTTCCGGCACTCGGAATCGCCATGGCCATGAACCTTTTCGGACACGGGATTGCCCTATCAGGGGACTTTGTTATACAGGCTGCACCGAAGCTCACTTCGGATGCAGCAGGCATCCCGATTGGAGATGTTATTTCTGCAAGTATCCCACTGGTCATTATCATGGGGGTGGTCACGACCGTAACGGCTTTCATTTTCCTAAAGAGGGATATGAAGCAGGGAAAACTGAAGGTGGAGACTTCACCTTTGCTGTTCACCGAAACGGACACCTCATCCTCCCTCTCCCCTGTCTGGAGACGGATCATTGCCATTCTGATTCCCTCCGCCTTTATCCTGAATGTGGTGGCGATGTCTGTTTTCAATCTCCAGGGCGGAGATGCCACTGCATTGATTGGTGGTACCGCCATGTTCATCGTTCTTATCATCTCCCTTGCAGCATTCAAAGGAGATGGTTTGTCAAAAACCACCGGGTTCCTCATCGACGGATTCCAGTTCGGTTTCAAAGTGTTCGGTCCCGTCATTCCCATCGCAGCGTTCTTTTACCTCGGCGACTCAGGGTTTAATGCCATCATCGGTGATCACCTGCCGCAAACCTCACACGGTATCGTCAATGATTTGGGGGCAGCGTTATCAGCAGTCGTTCCGATATCTCAAGCAGTAGGTGCTGTTACACTGACTGCTGTAGGAGCCATAACCGGTCTTGATGGTTCAGGGTTTTCGGGTATTTCCCTCGTCGGGTCCATTGCTTCCCTATTTGCCGACAGCATTGGGTCTGGCGTTGCGACCCTCACAGCCCTCGGACAGATTGCTGCCATCTGGGTCGGTGGTGGGACACTTGTTCCATGGGCTCTGATTCCTGCAGCGGCGATTTGCGGGGTAGACCCTTTCGAACTCGCCCGTCGCAACCTTCTCCCGGTCACCATCGGATTGGTCGTAACGACAATTGCAGCCATGTTCCTTATGTAAAACGAAATGCGCCCCGGAAAGCAGGTTTTGCTCACGGGGCGCATTTTTGATATCTTCCTATGAATAGAAGCTACGAGTCTTTTCCACCTTGCTGACAGCAAGCACCCACCAGATCAAGAGCGGTTGGAAGAGGAGCCTCACCCAAAGCAGGGGAGCGTTTGCTTCTTCCGCCCCGGGGGCGGGAATGCCTTTGACGGCTGCATAGATATTGGCAGGAAAGATCAGGACCAGATAGACGGCCGTTACGATGCCGGTTTTTCTTCTCGTCTTCGGAATGAGAAGGAGGATGGCGAGTATGAACTCAAGTATCCCCGTCAGGTAGACCGCCTCCTCCTTCAGAGGAAGGAATGAAGGGATCATCCGCGCAAAGCCTTGGGCCTCTATGAAATGGAATACCCCCGCTGCAATGAAGAAGAAAGAGAATAGAACGAGACCGAACCATCTCACTACTTTTTTTCGACGTGACACACGTTTCCCCACCTTTCCACTCCATCATACTATATGTATTTCGCTCAGCGAAAGACAAAAGAAGGGATTACCAGTCATTCAAGCGTTTGGTAATCCCTTCTTGTTATTGCATAAAGGAGGCAGTCTTCGAAATCGGAGCCACGCCTGCGTGCCTGGCGCAACAACGCCTCTTCCTCGAACCCCGTTTTCTCAAGGACAGTCCTCGAACCTATATTGGAGTCACGTACCATCGCCCACATACGGTTCAGGCCAAGATCTTGGAACCCGAATGACAGGATCTTCTCCACGGCTGAAGTGGCATAGCCCCGCCCCCAGAACCGACTGCCGATCCAGTAGCCCAGTTCTCCTGCATCATGCTCCTGATTCCGTCTGATCACGATTGTACCGACGATGTCGGATTGGTATTCGATTGCAAAGTTATACTCCTCATCAGCTTCCCACAATGAGGGATGTGAGCGGATCCACTCCTCTGCATGTGAGACTTCATAAGGATGGGGCAAACCGATCGTATCTGCCAGGATCTTATCATCTGCAAGCCTGGTAATGGTTAATGCATCTTCCCGATGAAAAGGGCGTACACTGACTGTCATCCGCTCTTCACCCCTTTTCATGCTCGTGGAAATGACGGATCCGGTAAGCGAATTTCGCCGTCTCACCCAGCTGATCGAGAAGCTGGTAATTTGCGTACGCCCCTACAACCGCACCGATCCCAGGCACAAGCTGGAGCATTTTGATCAAATCGATATGATCCCTGTATTCCTGTTGGAATGTTCGCCAGTCCATGTCTTTGACCCGTTCTTTCTCCGCATTCCAGTCTTCGATCACGCTCAAGGTCTTCCGCTTATGCTCATCACTTGAAAACGCCAATTGAAATACATATAGGAGAAATAGCCTCTCTTCATAGACATTCACATCATAGCCGTGAATGATCGAGCATTCTGTAAGGAACTTCATCTTTATTGACAGGAGCAGAGGAAAATCCGCCATGCCGAGGAAGAGCCCTCCTGCTCCGGTGCCTGCACCTTCTATTGTAGCCGTCTTCCTGTAAAACTCCAGTCGCTCCTTCATGCTTTCTTCCCTTTCCTGAAGGTTTCCCTTTGCAGACACGGGATTCATCGGTAACCAGCCTCCGCTGTTGAGCGTGATCTCCACCATGCGGCGGATGCTGTCCGTTATCAGGTTATGGGCCTTCTCGGGAATCCACGTGTTCATTTTCGTCTGGGCCCTCTTGGATACTCTCTGCAGCCTGGAGGATTTACGTGTGATGCGGCGCTTCCACATATCTAGCTCTTGCTTTTCTATTTCCACTCTCATCCCTCCTCCACATGATGGTTAGTATACGTTCGGGTCATGAAGATGGTTTCACGAGTGAAGCGGATCATGCATTTTCTTCAACCTTCCCACCAGATAGTGGCGGCTGAACAGGAGTGAAAAGACACAACCTGTAGCAAGCACGATCACTCCCCCCAGCCACTCTCCCCTTACGATTAATGGGATGGATAAGACGAACGCCTGGATGATGAGTGCCTGCATGATCACGGTTTGAAACGATGACTCCTTCAGCTTCCGGGGAACCGGATAAAGAAGCACCCATATCTTATAGTCAAACCTTTTGAATAACGGGATGAGCTGGAAACCGGTCAAATACATGAAAAGGAGACCGGCGATCACGCTGAAGATCAAGGACGTATTGCTGTAAATCAAAACGGCGCCGATGAGGGTCAACCGGATATAGAGGCCAGAATATTCACTGGTCCTTACCAATGATCTGATATAAAGATAGCGGTATGACTTTCCTTGGTCCATCTCATTTGGCAATAAGGCATCGAGCCACTTCCTCCGATGAACCTTTCCTTTTAATTTCGGGACATCGGTGAACATATTGGCCATGCGGTAGAACATGAGCATACGCTGCTGCTCAAGGGTAATCAGCAGGTCCCATTTCAGATTTTTCCCTTTGGCAACCTGCATGAAATACCCCACGTATAGGAGCTGGATGACTGCAATCGTTGCAATGACCCAGAGGTGAGCACCAGAGAGAATCAGATACATGATGCTGCCGCTCAATAGAAAGCGGAAGAACGAATCAGTGAAATGGACACTCCTCTCCTGAAAACGGAGGATCTGCCACCGCATGAGAAGGTTCCACCATTTCACGGCCAGGACGATGATCAGAAGCGGGAAAAAGGTGCTGAATCCCTTCCCCGTCACTGCAACATACATAGGCATCATGGCAGCGAGCACAATAAGCTGGATGTAGGATTGAAAAGCGAAGCTCACCCAGAGGCTCTTCGTGAAATAGCCCTTCAATTTCTTCTCAAGAGGGAGCAGGAACACCGCATCGGCTTCGCGGAGGAAGGTATATACAGGGCTCCATGCCAGAACAAGTCCCAAAATGACAGCCATGATCAGAGGAGCAGGAAAAGACGGTTCCAATGTCTTGACCCACTGATTGTATGTATAGGCTCCTCCGCCGAATGCGAAGATCAAGACAAATAAAAGGTGATCATTGAACATGTACTTCAGATATTTTTGAAGCTCAAGGGTATATTCCGTCACCCGCTGCTTCCAGATCCCATTTACATTATTCATCATCCGATTCTTCCTTTGTCAGTTGAATGTAAATATCGTCAAGGGTGGCCCCAGCCATCGTGAATTCCCTCCGCAAATCGTCTAGGGTCCCTTTTGCACGGATTTTCCCCTCATGCAGGATGACGAACGAGTCACAATAGCGTTCGGCCGTCGCCAGGATGTGTGTGGACATGAGAATGCCGGCTCCCGTTGCTTTCATCTCCTCCATGGAATCAAGAAGTGACTGGATGCCGAGGGGATCAAGCCCGACAAATGGTTCATCGATGATGTACAGGCTTGGCTGGATCAGGAACGCACACATGATCATTACTTTTTGCTTCATTCCCTTTGAGAAATGGGCAGGGAACCACTTCAGTTTCTTTTCCATCCTGTAGGCCTTCAGCAATCCGGGGAGACGATCGGAATACTCTTCTTCCGTCAATCCGTATGCCATGGCTGTCAGCCTTAAATGCTCTTCAAGGGTGAGCTCATCATAAAGGATCGGTGTTTCGGGAATGTAGGAAAATTGTTTACGGTACTGCTCGGGATCTTTCTTCAGGGTCTTTCCGTTGATGGATACATCCCCCTGCTTTGCTTCCATCAGTCCGATGATATGCTTGATCGTCGTACTTTTACCTGCCCCGTTCAATCCGATCAGTCCTACAATTTCATTGGACTCGATTGAGAAGGAAATATCTTTTAATACAGGCTTACGTGTATATCCACCAATCAAATGGTTGATTTCCAATAATGCCAAAGCGAAAACGTCCTTTCTCTGCACAGTCTTTGCTTCATTTTATCAAAATTCCGTTATGAAGGCATGTTTGATCTACAACTTTTCCATTATCTAGTACAAATAAATACCTACAGACGGGTCATCCTATAGTTGTAGGGGTAAGGCAATAAGAAAAACGGGGTGGTTGTTAAAGACCAGGATCCGAATTTCACTAATTGTTGTAGCATTTATGCTCTTCTTTAGTGAATGACATTCATTCACCATTCATTCAGACAAATGAGGTGTTTGTTAAAGAACAAGTTGACGTATATCCAAACACTTATTCGCTTTACGTGATGTAAGGAGATGGAGATGGTCACATTGCACGAGTCATTCGTATGTATGCAAACCGTCAAATGAGGTGGTTGTCCAAGACGCTCAAGATTTTTCAAAAATCGATTGCGATAGGATCGTTCCGTTCACCTGCTGAATGGAATCGCCGACTTTACGAAAAGCATCAGGAAGCACAGCCCCTACATGGAGAGGCGGGACATTCGTTCCCGTCTCTTCTTCATTTATATCTGCACCCGTGATAAAATACAACTACTACATATTGAAGGGTGGATATACAATGAGCGACTGTATTTTTTGTAAAATCATTGATGGGAAGATCCCATCCACAAAAGTATATGAAGATGAAAACGTGCTTGCCTTCCTGGATATCAGCCAAGTGACGAAAGGGCATACACTGATTATCCCGAAGCAGCATATGGAAAACGTTTATGAGCTTTCCCCTGAAGCGGCCGGGCACGTGTTTCAGGCGGCTCCGAAAGTGGCGTCTGCCATCAAGGAAGCGTTCCAACCCATCGGGCTGAATCTCCTCAGCAACACAGGGGAAGCAGCCGGCCAATCCGTGTTTCATTTCCATCTGCATCTCATCCCGCGCTACGGTGAAGGCGACGGATTCGGCGCCGTCTGGAAGACCCATACGGACGACTACACCCCCGAGGACCTGCAGGAAATCGCCGCATCCATCTCTGGCCATATTTGAGAAGGAACAGGTCCGTTGACATGAGAGGCCGATGTGTTATAATAGTCCTAACTTTTCGCTGATGGCAATAGTGCACATCAGGAGGAGCAGAGAAAGCATAGACGAGTTGAGGAGAGATGAAGATGAATACTAAAACGCTTGTATCCCTGTCACTATTGATCGGGATCGGAACCGCACTGCATGCCGTAATCCCTGGGATCTTCCTTGGTATGAAGCCTGACATGATGCTTACGATGATGTTTTTAGGGATCATGCTGTTCCCTGCCAAGAAAAATGTACTGCTTGTGGGACTGTTGACCGGTGTCATTTCCGGATTAACCACCCAGTTCCCTGGAGGATTCCTCCCGAACCTGATCGACAAGCCCGTGACAGCATTTGTTTTTTACGGATTATTCTTGCTTACAAGAAAGTACTCCCGATCCATTTTGGGAGCAATTGTACTGACAGCCATCGGAACGCTCGTTTCCGGAGCCATCTTCCTTGGTTCAGCTTCAGTCATCGGCGGTCTTCCTGGAGCATTCATCGCCCTGTTCGCAGCGGTCGTACTGCCTGCTACAGTCGTCAACGCCGGTGCAATGTTCGTCGTATATCCGATCATCAATGGTATCTTAAAGCGTTCTTCCATAAGCGAAGCGGTCACGTCAGATCAGCTTCAATGAAAAAAGGCCCCCTTTGGGCCTTTTTTTTATGAAGCAATCCACCACAGGATGCTGCCGACCACTAGGGAAGCTGCTCCCGCCGTCCCCATCAACCCCGCCCTTTTCTTCAAAATGCTCTTAGGGGGATAGATCCCCGGTCTTTGAAAACTCATAATATTGTACACCATACTGATCACCAAAATCACACTGAGAGCAAAGAAACCGAAAATGATCCCGTCCATTCTTCCCCCTCCTCTCCCTTATTCGTATGCGTCCATTCGAATACTTATGAACAATCCCGTTTCAAACTGTTACAATAGGGAAAAGGATATCTACATCTTTTGTAGAATAATAATACTACCAAGCAATCAGAGGTGAAGGGCATGAAAGTGAAATCATTGATGTACGGTTTGATCGTGGGCGGCATCGTCGCAGGTGCAGGCTCCCTTCTCTCAGCTCCTTCTTCAGGGAAGGAATTGAGGGGAAAACTGAAAGATAAGCAGAATGATTGGAAGCTGACGCTCGAAGACTTAAAAGAGCGGGCAAATGAACTGAAGGAATCCATCGGAACGCTTTCTCAGGAAAGCAAGGAAACCGTTCTTCAGCTTTCAAAAGATCTTCAGGCTTCCATTAAAGAGTGGCAAATATCGACCGCTCCGAACAACGAGCGCCTGCAAAAAGAAATCGAGACCGTAAGACAAACGATTGAAGATCTAGAAAAATCCATCGATCTTCCAGGTTCGTCCCAATCGAAGTAAATCATAGGGAAAGCCCGTATCCACCTTGTATGTTCCAAAACATGAAGGCCTTTGCGATGCGGGTTTTTCAATTCCCTGCATGAACTTCTAAAAATTTTGTGAATTTAGACTTTATTATTCATTACTTTATTGGCATAATAAAATATAAGCGCTTTCTTTTTAACAGCCTGGTGCTTCAAAGGAAAAAGAAAAGGGGAAAAGATTTTTTAGTAAAGTGGGTGAAAGAGATGAAGGAAAGAGAATTCACATTAAAAGAGGCAATGCTCTTCAGCCAGCGGATGGCACAGCTCAGCAAAGCTCTGTGGAAAGCCATCGAAAAGGACTGGCAGCAATGGATCAAGCCGTATGATCTCAACATCAATGAACACCATATTCTCTGGATCGCTTATCATCTAAAAGGTGCTTCCATATCAGATGTAGCCAAATTCGGTGTCATGCATGTATCCACGGCATTTAATTTTTCCAAGAAATTAGAGGAGCGGGAACTGCTGGAGTTTTCAAAAAGGGAAAACGATAAACGCAACACGTATATCAGGCTGACGGAGAAAGGAGAACGCATTCTTCTCGATTCCATGAAGAATTACGATCCTGACCATCACGCTATTTTCCAAGGGGTCTCTCCCCTCAGGGAGCTTTACGGAAAATTTCCGGAAATGATCGAAATGATGAGCGTGGTGCGCAACATCTATGGGAATGATTTCATGGAGATTTTCGAAAAGTCGTTCGACAACATCAAAAATGACTTCTCCGATGACAATGGAAAACTGACTGAACTTTTCCAGGAAGAAGATGACTTAGAGAGTTCTAAAGACATTTCCTGAGCTGGGTCATGAGAGAAGGATATAATCCTTGGTTGAGGCACCCCTCGATGACCCGCTCGACAGTAAGCCTGCGGTCGATCCTACGTTCAAATTCTTTAAAAAGCGGAGTAAAATAGACAAACCCTTCCGCTTTTTGTTTTTGGCATTTATTGTTCAATCCCTCACATAACTGGAAGAATGCTCTTACATCTTCCTCATCAAGCCCTGCCTTCATGACCTCCCTGTAAAATAAAGTGGTATGCCCCGGCATCATTTCCAACATGAGCCTTTGATAATATTCCAGCTTTTCCACTCTTCTTAACAAATCATCCATTCCAATCACCATTCCATATGCATAGTTTCTCTTTTCCATTGTACAAGACATTCCGTACACTTGTCTCTTTTAATCATCACTTCTCCTCTAATCAAGCCCGTGCAGACTCCCCTGAAGGCATCACGGTTTTATTTTTTCCTCCCCTAAAAAAGTATTGATTTTCAGCAGCAATCATAATACAGTATGTAAGGCGCTTTTCACCATACCGAACGCCTTTTGGAGGAAACACGTAATGCACTGCTGGAAATCCGTTGATAAAGAAAGACATTTCGGGTATCATCGAGTCTTTTTACTTTCATCCATCGTGATGATGATGGTATTCTCATTTATATACGTACCGATTAATGTATTGAAACATCGTGTATTTTATGATCATCACATCCTGCTCTTTTTAGCAGGCTTGTTGAGCATCTATCCCCTGCATAAGATCTGCCACGCACTGCCGGTCTTGCACTGTGCACGGAATATGACATGCACGCTGAGAAGACAGATAGGGATCTTACCGACCGTAACGCTCAGATTGAATGTGCCGATCACCAAATGGAGATACGGGATGGCATTAACCGCCCCATTCTTTGTACTCAATTCATTCCTGATGTTCGGTTGCTTCCATTTTCCTCATTACTCCCATTACTTCATCATGCTGACTGCCTTCCATACGGGCATCTGCTTAATCGATTTTCTTTGTGTAAGGACACTGCTCTTTTCTCCGAGGAGGGCGATGATCGAGGAAAATGAGGATGGATATGAGATATTGATTGAACAATGAGGGGTCGCCCCCCTCACTAGGCTATTTTCGTATTCCTGCTCTTCATCAAAAGCAGAGGCTTTATACACGAACACGAATACGAAAAGAGCTTAGTTTCCAATTTTTCGTCAATACTCGCCCTACCAATCACCCCATTAATTTGGTATTGTATAGCTTATAGGAGAGAACGGGGAGGGACCTGGATGATCACCGTATTTATCATGTTTATCGTATTCGCACTGTTCATTCTGTTCAACATCAACAGAATGACCTTCGCACTCTGTGCACAAAAGGAAATACCCGAAGAACGTCAGCCGAAAGTATACGCAACCATCAACATCCTCATCACCATACTGCTGATTTCATCTTATGTGGAAATCTTATTTACATAGACAAAGAAAAGCGGAGGCGGGTCGCTCTGACCCGACAAGCATAAGACGAGCCACCCAGAAAGGCGTTCTTGGCCTTTTTGGGTGGCTTGACTTATGACCTCGAGGGTCAACCCGCCGGAGCTGGTTAAAGAAAAGCAGAACCAACATCCTTACCAATTCAAAAAACAAGCCCCCCGGATCGTCTTCAACGACTCTTCGAGGGGCTTGCTTTATTTTAGCTAAAAATAGAAGCCTGCAAAAGGAATCAATCCTCCCTTTTGCGTGCTTCCCTTCTTTTGAAAAACTGCCGTGAATGTTCACAGCAGCCTAACAAGTCCTTTCGGTTCAATTCACTTTATTAGCAAACGTATGCTGCACCGATGATGATAAGCAAGATGAATAGAACAACGATTAGAGCGAAACCTCCGCCATACCCGCAAGCACCTGACATATGCGCTTCCTCCTTTCATGTATGAGAAGCATCGGATGAGATAGGCAAAAAGGGGACGTTGCTGCAAGTAATGCCCCCTCTTTGATCCTGATCCGTCAATTCCTAGTATTTTTGGCTATCTTATAGCCAAGCTGCACCTACAATGATCAACAAGATGAACAGTACAACAATTAACGCGAAACCTCCGCCGTATGCGTTACCCATTACGTTCCACCTCCTTTGAAGCGCTAATGCATTATATTCAAGTAGACGTCTAATGGTTTTAGGCTATTGTCATATTTCTTATTAGCAAATAAACGCGGCACCAACGATGATTAATAAGATGAACAATACAACAAGCAATGCAAATCCTGAATTGTATCCACAGCTCATGATCATTACCTCCTTTTCTCTCTTCGCTGATATCATATGAACGAATCTGGGAATTGGGTATGTTATCTGCCTATTTTTATCAAGAATAGTTTGGAAATTATTTTTTTTCATCCAAAAAGTGTGATATAGTATGGGTTGTAGATTTTAGCCAAGCATGACTGAAAATAGCTTAGGAGTTGATCACCATGAAGAAGTGGATCCTTTCCGTATCACTTGTTGCCGGTGCCGTGGGACTAGCAGGATGCAGCGGTAATGGGGCAGACGATAAAGATGTAGTTGCGACAACGAAAGCCGGGGATATCACCAAGGATGAACTGTATGATTCAGCGAAACAAAAGTTCACTCCACAAATGGAACAAGCCCTGCAGGAACTCGTTTATACAAAAGTTCTCGATGAGAAGTATGATGTTTCTAAAGATGAAATCAACAAAAAGATGGACGAAGCGAAAGAACAGCTCGGTGATCAATTCGATATGTTCCTTCAACAGTACAACCTTGATGAAAAATCCTTTAAAGAGTATTTGAAGCTTCAGCTTCTTCAAGAGAAGGCGGCTACATCAGATATAAAGGTCACTGACAAGGAACTCAAGGATTATTACGAAAATTGGAAAGCTCCGATTGAAGTAAGGCACATCCTCGTGGAAGACGAAAAGACTGCGAAGGAAGTCAAAAAGAAATTGGCTGACGGGGGTAAATTCGAAGATCTTGCAAGCGAGTATTCAACCGATACCGCTTCTGCAGCTAACGGTGGCAGCCTTGGATGGGTTGATAATGCCGGACGCCAAAGCTTTGTACCTGAGTTCTCAAAAGCCCTTGACTCCCTGAAAAAAGGTGAGGTCAGCGATCCTGTGAAGACAGATTATGGCTACCACATCATTGAAGTGACCGATACGAAAGAAAAGAAACCGTTCAAAGATATGAAAAAAGATCTTGAGCAAGAGCTTAAACTTTCAAAAGTGGACCAGTCTAAAATCCAGGAATCCATGAAGGACGAAATCGAAAAAGCAGATCTTAAGATCAAGGATAAAGATCTCAAAGATGCATTCGAACAAGTCCTGAACGGTACGCCAGCACCGGATGCTGCTGCCCCTGAAGGCAATGCAACGACCGAATCCGATACAAAAGAATGAACCCAAAAAAGACAGTCCGGAGATTATTCTCCGACTGTCTTTTTTCTTTAATGACGATTTGATCAAGAGGACACGCGCCGCCGCTCTTTTTCTTCTTCCATGCGGGTCATATAGACCTCGCCCTCTTTCGCGATCCATTCATCCTCCTGGGCCTTTTCCTGCCTTGCCGACTTAATGGTCATGAACGCACTGACAAAGATCCCTGCTACAATGAAATACATCCAAATCGGTAATGTCATCTGCTTCAACTCCTTATAGGTTTGTCCTTACTTCACCATATGAAGAGGATTGCCTGCTTATGACAATCTTTTTTCAGACAGCAAAAAGCCCGGTCGAAGGACCGGACTTCATGTTCATTCATGGAATGTCGGTTTATAGAAGGAGCGGTTGTCAAGGGCAAAGACCCTCTCCGTATACTCCCCAGGTTTCGTCCTCGATAGGACCCTGTCGAGCATGTTCATCTTCGCATCCACGTTATCGATATAGTGAAGGATCTCTGCTTCGCGAATCAATGGGGGTTTCGGGCTGCCCCATTCTGCCTTGCCATGGTGGCTAAGGACCAAATGCTGAAGGATCATGACCTCTTCTCCTTCTATGCCAAGCTCATCGGCCGCTTTCCCGATTTCATTCACCATGATGGAGATGTGCCCGATCAAGTTCCCCTCGATTGTGTAGGTGGTCGAAGTCGGGCCGGACAGTTCAATCACCTTGCCAAGATCATGAAGGATCACACCTGCATACAACAGGTCGGAATCCAGCGTCGGGTATAGTCCTGCGATGGCTTTTGAAAGATCAAGCATGGAAACGACATGATAGGCTAGGCCAGATACGAATTCATGGTGATTCTTCGTTGCTGCAGGATATTCAAGGAAGTCCTTCTGATATTTTTTGATCAGATGACGGGTGATCCGCTGAATATTCGGATTGCGCATTTCAAAGATATATTGGGTGATCTTACTGCTCATTTCATCTATACTTACCGGAGCAGTCTCCAGGAAATCAGCAATGGAAAAACCATCCCCCGGCGACACGGGACGAATCTGTTTGATTTTCAGTTGGTTCTTCCCCCGATAGTTGTGGATATCCCCGACTACCTTGACAATCGTCTCCGGCTGGTAAGCTTTTTCATCCTGATCTGAGGCATCCCACAGCTTCGCTTCGATATCCCCGCTCTTATCCTGCAGGATGATAGTCAGGAATGGCTTGCCTGTATTGGTTGTGCCTTTTGTCATCTGTTTGATCAATAAATGCAAATCGATGGTCTCACCGACTGCATAGGTCGTAATTCCGGACATGGTTGTTCCCCCGTTCTCTTTCAGTTTACTGTTTCAAGTATATCACAGAGGCACCCGACTTGACTCGTCGAGACCCGTCTCAATTGTCTGCTCATCCAAATTTATCACTCCTGGTGCCTGGAAGGTGTCCACTACAGCCTGATGACAGGTGAAATACAGGATTTGATGATTCTCCGACAGCTTATCCAGCGCTTCAATGAATGCCCTGGTTCTGCCTTCATCAAAGTTCACCGCCGCATCATCGATGATGACGGGAAGATCATAGATTTCTTTCAGGGAAGAGCTCAGGGCGAAACGGATGGCGATATACAGTTGCTCCTTCGTTCCCTGACTGAGTTCCACAGCCTGAAACACCTGACCGTCTTCCCTGGCAACCGTGATCATTTCGTCATCGGTTACGTTGATCTTACGATATCGGCCATTCGTGAGCTTAAGGAAGTATTGTTCTGCCTCCCCGATCAGCCTCGGCATCTTTGTCTGCTGATAGTGCTCCATCGTATTTTCCAAAGCCTTCCTCGCCAGGGTGACAGTCGACCATCGCTGGATCTTCTCGTGGATTTCGGCTTTCTTCCCTTCGAACTGTTGCAATAGGACAGAATGTTCGGTTCCTTCCTCTAGAACTTGAAGTTCATATGCAAGTGTCGCTGCCTCCTCCTGCAGGGTGGAGATACTGCGGGAGCATTCGTCGATCTCAGTGGAAGCAAGAATGATTTCCTTTTCAACAAGATCTTTAGATTGAAATTCAGTAAAAGCAGACAGGATATCAGGCTGGAATCGTTTTTCCATAAATCTATAGGCATGCAACAGCTCCCGTTTCTCTTCGGCAAGCTGACCTGTCTTCCTATAGGCTTCCTCCGAAGTGGTTCCTGCAAAGGAGAAAAGACCCTCCACCTCGTCTTCCAGCTTGGTTCGTTCGATTTCAAGGCTTTGCATATCCATCCGGATCTGGTTGAGCTCTTCCTTGGCGTGATTCCTCTTCAGATCTTCTTTGTCCATCTCCTTCAGAAGCTCCTTCATCTTACTGTGGATCTCCTCCAGTGGTACAGCTTCGATTCCATGGCGATTGAACCACTCCCGACACTCCCCTGTATAGGCTTGGATCTTGGTTTCAGCTCCGCGGATTTCGTCATGGAGGATGAGCAACCTGTCATGAAGGGTCACGAGTTCCTTCAGCCTTATATAGGCTTCCCTCAGCCATTTCCACTGGAAATCAACAGGTAGTCCAAGCTCTGAAACGATAGAGGCAATCCTGTCATCTACATCCTGCAGCCTGTTCACAAGTCGGCTCTCCTCTTCCACGATACCTGCGAGCATACCTTCCGTCTCTTCAAGCTTCAGAATGAGCTGCTTCCATTGACTGCGGTACTCAAGCTGTTCATCATAGAGGCGCTGGGAGTCGGACGATACCTCTCCTTCGGGTCGTTCCATGGATTGGATCCTTTTCTCACGTTCAATCAAGCGCGATCGCGACTGCCTAAAGGATAATATGCTCATGACGCCCGGCAGCAGGGCAAGGCCCATGATCCATGTTCCCGTCCAGATCCCCCATAGCGTCAGGATCAGTCCGATCAAAAGAAGGGATAACGTGATCTTCTTCTGTCCGCCCAATGTCTTACGGTCGCTCGCAAGCATCCTCTCCTCTTCTTCCAATCGTTCCCTGAACCAGTTTCTCTGGGCCTCGGACATCCCTTTTTTGATTTTCCGCTGGAGATCCTGAAAGGCCTCCTCCCCGATCAATCGATTCTCCGCAGCGTCACAATCCCGCTCGGTTCGATCTCTGGTTGCTTGTGCTTCCGCCCTTTTCTTCCGATTATGCTCCCGTTCATGAAGGATTTCCGTCTTTTCTTCAATTGCGTCGTTGATTCTCTCATTCATCGAGAAGCTGATGTTGACGGAAGCAGCCTCATGTCCTTCCAAACTCAGTTGGAGCTCCCTTCTGATTCCTCGGATGCCACTTTCAATCGCTTCGACTTCCCTCCGATGATCCTCAAGATCATGGATCCATTTTTGAAAGTTCCCCTGAGATGCCAGCTTTTCTTCCAGGAAGCTCCGTTCTTCCTCTTCAATCTCTGCGTCCCGTTCCACCCTTTCCAAAAAGGTATCCTTTTTGAGCTGCAGGGTTTCAAGCTGGGCTTCCACCTTCCGGACCTCCCGCCTGCACTCATCGAGGCGGTGCAGACCCTTTTCAGGAAACGGGAAGTCACCAATTTGTCCGATCCTATCCAATGTATACACTCTTTCACTGAGAGCATCCCAGTTTTCCCGGATCTGCAAAAGGGTATGTTTTCTTTCCTGCAGGATCTTCAGCTCATGTTCAAGAAATTCCAGTCTTTTACCGATTTGCTCTTTTTCTACATGAAGGGGAGCATAGCGGTCATTGCGACCTTTCGCTTCTTTCAGTTTCTTTTCAAGTGACGTGAGCTCAGAGAGTAGGAGATTGATCACAGGTTTGCGCCCGGAGCGTTTGAAGAGCTGTTCCTGTTCTTTTTGCCACGCCTGCTCCATCTGCATGAGGGCATCCGTTCCGGTGGATCCTGCTGAGAATAAGAAGCGGTTAAGGTCTTCCTTTTTCAATCGGTGGATTCCCTGAAGACCCTCAAGGTCAAAGGAAAAAATGTTCCCGTAGGTTTTCCGGTCGATGGTACCGAGTAGCCGGTGAAGCCCTTCCTCCCCTTCTACCCTCCCATCTTCATATTGAAGAGTCACAGTCCCCGTGGCTGGTCCCCCCCTCTTCCTTTCAATCCGGATCTCCTCTCCGGAAGGAGTGCACACCCTGAGAACTCCTCCATAGTCTGATGATGTTTTCGGTTCGTAGCGTGGGAGTGAATGCTGCTTGGTAGGAAAGCCGAAGAGGACGCTGTGGATGAAAGACATGATCGTCGATTTCCCTGCCTCGTTTTGTCCAAAGATCACCTGTAATTCTTCCATGGTATAGTGCTGATTGATCAGTTTTCCATAGGCATAGATATGGATTCCCTTAATCTTCATGCAATCACCTTCCTTCCTTGCCCGGGGTGCCGAGGAGCTTTCTGACATCGTGAAAGACCTCCTGATCCACCTGAAGACCATGCTTATAGATCAACGGATGATCCATCAGCTCTGACAGGGACGATGTCCAGTCGCCCTGCTCCAGCTCATCAAGCATCTCAAACATGATTTGGCTGAATGGGTCGCGCTCATCAAGAACCCATTTCTCTTCTGCAAAGGACACACGATGCACCCATTTGATCCCTTGTTCATCCTCCATTGCCGATTGAATCGTATCCAGTAACTCACCGTTCTGGATCCTCCTCCATTCCTCTTCCCCCAAGCTGCCCTTTCCCTCCAGACGGAGTTCGATCATATCTTCACCGCACGAATCCACGGCCTCCCTGATCCGATTGTACAGCTCACCAAAACGGGTGACCCCATCGAGTGATACAGATTTTTGTATCCATTCTACTTCCTGTACGGGTATGAAGGTCAGTTCGGTACGGTCCCCTTCCATCTCGACTTCGTAACAGCCTTTAGGGCCGGTTTCTTTCCGGTGCCTTCCTTGTATATTCCCCGGATACACAATGTAAGGATCCTCATGGAGGATCTGCCGCTTGTGGATATGACCCAGTGCCCAGTAATCATATCCCTTATCTAGCAGTTCCTTGATGGTGAAGGGGGCATAGGGTTCATGGTCCGCCTCGATGCTCCCTTCACTTCCATGAAGAAGAGCGATCCTGTAGCCGCCGCCTTCGGCCTTTGGATATTCTGTAATCATCCTCTCGTGAATATGACGGCTTCCATAGCTGAATCCCGCGATTGAGACATCTGCCCCATCCTTCGTCCTTATCTGTTTCCACTCAGGTCGTTCAGAGAAGATATGTACATGGGGAGGCATGTCCAGTTGAACCCTGAATCCCCCAAGGTGATCATGGTTTCCATGGATGATGAAAACGGGGATCTCCTTCTCCTTTAAACGATCGAACTGTTGCACGAGCCTCGCCTGCGCCCGGATACTACGATCCTCTTCATCAAAGAGATCCCCGCTGATGAGCACAAAGTCGACCTCCCTTTTAAGTGCCTCGTCAATCAGTCTTTCAAAAGAAGCAAAGGTGCTTCCCTGTATGTGTTTGAACCGCGCTGCGGGCAAGTTCTTCAACCCTTTGAACGGACTGTCCAAATGCAGATCTGCAGCGTGCAGAAACCGGATTTTCTTCATGGTTCCCCTCCAAAATTACGAATATATGTTCTAATACTACCCATTATACCCCAACGGACGCTATCATTTCATCTGTGAATTATTTATTGGTATAGGAATATTCCACTTTTCATTATTAGAAAAATATGAAAAAATAAAAAGTGATCATGTTGCAAAGGGGTAGAGCGATGAAAACGTATAAACTTACAGTATTCGAGAAGAATGGGGCAAAACTTCTGGATGAGAGTGTCCAGGCTGCAACGGATGAGGAAGCGAAGAAGGTTGGGGAAAGTATGTTGGCAGAGAAGGGGTATCTTGATCACACCCATCGTTTCACTTCCCCACTGGGAAAGCTTCTATTATTCCACGTATAACAAAAGAGGGCGCCATTCGGCACCCTCTTTTCCGTTATTCCCCTTTGAATGACGGCCTTCTCTTTTCAATGAATGCCTTGATTCCTTCTTGGTGATCTGATGTTTGTCTCATGAGCCATTGACCATCTTTTTCTTTGAGCAATGCTTCCTGAAGCCTCTCTTTATTCAACTCGGTATAAATTTCCTTTGTTTTCAAGAGTGCCTTCACTGGGGATTGAAGACACTGTTCGATATATCGTTCCAGTCCTTCTGCCAGTTTCCCCGATGGAAGTGCTTCGTCTACCAGTCCTTTCATGAGGGCCTCTTGCCCGAGCATCACTTTTCCATTCCAGATCATCCTTTTCGCCTTATGGGTGCCGAGCCTCTCTTGAAGGAGGAAGTGGCTGCCACCATCGGGGATGAGTCCAATCCCGATGAAATTCATGGCAAGCTTGCTGTCTTCCTCGCAAAGGATATAATCGGCCGTCAACGCCAAGCTGAACCCGAGACCCGCGGCTGCACCGTGGATACCCGCCACGACGATCTTCGGAAGGGTGTAGAGAGTCATTGCAAGCTCATTGATCACATCCATCACTTCGGAAAAATCGCCTTCATTCCCAAGGGAGAGCATGGATTTGATGTCTCCTCCCGATGAAAAACCTTTTCCTTCCCCGGTCAGTACGACAATCGCCAAATCTGGGTCCCTCCTGATTTCCTTCAGTGCAGACAATAGCCCGCTCATCAAATCGAGGTCGAGGGCATTCAACGACTCCGGCCGGTTCAAGACGACTCTCGCCACTTTTCCTTCTATTTGAACCTTCACTAATTCACCTTGTTTTTGTACGCTCATGATTACTCCTCCTGGCTTATTTTATTATGAATTTCATCTCTCAGGGCCATCTTCAGGAATTTCCCCACCGATGTCTTCGGAATTTCCTTCATGAAGATCACTTTGTCTGGCAACCACCACTTCGCGAACTGTGGACGCAGGAAGTCGATGATTTCTTCCTCTGTGACCGTCCGCTTCTCGGTATCTTTCAAGACGACACATGCGACAGGACGTTCCTGCCACTCCTCATGAGGTACTGCAACAACTGCAGCTTCAAAGACATCTTCATGAGACATCAGGGCATTTTCCAGGTCAACAGATGAAATCCATTCTCCTCCTGATTTGATCAGATCCTTCGTCCGATCCACGATCTTGATATACCCTTCTTCATCGATCGTCACCACATCTCCAGTGTGGAGCCAGCCATCCCTGAAAGCATCCTCTGTCCGATCATCCTCGTAATACTCGGATGCAATCCATGGCCCCCTGAGGGCAAGTTCTCCCATCTCCCGGCCGTTCCACTCCACTTCCCCGTCTTTCCCGAGAATCTTCATCTCCAGTCCCGGGACAAGGATTCCTTGTTTGGCTTTGACATCATACCGCTCTTCATTCGATAACTCGTCATGCTGACTCTTCATCGATGCCACGACGGCGAGGGGGCTGGTCTCAGTCATCCCGTAGGCATGCATGAATGGAATTCCGTGTTTTTCTTCAAAGGTCTTGATCATTCCCCTCGGCGCTGCGGAGCCGCCGCAAAGGAGGTAGCGGACGGAAGATAGATCATATCGGTTCTCTTCGAGTTCTCTCAAGAGTCCCAGCCATATGGTGGGTACACCGGCAGCAACGGTAACCTTTTCTTTTTCCATCAGTTGGGCGAGGAGCCCAGGGGTGAAGTAGGGGCCCGGCAACACTTGCGTTGTTCCGAACCATACGGCTGCGAACGGGAGACCCCATGCATTCACATGGAACATCGGTACGACAGGCAGAGCCACATCCCTCTCCATGATCCCGGTTGTATCGGCAAGTCCGAGGGCCATGGCATGGAGGACAATGCCCCGGTGCGAGTATACGACCCCTTTCGGATTCCCTGTTGTCGCAGAAGTATAGCACATACCGGCAGGCGCGTTTTCGTCGAGATCATGCCTGAAAGAGAATGTCGGATCACCTTTCTCGAGTAGCTCTTCATAATGATGCAGATCTTCAATGGTCGAATCAGGCATTTCGCCGTCCGTCATGACAATGATGGACTCGACATGAGGGATCTGATCCCTGATTTTTTCCACCAGTGGTAGAAGATCGGAATCCACAAGAAGAACAGTGTCTTTTGCATGATTGATGATATACACGATATGCTGAGGGGACAGCCTGATGTTGATGGTGTGAAGCACTGCGCCCATGCACGGGATTGCAAAATACCCTTCAAGGTGACGGTGATGATTCCACGCAAGGGTCCCCACCTTATCTCCTTCCTTGACCCCTAGGTTCTTCAGGACGCTGCCGAGTCTCCTCGTCCTTTTTCCCCATTCTTTATAGGTGAAGCGGTGAATGCCCGATTCGGTCCTTGAAACGATGTGCTTTTTGGGATAAAACTTTTCTGCTCGTTCCATCATCGCTGTTAGAAGTAAAGGCGTCTGCATCATAAACGTATCTCCCCTTTGTCTTTATATGGACTGGTACAGATGAAGCGCATGCGGGATCGTCACGACGAAGTAATCGCTTACAAAACCATCCTTCTTACTTATTCGATTTCCTTGATCCGAATCCTCTTTCTCCCCCATGATTTCGACAATTCTCTAAAAACCAAAGGGGGTGGAACAAAGCAAAAAAGGGATCCTTTCATGACAGACACGTCCCCGCAGCTTCTTTATACTGCACATGAACCGCTGGATACATCGGAGTATACAGTTCGTAAAACAAATAAAAAAAACCGAATTCATATACCTTATCGCAGGCAAATGAATTCGGGTTTACTCTGACTGAAATATGTTTGTCTCAGTCTCTCAAGAAAACAATCCATCGAGGATGTCGATTTTTTTGTCTGTGTACTCTTTGAATGTCAGATTATACGCATTCGGTTCCTTCGGATTGGCAAAGTGGGTGATCTTCCCCGTTTCAGGGTCGATGAATTTACTTGCCGCCCCGCAGCCGATCCCGATGATGGTCTGCACTTCTTCCATGATCATGATGTTATAGATACTATCCTGACCCGGCAGGGCATAACCGACGTTCTCAAGATTTCCAAGGATGTTCTTCTGACGGTACAGGTAATAGGGCTCGTATCCATGAGCAGAAGTCCACTCCTCGGCGAGATTCATCATCCGTCCGATCTCGTGACGATCGGCCACCTTATATTTATCCTTATTCTTCGTCATCTCTGATGCACGTTTGAACGAAAGGGTGTGGACGGTCAACGATTCAGGCATCAGCTTCTCGGTTTCATCAAGGGAATGCTGCAGTTCAGGAAGCTCTTCGCCCGGCAGCCCGATGATGAGGTCCATGTTGATGTTATTCATGCCCATTTCCCTGGCCAGATGGAACTTATCAATCGTCTCTTCCACCGTGTGATGCCTTCCGATCGCCTTCAGCGTTTCCTGAGTGTAGGATTGTGGGTTGATGGAGATCCGGTCGATATTCCATTTGTTCAATACCTTTAGTTTATCAGGCGTGATGGTATCGGGTCTTCCGGCTTCCACCGTCACTTCCCGCACCTTGTCCACATCCGGGAAGGAGTCGTACATTTCTTCATACAAGGCATCCATCTCTTCCGCTGTGATGGAAGTCGGCGTACCGCCTCCGAAGTAAATCGTCGTGATCTTCACGCCTTTTTCCTTCATCCACCGCCCCATTTCCCGGATTTCATAATGAAGTCCAGCGAGGAACGAATCCACCCTGCCCTGCTTGCCCTGGATAGCGTAGGCCGGGAAGGTACAGTAAGCGCATTTGGTCGGGCAAAAGGGGATCCCGATATAGATGCTCACCTCATCCCTCACGTCATACAGGTCGGGAACGACGGACAGCTGGCGATCCACGATGTTTTGCATAAGATCGATCTTTTCATCGGTGATCAAATACTCTTCCTTCAGCTTATGATGGATCTCTTCTGCCTGAAGCCCGAGCATATTTTGTTTGTGGATCAATTTCGTCGGTCTTATTCCCGTCAGGATCCCCCATTTCTGTTGGATGCCTGTCATCTCCTGCAGGACGTTCAGGTACACATGGGAAACGGCGGTCTTCAGCTGTCTGAATCGCTCCTTCTCCGTGTCATACGGTAACCAGTCTTTTTCATAAACCGCTTTCGGAGACTGGTCTGATTTGATTTCCGCACTGGCCTGTATTGTCTCAGCGTCTGATACATGTATATGGATCTCCAAATCGGGGTGATCGCACTTTCCAAAATGGATTTTGGTTTCTTCAAAAAATAAATTGGCAATCAATCGAAGAGGTCGTTCAAATCGTTCGTCTTCGATGCCTTTAATTAACACATTCACGTTGTAATCACCTTTCACAATTGGATAAGCATTTATAAGTGTACAAGAACGGGATGGGAATGGTCAATGTCGTTGATGGTATGAAAAAGACCGATCCCTATTGGAACCGGCCTTGGCAATCAAGATTTTATGATATTCATCTTCTTAAGGAAAGGAATCGGATGCTGCTTCCTGAACACCTCACTGATGAAGTACGGGATCCCCTTTTCATGCTGGCTCCTCGTCACCCAGTCCGCTGCCTTCCTCACTTCTGCAGAAGCCCCTCCCATGGCGACACCGAGACCGCAGCACCTCATGGCGTCCATATCATCCACTCCCGCCCCGACCATGACGACCTGCTCCTTCTTCAACGCATAGCGTTCGGTTAGATACATGAGACCGCGAAGTTTTGATACGCCTTTCGGAACGATATCCAGACTATTTTCCGAAGTCGGGATGGCATCTACTTCATCGTACATGGCTGTGAGTGCGGCGATGATATCCCACACATCTTCCTTCCTCTCAAGGACCACGGAGATTTTCGGAACGGTCATCGGATTTGCTGCAAGGTGCTCACTGATGGAGTCGACATATTGCTTGCTGTAAAGAAGACGTGATTCCCGCTGCCACGATAAGCGGGCAAGCTCCTTGGACGGCGAATTGGTTTTCCCGATGATCGACTGCCTTTCATGGGCCATCTGGATCTGACAAGGGAATCCTTCAAGGAAGTGGGCGATTTCATAGGTGATGGTCTCGGATATCTTTTTGACATAGAGTGGTTTTTCGAGTTCAGCGGCGATATAGGCACCCCCATGAGTGATGATGGGACCTGTGAGATTCAGAGATTTAGCCACTTTCTTTGCCGAGTTGAAGCTCCTGCTCGTCACAAGGGTGACAGGAACCCCTTTATGTTGAACGTATTCAATTGCCTCCTTCGTTTCCTTTGCAATCTTTCCGCTTTGATTCACGATCGTACCGTCGATATTGAGAGCAAGCATTCTATAGATCATCATGATGTCCTCCTAAGTGTTGTCTACTGCTTTCTTTACATTTATGAAGAGGAATAGACAATTATGACAAGGAGGTCAAGGAGGCCTGAAATTTGCATCCACTCACAGAAAAATCCCGCCGGATCTGCCGGCGGGATTTCATGTATTATTGCTGTACGGAACCGTATAGTTCTTCCAGTGGTTTCATGATGACTTTATTCAAATCGGTGATCACCATGCTCATGCGTTGTTCTGCTTCCATGAGTTTTGAGATTTTGTCGTGCTGCTGGACGAGCTGGGCCGCTTTTTGAGCCTGCTCTACTTCTTCTTGAGTGATTTCTTCACCGCTCATTTGTTTTTGTTGAAGCTGCATCTGGATGTTGCGGAAGTTCTCGAACATCTTGCTGGCAGATTCGTCACTGTTCACTTCATCATACATGTTTTTCAGCTGTTGGAATTCGTCACTTTGACGGAGTGCGCGCTCCAATTCATTTGCTTGATCGTATAAGTTGATAGCCAAGGTTTAGCCTCCTAAAATATCTGTCTGACTTTCTTCATCCCCACTATAACAAACTATGTGTCCGAATACTAGGAATGACCCTTTTTCCATCATCCAATCAACAGAGCAAAGATTCCTTGGATGATTCCAATGACCCCACCCAACAGGGCACCAAGGTACGTGATCATTTTGAACTCACGCTTGGATATGCCAAGGACCAGTTCCTCAAGCCTCCCTACCGAGAAGGACGACACCTGTTCCTGAACGATTTCTTGAAGATTCATCTTCTCCATCACCCCTGGGAGCTTGCGTCCGAGAAGATCGGTACCTTGGTCCACCCATGCAGGAAGGAGCTTGGTGAAAAATGTCTCTTCATGGCGGGATAGAACACTTCCAAGGGGGCGTGAAAAGAACTCATCCACCTTCAGAACCCGTTTTGCATAGCTTTGAACCGATGAGACCAGGGCCTCATCTGAGAAGCTTACGGTCAATTCACCAATGGTTTTTTCTTGGAGTTTCTCCCATTCACTTCTTATCAGATTCAAGAGGATTTCCTGGGTACCGGGATGTTTGATGAACTTGACGATCTCTGGCTGTACTTTATCGGCAACCGACGTATTCCCCAGGAACATCCCGATCATATTCCCGAGCCTCCCCCTCTCTTTCAGGAAGTCATCGATCATCACCTTTACCTTTGATTTTCCTTCGGGACTTGTAAAATAGTCCTCGGCCTTCCCTGCGATCATCGCCACAATCGCAGGAATCTTCTCTTCTGCTTTCTCCTTCCATTCAAGAGGCATGGCCTCCCCTAAGGAACGGTCCGCATAGCTTAGCCTTGTTTCGATCACTTTCGTTTCAATCCACTTATCAAGGTAATCATGGATCATCATGGTATTTACAGGAATATTGAACTCTTCGATCCATTCACCAATCGGTTTCTCTGATTGGAAGATCGGGGTGAGTTCAGCTTTCAAATACTTGACCGCTTCTCCCTTAAAAGCCGGATTGAGAATCTTTTTTTGAAGGCTATCCGGAGTGAGAAGGTGGTCCACTACGGTTTTCCCCATTGATACGGCCAGTTCGTCCCTTCTCCTCGGAATGAGACCTGGAGTAAAAGGAATACGGAATTTCCCGATATAATAAGCCCGATACGGTCTGAAGAGCATCTTGATGGCCAGATGGTTCGTGACTCCACCGATCAGGGCACCCACTGCCACCATGAAAAGAATGAGGATGAACGCATTCATTTCATATATGCACCTGCCTTTTCCTGTTCATTTGAACCTTTTGTGACTGCCTACATAGTATGCTATATCAGCAATAGCCCAATAAGTCATTATAGGGGCATTTTGACGTGTTATGCAAACGAGGAATGGGTGATATGGATGAAATGCCGCATTATTTGCGAAAAAAGGACGGAACCTCATATATACATCCCTCACACTCTTTTGGAGGACTGGATGCTCGAAGATGGGATCACGCTTACAGTTGGTACGACTTCCACCTTGGTGGAATGCTTTCCTTCCCCGACGGATGACCTGATTCTGACCTCTTTCTTGCCCTGGTCGCATGCCTTACATGACCGGGTCTTTCATATACACGTCGATCGGCTCCGTGCCGGGATCGGGATTGGACCGATCACAGCAATCCTCATCAACAAAACGGCAGAATCACTCAGTGACTATGCCCATGAATGCCAACGCTTCTTCCGTCAAAATGGAGGCTTGCTTTATTTGCTTCCTGTTTCATCTTTTCTCCAAAAGGACGGGACCGGGCTACTCTATTCAGAAGGTGATTGGGAGGGTTGTTCCGTTCCTTCCCCAAGCGTCTTATATAATCGCATTCCTTCCAGGCGACTTGAGACCACAGGCCCATTCAAGCACGCTGTCACCTGTTTGGAACAAGCGGGGGCCGCTATTTTCAATACACGGTTTCTCTCTAAGTCAGAAGTGGATCAAGCACTGAATCATCATCCGCTCCTCCAGGATCATATCCCTCCTTCTGCCACTGGTGTTGATGAGTTGGAAGGGATGCTCTCAACATATGGAGATGTGTTCATCAAGAACATCCATGGCAGCAAGGGAAGGAACATC
The DNA here is from genome assembly GCF_022170785.1 of Rossellomorea marisflavi. Taxonomy (NCBI): domain Bacteria; kingdom Bacillati; phylum Bacillota; class Bacilli; order Caryophanales; family Bacillaceae; genus Rossellomorea; species Rossellomorea marisflavi. The sequence goes on along the minus strand of NZ_CP081870.1, from coordinate 1,486,204 downwards.
ATCAGGGTGACCTCAGGGGACGGATGGGAAGTAAGACAGAATTCATTTCCGGGAGACAGCCACCAGACGTTCAAGGACTACCGCTCACTGGAGAAAAAAGTTCGTGCGTGGTGCAGGAATTCCACCTATCTCATCCAGGAGACGATCCCTTTCTGTCTGTACAAAGGTCGGCCCTTGGACTTCCGTATCCTATGCCACCGCATCGGTCAGGAGTGGACGGTCCTCTCATCGGTTGCGAGGGTTGCCGGAGACGGCGAATTCGTATCGAATGTCGATCGTGGGGGACAAACGGCGAAACCACGTACCATCCTGAACGACATCCTGCCTCTTTCTAAAGGCATTTACGAGAATATGAAGGCTATCAGCCTGAGTACAGCTGTGTATCTTTCCGAGGTGCTCGACGGCCATTTTTCCGAGTTTGGCATCGACCTCGGCATCGATGCTGATGGTAAACCATGGATCATCGAAGTAAACTCCAAACCAAGTAAACTCTCCAGCCAGCATTCTGAAGCGGTAAGACCCTCGGTTCGTGGATTGTATCAACATAGTCTTTCCATATGGAAAGAAGAGGAGGAAGAAAAATGAATCATCTTGGCATCCTGACGTTGAACCCCGACCCTGCCAATCCGCTTTATTCAGGGATAGGCAAGGAATCCTTGTCTTATCCGATTTGCCTGCACTTGTTTTCTCCGGAGGACCTCTCTCCTTTCACGGAAGGAATTGAGGGCTATACGTACTGCCGGGAATCCGGGGTATGGAAGGAAGATGCCTTTCGGATCCCGGAATACTTATATGACCGCACCTATTATCAAGCAGGAAAGCAACAGCAGGCAAAGGCGGTGGTCCAATGGTTGAAGCAACAGCCCCACGTTACATTCCTTGGCTACGGTTTGCCGAACAAATGGATCCTCTATGAGGAGCTTCGGAAGGGTCCTCTTGCACCCTATCTCCCCGGCACACGTCTTCTAAAGGAGGTCGAGGACCTTACCGCCTTCCTGAATCGCGAAGAAGAAGCCATCATCAAGCCTGTGGACGGAGCCCATGGATTCGGCATCTATCACCTTCGTACTAACGGTCCTTCAATTATCGTCAGAACGACGAAAAAGGATGGAATCCTTTCCCATACATTTCACAACCGGGATGAATTCAAGCGATTCACCCTCCGTTTAATGAAGAAACATACCTTTCTGATCCAAAGACGCCTGGAGAATCAAGTTCAAGATCGACCTTATGATCTACGGATCCACATGGCGAAAGATCCAAGTGGAAACTGGCAGGAATATCATCGCGCCTTCCGATACGGACATCCTGAAGGCATTTTGACCAACGTATCCTCCGGCGCCGAGTATGTTCCCTATGATGAGTGGAAAGCAGCGCATCCCGGCCCACCTTGGGCAGTCATGGAAGAAGAACTGAAAGAAATCCTGTCCATTCTGCCCCTGGAATTGGAAGAACGATTTTCACCGTTGCTGGAACTGGGAATCGATATCACGATTGGTGCTGATCATTCCATTTGGCTGCTCGATATCAACTCAAAACCTGGACATAAACTCATGCAGACCGGCGGGCTCGATTCTTCTGAGCTATCCCGCATCCCCTTAGACCACTGCATGAATCTATCATCACAGTCTGCACCCACGAGGAGTGATCACTGATGTTGAAACCTTTTAAAGTTGAAGTTTTTCAAGAAGAGCGTCTCCTCCTCTACCTTCCTGTTTCTTTCAATAGGGATTCAATACCGGGAAGCATCACTCTCGGGACAAGGAAGGTCGAAGCAGAATGCAGGACACACCCCAATGGACGAAATGTCATCGGCATCAGCTCCCCCCTTGCCGATGCCCTGCATCTCCCTCGCGGAGTGGGGAGCCTCCACCTTCATCAGGTGGAGGAGGAGCTTTACCTTGGCGCATTGATCGGCATATTCACGGCCGGATTCACGCAGTTCAAGATGAACCCCGTCGGGGAACGCTCGCGCATGTTCCAGCGGTTGCTTGCTGTACAGGGTACGCTCGGAGTCATACCGTTTGTGTTCGGGGAACATGACATCCAGTGGGAGGACGGACTCATCCATGCCCTTTTTCACTTTGGCGATCAATGGGAGCGGCACTTCATCCCGTTCCCAACCGTCATCTACGACCGCCTCCCCAACCGCAGGAGCGAAAAAAAACGTTCCTTCCTTTCACTAAAGGAGCGACTTCAAGGAGAATACGGAATTCCGTGGTATAATCCCGGCTTTTTCAACAAACTTGATCTTTTCGAGAGATTGGCAGGGGTTGAAGAAGCCGCAGCCTTCCTCCCGGAAACCCATCAGTTCCAATCCATCAGTGATCTTGAGCGGATGCTTGCAACATACCGGCATGTGTACGTGAAGCCTGCAAATGGAAGTCTCGGGAACGGAATTCATAAAATCACGTATGACCGGGGGAAGGATGGATATTTTTGCAGATTCAAGGACGGCGACCAGCAGGTTCGCCTACTCCGGTTTAAGAACCTTGAATCCCTTGTTCAATCGGTCATGAAGGGTCGGAAACTCGATTCCTTCATCATCCAACAGGGAATCAATCTGATTGAAGATGACCATCGCCCGCTGGACTTCAGGGTCCATACGAATAAAGATGATGAAGGACGGTGGCACGTATCGGCCATCGCAGCCAAAGTCGCAGGTTCCGGAAGTGTGACCACCCACGCAAAATCCGGAGGGGAAGTGAAGGTACTGAGCGAGCTCTTTGCGGAAGATGAAAGGCATGTGATAGAAACCCGGCTCAAGGATGCAGCCATTCGACTGTCGCATTCCATCGAAGCAAATATGGAGGGCTATGTGGGAGAAATCGGATTCGACCTCGGAGTCGACGAGAGTGGACGGATCTGGATGTTCGAAGCCAATTCAAAACCCGGCCGCTCGATCTTCACCCATCCCTCCCTGAAAGCCGAAGATGTCCTCACAAGAAAGCTTGCCCTCTCCTTTGGTGTATTCCTCTCTCGCAAAACCATCGAGGAATTGGTGCCATGAGAATCCTATATGATCGAAGGAGAAGAATCTTCTGCCATGACGAAAGGAGTATATCCACCTATGCGTTCGGTCTGGATTCCTTTCTTTTGCAATCAAAAAAATCCGAAGACTCCTACGCCTTTCCCATAGGCTCTCCCAATGACGGGGTGATCCCCCTCATAGGCATCCTGGCTGATAAGGACAGGGCGAATCGCTACCGCGGAAATTTTGAACTCTTTAAAACCCTTCAGGAAATCATCCAGGCTGCTGGGGCCATGTGTTTTGTTTTTTCACCCGGAGATATCGAGTGCAACACGGTTTCCGGCATTGCCTTTAGTGATGCGCTGGACAGATGGGTGACCTGCCACTTTCCCCTTCCAAACGTCATTTATAACCGAATTCCCACTCCGGCGGGCGAACAAAATGAAGCGTTTCTGAATGTAACCTCGTGGAGTAAAGATCATAAGATTCCTTTCTTCAATCCCCACTTTTTCAACAAATGGGAGATTTATCAGATCCTCCGGGAAAGGGAAGAACTACGTCCCCATCTTCCCGCTACCGAACAAATCCAGGATTCCGTCCATCTGAAGGAATTTTTGACAGAACATAAACAGATCTATATCAAACATTCCCTTTCATCCAAAGGTAAAGGCATCCGCAAGGTCGAGGTCCATGAAGATGGGAAGGTGATTTGCCGCAGTATCAAAAAAATCGAGCACTTCTCCTCTGCTGAGCGATTGGCGCATGCGTACCCCGAATGGTTCGAAGAAAAAGACTGGATCGTCCAGGAGGCCATTCAGTGTCGGTCACTGAACGGACACCGATATGACTACAGAGTGCTTGTCCTCTCCTCGGAGGATGGATTCAGTGTGACGGGAATCGGGGTGCGGATGTCGCACCGACAGGAAGTGACCACCCACGTCCCCTCAGGGGGAACGATCATTTCCCTTGACGATGTTGCCAAAGAGGACACAAAGCTGGTGCTCGATTCCATCATGAAGATCTGCGGGGAAACGCTCACCGAATCACTCGGGTTCATTGGGGAGTTTTCCGCTGATATCGCTCCAAGGAAAGAGGAAGGCTTCGTTTTATTTGAAATCAACTCCAAGCCGATGATATTCGATGAACTAGATATTGAAACCTCCCGACGCAAGAAGCTTGTGGATACATTTTTCTCCCTTGCCTCCTCCCGTCCTCAGCGCAAGGACTGATAAATCGTTTGGAAACGGGTCGAGTGTGCCGTCTCATCAGTCATGGCTATAAAGAGCGGTTTATAAGCCTGCTGATTCGGTATATCCATCAGAAGATCCCGATAGTATGAAGCACAGTCCAGCTCGTCCTTCAGTGCACGCAGAATCCCTTCTTTAAAGGTTGTGAACTCGACCTTTTCTTTTTTATGTTCATAATATTCTCCTGTAAGCAGATGATGCAGATACTGAAATAGATCATAATGCTTTTTCTCATCTTGTCGGGCTGAGCTGATGAACTCCACAAATAATGGATTATTCGTTCGACTCTGCAATTCTTTATAGAAATGATAGGCTGTCCATTCGTCGCTTATGGCTTTTTGTATATCCCGGATAAATTCATTCATGCCTCCGTACCTCCTTTGTCCATTCCATAAAGTGTATTAAGACTCAGGTGGATTTATGAGTCGGGTGAATAGGATGACGAGATCAATGGGACGGACAGGCTCTCCTTTCCATTTCACTCTTTTCAGTGCGATAGAAACCGTTTACACTATCATTAAGGAGTGATGCTGCATGATTCAACATTTTCAATACAGGAGCATGTATGAAAACAAAGAGTTACCGGGCTGGTATATTTCATTTTTCTACGGCGGCGTCAAGCATGAAGGGACCTACCATAAAGACGGCCGGATCGACTGCAAGCCTGCTCTCGATGAGAAATGTGCCAAACAGATCCACGATCTCATGCTTTTCCACGTCTATGAATGATGCATAATTCTCATCCGTTTTTTGAACACTATCCATAGGAGGCGATCTAATGGATAAGAAACATGAATTTCTTCCGGATAGCACGAATGAAGGACGCGATAAAGCATTTGTGGACGTGGACCGTTTCATCAATGAAGGGATGTCCGGGGGATCTGTTCACCTGCGCGATCAGATCGCAAACATTGAAGAGGCGATCGATATGCCCAGCCATGAGGAACCTCCAAGGCCATAAAAAAAAGCTGCCGTTTTTTCAAACGGCAGCTTTCATTGATAATCAGCGGCTTCTCACCAAAAGGTTGACTGCCTCCTGAATGGCCTCTTCCGTATTCATGCCTTTCTCTTCTGAATCCTTGATGCATGCTTCAAGATTCTTCGCGACAACAAGTCCGATCGTGCGGTCCACGGCAGTCCTGACGGCGGAAAGCTGAGTGACGACTTCTTTGCAATCCTTCCCATCATCCATCATCTTCAATACACCGCGTACTTGGCCTTCCAAGCGTTTCATTCGATTTGTGACTTCTTTTGTATATTCCATTGTGTACACCTCATCACGATAAATTCCTCTTACAATAGTATTCCAATCAAACAATATTTGCAATTCACGACTCTTTGCATCGTCCTTTTTATTCAGTACAATGGGAATATACTGAATAAAGGACGGTACATTCCCCATGCTGACATCCCTACTCAAAAAGTATCCTGAAGCAGCTGTCAGGTCCTCCCGACCGGGTACACTCGATTTCGGGAAGGCCTGGTTTACAAATGAAGAAGAAGACACGTTCATTGGAATCGATCGAAATAAAATTACCGAAGAAGAAGTGGAGCTACTGAAATGTTTGTTCATCGAAGTCGGTTCCCCCGTTACCCTACTCAACGGCTCATTTGAAGCCCGGGAATGGTTTTCTTTCCTCTATGAAGGTGGACATCAACCTCGTATCTCCCAGGATGAATACAGGATCATCCAATTCTCCATGAACGGTGAAATCGAGCACTCTATGATGAAGGAAGCCTTTCACCATCTGCTCCCGGAAGGAGTCCAGTCGGTCTTGTTCAGTGACGGGACAGGTCTGTTCATTGAACGAAAAAGCAACGAAGTGCTAGATCATGAGCAGCTGTTCACGATCTCCCATGTGATTGAGTCGGATTTTTTCGTCTCGACCTTGTTCTTCACGGGACAGTTCCATACGCTTGGCCCCACCTTCCCTGAAGCTTTTTCCTTCGAGCGGGAATTGTTCACCATGCCTGCATCGCTTAGTCATTCTGTCATTCACTCGGTTGAATCACTACTGCCATCCTTCCTGCTCCACTGTATGCCACCTGAGTGGAAAACACATCTCCTCGGACATGTGATCACCATACTGGAAGAAGATCCTGATTGGACACAGATCATCAAGGTATTCCTTGAAAATCAGGCCAATGTAAGCCAGACCGCGAAGAAGCTTTTCATGCACCGCAATTCGGTTCAGTACCGTATCGAACGTTTTATCGACAAGACAGGTATCGATATACGAAGCTTTCAGGGTGCAATCCTTGCCTATCTTGCCTGCCTGGATCATCTCCATGACAAGGTGAACAAGGAAGAAGAGTGAATTTTGTGCACATTGACCATATCGATCCCCCCTTAATTCCCCTACAATGAATAATAAGTTGAAAACGATTACAAAAGAAAAGGGGAGATTGAAAATGGCTGAATTGAAACTGGACAGTATCTATAAGATCTATGATAAAAAGGTGACAGCGGTCACCGACTTCAATCTACATATCAAGGATAAGGAGTTCATCGTCTTCGTCGGACCATCAGGTTGCGGAAAGTCGACGACCCTTCGCATGATTGCCGGACTGGAAGAGATTTCTCAAGGAGATTTCTCCATCGACGGAAAACGGGTGAATGACGTTGCACCAAAGGATCGTGATATCGCCATGGTGTTCCAGAACTATGCTCTCTACCCTCATATGAGCGTATATGATAATATGGCGTTCGGCCTTAAACTAAGGAAGTTCGACAAGAAGGAAATCGACCGACGCGTCCAGGAAGCTGCTAAGATCCTCGGCCTTGAAGCCCTTCTTGATCGTAAGCCGAAGGCATTGTCCGGTGGTCAGCGCCAGCGTGTCGCATTGGGTCGGGCCATTGTCCGAGATGCCAAGGTCTTCCTCATGGATGAACCTCTATCCAACCTTGACGCTAAACTGCGTGTACAGATGCGTGCAGAAATCGCCAAGCTCCATCAGCGTCTTCAAACGACAACCATTTATGTGACGCATGATCAGACGGAGGCCATGACCATGGCGACCCGGATCGTCGTCATGAAAGATGGAGTCATTCAGCAGGTCGGCTCACCTAAAGAAGTGTATGATAAGCCTGAGAATGTATTCGTAGGCGGCTTCATCGGCTCACCGGCCATGAACTTCTTCCAAGGAAAACTGGAAGAAAACTACTTCGTATGCGGGAAGACAAAGGTCCTCGTTCCGGAAGGGAAAATGAAAGTCCTCCGGGAACAGGGTCAAGTAGGAAAGTCCATCACCCTGGGTGTCCGTCCTGAAGATATCCATGATGAGCCCCTTTTCATCGATACTGCAGAGGGTGCAAAGATATCAGTCAAGATTGAAGTATCAGAGCTGACCGGTGCAGAAACGATGCTGTACTCCCAGCTCGAAGGACAGGATTTTGTCGCAAGGGTGGATTCACGCACAGATATCCAAGCTGGGGAAACGATCACCATGGCACTGGATATGAATAAAGCGCATTTCTTCGATGCAGAATCTGAAGAACGCATTCGATAAAAACAAAAAGGAGTCCCTATTATCCGGGACTCCTTTTTCAATGGTCAAAACTCCACCATGTCAATGCTTCTTCCTTCTTCCTCCCCACATCTCTTACAAGTGAAAAGATGCAGGCATGTATCCGTACAGCTGCTGTTCGGAATCCCGTCGGCAAGCTGAATCTCCTGAATGTCCATATAAGGGCTGTACTCATCATAGTAGTCATGGTATCTGCCTTGATCCACCGTTGTATCACCGCATTTTGCACACATTCCCTTATAGGAGACGATTCCATTGCATAAAGCACAAGCTTTCATGTGGTTCACCATACTTTCAATCTTCGTATACTGTTAGCCTTCAAACAAAAGCATGCTTTTATGAGGAGAAATTAAAGGGAGTTTAAAAGGAAAAGATTTCTTTTTTTATTTTCCGTATAGAAAATGCAGATTGATCCATAATACAAGTAACGGGATGAATTACTTCATTGGGTTAAACCATACCAGATGGTCGCTCATGGAATGCGAGCTGGTGCAAACCCAGCTGACCCAGCCAATAAAATTCTTATACTTTAAGGAGATGAACAACATGGCACAATCTCGTAACAACTCATCTAACCAACTGGTTGCTCCTGGAGCTCAGCAAGCAATCGACCAAATGAAGTACGAAATCGCTTCAGAATTCGGCGTACAATTAGGAGCAGACACTACTGCACGCGCTAACGGTTCTGTAGGTGGAGAAATCACGAAACGCCTTGTTCAAATGGCTGAACAACAACTTGGCGGAAGCTACAAATAATGCACAGTCCCCCGGTATTTCCGGGGGTTTTTTTATTTGTTCACCATGTCTTCAGGATTGATCCATTCATCATACTGTTCTTCCGTCACATATCCGCTTTTCAGAGCAGATTCTTTCAAGGTCCATCCTTCTTGGTGGGCCTTTTTGGCGATTTCTGCCGCCTTCTCATATCCAATATGAGGGTTGAGGGCGGTCACAAGCATCAGGGAACGGGATACAAACCCTTCAATCACATCGAGATTCGCCTCCAATCCTTCGATGCAGCGGTCATTGAATGATTGGATCCCATCTCCCAAAAGGCGGATGGACTGCAGTGCATTATAGATGATGACCGGCTTGAATACATTCAATTCAAAGTTTCCCTGGCTAGCTGCAAAACCGATAGCTGCATCATTCCCGAAAACTTGTGTTGCTACCATGGTGACTGCTTCACTCTGAGTAGGATTCACCTTGCCAGGCATGATGGAGCTTCCCGGCTCATTTGCAGGGATGGTCAATTCTCCTATCCCGCTTCTGGGACCGCTTGAAAGCCATCGGACATCATTGGCCACTTTCATGAGATCTGCAGCGAGTGCTTTCAATGCACCGTGGACGAAGACGAGCTCATCATGAGAAGTGAGCGCATGGAATTTATTGTCCGATGACTGAAAGGCATACCCCGTTTGTGATTCCAGCTCCTGTGCGACCCGGCTTCCGAATGTCGGGTCTGCATTGATGCCCGTTCCAACGGCGGTCCCCCCGATTGCGAGGGGCAACAGATGACGTGATGACTCCAGGATCATCGCCTTGGATTTCTCCATCATGGCCCTCCAGCCGCTGATCTCCTGTCCCAGGGTCAAGGGAGTCGCATCCTGGAGATGGGTCCGCCCGATCTTGATGATATCCTGGAACCTCTCTTCTTTTTCCCTAAGCGTTGCAATCAATTGATCCAGGGATGGAAGGAGACATTTATCCAGTTCCATTAATGCAGCAACATGCATGGCCGTCGGGAACGTATCATTGGAGCTCTGTGACATGTTGACATCATCATTGGGATGAACCCTCTCTTCCCCTGCCAGGGTTTCATTCGCCCTGTATGCCACCACTTCATTGACATTCATATTCGACTGGGTGCCGCTTCCAGTCTGCCAGACCACAAGGGGGAAGTGATCATCGAGATCCCCCGAAAGGATGTCTTCACACGCCCTTGCAATGGCATCCGCCTTGGTGACCGATAGTTTTCCCAATGCATGATTCGCCCTCGCTGCGGCTTTTTTCAGATGGGCGAAAGCATATGTAACTTCAAGGGGCATCTTCTCCCCTCCGATGGGGAAGTTCTCCTTGCTCCGTTGGGTCTGAGCCCCCCAGTATTTATCTGCGGGTACTTTCATTTCCCCGATGGTATCCTTCTCGATCCTGTAATCCATCATGATTCCTCCTTTTCTGGTCATATATTCATATTTCCACTAATTTCAACGAACTAACCTATTATGGACAAGGTTGATGAATATTCGTTCCCATCTGCACAAAAAAACGCTCCCTGTCCATAATGGACAGAGAGCGGATGAGTATCAATGTATAAGATTCAAGAACTGACGCGTCCGTTCATTCTTCGGATTGTCAAGTACCTGCTCAGGAGGGCCTTCTTCAAGGATATGGCCACCATCCATGAAGATGACGCGGTCAGCCACATCTTTGGCAAATCTCATTTCATGCGTGACGACCACCATGGTCATACCCTCTTCGGCAAGCTCCTTCATGACGGCAAGAACGTCGGCTACAAGCTCCGGATCAAGCGCTGAGGTCGGTTCATCGAAAAGCATGACCTCTGGTTCGATTGCGAGAGCCCTTGCAATCCCGACCCTTTGCTGTTGACCGCCTGAAAGTTGATAAGGATAGAAGTCGACCTTATCTCCCAAGCCTACCTTCTCAAGCAGTTTTACAGCCTGTGCTTTTGCTTCCTCTCGGCTTTTCCCTTGAACGACCACCGGACCTTCCATGACGTTTTCCAAGGCGGTTTTATGAGGGAAAAGGTTATAGCTTTGAAAGACCATACCGGTCCTTCTTCTCATTTCAAGGAGTTCGTTTTTGGCCACGCGACCTTTGAAGTCGATGGTCGTTCCCCCGATGGAGACAACTCCTTCATTCGGTATCTCAAGGGCATTGAGGCAGCGAAGGAATGTCGTCTTCCCTGACCCCGATGGGCCTACAAGTACGACGACTTCACCCTTTTTAATCTCGGCGCTCATGCCTTTAAGCACTTCAAGATCATCGAATCGTTTGGTTAATCCTTTTATGGAAATCATGATAAATCTCCTTTTTCTAACAATTATTTCGCTATATATCGATCGAGTCGATTCTCGATGCGGCCCTGTATGACGGATAGGATGAAGCACAATACCCAGTATAGGAGTGCCGCTTCCATATAAATCAGCAGGAATTCATAGTTCGTGGCTGCAATCTGCTGTGCGATTCTGAACATCTCAGTCACGAGGATGAGCGACGCAAGAGATGTATCCTTCACAAGTGAAATGAATGAGTTGGCAAGCGGTGGAATCGAAACTCTAGCTGCTTGGGGGAGGATGATGCGCCATAACGTCTGACCATAGGTCATACCGATGGACGAACCTGCTTCCCATTGACCCTTCGGTATTGATTGGATGGCAGCACGGATGATTTCAGATGAATATGCCCCCTTATTCAAGGAGAAGGCGATGACTGCTGCCAAGAAGGCAGGAAATCTGATTCCAAGATTCGGCAGGCCATAAAAAATAATGAATAATTGCACCAATAGAGGTGTACCCCGGATTGCAGATACATAGACCCTTGCGATGATTTGGAGCACTTTGTACTTTGAAAGTCTCGCTAATGCAGTCAAGATGGCCAGAATCATACCCACGGCAAATGATATGAGCGTCAGAGGGATGGAATAATACAAAGCTCCCTTGATCAAAGGAAGCAGGGAGCTTTGTAGTATATCAATCATTGCCTGAGGATCCTGGTAAATGCTAGTGCTTAGGAGATACATCTTCTCCGAACCATTTCTCAGAGATTTTCTTGTATGTTCCGTCCTCTTTCATATCCTCTAACGCTTTATTTACTTCTTTCACCAATTTGTCGTCGCCTTTGCGGAACATGAAGGCACTCTCGCTTGCTTCTGCCGCTTCAGCAACAATTTTCACATTGGCGCCTTTCTTCTTATTCAAGTAGTCAAGAACAGAAATTTTGTCATTCACTGTTACATCCACCCGTCCCTGCTCGATCAACTCGATCGATTGGGAAAGACCTTCGACACCTTGAATTTCTGCACCATTTTTCTCGGCAATGTCACGATAGTTGCTTGTAAGGGACTGAGCCGATTTCAACCCTTTGATATCTTCAAATGACTTTACGTTCTTGTTGTCTTTTTTGGCAACCACTACAGCACTTGACTCGATATACGGAGTTGAGAAGTCATATTTCTTTTGGCGATCTTCCCTGATCCCCACTTGGTTTGCAATCATATCGAACCGTTTACTGTTAAGACCTTCAAACATGGCATCCCATTGTGTTTCCTGGAATTCTGCTTTTACTCCGAGGCGTTTTGCCACTTCACGTGCAAGTTCGACGTCGAAGCCTGTCAGCTTGCCTGAATCATCATGGAAGGTGAACGGTGGATATGTACCCTCTGTCCCGATGAGGATTTTCCCATCTTCCTTCACTTTGTTATAAAGCGCTTCTTCGTCTGAACCGCTCTTCGAATCACCACTCGAGCACGCTGTCAGCACTAGGCTGAGCACGGCAATCAGAACGATGGAAATTCTCCATTTTTTCATATGATAACCCCCACTAATCTTATCGGATTTACTTCTGTACGAATGTCATCATAAAACGCTATGACTGAAAAGTCAACGGAAATGTTTCAGGCATTCGTCCCTTCTTAGTATTGGACGCGGAATGGTTTATCATGTAACAATATTCACATCGAAGAATCAGGGGGAGATGGAATGAATACTGCACTATTCGGATCAACCGGAAGAGTCGGAAGCATCATTGCCGATCAGCTGGGACAGAAAGCAAATTGTCTTGTGCGGACACCTACGGGAAATGATGAGGAGATCATAGGGAACGTCTTGAACCAAAAGGATATCGATCTCGTACTGGAGGGATGCGATGGCGTCATCAGCACTCTTAACTCCGACAAAACAGATGTATTATCAAGAAGCATGCCCCTCATCCTGAAGGGCATGCGAAGACACGGCATAAAGCGGATCATCACATGCGGAACCGCAGGCATCCTGGATGCATCTCATTCCACCGGGCTCTATCGCTTTCAGTCGGATGAGTCCAAACGGAGGAGCACCACGGCTGCGGAGGATCATCTATCCGCTTATCTGATGCTAAAAGCTTCTGAAATGGAATGGACGATCGTCTGCCCAACGTATCTTCCCGACGGTGAACGGACCGGTGTCTTCCGGGCATCAGAACGGGTCCTGCCTGAAGGCGGTAGGAGCATCTCGACACATGACACGGCAGACTACATGCTTAAAGTCCTGGATGATGGTCTCCATATACGGAAGCGCGTCGGGATCTGCTATTGACGGCCAAAAGGCACCTGGACGGATTCCAGGTGCCTTTTAATCTTATCCTGCCTCCTCCCCGGCTGCGCCGGTTTGAAGGTGATACATATGATAATACTTACCCTTACGCTCCATCAGTTGGTCATGGTTCCCCATTTCCGCAATGGACCCGCGATCAAGTACCAGGATCTGATCTGCATTTTTTATAGTAGAAAGGCGGTGGGCAATGATGAATGTGGTTCTCCCTTTCTTCACCACTTCCATCGCTTCCTGTATGATCGATTCCGTCTCCGTATCGATGCTGGATGTCGCTTCATCGAGGATCAAGATGGCAGGGTCGAAGGCAAGGGCCCGCGCAAATGAAATGAGCTGCCTTTGACCTGAGGACAGGGTGCTCCCTTTCTCGATCACCGGCTCATCATACCCTTTCGCAAGACCTGCAAATGCTTTTTCTGCTCCGACTGCCTTGAGTGACGCCTCTACCTTTTCACGAGATATCCCTTCTTGGCCCAGACTGACATTGGAAGCGATGGTCCCTGTAAAAAGGTATGGATCTTGAAGGACGATCCCCATATGCTCACGGACTGCTTGAATCGGCAGCTCCCTGATATCCTTTCCATCGATCGTGATACACCCTTCATCTACATCGTAGAATCTGAATAGCAGATTCATGATGGAGCTCTTGCCGGAGCCTGTATGTCCGACAAGGGCCACTGTCTCCCCGCGTGTCGCTGAAAAATCGATATCCTTCAGCACATAGTCATCCTTCTTGTACCCGAATGACACATGCTTGAAGCTCACATCCCCCCGGTAGCGCTCCATCCGTTCATCTTCCACGTCCGTCCCTTTCTCTTCGAGGAGCTTGAAGACCCGCTCCCCTGCGACCAGGGCCTGCTCCAGGTTGGACAGCTGATTGACAATCCCTGTGATAGGTTGGAAAAGCCGATTGATATAATCGACAAACGCATAGAGGACACCAAGTGAAATCACCGATCCCACTTCGAGTGATCCACCCCCGAAATGCCAAATGAATGCGACGAACACAATGTTCCTCAGTACTCCCGAAAGATTGTGGGACGTAAGGGAATTCAAATTGAGTAGCTTGTTTTGATAACGGTAGTGCATCTCATTCAGTTCTTCGAATTCCTCTTTTGTTTTCTTTTCCCTCCGGAAAGCCTGGATGATCGGCATTCCCTGGATTGATTCGTTGATGACCGCATTGATCTCACTTACCTTGCTTCTGATCACTTTATTATAGGAAGAGGCGTATCTTCTATAAAGGAAAGTCCACAGGACAAGAATAGGCATGAGGATGAGACAGATTGAAGCCAAGGACGGATCCAGAATGAAAAGGGCGATATAAATGCCGACAATGTAAATGGCACTGGTGAAGAAGGTCGACAAAACCGTCACATACAGGTTCCTGATCGCCTCCGTATCATTCGTAATCCGTGCCACGACCTTCCCGGCGGGCAGATTATCGAAGTACTGGATGGGCAAACGCTGAATATGGTTAAAAACGTCATTCCTCATCTTCTGAATGACCCTGTTTGCCGCCTTTTGAAGATAGAAGTGCTGTCCGTATTGGAAAAATGATGCAAACAGCAGCAATCCGAAATAAAAGGCAATCAGTTTGATGATCCTTGGAATTTCCGGCTGATAAAAAGCCAACAGTTCGGACCCGGATAATTTTTCAGCCTCATACAAGGATGTTTCCCCATTCTTACGGATGGAAAGCTTCCCGTCCGTAATTGAGCGTTCCCCATCACTCGGGACATCTCCCGGGATGAAGTAGAAAGACCTTCCGACCTGGAAGACCCTTACCTCATTCCCTCCGATTTCTCCATCAGACCGATATTCTTCACGGGTATACCATTTGCCTTTATAGGCTACAGCATCTTCCCCCTTATCGGTTTCTACCCACCGGTCTTCAATTCCAAGTATATGGTCATCGATCATCTTCTTGGCGATGAAAGGACCCGCTAGCTCTGCTCCTACTGAAACAGTGAGCATGAGAAGGGCCGCAATGATCATTCTTTTATATAAAAGGGCATACTTAACCAATCGTTTTCCTACGCTCATGCCCCCACCTCCTTCCGTGCAGGATCTGCAGCCTGCTGACGCTCATATTGCTGTCTATACCATCCTTTTGTAGTGAGAAGATCCGAATGCGTGCCCTCCTCGATGACTTTTCCTCCATCAAAGACCAGGATCCAATCTGCTTCCTCAACGGCGGAAATACGGTGGGTTGCCAAAATGGTGGTCTTCCCGGTCCTTTCATTCCTGAGATTCCGTATGATGGTAGCTTCCGTCTTTGCATCCACCGCCGATAGCGCATCATCGAGTAGGAGGATGTCAGGGTCCTTGATCAGAGCCCTTGCAATGGAAATCCTCTGTTTCTGTCCTCCTGAGAGCGCCACGCCCTTTTCACCGACAATCGTCTCGAGTCCTTGGGGAAGGGTGCTGAGATCCTTCATGAAATCTGCTTGGATTATCGCTCTTTCAAGCTCTTCATCTGTTGCTCCTTCTTTTCCATAAAGGATGTTTTCTTTCACCGTCTTGGAGAAGAGGATATGATCCTGAGGAACATACCCGATCCATTCCCTGACACGGTCCATCGGCAGCTGTTGGATCGGGATACCACCGATCTCCAAAGTCCCTTCTCCTAGCGGATACTCCCGTAAGATCTGTTTGATGAACGTCGTCTTTCCACTCCCCGTTTTACCTACTAGACCAAGCGTGGCCCCTTTAGGCACCCTTACATCCACATCTTTGAGATTCATTCCTTCAGAGGATGGATAGCGGAATGATAATTGATGGAATTCGATCCCATCCGGTTCAGGAACCGTTTCTCGGATATCTTCGTCTTTCACATCCTGCTCATAGGCAAGGGTTTCCTGAACACGATCGAGTGAAGCGTTCCCCCTCTGCATGATATTGATGAGTTCACCTATGGCAAACATCGGCCAGATCAACATTCCGAGGTAGACATTGAAGGAGACAAGCTGACCGAGAGTGATGGACTGATGGAATACAAGGTACGCACCGTACCCTAGCCCGATCAGATAACTCAGCCCCACCAGCACTTTGATGGTGGGATCGAACAATGAATCGATTCTCGCTACGGCGATGTTCTTGCTGTACACATCCTCTGTCATATCGGAGAATCGATTCTCATCTGCCCTCTCCTGCACATAGGCCCTGATGACACGGACCCCTGAGACCGACTCCAGGACTTTATCATTCAGCTCCCCGAAAGCATCCTGTGCTTCCGTGAAGCGCGCATGGATCCTTGCCCCGTAGATCTTCATAAGGAGGGCCATCAATGGAAGGGGTAAGATAGCCGCCAGTGTCAATTTCCAGCTGACGAGGAAGCCCATCGTAAAAAGGATCGTCAGCATGAAAATACTTGAGTCGATGAGCGTCAGCACCCCGAAGCCTGCCGTGACCGAAATGGCCTGAAGATCGTTCGTAGCCCTGGCCATGAGATCCCCTGTACGATTCTTTTCGAAGAAAGTGGGCGTCATCTTCATAAGATGACCGACAAAGCGTGAACGGAGCTTCCGTTCAACAAGGAACGCTCCCCCGAACAGCTGATACATCCAAATATAGGTCATGCCATACGAAACGACCGTGGTGCCTGTCAACAGCAACAGATAATGCACGATTGCTTCCTTCGTGAGTGAGCCGACCTGGATTTCATCGATGGCGTCACCCACCAGCTTCGGCGGGACCACATCCAAAATGCCGACTATGGTCAATAAAATGATGGCAACGGTATATCTCTTCCAGTTTTCTATGAAAAACCATGATAATTTCTTAAAAATGATGAACATGCTCCTGCCTCCATTCTTGCTTTTGGTCCCTAACTAGCCTCCTTCGGTCTCCGTAAGGGATGGGACTACCGATTGGTGATCGTGAATCATAAAAAATTCCTCCTTTATCAAGATGTGATTCTATGTCACAGGGATACCCTGAAAACAACAAAAAGATGGACGACCAAAGGCGATGCGCCTTTTAGTCGTCCATCCGGGGACAAAAAAGCACAGGTGTTCTACCATCACCTGTGCCCTCACTCATTTATGAAAACGGGATCAGCAGATATGTGATGAAGATCGCTTATTCTTGTTCATAGCGGAATCGATCATAACCTTCTTCATCACAGCCACTCCCTTCTCAGTTCAGTCTTCATAGACAGAAACTCTTCATTTTAAATCTTACTATACCCTACATTATTTTCAGAATAATGTCAATATTATTTTTGTTCTTATTTGATGTATCCTTTATGTTTCATTTGTACACGTTGGGGTATCTTAACGGTAAGCGAAATGATAAAACACATATGAAGAGGTGAACATCCATGGTACGCACGATCTTAATGGTCATCGGGGCAATCGTTGTAATCGGCTGGATCATCAGCCTTCTATAAGTTTCAGTATGAAGCAGGTGAAACCCACCCTGCTTCTTTTTTTGCTTTAACAAAAGGATTAAACTATTCTGAAAAGGGTAAATGGATACTATTCCATTACCAGAGGTGATTATTGATGTACGAACATATCCTAGTCGCATATGACGACACAGATGGTAGCAAGAAAGCACTTGATGAAGCACTGAAGCTGAAGAATCAATCACTCGATACAAAAATGACCATTTTATATGTAACCGATGAGAAAACACCGAATCAGGCAGTTGATCACTTCACTCCTCCCCACGCCATGGCAGCTACTTCCCCGGGTGTGGACCAGCAGATCGTAGGTGATACCGCCCTGCAGCGTGACCCCCATGTGTATGATGGTGCCGAGGAAAGGCAATCGATTAATGAAGTGGGAGAAATCCATCCTGTGCTGAAACACGTACAGGAAAAACTTGACCCCCACAAGATCGAAGCTGAATACATTCACCTTGCCGGTTCAGAAGAGAAGAGGATTTGTGAGTACGCAGCAGAAAATGCAGTAGATCTAGTCATCATGGGAAGAAGCGGTAAAAGCGGCATGAAGAAGCTCATGCTGGGAAGCGTAAGTGAAAAGGTCGTAAAGAACTGCGAAACCAATGTATTGGTCGTGAAATAAGCGATTTCAGGAATGGGCTTAGACCCATTCCTTTTATTTTGTAGCGCATTTTTCTTTGTCTCATCATGGATTCTTCCCTATACTGAATGAAAAATGGATCCCCTGAGATTCAGCAGGAGGTATAAGTATATGAACAAGCGCATCATCGTCCTCTTCAGGGACGACCTGAGAATTCATGATCACCCCGCACTTCATGAAGCCGCTACCGCTGGAACCGTCCTCCCCCTGTATATCCTTGATAACGATCGTCCATTCGGGGGAGCAAAGCAGTGGTGGCTTCATCGAAATCTGGAAGCCCTCGAATCGGCCATTTCAGAAATAGGCGGCCGGATGTGGTATGACAAAGGTGATATGGAAAAGACAATCTTCAGATGGATAAAGGAATGGAAAGCCGATGCCGTTTACTGGAACCGGGTGTATGAGCCAGGGATCTATGAACGGGATCTCGAGCTTGCCAAGAAGCTCGATGCTGAAGGAATAGAAGTGAAAACATTTGAAGGAACCTTGATGCTCCCTCCTTGGACGGTCAAAAAGGAAGATGACACCCCTTATAAAGTGTTCACTTCATTCTATAAGTCGTTTCGAACGAACAGCATCCCTAAACCGCTACCGAAGGTAAAAGAATTGAACGTGACGGACATAGATACAGGTGCTTCATTGGAAGAATTGGGCCTTCTCCCTGAAATCCCTTGGTATCATGTGATGGAATCCATCTGGGATCCGGGAGAAGCTGCCGCGATCAGGAGGTTCCGCTCATTTACGAAGAACAGGCTCCCGAACTATACCGACAGGCGGGATTATCCTGCAAACGGATCTCATTCCACTCTTTCTCCGTACCTATCCCTTGGTGTTATTTCCGTCAGGAGTATGTACCACTCCCTTCTCAAACATTCCGTATCACCCGAGCCGTTCATCAGGCAGTTGGTCTGGAGGGAATTCTCTTATTCCGTCCTCCTCCACTTCCCCGACTCCACGTCGACACCGCTTGACTCCCGATTCAAATCGTTCAGATGGGAGTCGGACCAGGAAGCATTCGAGAGATGGACAAAGGGTCTCACCGGATATCCCATCATCGATGCCGGGATGAGGGAATTGTGGGCAACCGGTTTTATGCATAACAGAGTCAGGATGGTCGCAGCCTCCTTCCTGACCAAGCACCTGCTCATTCCATGGCAAAAAGGCGCTGATTGGTTCATGGATACGCTGATCGATGCAGATCTTGCTAATAATTCAATGGGTTGGCAGTGGGTTGCCGGATCGGGACTGGACTCTTCTCCATATTTCAGGGTTTTCAACCCGACCCTGCAAGGAGAAAAATTTGATAGTGATGGTGACTACATCCGGATGTGGGTACCTGAAATCAGCGAATTACCTGACAAGTATATCCAAGAGCCTTCCAAGGCACCCGCTGCCACATTAAAAAATGCGGGGATCACGCTCGGGAAGGACTATCCGGAACCGATGGTCGATCATAAAGCAGCGAGACAGCGTGCATTGGCACGTTTTGACGAAATAAAGAAATAGCAAAGGAGACCTGTCAGGTGACAGGTCTCCTTTGTTTGATTCTATTGCTTCAATTTTGTCTGTACTAATTCGAATTCTTCTACGACTTCTTTGTCCGGTCCCTTTCCTGTCAAGCTGACGATGATAATCGCCAATGAGGAGAAAATGAAACCTGGGAGAAGCTCATAGATTCCTAGGAAGCCATCTTCGGGGATGGCCCAAAGGATGACCGTTACAGCACCGACTAGCATTCCTGCAAGGGCGCCATTACGCGTCATTCGCTTCCAGAAAAGACTGAAGATGATCAGAGGACCGAATGCAGCCCCGAATCCTGCCCATGCATAGCTGACGAGCTGCAAAACAGAACTATTCGGATTATACCCTAGGAAAATCGCAATAACGGCAATGACCAAGACCGAAATTCTTCCAACAAGCATCTCTTCTTTCTTGCTTGCTTCTTTCCTAAAAATGGCTTTATAAAAATCCTGTGCAAGCGCACTTGAAGATACGAGCAGCTGAGAATCCACTGTACTCATGATTGCTGAGAGAATCGCCGCAAGTAAGAAACCGGCAACCCAAGGGTTGAATAAGATTTGTGAAAATGAGATGAACACAGTTTCCGGATTACTCAGTGGATTATCTGCAAAGTATGCAAAACCAGTGAATCCAATAAAGATGGCCCCGAAGAGGGAAACAACCATCCACGTCATCCCGATCAATCTTGCCTTAGGTATCTCCCTAGTCGATTTGATCCCCATGAATCGAACGATGATATGAGGCTGACCGAAATACCCGAGCCCCCACGCAAGGAGCGATACGACGGATGCAAAGGTTGCTCCCGTATAGACGTTGAGATGGGATGGATCGATGCTTCCAACCCTGCTGACTGTTTCACTCCAGCCACCAAGTTCGTTAATGGCTACGACCGGAATGATGATGAGAGCAAGGAACATCAGGATACCTTGAATGAAATCCGTCCAGCTTGCCGCCAGGAATCCACCAAAGAATGTGTAGGAGAGGATGACACCCGCCCCGACCCATAGTGCCAGCTGGTAGTTCATCCCGAAAGATTGCTCTAGGAGGATGGCTCCACCTACCAGACTTGAAGATGTGTAGAATGTGAAGAAAATGAGGATGATTATTGCAGAAAAAACTCGAAGTACTTTGCTGTGATCGCGGAAACGATTTTCGAAGTAATCCGGGACCGTGATGGAATCGTTCGCTACCTCCGTGTAGACCCTGAATGGTTTTGCCACGAACTGCCAGTTGAGATATGCACCAACGGCTAGCCCAATTGCCAGCCAGATCGAGCCCATCCCGGAAGCATAAACCGCTCCAGGCAACCCGAGCATGAGCCATCCACTCATATCGGATGAACCTGCGCTGAGTGCTGCCACTCCTGCGGTCAAGCGTCTTCCACCTAAAACATAATCTGATAGATCACTAGTTAATTTTGCTGCTAAATACCCGATGATCAGCATCCCTACAAGGTAAATGATGATCGCTGTCAATGTTTCGATATTAATGTCCATAATCTACTCCTTTGTCTTTTCGGTTAATAAAGTGATAATTGAAAAAATAATCAATAGAGGCATCGGTATCAAAAGCCAAAGCCAGGTTGCCATTGTTAAGCTGTCTGCCATCACGCTTCCTCCTTATTCAATATTTTGAATCACGTATGCAATCATAAATCTCCTCTGCAATAATCTCCTCTCCCGAAGACACAAGATAAATCTTAACACATTTCTGGAATAATGAAAATTTCACAGGGCGTACGTAATTCATTTTTTGTATAATTATGCGCAAAAAACGCGTAAAACGAAAGGGTTTTTTTTGATTATCCGATAAATATTCATGTCGAATTATTTAAATTTATTTAAAATCATGACAAAATGAGGGGGGATAGAAGGATGATTCCCGAAGAGTATTAGACAAATAAGAACATGACTGGCTCCCTTGGTCATAGTACTTTTTTCTTAACCTCTTTCAACCAGTGTTAAACACATTTTCTGTATTTTCTTAAAAAAACAAAAAATCCGGACATGGTCCGGATTTTTCAGTTTGGTACCTATTATGATCTGGCAGATTCGCCTCGCTGTTCTTTGATGGTGCGCTTCTTCTCAGACTCTGAAACGTATAAGGCACATGCAGCATCACCAGAAATGTTGATTGCCGTCCTCGCCATGTCAAGGAGTCGGTCAATCCCAAGAATCAAGCCAATTCCTTCTACAGGAAGGCTGACACTGTTCAACACCATGGCAAGCATGATGAGCCCGACGCCAGGAACCCCTGCCGTACCGATACTCGCAAGAACGGCGGTGAGGACAACGGTAATCAACTGCTCCATGGAAAGATCAATTCCATAAACCTGTGCGATGAACACTGTCGCCACCCCTTGCATGATGGCGGTCCCGTCCATATTAATCGTGGCACCTAATGGCTGTACAAAAGAACTGACCGTTTTGGATACCTTCAGCTTCTCTTGAGCTACTTCCATGGAAACAGGCAGCGTGGCGTTACTGCTGGATGTTCCGAAAGCCACACTCATCGCAGGGCTGAAGTTCTTGAAGAACCACAGGGGATTCTTCTTCGCGAGGAAGCCTACGGCTGAACCATAGGTCACCACTCCGTGTACGATGAGAGCGAGAAGGACGACCAAGAAATACAACCACATTGCTTTCAGTGCGCTCAACCCTTGGCTTCCGATAGCGGAAGCGAGCAAGCCGAATGTTCCATACGGGGCAAACTTCATGACAATCCCCACGAGATACATCATCAGGTCATTCCCTTGTTCAAACAGCTTCAAGATTCCCTTTGTCTTATCACCAAGAGCGGTCAGGCCGAGACCGACGAAGATGGCGAATGCGATGATCTGCAGCATATTCCCTTCGCTCATGGAGGCAATCGGGTTCTTCGGAATAATATTCAATAGAGTCTCGCCTACAGGTGGAGCCTCTTCTGTCTTATACCCCTCTGCCTGTGATTTATCGATACCCTCGACCATTCCCGGGTCTATCGCATAGGCCATTAGAAGACCGATCACGATAGCAATGCATGTAGTGATCAAAAAGAATGATACAGTCTTGACTCCGATCCTCCCAAGCTTCTTCGGATCTCCCAATCCGGCTGTCCCAAGGACGATGGAGAGGAATACGATGGGTACGACAAGCATGCTGATTAAGTTTAGGAAGATTTGTCCCAGTGGAGTCAATAGATATGGGTCAAGGACGTCGAACCAGTCCTTAGCAAATAAATTGAGCAGCAACCCTACTATGGCACCCAAAATCAGGGCCAAGATAATCTTTGTTGTCAGGTTCAGTTTCATATGGTACCTCCCTAAAAAAATATATAAAGATAATTCGTAATCTTTACCCTATACAATTTTATATGAAACCGTTTTTTTAATCTAGGATTTTCTTACTCAATGGAAGAAACTCTACTAATTTACTAGAATCAGGAGAAGACCGGTATGAAACCGGTCCAGAAGTGGTTGCTGAAACGAATTCACAATAAATACTAATACATATCATGATTAAAACGAGCATATCGGGGTAGATAATAAGTAACAGCATGATGATTCGAGAAAGGAACATTAGAATGAAAAATACCGTTTACTTTCTTTCACCTGGCCAGGATCGAAGTTCCATCGCTGAAGGTTGGGCTGGAAGGCTTGACATGTCCGGCTGGGCCTTTAAAAGTGCTGGATTAATGAGAAAACACCACAAAAAAAGCTTTAGTACCCTTGCCATGAAGGAATATAACATTGATATAGACACCCTTAAAAGGGACCCCATTCAGATTGACGAACTCGCCGGTGCCTCCCTCATCATCACGATTTATGATGAAGAAATGGACGATGCCATCAAGTTCCCGGAAGAATGGGAGAAAAAAGTCATCCACTGGAATCTCCCCAACCCGGAGAAACGTTCCACCTCCGATTTGGAAGAGTGGGTTTTTTTCCAAGAGATTTGTGACGAGATCGCCATGAAGGTCAGGGATCTTGAATCCCTTCTCCCTTCCATCGGAATGAATTGACTGCCATGATCATCATGGCAGTCATTTTTTTATGTGAAGTATTCCAGTTTTGCTTGAGGAAAAGCCTTTTCCATATAACCGTATAGATGATCTTTGATATCCTGTTCTTCGTCTTTCTGATAAATATACTTTCCTATGCCATATTTCCCCCACTTATACCGACGTTCTTCTTCATTGAGTTCAAGTTTCGTCATCGGGTAGTTTTTCTCGATCACCCGTTTGGCCGGCTTTGTAAATCGATGCTGGATGAACTCAAACGTGAGATCTTTTTTGGCCGATGAAGGCAAAGTGGCTTCCAGATGTTCAAACATGGTTTTGTACCCTTCTTCCCATCCTTCGTGAAGATAGATGGGTGCTACAATGAAGCCAAGCGGGTACCCTGCTTCTGCCACTTTCGCTGCAGCCTCGATCCGTTGATCCAATCGCGATGTCCCGGGTTCAAAATTCTTGATCACATAATCAGCGTTGATGCTGAATCTGAAGCGTGTCTTCCCATTATGGTTCGCATCCAGAAGATGATCGACATGGTGGAATTTCGTCACGAATCTCAGCTTGCCATGGTCTGATTTTCCGAAGTGCTCGATTGCGCGTTTCAATGTATGCGTAATATGGTCAATCCCCACAATATCCGACGTACAGGCCGCCTCGAACCGGGTGAATTCAGGCGTGCGCTCCTTGATATATTGATCAGCCGCGTCAAAGATCTCATCCACATTCACATAGGTCCTGATATATGGTTTGCTCCCCATCGTCGTTTGAAGATAGCAATAATGGCAGTGCCCCATACACCCTGTGGCAAATGGGATCGCATATTCTGCGGAAGGTTTCGAGGTGTCGAACTTCAGGGTCTTCCTTACCCCGACTACCAAGGTGGATTTTGCAATCCTGTATTTTTGGAAGTGGTTATCCCCCGGCAAATTCCGCACTTGGTTGTGGGAAGTGGTGTAGCGGATTTCCACGTTCAATTTCTCAAATTTCTCTTTAAGCTGTTTCCCGAGGGGGTACTCTAGAGCGCCCGGTTCAAAGTAGACCAGCTGGGGCATGAATGGTTTCAGCATCTTGTCCTCCTACATCTGACCGAATGATTGTGTGTAGGCCGCTTCAGCATCTGCTTCCGATGCGTAAACTGCAACTTCATTCGTCAAAGGATAATAAGTTTCGTACATGAACAGTGCAAGTTCTTCGGGATGGTCCGGATCATTCACCACTGCTGCAGCCTGGACATTGGCCACGCTTTGAGTATGGGGATTGCGGTAGATCACATAGACAACATCCCCCGCCTGATAGACGGAATCCTGATTGTTGATTTCCATAGGGTTCACCCATTTCCTTTGTATTCCTTTTCATTTTTTCCTACCCGGGATCAAATATGTTGGTAATACCTGCTTATGCCAAAAAAGCTCTCCATTCAAATGGAGAGCCCGTAAAATCGTTTTGTTTGGGTGAAAATCTTCTCGGCAGCTTCGCTTTCGTCCATATTTTTGATTGAAGCGATGCACTTGATGGTTCGACCCATCATACCGGGGTGGGTCATCTGCCCTTTAAA
Organism: Rossellomorea marisflavi; assembly: GCF_022170785.1. Taxonomy (NCBI): domain Bacteria; kingdom Bacillati; phylum Bacillota; class Bacilli; order Caryophanales; family Bacillaceae; genus Rossellomorea; species Rossellomorea marisflavi. The sequence goes on along the minus strand of NZ_CP081870.1, from coordinate 1,461,011 downwards.
TGGCCCTTCAAACGGCCAGGGACCGTCGGTTTCCACCATGATGGCATCAAGCGGAGCTTTTTGCACGATCTTTTGTATTTCATCTTCATACATCACATCCGGTGTTACCGATACTTTATATCCATTGGACAGCACCCTCTCAAGGATTGCTTCGTCCCCTTTGAACCAGTGGAAGTGCGCCTTCTCGACAGAATGATGTTCCAACAGATCGCAAGCAATACCGGCATGCTCGTAGATGCAGTGGAGCACAATGGGTTTTTTAAGGGACTTCGCTTTCACAATGAACCTCTCCAGTAATTCTTCATAAGGTTTGAGCTCAAGATTGGCGTCATCCTGCATCCTGTAATAAGGAAGGCCCACCTCCCCCACGGCCACCAGTGAGCTGGCATGCTGATCGAGGAAGGTGAATAATTCATCCATTTCTTCCTCGGAAGGCAGTTCCTGTTCCGGATGAAACCCGGCTGCCGCTTTCACCCGGCTGTCCATCACGGAGAGTTCCAGTGTCTCACGGCTCGACTTCAAGTTCATCGACACGGCAATCATCCCTCTAATCCCATGTGTATCGAGAGAATCAAGGATTCCCGTGCGTTGCCCGGGAGAATATGCATCCCAGTGGATGTGTGCATCAATCATGTTGAACATACTTCGTCAACTCCCGGAAGATTTCTTTTTTGTACTCGAGGAATTCCGCGCTTAAAATAATTTGTTCATCCCTTGGGCGTAGATAGGGTACCCGGAATTCCTTCTGTACGCTTGACGGTTTACCTGATAAAACAATAATCCGGTCTGATAGGAAAAGGGCTTCGTCAATGTTATGGGTGATGAAGAGAACTGATCTTTTATCCTCATCCCAGATATCCAAGAGCCATTTTTGCATATCAAGCCTTGTGAACTCATCCAGACTGGAGAACGGCTCATCAAGGCACAGCAGGGATTGTGGACTCATCAGGGCCCGGATGAACGCGACCCTTTGCTTCATCCCACCGGATAGTTCATCGGGATACGCCGCCTCATAACCCGAGAGGCCGGCGCGCGCGATCCACTCTTTTGCCCGTGCCTCGTCCTTCCTCCCATGAATCTCTTGACCCAGGATCACATTTCCGAGAACCGTTCTCCAAGGTAATAACGCGTGATCCTGCGGCATATAGCTGATGAAGCCACTCTTACCGTTGATCTTCTCCCCGTTGAGAACAATGGAGCCTTCTTCCGGCTCCATCATCCCACCGATCAAATGGAAGAGCGTAGTTTTTCCGCTTCCTGAAGGGCCAAGGATAGAGACGAACTCCCCTTCTTCAACCTGAAGGGATAAATTTTGTAGGACAGGTTGGTGATCGAAGTGTTTCGATAATGACGTGATGTGAAGCTCGCTCATTTCAATTCCTCCTTCTTCCCTTTCACACACCATTGTTCCAGCAGGACGATGATGCTGAAAAACAACAAGCTCAAGATCATGATGGCGAAGATCGCCACGAATACACGATCGGTCCTGAATGCCGAGGAAGCAAGCGTCATATAGACGCCAATTCCTTTCTGAGAACCAAGCCACTCAGAAATAACGGCTCCCATGACGCTGTATGTAGCCGCAATCTTCAGACCTGAAAAGATGGATGGAAGGGCATGTGGCCATTCCACCTTCCTGAAGATCTGCCCCTTGGCGGCACCCGCCATTTTCATATAGTGAATATATTGGCGTCGCGTCTGTCTGAACCCGTCCATGGTGGAAACCGCTATCGGAAAGAAGCACACAAGCGTGATTACCAGGAATTTAGGCAGCAGGCCAAAACCGAACCATATGACCAGTAGAGGTGCAAGGACGATGATGGGGACGTTTTGCGATAAGATCATCAGCGGATAGACTGCCTCCCTCACCCCTGGAAGAAGATGCAGTGTGACAGCCACAGCGATACCCGCCGCACATCCGATCAAGAACCCGGAAACGGAGAGCCCGACTGTCGAAGTAAGATGGATACGGAAGGAGTCCCAGGAGGCCAAGCCTTCGGAAACAACCTTCATAGGGGATGGCAGCAACCATTGGGGGATGGTGAACACCGTCACCGCCACCTGCCAGAAGATGAATAAAAGGATGAGGGCCGAAACCGGCCGCCATCCCTTCCTTATTCCGTTCATCATGAACGGTATTTACCGGTAAGATCCGTCATCTCGATGCCTTGAGGCTGATAGAGAACCTTGATCTGAGAGATGACATTCACGCTTCCCCTCGTGATCATCTTCTCATTCATGCGCTCCACGATCTTGAACAACTCGCTGAGTTCACCTTCCATTGTCGTTTCTAAAGGATTCACTTCATAGTTCACTCCTGATTCTTCTATGACTGCGATCGCGTCGTCCACATAAGGGATGACATCTTCACCATTCTTTGTTTTCGGGATGATTTGAATACTGACCAATGCATTTGCCATTTATACTCACTCTCCAGGTAAAAATTCATTTGTGTAGGCTTTTTGACTATCAAGTTTCTTTTCCAGAAGTCCATTATCGAACATCCAATCAGCGTAGTTCTTCCATACTTCCGCTTTCTGCTCTCCCCATCTCTCCGCATCGTCTTTGTACTTCGCCGCAAGCCATTCTTGGCTTTTCATGACGAGCTCTTCATCAAGGTCGGGTGCTTCTTTCAGAAGGATCTTGCCTGCTTCATCCGGATGTTCGATGCTGTACTCATATCCTTCCGTTGCTGCCTTCAGGAATGCTTTGACCGTGTCAGGATCATCCTTTATGTGGGATTCGTTCGTCGTGAGGACAGGAGTATAGTAATCAAGCTTATCCGAGTAATCTTTGACATACATCATATCAAGTTCTTCCCCCCGGAGTTCGGCTTCGATTCCCGTCCAGCCATAAAAGATCCAGGCAAAGTCGATATCCCTTTTTACAGCCGTAAAGAAGTCTGTGTCCCCCATATTCACGAAGTTGACCTTCTTCACGTCGGCTCCTTCCTGTTTCATGATCGAGCCCATGACGGCTTCCTCTACGGGAGAACCCCATCCACCGTAGGTCTTGCCTTCGAAATCTTCAGGCTTGGTGATCCCTTTGTCCTTCGGAGCTGCGAATCCGGATGTATTATGCTGGATGATGGCAGCAATCGAGACGATCGGTACATCCTGTACCCTTGCCTGTGTGACACCTTCCTGATACCCTACACCAAAGTCCGCCTTTCCCGATGCCACCAGTTGGTCAGCACCAGCCTCTCCTGGCATGATGATGTCGACATCCAGTCCTTGCTTTTCAAAATATCCTTTTTCTTTTGCCACATACAAACCGGTATGGTTCGTATTCGGAGTCCAATCAAGGACGACCGATACTTTTTTGAGCTTGTCTTTTTCAGCTCCTCCTGCACTGCAAGCAGTCAGCAGAAGGATTGAACTTACGACCATGAGCCATTTTCTCAAGATGCATACGCCCCTTCACAAAATATGTACAGAAAAAAACGCCCGAGGCTCATGGGCCTAGGACGCATCATTAAACAAGAATTCTGTCTACGATCTGTTTCCTACGCTGGTATGAGCCAGTTCAGGTTCAAAGGGTCAGCATCTGATGGATGCACTCTCAACCGGCCACACCGGTCCCCCTACAATAATCACGATATCGGGCGTTATCTTTCATTCCTACTTTGCCATAGTATCTTATGGTTTTCAAGCATTACTTGAAGGGGACATCAGATCTTCAACCGCTTCGGATACCTCTATGAGCTGGGAAAATGCAGCGAAGGGTTCCTTACGTAGATAAAAGGTATATTGAACGATGAACATGGTAAGATGATGCATGAATCGTGCACCGTCTCCTTCCCTGAATGTTGACTCAGCACCGTACCCCTTTAAGAATGCGGTGATCAACGGCCATGATATACCGTTGTGAATGATGAGGTGTGCGCAGAAATAAGCAATGTCAGCCATGCGGTTGGCGACACGAAGCCGCTGAAAGTCGATGATGCCAACATCCCCTTCTTCATCGACTAGGAGATTCCCGGGGTGAACATCACCGTGCACCAGCTGCTTTCCTCGTTCAAGGTCCAAACTGCAAAATTGCTTCACAACGGTCCGCGCCCACCTGGCAACAGGTGAATGGCCGGATTGAAGGATCCACTCCCACGTATGAAGGGAGATATCCCACGTTTTGACTCCTTTGAACGGAAAGTGCATGAAACTTGAATGAAGCTTGGCCAACGTGTTTCCGACAGCTGACATGATCGGAACTTCCCATCCCGGTCGGATTCCGGGAATGCATGCGTATAAGGCGTACCCGCATCCATCCGCCCAGAACATGTTTCCCCCATGTCTTGCGGGATGAGGCATCTCCACCCGGACGGACCGCTGATGAAGATAGGAGGTGAGCTTCTCTTCCAACTTCAACTCCGTCCTCCGCTTGATATAAAAGATGCCCTCGGGACCATGAGCAACCCACACGCTTTCACTTATCTTTTTCACCTTGAACTCTTCTGCATCTTCTTCAGAAAAAAATGCGTTAATAAGGTCTAGCATTTCGTGTTCCACCCGTCTGTGTAGTAAGATATTCATTAGTATGACTGCCTAACCACCATACATACCAATTGCATGAAATGAGGAATGCGCGATGGAAAGAATCAAAATCACAGAAGACCTAAGTTTCTCAAGGATCATCCATGGTTTTTGGAGACTTGCAGACTGGGATTATACAAAAGAAGAAACCCTTTCATTGATCGAGCATGATCTTGAACAAGGCATTACGACATTTGATCACGCAGATCTATACGGTTCGTACAAATGTGAAGAGCTGTTCGGAGAGGCCCTTTCACTGAAGCCTTCTTTGCGGGACCAGATGGAGATCGTCACTAAATGCGGAATCGTCATTCCTTCCGAACAACGACCGCAGCATCGTACCCACCATTACAATACATCGAAATCCCATATCCTTGAATCTGTGGATCAGTCACTCAAGAACCTGTCAACTGACTTTATCGATGTCCTGTTGATTCACCGTCCCGATCCATTCATGGATCCGGAACAAGTAGCAGACGCCTTCACTCAGTTAAAAGACGCCGGTAAGGTCAAACATTTCGGTGTCTCGAATTTCAAACATCACCAGTGGTCCATGTTGCAGGCACATCTTCCGTTCCCTCTCGTGACTAACCAGATTGAACTATCTGCTTACGAGCTTGAAAACATCGAAGACGGCACGTTGAACCTTTGTCAGGAGAAGAAGGTGCCGCCAATGGCCTGGTCACCTCTTGCTGGAGGAGCCATCTTCAAGCAAGGCGATGAAAAAGCCGACCGCCTGCGTGCTGCACTTGAAAAAGTACAGGGCGAAACAGACGCCAACGGAATCGACGAAATCCTTTATGCTTGGCTTCTCACCCATCCTGCCCGCATCATGCCGATCGTCGGTTCAGGCAAAAAAGAACGAATCCAATCAGCCATCAACTCACTGAACATCACCCTAAACCACGACCAGTGGTTCGAAATCCTCCACGCCTCAATGGGCCACGAAGTACCTTAAGAAAAGCGGAGGGGGGTTGTTCTGACCCGACAAGCATAAGACGAGAACCCTGAAAGGCGCTCTTTACCTTTTGGGGTTCTTGACTTATGACCTCGAGGGTCAACCCGCCGGAGCTAGACAAGAAGAAAAGCGAAGGGGGCTCGTTCTGAGGCGACAAGCATAAGACGAGAACCGAAAATAAAAATGACGATCTCTACAGATCGTCATTTTTATTTCCTCCTAATATCAGGAGCTACATAGAAGTCGAGATACACTTCCTGAAGCTCTCCCATTGGCAATTCATACAGCTGTTTATCTTTATATTTATAAACTCCGATTCGCAAGAGCTGTTGAATGTAGAAATCTTTTTTTGAATTTTTGATTGTACTCAGTTCATTTTCTTGGTGTAACATTTTCAACCCCTCCAATTGAGGTGTATACCCCAATCATGGAAGGTTTCAAACCAAGCAATATTGGTTGGTGGAGTAAAATATCCCTTCATCTCTCCGAACTTATTAGAGGTTGATTTTCCACTAAGTGAAAAGATTCACCTTACCCCATTTCACAGGCTACCAGCCCGTATTGGATTCCCGGATCAAGATCCAGTATCATCCTGAACAGTCTTTCTACATCTTCCCCTTTTCTCCTATGGGCGTAATGACCCGACAGCACCTGGATCATTTCATAAGGATAGAGCAGGCACGTGTGGCTTCCCCAATCCGTTTGTCTTCCCACCAACTCTTTTTTGTAAATACCATCCAAGATCTTGTAGAAAAGATCGGATCCATCAGGAAGGAACGGACTGATCCTTTTCGGATAATTATGATTCCAATCACCGCCTTCATACTGAAAAGCAGGATCTTCCAGGTCTCCAATGAATACTTCGACTTCAGCCATACAATCGCCTCCTTGATTCATTTTATAAAGGAGGACATGGTTTTAGAACAAAAATCCAGGTCGGTCTGTGCATGATGATATGGAAAAAGAGGCTGAGACAAGAGTGTTTTAGTCATAGTAAAACCCGAACGATCCTGCCTGAGATCGTTCGGGTTTTTGATTTGTTTCATGACCATTACTATTTACTGGTTCCTAGCGATTGATTGGAGTGCAAGACGAAGACTCCAGCGGGAAGAGTAGCGGATGTGAGACCCCGCAGGCTTGCCGAGAAGGCTCACGGGCTACCCGCGCGCAGTCTTGCAAGGAAATCATGAGCGGTATAAAGAAACCATACTGATATTGTTCGTCATGATCTTTTTTGTTTTGTCCCAATCTCTTATAGGTATTTTCTCTGTACGCTCCGACCATCATAGGTGAACTGCATATTCCTTCCTTCCACCCGGGTTTCCATATGGACCGGTCTTCCCCAAAGCTGATGAAGATAGGGAAGGACTTTCTCCAAATATTTAATATCGAGTTCCACGTCCTCAAACCAGTGCTTCAGGTACAGCTCGCCGCTCTTCATATAATCTCCGTCATCGACTGTGATGTATGGGAATCCACCGTTCACCCTCATCCCGACAAGCTGATCCCTTACATGGGTCCACTCTTTGTCTACGATCTTGTAGTCCTTACCCTGCTTTTGGAAGAGATACATATCCTCCCTTGTCACGAGGTCTTTCGTAAGGTAATTCCTCAGGAATGAGATGTCGGATTCGATCTCCCTCACCTCAAACATTTTTTCCCTTCCCGAGTTTTCCTTCACACCCCGCTTCTTCATCTCCTCTGTCGGATGATCATAGCGGTCCTCGATATCTTCAAAGATCTTTAAGCCGAGGTAATAAGGGTTGATCTGAGTCCGTGACGGCTGGACGACCCCTGCATTCAACTTGGCAAACTCGATGGATTCACCCGATGTGAGGTCCATTTCCCTGATGATGCGCTGATGCCAATAGGAAGCCCAGCCCTCATTCATGATTTTCGTTTCGAGCTGTGGCCAGAAGTAGAGCATCTCCTCCCTCATCATCGTCAAGATATCACGCTGCCAATCGGTAAGCTCACGGCTGTACTGTTCAATGAAGAGCAGGATATCCTTTTCGGGTTGAGGCGGGAATTTCTTTTTCACCTTTTTCGTCTGGATCTTTTTTGGCTTTTCATCCAGGGACCAAAGATCATCGTAGGGTGTGACAGGGGCCGATTCTTCCTCTACCCATTCCACATCATCCATCGTCCATGAAAGATTTGGCCGCATAAGGGAAGGATCGATATGTTCATCCACTGCAAGAACTGCATCAAGGAAGTTCTCCACCTCCTGCTTCCCGTGTTCGATTTCATACTGTCTCACGCGCTCCGCCGTCGCCGACATGCTCTCGACCATATCCCGCTTCGTGTTTCGGAACCTCACATTGTTCTTGAAGAAATCACAGTGTGCAAGCACATGAGCGACAATCAATTTATTCTGTATCAAAGCATTCGAATCGAGCAGGAAGGCATAGCATGGATCCGAATTGATGACTAACTCATAAATTTTGCTCAGCCCCAGATCATACTGAAGCTTCATTTTATGGAACTGCTTGCCGAAGCTCCAATGGGAGAAACGGGTCGGCATCCCGTAAGCACCGAATGTATAAATGATGTCGGCAGGACAAATTTCGTATCTCATTGGGTAAAAGTCCAATCCAAATCCAGAAGCAATCTCGGTAATTTCAGCGATTGCATACTGCAACTGTCGCTGTTCCTCTAAATTCATCGCCATCCCCCTTAATATCACTCTTATCTAACTGTATGATAAGGTCGGCCATTTGATGAAAGGAACTGGGAGCAATTGACCTCTGAGAGACGAAAAAACCACGTGCCGACACGACACGTGGGTGAAGCTTATTCATTCTTCAAGAATACCGTCATCGGAATGATTGAAAGAGCAAGAAGGATACCTGAGACAGTGAAGACCGCCGGTATCGACCATTTCTCCACGAGTAAACCTGCACCTGCGGAAGAAAGACCGAACAGCAAGGTCGTCAACGTTCCCTGGGCTGCATAGATTTTGCCCAATTCATCTGGTGGTGCACTCTCCTGAAGATACGTCTGGAGTATGATCGTTTTCAGCTGATCGAATAAACCGAACAACAGAGAAAGGACGAGGGCCAAAATGGCCAGTTCATTCCAGGCAAAGAAAAGGGTGATGATCGATGTCATAATGATGGTCAGTGGAAGAATCGATGCCCGCTTTCTGCTGAACAGCCCGTGATAGCGGAAGATGACGATGGATGCAAGAAGCAGGCCGATAAAGAAGGCGCTGTTGATGAATCCCCACCATTCTTCCCCCTTACCAAGCTGGCGATCGACATACAGGTAGAGAACAGCCGCGATCCACACGGTGGCGGCGATGGACTCAAGGGCATACACACAAAACACTGATACAAGCCCTCTTTTCTCTTTCACCAGAACCCAGCCTTCACCGAGCTGCGCCCACCATGATTTTCGTTCTTCCAGGTTGGTCCTCAGGGCTGCAGGGAGCCGGAACATATAGACCGTACTGACAAGGAACAGAATGAACACGGTGACAAAGAGATAATCAACCCCGATAAGCGAGAGCAACACTCCCCCAAGGGCCCAACTAGAGAACTGGATGATCTGATCGACGGTGGATAAAAAACCGTTTGCCCCCATCAACTCTTCCCTTTTAACAAGATAGGGAACGAATGCATTCCGCGCCGGTAGGGCCCAACCATCAAGGAAGGCGATGCCTGCACCCAGCATAAGCAACGGCCAAACGGAAAGACTTTGGAGCGCGAACAGAACAATGAACAACAAAGCAGTCTTTGCAGCCTGCGACCAGGCAAGCAATGCCCTGAGTGTCGTTCTGTTCATGAGGAGCGGTGCCACCACTGAACTGACGAAACGTGAAAAGGTGATGATCAGTGGAACAGCAGTCATATAAACGGCCGAACCCGTCATGGTATAGACGGCCGAAATCAGTCCCACAATATATAAGACGTCGCCAAGATTGGCTAACGCCTGACCGAACCAGAGATGTCGAAATGCGATGGATTTCATCTTTTTTCCTCCCATTATTCAATTTTCAGGCTAGAAAAAAAGCTGAACTCACATCGGATTGCCAATCTCCCTTCTTTTCATTGATAACGACCATTATATCATACATTCTATTCTCAAAGCAGGATTATTTTTCCTGAATACCTATTAGGAGACGTAAAAAAAACCTCCCGAAATGGGAGGAATTTCATTCATGCACCGTGATGTTCAGCGTTTTCTCATTTGTAAGGTCATGTACGATGATGATCAATACCCTTTTGTCCCTGTTATTTTCCTGTACGGTGAACTCGAATGTATCGGACACCTTTTCATTTGTCAGCTGCTTCCTACCCAAGTAAAGATAATCTTTGACGGACTGACCCGGGTAGTCTTCTTTGACGACGACAGTTGCGATCCTGCCGAACTTTTTATAATCCACTTCTGTTGCATGGGCTACGCTTGGAAGCAGAAGAGACAGAAGGCATAGGATGAGAAAGGGCTTCTTCATGTGTTTCACCTCTTGTTCCTTTTCCCTTTAGAATGAGGGTAGGAAGGGATCTTTATTCACCCAATATAAGGAGAACCAGAAGAATCCACAGTGCCAAGTTTTGCTGAGGAAGTTCCTTGCATTTCTCCATACACTAACAGTACCCCTTCAGAAGGAGGGAACCGGAGTGGATAAAGTGGACTACGACAGGGCGTTGTACTACACTCACCGATCGGAATGGGATAACCTCCTGATCTTGATGGTGAGGTCGAAGGATGATCTTCTCTCAAAGAGGATCGAACATTTCCTGCATGCCTATCACTTTTCGCACGACTATACGGTTGTCGAACGCAACCTGTATACGCTTTTACGCTATATCGAACATGCCAACATCACCTACAGTGAAGAGCAACCACTCGAAGTCGATGTTGTCAAAATGTAAATAAGGGAATTCCACCGGCCGGCCTGACACTACGGGCCGGTTTTTTCTTTAAGGCTTAATGAGCTTCTCACGGATGGATACATGAGCCTCTGCATAAACCTTCAGTTCCTGCATCATGTCTTTTACCAATACTTCAGGATCTGGTAAAAGCGTATCCTTTTCACGGTCAAAACAGTGAGGATCCAGAACCAGTTGCTTCGGAATAACGTTGGCATACACGCCCCTGCTCACAGTTCGGAGATTCGTCAGACAGTTGATTCCCCCCTTCCCACCACCTGCACATGCGATGATGGCGACGGGCTTATGGGCGAATTGGTCGCTACCCATGAAGTCCATGGCGTTCTTGAGGGCACCGCTCATTCCGCTGTGATATTCGGGAGAGCAAAGGATGACAGCATCCGCCTCCTGGACCTCCTGCTTCAACGACCGTATCGCTTCAAGCTCGGACTGCTCTCGATCACCGGTGTAAAGTGGGATGGTTCCGTCACTGAGGTCGATCATGCTACATCCGTATTGTTTTGCTATGTAACGGGCAACGATGCCTGTCCTTCCATGTTTCCGGGGTGTTCCGTTGATGACTGTGATATTCAAAATTCATTCATCCTTCCATGCAAGCTGATTTTTAACGGCGTAGAGGGCTGCCTGCGTCCTGTCGGTCACCTCAAGCTTAGAGAAGATATTGGAGATATGGGTCTTCACCGTCTTCTCTGTGATAAAAAGGCTCGAGGCGATCTCTTTATTGCTCTTCCCTTTGGTCAGTTCCTTGAGCACCTCTGATTCCCTTCTTGTGAGCTCATGGATTTTATTGGGCGGTTCTTTTTTGGTGATTCTAGTCAAAAGATGGTTCGTTGCTTTCGGATGAAGGGAATTTTCTCCGGATAAGAGCTTTCTGATGCTTTTGACCAGCTCATCAGGCTCAATATCCTTGAGTTGATATCCTCCTGCCCCTGCTTCGATGGCGGGAACAACCTGGTCCTGATCAGAAAAGCTCGTGAGCATCATGATCTGGATTCCAGGGTGGACAGCCTTGATTCTTCTAGTTGCTTCGATTCCATCCATCTCCGGCATCATTAGATCCATGAGGATGATATCTGGATCAAGGGCTGATGCCATTTCAACAGCTTCCTTCCCGTTTTTCGCTTCTCCGATGATATCCATATCCTTCTGCGTTTTCAAGAAGAAGGCAAGCCCTCTCCTGACAACGTGGTGATCATCAACAATCAATATCTTGATCAATCCCTTCTACCTCCTAACATGGTATCTTCACGGAGAGGACCGTACCCTTTCCGAGTTCTGAATCGATTGTGAGGCTGCCCCCGACCGCCTTGATCCGCTCCTTCATTCCCTGAAGGCCCACGGACGGCAGGGAATTGGATGGATCGTAATGGAAACCATAGCCACAATCCTCGATGTTCAGCTCCACAAGTTCTGGCAATCTCGTCAACCGGTATCGCACTGACTGGACACCTGCATGCTTCTTGCAATTATTCAGTGCTTCCTGGCTTACCCTCCAAAGCGCTTCTTCATATTTGGAGTCCAAACATGCCAGACCCTGAATCTCCGCATCTAACTTCAGCCCGAGCATATCCGCATAGCCCCTGACCGCTTGGACAAGTCCATTCTCAAGTCCGTGAGGCTTCAATTGCCAGATCAATGCCCTCATTTCTGACAGGGCTTCCTGCGCCATGCCCTGGATCGTCTGGAACGTATCCTTGACATCCTGATCATCCGTCATAGCCGAACCGCCCCTTGCCGTCAATGTGAGGGAAAAGAGGAGCTGATTCACGGAATCATGGAGGTCCCTTGCCAACCGGTTCCTTTCCCCGATCAGGGCAAGTTCCTGCTCTTTCTTTGTCAACGTGATCCTCTTGATCGCGGAACCGATTTGGAAAGCGACCGACTCCAATAGAGCTAGCTCCTCATGGGAGTAATGGGTCTTATGGGGTGCTGCCATATTCAATAAACCAAACGATTCCTGCCCGGACTGAAGAGGAACCGTTGCATGATAAAGGATATCGTTTGTCGCATTGGGATCTTCTTCGATTGCTTTTTCAATTCGCAGGCATTCAATGATATTCGTCGCCTTGGTAAGCTTCCCTTTGATGAACCGGTTGACGCACCAGCAACCGCCTTCTTTCATACGTTCACAGCCCCGCTCTGTCAAAGATGCGGGAAGGTTCTGTTGAGAGACCATCTCATGTTTCCCTTGATCATCAATGAAAAAGATCCATCCGCTCGTGAATACCGTCCCGTTGATCAACTTATTCAACGCCTCGCTCATCATGGACTCCATCTCAGTCTCGGTGTTCAACAATTCGGCAATTTCTTTTAAAAGTTCGATATTTGATCCTTCGTTCATCGTATTCGTCCTTTCTTCTCCTCTCTAGTATAACTCCTTTCAGCCCATGAGCATTCGCTGAAGGTCCCATGCCCGCTACGACTTTTGTCTGACTTTCCACAAAAAAAGAAGGAAGGCATCAAGCCTTCCCTGCTTTCGCTTGCATCTTCCCTTCAACGTTCACCATGAAGTCTTCCTGGATGACATGCAGCAATTCGTCGCTCTCCTGCTTTGTCTCACCGACCACGCTGAAATAAAACTTGATTTTCGGTTCGGTCCCCGATGGACGGAGACATACCCATGATCCATTATCCAAGAAATACTTCAACACATTTGAAGAAGGGAGATCGATGGTTTCTTTTTCACCTGTCAGGAGATTGGTCCTCTCACCGCTCGCATAATCTTCAGCAGTGACTACCTTTCTTCCTGCAATTTCCTTAAGGGGATCAGCACGGAAATCCTTGAGGATACCCTGGATCTGTTCGGCTCCCTCTTTCCCTTTAAGGGTCATGCTTTGCAGTCCCTCCTGGTAATACCCGTGACGCTCATACAGTTCATTAAGTACATCTTGGAGCGTTTTTCCCTGCGCCTTGTAGTAGGCCGCTGCTTCCGCTGCCATGAGGACGGCCTGGATGGCATCTTTATCGCGGGCAAAATCACCGATCAAATACCCGTAGCTTTCTTCATATCCGAAGAGGAAGGTATGTTCACCCGATTGTTCGTATGCTTTGATCTTTTCGCCGATGAACTTGAAACCCGTCAAGACATCCTCGACAGAAGCGCCGTAGTGCTCGGCTACCTTCCGCCCAAGTTCGGACGTTACGATCGTTTTGAATACCCTTCCGTTCGCAGGGAGCTGATTCTTCTCCTGCTTCCTTGCCAGTACATAGTCCATCAGGATCGCGCCAGTCTGATTACCCGTAAGGAGGATATATTCCCCGCCTCCACCTTTCACTGCGACTCCCAAGCGATCAGCATCGGGGTCGGTAGCGATCAGGATATCAGCATCGATCTCTTTCCCTAGACGGATGGCATATTCGAAGGCTTTCCTTTCTTCCGGATTAGGCGAAGCAACCGTCGTAAATTCCGGATCCGGAACAGCCTGCCCCTTTACGATATGGACATGCTGGTAGCCTAGGGCCTTAAGGCCGCGTTCTGCCATTTTCAGACCGGTTCCATGAAGGGGCGTGAAGACGATCTTGAGATCGACTTCCGTAGCGATCTGTGGTTTTTCCGAAATCGTGAGAAGATGCTCAAGGTAAGATTGATCAATTTCATCCCCGATCATCTTGATCAGACCTTTTTGCTTCAATTCTTCTTCAGGAAGCACCTTGATCACCAGCTCATCCTCTACTTCATTGACCCTTCTGATCACTTCATCTGCTTCAAGAGGCGGAAGCTGGGCCCCGTCTTCGCCATATACTTTGTAGCCATTATATTCAGGGGGATTATGACTCGCCGTGACGACGATTCCCGAGAAAGCATTCAGCGTCCTGAGGGCAAAAGATAACTCCGGTGTCGGAGCCAATTCATCGAACACATATGTCTGGATCCCGTGAGTCGCCAAGGTCTTGGCAGACTCCATGGCGAATTCAGGCGACTTATGCCGTGAATCATAGGCGATCACCACACCGCGCCCCTTCGCTTCCTCTCCTTGATCTTCTATGTAACGGGCAAGTCCTTCAGACGCTTTCCTGACAGTGTAGACATTCATCCGGTTCGTTCCCGGGCCTATTTCCCCTCGCATGCCCCCTGTACCGAACTCAAGGTCTTTATAGAACGCATCTTCGAGGGCCTTCTCATCATCATTGATCGAAAGAAGGGCATTCCCCATCTCTTCATCCAGTCCAGAGAATCCACTCCACTTTTCCCATGCTGCTTTCCAACTCATCTGAATCCCCTCCTAATAGGCTTTGTGTTTGTATTATTCTAGCCCTTCACCCGTAAATCCTCCTTAAATGGAGGAGCAGGGTTTGCTTTTCTATAGTAGCATACTTTCGGCCCGGTTCAGTGGGATATTTTTCAAAAAAACCATGAGCTAATGCCATTTTTATTATGATAAGATCCTTCACGATGGAAGGGGGTGGGGCAAAACTAAAAAAGGCCCCTTTAAAGCCGAGCACGATCAGTATAGGAGCTTAATACCGCTCATGATCTCCGTGCAACCGCTGGAAACGATGAAATTTGAATGTTCATTAAACGAATTTAAAACCCGAATCATTTGCTCTATCGTAGGCAAATGATTCGGGTTTTACTATGACTAAAACATGTTTGTCTCAGCCTCGATCATTCATTTTTTATAAGAGATGCCGTACACATCATGACGGCGGTCTTTCAGTTGACGGACCGTTCCTGATTGCCGCTGGCGGCGAAGGACTTCGAGGTCCACATCCCCGATCATGACCATCTCGATGTTCGGGTTGGTTTCACCTACGATCCCGTCACGTGCAAATTCGAAATCGGATGGAGCGAAGATGCCGGACTGGGCGTATTGGATATCCATATTTTCCGTTTGTGGAAGATTGCCGACCGTACCGGAAATGACGGTATAGATCTGGTTCTCAACCGCACGTGCCTGTGAACAGTAGCGCACCCTGAGGTACCCTTGACGGTCTTCGGTACAGAACGGGGTGAAGATGATCTTGGCCCCTTTATCCGTCGCGATCCTGGCAAGCTCGGGGAATTCAATATCGTAACAGATCTGGATGGCGATCTTGCCACAGTCCGTATCGAATACACGCACGGTGTCACCAGCACTGATTCCCCACCATTTGCGCTCATTCGGTGTGATATGGATCTTGTATTGCTTTTCAATTGTTCCATCGCGTCTGAAGAGGTAAGCGATATTGTATATTTCATCATTCTCTTCTTTCACGAAGTGGGATCCTCCGATGATGTTCACATTATAGCGTACCGCAAGATCCGTGAAGAGTTCGATATACTCCTCAGTAAAATCTGTAAGCTTCCGGACGGCAAGACTCGGGGACTTGATGTTTAGGAATGACATCAACTCCGTAGTGAAGATCTCAGGGAAGACAACAAAGTCAGACTTTGCATCGCTTGCTACATCGGTAAAGTATTCAACCTGGTTGGCAAACTCTTCAAAGGATGAAATCTTCCTCATCATGTATTGGACCACACAGATCCTGACCGGATGGCTCGTCTTGAAGTGTCGCTTACTCAACGGACGATAGTCTACGTTGTTCCACTCCATGAGGGTGGCATACTTCTGCGAACGCTTGTCATCCGGAAGATAATTCGGGTTGATACGCATGAGGGTGAACCCGTTCAGAAGCTGGAAGGAAAGCACCGGGTCGTAGATTTTATGGAGGCTTACCGCATCTACGTAATCCCTCGGGGACATTTCATCCGAGTGCTTATAGAAGTTCGGGATGCGCCCCCCGATGATGATACTCTTCAGATTCAACTGACGTGCAAGCTCCTTCCTTGCCTCGTACAAACGGTGACCGACCTTCATCCGTCGATATTCAGGATGAACCATGACCTCGATTCCATAAAGGTTATAACCTTCCGGGTTATGGTTTGTGATGTACCCGTTGTCCGTCACGTCGTCCCATGTATGACGGTCGTCGTACTCATCGAAGTTGATGATGAGACTTGAGCAGGAACCGATGATCTCGCCATCGAGTACCGCAACAAGCTGCCCTTCCTGGAAGATATCCAGATGGCTTTCAAGATGTTCCACTTTCCACGGATCCATGCCTGGGAAGCAGACCTCCTGCATCTTGATGATATGTTCAATGTCCCCGTACTCCATGGGACGGATAATCATTTTCTTCTCAAATTGGGATAAATCGAGCTTTTCTGCCATTCATGATCGACTCCTTCTTCATCTTTCCTATATACCACATATCCTGCTCGTTTTAAACGAACTTCATGTTTATTCTATCAAATACCATGATTGAAGGAGAAGAAAAATACCTTACTGCATATGCATAATGCGATCATTCATGTAATTGACATGATTTTTTTATCATCCCACACAAAAATTTCGCATTTTACATTTATAATAAACCCATACTATAATTTGATAGAATACTTGAAGAAAGGAGAAAGGGATGAATAAAAAAGCGGATTCTCTATTCTTCACCGCATGGGCCACTTCCCTGATTGCCATGCTGGGCAGTTTGTACTTTTCTGAAATCATGAAGTACGAGCCGTGTGAGCTTTGCTGGTATCAACGGATCCTCATGTATCCCATGGTGATCATACTCGGGATTGCCTATGTACGGAAAGACTTCAAAATGGCATTATATTCCATGATTTTATCCGGCATCGGTACACTGGTTTCCCTTTATCACTATTCAATTCAAAAAGTAAGCTTCCTGTCCGATAGTGCCCCGGCCTGCGGCAGGGTACCGTGCACGGGTGAATACATCAACTGGATGGGATTCGTCACGATTCCATTCCTTGCATTAACTGGATTCATCATCATTTTCATCATGAGCCTGCTGGTTCTGAAAACACTGAAGGAGGATCACTAATTGAAGAAAGTCATCATTTTTCTTGCCGTCATCGTTCTACTCTTCGGAGGGATCGCTATCATTACGAGCATGCAAAACAGTCAGAAAGCCGAAGGAAATATGTTCAAGAAAGATAAACTAAAACCTGCGACCGTGGATCTCCTCGACGACCCGAACTATCAAAACGTCATCCTGCCCGATGATTTGAAAGAAAAACTCGATAACAAAGAAGATGTGACCGTGTACTTCTATGCTTCCGATTGCGTGCATTGCAAACGCACCACTCCAACCCTCGCTCCATTGGCCAAGGATATGGATGTCGACATGGTTCAATATAATCTATTGGAATTCCAGCAAGGTTGGAATGATTACAATATCGAAGCAACTCCGACCCTTGTCCAGTTCAAGAACGGAAAAGAAGAAGCAAGGCTCGTCGGGGAACAGTCGAAGGAAGATTTCGAAGCATTCTTTAATGAATATGCAAAAGAATAAAAAAAGAGGAGCTGGCCCTTCACGGGTCAGCTCCTTTCAATGAGGAGGAATTTCTGATCGAGAATATGAGGAATTCTCAAGATTACTGGTAGTAGATGTATACCCCTCATTGATGATGCTAAACCTATTTAATTGATTATTCAGATAAAATCAAATTAAAAGTTGATTAGCCGGCTTTGCATACAGGCTGATATGATTATCACAGTCATGACCTTCCGAGAATTGATCAAACGAGAAAGGAAAGGATATACCAAATCCCCGAAGGATCCCGGCATTATGAGCGAACATTTCCCTGTATACCTTTTCTTCGCTACCTGTTTCAATGATGGCAATCAGTGTTTGAAGACTTGAGATGATCTGAAACGCTTCTTTCAGCGTCCCTACATATTCCACTTCATGCACATGGGTATGTAAAACCTTCAAGTCATCCATTTGTCTAATTTCATCGTCTGTGAAATAATCAGGAAACACGGTACAATACATATACTCGATTAGCTCCTGAATCTTCTCTTCTTGTTCGGGAGTCGACGCGATTAAGATTTTCACCTGTAGCCCACCTTTTTTGTCATGATTGTAATCTTTATGTAATGGATTATATTAAGGATAACATAGTTCTATGAGTGCTCAGGTGGTAATTATACCCACGGCAACATCGTTAAATACAAAGATATAGGCTGAATTACATGATTCAAACCATGAATTTTGTCGTCTAAAGGAGCTTTTTGATGAAAACAAGACGTATAGGTGATCAATTTGAACTAACCATTCCTGAAAACTGGAAAAATGTAACGATTGAAATAATTCTGAAAGAAAAATGGAATTCCCCTAAAAAGTGGATCCACTCCATGCGAATGAGCAAGGAAGTAAAAATCAATGGTGAGGTTGCCGGATGGGATGAGCCCCTTAAAGGAGGAGACCGCCTGCAGCTTCCTCTATTTAAAGACTTGGAACTGAATGTGAATCCGACATACGGGGAGCTTGACGTTCTATATGAGGATGAACATGTAATTGTCGTCAATAAGCCCGCCGGCATCGATACCCATCCGAATGGTCCTGATGACACTGACACCCTGGCGAATCTGGTGGCCTTCCATATCCAGGCTTCAGGCAAATCAGCGAATGTGCTTCATGTCCATCGTCTCGATAAAGATACGTCCGGTGCCGTGCTATTTGCGAAAGATCCATTAAGCAAGGCCATCCTGGACCGCCTCCTTTCAGAGAGAAAAGTCAAAAGGACCTATCATGCAGTAGCCCAGGGCTCACTTAAAAAAAACAAAGGATCCATCACCGATCCCATCGGAAGGGATCGTCACCATCCAACAAGGAGAAGGGTGTCGGCCAGCGGGCAGGAGGCTATCACTCACTTTAAAGTCGTCTCCAAACAAAAAGACAAGACATTCCTGACTCTCCAGCTAAAAACTGGAAGGACCCATCAGATCAGGGTCCATATGAGTTCACTCGGACATCCTCTGGCGGGCGATCTCCTCTATGAAGGTACCCCCGTTTACAAGAGACAGGCCCTTCACGCCTCCTCCATCGTCTTCCCCCACCCACTGACCGGGGAAACGATTTCATGCCATGCATCGTGTTCGGACATTGCCGAGCTGAACTGGGAGGATTGAGTCAGCAGACGGGCTCATAAGGATAAAAAGGAATAACAGGAACGAGAGGCTAAGACAAAATTGATTTAGTCATAGCAAAACCCGAATGGATTTGTCTACGATAAGACATATCCATTCGGGTTTTATTTGTTTCATGATCATTGCGATTGTTTCTATCGGTTGATTGGAGTGCACGAAGAAGAATCCTGCTTGAAGCGGAATCTTGCATGGTAATCATGAGGGGTATTTAGAACCTACTACGAGCATGCTCTTCATTAGGCTTTTATCCCAATCTACTATTAAAAATCAAAATGATCAGGGTCTGGTCCGAACCGTTCATTCTGATTGAGACTGTTGATCTGGTTCATTTCATCCAATGACAGTTCAAAGTCAAACAGATTTGCATTCTCTTCGATTCGATTGGCATGTACCGATTTTGGAATGATGATCACATCATTTTGAAGATGCCATCTCAGAACAATCTGAGCCGCTGACTTACCATGCTTCTTGGCGATGTGATTCAGCGTCGGTTCGTGAAGCACACGCCCCTGTGCAATCGGTGACCACGCCTCGACGGCAATGGAATGGGACGAACAGAACTCCCTCAATGGTTCCTGACTCAAGCGAGGATGTGTTTCGATCTGATTGAGGACCGGTTTTTCATTGCTTCCGGCTAACAGATCTTCAAGATGATGCTGATGGAAGTTGCTTACCCCGATCGACTTGATCAATCCTTCCCCATGAAGACGCTCAAGTGCTTTCCACGTATCTTTGTATTTCCCTTCCACCGGCCAGTGGATCAGGTAAAGGTCGAGATAGTCCATCTGAAGCTTCTTCAGGCTCTCATCGAATGCACTTAGTGTCGAGTCATAGCCTTGATCGGCATTCCATACCTTTGATGTGATAAAAAGATCTTCACGATTGACTCCGGAATCCCTTACTCCCTGCCCGACTTCTTCTTCATTTCCGTAAACAGCAGCCGTATCGACGGAACGGTAGCCGGTTTCAATCGCCGTCCGCACGGCGTTGACTGTTTCTTCCGGGTTTTTCATTTTATAGACTCCAAGACCTACAAACGGAATTTCTAAGCCATTATGTAACGTCTTCGTACTTGCAAGGTTTTTAATCATGAGTGATCCCTCCTGATTCCATTGTACAAAATCTCTATTTCGGAAAGCGAATATTTCGACTTGTCAGTCATCCTATGAAATTCTCGGATGATGTACTCAGAAAGGACAGTTGGTGAAGTGGACGGGTCATGCCCACATACTGCAGCTTGATATCCAGTTCATTGGAAGGGTCATAGCTTTCTTCAATGGAGACAAGTATCACAGCATCGAATTCCAGTCCCTTTGAGAGATAGGAAGGAACGACAACGACCCGGTCTTTCGGGATTGATTCCTGTTCTTCCAAAAGCTTCACCACCAAGTCCGTCCGCTCCTCCAAGATAGAAGCGACCGCTTGGCAGTCCTTCATACTCTTACAGATCACAGCAAACGTTTGAAATCCCTGTGCTTTTCCGGAAGCGACAAGTCTTCCCACTTCATCGCCAATTTCTTCCTTTGAAGCTACAACCTTTCTTACTGGAGCTTCTCCGTGGCGAACGACGGGATTCACCTTTGGGAATTCGTACGGGAGAAGTGTGAGCAGCCTATTGGCTTCTTCCATGATTTCCACTGTAGTCCGATAGCTTTTCTGAAGTTCTGTGTACGTTGCCCGGGGAAAGATTTCCCGGTAGACCGGCTCCCAGGATTGAAGCCCCCTATACGAATGGATCCCCTGTGCGAGGTCCCCTACAAGGGTGAACATATCGGTTCCAAGGGCTTTTTTCAGCGCATAGAGCTGCAGATAGCTATAATCCTGGGCTTCATCGATGACGATATTTTTCGCTTTCACATATTTATCAATGCCATACAGGTGGGTTTGCAGGAACAAAAGGATGGCCAGATCTTCTGACTCGTAATATTTCTTATTGGCCAGCTTTAACGAATAGGCACATAATCGTTCGGCCCTCTCATGGGAAAGCTCACCGCCTGAATAGGATACCAAGCGCCCGGGATCTGAAAATAATTCCTTGAAATAGTGATCCAGCTGCTTTCGCTCGAATTGCTTCATATAGCTTGTGACGCTTGTTCTGATGGCTTTTTTCAGTTCTTCAAGACGTTCAAGCTTCATATCGAGGGCTTTTGTGACATAAGCCTTCCGATTCTCGCTCCTTCTGGATAAAGCCGCTTCAATGCGGGCGTCGAAGAAGTCCTCCACTTTTGTGATCATCTCGGCCTTGTTCGACCTGACAACATTCTGAAGAAGGGACTTGAGTTTCGTAATCCGTCGATAGATCGGCAGATACGTATACTCCTCTTTGAATAGATGGGTGAAACGCTTCGCCGTGAACAGCTTGTATTTATCCACATAGAAATCCTTGGACGTATAGAATCTCTCTTCGATTTCCTCCACGTACTGTTCAAGGATCTTCCTGAACGTCCTCGAGCCCTTGAATCCGGAGATCCACGCAAGGTCCTCCTTGCCGGGAGAATCCGATTCGATGAACCGTATTAGTTTATCATCCGGTGCGAGTTTCAACTCCCGCTCAAGACACGTCTGTACATAGTCGGTGAACGTCGTCTGCCTTACATTCTCCACCCCTAGATCAGGAAGGACTTCTGAAATGTAATCGATGAACAGATTGCTTGGTGCAAGGATCATAAGCTGGGATGGATCGAAGAATTGTTTATAGTTGTAGAGGAAGTATGAAATCCGGTGGAGGGCGATCGTCGTCTTGCCGCTTCCAGCCGCCCCCTGCACGATGATGGGTTTATTGAGATCGGCACGGATGATCCGGTTCTGTTCCTCCTGGATGGTGGAAATGATTTCAGTGAGCCGGTTGCTTGAGCTTTTGGCAAGAGAGTCCTGGAGCAGTTCATCCGTTGTCGTCAGGTCGATGTCGCGGACTTCTTCGAGCTTGCCTTCCTCAATCATGTACTGTCGCTTCAGTGAAAGATCGCCACTGTATGTTTCTCCTTCTGCTTCGTAGGAAACGTCACCGATCCTGCCCTCATAGTAGAGGTTTGCAATCGGGGATCTCCAGTCCACAATGATCTGTTCCTGATTATCTCTTTGGTACAGTGAGGTTTTACCGATATAGTGCTTTTCCAACTCAAGGGCGCGGTCATGGCGGAAATCAATCCGGGCAAAATAAGGTTTGCTTCTGGCCTTCTCAAGGGAATCGAGCTCCTCCTTGGACATTTCAAAGAAGCTTGCATTCGTAAGTAGGTCGATGTAAGCCGCACTGGATTCACCCCAGTCAATGTCACCGAAGGCTTTTTCCATATTCTCTTTATACTGTTCTTTGCTTGTTTGTGAGGTCTCGATGACTACGTCAATGTACCTTCTAGTGAAGTCGAGTCGTTCTTGTTCGATTGTAAAATCGGGATGAAGTGGTTTTTCCTTTGTCATGGCGATCTCCTTCCAAATTATGATCCGCAATGGAGAAATGGTGCTGCAGAGGTAACGACTCTCTGCATACCGACACTGGAAATATATGTAGGGCGTTGGGAGCAGAAGTATATATTATCAGAACATTCATTCCGGCACAATACTTATTTTCACTCCACGCCTGAGAGTGACCTATTTTATGGAAGAAAGGGATGCACTGGGATGCACTGTGATACGCTGGAATCAACGCATATTGCGGAGGAGGGAAAACAGATGTATCAACATATCATGTGGGATTTTGACGGCACCTTATTCGATACATATCCGGTCATGGCCGATTCATTCAGGGTCACCTTAGAGAAAAACGGGATCAGCGAGCCGCTTGAAGAGATCATGGATCTCATGCGCATCTCCATGTCTACGGCCATCCAGCATTATCAGGGGCTACACAGGTTTGATGAAGCCTTCCTGAATGACTATCATGCGGAACGTAAATCAAGGGAGCGTGATGCGAAACCATTCGAAGGGATCGCCGATCTATGCGGGCAGATCCAGAAAACCGGAAGACATAACTACCTTTATACTCATCGCGGGGAATCGGCTGTCGCCATGCTTGAGACATTCGGTTTGGCTGAATTCTTTACAGATTTCATCACCGAAGAACATGGATTTGACCGAAAGCCAAGTCCTGATGCCATCCTTCACCTTTTATCCAAGCATGACATCGCTGCTGAAAAAGCAATCATGATCGGCGACCGTGACCTTGATATCATGGCAGGAAAGAACGCCGGGATCGATGCCTGTCTGTTTACTGACAAGCCGTCATCCGACAGTCAAGCGGATTACGTCATTCGTGAGATTCAAGAGCTTCGCCCCATCCTGAACATACGGGGCTGATAGACAAAAAAACGCCTGATGGCGTTTTTTTAGTCTGCTGTCGGAAACGTGATCCTGAATTCTGTACCTTGTCCAACCGAACTTGTGACACTGATCTTCCCATTCATGGCTTCAATGATCCGATAGGAAATGAGGAGACCGAGTCCGGTGCCTGACTCTTTTGTGGAAAAGTAGGGCTCACCCAGTCTCCGCTTCTGAGACTTTGTCATGCCCACCCCTGTATCAGAGATGCTAATGCATACATGTCCCCTCTCCCTCACCGTCCTGATTGTCAGGGTTCCCCCCTTCGGCATGGCCTCCACGGCATTTTTCATGAAATTAAGGAAAGCCTGCTGAAAGGTCCGTGCATTCCCCTTAATCACCGCTTCTTCTATCCCTGCCTCGATCTTAACCGAATGCTGGTGGCTCATGGGTCCGATGATTTCCATCAGCTTCTGCAGATGGGCACCGACGGGGATCTCTTCGATGACTTCGGGGTAAGGTTTGGCAAAGGTAAGGTAATCATTGATAATATCTTCCGCACGGTTCAGTTCGGATGAAGCAATGCTTAAATATTCCAGCTTCTTCTCAGATGACAGATGCTCCTGATGCAAAAGGCGGAGAAACCCTTTAATGACGGTCAGGGGATTTTTCACCTCATGTGAAATGCTGGCGGCAAGCTGAGAAAGGACTTCCATCTTTTCAATCTTCATGAGGGTATGCTTCACCTGTACCTGCTTGACCAGGATCTCACAAATGTATGTAAAAAAGAGCATCCCGACTGAAGGCAACAGGATAAAGTTCAAGATGTAAGACCCGTCCACCCTGAATTCCGTCATCACCGTGGCAATGGAAGCTGCAGCGATGGAATGGATCGTGAACAGGCATACAGAAAAAAAGATCCGTTTCCGGCTTTTCATTGCATCAAAACGGAAAAGCTTCAACGCTGCAACGGTCAGGATATAAATCACTCCATAGATGACAAACGATGTCCAGCTCCACTGGTAAATGAATGTTCTCCCTGCCAGGAGGGAGAGAAAAAGGGCAGGGCCCATGTATGGCCCGGCATACATGATCCCGAGGACGAATGGGATCATCCTGAGGTCATGTATGCAGTAAGGTTTCATATAGATCGGTGACAGCATGCAAAGGATCATCGCACCGCTCAATGATAGGAACGTGATCATCTTCGTACAGATTCCTCGGATGAATCGCTTCTCTACAAGAAAAAAGACGAGGAAGATGCTGAGAAGGATATAGAAAAAATTATTGACCACGTCTTGATTGAAGATAATCATATGAATCTCTTGTTCCCTTTCAAATGGTATCGTATATGAGAATTTTACCACAACCACATCATCATGGTTACTCTATTATGGAATCATATGACCCTATCAAAAAAATGGATCCCTTATGATTGGTGAAGCTCCCTACCAAGGTATGAGGCAAGTTCGAGCATCCCGAACACCCCTTCCTTCTCTTCTGCATCACGGTTATAGTTCGTATTGGTGTTCACATCATACGTATATAAATTCCCTTCTCCATCACGGATGAATTCAATACCGGCGATGGCAATTTCATTCTCTTTCAAGAAAGTCTTATATGCGTCAATGATGTCTTCATCAAAGTCCTTGATTATTTCAAACTTTGGCCTCTCCCCAACTGGGCATGCAAGATCCTCGATGCGGCACGCATCGGCCGGACATAACTCGAAGCCTTCGGACGTATCGACCCTCACTGCATAGATGAATTCTCCCCCAATGAATTCGCAGCGTGTGATGCTGGAATCCGGGGACTTGATATATTCCTGGATGAGCGTGATCCCGTCCAGTGGCTCATCGAACTCTTCACTGTTCACATAGCTCTCCAATGCTTCTATGGAGTGGAATAACTGAACTCCAAGGCCCTTTCCTGCCCTGTTATGCTTCGTAATGAATGAAGGAGCACCCAGACGGTGGGCAGCATCCACGATGGCCTCTTTACCTACCGCCGCAATGGTAGCCGGCACGGCAATCCCTGCTTTCTTCAAAGCGGTGTACTGATTGACCTTGCTGACTTCAAGGCGGATGGCCCTGGTTCCATTCAACACCTTCCGTCCGTGAAGCTCGAGCCACGCAAGCACACTTTCCGTCAGCTCCGGTGCATAGCGGTGATCACGCGTGTGGGAAGAAGCGCTGATCCGATTATAGAAGATCCCTTCAGGTGGGGCTGTAGTCAAATCAACCATTCCCTTATCTAAGAACCACTCTTCATAGTCCAATCCAAGCTCGTCCATCCTCTTAATCAAATGATCTGTCCATTCGCTATTTTCATGAATGATATGTATCTTTCCCATTTCCTTCACCTCAATTTTTCGATTAGCTTCAATGTAACACAGAAAATCCTACCGATAAAGTAGGATTTAACGTTCCATGCTTGATTCATGCGATTTTCTCATCCACACTTTCATTCCAAACCGTGTAACAGGAAATCGGGTTGCTTCCCTTCCTGCCTTCGGAGCTTGCGTCCGGGTCCTTTCCGTTGAAAGCATGGTCATCACAAGCCCAACACCTACAGCTACCATCACGAGCTCCATAAGCAGTTTAACCACCCGTATCATGTTCATCCCCCCTCTTGCGTCCTATCTATAACATATGGCATCAGATAGGTTATGGTCACATTCCTTTTAAACCGTGTCACGTTCAAAGAGAGTCGTTTGTAAAACGGACCGCTGCCTTCCTTCCTCCAGAAACATCCGGAACGCCTCTCTCCCGAGGGATCGGGAAGGAACTTCAATCGAGGTAATCCCCATCAGCTCGCTGATTGGATGATTATCAAATGAAAGGAGAGCGAGATCTCCAGGGATGCTCACACCCCTTCTCCCTGCCTCACTGAGAAGACCGGCCGCCACTTGATCGCTCGTGACCACGAGGGTCTCCGGACGCTCCTTGAGATTCATCCATTCCCCCAAGGCCCTGCAGCCATCCTCCATGTGATAGCAACCCGTAAAGATCCATTCATTCCTTATCTCGATTCCCCGGTACTCCCGGAAGGCACGCATCCTGTCTTCGCTATTCTTACCACTTAAACGGTGGATGCATAGACCGATCTTTCGGTAGCCTTTTCCCTGAAGATAGGACAGGGCCCTGCCCATCGCCTGATAGTGATCGATATATACGCTTCGGAGGGAATCCGATTCGAGATTTTCACAAAGGACAATCGGACGATCTCCCCCCATGAAGTCCTTTAATTCTTCAAGGCCATTCGTCCTTGATGCAACGATCAAACCGTCGACTTCCTTCATCCGCAGTGCCTCAAACGCATCAAGTTCGGCAGGCGAATCATAATTCGTCTGATAGAGGCGCAGATGATAGCCGGCTTTGAGGGCTTCTTCAGCAATACCCTGAAGGATCTCTCCGTAATATGGAAGATTCAGATACGGAAGGACGACGCCGACGCTGTTCGTCTTCCCCCTTGAAAGATGGACCGCATTGGCGTTTTGTGTATAGTTGAGTGCTTTGATGGTTTCAAGGACGATTCGGCGTTTGTCTTCCCTTACATACGGATGCCCATTCAGCACGCGTGATACGGTAGATACAGATACGCCGGCAGTCTCGGCCACTTTGCGAATATTGGTCAAAGGTTTTCACCCTTTCATGAAAATAAACACTTGCTCTGAAACGCGTTTCATCACATACATTGAATTCATCGCCACTCAAAAGGAGCTGATTGCATGCTTGGAATCCTGTATTTTCCACTCTTATGCGTTATCATCATTTGCTGCTCATACTTCGCGCTAGATAAGGAGGAACGTAAGAACATTGGGCCGACATCTTCTTGAAAATCCTTGTAGCAGTCCTTATCTTGACTAGCTGAGCGTTTGTTCGATATAGTAGCAGTATTGCTTTCTATCATACTATAGATGATTTACATCAAGGAGGATAAACATGGACTCATTCTTTCAGATTATTGAAGAGCGACGGTCAGTTAAAGTATATGACCCGACAGTAGAAATTCCTCGTGAAGAACTTCTTCACCTAGTAGAAACAACAGGAAAGGCTCCATCTGCATGGAATCTGCAGCACTGGAATTTCCTTGTCTTCGACTCCAAAGAGGTCCAAAAGAGACTTCTTCCGATTGCATTCAACCAGCAACAGGTTCTTGATGCTTCTGCCGTCATCGCTGTCCTTGGTGACTTGGAAGCCAACCGCAATGTAGATCCAGTATTCGATCCGTCTGTTGCCAAAGGTGAAATGACACAAGAAATCAAAGACGTTTTAAAAGGGCAGATTGACGGTGCCTATACTCGTCCCGGGTACGCACGTGATGCCGCGTTCAGTAATGCATCCCTTGCTGCGATGCAGCTAATGCTGACGGCAAAGGCAAAAGGCTGGGATACATGTCCGATTGGTGGATTCGATCCTGCAGCCCTTGCAAAAGAATTCAATGTATCACAACGATACATTCCGATCATGCTGATCACTGTCGGCAAGCCTCTCCAAGAAGCGAGAAAATCTGATCGTCTTGAGCCTATGAATTTGATTCAGTGGGCTGAGTGATCATATAGGCTCAAACCGTACCATAAAAAATCCGAACGATCGCGATTCCTCCATGGAAATCGAGTGATCGTTCGGATTTTTTCTTTCTTTCGCCATTGCTTCTATTGGAAAATCACGTTCTTTTCAATTTCCTTCATGTGATAGAAATACCCCTTAAGGTCCATCAGCTCCTGATAGTTGCCGATTTCAACAATCTCCCCTTCCTCCATCACTACAATTTGATCCATTTCTTCAAGCCCGGTCAATCGATGACTGATGAGAAGAAGCGTACTATTCTCCGACTCTTTCCGGATAACGTCCATCAGTTCGGCTTCAAGCATGGGATCGATGGAAGAAGTCGGCTCGTCCAGGATCCAAAGTGGACCGCCTTTCAAGATTGCCCGGGCAATGGCCATCCTCTGCTTCTCTCCTCCTGACAGGTTCCCGCCCTTTTCAGTCACGGTGTCCTCCAACCTGAATGGAAGCTTCACTTTTAAGAGGACCCTTTGCAACTCTTCATCACCGAACTCACCGGCAATCAGCAAATTATCTCTGATTGATCCATGAAAGAAGTGGTTTTCCTGAAGGATGACGGCAGCTTTTTGCCACAGGCTTTCCCGCTTGAAGGCATCAATGGGACGGGAATCCATTAGGATCTGTCCCTCATCCGGTGAATAAAAAGTTAGAAGCAGATTGAATAACGTTGATTTTCCGGAACCCGATGCACCGATGACAGCCGTCTTCGACCCTTCCGGTATATAAAGGTCGACGTCAGAGATCGAGGACCTCCCCCCTCCCTCAAAGGTGAACCCCACCTTTTCCAGCGTAAAGGAGGGCGCATGATCGGGAGCCTCTTCACTCCTTCGGCCCTTAAGCTCTCCACCTTGAATTTCACCAAGGCGTTTGGATGCCTTCCTTGAATCTTCTAAATGGTAAGGAAGGGTCGCCATCGGTATTGCTTCATCAAAGACAGTCAGTGAAATCATGACGAGCATGGCAAGGAGGACACCATCTAGGGTCCCTTCCCCGACGGCATACACACCGAGAACCAATACCAGCCATGTGATCAGCAGTGAGACGAGCAGGTTGATGGTATGGCTGAATAAGGAGTGACGGCTTTCCAGATCCTGCTCTTTCACATACGCAGAGGAAGAACCGCCGAGTGTCTCTTCTTGATGGGATAATTGCTGATGAATTTTCAGTTCCCTGAAGCCATACAGGAATTCTGTAGTACCGGACGATAGCTCACTGCGACGCTCTCTCACACGTGATTCAATTTTCCTTTGTTTCAGGCTGACCAGGGAGGGAATCAAGAAACCGGTGAGCAGCATCCCCACAATCAGCAATACTCCAGTCGCCAAAGAATAGAAGAGAGTAAAAAGTATGGTGGCGATAAAAACAACCATCATAACCAGAGGCGGATAGAAGACCCTCAAGAAGAAGTTTTGAAGGCTCTCTACATCTCCCACAATCCGAGCCAGGAGATCACCGCTTTTGTATCGCTGAAAAATCGTCGGCGCAATGGTTTCCAACCGGTCAAAGATCGATGCCCTCAAGTTGGCAAGGATCGTGAACGTCGCCCGGTGGGAATAATAGCGCTCTGCATACCTTGTCACTGCCTTCAGGATGCCGAACAGCTTCATTAAAGCAATCATGATGGTCAGAACATAAAGGGGCACTTCAAGTGCCGCTTGGGAAATCATATATCCACTCAAAGCGAAAACCCCGACGGATGTAAGACCGGCCACCGTACCGAAGACAGCAGAAAGGACAACATCTTTTTTCTTTTTTACAGTCAATCGAAGGATCTCAGTCAACTCTCTCATATGATGTTCACTCCTTTTTGTACCGCAATCATGCGCTCGTATGCAGGCAGCTCCTTGAGCAATTCCTCGTGAGTACCCTCTCCGATGAGTGCTCCCTCTTTCAATACAAGGATTTGATCGGAATGGCGGATGGTGTGCAATCTATGAGCAACCGTGACGATGGTGGAAGACCGGGATAGCTCCTGGATCGACTGCTGAAGAATCGACTCTGTCTTCAGGTCGAGTCCGGTGGTCGGTTCATCAAGCAAGACGATGGATGGCTTCCGCAAAAAGGCCCTTGCAAGGGCGATCCGTTGCTTCTCTCCACCCGACAGTCCCCTGCCCCCTTCGCCGATCACGGTCTGGAATCCTTCCTTCAGACTGAAGATCAGATCCGTCAGTCCGGCTTTTTCAGCCGCATCCTCCAGTTCCTTTGCTGTATGAAGGGACCCGGCTGCCATGTTCTCTTCTATCGTCCCGGCAAAAATATATGGGTTCTGCGAGATATATGCGATGAGCCCGAACCACGAACGTTCTGTAAACTGTCTTCTTGATTGGCCATTCACCATCACTTGTCCCTCGGCTGGATCGATCAATCCTGAAAGGATATGCAGGAGGGTCGTTTTTCCGGATCCACTTTCACCGATGATGGCCACCTTGCTGAACGGTTCAATATGGACTGACAAGGGCTTAAGACGAAAAGCACCTTGTGAATAGGCGTGACCGACCCCTTTCAGATCGATTGGGGGCGGTCCATCCTCCGCATGAATGAGACTATCCCCCCAGAGGATCTCCCCGTCATCCCGTTCAAGCTCATCCTTCACCGCTTTAACGGAACCTGAACTACCCCTTCCTGTATGGAAGGCACTCCCCAACTGCTTCATGGAAAGATAGAATTCAGGTGCCAGGATGAGGACAAAGAATGCAGTGTAAAATGAGATGCTGTCGAACACGATCAGACGCAGACCGACTTCGAGGGCGATCAGGCCGATGCTCAGCATGGAGATGAACTCGAGCATCAAGGAGGATAGGAAGGCAGTCTTCAGCACCTCCATTGTGGACTCGCGGAAGTTCAGCGAGCTCTCCATGATCTCTGAACTCTTCGTCTTTCCTTTCCCGAATAGCTTCAATGTCGTCAACCCTTGAAGGACATCAAGAAATGTACCGGAGAACGATTCAAGCTTTTCCATCTGGTCTTCTGATTTTTCCTTCGTTTTGATCCCGATGAGTGCCATGAAGATCGGGATGAAGGGAGCCGTAATCAGGATGATCAGTCCTGTGAACCAGTGTTCCTTGAATAGGACCACCAAAATCATCAGTGGGACGAGCGTTGTTTCAATTCGTTGAGGCACATACTTGCTATAGTAGCCATCAAGCCCGTCGACCGCTTCCATCAGGACGGATACCTTCCTTCCCGCCTGACTGCCTACAGAAGCAGTGAGTGGCTGATGAGCCCATTTGTTCAAGAGTTTTTTCCTGACCTCTCCTTTCACAGATGATGCAAGCCGGATCCCTGTTCTGCCGTTCAACCAGCTGAAAACCGCCCTGGATGCGAAAGCCAAAAGCAGTGCTGTCAATAGAGGCCATACTTCTGTCAAGGAAGCTCCCTTCAGGAAAACCCTGTCTACAATCCCCGCGATCAAGTATGCCTGAGCGACAATGGCGAGACCCAAAAGAATGGAAGAACTATATAAAGTCATCATGAATGACCTACTGGCTTTTACAATTGAATGTAATGCTTTCATAGATGATTTCACTCCCGTTCCGAAAGTTAGTGAAATACTTCACAAATTATTCTATCTCTATTATACCATCACTTATCCTTCTTCTCACTGAATTGAATTTGACAAATTCAAGACAAAGTACACAGGAGGGAAAAGAGGTTCCCTGCACTGCGACCGCGCAAGGAACCTCGCCGGTGAACCATTGTCTTCAACTAGTTTGAACCCTCTCTATACTTCCTTCTCAATAGACGTATCTGTCCTCGATGATTGATTTCATCCTCCATCACGTGGTACCAGATATAATAGAAGTTATAGGAAACCCCGTTTCCCCTCCTTCTTTCTTCATCTAGCCATTGGTCTGAAAGCTGAGAGAAAGAAGAGACAGTAACACTCCGAACCTTTTTTAACGCTTCAAGGTACTCATCAACCTCCAGCCCCTGATAGTGCAGAGTGGCCGGATTCCCCAAGTCAAGGGCCTTACCCCATGTGTCTGCTTCTTCATCAGTCAGGTCCCTTTCTTCAAAAGAGATGATCTGATGGACAAATTCAATTGCTGCAATATGCATGAGGAGGCTTGCGATGGTATTTCCACCGGGGTCCTCCATATACTCAAGCTCTTCCCGGCTGATTCCACTTAATTCTTCCATCGTCACGCTCCTGGTATGCTCCAACATGGATATCAGTTCACCAATCTTATGATCAAAGCCATCTTTCCTTGTAATCCTATAATCAATCACGGTCATGCCCCCTTGTCTTGCTCATTTTAACAGGGTTTTTCAGGAAAAACAGACTGATATTTTCCCTATAGGCATGCTATACTTAAGGTATAAGCGAAAGGGATTCAGAGCATGTGCTCTGAATCCCTTTTTCGGTTCAACCCTTTTTCCTTACCATGATAAAGTAGGATACTACAGCCACAGCTTCACAAATGGCAATGACGACAGCCATGGGGACCGCTGAAGCCCCGTCACCCAGTCCGACGAGGGGTGCCGCCGCACCACCAAGAATGAATGGCAATAATCCAAGGAGGGCAGCTGCACTCCCTGCGTTATCTCCCTGATCACTCATCGCAAGGGAAAATACGGTAGTATTCACGATTCCGACAGTGGATACCGTCAGGAAAAGGAAGATACAGATGAATACGACCGAGGCCTCCAGTGAGATGCTGACAATGAGCAACACGCTAGCCAATAGTCCTTGAAGGATGCCATACCTCAGCAACGATGTTTCACCGAAGACGGGTGCGAGTTTCCCGGTTGCCTGGGTTGCAATGATGAGACCGAGGCCGTTCAAGGCGAAGATCAGACTGAACATTTGTGGAGATAGTCCATAAATATCCTGCAGGACGAAGGTGGAGCCTGAAATATAGGCGAACATGGCACTCATGGCGAACCCTTGTACCAGGACATACCCCATGAAAACCCGGTTTCTGATCAAACGGCCGAAGGTGTTGAAAACGCTGGAGATCCCCCCGGTCTTCCTTCTTTCTATCGGTAGCGTTTCACTCAATCCGAAGCAGACGGCAAGAAGCATGATTCCCCCGATGAGGGCAAGGACACCGAAGATTCCCCTCCACGACATGAATTGAAGAAGCTGTCCCCCGGCCACTGGCGCTGCAATAGGTGCCAACCCATTGACGAGCATCAGCATGGCAAAGTACTTCGTCAATTCCTGTCCGGAAAAGCGATCCCGCATGCCAGCCCTTGAAATGACCATGCCGGCAGCACCTGTGAGACCCTGAATGAAACGGAGAACAATAAGTCCCCAGATTGAACCTGTGAACATGCACAAAACCGATGAAATGGTGAAGAGGATCAATGCCACAATCAGCGGCTTTTTCCTTCCCACCATATCCGAATAAGGACCTACGATGAGCTGCCCTGCGGCAAGTCCGATCAGGCAGGCCGTCAGACTAAGCTGAGCAGTGGAGGCGTTCGTACCAAGATCAGATGCAAGAGTAGGCAGACCCGGAAGGTACATATCGATTGTCAGTGGTCCGAATGCACTTAGGCACCCCATGATCACGATGAAAATGAATAAATACGTTTTTGATTGCGTGTGTGCTAATTCCTTCATGGATGACTCTCCTTTACGTTGTATAGCCATCATCATTTTAAACCCTCCAGTAACCGGAGGGTCAATAGGAATCAACCACGAACTTTAATCTGATACTCTGTCAATCGCTCGTCCTTCATGTGGGAGATGAAGGAATCGACAATCTGCCTTGTATATAGAGGTCCCTCCGTTTCCATTCCCAGTCCAGATACAAAATCCACAAGCATATTATAATAGTAGGAATCCCTCCTGCGATCCTCGAGAGAATAGACTGTGGCATATGTCCCTTCCGGAAGGATGTCGTATCCTGATTCTTCTTCAAGAAGGATATACAATCCGTCGTAGACAAACTCTTCATCACTCTTGATGTGCTCAGGTGATACAAACAAGCCGACAGAACCGACCATGATGGGCGTCATATGATTGACGGTTTTCTTGATTTCCCTTAAGAGCACTTCCATATCATCAAGGGAAGAAAATGAACGCTCTTCTTTCCAAATGCTTCTCTTCGGCAGAGAGGAGAGCAAAGGCCCCCGTTCCGTTGTCTTCGCAAGCTGAAGCTGCTGAATTTTTTGGGAGAGATGCCGATGAGTTGTTTTCAATTCATCCATTTTCCTTCTCGTGTTTTCCTCGTATTTCTCAAGAGTGTGCAAGAACTGGTCCAGCGTACTGTGCTCCATTTTTTGCTTAATTTCCTTCAGAGGCACACCCAAGCTTTTCAAAAAGCTGATCATATCGAGCTGCTGGAACTGCTCGGCACGGTAATACCGATAACCTGTTTCCCCATCCGTATGATAAGGGGTGAATAGCCCGATTTCATCATAATATCTCAAGGTTTTCACTGGTATATCATAAAGCTTTGACATTTGTCCGATGGTGAACTGATCCTTCATTCCCCTTCAACCAAAAGTTTAATGAATTTTCGCTTGCCGACCTGCATAGTCATCCCCTCCTGGACCTTCACAATAAGGTTTGGATCTTCCACCTTGGCTCCATCAATCTTTACGCCCTTATTCTTGATCATCTTCCTCGCTTCACTTTTGGAAGGAAGAAGATTGACGTTGACGAGCAGCTCGAGTATGTTGATCTCTTCATTCCCGTTCCACTGCAGCTCTGGAATCTCATCTGGCATACTGCCTTTTTGAAAAACAGAGATGAACTGCTCTTGTGCCCGCTCACTTGCTCCGATTCCATGGTACATCCTGACGATCGTCCTTCCGAGGAGCATCTTGGCATCACGGGGGTGCATTTGCCCTGCAGCCAGCGAAGCTTTGATTTCACTGATCTTTTCAAGGGGAAGATCCGTGATGAGTTCAAAGTACTTCATCATAAGGTGATCGGGCAGTGACATCGTCTTGCCGAACATTTCTTCAGGACTCTCATCGATTCCGATGTAATTATGTTTCGATTTTGACATCTTATCGACTCCATCCAGTCCTTCTAGAAGGGGCATAAGAATGACAACCTGCTTCTCCTTATTAAATTTCTCCTGGAAATGACGCCCCATGAGCACGTTGAAATGCTGATCCGTCCCCCCAAGCTCGATATCGCATTCCAGCTGTACCGAGTCAAAACCCTGCATCAACGGGTAGAAGAATTCATGAAGGGAGATCGGTTTACCTTCCTTGATCCTCGCCTCGAAGTCATCGCGCTCCATCAGTCTTGCCACTGTGATTTTCCCCGCAAGTCCAATGACATCCTCCATCTTCATCTCACTCAACCATTTGGAATTATAGTGAAGTTCAACCTTATCCATGTCCAGGACTTTAGAAAATTGCTCAAAGTAAGTTTGAGCATTATGTTTCACCTCATCTTCGGTTAGCTGCTTACGGGCAACGGATTTCCCAGTTGGATCCCCTATTTTCCCCGTAAAGTCACCGATGATCAGCTGGATGATATGGCCGTGCTCCTGGAACTGGCGAAGCTTATTCAAAACGACCGTATGCCCGAGATGGACGTCAGGAGCAGATGGATCAAGACCCAGTTTAATTTTTAATGGTTTATTTTCAATGACGGATGTTCTGATTTTGTTTTCAAGTTCTTTGAGAGGAATGATCTCCTGTACACCTTGTCGGTAGACAGCCAGTTGCTCCTGTACTTCTTGTTCTTGTTGATCTGTCAGCTTTTGCATTGACATTACCTCCCATAATCATTTCTAACACATGAAAAAATAAAAAAATTGCCTTCAAAAAGGGACGTGATTGCTCACGCGGTACCACCCTTCTTGAAGACAATGATTCTTCCACTCAATCGAATAACGGTTCGTCCGTTCCCCACGAATGCAGGGACGCTCAAGGATTGTAATTCACCCGACCTTTGTACCGGTTCGCACCACCCACCGGCTCTCTTAAACATGGAGATCGTCGCTACTGGATTTCCTCTCATCGCTTTACATGTGTTAAATTGAACTGATCATACCAGATTAGCAAAATATTTGCAATTTAATTTTTCTGCGGACGAAGGTCCATAAGGGCTCCAAATGTCTGGGAAGCGGAGGTGAAACTGATGAAGGCAATAAGCTCTGAGATTTCCTCATCACTGAACGATTCCTTCAGCACCTTGAACAGAGCATCCTGAACGTTGCTACCCTGTACTCCGAAAACTTCCGCAAAACCGACGGCCACTGATATTTTTTCATCAAACACGTCAGGATCCGGCCTTCCCTTTGCTTGACAGTATAAGCATCCATTTTGGAATGCCAATACCCTTCTCACTTGTTCTTTTAGTTCTTTCGTCAAGTGACCGTCCTTCTCCAATGTTTCTGAGAGTTGCCCCCATCGTTCCATTACTTCTTCGTGATGTCCAAGCAAACGCATGAACGGTGTTGCGCCAATTGCAGCTGAAGCAATCCTTGTCATTTCCATCTCCTCCTTATAGAATAATCATATCAATCTCATTCTCAATTTTACATTTCACTCTAAAAGCAATTAGCAATTTAAATTTAAGAATTTAACCCAAATCACAAGGAGATCATTCCATATGAAAATCGATGATATCGACAGAAAAATTTTAAACGAATTAATGCAGGACAGCAGGCTTTCCATGAGTGAGCTCGGTAGGCGAATCAACCTCTCTTCTCCATCGGTCT
Organism: Rossellomorea marisflavi; assembly: GCF_022170785.1. NCBI lineage: Bacteria > Bacillati > Bacillota > Bacilli > Caryophanales > Bacillaceae > Rossellomorea > Rossellomorea marisflavi. Next base: position 1,424,232 of record NZ_CP081870.1, on the reverse strand, counting down.
CCGAAAGGGTGAAGCAGATGGAATCCCACGGTGTCATCGAGTCCTATACAACGAAGATCAACCATGGAAAACTCGGCAACGACATTCAATGCATCATCGAAGCTACCGTGAAAAATGGAGACTACAAAGGGTTCAAGCAAAAAATCGCCGAGCTTCCAAACGTGGACTTCTGCTATCGGATCGCTGGGCAAGCCTGCTTCATGCTTAAGCTCCACTTTGCAACATTCGCTGAAGCAGAAGCCTTCATAGACCACATCAACCCCTTCGCCCACACCGTCACCCATTTCATCTTCTCAGAAGTCGAAACCCAAACCCTCTTCACCAATCAATGAAGCACTTACATGGATACCCAACACTTGGAGATACTATTAACGTTCCATCCAATAAGGCCCAATCAACAGAGCGGTGATAACTCGAATGCGCTGGACAAACAGAACCGTACGGAACGCCCAAATCCAAGTGCAAAATGACTAGCACTCACTTCCACAAACAATAAGGAGAAATCTATACAAATGACGTTCTCCCTATCACCAAAAGTGCAGTGCAGCGAAGGGTGGCCGACTCCCGCGGAAATAGAGGGAAGGTTGAGACCCTGCAGGTGCAGCCGAAGCGGCTCAACTCCCTCCCCGCCGGAAAGCGGCCACCCGCAGCGGAACGGAACGTCCATGTACAGATCCAACCACAAAACAAAATGAAATGCTGAATGAATAGCACTCTTTCACAAACAATAAGGAGAAATTTATATAAATGACGTTCTCCCCATCACCAATAGTGCAGTGCAACGGAGGGTAGCCGACTCCAGAGGGAATAGAGGGAAGGTTGAGACCCTGCAGGCACAGCCGAAGCGGCTCAACTCCCTCCCCGCCGGAAAGCGCCCACCCGTAGCGGAACGGAACGTCCATGTGCAAATCCGATCACAAAACAAAATGAAATGCTGTAATGACTAGCACTCACTCACACAAACAATAAGGAAAAATGTATATAAACGACGTTCTCCCTATCACCAATAGTGCAGTGCAGCGGAGGGTGGCCGACTCCCGCGGGAATAGAGGGAAGGTTGAGACCCTGCAGGCGCAGCCGAAGCGGCTCAACTCCCTCCCCGCCGGAAAGCGGCCACCCGCAGCGGAACGGAACGTCCATGTACAGATCCAAAATCAAATGATGTGATGACTAGCTCTCACTCTCACAGACAATAAGGAGAAATGTATATAAATGACGTTCTCCCCATCACCAAAAGTGCAGTGCAGCGAAGGGTGGCCGACTCCCGCGGGAATAGAGGGAAGGTTGAGACCCTGCAGGCGCAGCCGAAGCGGCTCAACTCCCTCCCCGCCGGAAAGCGCCCACCCGCAGCGGAACGGAACGTCCATGTGCAAATCCGATCACAAAACAAAATGAAATGCTGAAATGACTAGCACTCACTCACACAAACAATAAGGAAAAATGTATATAAACGACGTTCTCCCTATCACCAATAGTGCAGTGCAGCGGAGGGTGGCCGACTCCCGCGGGAATAGAGGGAAGATTGAGACCCTGCAGGCGCAGCCAAAGCGGCTCAACTCCCTCCACGCCGGAAAGCGGGCACCCGTAGCGGAACGGAACGTCCAGTGCATAACTTTCATTATCAGTTCTTAAAGAACCAACACGAAAAATATTAAAAATTTGTCGATACCTATTGAAAAACGATGTATTACCGAATATTATAGTAGTTGTGCTTTTTAATCGTTCGTTTTTATTGGAGGTATTACACTAATGTTTAAATTAAAGGAAAACGGCACGTCAACCAAGACAGAAATCCTTGCCGGACTGACCACGTTCCTCACAATGGCTTACATCGTCGTCGTCAATCCGATCATCCTATCCGATGCAGGGGTGCCGTTCGACCAGGTATTCATGGCCACCATCATTTCGGCAGCTGTCGGTACGCTCTGGATGGCACTGTTCGCCAACTACCCGATTGCCATCGCACCAGGTATGGGATTGAATGCCTACTTTACATATTCCGTTGTCGGAGGTCATGAAGATATTTCGTACTCGGTTGCCTTTGCAGCAGTATTCGTAGCCGGTATCATCTTCATCATCCTTTCGCTCACACCGTTCCGTAAGAAATTGATTGAAGCCATACCGCAAAATCTCAAACACGGAATCACAGCCGGTATCGGTCTCTTCATCGCTTTTATCGGTCTTCGTTTATCCGGACTGGTTCAAGCTGATCCATCCAATCTCGTGAAACTCGGGGATCTTCATTCTTCATCTGCCATCCTTGCTTTGATCGGACTGGCCGTCACCCTTGTCCTCATGGTCCTGAACGTACACGGAGCCCTGTTCATCGGGATGATCATCACCGCCATCGTTGCATTCTTCACTGGTGACCTGTCGTTCAAGGAAGGCTTCGTCGCCATGCCGCATCTGCCTGAAGGGCTGATCATCTCGAACCCGATCACCGCGTTCACCGATGTGATTCAGCACAGCTTGTACGCTGTCGTATTCTCCTTCTTGCTTGTGACCATTTTTGATACAACCGGTACGATGGTCGGTGTTGCCCAACAGGCAGGACTCCTGAAAAACAATGAAATGCCGCGTGCCCGAGAAGCACTCCTTGCTGATTCACTTGGGACGACTGTCGGAGCCATGTTCGGTACTAGCCCGACCAGTGCCTTCGTGGAATCATCTGCTGGGGTTTCAGCGGGAGGACGCACAGGATTGACCTCCCTTACCGTGGCTGTACTGTTTATCGTTTCAGCATTCTTCGGTCCACTTGTGAGTGCCGTATCTGGATTATCTGCCATCACGGCTCCAGCTTTGATCATTGTAGGAAGCTTGATGATCGGAAGCATTTCCCAGATCAAATGGGACGAACTTGATGAAGCTTTCCCTGCATTCCTCATCATCCTCAGCATGCCTCTTACGTCGAGCATCGCTACAGGGATCGCACTCGGATTCATCTCGTACCCACTTTTGAAAGTGGCAAAAGGGAAATGGCGCGAAGTCCATCCCCTCGTCTATATCTTTGCCGTGCTGTTCTTCTATCAGCTGGCATTCATCCCTCATTAAAGAGGAAAGGCAGCTCCCACGGTGGGAGCTGCCTTTTTAGTATGAGTCCTTCTTTACCACGTACGATCAAGGTCGCGGCTGTAATAGTTGATAGCAGCTGCATAAGATTGGATCGAACCATCTGAAGAAGTATCACACAGCTGCCCTAAAAGCAGTTCCATTGCCTTCTTCGGCTCTCCGAGGTTATAGAGCGTCATGCTGTAGAATACTGATAATGCCCTGTCCCTGTGTCTCTTAAGCCCATCCTCAAGCACTTCTTTTGATTTTTCATACTTCCCGAGGGCACGGTAGGTGCTCCCGAGTCCCGTATAAGCACCGATGGACTCTTCTTCATCCAACCCGTATGTCAATGCTTTCTCATAATATTCAACGGCTTCCTCTTCAAGTCCTGATGCATCATGACTCCAGGCACATTGATAGTGTAGGCTTCCGCTTTTGGGGTGTTCGGCGATCAGCTCTTTCAGTATCCTGATCGACTCCACTGTATTCCCTGACTTCCTCGCTTCGATCGCTTCGCTCATTCTATCTTCCATATCCATCCATCCATTTCAATCCGGTATGTATTCCATCAGCCAGCAGTCGTGCCATTCACCTTCGTGGAGCTCATTTTGAGGCAGGATCCGTGCTTTGCTGTAGCCGCATTTCTCATAGCAACGAATTGCCCTGCGATTCCAGGTCATCGGATCCATGACCAACCGGTGCAGGCCTTTTTCAAGCATGAAATATTCCACCATGGCCTTGATCATCAGCGTGCCCACGCCTTTATTCCAGTACCTTGAATCCCCTATGAACTGATCGGTCCCATAGATGAACTCATCAAGATTCGTATATCCGTAGCGAAGCTTGGTCTCATCATCTAATGGATAATATTGGAGATAACCGACTTTCTCCCCTTTATATTGAACGATGCAGGCGACCTTCTCTTTATCGTCATTATAAAACGCTTCCTCCACCATCTCATGGGTAAAGGGTTTGTCCCTTCCTTCGTAATACTCAAGGATCCGCGGATCGTTCAGCCAGTTATAAAGAAATTCGGCATCTTCATCCTTCAAAGGCCGGACCTTGATATCACCTTTCTCATAACGCATCGTGCATCCCTCCTATGGACTTATTCCCCGCAGCTTCGTGGAATCCCTTTAAAGTTGTCGAAATTTCGTGTTGGAAATTCGATTTGGAGTATGCTACTATAAGTTTGTGAAATATTTCACATTATCATCTTCAACCCACCACTTTCATAAATCCAATTAAAAAGGGCGTATGACGGATGAAAACAAATAAAGTCGTATTGATCGGAACAGGCTTTGTCGGTTCAAGCTATGCTTTTGCCCTTCTCAATCAAAATCTTGTCCACGAGCTCGTGATGATCGACATGAACGTTGAAAAAGCCATAGGAGACGCCATGGACCTTAATCATGGTCTCGCATTCTCATCCCCAATGAAAATACGTGCAGGAGCGTACAGCGACTGCCGCGATGCAGATCTTGTCGTGATCACAGCTGGCGCCAATCAAAAACCTGGTGAAACGCGGTTGGATCTTATTGATAAAAACGTCCGGATTTTCAAGACCATTGTCGATTCGGTGATGGAGAGCGGCTTTGATGGCATCTTCATCGTCGCCACTAATCCAGTTGATCTATTAAGCTATGCCACATGGACTTTCTCCGGTCTCCCAAAAGAAAAGGTGATCGGCTCAGGGACGATCCTTGACACCGCAAGGCTCCGCTATCTGCTGGGTGAATACTTTCATCTTGATACGCGAAACATCCATGCCTATATCATGGGTGAACATGGCGATACCGAATTTCCGGTCTGGAGTCATGCCACCATCGGGGCCAGCTCCCTTGGTGACCTGGTCGATCTAACGGAACCACAAATCCAGAGCGACCTGCAGGACCTTTTTGAAAATGTCAGGGATGCTGCCTACCATATCATCGAGAAAAAAGGAGCCACCTACTACGGGATTGCCATGGGTTTGGCCCGTCTCACCAAAGCAATACTGAATGATGAAAACAGCATCCTTACCATCTCTTCCCTCCTGGATGGGGAGTATGGGCAGCACGGTGTCTATACCGGAGTGCCCGCCATCATCAATCGACAAGGAATCAGGAAGGTCGTCGAACTCCAACTGGGTGAAACAGAGCAAAAGCAATTCACAAGATCCATTGATACATTAAAGCACGCCATGAGTACCGGTTTCCCTTCTGATTTATAGACACGCACACACGAACCTCCTCCTCATACAATGATACCAACATGAATGGAGGAGGTTCTATTATGTACGATCAGAGACAATTCCTACCCGGCTTTCCCGGCGGAGGAGGTTCCGGGGGCAGTGGTTTCCCTTCCATCCCCGGACTTCCAAATGTATTCCCGCCATCACCGCCACCAGGGCAAGGTGGCAGCAGCGGGTCCCCATCTCCTTCTCAGGGCGGTGGACAAAATCAGCCTCCACCTGGACCTCCGCCTAACTTCCAGCCTCAGAAGACCGTCATGCAGGGCGGCCCTGGAGGAACGTCGACGTTTGCCGTGGACCCGGGTTCCATCCGGAGATGCCTGTTCCGCTATACCTATATCTGGCTCAACCGTGACGCTTTCTGGTTCTACCCTGTCTTCCTCGGAAGAAGGTCCATAGCAGGATGGAGATGGATCGGATTCACATGGGTGTATTTCGGAATCGATCTTGATAAAATCGAATCCTTCACATGTGTGTAACAGGATGTATCCATCTATGCGCGTGACCGATTCCCGGGGAACCATCACGGTTTCAGGAGAACACACCTCATATGGAGCGCCTGATGAAGCCCTGATCACATTAGGGGTGATGACCGAAGGCCACGATCTGCAAAAAGCCCAACAGGAAAATAACGAAAAGATAAAGAACATAGTCGGGACGCTTCAAGCAAACGGAGTTTCAAACAGTGATACACAAACAGCAAACTATCAGATCATCCCCCGCTATTCCTTTGAAGATGGAAAGCAGATCTTTAATGGTTATGAAGTCGTGAATATCCTGCGCGTCCACCTTAGAACCATTGAAAAGGCGGGAAAGATCATCGATGATGCCGTGAAGGCCGGAGCAAACCGGGTGGAGGGGATCCAGTTCCTCTCCTCCCATTCCACTGCCCTATATCAGTACGCCCTGGAACACGCCTATAGAGACGCTTTGGCAAAGGCCACGGTCCTTGCCAGGCAATCTGGTCAGGAGCTGGTTTCTGATCCCCTTTCTATCAAAGAAGGTCAATCTACTGAGCTTCCTTCCCCTATGAAGCTCGCAGTTCAGGAATCTGCCATCCTGCCAGGTGAAATATCCGTGAAGGCTTCACTACTCGTTACGTTTACCACGCATTGATTTCACAAAAAAAACGGCTTCCAGGAGCCGTTTTTTTATTACTTTTTAATATAATCCGCAAGCCTCTCGGCAGACCGGGCCACTCCTTCTTCATCCAGTGTCCTGACGCCCTGTTCGATGAATGCCGGAAGATACGTTGTTCCGATCAGGTTCGATGTTGCCTGGAACGGCTTCAGTAGCTCGCTCATGGCATAATGATTCTTTCCTCCAGCCTGATAGGCATCTGCCGGTGACCCTGTGGACGTCGCAATCAGAAGTTCTTTGCCATGAAGCATCGTACCACCACTTCCGTACGCCCACCCATAGGTCAACACGGCATCGATCCATTCTTTCATCAGCGCGGGGGCACTGTACCAGTAGAAAGGGAACTGCAGGACGATCCTATCGTGTTCTTCAACCAACTTCTGCTCACGTGTTACATCGATTTGGAAATCCGGGTATTCACGGTAAAGGTCGTGGACCGTCACATCGGCCTCTTTTTCCAGCCTCTTTACCCAGGCTTTGTTGACGATTGATTCGTTCATTCGCGGATGTGCAGCGATTACCAATACGTTCATGTTCAATCTTCCCTTCCCAGCTGCTTTGCTTTTTTTGTACAGGCATCCATTGCCCTTACAATGCTTCCCTTGAAGCCGCTCTTTTCAAGTTCAATGACAGCTTCGATGGTAGCCCCTCCCGGTGAGCAGACCGCATCCTTCAGCTCTCCAGGATGGCTGCCCGTTTCAAGCACCATCTTTGCTGCTCCGAGAAGCGCCTGTGCTGCCAGGTTATATGCCTGCTTTCTAGGGATCCCCTCTTTCACCGCACCGTCTGCCAATGCTTCCATGAACATGAAGGCATAAGCAGGTGATGAGCCGCTGACGGCTGGAATGGCGTCCAAGAGGCTTTCGTCCATCTCCTCTGCTTTTCCGAAGCTTTCGAGGACAGCATGGATCATCTCACGCTCGCCTTCTCCTACCCGGCCATTGACGCAATACGCAGTCATCCCTTCTCCTACAAGGGATGGCGTATTCGGCATCGTTCTCACAATCTTCGAGTCCGGGGTTAGTACCGCTTCCATCCACTGGAGTGTAATCCCTGCGGCCATCGTGATGACGATGGTATCCGGCTTCACATTCTCCTTAATGGATGAGAGGATTTCCTGATGTTGATCCGGTTTGACTGCGAGGAACAACACGTCGGCAAATGCCGCTACCTCTCCATTGTCCAATGTTGTACGGATTCCGTATTTTTCTTTTATTCTTTCGACGGTTCCGCGGGTTTTGGCGCTCGCCATGACAGATGTTTTATCCACCAGTCCGGAGTTGACGATGCCGCCTATGATGGCCTGAGCCATATTTCCACAGCCGATAAAGCCGATTGATTGTTTCATTCTCTACACCTCTTCTTCCACCTATGAATCATATCAAAAAACCACTGAAAGGAAAAATGGTTCACACCTGGACACAATGACATATTCATAAAACAAAGTAAAAACCCGAACTTCGTTGCTTGATCGCAGGCAACGAAGTTCGGGTTTTACTATGGCTAGAACACGTTTGTTTCAGCCTCAATCGATTCTAGCGGTTGTCGTAGATTGCCTCCCAATCGAGATCGACCATTGGTTCCTTTTGCCTAAGCCTCTTCCTCAATCCATCGAGGAGCTCTTTTTCTTCCTGGGGAATAGTGGCCAGGTCCCACTTCTGATGGAAAACGGAGTAAAGGGTCAAGTCCCTTAGGAGGAGGAACTGAGGAATCCGCAGGAACCATTCTTTCGGAACCGGGCATTCGCTCTCATACCCTCTCAGGAACGAACGAAGGAAACCCTCTCCGAAGGCAGAACGTACGTGAAGGGAATCACCTCCATGCTTCGACCAGGTTGCATAGTATAGGGGGATGGCGATATCACTTGCGAAGTAAAACCACATACTATCATCAAAATCAAATACGTGGAGATCTGCTTCCCTTTGATCGTAGAAGAAATTGCCATGATGGATATCAGAGTGTATTAAACCGTATGTATCCTCGGATCGAGGAAAAGTCTTGATTTCATCGATTGTCTTTTTTCCAATCTCTATGATATCCTCTTCTTCTTGGGGAAGATAACGCTCGAAATTCAGGATTTCATCTTCATCCCAGGCCATTCTTGCCTTTGAAGATGGATCTCGATAGTGTTTTGTAATGGTATGCATCTTCCCAGTAAGACTTCCCCACTTTTCGAAGAGCCTCTCATCAAAGTGATCGGAGTTCGCTCTTACAGCCACCCCCGGTGCTTTATCAAATAAGCTGACAAAAAAGGATCCGTCATCCCCAGCCAGTTCTTCCACAAGGCTGCCTGTACGGGATTGATGGGAGAGGGAGACGTTCAATCCATGCCCATGGAGGAAGTTGATCCATTTCATTTCCGCTTCCAACTCGATTTGCCTGCGGTGGGAGCTATGGGTGATTCTCAGGATGTAAGAAATCCCTTCCTTTTTCACTTCGTACACATAGTTTTCAAAATCACCCAACTTTCGGGCATCTGAAGCATCGCAATCAAACATCCCAGCCGCTTCGTTCAATCTTTCCTTTGTCCATTGTGCGTCTATCCAAGATTCCATCGTGTTTCCTCCTGTTTTCAGTACTGATCTTCCTCTACTATTTCGTCTGCACGGGGAGTTTTTCCTGCCAAAAAGAAAAAGGGCCGATTATCCGGCCCTTCCCTGAATCCATTCATCGATTGTTTTAATGACTTCATCCTGCTGATCCCATACTGATTTTGTTGCTTTCCCGTCTCCCTTTTGAGCACCGTATACACCGAAGCCTGCGTGGTTCCCGCCCTTGACTTCATGAAACTCCGTATCTGCAGGCAGAAGGGATTTGCTCTTGTCGATCTTTTCCTTGGTAGCCAGGCCGTCATTCTCGGCCCAGATACTCAGAAACGACAGGTCGGATGAAGAAAAGTCTGTGGACTCGGCAGGGTACGATGCAAGGTAAATGATCCCTTTCACCTTGTCCGGGTGGTCAGCAGCATAGCTTGATGCAGCAACGCCCCCTAGAGAATGTCCCGATAAGTACCATTCCTCCACACCCTTATATTCTTTCATGATCTCATCCGGTACGTTCACCCCGAAGAATGCAAGGTTCAATGGTACATCCGGAATCACCACGGTATACCCCCGCTCAGATAGCTCCTGCCCAATATAGGCATAGGCCTCCTTTTCCACTTTGGCCCCGGGGTAAAGGATCACACCCTTATCCCCCTCTCCTTCAAACACCAGCCACTTGCCATCCTTTGCCTCGGCTTTTTGAAGGTCCACCTTTTCCTTAAGCGATGAAGTGGCCGAGTAGGTTTGCTGGGACCATACATAAAAGGATAGACCTCCTATGACAATCAAAGCGAGCAGAAGAATTCCTGCCCATTTAAAAAATCGTTTCATGCTGAACCCCTTCTTTCTCAAGATTTATTGTCCCAATATTGTCAGGATTCCATCCACTAAAAAGAACCAGCCGCGGCTGGTTCGCATCATTTTTCTTGGAAGGAAAGACTCTTTTCACTCATCAGGTACTGCAGAGCCGTTTTGAAACTGAGAAAGCTTTTAATCTGCCCGACTTCCCTTACATCTGATTGAATCACGATCTGGGTAAGGGACGGGGTGAACCCGACGAAAAGGATCTCGATTCCCATAAGCTGTACTGCTTTGGCCATATTATGAATATTCATGCCGAACACGTCAGTCTCACCGATGTCCTTATCCCTTATACCGGAAAAATCAACGATGATCGTATTGATGTCCTGATTATAGGATACATCCAGGATTTTGGTGATGATGGCCTCAAACCTTTCCTGGGAGAGTCTTCCCATGATTGGGATGAGAATGGTTTCAGGAACGATGGAAGGAATGACAGGTGCCGAAATATCCGTGATTTCGCGCTCTGCTTCCTCCAGTTTTCTTTTCAATTCCTGGACCTCTTCTTTTAGCTTAACGATTTCCTGTGTCTCCACACTCATACTGTAACCTCACATGAACATATTTTTTTCGCTATGACTAGTGTAGCACTACCCTATGTAAAGTTTCTATCCAAATGTACCGGGACCTCTGGAAAATTTCTACTCTGGGAAAAGATACATGATTGAACGTTCGACCAAAAAAGAAGACCAGCCCGGCTGGTCTTCGATCAAGCAAGTGCTGCTTTGTCACCTGAGTTGTGAAAGAAGCTTTTCATCGCATGGAACACATCCGCTTTCTGCTTCAAGATAAAATAACGGAAATCTTCGTTCTTAATGTTTTTATATGCCGACATCAAGGTCGAGTGGCGGTTATACTGATTCACTTCCCCATACCCGAACATACTCGATACCTTCATAAGCTCCTCCACCAGTTTGACGCATCTGACGTTATCAGATGTGAGATTATCTCCATCGGAGAAGTGGAATGGGTAAATATTATACCTGCTTGGCGCATATTTGTAGTCGATGAGCTCCAAAGCCTTCCGGTAGGCGGACGAGCAAATCGTACCTCCGCTTTCCCCCTTGGAAAAGAAGTGTTCTTCAGAAACGACCTTTGCCTCGGTGTGGTGAGCGATGAACTCAATCTCCACCGTTTCATATTTCGTCCTGAGGAAGCGCGTCATCCAGAAGAAGAAACTTCTGGCCATATACTTTTCCCAAACCCCCATAGATCCGCTTGTATCCATCATGGCCAGTACAACAGCCTTAGATTCCGGCTTCAGCACTTCATTCCACGTCCGGAACTTCAGATCCTCCCTTGTAATCGGATGGAATCCAGGTGTCCCCGTCATGGCGTTCCTTTTGAATGCCGACATCATGGTTTTCTTTTTATCAATATTGCCCATCAGGCCCGTCTTGCGGATATCGTTGAATTCAATATGTTCCACCGTCTGCACGTCCTGCTCCTTTTTCTTCAGGTTCGGCAGTTCAAGCTGTTTAAAAAGGGCATCTTCGATTTCCATGAGAGAGACCTCGGCTTCGTAGTAATCTTCACCGGCTTTGTCCCCTGCCCCTTTCCCTTTTCCGGGCCCTTGTTGAGGGTTCCCATCCCTAGCAACAACATCCCCCACCTGGCTTTCTCCATCACCCTGGCCGACGTGCTTGTTTTTATCATAATTATAGCGGATCTTGTATTCATCCAATGACCGGATCGGTATCTTCACAACGTCTCTTCCATTAGACATGACGATGTTTTCTTCTGTGATCAAATCCGGAAGATTATTCCTGATTGCATCCTGTACCTTTTCCTGATGACGCTGTTGATCGTCATGACCTTTACGGTGGAGGGCCCAATCTTCTTTGGAAATGACAAATTGATGATTATCCATCTGGCTCAAACGTTTCCCCTCCTTATCTTTTTATCACATATAGCAGTATCGGTGCATACACTATGATGGCTGCCCGCACTCATTTTTCCCGTCATAAGAGAAACGGGGATTACTCTATCCTATGCAAAAGCATCGATAAATTTACAAATAATTTCGACAATGATAGAAAAGCGGAAGGGGCTCGCTTTGAGGCGACAAGCATAAGATGGAATGGGCGGAAAGGCGTTCTTTGCCTTTTTGACCAGAGCAGCTTATGACCTCGAGCCTCAAGCCCCTGGAGCTAGACATCACGAAAAGCGGAGGCGGCAGGACCTGACCAGCCCTATGTACAAACCCCTAGTGCATACTTATGCTATTCCCAGCAACCCTACCACCGGACAACAAAAAAACAGGCGTACTTTCTCACCTGTTCATCCTTCTTCATATTGAGCCGGGTCTGACTGACGATTATTCAGCTTGAGTTCTTCACTTGAACGGAGCTTTTCCATCTGTTTTCCCAGTCTTATGACTTCATCCAGATTGTTGGCCATCGTACCGTTAAAAGGTTCTTCCTGCAAGATCGGTTTGTCATGTGTGGACATCCCTTCACCTTCCTTCGAAGAATACCGGCTTTGAATTCAGCTTACTATATTCTGATTATTCTTTCAACTTTTATCTTTATCTTTAAATTGTACGGGGTCGGGCTGCTTATTATCTTCCTCTAGTTCCTCATTCGTCCGGAGCCGTTCCATCTGCTTTCCGAGCTGCTCCATCTCTTCCATGTTACCAGCCATTGAACCATTCTCAGGTTCTTGTTCATGATTTTTTTTCATCCGTCTTCACCTCTATTACTAAATTTCCCGTAATGATGGTTTCTAAACCGATGAGTTAGAGATTCAAATGATTAAGAAAGCCGACGGCACTTGGCCGACGGCTCACCTTTTAACGATTCAGGAGACTTCCTACATAGCGAAGGAGCTCATTGGCACTTGTTGAATTATATCCGTGCTCATCGATGAGTCTCGCCACGACTTCATTGACCTTTTTCAGCTGTTGCTCATCAGGCGTCTTGGAAGATGTCGTGATTTTCACAACGTCTTTCAAATCGGCAAATAGTTTCTTCTGGATGGCTTCCCTCAGGCGGTCGTGGGAATTGTAGTCGAACCGCTTCCCTTTACGGGCATAGGCGGAAATTCTGATGAGGATCTCTTCCCTGAACGCTTTTTTCGCATTTTCAGAGATCCCGATCTGTTCTTCGATGGAGCGCATGAGTTTTTCATCCGGATTGATTTCTTCCCCGGTGAGCGGATCATGGAGCTTCGCCTTGTTGCAATACGCTTCGACATTATCGAGATAGTTATCCATGAGGGTCTTGGCTGATTCCTCATAAGAGTACACAAAGGCTTTCTGTACTTCTTTCTTCGCAATGTCATCGTATTCTTTTCGGGCAAGTGATATGAAGTTCAGGTACTTCTCCCGAAGCTCGGCTGTGATGGACGGATGCTGATCCAGTCCTTCCTTAAGTGCACGGAGGACATCCAATGCGTTGATCGTCGGCACTTCTTTCCGGATGATGGTAGAGGAGATCCTGTTGATCACATACCGCGGATCAATTCCGCTCATTCCTTCATCCTGATACTCTTTTTTCATTTCATCAACGTCGGCCGAGTTGAATCCTTCGACACTCTCGCCGTCGTACAGGCGCATTTTTTTGATGAGGTCGATATCTCCGCGTTTCGGTTCTTTCAAGCGCGTCAGAATCGTGAACATGGCTGCCACCCTCAGAGTATGTGGGGCCACATGGACATTATTCACATCGCTTTCATTGATCATTTTTTCATAAATTTTTTCTTCCTGAGTGACTTTGAGATTATACGGAACCGGCATGACGATGATCCTTGAGTGAAGGGCCTCATTCTTCTTGTTCGCAATGAAGGAGCGGTACTCCGTTTCATTCGTGTGGGCCACAATCAGCTCATCTGCAGAAATCAATGCAAATCGTCCGGCTTTAAAATTCCCTTCCTGCGTCAGGGATAATAAATGCCAAAGGAACTTTTCATCGCATTTCAGCATCTCCTGGAACTCCATCAGTCCACGGTTTGCTTTGTTCAGCTCCCCGTCGAAGCGGTACGCCCTCGGATCAGATTCGGATCCATACTCAGCAATGGTCGAGAAATCGATGCTGCCCGTCAAATCGGCAATATCCTGGGATTTAGGATCGGACGGACTGAATGTCCCGATACCGACACGTTTATCTTCAGAGAAGAAAACCCTTTCCACTTGCACATCCTCGATGCGTCCGTGGTACTCCTTCTCAAGCCTCATGGTATTAAGCGGGGATAGATTCCCCTCGATCCGGATGCCATATTCTTCAAAGAATTCCTCCCGGAGATGCTGAGGAATGAGATGAAGCGGATCTTCATGCATCGGACAACCTTTAATGGAGAAGACCGCTCCTCGTTCGGATCTTGAGTATTGTTCCAGACCCCGTTTCAACATCGCCACCAGGGTCGACTTTCCTCCACTGACAGGACCCATCAGAAGAAGGATCCGCTTACGGACATCCAGCCGCTTCGCCGCCGGATGAAAATATTCTTCTACCAGGCGTTCGAGTGCTTCCTCTAGACCAAATAATTGATCACTGAAGAAATTGTACTTCCGCTTGCCCTCTATATCCTCCACGCCTGCGTCTTTGATCATATTAAAAACCCGTGAATGTGCTGACTGACCGACCCACTGTTTTTCTTTCAGTAGATCCAGGTACTGTGCAAACGTCCCTTCCCATTTCAGCTTTTCTTCTTCTTCTCGAAAATGTTCAATTCTTTTTAAGATATCCATAAGGACCTCCCCTTGTCACTTGTTGAGAGACGATTAATATACTCTATGCTCATCCTCCTCTGAACATGTTAAGAAGATAGGATTTATCAAGGGGAATTAAGGAATGCGACTGAACGCGTTTTCAAAAAGAAGTTCACAACATTTGTAAAATAGGCTATACTAAAACCAGACTGTATGACAAGTTCATCTTGGGAGGTCTTGAAATGAATTTCATTTTGATTTTAGGAGTATCCTTGGCTTTCTTGACTGCAATTTTCACTGCAGGCTATAATGACAAGCCCGGCTCCAACTAAACAAAAAAACTGACCCTATTGGTCAGTTTTTTTGTTTCATTGCTTATTGAATCCTTTTTTCTCCACAAACTCCTTCATATACATGCGGGGTCTGTTCGAAAGCATATTGGCCATCTGGCCACTCCAGCGGTCGGATCGTTTCCCGGCTGTACGGGCGTGGTAATAGGAAGAAATGGTATCATCGTACTCTTTCAATGTATCCTTCATCTTCTCTTCATCCCGTTCATATCCATCTTCATGGTAGACGGCTTCAAATGGAAGCCTCGGTTTCACGTCGGATTCATGTGCAGGATGTCCCACTGCAAGACCGAACAACGGAACGACCCGGTCGGGAAGATTCAATACTTCACTAACTTGTTCAAGATCGTTGCGGATCCCGCCGATATAGCAGATACCAAGACCCATGGATTCTGCCGCAAGCGATGCGTTTTGCGCTGCCAGTGCCGCATCGATGAGGGCCACCATGAATTTTTCGGTACTTTCAAGTGTCGGAACCACATCGGCTCCTTCCCACTCACCGATCTTTTCATGACGATGGAGGTCGGCACAGAACACGAAGAAGTGACCGTTATGCTCTACATAGGATTGATTCCCGGCGAGCTCGGCGAGTTTCTTCTTCTTCTCAGGGTCCTTCACCCCGATGATCGTATACGCCTGTATGTAGCTTGACGTGCTTGCAGCTTGAGCAGAGCCTACAATCGTAAGGATTTCCTCATCAGTCAAGGTTTGATCCGTAAACTGTCGGATGGAACGGTGCTTGAGTATCGTTTCTATTGTTTCATTCATAGGTATCATCTCCTTGACTCTTAGTATAAACCAAACGAAAAAAGGAATGAAAATCATTTGATTTTCATTCCTTTCATTCATCCCGCATCAATCGAGTCCGGGGTACCCTTTTTGACGAAGGGCCTCATACACGAGGATCGCCGCAGTATTGGACAGGTTCAATGAGCGTACATTCCCATTCATGGGAATCCGCAGCGCACGGTCCATATTCTGTTCGATTATTTCATCGGGAAGACCAGTCGTCTCTTTTCCAAAGATGAAATAATGATCTTTCTCTACATCGCTGTAGTCGAACGTTGTATGGGGGATCTTACCGTATTTGGTCAGATAAAAGAACTCCCCTTCAGCATTCTTTTCGAAGAATTCCTCCAAGGAATCATAATAGATGATCTCAACGAATTCCCAATAATCCAGCCCTGCACGCTTCAGCATCTTATCGTCCGTGGAAAAACCAAGTGGACGGATCAGGTGGAGCGTCGTATCAGTGGCTGCACACGTACGTGCGATATTCCCCGTATTGGCGGGGATTTCCGGTTGATATAAAACAACATGTACTCCCAAGTGTTGTCACCTCATTCTTAAAACTATAGGTGACATTATACCACTATTATAAAAAGGTTGTCAGCAATCGTCCATGATTGTCAGGAATTTATACTTGATGTTGGGGGTGTAAGCAGTGGAATCCTCGTAGTTCCAGTACCTCATGCGGCAATTATACGTGTGGGCATTCACCAGCGGCATCCCGTCTGCATCCCGCCCTGTCACGATGGTCGTATGATCGAACCGTCCGTCCCCTTCAAAATCATAGCAAATCACATCCCCAAGTTTCAGCTTATCGGGAGAGTCCACCAGCTTCCCTCGGAGTCCCACTGATGAATTCGGGATATACTGCCGAAGGGAATGGGCGACGGTCCAACTGTAGCTCCAGCTCTGATTCCTCATCCACCACCCTTTTCCCTTGGTCGGGTATCCCCTCATGGGGGCATCCCCTGCATGAAGGCACTGTGAAATGAAATTCGTACAGTCGTTCTCGAACTTTTTAAAGGCCGGGTTATAGCTGTTCCACCATTTTTCCGCGTATTGAACGGCAGCATGGCGATCATAGCGGTATTCGAGCCTTTCCCCTTCTCGCGACTCCTCCTCATCTACACCAGGCTCCATGGCAGGAATGGGCTCTTCCACGTCTTCATAGATCACTCCGCCATAATGAACAGCTCTCCGGTTTTCCACTTCCTCTTCAAGATAGTAGTGATCTCCATGCTTGATGAAATACGTATAGTGAACAGAATAAGTGACCTTTTCTGTACCGTCCCTTTGTTTGTCGATGGTATGGATCCTTCCAGTCGCTCCCACCTTGAGCAGCAATGCCTCACGTTTCCTGAAGGACTCCTTCTTGCGATTGACCTTCTCGAACTCCGAGTGACTGCTTGAAGTGAAATCATTGATCACGACCCCGATGTTCCCCATTAATACCCTTCTGATCATACGCTCCCCTCCTCCCTAATGGGTATGCGGTGAAGGAAACAAAAAGAAGCCGCTCCCTTAAGGGCGGCTTCTATTCTGTCATCAAATGGAGACCCTTTTGAATTTCTGCCAGTACTTCGGGGTCCGCTTCATTCTCGATCTGATGTTTCAACGCTTCTTCCGCTTCCTGTCCACCGATTTTCCCGAGGGCCCAGGCCGAGGTTCCCCTCATGACAGGACGGACATCATTCTTCAAAACCCCGATCAGATCAGGGATTGCGGTTTCATCTTTGTAATGTGCAAGTGCAATGATGGCGTTTCTCTGGATGGGCTTCTTCCCCCTCCAAGAACCGGAGATGTGACCGTATGTTTCCTTGAAATCCCGGTTTGAAATCGTCAGAAGCGGCTTCAAGAGCGGTTTGGCCACTTCAGGATCCGGCTCCATTTCCTCATGGAGGTGAAAGTCTTTTCCCTTATTCTCAGGACATACCGTCTGACATGTATCGCATCCGTAAATCCGATTACCCAGCTTGACCCGGTACTCATCCTTAAGGAATCCCTTTGTCTGCGTCAGGAATGCAATGCACTTCTGAGCATCGAGCCTGCCCCCCTCTATCAGTGCGCCAGTCGGACATACATCCACACATTTATTGCAGGTGCCGCAGCCGTCTTCAATGGGCTTGTCCGGTGAAAAGGGTAGATTGGTGATCATCTCCCCAAGGTAGACGTACGAACCGAATTCAGGTGTAATGATCGAGCAGTTCTTCCCGCTCCATCCAATACCCGCCCGTTCTGATACTGCTCGGTCCACGAGTTCTCCTGTGTCCACCATGGACCTGAACCGTGCCTCAGGTATACGGGACACGATGTATTCTTCGAGCTTCTTCAACCGATCCCTTAGGACATGATGATAGTCCGTTCCCCAGGAAGCCCTGCAGAAGATCCCCCTACGTTCACCCCTCTTGCTCCTTGGGGCGTCCTTCATCCTTGAAGGGTAGGCAAGGGCGATGGCAATAATGGATCGGGGTTGATCGAATGTGAGGGACGGGTCAACACGCTTTTCGATGTCCGGTTCTTCAAAACCCGATTGGAACCCCGCCATTTCCTGACGGATGAGGCGATTCTTCATTTCCGTGAATGTATCCGCCGTAGTAAAACCAATCTTATCGATGCCGATCGTTTTACTATAGGAAATGATATCCGACTTCAACTGTTCCATGTCCATGTTCATCTGCCTCCTTTCTCTCGTTCGCATGAATGCATTGTACTATGATAAACTATTTCAAACGAAATGTGGAGGGAAATGAAGTGGAAATCATCATTGATTCAACATTGAAAGAAAAGGTCCCCGATTTCAAGGCAGGGATCATTCACTATAGGGGCATCGAGGTCGGGGAATCCCCACAGATGCTCAAAGGGCGTCTTCAGCTTTTTCAAGAGTCCATTTACTTTGACCTTCAGGATCAAAGCGTGACGGACTTTCCGGGGATCAGCGAATGGCGAGATGTATTCAGGAAGACCGGAAAAGATCCCAACCGCTACCGTCATTCAGCTGAGGCGCTCTACAGGAGAATCGGGAAACAGAATTATCTAGGTACGATCAATTCGGCTATCGACCTCAATAATTTCTTTTCCCTCCGCTATCAAGTGCCCGTCGGAGTATACGACTGGAACAAGGTGGACGGCAACTCCCTCACCCTGCGCGTAGGGGGGCCCGGAGAATCATACAAAGGGCTGAACGGCAGGGACAATTCACTTGAAGGTCTGATCATTGCTTGCGATGGATCGGGTCCATTTGGAAGTCCGTTTGTGGACTCGGCACGTGCGCCTGTCGATGAGAAGACAACGGAGGCTGTTCAGATCATCTACATGAAACCTTCACTGTCATCGGACGAATGCGATCAGCTTACTTCTTCCCTCGAGGAAATGTTCATCGGCATCCACGGCGGTGAAGCCACACATACGGTCGTCACGACGGATTATTGATAGTACTCCATTGGACAAAACCATGATAGGCGATTTTTGCCTTTTGGTTTTGTCCTTTTTTATAGGGTATTGGGAGGAACATAGACCGTTCCTTTTCGCTCCAGGGACTTGCTTTCCACGGGGAGGAAGTCGAGCCTCCTCATTCTTACGGGGTCTCGATCATCCCTCTTTTCCCGTAGGAGTCAAGTCCCTTCCGCTTCAATACACTCTTTGATGATGCAAAAGGCTATAGAAATTTGAGCAATGTTAGGAAGCCAGTCATTTACTATCCAACCGTGGATTTACTTGCGTTAAGGCAATCCTCACTGCTATCTTATCCTCTCTAATATGTAAAATGCACTGCAAACTTTCCACTACAAGAATGACACTAGTCTTCAATAAAAAACTCCTTTGTAGAATGGTTCCACAAAGGAGTTTTCTTTCTTACTCACATATTCTTAGTCTACCACTTTCCGTGCAAAGAGTGATCTTAGCCACCGGGGGCTTACACCCACCACATATCAGACGGTGTCTCCTCGATCAGGACCGACT
This sequence comes from Rossellomorea marisflavi, assembly GCF_022170785.1. Lineage (NCBI taxonomy): Bacteria > Bacillati > Bacillota > Bacilli > Caryophanales > Bacillaceae > Rossellomorea > Rossellomorea marisflavi. The sequence goes on along the minus strand of NZ_CP081870.1, from coordinate 1,404,657 downwards.
TCAGGTTCTTCACTGCACGGAGGAAGCCTTCCTCAATCGACATGATCGGGTCTTCATGTTCGATGCTGACAACGTAGTCATACCCATACGTACGAAGGGCGCTCATCATGTCGGACCATTCCTGCAACCCATGACCACATCCGACTGAACGGAACGTCCATGCCCTGCTCCTTACGTTTCCGTATGGCTGCATATCTGTCAGACCGTACATGTTGACGTTGTCCTGGTCGATGTACGTATCTTTTGCATGGAAGTGATGGATCGCATCTTCTTGGCCGAGGATCTTGATGGCGGCAACGGGATCAATCCCCTGCCACCATAGATGACTCGGATCGAGATTGGCACCGATGGCTTTACTCGTTTCTTCCCTTAGTTTCAGAAGGGTGTACGGGGTGTGTACAAGGAACCCGCCATGAAGCTCAAGACCGATCTTCACGCCATTTTCCTCTGCGAGTTTCCCCATCTCCTTCCAGTACGGTATCAATTTCTCTTCCCACTGCCATGTCAATATATCGCCGTACTCATTCGGCCACGGAGTGACGGGCCAGTTGGGATGCTTCGCTCCTTCATGATCCCCGGCCGTACCGGAGAAGCAGTTCACAACAGGTACGTTCATCAGACCGGCAAGACGGATGGTCTTCTCAAGGGCTCTATGGGATTCTTCTGCAAATGATTTGTCAGGCGTAAGTGGGTTTCCATGACAGCTGAAAGCACTGATCTCCAGTCCCCTTGACTTCACTTTCTCCGCATACTCACTGCGTTTCTCTTCACTCTCGAGTAGAGCGTCGAGGTCACAGTGGGCTTTACCTGGATAACCGCCCGTACCGATCTCCACGGAATGGAGCCCCGCTTCCTTCACATAGTCCAACATCTCTTCAAAACTCTTTTCAGAGAATAATACAGTAAATACTCCGAGCTTCATCTATGTTTCCTCCTATCTTAATGTGATGCTTTTCCCCGTTTCGCTGCTTTTATAGATGGCTTCGATTATGGCTGAAACCTGCAGTGCTTCTTCCGGTTTTACTATAAGCTCTTCATCGCCTAAGCAGCTCTTGATGAAATTCATCGCCTGGGGGATGCCCGCATCATCGTCACCGGGTATCCAATCCGCCTCACTATTCAGGAGCATGCCGTGCTTCATCTGATTCATCTGGAATGGGAAAAGGTCGATCCCCCCGATTTCACCTGAGATGCTCATGCTCTCTTCATCCGACTTGACGTTGGCCGACCAGGATGTTTCGAACAACATGGATGCACCATTATCAAATTTGATATAGGCTGTCACATGATCATCCACCTCGAAGTTTTCCCGATCGAAGTCCCCCCACTGATTCACCTGTCCAGGCATGCGAGAGAGCTTGTTATAAGCAGTACCAGTCACTTCAACCGGGATCGGATTGCCAAGAAGCCATAAGGAAAGGTCGAGGAAATGGCATCCGTAGTCGATGAGGCTCCCGCCTCCCTGAAGCTCCCGGTTGGTGAATACGCCCCAGCCCGGTACTTTGCGACGTCGTATTGCACGCGCCCTTGCTACGATCGGCTCGCCGATTTCGTTTTCAGTAATGACCCTTTTTGCAGCGATGGAATCCTTCATGAACCGGTAATGATATGCAATTCCGAGGAGTTTCCTTGATTTTCTGGATGCATCGATCATGCCTTCGCATTCCGTCACGGTCATCGCCATGGGCTTTTCACAGAAAACATGTACTCCTGCATTCAGCGCGGCTATGCTGATTTCCGCATGGAACTTATTCGGGGTGCAGATGGTGACGGCATCCACAACGTCGAACATGTCATGATAATCGCTGAAAACATGGGGAATGGCGTGCTCCTTTGCCACTCCCGCAGCGGTTGCCGGGTTAAGATCGCTCACCGCTGTAATGGTCACGATATCTGACAGTTTTTTATAAGCAGGAATATGGCGGCCCTGGGCGATTCCCCCGGCGCCGATGATTCCCATTTTGAGCTTTGTCATGGCTGAAACTCCTTATCTTACAGTCTGATGATCTGTTTGGTTTTACTTGATTCAAGGGCTCCCAGGACCACCTGAAGTGATTTCATGGCTTCTTCACCCGGGACAGCTGCGGGAAGGTCCTCTACGACTGACGTCACGAATCGATCGATGACTCCCGATGCAGACTGACCGCCGTCATCGTTCGTCTGGATCCCACCCAGTTCATATTTGACGACCTCACCCGTTGAATACTGGACGACAAGGGAATTGACAGGATCTTCTTCAAGTCGAAGGACGGCTTTTTCACCATAAATGACGGTCGAATTATCTTCCTTTTGATAGGACCAGCTTGCAGCGAGGGTCCCGATGGTCCCGCTCTCCGTTTTCAACACGCATACGGCCGTATCATCGACATCTGCATTTTCTTTGGAAGACGTTTCAACGAATGCGCCTACTTCCACGAATTCTTCACCGAGGATATATCGCATAAGATCCGTTTTATGGACCCCAAGATCACCCATGGCACCAATGAAGGCTTCTTCTTTTTTGAAGAACCAGCTATCCTTTCCATCCACGCTCCAGCCTTCAGGACCGCCGTGACCGAATGCGGTGCGGAAGCTGTAAATCTTTCCGGCTTCTCCCTTGGAAATGAGCTCTTTTGCTTTTTGGTGAGATGGGACAAATCGCTGATTGTGTCCGATCATCAGTTTTCGACCGGCTTCATTGGCTGCCACAATCATGGCTTCCGCTTCTTCAGTGGAAGTGGCCATCGGCTTTTCGCATAGCACATGCTTCCCTGCCTTCAATGCATCAACGGATATCGGAGCATGAAGGGCATTCGGCGTACAGACGCTCACCGCTTCAATCGACTCATCCTTCAACAAGTCTTTGTAATCCGTATACGCTTTTGCACCAATCTGGTCTGCCATCTCTTCGGCACGGTCTTTTACGATATCGCAAACCGCCACGATTTCTGCATGTTCATTGGCCATATATTCAGGAATATGCCGATGTTTCGCGATGCTGCCGCATCCGATCACACCAATCTTCAATGGTTTCATTTTGCTTCCTCCTTCGCTTTGATCGTTTCAAGTGGCTGTGCATTTCCATAGACAGGTCGGTTCCGGTTCACTGGGGCAGCCCACTTCACTGCATTCGCAATCACCTTTTGAACGTCTTGATGGTAATAGGTAGGATACGTTTCATGCCCTGGACGGAAGTAGAAGATCTTTCCATTCCCACGCTGATACGTACATCCGCTCCTGAAGATTTCTCCTCCTTCAAACCAGCTCACCATCACCAGCTGATCCGGCGCCGGGATGTCAAAGTGTTCGCCGTACATCTCCTCTTTCTCAAGCTCAATGCTTTCCCCGATCCCGTCTGCAATTGGATGGGATGGATCCACGATCCAGATTCGCTCTTTCTCGTCGGCTTCACGCCATTTCAAATCACAGGAAGTGCCCATGAGAGTCTTGAAGATTTTCGAGAAGTGACCGGAGTGAAGAACAATCAGACCCATTCCATCCAGTACCCGTTGCTTCACTCTTTCTACTACTTCGTCACTCACTTCCCCGTGGGCAAGATGCCCCCACCAGATCAATACATCTGTTCCATCAAGAACCTCCTGCGTCAGGCCATGCTCGGGTTCATCCAATGTGGCTGTCCTCACATTGAATGCCTCTTCCAGGAAAGAAGCGATTGCTCCGTGTATTCCTTTAGGATAGATTTCCCTCACCACTGGATTCTGTTGTTCATGACGGTTTTCGTTCCAAACTGTAACATTCATTATTCGATTCCCTCCATTTGTCGTTGTGCAAGCGATTGCCTAAATTGTGCCGGTGTTGCTCCTGTATGCTTCTTGAATACCTTGCTGAAATATTTCTCATTCTGGAATCCCACATCGTGAGCAACCTGGTAGATTTTCACGTAAGGATTGGATAAGAGCTGCTTTGCCTTCTCCACCCTGACCGATGTCAGATAATCCGTAATGGTCACTCCGTATTCCTGTTTGAATCTGCGGGAGATGTACTCCCTGCTCAGATAGAATCGGTCGGCGATTTCCTGAAGGCTTACTTCTTCCACGTAATGCTTCATCAAGAATTGCTCCACTTCCTGCATTGGGTTCTTTTCTTTCTGATACCTGATGTTCGACAGACAGTCGATGAGTTCAAGAAAGTCTTTTCTTTTATCCTCTTTGAACCGATCAACCAAAAAAGATCCGTCCCTTCCCCAATAGTCCGATTCCTCCGGTTTTCTTTCTAGGGATATGCCGTACTCTTTGAGCCAATTTGACCGGAGGAGGTTGAACTGATCATCCCACTCCTTCAGGCGGGCAAGGGTAAGTCCCTCTTTCCTATTTAAGGCATCCATGATCATCAGTACTTTGGATGAGAGCTTATCTTTATCTCCAGCTTGGATGAGAAGCTTCAACTCCGCCGAATAATCGAAAAGGTGGGGAGGCTCTGACTTCCTCTCAATCTTGGATACAACCGCCGCCTTCCCGGTCAAATCCTTTCCAAAGTGGATGGCCAGTGCTGCTTGATACGCTTCATGCATTCGGGTGGAAACCATTCCGATGGCCATGGTGATCTGCACACTGCTATATTGATAGATTCGCTCGGTCAATTGACGGAGCCTGCTCTCTGCATCATCTATATCCCAGAGGAGGATGGCAATCTCATCATCTGAATGTGTATGGCGGAAACAGACCCCGATATCCTTGCTCCTAAGCCACTCATTGCAAATATTCATCACTGTAAAAACCGTCAGTTCGCGATCGCCTTGAAAGACGTGTCGGATCATGGGTTTCACTGAAAAGATCGCAATACGCTTTTCACAGTCCATCAGCGATCGTCCATGCTCCTTGAGAAATTCCTTCTCCGCTGAAGGAGGGACAAAGGATTGACGGCACAGAGTCGAAAGCAAGTGATCCCAGTACCGGGGTTTCACTTCGTTCATGGCCTGCTTCTCCTCCGCTTCCGAACGACGATGATCTCTCCATTCCTTCACAGCCCTCTCGAGGGTTTCATTCAGTATATCGGGCTCGATGGGCTTCAAGAGATAATCGAAGCTCTTATAATGAATGGCATTCCTCATCAATTCAAAGTCATCATGTCCGCTTACGACGATGGTTTTACTTCGGATACCTGCCGTGTGGATCCATTTCAACAGGCTGATTCCGTCTCTCTTGGGCATGCGCATATCAGTGAAGATGATTTCCGGACGGTGCTTTTGGATCAGTTCGACGGCTTCCTCCCCATCCTCTGCTTCCATGACCGTATCGATTCCATGGACTGCCCAATCAGCAAGGAGGATCAACCCCTCTCGCACGTGCTTCTCATCATCCACGATGATGGCTTTCATCGGCTTCACCCTCCCATTGCAGCGGTACTTCGATTCTAACCATGAATCCTTCCTCATCCAGATTCTTTAGCAAAAGAGCAGCCTTCCCGCCATAGTACAGCTCCAATCGAACATACACGTTTTTCAATCCGATATGCCCTTCTGTCTTTTTTGATGGGTCGTACAATTGCTTTTCAATCTCTTCAAGCCTTTGTTCCGGAATGCCTCCCCCATTATCCTTCACCATGATGATCAGCTGATCTTCTTCACGTCGGCAATCCAGGGTAATGACGCCTGCCCCGTTTCTCACGTCGAAACCATGCTTGAAGTAGTTTTCTATGATGGGCTGCAGGATCATCTTGGGGACGGAGACTTCCTTTACGTCTTCATGAACAAGGATGTCGTATCTGAGCTGATCTCCGAAGCGTTCTTTCTGCAGGAGAAGATAAGCAGTCGCATAGGTGATTTCCTTATGAAGGGGAACGACGTCTTCCTGCATATCCATCCCGTATCTCATGATTTTAGAAAGATGGGTCACAAGGGAGTAAATGTGCGGGACATGATTCTTCAAGCCGAGTGTACCGATTGATTGGAGTGCATTGTACAGAAAGTGCGGATTGATCTGTGACTGGAGCATCTTCAATTGACTGGTGCGGTTCTCAAGCTCAAGCTTATACTCCCGGTTGATAAGTTGATTGATCCTGTCTACCATTTGATGAAACCTTCTGCTCAGGACCCCGATTTCATCCTCGCTATATGTCTCGGCCTTCACCTTCATATTACCGCTTTCAACCTGCTGGATGGATTGCAGGAGCCCACGGATGGGTGAGGTGATCCTGAATGAAACAAACAGGGTGGCCAAGACCACCAGCCCAAGCCCGATGACCCCAAAGAGGATATTGATCTTCGCTACATTAAAAGCGCTTTCATATAAATCTGCATAAGCAACACGTTTGACGAGGAACCACCCTCCTGCAGAAGGTGACAGGCGATCGTACATGATCACCCCATTGAAGTCATCCCTCTTCCACTCGATGGTTCCCGCCTCTTTCTCTTCACCGATGACCTCTTGAATCCATTGCTGCTTATCCGATATCTCGGCATCGGAACTGTAGATCATATCCCCATGCGGTGATAGAACATAAAACTCTTCAGATTCACTATTGTACATATTACGGCTGAGATCGATGATTTTATCCGGAGCGATATCGAGTGATATGTAGGCAAGGACGTCATTATCCGGGATGTTCCGGAATGCACGATGGATCGTCACGATTTCCTTTGAGCGCCTGATTTTCTCCTCCTGCTGGCTATAAGCAGGTTCAATATACATATTGAATGGACTCTGGGCAGCCTTCAGAAAAGAAGCCTCATCTTCTTCGGGTATCCCCCTTGAGAATACGACATTGGTCCGCCTGGTTGCCGAGATGAACCGGTCTTCGTCAAGAAAAGAGATCTTGACCCCGTTGATCGTATCACCAGTGTAAAGGATGGTCTGCATTACATTCTTCACCATCCCGATGGTCAGATAGCCATGGTCTTTGTCGGGGGATTTCATATAATTGATAAAGTCTGGATTGTTATAGAGGGAGAGGGACAAATCATTCAATTCTCCGATATAGCCTTCAAGATTCACCTTCCCCTGGTAAAGCAAGTTGCTGCTCTCTTTCACCACCTGGTCTTCCATGGAATCCTTTGTATAGAGATAGGTGACAATGATCGAAGAGCCAAAGGGCAGGATCGTCGTAATCATCAATAAGAAAATGAGCTTATTGCGGATGCTTCCCTTCAACATCGGTCCAGGCCCCCCGAAACTTGCTTATAAAATAGTATAAATCTTCCCTCCTCCTATTTGAAAGGGTTTTCTAAAAAAATATTTTAAAATACTGATAGAGGGGATAAAAAATGGAAAGCACCCATGACCAGTGCTTTCCATTCCTCTCTTACTTCAGGTTATCCCATGTTTTCTGGAATCGATCCAGGACTGTATCATAATCGATCTTGCCTGCAGCATATTCCTGAATGGTAGCAGCGAATTCCTTATTCGCTCCATCCGGCCATTGGAACCATGTCCAAGGGATTGTCTTCTCATCCTTCGAGTACGTCAGGATGGATTCACCAAGGTCTCCCAATCCATTCGGTTCGATGTTATCGAAAGCCGGAATGAAGGCAAACTCTTCTGTGATATAACGTTTACCTGTTTCAGATGAAACCATCCACTCCAGGAACATCTTCGCTTCATCCAGATGCTTGGAGTTTTTATTGAGTACCCAGTTGTTCGGTACCCCTACAGGAAGACGGTCGGCACTCTCATCATTGTCCAGTGGAATCGGCAGGAAGCCCATGTTGATATCAGGATTGACTTCGGTGATCATATTTTCTGTCCAGTTCCCTTGCTGAAGCATCGCAGTTTCCCCTGATGCAAAGAGCGTCACCTGGGTGTTATAATCCGTCGTCAGTGGATTATCGTTGGCATTCTTGATTTCTGCATCCAGTACACTCTTAAACTCTTTAAACTTGTCATTATCCTTGAATGTTTCTGTTCCATCATATAATCCTTTGATGAACGCATCGGGATCCTCCTGCTGGGCAAACGGGATATTCAGCAGATGCTGTCCGATGACCCACCATTCGCCATAACCGGCTGAAAACGGCGTGATATCCTTGGCTTTCAATTTCTTTGCTGCATCATTCAGTTCGTCGATAGTTTTTGGTGTTTCCTTTATACCTGCTTTTTCGAAAAGATCTTTGTTATAAATGAACCCGTACCCTTCTAGGTTGACCGGCATCCCGTATAGCTTGCCATCCTCATCAGTCATCGGGACTTTACCGATTGGAAGAACATGATCGACCCACGGCTCACCTGAAAGGTCTGCAAGCTTCTCTTTCCAGAGATCAAGCTCCTTGAAACCTCCATTGTTGAAAATATCCGGTTCCTCTCCGGAAGCGAATTTCGCTTTCAACGCTGCACCGTAGTCCGCACCTCCTCCTACCGTCTCAAGCTTGATTTTAATATTCGGATGCTCTGCTTCAAATTCCTTGATCATTTCTTGAAGTTGATCGGCGATTTCAACCTTGAATTGGAAGAAATTCAGGGTCACCACATCCCCGTCACTCTTCCCTCCTGAACCCGAAGAGCCTTTGGATGAACAGCCTGCAATGCTCCCAAACACCAGAATCAACGACATGCTTAACAGCAGAATACGTTTCACTAGATTCGACCTCCCCATTCTTCTTATAAATTTTATATAATTTTCTGCATGGAATATACAGAAAGTTTATATCTACTTGATTGATCCTGATGCAATCCCTTTAATGATATGCTTCTGAAGGAACAGGAAGAAAATGATGACCGGTGTGATCCCGAGGACCAAAGCGGCAAGTCCCATGTCCCATTGCTTTGTATACTGTGCAAAGAATGAGCTGGCAGCAAGCGGGATCGTACGGAGCTCTGCATCCTGCAGAACCAGGAGCGGAAGAAGATAATCATTCCATATCCAGAGCGTATTCAGAATGACGACGGTGACGGTGATAGGCTTCAATAGGGGGAAGACAATCCTCCAGAAGACACCGAATGAACTGCATCCATCCATCATGGCCGACTCCTCGATCTCTACCGGCACCGTCTTGACAAAGCCATGGTACAGGAATAGCGACAGAGGGACGCCGAAACCGAAATACATGAGGATCAATCCCGGTATACTGTTAGTCAGACCCAGTGTCCCACCTACCTTCATCAGGGGAATCATGACCGTTTGGAAAGGAATGACCATGGCTGATACAAATAAGATGAATAGGACCTTACTGAACTTCCCCGGAGTCCTGACCATTTTCCATGCGGCCATGGAGGAAATCAGAACCAGACCGATGTTACTGATCGTGGTGATGATGAAGGAGTTCATGAAGGCACGGGGGAACTGAATGATCTCCCACACCCTTGCATAGTTTGAAAACATGAACTCTTCCGGCCAGGCCGCTGCATCGATCAAGATGGCTGCGAACGGTTTGACCGAATTCACCAGTACGAAGTAAAAGGGAATCATGAAGACGATGGCCAGTGCGATTGCGACAATTTCGAGCAGGAACGTCCTTTTTGTATAGCGGTTTTTCATCATGCCTGGACCTCCTTCCTCTTCGTGATCATCACCTGGACGGTAGTGAATACGGCGACGATGACAAAGAACAGGATCGATTTGGCTGTACCGAGACCGTACCGGTTATTCTGGAATGCTTCTTGATAAATATTGATGGCTACAGACTGGGTGGAGTTGAATGGTCCCCCGCCTGTCAGGGATATATTCAGATCAAAGATCTTGAATGCCATGGAAATCGTCAGGAAGAAGCAAATCGTGAAAGCCGGCAGGATGAGGGGAACAATGATCCTTGTCAACAGCGTCCAGTTCGATGCACCATCAATTTTTGCTGCTTCCAACAAAGATGTATCGACACCTTGCAGGGCTGCTACATATATGACCATCATATAACCGCTGATCTGCCAAGCGAAGACGATGACGATGCCCCAGAAAGCGGTCTTCTCATCTCCAAGCCAAGGCATCTTGAACAGAGAAAGGTCGGTTGCATTTCCCAACGAAGCAAACCCTTTTACAAAGATGAACTGCCAGATGAATCCAAGCAGCAGGCCTCCGATGACATTCGGCAAGAAGAATACGGTCCTCAGGATATTCCTCGTCTTCAAGGCGGCATTCAAGAGAAGGGCAAACCCGAACCCGATCACATTGCTGATCACCACTGCGGCAAACATGAACTTCGTTGTGAACATAAAGGATTGGAAGAACACCTGATCATCGGTGAATATCCGGATATAATTATCGAATCCAACCCACTCCACAGCTGAACTGACCCCGTTCCAAGATGTAAATGAATAATACAGTCCCATCAAGAATGGGATGATCTGAATAACCAGGAAGAACACTAGTGCCGGACCCACGAAGGCACTATAGGTCAATATGTTCTTCCATTTAAGTCCTTTTTTAGGAACAGGCTTCAGCTGTGCTTCTGGCCTGACCGGTCCCGTCTCTATCTTTGGTTCCATCTCTTCTCCCCCTTCGGTCGCGCTTTTTTTCATTATAATGTAAACGCTTACTTTTTATAGTCAACTGAGTTGACATGGATGGGGCACGATATTGACCTCTTTAGGGATCAAAAAAAAGACCCCCGCCTGAGTAAAGCGGGAGTGAGTTATATCTATTATTCACGGTCTAGGGGGAAGTCTCCCATCAATCGGTGGAGCCAGGAGATGCTGAGCTGGAACCACTGTGAGAAATCATCGTCTACCATTGAACGCTGTCCAGCCGATGACAAAGGCTTCCCTAGGGAAAGTCCGTGTACACCATGCTGAAAAATATGAGATTCAAAGGGGACGCCAGCACGGGTGAGGGCCCTTATGAATTCCACCGTATGTTCAACTGGTACAATCCGGTCTTCAAAAGTTGAAAACAAAAAGCTAGGAGGTGTGTTCCCATCAACTTTCTCTTCGAGGGATGGCACCGGGAATGCCAGCACATCCTCAAGGTTTGAAAGAATACAAGGATACCCAAGGATCAGGGCTCTCGGTCTGTAGGTACCCATGGTACCCAGCGAAGCGGCCAGATGCCCCCCAGCGGAAAAGCCGACTACCGCGATACGCTCAGGATCCACTCCTAATTCAGAGGCATGATTCCTGATATAAGCTAAAGCTTCCTCAGCATCCCTGAATGAATCTTCAAACCTCTTGGCTTCTCCTACCGAATAACGTAGGGTGAATGCATGATAGCCTTCTGACAAGTATGCCATGGCTACAGGCTCTGCCTCCCGGTCGGATGTATAGTAATACCCTCCTCCCGGCAGGATCAGAACGGCAGGACGGGTGGTAATGTTTTTCATACGCTTGGTTGTATCCAATAAATAAGCTGTAAGCGTCGATTGCGGGTTGCTGCTCAACTGGATAGATTGAATGTTCATGCGTTTTCCCCCTAATGATCTATACGTTATGTCCAGTATATAAGGAGACGGATGGGGTTTCCAGATATTCTCTCCTGCAATACAAAAAAAGACTTCCAACAAATCTGTTGGAAGTCTGAATATGTAAGATGGAGCGGGTGATGGGAATCGAACCCACGACATCAGCTTGGAAGGCTGAGGTTTTACCATTAAACTACACCCGCTTATGGTACCGGTGGCCGGGGTCGAACCGGCACTCCTTACGGAACACGATTTTGAGTCGTGCGCGTCTGCCTATTCCGCCACACCGGCAAGCGTCTAAAAACAATATGGAGGCGGCAACCGGATTTGAACCGGTGATAGAGGTTTTGCAGACCTCTGCCTTACCACTTGGCTATGCCGCCATTTTTCTATGGAGCGGAAGACGGGATTCGAACCCGCGACCCCCACCTTGGCAAGGTGGTGTTCTACCACTGAACTACTTCCGCACTACTGGGCTAGCTGGATTCGAACCAACGCATGTCGCAGTCAAAGTGCGATGCCTTACCGCTTGGCTATAGCCCACTGTTAGTATATGACACACAGAGAAAAATGTGACAAAAATATGGGGCGACTGATGGGAATCGAACCCACGAATGCCGGAACCACAATCCGGTGCGTTAACCACTTCGCCACAATCGCCATGGCAGGGGCAGCAGGAATCGAACCCGCACCAAAGGTTTTGGAGACCTTCGTTCTACCGTTAAACTATGCCCCTGTACTAAATGGTGGAGGGGGGCAGATTCGAACTGCCGAACCCGAAGGAGCGGATTTACAGTCCGCCGCGTTTAGCCACTTCGCTACCCCTCCAGCTAAAAAAATCAGTGGTGCCGGCAAGAGGACTTGAACCCCCAACCTACTGATTACAAGTCAGTTGCTCTACCAGTTGAGCTACACCGGCACAAAAAAATGGTGGCTCAGGACGGAATCGAACCGCCGACACATGGATTTTCAGTCCATTGCTCTACCAACTGAGCTACTGAGCCATTGCATATTTTTATTAAAAATGAAAAATGGCGGTCCGGACGGGACTCGAACCCGCGACCTCCTGCGTGACAGGCAGGCATTCTAACCAACTGAACTACCGGACCAACTTTTTTTCGCATTAGCGAAAATAAAGATCAATGTTCTTTTAATAGCAAATATGCTATCAATGTCACTACATCCCAATCCTCTCGGATCAAAACGGTATTGCGGGGACAGGATTTGAACCTGCGACCTTCGGGTTATGAGCCCGACGAGCTACCGAACTGCTCCACCCCACGACGATAAAAGTTTGATTCCATTCTTTAACCTGTTAAGTTCAAGAACGCATGGAACGTTTTTTTCACTACGCTTCGCTTCGTGAAAAAACAATGGTGGAGGATGACGGGATCGAACCGCCGACCCTCTGCTTGTAAGGCAGATGCTCTCCCAGCTGAGCTAATCCTCCACTGATTCTTTCTGTTTGAAAATGGTGACCCGTACGGGATTCGAACCCGTGTTACCGCCGTGAAAGGGCGGTGTCTTAACCGCTTGACCAACGGGCCTTATATGGCGGAGAGCAAGGGATTTGAACCCTTGAGACAGCTATAAACCGCCTACACGATTTCCAATCGTGCTCCTTCGGCCACTCGGACAGCTCTCCATATAATGGCTCCACAGGCAGGACTCGAACCTGCGACCGATCGGTTAACAGCCGATAGCTCTACCACTGAGCTACTGTGGAATGTACCGCCTGGCGACGTCCTACTCTCGCAGGGGGAGATCCCCCAACTACCATCGGCGCTGAAGAGCTTAACTTCCGTGTTCGGCATGGGAACGGGTGTGACCTCTTCGCCAATGTCACCAGACTATGTGCGTCCTTCAAAAGGACAAGTATTATTATACCGCATCTTCGCGGTAATTTCAAGGTTTTTTTTATACTTTATGTATACTTATTCCCTGAAAACTAGATAAAGGGTTGATAGTCAATCATTACCGGCGTATCGTCCAGTCCGGGAGACGCGAAGCGCCTCCTTCGTCTTACTTTGGTTAAGTCCTCGATCGATTAGTATCAGTCAGCTCCATGTGTCGCCACACTTCCACCTCTGACCTATCTACCTGATCATCTTTCAGGGATCTTACTCACATAAAGTGATGGGAAATCTCATCTCGAGGGGGGCTTCATGCTTAGATGCTTTCAGCACTTATCCCTTCCGCACATAGCTACCCAGCGATGCCTTTGGCAAGACAACTGGTACACCAGCGGTGCGTCCATCCCGGTCCTCTCGTACTAAGGACAGCTCCTCTCAAATTTCCTGCGCCCACGACGGATAGGGACCGAACTGTCTCACGACGTTCTGAACCCAGCTCGCGTACCGCTTTAATGGGCGAACAGCCCAACCCTTGGGACCGACTACAGCCCCAGGATGCGATGAGCCGACATCGAGGTGCCAAACCTCCCCGTCGATGTGGACTCTTGGGGGAGATAAGCCTGTTATCCCCGGGGTAGCTTTTATCCGTTGAGCGATGGCCCTTCCATGCGGAACCACCGGATCACTAAGCCCGACTTTCGTCCCTGCTCGACTTGTAGGTCTCGCAGTCAAGCTCCCTTGTGCCTTTACACTCTGCGAATGATTTCCAACCATTCTGAGGGAACCTTTGGGCGCCTCCGTTACTCTTTAGGAGGCGACCGCCCCAGTCAAACTGCCCACCTGACACTGTCTCCCACCCCGATAAGGGGCGCGGGTTAGAATGTCAACACAGCCAGGGTAGTATCCCACCGACGCCTCCACCGAAGCTAGCGCTCCGGCTTCCAAGGCTCCTACCTATCCTGTACAAGCTGTGCCAAAATTCAATATCAGGCTACAGTAAAGCTCCACGGGGTCTTTCCGTCCTGTCGCGGGTAACCTGCATCTTCACAGGTACTATAATTTCACCGAGTCTCTCGTTGAGACAGTGCCCAGATCGTTACGCCTTTCGTGCGGGTCGGAACTTACCCGACAAGGAATTTCGCTACCTTAGGACCGTTATAGTTACGGCCGCCGTTTACTGGGGCTTCGATTCGCACCTTCGCTTGCGCTAAGCACTCCTCTTAACCTTCCAGCACCGGGCAGGCGTCAGCCCCTATACTTCGCCTTACGGCTTCGCAGAGACCTGTGTTTTTGCTAAACAGTCGCCTGGGCCTATTCACTGCGGCTCTCTCGGGCTTGCACCCTACCAGAGCACCCCTTCTCCCGAAGTTACGGGGTCATTTTGCCGAGTTCCTTAACGAGAGTTCTCTCGCTCACCTTAGGATTCTCTCCTCGCCTACCTGTGTCGGTTTGCGGTACGGGCACCATCTTCCTCGCTAGAGGCTTTTCTTGGCAGTGTGGAATCAGGAACTTCGCTACTATAATTCGCTCGCTATCACAGCTCAGCCTTCACGATGATGGGATTTGCCTCATCATCAGCCTAACTGCTTAGACGCACATATCCAGCAGTGCGCTTACCCTATCCTCCTGCGTCCCCCCATTGCTCAAATGGAAGAAAGGTGGTACAGGAATATCAACCTGTTGTCCATCGTCTACGCCTATCGGCCTCGACTTAGGTCCCGACTAACCCTGAGCGGACGAGCCTTCCTCAGGAAACCTTAGGCATTCGGTGGATGGGATTCTCACCCATCTTTCGCTACTCATACCGGCATTCTCACTTCTAAGCACTCCACCAGTCCTTACGGTCTAGCTTCGCAGTCCTTAGAACGCTCTCCTACCACTGACACCAAACGGTGTCAATCCACAGCTTCGGTGATACGTTTAGCCCCGGTACATTTTCGGCGCAGAGTCACTCGACCAGTGAGCTATTACGCACTCTTTAAATGGTGGCTGCTTCTAAGCCAACATCCTGGTTGTCTAAGCAACTCCACATCCTTTTCCACTTAACGTATACTTTGGGACCTTAGCTGGTGGTCTGGGCTGTTTCCCTTTCGACTACGGATCTTATCACTCGCAGTCTGACTCCCATGGATAAGTCTTTGGCATTCGGAGTTTGTCTGAATTCGGTAACCCGATGAGGGCCCCTAGTCCAAACAGTGCTCTACCTCCAAGACTCTTACAACATGAGGCTAGCCCTAAAGCTATTTCGGAGAGAACCAGCTATCTCCAGGTTCGATTGGAATTTCTCCGCTACCCACACCTCATCCCCGCACTTTTCAACGTGCGTGGGTTCGGACCTCCATCCAGTGTTACCTGGACTTCATCCTGGACATGGGTAGATCACCTGGTTTCGGGTCTACGACCACATACTCATTCGCCCTATTCAGACTCGCTTTCGCTGCGGCTCCGTCTTCTCAACTTAACCTTGCATGGGATCGTAACTCGCCGGTTCATTCTACAAAAGGCACGCCATCACCCGTTAACGGGCTCTGACTACTTGTAGGCACACGGTTTCAGGTTCTATTTCACTCCCCTTCCGGGGTGCTTTTCACCTTTCCCTCACGGTACTGGTTCACTATCGGTCACTAGGGAGTATTTAGCCTTGGGAGATGGTCCTCCCAGCTTCCGACGGGATTTCACGTGTCCCGCCGTACTCAGGATCCACTCAAGAGGGAACGAAGTTTCGACTACAGGGTTGTTACCTTCTTTGACGAGCCTTTCCAGACTTCTTCGTCTACCCCGTTCCTTTGTAACTCCGTATAGAGTGTCCTACAACCCCAAGAGGCAAGCCTCTTGGTTTGGGCTAATCCCGTTTCGCTCGCCGCTACTCAGGGAATCGCATTTGCTTTCTCTTCCTCCAGGTACTTAGATGTTTCAGTTCCCTGGGTCTGCCTTCCATGCTCTATGTATTCAAGCAAGGATACTGTTCCATTACGAACAGTGGGTTCCCCCATTCGGAAATCTTCGGATCAGCTCACTTACAGCTCCCCGAAGCATATCGGTGTTAGTCCCGTCCTTCGTCGGCTCCTAGTGCCAAGGCATCCACCGTGCGCCCTTATTAACTTAACCGAATTGGTTAAAAACCTAAAATGGCGATACTCGGTAATTTCTTGACTATCAATAAAACTTTATCTAGTTTTCAAAGAACAATATAATGATGGAAGTTTCTTTTACTCCGCTTGCGCTTCGTAAAAAAACCAATTAAACCATCAAAACTGAACAAAACTTCGACGTCGTCAAACGTTTTAGTAAATCTTCCTTAGAAAGGAGGTGATCCAGCCGCACCTTCCGATACGGCTACCTTGTTACGACTTCACCCCAATCATCTGTCCCACCTTAGGCGGCTGGCTCCAAAAGGTTACCTCACCGACTTCGGGTGTTACAAACTCTCGTGGTGTGACGGGCGGTGTGTACAAGGCCCGGGAACGTATTCACCGCGGCATGCTGATCCGCGATTACTAGCGATTCCAGCTTCATGTAGGCGAGTTGCAGCCTACAATCCGAACTGAGAACGGTTTTATGGGATTGGCTAAACCTCGCGGTCTTGCAGCCCTTTGTACCGTCCATTGTAGCACGTGTGTAGCCCAGGTCATAAGGGGCATGATGATTTGACGTCATCCCCACCTTCCTCCGGTTTGTCACCGGCAGTCATCTTAGAGTGCCCAACTGAATGCTGGCAACTAAGATCAAGGGTTGCGCTCGTTGCGGGACTTAACCCAACATCTCACGACACGAGCTGACGACAACCATGCACCACCTGTCACTCTGTCCCCCGAAGGGGAAAGCCCTATCTCTAGGGTTGTCAGAGGATGTCAAGACCTGGTAAGGTTCTTCGCGTTGCTTCGAATTAAACCACATGCTCCACCGCTTGTGCGGGCCCCCGTCAATTCCTTTGAGTTTCAGTCTTGCGACCGTACTCCCCAGGCGGAGTGCTTAATGCGTTAGCTGCAGCACTAAAGGGCGGAAACCCTCTAACACTTAGCACTCATCGTTTACGGCGTGGACTACCAGGGTATCTAATCCTGTTTGCTCCCCACGCTTTCGCGCCTCAGTGTCAGTTACAGACCAGAAAGTCGCCTTCGCCACTGGTGTTCCTCCAAATATCTACGCATTTCACCGCTACACTTGGAATTCCACTTTCCTCTTCTGCACTCAAGTTCCCCAGTTTCCAATGACCCTCCACGGTTGAGCCGTGGGCTTTCACATCAGACTTAAGAAACCACCTGCGCGCGCTTTACGCCCAATAATTCCGGACAACGCTTGCCACCTACGTATTACCGCGGCTGCTGGCACGTAGTTAGCCGTGGCTTTCTGGTTAGGTACCGTCAAGGCGCCGCCCTATTCGAACGGCACTTGTTCTTCCCTAACAACAGAGTTTTACGATCCGAAAACCTTCTTCACTCACGCGGCGTTGCTCCGTCAGACTTTCGTCCATTGCGGAAGATTCCCTACTGCTGCCTCCCGTAGGAGTCTGGGCCGTGTCTCAGTCCCAGTGTGGCCGATCACCCTCTCAGGTCGGCTACGCATCGTCGCCTTGGTGAGCCATTACCTCACCAACTAGCTAATGCGCCGCGGGTCCATCTGTAAGTGATAGCCGAAGCCACCTTTCAACCTTCCCCCATGCGGGGGTAGGTGTTATCCGGTATTAGCCCCGGTTTCCCGGAGTTATCCCAGTCTTACAGGCAGGTTACCCACGTGTTACTCACCCGTCCGCCGCTGATCTCAGGGAGCAAGCTCCCATCGATCCGCTCGACTTGCATGTATTAGGCACGCCGCCAGCGTTCGTCCTGAGCCAGGATCAAACTCTCCATAAAAAGTTTGAATAGCTCTTTTAAAAATAAATCTAGAATTAACGTTGACGTGTTTGTCTTGTTTTGTTCAGTTTTCAAGGTTCAAATAGATTGTAAGCGCTTCGTTTCTCTCTGAAGCGACCTTTTAATCTTATCAAGTTGTCGTTCGTTTGTCAACAACTTTTTTTGTTTTATTAGGTCGCCACTGACCGTTTTTGCTTTCGTTCAGCGGCGACTTAACTACTATATCAAGCCGTATAAAAGAAGTCAACACAAATTAATATTTTAATATAATTATTTTTTAACCCTGTAATATCTATGGTAAATCCCCTGTCCTTTGGTTTCCACATCAACCACCTCGATGAAGCCCTTATCCGTCAGATACTCGATCATCATGCTCAGATCCACAGAATAATGTTTGGCTCCTTCATTATTCAAGAGTTCCTGGAATGTCCAATACTCTTTTTGCTCCAGTATGCTGATGAGGTGTTCTGAAGCTACCTTCATCCTCGAATGGATAAGGAATTCACTTGCCAGGAAAAGCAGCTCCAGACGCTTGTCGATTTCCTCATCGCTCGTCACCAGCTCTTCATACAACTTGTAAATTTCCGGTTCGATCTGCTTGACCTGATTCCACACGGTCACTTCAGGATGGAATCCATGCTCGATGACAGAGAGTCTTGCAAGGTGATGAAGGGAATGGACAATATGATTATAGGCATCAAGGTAATGCTTACTCTCGAAGAATACTTTTCCATCCATATATCGTCTGATCAGTTTGGCAAACTCAAGACCCATTTTGATTTTCCTTCCATAGAAAGGGAAATCTCTCAGTTCGATCTTCAGATTCTGGATGAACTCATTCCGATCAAATAATACTTTCCCATTGAAAATCCAGTCGATGACTTTACGGTTGGAACCAAGCAGGATCCATTCCCGGAGCTTTTCCTCCGTCACCACGTGCAGGGCTGCTTTTTGATCTTTATAGGAATAATGCTTGATGAAGACAGGCTCTTCTGCCTCCTTCACCACAAGGAACAGGACGATATCAAAGGTATCGGTCAAGGGGCTGAATTTGTTGCTCTGTTCTACCAACAGGGCGCCCAGCGTATTAGGGTGACTGGTACGCTCCTGGTATATCGGTCTTAAAATGTCTTCCATTGCTTACTCCTCCACATCAATCATTGGTTGGTAACTATTTCGACATGAACACTGGATTTCCTTCTGTAATTATAGTCATTTTTCGACAAACGTCATTCCCGTCCCCCGTTCCATCCTGATTATGGTATAGTATTTTTTTAGGAGGGGGATGGAGATGGCAAAGAAGTATTCTAGCAAAATCAATAAAATCCGGACCTTTGCGTTAAGCTTGGTTTTCATCGGATTCATCATTATGTATGTAGGTATCTATTTTAGACAGCACCCGTGGGTCATGACAACCTTCATGCTATTGGGGTTTCTGTCAATCATCGGAAGTACGGTCGTCTACTTCTGGATCGGCATGCTCTCGACGAAGGCCGTCCAAGTGACGTGTCCCAATTGCGGGAAGGTCACGAAGGTGCTCGGGCGTGTCGATATGTGCATGTATTGCAATGAGCCGCTTACGTTGGATCCGAAGCTTGAAGGCGAAGAGTTCAACGAAGACTATAATAAAAAACGCAGCCGATAGGGACCTTAACAGGCCCCTATCTTTTTTTATGATGCGCAACAAAAAAGAATGGTCCGGGTGGGCCATTCTTAATGGGTTTCTTTGTTGATTTTACTGCATTCAGGACATGTTCCGTAAATCTCCATGCGATGACTGTTAACCTTGAATCCCGTCACGTGAGAGGCGAGATGCTCCACTTCATCGAGTCCCGGGTAGTGGAAATCGACAATCTTTCCGCAGCTATCGCAGATGACATGATAGTGTTCCGTGGTGACAAAATCAAAGCGGCTGGACGCATCCCCGTAGGTAAGTTCCTTTACCAGTCCGACTTCACGGAAGACCCGAAGATTGTTATAGACGGTTGCCACACTCATATTAGGGAATTTTCCTTCAAGGGCTTTGTATATGTCATCAGCAGTCGGATGAGCCATTGATTCAATGAGAAACTCTAATATCGCATGACGTTGAGGAGTTATTCGCACTCCCGTTTCCTTCAATGTCGAGATCGCTTCTTTCAATTGGCTTTCGTCAGACATCGTCATGCACCTCTTTTCATAAAAATTATTAGTTTATAATCTTTATAAATAGTGTACTAATGGAGGCGCTGATTGTCAATCCATGCCACCATCAACCATGCAAATTTTTCTCTCCCTCACCCATCTGCTGGTTGATGTATCTCCCTGCCACGAACAGGTAATCAGACAATCGGTTCAGATAGGAGAGAACGAGGGGATTGACCGGTTCATCGATTCCTACCGCTTCCCGCTCAGCCCTCCTCACAATCGTCCTCGCCATGTGAAACGCAGCACCGGAAGGATGGCCACCTGGCAGGATGAAATTCGTCAGCGGAGTGAGCGTACCGTCGAGGGCGTCAATCTGTTCTTCAAGCTCTTTCACATGCTCCTCCTCCAGCTTCCATTTCACTTCCTTGCCCTCGGGGGTGGCAAGCTCCGCTCCTACGTGGAACAGGATCGTCTGCACTTTGTGAAGGAAGGCCTCGAATGAGTCTTTCCCTTCGAAGAATTCATTTTTCATATGGCTTAGTGCCAGTCCAAGCATGGAATTTGCTTCATCGCATGTACCATATGCTTCTACACGCTGATCCTTTTTGGACACCCTGGTACCGTATATAAGGGATGTAGATCCTTTATCCCCGGTCTTTGTATAAATTTTCAACTTAATAACCCCTTTCAGTATCAATGATATTGATAAGCTCTTCACCATTATGATATGCAAGCAGATTGGTTTTAAATATGGAGAGCGCCCTCGGCATATAGTGTTCCGTTATGCTCGACACATGAGGTGTGATGGTGATTGATTCCTCTTCCCAGAAAGGATGATCTGCAGGCAGGGGTTCATCCTTGAATACATCCAGGTAGATCTTCTCAATCAGGTGATCCCCGGCCGCACGGAGGAGTACTTCCTCCTCCACTAGATCCCCCCTCCCGATATTGATGAAGGCGGCGCTCTCTTTCATGGCTTTGAAGTGATCGATTGTCAGCAGGGAGCGTGTCTCCTTCGTACTCGGAAGGACCGAAACGATATAGTCAGCAGATCCAAGGACCTTATCCATCCCTTCAAAGGTGTACATCTCATCGAAATGGTCTTTTGCCTCACCGGATGAATTGATGCCGATCACCTTCATCCCGAATGCTTTTGACAGCCTGGCGACCTCCCCTCCGATCGCCCCGGCACCGAGCACGAGGAGAACATGATCATGAAGCTCCGTGGAACCGATCCGGCGCGACCACCTCTTTTCTTTCTCCTGATCACCGAGGATTGGGAATTTTTTTGCATGTTGCAGCATCAGGCCCAATGTGAACTCGGCCATTGGGATCTTATGGATTCCCCTTGCATTTGTCACCATGACCCCTTTTTGACGGATGGAATCAAACGGCATCTTCTCCAAGCCGGCAGACGTTACCATGATCCACTTCAACTGCCGACAATTTTCAAGGATTTCAGGGGTCAAGTCCTCCCCCATTGTTACAACAACTTTGGCCACAGTCAGTATTTCCCCAGCTTCCTTCACATTTTTGCAGAAGTGAAATTGCTGATCGGGGAATTCACGCATCAGCTCAACACGGAAATCTTCTTTTGGCTCATATGTAAATACTACATCCATCGCGACACCCACACTCCTTTCTCCCATTTTATCACACCGCCATACAGCCCTCTAATCTCAAGCGGCAAAAAAAAGAGGGCGGTCATTGACCGGCCCTGTCTATGGGAGACTGACTTATTTGAGGAGGTTGCCCTACTCTTACTATATGTACCTGCAGTAAAAGTGAATGGACAAACGCCTCTGAAAAGAAAAATAGGCGATTTCGCTTCAGGAAAGATGCTCTTCGATGTATTGAAGGGCCTCTTCCACATGCCCTTTCACCTTAACTTTCCTCCACTCCTTGGAGAGAGTGCCTTCTTTATCAATGATAAAAGTGGAGCGTTCGATACCCATGTATTCCTTCCCAAAGTTCTTCTTGAGCTTCCACACCCCGTAAGCCTCCGCTACCTTATGATCTTCATCCACAAGAAGTTGGAACGGGAGACCGTGATTCTCGATGAACTTTTCATGGCGTTCGGCCGGATCGGGGCTTACACCGAGGATGACTGCATCAAGCTCTTCAAAATTCTCATGGTGATCACGGAAGTCACAGGCCTCCGTCGTACATCCCGGTGTCATATCTTTCGGATAAAAATAGAGCACGACATTCTTGCCTCTGTAATCGGATAGTTTCACTGTTCCACCATTATTCGCCGTCAGTTCGAATTCCGGTGCCTTCTGACCAACTGTCATTATTGATCCCTCCCTAGGTTTGATTACCGATAGCGTAACCAAAACAGTGATAAAACTCAACTTATTCGATCATCTTTTGGTCGCATGAAGTTTTTAACCACAAAGGCAGCCGGTACCGTATAGCCCAGCCACGATTCTATGAGGGCGACACCCCGGCCGACCCCTACCGGCGTAACATCCCCATATCCAAGAGAAAAGAGCGTCACGCCGCTGAAGTAGATGCTCGTGAAGAAATGTTCAATGAAGGTACCACTGATGGGTGCACCATCTTCCACCAGGATTTGAACTCCCTCAAGATCGAGAAGGAGGTAAATGGCGCCGAAACCAATCATGATGGTCAAGTAGCACATCCCCAGAAAGAAAAAGTGGTGCAGGGAAAAAACGTGGTCCTTTTTCCCACTAGGAGTGAAAAGTGCCCATACGCTCATCATCATGCACAGAAAGATCATTGATCCGATTACATACAGCATCCGCATCCCTCATCCATGAGCTTGTCTTCTAATATGTACGCATCCTCCTGCGAAAACATTCTCCTATCCAGTATTCCCCTATTTGCTAAACCCTGTGGCGCAGTACTACAATAGAGAAGGAAGTTTCAAAGAATACTAGGAGGTTACCATGCAATTTTCTAAATCAGAATCATTACATACAGAAGCCCTGGAGCATATCGTCGGTGGTGTGAATAGCCCATCACGCTCGTATAAAGCAGTCGGCGGCGGGTCTCCCGTCGCGATGGAACGCGGGGAGGGAGCGTATTTCTGGGACGTCGATGGGAATAAGTACATTGACTACCTTGCTGCCTACGGTCCGATCATCACGGGGCACGCTCATCCCCACGTGACTGAAGCCATCAAAACGGCTGCGGAAAACGGGGTACTATACGGTACGCCGACGCGCCATGAAGTCAAGTTTGCGAAAATGATCAAAGAAGCCATGCCTTATATGGATAAAGTACGTTTCGTCAACTCCGGTACAGAAGCCGTCATGACGACCATTCGCGTTGCCCGTGCCTACACAGGCAAAGATAAAGTCATCAAGTTCGCGGGCTGTTACCACGGCCATTCCGACCTTGTCCTTGTGGCAGCAGGTTCAGGTCCGTCCACCCTTGGGACACCGGATTCAGCAGGCGTACCGAAAAGCATCGCCCAGGAAGTGATCACCGTTCCATTCAATGAAATCGGACCTTTCAAAGAAGCGATGGAAAAATGGGGCGACCAGATCGCAGCCGTTCTTGTCGAGCCGATTGTAGGAAACTTCGGGATCGTCGAGCCGAAGGAAGGTTTCCTCGAAGCCATCAATGATATCGCTCACGAAGCCGGCTCCCTTGTGATCTATGACGAAGTCATCACGGCATTCCGCTTCATGTACGGAGGAGCTCAGGACCTTCTCAAAGTGAAGCCCGACCTGACCGCACTCGGAAAGATCATCGGTGGAGGACTTCCGATCGGTGCCTACGGCGGTAAAAAAGAGATCATGGAGCAAGTGGCTCCACTCGGCCCTGCTTATCAGGCTGGAACGATGGCCGGTAATCCAGCATCAATCCTGTCGGGAATCGCCTGCCTAGAAGTACTGCAGGAACAAGGTGTATACGAAAAGCTCGATGCACTCGGCGCCAAGCTTGAAGAGGGAATCCTCGCAGCAGCGAAGAAACACGGTACACCGATTTCCATCAACCGCCTGAAAGGAGCTTTGACCCTTTACTTCACAGAAGAAACAGTAGAGAACTATGAGCAGGCAGAAGCCACAGACGGTGAAATGTTCGCCAGGTTCTTCAAACTTATGCTGAATCAAGGGATCAATCTTGCTCCATCAAAATATGAAGCATGGTTCTTGACCACAGCCCACACAGAAGAAGATATCGATGCGACACTCGTTGCCGTCGATAATGCATTCTCGCAGCTTTGATTACACCAGCCCGTCTCTTACACGAGACGGGCTTTTTTTGATTCAGCCACCCATGATAATCCCACCTCCTTCTTCATATACTAAAGAGCAATACACCCGTTTAATCTCCTTACCAAAGTGGTACTAACCCTAGTAAGAAAAGCCTTGTGATACCAAGCAGCAACCTTCTGAAATAAATTGAAATTGCCTATTGATATTGTACTGAAGTACCTGTATAGTACAGTATTGTTTATTGAAAAAGTCAAGAATGGAAAGGATCTATATACATGAAATTTGGTGCCCGCATCCTCAAGACGGGGATTGCGATCGTTTTGGCTCTCCTTATCTCAGAAATACTGAAACTGCCTGCCCCTGTGTTCGCAGGGATTGCAGCAGTATTCGCCGTACAGCCGACGATCTACCGCTCATACCTGACCATCATTGAGCAGGTCCAGGCAAATCTGGTCGGCGCCGGGATCGCCGTGATCTTTGTATTGATTTTCGGCAGCAGCCCTCTTGTGGTCGGCCTTGCGGTCATTATCGCCATCGCCATCATTTTGAAACTGAAACTGCAAAACACCATCGGCCTGGCTCTTGTCACACTCATCGCCATCATGGAGGTAACCGATCAGGACTTTATTACATTTGCACTCATCCGTTTTTCTACGATCTTGATTGGGGTATTCTCCTCTTTCATCATCAACCTGATCTTCTTGCCACCAAAGTATGAGACAAAGCTATTTCACCGGGTGTCGGATTCCACAGAAGAGATCCTGAAGTGGATCAGGCTCAGCACAAGGCACGCAACCGAATTCCACCTTGTAAAAAAAGATCTGGAGCGTATCAAAGAAAAGCTCATCAAGGTCGATCAGCTTTATCTGCTGTACAAAGAAGAGCGTGAATACTTCAAGCGGAACACGATTGTCAGAAGCCGGAAGCTTGTCATCTTCAGGCAGATGATTTCGTCTACGTACCGCAGCTTTGAAGTGTTAAAAAGGTTAAACCGCTATGAAAACGAAATCTACCAGCTTCCCGATGAACTCCGGGGTGTCATCAAGGCTCAGCTCGATTGTCTCCTGACCTATCATGAACAATTACACCTGAAGTTCCTTGGCAAGATGCATCCCCAAGCTGAATCGGAAGCACAGCAGGATGTTTGTCTTCACCGAAAAGAATTGATGACCATCATGCTGGAGGAAGTCAAACAGCACACCAAAAACGACGATATCCATAATTTCCACCTGCTTCATATCTTCTCTGCCATCTTTGAATACGATGAAAACCTTGAGCATCTGGAGCGATTGATCACAAGCTTCCAGTCGTATCACAAAGAAGATAACGAAGTATCCATCTCGGAAGAAGAAGAAGTATAAAAAAAAGAAGGAGCCGATGCTGTCGGCTCCTTCTTTTTTGTCAATTTTTCATTTTTGGATCAAGCGCATCCCTGAGGCCATCGCCCATGAGATTGAACCCGAGAACCGTCAGCATGATGGCAAGTCCCGGAAAAATCATCGTCCAAGGTGCTTGCAACATGAACGTCCTTGCATCGGCGAGCATCTTCCCCCACTCCGGTTGAGGAGCCTGTGCCCCCAGACCGAGGAAACCAAGGGCGGCCGCTTCGATGATGGCCGTAGCAATAGCCAACGTCCCCTGAACAATGATCGGAGCCATACTGTTCGGGAGGATATGATGCAGCAGGATGCGGTTATCTTTCATGCCGATTGCCTTAGCCGCCATCACATACTCCTCCTGCTTCACGCTCAGCACCCTGGAGCGGACGAGCCTTCCAAAGTTCGGTATGTTGATGATGGCAATGGCGATAAGGGCATTCCTTAAGGATGGCCCGAGTGCCGCAACGACGGCGATGGCCAGGAGGATACTTGGAAATGCGAGCATGATATCAAAGATCCTGGAGATAATCGTATCAACCCAGCGCCCATAATAACCTGCAACAATCCCCAGCAGGCTCCCTGCTACGGCGGAACCGATGACAGCAAAGAATCCAACCCATAGGGAAATCCTTGCTCCGTGGATGATCCTTGAAAGAATATCACGGCCGAAATCATCTGTTCCGAACCAGTGCTCGGAGGACGGTGCCTGAAGCCTTTTCGCCAGGTTCTGCTCATTGATCCCCTGAGGAGCAATAAGAGGAGCCGCTATTGCGAGAATGACAAAGAACAAAACGATGAAGAGACCGATCAGGGCTATTTTATTCTTCCGGAAGCTCTTCCACGCCTCCTTCCACGGAGAAACATGCTCCTCATGAAGAGCAGGACTGAGTTCCTTTTGCGGTTCTGCTATTTCTGCCATAAGAGTTCACCTCTTCCTGTAGATGCTAGTTATATTTAATGCGCGGATCAACAGCCGCATAGAGTAGGTCCACGATAAGATTGATGGTGACAAAGATCATGGCTACGACCAGGATCCCTGACTGAATGACGGGGTAATCCCGATAGGCTATGGCATCGTAAATATAGCGGCCGATACCAGGCCATCCAAAGATTGTTTCCGTCAGGATTGCTCCCCCGAGAAGGAGACCCATCTGTAGCCCGATGACGGTCAGGACCGGAATGATGGCATTCTTCAAAGAATGCTTGTATACAACCCAGAACATCTTCAATCCTTTAGCCCGTGCCGTCCGGATATAATCAGATCTCATGACTTCGAGCATGCTAGATCTCGTCATCCGTGCAATGATAGCCATGGGAATAGTCGCGAGGGCAATCCCCGGTAGGATGAGATGCTTGAAGACATCACCAAATTGATCAAATCTCCCTTGTATCAAGGTGTCGAGCAAATAAAAATTCGTAATCGACGAAACAGGATTCCGGACATTTTCCCGGCCAGATGTAGGAAGCCAGTCAAGCTGAATCCCGAAAACCCACTGCTCCATTAAACCAAGCCAGAAGATCGGAAGCGATACCCCGATCAGAGCGAGGATCATGGCTGTGTAATCAAACCAGGAGTTCTGGAACCACGCACTGATGATTCCTGCATTGACCCCAATGACAACAGCAATGATCATGGCCACGATGGCCAGTTCAGCGGTGGCTGCCAGATACGGCCAGATTTCGGATGAGACCTCTGTCTTCGTTCTGAGGGAATTACCAAGATCACCTGTAAGGAGACCTTTTAGATAGTCAAAATATTGAACATACCAGGCGGTATCAAGTCCAAGCTGATTCCTCAGCTGCTCGATGGCTTCCTTCGAGGCCTGCTGCCCAAGAATGACCTGTGCCGGATCACCAGGAATGGCA
The DNA here is from genome assembly GCF_022170785.1 of Rossellomorea marisflavi. Lineage (NCBI taxonomy): Bacteria > Bacillati > Bacillota > Bacilli > Caryophanales > Bacillaceae > Rossellomorea > Rossellomorea marisflavi. The sequence continues at coordinate 1,377,132 of NZ_CP081870.1, read as the reverse complement.
CGGATGATGAAGAATACAATCAATGTCATCCCCAACAGAACCGGAATCAGCTGCAATAATCTTCGGATGGTGTATTGAAACATCAGTGTTCACCTCTTTTTAAAAGGAATGGTTGCTATGTTTATGAATCCAAAAAGGCAAAGGACGCCTTTCCGGGTTTCTGTCTTATGCTTGTCGGGCCAGATCGAGCGCCCTCCGCTTTTCTTTGTCCAGCTACGGGCGCTTGGCCCTCGAGGTCATAAGCCCGAAATCCAAAAAGGCAAAGGACGCCTTTCCGGATTTCTGTCTTATGCTTGTCGGGCCAGATCGAGCGCCCTCCGCTTTTCTATGTACAAAGGGGAGAGCTTTTGGCGTCTCCCCTTTGGTGGTGATGGATTATTCGATGTCTACTGCTCCGAGGAAGTCGGATCCAGTTGGATGCGGCTTGAAGTTTTTGACTTTGTTGCTGCCCGCTAGAAGTGGCGTCGAGTGGGCAAGCGGTACCCAAGGGGCATCTTCATGGATGATTTCCTGGGCTTTCTTGTACATCTCGTTACGTTTGTCTTGATCGGTTTCCGATTGGGCATCGATCAGGAGTTTGTGTAGCTCGTCATTGCTATAGTACGTATAGTTGTTGCTTCCGATGTTGTCTTTATCGAGAAGAACATAAAGGAAGTTATCGGCATCTCCGTTATCACCGGTCCAACCAAGTAGGAAGGCATCGGCTTCACCTTTACGGGCTTTTTCAAGATACGTTGCCCACTCATAGGAGACGATTTTGGCTTTGACTCCGACTTTTTCAAGGTCGGCCTGGATGGCTTCTGCCACCTTTTGACCGTCCGGCATATACGGGCGCGGTACTGGCATCGCCCACAGATCCATCTCGAAACCGTCTTCAAGACCTGCTTCCTTCAATAATTCCTTCGCTTTTTCAGGATCGTATTCATACCCCTCAAGCTCATCGTTATAACCTGCTACGACAGGAGGCATAGGATTTTTGGCAATTTCAGCTTTCCCTTCGAAGAAAGCGTCGATGATCGATTGCTTATTGATGGCATAGTTGATGGCTTGACGCACTTTCGGATTGTCGAACGGCTTACGCGTAGAAGTCAAACCGAGGTAGCCTACGTTCATGGATGGGCGTTCAAAGATTTGAAGGTCAGCATTGCTTTCAACTTGGCCTGCATCACTTGGATTGACTCCATCGGCAAGATCGATTTCCCCGGAAATCAGGGCGTTCAGACGAGCAGAGTTTTCAGGGATGGCGCGGAATACCACTTCATCCAATTTAGGTTGATCTTTTTGCCAATAGTCTTCATTTTTCACGAGGACGATTTTGTCGTTACGCTTCCACTCTTTGAATTTAAATGGACCAGTTCCTGCATCCACTGGGTTTTCTCCGAGCTTATCGCCTTGTTCGTCGATTGCTTTCGGGCTGACAATCGCAAACGGGCTCATGGCAATGTTCTTAAGGAAAGGAGCCTGTGGACGTTTCAGCTTGAATTCAACGGTTTTCTCGTCAACAGCCTTCACGTCTTCAATAACGTGCCCTTCGTCTCCTTTAAATCCACCGAACATGGATTTATAGTAATAGAATGCTTCTTCGTTCCCGTTCATCCAGCGATCGAAGTTCTTAACGACCGCATCCGCATTGAAGTCCGTTCCGTCTTGGAACTTCACTCCTTCACGAAGGTGGAAAGTATACGTTAATCCATCTTCGGCTACGTCCCACTTCTCTGCAAGACCAGGATTCGGTTCTGTATCCTGCTCCCCGAAGTTCACAAGGGTTTCAAAAATATTCACTGTGACCTTAAATGACTCTCCATCTGTAACGACTGCCGGGTCAAGTGCCACGGAATCTCCACCACGACCGAATATCAATTGCTTTGGTGCAGCATTATCCTTGTCTCCCCCGCCTTCGCCGGATGAACCTTCGGATCCACATCCGTAAAGCAGTGTGGATACGAGAAGGATCATGAGCATGATCATTGACCAACCTTTTCTCTTCAAACAAATCCCCTCCTGTGGTTTATATATACTTTATACCGCCCGCCTAATAAAGATGGCAGGCAACATAATGCCCTGGTTGCTGTTCCCTGAACTCAGGAACCTTTTGCTTGCATATCTCCGTTGCGTGCGGGCACCTGGTGTGGAACGTGCATCCGCTCGGAGGATTGGAAGGACTCGGGATATCCCCTTGTAAAAGGATGGTTTCCCTTTTAAACTCCGGATCCGGAATCGGCACTGCCGACAGAAGCGCCTGCGTATACGGATGCATCGGCTTATCGTAGAGGGCTTCACTGCTGCTGAGTTCCACCATCCTGCCGAGATACATGACGCCTACACGGTCACTGATATGCCTGACGACGCCAAGATCATGTGCGATGAATATATAGGTGAGGCCGAATTCTTTTTGTAGATCCTGCATGAGGTTGAGCACCTGTGATTGGATGGAAACATCAAGGGCTGACACAGGCTCGTCTGCAATGATGAGCTTCGGACGCGTCATGAGTGCTCTAGCAATCCCGATCCGCTGTCTCTGCCCACCACTGAATTGATGGGGATATCGCTTTGCATGGTAGCTGCTCAAACCTACAATTTCGAGAAGCTCCCTTACCCTTTGGCGCCTTTCTTTCTGAGACCCGATCCCGTGGACCTTGAGGGGTTCTTCCAAAATCTGTTCCACTGTATGCCTAGGATTCAAAGAGGCATACGGATCCTGGAAGACCATTTGGATCTCCCTTCTCATCTTCCGCATTTCGGAATTTGATAGACTCGTAAGCTCCCGGTCCTGAAACGTCACTTTCCCATCGGTTGGATCGATCAATCGCATGAGCATCCTTCCGGTTGTGGACTTTCCGCATCCACTTTCCCCGACGATTCCCAGGGTCTCCCCTTTGTTGACGGTAAATGATACGCCATCAACCGCCTTGACCGAGCTGATTTGCCTCCCCAGCAGTCCCCCCGTGATGGGGAAGTGTTTTTGGAGATTCTCAACCTTCAACAATGGTTCCGTCATAAACTCCCTCCTCCGCTCCATCGAATAGGAAGCATCTTGTGCAATGTCCTTTGGATGTTTCATATAGTTCAGGTGTTTCAACCAGGCAGCGATCGAAGGCCGCTTCACATCTGGCAGCGAATCTACATCCGGTCTTGATCGATCCGGGCCTTGGTACGCTGCCTTTGATCGAATGGAGACGCTGCTGTTTCATCCTCATATCGGGAACCGATTGGATCAACCCCTTAGTGTAAGGGTGCTGAGGATTTTTAAAAATTTCTTCGACCGTTCCTTCTTCAACCACTTTCCCGGAGTACATGACGACGACACGCTCACACGTTTCGGCTACAACGCCGAGATCATGGGTGATCAGGAGAACGGCCGTATTCAATTCCTTATTCAGATTTTTCATCAGCTTCAGGATCTGCGCCTGGATGGTCACGTCAAGGGCTGTGGTCGGCTCGTCTGCAATGAGGACATTCGGATCGCACACCATAGCCATGGCGATCATGACCCGTTGACGCATTCCTCCCGACAGTTGATGAGGGTATTCCTTCACCAGCTCCTCGGATCTTGGAAGCCCGACTTTCTTCAACATCTCAATGGCTCTCTTAAGTGCTTCCTTCTTGCTCAGTTTCATATGTATACGTATGGACTCTGTCAGTTGATCTCCTATGGTAAACACCGGATTAAGGGAAGTCATCGGTTCCTGAAAGATCATGGCAATTTCATTCCCCCTGATCTCCCTCATCCGCTTATCGGTTGCCCTAGTCAAATCTTCCCCTTTGTAAAGAATATGGCCTCCCGTGATTTTACCTGGTGGTGAGGGAATTAGTCCCATGACCGAAAGGGATGTGACGCTCTTACCGCATCCACTTTCTCCTACCACCCCGAGGATCTCTCCTTCATTCACATGAAAACTTACCCCGTCGACTGCCGGAACCTCTCCATCATCAGTGAAAAAGGAGGTCCTCAAGTCTTCCACCTGCAATAAAGGACGTGCTTTCCCCATCAAACCTCTCCCTTTCCGTTATCTAAAAAATCTTTATTTTCTAATTTTATCTGTTTCTTATTATACAAGATGCTACAAATGTTGCAATCTATTTTCAGAATTTTTATTCTTAATAGACAATAATCCTTTCTCTCACTATATGCCGTATGTCCTAGATCATTCCTTCACTCACCAAGGAAAATACTCCCATTTAGGCACCGCAAAAAAAGCCGGTGGAGAAACGAATGTTTCTCCACCGGCTTTCTATTAATTATCTAATTGTTGAACCTGGAACAGTCTATAATAGTGATCCTGCTTTTTCATTAGTTCTTCATGGGTACCCATCTCTGCAATTTCACCGTTTTCCATATGGATAATGCGATCTGCATGGGTTATCGTGGATAATCGGTGGGCAACGATGAAAGTCGTTCTGTCTTTTGCTAGCATCTCCAATGATTCCTGAATGAGATGTTCACTCTCAAGATCGAGGGCGGAGGTTGCCTCATCCAAGATCAAGATCGGTGGATTCTTCAAGAATACCCTGGCAATGGCCACCCTCTGCTTTTGACCTCCAGAAAGTTTCACACCGCGTTCCCCGACTTTCGTATCGTAGCCTTCCGGCAGCTTCATGATGAAGTCATGGGCATTTGCTGCTTTGGCGGCCTCAATCACATCTTCATCCGTTGCATCCGGATTACCGAATTTGATATTCATCTTGACCGATTCACTGAAAAGGATGTTGTCCTGAAGAACCATACCGATTTTATCCCTGAGCGTCCTTACCTGGAACCTTCTGATATCTGTGCCATCAAGGCGTATGCTCCCTTCGGAAACATCATAGAACCTAGGGATCAAGCTGACAAGGGAGGATTTCCCCCCTCCGCTCATTCCGACAAGGGCGACCGTTTCACCTGAATGAATATCCAGGTTCAGATTGCTCAACACCGCTTCTTCTTCTTCCTCGTATTTAAATGATACCTGATCGAATTTGATGTCCCCTTTTACCGTCGTACACGGAATGGCTCCGGGCTCATCGTCGATATCGTATTTCTCATCCATGAACTCAAACACCCTGTCCATGGACGCAATGGACTGCGTCAAGGTCGTAGAAGAATTCACCAGTCTCCTCAGTGGGCTATAAAGACGGTCGATATAGGCGACAAATGCGGCCATCGTCCCGATGGTCAAGTCTCCTTGTATGACCTGATAACCTGCGTACCCGATAATGATGAGGGGTGAAATGTCTGTAATCGTATTGACGACAGCAAATGCTTTCGCATTCCAGCTCGTCTGATCCAAAGCCTTCTGCAGGAAGTTCTTATTCTGACTGCGGAAAGCCGTTTGCTCGTGATCTTCCACAGCAAAGCTCTTGATTACCGGCATTCCCTGGACCCGTTCGTGAAGATGGCTCTGTACTTCTGCAAGAGCCTGGGACCGGTCCCGAGTAAGCCCACGGAGACGCCCGAAGAAATAGCGTACTGAAAGGGCGTAGAACGGAAAGGCAATCAATGATACAAAGGTCAATGATACGTCCATGGTGAACATGATGGCCACTGCGATCAAGATCGTGGCAAGATCCAGCCAGAGGTTCATCAGGCCCGTCATGACAAAGTTTTTTGTCTGCTCCACATCATTGATGACCCTGGAGATGACTTCTCCTGCCCGCGTGTTCGAATAATACTTGAAACTGAGCTTTTGTATATGAGAGAAAAGCTGGTCCCTGATATCATAGAGAATTTTATTCCCTGTCCACTGAGCAAAGTATTGGCGGTAATATTCAACAGGCGGACGAATGATCAGAAAGACCACAACCATGATCCCCATCACAAGGAGGAGATGGTTCGTCTTTTCACCGGCTGTAAGGGTGGTGTTCCCTACTACATCATCGATGACATATTTGATGAGTACCGGAATGAGAAGCGGGATTGCGAATTTGATGATTCCTATAATGAGCGTACCTATGATTTGCCAGCGGTAAGGCTTTACAAACTGCAGGTACCGTTTGATACTGTCCACTTCAAAACTCCTTTCAATCTGACCATGAAAAAGGGATGACCCCGTTGATCGAGAAGCCATGCACGGATCGGATTGAATCCGGCGGCTCTCAGAAAGGGTCAGCCCTCCTATCGGTTACTACTTCCTTTATCCTCTGTGCATTAAATAGCGCTCGTACCAAATATCGATGAAATCAGGGGCAAATGGTCCCTTCCGCTGCCTGATCCATCTGACGAGCTTGTCCACATTCCTTTGCAAAATGTGATCGATAACATCGGGATAACCGTACAACTTGCGATGGGCATCATACTCATCTTCATCCAAGAGCGTATAGGTCATATCAGGATACACCTTGATATCAAGATCATAATCGATATACTTGATCGCTTCGTGATCGTACACGAACGGGGAGCTAAGATTGCAATAATAATAAATACCGTCTTCCCGGATCATGCAGATGATATTGAACCATAATTCTGAATGAAAGTAGCAAATTGCAGGCTCTCGGGTCATCCACGTCCTGCCGTCGGACTCGGTCACCATCGTCCGGTCGTTTCCACCGATGATCATATTGCTCGTCCCTTTCAGGATGGTTGTCTCATTCCATATACGGTGGATGTTTCCATCATGCTTGAAGCTATGTATTTGTACTGAATGCCCTTCTGTGGGAACCGCCATTTTCTACCCTTCTTTCCTTCGGATTGCACGTATAAATAAAAGTCTATTCTATTATTATAACGTTTCCTTCCGAAATTTAAAACAAAAGGGCTACCCATTAGGAAAATACATTCGCTGGGCGCCCTTGTCCTTCATTCGTTTTATACCTTAAAGGGATACTTCCTGTTCTTTTTTATACGAGCGGATGACTTCATCAGTCTGCTCTTGAAAAACTTTTTGAATGTCTTTCAATTCACATTTCTTCATTTCGATTTCTTTTTTCAGTGACTCGGCAAGAGCCATCTCTTCAAGCTCGACCAGCTCCTTTTCAAGCTCTTGGCAACGCTCGATTTCGGATTGAAGGAAGAGCAGCTTGTCCATCGTTTCCAGCTGCTCATGAATCAGTTCATTAAATAACTCCTGCATAGCCCATCCACTCCCTGTTAAAGACTCTCTACACAGATTCTCCTTCCAAACGGTAATCCCTTTGACTTTTCCTGTCCCTTTCCCACCAGTTTTGTCGAAGGGAAAATGAAAAAGCACCCGGAAGGAATCCGGATGCTTTTCATTGGTCATGGAATAGCTCTATGCTATTTCAGACATTATTTTTGTTTCTTTTGAGCTGATTGTTGGTTTTGCTTTTTCACTTCTTGAGCGTTAGTCTCAGAAGCGAACTCAGTGCCGTACTGTTGTTGTCCGGCATTTTGTTGTTTTTGTTGTTGTTGCATGTTTGTTTTGTTGTTTTGTTTTGCCATTGTAATCACCTCCACGCTTATTAAGATAACCAAGGGTGGAGATGACTATTCGATTTTTTTTTGAAAAAAATCAGGTCAGACGAGAAGCGATCGTCCGCCGTCGACAATGATCGTTTGTCCCCTGATCATAGACGAATCATCTGACACTAGGAACATGACGGACTTCACAAGGTCGTCAATTTCGACCATTCTTCCAGCAGGAGTATTCTGGCGGGCGTCTTCAAGAAGCTCTTCGCGATTCGGGAAATGCTTGAGCGCATCCGTATCAATCGCCCCCCCTGATACGGCATTCACGATAATATTCCTTGGCGCAAGCTCGACAGCCAGATAACGGGTCAATGCTTCAACCGCTGCCTTTGAGACGCCTACAGTCGTGTAGTTATCAAGGTAGCGGATGGAACCGAGGGAGCTGATGCTGACGATCCTTCCGCCGTCATCCATCAACTTTGCAGCTTCCTGGGCACAGAAGAGCAGTGCTTTGCTGTTGATATTCATTGTCCAGTCCCAGTGGGATTCTTCCAGCTCCATAACAGGACGCAGCACGCCGGAAGCCGCATTGCTGATGAGAACATCCAATCGCCCGAATTCCTCCTTGATTTGTTCGAACATGGCCTTGATTTTATCCACATCCCCGACATTTGCACGAACGATGAACGCCTTTCGTCCAAGCTTTTCGATCTGTTCAGCTGTCTCAAGGGCTCCCTTTTTACTGCGTGCGTAATTGACGACGATATCGTATCCTTTTTCAGCAAGCTGAATGGCGATTTCCCTTCCCAATCCACGACTGCTTCCAGTTACCAATGCTACTTTTTGACTCATGTTCATCTTCCTTCCTTACCCTCTGTATATTCGTCCTTCATTCATCCAAACTAAGGACAGGAGGGATCATTAATGTATGTAGGTAGAGATATGACCGAACTTTCCATGGTACCAAAGAGTGATTGGAAGGAATCCGAGCTTGCCTTCTTCCATCACTCACTACAACAAATAGTACCTTATTTGAACAGTGAAGGACAATCCATCCACCGTGAAATCATCAAAGAGATCGAGTCACGCGGAGGCCTGTCCCATCATGAAGCTACTTATACCAATGGAACAAAGGTCAGTTATGATTAGGGGCGCACTTGCCCCTTTTCAAGCTGTGAGCTGACTTCCTTCCATATCTTTTGATGGGATACGGGAAATGCATATTTTTCAAGCTCTTCCGGTGTGACCGCAATAAGATCACCATATGAGTCATGATCTTCAACAGCCCCAACGAATACATCGATATCCCATATGATGTGTGAGAAGATATGTTGGAAGGTCGAAGCGATTTCCCTTTTTAACGCACTCTCAACTCCATATACTTCAATGAGGCTTTCATGGAGCTGTTCACGGATGTGACCGGTACTTCCGACTTCAAAGTTCGGAAACTCCCACAAATTCGCAAGAAGTCCGGTGCCGGGACGCTTATGGATCAAAACCTTTCCATCTGTGTTGAAAAGCACGGCTGCTGCCATATTGAGCTTACGGGCACTTTTCTTTTTTGATTTGATGGGAAGTTCAGACTGAACGCCCTCTTCAAATGCATGACAATGCTCCCTTACAGGACAGAGCAGGCATGAAGGGGACGTCGGCGTACAGATCAACGCACCAAGCTCCATCAGTGCCTGATTGAAGTAAGAAGGGTTTTCTTCAGAAATGAGGCCCCGTACCGCTTCTTCGAACACCTTTCGCGATGAAGGCTTGGCAATATCGAGCCAGATCGATAATATGCGCGAGAAGACCCTCATGACATTGCCGTCCACGGCCGGTTCGGGTTTCCCGTAGGCAATACTTAGGATTGCGCCAGCCGTATAGGGTCCTACCCCCTTCAGGGTGGCGATATCTTTCGGATCATCAGGAACGATCCCGCCGTATGAGTCCCTCACCTCCCGGGCCGCTGCCTGCAGATTCCTCACGCGTGAATAATACCCTAGCCCTTCCCAGGCTTTCAGTATTTCTTCTTCATCGGCAGAGGCAAGAGCATCTATCGTAGGAAATTTTCCGATAAATCGGTTAAAATAAGGTATAACCGTATCGACACGAGTTTGCTGAAGCATGATTTCCGACACCCAGACTTTATAGGGGTCCTGGTCCTTCCTCCATGGAAGATCCCGCTGCTCATTGGTGAACCAGGAGATCAGGTCTTCCTGGAACGCTTCACGGTCGATGGAATGGAGATTCTTTAATGGTTCATCTATCACTTTTGTCCCTCCAGGATGTTATTTGGTACTCAATATAGGGAATAACCCCTGTAAGCAGGGGGAGCTTGCCCTCCTGCTACCACGAATTATCACAAAACTGTAATCATTCTTACCTTGAAATTCACACCCATTAACCATATCATGTTCAGAAACGATTCGCGACACAAAACATGCGAGCCAAGGAGGACTTACTTTTGGATACAGGTACACACATCGTCATGGGGTTTGCACTCGGGGGGCTTGCGACGCTGGATCCGGTCGTGGCCGAAAATGCATCCACCGCGCACAGCGTGTTGATCGCTGCGGTTATCGGCTCCCAGATCCCCGATGTCGATACCATACTTAAACTTCGGAACAATGCCGTTTACATCAGGCATCACCGGGGCATCACCCATAGCATACCCGCTGTCATCCTGTGGCCACTCCTGATCGTCGCCTGCCTGTACCCATTCTTCCCGGGTGCAAATCTGCTTCATCTTTGGTTATGGACCTTCTTCGCCGTCTTTCTCCACGTGTTCGTGGATATCTTCAATGCGTACGGCACTCAGGCCATCCGGCCGATTTCATCGAAATGGGTGGCTCTCGGGGTCATCAACACGTTTGACCCCATCATTTTCGGTATCCACATCGTCGGATTGATTCTATGGGCCGTTGGCTTTCCGCCCGGCCAGACGTTCCTTGTGATGTATGCGGTCATTATCGGATACTACCTCCTGCGCTTCATCGTGCAGAAGACGGTCAAAAACGCAGTCAAAAGAAGGATCCCCAATGCCGAACGGATCATCGTCTCCCCGACGATCCGATTCTTCCAATGGAGGCTGGCCATACTTACCAAACATCACTACTATGTGGCACGTGCCTACAGGAGATCCATCACGATCTACGATGAGTTCAAGCGGGTTCCGATACCGGATATCCCGGTTATGAATGCTGCCCGGAAAGATAAAAATCTGGCCGCATTCCTTTCCTTTTCCCCAATCTACCGTTGGGAAATGGACGAATACGATGACCATTATGAAGTAAGATTCATCGACCTCAGGTACCGCAACAATGGTCACTATCCATTCGTTGCTCTCGTGCAGCTCGATAAAGATCTGAACATCGTCAGCTCTTATACGGGTTGGGTGTTCAGCGAAGAGAAATTACGCCAGAAGGTGGATATCAATGTCATCATTGATTGAATGACGAAAGGGACGGCCAATTGGCTGTCCCTTTCGATTTCCACCTGATCAGTGGACCGTATGATCTCCGTCATCAAGCAAATGACTGTATTTCGGATTTCTCGCCGCGAAATCATGCACATTTGTTCCATACGTCGCAATCCATTGCCTTACAACCTTTTCAGTGACTTCTTTTCCTTTATATTCATAACCAGCCTTGGCATAAGTCGTTTCAAAATCTTCCCAAACAAGCTCAACCCAAGTCCTTGCCTTTTCATACGTCAGTTTGGAATTTTCATCCATAAGAAGCTGTGTCAGTTCGTGAAAAATCGATTCCATTATCCACCCTCCTTTTCCAGTGACAGTAACGTGTTTTCTATCTGAAAAATCATCATACTATAGATGTGGCATCGTCCACAAACATTCCACCCTTTAAGGAGGCAGTCACATGCGCAATAAGACAACAGGGTTTCCGAATGAACATGGCAATAAATTCGAAGGAGAACCCCGTGCCAAAGCGGAATATGCATCCAAAAGGGCGGATGGCACCATCAATACCCACCCTCAAGAACGAATGAAGGCTTCAAATAATCGCAAGCAGGATTCACTCTAGAGCAGGGGGGAATAGTTGATGAAATTCAATCGAGATTACAACAGTCCATTTAAAAAGGCATTCTACAATCCGAAGCATGCCCATGCACAAGCAAATGGACAAACAACCCAGACACAGAATCTGATCATCCTTGAGCGCGATACTAAAAAGCGCACATAACATGTTGCCCGTTCCCTTTGCGGAATGGGCTTCACTTTTTCTTATCCGGGGCAAGCAGTGAAATCGGCAATGCCTCTTCTTCCCCATTTCCGCCGAGGCGGTAACCCCAGGCAAACACTCCATTCAGGTAGTCAACCTTAAAGTATACACCGGGATCTCCTTCGATCCCATATACCCCGCCGGCCTCATAATCAGCAGGATTCCTCAAATAAGCCTGTGCCATTAGCGTCTTACGCTCCAACACCGCAAACTCATTCACAATGCCCAGCTGCTCAGCCTTGCGTGCCTTCTCCCTCAACGAAGCAATCTCCTGATTCAACTCATGCTCCGTCATCTCACTATAACGTCTCTCCTGATCCATTTCCTCACTCCTCCCTACTATTGTAGTATAAGGAAAATGGTATAATAAGAAAAGCGGAGGCGGGTTGGGCTGACCCGACAAGCATAAGGCGAGGAACCCGGAAAGGCGTTCTGTGCCTTTTTGGGTTCCTTGACTTATGACCTCGAGGGGCAACCCGCCGGAGCTGGACAATAGAAAAGCGGAGGGCGCTTGCTCTGGGGCGACAAGCATAAGACGGGATGGACGGAAAGGCGTCCTTTGCCTTTTTGGCCATCACGGCTTATGACCTCGAGCCCCAAGCGCACGGAGCTAGCCAAAAGAAAAGCGCAGACGATCCACCATTTGCTCAACAATAGTACATACGCCGAAAGGATTGATCATCATGGGAACAGCAGTCATAACTGGTGGAGGCACCGGGTTAGGAAAAGAACTTGCAAAACAGCTCAGCGCAAAGGGATATGATATTCTTCTTGTCGGCCGCAGGGAACAGCCGTTAAAAGAAACTGTCCAGAGTATCCTTGCATCAGGTGGGCAAGCTTCATATGTCATCATGGACGTCCGCTCACGATCTGAGATTGAACATACGCTTTCAACATGGGGCGCGCGAGATATTGAACTGCTCGTCCATAATGCAGGGGTGGGTTATTTCGGTCCACTTGAATCATCCACCGACGAAGAAATGGTCGCCACCTTTGAAACAAACGTGTTTGGTCCCATCCGCCTGACAAAGGCCTTGATCGAAGCTGTCCCCCATCCCAGGTGCACTGTCATCAATGTAATCTCGACGGCGGGGCTCCGCGGTAAGAAAAATGAATCGCTCTATGCGGCAAGTAAATTTGCACTCAGGGGATTCGGTGAAAGTCTTCAGAAAGAATATGAAGAGAGCCCGATCCGGATCGTGAATGCCTTTATGGGGGGAATGAATACACCATTCTGGGATAACAGCGACCATGTTGAAGATGCCAGCCGATTCCGCTCACCATCAGAAGTGGCAGAGATGATCGTATCCCAGTACACGGAAACAGAAGAAATCATCATTGAATCCAAGAAATAAAAAAAGAACCTGGAAGGTCACTCTTCCTGGTTCTTGATTTCCTCTATTGCCCTGTCGATATCCTCCATGGAAAACCCTTTTCGGTACAACGCCTGCTTCATCCTCTGATTATAGTCGTACCCTTCATACTTTGAGCTCAGCTTGCGGTGGGCCTTCAATGCCTGATGGTAGACTGCCTGCCACGCTTCGTCATCATCCCGCTGGTTGTCGACCGTTTCCCAAGCCTGCTTCATGATGGGGCCGGTGTACCCTTTCCTCATCAAGTTCTGTTCAATTTTTTGTTTTGCCACGGTAATGGAGTCATTTTTGTACTTCTTCAGCATCTTCTCCATAAGGGCAGCAGCCTTTTCAACCTGCTGATCCTGAGAAAAGGCCTCTAGAGCCTCTTCGATATACTGGGCATCCACGCCTTTCCTTCTCAGTTCTCCACTTATCCACTTCGGCCCTTTATCCGATGTATTCATATGGGTCCCCGTGAAGGCATGGGCAAACTCCTCATCGTTTGTATATTTCAATTCCTTCAGCTTATCCATCACCTCTTGTACGATCCCATCCTCCCACTCCGACTCAAGAAGGTGGTCACGCACTTCCTTCTCCGTTCTCATCCGGTAGGAAAGATAATGGCTTGCTTTATTGAAAGCTTTCTTCACGTCATCCGCATATTGAAGCTCACTGATGGCAAGCTCGTCCACTTCAAGACCCTTTCGTAAATGATGCGAGGTCAGTATCCCTTCATCGACACTGAATGCATATTTTCCATCTATAAATAGGTTATAACGTTCTGTATTTTTGATCTGCCTTGTTATCTTTGTGATGGTTCCCATCTTTATCACCTCATTTCAATCGTAACACATCCTTTATGTTTTTAATTCTGCAAAGAGGTAAAATAATAAGTATTAACTGGAGGGATGATCATGAAAATAGCGATTACCGGCGGGACAGGATTTGTTGGAAACGTGTTATCAGAGGAACTTCTCAAACATGGGCATGAGCTATTCATCTTGACCCGCAATCCTGACAAACAAACCGCGCACGAAAACATAACCTTTATCGGCTGGATGATCGAAGGAGCCACTCCTGAAAGCCACCTTGAAGGAATCGATGCCTTCATCAACCTGGCAGGTGAATCCATCAACAGCGGCAGGTGGACGGAAGAACGAAAGCGCAGGATCCTCGCGAGCAGGATTGACGCCACCCAGGAAGCACTGCGCATCATAAAGAATCTGGAAACCAAGCCGGCTTCCTTCATCAATGCAAGCGCCATCGGAATCTACCCTTCTTCTGTATCCAAGACCTATACAGAAGCTTCTACTGAACAAAGCGAAGAATTCCTTGGACAGACGGTACAGATATGGGAACGCGAAGCAGGAAGGGCCCGTGAGATGGGTCTCCGTGTCGCTTTTATGCGATTCGGGATCGTATTGGGAAAAGACGGCGGCGCTCTGCCAAAGATGGCCATTCCTTATAAGCTCTTCGCCGGAGGTCCTGTAGGAAGCGGGGAACAGTGGATGTCATGGATCCATATACAGGATATCGCCAAGGGGATCTCCTATACCCTCCAACATGAAGACATTGAAGGTCCAGTCAATCTGACGGCACCCAACCCGCTTCAGATGAATGAGTTTGGAAAGGTGCTTGCCGAAGTACTCGGAAGGCCCCATTGGCTGCCGGTTCCTTCCCTTGCTCTTAAAGCGGCCATGGGAGATATGAGCACCCTCGTACTCGATGGACAAAAAGTCATTCCAGAAGTCCTTTTGAATCACGGATATGAATTTGAATACCCGCACTTGAAGGATGCACTTCAGTCCATTTATAGGTAAATTACGTATACCCCACCCTCTTCAAGGAAAAGATGGAAGTAGGTTTTAATGGAAGGGGTGTACAGATATGGACAAGAAAAAGGGCGATCAAAACAAGGCCACACTGACCTCTGCTCAACAGGTCACCTATTCCCATCAGTTCAAGGCAGCTGACCGTGCTGCAGGCTATGCGCCGAAACGAAATCGCTAGGAAATTTTCCCTTATTAAAATGGGTGACAATGACCCACACTATACGTACAGGCGCCAGCGCTTGTACCGACTATGTATGATAAGGGGATGTTTCGATTGGGAAGATCGCATAAGAATCGTGATAAAAATGCCAATTCATTGCCTCAGACTCCGGCCCAGAACAAAATGGGCGTCGACGAAGAGTTCTCACGTGAACTTGCCGACCAGGCCGATCTAGAAGCCCAGGCCCGCGCCAACGCTGCCAATCAGCGTGCCCGGGCGAAGAAATAGCACCATCATACGACAGAAGCCCCCGCTCACGTTTGTGAGCGGGGGCTTTCCTTTATTCCTCTTCGAAAGGCAGTGGCTCATAGCGGTAGTGATCGAGATTGACTGTCCCGTTCTGAAAGAGGACCCCTTCCTGACGAAGAGCTTCCATTTGGTGCTGACCTTCTTTTCCACCTAGACTGATTTTCCCTTTCGCATTCAAGACTCGATGCCAGGGTAACCCGCGCTTTGCACTCATGGAATGCAGGATCCTGACTACCTGTCTTGCACCCCGAGGACTGCCGGCGTGCGCAGCAACCTGTCCATAGGTCATAACCCTTCCATGAGGTATCGACTTGATGATGCAGACTGCACGTTCTGTGAATGGCTTCAATTCTCCAGCCCTTCACGTTCACCGATCCTCAGCTGCTGCTTGGCAAAATCACGGTACAATGCGTGTGAAGCAAATAGTTCTTCATGATTGCCGCTACCTGTCACCTTCCCTTTCTCAAGGAAGATGATCTGGTCAGAATCAACAATGGTTGACAGACGATGAGCAATCACGATCGTCGTCCTCCCCTTCATGAGATTCTTGAGCGCTTCCTGTACAACGATCTCAGACTGACTATCGAGGCTAGAAGTCGCCTCATCGAGCATGAGGATATCGGGGTCCCTGAGAAGTGCCCTAGCAATGGCTATACGCTGGCGCTGCCCACCTGAAAGCTTGATCCCGCGCTCCCCTACTTCCGTATCGTACCCATCCGGAAGATCCTTGATGAAGTCATGGGCAAATGCCATCCTTGCGGCTTCGATCATTCTTTCTTCAGGTATTTCCCCTTCAAGCCCATAAGCGATATTATCCCGGATAGAACCGGAATAGATCGGACTATCCTGGGAAACGTATCCCAGCAGGCTTCTCCATGATTTCAAGGAGAAGGTGCTGATAGGCGTTTGCCCAAAGCGGATTGAACCGTGTTGGGGGCGATAGAATTGTTCAATCAAAGAGAACAACGTGGTCTTTCCGCTGCCGCTCGGCCCGACGATGGCGGTGACCTTTCCTTTTTCAGCCATGATACTTACTTCTTTAAGGACCATTTCTTCGGTCTCGTACCCGAATGATACATCTTCGAGGATGAGGGCCTCATCAAGATCCTTCACCTCTTCCCCTTCATCGAGGCGCTCCTCTCCAAGCTGAAGGATGGAAAGAACTTTTTCCGTCGCGCCCACTGTTTTTTGGAACTGGGTGAAAAAGACGATGATCTGTGTGATGGGCATGATGATCTGGAACAGGTAAATGAAAAAGGCAACCAATTCTCCTGCCGTCATGGCTCCGGAAGTTACCCGAATACCACCGAATCCGATGATCAGGACAAGGACGATGATGATCATGGATGAGACGACAGGTGACATAAGGGACTGGATGATTCCTTCCCTTATCCCCAACCGGTAAAGCTTTCTGATGCCAGCCTTCCCCTTATCAAATTCAATGTCTTCTGCATTCGAAGATTTCACAAGCCTTATTTCAGAAAGGACACGGGTAAGGTTGGCTGAGAAGCTGGCCGTTTCACCTTGGATGCCCCTTGAGATCTCCGCCATCTTCTTTCCTACGGGAATCAGGAACAAGAGAGCGAGGGGAATGATGGAAAACATCACAAGGGTCAATGGCCAATCGAGGTAGAAGAGGACGATGATTGCCCCGGCAACCGAAATGATGCCTGTAATGAATCCGGTGAGATGCTCTGTGATCAGGTTTTTGATGACTCCTGTATCGTTGGTCATCCTGCTGACAGAGTCCCCCGTTTCATGTGTATCGTAATAAGGGACCGGCAGCGTCAACAGTTTACTCCAAAGCTTTTCACGCAGGGAGGCAATGACGTGCTGACCTACCTTGGCGAGCAGATAGACCGAGACACCACCAGCAAGTGCTTGGATGAAAAAGGCTGCAATCATCGCGATGATCACTCCCCTGCTCAGTGAGTCTAAGCTGAAATCATCAATAAGCTTGCTTGTAAGCAGTGGAATGGCAAGTCCTGCGAGCGTCGTCAGGAGACTAAGCCCAAGGGAAATGCCAAATAATAATTTGGGCGGTTTCGTTTCACGGATAAGTGTGAATAGATGCTTCCAAGAATTATTTTGATTTGAAGGATTCATTGGGTCTTCCTTTCGAGGGTTTTGTCATGCATTAATTATCCTTTGATATGTTGGATCTTATTGTTCGTGGTTGAAAGCAAGAAGAGCATAGGACGTCATTCCGGGTTCCTCGCCTTATGCTTGTCGGGTCATCCCAACCCGCCTCCGCTTTTCTTTTTGTCCAGCTACGGGCGCTTGAGGCTCGAGGTCATAAGCCAAACAATCCAAAAAGGCAAAGAACGCCTTTCCGGCTTGCTTGTCTTATGCTTGTCGCCTCATAGCGAGCGCCCTCCGCTTTTCTTTTTGTCTAGCTACAGCGGGGTGACCCTCGAGGTCATAAGTCAAGGTACCCAAAAAGGCACAGAACGCCTTCCGGGTTCCTCGCCTTATGCTTGTCGGGTCATCCCAACCCGCCTCCGCTTTTCTTTTTTGTCTAGCTACGGGCGCTTGGGGCTCGAGGTCATAACCCGTGACGGCCATAAAGGCACAGAACGCCTTTCTGGCCATCCCGTCTTATGCTTGTCGCCCCATGGCCAGCGCCCTCCGCTTTTCTTTATTCTATACTGTTTTACTCTCTGACTAAAGCTTCTTTCCTAGATGGATAGTGGTTTTTGTATTACACTAGAGAAGAATTCTAAGAAGGACGTGATTGTCAATGCCAACAGATATTAAATTGATCGCACTCGATATGGACGGGACGCTTGTGAATGACGAGGGAATGGTCTCTCCGGAGAATGAGAAGGCTATTGAGCTCGCCAAAGAAAAAGGCATCCATGTTGTATTGAGTACGGGACGCTCTTTGCGCACATGCCGCGATATTTCGGATCAGCTCGGAAGATCCTCTTACCTTGTGACCGTTAACGGCGGGGAGATCTACGACAAAGAGTACAATCTTGTCCATGGGACGCCTTTGGATAACGAGCTTGTGAAGGACCTTTGGAAACTGAAGGAAACCCACGATAAGGATAGCGTTTATTTCTGGTCTTCCACTTCTCAAGGCCTTTTTAACAGCCATAATCCATTCGATGGTAAGATCGAAGATTATAATTGGCTCAAATTCGGCTTTGATATCAAGGATGATGAGGTCAGGAAGGTCATTTTGGACGAGCTCATGAATAACGAAGCACTCGAAGTTTCGAACTCAAGCCCGACCAATATTGAAATCAATCCAGCCGGCGTGAACAAGGCCGCGGCACTCGTCAAAGTATGTGAATGGCTCGGACTATCCATGGACCAAGTGATGGCCTGCGGAGACAGCCTGAATGACATGGCCATGATTCGTGAAGCCGGGATCGGTGTCGCCATGGGCAATGCACAGGAATCAGTCAAGGAGGCGGCAGACTGGGTAACCGGCCGCAATACGGATCACGGGGTGGCACAGGCCATTCATAAACTATTGGAGCAACAATAATTCTCTACAATAAAAGGCGTATCGGCCAAACCGATACGCCTTTTTGTCTTTATGAGCCGACGATAATATTGTCATCTTTCACAGACACGTTTACTTCCTTCACACCGTCTTCTTCAAGAAGTAGATCGGCGATGCGATCTTCCACCTGTTCTTGGATGACGCGGCGGAGAGGACGTGCACCGAATGCAGGATGATAACCAAGGTCCACCAGTTTTTCCTTGGCGACCGTATCGACCGTAATGGAGATGCCTTGTTCGGATAGATCCTTCCTTAGATCATCGAGCATAAGGTCGAGAATCGTAAGAAGTTCTTCTTTTTCGAGTGATTGGAACTGAATGATGCTGTCGAAGCGATTCAAGAATTCCGGTTTGAAGTACGCTCCGAGAGAGGTCAGAATGTTGGTTTCTTTGATAGCATCCGTTCCACCTGTATCGAAACCGACGACTTTTTCCTTCACATCCGTCACTCCGGCGTTGCTTGTCATGATGATGACAGCATCCTTGAAACTGACTGTCCTTCCCTGGCTATCAGTTAAACGGCCATCTTCAAGGATCTGCAGGAACATATGCTGGACATCTGGGTGCGCTTTTTCGATTTCATCAAGAAGGATGATGGAATACGGGTTCCGTCTTACCTTTTCTGTAAGTTGACCTGATTCCTCATGACCAACATATCCAGGTGGTGATCCGATAAGTTTTGAAACAGAGTGCTTCTCCATATACTCACTCATGTCGAGTCGGAGCATCGCTTCTTTGGAGCCGAAGAGTTCTTCTGCAAGGGTCTTCGTGAGCTCGGTTTTCCCGACACCGGTAGGGCCGACGAAGAGGAATGTACCGATTGGACGATGCTTCGCCTTCAGTCCTGCACGGCTGCGGCGGATGGCTTTAGCTACTTTTTTCACGGCTTCCTCTTGGCCGATGACTTTGCCGGCAAGATTTTCTTCAAGTGATTTCATGCGCTCACGATCGTCGCTTTGGAGCTTGCCGACAGGAATACCTGTCTTAGACTCCACCAGCGATTGAATAAGCTCGGTTTCGACAGTGGCATCATGTGTTTGATGTCCCTCATCCAACTGTTTTTCAATAGCCGCTTCCTGATCTCTCAGGCGGGCTGCTTCTTCATAGTTCTCTGCTTTTGTAGCCTGCTCTTTTTTCACCTTGATGTCACTCAGCTTTTGATGAAGTTCGGCTGTATCTTTTCCTTCAGACAGCAAATTCACTTTTGAACCGGCTTCGTCCATGAGGTCGATCGCCTTATCAGGAAGGAAGCGATCCTGGATATAGCGGTGTGAAAGCTTCACACATGCTTCAAGGGCTTCATCCGTGAATGTGACTTTGTGGTACGCTTCGTATTTATCCTTGAGGCCTTTCAGGATTTCAATGGATTCCTCAAGTGTAGGCTCGTTGACCATCACGGGTTGGAAGCGGCGTTCGAGAGCCGCGTCTTTTTCGATCTGGCGGTATTCTTTAAGGGTTGTCGCTCCTATGACCTGAAGCTCACCGCGGGCGAGGGCAGGTTTCAGGATATTTCCTGCATCCATGCTTCCTTCTGCAGATCCTGCACCAACCAGCTGGTGGATCTCATCGATGAAGAGCATGACGTTTTTACGGTTTTGAAGCTCATTGATGATACCTTTCAGGCGTTCTTCAAACGAACCTCTCACACCTGTTCCCGCTGTAAGGGAAGCGACATCCATGACATAGACTTCTTTATTCATTAATTTCGAAGGCACGTCGCCAGCGATGATTTTCAATGCAAGACCTTCCGCGATAGCCGTCTTACCGACACCCGGTTCCCCGATGAGGACCGGATTGTTTTTGTTGCGGCGATTCAGGATTTCGATCACCCGGTCGACTTCTTTGTCGCGTCCGATGACAGGGTCGATCAGTCCTGCTCTTGCTCCGTCGGTCACATTGCGTCCGAATTGGTCAAGCAATCCTCCGCCCCTCTGTTGAGTCTGAGGCTGGCTTCCTTGTCCGGACTTGAATCCTGACTGCTGGCTGCCTCCGATATTCATGCCTTTAAATAATTCATCGAACGGGAATCCACCGTGCATTCCAGAAGGTGCGGTCTGCTGTTGAAAGCATGTTGAACACATATGCACTTTGGATTTCGTTCCGTTCACTTGAGTAAACAATTCAATGGTTGCCTGATGTTGTTGACAAACTTCACATTTCATTGTGTATGACCTCCTGTTCAAAATTCATCAATGGGTAAGGTCTCATTTGACTTTGACTAACTTTGACCTTATGAACATAGTATACTCTGACCTTTTTTGACTTTCAAGGTTTTTGCTCAAATTTTTGATGTCACTCCGACACTGCCCTGGAGTGTGAGAATCAGTATAAGACCACGTTGATCTTCTCTCAAGGTTTTTGCTCACAAAAAAACCGCCATGGGAAGATGACGGTCCGTACATGCCGAGATTATGAAAACTGCTTGCTACGTTCGAAATGGTCAGAAGGTATCTTCCGTACAACTTCCTTTCCGATTTCAAGGGAGGCAGTTGCGGCTGGGGAGGGGGCGTTGCAGACATGGATGCTTCTTTTTCCATTCACGATGAAGAAGTCGTCCACGAGCTCGCCGTCACTGGTCAACGCTTGAGCGCGGACCCCAGCATCTGCCGTCACAAGGTCGGCTTCTTGGATCGCAGGCATGAGCACCTGTACATTTTCAACAAACTTTTTCTTGCTGAAAGAGCGAACCATCTCCCCCATCCCTTCCTTCATATATTTTGATGCAATCTTCCAGAATCCAGGGTAGGTCATCACTTCTGCAAAATCCTTCAGATGAAAGTCTGTCTTCCGGTATCCCTCCCGCTTTAGGCTAAGGACCGCATTGGGCCCGACGTCGACTGCCCCTCCGATCATTCGGGTGAAGTGAACACCGAGGAACGGGAAGTCCGGATTCGGTACAGGGTAGATCAAGTTGTTCACGAGGGCTTTTTTATCCTCTTTCAGCTTGTAGTACTCACCACGGAAGGGAACGATCTTCATATCGACGTGATAGCCGGTCATGTTGGCAATCCTGTCGCTCTGAAGACCCGCGCAGTTGATGAGATACCTGCCTCTGATCGTTTCCCGGTCGGTTTCAACCACGACTTCATCCTTTCCTTCCTCTATCATCCTGACTTCTTTCGAAAGTTTGATTTCTCCATTATTATTTGAAAGGATTTCAGCCATTTTTTCTGATACCTGCCTGTAATTCACGATGCCTGCCATGGGGACATGGATGGCTCCGACGCCGCTGACATGGGGTTCCTTTTCGAGCAGTTCTTCTTTTGAGAGCCTCGTGATACTCAGTTCATTCTGAAGGCCCCGTTGATAGAGATTTTCCAGATGAGGGATTTCCGCCTCATTTGCTGCTACGATGACCTTTCCACAGATATCGTGCTCAATCTGATGCTCCCTGCAAAATTCAGTCATGGAACGGCTTCCCTGTCTGGCGAAAAGGGCTTTATAACTGCCCGGCTTGTAGTAAATACCTGAGTGGATGACCCCGCTATTATGCCCCGTCTGGTGAGAAGCCACTTCTTTCTCCTTATCAATCAGGACAATCTTGCTTCCCGGGTTCTTTTCGTTTAAGGCGAGTCCGACGGAAAGACCGACGATTCCTGCGCCTACGATGATGAAATCATACATATGAACACTGCCTTTCTTAATGGATGTTGCAGGACTCTGCTAGCAATTCGACGAGATGCATGACCCTGATTTTGCCTTCAAGACCTTCTCTTTTGACCCCCAGGAGCATCTGGAGATGGCAACCTGGATTAGACGTGAGGATCACATCCGGCCTGACCGACCGAATATTTTTCATTTTCATGTCCAGGATGTCCATGGATTCTTCATAATTCACCAGATTATAGATGCCAGCTGATCCACAGCACATCTTCATATCGGGATACGGAAGGAACTTAACCCCCGGGATCCTCGAGATGAGTTCCAGCGGTTCGTCCGCGACACGCTGGACGTTCGTCAAGTGACAGGAAGGCTGATAGGCAACGTTCAGAGGAGACCTTTCCTTGAAAGGAAGATCCACTTTGCGAAGGATCGCACTGATATCCTTCGATTTTGAAGCGAATTGCTTTGCCCGGTCATACCATGGGTCCCCCAGCTCGAAAAGATGATGGTATTCGACCATGGCTGCACCGCAGCCTCCTATGCTATTCACGACGAAATCCACGTCCAGTTTTTCGAACGCCTCAATATTGGCCTTTGCGAGTTCCTTTGCTTTGTCCCTTTCACCACTATGCTGATGAAGCGCACCGCAGCATGTTTGCTCTTCAATGAAGTGAACCTCACAGCCCGATGCCGTGAGAAGCTTCATACTGAGATCGTTGACTTTTCTGAAGAAAGTGTCCATGACACATCCTGTGAAAAAGGCGACTTTGAATCGGGTTTCCCCTTCTTTGACCGCCATGGTTCCTTCTTTTCGTTTACCGGAGAGGACCTCAGGCATGATCGCCTCCATTTCCCTCATTGAATCAGGGAGGACCCTTGTCAGATTCAGCTTTTTGACCAGGTCATCGAGATGCCATGTCTGATACCAGTGCAGACCCGACCCTATGAAGCCCAGGACATTTCGCTTCGGGAATACATGATGGAACAGCACCTTTTTTATCGTCTTTTCCTTCACCGTTTCATATTCTTTTCGATAGGCAGAAACCGTGCTGAGGGCAGATTCCAGAATCTTGCCGTACTGGACGTTGGTTGGGCATGCCGGTTCGCACGCCCTGCATCCCAGGCAGAGCTCCATCGGGCCAGCAAGATCGTCAATGGAGATCCTTCCTTCAGCGGCCATCTTCACCAGATTGATCCTTCCACGAGGGGAGTGGGTTTCTTTCTTCATCGTGATATATGTAGGGCAGGATGGGAGGCAGTATCCACACTGGACGCAGTCGAAGGTTTCATCATAAGCAAGTGACGATTTCAAATCGGTTGTACTACTCATGACAACACCAACCTCTGACCCGGTTCAGGGAAGATTTTGCCGGGATTGAGGATGTTATTCGGATCCCATGCGCGTTTGATCCGGTGCATCATGTCCAAGCCTTCCTTTCCAACTTCCATTTCCATGAAGGGGGATTTCATGACCCCGATCCCGTGTTCACCCGACAAGGTTCCCCCAAGTTCCACCGCTGCTTTGAAAATCTCCCCGACTGCTTCTTCCACGCGGCGCATTTCCTCGGGATCCCTCTGATCTGCGATGATATTAGGGTGAAGATTTCCATCCCCGGCGTGTCCGAACACCACCAGATGAACCCCATATGTGTCCCTTATGATTTTTAAACGTTTGAACATCTCAGGAATCTTGCTGCGGGGAACCGTTGCATCTTCCGATATCTTTGTTGGTTTGATCCTGACAATCGCTGGAGAAACAAGTTTTCTCGCTTTCCACAGCTCACGTTCTTCTATGACATTCCGGGCAACTTTCACCTCTTCAGCTCCAGCAGCTATACATACCTTTTCAACTACCTCCATCTCATGGGCGATGGCTTCAGGATGCCCATCAAGCTCCAGGAGAAGGACCGCTTCAACATGGATTGGAAGTCCCAGCGGCTCATATTCCTCGACTGCAAGGACGGATGCCTGATCCATGATCTCCATCTTTGAAGGAAGGATGCCCGATGTGAGGATTTTTGAGATCGCCCTGCCGGAATCGACCAGGTCCTTGAAAGGAATGAGTGCGGTCTTTGTCGCCACGGGTTTCGGAATGAGCTTTAAAATGGCCTCTGTCACGATGCCTAGGGTCCCCTCCGACCCGACAATGAGCTTAGTTAAATCGTAACCGGTTACATTTTTCACCGTCTTCCCACCGGTCCTGATTACTTCTCCTTCTGGAGTCACCACCTCAAGACCGATGACATAGTCTTTCGTCACTCCATACTTCAATCCCCTCGGTCCACCGGAATTCTCGGCAAGATTTCCTCCGATGGTGGAAACATGAGCCGAACTCGGATCAGGAGGATACATCAGCCCGTGCTTACCGGCTGCGGTGTCGATGGAACCGGTCAACACTCCAGGGGAGACGATGGCGATCATATCATCAGGGTGGATCTCAAGCTTCTGATCCCAAAGTGAAAAATCGAGTACGACACCGCCATGGACGGCAAGGGGTCCACCACTCAAGGATGTTCCCCTTCCCCTCGGGTACAGCGGCACACGGTGAGTATTGGCGATTTTCACAATTGCTGCTGTCTCTTCCGTAGAAATCGGCTGGAGGACAAGATCCGGCTGAAAGATCCCGAATGATGCATCATAGGAATAGCTATAAAGATCGGCCGCATCCTCGAGGCATCTTTTTGGATCCTTCATGGTTGCTTTCAGTTCTTGGCGGCATGCTATCGTCAGTTCCATTTTCCGAACCCCCTTTCCGAATTAATCCATAGTTTCATTCAATGGATTGATGCGCTTATCTCCGAGTTTGATTCTGGCATTGAGCAGATGTCTCTTCATATAATAAGCTGCTGCTTTCTCATCTTGACGTTCTATGGCTTCATAGATCTTTACATGCTCTTCATAGATTTGCTGCCTCTTCCTGGCAAGGCCGACATTCTGCTTCAATGAAAAGGTTAGAGCCCTCTCGTAGAGTCCCCTCAGGCTCTCCACTGATTGCAGGAGGAAGCGATTCCCGGAAGCCTTTACGATTTCATGGTGAAAAGCGAAGTCAGCTTCAGATCCAACAGACGTTTCGTCTTCCATTTTTTCGGCGAACAGATCAAGAGCCTCCCGGATTGCCTTCAGTTCATCTTCAGTTCTCCTCATAGCTGCAAAAGAGGCTGCCTCCGTCTCTACGACGGTGCGCATCTCCAGAAGGTCATAGACCTGATCAATATGGATGAAATCGAAGGTGACCGGATCCAGCATATTCGCAAGGTTGACCTCTCTCACGTAGCTTCCTCCACCCTGCCTCGATTCTACCATTCCCCCTGCCTGCAGTACTCTCAGCGCTTCCCGTATCGGAGAACGACTGACCCCGAACATGCCTGCCAGTTCATTCTCAGATGGAAGCTTTGAATTCGGTGGGAATTCTTTATCCTTAATCATCCTTTTCAACTCATCCAGCACTTGTTCAGATACTTTTTTTCTTTCAATCGGTGATATCATATGAAAGCTCCTTTAGCGAACAACTTGTATTACAAGTATACAACATCCACTTGCCAGTGGATAGAGTATTCAGAAAAATTTAACTTATAACACGAAAAGGATCCGTACACCCTTCCTCATTACGCATGAATGAGGGAGGGGCCGGATCCTTTTTTTGAACATACTACTTATCGGTCATATCCGTCATGCAGCCACTTCGTAGGAACTGCGCTTTTTATGCGTGAGCACATGATACAGGATCGTCAAACCGCACACCACCAACCCTGCAGCATCTGTCAGAAGGCCTGGTTTGATCAAAAGCAATGCCCCGATAAAAAGCAAGCAACGTTCAAGGAGTGCAAGCCTGGTTATCAGGAAATTCCCCAGTGAACTCGCAAGGGCGTACACCCCTATGGTACTCGTGATGACGACGATGGCAATGGAAAACACACTCAGCGCTTCCCCATCTTGAGCCGGCTGTAAAAGAAGGATCGGGTCATAGGCGATCATAAATGGAATGATGAATCCTGGAAGGGAGATCCTCAGCGCCTCCCAGGATGTTTGCATGGCGTTGGCCCTGGCAAGTCCTGCGGCCGTGTATGAAGCCAGGGCTACAGGAGGCGTGATATTGGATAGGGCTCCGAACCAAAACACGAAGAAATGGGCTGCAATTGGTGCTACACCTGCCGCTACAAGGGCCGGGGCCGCGGTTACGGCTACCACGATATAAAGCGCTGTTGATGGAAGACCCATACTCAGTACGATACAAGTAAGCATCACGACAATGAGAACGAGCCAAAGCTTGCCACCTGTCAACTCTACGATGTTAAACGCGAGCGTCGAACCGATGCCCGTCATCGTCACTACACAGATGATGATTCCAATCGCAGCACAGGCGATTCCCACCTGGATTGTCCCCCTGCCTCCGTCAATGAAGGCCTGGATCGTTTTCCTGAATGTGATCCTGGAGGTTTTGTCCTTCGCGATCCAGCTTGCAAGGATGACGGCCCCGATCCCGGAGAACCCAGCGAATAATGCTGTCTTACCTGCCAAAAGTGTCCCGATGACCACAAGGATCGGAATGAGGAGAACTCCTCTTTCCTTCAAGATTTTCACGACATCCGGTATATTTTCTTTTGCAATACCTTTCAATCCTAGTTTCTTCGCTTCAAAATCAATGGCGAAGATCAAGGCGATATAGTATAGGAAGCTCGGGATGATGGCAGCCAGGATGACCGTTGTGTAAGAGATCCCGAGGAACCCGGCCATGATGAACGCCGCTGCCCCCATGATGGGAGGCATGATCATTCCTCCCGTAGAGGCCGCTGCTTCCACTGCTCCTGCAAATTTCGGTTTCAATCCGATGGACTTCATCAAAGGAATGGTGAATGTACCCGTTGTGGCAACATTGGCAACCGCCGACCCACTCAATGATCCCGTCAATGCGCTTGATAACACCGCGACTTGAGCGGGTCCTCCCCGTCTTCTTCCGGCAATGGCCAGAGCAAGATCATTGAACAGCTGTGTGGCCCCACTAACGGACAGGAATGCACCGAACAGGATGAACATGACGATGAAGGTGGAAGCAGTTGAAAGCGTCAGTCCTAGGATTCCTTCCGTTGTCATATAAAGCCGGTACAACAAACGTTCCAGTGAGAAGCCTGCGTGACCGAAGATCCACGGAAAATAGGTGCCAAACAGGGCATAGGCGATGGTGATGAGACAGAGGATCGGAATGAAGGCGCCGACCGCCCTGCGCGCTGCCTCCAACAGAACGATGATCGTGATCCCTGCAAATACATAATCGATGGTAATCGCCTGTGAAGCACGATCAACGTGAATAACAGAATAATTGAACAGAAGATACCCGATCCCCGCCAGAGAAAGACCGATAAAAATATAATCCGGGAGGGTGAAACGTGAATTGCTTGCCTTCTTTCCTGAAGGATAGAAAAAGAACGTTAGAAGTAAAAGTAGACCGAGGAAAATCAGATTCCGATAGATTTCCTGTATGTTGGATAGGCCGTTTGTATAGATCGCAAAGATCGAGAACAACACGGCAACCGATCCGGCGATGGTCTTATATATGCCAGTCAGTTCCCTGGCCCCGCCCCCTGCTTCCTTGTCAAGATTCGTTGCTTCCGTATTCGTTGACATTGACTTCACTTCCTTCCTTTATTGTGCTTCCGGTGGAATCAATTCTTCCGGAATATCCAAACCAGCTTCTTTGAAATATTTATATGCCCCTGCATGGAGTGGGACCGTGACCCCGTCGAGTGCCGTTTCAAGCGTCATATCCTTTGCTGAACTATGAACCTCGTACATTTCATCCAGGTTTTCATAAAGGGTCTTTGTCAACAGATAGATGGTCTCTTCATCAATTTCCTTTGTGGTGGAGAGAAGATTAGGCTGCGCGATCGTTTGAATGTCTTCATCGATTCTCGGATATGTACCGCCCGGAATCGTGTAACGATACCAGCTGTTTGATACTTTATTAATGGCATCCAGTTCTTCATCCGTCACTTCAAGAACAGTCGCTTTTACGTTGCTTGCATACATATCCGTAACGGCGGAAATCGGTATGCCGGCAGGCAGTGATCCACCATCCAGACGCCCGTCCCTCATGGCGGATACCGTATCGCTGTATCCGAGATACTCAGGGGAGATGTCTTTTTTGGACAGCTCCAGTCCTTCCATCATAACCAGTGTAGACTGTTCTGTACCGCTTGCCTGTGGCCCCACTGAGAACCTTGTTCCCTTGATATCTTCGATTGTTCCCGACTTCACCTTGTTATTCATGAGCACAAAATGCTCGACATTCGGCCATAACATGGCGACTGATCGAAGATCTTTATAGGGCTTGCCTGAAAACGTGCTATCCCCCTCATAAGCCTGGGTGGAGATCAACCCTTGCAAAATGGCGAGTTGTGCTTCTCCTTCTCGGAGCAATTCGATATTTTCAATGGATCCGGCAGACGATTGCCCGCTGGCTTGAACCTTTTCCCCTTTTAAATGGCTGCTCCAGATATTCGCCATCCCGACACCGATTGGGTAATAGGTTCCGCCTGTGGAGGCAGTTGCAACAGAAACGAACTTTTTCCCTTTGTTGCCCTCAGCGGTTCTGACTCCCACCACCGCTGCGATGAAGATAAACACGATACTGAGGATGATCTTCCATTTCTTCATAAATGATTTCCCACCTTCCTTTATGTAAGCGCTTTAAAACTTGTAATACAAGTATACAATAAGACAAGATTAGACGAAAGAAAATTCTGACATTGAAACCAAAATAAAAATGATCCCTGATTTATCAGAGATCATTCATCTATGTGAATCCTTATTACAGGAGAATTTTAGTACCATTGCTCCCAGTTGTTTGATTTGATATATTTCTTGATCATTTGAATATCAGACTTCATCTTCTCAATATCCGCATTTACATTGCCTGCGCCACGGTTCATCCGTTTGCTCATGACATTATTCAGCATGGATGAGATATCGAAGTTCTTTGCCATACCCAGGAGATTTTCCGTAGATCCCAGCCCTGTCCCCTTCATCAGGTTTTTCAGACTGTCTTCATTCATGATGGAATTCATCTGTTCCTTCAATGTATCCATATCGATAGATTGACCTTGATCCTTTGATACTTTGTTGATCATATCGAATAATCCTTCAAGTGGATTTCCTTTTTCGCTCATTTTCCGTTCCTCCCTTCAAGGTCTTCTTATTAACTCCTGAAGAAGGGAGCATGTCCCATCTTCAGAAGCACCATTCTTACAACTCGCCTACCACTAACAACACAAGTAGCGCAATTCCGATTACTAGTGCCGCAAGAGGAGCAATAGCAAGCGTGATAATGAACGCAGCCACAAGGATCACCAACAAAAGGCTGTAGAAATCAAATTCAGTGCTCGGTTGAGATTTTGAGTAACCCATATCCAGTCACCTCCTTGTTCTTTTCTAGTAAATCACCTTACAACGTTATTCTATGTAGAACTGGTAGTTTCGCATCTGATAGAAGCCTATTTCTAGTAAAACGGGCGAAAATAGACATCAGTATAGATTGAGAGGAACCCTCTGACGCTACTGCCCACAAAACAAATGAAAAACCCGAATTCATTCACCTGATCGCAGGCAAATGAATTCGGGTTTTACTATGGCTAAAACTTGTTTGTTTCAGCCTCACTGTATTTTTCTTATTTAAACAACTTCACGATCCCAGTGGCGGTGTTCTGAAATGGCTGTGATAAATCGTTTGGAGAAATCATCTCCTCCATTCGTAACAACACCTGAGCCTTGCTGGATACCGGCAGAAGCAAGCCACTCAGATCCTTCATGGACAGCACCGATCGGTTTGAAGTGTGAGAAGGCTTCCTTCACGAAATACTGAGTTTCACTTGTAAACTTCTTATCTACTTCGGTTCCACCAGCAAGGAAGATGCTGTCGAACAGAACCGATTCACCTGTCAGGAATGTATGATCCACCTCAAGCTCCGCCCCGTCAGCTCCTTTGATAATGCCGAGCTTGCCGGATATGATCTCTGGCTGCACCCCTTCTTCTTTAAGAGCATTCAGGATGGCCGATACTTCGCTGTTGAATCCTCCCGCCACGATCACACCAACTTTTCGGGTCTGAGGTTTCTTCTTCGTGTTTTCCTGGCTGAGTGCAGGAGATGATTTCGTTACAGTGGAACCGGCATCCTGAGGAGCCTCAAGGCCGATCTGTTCCGCAAAGCCTGCGGCGAGTTCCTTACTGACATTGGCAAACATGGCCACAATCTGCTTCCTCACGTCCACACTCTCCACTTTTCCGAGCTCAAAGCTGAACGCCTGGATGATGTGATCCTTTTCCGGGCGGCTCATGCTGTTCCAGAACATCGTCGCTTGGGAGAAATGGTCTTTGAAGCTCTCACTCCTGGCCCTGACCTTATGGCCCTCAACCTTCTCCTGATAGTGGACATAGCCACCTTCCTCAGGACTTGCTGGTGCAGGGGTATTGTTGGCGAGTGAGTTTTTGTGATAGCTCACCTGACCACGGTTGATCGTCTGGCGGCCGTAACCATCCCGCTGATTATTATGGAATGGGCAGACCGGTCGGTTGATCGGAAGTTCATGGAAGTTCGGTCCTCCTAAACGGATGAGCTGAGTATCCGTGTAGGAGAAGAGCCTACCCTGTAGTAGGGGGTCGTTGGAAAAGTCGATGCCAGGAACGACAGATCCCGGATGGAATGCCACTTGCTCCGTTTCGGCGAAAACGTTGTCTACATTACGATTGAGCGTCATCTTCCCAATAATCTTCACCGGTACATCTTCTTCCGGCCATAGCTTGGTCGGATCCAATACGTCGAAGTCGAACTTGAATTCGTCTTCCTGCTTGATGAGCTGAACGCCAAGTTCGAATTCCGGATAGTCTCCGTTTTCAATGGACTCAAAAAGATCACGGCGGTGGAAGTCAGGGTCTTTCCCGTTGATTTTCTGTGCTTCATCCCATACGAGGGAATGGGTCCCGAGGACAGGCTTCCAGTGGAACTTCACGAAGTGTGCCTTCCCTTCATCGTTGACAAAGCGGAATGTATGGACGCCAAAGCCCTCCATCATGCGGAGACTTCTTGGGATGGCACGGTCGGACATGGCCCACATGACCATATGCGCAGATTCCTGGTTATTGGCGATGAAATCCCAGAATGTATCGTGGGCGGAAGCAGCCTGCGGCATTTCATTATGAGGCTCCGGCTTCACCGCATGGACGAAATCAGGAAATTTGATGGCATCCTGGATGAAAAAGACTGGGATGTTATTCCCCACAAGATCGTAGTTCCCTTCTTCTGTATAGAACTTCGTGGCGAACCCACGGGCATCACGTACGGTTTCAGCAGATCCCTTCGATCCTGCCACCGTAGAAAACCGCACGAATACCGGCGTCTTAACGGATGGATCCTGAAGGAATTTAGCCATTGTATAGTCTTTCATTGATTCATATACTTCGAACTCACCGTGTGCGGCATAGCCCCTAGCATGGACGATGCGCTCAGGAATCCGCTCGTGGTCAAAGTGTGTCATCTTCTCACGGAAGTGGAAATCTTCGATCAGGGTCGGACCGCGTTCCCCCGCCTTGAGGGAAAATTCATCTTCCGATACCTTCAGGCCCTGATTCGTGGTGAGATGCTTATCCTTATCATCCACACGGTACTGTTCCAGCTGTTCATCCTTGCTATTCCCGTTCACCTTGCCATGACGTTCATTACTCATTCTCTCAACCCTCTCCACCTGTTTTGTAATGCTGTTTACTATGTAAACAAATCCACTTACAAACTACCCTTCTATTGGTAGAATAAACATGATTTTCTGGAGAGGTATTCCTCTTCACCTATTATTTTCATAGAAAAAGAGGCACCATCCAAAGATGCCTCCTTCCGTTCATACTCTAATCATTCTTTACCCACTATTCTTGATCCCTTATCCATTCTACGGGTCCGGATACAAGGGTTCCTTTAGGGACCGTGATATAAATAGCGTCGGTGCCTATGGAGGATTCAAACGATTCACCTCCAAAAGCGGTCACACCTTTAAACTGATTGGTCACAAAAGAGCCTGTGTACTGATTGATGACAATCTCCTTATCGGGCTGACTTTTCACTGTCAGAACCCCCTCTTTAAAAGCTATTTTAGGAGAAGGTACTTCGCTCGTGATATCCAGATTCTGAAGAACGCTACGGGATACGATATGCTTTACTGTCATTTCATCTGATTCTCCCCGGTCGTCGACGATGATGAATGGATCTCCGTCTTGCCATCCCATCGTTTTTACATCGAGCGATTTCTCTTTACTGGGGAAGTTCCATTCTTTTTGCAAAACAGCTATCGGTACCTGATCGATGGAACCCTCCATCAGGCCGGTCATGAATTGGTTGTAGTCGTCTTCACCTGTATAATCGGCTGCTTCATATCTTGTGTCCTTCATATGGTCAGGCAGGAAGACGAATACGATGATGGACGCAACTAGTAAGATCCCGTATACCAGCAAGATTTTTTCCGGTAAAATCCGTTTGCTTAATCCAGCAACCTTCGTCTTCTTAAGAGAAAAACCGATAAGGACTGCCAGTAGAGCAATGATGAAGATGGGGAGTATAAGACCAAGGACCATCATGATTTCACCTCCAGGCGATTTCCTGTTATCAGGTTAACCGCGAAAAGCGGAAGAATGACGAGCAGAAACTTTCCAACGAATAGACTGAATGATGTCTCATCCAAAAAGAAGAGGAAAAGATCTTCTGTTAAGAATGGGACGCCCAGCATAAATGAAGTGGTCATGGGAACGCCGATGACTATGGCAGGAATGATGAAGAGGAACAGCTTATTCATCTGAACCAGCATACCGCACGTATACCCTGAAAGGGCGAACAATATCAGGTACATACAAGTTCCAAGGATTCCTTGAATTGTCGGTGCCGCCCCCTCAAAAATAAACGTTGCATCCCTGAACAAAATCAACAAATCTCGTAGTAAATAATCTGCACCGATCGCTGTAAGTGCCCCAATGGTGGATATGATCAATAAACACAGCAGTGATGAAACCTGACTTGTCAGCCTGTTACTAACCATTAAAAAGTCACTGTATCGATACGCCTTCGTGGTTATGACGATGGCCGTCATGAACGACCAGATCATCGTGAAGACTAGGATCAGGTTCCCGGAATACCCGTTCACCTCGAAGGAATAGCCCATGGAAGAGGATCCGACCGCCCCACCGGTGCTCCCGAGGGACAGTAAAAGTGCGACTACTTGAACAATGATCATCGATGTATAAATCCCTCTATACGCCTTCAGCTTATACCGAAGCTGTTTCATGACGATGCTCCAAAAGTCTGCCTTAGCGATAGACATCATCGATTCCCCCTTTTCCTCTTCCTGTGATGTACACGCATGCGTCTTCTGCCGCTACTTCCCTGACCGAAAACGTTTCAGGGATCCGCCCTTCAAGCCGGTCCTGTCTTACAGCAGCTAACGTCAGGTGAGGGGTGGTGGCTTTCATCTGCAGCACGTCCTGCGCGGAAGCCCATTTTTCCAGTTCTTCTTTCGGTCCGCTCACTTCGATGACAAGCTGCCTGACTTCATCAACGGGCTTATGAAGGCAAAGTCCGCCGTCCTTCATGAGGAGGATATTCTCTATGAGATCCTCCATCTCGGTCAGGAGATGACTGGAGAGGATCATGGTCCTCGGATGGGCGAGATAATCCTTCAGCATCATGCGATAAAAGTCCTTCCTGACGGCAGCGTCCATCCCCGTGACGGGTTCATCCATGATGGTCAAAGGGCACCGTGCAGCAAGGCCGACAATGACATTGAAAGTGCTTTTCATGCCTTTGGAGAGCTGACTATGATACGTTTTTCCGTCAAGGGAGAAATGGGCCATGAGCTTCCTGGCGATTTCCATATCCCAATTTGGATAGAAATCCTTCATGGCATGTAGGATTTCCTTCAGATTCAGATAAGGGGAAAAGGTCATTTGGTCATCCACGTAGATACTATTGGCGGATACATTCAAGGAATTAAAGGGTGTTTCTTCAAAGATGAGGATTTCTCCATCCGTCGGCCGTATGAAGCCTGCCAGGAGCTTCAATAAAGTCGTTTTCCCTGCGCCATTCCTCCCGATCAAACCAGTGATTACATTCTCCTCGATTGTGAAGGTCATCTGATTCACGGCCTTCTTCCCACCGAACATCTTTGAGACTCGACTGCACTCGATGACATTCACCCTTCATTCCCCCTTCTCATTTCTTCCCTGATCAACCGGATCAGTTCGTCTTCTGATACATTCAGATACGCTGCTTCCTTCACCAGATTCCCGACGAGTTCTGCAAGCGTCTCATTTTTTCTCCTTATCAAAATGATGTTCTTTGCCTTCTCCGAAACAAACATACCCAGCCCCCTTTTCTTGTACAGCACTTCTTCATCTACTAATAACGATAGGCCCTTTCCTGCCGTCGCCGGATTGATATTGAGCATGTCGGCGAGCTGATATTGGGAGTACACTTTCTGATTTGCCTGTAGGGCATCAGAAAGGATCTCTGTCTCGATCCATTCGGCAATCTGGACGTATATCGGCTTCGAACTGTTTGAATTTAAGATCAAGAGTGCATTCACCTCTCCCTGCCATAGTGCATTACTGATGTAATGTACTATATACTGATTTCCATTGTTTTGCAATAGGCAAGGAGGAATTTTTTTCAAACTCACTTGCCAACGTAACATTGTTCTGTTATTGTGAATACAGATACAACGTAACAATGTTTTGTTACAAGGAGGTTGAGTATGAGTGAAGAACTGATTTCAAAACGTGAAGTCCTCGATATGACCGGCATTTCCTATGGACAGCTCTACCGATGGAAAAGAAAGAACATCCTCCCTGAAAGCTGGTTTATCAAGAAGTCCAGCTTCACAGGACAGGAAACCTATTTTCCAAAAGTGAAGGTGCTCGAACGCATACAAAAAATCAAAGAGCTGAAGGATGACCACTCCCTCGACGAGCTATCTGCGATCTTCTCTCCTGATTCGTCCACCATCCAACTGAGTGGACAGCAGGTACGGGCACTGAACTTGATACCGGAAGATCTCTGGGACCTGTTCCAAGTAAGGGAAAGCTTTACCGGTCAGGATCTGCTGCATGGCAAGGTCGTGTACCAGGCCAAAGAACAAGGCGTCAAGGAAGAAGCACTGAAGGAGCTGGTTTCCTTTCTGGAATCATCCCCTCCTCCCCTCGACTACATGCTCATCGGCATGAGTAAAGGATCGGAATGGATGTGGATGCAGCTTCCCGGTGACAGTAAATGGGTCATGGAAGAATCCGCGAACTCCGTGGAGATGGACATCGGTTCGTTGATGGAACAAGTGAACGGCAGCATTGCAACAAAGTGAAGATATTTTGAGGAGGATCATGATGAGTACAGCTCAAACGAAATTACATGACTTGAAGATCAGTGGAAGCGGGACATCGGGCGGCGGAACATTCAAAGATGTAAAAATTAGCGGGAGTGGGAAAATCCACGGCGATCTATCCTGCAAGGAATTCCATATGTCGGGTTCGGGTAAGGTGGATGGAAAAGTGGACGCGGAGAATATGAAAACGAGCGGTTCATCCGTGTTTTCAGGCGATATCGACACAGGGACTTTCACCGTAAGCGGCTCTTCCAAATGTAACGGGAACCTTACCGCACAAGAAGTTGATATCAGTGGATCGGTGAAGATCGCAGGCAATTTATGCGCTCAGACACTTGAGAGCAGCGGTGCCTGTAAAGTGGAAGGAAAGATCCAGGGGCAATCCATAGAGACAACCGGCTCTCTCAAGGTCGGCAAAGACTGTGAAGTGGAAAGCTTCACTTCTTCAGGCTCTGTCCATATTGACGGATTGCTGAATGCAGATAAGATTGAAATCAAGCTGCATCATCACTCCTCCATCAAGGAAATCGGCGGCGAAACAGTGGTGGTCAAACAGAGCCGCACGGGGAAATTCTTCAAGCAGGTGGTCAATTTCTTCACACAAAAAGATGAGTTCCTCCACTGTGACCTCATTGAGGGGGATCTCATCACCCTGGAAAATACTAAAGCAAAGCTCGTTCGCGGGAAGCACATCATCATCGGTGAAAATTGTGAAATCGATCATGTGGAATACTCCCATGAACTCGATACAAAAGAAAATGCAAAGGTCGAGCGTTCAACCAAGATTTAATCACAGAGGATGGGACAAAACTAAAAGAGGCCCCTTTAATGCCCAACACGATCAGTATAGGATCTTAATACCGCTCATGATCTCCGTGCAACCGCTGGAAACGATGAAATTTGAATGTTCATCAAAAAATTTAAAACCCGAATCATTTGCTTTATCGTAGGCAACTGATTCGGGTTTTACTATGACTAAAACATGTTTGTCTCAGACTCTTTTTTCATTCCCTTTACCTGTTATTAACAAAAGTGCGTATGTACATTCTGAATCTTCTGCTATATTAATAGATATATAGTACATTTCCCTGTTGGAGGTACACATGACCCGTCTGACTGAGCATCTTATCGTCGTATCATTCGACTGCCTGTCTTCACTGGATTATCCACTTTTGAAAGAGCTCCCACACTTCAGCCGCCTCCTCGAGGAAGGGGCCTTATGCCGGAATGTGCGCACCATTTATCCATCCGTCACCTACCCCTGTCATACATCGATCGTGACGGGGAACTATCCGAAGCGTCATGGGATCATCAATAATACGCTCATCCAGCCGGGGCGACCTTCGCCCGACTGGTACTGGCATCGCTCTCACATCCGGGGAACCACCCTGTACGATGAAGCAAAGTCATCGGAACTTACAACGGCCGCCCTTCTATGGCCTGTCACGGCGAAAGCAAACATCGATTACAATCTTCCCGAGATATTCGCCAACCGTCCGTGGCACCACCAGATCATGGTTTCACTCATGAATGGGACCTCGCTCTACCAAATCGACCTTCAACGGCGATTCGGTTCAATAAGAAACGGCCTTGAACAACCCGCTTTGGATGATTTTGTACTGGAATCCGCCGTCCATACGATCCTTACGAAGAAGCCAGGCCTGACGCTCATCCATTTCACCGACCTCGATACAATGAGGCACTACCACGGATTCTCTTCAAAGGAAGCCATCGATGCCATTCACCGTCATGATGATCGTCTTGGACGGATCATGGATGCATTGGATGAAAGCAGATGTGAGTATACCTTGGTTGCATTGGGAGATCACAGTGCACTTAACGAAGATACAGCCATCCAACTCAATGTTTGCTTCAAAGAGAAAGGATGGATTACATGTGATGGGAAAGGAAAGGTGATCGATTGGCAGGTTTATGCCAAAGGGTGCGACGGCTCATCCTATGTTTATGTAAGGGACGAACGACTTATGGATGGGGTCCACCAATTATTGAAAGCGCTTAAAAAAGAAGGAGGGATCGAAGACATCTTCACGGGATACGAGGCAGGGCTCATGGGTGCAGATGGAAGTGCTGCATTCATGCTCGAGGCAGAGAGAGGGTATTACTTCAAGGACTTCACCGATGGCGACTTCCTTCATCGCATCACCTCTCAAGATGTCCAGGATCGCACCTATACATGGGGCTCCCACGGGTACTCCCCTTCCAAGGACCAGTACGGGACGATATTCATGGCCATGGGCAAAGGAATCAAAAAGACGGAAATCCCTGCAATGAATCTTGTGGATGAGGGTCCTACTCTGGCACGCCTCCTAGGCCTTGACCTCGGGGATACAGATGGGGTATGCCGACATGAATTACTGGAAACAGCGAACATTGAACAGGAGGACGGAAAAGGATGAAAAAATTCACAAAAGAAGAGAATAGTTGGATCCTCTATGATTGGGCGAACTCAGCCTATTCCATCATCATCTCCACGGCCGTTTTCCCGCTTTTCTTCAAGGCAGCCGCTACAAGTGCAGGAGTCAGCTCCGTGGACTCCACGGCGTATCTCGGTTACACCATTGCCATCGCGACGTTCATTTTGGCCATGCTCGGTCCGATTTTGGGCACGATTGCTGATTACGAAGG
Organism: Rossellomorea marisflavi; assembly: GCF_022170785.1. Classification (NCBI taxonomy): domain Bacteria; kingdom Bacillati; phylum Bacillota; class Bacilli; order Caryophanales; family Bacillaceae; genus Rossellomorea; species Rossellomorea marisflavi. Next base: position 1,338,739 of record NZ_CP081870.1, on the reverse strand, counting down.
CTACAAGAAAAAATTCTTCACCTTCTTCTTCACCCTGGGTATCATCTTTACAGCCTCCCTCGCCTTCATTCCAGGGGAGCAGTGGCTCCTCCTCCTCATCTTTTACACGGTATCCACCGTGGGATTTGCGGGAGCCAACGTCTTTTATGATGCCTTCCTCACCGATGTGACAACCGAAGACCGGATGGACCGTGTTTCTGCGAGGGGTTATGGGCTCGGTTACATCGGCAGCACGATCCCGTTCATCATCGCCATCGCCATCATCGTGCTCGCACAGAGCCAGGTCATCCCCATCGCCGTCGACACGGCCAGTGGCATCGCCTTTGTCATAACAGCCATATGGTGGGGAATTTTCACCATCCCTCTTCTCAAGCATGTCAAACAGCATTATTTCATCAAACGCGAAAAAAACCCCGTAGCGAAGAGCTTTAAACGCCTGGGCAAGACCTTTAAAGAAATCCGGAAATATAGAGCCCTTTTTCTATTCCTATTGGCTTATTTCTTTTATATTGATGGAGTCGGTACGATCATCACCATGTCCACCGCCTATGGAAGTGATCTTGGCATCACTTCTACCAACCTGTTGATCATCCTGTTCGTCACCCAGGTGGTGGCAGGGCCATTTTCCATCCTATACGGCAGGCTTTCTGAGAAGTTCACGGGGAAGAAGATGTTGTACGCAGGAATCATCGTCTACATCGGCGTCTGCATCTACGCCTATTTCCTTGAAACAACCCTCGATTTTTGGATTCTTGCCATGCTTGTTGCCTCTTCACAAGGTGGCATCCAGGCACTGAGCAGATCCTACTTTGCCAAGATGGTACCTAAAAAGAACGCCAATGAGTTCTTCGGTTTCTATAATATCTTCGGGAAATTTGCTTCGATCATGGGACCACTGCTAGTGGCTGTGACGTCCCAGGTGACAGGGCAGTCGAACAGCGGGGTGTTCTCTCTTGTGATCCTCTTTGTGATCGGGATCATCATTCTCGCCTTCGTACCTGAACCTAAGGAAGAATCCGTCGATCGCTCCGCCATCATCTGATAGAAAAAATCCGGCCGAAATCACTTCGGCCGGATTTTCTAATTAGAAATTTGGAGCAGCAGCTTTGGCTTTTTCAATGGCTTCCGCTTTGATTTCCTCGGCTTTATCCGGCATGGCCGCATGTCCTTCGACGAAGATCCCTTCGAAAGATGGCACGCCGAAGAATTGCATGATGATTCCAAGATATCGGTGACCCATTTCAAGCTCAGCCTGTGGACCATGGGAATAGACTCCCCCTCTTGCCTGGATGTGGATCGCTTTCTTATTCGTCAAAAGACCGACGGGACCGTTCTCAGTATACTTAAATGATTTCCCTGCTACGGCGACCGAATCGATGTACGCCTTCATGACCGGTGGAAATGAGAAGTTCCAAAGCGGCGTGACGAACACGTATTTATCGGCTGCGACGAATTGTTCCGAAAGCTCATTCAGGCGGCTTACCTTTGCCTGCTCATCTGGGGACAGATCTCCTCCTGACTGAAGTTTCCCCCATCCGCTGAACACATCTGCATCGATGGACGGGATATGTTCCTTATAGAGATCGAGATGGGTGATCTGGTCATCTTGGTGGCTTTCCTGATAGGATGCAATGAACGCGGATGCAACCGCCATGCTGAAAGATTGGGTTTCATCGTGCGGGTGTGCGGTAATATAAAGAACCTTTGCCATGTCGGAAACTCCTCCTTTTATGCTCTCTTCTCTATTGGAGAAAGAACCTCCATAGTTTTCTCTTTGGGCAAATGATTATCCCGTTTTTCAAAAAAGAGCGACCCCGAGCTTATGAACCCGGGGTCGCTCCTATTCATTCTTCCGTTCCGTATGGATTCCCCGAGATGCTCTTCCGCATCTCTTCGGTCAAAACGAAGGGCTCCTGTACCCCTTCTCCTACGTTGCTTACCGGGTGACTCCCATCATAATGCAATGGTTTTCCTTCCATTTGATCACACCTCCGTTTTAATCGCTCGCATCCCCTGATGACTGATTCTTTGTACCTATTTCTTCCTCTTACAACTTTTTCCCTTTTTTATACTGATAATATTTATTTTCAAGGTCCATAATTTGTCCCGCATGCGGTTCATAAGCGTTGCGTTTTGTTTCTTCCACAAGCTTTTCAAGATACACCCTGCACTGTTTCGCCCCCCTCAAAAGCAGAGGGACACCGATGGCATCCAGCCCGAGTCCCCGGGCTAAAAAACCGCCTGCGGTCATGACTGGGGGTACAACGGGGGATGTGTTCGAGAAGATGATCTTTCCGTCACGATCATAACGGGAAAGAAGCATCTTACTTACATCTTTCATGGCGGGCAGTACATACTTAGAAGACCGTTTCCCGATTGTATACACATCATGACCGTCATGATCTGTCCCTTTGAAAAAAAGATGTCCGGCATCTTTTTTGTTCAGCTGATTGAAGTCCGGGATTTCTAGGATTTCCTCATCGGTCCACTCTCTATCCGGGAGCAATCTCAGGTGGATCGCTGCCGCCATGGAGGTCGTGTGGGTCCCTCCAAAATCATGGTAAATAAAAATCATCTCATCACCCTTACCGATCGTCTTTTTATCAGTATGGGTCTTTTACTATATTTTATCCCACTGCTGCACCTGCTCCTCCAGCAGCTCCTGCCGGTGTCCTTTGCCCGAGCTCCTGATCGAGGACCAAGATGGCGGCAGAGTTGTTCCCGGCAAGCGTCAGTCGATCTACAATCGTTTTGGACTGGGCTTCTTCATCCACTTGCTCACGGAGGAATTCCTGAATGATGATGGCAGACTGTTGATCATTCTGGGCAGCGTACTCATAGGCTTTCCGGTATGCATCCGTGACGAAACGCTCGTGCTCCAAGACCTTCTGGAAGGTTTCAAGCGGTGTGCCGAAGGTGGTCGACTGTGCCGGAAGAGCTGACAGCTCCACTACACCCCCACGATCCGTCAGGTAATCAATCAGTTTCAATAGGTGCGTCCTCTCTTCTTCCGATTGGACCCGAAGCCAATTGGCCATTCCTGTGTAGTTTTGATTGGCAAGGTAAGCAGACATAGCAGACATGGCAAGGTACAGGGTGGTAGAAACATGTTCAATTTGAATCAGATTATTGATGAGTTTTTGCATCTGTTCATTCATGCCCAATACATTCATATATATAGTGGACGGAAGCAGGATATGAATAAATAACCTTGATGAATCGTTGGGCATATACTATATAGAATGAGAAAGGATGGATGATATGAACATCTATGCGATCAGGAATCAGAGACCCGTTCACGGCGGCGGCGGTCACGTCAACTGGGGCAATGGCTCGGCCAGCTGGCATCACGGCGGTGGATGGGATGCAGGAAGTTGGAACCACGGTGGAAATTGGGGGCCGGGTTGGAATCATGGCTGGGGGTATCCTGGTGCAGGTTTCGCCGCAGGAACGGTCACCGGTCTTGCCGTCGGGGCAGCTGCCTCACCAGGACCCTACCCTGTCCCCGTGCCCGCATATCCATATCCCTATCCTTACCCGTATCCATACCCCTATCCAGCACAGTAGGCTGTCGGCCGGTCATTTGCCGGCCTCTTTTTCATTTCGGGAATATGGGGTGACGATGGTTTTAGTGCTATAATAAGTGGGCAACATACTGCTTGAGATAAGAAACAGGAGGAAACATTATGGATTTATCTTTTTCATCCGAAGCCATCATTGCGCTGTTGAAGATCATCGCCATTGACATCATCCTGTCTGGCGATAATGCGGTAGTCATCGCCATGGCTACGAGAAGACTCCCTAAAGATCTGCAGAATAAAGCGATCTTCTGGGGAACAGGTGGCGCAGTCATACTAAGGATATTATTTGCAGCTATCATTGTTTATCTTTTAAAGATCCCTTATGTCCATCTGCTCGGAGGCATCCTTTTACTATGGATCGCCTATAATGTCCTCGTCGAAGATGAAGGAGATGCCGATATCAAATCGCATTCCAAACTGGGACAAGCAATCGGGACCATCATCCTTGCCGATGCAGTCATGAGCCTTGATAATGTCGTGGCAGTGGCAGGAGCCGCTCACGGTCATATCGGCATGATCGCACTCGGGGTATTCATCAGTATCCCGATCATGATCTTCGGTTCGAAACTCATCGTCAAGGTTCTCGAGAAATATCGCTGGATCGCCTACTTGGGCTCGGGGATCCTTGCCTATACGGCAGGGGAAATGATCGTCGGGGATGAAAAATTCATGAAGTTCCTGAACCTTCATGAAGGTCCTGCCACCATGACAATCACGATCGCCCTTACCATCGCCATCCTTTTGATCGGCTTCCTGGTGAATAAGCGCAGATCCTCTAAACGCGAAAATCAATATGGGTAAATAAAAAAATCCAGACAGCTGTCTGGATTTTTTTATTTAGTCAAGTCCATTATATTGTGTAAAAGTTCAACACTATTAGATAGAGATACTCCAACCCCATTTGTTTTTTTCGACGAAGCTTCCATGCCTTTTCACTTCCTATAGTGGCGGGGCGGTCAAAGGCGATCTATCCTTTGAGGGCCCCGCCACTATAGGACATCATTCAAAATGGAAGTTCATCGAAAGACATTACTTGATCAGGGATTCTTTATGAGCTAGTACCTTATCTTGAAAATGCATCAAGATCCCTCCAATCAACCGGAATGCCGATTGAGTGTTCGGGAATATCCGTATGACACGTTCGCGTCTGCGTACTTCTTGATTTAGACGTTCCAAATAGTTGGTGCTTCGAACATATCTGCGCATACTCACCGGCTCGTTCATGTATTGCATGGTATCTTCGAACCCATCTTCCAATACGGCTAGCGCTGCTTTGTATTTCGGCTCTGCCTCAAACTGTTGGAGTAGTTCTTCTTTAAAGGACCTCATGTCTTCCACATTCACGGCATTGAAAATTCGATTCGCCATGGATTTAAACTCGTCGTTCCCCTTCTTCGGCAGCTTGTCCATAATATTTCGCTTGAAATGGGCATAACATCGTTGCCAAGTCGTCCCAATAAACTCCCGCTGAATGGCTTTTTGGAGACCCGCATGTGCATCGGACGTAATGAGTTTGGGAGACTGAAGTCCTCGCTCCTTCAACTGTTGGAGGAACCGTGACCAGCTATCAAAACTTTCCACGTGATCAACCATGAGACCAAGGATCTCACGCTTATTTTGATCGGAAATCGCGGTAGCGATATAGACGGCTTTTGAGACAACACGATGGTGTTCCCTTACTTTAATGTACATGGCATCGACAAATAAATATGGATAGTATTGTGTATTTAGCGGTCGCTTTGACCACTCATTTACAATCGGATCTAGCTTTTGAGTCAACGAGGAGACAAAGGATTTCGAGACACTCTCTCCACATAACTGTTCAATGATATGAGTCACTTTGCGTGTTGATACGCCATTAATGACCATTTCAAGCATGGAGAGAATAAGCACCTGATCGTACCGTGCGTACCGTTCAAACACATCCGTCGTAAATTCTCCGTTTCGGGTACGCGGTACCTTCAGTTTGATTTTCCCAAGACTGAGCGTATACTCCCTTTCGTAATAGCCATTCCGATAATCACGTCGCTGGTCCGACCGTTCATAGGGGTCAGCTTGAAGATACTCATCCCGTTCCTTTTCCATGTATTCGTTCAAAATCAAAACAATAGCCGATTTGACCACATGGTCGAGTGAAGAATCCATTACGGAATCTTTTAAATCATCCAAATTAAGGTTAAACTGAAGGGGAGTCATATTCATTCCTCTTTTCACTTTTTGTAGGGGTACAAACAGTGTTGACAAGAGCGAATGAAATGACTCTTTCTTTTTACACAATTATATGGACTTAATCTTTTATTTACCTACCATCTTTTTGATCAATTCACGGTTACGCTTTTTGAATACTTCGTTATGGGAAGACACCATTCCTGACCGGTCGGCATCTGGTGAAATGAAGTTCTTTGCACGGTTTACGGCATTCGCCGCGTCTTGAAACGCTCCTGCGATCAAATGGACCTTTCCTTCGTGCTTCAAGATATCGCCTGCTGCGTACAATCCTTCCACGGATGTTTCGCTCACGGCATTCCCTTTCATATAAAAATCATCCAGCATTTCTATGCCGAGGGAGCTGTCTTTCAAGAGAGAAGAATCGATTTCGAAACCATGATTGACGATGACGTCGTCGACCGTCACGACCGTTGTATTCTTTGTCTCCACATTCATCAGCTCTACCTTCTCGATCCTCTCCCCATCCTCAGAACCGATCAAGCGCGTGATGGTTGTGTTGAATAGGCAATCGGCCGAGCTGTTCATGAGCTGGGAGCATTGGGCTTCATGCCCGGTGAAGGAAGCCTTCCTGTATGTGACCATGACCTTCCCTGCCACAGGCTCCAACTCATTCGCCCAATCAACAGCTGAATTTCCTCCTCCAGAGATCAAGACAGTCCTGCCCTTGAATTGTTTGAGGGATTTCACTGTGTAATGAAGATTGGACACCTCGAACCGCTCGGCGCCTTCGATCTTGAGTTTCTGAGGATTGATGATACCGCTCCCCACCGCTACGATCACAGTCCTGGACAAATGGACATTACCTGAATCTCCTTCGAGTATAAAGATCCCCTCCGGATCCTTCCTGATGGAAGAAACCTTTTCATTGAGTACTACGGTCGGATCGAATGTGAGACCCTGCTTCACGAGCTGCTTGATCAGATCGGCCCCCGACAAAGGTGTAAGGCCCCCGACATCCCATATCATTTTCTCTGGATAAACATGGATCTTACCGCCCAATCGCGGCTGGGACTCAATCAACTTCGTTTTCATTTCCCGTAATCCACTATAGAAAGCAGAATATAGACCAGCTGGCCCTCCGCCGATTATCGTGACATCATAGATCTCCTTCTCTCTCATCCTAATCCCCCGCTATCTAAATGATTATCATTCTCAATTACATCCTACCTCTTTTCATCTGCTTTGACAACCAATTTTCTATTGACAATGGGCAAAAAGGAATATAACATGAGTATTAGTTGAAACTGAGAATCATTATCATTGATTAGGAGGGATAGGATGAATCGTCTCTTTTCCACCGACCTTTCCGTAGGGTATGACGATCGGCTCATTGTGAAAAATCTGAGCGTAAGCATACCGGACAAACAGATCACCACGATTATCGGACCGAACGGCTGCGGAAAGTCGACCTTGTTGAAAGCGATTACCCGGATCATTCCCCATCAGACGGGGAATATCCTTCTGGATGGACAAAACATCCATAAACAGAGTACGAAGGAATTGGCCAAAAAAATGGCCATACTTCCCCAGACCCCTGAAAGCGCAAGCGGATTGACCGTCGGTGAACTGGTATCGTACGGACGATTCCCCCATCAGAAAGGCTTGGGCCGTTTAACGAAGAAAGATCAGGATATGATCCACTGGGCCATGGAAGAGACTGGCACGCTGCCTTTCAAACACAGGGAGGTAGATGCCTTATCCGGGGGACAACGGCAGCGCGTGTGGATCGCCATGGCCCTCGCCCAGGAAACAGACATCATCTTCCTGGACGAACCGACAACGTATCTCGATATGGCCCACCAACTTGAGGTCCTCGAGCTCTTGGAGAGGCTTAACCGGGAACAAGGACGCACGATCGTCATGGTCCTCCATGATCTGAATCAGGCAGCACGGTTTGCCGATCATATCATCGCCCTGAAAGACGGCGACTTGGTGAGTTCCGGCACAGGGGAGCAGGTCATCACCCGCGAGACCTTGAGGAAGGTATTCAACATCGACGCCGAAATCGGCCGCGATCCCCGCACCCTCAAACCGATGTGCATCACCTACAACTTAATCAAAGGAGAAGAACAACATGAAGAAATGGCTGGCACCTATCATTCTGCTATTCGTGCTACTAGTTAGTGCATGCGGCAACCAAACATCAACGGATCAAAAGGAAGAGAAAAAGAAAGAAGACAAAGGAACCATTACCTATCAATCTGAAAACGGGCCCGTAGAAGTTCCGGCCGACCCTAAACGCGTCGTTGTCCTGTCCTCTTTCGCAGGTAATGTCATGGCCCTAGATGTCCCTCTTGTCGGAGTGGATTCATGGTCCAAGATGAACCCCCGCTGGGATGACTCCCTTAAAGATGTGAAAGAAGTGAGCGATGAAGACCTGGAGAAGATCATCGAGTTGGACCCGGATCTCATCATCGGACTATCCAATATCAAGAACGTCGATAAACTCAAAAAAATCGCCCCTACCGTTACATATACGTATGGAAAAGTCGATTACCTCACACAGCATCTTGAGATCGGAAAACTCCTGAACAAAGAAGATGAAGCAAAAGCATGGGTCGATGATTTCAAAAAACGTGCAGCTGCTACTGGTGACGATATCAAAGCGAAAATCGGTGATGATGCCACTGTTTCCGTCATCGAAAGCTTCAATAAACAACTCTATGTATACGGAGATAACTGGGGGCGCGGAACCGAGATCCTCTATCAGGAAATGGGACTGAACATGCCTGATAAAGTAAAAGAAGAAGCGCTTGAGCCAGGCTACTTCGCCCTCTCCACGGAAGTTCTCCCTGACTTCGCCGGTGACTATCTGATCGTCAGCAGGGATCCGAATGCAGAGAATTCTTTCACCAAGACGGATACGTATCGTTCGATTCCTGCAGTGAAGAATAACCGCGTATATGAAGTAAACATGATGGAATTCTACTTCAATGATCCTCTGACGCTGGATTACCAGCTCGAGTTCTTCAAAGAGAAATTCCTAGGAAACCAGTAATCTCCCGAAAGGAATTCTTACTATAAGAATTCCTTTCTCTTATACTACGACAGAAAAGATGATGGCTATGAGTCGAAAACTACCATACATACCTGCACTATCCATACTGATAATCGTATTATGCGCAACATTCCTTGTATCGGTCACCTTTGGTGCGGCTGACACGACCCTTTCCGACGTCTGGGGGGCGCTGACCAATACCGGGAGCGGAGACAAGATCTCGATCCTCCAAGAACTCCGTTTTCCCCGTGAAGTGGCTGCCATCCTAGTTGGCGCAGCCCTCAGCGTTTCCGGTGCCATCATGCAGGGGATGACCCGTAATCCCCTGGCTGATCCGGGGCTTCTCGGTCTGACAGCAGGAGCCAATGCCGCCCTTGCTGCAGCCCTTGCTTTCTTCCCTTCCATCGGTCCCTTCGGCATCATGCTTGCGTGTTTCATAGGAGCGGCCGTCGGGGCAGGGCTCGTCTTTGGAATCGGAGCTGCGAAAAGGGGTGGGTTTTCCCCGTTCCGCATCGTCCTTGCAGGAGCGGCTGTATCGGCTTTTTTATTTGCTGTTTCTGAAGGAATCGGTCTTTATTTCAAACTTTCAAAAGACATCTCCATGTGGACTGCAGGTGGACTGATCGGCACGACGTGGAATCAGATCTATATCATCGGTCCAAGCATCCTTTTATGCGTGATCATTTCCTTGGGGTTTTCAAGGCAATTGACCATCCTGAGCCTGAATGAGGAAGTCGCAGTCGGACTGGGTCAGCGGACGGTCCTCGTCAAGTCGGCCCTTTTCATATTGACGGTCATCCTGGCAGGGTCTGCTGTCGCTCTCGTTGGGAATATGGCCTTTCTCGGACTGATGGTTCCTCACATCGCCCGGGCACTGACAGGGACCGATTACCGCACCATCATCCCTGTCTCGGTCGTACTGGGCAGCACATTCATGCTTCTCGCCGATACCATAGGGCGGACGGTAAATGCGCCTTATGAGACACCTGTTGCAGCCATTGTGTCCATGATGGGCCTTCCCTTCTTCTTATTCATTGTTCGGAAAGGCGGTAAACTATGATCCATCCCAAGCTACTTAAAAAACAACGGGGGATCTTGATCGCCCTTCTGCTTTTCATTGTGTCTACCGTTTTGATTGGAATCAGCCTGGGGTATTCTTCCGTCTCCATAGACCGGCTGATCCCCACCATCATGGGGAATGGTTCCTTTAAGGATGAATTCATCCTCTTCTCCATCAGGCTTCCGAGGATCGTGATCACCGTCCTCGCCGGCATGGCCCTTGCCCTTTCAGGCTCTATCCTGCAGACGATGACAAAAAATGACCTTGCAGATCCGGGTATCATCGGGATCAACTCCGGTGCCGGTGTCGCCATTACGGTCTTTTTCCTGTTCTTCCCCATCGATGCAGGATCATTCGCCTTTATGCTTCCCTTGGTTGCCTTTGCCGGTGCGATTCTGACTGCGGGTCTCATCTACTTCTTCTCGTCCACAAGGGGAGGCGGACTTCAACCCGTCAAGATGATCCTTGTGGGAGTCGGATTCTCCACGGCATTTTCGGGATTGATGATCATCATGATCTCAAGCGCGGAACGGGCAAAAGTAGACTTCATCGCCAACTGGCTTGCCGGTAACATATGGGGAGCTGATTGGCCATTCGTATGGGCGGTCCTTCCTTGGCTGGTGATACTGATCCCGTTCACTCTGTATAAAGCCCGTACATTGAATCTCCTCGCCCTGAGCGACCCCGCTTCCATCGGCGTCGGGGTCGCACTGAAGCGAGAGAGGATCGTCCTTCTGTTCACAGCCGTCGCCCTGGCCGCCTCGGCCGTCTCCGTGACGGGTGGGATTGCCTTCATAGGCCTGATGGCCCCCCATCTCGCCAAATCCCTTGTCGGGCCTCGCCATCAGCTGTATCTTCCTGTAGCCTTGCTCCTCGGTGGATGGCTGCTCCTTGCAGCCGATACGGTCGGCAGAAATGTCCTCGAGCCCGATGGTCTTCCCGCCGGGATCATGGCCGCTTTGATCGGGGCTCCTTATTTCGTTTATTTGCTTCTGAATAAATAGCAAGGTAAAAAGCCGGATCTTCCGAGATCCGGCTTTTTTGTGCTCATGAACATGGACAAATCCCAATATACTGTAGTCAATCATCGAAAGGAGTTGTTCACCATGTTAGCTTCCATTGCCGACAGGTTATCAAGACTTGTCCAGCGGTACTTGCCTGATGCTTTCGTCATTGCTGTCCTGCTTACGCTCCTCGTATTCGGTATAGGGATTTTCCTTAAGCCGGCAGAGCCACTGAGCCTTGTTAAGTCATTTGGGGACGGTTTTTGGGTGTATTTGACGTTTACCATGCAAATAGTCCTTTTGCTTTTAACCGGCATGGTCCTTGCATCCGTGCCTTTTGTCAAAAAAGCGTTGCAACAACTCGCCAAATGGGCAGACACCCCAACAAAGGCCTATGTGTACACCTTTTGCCTATCAGGTGCCGCTTATTACATCAACTGGGGGCTGGCTGTCGTGGTCGGGGCCATCCTGGTCAGAGAGATCGGTAGGCGCAATCAAAACGTTCACTTCCCTCTGCTCGTTGCAGCTGCATATTCCCCCACTGCACTTTACACAGCAGGATTATCAAGCTCTATCGGACTGACCGTCGCAACCAAGGATCATTTCCTTGCCGATCTCATGGGTGTCATCCCTACTTCCGAGACGATTTTCAGCCCTTCCACCATCATCATATTTCTAGTTCTCTTCGTAACAATGCCCGTCATCATCTGCCTGATGGCACCAAAGGGGCAGGTCACCCCTTATGAAGAAAAAATCATCCAAAAGATCAATCTCCAGACCGGCGTGGAAGCCACTCCTGCATCAAGGCTTGAGACGACTCCTATACTAGGGGTTGTGACCGGATTAATCGGTATGGTCTATGTGACTCATGAATTCATTTTGGGCCGGGATCTTGACCTGAACATCATCAATCTTTTATTTCTTTCTCTCGGCTTGATCTTCCATGGATCCCTGCGTTCATTTGGCGAAGCGTTCAAGGAGGCGGCGGGGTCTACCTCCCCCATCATCCTGCAGTTCCCATTTTACGCAGGGATTATCGCTGTTCTGACCAGTTCGGGGTTGGGGGAAAGCATCATCCAGGGGATGACCTCGATTGCCAATAAAGAAACCTTCGATATCTTCACCTACTGGACGGCAGGAATCGTCAATCTCCTGGCGCCGTCCGGTGGCGGTCAATGGGCTTTGCAGGGGCCCCTCCAAGTACCGGCGGGGATGAATCTTGGAGTGGATCCTTCCACCATCGCCATGGCCGTTGGATGGGGCGATGCTTGGACCAATCTCATCCAGCCTTTCTGGGCCCTGCCGATCCTCAGCATCGTCGGACTGCATATCCGCCACATCATGGGCTACTGTTTTATCCTTGCCGTATGGGTTGGGATTGTAACCACCGTCCTCATGGTATTCCTGTATTAGACAGAGAAAAGGCTGAAGGGGATTCATCCTCCCTTCAGCCTTTTAAGATTATCCAGCTTTCACCTTCTCTTCCGTTTCGTCGACTTTAGCAGGTTTCTTACTCCAATAGGTTGCGAGAATCGGACCTGATATATTGTGCCAGACTGCGCCAATCACGCTTGGAAGTGCGGCAAGTGGACCAAAATGGGCGGTGGCGAGTGCCACACCGAGTCCGGAGTTCTGCATGCCCACCTCGATGGAAATCGCCCTTCTGTCCCCTTCCTTCAGTTTCATGATGATGGCAGCCACATACCCCAGGGTCAAACCGAGCAGATTGTGAAGCATCACGGCTACAAAGATAATCGCTCCGGACGTACGGATGCTCGGGGCATTGGCGGAAACGACAGCCGTCACGATTGTCATGATGGCGAGTACCGAGATCAACGGGATGATCTCCAGACTCTTCTCAACGACAGTAGGAAGAAGTTTCTGGACGATGATACCAAGTGTGATCGGGACGATGATCACCTGGAAGATCGACAGGAACATGGCCAGGGGATCAACCGGCATCCACTGCCCTGCCAGTCCAAGCAGAATCAACGGAGTGGCAAGGGGGGCAAGGAGCGTTGACAACGACGTCATGGCAACCGACAGGGCAAGATTCCCGCGGGCAAGATAGACCATCACGTTCGACGCTGTTCCGCCCGGTACCGAGCCAAGAAGGACTAACCCCGCAGCCAGTTGATCCGGGAGGCCGAGAAGATAGGCGATGAGAAGCGCACCGAGGGGCATGATCAAAAACTGTGCCAGGATCCCGACGATGACCGGAAGCGGCTTCTTCACGACCAGCTGAAAATCCACAGGTTTTAGCGTCAATCCCATCCCGAACATGACCACACCGAGGAGGATGGTGATGTATCCTCCAAGGGGAAGGAAAGGTGCCGGGATGAAATAGGCCACGACCGCTACAAGGATGACCCAAAGAGCAAAGTACTTTCCTGCAGTTTTGCTGATGGTCTCAAGGAATTTCATTGTCCCGCCTCCTTTTGTTTGATCAGTTTGTTGGGGTTGAAGATTCCCTTGGGATCGAGGGCCTCTTTGATCCGTTCCATCACCCGCAGTGAATCACCGTGCTCCAATTCCTGATACTTTTGCTTCCCTACCCCGACCCCATGCTCACCCGTACAGGTCCCCCTGCGTTCAAGTGCGTATTCAACGATCTGTTCGTTGAACTGTGCAGCTTTCTCCACTTCCCTGGGATCTTCCATATCGATCATGAGGAGCACATGGTAGTTTCCATCGCCTACGTGACCGAGTATGCCTCCAGTGAGTCCGAAGGTATCCAGCCTCCTCCTGGCGTCCCTGATGGCGCCTGAAAGCTCGGAAATGGGAACACAAACATCGGTCACCATCATCTTCTTGCCTTTGTTTCCATGAATGTAGGCATAGGCAAGATTATGACGGGCATCCCATAACCGATTCCTTGCCCCTTGATCGGTTTCAAAGGCAACAGACTCGCACCCATGATCAGCGACGATTTCCTTTGTGAATTCCACATCTTGGGCAAGACCCGCTTCGTTCCCGTGAAACTCAAGGAAGAGCGTAGGCTTTTCATGATAATCCGTTTCACTGAATCGATTGGCCTGCACCATGGACATTTCATCCAAAAGCTCGACCCTGGCAATCGGAACGCCCGCCTGCAAGATTGATACAACGGCTTCAACGGCATCATCCAGCTCTTGGAATGAGGCTCTAGCCGCCACGATATGCTCTGGTATCCCATATACTCTCAAGGTCAGTTCCGTTATGCATCCGAGCGTTCCTTCTGATCCTACGAACAGACTGTTGAGATGGTAACCTGAGGATGATTTTTGTGCAAGGTTCCCGGTATGTATGATACTTCCGTCGGGAGTCACCACCTCCAGATCGCGGACCTGGTCCCGCATGACCCCATATTTCACTGAAGTCGTCCCGCTCGCATTGGTAGCCGCCATTCCCCCAAGTGTGGCATCGGCTCCGGGATCGACGGAAAAGAACAAACCGTGTTTCTTGAGTTCCTTATTGAGCTGGGAGCGAGTCACACCCGGCTGCACGGTAACCAAAAAGTCCTTTTCCCTCACTTCCACTATTCGATTCATTTTGGAGAAATCGATGGTGATCCCCCGGTCATATGGAATGACATGACCTTCCAGACTTGTTCCCAGGCCAAATGGGATTACCGGTACTTCATGAGCAGCCGCTGTCTTCACGACGGCCCTTACGTCTTCTGCACAAGAAGGGAAGACCACAAAATCGGGATTACTCGGTTCGTGATAGGACTCATCCCTCCCATGTTGCTCCCTTACTGTTATATTGGTTGATAACTGGTCTTTCCCCAGTACGTTCTGAAGTTCTTCATATAAAGTTCCTGTGTTTGTGTTCATATGCTTCTCCTCCTGATGATGGGTATTGTCGAATTATACCTAATAATCAGAATTTTACAATGATATGAGAGGAACTTTTTTCAAAAACTTCTTATTTCCCTTTAATCACATGAAAAATCCGTCCCCTGATTACAGTAAGGGACGGATTTTTCTCAATTCTTTTCTTCCTGTTCCATCATCGCTTCATTGACAAAGTCGATGACTTTCGTGCTATATTCTGTTTCATTCACGAGAAATCCTTCCGTATGACCTGCTCCCGGGACGATCCACATGTCTTTTCCCCCCCCGGCTGCTTTATAAATCTCCGTCGCCATTTCCGTTGGGACCAGTTCATCTTCTGCTCCATGAATGATCAGGAGGGGAAGATCATTCTTCTTTACCTGCTTCACAGCAGATGCCTCTTTGAATGAATACCCCGCCCGGATCTTGGTGACGATGGATGTGGCGTCAACAAGGGGGAATGCGGGAAGGTCATAGAGATATTTCAACTGATGGGCAAGCTCGTCCTCGAGATTGGTATACGCACTGTCGGAGATGATCCCCTTCACTTCGGAAGGCAGATCTTCTCCGCTCGTCATCAGGACGGTCGAAGCCCCCATGGAGAACCCATGAAGGAAGATCGCTTCCTCCCCTTTCTCCTTGACGAGGAAATCGATCCATTTCACATAATCGAGACGGTCCGGCCAGCCGTACCCGATATAGTCACCTTCACTGTCCCCGTGCCCCCTTGCATCGGGCTTAAGGATATTATAGCCTTGGCGATAATAGAACCGTGTCACCTCCGGAAGTTGGTCGCTGTTCCCTTTGTATCCGTGTGCAAGGACGACCGTCTTCCCGTTCGGGTACTTATTCTTGAGGTACAGGCCCTTCAAGGTTAGACCGTCTTCAGATTGGATGGATACCTGTTCGAATTTTTGCCTGCTCGTCCAACTGCGCAGTTCTTCCAGCCTTTTTTGTTCTTCTTCCAATGCGCTCACCGCTTCAACCGCCTTATCCGTTCCTCCATATAGCTGAACAACACCGCTGTTGCGGCTGATGGCAAGATCATATATATAGTTACCTGCAAGCCCCAAGACGATGACAACGAGGGCCAACAATGAGCCGATCAACCAAATGATTCGTCTTTTCATCACTCGTTCTCCTTCGATCGTCAGTCATCTCATGGAAGCCTGTCAATGGTAGGTAGGATCACCCGTCAGTTATGGTAAGGGTATCTTCCGAAGATTTCTGAACTAGATTGTCTCTACCCCTTTTTCCCTCATTCCCCACACGGTTAAACCCTATTATGTGTTGAAGATGTAGACAGCTGAGAGATGATCATCCCTTAATTGGAACACGCCCCCAAACCTGTAAGTATCCACCAATAGCAAAAAAGCACCCGGTTCAACCGGATGCTTTTTCATCTGTGACGAGCTCTGTATACACGACCAGTCGCTCGACATAATTATGAATATCGTGGTCAAAATATCCTGTGCACGTAATGATATTAAGACCGATATGATCTCCCGGCCCGAAAATCTTCCGAAGGGGGGCATCATCTTTCAGATAGGCTTGTTTATCCTTCACCTCAAAGACAAGTTCTTCATCATCCTTTCCCTTCAGGATGATCCTGTCCCCCTTCTTGATATTTTTCAGGTCGAAAAAGACCGCAGGTTGCTTTTCGTCATCGACATGACCTGCCAGGACGGCATTTCCTCGTTCCCCCGGGCGAATCCCCGGTGAGAACCAGGCGACATCCTTCCCGTTTTTGGGAAGCTCCATATTCCCTTCCTTATCCAGACCGAATGCTTTCACAGGGGCATCAATATCAAGTGAAGGGATCGTAATCGATTCAGGAGTGATCGATTGTTCATCATCCTGCACGTTGGCTGTTTGAACAGCAGGCTTCACCGCTTGTACCTTTTGGACGGGTTCATCCGCTTCCGGTGCAGTGGAAGGGTCATTGGAGCATGCGGCCAGAAGCAATGGGATGAACAAGACAACCGCAATCCGCTTCATTAAGAAGAGAATAATTTTTTACGGTTGATAAATAGTAGTGCTCCTCCACCAAGCACTGCTGCGGCTGCTACGATCGGAAGCATCGTATTTTGATCAGCTGCTCCTCCCATACCGGTTTCAGGCATTCCACCAGGCATAAGCGTGTAATCTTTCAATACAAGTACTTCAAGTTTGTCTGCTGTATTGATGGCAAACACACTGTATACGGTATTTTCAGCTAGTTCCGTTCCGGAAAGATCCAATACTTGCTCTCCTTCAGGTGTGCGGATTTCAAGATCATACGTTCCAGGATCCAATTCCTGATAATCCGTGATGGCTTTGAATTCTGCTCCTTCGAACAACGCATCTCCATCCTTCAGTCCAACATCGACTGTTGGTGCATCAGGGGATAAATGGCCGACCCTTACTTTTGACTTGCCTTCCGTTACATCCATTGAATCATTGGCAACAACAAGCTCAAGATTCTCAAGGGTATTGGCGGCTGCGACCGTGTAAGCCATACCTGCTTCAACGGTAAGATCTTGTGAAATCACCGGATCTTCCTTTGTACCAGCTGCAAAGATTTCCACTTTGTGGTCACCTGCAGGAAGTTCCATATAGTCAGTGGCGGCCTTGAATTCTGCTCCTTCAACCACTGCATTTCCATCTACATAAACATCGACGGCCGGTGCGTCAGGGGATGCGTGCACGATACGTACCATGGCATCTCCATCAGCTGCAAAAGCAGCTCCCGATACACCAAACATCATCAACACTGCGACCAACATTGCAAAAAGCTTTTTCATTCACTCCACTCCTTGTATATGTTTTATGCAAGGTTTGTTCAAACCTTGTACATCTAATGTATAACGGTTACATTTTTCCCGCAACTCTCAACCTGCCGATTCAGCACATTGAATGTGCTGATCCATCCGGAACCCTGAATCCCCCCTTTTCCGGTCCGTTCTTTCCATTTTGCATTGACATTTCTAAAGAGCAGGATATACAATGTTCCTTAAACATTTTAATAGCAGCATGAGTGTTCTCGTATAATATTGGAAATATGGTCCAAAAGTTTCTACCAAACTACCGTAAATGGTTTGACTACGAGGAGACAGGGGACGTATGCCCTGTCCTTCTCCAACGTCGAACCCTGGGTGAACCCCCGGGGCTTTTTGTTTATAAAGGAGAGAAAACGTTGATGAAAAAGACTGATTTGACAAGACGGATACAAGCAGCCGCCGGTACTGCCACGGCTGATATCGTGATAAAGAATGCCCGAATCATAGATGTATTCAACAGCGAGATCGCAGAAGGTGATGTCGCGATCACAGATGGCACCATCGTGGGAATCGGAAACTACGAAGGAAAGGAAACGATTGATGCAGAAGGGAAGTGGCTATGCCCTTCGTTCATCGATGGTCACGTGCATATCGAATCGTCCATGGTACCGCCATCGGAATTTGCAAAAGTGGTCCTCCCCCATGGTGTGACAACGGTCATCACCGACCCGCATGAGATCGGGAATGTCTCAGGGGTCGAAGGCATACAGTTCATGCTCGATGATTCAGAAAACCTTCCCCTTGATGCGTTGACCATGCTGCCATCCTGTGTACCTGCAACGCCATTTGAGAATTCGGGAGCGGAACTTGGCGCTGATGACCTTGCCCCTCTCTTCGAGCATGATCGCGTCATCGGGCTTGCCGAAGTGATGGATTATCCTTCCTTGCGATCAGCATCCCCCGGCCTTATAGACAAGATTGCCTTGACCTCTGAGTATAGCCGTCTTGTCGATGGCCATTTGGCCGGTCTTCCCGAGGAAGCCATCAATGTGTACCGTGCAGCAGGCGTATCAACCGACCATGAGTGCAATACAGTGGAAGACGCAAAGGCCAGACTTCAACGGGGGATGTACCTTCTTATACGTGAAGGGTCTGTAGCTAAAGACTTGAAGAAATTGCTACCCGTCGTGAATGAACGCAATGTACGCCGCTGCCTATTCTGCACAGACGACAAGCATCTCGATGATCTAGTTGAGGAAGGAAGCATCGATCACAATATCCGGCTGGCCATCGGGGAAGGAATGGACCCTCTCATGGCCATTCAAATGGCCACGCTGAATGCTGCGGAATGCTATGGTCTCTACACCAAGGGGGCCATCGCACCTGGATTCGATGCCGATTTCCTCCTTCTTGACAATCTAGATGCCTTGCACATCGCTTCTGTCTATAAAGGAGGGCGCCTGGTTGCCCGGAACGGGTCGGCACTCTCCTTCAGTGGTCCGACTACGACGGCACCCACTTCATTGACCGATACCCTCCACTTTCCTGATGTAGAGGCAGCAGGCCTTTCAATTCAAATGGAGGGCGCCAACACAGCAAACGTCATTCAGATCATTCCGAATCAGCTTCAAACCATTAAACGAGTTGAAGTGGTCGATACGTCCAGGGGGACCTTCTCTGTTTCGATTGAAGATGACCAATTGAAGATGGCCGTGGTAGAGAGGCATCACTCCACCGGCAATATCGGGCTCGGCATAGTCAAGGGCTTCGGACTGAAGGCAGGTGCCATTGCCACGACGGTCGCACATGATTCACATAATCTTGTAGCTGTCGGGACCAATGATTCCGACCTGCTTGCCGCCATCAGGGCCCTTCGCGACATGAAGGGCGGACTGGTAATGGTGAAAGACGGATCGGTGATTGCATCCCTTTCCCTTGAAATCGGGGGATTGATGTCCAGTGCCGGTCATGTAGAAGTACTCAAGGGGCTGGAGGAGCTTAATACGTCCTTGAAGGATATCGGGTTCACTGGAGATTTCAACCCTTTCCTCACCCTTTCCTTCCTAACATTGCCCGTCATCCCGAGCATCAAGCTCACCGACCTCGGCCTGTTCGATGTCGATGAGATGAAGCATATCCCGGTTCGTGCAGAAGGTTGAACGTGAGGATGTTCTGAAGTCGTCCGTTCCTTTCCGCTGCAGGCGCTTGCTTTCCGCGGGGAGGAAGTCGAGCCTCCTCGGCTGAAGAGCGCCTCCGGGGTCTCGATCATCCCTCCGTTTCCGCAGGAGTCAAGCGCCTTCCGCTCCAATCCACTCAGTGAGGACAAAAGGTCTGCACGATCCTTCAGGCACCTCGACCACCAACTTGAAAATGAGTTCAATCCATCTCTCAAACGCAAAAAATCCGAACGCATTCGATATCTTGGAGACTATCGAATGATCGTTCGGATTTTTTATTGTTCATTGTATGACATTATTATTCTTTCGGTTCTTGACTCTCTTCCGTTTCGTCGCTTTCTTTGGTAGCCGCTGCTTCCGCGTGATTCGGCTGGGATGCGACAGGCTGGTTGACTTCGATTTTCTGTGTCCGGTTGGCGTAGGATTTCAAAAGGTCACCCACGTCGATCCCTGTCATTTCCTTCAAGGGTTCCTGCATATCGAGCATGGTGCGGGTGATGCTTTTCCCGAAGGACGGGACACCCTGGCCGTTGCCTGAGTCAATGATTTTCACAGAGTCGATATTATTAAGCGGCTGTGCAATCTTCTCGGCGAAGACCGGTAGCATCTCGATGAGTTTCTCGGTGATGATGACATCGCCGTGTTTCTCCATCGCTTCTGCCAATAGCTTCCGTGATTCTGCTTCGGCCTTACCGCGCTCCCTGATGACGTCTGCCTCCGCGGATCCTTCTTCCCTGCGGATCTTCGCTTTTGCTTCCCCGTCGATTTCAGCTTTGCGCGCTTCGGCTTCCGCTTTACGGGTCGTTTCATAGTAATCGGCATCGGCCTTGGTTTTTCTCACTTTGGTTTCTTCAGCCTCGAGTTTTACGGCACGTTCCCTTTCAAGGAATTGAAGGGTCAATTCTTCTTCTTTTACTTCCTTGGCAAGCTTTGCTCTTTCCAGTTCATAGGACTGCTCTGATTTCGCCCGTGCACGCTCTGTTTCTTCCTTGAAGGAAGCATCCTTGATGTCCTTTTCCTTCTTGGATTCAGCAATCGTGATTTGGCGTTTGTATTCTTCTTCTTTTGCCTCTTGATCGGTCTGGGCACGGTGAATCCGCGTTTCACGTTCTGTGTTGGCCTCGGCGATTTCTGCCAGCTTGCGTACTTCGGCAATCCTTGGACGCCCAAGATTTTCTAAGTATCCATTTTGTTCGTCCGCATCGCGGATGTCTGTCAGCCCGAGAGATGTGATTTTGAAGCCCATGAGATCAAGCTGTTGCTGGGCGATTTCCTGCACATCGGCATTGAATTTCTCACGGTTGCTATTGATATCCTCAACCGTCATTTTTGACAAAATGGCGCGGAGATTACTTCCGAGTACTTCAATGATTTCATCTTCGATTTCCTTTTGATCTTTCCCGAGGAATTGCTCGGCGTAGTTGGCGATCCCGTTCAATGAATCGGCTACCTTTACCATGGCCACGGCATCTGCCACGATCGGGACGCCTCCGTTCGTATACACACGTGGCGTTGAAAGTTTGAGCTGGAATGACGTGAGGTTTACCGGAGTGGACGTCTGGAACCGGCGCAGCCTGTACCCTCCACCCCTGATGATTTTCATCGAACGTCCTTCACTATCGGTGAATATATTCGTTTCTTTTTCCGGATCACCCAATCTTGGTCCCGTGATGATAAGAGCCTGATTCGACTTCGCCGTGCGGTAGCGGAACCGGATCCAGAAATAATAACCGACCCCTGCGATTGCGGCGATGACCAATAGAGGGATGAGAATGACGAACACCCCTGCCAATGTTAATCCTGCCATGATAAAACCCCTTTCTGTTGTTGGTTGCTAAATAGATTGGAATATTCCTACACCATTATCTACGGAAGGACCTGCCAAAAAGTTTCATGATTTGACTAAATGAATTATTTTCCACTATCCATAGTAAAGGATTCACTCGTGATTTCTACTCTATCTGTCTTTTGATCTCGCGCTCTTTTTTTCTTCATGGACGGAATGGTCCCGTCTACCAGACCCCTCTTCAAGGTTGTACTGATGGAATTGACGCTGAGGATGCTCACGGCGAAGAACAGAAGTGGTGCAAGTACGATATGGACTCTGTTGAAGACTTCCTTTATATTGATCGCGATGGTCGCCCCCCACTCATTCGTGTCGGAGAAATAAACGAGGTCCTGGGTCATGACTCCCACGTCCGCTATCTTCAATCCACCGAGGCACATGAGCATGATACCGAGCTGGATGATCAGCGCCAGGGCTGCTGCAATCTGTTCTGAGAATAGCACAGCGGAATGCCTCATGAACTGCGGGAACAGGTGACGTCTCAGCAAATGGAAGCGATTGGCTCCCATGGTCTTGGATGCAACGATAAAATCATTCTTCATGAACAGCTTCATTTCTTCACCGAGATAGATTCCGAGAGAAGGTATCGACACTAGGGCTATGACGGCGATCTGGATGGCAAAGTATTTACTTGATGACAACACCTCCCCCGAGAAGGCAATTTCAAGGGGAATCAGGAGGATGAAGACGATGATCACAAGAGGAATATACTGAAACGCTTCCGTCACACCCTTCAGGATCCGATTGATCAAGGACGGAAGGAAGGCATACACGCAGGCAAAGAGGAAGCCGAAGAGCATTCTCAGCAGCGCAATGGCTACAGCAGCCAACAATGTATACTTCGCTCCTGCCACTAATAGATAGAATAGATTCCTTCCAAGCACATCCCCTCCGAACGGTGGCATCTCACTGATTGAATAAGGAGGGGCTGCAATTACCCTGCCCTCATCGTTCTGCAAGTACTTAGTCTTTTCATCAAAGTCCGGATTCATATAAGGAAGTAAAAAGCTGGCCAGCACGAGTCCCGTCAGGAACAATACAGGCAGTGCGAGTCGTTTCAACATCCAAGGCTTCATGCGTGCTCACCCCCGAGCCAACGGCTCAAGATCCATGAACCGAGTTGGAATACAATGAAGAACGGTATGAAGATCAGAAGCAGTCCGATAAAAAAGCCTGCCGGTACGGCGATCGCTGCGGTTGCAAGGGTCATCATGAAGCCGTTGATGTTGAATAGGATCTCAATGATCAACAAATTCGACAGCATCAACAGGAAAATCGGCTTCAAATGAAGGAAGAAGTGGATCCATACGTTCCTGAAGATATGCCTCCATACCGTATAGGACTTCCTGAACCCCTTTGCAAAGGAAAATTCGACGTACGGCTTATTTTCTTCTTCTTTCAACTGGAAGATGAATTGCTTCACCAGGAAGACGACAGGGAGAAGCGACAGGCACAGAATCGGAAGGAAGTAGATCTTCTCCTCTCCGAATGCGTAAATCTCAAAGACCAATAGACCCGTCTGCTTGAATAGCCAGATGATGAAAAGCTGGAAACCGACCACGATGAATACATCGGGAAGGGCATCTATGGCATTCACGACTTTCATCGTGAAACGGTAGCCCTTGCCCGGTAGCATCATGATGGAATAGCTGATGATGATGGCAAATGCCACAGCCACGAAAAATGCCGCAATCAAGATGGAAAACGAATAAAAGTAGGTTTTGGAAAATACGGTCGTGATGGGGTATGTCTTATTCCCCTCTCCCCACGGCATGGCAATCTGGGCTGGGTGAAGGATCTGATGGAAGATTTCCTTCAGTCTGACCCCGTAGTCCCCTAAATTGATGACAAGCTCAGTATCGTAGGATAGCAGCGCCCCAAGGCCGCTCAATAAAAACAAACCAGTAATGACTAAAATAAAGTGTAGAGGAGTATACAGTACTCTCTTCATCTCTTCTCCCCTTTTCGTTTCCATATTTATGTAGAATCAAACTAAAAACAATGTTACAATACTGAAATGGAATTGTAAATATTATTCTGAATATACTAATAAGGGTGACACATATGAAATACGTAACGTTGATTGTTGCTACCACTGCCGTGATGCTCCTTTCAGGCTGCAGGGTTACCTTTACCCCAACAGTGCAAGAAGCGTCCGCAGGGAATGAAATGGCGGCTGCACCGGAAGACACCCAGGTACCCGATCGTTCCGAGTTGATTGCAGCCACCATGCAGGTGGATAACCCCAAGGTGATCTTAAGGGGTCAAACCTCCCTACCGCCGGGAACCGTCCTGAACGTAGAGATGAAACCGTATGCAAAGGAAGATTCATTCGAGCAGATTGAAGCGGGCCAGGTGGAACCGGATCCCAAACCGGTCCTGACCTCAGAAGCCGTCATCGGTGACAACGGTGAGATGGAGCTTACAGTGCTGAGAAGACCTGATAATGAGAGCAGCTATCGTGTTGATCTGATGCTCATACCGGACAACCAGCCGGAGGCAGTTCAATCAGATGTAGAAGAGGCAGTAACAGAAGGATCTGCTCCCGTCTTTTTCAATGGAGAGGAAAGCAGGGGCTTGCGATTCTCGGCCATTATTTCGGAAGAGGAAGAATGGTACGGAAATCATTTTACGTCCGATATGAAACCACCTGCCAACTAAAAAAAGAGCCCAATGGGCTCTTTTTTGATTCGTCTTCAATAATGGCCTTCAGCCTCATCCTCTTCCGGCATCTGATACTTTGTGAAATAGGCGCCGATGAGGAGGAAGGCAACAGACAGGCCCCAGCTGATCAAACCGATGAAGTCAAATAATAAGGCGAGGATATTCAAAACCCCGACGGATAAAAAACAGATCGGTGTGAGGGCCGATTTGATACCGGTCACTCCATGCGCCTTCCTTTTCCTTATAACAACCCTGACGGTCCAGAGGAAAATAGGGATGAAGAGGATCGCAAGCAATATGTCGAACATGATAGATGACCTCCTTGCCCTCAGTCTATCACAAACGAGAATGACCTTGGATCATACATTGAATCTTTTCTTTCGGTATTCATTGAAGGAATCATCGTCCAAATCCTTTTTATTCAAGCGCCCGTCCTCCCACTCCGTCATCGACCCCTTTGTAAGGGTGACACTGCCGGTATCGGTCCGCTTTGTCAACAGAGGGGACCGGTTGAAAGGGGATTCTGGATGGACAGATACTGTTTTTTGAACTTCTGCCAGTTCATTTAGATCCGTTACAGGTTTTGTGGTGTCGAATGCATACCCTTTCTGCCACTCGTCGGACCTATACGACAGCTTCATCTGAAGAATATAATCCCCATGGGATGTATCTTCCTTTGCTATCCTGAAGTCTCCGTTTGCAGACGTTACAACTTCCCCTGTGAGAGGGACCGGTTTCAGCGGGATATTCCCCCCGAACCCTCCGTCCACTACCCAGCTTTCTCCTCCATGCTCGAGAAGGATCAAGACATGGGTACGCCCGATATCATGGAAATCCCCTTTCCCCTGATGATAGACGACTCCCCTTACAAGCGTGACACTGAAGCCCGCCTCCTTGAGATAGAGGTATAAGAGACCGTTCAAGTCGTAGCACAATCCTCCCTCGCCACGAACCAGGATCTTCTCCTTCAAGGATTGTTCAGAGAATGGAGTGAGACGATCTTCTATGATGGCCATGTTCTCAAAGGGAACGGCCTTGGCAAATGCCTCGAGGAGGACCGGTATCTCCGCAAAAGCGGGTGACCAGCTCTCTTCCATACCGATTCTGCGATTTAGGTCTTGCTGTACGTTATCCATTTTGTTCCCTCCTGCCATAGTTATTCCTATTAGTATGGCAGGATTCCATTCATTTAGCAGTACATATGCTTATCCATACTTTTTCAGGTAATGGCTGATGGTCACCATGGGCCAGATCCACTGATAGCTGTGATAATGGATATAAAGATTCCCCGGTAAGCCGGCACCGGTAGGGTAATCATCCTTTTCCTCCAGAAGTTCAAGCAGGGTCTGCATGCCCGTATCAATGGCTGGGGTCGGTTCCTCCTCCAATGAAATCAAGGCATCCAGCGCCCACGCCGTCTGGGATATGGTCGCTCTAGATAAGGGCAAATAATGCTTCACTTGGTCGCTGAGACATGATTCTCCCCATCCGCCGCCGCGGTGCTGGATTTTTTCTAGCCACTGTTTGGCAAGCACGAGATGACGGTCATCCCCCGGCACACCGACAGCCCTCATGCCCGTAACGGCCGCCCAGGTCCCATAGATATAACAGACGCCCCATCTCCCGTACCAGGACCCATCGATCTCCTGTGTTTTCTTCAGCCAATTGACCCCCTTTTTGATTCCCCTGAGGTTCTTCTTCAGTCCCGCATATCCGCCTAGGAACTCAAGTGCCCTTCCTGTAAGGTCGGGGGTCGAGGGATCGATGGCCGCTGCTTCTGCTCCGTTGATAGGAAAGAGCGTGAGGAGCTCATTCGTTTTGTTCGGTTCAAATGCCGGCCACCCTCCATCTGGATTTTGCATCCCAACCATGAAATCCACCCCCCGCTGCCATGAGTCCCGCATGTCAGGCCGGTCGGCTGCGGCTGATGTGAGGGCTCTCAAAGCAGCAGACGTATCATCCACATCCGGGTGCATCGTATTACCCGCGGTGAATCCCCAGCCCCCGGGAGCTACAGAAGACTCCATTCCCCAATCCCCATAGCGGAATTGCTGATGTTTCTGCAAGAATTGTATGGATTTCCGAATGGGTCCATCGCCGGCCGACCTTCCCGCCGACTGAAGGGCATAGGACAATAACGCAGTGTCCCATATGGAGGAAGGGGAATTCTGTTGATGATAGCCCCTTTCCGTTTTGAGGATCATCGCCTTCAACCCTTCAACGCATTTCTCGATCAACGGATCATCCTTGCGATACCCGACGGACAAAAGAGCATAGATCATAAAGAAGCTTGAGCTGAAGTATTTCATATAGGTCCCGTCAGGCTCGATCCTTTCGAGCATATAGTTCTTCGTGAACTGTTCGGCACGCTCCTTGAGGGATGGCGACAGCCCTCCCATGCTCCCAAGAGCACCGGAGATCTTATTCAGGAAGTGCCTCTCCCCGTCAGGTGTGCGCTCCTCCCCTTCGCGGTACATCGACTTCATTTCCCCTGCGATTCCCTGCGGACCGTGTGCGTACCCACGGCTTTTCAATAACAGGATCGGAGCCATATGGGCCCTGGCATAGCTTGAAAAGTCCCAGAATCCCACTGGTGAGGATGGGGGAATAAGGACAAACTCAATGGGGACTGGTAGGACTCTTTTCCACTTCATTCCCCCGAGTATCGCCAGCATGAAGCGGGTAAGGGAGTGAGCTTTTCCTACCCCACCGTTATCCTGGATGAAACGCTTAGCACGTGTGATCCTCTCATCATTTTCTTTTATTCCGCTCATTCGCAGGGCGACATACGCCTCGATTGTAGAGGAAAGATTTCCTGTTTCTTCATCCTTGAACAGTTTCCACGTCCCTTCTCTCGTTTGCAGACAGAGGAGGCGCTCCACGAGTTTATCCACCCACTGGTCTTCCCTTCGACCCAGGCTACAGAGAAGAATGGTCATGAACGCATCGGTCATGGGGCTGTTTTCAAAACAAAACGTCCAGCTTCCGTCAGGATTTTGACGCTGTTCAAGTTGTTTTGCCATCCTATCCAACTTGGACCTCATCCGTTTCTTCACAGTGCCACCCCCTTTTGCTCGGTCTCATCACATGTATATGTCAGGGTAGGGCGTGGTAGAAACAATCAAAAAGGACCCCGGACATCAATCCGTGGACCCTTCTTCCGTGCTATACGTTTCAAGGAGATCCGGGTAGTCGAGCATTTCCCTCTTCCCTTTATCCGTGAGCTCATATACTCCTCTTTTGACCCTGTCGTACCATCCATAGTAATTCTTCTGAAGGATCAGTGGGGTTTTATCCCCTGTCCCGAGTTCTTTGAGAGATTTCGGTGAAAGGGGGCCATGGCGATCGAGCAGGACGGCAATGTGAATGCAGCTTTCTTTATAAGCCGTCATGATCTTCAGCTTATTGCTTCCCCCCACATTGTAATCCGCGCTCCTTCCTTCGATTTCCCTCACAAGCTGCGCACGCTTTTTCTTTCCATATGAAAGGCTTGCCTTCCGGTCAAAGGGAGCCGGATGATGTACGAACTCGATTTTATCCCCCTTGGCATGGGGGGCCACGGTGATCAAGCCTAGCTCCAGCCTTCTCACCAGGTGACAGGCATCCCTCCACCTTTTGGATCTCGTCCGTTTCGGTCTCGGGACGGCTATGTATACCATATCTGTCAGTCTGAGCCTCTTGGCGGCCTGGACGAGAAGATCCACCGTAAGGGAAAGCTTCATCTCCACGATGATCAGCTCTTCTCCTTTCATGGC
This sequence comes from Rossellomorea marisflavi, assembly GCF_022170785.1. Lineage (NCBI taxonomy): Bacteria > Bacillati > Bacillota > Bacilli > Caryophanales > Bacillaceae > Rossellomorea > Rossellomorea marisflavi. Next base: position 1,310,851 of record NZ_CP081870.1, on the reverse strand, counting down.
CGTTACATCACAATCCTTCACCTCTCCGTTGACACGGTAGCCCAGGGAATGGAAATGGTTGCGTATAGGTGGATACAGATCAGCTTCTTTCATATTGATCCTCCTATCAGGCACTGCCTGTTGATTGCAGATTCTTCTATGAATCTAGTGTTAGTGAAAAGTATAGACCATTTTCATCAAATGAAAAACCTCTCGTCACTAAAAAACCCCGGATCCTACACGATCCGGGGTTTGCAAATCATTTTCTGATTTTGTGGATTTCATCCGCGACGAATTGAACGGATGTACCGACGATTACCTGAATGCTGTGTTCTCCCACAACATGGATACCCGGCACACCTGTGCGCCTGATCCTGTTCTGATCCACGACGTCCATATTATCCACTTCGATTCGCAGACGGGTTACACAGTTATCAACGGATGTCACATTCTCGTCTCCACCAAGGCCAGCATAGATCTCAGTAGCCATGGCAGAGAACTTATCTTCCTTGGATGTCTCAGGCTGAGCCGTCTCTTGAACGGCTTCTTCCAAGTCATCTTCTCCCCTTCCAGGTGTCTTAAGATTGAACTTCACAATCAAGAAGCGGAAGAGGAAGTAGTAGATCAGTCCGAAAACGATTCCCTGTACGAGGAGCATGTAAGGTGCATTGGCGATCGGCAGTCTTGAACTCAGTAAAAAGTCGATAAGTCCTGCCGAGAAACCAAATCCGGCCGTCCAATGGAAGAAAGCCGCTACCGCAAGGGATAAGCCCATAAGCACCGCATGCACAAGGAACAGCACAGGGGCCGCAAACATGAAGGCGAACTCAAGGGGCTCTGTCACACCAGTGAAGAAGGATGCAAAACCAGCCGCAAGCATGAGGGAACCGATCTGCTTCTTCTTGCCAGGCTTTGCCGTGTGGTAGATGGCAAGTGCCGCAGCTGGAAGACCAAACATCATGATCGGGAAGAAGCCGGCCATATACATACCGGTAATGCCTTTATCCCCTTTTCCAGACCAGAAGTTCCCGATATCATTGATTCCCGCGACATCGAACCAGAATACGGCGTTCAACGCGTGATGAAGACCTGTCGGGATCAGCAGGCGGTTAAAGAACCCATAGAGTCCGGCACCGACATAGCTGAGGGAACTGATGGCCTCCCCGAAAGCAATCAATCCTGAGAAGATCAGCGGCCATAAGAACAGCATGATGACGGAAACCACCAGCATGGATACGGCCGTCATGATCGGCACTAGACGCTTGCCGCTGAAGAAAGCGAAGGCATCAGGAAGCTTCACTTCACTGAAGCGGTTGAAGTTCCATGCCGCTATGATCCCGCAGAGGATCCCGATAAATTGGTTGTTGATCTTGCCGAAGGCTATATTGACCGAATCAACATCGACACCCTGAAGCATGGCCACGCTATCCGGGGACAAAAGGGTGGTAATGATCAGGAAGGCCACCAAGCCGCTGAGAGCCGCCGATCCATCTTTTACTTTTGTCATTCCGAGTGCAATCCCGATGGCAAACAGGAAGCCCATATTACTGATCAGCGATTCTCCTCCCTTGATCAAGAAGGCGGCAAACGGATTATTACCTCCCCACCCATCAGAATCGATCCAGTACCCGATCCCCATGAGAATGGCAGCCGCAGGAAGGACTGCAACCGGTAGCATAAGAGATTTACCGATTCGCTGCAAATAGTTCATCATACACATTTCCCCCTTTTTTCTTTAAGATGCTCAACACATTATAATTTCATAAACCGGGGCAATTCTATAGGAAAATGAACATAATGATAAATTGCCCATGCATCTGCCTCTTCAAAGAGACAAACAGGACATAAAATCCTATAGTAGACGATATTCGGAGATTGTGCAATTTAGAAGAAAGGGGAATGGATGTTTTTTGGTCTCTCACCACAAAAAAAGACCCTCCGGATTCCATATTCCGAAGAGTCTTTTCCTCTTATTAAGGCAGCTGGGTCGCACCCATCAGGTAGCGGTCGCACTCCCTCGCTGCTTCCCTGCCTTCGTTGATCGCCCATACGATCAGGCTTTGGCCACGTCGCATGTCACCGGCGGCAAATACGCCTTCCACATTGGTCTTGTAGTCGCCATATTCCGCCTTCACGGTTGAATTTTGATTCGTTTCAAGTTCCATGGCCTTGATGAGATCCTGTTCAGGACCACTGAATCCGATAGCGAGAAGAACAAGGTCGGCTGGCCACGCCTTTTCACTTCCCGGGATTTCCTCACGGATTTTGTTGCCTTCTTCATCATACCGAAGCTTCACATTGACCGTGTGGACTTCTTTAATATGCCCGTTCTCGTCACCGACGAATCTCTTTGTCATGACAGCATAAGCGCGGGGATCGGTACCGAACGTTTCTTCTGCTTCCTTCTGGCCGTATTCGACCCGGTGGATCACAGGATACTGCGGCCACGGATTACCCACCTCATCACGCATGGCGCCTTTCTTGTCATAAATGTCGAACTGGGTGAGGCTCTTGCAGTTGTGTCGTACAGAAGTAGCGAGGCAGTCTGTACCCGTATCCCCGCCTCCGATCACAATGACATTCTTGCCTGCGGCAGAGATATACTCCCCGTCGCCGTGATTGGAATCCAACAGGCTCTTCGTGTTGGAGTGAAGGAATTCCATAGCATAATGGACGCCCTTCAATGCACGTCCTTCCACCTGTACATCGCGATGGACTGCAGCTCCTCCGCACAGGATGACGGCATCGAAGTTTTCACGCAGCTGTTCGACGGTATAGTCCTTCCCGACTTCTGTATTGGTCACAAAGTCGATCCCTTCTTCCTCAAGGATCTTGACCCTGCGCTCCACTACAGAATAGGGGAGCTTCATTTCAGGGATCCCGTACGTGAGAAGACCACCCACGCGGTCATGCTTCTCAAATACGGTCACTAGATGACCCGCTTTGTTCAGCTGCGCAGCCGATGCAAGCCCGGCAGGACCGGATCCGACGACGGCAACCCGTTTGCCCGTACGGTGCTCCGGCGGCTCAGGGATCACCCATCCTTCCTGGAATCCCTTCTCGATGATGGAACGTTCTACGGTTCGGATGGCAACGGGCGGCTCGTTGATGCCGAGGACACATGCCCCTTCACACGGTGCCGGGCATGCAAACCCTGTGAACTCGGGGAAGTTATTCATTTGATGCTCCCTCTTCAGCGCTTCCTTCCATTGCCCCTGGTATACGAGATCATTCCATTCGGGGATCAAGTGATAAACCGGACAGCCCGTAGTGGAGCCATTGATCTCCATTCCCGATTGACAGGTGGGAACGCCGCAGTCCATGCAGCGCGCTCCCTGATTCCTGACTTCCTGTTCCGATAGGGGGAGTGTGTAGTCGTCCCAGTCCTTCGTCCTTTCACCAGGATGCCTTTCCTTTAATGTTTGCCTGCTGTATTCCATAAAGCCAGTCGCTTTTCCCATGAGTCCCCCTCCTTTTCTACTTCGCTGTTTCTAGCACTTTCTTTTTCTCTTCCTTCGTTCCTTCTTCAAATGCGGCCATCTCTGCATCGAATTTCTCAAGGCCCTTGCTTTCGAATTCACTGATCCGTTCTTTCATTTTCAGATAGGATTTCGGGATCACCCGCACGAATTTCGATAGATAGGATTCCCAGTTTGCAAGGATCTTCCGGCCATTATCACTATTGGTATACGAGACATATCGCTCGATCATTTCATACAATTCTTTCGATTCTTCGGGATCAAATAGCGGTTGCACATGGACAAGCTCCTGATTGCAGCGGCTTCGGAACGTTCCATCGTCATCCAGTACATACGCGACGCCTCCGGACATTCCGGCAGCAAAGTTCCGTCCCGTCATACCCAGAACAACAACCTTTCCACCAGTCATGTATTCACATCCGTGATCTCCGACTCCTTCGACCACCACGTCGGCACCGCTGTTACGGACACAGAAACGTTCTCCCGCGATACCATAAATGTAAGCCTCCCCTGATGAAGCACCATAAAAGGATACGTTCCCGACGATGGTATTGCGCTCAGGGATGAACGTAGCTGTCGGATCAGGATGAACGATGATTTTACCTCCGGATAATCCCTTCCCGACAAAGTCATTGGAGTCCCCAACAAGTCTCAACGTAAGGCCTTTCGGGATGAAAGCCCCGAAGCTTTGACCGGCAGACCCCTTGAAGGTCAGGCGGATAGTATCTTCCGGAAGTCCCTCCGTGCCGTAGCGCTTCGTGATTTCACTTCCGAGCATCGTTCCCGTAACACGGTGAATATTCCGGATGGCTGTGGTCCACTCCACTTTTTCACCTTTATCGATGGCATTCCGGCAGCGTGGGATGAGCTCCTGATAATCCAGGGTCTTCGTCAATTCATGATCTTGTTTGCGCGTTGCATAACGAGTCACTTTAGCAGGTACATCAGGCTGATAAAGAAGGGCGGATAGATCGATTCCCTTTCCTTTCCAGTGGTCGATGGCTTCATTCGCTTCAAGGACATCGGTCCTTCCGATCATCTCATTGATCGTCCTGAATCCGAGCTGGGCCATGATCTCCCTTGCTTCCTGGGCCACAAAGCGCATGAAATTCTCGACATGTTCAGGGTCACCCATATATTTCTTCCTCAGTTCAGGATCTTGTGTGGCAATCCCTACCGGACATGTATTCATATGGCATACTCTCATCATCACGCATCCAAGGACCACAAGGGGTGCAGTTGAGAATCCATATTCTTCTGCTCCGAGCAAGGAGGCGATGACCACATCTCTTCCGGTCATCATCTTCCCGTCTGTTTCCACGACGATCCGGTCCCTTAGATGATTGAGGAGCAGAGTCTGATGGGCTTCTGCAAGACCGATTTCCCACGGGAGGCCAGTGTGCTTCAAGCTCGTTCTCGGAGCAGCACCGGTCCCTCCGTCATAGCCTGAGATCAGGACCACATCGGCCCTTCCTTTGGCTACCCCGGCAGCAATCGTCCCGACACCGACGGCAGACACAAGCTTTACGCTGATGCGTGCGCGGGGATTGGCGTTCTTCAGATTGTAGATGAGCTCGGCAAGGTCTTCAATGGAATAAATATCATGATGGGGCGGAGGTGAGATAAGCTCCACTCCAGGGGTGGACCCCCTTACTTCTGCAACCCAAGGATAGACTTTCTTACCCGGAAGGTGACCTCCTTCTCCCGGCTTCGCCCCTTGGGCAACCTTGATCTGGATCTCGTCTGAGTTGACCAGATAATGACTGGTGACACCGAATCTCCCTGAAGCTACCTGCTTGATGGAGCTTCTGCGGGAGTCTCCATTTTCATCTGGCTGGAAGCGTTCCGGATGTTCCCCGCCTTCACCGGAGTTGCTTCTGCCTCCGATCCGGTTCATGGCGATAGCCAAAGCTTCATGGGCTTCCTGACTGATGGAACCGAAGGACATGGCCCCCGTCTTGAAGCGGCGGCAAATGCTTTCCACCGATTCCACTTCGTCAATCGGGATGGATTTCGCGTCCTTGAAGGACAGCAGGCCTCTTAACGACTGCAGATGCTGCTTCTCGTCAGTGAGCATACGCGAATACTTTTTGAATAGCTCGTAATCATTCGAGCGGCAGGCATGTTGCAGCGTATGGATTGTACTTGGATTGTATGCATGGTCCTCTCCCTTGTTCCGGTACTGGAACTCATCCCCTGATTCAAGGGTCCTGTTCGGGTCTTTGCGATCGGCATAGGCCTTGTTATGGCGCATGAGGACTTCCTTCTCGATCAGATCGATCCCGATTCCCCCGAGCCTCGACGGCGTACGGGTGAAATAGCGATCGATGACGTCGTTTTGGATTCCTACGGCTTCAAAGATCTGTGCACCCCTGTAGCTCTGAATGGTTGATATCCCCATTTTCGAGAGAACCTTGACTACTCCATCCGTTGCAGCCTTTACGTACTTATCGACAGCTTCGTCGAAGGTCTTGCCGCTGATTTCACCGTTTCCGATCATGCTATGGAGGCTCTCATACGCAAGATATGGATAAATCGCTTCGGCACCATAGCCGAGCAAGGTGGCAAAATGATGCACTTCCCTCGGCTCCCCTGATTCAAGGAGAAGGCTTACTCTCGTACGTGTCCCCTTCCGGATGAGATGATGGTGCAATGCGGATACGGCCAAGAGTGCAGGAATTGCAGCCTTCTTCTCTTCGACACCTCGATCGGAAAGGATGAGGAGGGTCGTTCCTTCCTCAACTGCTTGATCTGCTTGTTCAAAGAGGCGTTCCAGGGTAGGAGTCAGTTGATCTCCTTCTTCCGTCACCTTGAAAAGGATGGACAGCGTGACAGCTTTGAAGCCCTCTTCACGCTGCTGACGCAGTTTTTCAAATTCGGTCCCGTTAAGGACCGGTGTCTCAAGATAGATATGGCGACAGCTAGCGGGTGTCGGTGCAACAAGATTCCCTTCGGCACCGATTGTCGTTCCGACAGAGGTGATGATCTGCTCTCTGATGGCATCGATCGGCGGATTCGTCACCTGTGCGAATAGCTGTTTAAAGTAGTTATAAAGAAGCTGCGGTTTCTTCGAAAGGACGGCGAGGGGTGAATCATACCCCATGGAACCGACGGGATCTTTCCCTTCAAGCACCATCGGCTTGATGAGCTTATTGAGTTCCTCGGTCGTGTAACCGAAAGCCTGTTGCTGCACCATTACCTCTTCTTCTGGTATCGTTTCCGGCTCCCTTACAGGATCGGGTAGATCCCTCAGATTGAATTTATTCTGATCGAGCCAGTGGCGATAAGGCTGCTCGGAGGCAACACGCAGCTTGATTTCCTCATCAGGGATGATCCTTCCCTTTTCGAGGTCCACTAATAGCATTTTCCCCGGCTGCAGACGATCTTTATAAACAATATCATCAGCGAAGATATCCAGGGCACCGACTTCGGAACCAAGAACGATCATGCCGTTCTTCGTCACATAGTATCTGGCTGGACGCAGGCCGTTACGGTCAAGACATGCACCGATTTCCTTGCCATCGGTGAATACAAGGGCAGCAGGCCCATCCCACGGCTCCATGAGACAGCTGTGATATTCATAAAAGTCTTTTTTCTTCGGATGGATGGTTTCATCATTTTCCCACGGCTCCGGTACCATCATCATGGCCGTGTGGGCAAGGGATCGTCCCGATAGATGCAGGAATTCGAAGCAGTTATCGAACATGGAGGAATCACTGCCTGTCTCATCGATCACAGGAAGGATCTTTTTAAGGTCTTCGTCATTGAATGCACTGGATTTGCACAGTTTCTCCCTTGCTCTCATCCAATTGACATTGCCGCGAAGGGTATTGAATTCACCGTTGTGGATCGTATAGCGGTTCGGATGCGATCGCTGCCAGCTCGGGAAGGTATTCGTGCTGAAACGGGAATGCACAAGAGCGAGGGCAGACCTGAATTCAGGATGATTGAGGTCGATGTAGAAGGAGTCCAGCTGCTCAGGCACCAGCATCCCTTTATAGACGATGGTGGTCGAAGAAAGACTGCAGATATACACATCTTCCTGCCCTTCCACATTGGCTGCCTCATTTTCAATCCGTTTACGGATCACATATAGCTTGCGTTCAAAGTCCATGCGTGTCTCCATATCATCGGACGCACCGATGAAAACCTGACGGATGAACGGTTTAGACTTGGATGCGACTTTCCCCACGAAGGAATCATTCAATGGCACCGGTCTCCAGCCAAGAACCTCCTGACCTTCTTCCTCGATGATGCGTTCAAAGATTTCTTTGCTTTTCATTCTCTTTTCATATTGTTCAGGGAGGAAGACCATCCCGACCCCATATTCTCCTTTACGTGGAAGGAAGATGTCCTCTTTCTCGCACTGCTTCTTGAAGAAATGATGGGGGATTTGAGTAAGAATACCAGCACCATCGCCGGTACTGGTATCAGCGGACTGTCCTCCGCGGTGCTCTAGGTTACAGAGAATATTGATCGCATTTTGCACGATACTATGTGATTTGCTTCCATCAATGTTGGCAATCATCCCGATCCCGCATGCTTCATGCTCATGAAGGGGGTTATATAATCCTTGTGCCGCCGGAAGATTCGTTTTCATTCAATGTCCTCCTCTACTCACGTGTATAAAAATTGAATAAATACCACCTGATGCATTTAGTTGATTTTCGTTAGTATATCATGAAATTTAGAAAAAACGAAAAATTTAGTCATTAAAACCACCTCTATTTATACCAAAATAGTTGGAAAAACAGGCATGTACAATATGCCGGACTCTATGGATTTCCTCTAATTTTCAGAATCTTTAAAACCTTGATTTGACAATAAAGTAATCGTTTACATTTTCATTCTGAAAAAGCGCGTCCACAGATGAATTTTCATACAAAAATATCTTTAAAAAAAATTTTTTGTCAGACTGTTTTACAAGGTGATTCCAGGTCGATCTTCAAGGATGATTTCGGAAGAATGATGAGAATGGGCATCTCAGCGGAGGACACGGCCGTGCCAAGGTACGTGGATATCAACGTTATTTACCCATAACTTCTAAAGATTAAACCGTAGTACAAAACGACTAGCATTCACTAGCATCCATTCACTCTAATGGAACTATATACCACAGAACTACGCGCCTCTATAATGAAGTTAGAAATATTATTTCACAGAATTATTAGTTATTAGTGAAGTGTTATTTCACCGAGTATTTTGAAAGCGTTTACTATTCGAGACAAGAAAGGGAGGAGTTCAATGAAGAAAGCAAAAAAGTCCGTTGTCGTGATCCTGCTTCTGGTCCTGCTTGCCCCTATGTGGGCCGGACAAGCTTCTGCATCGGCACAGCCAAAGCATGAGATGCGTGCCGCATGGATTGCCACTGTTCAGAATATCGACATGAAGGCAGGGATGGACAAAGCCGCCTACACGTCATGGGTTCAAACGACTCTGGATGATCTTAAAGAAAGAAACTTCAATACGGTCATCTATCAGGTGAAACCGACCGTCGATGCCCTCTACTCCTCAGATCTTGCCCCATGGTCGAAATACATCACCGGTAAAGCTCAAGGAACCGACCCTGGATATGACCCCCTCGGCATCATGCTTGAAGAAGCCCACAAACGGGGAATCGAGCTCCATGCATGGGTGAATCCCTACCGTGTCACCATGCCGGGCATGACGCTTAACGACCTTGATCCTGGCAATGTGGCAAAGCTTCACCCTGACTGGGTGCTGAAGTACGGAAGCCAATACTACCTAGATCCAGGGCTACCGGAGGTACAGGAATACCTCATCGAGACCGTGGAAGAGCTTGTAGCCAATTATGATATTGAAGCTGTACACATGGATGATTATTTCTATCCGTATAAAATTGCCGGACAAGACTTCCCTGATCAAGCTACATACGAGAAATACGGCAAGGACTTTGATTCGATCGAAGACTGGCGCAGGAATAATGTCGATGTCCTCGTCAAAGATATCAACACTTCCATCAAGGATATGAAGGAATGGGTGCAGTTCGGTATCTCTCCATTTGGCGTCTGGAGGAATATCGCCAAAGATCCAACTGGAAGTGATACGACGGCAGGCCAGACGAATTACGATGATCTTTACGCCGATACGCGTCAGTGGATCAAAGACGGCAGCATCGACTACATCACTCCGCAAATCTACTGGTCCCGGGACTTTGCCGCTGCAAACTATTCCATCCTCCTCGATTGGTGGAGCAATGAAGTGACTGAGTACGCCTATGAGCACCCCGTTCATCTCTATATCGGGACGGCTGACTACAAGGTTGGTGACAACTTCGATCAGCAGTGGTACGACCCGTATGAACTACCGGAACAGATCCTGGATAACCGTGAAAACGGCACGGCAAAAGGACAGATGCATTTCTCCCTTCAGCAGCTCTATAACAATCGCCTGGGATATGCGGATATCCTGAAGGAAGAAATCTATACAGAAACAGCCTTGACGCCGCCCACTCCTTGGAATAACAGGGAACTGCCGAAAAAACCGACCAAAGTAAAAGGGAAATCCAAACATGGCAGTGTCAAACTTGAGATTGAAGATAAGAAACACACTGCAAGAAAGTTTGTCATCTACCGGTTTGACGGTCCTCGTGAAGGCGATTATAATGATCCTGCCAATATCATCGATGTCGTCTATGCAGATGAAGATTCCTATACAGACGTTCCTCCTGGTAAGGGACTCTACACGTATGGAGTTACATCTGTATCCGATACCGGTCTTGAAAGCCGCGACGCCAAAACGGTACGTGTTAAACATTAGGTCAAAGCAAAGTGCGGACAGCCCCGTCCTCAGACGGGTGCTGTCCGCACTTTTTATGTTCGTTCACTGTTGAGCTGCCAGAACGGTTTCCCTCATCTTCTTCGCTGCCTCCACCATCACGACGAGTGCTTCGATGGTTTCGTTCGGTCCGCGTGTTTTCAAACCACAGTCAGGATTGATCCAGAACAGTTGCGGATCGAGGACGCGAATGGCCCGTTCAATGTTCCGAGTCATCTCCTCGAGCGTCGGAACCCTTGGGCTGTGTATGTCATAGACGCCGAGACCGATACCTTGACTATAGGTGTTTTCCTCAAAGGAATGAATGAGATTCCCATGACTCCTTGACGTTTCGATCGATATGACGTCCGCATCGAGCGCTTTGATACTCTCGATGATTTCCCCAAACTCCGAATAGCACATATGGGTGTGGATTTGCGTACTGCTTTTCACAGATGACGTCGCAAGTTTGAAAGCGTGGACGGCAGCATCTAGGTAGCCTGCCCTCTTTTCTTTCTGCAGGGGCATCCCCTCCCTGAGGGCCGGTTCATCGACTTGGATCATGCGGATTCCATTCTCCTCGAGGGCTTCGACTTCTTTTCTCAAGGCCAGGGCAATCTGATTGGCCACATCATAACGCGGAATGTCTGTCCGGACAAATGACCAGTTCATGATCGTGATCGGACCAGTCAGCATGCCCTTCACAGGTTTTTCAGTCAGTGATTGCGCAAAGACCGTTTCATCCACTGTCATCGGTTCTTGGAAGCTGACGTCCCCGTGAATGATCGGAGGTTTCACACAGCGCGATCCGTAGGACTGCACCCAGCCATTCTTTGTGAAGGCAAATCCCCCAAGCTTTTCACCGAAGTATTCCACCATATCCGTCCGTTCAAATTCTCCGTGCACCAGTACGTCCAAACCGATTTTTTCCTGGATGTCGATCCACTTCTCAATCTCTTCCTGGATGAACGTCCGGTAGTCCTGATCACTTACGTCCCCCCTCCTCCACTTAAGCCGTTCTTTCCGCACCTCTTTAGTCTGAGGAAAGCTTCCAATCGTAGTGGTAGGGAAGAGGGGCAGACCCAGCTCTGATTCCTGAACGACCCGCCTTTCAGAGAATGGAGCACGTTGAAGGACTTCATTTTCGACCAGTTGTTCACTCTCTCTGAGTGTCCGGGATTGTTCGATATTGTCGAGACAGTCAGAGCTTTCCTTCAGCTCATTTGAGATAGAAGGACGCCCTTCCTTGACAGCCTCCGTAACCGTAACGATTTCCTGCAGCTTTTCATCTGCAAAAGAAAGTGTGCGTTTGAGGTGTTTCCTCAGCCCTTCCTCTACTTTGACCGTGACGGGCACATGGAGCAGGCTCGATGACGGCTGAATGATTAACCGATCCTTTGAAACAATGCCCTCCAATTGCTTAAGCGAGGAGAGAGTCCGATCAAGATCTGCCCTCCAAATATTCCTTCCATCAATGATTCCAGCAGCCAAGACCTTATCTTCAGGGAATCCATGGGTGTTCAGTGCCTGACGATTACCTCCACCATCGTGTACAAAATCCAATCCGATCCCATGTACCGGAAGCCTGACCACCCTCTCATAGCGACTGACGCGATCAAAGTAGGTTTGAAGAATGACCTTGATTCCAGGTGCTGCCTTGATCAACGTGTCATAGACCTGCTCAAGGACCGTCCACTCATCCTCTGTGAGGTCGGTACAAAGTACGGGTTCATCAATCTGAACCCATTCGGCGCCAGCCTCTTCAAGCTCCTTTAGAATGGATGCATACAGCGGGACGAACCAATCGACCACGCTATCAAACTCTTCGGGGGCATAACCTTTGGACAACTTTACAAACGTAACCGGACCTATGAGCACCGGCTTTCCAATGATGCCAAGCTGCTCCTTCGCTTCCTTGAAGTAGCGGAGCGGGCGATTATCAGCCAAAGAAGGCGTAGCCCCTTCAAGTTCTGGAACGATGTAATGGTAATTCGTGTTGAACCATTTCGTCATCGTGGATGCCACCGCATCCCCCGTTCCCCTTGCCATACCGTAATACGTTTGCAGAGAGACCTTCCCTCCCCCATGACCGAACCGCTTCGGGACCACCCCGAACATGGCGGCCGTATCCAATACATGATCATACAGGCTGAAGTCCCCGACAGGAATCAGGTCGATCCCTGCATCCGACTGCTTTTTAAGATGACGAAGGCGGATCTCATCTGTCTTCTCCACAAATTCTTCTTCCTTTAGCTTTCCTTCCCAAAATTGCTCCAGTGCTTTCTTCCACTCTCGTTTTTCACCGATCCTCGGGTAACCTAGATTTGAACTTTTAACCATATTGCTCACTCCTTCTCATTTTTTCTCCAATAAAAAAATCTCCCTTTCAGAGAAAGGGAGATTTTGCGCGTAATGAATAAACGTCGACATTCCTATGATGTCAACACGCGTACCTCACTCCCCTCTATGACCCGTAGAGCTTAAGTGCACACAACAGGCAGGTCTCCTGACTCAGGTTCATCACGCCTTATCCCTTCCCATTCCCTCTAGAAACAGTGGATGTGATAAGTTGCTTCCCCTTACAGTGGCGGGACCGTACCGGACTTTCACCGGTTTCCCTTTTCAGCCATGCTTCCACACGGCACCTGTCGCATCTTCCTATTCAGTTCTCACCTCAACGAAAAAAGCCTCTCCACGATAGAGAGGCCCGGTAAAGGGATGTCCTCTCTTATTTTCCAAAGCATGACGCTTTGCAGGAATTAGCACCTTTTCAACAAGTGTTGAATGGTTGCCGGGTTTCACAGGGCCAGTCCCTCCACCGCTCTTCATAAGAGTATCGATCATATATTTGTCCGTTGAATAGGGTAATACTAGCATGCCAGCTTTTGCTTTGTCAAAATATTTCTAACATTCGTCCGAAGGTCCTACTTGCCGTAGGGGTCACTCCAGCTAAACTCGTTGCCATAAAAAATGCCCCCTCTGGCACTTCAGAGGAGGGTCGACTTTGCATGGAACGCAGGAAGAAATTCGCGGTGGACGTCCAGCAGTTCATCCAATAATGGTTTCGCTCTTGAATCACTTGTGACCAGTGGATTGATCGCCATGGCCAGAAGGGCTTTTTCGTAGGAGCCTGACACGGCTGCTTCTGCCGCGGTCCGCTCAAAGGATTTGATTTGTTGAACAAGTCCACTGACGGCTACAGGCAGTTCACCGATATGGATCGGTTTCGGCCCTTCTTTGGTCACGATACAGTTCACTTCCACGGCGGACTCATCAGGGATGCCCGTGATACTGCCATCATTTCTGATGTTCAGGGTCTGTACATCCCCTTTATCATTGAAGATCGAAGAAATCACATTGCAGGCGGCATCGCTGTAGTAGGCTCCTCCGCGCTCCTGAAGCTGCGGGGGCTTCACATCAAGGTCTTCGTTTTTATACAGCTCGAACAATTCATCTTCCAATCGTTGGACGACCTCGGCACGGGTTGTCCCCGTTTTGAATTCCTCCAGTTGCTTCTCCAGGATCTCACTGGTTTTGTAAAAATACCGGTGGTACGGACAAGGTATGACTCCGAGAGCCTTCAAGAAGCCAGGATCCCATGGCAGTGGGGCGATATTTTTCATGCTGAGCTGCTTATCCTCATCACCCATCAGTTCCAGTACCTCATCAAGAGCGGACACCCCATCGACGGTGACATCCAGTCCGTACACCATATGATTCAAGCCGGCAAACCGGATATCGACGGAAGCGACCTCTACTCCAAGGAGCCTGGCAATGGTCATCTTCGTATTGATCGGCAGGTTGCATACGCCCACGACTTTGGAATGCTTGCTGTATCGGAGCAACGCCTCCGTCACCATCCCAGCCGGGTTGGTGAAATTGATCAGCCATGCATCAGGGCAAAGACGCTGCATATCCTCTGCAATCTCAAGAAGAACCGGAATCGTGCGGAGGCCTTTGAATAGTCCACCTGCCCCGTTCGTTTCCTGCCCGATCATGCCGTACTTGATCGGCAGCCTTTCATCCTGGATCCTTGCCTTCAGCTGACCGACCCGCATCTGGGTTGTAACAAAATCCGCATCCTTCAGTGCTTCCTCCCTGTCCAAAGCCAGGTGAATGGTCATGGGAACACCGGCCTTAGACACCATCCTCCGCGCAAGACTCCCGACAATTTCGAGTTTATCTTTTCCAGCAGGGATATCCACAAGCCACAGCTCTCGTACAGGCAGCTCATCATATCGATTGATCAAGCCTTCCACAAACTCCGGCGTGTAGCTTGAGCCACCGCCTATGGTCACGATTTTTAAGCCTTTATTCATGCTCATACCTCCTTATCCTTTCACTGCAAATGCCAGCACAAAACTGATGGCAAAACTAACGACGACACCAAGCCATAAACGCTTCTTCTTAATAGAAGGATCCTCTACAGGCCCTTCAATCTTGAGTAATACGAGGCTCAACCCTAGAGAAGTCGAAATTCCCGTTGCCAAAAAAATGCTCCACTCCTTTGGCAAACCTGCACTTATTAAAGGCTTTGACAATAATAATAAGCCGATGGATACGGTCATTAATAAAATGAATACACTTTTGAATCCAATCCTCCTGGGGATGACAGTCTCAGTCATTTCCTTCACTCTCCTTAGGGTACATAGTGAAGAAGCGGGATCCATGGATTCCCGCTTCACTGTTCACTTCCTTACATATATTGCTGTTTATACGGGGTGTAATCGACCAGTTTCCACATTGATCAAGCGGCTTGTTGGTCGTTTTCTTCTACTTGCACCATTTTTCTATCATACATCTTGAAGAACGGGAAGTAGATAGCGAACGAAATAGCGATGTTGATGAAGACCATGACGACAGCCCGCCAATCTCCTCCTGTTGCCAGGAATGCGCCGATTGGTGCCGGTAGGGTCCACGGCGGCATGATATAGGTCGGCGAAATCATGCCTGTAGCTGTTGCTACATAAGCAATGGTTGCCGTAATAAGTGGTGTGATGACAAACGGAATGATCAAGACTGGATTCAGGACGATCGGTGCCCCGAAGATGATCGGTTCATTGATATTAAACGTAACAGGTACGATACTGGTACGACCCAATGCTTTCAAATACTTGGAACGGGAGAAGAATACCATAGCAAGAGCGAGCCCAAGTGTAGCTCCTGATCCACCGATCCAGATGAACCATTGGTAGAAGGTTTCCGGAGCGATATGCGGAATAACCTGACCGTTTGCAACAGCGTCAGCATTGTTCACTAGGAACACTTCCCATAATGGACGAGCAACGGTTCCTACTACTGATACTCCGTGAATTCCGAATGACCAGAAGAATGTAATTAAGAAAACAGGAATCAATACCCCAAAAATGCTGTCCCCTGCCGTTACAAGAGGAGCGACTGCCACACCGATCAAATGGTGAAGATCAAGACCTGCCCAAACGGTTATGGCCGATACACCCAAGATGACGAAGGCAACAGGAATCAGTGCTTCAAAACTTCGTGCCACGGATGGTGGTACCTGTTCTGGCATTTTGATTGTAATATTTCTCTTTTTACAGAACCTGAGTATCTCCACAGCGAGTATCGAGACGACCATGGCAACGAATAATCCATGTCCCCCGAGGTTTGTCATTGGAAGCATCCATGCGCCGTCAACTGCCTGAGGTGTAATAGTTAAGAGAAGTGCAGCTACGGACATCTGAGCGCCTGAAAGAGGATCGAGGCCATAGCTTTTCGATAGATTGTATCCTATCCCGAAGGCTATATAGAGCGACATGATGAACATGGTGACACGGTATGGAATCAGGATTTCCACAATATTATCTGCAGCCCACTGCTTGATGTCACCGAATACCCCTGCATCAGGCAGCGGTGGGAACGCCACAATCAAAAAGAATGATCCTACGATAATGAACGGCAGTGCAGAAATGACCCCATCCCGGATCGCCTGCAAATGCCTTTGTTCCGAAAGTCTCGCCATTGGCCCGGATAAATTATTCTCCAGGAAATTTACAAACTTTTGCATGTTCCTACCCCCTTGTTCTTCCCCTTTAGTTCGTCAATTCTTTGACGGTTTTCAATAATGTGGCCCCACCGAGCGGTGAGTACGCCTGTGGCGGGATCGGCCCACATGGTACGTTTGCCCCGTCAGCCGCTTTCTTCACCTGATCGAAGCGGTGCCTGATCTGCGGTGCTACCATGCAGACATCCCATCCCTTGGATATCTCATCGGCCACTTCCCCCGTCCCGATTGCCAGGACGTCCATTTCAAGCCCTTCTTTCGCCCCTTCTTTCTTCAATGCATTGACGACGATGGAACTGGACATCCCACCTGCACATACAAATAATACTTTCATCAATCTTCCTCCTTTTTCATTCGTTGGACGATATTATGGGTCTCGACGATTTGTTCGAAGACGCCATGTCCTTTCTTCATACATAATGCAACAAACAGGGCGTCTATGATGACGAGCTGCGCAATGCGTGCCGTCATCGTACCGATCCTAATATTGTTCTCCTCTTCCGAGATCGTCAGGACGATATCGGCAAGCTTTCTCGCCTGAGACTTCCCGTGCTGGGTAAGGAGGATGATTTTCGCCCCTTTTTCCTGTGCCACGGTCATGAGCCTCAGGATTTCCTTCGTCTGACCGGATGTTGAAACGACGAACAGGACATCGTTCTTCGTCATATTCGCTGCCATCATCATCTGGACGTGGATATCCCCCGCCTGGAAGGCCAGATAATTGAGCCTGAGGATCTTCTGGGTGAAGTCCTCCGCCACGACAGCAGAACCTCCGACTCCGTATAGATAGACGCGATCGGCGTGGTGCAGTGCTTCCACCGCACGCTCGAGCTCCTCCACCGAGAACAGTTTCTCCGTGTTCTTGATGGCCTGGTACGTATTCATCGTCACTTTACTGAATACTGTTTCCAGACTGTCCTCAAAGTGTAAAAGTGTGTTCACTTCGGGATTTTCCGGTTCCTCGATCCATGAGGTTTTGGCAAGTTCGATCTTCAACCCGCTGAAGGAGTTGATGCCGATCCGTTTACAAAAACGGATGATCGCCGCCTCGCTGCTCCCGCAGGATGAAGCTAGTTGCTTTGTGGTCATTTCCATCACTTTATCCGGATATTCCAGTACATATTCCGCTACTGCGTGCTCAGAAGGAGTGAATGCTTCCATCTGGCTCTTGATGTGTTTTAAAACGTGAAACTCTGTCATGGTCACCTCCAAAAAAATGAGTTGTGCTGTAAAGGCTTTCAATTTACTATGATTATATGCGATAATGAAATTAAATTTCAATATATTTTTGAAATTTCTAAACTTTTATTTTACCAAGTGGTAGAAAGCCGTTCTATAAGAGTACTAGGAGGAATAGGAAGATGACCAAAAACGTGGAAGTAGAAATCTTTGAAATCATTTCAAATGGAGGAAATGCAAAAGCCATCGCCTATGAAGGACTTTCCAAGGCGCATGAGGGAAAATTTGAGGAAGCCGATCAGCTCTTGAAAGATGCACATGTGGAGCTGAACAAAGCCCATAACACCCAAACATCTCTTATTCAAGCGGAGCTGAACGGGGACAGCTTCGAAAAGTCCCTTCTCATGATCCATGCCCAGGACCACCTCATGACATCCATCAGTGAGATCACGCTCATCGAGCAGATGATCCCTATGTTGAAACGCATCCATCAATTAGAAACCCGATAAGGAGGAAGAATAGATGAGCAAACGTCTCGGAGTATCGATTTATCCCAATCGTTCAAAGGTGGAAGATGACAAATCGTATCTTGAACTGGCTTCTTCCTATGGATTCAAACGAGTATTCACCTGTCTTCTATCAGTAGATGGTGAAAAAGACACGATCCTGGCAAACTTCAAGGAAACCATTTCATATGCAAAAGAGCTCGGCATGGAAGTCATTGCAGATATCTCACCGCGCATCTTCAAGGAGCTGAACATCTCTTATGATGATCTCTCATTCTTTGCCGACCTCGGAGCCCACGGCATCCGTCTCGATATGGGGTATACCGGTCAGGAAGAATCCATGATGTCTTTCAATCCGTATGACCTGAAGATTGAGCTCAATATGAGCAATGCCACAAAATACATCGACAACATCATGACGTATCAGCCTAATAAGGATGCCCTCCTCGGCTGTCATAACTTTTATCCTCACCGCTACTCCGGGTTGTCTTATCCGTTCTTCGTCGAGTGCAGCCAAAAGTTCAAGGATCTCGGGATGAGGACTGCGGCCTTCGTCTCTTCGGAAGATGCTACATTCGGCCCCTGGCCGGTAGTCGAAGGGCTTCCCACCCTTGAAATGCATCGGGACCTTCCAATCGACGTCCAGGCAAAACACCTTTTCGCAACGGGGCTGATCGATGATGTAATCATCAGTAACGCATATGCCTCCGAACGGGAATTGAAGCTCCTGAGTTCTCTTAATCTTCAAAAAATCACGTTCTCTGTGGATGTGGTGGATACTACTACGGAACTTGAAGAAACGATTTTGTTCCAAGAGCCTCACTTCTACCGCGGGGACGTGTCGGATTATATGATCCGCTCCACCCAGAGCCGGGTGAAGTACCGCGGCAGGGAGTTCGCTCCCCATAACACCCGTGATATCAGACGGGGGGATATCATCATTGAGAATGACCTGTACGCCCAATATGCCGGGGAGCTTCAAATCGCCTTGAAAGATATGAAAAATTCCGGTAAGACCAATGTGGTCGCCCGGATCCGCGAAGAAGAGATCGTCCTCCTCGATTATCTGCAACCATGGGGCAAATTCGCCTTCGAAAAAAGAGGCTGAGAGATGGGGAGAATCATAGGAGTAGACGCAGGTGGGACGAAAACACAGGCCCTTGTGATGGATGAGCAACGGAATGTGTTCTTCGAATCGGTTGCCGGTCATGGCAATCCTTCCGTATCTTTTCAGCAAGCCATGGACCATCTTACGTCGGTTCTCAAAGACTGCCTGCATGACGGAGAGGCGGACGCCATCGTCATCGGGATGGCCGGGCTTCAATCGGGGCCGCTAGAGGAACGGGTGAAGGACGTACTTGCACCCCTTTCTCCCTCTCCCATGTGGATCATCAGTGATGCCGAGCTTGCTTTTGACAGTGCGATCGGGGACGGTGACGGGATCCTTACCATTGCGGGAACGGGCTCCATTTCCCACGGCCGCCACGGTACGATGACAGGTGTGTCCGGTGGATGGGGCCATCTTCTCGGTGATGAGGGAAGTGCCTATTCCATTGCAATCCAGGCCTGCCAGATCATCACTACTGAAATCGATCGAGATGTCCCCCATTCTCCCCTCTCACAGGCAGTGATGAAGGAGATCGGTGCTGTTGACGGGAAGGGGTTGAAAGGATTCATCTACACATCCAATAAGGGGGAAATCGCCTCCTTGTCCAAAGTTGTGGACGCATGTGCGCAGGACGGGGATGTTTCTTCCCGGATGATCCTGCAAAAAGCCGGGGCATCCCTAGGGATGCAGACCGTTCAGCTCGCCCGTAACCTTTCTCTTTCATCGTTGAAAGTGGCCATAAAGGGAAGCGTTTTGGAAGCAAGCAACGAAGTTCAGACATCTTTCAAACAGGTAGTCTCAGAGGCCTACCCAGATACAACTATCCTTTTGAGTCCTACGTCCCCGGCCTTGGGTGCCGTCACGACTTTTACAAGAATGAGGAGGAAACACTAAATGGTCAAACGTCTAGCCGTAGGGCTAATGTCAGGCACATCCGTCGATGCGGTGGATGCCGCCCTCGTATCCTTGGAAGGGACGGGAAGCAGCGCAACCTGCAAGCTGATCCATTACGCCTCCACCCCCTTCCCCCAGTCAGTCAAAAAGAAAATTTTCGAGGTCATCAGTGAGGAACACTCATCCACTCCTGCCCTTTCAAGCCTTCACTTCGAGCTTGGCCGCATCTACGGGGAAGCCGTCATCGGTCTTTGCACGGATGCCGGTGTTCCACTGGAGGATCTCGATGTCATCGGGTCCCACGGGCAGACCGTATTTCACCAGCCTTTCCCCACGGCGGATTCTGTCCCTTCCACTCTCCAGATCGGTGAGCCGAGCGTGATCGCATACATGACGAATACCGCCGTTGTCTCAAATTTCAGGTCTATGGACGTCGCTGCGGGAGGCGAGGGTGCCCCCCTCGTTCCCTACACGGAATACATCCTCTACCGGTCACCTGGAGTGGGGAGGCTCCTTCAAAACATCGGGGGGATCGGGAATGTCACCGTCCTATCCAAGGACGGTTCCCTTGAAGACGTGTACGGATTCGATACAGGGCCGGGCAATATGATCATCGACGGGCTATGCGAGAGGCTTTACGGCAAGGCATTCGATGAAGACGGAGCCATCGCTTCCACTGGGAAGGTGCATGAAAAGATGGTGGAAGAATGGATGGAATGGGAAGCCGGTTTCTTCTCAAGGAAGCCCCCTAAATCCACTGGGCGGGAACAGTTTGGGGACATATTCATCGACCGCATCATGGATAAGTTCTCTCACCTTGCGAAAGAAGATCTCATCGCATCGGCGACGTACTTTACGGCCCGCTCTATCGCAGATGCCTATAAAACGTTCATCTTCCCTCACTATGAAGTGGATGAAATCATCATCGGAGGCGGAGGGAGCTATAACCACATCCTCATCCGTTTCATGAAGGAACTGCTTCCAACCTGTACGCTCCTCACGCAGGAAGAAATCGGCTACTCATCCGATGCCAAAGAGGCCATCGCCTTCGCCCTTCTTGCCCACGAGACGTTGAACGGACAGCCTGGAAATGTACCGGGTGCAACGGGTGCCGGGGATTATGTGATCCTTGGTTCCATTACCCCTGCCCCTCTTCCCGGAAAGAACTAAATCTACAAGAATACTAGAAAGGCGGGATCACCTATGATCACTTCGTCTATCAAGCAATCATTCATCCGCATTGTAGGAGAAGCTTTCTACTATGACAGCCCCGCAGAGAGGCTCGTCTATTCATACGATGCCACCCCTAACTATCAGGCGATGCCTGATGCCATCCTCTCCCCTTCTTCGGCAGAGGAGATTGCAAGCATCGTGAAAGTGTGCGGAGAGCATGGCATCCCGATTGTACCGAGGGGGTCAGGCACCAACCTGTGTGCCGGCACCTGCCCGACCGAAGGCGGGATCGTCCTTCTCTTTACCCGTATGAATCGCATCCTGGAACTCGATGAGGAGAATCTCACCATCACCGTCCAGCCCGGTGTGATCACAGGAGAACTCATAACCTCCGTTGAAGCAAAGGGCCTCTTTTATCCACCGGATCCAAGCTCCATGAAGATTTCCACCATCGGAGGGAATATCAACGAAAATTCCGGTGGCCTCAGGGGGCTCAAATACGGGGTGACACGTGACTACGTCCTGGCTCTCGAGGCCGTGCTTCCGAACGGAGACATCATCCGGACAGGCGGTAAGCTCGCCAAGGATGTGGCAGGCTACGATCTGACGAGGCTCCTGGTCGGTTCAGAAGGGACGCTCGGGATCATCACTGAAGCGACACTGAAGCTCGTGCCCCTCCCGGAAACGAAAAAGACGATGCTTGCCACTTACGGAGACATGGAAGCTGCGGCCAAAAGTGTTTCCCATATCATCTCGGGCAAGATCATTCCCGCCACACTGGAATTCCTCGATCAGCCCACCCTTGCTGTCGTCGAGGATTTCGCCAAGATAGGTCTCCCTACAGAAGCGAAGGCCGTCCTCCTAATCGAACAGGACGGACCCGCCGAACTCGTCACAAGGGATATGGCGAGAATGAAGGAGATCTGTTTGGAGCACGGCGCCGTATCCGTTGAGCTTGCCGCTACACCTGAAGAAGCAGAAGCCCTCAGGACGGCAAGGCGATCCGCCCTCTCTGCCTTAGCCCGGTTGAAGCCGACGACCATTCTCGAGGACGCCACCGTGCCCCGTTCTGAAATTGCCACGATGGTCTCGGCCATCAATCGCATCGCCGAAAAATACAAACTCAACATTTGTACGTTCGGGCATGCAGGGGACGGAAATCTCCATCCAACCGTTGCAACCGATGCGAGGGATCACGAAGAGATGGAGCGGGTGGAAGCGGCATTCGCCGACATTTTCTCAGAGGCGATTTCGTTGGGCGGTACGATCACGGGAGAGCATGGTGTCGGGATGATGAAGGCCCCATATCTTGAATGGAAGCTTGGACCTGAGGGGGTGAATGCCATGAAACTTATCAAGCAGGCATTCGATCCAGGTAATATCATGAACCCGAATAAAGTATTTGCCAAAGAATCCAGAAAGCGCGTGGTGATTTCACGATGAGTGAACGAACGAAGATGCAGCAAGAATTCAAGGAACGGATGGATGAGGATGAGCTTCTTAACTGTATGAGATGCGGATTTTGCCTGCCCTCCTGCCCGACCTACATCGAATCGGGATTCAAGGAATCACACTCTCCCCGCGGCAGGATTGCCCTGATGAAAGCCGTCGTCGATGGGGTCATCGAACCGGACGAAGATGTAGAGCGTTCACTCGATCTATGCCTGGGCTGCCGAGCCTGCGAGCCCGTCTGTCCTTCCGGTGTGAAGTACGGGCATCTTCTGGAAGAAGCAAGGGACATCATCAACAAAAACAAAAAGCACTCCATCCGAGAGAAAGTCGTGAGAAAGACGGTATTTTCCGGTCTGTTCCCCCACCCTGACAGGATGCGGACTGCCACTTCCCTGCTCGGCTTTTATCAGCGTTCAGGAATCCAGAAAGCCGTTAGGGCATCGGGACTCCTGAACATCCTGCCTGATCACTTGGCGACGATGGAAAAGGTCCTGCCCAAGGTGCCAAGACGCGGTGATATGACCCATCGTCCGCGTCACTTGGAGCCTGCAGGCACCAAAAAGAAAAAAGTCGCCTTCTTCAGCGGGTGTCTCATGGATACGCTGTTTCTCAGCACCAACAACGCAACGACAACCCTCCTCCAACAGGCCGGGTGTGAAATTGTCATTCCTCAAGCCCAAACATGCTGTGGAGCCCTTCATGGTCACAGCGGAGAGAAGGACGGAGCGAAAAAGCTTGCCAAAGAAAACATCTCAGCATTTGAAGATTGTGAAGCCGATTACATCATCACAAACGCAGGGGGATGCGGTGCCTTCCTTGTGGACTATGACCATCTATTGAAAGATGACCCGGAATGGAAGGGGCGGGCAGAGCGTTTTACTGCTAAAATCAAGGATGTTTCATCCATCCTTGTCGAACTTGGATTCCACCGCAACGATTTGGAGGTAGCTCCCCAGATCATTACGTACCAGGATTCCTGTCACCTCAGGAACGTACAGAAAACGTTCCTCGAGCCCCGCATGCTCCTTCAGGCTGTATCTGGTGCCGAGTACCGCGAGATGAAGCAGGCCGACCACTGCTGTGGTTCTGCAGGCATTTATAATATTGTCGAGTCGGACATGTCGATGAAAATCCTAGATACAAAAATGCAGCATGCAAAGGACACAGGGGCCGTGACCATCATCACCTCGAATCCAGGCTGCCTGCTTCAGATGAAACTAGGAATCGAACGTGAAGGGCTGTCGAACACCGTACGGGCCGTCCATATCGTCGACTTCCTCCTCGAAGCTATCTACAATAAAAAAGAAGGATGATCCTCCATGGAGGATCATCCTTCTTCCTTTCTCCAACCTACTGCTTCTTCGACTTCGGGAACATGAAATACACAAGAAAGAAGAAAACAAGACCATATCCCGAGAGAAGCAGAATGGCAGACTCCGCTCCTTTTGTCATCCAAAGACCGATGGTCACCAAGATCACAATCAAAAAGCTCGCCCACACCCATTTGTACATGCCCCATCCTCCTCATGAAAGCGTCTGCTTTCTACTAGACTGTACGCATGGCGCGATTAAAAGTTTCACAAAAATGGAAAATATAGAAATCCCATTCACCTTTCCCCACCATAAAATAGCTCGTACACCCTAAACTTCTCATATGGATTCTCGGCAAATTCCCCGGTCAGGTCCACTTCTGCTTTCAGACGGAAAAGTGGATGCTCTTCCATATAGTGAATATAATCATCGGAGCTGTAATACAGGATGATCTCCACGTCCCTCGGGTACTCTTCTACCGAATGAAGAATGTTATTGATGACGCTCATGAAGATCTGGACTGAAAACGGGTTGAAAAAATAAAAGCGATTATCCTGTGGGTGGATGACATATTCCTCTGCCAGGCACTCCTTGAAATGGACGTTATTCCTCCGGATTCCGGCATGGCGGAGATAATGATCCAAGTTCACCATGGCATCCCGGTAAAATTCCCTGTTCATTTCAATTCCGATGGTCGTGCATTTGAACCTGTGATGAAGATAAAAGTTCAAGCGTCCCTTGCCGCATCCATAATCCACCACCCGGTCAGATCTGGAGAAAGGATACTGCTCACAAAACTCATCCAGCGCCTCATATGGTGTCGGTTCATATCGATGATAGTGAAAGGACCGGTGAAAGCCCATTTGTCGTTTACCTGTCTCGATGTGGAGCAGGCGGTCATAATCTGTTTTCATAAGAATCTCCCTAGGGGGCTAGAAGGCCCTCGAATTAGGTCCATTATACATGAATCCTCTTCAAAAGAATGGAATCCCGCACCTCCGCCATACTAAATACATGAACTTCCCGCCCGCATGTGGTAGGGTGAATGTGTTATAAACAAATGGATAGGAGTGATCGCAGTGCAAAACAAAGAACAACGCAAACATGAAATACTCGCTGCCCATCTGGACAGACATGCGACGAAAGAATTCGATCCTGAGAAGAAAGTTTCCGATGACGATTTCCGAT
This sequence comes from Rossellomorea marisflavi, assembly GCF_022170785.1. Classification (NCBI taxonomy): domain Bacteria; kingdom Bacillati; phylum Bacillota; class Bacilli; order Caryophanales; family Bacillaceae; genus Rossellomorea; species Rossellomorea marisflavi. The sequence goes on along the minus strand of NZ_CP081870.1, from coordinate 1,285,783 downwards.
TCATCATGGAAGTCGGTAGGCTTTCTCCCTCTTCATTCGGTTTTGAGCCATGGCGCTTCCTCGTGATCCAAAGCGAAGAGCTCCGTCAAAAGATCAAGGATGCAGCATGGGGAGCATACGGAAAACTTCCTGATGCGAGCCACTTCGTGATCCTGCTCGCCCGGACAAAAAAAGATACCCGCTACGATGCTGACTATCTCCAGCAGCACTTCAAAGAAGTGAAGCATATGCCAGATGAGCACCTTCAAAAGTATCTGAGCCGGATCGAAGAGTTCCAGAAAGAAGACTTCAACCTTCTTGATGGTGATCGCCCGCTTTACGACTGGGCAGGCAAACAAACCTATCTTGCACTTGGCAATATGATGACGGCTGCAGCCGAAATCGGAGTGGATTCTTGTCCGATTGAAGGCTTCCACATCGAAAAGATGAACAAGCTCCTTGAAGAAGAGGGACTTCTGGAAGATGGCAGCTTCAGCATCTCCGTCATGGTGGCATTCGGATTCCGCGTGAAGGATCCGGCAGAAAAAACCCGCCGTCCGTTTGAAGATATCGTCAAATTTGTATAAAGAACATAAATAAAAGCCGGCATCCGCCGGCTTTCTTCATGCAATTCCATGATTCAATTCGATATAAATGGTCGTTCCTTTGTTCGGTTCGCTTTTAACGGTGATATTCCCTTGCATGGCATGGACGATGATGTGGGCCGCCATGACCCCGAGCCCTGTGGACTCATCCTTGATGGTAAAAAAGGGCTCCCCGAATCGCCTGATTTGATCCTTAGTCATGCCCACTCCCGTGTCGCAGATCGATATAATCACTTTCTCCTTCTTTTCGACCTTCACCGTCAGGGTCCCTCCAGCAGGCATGGAATCAATTGAATTCCGCATCATATTCATCATGCATTGACTGAAACTGCGCGGTTGTCCCCTGACCAGCACGCCTTCCTCCAATACCAGGTTCACCTTTACTTTCTGCTCCAGTGAAAATGCCTCGAGATCTTTTGCAACTTCCATGATCGCTAATCTGACGTCGATCGCTACAGGCTCATCCGGCATGGAATCCGTAAAGGTAAGATAATCCTCAATGACACCTGTTGCCTGTTCGATGCCAACAAGTGACAGTTCAATGAACTGCCGCTGCAATTCTATGTCCTTCTCTTCCCTGATCAATTGAAGAAATCCTTTGGAAGAAGTCAGTGGATTGCGGACTTCATGGGAAATACTTGCTGCGAGCTGCCCAACCATATTCAGCTTATCCAATTGCTGTTCCTTCCGTTTCAACATGATGAGGTTCCGGATCATTTCGGCACATAATATGGCAATGATCGAAGCGGCCAAAGGAACGATTAGAAGAAGCATGTATTCCGCGAATTTAGTCTTCGGGTCATACATCTCGCCAAATGATAGATTGAAAAGCGACATATAGGTACATAGGATAATCATGATCACCAGTTTCCACTTCAACGAATACTGAGCGAATCTTTTACTGATCATGGCAATCACCAGGAACGCAAGTAGATAATTGAAGATCACCAGATGGATGAGGTCCGGACCGATGAAAAGGAATCGAAACAGGACGATGACCGCGACCAAAATGATGGATACGAGGGGACCGAAGTAAAGGCTAGCCAGAAAGAAAGGAATCCTTCTTAAATCTGCATAGACACCTTCTGTGATCTCATAGCTGAACAACATGCATAAGAGAATGACAGGTATCGCCACCATAAGGGCACAGACCCTGGAAGGGAATTTCTTCTTCATATCATAATACAACGCAAAGAAGAGCAATCCGGTAATGATGAATAGAAAATCCAGTAAAAGTAACGTCAAGGCTTCCGGATACATCGTATCCCCCCATCCTGATCTTCTGTCATGAATGAACCTTTGGTAATTCACACACCGGTACCCGAATGGCTGCCGTGCTTCCTCCTATCAGGACGCCCCTGGCGTTGAACAGTGGGTGACAGGTTACATCATAGGCTGCGTCGCCGTCGGAAAGGGTAAACACGATCTTCTTGCTCATGGTCTGGCGACGGCTGATTACTTCCTGCTTCATTTGCATGAGCTCCTCGGAACCGCTGCCTTTATCCATCTCCACATCCGTCCTCCCGACAGCAAGAACAGGATCAAAATCTGCGTGGGGATTAAAAAGCCATGTATAGCGAAGATTCAGGTCAAAGTGGGCCAATACCACCTTCGAATGCCGCAAAGCAAAAAAGAACGGACTCTTTTCCATACCGAATACAGAATAGTGGAAACCAAGCAGGTCAGCGAGGTCTTCTGCCAGCTTTTCACTAGGAGCTCTCAAGCCATTCTCGATCTTCGAATAGTAAGATCTGTCAATATGTACGAGTTTGGCGACTTCATCCTGGCTTAAGCCCTTAACCTTCCGCATCCTGCCAAGCCAAGTTCTCTTTTTGTGCTCCATCTGCATCCCTCCGAGTTGTTCCTAGTTATATTATACTGAGAAGGGATTTAAAAGCTATGTGCCTATTTTGTCACTCTTGCTAAATTCCGTAAATTTGTTAAAAGGAACTAAAGAAAAGGTAATATCAGAAAATGAAAATAGGTCTTATGAACTCTATATTTAGTATTTTCATCCTTGTAAGGAGGTTTATTCAAAGGATGATTCCATATAAATAGCCCGCCTAAATACCCAGGCGGGCTTGTCTTTTCATCGTTTAAACCAATCTGCTCCTTCGTCCATATGAAGGAATGGAATCTCGGTGTCTACTTCCCCTTCGATCCTCTCTGCTTCGATCTCTTTTCCTTCGAGCCAAGCCGAAAAATTGAATTCGACCGGCTCTTTATCACCGCCTAGGACAAACCAGGCCTTGCCCTCTTCAGGGAAATAGGCGGACGTATGAATGGTCCCCGCCCAGCTTCCATAAAGATCAGAGAACACCCCTTTATCACGGTCATTCATGAGGCGGAAAGCTTCCCTTGCCTCCAGTCCCGGATGCTCTTTCAATATGGAAAGCCTTCGCTTTGAATCTCCAAGATGATTCCTGTTCTCCTCTACCTGGATTTCGAAGTGGTTCGTACACGCGTTGTCTTCTCTTACCTTGATCCCACGGGGAGAAGCCTCCACGATCTTCGTCATCCCACTGGCATCATGGAGAACATAGCTGAAGGAATTCCGATGAGGGATTTCTCTCAGCATGGCGACTGCTTCTCCTACATCCCTGCATGACTCAAGGAGCAACCGTCCGATCATACAGCAGATGAAACCCGGTCCCGGATTCTTACGATGCATAAAGTTATAGCCGATGGCCAACCCGCACTCATTCATACCATCCATGCGGCCTGTCGTACGCTGGCTCGGACCGATCATGGCATATCCTCCATCAGACGGCTGGAAGAGCATATATCGTCCCTCATAGGTTTTCGGGTGATAATCATAGTTACGGATGAGGTAGTCATGGCCTGTCATGATGGAGCAGCCGGATTTACCATAGGGGACCCTGTAGCCGCCGAACTCCCTCAGGACGGATTCCATCGGCCACTGAAGTGCCTCCTGGAGACCGAGGATCTCCTCCCACACATAGGGGGCAAATCGTTTGATGGCCGCCTCTGCCTCTTGCTCATCGATCACGAATCTCGGCTTTCTCACTTTCCATTGATTCTCCCTGTTCCGGACCGTCAGGGAGTCCTTCAACTTCTCTCCCTGAAACTTCCCGAAGTCGAAATGTGTACCCCTGAACTGGATGATATCACTATGGATCTGCTTCATAACTTCAAACCCTCTTTTTCTCTATTTTCCCTCATCATAAAGGATGCAACTGAAGAATGAAAGCAAACATCCTCCAATTCAAAAGGGGCTGGGACAAAACTAAAAAAGGCCCCTTTAATGCCGAACACGACAAGTATAGGATCTTTATACCGCTCATGATCTCCGTGCAAGACTTCGCTTTCCGCGGGTAGCCCGTGAGCCTCCTCGGCAAGCCTGCGGGGTCTCACATCAGCTACTCTTCCCGCAGGAGTCTTCGTCTTGCACTCCGATCAACCGCTGGAAACGATGTAATTTGAATGTTCATTAAACGAATTTAAAACCCGAATCATTTGCTTTTTCGCAGGCAAATGATTCGGGTTTTACTATGACTAAAACATGTTTGTCTCAGCCTCCTTCTCTTATTTTTTGATAATATGATCTATGATCCCATATTCCAGTGCTTCCTCTGCCGTCATGAAGTAGTCCCGGTCGGTATCCATCTCGACTTGTTCCAAGGGCTTGCCGGTCCTAACCGCGATGATGTCATTGATGTGCTTACGCAGTTTCACGATCCGTTTCGCGGAGATTTCAAGGTCCGTCGCCTGCCCCCTTGCTCCTCCAAGGGGCTGGTGAATCATGATTTCACTATTCGGCAGGGCCATCCTTTTTCCTTTGGTACCCGCTAGAAGAAGCATGGCACCGAATGACGCAGCCATGCCGGTACAAATGGTCCTTACATCCGGGGAAATGTACTCCATCGTATCGAATATGGCAAACCCTGCAGAAGTTGAACCACCGGGGCTATTGATGTATAGGGAGATATCCTTGTCGGGGGCATCGGCCGCCAGGAACAGGAGCTGAGCGACGATGCTGTTGGCCATGGCATCGTTGATCTCATCGCTTACCATGATGATCCGGTCCTTCAGCAGCCTCGAGTAGATGTCGTAGGAGCGCTCCCCGGTACTCGATTGTTCAATCACATACGGTATGGCATTCATCTTGTTTCCTCCTCCATTATGCTGCGTTGGAGAGGTTGAGGGAGGAATGGACATGCAGGCGTTCCCCGCTGACCGTCGACTGACGGGCAAGCAACGTCGGGATAAACTGAAGAAGAAGGGCAGGATCCTGTGCACGAAGGGTACGGATCAGGATGGCATCCAGTTGGTTTTGAATGTCGGACGGCTCCCCCACGCCAGGATCGTCCTGTAGATTTTTCAGTCTGTTCCTTGCTCGACTCAATAGCGCCTTGATCCCGGTTTCACTCATGTTCAGTATGGAAGCAATCTCTGCAATCCGGAACTGAAAGGCTTCTTTCAGGACAAAGGTGACCGTCTGCTTCGGTGTGAGACTTCTGAGCAGGTGGGCGCATTCAAAGCCGGACAGCTGATACGACTCCTCATAACACGGAGCTTCCACCGTTTCCCATCGCCGCTTACGGGTTATATCAATCCACACGGAATAAGCGATACGCTTCAGCAGTGCCTGGGTCCACTCCTCTTGATGATAATGTTCCAACGCCCTGACCAGAGACTCCTGTGCAATCTCGTCTGCATCCCACTGATTTTTCGTCAGAAAGCGGCAGTAACGCAGGAGACCGTCCCTTTGCTCCTTCACACCCCCTGGGGGAGGCGACTTTTCAACAGGTTGCATATCCTTCACTCCTTTCATCCTCTCACACTACTAACGGATGGGATGCCGAAAAAGATACGGGTCACGCCAATAATTCTTTCAGACGGTTAGGATCATCCACCCTGATGGCCACTTCACGCACCATGACCTTCCGACCCAAGAAGAGGGTGGCTTCCGCTTCCTCCTTCAATCGGATGACAACCTGGGGCTCCACTTCTTCAAAATCTTTATACATCAGGAGGATTCCGTCTTCACTTGGTTTCCCTCCCCAATCCATGTGTTCAATATTTTCGATCGGAAAGACAATCCTCTTTTGAAGTCCCTGGCCGATATAGATCCTCCCATCCCTCACTTCAAGGGGATGCAGGCGTGCGATCTGAAGCTCAGCAAGGAACAGGATGACCCCGTATACATTGAGTATGAGAAGCACTATGGACAGAACCGGTTGAATATCATGAAGCCACCAATGCAACCCCACTGATTCCAGGACGATGGCATGGATCAACATGAGATTCATGGCTGTGTGGCTGGTGTTCTGATGGATGGTCACCACTCCGCCATGGACGGGTGCCTTGCGCTTCCAGCTCATTAGGCCGTAGTAGATTGTGAGGATTTCAGAGGTGATCAACCTGACGATAAAATGATCCTTTACATTCTCTATGGCAGCTGGAAGAAGTGAAAATAAGGGTCCGTTTCCAGACTCCCTCATATAGCCCTTTATGTCCGGTATCCTTTTCACCAGGAGGAAAATCAGTGCAAGTTCTCCCATGACAACGATCACCTCGACCGCCAGTCCGGCATACAGCAGAATCGTGTACTGAGCAAAGTGTGCTTCTGGGAGTATGGATCTTGCGAGGACGAGACCGAATACCACGAAACCTGCAAGCTGCTTTTTAGAGAGCCTGAATGCTGCATACATCAAGGCCGGCAGGACGACCACCAGGTCAAGGAGGCTCCCGAACACTACTTCCTTGCCGATATGAATATCTAGGTAGAGTTGTACTGAAGAGTGATACAGGAGAATATTGCTCGGTAAGATGACGGCCACGAGCATGAGGGCCCATTTTGACAAACGTGTCCTTCGGAAAACCATTGATTCACTCCCAATCCATATATCCTTTTTCTTACATTATAACAAGAAGGTCCAGTTTGAGGAGGAATGACTATGAACATTCTTGAAATCAAAAAAGGCAACGCGACGTTGCCTTTCTTCAACATGATATTAACGATTCTTAACGGGTACCCATACCTCACAGCGAAAGTCTTCTGCCCCGGCATCTTCCATCGGGTAAAGTTCGAACTCAGGACCACCGCTGTGCTCAAACCCCGTGGACGGGAACCACTCTGTGAAGATCCTCTCCCATACGCGCTGTATGGCGAGAGGCATCGGACCCACCACCTCAAATACCGCCCAAGTGCCAGCAGGGATCGTATGCGTTTCATAGACTGCCGTAGCCGCCACATTTTCAGCGCAGATGAAATACGTGAAATCATCCTTGGTACGATCTTCGTGCAAGCACACGCCCATAATCGAATCTGCTTTGGCAGCTCTGCAAATCTCCCAGTCAGTCCCTTCCCTGTTTACCTGCTCCCAGAGCTTGGGGATTTCCCTCAGGTTTTCTCCATTTTGTGTGCTCATCCTTCTTCCGATCCCGGCCACTTCAAACGCTTCTTTTTCGACCATGCGATAATTCATCTCGATCACTCCCATTATCTGAAGTTTAAAACCCAATCTCGGATACGCCCTCACAGACGCTTTGCGAATTTTTGAAGGTGGTACTCCATGAAGCTTCCGGAAGGCTTTCGAGAACGACTCCGGCGTTTCATATCCATATTTCAGGGCAACATCGATCACTTTTGCATCTGTCACCATGAGTTCCTGGGCGGCCACAGTGAGCCTCCTCTTCCGTATATACTCCCCAAGTGGGCAACCGGAGATCACGGAAAACATCTTATGGAAATGATGATGGGAGTACATAGAAATCGCAGATAACTCATCTGGATTGATGACTCCGTCCAGATTCTTCTCAATATAGTCGATGCACTGATTCAATCGCTCCAGCATTTCCATATGATCCCCTCCTTATGTAGAATACGATGAATGGACGAAGCATTCCTGTCTTTTTAGGTCTATTGAAGACAGATTCTGCTTCAATCGCCTGAGAAGTTTCTTACGTCCCTGTATGAATAGTGATGGTTTGATAACGTATGTATACTCCTACACCTTAGCAGACTATTAACTATTCCTCACGAAAATTGTTAAAAATCAAAAAATGATTCTTACCAGTCTGAATAGCGCCTGTGGGTTCATTCATTTACTGAATGTGCATCCGCAGTAAAATGAAACCCCCATCCCACCATATCCGTATATATATAAAACAACCAATTAAGGACGTGATTACTATGATCCAAGACCAGATCAATCAGTATGAAGACATTTATACCACATTGAAAAAGCGCCTTCGCTGGCAGGCTTCCGATCACCAGGTACTCATGTTGACCTCCTCCATTTATTGTTCGAATGATCATCCTTTCGATGTGGAACGATTCATGGACATAAGCGAGATGATCAAAAAAGAATCCGGTATGTTTTCACACATGAAATCGCAGCTGCGCTTCTCATGCGCTGCCCTTCTCGACGTGAAATCCGAAAATCCCCGCCTGCAATTCGAACGCCTTCAATCCCTTTACGACCGGCTCATTGAGGCAGGATTCAAAAAGGGTGTCTACACTCACCTTGCCGCCCTGGCGGTACTGGGGGAAGAAGAGATCGATCCAGATCTTCCAGAACGCGCGCTTACCCTCTATAAACGGATGGCAAAGGAGCATCTCTTCCTCACCGGTCACAGCGACTATCCCCTCGCCATGCTTCTCGCCAAAAAGGGGCAGGAGAATATCGTGGACTATATCGAGACCTTTTATGATCAATTGAACCACGAAGGCTTCCGCAAGGGGAATGATCTTCAGACGATGAGCCACATCCTTTCCCTTCAGGAGGAGGAAGGACCTGAGTCCATGATTACAAGAGCCCTACGCATACATGATGCCCTCCGCTCGGAAGGAATCCGCATGAAACCCGCTTTTTACCCGCATATCGCCCTCCTGTCATTCGTAAAAGATGCAGACTGCAGTAGGGTCCGATCGATATGGGACAACTTGAACGGCATAAAAGCATTCAAATGGCATAAAGACGTGAATTTCATGATGGCCGTGAACTTCTATGTAAGCAATCAATTAGAGGATACCTCCCTCGCCACGACAAGCTTGACGACGACGATCGAGACGCTGATCCAGGCACAGCAGACCGCCATGATTGCCACCATGTCAGCAAGCGCCGTCATCACAAGCTCGTCGAGCAATTCATGATGGAGCTGCTGGTATTCGCCCTGCTCCCCCTCTCTGTGACAGCACTCCTCATCGTCGCAGGTTTCAGATTTTTCAAGAGAAAACAAGCTCCTCCCCTCTTCTATACACCCTTTGACGAGATCACAGGGCAGTCTGGAGTGGAATTCCACGAAGAACAGGACATTCCGGCAGAAGATGAAGAGAGTGGAGAGGAGCCCGAAAGGACACACCTATGATAAGCAAAACTCAGTACTTCATCATTTTCAGCTTCGCCATTATTTTTGGAATAACAGGTGGCTTCTTGGATCTTCCTTTCGGGGTGGTCGTAACGGGGATCGCAGCCGCTGTCATTCTTATTGCCATGATTCCCTACGTATATTTTCTTTACTATGCCACTAATACATCTAAAATCGAACAGTTTCTATCTGCACGTAAAAGGCAGCCGATTCTGGGCTTCTATTGGGCGCTGGGTCAAGGTACGCCTGACCTGGTAGAGGATCAGCTCGAAAAAGTCCTGCGAAAGTACAAATCCCCATCCCACCAGGCCATTTTCATCTTAGCTGACGCTTCACGAAGAGGGGATGTTCGGAGCGCCTCCTCGCACCTTCATTAAGTAAAACAGACTCATATAAGGGAGTATTACGAGGTGCACGTACTGCTGGAGGAAGGACGATTTGAAGAAGCCAAAGAGAGGGCAGATACCCTGCAAAAAGATTGGATGAACGAAAGCATCCTTGGCCGCCTCTACTCCCTGAGCGGAGATGCAGAAGCAAGCAGGAACCATTACATACGTGCTGCTCAGTGCTGTAAAGGGGTTCAGCGGTATCTTCTGGAGGGGATGTACTGATTTAGAACATACCAAATAAAAGGAATGCACACGTGTTATATAGAAGCATCGGATTACGTAAGTGTTGAAAAGTATAGGACTTGGCCCACGCTTTGAAGTACGACAAAAAAATCCGTGCGCATCCATTCCATTCAGGAATTGGGCGCTCACGGATTTTGCGTTCTACTTCACCTTGATGATGATCTTCCCTTTTGCATGGTGGGTTTCACTGAGGGCATGGGCATCCTTCAAACCTTGTTCACTAAGGTCGAAGGTCTCCCCGATGACCGGCTTCAGCTCGCCTTTTTCAAACAGATCCGCCAGCTTCTTCAGCTGTTCCCCGTTCGGCTCGAGCCAAAGGAATTTTGTTGTGAAGTCAGTGGCGTAGTCTTCGGATGGCTGATCGGCAATCGAAACGAGCTTGCCTCCCTTTTTCAGCACTTTGAAGCTGTCTTCCTGAACTTTCCCTCCCATCGTATCGACGACAAGGTCATAGCCCGATAAGAGCTCGCTAAAATCCTGTTCCCGGTAGTTGATGAATTCATCTGCCCCCAAGGAACGGACGAACTGCTCGTTTTTCCCGCTTGCAGTTGTGGCAACATATGCCCCGAAGCTCTTTGCGATTTGAATAGCGTAGCTCCCTACACCCCCTGCTCCGGCATGGATCAATACGTTGTCGCCTTTCTTGATCTCACCGAAATCCACCAGGCACTGCCAGGCTGTCAGTCCGGCGAGGGGGATCGCCGCGGCTTCTTCATAGGTCATGGAATCAGGCATAGGTGCCAGCAGATGGGCATCCACTGGAACAAACTCCGCGTAAGTCCCCTGATTCGTCGTTTCCGGACGCGCGAATACCCGGTCCCCTACGGAATAGCCGCTGACGTTCTGACCGATTTCAGAAATGGTACCGGCGACATCCCAGCCCAGAATAATCGGGAATTCAAAGTCAAGCATTTGCTTCAAGTATCCTTCTCTCAGCTTCCAGTCGATGGGATTGATTGACGTCGCATGGTTCTCCACCAGCACCTGATCATCACCGATTGCCGGCTTCTCTACTTCCTTTTCTTCCAAAACATCTTTGCTTCCATATTGATTGATCACTATGGCTTTCACAGTAGGTTCCTCCTTCATAATCTTCATACGGTATATGTTCCCTCAATCTGAATAAGAATAAACACAGCAACTTCAAGAGCCATTTAGTGGCGTCACTGCATCATTTGAGGTAACGTTTAAGCTACATATAGAGAGGGAAAACTCTCACCATCTCATCAACCAATCAATTCAGGAGGTACATTCAATGGAAAAGTATGCATTATTGATCAATGGTCAACAAACCGGTCAGGATCTCGACACGATCAAAGTTATCAACCCTGCTACATCTGATGTCGTTGCCACCGTTCCGAACGGGAGCACAAAGGAAGCAAAAGAGGCAGTCGATGCTGCTTCTGAGGCGTTTAAAAGCTGGAGTAAACACTCGGCATACGAGCGGAGTGAGCTGGTGCGGAAATGGCATGATCTCATTCATGAAAACCGTGAAGATCTTGCCCGCACGATGACGCTTGAGCAAGGAAAGCCACTTAAAGAGGCACTTGGGGAAATCGACTATGCCAACGGATATATCTCGTGGTTTGCGGAGGAAGGAAAACGAGTTTATGGAGAGCAGATCCCTGCTACTCAGCGCGATAAACGCATGTTCGTGACGAAGCAGCCGGTCGGTGTCGTCGCGGTCATCACGCCGTGGAATTTCCCCGCTGCCATGATCACACGGAAGGTCGCTCCTGCATTAGCGGCAGGTTGCACCGTCGTCATCAAACCGGCTGAGCTCACGCCGCTGACAGCTTTCAAACTTGCTCATCTCGCAGAAGAAGCCGGCATCCCGAAAGGCGTCATCAATGTCGTGAGCGGTGACTCCAAGACGATCGGGGAAGCATGGACAGATGACACCCGTGTCCGCAAGCTCACTTTCACTGGCTCAACACCTGTCGGTAAGATCCTCATGAAGAACTCTGCTGATACAATGAAGAAAATCTCCCTTGAGCTCGGCGGTCATGCTCCATCCATTGTGACTCAGGATGCAGACCTCGATAAGGCCGTCAAAGGCGTGGTAGCTTCCAAATACCGCAATGCTGGTCAAACGTGCGTGTGTACCAACCGCATATACGTGCATGAATCCATCGTCGATGAATTTACCGAAAAGTATGTGGCGGAGGTCAAAAAACTGAAGGTCGGGAACGGACTAGACGAAGGTGTTGACATCGGCCCCCTCATTGACGACAGAGCAGTGGATAAAGTGAAGAAGCATATTGAAGATGCTGTGGGTAAAGGCGCTGAAATCGCGACGGGCGGCAGCGTGAAAGAAGGGCTGTTCTTTGAGCCCACAGTCCTTACCGGCGTGACCGATGATATGCTCTGCATGACCGAGGAAACATTCGGCCCCCTTGCCCCGATCACCACATTCAAAACGGAAGAAGAAGCCGTCGACCGTGCCAATGATTCGATCTATGGGCTGGCTGCCTATGTATTCACGGAAAACATCTCACGCGGGATTGCCATATGCGAACAATTGGAGTACGGGATTGTCGGGTTGAATGATGGTGGCCCATCCGCTCCTCAGGCACCATTCGGAGGATTCAAACAGAGCGGCCTTGGACGCGAAGGTGGCCATCAAGGAATGGACGAATACCTGGAAGTGAAATATATTTCTGTTGGACTATGACCTATTTCAAAGACGTGCACATCTGCACGTCTTTTTTTATTGACCTTCACGCAGCGGCATGGACTAAAGTGAAGGCTATCAACAGAAAGGAGTGACCACATGGAAGCTTATCCAATGCCCCTGTTTATAAAGCTGGAGGTGAGAGATATTGAGCGCTCGATGGAATGGTACAAAGAAGTCCTGGATTTCAATGTCGTGTATTGTTTGTCCGGACAGGAAGACAACATCGTGATGGCTCATATCCGCGGTGATAAATACCAAGATCTGATGCTGATTCACGCCAGATCCCCTGTCCACCCAAATGGTATCACCATCAACCTGCAGTGGCAGGACGTTCAGATGACGGCCAAGAGAGCACCGGCTGAAAGTATTATAGAAGGTCCTGTCGAACGTCCTTGGAATGCACGAGAAATCGTCCTTCAAGATCCTGACGGCTACAGACTGATCATATCCGAAGTGCTTCAACCTGATTTATCGTTCGATGAAGTGATGAAAGAGATCTAAGCGTTTACAGATCACCATTCTATTGTCAGAATAAATACTATATTTAAAAAACGAATTGACGAATGAATTCCTTCTGTGCTAGATTACTACTATAGTAAATGTCAACGACGGGAAAGAGTAGGTCGGGACACTGTTGCAAAGAGAGCCGGTATATGGTGGGAGCAGGCGAACAGTACCCTATTGAAAATCATCCTTGAGACGCAGCGCCGAACGGAGTAAGCACTGCCGGTTTTCCACCGTTAACAGGAAGGCGTATGATGGTACGTTCAAGTGTCGCTTGTTTTTTGGCAGGCGGAATTCGGGTGGTAACGCGGGTATAAGCTCGTCCCTTTCAGTTAGAGGGGCGGGCTTTTTTGTTATTCCAGGATAGAATCAGGAGGTTCATCATGACCAATAAAAAACATATTACCGTAGCAGGATTCATGCTCTTTTCCCTTTTCTTCGGGGCAGGGAATCTTATTTTCCCTCCTACCCTGGGGATGGAGTCAGGTCAAGCGTTCATACCTGCCATCACGGGATTCATTCTCTCAGCTGTATTCCTTCCCTTCTTCACAATCATCACTGTGTCTCTTTCGAAGAACGGGCTTTTATCCATCGGCGAGCGGGTTCACCCCCTTTTCGGGACGATCTTCGCTATCATCGTCTACTTATCCATCGGTGCTTTCTACGGAATACCGAGGGCTGCCAATGTGGCCTTCGAGCTTGGATTCGAACAGATCCTTCCCGTACAGGGGCATATGCCACTCTTCATCTTCTCGCTAATCTTTTTCGGAGTGACATTCTTGATCTGCCTGAACCCGAAGAAGGCGATCGATCTTGTGGGACAATGGCTGACCCCGGCACTTCTACTCGTATTGGCTGTTCTTTTCATCAAAGCCTTTTTCACCTATTCGTATGGGGAAGCACAGACTTCAGTCAAATTCCAAGACTCCCCTTTCCTTACGGGATTCATTGAAGGCTACTATACGATGGATGCCATAGCAGCCCTTGCTTTCGGTATCGTCATCATTAACGGCTTCCGCTCAAAAGGGATGAGCAATCGGAGCGAGATCGTGAAAGGAACGATCGGTGCAGGATCGATTGCCGCTGTGGGGCTCATCCTTGTATACGTCTCCCTCGGTTGGATCGGTAGGGTCATCCCGGCCGACCAGGCAGTGGCCAACGGCGCAGAGCTCTTGGTCCTTGCATCCGGACAGCTTTTTGGACCCAGCGGTAATCTGGTATTCGGTTCCATCGTGATCCTTGCCTGCCTGACAACCTGTGTCGGTCTGATCAACGCATGTGCCCAGTTTTTCCAAGAGCGCTTCACCATCCTTTCCTATAAAGCATATGTAGGGGTATTCACCTTGATCGGACTGCTTACTACGAATCTTGGACTGAATATGATCCTCCAGATTGCCGGGCCTCTTCTATCCTTGATCTACCCTGTGGCTATCGTCCTCGTTGTCCTCTCCCTTGCCCAACACTTCCTGGGTAAAAGTCGGAGGATGTTCACCCTTTCGGTGGGGATGACGGGTGCGTTTTCACTCTATGAAACGTTCCACAGTTTCCATATGGTGCCGAAAAGTCTCGAACACGCCGTAGACTGGATCCCTCTTTCGGCTAATGGGTTGGAGTGGACCCTTCCCGCTCTCCTCTGTGCCGTCATCGGCTTTGTATGGGACCACATCTCCGGTTACCGACGCACGAGTGAACAGTGGCATGGCTAAACAAAAAGGCAAGGTGTCTTCGCGACACCTTGCCTTTTATTTAACCTCTTCCCTTTCCAGAAAAATCTCTTCCAGGGTAGGTTCATCCACCTCGACCCGGTAGACATCGACCTTGATCCGGTTAAGAACGCGGATGATGTCGGCAATCTTTTTCTCATCCTCCACCACCACATGAAAATGGGTTTCGTTCATTTCAAGGTCGCGACCGTTGATGGTAAGCCATTGCTCCAGATCTTCTCGATCACGGACAGGGATTGGTGAATGTTTGACTTTCACTTCAATGTTCGAGCGATAAAATGCCCGCAATTCTTCCATAGTACCGCTTTTCATAATCCTCCCCTCTTTCATGATAGCAAGACGGTTACAGATCTTTTCCACTTCGTCAAGATTATGAGACGTCATGAAGATCGTCTTCCCCTGTTTCTGCAGGGAAAGGATGAGGTGCTGGATCTGCAGGACCGATTCTGCGTCCATTCCGGACGTCGGTTCATCAAGGAAGATCAATTCAGGGTCGTGGATGATTGCCTGTGCCACTCCAAGCTTCTTCTTCATACCGAAGGAAAACTTGGAGGTTTTCTTATGCTCATGCCCTTCTAGACCGACAGCGGCCAGCACCGACATGCACGTTTCCTTGGATACCTTTTTCCCTGAAACACCGGCAAGGAACTGCAGATGTTTCAATGCGGTCATGGATTGATAGAATGTTGAATAATCAGGCATGACGCCGATCTTGTGCTTGATTGCATTGTGATTCTCCTCTTCTCCAAGCAGAGAATAGCTGCCGGAAGACGGAATCACGATGCCTGTCAGCATGTTGATGAACGTAGATTTCCCTGCTCCGTTCCTCCCGAGGAACCCGAAGATCTCCCCTCTCTCCACCGTCAGATCGATTCCTTTGACTACCTGGTTTTTCCCGAATGATTTCGTCAGCCCTTTCGTTGTAATCATCAGCAGCCCCTCCTTCTGAAGAACACATATGTCAGTAACAGTAAAAAGAAAGCATCAAGATACATGAGCAAGAATGTATAATCTTCCCTGACAAGATAATAGTTCGGATCAACATACTTCATCCAGCTGAACCATGGATTCGAGGTGTATGCCAACCAGTACCCCAGGATTGGAAGGAGAATCCCGGCGATGATACTCATGAACATCGTCAAAGCAGGCACCGGGACCACCGTCGACAAGAAAACCGTGAAAGCGACCTGACAGGCGATGAGACCCATGAGCTGAAAGAATGTGAAAGCATCGAATCGGTGAGAGAAGATCGCGATGATCACGTGGGAAGCTGTGATGCAGGCAAACCAGAAGGCCAGGATCCCGAGGAACTTCCCTGCCACGATGGACCGCCTTGACGTCCGGGTCAACAGGAACCTCATGGTCCGCTCATGCGTCTCCCGGTTCATCGTGTCATGGGACAGTCCCATGACGAACAGTTGCCCAAATACAACCATGACCACCAGCAAGCCTGCCGAATGGGCCATATCTGCCTCATCGGGCGTTAACTCCAATGCACTCTCGAACATCGAGGAGAATTTAGCGAAGTAATACGTTGGTACAAGGAGCATAAGGATGATGGCGATGGACTTGAACCCCTTGAACAATTGAAAAAACTCCCTTTTGGCTATGGAAAACATATGCAACACTTCCTTTTCTTATTTGTCTATACAAAAAGGATAATCGACTACATTTAACGCAGGTGAAATCCCACCTTAACTTTTCCTTAATTCTCTAATTCTACTAAAACTTTGATGATATGATAGGGGTAACACCGTTACGATAGGAGATTAATGATGAATGAAGCACGATTATTGATTGTTGATGATGAAATGGCACTAATGAATATGCTTGAGACCCTGCTCCTCAGAGAGGGAATCTCAAAGATTGATAAAGCCGAGACTGCCTCACAGGCACTTGCCCTATGTAAGAGTCATACCTATGACTTGATACTCTTGGATGTGATGCTTCCTGATCAAACAGGTTTTGAGATTTGCCCATCGATCCGCGAGCAATCCGATGCCACGATCTTCTTTCTGACGGCCAAGGCAGGCGACCTCGATAAATTATCCGGATTTGCCGTCGGGGCTGATGATTACATCACCAAGCCCTTCAACCCCCTTGAAGTCGTCGCGAGGATCAAAGCTCATCTATCCAGGAGGTTGAAAGTCGTCACGAAACAGGATCAGACCGCGCACAGCTGCGGTCCCATCGAAATGAACACAGCGACAGGGGAAGTGTTCATACGGGGGGAATCCGTTCGACTTCCTGCTCAAGTATACCAATTATTACTATTCTTTTGTAAGCATCCGAATCAGCTCTTCAGCAAGGGACAGCTCTATGAGCAGGTGTGGGGGGATGCCTTCATGGGGGAAGATAACACCGTCATGGTGCACATCCGGAAGCTGCGGGAGAAAATCGAGGAAGACCCCGGCGATCCCTCCCTCATCCTTACCGTCCGGGGGCTCGGGTATAAACTGGACGTGCCAAGAGGCGGCAGATGAATATCCATACTCGATTCATCCTCCACCTTCTCGGCAGACTGATCCTGACCGGCTTCCTTTTATTACTGTCGATCTTGATCATTTTCATTTTCATCGCGTTCCTTACCATGAATTCTGCCATTGAAAAAGACCTCACCACCGCAGAAGGACTCTATTTTTCCGATAGATTCGAGATCAAGGATGGCAACGCAACCATCGATCAACATCTTCAAGAACTTCTTCAAAAACAACACAGTTGGTTGATCATCTTGGACTCCAGGGGAGACATTGCCGGTTCCTACGGTGCGCCCGATTCCGTTCTCTCTTCAAAACATCTTCTGTCGGCTGCAAATGAAGTCCCTTTCACCGATATCCATACGTGGGAGATCATGAATATGGACGATGAACCGTCCTACGCGATGCTCGGGAAACAGCATCCTGAGGAGCAATGGTTGAGCAGGGTGAAAGATGAGGTCGATTGGCGTAAAGGTGAATGGTTGCTCTCGACAAAAGATCAGCGGCAACTGAAAAAAGAAGGCGTCTGGATTCAGCTGACCGACCCTGATGGCAAGGTTCTTCAAGCGTATGGAGACCAGCCACCTTCAAAGGACTACACGTACAAGGACCTCCTTCAACTGGATGATCCGAATCAGACCGTGCACCAAGATCTCCTATCAGGAAACATCCTGATTTCAGGGGTCCATCCTCCTGCTGAAGCACCCATTTCGGTGCCGATCCATAACGGGTGGTTCATCGCGCTTGTCGTCATTGCCCTTCTGATTCTGTTCAGCACCTTTTGGTATGCCCGGAACCTCGGCACCCCTCTCTTGATCATGGTTAAATGGATCAAACAGCTCTCAGATGGCCAATACTCCCAACCGGTCAACCAAGTCGGGGAATCCACGATTTATAAAAGAAATGGGAAGCTTAAACGGAATTATCGCCTGTACAAAGAGCTTTTCAGCCAGCTATCCAAGCTGACGGACACACTGAAGAGCAACGAAAGGCATGAAAAGAAGGTGGTCAGCTCACGGGAAGAGTGGATCAGTGGATTATCCCATGATCTGAAGACCCCTTTGTCATCCATTACCGGATATGCTCAGATGCTTCAGTCCGATCAATATGAATGGACACCTGAAGAAATAAGGGACTTTGCTGGTACAATCGTTGATAAATCGGCATTCATGAAGGATCTCCTTGATGATCTCACCCTCGTTTACCAGCTCAACAGCCAAGCCTTGCCCATCAGGAAAGAAAAGACAGATATCAACGAAGCCATTCGGAGGAGCGTCATTTATTTCATCAATACGGCACAAGCCGATATCCGCTTCCTTCCTACAGAAAATCCTCTGCTTGGGATGGTGGACCGTAAATGGTTTCAGCGAATCCTAGACAATCTGTTATCAAATGCCATCAAACACAACAGAGATGGTACAGCGATCACCATCTCTGCAGATGTGATAGAAAACCAGCTCATGGTCATCAAAATTGAAGATGATGGAGAAGGGATGGATGCCGTGACCCTCTCCCACTTGTTCCAACGCTTTTACCGCGGAACCAACACCAGTGACTCCGGTAGCGGTACCGGACTCGGGATGGCCATTACGAAACAACTGATTGAATTGCACAACGGTTCCATCAATGTACAGAGTGCGCCTGACGAAGGAACAAGGGTAAGGCTCATCCTTCCCCTATAGGACCTGAGTTTGGGAAAACACTATAAAGAGCCCATTAAAAAACCCGGATTCATCAACCTTCTCTTAGGCGAATGAATCCGGGTATTTCTATGAATGAAACACGTTTGTCCCAGCCTCTGCTACTTTTTCTAGATGTCAGTACGCACCTTCTGAATACGTCAGCTCATAACCGTGGGAGTAGATTTCAAAGATATTGCCGAACGGATCTTCTACATACACCATACGGTAAGGCTTTTCACCAGGGTAGTATTCCCGGATCGGCATGCGCTGCTTCCCGCCGTGCGCTTTGATTTTCTCTACGAGGCCTTCGATATCTGGATCCTGGATTGCAAAATGGAACAAGCCCGTTTTCCAGTATTCGAAGTTGTTCTCAGGGGCTTCATTCTGCGGGAATTCGAATAGTTCGATCCCGATCCGATCGCCTGTGGCCATGTGAGCAATCCTGAAGGTTTCCCAATCGTTTCCGAATACGTTACGACACATTTGTCCGATGGCACTATCATCGTTCTCAACATCGGACGGCTCCATGATGATATACCAGCCGAATACCTCCTGGTAAAACTTCACTGCTTCATCCAGACTTGGCACGCTTAGGCCGATATGTGAAAATGATCTTGGATATGGTTTCATATTAGTATCCTCCTTGAGTTGAATTGCCCTCATTATAATGGGCGATTCGTCCGAATGTAAGTATGCACTTTTTTGTGAGATACTAACCTGGAGGTAAGAAAGGGTGAACTGAATGGCAGTCGAGATTGGCGAAAACGGTAAGCTGAAATGCTCTATTGAATATACACTGAAAAAAATCGGCGGCAAATGGAAAACCGTCATTCTGTGGCATCTTGGAACGGATGGGGTCCATCGCTACAATGAACTGAGGAGGCTCATGCCTGGTGTCGCCCATAAAGTACTCAGCCAGCAACTGAAGGAGCTTGAAGAGGATGGGTTTATCAACAGGACTTCCTATGATACCGTCCCACCCAAAGTGGAATATAGCCTGTCTGTTTTCGGGAGCACGTTGATGCCGGTCCTTCAGGCAATGCATCAATGGGGCAGGCAGCATGGACCATTTCTAGCCGAAGAGTCTCCGGTTGACATATCGAGGAATATCGATTAGTCTAATCCACATGGAAAACTACGTAGATATTTTCAAAGCGTTGGCTAACAGCACTCGATTGGAAATGTTGAAATGGTTGAAGGATCCTTATGATCATTTCGACAAACCTTCTGCACATCTTTCGAAGAATATGAGTGAAAAAGGAGGCGTGTGCGTTGGTGATATTTCGGAAAGGGCCGGGATGTCCCAATCCACTGTTTCGCACTATTTATCAATGATGCAGAAGGCTGGATTACTGGAGTCGGAACGTCACGGAAAGTGGACGTACTACCGAAGGAACGAAGAGAATTTAGAGAAACTGGCGAAGTGGATCAAAGAGGAGCTTTAATCCTCTTTTTTTGAGTTATCATATCGATATTATTCGAAATATAGATTTAAGGAGCCATCATACTATGAAGCTATGGGTTTATATCGTCGCCCTCATTGCAGGGGCATCATTAAGTACAGAGGGAGCCATCTACGGCGAGCTCGGGAAAACGATCGGGAAATTGGAAAGCAGCTTTTATAACTTTTTTGTCGGAACGATCATTCTCGGTATTGTCCTCCTTTTCCTCGGAAAAGGCTCGTTGTCCCATTCCCTCAAAGCACCAAAATGGCAGCTCACCGGTGGTTTCTTCGGGACCATCTATCTTACCATCCTGGTGATCAGTGTTCCACTGGTAGGTGTTGGACTGTCGATGATCAGCGTCATTGTCGGACAAATGATCATGAGTATGATCATCGAGCACAAAGGGTGGCTCGGAAGTGAAAAAATCAGCATCAACAAAGAGAAGGTCATAGCTATCATCCTGATGGCTGCGTCCCTCATACTCATCTATTAAGGAGGTCCAAACATGTCTGCATTCATCCTGATCGCCGCCATGCTCGGCGGCTTCACACTTAGCGCACAGTCCTCCGTGAACGGGGCACTCAGTCGAAAAACCGGTACCTATGAGACAGCGTTCATGACATTTGCTACGGGTGCCATGATCTTATTCCTTATCATCCTCTTCTTTGGGGACGGAAATATCTTCGCTATATTCGATGTTCCTAAATGGCAGCTGGCTGCCGTTTGGTTCGGCGTAGGATACCTGTTCCTTACCGTTCTTGCCGTTCCGAAGATCGGGGTAATCGCCACAAATGTATCCACTGTCATCGGACAGTTAACCATGGGGATGATCATCGACCATTTCGGATGGTTCGGCGGGATTGAGATCCACCTGGACTGGAAACGGATCCTTGCCATCGTTCTTATGCTCCTTGCTTTACGATTTATTTATGTGGGGAATAAGAAAGGCCAGGAACAATCTGCATAAGGGGCGTCAATTCCAGTCACTTAACGACGAAAAGGCAAGAATCCATTCATCGGATTCTTGCCTTTTTTTGATCCAAACCACCTACTCGATCACAATATGTTTGTCATATGTTTTCATGTACGAGATGCCTTTCACAAGGAGGGATTGTGGTTCATCGTTTGTGTCAAAGATGAGGGTACGTTCATGAAAAGCCTGCCCGTCCCTTTTCGTATACTCGTCATCCGTTGTATGATCGAGCTTGACAGTCCCACTCTCGGTCTTGATGCTCACTCCGTCAAGACGTAGCCCTTCCCCGCTCTCGATTGTTACTGTAGCCTGCCCGTCTTTTACCCCGCTCTTCTTCACCACCACGTTCTGATCATTCACTTTGAACGTTTCTGATGCCGAGAGAGGTACGGTGATGTCCGCTTTCTCCTTTACAGGAAATGCTTTCACAACAAGTTCGAGATTGTTCAAATCGTGTGGCAGAGCATCAAATTCCAGTTCAATATCATCGGAAAGACCCCAGTTGGATGAGCTGCCTGACCCCTGCCACTCAAGGGCTTTGCCGTCTGCCACAAGCTCAATATCGCCAAGTGGATCGTTGATCTCTTCATCCAGCTTCATCTTGCCCTTGATGACCGTGATGGTGGGGGTTGCCGTTATACTCTTGAACGTGATGGAACCATTATCGAATGTCACAGTCTTATTGATCCCCTGCTTGAATTTGGTTTGCAGTGCTTGATCCGGACGGTAGTTGAAGGTAAGTTTTTTTCCTTTCATCCATTCATCGTTTTTGTAGTGGTCAAGATGAATGGTAAGCTCTTTGGCAAAGGCATTCGGTGGATCATATCGGATTTCACCCTTAAGTTCTGTCCGGTCTTCACTGACGACCGTCTTTGCACTGATCATATATTCCCTGGTCAAAAACCCAGTCAGGTCACCCGGCTCCCAAGTATCCCCTTCTTCCACTCCTTTGGCATCATGCAGGGTGTAATACAGGATGAATTGGTTCTCATCGACAATGACGCCATCGATCGTGATCTTTTTCCCTTCTCCTAGAGAGTATGTCTGGTCGATGACCTGGCCCATCCCCGCTTCATTAAGATCTTGAAGTGTACCATTCATGACATCTTCTGCTCCCATTATTTTCTTTCCGTAGTAGGCAAGGGCTGGATATTGAAACGAACCGAGGATCAAGAAGACTGCGGCTGCGGCCAGTGCTACCTTCCACCCGTTCTGCTTCTTTCGCGGCCTATCGTCGAGGGCTGAACGCAGGCGCGCTTCGAGGTCTTGTGGCGGCTGGATACTCTGCATTTTTTCTGCTTCTTCCCTTAGTTTCTTATCCACTTCATTCATACGCTATCCCTCCAAACGTTTCCCTTAATTTCTTCAAACCTTGGAATACCCTGGATTTTGCCGTTCCCACCGACACGCCCATCACCTTAGCAGCGGTTGAATAATCAAGATCCAGTATATATTTCAACCTGATGGCCTCTGCCTGGTGCTCATTCAACTGGAGAAGCATGTCTTGGATCTCCATGTCTCGGTCACTGTTCTCCAATGGATTTGAGGATTCCCCCTCATCTGACCACTCCTCTTTCAACACGAGACGAGTCTGTTTACGAAGCATCGTTTTACAAAGATTCACGAGTATCGTTTTGCTCCAGCTGTAAAAGGCATCCGGATCGTTAAGCTGGTGAATTTTTTCATAAACGGTGACGATCATATCCTCCATGGCATCCATGGCATCATGCTCGTTCCCGACATATACGTAGGCCAATCGATAGTAGTTTTCCTTTTCTTCCATGATCAGTTGAAGGAGCGCCTCTTTGCTGCCTTTTTTCGCCTTCTTCACTGCGCTTCTGAGATTCATTTCTCCACCTCTCTTTCCTGTAAGAGTATTTGGATGCGTGAAAAGTTCATTGGTTTTCATTTTTTTATGTAAGAGCCTGTCCAGCACCCTGTCAGAGAAAAACCGTCACGGATGACGGCTTTCCCCTTTTCTTATTCTTTACCTTCGTGCGGAGGGCACGGGCATTTGACAACGACCAGGAATGGGCCTTTTTTCAACTGTTCATCCCCTACTTCTGCCGTTGCGGTTATGGTGATGATATCTACCTTTCCTTTTGCAGGCACGATACGGGCTGTATAGGTGCCATCCGCCTTCGTGACTGCTGGATTCGGAAGGATATATTCCTCTCCATGCGACGATACGACTTTAAAATGGACAGCTACGCCTTCAACCGGGCGATGGTCACACAAGACCTCACCGGTGATCTCTTCCCCTTCACAACCGACGAACAACGGGGTGCAAAGAGTCAAACGGGGATGTTTGCACCGCTCACAACCCACAACGGTTTTACAGGTTTTCGAGATGGTCCGTGACCCGATTTCAACACTCGCTGTGTAGGTGGTGAGTTCGTAAGGTCTTTCACCGGGTACGATGGCAGACGTTCTGAAATACCCTTCCTGATTCGTAAACACCACTGCTGGTTCAAAGTCGAGAAGCGGACTGGTCAATGTTACCCTCACTCCTGCAAGCGGCTCACCCTTACAGAGGAATCTTCCCTTTATTTCGGCACGGCAGCGGATTTTCTTTACACATTCCAGTTCCAATTCGGGGTCTTCACATTGACAATCCACCTTGATCTGTTGGGATTCTGAAGACACCACTTCTCTTGAAACGATGGCTTCTGCCCTGATGGTGATGACCTCTGTGACCCCGACACCTGCACGGATGCTTGCCGTGTATTCGCCCATTTCATTCGTAAACGCCGGATTCGGATCCACGGTGACGGCTTCCGGGGTATCCGAGGTAACGACAAAGGTAATGGCCGCATCCCTTATCGGTACCCCATCACAGGTGAGGCGGCCAGAAATCCGCTCTGCAGGACATCCGATGTATTTGGGTGTATTCAAGGTAAGCTTCGGATTGCGACACTTCAAGCAGATCACTTTCAGCTTGATGGTGTCGGTAATGGTCTTGCCAGCCACTGTCACCCTTGCTGTGATGACCGTCTCTGTTAGCGGTGTATTGGATGGGACGGTCACTTCCGAAGAGAATGATCCCGTTTCATCCGTCAGCACCGGATTTGGATCAAAGTCAAGGATCGGACTGGAAAGCATCACTTCGACACCGGCAAGGGGCAGTCCCTCGCATGTCACCTTCCCTCTGATTTCACCTTTACAGTTGATTTTATACGGCTCTTCAAGAATGATCTCTGGATGTTTGCACACACATTTCACTTTGATCTTCTCATTCTCGGAAACTACCACTTTTCCGTCGACAACGGATGAAGCCTGGATTGTCACCACTTCCTCCACACCGAGCGTAGTGGTCAAGACAGCTGTGAACCTTCCGTCTTCGTCCGTGGTGACAGGGTTCGGCGATACTGCAATCGCCCCTGCCGGTGAGGTGGTGAATGTAACGAGATTCCCCTTGAGCGGAACTCCATCGCATGTCAGCCTGCCCGTGACCTTCCCGCCGTCACATCCGATGAACTTCGGTGCTTTCAGGGTCAACAGTGGATTCCGGCACTTCTTACAGAATACTTTGACCGTGACGGTCTCAGTAGCTCCGGCACCTGTTACCGTGATGGTCGTCTCCTGTGGCTCTGTACCGAATGGGACGGTTGCCGTGGTAGTGAACTCGCCGTTCTCATCCGTGACAACTGGGTTGGGGTTGAATTCAAGGAGTGGACTCGAGAATGTGATCTCGACCCCTACGAGCGGGAAGCCTTCACACGTCAAGCGACCCGTAATCGGGGATTCACAATTGATCTTTCCGGGGTCATCGATGGTGATGACCGGATTCTTGCACTCGCAATCGACTCGGATCGTTTTGACTTCTGAGGAAATCAGCACCCCTGCAATCACGGTCCTCGCCTCGATGGTGAACGTACCCACTGTCCCAAGCTCCGGTACGATTCTTGCAGTATAGGATCCATCCTCCCCGGTGATGGCGGGATTGGGAACGATCGCGACGCCTTCTTCCGGAGTCACGATAAAGGCTATACTTGCTCCTTGGTACGGTATGCCGCCGCATGTCAGCTTGCCGGTAAGCTCCGCTCCTTCACAGCCTATGATCTTTTTCGGAGTATTCAGGGTCAGCTCAGGGTTCCGGCAGAACAGGCATCCTACGGTGATGATACGGCTTGTGAAGACCTCGATGCCGCTGACTACCGCTGAAGCCGTTATTTCTGCTTCCTGGAACGGTGTCCCACTTGCGACGGTCACTGTGGAAGTGAAAACACCATTCTCATCGGTGATGGGAGTGTCCGGTTCAAACTGTAGGAAAGACGGTCCCGAGAGTGTTACAGGGACATTGGATAGTGGAACCCCGTCACAAAGCAGCGTACCTGAAATGACTCCATCACAGTTAATCGTGGATACTTTTTTAATGAAAATGACCGGATTAACGCACTTCACACAGCGCACAGTAAGTTGACGTGCTTCTGATACCACTTCGATTCCGCCGATCCTCGTTGAAGCCACGATCGTAATCGTTTCATTGATTCCAATGAACGGGACGACGGTAGCTGAATAGGTGCCGTCATTTTGTGTGATGGCAGGGTTCGGGTTAACGACGACCCTCTTTGACTGGGATGTGATGGTGAAGGTTATGGGGGCTCGTGCAATGGCGCTGCCGTCACAGATGAGTCGCCCGCTGAGAGGTGCACCCTCGCAGCCAACAGGCCCTTCAATTGGATTCAAAGTCAGGGTTGGATTGGTACACACGATGCAGTCAACCGTAGTAATGATGCTGTCGGTTACACGCTGCCCAGCTACATCTGCATCTGCCGTCACCACGACACCTGACGTAATCGGCGTTCCACGCGGGACCGATACGGTCGTGGAGAAACGCCCTGATGCATCCGTGATCGGTGTAGCATTCGCAAAGTTCACGATCCCGGGATTAGCAGATAGTTGTACGACTACACCCGCTACAGGTTGATAGTCACAAAACACCCTTCCGCTGATGATTCCGTCACAGCTAATGGAGCCGATACGATCAAGCTGAATGATCGGTTCTTTGCACTCGTTTCCTGGATTCGGAA
The DNA here is from genome assembly GCF_022170785.1 of Rossellomorea marisflavi. Classification (NCBI taxonomy): domain Bacteria; kingdom Bacillati; phylum Bacillota; class Bacilli; order Caryophanales; family Bacillaceae; genus Rossellomorea; species Rossellomorea marisflavi. The sequence continues at coordinate 1,259,715 of NZ_CP081870.1, read as the reverse complement.
ATAATCCTTCGCAGCTCTTTGGGGGCGGGATGATCTTGCAGGACAACCCTGAGGTTTCTCTCCCTCTTTTCAACATCTCAATCAGTCCTTTTCAATACACTTTCATGCATCATATGCAAAAACCAGTAGGCTGTTCTCCCGAGTTCATGACATCTGCCCGCCCTCACAGCTCATATTGAATCCACATAAGATACATCAAAAAGCGGTGCATAAAGTATGAGCAGAAACGTTTTTGTTTTTTTCTTCCTTACCTTACTGGCCACTGTCGGCTTTCTTCAGAGAGACACCATCGGTTTGATCCTCTCAGGGGATGAATCCTCCCTCTATTCCTTGAAGGAGTCTAACAGATTCAGCCTTTACGGACTTACCCTGCTCGTCATGATTATCCAGAACTCGTTTACCGTCATCCCTCTTATTCTCGTCATTTCAATAAATGTAACGATTTTTGGTTTCTGGCAAGGATTCCTTTGGAGCTGGATTTCGAGTATCATCGGAGCCGGGATCGTCTTTCTTTCCGTCAGACAGCTCTTCCTTCAAAGCCTTTCTTCCCGAATCGCTCCTTCCCCCCACCTGAAGGAACGTGGATTCACGTATGTATTCCAAGGTCGGATCATCCCAATGATTCCCACGAGCCTCGTCAATATCGTGGCTGGTGTCAGCGGGATTTCATTCCGGCATTTGATCACCGGGACCATCACAGGCAACTTTCTCTACTTTTTCTGTCTATCACTGATCCCCCTAGGAGTCCTGTCCATGTCCTGGATCGAGACCGGCGTCGTCACTCTTGTTCTTATCACGATCGTGATTTTCTATTACTCAAAGGTCCGCGGCAGACGATGATTCGCTGCCTTTGATCAAAAGGACAAGCCCATTTTTATTTTGTTATACATATAGTAGAACAAATCTGTTATAATAAACATATAACAAACAGGAGGTGATCTTTTGCTGATCCAAATTGAACCACATTCTCCCATTCCGATCTATGCCCAAGTACGGAATGGGATTGTCGAGGGCATCGTGCGGGGTGAGCTGAAGCCTGGGGATGTTCTTCCTTCGGTCCGGTCCTTTGCCGCTGACCTGGGCGTGAACATGCACACGGTCAATAAAAGCTACCATGAATTAGAGGATAAAGGAATCATTCAGATCGTACCCAAGTCCGGTGCCGTCATCCTCGCGCCCGACGAACCGACAAAGGAACGGATCAACATGATCGCCTCCTCCATCCGGCCGCTCCTTGCCGAAGCACTGGCCGTCGGAATGACGGAAGAACAGCTGCAGGATATGATCAGATCCATTCAATCAAGTATCAAGGGGGAATAAACCATGCAATCCATTTTATTGATCGGTATGATCGGAATCATACTCCTTATCCAAGTGATGCTGCCATTTATCGTGAAACGCACCGTTGTATTCGGGGTCACGATTCCCGTAGAGCACATACGAGACGCTCAATTGCTCCGCTTCAAAAAAATCTATGCGGCGGTCACCGCCATGCTTTCTGTAGCCGGCATTGTCCTGTTCTTTATGATAACCGGTTCAGTTGACCTTCCTGAGGACCGGCTCATTGCTTCAGGGATCCTGCTTCCCTTCATCATCATCTTCATCTCCATGTCCCTCTATGCCTACTTCCACATGCGAGTGGTCCGGTACAAACGTGAAAGCCAGTGGTTCAAAGGACGAAGACAGGTCCGCGTATCAGAGCCTACCTCTAGGTCCAAGGATGAAATGCTCCCCTGGTACCTCTTCCTGTTCCCGATCGTGCTCGGGGCAGGTCTCATTGTCTTCACCCTTATGAATTATCAGCTCTTCCCAGATCAACTGCCGACCCATTGGGGACCAAGTGGAGAGCCGGACGCCTTCACAGCCAAAACCAGGGTCAGCGTCCTGACGATGCCATTTGTTTTACTGCTCATGAGCGCCATGTTCCTTGCCATCCACGAATTGACGCGGAACTCCGGAATCAAACTGAGCGCAGGGAACATTCCAGCATCCAAGATCCGACAGCTCAAGCTTAGGAAGTACTCCAGCTGGTTCTTGTTCTTCATTTCCATGGCAACAGCCATGCTATTCAGCATACTTCATATTCAAACGGCTTACGAAAATCTATTAAGCGGGTCCCTCATGCTCTTTGCACCACTGGCCTTCTCTGTATTCGTCTTCTTCAGTGCTGTCTTGATGGCCATAAAAGTAGGAAAATCCGATTCGGATCTGGACCGCACCACCATCATCGATGAGGGAGGGGACACCGTCAATGAAGACGATGATTCCCACTGGATCGGCGGCATTTTTTACTTCAACCGTGAGGATCCTTCCTTCTTGGTGGAAAAACGATTCGGTGTCGGCTGGACGATAAACTTCGCCAGACCTACCGGCTACCTTCTCATCCTTGCACCGGTTGTTGCCATTTTGTTGCTTACCCTTCTATAAAATTAGAGATATGGTTTCAAGCACCAAAAAAGCCCTGTCCCCTGCGATTCTTTTCTAGAGCGCATAGTAATAGACGATATATTATCACTCAAAATAAAGGAAAACTCGCCCCGTACTGGCGAGTTTTCCTTTATTCCTATTTTCCGGTCATATTTTTTCTTAAAAAGTCCTCAAATGTAACGCTCCCCACATTCTGCGTTGGATTCGTGTTTTTACCCTCCAATAAAGACTTGTACAGTTTTCCTGGGAGGGCTACATTATATACCCTACTTGGTTTATTGCTCATCCCTATTTTCAAATTGGCCATTTCTCTTAGTGTCATGACTTTGGGACCTGCAAAATCGCCCGTTCTCCCTTGGGGTCCCTTTTCCGTCAGATCAATTAAATGATTGGCAAATTCACCTACATCCACGGTCTGAAACTTGATGTTTCCAGGAATAAAATACCCCTTTAAAAAAGGCTTTGACAAAAACAAAGAATCTACAAAACTATGGAACTGAGTTGCACGAACGATTGTGTAAGGAATATTACTATGTTTCAGCACTTCTTCTGCTTCGTGTTTATGTTTGTAATAGTTATATGGTATATCTTCGATCCCAACAATCGATGGATAGATAAAATGTTTTATGTGTGTGAGTTTACTCAAAAAGTTCGTGAGACCCGAAACTTCAATTTCCTTGGTTTTTTTCATTGGGCTGGTTGCTGTGTGAATGACCACATCTATATCTCTTGCGGCCTCTTCTAATCCTTCACCTGATAGCATATCACTATAAACCCAGTCAAAACGATCACTGTATTCAGGTTTTCGTCTTGAAGTCATGAGGACACTACACTCACGCTCTTTAAGTTGATTAAGTACCGCTGAACCTAGGCGCCCTGTTGAACCAGTCACTAGTATCCTCAAAAACAGCCCTCCCCAATTAGGATAAACCAAACCGATCAGCTTCATTAGTTATAAAAGGCAGCCGGCTCGATCATAACGCTATGTTTCAATCCCACAATACGTATGGTCCATTATATAATACACTGTTTGCTTGTATGCCAAGAAGGAGATATGAAGATTTTTTATACAAGAAAAAAGACGTGTACTACTTCACACGTCTTTTCAAATGGCTCTTATCAGTAGAGCACCCAGTCTGGAACATTCAGATTCCAGGCAAGGCTATTCTACATAGTTATCAAACTACGGTTGTAAGGATCGCGTCGTGCGCTGTAACGTATTTGTACCCAAGATCTCTCGCCACTGCTTCATACGTGATGAACCCGTTAGCTACATTGACCCCTTTCGCGAGGGCCATATTATCCTGAATCGCTTTCGCCACTCCTTTGTTGGCAATCTGGAGAGCGTATGGAACGGTCACATTCGTCAAGGCAATCGTAGAGGTACGAGGAACGGCACCCGGCATATTCGCTACGGCATAATGGACCACTCCGTGTTTTTCGTACGTAGGATCATCATGGGTGGAGATATGATCGCATGTTTCGATGATTCCGCCCTGATCGATGGCAACATCCACGAGAACTGATCCCGGTTGCATGGACTTGACCATCTCTTCCGTCACAAGCTTTGGTGCTTTGGCTCCGGGGATCAAGACAGCACCGATGACAAGATCGGAATCCTTAACTGCATCTTCAATGTTCAATCGGTTCGACATTAACGTTTGAATATCATTGCCGAAGATATCGTCGAGCTGGCGCAGGCGCTCGGCGCTCAGATCGATCAAGGTAACGTCCGCTCCAAGGCCGACAGCCATCTTCGCTGCGTTCGTCCCGACGACTCCGCCTCCGATGATGGTCACCTTGCCGCGTTTCACACCCGGTACTCCGCTCAGCAGGATTCCTTTTCCACCCTTCGGCTTCTCTAGGAATTGTGCACCGATCTGTGTAGCCATGCGTCCTGCTACCTCACTCATTGGAGTCAGAAGTGGCAGGGTGCGGTTGACTTCCACCGTTTCATAGGCGATCGCCGTTACTTCCTTTTCAACCAGTGCTTGGGCAAGTTCCGGTTCTGCTGCGAGATGAAGATACGTGAACAAGATCAGGCCTTTGTGGAAATACACATACTCAGATGGAAGTGGCTCTTTCACTTTCATGACCATGGCTTTATTCCACACGTCAGCTGCCGAGGCTTCGATTTTCGCTCCGGCTTCTTGATAAGAATCGTCCGTGAAACCGCTTCCAATTCCAGCTCCAGATTCGATATATACAGAATGACCTGCCTTCACCAGGTTCAGGACACCAGCAGGTGTGATGGCTACACGGTTCTCGTTGTTTTTGATTTCTTTAGGAATTCCAATCTGCATCGCTACATCTCTCCTATAATCATTGTTTGGTTAATTCTGATTATATGGATTCTTCACAGTAATTGCATCGTGGAAAATAGAGAAAAAAAGAAGACGGGTTTGGAGAAATCCACAAACTCGTCATTTTTTCATCTGTTCGATTTTAAGATCCAAATATAAGGTCATTTTCTGATTCGGGTCCTTCAGATCCATCTCAGTGATCTCCCCGATCCTCTTCAGGCGGTAATTCAGTGTATTGGCATGAACATGAAGGGCCTTTGAAGCCTCATTGACGTTGCAATCGTATCTCAGGTACATATCGATCGTCTCAAGAAGCTGGGAATGGTGCTTCCGGTCGTACTCCATCAATTTCTCCAAGTGATAATTCTGATAGCCGTCCCGGACTCGCTTTTCATACAGCTCATCGATGAACTGGAAGATCCCAAGCTCCTGATACGTATAGATCCCACTTGCCTCATATTTAAATCGATCCTTGATCGATAGCACATATAGTGCTTCTTTATAGCTGTCACGGATGCTTACAGGTGAACGGTAGAGGGTACCGGCGGCTCCTTTGAGCTCCGGGACTCCGAGTCTGCTGCTGATCTCTTCCACGAAATCTCGGACAAAATCCTTGATCTGCCTTGCCGGCCCTTCATCCTGGAACGGCCTTACGAGAAGGATCAGCTGGTTTTCATCCGTCGTGCTTGTGATAAGTTTTATATAAGAAGAAGCCTGGATATAGTAGTTTACGTGACGCTCCAAGGATTGCTGTATTTCTTCGGGGAACTCAAAAACCACAATACCCGTGGACCCGTTCATGGTAAGATGATATTTTTCAGAAAGGGAATCAATCTTGCCGCGATCTTTCAAATGACCGGTCAACAGCTGCCAGAAGAAATCTTTGTGCCCCTCTTCCCCCGCCTTCTTCCGTATTTTCAACGATAACATCTGATTCTTGACGACCTTCCCCGCCTTACGGAAGAAATCCAATTCTTCGTCTGTGATATCCCATGTCACCTGTCCCCATATGAAGCCGAGGATTTCATCGTTCTTCCATACTGATATCGCCACCCGTTTCCCGAGACCGACTTCTGAGATGGCAGGGATGATGACAGGCTCGTCACTGTCGAATAGCTTCGGGATGACTCCGTTTTTCCACAGACTCTTGATGACATTATCGGGAACCTTCCTGCGCATGATCGTCGCCATGCGGGCAGGATCCACGTCATCATCATGGGTGCTGTATGCGAGAATGCGGTGATTGGCATCTTCAATCGTAATCGGGCATCCGATTGTCTCACTGATGGCGTCAGCCAGTTCTTCTAACGATTGGAATGGTCCCTTGAAAGGGTCGAGTTGCTCTGAGGATTTGTCCATTCGTACCACTCCTTTTGCGTTCATTTCATTGATCCGTTTTTATCATAGTAGATGTACGGTTTCCGAAGCAACGGTTTCCCGACATTTCGGATATGTTTTTCAAAATGAACCACCAGTCCATTTCCATCCCTACAAACATTATCCACCCATTTGTGTAAACACACAAATGTAAACGCTTCAACTTTCATTTTTCGACAAAACCCTATCCACATTCTTGATGATACTATATATAATAAGAGTTGGAAACTCACATATTCACAGACAGCTAGAGGAGGATTCGATGTTAGACGTACTAGACAAGATCAATTCATTCTTGTGGGGAACACCAAGTTTAGTACTGTTATTCGGAACGGGCCTATTTTTGACACTGGTATTGAGAGGCATTCAGTTCCGCAGGCTATTCTATGCATTTAAACTCGCATTCACGAAAGAAAAACCGTCCGCTTCGACAGATTCATCCGAAGGGGATATCTCCAACTTCAAAACACTGATGACCGCATTGTCGGCCACTATTGGGAACGGGAATATCGCAGGGGTGGCAACAGCCATCACGATTGGCGGTCCCGGAGCCATCTTCTGGATGTGGGTCGTCGGTCTCGTGGGGATGGCGACAAAGTACGCCGAAGCACTGCTCGCCATGAAATACCGGGTTAAAAACAAAAACGGCGAATACTCCGGTGGACCGATGTACTACGTGGAAAAAGGGCTCGGGCGAAAATGGAAATTCCTCGGTGTCGCCTTTGCCCTGTTCGGTGCATTTGCAGCTCTCGGAATCGGCAACAGCGTCCAGTCCAATACGATTGCCGATGTCATGACATCAAGCTTCTCCATTAATCCATGGATTACCGGAATCACCCTGGCTGTACTGACAGCACTCATCATCTTCGGAGGCATACAGAGGATCTCGACCGTTGCATCCTTCTTCGTCCCGATCATGGCCTTTCTCTATATAGGAGGATCTCTTTTAATCATCTTCATCAATTACGATATGATCATCCCCTCCTTCTCCCTGATCTTTGAATATGCTTTCAATCCTGTTGCAGCAGCAGGAGGATTTGGTGGAGTCGTAGTCGCAGAGGCAGTGAGGAGTGGGTTCTCGAAAGGGATCTTCTCCAATGAATCCGGACTCGGGACGGCAGCCCTCATTGCGGGGAATGCCAAGACCGACCATCCGGTTAAACAGGCACTTGTCGCCATGACCGGTACGTTCATCGTGACCATCATCGTCTGTACGATGACAGGACTTGTTTTGCTCATCACAGGTTTTTGGGATCCGTCCGGCGGATTGATCTCAGGTGTGGCCCATGATCCTTCCTTGGATGGCGGGGCCCTGACCAGCGCCGCTTTCGGACATGCCCTCGGCACGGCTGGGGAATACATCGTATCGTTTTCCGTCGTGTTCTTCGGATTTTCCACGATTGTCGGATGGTATATGTACGGGGAGAAATGCTTTGAGTACTTGACCAACTACCGCTTCATCGTACCGTATCGCCTCGTGTATGTGATCGCAACGTTCGCCGGCGCCATTGCCAACCTGAATGTCGTATGGAAGTTCGCCGACATGGCCAATGCGCTCATGATGATCCCGAACTTGATTGCACTCATACTCCTGTACAAGGTGATATCAAGTGAAACGAAGCACTACTTCAACGAATACCTGCCTTCAACAACCAATAAGAAGTAATCAAAAAGCCCCGTCCTTCACCCAGGACGGGGCTTTTGTTCATGCGATGATATAGTCTCGGTACCGTTCGGCATCACTTTCCCTGCATTCCACCTTCAGTATCGTGCCTTTCTCGTCATATTCGGTCTCAAGGACGGTTGCCTGTTGGTTGAAATACGAAATCAGCTGTCCCTGGTCATACGGGATGAGCATCGTGCATGTCTTATAATCGCCAAAAATCTGTTTTTTCACTTCACCCAGCAGTTCTTCGATTCCGATCCTCTGCTTGGCTGAGTAAAAGACACCGCCTTGTTCGACACGAGGGATATCCCCGCCAACAAGGTCTGCTTTATTGAAAGCATACAGAACCGGTGTATCACCGACTCCGATGTCTTCAAGTGTCTTGTCCGTCACATCCATCATCGTATCGTGATGAGGGTCGGCCAGATCCACCACATGGATGATCAGGTCTGCTTCCACCACTTCCTCAAGGGTTGAACGGAATGCTTTGACAAGCTGATGGGGCAGCTTGTTGACGAAACCGACCGTATCGGTCAGAAGGAAGGATTTTTGATCCGGCAGGGTGATGTTACGCACGGATGTCTCCAATGTGGCAAACAGCATATCCTTCTCGAACACCTGCTTGTCGTTGTTGTGGTGGAACCGCTCTATGAAGGCATTCATCGTTGTCGATTTGCCGGCATTTGTATAGCCCACAAGGGAAACGACGGGAATCCCGCTCTTTTTCCGTTGCTTTCGCTGCGTACTCCTCAGTTCCACGAGGGAGTCAAGTTCCTTGCGCAGAGCCGTAATCCGGTCCTCTATGCGACGGCGGTCGAGCTCAAGCTTCGTTTCACCGGCACCACGGTTGGCAAGTCCTGAGCCTCCCCCCTGTCTACCGAGGGACTCCCTCCGTCCAATCAGACGGGGAAGCATATACTGCAGCTGTGCAACTTCCACCTGAAGCTGTGCTTCCCTTGTCTTCGCGCGTTCAGCGAAGATGTCAAGAATGAGCATGGTCCGGTCCATCACACGGAGTTCAAGCTTCTTCTCTAGCACCCTGATCTGAGAAGGCGACAGTTCATCATTCGAGATGATCACATCCGCTTCCCACTCTTCTATGAGGGGGATCAGTTCATCGATCTTCCCTTTCCCTAAATAATGCACATGATTGGGACGTTGCATATTCTGGGTGAATTTACCCACCACGTCCATATGTCGTGCTTCAGCAAGTCCTTTGAGCTCAAGCATCCCATATTCAAAGTCATTATCACGGTCTTTCGTATTCACGCCGATGGCGATTGCTTTTAATTTTTGTTCTTCCATTCATTTCTCACTCCTTCATCGATCTTCCCTTAGGGAATGATCTGGATCGGTCCTATAGACGAAAAAAAGCCCAGACCTCTGCCTGTGCTTTTCGTAAACGGAAAAAGGCATGGGGAAATCCGCACTTCCCCATCATGCGCCAACCGGTCGGTATTCAATTTCAATGATAAGGCTCCACGTTCGAGGCTTCCCTTATAATCGATCAGACCAATCCCATTTACCCTGCACACAGGCAGAGCATTGAACGTATTCAATTATGCGTTCCATTCGCGGATTCGTAGTCTGATCAAGATCATTTGGAAAACCTCCATTCCTATAAGTACAGTCATCTTACCATATAAACCGGGGGAATGAAAGGGATTCCTCCCGACAGATTATGCAACCTGCCTGCGTTCCTTTCGCCACATCTGCAAGATAGAAATGCCCAGGGAAATCATGAACCCTATCGGGAATACCATCGCGATCATCATAAGCTGTGTTTCTTCAGACCAGGAGGTTCTTTCGATATAATACTGAGGCACGAAAACAAGAATCGGAAGTAAGATCATGATAAGCGACTTAGACCAAATCGATACCCCGATCAGGATGAAGGCGCACAGTACAAATCCAATCACTCTCCCCGTGGTGCCTAACGATACGGCTGTAACTCCTATGAATTGATCTAAAAATACAACTCCTCCCATACCGGCAAGTGGTACTCCCGCCAACAGAATAAGGAGCGTGAATTCCTTCTTTTTTGATAAAACTTTTTCCGCTGTGTATTTAAATAGCTTCGCTACCATTACACCATAAAGCAGGACCATGACAGGTAAACCAATGATGATAATCCATGAGTAATCCATTGTGCCGTTAATGGCGTCCCCCATCACATAGAAAGCGATGGCTCCAAAGATCAAAACCAGCGCATATTTGAAAACCCCCATCTTATCAAACGGCATCTCTTTCGCAATCTGATCCATGTACTGTTTTGCCGTCAGCCCGGTGATATCCTCGACGCTTTTCCCCTTCTTTTCCGCTTCATGAAGATGGTCTTCGAGTTCACCCGTGACCTCCCTGATCTCTTTTTCGTTCTTCCCGCTTGCAAACAAGTAAACACTCAGGCGGTCCAGGAAGTCCCTGCTTTCCTTTGAAACATTCATTCCGCTTCCTCCTCTATCAATCGATTTACGCTTGTTGCCATCTCATTCCATCTCATTTTGAATTGGTCCAGCTCTTCCTGCCCCGCCTCCGTCAAGCGATAGTACTTCCGCTTCGGCCCACCCGAAGGCTGTTCTTTCTGGATCGTATTGACCAATCCATCCTTTTTCATACGCAGGAGCAATGGATAAATGCTTCCTTCCTTCACCATCGTGAACCCATGCTGTGCCAGTTTCTCGATCATTTCATAACCATACGTTTCCCCTTTTGAAATGATCGAAAGGAGGCACCCCTCCAGTACACCCTTCAATAGTTGGCTCGATGACATATCGTCCTCCTTTCTCCCTCAACTACTTTGTTTTACAACATAGTTAAGGAAAAAGAATGCAATGCAAACTAGGTTGCATTACAAAGTAGTTTTAGTTTATCAAATGTTTCCATTTTTAGCAATGCAGTTTTTAATTAATCACAAAAAAGAGGTTGGGACAAAACAATAAAGGTCATGACGAACAATATCAGTATGGCTTCTTTATACCGCTCATGATTTCCGTGCAAGACTTCGCTTTCCGCGGGTAGCCCGTGAGCCTCCTCGGTAAGCCTGCGGGGTCTCACATCAGCTACTCTTTCCGCTGGAGTCTTCGTCTTGCATTCCAATCAATCGCTAGGAACAAGTAAATCGTATTGGTCATGAAACAAATCAAAAACCCGAACGATCTCAGGCAAGATCGTTCGGGTTTTACTATGACTAAAACACTCTTGTCCCAGCCTCTTTTGATGATGGATCTTATTCAGTACCCTTTTTCCATTCATCCTGGTCGATCAGCATCTTCCCAGGCCAGGTGTACGCCATGATGCCTCCGTCTGCCTTGATGTCTTCTCCCGTTACATATGAGCTATCATCGGACGCTAGGAACAGAGCTACCGTCGCCATTTCGGTAGGGCGCCCGAGGCGACCCATCGGGGTGATCCATTTATTGGCTTCGCGGAACTTCTCACCCATGTCATCCTCTTTCCCACCGACAAGGATATCGATGAGAGGGGTTTCGATTGTGCCCGGAGAAACCGAATTCACCCGGATTCCGTGGCGCGCATAGTCGATGGCCATTGCTTTGGTAAAGTTGATGATGCCTCCCTTGGCGGCATTATATCCTGAGCGATCAAGGTCCGCGGCGTGTCCAGACATGGATCCGTTATTGATGATGGATCCGCCTTTCTCGAGCATGAGGGGGATCAGATATTTGCTGACAAGGAATGTACCGCGTAGATCAACGGCAATGATCTTATCGAATAGTTCCACAGGATATTCGTGGACCTTCCCGCCCTGCTCATCCACTCCGGCATTATTGAAGAGCACGTCAATCGTGCCATACGTTTTCTCAAGATGAAGGGCAAACGCTTTGACGCCTTCTTCACTGGAGACATCAAGATGGTACGCCTCTGCATAGCCCCCTTCTTTCCGGATGTTTTCTGCCGTTTTATTGACCTGCTTTTCATCAACGTCGGCAAGGATGACCTTGGCGCCCTCTGCTGCAAATACGTTCGCTGCAGCTTCACCGATCCCGGTTGCGGCTCCTGTGATGATGGATACTTTGTTGTCTAATCTTCCCATGATACTGAATCCTCCTGTTTGATTGGTTATCTAATGGGAGTTTTCCCGATTTGTGAAGAACTAAACATAAGGATGTTTCCACCATCCCATCCAATGATACGCTACAACCTGTTCATCTTCTCTATTACATCCGGGTACTCTACCCCAGAAAAACGAAAACGAGATGAAGCAGGTCGATCATCACATCTACACAGATTTTCATGAGCATAAGCTCCTCATCCTTTCCATTCATTTCCTACCATCTGTAGCCATCTCTTGCTCCCCCTGCTATAATCAGTGCATATTGAGTAAAGGCGGGATGAGATTGAAAGAAGCCATCATTTCCATTGTAGAAGTGATCAATAACTTCCACGACGTAGTCATTGAAGTCACAGATGGCCTGGGGTTGAACCTCACCGACAAAGATTTGCATTTCTGGGTGATGGGCATCATCGGGATGCTCGTGTTCTTTTTTGTCTATGCCGTATCCAAGGTAGCAGCCAAGATGCCGTTTGGAATCGCAGGTCTCTCTTTTATGTACACTCTCACGTTCATGTTCGTCCTAGTTTTCGCCATTGAGATCCAACAGGCAATCACCCAGCGGGGGAACATGGAATTCGCCGATGCCATCATCGGCCTATGGGGATTCCTAGCATTCTTCCTGATCTACGCGGCCATCATAGGCGTTTTCCTTGTTCTGCGATCCTTCTTCAAAAAGCCGCCTAAAAAGAAAAGAAGCCCTGGCCGAACGACCAGGTCCTCTCACTAGCATCCTATGACACAGCAAAGTTTGTTCTTCAGTGTATCACGCAATACGCAGCAAGGTGTCCAGGATGTAATGTACCAAAGGATCAACAGAACCATGGCAAGTGCAAAGTCTGCGCAGCCTTGTATCAAATGAATCTCCCCCTTTCTTACTCCTATCATATGCACGGAATACTAGAGGGTATAAGCTAGATTACTAGATTCAAGAAAAGAGGCTGTACAAAAGTGAACACCGTTCCTTCTTGGGGAACGGTGTTCATTTGTTTAATTCATCACCCATTTATCCTTCAGGAACATGATGCGTCCGATGATGAAGATGACCACGACGACGATCAGATTCGTGCCGATCATCATGGATAAGTGTACGGGATCGACAACACCGTAGATCAGCTCTTTCAAGATACTGAACATATTCAGGATCGGGATAAGGAAGTGATGGGCGGCAAGTTCGTTGACGCTGACTCCCGAAATGAACAAACTAGGGAATACGGCAAGCATCATCACTGGAGTACTATAGCTCTGCGCCTCTTTGATCGTTTTCCCCGCAATACTCGTCAGCATCAAGATCGATGCATTAAACATGGCGTACACGACAGCCACCACCAACGCAAGACCTACGATAAGGGGGAGCTGATCCCCAAAGGAAATGCCTTTTCTCAAGTTTTCAGTAAAGAATGCAATTTCCACGGTCACCACGAGCAATGTGATCATCCCTGTAATGAGCCCCAGTGATGAGATGGTCAACCATTTTGCCCATAGAAGAGTAGAACGCTTCACGGGCGTAATCAGGAGAGCTTCCATTGTTTTCTTTTCCTTTTCACCGGCGAACAGGTCAGCTGATACTGGTCCTGCACCGATCCCAATGGCAAGGGCCATCATCATGGGGATGATCAGGGCAATAAGGAAAAGCCCGGTATCTTCTTCAGACAGTTCCTGCTGGGTCATGATGAATGGCTGTATCGTTGACTCATCCAACCCTTCACTTTTCAACCTCTCAGCAGTAACTGATTTCTCAAAGTTCGTCAAATAAGCACTGACCTTACTCATCAAGAGACTTGAGTTCTCACTCATGGAATCACCGACAATCGTGACGGATGCTTCTTCCCCTCTGTGAACACTTCCCATGAAGTCATCACTGAATACCACAGCTGCCAGAGCGTCCCCGTTTTCAACGCTGTCTTCAGGATTTTCCACTTTCGTTACATCGATGCTTTTATCACCCTCAAATAAGGCCAACTGCTCTTCCGTTAGGTCCTTATTCACTGCCAGGGTGTAGGAGTCTCCCTCACTGTCAGACATCATCCCCTCATAAAAGAACGTCAATGCTGTCATCATCAAGATCGGTAGAAGAACCGTCAGAATCAGCGTCCGCTTATCCCTGAACGCATCTTTCATTTCCTTTTTAAAAATATTAAGAAGCATGGTACTCATCTCCCCTCACGAGTTTGCTCATAAAGATGAAGTTCAGATCGCGACTGTTTTCTTGTGCGTAGAGATCTTCCAGCTGTCCATGATAGACGAGTTCACCTTTATGGACCATCGCCACCTTGTCGCAAAGCATCGTGACTTCTTCCATGATGTGACTCGAGAAGATGATCGTCTTTCCGTCCCGTTTAAGCTGATGGACCAATTGACGGAACACATTGGAAGACGTAATATCAAGGCCCGTCGTCGGTTCGTCGAAAAGGATGATATCTGGATCATGGATCAAGGTACGTGCAATCGCCACCTTCTGGCGCATCCCCTTTGAGAACCCTCCGACTTTCCGTCCGAGATAGTCCCTCATGCCGAACATCCTGGCAAGCTCATCGACCCTGACTTTCGTATCGTGCTTGCTCATCCCGTACAGGCTCGCGAAGTACTCAAGATTTTCTTTCGCCGTGAGACGATCATACAAGCCGGTCTCCCCGCCAAAGAGAACGCCGATTTTCCGCTTGATTTGATCCGGGCTTTTGACTGTATCGTAGCCCCCTACCGTCACTGTGCCATCAGTCGGTTCGAGAAGGGTTGCAATCGTACGCAGAAGGGTCGTCTTGCCGGCCCCGTTCTCTCCGAGTAATCCAACCGTATCTCCCTTCCCGATGGTAAAGCTCACATGCTTCAGTGCCGTGATGGACTTTTTCTTATCTTGGAATTTCTTTGTGACCTCATTGATTTCAATCATCTTCACCGCTCCTTGTTTGGTTTCTTGTGTTTATCTTACTAAGGAAATCGCACATCGTCTCCGGAGTGGTCGTGAATGTTCCATTTTATGTCGTAAAAATGCCAAAACCCCTCTTTAAAATGGTAAAATGGACAAAGAAATCCATATGAAAGGCGATCGCTATGAAAATTGGTCTTGTTGACGATCGGGTCATCGATCTTGATAAGCTTCAGGTCATCGTATCAGGTGTGGAAGGAGCGGACATCGTATTCTCCACCACTTCGGCCGAAGAAGCCTATGAACAAATAAAAAAAGAAACAGTTGATCTACTGATCTGCGATATTGAAATGCCTCATCTATCAGGCTATGAACTGGCGGATATCATCCATTCCCATGCCCTGAGCATTGCCGTCATTTTTGTAACGGCGAACAGCGGATATGCCGTTCACGCCTTCGAACTGAACGTGCACGATTACATTATGAAGCCGTACTCTAAGGAGCGTCTCCAGCAATCGGTGCAGCGGCTCATGGAGAAGTCCAAATCCGCCGAGATGACAGGTAGGCTGTACCTGAAACAAAAGAACAACATCCATATTGTCCAGAAGAAGGACATCATCTTCATCGAACGTTCCGGACGTTCCACCACCATTTACACGAGGAGCGAACAGATCAAAACGTATCTCACCCTCAATGAACTAGAAGGAGAACTGAGGGAGCGCGACTTTATCCGGTCTCACCGATCTTTCATCATCAACATCCATTATGTGAAGAACTTTTCATTATACGCGAAGAATTCGTACGTCATCACATTCGAAGGAATCGGTGAACAGGCCATGATCACAAAGGAAAAGGTCGATTTCCTGCAAGAGCATTACTTTTAAGAGGTGTACCATGATGAAAAAATCGTTTATCCACTGGGGAATCATCACGGTCCTCGGTTTCATCCATATCCAGGGGTTACTGTCGGCATCCCCCTGGATGACAATTGAACTGCCCGCTGCGCTCCTGACCCTGGCAGTCGTTTACTGGGTTGCGAGAAAGCATCCAGCTCCATCGCTTGGCTATCAACTGAACGGTGCTTTCTACCTTATTCAAATTCTTCTGATTGTCCCCCGTTTCGCCTTGGATTCCGGTTATTGGAACCTTCCCCTTCTTATCTGCTTCATCGGCCTCGAATGGATCCGGATGTACACTTCCCATGTTCTGTCCGGACTGTTGAATGAGCGAGACGGTTTCGCTAAAGAACGCAGCCATATGAATGAAACGTTCCGGATCGTCCGGAGCGAACGTCATGACTTCCTGAAGCATATCTCTGCCATTCACTATATGCTTGACCACCAGGAAGCAGAGAAAGCAAAAGAATACCTTGATGATCTTGTGGATGGCTACGAAAAGACCAATCTCTCCATTAAAGGAGAACGGGGCAGCATCGCCGGCATCCTACATCAGATGTACAGGGATGCGTCCAATGCCGGTTTGAACATCGTGTATGATACGGACCTTCCCCTTTCAACCATGCCCATGACTGATAAAGAACTGGTCGCCTTACTCGGAAACCTTCTCTCGAACGGCATCGATGCTGCAGTGGAGTGGCAGGAAGAAACCGGAGAGCAGGGTGCCGTCACCCTTCAATTTCACAAACGGAGCGGTTTTTATATCCTGAAGGTAGAAAACCACTGCCGAACGATCCCCGGTCCGATTCTTGATAAAATCTATCAACAAGAGGGAATCACGACAAAATCGGGGGATCATCATGGACTCGGCACGAAGGTGATCAAGGATATCGTAAAAGACTACAATGGTTTCCTTGATTTCATCCATAGAGGTCAACGTTTTGAAACGAAACTTAAATTCCCCGCCATTCACTGACAAGGAAGGAGACCCGTCTCCCTCCTTTTTTCCTTATTCAAGAAATTCTTTCTAAGAATGGATTCCGTACAGCGAATGCTGAATGCTCCCCAACTTCCTGCCCAAATTTGACCAAATCGTCATATATTATGGGTCCAATGCTTGATTGAGATTCCCCATCCTAAAGGTATACACTATTACGTAATGGGCGTCTTCCCCAGAGAAATTCAAATTCAGAAACGGGGTGCATCCAATGACTGCCACACTCACCAAGCGACAGAGCATCATCCATGGTGCCCTGAAAATCTTCTCAGAAAGAGGCTTCGATGCCACCACCATTCCGATGATCGCCACAGAAGCAGGAGTCGGAGCCGGGACGATTTACCGCTACTTTGAAAATAAGGAAGTCCTCGGCAACCATCTCTTCCAAGATAATGTCACCCGATTCACGGAATCCCTGCGTTCAGATTACCCGTACTCGTCATCCATCCGGGAGCAATTTCACCATATCTTCAGCTCCATGATTTCGTTTACGACGTGTAACCCCCATGCTCTTTATTTCATCAAGATGCATAGCCATGCGCACTTCCTGAACAGGGACAGTTTGGATTGCTTCAGCGAGCTTACCGATCTGCTCGGACAGTTCTTCGAATGGGGCAAAACACAAGAGGAACTGAAACCCCTGCCTTCTCCCGTGCTCTTCTCTATTATTTACGGAGCGTTTCTAGAGCTTCAAAGAATCGTAGAAACGGGCGATATCACACCGGATGCTTCTCTGCTTCTTGATGTGGAGGAAAGCCTTTGGAATGCGATTCAACTTATTAAACCGTAAGCGGAATGAATATTCATTCCGCATCAAATTCAATGAAAGAGGTGCCATGACCACATGACCCAATCAACCAGTTACCCTTTCGCACGAACCTATGGACCGCTCGGCAGCCTGCCGCTCATCGACCGGGAAAAGCCGGTCCAATCCTTTATCAAACTTTCTCAGGAGCTCGGACCGATCTATCAGTTCCAGTTCCCAGGACATAAAAGCACATTCGTATCCGGGGCTGAATTCGTCAAAGCCATCTGCAATGAAAAACAATTTGATAAAAAAGTGGGGCCTGCCCTCCAAAAAGTCCGAGCTTTTGGCGGCGACGGCCTCTTCACCAGTGAAACAACCGAGACGAACTGGAGGAAAGCCCATAATATCCTCCTCCCGAGCTTCAGCCAACAGGCAATGAAAGGGTACCACGCAAAAATGGTCGACATTGCCACCCAGCTTATCCAAAAATGGGCACGATTGAATCCGGGGGAAGCCGTCGATATCCCTGAAGACATGACCCGTCTGACACTAGACACCATCGGACTATGCGGCTTCAACTTCCGATTCAATAGCTTCTACCGAGAAGATTCCCATCCATTCGTCGACTCCATGGTCCGTGCACTCGATGAAGCGATGAATCAGAACCAGCGCCTCGGTATCCAGGATAAACTCATGATCAAGAATAAACGTCAGTTCAAAGAAGATATTCAGTACATGTTCTCCATCGTCGACAGTTTGATTGCCGAGCGGAAACAAAACGGCGATCAAGGGGAAGATGATCTTCTATCCCATATGCTGAAAGGAGTCGATCCTGAAACGGGAGAAGCTCTTAGTGATGAGAACATCCGCTTCCAGATCATCACGTTCCTGATTGCCGGCCACGAAACGACGAGCGGCCTGCTTTCTTTCACTCTGTACTATCTTATGAAGCACCCGGAAGTCCTCAAGAAAGCTCAGGACGAAGTTGATCGCGTCACAGGCGGAGGCATCCCCGATTACAAACAGGTCAAGCAACTCAAGTACGTGAAAATGATCCTGAATGAATCACTGCGACTATGGCCGACAGCACCAGCGTTCACCCTTTACGCCAAAGAAGATACTTCCCTTCCTGGAGGTTACGCCGTGTCTGCAGGTGATGAGTTCACCATCCTATCACCACAGCTTCACCGCGATGCGTCTGTCTGGGGAGACGACGTCGAATCCTTTGTACCGGAACGATTCGAAAATCCAGCCGATGTCCCTCATCATGCATTCAAACCGTTCGGGAATGGACAACGTGCATGCATCGGACAACAATTCGCCATGCATGAAGCCGTATTGGTACTGGCCATGGTCATCCAACACTTCGATTTCATCGAGGACGAAGACTACGTACTGTCTATAAAGGAAGCATTGACCCTGAAACCTGATGGCCTGACCATGCAAGTAAAACCAAGAGAGGGATCCGTTCCCCTTTCAGTGGCAACAAGCACACCTGAAGAAGAGCAGAAGGAAGATGACACAGGAGTAATCGACTCACACGGAACCCCCCTTCTTGTGCTGTACGGTTCCAATATGGGAACGGCAGAAGGGATTGCCAGGGAGCTCGCCGAGAAAGGTAGACGACTCGGCTTCGAGGTAGAAACGGCCCCACTGAATGAATATAGCAA
Organism: Rossellomorea marisflavi; assembly: GCF_022170785.1. Lineage (NCBI taxonomy): Bacteria > Bacillati > Bacillota > Bacilli > Caryophanales > Bacillaceae > Rossellomorea > Rossellomorea marisflavi. The sequence continues at coordinate 1,240,696 of NZ_CP081870.1, read as the reverse complement.
CGGCCTGCCGGACCAAGGTGCCGTGCTCATCGCCTCTGCATCCTATAACGGGAACGCCCCTGATAATGCGGATGCATTCGTATCTTGGCTCGAAACCTCCCCTACCACAGAACAGGTCCACTATTCCGTGTTCGGATGCGGGGACAAAAACTGGGCCAACACGTATCAGCGCATTCCCTTCTTCATCGATGAAAAACTTGCGGAAGGCGGAGGCATCAGGCTGACAAGCCCAGGCTTCGGCGATGCAAGTGATGATTTTGAAGGCCAGTATGATGTGTGGAAAGAGGACCTCTGGCCTGCCCTCGCAGACGCTTTCGACCATGAACTCCCAGGAGATCAGAATACAGATACCGGAGTCTCACTCGAGTATGTGAGTCACGTCAGCCATACTCCTGTCGCCCGTGAACATCACGCATTCACGGCAGTGGTTAGTGACAATCGGGAATTGCTTCATGAAGAGAGCGGACGTAGCACACGTCACATCGAAGTATCCCTGCCAGCAGGAGTCAGCTATCGTGAAGGAGATCATATCGCCGTGCTGCCTGAAAATCCACCTGCACTGATTGAACGCGTACTTGAACGCTTCGCCCTGAACGGTGATGATTATGTTCAACTGAACAGAGGAAGCAGTACAACTTCCCATCTTCCTTCAGGCATGCCGGTGAAAATATCCGAGCTCCTTGCCAATCACGTCGAGATGCAGGAGCCTGCAACACGCGCACAAATCCGTGCCCTTGCAGCCACGACGGTCTGTCCTCCACACGTCGTTGAACTGGAGGCCCTGCTCGAAGATACCACCTATAAGAATGAAGTGTTGACGAAGCGCTTGACCATGCTCGATCTTGTAGAATCATACATGGCATGCGAAATACCGTTCGGACAATTCTTATCATTACTACCGGCGCTTAAACCGAGATACTATTCAATTTCAAGCTCGCCTTCCCACCATGAAGGAAAAGCAAGTCTCACCGTGAGCGTCGTCCGCGGAGCATCCTGGAGCGGAAAAGGCGAATATGCCGGAATCGCCTCCAACTACCTTGCCGGCCGAAGCACCGGGGATAAAATCGCCTGCTTCATCCACACACCGCAATCCAACTTCCAGCTTCCTGAACGAAGCGAAGCACCGATTGTCATGGTAGGGCCAGGAACGGGCATCGCCCCATTCCGAGGATTCATCCAGGAAAGACGTCATCGTAAGGAACAAGGCCAAACATTGGGTCAGGCCCATCTTTACTTCGGATGCCGAAATCCACAGCACGACTTCCTTTACGAAGACGAACTGCGAGTGGCTGAAACAGAAGGACTCGTCACCTTGCACACGGCCTTCTCCCGCTGCCCGGGCGAAGACAAACGCTACGTGCAACACGCAATTGCTGAAAATGCCGATGTTATCCTCCCTCTTCTAAAAGAAGATGGCCATCTCTACATCTGCGGAGATGGCAGCAAGATGGCACCGGATGTCGAAACCACCCTGCAACAGAATTACCAAACGCTTTACAACACCACCCAGCAGGAAGCCCTCGACTGGCTTCAAACCCTCGAAAAAGAAGGGCGCTACGGCAAAGATGTCTGGGCCGGTGCGTGAAGCATCATCTTGGACTGAAAGAGAAGCTGGTCATTTGGCCGCTTCTCTTTTTTTGCACATGTATTGTGCCTGGCACCTTTTCCCCTTTTTGTGCCTGGCACCTTTTCCCCTTTTTGTGCCTGGCACCTTTTCCCCTTTTTGTGCCTGGCACCTTTTCCCCTTTTTGTGCCTGGCACCTTTTCCCCTTTTTGTGCCTGGCACCTTTTCCCCTTTTTGTGCCTGGCACCTTTTCCCCTTTTTGTGCCTGGCACCTTTTCCCCTTTTTGTGCCTGGCACCAGCATTGCATTCGGTGCCAGACACAAAAAAACAGCCGCAACGATTTCTCGTTGCGGCTGTTTGCATTAATGGAACAATCCAGATTCCTTCGATTTTTTCATGAAGGCTTTGGTTCGTTTGCTCAGTGGTTGTTTCAGGAACGTGCCCATGAAGATTGCAATGGCCCAGAAGAGGACTAGGAACAAGATATCTTTTGTGACACGCTCCCAGACAATTCCGCCTACCGCTTCCCTCATGAGGTCGATCGCATAGGAGAACGGCAGGAATGGGTGGATCATCTGGAAGAACCCAGGTAGCAATGGAGTCGGATACGTACCACCTGATCCTGCGATCTGCAGGACAAGTAGGACGATGGCCAGTGCTTTACCGACGTTTCCGAACACCGATACAAACGTGTAGACGATTGTGATGAACACCGCACTGATCAATAGGCCGAATAATACGAACCACCCTGGTGACGAGATGTCTACACCGAGAAGGAAGATATCCCCCAAGGTGACGATGATTGTCTGGATGAACCCGATTGACATGAAGGTCATCAGCTTACCAAAGTAGATATGTCTTTCCTTAAGGTCAGGAATGCCCTCCATCACGTCAGTTGCGAGAAGGGAGATGAGGAGCAGACCTCCTACCCAAATAGCAAGGACCGTATAGAATGGCGTCATGGCCGTACCATAGTTCTGAATAGGATACAGGCTGTTTTTGTTCATTTTCACAGGTTCTTCAAAGAAACTTTTCTCCAATTTCGGATCATTTTTAAGGAGCTTGATGATTTCATTGATGTCTGTCTCACCTTGGATTTCCCTGATCCGATCTGCGAGCTCGTTTACTTTAGTGTTCACATACGGGTATTCACCCAACACATCTTTCAAGGTTTTCTCACCGTCTGAAAGATTCCCTTCAGTGCTGGAGAGTATTTTTTCGACTTCAGGAATAGTAGATTGGATATCCACTAAAATGGAACGGGCATCGCTCAGCGTCTTTTTGGCGCTCGCCACTTCTGAGCGGACAGCCGGTTCGATGTTATTGTTGTATTCTTTCACGAACGCATCGATGTTGGCACTTGTCTCAGCAGAACGCTCTTGGATTCCGTTGATGACATCATCCACTTCCTTCTGTTTTCCGGAAAGGAAGTCGTTGATCTTGGCCCCATCCGATTGGACCTGTTGAAGTTGTTTCTTCACTTGACCCAATTGTTCAAGAGCTTGATCAATCTGCTCCTGGTTTTGCTGGGCCTCTTCATTTTGAGTCTCCTCCCCTTCTTGCGGTGGAGGGTTCTGCTCTTTTACTTGCTGGAGGCTTGACTCGATGGCCTCAATGTTTTGAATGGTCGAATCCACTTGTTTTTGGACATCATTCGAAATGGTGTCCCCTTGACTCAGGTCGATGTCGGATGTCTGCACGCTTTGAAGGAAATCATTGATTTTCTTGGAGGTGCTTTGAGCCTGCTCAAGGTCTTTTTGTACCTGAGGAGCAATTTCATCCAATCGTTTTTCGGCCTTATCAAGGAAAGCTGTTGTATTATCGATGGTTTCCAACCCTTCATTGGTCACCCGACTTGCTTCCGGGATCATACTTTGGGCATCGTCGATCATTCCCTGTGCCTTTTGGGCATCGGAGAGTGAGTCATTTAAGGTCTTCCCGATTTCAGGGAGCCTTTCTTCTGCTTCGAACACATAGTTTTCGAAATTCTTGATATCAGGAAGATCGCCTTCGATTTCCAGTCCAAGCTCATTGAACATATCAAAAATCGTTTCGTTCACAGTCGAAATGAATGAACTAGTGATTTTATCAACAATGGCCCCTGCGCCTTTTTCCGTGATCTTTGGGGCGATGGCGTTGATTTTTTCATTCACATAGTACTCAAGTTTCGCTTTCTCGGGCTTATCTTCAATAACAGTCGACAGCTTTTGAGAGAAGTCCTTCGGAATGGCGATGACGGCGAAATAGTCACCATATTCTACTTTGTCCATGGCCTTCTCTCGATTGACAAAGTGCCAGTCCATATCATCGTTTTTCTTCAACTCTTTGACGAGGTCTCCGCCGACATCAATTGATTCATCCCTGATGGTCGCTCCCTCATCTTCATTGACGACCGCTACGGGAAGTTGGTCGGTCTTTCCGTACGGATCCCATGATGCTTCGATGTTTAACCATGCATAGAGGGACGGGAGGATCATCAACCCACCGATTACGATGAGGGCTACATAGTTCGTAACAAGATTTCTTCCGTCCCGCGAGAATATATTCCAGCTTTTTTTCATATTTTCTTACTACCTTTCTGTCGTATCTTGTATTACCGTTTACTATACCCATTTTTGTCGTGAACAGGCATCATTTGGTCAATTTAGCTATTATATCGCAATAACGTTCAGGAAAGAAGTATGTTCATCTAACTGTCACATACAAATTTCCCACCATCTCTGTATATTTCCGGGGAAATTTGCTGTCGAAAATTACCTATCATGCGGAGGATGCTTGGTGATTTAAAACAAAAAAAAGACCCCCGAAACCGGGGATCTTTTCATGATAAAAGCAGAAATTATGCTTTTACAACGTTAGCAGCTTGAAGTCCACGTTGGCCTTCTTCAACTTCGAAAGTCACTTTTTGACCTTCGTCAAGTGTTTTGAAGCCGTCGCCTTGGATAGCTGAGAAATGTACGAATACATCTTCTCCACCGTCAACTTCGATGAAACCGAAACCTTTTTCTGCGTTAAACCATTTTACTGTACCTTCTTGCATGTTATTTCCTCCTGCGTGGATTGTGCTCCACAATTATTACTATTATTGCTCAATTCAGGTGGAAGGATTGCTCCCTCCCTATATACCGAACAAAAATAATTAACTTAATAATAACAGATAGTGGGAGATATAGCAATGGGGTTTCGGAATTTTTTCTTATTCAGTTAAAATTGTTGTTTTACTTCCCCTCATTCTTCAAGTAATGACTCACCGCATTGCGAAGAAAATCGGCCATACCATTCTGGTGCTTATCGTAATATGACCTGAAACGCTCATCGTCCACATACATCTGAACAAGACCTTCATGGGCTTCCCTATTGTAATGACCCCACTGGCGGGTGATCCATTTTTTGTGGAGCCGCGCCGCTTCCTGTGCCTCCTCACCAGTTGGATCGCCCTTTTCATTCGCTATTTTTAGCAAGGCTATCATTTGTTCTTCCATGTGCTTGGTTTCTTCATATGTTTCTTTGTCCGTGCTCAGGAGCTGATGATTCGATGCATCTATCGACTCGTCTCCATATTTCTCTCGGATCTCTTTCCCATGCTCCTTCTCGTTTGCGTCCACGAGCTTTTTCTTAAACCCTTCAAACTTCTCCCGGTCACTCATTGCGGTTCCTCCTCCCATATCCTCCAACGTCTGATCGACATTACGGATCAACCTCAGTAAACGTTTCTTCTTTTCGACGAGTCGGCTACGATGCTCTTTCAACGCTCCAACTGAATCAAAGTCTGGATCATCCAATATGAGCTTGATCCCTTCAAGCTCCATACCCATTTCCCGATAAAACAATATCTGCTGAAGGCGGTCGACCTCCACACGTCCATAGATCCGGTAGCCGGATGAATTGATTCTGGACGGTGAGAGCAATCCGATTTCATCGTAGTACCTCAGTGTCCGCGTACTGACTCCCGCGAGGTCACTCAGCTTCTTTATTGTATATTCCATGCGGCACCTCCTAGTTCTACTGTACACGTTGACGTTGCGTGAAGGTAAAGGGGGAAATGAAAAACCACTCTTTAATTCTGAAGAGTGGTGGAATAGCTAACTATTCATATTGATTCTTTCAAAAGCCTCTTCGTAATATATTCATATATTTTCCATTTTTTCATAAATGACCAGATTAAACATCCTCAATGGAATATAGTCGCCCGGATATAGGACTGAAATTAAAACTTTTGTATGCAGCTTTGCAGTAAAGGATAGCTAATTGTTCAGGTAGGATAAACAGCATGGCATAATAGAGAAGTAGTCCTAACAGAATCATAAAGCCGTCTACTAAAGGGAACCCAATCCCACCGAAACTCCTAATCAAATAGTGCAGGGTATAATAAATAGAAAGTCCACTCACAATGGCAATCCCTATATATGAACGGTTTTCCATTTTGGACCTTGTCTGATGTTTTTTTGAACCGGCTCTATATGAACCACTGATGATTGAAATGATGAGTCTTATGAGTGAAATGACAAAGATTAGAAGCCCAACAATCAACGTACTATATACAAAGCTGAATAACGACCCCTGAGTAATAGTATGTTGATCCCCTACTAAAAATATTGCGGCCATATAAGGTAGAATCCCAAATAGGGATTGTGAGAAAACGATTGAAAGTACATATTGGGTTTTCTGAAACTTACTATAGATTTTCTTAAACGAGAACATAATGATGGCTGCAGTCAAACAAATGAGAAACCACGATGATCCCTCTTTTATTTTTTCTATGTGAGGATATATTGCGGCTTCCCCTGCTAAATGAAATACGAGATAATACAGCAACCATATCAGGGGAACACTAAAAAGAAGAGCTGAAGACAAACCTCCTGGAGATTGTCTGCTAGCCAGTGACTCTCTCAGCACTTCTACATCCTTTTCATGAAACCACTTCATTAGATCCCCCCTCAACTATTGGACATATAGAATAGAAGTCCAGCCTTAACATAGTCAGTCATTTAATAAAACTTTCTGGTGCCATTACGCTGCATTCTATGGTCTTTGTCGAATAATCAGTGATGACCTTCACCTTCTGGATCATATAAGTATCCGCGGGAGTTAAAATTAAATGTTTTAAACCGCAGCTTACAATAAATCAATACGAGCTGTTCCGGCAACACAAAAATCATCATATATGAAATGATCAGTGGGAAATAGATCAGGTGTAAGTCCTCAATAGAATCGGAGGGTATTGTTCTTATAGCATATAGTATGAGCAGAACGAGTCCCGTTGAAGCTACAATTACAACTGGCATGTAATCGGACTTCTCAAATCTATTTCTTACTCGATCTTTGCTGCCTCCTTCTCTATAAGCACCTTTTCTTAACAATAGATAAAATCGAACACAAGTCACCAAAAAAATGACGATACCAATTGCAAGTGCCATATAGGTAAAGTTCATAAGTGACTCCAGGCTCGCACTGTCTTGTTCCCCTAAAATATATAGGGCGATAAGAAATGGGTAGACACAAAAAAGCAGTTGTGAAAACAGTGTATTAATTACATATTGAACCCACTCAAGTTTTTTATAGATTGTCGGTACAGAAAACAGTAAACACAAAATAGAAATGAATAATGTAAAACTGAATTGAATTTTCTTCATTTGTTCAACGTTTGGAAATACTGTCATTTCCGCAGCAATAGAAAAGGTCAAATAATAAAATAACCAAAGAAACGGTATTCCCAATAAAAGTATAGCCGCTAAATTACTTGGACTTTGTCTCTTGGATTCAAAAGGTTTTCTCAATACGACAAAGTCATTGTATGTTAATTTCCCAGCCACATTTTCACCCCAAGTTTTCCGACCATTTCTGAAGTACTTCTCAACAATTATATTTCAACTAATGTATCTTAATTATGTCCCGCGTTCTGTACATGGTTACCTAGCGCGAATGGTAAGGAGTATGATTTTAAAAGAGTTGGAGTTGGTTCCACCATTCATCATTCCATTGTAGAGACTAAACATTTTTCCTTTTTAGTTCTATTTTCTCTATATCGTGTAAGTACCCTCTTGAATTATAATTAAATGCCTTAAATCGGATCTTACAATAGGTTATAACTATTTGTTCAGGAAGAACAAAAACGGATACGTAACAAATAAGAAGCGGTAAATAAGTAAGTATAGCGTCTTCTAAAGAGACGAATTGAATTTTCCGAATAGCATATTGCATAATAAGTACAAACCCTGTAGAAGCCACTATTGCAATTGGTATGTAGGATTTGTTTTCAAACTTGCTTCTCGTTTCATCTCTGCTACTCCCTTTTTTGTAGGCCCCTTTTCTTAATAGGATGGAAAATCTTATACTAGTAACCAGGAGTACTAAAATACCTAAAATTATTGCATAATAAGTCAGTTTTATAAGGATTTCACGGCTTGCATTTTCCTGTTGGCCCATAATGAAAAATGCACTGATAAATGGGTACACAGTAAATGTGAATTGTGCTAATAGGACGCTATATGCATACTGTAACCAGCCAGTTTTTCTATAAATGCTTGGAAATGAAAATATAATCCCAAGTATAGAAACAACTACAGTCATAATAAACTGCGTGGTACGAATTTTTTCCACGTTAGGATAGTTTGTAGAATCCGCTGCTACTGAAAAAGTTACAAGGTACAATAACCAAACAATAGGAACACTTAGTAGGAAAGCCTCGGCAAGCTTCTTCGGGCTTTGTCTACCTGATTCAAGGGGTTTCCTTAATACAGCATAGTACTCAACAGGTAATTTAGTCATTAACGTTACAGCTCCAGTCTGAGATCCCATTTTTCAAAACCAGTGCTTACAAATATTTCTCCTAATCATTACAAATATTTCTCCTAATCAATGCCCTCACCATAGTCCATGAACCACAGTGGTTTCATTCCATTAAATGTAATTTCCCTCTATTATCAAAATTAAAACTCTTAAAACAATATTTACAATAGAGAATCACTAGTTGTTCAGGTAGAACAAAACTCATAACATGTGCCACTAAAAATCCAATTACTATAACTATAATTTCTCTAAATCCCTGAAAACCATAGCTACTTATAATCATTTGCAGGCTGATAACTAAGCTTGTTGAAGCTGTAACAACAGCTGGCACATAAGAATACCCTTCAAACTTAGCCCTTTGAATATCCTTAGCAGTACCTTTTCGATATGCACCTTTATTTAGTAATATAATGAACCTTATTATAGCCACAATAACAACGAGCACCATTGAACTAAGGCTTATGAGGGTTATCTTCGTTAATACATCCTCTGATACTCTATCAGACTTCCCTATAATGAATAGTGCTGCTAAGTAAAAACTTACGCTAAATAATGCATGAGACAATACAATTGCCAGTATGTACTGGATCTTCTGAAATTTCATGTAGAAGTACTGAAATGTAAACACGATCATCAATCCTGTTAATACTACGGTAAACCAAAAACAAATTAACATCATTTCTGAAAATAAAGGGTAATTCGTGACATATCCCGTCGCATCACCTGCTACATAAAAAACTAAAAAATACATTAACCAAAGTAATGGTATACAAATGATGAAAGCACCTGCTAAATTAGAAGGTGTTTGCCTGCTTAATGCAGAATTTCTAATAGCTTCGAAGTCTTTGTCTCTTAATTTTCTTAACATTAAGCCACCCCTAGTCTATCTGGACCATTTTTACTGAAGCTGATTTACTTTTTTAACTTCAGTTCTCTTCTACAACAAATGTTGAATGAAAGAATAACCCCTGACAACCTGTCAGGGGTTATTCTTTCATTCAGCCCCAGCACTCATCTCCACATAGGTTTTACCTGAAGGTGACTGCTTGTAGACAACGAACATCGGTGTCGATTGGGTTTGGCCACTTCGTTCAATGTACTCTACGATTTCCCAGAACTTGTATTGGGAGAATTCATCAAAGTTCTCCATCACGCGGGACATGACCATATCCTTCAAGTAGAAGTAGCTTCTGAAGTGAACGTTTTCACTCTCAGGTAAATCTATGCGATCTTCTTCGATCGGTAGGAAGATTTCGGCTGTCATGATTTCGTCTTCTAGAGGATTGCTCATGATGCAGAAGAACAGATCGCCCGTTGGGTTGTATCCATTGTTTTCGAGGATGCCAGCAAAGTCTTCAAAGGCCATTTCCAATTCTTCGGGTGCGAATCGGTAAAGCTTAGAGGCTACATTCTTATAAGTCAGAGTGTGATCAGTGAATAGCATGAGGCACACTCCTCGGCACATAGAGATCGATGATGATATCACCGTATACCTCTAGGAGGACACAGTAGAATTGATCTGTGAGGGGGATTCCGTTCACTTCGCCATACGTTTTCACTTGTTCAAAGGCAGTTGAGAAATCCTGAATTTCCTGTGCCTGCCTTAAGACGAGGGCATCTTTCAGGTCCAGCCTGCGGTCATATTGAATGTCTGAGTCTTCTGCAAGCTCAACTTCGTCATTCACCGGCATATAATACGTAAAGGTCCCGCTATCTCCCTTTGCTTCATATGTAAAGATGACGGGGCCGTTCCTGTATACTACCTGTTCCAGTTCTGCTTCCTCCATGACAGCAAAGCCTTCCTGCCAGTCCTCCATTTTGCCTTCCATCTTATACACTAATACATGATCAAATTGTAAGGATTTCTTTTCGATAGCCATGACCTACTCCCTTTCATCATTTGGTTTTTATTTTCATTGAAACCAGCTGTTCTTCTTTTCGTGTGGAGAAACTTTCTTTTCCAATATATTTGTTGGTGCATTGGGTATAAATTGGGCTTCACCCTTTGACGTATCACGCTTCAGGGTCTTGCCATCAGCTTCAAAGTTAAAGCTGTTGAATCTCCTCTTACAATAAAGAAGAACCAATTGTTCCGGCAGAATGAAGAGCATCATATAAAACAGCGCAAGTGGCATGAGCGCGATGATATAGAATTCGAGGGAATCAGCATTGAAATTCCGTATGATATATTGAAGGATCAGTACGATGCTCACGCCGATGACGATGGCGAGAGGTACATTTGATTTCAACTCCAGATTCATCCGGCTTTTCCACTTAGCCGATCCGTACATGTATTCTCCGTTTTTCAACAGCCGGAAGAAGCGGAGGACGGTAACGGCGATCAGGAGGACCCCGACCCCGAGAGTCAGCAGAAGCAGCGTCGTCATATTCCCCTCGGTCACGCCTTGTTGTGTTCCGATAAACATCATGGATATCAGATACATACAGATACCGAAGAGAAATTGGATAGCGAAGATGCTAATGGCGTATTGTGCCTTCTGATACTTTTTGTAGAATGAAGGAATGCTTGCCATCAGGCACAGGATGGAAAGCAGGATGGTGATGTAGAAGTGCGCACCCTTCACCAGTTCGATTGCCGGGAAAGCAGAGGAATCTCCCATCAGGGTGTAGGTTAAAAAGTAAAGGAGCCAACTGATGAACACCGAAACGATCAGGCTGGGTGTGAGGGAAGCAGGGCTTTGCCGCCCGCTCTCGAATGGCCCTTTCAACACATAAAAATGACTTTCAGGTAAGTCTCTTAACATAAGCGGTACGCCCCTTTTGTTCTGAACGACATGTCGGCTATCTGAACCAGCCTTTCACTACGTCCATAGCGGATTTCCCTTTGCCGTCCGTATCTTTCCCGAACTTATGGTTCAAGAGGGTATTCACGGCGATTCCTGCGCCCATCCCGACAAGGGTACCGACACCTGGAATCGGGATAAGGGCCGTACCGGCTGCAGTGAAGGCTGTCTGTACACCACTTGAAACCCCGACGTCAATGGCCGTATCCACTGTTGCGCGCTTCGTTGCTTCTGCACCGGTTAATCCTTCTGCTTTTGCATTTGTGTGGTTTTCATAGAATGACAGTCCCGCAGAGATCGGCGCAAGGCCTTTCAAGCTGCTTTTTAATACACCTTTGACAGGACCGCTCTCTTGAAGGGGTTTCGCAATGCCTTTGATGTCGACGATATCCTTATATGAGTCTTTGACACCTTTTGCCGTAGCTTTACCGATGGTCTTGAATTTGTCTTTGGCAGACAGCTCATTATTGTTCCAATTCTTAAGATGCGGATTCTTCTCCAGGACTTTCTCGCCTACCGGTGACCAGCCTGTCTGGCCTTTCTTTTGTGTCGCGTATTTAAGGGTGACCGTATTGTTTTTAGCGATCTCCTGATGCTTTGGAGAAAGCTTTTTGCCACCTTTCGGCACCCCGTGCATCAATTCCTTAAACGCGCGGGAGTCCGGCTCTACGCCAAGCTTCCGAAGGGCCTGAGGCGTAGCGGTGATGCGGTAGCCGTATTGACCTTTCTTAGGATCCCATACTTTATACGTCTTGAGACCATTTTTTCTTGCCGCATAGAAGGTCCTCAAACTTGTGAACGACAGGGTTCCCCGGGACTTCAGCTGATCGAATTGATCCAGGTTCTTCTTCGCTGTAAGCAGGAAGGAACTCGCGCCTCCGTTTACATCACCGGTTTTATCCTTATCGTCTTTGATTTCGAGTTCTTCTATATTAGGTGTCGTTCCATTCAATTTATTCGTTAATGGGTTGAGCTCTGCATACTCCTTCCAAACGGTGGTCGGGAAATTCACGTTCACTTTCCCATCTTGCATCAATCCCTCAATATCAGAGATCCAGTTCTCCATCATGACGAGGTCTTCTTCAGCAGTGGAGAGTGCCTTCGACTGGCTGGAGTCGAACTCAGTCAGCTTGTCGACTGTTTCAGTCAATTCCGTTTTGGCGCTTTGGACGCCTTGAATGAAGGAAGAATCCTGGATGCTGGAGATGGAGACGATATCAGAAATGGAGCTGATCGTACTGTTGGCGTCTGCAACGAGGCTTTCTGTATGCTGCTTGATGCGGTCTAAGCTCTGTTCGAGTTCCTGATCGAGAAAGGGTTGGTGAATATAGCCGTCTGAGCTTGGTTCGAGGGTGCTTAGTTCACTTTTGATCTTTTCGAGGGTGGACTTGTATTCACTGCTGAACTTCACAATAAAATCAAGAAGGGGTACGTGGCATTCGTCATAAAAAGAGCGGATGGCACTCCCACCCTTTCCTTTCAGTGCTTCCTCCATTCCAGAAAAGGCGGTAATCGATTGTTTAAGAGATTGGATTTCTCCATCAAGGGTATCAAGCATGGACTTGCTTCGGGAAATCCCTTCCTGAAGTGACTGGACTTTTAATGTTTTCATCTCTCATCTCTCACATTCATATATTATTTGCGTTGCATCCCGCCGGCGATGGTGGCATCGGCTTCCCGCATGGATTCCACGGCTTGCCTCGTACTTTCAAGATTTTTTTCCAACACACCTTTATAGGAAGCGAGGATGGTATCCAGCTTTGAGGCCAGTTCATTCAGCTTATCGGCTGTATCGAGGACGTTCCCTTCAATGGACCCCTCGCTTTTCGCCTTAAGGCCTTGAAGTGATCCCTTTACATTCGATATCTGCGACTCTACGCTTGAATATTCTACTTTGATCTCCATGTTGACACTCCTCCCTTGGGATTTTATGTACATATTCCTGTTCCTACTATTTTCCTTCCTCATTATTACAAAAACCATTTTTGTCTTATATAGGAAATTAGGATTGTTTTTTGTATTCTCTATGCAACTTTTTTGCTAGTTTTTATTTTGGAACTAATATCCTCATACCCCATATTCAGAATATTATTCCAATTACCTGTATAATTCACCGAAAAAACCGGAATCTCCTCTTGATTTCCACTAGAAAAGAAGTACGATATAAGGAGAAATGCCACTCATTTACAAAGGAAAGAGGTCTGAGGATGAATCTTGGATTTGGAGAAATTGCATTGATTGTATTTGTGGCTTTATTGTTTTTTGGTCCAAGCAAGCTGCCTGAGCTGGGGAAAGCAGTCGGGGTTACGTTGAGGGAGTTCAAAAAGGCGACCCAGGGGATCCTGGAGGATGAGAAAACAGAAGAAAAGAAATGAGGGTGACGGGGCCGGTCCTAGGAAAATCGGCCTTTTTTTCGTTGTCGAAGCAGGATGAAATACCTGTGTTCGAAGATACTATTAAAAAAGAAACCGTTCTTATGTTAAGTTAATGTAAATTTTCGATCAAAATTCTACATATTTTCGACAATTTGCGATATCATTATGAAGGTTTATTAATTCCATATTCGAAATGTTGGAGGTTTGAAAATATATGGTTTTCAAAAAGAAGGATAAATTCGGTACGATTTTGAGCAACATCGCAGAAAATCTGAAAGAGAGTGCTCATTATTTCGCTGATTATAAATTGAATAATGTCAGTGACCTGAAAGAATTCTCTACAACCATGAAGGATTATGAAACAAAAGGCGATAACTATGTGCATGAAGTCATCCTCGACCTGAACAAGGTGTTCATCACACCAATCGAGCGTGAAGATATCCTTGCCCTGTCCATGAGCATGGATGATGTACTGGACGGTCTGGAGCACACTGCGGCCATGTTTGAAATGTACTCGATCACAAAGGCAGATGAGTTCATGCTTCAATTCGTGGAAGCCATCCGTCAATGTTCGAATGAAATCGAACAAGCCGTCGAGCTTCTTTCAACAAAAAAATGGATCAAGGTGCGTGAATCTGCAATCAAGATCAAAGACCTTGAATCTAAATGTGACGGAATTCTGCGTCAGTCGATCAAGCATCTGTTCAATACAGAGAAAGATCCGATCCGCATCATTCAATACAAAGAAATTTACGAAGAGCTTGAACTTGTAGCGGACTATTGTCAGAACGTAGCAAACACATTCGAAACCATTATCATGAAAAATGCGTAAGGAGCTTAGTTCAATATGGATACAGTATTAATTCTGACCGTCTTGATCGTTTTCTTTGCTCTTGCATTCGACTTCATCAATGGATTCCATGATACTGCGAATGCGATTGCTACTTCCGTATCGACCAAGGCATTGAAGCCAAGACACGCCATCATCATGGCGGCTAGCATGAACTTTATCGGCGCCATGACCTTCACAGGTGTGGCCAAAACGATCACGAAGGACATCGTTGACCCATTTGCCCTTGAAAATGGGACGATCGTCATCCTGGCTGCATTGATTGCCGCCATCATCTGGAATCTTGTGACATGGTATTTTGGGATTCCAAGTAGCTCCTCACATGCCCTGATTGGTTCCATTGCAGGTGCTGCGATTGCTGCAGCTGGATTATCATCACTGAATTATACAGGCTTCATCAAGATCGTCGAAGCGCTGATTCTATCGCCAATCCTTGCATTCGTGGTCGGTTTCATCATTTACAGCATCTTCAAGGTTGTATTTAAAAACCGTAACCTTGCCAAAACGAACCGGAACTTCCGAAGCATCCAGATTGCTACGGCTGCCCTCCAATCGTTTACACACGGTACCAATGATGCGCAGAAAGCGATGGGGATCATCACCATGGCCCTGATCGTCAATAATTATCAAACCTCCGACGATATCCAGACATGGGTACAGCTTGCCTGTGCGACAGCCATGGGACTCGGAACCTCCATCGGTGGATGGAAGATCATCAAAACGGTCGGCGCCGGTATCATGAAAATCCGCCCGGTCAATGGAGTGGCAGCTGACCTTACAGGTGCGGCCGTCATCTTCGGTGCTACAGCGATCCACCTTCCTGTCAGTACGACACACGTCATTTCTTCCTCAATCCTTGGTGTTGGTTCTGCCCACCGATTGAGAGGAGTCAAATGGGGTACGGCACAACGTATGCTCATCACCTGGGTCATTACCCTTCCGATTTCTGCTACGCTGGCAGCCCTGATTTATTATGTAATCGATCTTTTCTTATAAAAAAGCAGTGCAGACCGTACCGATCCACCGGTACGGTCTTTCTTTTTCCGGAAATATCATTTACCCCACATTTCCCCTTGCCAAACCTTTCTCCACTCAAAAACGTCCACCCTTTATCAGGAATGGACGTTCAGATTCGATCTTAAGGTATACGCCTCCACCGAAAACCTGACGTTTTCTTTCGAATGAAAAATGATGGAGTCGTCCGATACCCGGGGAAAATAGCGGGCGGTCAATACGTGCTCCCCATCATTCAAGAAAAGCTCCAGTGAAGAGTGGTCCAGGAAGAGATGAAGCTTTTGGACTCGGCTCACATCCACCCTCCTTCTCTCCGTAGATCCGTCATCAAGGCGTCGCCGGGTTAATGTAACCCTGCCCTTCTGACAATCGTAGTGAATTTCAGCTTCATTCCTGAGGTGGATAGAGAAAGAGCCCACCTTCAGAACCTCGATGATGAGTTCCTTGCTCTCCACTCCCATCCCTTCAAAGTCCCACTTTTCACCGGCAAGGAGTTCTTTTGAGCGCACGCTGAACGCACCCGTCCTTAGCTTTTTCAATTCCTTGACCGGTCGTTGGAGTAAAACCCCGTCCTTCAATCCCAGTTCCCTCGGAATGGTCAACGCGTGGATCCAGTGATAATTCAGTGTGGGATGATAGGGCTCCTGAGAGTCTGTCATTCCCATCCATGCCACGAGGATACGCCTCCCCGCTTCGTCAGTCATCGTCTGTGGAGCATAGAAGTCAAAGCCCTTATCAAGCTCTGAAAAATCCCCATGTGAAAATCGGGATGAATCAACATCGAGGGCACCCGTCATATAGCCTGATTGAAAGAGATTCTGATACCGATCTTCCTCGGGTTCGATCCCTTGTGGTGATATCAATAAGACGTCGCCTTCATCAAACTCCAATAGATCAGGGCATTCCCACATATAGCCTCCCAGTGCGTCACGTCCAGCACCTGCGATAATCCCTTTATAATTCCAACGATAAAGGTCATCTGACGTATACAAGACGACGGCACCGGCACCTTCAGACGTTTGTGCTCCGATCACCATATGCCAGGTGGCTCCCCTTTTCCATACCTTCGGATCCCTGAAATGGGCGGTGAATCCTTCAGGCAAGGTGATGATCGGGCCCTTTTTCTCAAAATGCACCCCGTCTTCCGAGACGGCAAGGCATTGATACGTTTCCCTTTCACTGGCATCGTTCTTCACGTTTCCTGTATAGAATAGGAACAGATGATCATCCGAAACGACTGCTGACCCAGAGTAGCAGCCATTCCTCTCGTACCATTCACTCGGCACGAGGGCAATCGGTTCATGTCGCCATGTGGCAAGATCCTCTGAGGAATAATGGCCCCAGAATTTCGCTCCGTGACTTTCTTCAAGGGGATTCCACTGATAGAAGAAGTGATAGCGCCCCTTGAAGAAAGACAATCCATTCGGGTCATTCAGAAGTCCGATGGGCGGCAGGAGATGATAGTTCAATCGGTATGGATCAGCTTCTGCCTTCTGTTGAAGGGACTGTATTCTTTCTTCTACAGCTGTGAGCAGTCTTTTTTCATTTTTATTCATATGCAAAGCTCCTTGCTGTCATTATTTCTCCACGTCGTTTTTCAGTTTATCCGAATAGCCGAACATCCACGTAAGCGCAAATGCAACTCCGATCGCAATGACATTCACCAAGATATATAAGAGGATCTGACCGTTCAAGTATAGAAGCGTACCCGGGATGACCGTGATGGCCATGCCTGTTCCCTTCAAGCCGACAATGGATGCGATGAATCCTCCTACTCCTCCACCAACAAGACCCATGATGAACGGCTTCCCATATCTCAGGTTCACCCCGAAGATGGCGGGTTCAGTGATTCCAAGGAAGGCGGAAAATGATGACGGGAGGGCAAGTGCTTTAAGCTTCTTGGATTTTGTCTTAAGTCCAACAGCAAGTGCTGCTCCACCCTGTGCAGCGACGGAACAGGTGATGATGGCATTGTATGGATTGCTTCCAAGGTTTGCAAGCAGCTGGATCTCGAGCATATTGAAGATGTGGTGGACCCCTGTGACGACGATAAGCTGATTGAGGGCACCAATGATCAATCCGCTGATTCCAAATGGCCATTCAAGGACCGCAATCGTACCATCAAGGATGACGTTTTCCAGGCTGTGGAAGATTGGCCCAATGACGAAAAGGGCAAGGGTAATCATGACCAGTAGTGTCAGGAATGGCGTAATGATCAAATCCAATGCCTCCGGGACCCGTTTCCGGATTTGCTTTTCAAGTTTGGCACCAAGGATCCCCGCGATGAATGCCGGGAGGACCGAGCCCTGATAGCCTACGACCGGGATGAATCCGAAGAATTCGATGGGATGTACATCCCCGCCTGCTACTCCCCATGCGTTCGGCAGCGATGGGCTCACGAGCATGAGGCCGAGTACCAGCCCAACGATTGGCGAACCTCCAAATACGCGGAAAGTGGACCACGCCACGAGAGCCGGCAGGAAGATGAAGGCCGTATCAGTCAAGATTTCAGTGAACAAGATGAAGTTTTGAGAGATATCATCCGGAGTCATACCGAATAAGGCAAGGATCTGTTCCTGAAGAACCAGACCTCGTAATCCCATGAACAGTCCAGTCGCCACAAGGGCCGGGATGATCGGAACGAAGACGTCCCCGAATGTCCTGATCGCCCGCTGGAAGGCACTTCCGCTTTTCGCGACTTCAGAGGACTGCTCAGACTTGGTGGATCCCTTCAATCCAAGGTTCATGACTTCTTCATAGATCCTGTTCACCGTACCCGTACCGAAGATCACCTGGTACTGCCCTGAATTGAAAAAGGCCCCTTTCACTTTATCCGTTGCTTCCACCGCTGCCTGGTCAATTGCCTCCTTGTCTTTCACCATGATGCGAAGCCGTGTGGCACAGTGGGCTACAGAGAGGATGTTTTCATCCCCGCCGACCGCTTTGACGATTTCTTCTGCAATCTTTCGATTCTCCGACATAGTCATTCTCCCCTCCATGTTCATTTGTGGAATCGATTACACAACATTGAAAATAAAAACACTTAATCTATGAGACCAAATGTGGAATCGATTACACAAAATCATAAAAATGATGTAATCGATTCCACATCAGCAGAATGAAACCGATTACTTAATTCGGATTATACACTATCACCTTGGAGAAGTCGAACATTTATCAGTCTTTTTTCAGGAGAACTTCCACCTCTTTTGATGGCTTCCAGGATCAATCCTGCTGCCACCCTACCGGACTCCTTATTTTGATAGTCCATAGTGGTGAGGGAAGGCGTAATGTATCGGGAGAGCTCCGAAGCACCGATTCCCGCAAAGGCAATGTCCTCAGGAATCCTTAATCCTATTGACTTTACGTAATTCATGGCGCCGATGGCCAGGCGATCCGTCACGGCAAATACTGCTGTCGGGCGTACAGCAGCCCCCATCATCCGCTCCATGGCCACTGCTCCAGATTCCACATCGAAGATCCCCTTCTCGATCCAACTTTCCTCTATAGGAAAATTCTTTTCCTGCATCGCCTGAAGGTATCCCTTTTTCCTCAATACACCGACAGCCGGGTCTTCTTCTGAAACCCCGATGAATCCGATGCGTTCATGACCGTGATCGATGAGGTGTTTCACCATGTCCTTTGCTGCCTGGTATTCGTCAAAGATCACATTCGGCGTATCGTCTACCTCTTGCCCCACTACGACCACCGGTATATCCAGTCGTTGGATTTCAGCCTTCAGCCCGGCTCCATTTGTGGTAGCTGAGAGGATGATTCCATCCACATCGCGGCTCTTTAAGAGCCTGAGATGTTCAATTTCCTTATCCGCATTCAAGCCCGAGTTGGCAAGCAGGATCTGATATCCCTCTTTAGCCAGGACCTCATCCAGCCCACGGACAAGCCGGCTTGATGTTTCTGTGCTGATTTTCGGCAGGATAACACCGATGACTTTCGTTTGTTTCGTTCTGAGGGACTTTGCATTTTCACTCGGAACATAACCCGTCTCTTCAATCACCTTCAGAATCCTCTTCCTTGCCTCTTCTCCTACATAACCTGAATTATTTAAAAAGCGTGAGACCGTGGCACTCGAGACCTCAGCCATCTTCGCTACTTCTTTGATCGTTGGCACTGTGCATTCCTCCTTACAAAAGCCCGGACCCTTCCATTTTACCCGAAACCCGCGTTGATGAACATCTTACAGAAAAAGAAAAAAACCTCCCAACGGGAGGCTCAAACAGCAGAAGATTTGAATCTGTTCACGATAGAGGCGATGGGACCGGCCTTCCTGACCGGGAGGGGGTGTACGCTTGACTCCTCACCCGGTTCTTCGAGCTTGGGAGAATACACGTGTTCTCCCGTCATGACGGTGCGGATCGCTCCGATCAATTCATCTCCCGTGCTGTCTTTGATCAAGTAGCCATGTGCACCGGACTCCATCACCATCCGCTCGTTCCCTGGATCGGCAAACGTGGATAGAATGATCATCTTGATGCCTTTGGACGCTACATCTTTTATGAAGTCCTGTGCATATAGCCAGCTGATGTCGGCAATGAAAATGTCAGGTGGGTCTTTCTCCAGGATGCTCCCTGCTGATTCGAGGGAGTCTGCCTGCCCGATCACCACTGCATCTTCTTCCAGTTCCAAAAGGGAGCAGATGGTTCTCAAGTATGATTCATCCACTTCTGCCACAACTATAGAAATCATGCGTGTCTCTCCTCTTCAACCTGCGATTATAATTCCGGTTTGGCTTGCGGAGTGATACGGGCAGGCTTTTGGACCTTCGCTGCCTTGAAGGTGACAAAGTTCTTCTGTTCTTCGTCCCACAGTTTGAATTTGATGGAGCTGAGACTTGTCATCAGGGAAATCGTCGGTACATTTTGTAATGGCTTGGTGTTATTATGGGCCTCTTCGAGTTTGTAGTTCGGAACCCTTGGGCTCAAATGATGGACATGGTGATACCCGATATTCCCCGTCAAGAATTGAATGGCCTTTGGAAGCTTGTAGAACGAGCTTCCTTCCACTGCCGCAAGCACATATTCCCACTCTTTATCTTCCTCGAAATAGGAATCTTCAAACGTGTGCTGCACATAGAACAACCAGATTCCGAAAGCGCCCGAGATCATGAAGATAGATCCTTGCACAAGCAGGAATGGAAGCCATCCTAGCGTCACGCAGAATAATGTGACCAGGACTACCAATACAAGGTTGACGAAGTAAGTATTATTTCTTTCTTTTTTCCTGGCGTTCTTACGATTGAAGCGATTTTTCAACAAGAATACATAGATTGGACCAAGGATGAACATCACGAACGGATTACGGTAAAAACGGTACGCAAGGCGTGTTTTCAGAGTAGCTGCACGGTATTCTTCCACCGTCATCGTCCAGATATCACCGGTACCCCTTTTATCAAGGTTCCCGCTTGTTGCATGGTGGACAGCATGGTCATGGCCCCATTGATCGAAAGGGAAAAGGGTCATGATGCCCATGGCCGTACCGACTGCTCGATTGACTTTGCGGCTTTTGAAGAATGAGAAATGCGTGCAGTCATGAAAGATGATGAAGATCCTTGTCAAAAATCCAGCTGCCAGGATGATGGGGACCAGAGCCAGCCAGTAAGATACAGATAAACTCTCATAGGCGAGGAACCATAAAAGGAAGAACGGCCCCAACGTATTAATCAGCTGCCACACACTTTCCTTTGTTGTGGATTTCTCATAAGGAGCTACTTCTTTTTTCAGCGTTTTTATATTGGTCATGTGAGTACAATCCCCTTTTCTCTTTGTCTTACCCATAGTATAGGGGAGAGAGTGTCATGGTGTTAGTAGTAGGTGTCATATGAAGGATATGACACTTGTCATATTTCCAAGCGGGGCGGGAATGAGAATGCTTTCATATCAGGGGTTTGAGGAGAATAATTAAAATCAAGAAAATCTAAAAAAAGTCATATTCCTGCGTTAAAAACATAAATACCCACTCCATCTGTGTAAATGGAGTGGGTTTTATTCATGAGCATACAAGTACTTCCCTGACGAATCGACCTTTCTTCACTTCGCAACGGTCTTCTATGGAGAGACCGGCATCCCGGATGGCATCATCGACATCCTCAAGGGTCACAATTACGGCCTTGTCTGATATTCGTTTGGCACTCTGAAGGAGCTCGAGCTTTTCTTCATCTGTAATGACCGAGCAGAGATTATAGGGCAGATCGATGATGGCCGCATCATAATGGTCGGTTATGTCATTGATATCTATGAGGCTGACCTCCCCTTCCAGACCGAAGTGGGCGATGTTCTCCTTCACTCCGTCCAAAATCAATGGATTTCGGTCACTTCCTTTGATATCCATCCCCATGGACAGTGCTTCCACCAAAACGGTGCCAATTCCGCAGCACGGATCGATTAGGGTGACACCTTCTGGATCTGGTGCGGCGATATTGGCTACGGCACGGGCCACACGTGTATTCAATGAAGTCGAGTAGCTGTGGGGCTTGGACTGGTGCTTCAGCCATATGGCTTCATTACGGGCATATTCCCCTAAGACCCACCCCCTATCCGTTTCCAAAATGCCGTATAAGATTGACGGATGGACCAGCTCCGCTTCCCCCTTGAGCTGGAGGCCGACTTCCTTTTCGATTCTGCGCACTTCCTTGAATCCTGTTTTCTCCCGGTCGGGATTTTGCACATATATGACCTTGAAACCATCTACAGCGGCCAATTGATGGACGTTCCCAAGGAACTCCTCAAAGCTGGCTCCTTCCGTCATGACGGTGAGACGTTCTTTTATAAATGGACTCCTGCTCGGATCGATCAAGCGTGTGCTTTCCTGGATCAATGAGCTCGGACTTTCGCCGAACAACGCCCTTCTTTCCAATGCGCACAGCGATACTTCGTTCGGTTCCCAGGAGTAGGTATATAGATTTTTTTTGATGATAATCAACTCCGTATGAAAATAGCGTACTCCCCCTATTGTATCACAGCTATTTTGTATAGTCGGCATGCTTGCCGGTGCCCATTTTGAAAATAGATGTAAAATAGACTTTACAAAATGTAAAGTTAACCATACAATATGGGTATAAACTCAAGAAAAGGAAAGTGATGGGATGCTAACAAACCGTGTAAAAGAATTGCGGGCAAGGCATGGAATGACGCAGGGCCTTCTTGCTGAGTCCGTCGATGTAACGAGACAGACCATCGTCGCCCTCGAAAAGGGGAGTTATATCCCCTCCCTGCTTCTCGCGATGAAAATCGCGAAAGCGTTCGGACTGCCCGTTGAAGACATATTCTATCTGGAGGAGGAAGAAAGATGAAGTGGATGAAATTGTTTTGGATGTATGTCGTAGTATTTGGTTTATTTGGCTGGGCAATGGTGGAATTTTTTGATATGACCACCCAAATTGCTGCGTTCAACAAAAACCCCGACGGAGACGTCATGTTTGAAGGAAATGCTTTTCCTTTTCTATTGATCTTGATCGTGTGTAGCATCCTTTCCTTCTTGTCCTACCGCTCTAAAAAAAGAAGGAAGCTTTCCCTCATGGTCCCGGATGAATTCCAGGAAAATGATGAACGGGAAAAGCAGATCACTGCGGAAGCCTGCAAGACCGCCTATATGAGCATGATGATCGCTGCTCCGGTCATCGCCGCCCTTCTCGTCTTTTATCCGCTCGTTGCCGATAAGCTCCCCTACTATCCGGTGATTCTCTTCATGCTGCTACCCTTCGTTCAGGTGACGGCGTATCTGATTCATTGGAAGAAGGCATTTTAATAAGAGTTAGGACAAAACAAACGAACACGATTATGGTAGGTTCGTCATACCGCTCATGATTTCCTTGCAATACTTCGATTTCCGCGGGTAGCCCCCAGTAGTCTATGTCTTGCGCTCCCTGCGCGAAACTAATAAATCGTCATGTTCTTGACACCAATTAATAACCCGAACTTTTTTGCCTGATAGCAGGTAGATTGATTCGGGTTTTACTATGATTAATACACATATGCCCCAGCCTTTTCATGGTATAATTTTAATGAATTCCCAATAAGAGGAGAAGTGAAGTCATCATGAATGAACAAGTATGCACCACATGCGGCGTGCAATACCAATCGGCTATCGAACCGTCATCTTGTCTGATCTGTAAGGAGGAACGACAATATGTGAATCCAAACGGTCAATCATGGACCACCCTTGAGCAGCTTACTGCATCAGGAAAATACAAGAATGAGATTGTTCAAGAGGAAGAGGGGCTTTACAGCATCACCACCACTCCTTCGTTCGGCATCGGTCAAACCGCTTATCTCATCCAGGAAGCAGGCTTCAATGTTCTATGGGATTGCATCACCTACCTTGATGCAGAGACCATTGCGTCCATCCGTGAGTTAGGAGGCATCCAGGCGATTGCCCTGTCCCATCCGCATTATTACTCCACCCAGGTGGAATGGGCAGAAGCCTTCGATGCGCCGATCTATATTCACGAAGATGACCGGGAATGGGTGACACGGCCGAGTGAGCGCATCATCTACTGGAGCGGGGAAGCGCTGGAACTACATGAAGAAATCACCATCCATCGCATCGGCGGGCATTTCAAA
This sequence comes from Rossellomorea marisflavi, assembly GCF_022170785.1. NCBI lineage: Bacteria > Bacillati > Bacillota > Bacilli > Caryophanales > Bacillaceae > Rossellomorea > Rossellomorea marisflavi. The sequence continues at coordinate 1,216,723 of NZ_CP081870.1, read as the reverse complement.
GGAGGGAGCATCCTACACTGGAGAAGCGGTGCAGATAAGCTCGGTGTGCTCCTCACAGGGGATGTCATCCAGGTGGTAGCTGATCGGAACTGGGTCAGCTTCATGTACAGCTATCCGAATCTCATCCCGCTCCCTGCCGTTAAAGTAAGGGAGATGGCGAATCAGGTGGAACCGCTCCCATTCGAGAGACTCTATAACGCATTTCACCGGATCATCGTGCGTGGAGCGAATGCAAAGGTTCAGGCCTCAGCAAAACGCTATATCGCCGCACTGGAAGGCACACTCTTCCATACATAACACAAAAGCATCCCATGATATGGGATGCTTTTGTTTCATCCTGTACAGATCATGATGAGATGGCCGTCAGGATCCTTCACGGTAAAAAAAGAGAAATCATCGAAGCTCGTGATGGGCTGGACGACTTCGATTCCGATCCCCTCCACGTATCCATGGGCTTCATGAATATCGTCCGCATGAAAATTGAAGATCGGGAAACGGGCGGGCACGATGTCCTTTTGCTCCCCTTCAGGGCCTGCGTCCAGTGTAAGACTCGTATAATCGGCAACCGGGATCGTATGGACCGGTCTGATGACATCGTCCAGGTCGACTTCCTGACCTAGAAGATCAGCATACCAGTGGGCAGAGGCTTTCAGGTTACTTACATGGATAAAGATGGTATGGATCCTGTTTTGAATGGGCGTTTTCATGATTCACTCTCCTTTTTGTCTTCATTTAGTAAGACGGATGAAACGATGAAAACCTGACAGACTTTTTTCTTTTTTTTAAAGGTTTTTCCTGCAGACGGCTTCCATACAACCTTATCCCCAAAATCATCATAAGGAAAACTTATTCTATCACCATTTTTTGCCTATCAACCTATCACGGGAAACGGTATCATGAAGGAAACGAGAGGACTGATTCCATGAAAAAACATGATCTCCACACCTACTGTATCAATACGGACTTCCACGGATCCATCCTTGTCACAAATGGGTCCCAGGTGGAATTCAAGGAGGCATACGGCCTGGCAAATCGGGTGCACAACATACCCAATTCCACTCAGACCCGCTTCGGGATGGCTTCGGGCTGCAAGCTCTTCACTGCAATTGCCATCCTGCAGCTGATTGAGAAAGGCTGTTTCTCCTTAGACTCACGGATACGGGATGTACTTCCTCTGAAGCACTCTCACTTTCACGAAAGCATCACGGTTCACCAGTTGTTGACCCATACTTCCGGCATACCGGATTATTTTGATGAAGAAAAGATGGATGACTTCGAGGACTTATGGAGAGACCAGCCCTCATATCGGATGGAATCACCGGCTGACTTCCTCCCTTTATTTGAACAGGAGACTATGAAATCCACACCCGGTGAGCGCTTTTCCTACAATAATTCCGGCTATGTGCTTTTGGGTTTGATCATCGAGGCACACGCAGGAATCACATTTTCTGAATATGTGGAGACCCATATTTTCGAAGCGGCAGGGATGGAAAAGTCGGGTTACTTCAGGATGGACCAGCTGCCGGATGGAACAGCCACAGGCTACATCGGCCTAGGGGATGGGCTGTATAAAAGCAACATCTACTCCCTTCCCGTGAAAGGAGGACCGGACGGAGGCGCCTATACGACAACAGAGGATGTCCATACCCTGCTCGATTCCCTCTTTAAGCACCGTCTCCTGACGAAAGAAAGCACCGATCTCCTCCTGACTCCCCATGTAGAATCCAGTACGGGAACCTTTTATGGATACGGGATATGGATGATCCAGGATGAAGGAGCGGCGCGGGTTTATTCGTTGATGGGCCTTGATCCGGGTGTGAGCTTCAGGTCCATTATTTTCCCTGAAGACGAGCGGATGATCACCGTACTTTCGAATAGTGATGATCAGGCATTCTCCATGATGACCTTCATCCGGTCCAATGTTCTTTAGTACAGATGATAAAAGTAGGCTGCGTTCAATTCTACATCGAGATCTTCTGCAGCCTGCTTCATCAAATCCCATGAGAAGCAGTAGAATGTCCAGGATATGATGAGGCCGTCCTCGATCTCGATGTGGTGAAGATTACTGAGATACTTCTTCCCGTCCTCCTTCTCCTCCAGTTCCACAATCACCGGTTCACCCCAAAGCAGACGGTACTCCCCGATGATGGTTTGTTGCCCCTGGCAAATCTGCGTCTAGATCGTATTCTTTTCGCCCCCAATTCTTTAAATCTACTTTATTCACAGTTGCCTGCGCTTCCTGTATTTCCTATAATATGGTTATGTTACAAAATCTTCAATACTATGAAATCTGAGGTGATTCTTTGGCTTTATACGTAATGGCATTAGCAGCCATCGTTGCAACTACAGGAATCGGGATCGTGATCCGGAAGGCCATGAGGGAGATGGCGGCAACCCCTGATCAACGGCAGCAGATCCAGTCGAGGATGTTCATCGGGGTGGCGATAGCAGAAGCGCTTCCTTTGATCCTGATCGTCCTTGGTTTCATCATGCTTGAGTCATTTACAGGATCTGTCGTCGTTCCAGTGGCTATCATCATCGCGGTGACCGCCATCAACTTTGTGGTGCTATTGCGGACATTTTTGGACCTGGTGAAAGATCCCCATGCGGAGAAGCAGACAAAAGCGATGGTACAATCCACATTTTTCATTGGGTACGCCCTCATGACGGCGGTCCCCATCATCGCTGTTGTGGCAAGTCTCATTGCAGCAGGTTGATCCCACATAAAAAAGGAGGCTCATCAGCCTCCTTTTTTATAGTTGATTTATTTTTCGCGTTTCCTCCACTTATCAGAAAGGTCCTGAATATGGGAAGGTCCGGTCCGACAGCAGCCACCAATGATTTTGGCACCTGCTTCGAACCAGGCATCGGACTGGTCAATGAAACTTCCGCATGTTTCCTGGCCATGCCAGGTTTTGGTCTCAGCATCATAGGTTTCACCTGAATTCGGATAGACGATGATCGGTTGATCTGTATGCTGGTGAAGGATTTTGACAGCTTCCGTCGCTTCCGGGATCGGTGCACAGTTCACACCGATTGCAGCAATCTGCTCTATATCCTTGAAGGCAAGTGCGCAATCGGCAACCCTCGTCCCATCACTGATCCGGGATCCATCCCTCAACGAGAAGGATAACCAGGCATAAACACCGGGATTCTCATTCAATAAGGATACCAACACTTCCGCTTCTTCAAATGAAGGGATGGTTTCAAAAGCCAGAACGTCGGCTCCGGCTTCTACAAGGGCCTGAATCCGGGGACGATGGAAGGCTGCAAGCTCTTCCTTTGAAATGCCGTAATCCCCGCGATACTCGGACCCATCTGCCAGATACGCACCGTACGGACCGACAGAGGCCGCTACGAAAGGCTTATGACGACCGTTGTCCCGACTGCCTTCTTCATCCCAGAATGAATCCCTTGCTTCTTTTGCCAGGAATACGGTTTGCTTGATCAGACCAATGGCCTCCTCCTCGCCTATCCCTCGTTTACCGAAGCCCTCCACTGTTGCCTGGTAGCTTGCTGTGATGGCACAATCGGCTCCGGCTCGGAAGTAGTCCGTGTGGACGGCCGAGATTGCCCCCGGGTTCTCAATGAGGGTCCGGGCAGACCAAAGGGGATGATCGAGATCGCATCCATGGGACTCCAGTTCAGTGGCGAGCGCCCCGTCCAGGATGACCGTGGCGTGACTCCTCAAGATGGCTTCAATGGGATTGTGTTTCACTTGTGTTGACATACTCGACACTCCTCTTCTTTTTCACATAGTTTGTCACATAGTACGCTGCATAACAGAAGCCGACGAACGGGATCGTGCAGTAAAGTGCCACCCTCTGACCTTCATCGAATGCAATACCGATGACGGATGCAAGGCAGAGAAAGAACGATGCAATCGGGACAAATGGATACAACGGCGTCTTATATGCCAGGTCCTTCACGCTGTTACCTTCTTTGATGAAGCGTCTCCTGAAGAAGAACTGCGATGCACTTATGCTCATCCAGACAAATACGACAGCCAGTCCGGAAATCGACACCAATAAGATATATACTGTATCGGGTGCGTAAATGCTTGATAAGAGTGCAAGCCCGCCTCCCAACATGCTGGTGATGGTGGCTACGAGGGGGACACCCGATTTGGTCAATTTACCGAAGAAAGACGGTATGGTCTTTTTGTCTGCAAGTGACCAAAGCATCCTGGAAGAAGCGTACAAGCCTGAATTGGCTGCGGAGAGGATGGCGGTGATGATCACCACATTCATAAGGTCTGCCGCATATGGTATCCCGATCCTGCCGAGTACGGCGACGAATGGACTTTCCAATACGCTTGCCGCTTCACTTGGGAGGAGGGCAGAAAGCACCACGATCGTCCCTACATAGAAGATGACGAGTCTGATAAGGGTTGTACGGATCGCCTTTGGAATCGTTTTGGTAGGCTCCTTCGTTTCACCCGCTGCTACCCCGATCAGTTCGGTGCCGGAGAAGGCAAAATTGACGGCAAGCATTGTCATGATAATGGCAAATGCCCCATTCGGGAATAACCCCGCATCGGTGATATTCGTGAAGAATGGTGCCGGGGATGAATCGGCAAGGGGCACGAAGCCGACGATGGCAGCCCCTCCTGCAATGATGAAAAAGACAATGGCGACTACCTTGACAAGGGAGAACCAGAATTCAGATTCTGCAAAAAATCGGACCGTGAACGCATTCATACCGAAGATGATGGCTGCAAATAACCCACTCCAGATCCATACGCTCACTGATGGGAACCACCGCTGCATCATCAGACCGGCAGCCGTGAATTCAGATCCAAGGGCAACCGTCCAAGTCAGCCAGTACAACCAGCCGACGGCATAACCGGTACCCGGCCCGATGTACTTTGCCGCGTAGCTGTGGAAAGATCCCGTCTCGGGCATATGTACCGAAAGCTCCCCGAGGCACATCATGACAAGATACACGACGATGGCTCCGATCAAATAAGAAAGGATCGTACCGAATGGACCTGCCTGATGGATGGTATACCCCGAGCTGAGAAAAAGCCCCGTTCCGATCACGCCCCCAAGGGAGAGCATGATCAAATGCCTTGTTTTCATTTTCCTCTTAAAGTCTTTTGCTTCAATTTTCATGTTGGCATCCTCCGCGTTCTTGATTCTGGGATGAGCAGACAAACAAAAAACGCACTCAAAACGAGTGCGTTACCGACAAATAAACTGCTTATCTATCAGGTTTGATCACCCGCTGGAATTAGCACAGTTTCTTCAGAAGAAGATCTGCTGCTGAGGCTTCAAAGGGCCAGTCCCTCCACCTCTCTGGATAAGAATTATGAGATTGTTATAAACATTAACAAGAACCCTCATTCCTGTCAATATAAAAATAGTCACACCAAAATTTCGTAAGCGCACCCACACCTTACCCTTGGTGAAAAAATACCCATTTGATTATTTCCATGGGAATACGGGAACGTATATAGAAAAAGGGGATGACACCATGCCGGAAGGACCGGAAATCAGAAGGGCTGCCGACCGTGTTCAAAAAGCGCTCGCCCATCTTCCCGTCATGGAGATTTTCTTTGCCTTCCCACAGCTAAAGGGATATGAAAGTCTCCTTCAGGGAACGAAAATTACCAGGGTGGACACGAAGGGAAAAGCGATGCTGATACGCTTTGACAACGGCTATACGATGTATTCACACAACCAGCTGTATGGAAGATGGTATGTAAAAAAAGCCTATGAATACCCAAAGACCAACCGCCAGCTGCGCGTAGCCATACACAATGAAAAGAAATCCGCTTTTCTCTACAGCGCCTCTGATATTGAAGTCATGCGGGATGAGGAGGTCCATTTACATCCCTTCATCGCACGGGTGGGTCCGGATATTCTCAGTGAAGACGTAACAAGTGGAGACATCCTGACCAGGATGGAAACATTCAGGAAACGAAAATGGGCGCATCTGCTGCTTGATCAAGGTTTCGTTGCCGGTATCGGGAACTACCTTCGCTCTGAAATTCTATTCGTCTCGGGGATCCATCCGACACTCCGTCCCATGGACTGTAGTAATGAGCAGCTGACCCTTGCTGCCGAAGCCATCATTCATTTGATGACGCAATCCTACGAAACCGCTGGGGTCACCAATGACCTACAGTTAGTAGAAAAGCTGAAACAAGAAGGTGTGACGCGGTCCCGTTACCGCCATTGGGTCTTCAATCGTGAAGGTTCCTCATGCTATCGCTGCGGGACAGAGATTGAGAAAATCACGGCCGCTTCCAGAAGGCTGTATTACTGTCCACATTGTCAGTCCAAGTAAAAATGAGGTCGGGACTAAACAAAAAAAGTACCATTTAACACGACCAGTATAGGTTCTATATACCGCTAATGATTTCCGTGCAAGACTGCGCGCGGGTAGCCCGTGAGCCTCCTCGGCACGCCTGTGGGGTCTCACATCAGCTACTCTTCCCGCTGGAGTCTTCGTCTTGCACTCCAATCAGCCGCTAGAAACAAGTAAATAAAAATAGTCATGAAACAAATTAAAACCCGAATTCATCTGCCTGTTCGGTGGCAGATGAATTCGGGTTTTACTATAGCTAAAACACGTTTTTCCAACCCTCTATTTATTATTAGATTACGCCGTCCATCCCTGCACTCGTCATAATCCCGTCGAGGGCTTCTACAAAATAGGCGTGATCAAGTCCCTGTTTGACGACGATGTCCTTCATGATGACACCCAGTTCAGTTGAAATCCTCAAGTATTCTGTTGTCATATCATCAAGTTTCGCTCTGGTTTCGGCGGCATTGTCAACGTTCACTTTCTCAATTGTCTTAATCATGTCTTCTGAGATTGCCAGATATTTGTCCTGTGTTTCTTTGTATTTCTTGATATCCCCATCCACTTCTTTGCTGTTGTCGATCGAATCAAGCAAACCCAAGGCCTCATCATGCATGCTCTTATAGACAGGTTCCTCTATCTGGATGGTCTGAAGTTCCGATTTGACCATCTGCACATCCTCTTCGGTCATGTTTTCCTTAATGTAAAAGTCGGGATTGCCAATTCCATAATCGTAGTACAACATGACCTCCATCATCCTGGCCTGGAATAAGGCAAGCTGGATTTCTTTATCGAAAGCAGCAAATTCTTCTTCACTGGCTTCAATACTGGGTCCCTGACCTGGCATCGCGGTATCTGCTTCCCCTGCAGCCGGACTGTCGAACGCATCGGAAGAGTCGTCATTGAATGGGTCTTCTTCGGTACTCAGCGAATCATCCTGGACGCTTCCATCTGCCGGAATGTCATCGATTGATGCCGTTCCCCCATCCCCCGATGCAGTACCTTCTTCCTCTGTTGCCGTGGCATCCGTCGAATCTTCCGCATCTGCTTCTCCAGATTGATCACTGTCATCTTTCTTGGCGGTCTTTTCTTCACCCGTTTGTTCCGTCTTTTCTTTCTTCTCTTCCTTGTCACCACTGATGGCCGTCTGCAGGCTGCTGCAAGCCCCCAGGGTCAAAATCATCGCCAGTAGAATGCTGAACCATGCTGCCTTTCGCTTCATGTAGCTACCTCCTTATTTGTCAACCATTTTGTTACCAGTTTTATACCCGCACTCTCTCACTGCAAACATATTTTTACAAAGTTTGGTGCTTATTGGTGTGTTTCGACACATGTAAAAAGATGGATGAACCGCATAGCACCATTCAAATTTCACATAAAAAAGACCACCGATTTACTCAGTGGCCTTCTCTGTTTTATTCGATGAAGAAGCGTTTGTCTCCTCATCTTTCGTTTCCGTATGATAATTGGCTTCGTCCTGTTCCAGCAGATCTTTCAACTCATCCTGTACGGTTTCGTCGCACATTTCGACTTTGGACCTGTATGCTGCCCTGACGATGACATGGGAAGCGACTGGCGCCGTAAGGAAGACGAAGAAAATGCCCAGGAACAGTCTGATGCTGAACACCCCTTCCATGATGAAAAACAGGAAGACACCGATGAGGGTGAACAAGACCCCTACCGTGGAGCTCTTTGAAGCTGAGTGAGACCGGGTGTAGATGTCCGGCAGACGGACGAGCCCGATTGCACTGAGCAAACTGAAGATCGTTCCGATCAGGATCAAGAATACGGCAACGACTTCAATCGGACTTGTTACGTTCAAAGACGACACCCCTTTCTATATAGCGCGCAAAAGCAAGCGTGCCGATGAATGAAAGGATCCCGATAAGAAGGATGACTTCGAAAAAGCCCGAATTCTGTAGCAGGACCGAAAAGATCGCCACCGCCGAAATCAGCTTGACTCCCAGGGCATCCAGTGCCTGGACGCGATCGGGTGCTGACGGTCCCTTGATGATCCGGTAAACGGTCGCCAGGATGGCAATGGTCAGGACGACAAGGGAACAGATCAATATGGCTTTAATCATTTCTGGTCACCCTCTTTATGGCAGTCTCCAGCTTCTTCTGGGATTTGTATGCCGATTCTTTCGCACTCGGAAGGTTGATGCCGTGAAGATAGAATCGTTTGTTGTCATCGGAAACCTCCATGACGACGGACCCCGGGGTCAAATTCAACAGGAGCGCGAGAAGCGTGACTTCAAGCTCCCCTTCAAGATCGGTCTCAAGCTTGAATACACCGGGTGTCACATCGATCTTCGGCTTGATGATATGACGAGAGACCTGGACGCTGGAAACAAACAGTTCCCGGATGAAAACAAGGAATAAATGGATGACTGCCACCAGCGACTCCAGGTAGAACTTATGAGGCAGGAAACGCCTTAAAATGAACAGAACCAGTATACCGAATAAATACCCGCTGAAGAAGGTGAGGAAACTGAAGCTTTCCTGAAAGAACATCCATATGAAACCGATCAGAAGATTGATCAGGATTTGCATGGGCATGGGGTACCACCTCTTTTCTTATCGATTGACACCAATGACGGCTTCAATGTAAATGGACGGGTTCATCAGTCCCTCCACCGCTATATTCACATACTCTTGGACCCCTTGGGCGCCTAGTCCAAGGAAGATGGTAAGGGCCGTCAGGATACTGATCGGCCACATGAGGCCTTTGATGCTTCCTTTTTCTTTTTCCTCGGTCAGCTCGGTATCTCCGAGGAACCCGTTCATGAAGATCTTCATGATGGAGTACAGGACCATGAGACTGGTCAACAGACCGATGCCTCCCAGCCAGAAATACCCTGCCTCAAACGTCCCCTTCGTGATGAGGACTTTCCCGAGGAACCCTCCAAATGGCGGGATTCCTGCAAGGGACAACGCGGCAATGAAGAACATCCAGCCGAACAGCGGATGAAGCGTGATGAGTCCACTGATGTTCCTGAGCTTGCTTGTTCCCGTCAAGTGGATGATCGTCCACCCCAACAGGAAGATCAGGGCCTTCACGATCATATCGTGAATTAGATAAAAGATGGAGCCTGTCATTCCATTTGGATTAAACGAAGCCAGACCCGCCAGGATGAAGCCGACACCGACAATGACGTTATAGGTCAGGATCTTCTTGATATCCCAGTAAGCGACGGCTCCTATCGCTCCGGACAGCATGGTAAGGGCTGCTAGGATGCCGATTAGGAGGTGGGTCACCTGGGGCTCATGATAGAACACAAGGGTGAACATCCGGATGATGGCGTAGATTCCCACTTTGGTCAAAAGGGCGGCGAATACGGCTGACACGGCCGTCGGTGGTGCTCCGTATGAACCAGGGAGCCAGAAGAACAGGAACAGGCCTGCCTTCAGGCTGAACACCGTGAGCAGGACGATTGCGATCGTTGTGATCAGCCCGTCTTGACCCGCTTCTTCCACCCTCAGGGATAAATCAGCCATATTCAATGTTCCAAGAGTCGCATAGAGATATGCAATTCCGACTAGGAACAGGAAGGACGAAATGATGTTGATGAGAATGTATTTCAAACTTTCTCTGAGCTGCACCTTCTCCCCTCCAAGGGAAATCAGCACATACGAAGCGACCAGCATCACTTCGAAGCACACAAACAAGTTAAAGATATCCCCCGTCAAGAATGACCCGTTCACCCCGGTGATGAGGAACAGGAATAACGGGTAAAAGTAATGCTCTTCCCTGCTCCTCCCGATCGAACGGAAGGAATAAAAGAGACAACATAGAGCCACGATCCCGGAGACCAAAAGCAGGAGCGCCGAAAGCATATCCGCTACCATCGTGACACCGAATGGCGCTTCCCACCCGCCCAATTGAAGGGACTGGGGACCGTTCACTTTGATTTCCTCCATCAGTACGAAGGAAACGGCTATCGATGCCAGGAGGGCTATGACCCCGAGGAATCGCTGAAACGGTATATTTTTTCTGAAGATGACCATCACCATCCCGGCGATGATCGGGATGATGATAGGCAATATGATCACATTATTCATTCTCATAACCTCTCATCTGTTCTGTGTCATCTGTACCCAGCACTTTGTAGGCGCGGTAGCTCAACACCAGAAAAAGGGCCGTCGTGGCGAAGTTGATCACGATCGCCGTCAACAAGAGGGCCTGAGGCAGTGAGTCCGCATAGGTGAGGGATTTGATTCCGAGAAGAGGAGGTCCACCCTTCTTAAGACCACCCATGGTGATGATCAAGAGGTTTACGGCATGCCCCAGGATCGAAGTGCCCAAAATGATTCGTAGAAGCGTCTTTGTCAAAATCAAGTAGATTCCAATAGCAAAAAGGATACCGACAACAATGGACATCAGTGTTTCCATTAGCGATCATCCCCTATGCTCAGTATGATCGTCATGGACGTCCCGATGACGGCGAGGGCGACACCAATATCAAATAGGACCGCAGTGGCGAGCTCCGTCTTCCCAAAAATGGGAAGGTCGAAGTAATCGTAGGTCTGGAACAGGAACGGCTTATCGAATACCATTCCACCGACACCCGTCAGGACGGCGATGAGGACACCGACAGCAGACAGGACCTTAAAATCGACAGGCAGGTTGCGACGGACCGATTCCATATCAAAAGTGAGGAACAGGAGGATCAAGGCTGACGAAAACGCCAGACCGCCGATAAATCCACCACCGGGGTGATGATGACCGGAAATGAATAAGTTGATGGCGAAGGCCAGGATGATGACGATGGCCACCCTCGTGACATTCTTGATGATGATATCATTTGGCTTTTTCATTCTTATCCCCTCCTCCTCTCATTTTGATCAGTGTGTAAACACCCAGCCCGGCGATCGATAGAACCAGGATCTCAAGCATGGTATCAATCCCACGGAAATCGACCAGAATCGCATTGACGATGTTTTTTGCACCTGCGATTTCATACGAGTTCTCATAGTAGCTCGAAATCGAATCGAACATTCTTGTACCATTTGCAGACAAGGCAACCAGGGTCACGACCACTCCCGATAGAATGGCGATGACGGCGTTGGTCAACTTGAACGGGATCTTGCTTACTTCCTTCTTCATCTGAGGAAGATGGTAGAAGCATAACAGGAAAAGCGTCGTTGTGACGGTTTCCACCACCAACTGGGTCAGGGCAAGATCCGGTGCCCTGAACAAGACGAACAGGAATGAAACCAGGAACCCGAGAGCCCCTACGGAAACGACCGCCGTCAGCCTCGTCTTGGCGAATAGGACCGATAGTCCTGACAGGACAAGGATCAGTACAAATCCGGCTTCATAAATTGTGATTGGACTGTCGTTAGACGTATCGAAGACGAACCCTCCCGTAAGGAACAGGGAACCTCCGACCATCAAGATGAAGAATACGAAGATATAAACGAGATAGTCCCTCAGGAAACCAGTCATATAGCGATTTGTCACGGCACCTGAGACTTTCTCCATCTTCTCGATCCCGACATTGTAGGCATTATTCAGCGTCAGGGCTTGCGGATATTTCAAATAGAGACGGAACCATTTCCGGAGCGTCTTGTAAAGGATGAAACCGAAGACGATGACACCAAAGGTCATGAACAGCTCCAGATTGAATCCATGCCATGCGCTGATTTCTTTCAGCTTGATGGTTTCATGAAGCTCAGGAAGGATGGCGTTAAAGGCCGGTTTGTACAAATAATCCCCCATCACATTCGGTACGAAGAATGAGATGATGACTATCAGAGCAAGGATGACCGGACTCAGCAGCAACCCGAATGGCGCTTCATGTAAGACCTTCCCTTTCTTCGCGAGCTTGTTGCGCCCGCCGAATGTCTTGAATACAAGGATCATGCAGTATACAAAGGTGAAGACACTGGCCACCCAGCCGATGATCGGGATTAGGAGGCCGATGAACCCGACATTGAAGATTGACAGCTCTGACGCTTTCACCAAGGCAGTGAAGAACATCTCCTTACTGAGGAAGCCATTGAACGGCGGAAGGCCCGCCATGGCAAAACTACCGACTACAGTCAGCGTAAAGGAAATCGGCATGAATCGTACGAGCCCTCCAAGTTTCCGGATATCACGGGTACCAGTTTCGTGGTCGATGATACCGACCACCATGAAGAGGGCACCTTTGAATGTGGAGTGATTCACCATATGGAAGATCGCCGCGAATATGGCCGTCCCATAGACGGTGGATTCATCCCCATACCCGAAATACAGAGCGGCGGAACCGAGGCCCAGCATACTCATGATCATGCCAAGCTGACTGATCGTCGAATACGCAAGGAGTGCTTTGAGGTCCGTCTGGCGCACGGCGTTGACCGATCCATACAGGAGTGTGATGAGGCCGACCCCCGATACGATCCAGAACCATTCGGCCGATCCCCCGAAGAACGCTGTGAAGCGGGCGACGAGATAGATACCAGCTTTGACCATGGTCGCTGAATGAAGATAGGCACTGATAGGTGTCGGTGCTTCCATGGCGTCCGGAAGCCAGATGCTGAAAGGAAATTGGGCAGATTTCGTAAATGCCCCCAACAGAATCAATATCATGGCAGGAAGGAAGAGTGGGTGATCCTGAAGGCCATTGGCCTGTGACAAGATGTCCCTTATACTGTTTGTTCCTGTCATCATGCTGATCATGATGAGGCCCGCAAGCATGGCGAGTCCGCCGAACACGGTGATGAGCATGGACTTCTGTGCTCCGTAGCGTGAACGCTCCCGTTCATACCAGTACGCTATGAGGAGCAATGAGGATATACTCGTCATTTCCCAGAACACATACAGGACATAGATATTATCCGAGAACACCAGACCGAGCATGGCTCCCATGAAGAGGAGCAGATACACATAGAAGTTGTGTAGCGCTTCACGGTGCTTCGACATATAGTAAATGGAATAAAAGATGACCAAGCTTCCGATCCCGGTGATCAGAAGGCCGAATAATAGGCTGAGGCCATCGACGGTGAGGACAAAGTCGATATCGTACGCAGGAATCCATGATAAAGATGCTTCATACGTATTTCCGGCTGCGAGATTGGGGATAAAGGTTAATAGGTAGATGAAGACCAGAAGTGGAACAACAAGAACGAACCAGCCGGTATGGATCTTCGGTGAAACCAGTTTATAGATGAATGGAACCAAGATGGCGAACAGAATCGGGAGCAAGACGGCTAGATGGATCCAAGACAAGTGAGCCCCTCCTTTTTGAATAATTTTCAACAATCTATTTCTTAATCTTTCGGAACTTCTAGATATAGTAAGAAATCCATTGACGACTATTATGGCATGCGTTATAGTCATACATAGTTTGAAGATAGCAAGGGAAATTTACACAGCTTCGAGGTGAAAATAATCATGAAACCGATAAAAGAACGGATGGATGAAAGCATCCTGGTATGTGTCTATTACGGACCGAACGGGGAGCGCCTGATCCAGCGCGGATGCAAGATCGCCAATATGATGAAATGCCCTCTTTACATCCTCACCGTCGATCCGAAACCCTTCGATGAACTGGATGCAGAGAAGTCGGCCTACATTTCCCAGTGGAAAGAACTAGCCGAGAAGCATAATGCCGATGCCTTCATCATAAAAGATAATGAAAAACGCCCGATTTCAAAGGTGATCGCCGAAGTATCAAGGGAGCGGAACGTCACCCAGATCATCCTTGGACAGACTGCCCAGAGCCGCTGGGAACAAATCGCGAAAGGCTCCATCATCAATTCGTTGCTGCGGGAAGTCCCATTTGTGGACCTTCACATCATTTCAGTGTCCCGCGCCCTCAAGAATCCTGATGGACACTTTGAAAAAGGCTGCCGTGCTTATCTCGTGGAAGAAGACGATCAATACCGTCTTACGTTCAAGCACACAAAGGCCATGCGCTACGAAGGAATCTTCTTTAAGGAATCAGGTACCGATTTCAATAATGGGCTTTTCAAGTTCATGAAAGACCGGGAAACGCTCCAGGTTCAAGTAGAAGAAGGAATCGTCAAGGACTTGACGAATGTTTCCGTACAACCGAATGATTCAGAAGATGACGACTATCTATAATTTCAACGCGAGCCTCCACCTTGATGGGTGGGGGTTTTTCTTATGCCTTTTTACAGGTTCACATCCACTTTCACCAGACGGAGTTCGTCCTGATGAATCCCGATATATCGTAAGGTTTCCGAAGAAGAATGGTGATGAAAGGTTTTCATGAGGATCGAAATGGCAATGCCTTTCCTGTACGCATGATACCCGAATGTTTTCCTTAGCGTATGGGTTCCGATCTTCCCTGGTATCCCCACTTCTTTCGCGGCCTTGTTAATGATGCGATACGCCTGCTGTCTGGTTATGGCCTGAGCATGTTTCTTTGACTTAAAAAGAAAATCCTCAGGTGAAAAGTCAAGGGGACCGAGATACGCCTGCAGTTCTTCCTGAATTTTTCCGTTCAGATAGAAAGCACCTTCCTCTTCACTTTTGGAGTCTTTAAGACACAAAAACTCCTTCCCTTTCCCTTCTTCCCACACGTCAGCAATCTTCAATGACAGCAGATCACTGATTCGTATTCCAGTATTGATCCCGAACACGAACAAAAGCAAATCCCGCTGGGACTGCATTCGCAGGTTATCCTTGATGGCATTGATGTTTTCAATATCCCTGATGGGATCGACATATTCCATCCAGAACCCTCCCCACTAATGTAACTTAAATAAATCGTAACATAGATTAAGTAACATAACAATGAATAAACGTTGAACATTCTGATGTGTCAGCACATTCTTGTTCACACTGGTATCGGTAGTTTTCTCATAAAAAGCAAAGACGATACTTTCGTCTGGATTGCTTGAATCTTATGTAACATTTGAACAAAATTCCCCTTTTTCCAAGCATTAAAACGTTCCATGCACACATGAAAAAATCCGCCAGGACTTCAGGCGGATTTCAGTATTTTTTATTGATTCGCATATCCGGAATGAACCGCTTGATTCAATCGAGTGGCTGCATCCTCCACGTCTTCAGACCCGGAGATGGCCGAAATGACCGATACACCATCCGCTCCAGCCTCCATCACGGCAGCCGCGTTCGTTGACGTGATTCCTCCGATTCCGACCAAGGGAATGGAGAATCCATGTTCTCTGAATTGCCGAATGATGGCGGTCCCCTTCACGCTTTCGGCATCGTCCTTCGAGCTTGTCGGGTAGATGGGGCCAAGTCCGAGGTAATCAGCACCGTCCTTGATGGCACGCTCCGCTTCCTCGATTGTGTGGGCAGAAACCCCTACCCATTTTCCAGCTCCAAGACGCTGCCTTACGATGGAGGCCGCTTCATCCTCCTGCCCGATATGGACTCCATCTGCATCAATCTCCACAGCCAGGTCGATGTCATCATTGACGATAAAGGGGATGTTCGCCTCCTTGCATACTTGTTGGAGTGCTGTCGCAAGTTTTTTCTTCTGTGTACCTGAGAGGGCCCCCTGCCCTTTCTCACGGAATTGGAAGAGGGAAATCCCCCCGCGGATCGCTTCTTCCAGAATGTTCACGGGATCCCGGTGACAGTTGGTACTTCCCATGATGAAATACACCTTCAGTGCTTCTTTGATTGCAGATGTTCTCTTTTCCATCACGCTTCCCCCTTTTCAACGTTGAAGGCTTTTTCATCGTCGGGCTGAAGTCTGGACAGCTCATCAAGGAATGCGGAGCAGAAGCTGCCCGGACCATTTGAGTGCCGCTCTGCCTTTTCTGCTGCAACTCCATAGGAGGCAACGGCAGCGACCGCACTCTGAAGCGGCTCATGTCCTACTGCTGCGAAAGCCGCGGCAACAGAAGATAATAAGCATCCAGTCCCTGTCACTTGGGTCATGATGGGATGACCATTCCGTATACGATACACAGTGGTTCCATCTGTCACGACATCCACCTTACCCGTCAGGATGACAATGCAGGCGAATTCCCGGGACGCCTTGACGGCCAAGGCTGTTCGGTCACCGTCCCCATCTCCTGAGTCCACCCCTCTCATGGTCCAATGCTCCCCAAGGACGGAAGCGATTTCTCCCGCATTCCCCCTGATGATGGAAACGTCAACCTCCTTAAGGATGAGGGCCGTCATCTCGGTACGGAAGGTCGTGGCTCCGGCACCCACAGGATCCAGAACCACAGGGATCCCTTTTCTATTCGCCGCTTTTCCAGCCAGGATCATGGACCTAACGACGTCGGAAGAGAGGGTCCCGATATTCAAAAGGAGGGCATCGGCAATCCCCGCCATTTCTTCCACTTCTTCTTCGGCATACGCCATCACCGGCGATGCCCCGAGGGCCAGAAGACCATTTGCCGTAAAATTGGTCACCACCGCATTGGTGATGTTGTGGACAAGCGGTCGGTCTGTTCGAAGCTTCTCTACTAGTTCAAGCATTCCCATCTCTCCTCTTCTATGTATGAGCCGCCCAGTGCGAAAGGCAGCTGCTTCAGCAATCAGGTCCCACAAAATGTGCGGTATGGTCCGTCCTCCGGATTTTGTGGGTGTTGATACGCTTCAGGACTTCCTTCATGATCATATGGTTTCGTAAGCACGTGAAGGAGTGTCGTCAAAACGGACAGGTCTCCTTCCTCCACTGCAGCGTCCAGCGCCCGTTCCACCTGATGATTCCTCGGAATCACAGCCGGGTTATGGTCGCGCATCAGCTTTCTTGCCTCTGCTTCCGACTCCGGCTGTTCATCCAGACGCTCTTCCCATCTCTCCTGCCACTGGGCGAATTCGACCGTACCAGCGAGGGGATTCCGCTCCTCTCTGTCAAAGGTCAAATCAAGGAAGGTATTCGTATAATCGGCTCCATGATTCCCCATCATCGTCAGAAGATCTTCGACAAGCTTCTGGTCCGATTCATGAGCATGGAATAGCCCGAGCTTAGATCTCATTCCATCAAGCCAGTATGAATGATAGAGAGCAGGGTAAGCGGAAATCGTCTCTTGTGCAAGCTCCACCGCCTTTTCCTCATTCTCATCCAAGAGAGGTAGCAGGCTCTCAGCGAAACGGGCCAGGTTCCATCCTGCGATCGGTGGCTGGTTTCCATACGCGTAACGACCCTGCTCATCAATGGAACTAAAGACTGTTTCAGGATTGAATGCATCCATGAACGCACATGGACCATAGTCGATGGTTTCTCCACTGATCGCCATATTATCGGTGTTCATGACCCCATGGATGAACCCTACAAGCTGCCACTTGGCAATCAGTGAAGCCTGGGCGTCCATTACCTGTTCAATGAGGGAAAGATAAGGCTGGTCTGTCCCCTTCACACCCGGATAATGTCTGTCGATCGTATAATCCGCAAGGGATCGCAAGTCTTCCAGGCTCCCCGCTTTTGCGGCCAGCTGGAAGGTTCCCACCCGGATATGGCTGGATGCGACCCTTGTAAGAACGGCTCCAGCAAGCAGTCGATCCCTGACGATGCTCTCCCCCGTCTTGACGACGGCAAGGCTCCGGGTCGTGGGGATGCCAAGGGCGTGCATCGCTTCACTGATCACATATTCACGAAGCATTGGCCCAAGCGCTGCCCTTCCATCTCCTCCACGTGAGTAGGGCGTACGACCCGCACCTTTGAGCTGTATGTCCACCCGTTTTCCTCCAGTGGTCACTTGTTCACCAAGGAGGACGGCACGGCCATCACCCAGTCTGTTAAAATACCCGAATTGGTGCCCTCCGTAAGCCTGGGCAAGGGGGTGTCCTCCATCCGGCACATGATTTCCTGCATAGACGCCCACATCCTGATCGGTAATGCCAAGGGATCTCGCAAGCTCTTCATTGAAGATCACCCATTCCGGTTTTTCTACAGGAACGGGTTTCATTGACGAGTAGAAAAATGGGGGCAACCCTTCATACGTATTCTCTAAGTTCCAGCCTGACTGATTTGTCATAGTGGCTCCTTTCATTTGAAAAAAATTTCTTCATTTGTCCCCATGGTACCATATTTGCCGTTCATCCGCCGAAGTGAAGGAATGGGGAAAAAGAAAAAGCTGCATCCGATTATGGATGCAGCTCTCATGCTTCTTATTTACCTTCCAGGCGACTGATGCGGACATCAAGGTCCGGGTGAGTCGAGAAGATGGAAGACTTTTTCTTATTATTGATTTTCAATGTAGCGATGGCTGTGTCATCATTCCCTTTCATGCGTCCAGTGTAATCCTTCAGCATGCGGAGGGCATGAACCATCTTATCCTTACCAGCAAGATCCGCTCCGCCCCGGTCAGCGTGGAATTCACGGTGACGGGAATACGCGAACACGACGAGGCTTCCAAGGATGGAGAAAACGATCTGGAATACAACCACGGCGATAAAGTGGACAATCGGCGCAATTTCTTCTTTCACAAAGCGTGTAGCGATCCAGGCAGCGACACGGGACAGGAACACTACGAAGGTATTGACCACACCCTGCAACAGGGTCATTGTCACCATATCACCGTTTGCCACGTGGGCAACTTCATGGGCGATGACACCTTCAACGGCATCGTCATCCATTTCATAAAGCAATCCGGTTGATACGGCCACAAGTGATTTCTTCTTGGAAGGACCTGTCGCAAATGCATTCACTTCAGGTGAATCGTAAATTCCTACTTCCGGCATATGCGTAAGACCTGCAGCCCTTGAAAGGCGGTGGACCTTTTCCACGACACTCTGCTCATCCGCCGTCAAAGCCCCATTCGGGTCAAGGACACGGACATTCATCATGCGTTTCGCCATCCAACGGGACATGGCAAGTGAAATGAATGAACCGGTGAAACCGATGATCGCACTAAAAATCAGAAGTGCAACCAGATCGAGACTGCCATCAGCATTGATGTAGCGTCCTGCACCTGTCAGTGAAAAAATGATACTGATGGTCAGAAGGACGAGTACGTTCGTCAACAGAAAATAAAATATGCGTTTACCCATCGAGATCCTCACTCCCATTTTCAAGTTCAAATGAACTTATATATGAGTTCATTATACGGTTTTTTCCTATAAAAGACAAGAATAAAGTGCACGCGAAACTTCGATTGACGGGCTTCCATCCAGTCGATAGTATAGTAGAAGATAAAGAAAAGAAACGGAGCGATTGCGGTGGAGACCTACAAACTTACACGAAAAAACATGGCCGATCTTCTCATGGCCCTATCAGGACAGTTCTCCCGCAGTCCACAGGAAGTGCTCGTGGACGCATGGGGCACATGCGACCCTTCACAGGGGATGCCGCCCATACTGGTTAAGGTCCTAGACTCCCCCGTAGGGAATACAGGATTCTCCTTGAATGAGATCGTGTCCCTTGGGAACCAGATCGAGTTCACCAACTTTCCGCAAAGTACCGTACAGAACTGGGTGAAACGGGATGTGAAGGAACTCATCGGCTCTCCACTCCACGGAAAAAAATACACAATGGTCCAAGCAGCCATGCTCTTCATCGTCGAGGACTTGAAAGGTTCCCTTGATTTCGAGTCCATACGCGGGGTCCTCACCCTTGTGTTCAATAATATAGAGGACCGCCACGATGACATCATCAATCCAATCGAACTATACAGCGCCTACGCTTCTGTATTCGACCGCATCCACCATCATGCCCTTCCCACGGCTACTGCCACCGGTGACACTTCCGTCAATGAAGCGATCGACCAGTTCATACAGGAAGAGTGCAGGAGCCTGTTACCCGCCCTGCAGGATATGACAGAAGAAGATTTGACCGTCGTTTGGAATGTACTGATCGTAGCCGCCATGACCGTCCAGTCTGCCTACTATCAAGCGACGGCCAAGAACTACGTAAAAACTGCATTGGATCTTCGCCGGACAGTAGATCTGCCTGATTAATGAAACGAAGCGCCCCCACGATCCCATCGACAGGACCCTGGGGGCGCTTCGTACTTTCTTCGTCCTCGATCTCCTTCAAAGGCCAAATCCGCCTTTGTTCAAATAGAGGACAATCAAGCTCAGAATCAACAAAAGGAAGGGCATTCCCGACTTGGCAACCGGGTCCTTCACACGGAGGAGATGGGTGAAGATCGCACCCACCATCGTCACGGCAGCGATCAGCGCTCCGATAGCCGCACAGGTTTCATTCCACAGCCCTGTGATTAGCAGGACTGCTGTAATGACTTCCACCACCCCAGTGAAGATCCGGAACCAAACCGGCATCCGGTAACGATGGAATTCATCCACCATCTGTTTCGATGTGAACTTCATCCACCCGAACATGAGAAATCCTGCACCAAGTAAAATCTGAAGGACCATGGCAACTGTACCCATCATATCCCGTCTCCCGCCCCATTGATTATTCGATACCCAAAGAGGCATCTGATATATAGGTATGCCTGCAAGAGTTGATACATTCTCCAAGCCGGGTGTCACTTCACTTGTTCAAGGAACAGATAGTCTTCTCCCGTCACCATCTCGACTTTATGGGCCCTCTTCCCGTATGTGACGGTGTGCCCTTCTTTCTCCTGCACCCTCCATCCCGCAGCAATAAGCCTTATTTTATAGGATAGTGGGAGATCACCTTCACGGGCAGCCGGTTTCCATCTGTAATTTTTGATGCTTTTCGTTTCATTCATCACATGTGCCGACACAGGAACAGGGAATCCCGAATGTCACCGGACCCTTTATACCCGAAGATCACAATCGACCCATATAACAAGATTGAGACGATTCCTAACGCCGAGAATCCCCATTTCAGTCTTGTCTTCCAGCTTCCATCCCACTTCATCTGTACCATCAGTCGAGCCTTTTGACTAGGTAATACTGTTGGTGTTCCGGCGTTGGATGTGACTCCACAACGCCCGCGACAGTATACCCCAGTTTTTGATAAAAGTGCGGAGCCTGAAAGCTGAAGGAATCAAGCTGGATGAGCCTGCACTGATTTTCCTTTGCAGCCTCTTCCATTTGACGGACCAGATCTTGTCCATACCCCTTTCCCCTGAGCTTTTCATCGACCCAAAGAAAATCGATATGCAGATGATGCCAGAAGATCGTTCCGGTGATCCCGCCGAAGACAATTCCATTATCATCTCTTACCATGAAGCCCACCTGCTTCACAGGATGCTTAACTTCATCCGGGTGCCTGTCCCCATTGTATTCAATCACCTTGCTCCGTATCAGGTCGCGTTCCTCCTGGTTCCATTGTGATGTGATATTCATCGCTGTCCTCCCTTTCATGAATGAAGGCTCTTCACAAACCCTGTGCTCTTTGCCGTATACCCCATTCGTTTATAGAACCGGTGAGCGTCTTCACGCTCCGTGCGGTTCCCACTGTTCAGTCCCATACCGGTTGCCCCCAAGCCTTCCGCCAGGCTTTCCGCTTCTCTCAGCAGCTCCCCGCCGATGCCTTCATTCCTGATCGATGGATCCACCACCAGGGCGATGACCCTCGCATACATCTCATCTTGAGTGTACAGATAGCCCGTATGGAAGCCGATCATTCCCACGACCCTGCCGTCAAGTTCCGCCACCAATGTATAGTGATCCTCTTTTTCTACGATTTTTTCAAGCCGGCCACGCATCTGTTCAGATGTGGACGGATAGCCGAGAGAACCCATTAAAACCGCGAGACTCTCGTAATCTTTTATCTGTGCGTTCCTTATCATCTCAAATCCCTCCAGTATTATCCATTATACAGAGAGAGAATCATATGATAAATACCGAGTTTCGGAGGACCACCCTTAGCCGTGGCGGAGATATACTTTTCTATGTTTGATCAGCCATTCGTTCAGGGAGAAAAGGAAGAGGATCCAGACAGCCACGAGCAGGAACGTCCACGTGATACCGGACATCATTCCGCTTGTTTTCAGTACATTGGCAGCCTCTAGACTGAGGGAAGCAGGATTGAACAAATCAACTAGGGGATTCAATCCTGCAAGCATCCTGAATAAAAGCAGGATGACGATCGACACGAATGCCACAGAACCACTTCCCCGCAGGAGCGTGCTGACCGTCATGATCACACTGAGGATGAACATGCCCCACACGAGATAAATCGAAAATGCCTTTATTCCTATAACCACATTCACTCCGTCGAATAGATAGTGTGAGTAGAACATGGAAGTTCCGAATCCTGCCATCATGCTGAAGGCAATCAAGCTAAAGGCTGCCACCCATTTCCCTAGTAGATAAGAGCGCAGGTTCAAAGGTCTCGTCATCATGAATGAAAGCATCCCCGATGCCTTTTCTCCTTGTATGATTCCCATGAACGAGAGGGCGATGATGATGAGTCCCATCTGATCGAATTGGGATGCGAGGGTGGCAGCGAGTATGGTGTTGCCGTCCAGTACAAATTTCGATGGATCCACGGTAATCCCCTGCTCTCCACCCATCATTTCAAGGATGGAAGGAAGATAATAGCTCGTTACAGGCTGCGTAGCCCCTAAAAGGATAAAGACGACCGGCAGCCAGATCCACTTATACTCCAATCCCATCTGCCTACTTTCTTTCTTGAAAACAGTCCATGTATTTTTCATGACTTTGTCACCATCCTTATAAAGATCTCCTCCAGTGAATCCCTGCCCACTTCGAATTTGTGGATATCCACTGAATGATCCAGCGCATCCTGCAAGAGTTTTCCTTTATCCCGAACCAGATCTTTGAGCTGGATATTCATGCTTCTTCCTGTGACATTGACTGATTCTACAAACGGCAGCCCGGCAACATGATCCACCCATCCCCTTTCCATGGAAGCAGCATCCAAACGGATGATTTGCCGGGAGTACCGATCTAACAGATCTTGGATCATGGCATCTTCAATTTTTTCCCCTTCCGTCATAATGACAAAGCGCTGACAGATTTCCTCTGCGTCACTAAGAATATGCGTGGAGATGAGCAAGGTCGTATGATTTTTGATTTCGTCCAGGATCGAGAGCACTTCCCTTCTCCCGACAGGATCAAGGGCCGATACAGGTTCATCCATAATGACCAGAGAGGGCTTATGTAAAAGTGCCTGGGCAATTCCCAATCGTTGTTTCATCCCTCCTGAGAAGGTGGCGATGCGATCATTTGATCTTTTTGCAAGTCCAACCTTATTCAGAAGCGTGCGGATATCATGTTCCAGTACAGAGGGAGCCATACCTGATAGGCGTCCCATGAACGCCAAGTGTTCACTGGCTGTCATCCATTCGTAGAAGGCGGGATACTGAGGGAGGTAGCCGATTTCCTTTTTCATAGAAGAGATCGGCTTATCATTCAATAGAATCTCTCCGGTGTCAGGTTCCTCCATACCCGTCATCAGTCGCATCAATGTTGACTTCCCTGCACCGTTCGGTCCAATCAGACCTGTGCAAGTCCCCGCATCCACCACCAACGAGAAAGGCTGGAGGGCCACATGACCCTTGTAGGTTTTACTCACATTTTTCACATCAAGCTTCATCTTCTCTTCCCCTCTTTCCGACCGAACACAAAGTAAAGGACAGGCCCAATGGTATTCCCAAACACAATGATCAACACCCACATACCCTTATGGGCCCTGAACTCCCTATACTTAAATAAATCTGCCAAGGCCAATGCGATCAGTATCAGACTGATGATCACGATCGGCAGGATCAGCGGCAATAAGGCCTCTACATCCAAAAAGGGAAGATCATCCAACCCATAATGTAATGTCATTTTCATCATCCTTTTCATTATCATTATTGATAATGATAATTGATAAGTGGATGAATTGCAATTCTTATTCTCATTTTTTATAATGAGATTACAAACCCCACGTAAAGGAGCATTCCATTGAAAAATAAAGCCGAGTTGATGATGCATCCCGTCCGGATGAAAATATGCCAGGCGCTTATGAGGAACAAAGCAGCTGGCCTGACTCCTTTAGAAATGGTTAAAATGATTGAAGATGTCCCGCAGGCCACACTCTATCGCCACATCCAGACCCTTGCCCATGCAGGGATCATCCGTGTGACCCGTGAGAAAAAAGTAAAGTCTGTTTCTGAAAAATACTATGTATTGAATGAAGAGGAAGCTACCATTTCCAAAGAAGAATGGAAGGAAGCTTCAGGTGAGGAAAAGCTCCTCCACTTCTCTCGGTATCAGCTCATGGTATCCGCTCAATATGAGGATTATCTGAAACAAATCGGAGACGATGAGGACAAAGCATCTTTTTCCATGGTTGAAATGAAATTGAGTGATGCGGAATACCAACAATTGCAGACGGAAATCGGGGAGATCGTGAAGAAATACTATACCGGGGCTACACAAGAAAAAAAGGATAGGGAACCACTGAGAACCATCGCCATCACGATGATTCCCGATTCCCCATCCCACTAAAAAATGCGTGGGGCAATGAACACCCCACGCATTTCTTATAATCCGTCGCCGAACCAGCTATTTGCCTTGACCCTCTCTTCTTCTTGAAGCACACGTTCCTGATCGTTCACCACATCAAAGGAGGATTTCTCCCTTCGACCATTGATGAGGGCAGAGCCAAGACCGAATACGACAGCAACACCAATGATGATCCATAACATAAGATTTCACCTCCCCTTTGATACTCTTACTAGCATATACGAATAACACTGCAAAAAGTTTTAATTTTCTCACTATTTGTGTGACGTGTTTCCTTCCATAACAATTTCATACTTCCCTTCGCCCCCTTCGATGACCGTGAGGCTAGTGGCATGGATGAAAGGAGGAGACCACAGCTTGTCCAATGGAAGTTCCTTTACATGGGCAAGCAAGGCTTTGATGAAGATGGAATGGGTCACGACTAGAATCGTTCCCTTGTGGACCTGGACCTTTTCCAAAAACGATGCCACACGTTCCATGACCTGATTAAAGGTCTCTCCCGTCTCTGTCTCATAGACATGTGGGTTGTTCCAGAACGTGTGAAAGCGTTCCGGATCGGCATTTCTCACTTCATCCTGTGTCCGTCCCTCCCAATCACCCATTCCGATTTCCCTCAGGTCATGATCGAATGTAATGGGCGCGTCGTCTACAAGTAGCTCTGCCGTCTTCCTTGCCCGACCGCTCGGGCTTGAGTACACGGCCTCAAAGGAGACCCGCTTAAATACCCGCGCAAGGGCCAGAGCATCTTCTTCTCCTGCCGGGGTTAAATCCGAGTCTTTCCACCCCTGCATCCGTTTCTCTCTATTCCACTGTGTTTCACCATGTCTTGTAATATATAATTTCACCATATGTTACAGCTCCAATTCATAGTGAAGAAAGATTTAATCCTGGTGGTACCCATTCTTTTCATACAGCTTTCGCGCCGCTTTATTGTCAGGTGCCGTGCTGAGGCAGATGGAAGCAGCCCCCGTTTCCCCGGCAAACGCCCTCGCCTTATGGAGCAGAGCCTCTCCGACTCCCGCCCCCCTGGCTTCTTCAGACACATAAAGATCGTTGAGGATCCATGCCTTTTTCATCCCGATCGACGTGAATGTCGGATAAAGTTGGGTGAATCCGATCATCACTTGCAAGGAAAATCACAGAGTCCCCTGTTGTTAGACGCTCTAGAATGAATATTTTTGCACCTTCGGGATTAGACGGTTGTTTGTAAAAGATACGGTATTCATTGAATAAATGTGTGACTGATTCAAGGTCGCTCAGCGTTGCTTTCTTGATGTTCATGGAGATCTCCCCTTTGCTTTTAGTAGTTAAAGTTTACCGTTTCTACCCCTTTGGTTCATTTCTTTTTCAAAATAAAGGCTGGGACAATTATGTTTTAGACATAGGAAAACCCGAATTCACTTGTCTACCGTAGGGCAAATGAATTCGGGTTTTAAATTTATTTTATGAATTGTATTTCATTGTTTCTAGCGGTTGATTGGAGTGCAAGACGTAGACTCCTGCGGGAAGAGTAGCTAATGTGAGACCCCGCAGGCTTGCCGAGGAGGCTCACGGGCTACCCGCGGAAAGCGAAGTCTTGCACGGAAATCATTAGCGGTATAAAGAACAGACTGATGGTGTTCGTCGTTAATTTTCGGCTCGAACTAGTTTTACTTTGGAAAAGTAATGAACCAAAGTTATTTACTCAAACTTGCGACGACTTCCACATGCACCGTATGCGGGAACAGGTCGACTGGTTGTACATCATCAAGTTTATATCCGAAAGCTTCAAGTTCTTTGACGTCTGTCGCGAATGTATCCGGGTTGCAAGACACGTAGACGATCCTCTCCGGCTGGGCACGGCCGATCCGTCTCATCACTTTACCGCCTGCACCTGAGCGAGGCGGATCAAGAAGGAGCAGTTCAGGACGTCCAAAACTCTCAAGAATCTCATCGATTCCATTTCGTGCATCCTTCGCAAGGAAAGTTGTATTGGAGATATGATTGTCACTTGCATTCCGTTTCGCCGACTCGATGGAGCTTTCCACAATTTCAATGCCGGCAAGGGCACCGACACGGCTTGCGAATGGAAGGGAGAATGTACCGACACCACAGAAGAGGTCGATCATTTTTTCCGTTTCCTTCGGTTTGCCCATTTCAATGGCAAGGTCCACAAGCTTCTGTGCCTGTGTGGGGTTCGTTTGGAAGAACGTATCGAACCACAGACGGAAGCGGTACCCGTCCATCTCATCATAGATGAAATCCCGACCTGCAAGGACATGGATTTCTTCCGCTTGGGTACGATCCGCCCAATCGGTGTTTTCCATCCACAGAAGGCTCTTCACATGAGGGAATTTCGCTTCGATTCGTGTTTTCAGATCATCGACGGCCGCCTGAAGATCACCTGTCGGGGCTTCCGTAGCAAACACACCGAGCATCAATTCACCTGTAGCGAAGGACTGACGGACCATCAAGTGACGAAGGAGGCCTTCATGCGCCTCTTTGTCGTATCCTTTCAGACCGTGTTCATTGGTCCAGGCGGCGACTTCCATTGCCGCCTCCACCATCTGTTCGCTTGCGATCAAGCACGTTTCAAGGGAAATGACCTTGCGGAAGTTCCCCTGCTCATGCAGTCCGAGCTCTCCTTCTTTGGAGAAGGTGAACTCCATTTTGTTGCGGTAGCGCCAAGGATTATCCATTCCCATGGCATCCCTCACCAAGGCAGGATCGAATCCTTCTGCTTCCAGGGCATGCTTAACGTGGTTGGTCTTTTCCTTAAGCTGGCCTTCGTACTCCCAGTGCTGCCACACACAGCCGCCGCAGCGGTCGAAGTGCGGGCATGGTGGGGCTGTCCGCTCGGGACTTGGCGTAATAATTTCTTGCGGCATCGTCCTCCAGCGCTTTTTCTCCGGCTTATCCACCGTCACCTGGACTTCTTCACCAGGAAGGGTCTGAGGGATTGTGAGCTTCAATTTTCGTTTATTTCCAAGCTCGTTTTCGCGCCATACGCTGGCACGGCCCGAGCCTCTGTCGTCTAATCCATGTATTGTCGCAACCATCGTTTCAGGGTTGGATGTTGTCAATTTCGGGTCCTCCTCTATAAAACCTGTCTAACTCTATACTTTAGTAAAATCGGGCGGGGATTGCAACTGGAATTTCTGCTCTAAAGAGCCCGATTGTTTAATCGGCTTGCCCTGAGGGAAAAGTTAAACCATTAACTGTAAGGGAGAATGATGTAGAAATGGGTAAATATATCACTGTAGATAAGGATGTCAATCTTTTTGTGGAAGATATCGGGGAAGGTCAACCGATCGTCTTCATCCACGGTTGGCCTGTAAATCATAAAATGTTTGAATATCAAATGAACGAATTACCTCAGAAAGGTTATCGTTTTATCGGGGTCGATCTTCGCGGATTCGGTCAATCGGACAAACCTGCCTTCGGATACGACTACGACACCCTCGCTTCTGATATCGAAAAAGTCGTTAAGGAGCTGGGACTTCAAGATTTTTATCTAGCCGGCTTCTCCATGGGTGGACCGATCAGTATCCGCTATGCGAGCAAATTTGCAGGAAAAGAACTGTCGCGTTTGATCCTGATGGGACCCGCAGCCCCAATTTTCACCCAGCGGGACGGCTACCCGTATGGAATGAAGAAAGAAGGGGTCGATGAGCTGATTGAAGGAATCAAAGCGGACAGACCGGCGGCACTGAAAGACTTCGGCGGGAATTTCTTCTACAGCGAGACATCTGATGAGATGGATACATGGTTCCTCGGTCTTGGACTTGAGGCTTCTGCCCACGGCACCATTGCCTGCGCAGAATCTCTCCGGGACGAAGACCTTCGCAGCGAGCTGACTTCTGTGTCTGTTCCCGTCACGATCATGCACGGAAAGCAAGACCAGATCTGTGACTATGCCTTCAGTGAACGCTTAGTCGAAGAATTAAATGATGCCGTGCTGATTCCATTTGAAGAGAGCGGTCATGGTCTTGTGTATGATGAGAAGGAAAAGTGCAATGAAGAACTGTTGAAGCTATTGAAATAATATAAAACATCAGATGCCCCGGGATTGTCGGGGCATTTTTCATGACTTGAAACAGGCGGAATGGCAGGCGATCCTTCTAACCCAAGGCTTGGGATGCCAGGGCGAATAACATCCCATTCCTCGCAGCGAGGACATCTTCACCTAGTACCATGATCGGGGAATGACTGTCTTCCTCAAACCCGAATTCATCTAAATACTTGTGAAAGACCTCGTCATCCGTAGATGTATCCAACCGAACACTCCCCTCTCCCCTTCCCAAAAGTTCTTGCAGGATTCCCGCCGCTTCATATGCAGTAGGTGCGACCACAGGTCCTGCCACCCGGTGGACGGAACCTTGCACACACATTCCGTATCCTATCATCCTCCCAAGGGAGTCCCTTAGTACGACGGCTGAAATCGACCGTTCATATCGTGCTCTGAGCATCTCGATTCGATCTCCACGAAATGCTTGAGTGTCCAACTTTGCCACCTCTTCAATATCCTCGTATGTCATCGGCGCTAAGAATAACTCATGCTGAATCTGTGCTGGATGAAAAGTAGAAGCGATATACTTCGTAATCATCCCGGTTTCCCTGAACCCCATTTTTTCATACAAGGGCTTCCCTTCCCTTGTAGCAACAAGCAGGATCGATCGCTCACCCTTAGATGCAAGCACAGATTCCACCAGCTCTCGCCCGAGTCCTCTTCCCTTATACGCCGGGTTGACGATGACCACACCCAGAGTGGCAAGCTCATCACCATATGGGAACAGGGCCGCTGATGAAATGACCTCACCCGAATCCAGACGATGCCCAACCATCCTTCCGCTTTTGAACACCTCTTCCACATCTTCTTCACTATAGTCCCATCCCACTTCACGAGAGAGCTGAACAATACTTTTTTTATCAGAAACACCCACATTTTCAAGCTTCATCCCAATCACCCTTTCCCACTACAAAATATGCTTCGTGCCTTATACCGTCTGTATTTCTCCTCAGCTTATAAAGTTTCCTTCATCCAACCCTTTTCACCGGTCAAAACATATGTTTCTCCTTCAAATAAGGTTGCTGTAGACCCACTCGCACCGGGCTTGGTACGATAGAAACATAGAAAATAGAATAGGGTGAAGATAGTTGAAAAATACCTCAGGCATTGCCTTTTTATCCGTACTCAGTAATTCCTTTGTCGTACTACTAAAATTCATCGTCGGGATCCTCACCGGTTCCGTCGCTGTCATATCAGAGGCGATTCACTCTTCATTGGATCTCATCGCCTCCCTCATCGCCTTCATTTCCGTCCGCATTTCCGGAAAGCCTGCTGATCCGGAGCATCCATATGGACATGGGAAGGTTGAAAACATTTCTGGTACAATCGAGACACTGCTGATTTATGTAGCAGGGATTTGGATCATTTATGAATGTGTCCATAAACTCATCTATCCTGAACCAATCAAGCTTCCGATACTGGGCGTAGGCGTCATGGTCCTCGGCGCTCTCATCAACTTCATCGTCTCCAGGATTGTGAACCGTGAAGCCAAGAGAGTGAATTCCGTTGCCATGAAATCGAATGCCCTCCACCTGCTTACAGATGTATTCACTTCCCTCGGAGTCGCAGCGAGCCTCCTCCTCGTCACCGTCACGGGATGGACGTTCCTGGATCCCTTGATTGGGATCGGGCTTGCCATTTATATCATGATTGAAGCAACGAAACTCATGAAAGAAGCCTTCCCACCCCTCATCGATGCCCGTCTATCCGATGAAGAGGAGCAGGTGATCTTGGATGTGATCGATTCATTTCAGGATGAATACATCCAGGTCCACGACTTCCGCACGCGGCGTGCAGGGGCCATCGAATACATCGACTTCCACATGGTCGTGCCGTCCAAAGAAAGCATTGAAAACGTCCATAAGCTATGCGATCGCATTGAAGATCGGATCAGGCAGGAATTCAAGAAAGCCGTCATCTTTATTCACCCTGAACCCGAGACTCATGTCGAGAATGCCAGTGGACTTGAAAGGTAAAACGAACGCAGGATGCAATCCTGCGTTTTTTTGTTCTTCAACTTTGATCACATCCCGTGTAGTTTTTGTTGCGATCCACTTCATGCACGTTGTTTGCAAAACAGGAATAGCAACATCCTACGAGGAGTGGATCGTGAACATGGGGCACCCTCTATATCTATAGGTAGAATGAATAGCTGGAAAGCATGATACACTTATATGAAACGATAATTTTATTGGGTGGTGTTTGCATGAAAAAGTGGATAACCGGCCTATCCCTTTTACTCCTTCTTGCCGGAACGATGGTTTTCCTACTTATCTATCCGACGGATGAAAAGAAGGTTGTCTCTTATGTCAAAGAAAAGTATGGAGAAGATAGTAGAATCATTGATAGCAGATGTGATGATTGTAAAAAACGGAATCACAATCGCAGCTACACCGTACAACTAACCGATAAACCATTTGAAGTATTCGAGGTCTGGACAAACAAGAAAGTGATTCGATTGGAAGTTGAAGGTGACAATTATGCCCTGGGGGAGCCCCTCAAATCGTTCAATTCGGATCTATCTCATTCCAAGGAATCGGATGAATTGCAGCAATACGGGTTTAACAAGCCCCACGTTACAAGGTATTATGATGCTGACAATTCCGGAGTGCTTGGGGAACCTTTTGTCCATGACGGGAATGTAGCACTGTTTATATATGATAAGAGTCAAGGAGATTCAGGTGAAGAGCTCCTGGCATCTGTTCCCGTTATCACTACAGTCAACCAGCAGCTATCATCTACGGGAGATACGCTGGCATGGGTGTATGTCATCGATCAATCGGATTATCAGACAGTCCATACCAATGATATGGATGGCTATAAGGATGTCATGAAGCATGCAAAACGTTTGAACATCAAGGATTTACTGAAAGCTGAGGATGAAGAAGATATCCGGGAAAGCATTGTAGATGGGAATAGGAATTAGATCGTCCAGTGAAGGGTCGCTGATGAGGAAAGACTGATGCTTCATTAACCACTGCCTGGACTGTCAGGATTTCATACTCAGCGGCCCCTCATCCCAATAGAGGCGCATTGCTACCTCTTCTTCTCATATCTTCTCTTCGTGAACTTCCAGGACAAATATCCGTACACCACCCCAAAGGAAAGGGCAGATAGGAACGTCTGAAACAGGTCCATATCCGAACCACGGACATACGCCAATAAAACGGACAGGCCGAAGAACGCTCCTCCACCCGCCAGGATGCCCACTAAGAGTAAATAATTCACCTTTCCCATCTTCTCTGCTCTTTTCCATGCTTTTTCTTCTGAGTAATTCCCCATGAAAATCCCCTCCCTTCCGTGCGCCTTTATATCCCAAGCTTACCACAAGAAAACAGAAAAAAAGAGCAGGACCCCCGTAGGGCCCCACTCTTATGATGCCTGACTATTCGTTTCTTCTCCATCACCGCTGGACTTTTTCTTTCTCCAAGTTTTTAGAAGCGGAACGATGAAAGAAAGGAATGCAATCGCAAGCAGTGTTGCTGAAATTGGTTTTTGCACGAAAATCAACAAGCTTCCGTCGGATATCGTCAGGGCCTGTCTGAGGGAACGCTCCATCATCCCTCCGAGAATGAAGGCAAGGAGCATGGGTGCTGCAGGGAAGTTCATACGCGCCATGAAATATCCGATGATCCCGAAGATGACGAGCAGGAATAAATCGAATGTCCTGAAGCTGATTCCGTACACCCCAATGATACAAAACATGATGACAAGGGAGATCAACATCGGCTTCGGAACCTTCAAAAGCTTCGAGATATAAGGGATCAAAGGAAGGTTCAGGATCAGCAGGATGACATTCCCGATATACATACTGGCAATGACTCCCCAGAAGATATCAGGGTGATCACTGATCATGAGCGGTCCCGGCTGAACACCGAGGACGATCAATGCACCGAGCATGACGGCTGTGGTTCCAGACCCAGGAATTCCAAGACTTAACAGTGGAACGAATGCACCGCTGGACGCACTGTTATTCGCTGACTCAGGAGCTGCCAGACCGACGATGGACCCCTTACCGAATTCCTCCGGTTTCTTTGAAAGCTTCTTCTCTGTGATATATCCGAGGAACGAGGCGATGGTCCCCCCTGCTCCGGGAAGTACACCGATGATGAAGCCCAAGAGGGATTGCCTCGTGACCGGAACGGAAAGTTCCTTGACCTCGGCTTTTGATAATTTCATGCTGCCGAATTCACTGTCGAACATGCTTCGTTCTTTCCGCTCACGGATCAGGGAAGTCACTTCTGCGAGGGCGAATAAGCCCAATGCAATCACAAGGAAATCAATCCCCTCCATAAGGTTGATATTCCCGAATGTATAGCGGGCCGTCCCTGTCTGGGAATCGATCCCGATCGTCGCGATGATGAATCCAACCGTTGCAGAAATCAGCGCCTTGATGGTTGAACCGCTCGAAAAACTCGCGACGGTCATCAACCCCATTAGCATGAGGGCGAAATACTCCGCCGGGCCGAAAGAGATTGCCACCTTTGCCAGGAAAGGAGCGAAAAGGGTCAGCAGGACGACGCTGATCGTCCCGCCTGTGAATGAGGCCAGGGCTGCAATGGCCAGGGCTTTACCTGCCTTTCCCTGCTTGGCAAGGGGATAGCCGTCAAATGTCGTCGGGACCGCCATGGATTCTCCCGGTGCATTGAGGAGGATGGAAGAGGCTGCTCCTCCGTAGGCCGATCCGTAATAGACGCCTGCCATGAGAAGCAGAGCAAGAGCCGGGTCCATCCCATATGTGATAGGGATCATGACTGCAATCGCTGTAATCGGACCGAGACCGGGGATCATCCCGATGATGGTGCCTGTGACGACACCGATGAATACGAATGAAAGACCTTTTAAGCTGAGTGCGACTTGAAATCCTGTGAGGATACCTTCAAAGATGCTCAACCGTCATCCCTCCTTTAGAATGGCAGGATCCCCGAAGGGAGTTGTATTTTTAAAAATGATACGAATAGAAAATAAATACTGAGGGGCAGGGCGAGTGAGACAATGATATTGCTTACCCACTTCTTGTAGCCCAGGAATCTGGAATTGATGCTAATGAATAAAAAGGTAGTAAGGACGAAGCCTAGCGGTTCCAATAACAGAATGAACATCAGGACAAATCCCAGGACCGCAAGAATGACCTTGCCTTCTCCTTTTGGAAGCTTTTCTTCCTCATTTTCTTCCGATTTACTGAAATAGAGCAGTACAGAAAGGAATAAAAGAATGAATCCGAGAACGATCGGGACAGCGTCGGAATCTACTGGAACATAAGGGTATTCAGGTAGCGTAAAGCTGAAATATAAGTAAATGATCGAGATAACGGCAAGGATGATGCCCATTTTCTTATTCATCGTATTGATCACGATTGCACACCGCCTATCAGGCAGGGACGATGGAACCCATCGCCCCGCGCCAGTATTTGATTTGATTATTGACCCAACCCGATTTCGTCGAGGAGCGCTTTCATTTCGTCATTCTGTTCTTTCAGGAAGTCGTTGTATTCACTGCTTGTCATGAACATTTCATTCCATCCGAAGTTTTCCCTGATTTCCTTCCAGCCTTCAGAATCGTTCAGGGCCTTGAATTTATCTTCATAGTACTTGATCTCTGCATCACTCATATCAGGCGGTCCGAAGAATCCTCGCCAGTTGATGAAGGTGGCATCGATTCCCTGCTCCTTAACAGTCGGAATATCTTCCAATACCTCTCCAGTCATCCGCTCTTCAGAAGTCACACCCAACACTTTGATTTTGCCTGCCTTCACTTGTTCGATCGTTTCCCCTACACCGGTGGAGAACACTTGCACACTGCCGTTCAAAAGCTGGGTAAGCGCACCGCCGTCCTGGTCGGAGACGTACTTGATCTTTTTCACATCAACGCCTGCGGCCTTTGCCACCTTGACGAATTGAATGTGGTCCATGCTTCCCGGAGCCGAAGTACCAACGATGGAGATACTTGAAGGATCTTTCTTCATATCCTCGAATAATTCATTGAGATTATTCCATTTCGCATCGGCATTCACGGCAAACGCACCGTAGTCCGCAATCATATTCGCAAGAGGAGTGAAATCTTCATATCCATACTTGGATTGCCCGTTCAGTGGAACAAGCAGGAGTGGCGGGGATGCAACGAACATTTGATGTGGATCCTTTTGGGCAAATACAGAAGACCATGCCACTGCTCCTCCCCCTCCAGGTTTATTGACGACCCCGACACCTTTGTCGATCAGTTTATCTTCTTCAAAGACTTTTGCCGCCATCCTGGCTGTCGTATCCCATCCGCCGCCCGCTCCTGCAGGTGCGACAATTTCAATCGCCTTTGTCGGCTTCCAAGGACCGTCTGACTTTTGACTGGATGATTGTCCGGAACATCCTGCCATGAATAAAATCATAGATAATACCGTAATCGTGAACCCTTTCTTCATTCAAACCCCTCCTCATTCATGTGTAGTATCAGGTGAATCTGTCCTCATCATAAAGGACTCCCTTTTAAATGTAACCGTTTTCATAATAAATTGGATTTAAACCCTTTTTGCACATTTTGATCATTGTGCTCACGGAAATAGACATGACCTTCTATGAATTTCAAAATATATTGAATTTTATATTCGATTATTTTAGAATAATAGAAAAGGAGGAATCGTCCATGAACTACCATTTGTCCCAGATGCAAGAAAGTCCCACCGTCTCCGTCGAATGGTCACCCGTATGGGAGATCATTCTCGGCATCAGCGCCTATACACACCGGAAGCTCCGGCATACCTTTGATTGTGATGAAGAGTGGTCCCGGGCCTCCCTGTCTGAAACACTCAAGGAGGATCTTCAGATGATTGAAGACACCAACCAGTGGTTTGCCCTTATGATGTTGCAAGCATCGTTCTCCGCATCGACGGTTCAAGATTTTTCCGATGAACTGTCCCAGATGGAGGAAACGGCATTTTATTCAATCATCCTTCCCTACAAGGACCGGCATTCAGAACCACTGCGCCTTCAAGCTTCTCACGATCGCGACTTCCACCGCTATGCGGATGAGTTCAAGACCCATGAATTCTTCGGGGGGTATATTGCTTCCCTTGCCACCCATTCGTTTTCACAAATGAAAGACTCCTTTCGCTCCGTACTGAGTGGTTGGCAGGAAGTGATGGAGGAAAAAGCAGAATGGAATAAGTGGAAATCGGCACTTGAAAGAGAGTCCACCCTTCATGTCATCGACAAGGAAGCTTCCGTGACGGAAGAAGTACAGCGGATAGCAGGAACAGCATACATACCCGAACCATCCATCTGGGAGATCAAGCTCATCCCCCAGATCTCCTACCGTCCATGGCTCCTTGAGCAAAGGACACCTGATACGAAACTATTTTTCTATCCATTAAGAGAAGAGTATCTGTTGGAACAAGGGGAACCGGGAAAGGCGATGGTGAACGGATATAAAGCATTGGGGGACGAGTTGAGACTCAAAGTCCTCCATCTTCTGCAGCATGGACCACTTAGCCTCCAAGAGTTGAGCATAAAGCTCGATGTATCGAAAACGACGCTTCATCATCAGCTTTCACTCTTAAAAGCTTCCAAGCTCGTGACGTCTGCCAAAGGCGTCTATTCCGCAAACCCGCAGCGGATCACCGAACTCCAAGAGGATTTGTCCTTTTTCCTCGGAAAAAGCCATGAAGAATAAAGCATTCAAGGCCCTCTGGGTCGGGGAGATCGTATCAGAACTTGCCGGTGCCGCCGGCGGTATCATCAACGGACTCATTCTGTATGAGCTGACGGGTTCACGGGAATGGATGGGCCTCCTTTGGCTCGTCTACTTCCTTCCGTCACTGGTCTTGCAGGGGGTGAGCGCACCTTTCCTCAACCATGTGGCAAAGGAAAAAGTATTGAAGAGGATCCAACTGCTACGATCGGCAGCTTATCTGTTCCCCCTCATTGGGTACGTAAGCGGGATGGACACACTTGTCCTCGGCGGATTAATTCTGCTCCAGCTGTGTTTGGGGCTTCTGCAACCGGCCTATGCAAGTCTGTCCTTTTCCATCCTTCCCGACCTCTGCCGTGAGGAGGAACTCACGGAGGCCAACGGGATCCTTGATGGGACCATGAGACTCATGAGCTTTCTCGCTCCCGGGGTGACCGCCCTTCTTCTCATCGTGGTTCCGACCCAGCTGATCTATGCTCTCTCTTCAGGATTGTTCCTATTCAGTGCGCTGTCCCTGTCACGTCTTCCCCAAACAGGCTTTGGGGAATGGGCAAAAGGAAGCTGGTGGCATGAAATGAAGGAAGGCTACCGAATCTTTTTCCGCCATCCCGTCCTTGTCCGGATGACGGGCCTTTCATCCCTGGTCCAGTTTGCCGTGGGAGCGGCCATGGTGCTTTCCATCCCTTTCATACGAGGGGAAATGGGCGGATCACAGTGGGAATATGCCCTCTTCTCGGCCTCATTCCCCATCGGATATGTACTCGGTACATGGCTGTTGAAAAAGATGCCCCTGCACTCCTGGATCATGTATGCAGGACTAATCGGCGGCGGCCTGTCGTTCGCCTTTCTCTGGATGGCACCCTCGATCCCGCTGGCATGGGGATGCGAACTGTTGGGAGGACTTTTATTCCCTCTCTTCAACGCTAGGAGTGCCGCTGTATTCCAACAGGCAACTCCCCGGGAACGATTGGCGCAGCTCAGTGCCGTCAGGCTCCTCATGCTACGCATCACCATGCCATTGGGAATCCTCTTCGGCTCGAATATGTTCTTCACCCTTTCCACACGGAATGCCTTTCTAACGATCGGCCTCCTCATCATCGTACCAGCGTCCTTCTTCTTGATCCGCTCCTATTCTGGAGATGATAAAACCGATAGAGCTGCAGCATGAAAAGGCACGGAGGAATCACCTCCGTGCCTTTTGTTATGAAATGACAACCGCCAGGATGGAAATGGCATTCAATAGACCATGAACGATAACGCCCGGCCAGATCGAGCCGCTTTTTTCATAAAGCCATGCAAAGACCAGTCCATCCACAAAATTCACGGGCATGGCATTGGTCGTTGGGTAATGAGCCGCCGTGAAAATAAGGGCACTCGCCACCAGCCCTACTCCCACTCCCCACCGGACCCGGAGGAAGCGATACACGAAGCCCCTATAAAAAATCTCTTCGTACAGGGGTGATAGAACCGCAGCTGATAGAAGGGCAAGGATTATATTGATCCCACTCATGGATTCTTTCAAACTATCAGTCTTGGCATTATCCACGTCATTTCCAATCTGAGCAGTGAGGAAAATAAGGATGGTCCCCGCCACCATAAGGATGATTCCCCAAAGGACCATCCGCTTCCACTCACTTTTTTGAAACGCCCTGACGCCTGCTTCACCCCAGCCCCCTTTCCCCCTAATTCCCCAAAGATAGAGTGCTGTCAATAAAAGGATGGCAATGGTTGGACCGACCAGCATCCCTCCATAAAGGGAGGAGCCGAGCCACTCCTTATATACAGGCTGTATGTAGATCTTCACAATCACGACTACCCCTATGAACTCAAGAAGCATCAATCCCCAAAAGATGCTCCAATTCCACTTATCCTGCTCCCAAAACGTTTGATTCCCCATTTGTTTATCTCCTTTAATCTTGATAGTTTTATCCTACCTGTTCTTCAATGGAAACTTCAAGTTAATTTGGTAAAACATTCAACATCGGATTCTTTGTCTGGTATGATGTTGACTAGAGAATACCGTCGAAGTCGAGCGGGTAGACGTTCAACATTTTTCATATTGCCCGTATAATCTCCGAGCGTTGATCCGTTATATTAATGAGTAGATGAAGAGGAGGAGAAAAAATGAAGCAGGCTATCGGGCAGAATATGATAGAAGAAACAAGGATGGCACGGGATGCTTTTTCCACCATGGTAGGGACGTTTTCAAGCGACCTGTGGTCATATTGCAGCTATATCGCGGGATCCCCGTGGGACGGTGAAGATCTGTATCAGGAAACATTACTTAAAGCATTCGGGATGCTTCCAGAACGCTGGAGTGATGTGACGGATCAGAAATCGTATCTATTCAGGATGGCCACGAATGCGTGGTTTGATCAGTGCAGGAAGCGGAAACATGGAGTGGGACTCCTTCTTGAAGATGATATCAGCGATGTGCCTCCAATGGACCGTCTAGAATTGGAAGAAGCCCTTATGAGAGTCCACACATCCCTCACCCCAAAGCAGGCGGCGGCCTTTCTTCTTGTGGATGTGTTCCGATTCAGCGCAGACGAAGCGGCTGGTATCGTCCATACGACAAGAGGCGGTATCTATGCCGCCCTCCAGCGTGCCAGGCAAAACCTAAAGGAAAATCGATCAGGGGAAGTGAAACCCGTGATGACTATGGACAACGAAACGCAACAGACCGTGGACATTTATCTTGAAGCCTTCAATACCGGGAATCTCGATAAGCTCCTCAGCCTCTTCAGTTCAACCGCCCACAATGAAGCATTCCTCGGTTTCCAGGAATACTCCAAAGCAGAGATGAAAAAAGGATCCATGCGGTTCGGGCTGCCCGGACACACTGCA
This sequence comes from Rossellomorea marisflavi, assembly GCF_022170785.1. NCBI lineage: Bacteria > Bacillati > Bacillota > Bacilli > Caryophanales > Bacillaceae > Rossellomorea > Rossellomorea marisflavi. Next base: position 1,177,544 of record NZ_CP081870.1, on the reverse strand, counting down.
AAACGGATCACGCTTTGGGGAAGGCACGTCATCGTGGTCATCACCGACGAAGGAGAGCTTCACGATATCCAGGTGCAGGAAGTGGAAAACCATCAGATTGTGGCGCATGAAAGTTATTTCTTCAGGAAGGAATTCATGTTTGCTGCAGGGGAAGAACTTGGGGTAGCCGTTCAGTTGAACAAGCCGCCTGTTGATTGGCGATGATACGGGGGAAAGCTTCCGTGATATTTCTGACTCGATGATTGATTTGCCTATTTCAGTTGATCTTCTCTTTATAAAACCAAAAGCGGGTCAGCAGCACTGACCCGCTTTCACTTATTCGGCTTTTCCAGATGATCCAGGATCCGATCAAGCTTCGCCTCCACCTTATCGATCCGCTCATTCCTCGCCGCAGACCGATACACCATACGCCGGATGAACAGCGTGAAGGAGACGAAAAAAAGGACAATCAAGCCGAAGAATAACACAAGAAACAACCAATTCATGAATTCCATTATCATTCCTCCCTTCTTCATAAAACAGAAAACGCCAGGATCTAAATCCCGACGTTTTCTGTTTTATGAAGTCACCTGGTAGATGACAGCCATTTCCTTCCCGAACCGATTCCCTTCATCTTTAAAGCCAATGCTTTCATAAAGACGATGGGCACCCCTATTATCCGGATGGTAACCGACGACGATGCGCTCGCACCCTGGAAGCTCCGACATAATGGCGAGCATTTCTTCCGTTGCCCGCTTCCCGATGCCCTTTTCTTGATACCTGCGATCGACCATGATCCGGTATACCCAGTAGCCGCCGAGTTCTTCCCGTTCCGTATTGAACATAAGGAAGCCGACTACCTGTTCCTTTTCATAGATGGCAAATGGTTTAAGACCGGGCTCGAATTTGGACTGTGCAATGGAGACGGCATTGGACTCCATATAGGAGGATTGTTCCTCCGTAAGCTTCAGTTGACAGCACTCATACCAATTTTCTTCATTCACTTCGACCAATTTGACTGATTTCAATGCAAGTTCCCCTTTCAGATGAGGGAAAGCGCACGGGGCGTTTTCCCATGAGTGTAAATCGATTTCATCATGAACGCCTCCTTTATCATTAGGGCTATGCTTTTGCATGCAAGAAAATTATACCATACAACCCACAATCATTTACATAATAGTTAAAATAATCAACGATGGGTACATGGGACTTCCACCAACAGGGAATACTATCATCCTTGAAGGGGGAATATGCCGTGGAAGATATTTTGATGACCATGTATCGAACGACTTTCAGTTTCATTCTTCTTGTGCTGGCAACCCTGCTGTTCGGCAAGCATATCAACTCCCACAAAAACCACTACAGCTTTGCCCTTTCCATCACGATCGGCTCCTTGATCGCCAATATGGCCTTCAACCACAGACTCGATTTCCCTTCCATGGTGATTTCCTTCGTCGTACTGATTCTCCTCTTCTACATCCTTCTTCTGATTTCTGCCAAGTCCCGGAAGTGGAGGGGACGCCTATCCGGGAGACCGACCACCCTCATTGAAAAAGGGAAGATCCTTGAAGAGAACATGAAGCAGCTGAAGTTCACGCTGGATGATTTGAACCAGCAGCTCAGGGAACAGGGAATCTTTGATATCATGGAAGTCGACATGGTCGTCCTCGAAGTGAGCGGAATGCTGTCTGTTAGGAAGAAAGCACTCTACTCACCGCTCACCCCTAAGGATATGAACCTCAGCCCATCTGCGTCAGGTCCCCTGCCTGTTGAATTGATCATGGACGGGAAAGCAACGGAGAACCTCATCCCACCACACAGTGAACAATTGCAATCGATTTGCAGGGATCGGGGAATTTCCTTAGGTGACATTAACTATGCCGTTGTCACAAGTAGCGGCACGATTTTTATCGATGAGTATCGCGATGGTCTCAGGTAAAGCGAGAGCGATATACCTCTTCACACTGTTGGATATTATGTTCTAGAAAATCCGGGATTCCTGGATGTGCCAGAATTTCTTCCGTCGTCAGCCATTTGATCTCATCGACTTCGTCGGGACTCTTGGGATAGGCTTCTCCTTCTTGAAGCGTGCATATGTAGACGACATCAATCACATCAATGCCAGATGCCGTTTGGAAGATCGAACTGTTTACATAGTGGAGGTCTGTAACGTTGACACCCACTTCTTCATAGATTTCCCGTTGTAGCGTTCGCTCAAGAATATCAGCGGATGCTTCTTCCCGTTCACATTTTCCTCCCACGAAGGAGAGCGCGCCCGGAGCATGCTCTTCTTTATCGCTCCTTTTGATCATAAGCCAGCGATCACCACGGCGGATCGCTCCTTCCACATTGACTACAAACATATTCAAGCCTCCAATAGCTGTGCCATATAATATTCATCATGATACCGCCCGTCGATGTACAATGACTGACGTTTTGTCCCCTCGATCTCGAATCCCATCTTCCGGTAGAGGGCGATGGCCGGTTCATTATCGGTGACGACCGTCAATTCAAGCCTGGTGAGGGATCGTTCCTTTGCCCACTCTATCCCTTCCCGAATCAGGGATTTCCCCAGCCCCTTACCGCGCCAGTCTTCTCGGATGCCGATCACCATATATGCCCGGTGGGACGTTTTCCTCGTTGACTCGGTCAGGATCATGACGTACCCCACGAACTCTTCCGATTCTTCCGCAGCCAGTATGGTGGAGGAGTCGCCGATCCGCTCCAGAAATGTCTTGAACTGCTCGGGCGTCGTCCTCCTCTCTCCCCCCTCCATCATCATGTACGGTGAAGTCTTCTCTACTTCCTTCATCAGTCTAACGATCTTCCCTGCATCATCAGGATGGACTTTTCGAAATTCCACACAACAACCTCCATATTATGGTAAAATAAATTTATCCTTCGAAAGGAGTGATCTCATGCCCGTCTGTCAACACTGCAACACGGAATGGACATGGCAACAAACCTTCAAGAAGATCTTCACCTTCAAGCGTTCCATCACTTGTCCGGAATGTGGAGCAACTCAGTATCTGTCGCGGCGCTCGCGCAACCACATGAGCGTCCTGGCCATGATTCCGTTGGTGATTAGTTTACCGCTTGTCGCAGTATCCTTGCCTATGTCGATCATCGTATCGATCCAGCTAGTTACGTTTGCTGCGGTTCTCACACGGATGCCAACATTCTACACCCTTACAAGTGAAGAAGAAGCCATGTGGTGAAAAAAAGAGGGCCTAGGTAGGCCTTCTTTTTTTATGGCACATTACTTATTTTTAAACTTCAGTGGTACGGATTGATCCAGAAAAACGGTTTTTTCGTACCCGTCGATTATAAACTCGGTGGGGATTAGGTCAGGAGCTGGCTTCCCTTGCTTGAACATTTTAAACGATTGCTTCACCGTTAGTGACCGAGGATAATTCCCTTTCATGACTTCCTCATAGTCCCAGTCTTCCTCCTGAAACTCTTTTCCGTTACGGTCCAAATACACGCTCTCCATTTCCCCATCATTTCGAAAATCTCCTTCGCCTTCGAATTCTTCTTTTGACATGATGGAAACGGTATCGAAGTCTCGATTATCCGTTAGTGGCATCTTCATCGTGACTTCGCCCGGACGATCTTTTGGCGGTTCTTCCACTAAGATAGTTCCCCCTCCATATTCATGGACTTGAGGAAACGGTTTAGTGAAATCAATTTTAAATTTCAGCTGTTCAGACACATGCATTTGAAGAGTGGAGAACACGAGCTCCGGTTCCTTCAACTCTTCAAAATACAATGAATCAAAATTTTGTCGGTATGCGCTCCATCCATCATTGTAATCTTCCAGGAAAGTCGGCCAACTTAACCAGTTTAATGAAGCGGCCTTTTCCTTCGTCTTAATAGAATCAAAAAGCAGATGGAAGATGGAAGAGGGTTCTTCTTGGCCTTCACGGATACTGTACGTGAGGGCAGTCGTAGTTGGCGCGATAATCACTTCATCAAGCCTGACCGGCAACCCTTCCACCTCGATTTCCTGACCCAATTTCATCACACGGGATTCCTGCTTTTCAACAGGGATTTCGAACTCCCAGTCTCCTCCTGTCCTCTCCATTTCTTCAATAGCGTTGGTTGCATACACTTCCATAGTGGATTTCATATCGGGGCTCATCGTTATCAATTGGGTAAAACTGAGTTTTATGAGGGGATTCTCCACATCATCTACGATCGGAGGAAGTGAGAAGGATCCTTTGTGTATATTTCTTTCTTCCTCATTTCCTTCTTCACTTTTACCTTCTTCCAAGTAAAAGCTTCCTCCTTCATCCTGGAAATCAATTTGATTTACCAGGCTGAACCCATTTTCCGTATCCACCATCAACCGTCTGTCCTTCTCCATATCTTCAATTTCATAATAAACCAGCGTCTGGATCTCATCGGCGATAGCGGTCTTGATTGTGATTTTCACACCATTGTCTTCTGCTGTAAGGTTCAGGCGTTCACCGATTCCAGATTGATAGAACTCACGAAGCAGGGGATCTTCGTCATTCTTCCAGTCTGCATATGTATAGTAGATCGAGGCGAATCCATCTGTTATAAAACCCGTAAATAGTAATAGAAAGGCTGCGACCAAGGCAATGATACCCGTGCGCTTCCGCTTATTGTTCTTTTTCTTTCTTGTCTCCAGCTCCGTGTCGATCAGCCCATCAAGCTTCAGCCGGAACCCTTCAGGAACATGACTCCGTTCAAAGAATTCCCGTAGCTCCAGGAGCGTTTCCTGAAAGGTGGCAAGGTCTTCCTGACACCCGGGGCACTGATGAATATGCATTTCAAATGCGACCTTCTCCGTCCGTTCGATGCTTCGTTCAAGATAGTCCACGTACAGACGATGGTACTCAGGACATCCTTCCACATCGGGGTGTTTACGAATGAAGCGAATCCCCCTGAGGAGGTCTTCCTTCACTTCATCCTCCGGCTTCTTCATGACCGAAGAAACATCTCCTATTGAAAGACCTGCGCCATATACAAGTAAAACCGCTTCACGTTCACTTTCATTCATCCTGCTGATCACCGAAGGGAACTCTTGCCCCTCCACCGGCCTCGCAATCCCCCTGCATTCTTTCATGAACAGAGTAATGAGTGCATGACGGTCCTTTTCCCGACCATGCTTCTTCTTTTGATCGTGAAGCGTAAAGATGCAGTTGAAAAGGATACGTGCAATCTCCTCGTCCCCACAACCATGGGAGCGGCCGATGGCGTAGAGGAGAGGCTCTATCTGCCGGAAGATCATGAGGGTCTTATTCAATTCCTGAACCTCCATCCCCATCTCATTCCGGGATGCGGCGGGCATTTCCATAGTCAGCACTCCCTGTCTAAAAAATCAGTCTATTTATCACATTCTACCATATGCTTCCTTCTCTTACAGCCCGTCTACGTGAGAAAGGAATTCTTTAAGGATCAAGGAATATAACTGTGGCTGTTCACTGTGGACAAGATGGGCGGCAAACGGGATGACCGCAATCCTCACATCTTTTTCAGCATAATAGAGTGCCCCGTTTCTTTCTGCCGACTGACCTTCGCCCACCATATACAGGATGGGTGAATCGATGCCTTCAAAACTTTCTGTTTCTTGGAAAGGATACCAGTTCTCATCCCAACCGAGTTGAATCAGCTTCCTCCACTCTGATCGGTGAAGCCTATCGAAATATTGGCACGCCTCCTGGTTTTCCAACAGCCCTTTTTGCATGTCCATATCTTGACGATGAAGATCCAACCAATTGGTTGGTTTCTCAGGCGTGATCCCTGATAAGGTGACACTTTTGATCAAATGGGGATAGCGCTTTGCGAAGAACAGCGCCACTAGCCCCCCAAGTGAGCAACCAACCAGATGTACGGCACCCACCTCCAGATGCTCAATCGTCTCGGCAAGATCCGTCGCCGAGTCTTCAAAGAAATTCTCATACTCATCAGATACGGATGAACCGTGCCCTCTCAGATCGGGGCGGATGATCTGGTACGCCCCCTTGAAGAAGTCAGCCTGTTGTTCAAAATCGGTCAATCCCGTTTGTAAGCCTGTGTGAAGGAATACAAGGGGTGCTCCTTGTCCTGTCACATCTGTATGTAAAATCATTTTCCTCTCTCCTTTTCAGCGGATGAATAATCTGGCGAAAACCTCGGGCTACATCATATCAACGATGACCCAGCGGCTCTTCTCCGGCTTTCTTTCTCCGGAAAAGATGTCGCGCTCGCTCCTCACATTCCTTCCCATACAACCACTTCCTTTATTTAGCAGTATAGGAGTAAGTACGTTTGCATCACTGATTTGGTTTCAGCTGGCGGGAAGAAAGTGCGATGAATGTATCTATATTTCCCTGAATTCGATCCAGGGCCGCCTCCCATACGCATCCGCTGGACAGATGTTTCTGCATAAACTCCTCGACCGTCAGTGATGCAGTGTCCTTCAACATCTCCATTAAGCGTTTCTCCTTATCTTCTGCCTCTTTTAACTGATGATAAATCCCCGTACTGAGCAGGTGGGCCACCGTATATGGGAAGTGGCCGAACGGTTTCCGTGTGATATAAAAATGGCGAAGTGATGCCCAGAAGGTCGGATCAAGAGTCTTCATATCCGGTCCAAATACGTGTTCTTGTGCCTCGGCCATCCACGTGTTCATCCTGCGTGCATCGACTTCACCCATTCGGCGGTTTTCGTAAAGCTTTTCCTCGAATCGATGACGGACATAGCTATTGAGGATGGTGCCGATATCCCGGCTGATCTGCTGATCAAGAAGATGCATTTTTTCCATGGGAGAAGCAGATTTCACGGCTTCCTCTATAAGAATAGATTCGAACAAAGTCGAGGCAATTTCCGTGAATGCTTGTGGACAATCCTGCAGAAACATGGGATGGTCCTCCAGAAGATGATAATGGTAGGCGTGGCCAAGCTCATGGGCTAACACACTCACACTCTGAAGGTCGCCTTCATAGCTCATCATGACCCTCGTCTGCCGCGCATTGGGAAAGTGTGCGCAAAAAGCACTGACTACCTTGTGACGGGACGGCGCTGCATCGACCCACTTATGGTTGAACGCATGCTGGACAAACCGACCGGCATCCTCCGAAAAAGCTCCGATGAGATTTCCGATCAAGATCTTAGCTTCCTCATAAGGGATGGTCCCAAATTCCGTCTGCAAAGGGAGTGGGGCGAATTGATCCGTCCAGTGCAGATCCTTCTCCCGTTGAAGAACCAGCTTATACTGGAGGAACTCGTTGAACATCTCCTTCCGCTCAAGGACAGAGGCCCACATATCATTGACGGACTGTTGCGTGATCCGGTTTGTTTCATAGGCCGACTGAACGGGATCCTCGCCCCTGCTGATCCGGAATCCAGAGATGTGATTCAATGCCTTGGCACACCAATGACTGACTTTCTCCCACTCCTTGGTCCATTCCTTGAAGAATTCGACCCTCGATGGCCGATCGTTCGAATAATAGACAAGCCTTACTGCTTCACCGAGGGGAATCTCTTTGCCTTTCCATCTGGGTTTCACTTGTTCCGAAGCCATTCCGTATAGCTCAGCCCATGCATGGAGACCGTCCGCTTCGAGCTCATGGCTCCCAGGAGAGGGCAGACGCCAGGTGGACAGTACAGGCTTGAGGGAAACCAACTCCTCGGAATCGGCCAGTCGACTCCACTCGTCATCCGCTAACTGACGACATTCCCGCTTCACCTCTGACTCGATCTGTTTATAGCGCCCCATCAGCTCTTCTGCCTTCCCGTCCAACTGTTTACCCATCGGATATTTCTTATCTTTCCAGGTGATGCACACTGCCAGTTCAAGATATTCATAGCATCTCGAATAAATCTCTTGAAGGGTCAAAATTTTTTTGGACAAAACTCCATTCTTCGTAACTCTCTCTAACCCAGATGTAATCCGTGCAATATCCAAGTCAACATCATCGGGTATCAGTGGGTGGAGGGTCCATTCGTCCATCATCTGTTCGACACCCCACTCTTGGATAATCTTTTTGTATAAATCACAGGAGCCACGAGCTTCCCATTTTCTTCACCGACTTTCTCAATTATGGCAATCCGATCAATGGTGCCTGAAATCGGCTCTACATGCTTCTGGCAATAACCGAACACGTCGGATAGGTTTCCTGTAACCGGCTGGTTGGCCAATGTGCAATGGGGGATCCACTGTTCAGGCTCGTATAGCTCGTTGGAAGCCTCTTTGTAGTGGGCAAACGCTTGGTGATAGGCTCCATGCAGCTTCAATAGATCGGTAGTGATGACCGGAGAAAGGAAGACCGTGTCGTGATTCAGGAACGACCCCACGGTATTGAAGGTGAGGGCTACCTCTTCCTTCCCTTCACAGTAGGTTTCAAGCTTTGAAATAAACGTCTCCTTGTCCAATTGCTCATAACTTGCGAGAGTGAGATGGGGCTTCCCATCCTTGACTTTATTCACATAATACGAGATGGATTGATCACAGAGCTCCTGCCAGATATCCATCACCTTTTGTTCAGTCTCTTCATCAAATAATGCCACAACCCAATACATGCAAGTACCCCTTCCCTTTTCCATACATCCCCATTATTTCAAATAATCAGACGTTTGACAATGCAGCATGGGGACGGTTCCTGTGCGTCATTTTTTGCCGCATCGGAACCGTCCCCATGTCTCATGATTTAACCCATTTGATGATCTCTCCGATGCTGGCATTCTTCCCATAGAGGAGGATGCCGACTTCGAAGATTTTTCCGGCGATCTTGATCATCACCCAGATACTCAGGATGAGGACTGCGATGGCACCGATGATCTCGAGCCACGGCCATTGATCGAGTAAGGAAAGCCTCAGGATCAGGATGGCGGGTGAGGTGAACGGTACATAACTGGCAATCGTGGCGATCAATCCATTCGGATCAGAAAGAACCGGTGAAATGAGGATGAACGGGAAAAATGGCAGCATGAGGATCATGCCCTGGAAGTTGCTTGTCGAGCTCATATCCTCCATCGTCGCACCGAGTCCGACAAAGAGAGCTGCGAATAGGAGATAGCCAAGGAGCGCAATGAAGACGAGGAGCAACAGCTCAGGAACGAGGAGATAGTCCATGACCGGAAACTCATCGAAGCGGATCGCAATGGCTGGAAGAGCGACGGCAATCCAAAAACCGACCTGCAAGATTCCAAGGAAGAAATATCCGATGATCTTCCCTTGCATCAACTCACTTGGGGTAAGGGACGACAGGATGATTTCCGACACCTTCTCCTTTTTTTCCTGAGAAGCGCTTTGCACGATCATCATCCCCGTCATGATGATGGAAAACAGGACGAGCCCTGCCGCTGCACCAGGCACTGCTTTCCGCAGGAAGTCACCTGAACCGTCTTCACCAGCAAGTTCCTGCGCTGTGAAAGAGATATCGGTGGAGACCGCTTGAAGCTGCTCATCCGTGAGTCCTGCCTCCGTCAGCCTAAGATGCTGGAGGGGCTGCGCCAGGATATGCACGTCCGACGCAAACGAATCAGGGATCTCTTCCGTGGTCAGAAAGATGATCTGACCCTTTTCCACAGCCTCTTTGGTCAAGGGGATATACGCCATATCCTCCTCATCTCGGAAATCCTTCTCCATTTCCGTTTGATCTTTATCCGTCAGTGTCACGCTCCAATCCAGATCCGCCTGCTTCAAAAGCGGTGCCACTTCATCCTTCCAGATCCCCGTATCATCCTTTACATACACATGGACGGGCGTGTCCCCTCCCCCTGCGAATAGGGACGGCAGGACGGCAAAGATAATCGCAATCAACGGCGTGAGGACGAGTGAAATCAGGAAGGATTTGTTCTTGACGTTCCTCTTAAACTCCCATTTGGCTACTTTTAAACTATTACGCACTTTTTTCACGTTCCTTTCCTTGCTTATCAGTGGCGATATCGATGAAGATCTCATGCAGGGTGATGCGGTCGATCTTCAGTTCATTGATTGAAATCCCTTCAGGAAGCGTGCGAATCCAAGATGGAATGTGCACCTCTGAGTCGAGGTAGAGCGTCGATACCTGCTCAGACTGTTCCACCCGTGTGACCTGTGGAATCGCCTCCAGCATTTCTACGCGATTGGAGCCTTGGATCGTGCACTTGAAGTTCGCGTATTTCTCCTTCACTTCGTCCATCGTGCCGCTGATCACTTCCCTTCCCTTATGGATCATGATGAGGCGGTCGGCCATTTCTTCCACAAGGTTCATCTGGTGAGCGGACAGGAGTACAGCCGTACCACTGCGTGCCAATTCGCGGATCTCGTCTTTGAATACTTCCTGACTGACAGGATCGAGTCCGGAGAACGGTTCGTCGAGAATGAGCAGCTTCGGCTCGTGGATGATGGAAGCGATGAACTGCACCTTCTGCCCCATCCCCTTGGATAGCTCTTCGATCGATACCTTGTCTTTCCCTTCAAGTCCGAATTTCTTCAAGTAATGAAGTGCACGCTCCTTGGCTTTTTTGATCGGGTAATCCTTCAGTTCAGCAAAATACAGGAGGATATCCATGATTTTCACATTTTTATAGAGTCCGCGTTCTTCGGGAAGGTAGCCGATGGCATGCTTCGGGATGACTCCTTCTTCTTCTCCGCTGAACTGGATATGCCCCTCATCCGGGAAGAGGATCCCCATGATGCTCCGGATGGTCGTTGACTTCCCGGCTCCATTCGGTCCGAGGAGGGCTGTGATCTCCCCTTCCTTCACATCGAAGGACACGCCGTGCAGGACCTGCTGTTTTTTGAACGTCTTCTGGACGTTGCTGACCTTAAGAATGGTTTTAGGCATAATGCTTCACTCCCTTTGTTAATAATTCAGTAACGACCGTTTCCAAATCCGGCACCTGCTCTTCCATGATAGAAATAGAGTGCTGACGGAGGGCATCCCTTGTTTGATCTGGATCGTTTGTCAAGATCACCTTGCCGTAAGTCCGTTTCAGCTCACCAGGCAACGGTTCGTCAAAAGGGACAGGTTGATCCAGCCACAAAAGTCGGTGTGAGGCGACCAACTCATCCTTCTCAACCGGCTCCCCCACTTCATCCCCATCAAAGAAAATCAAGTAGTCTGCGAGCTTCTTCAGATCATCCACATGATGCGTGGCCAATAGAATCGTCTTCTCCCCCGTCTCCATAATTTCGGCAAGAAGATCGATGACGAGCTTACGGGACGGAATGTCCATGGAAGCCGTCGGTTCATCCAGCAGCATCACAGGGGCATTGCATCCCAAGGTGAGGGCTATACTGAGCTTCGCCTGCATTCCCGGGCTGAGTTTTTTGCCTTTTTTGTTCAGCGGGATTTCCAAGGTGGAAACGACCCGCTGAAATAACGATTCGTCCCAGTCCGGATAGTAGCGGGACATCAGCTGTCGGAGATCTTCACCTGTAAGAAAATCTACTCCATCCATCTGCTGAGACTGATAGGATAGGTGGGATTTCCATTCCTCATCATCACCATTTACAGGCTTTCCGAAGATCGAGATAGTCCCTTTATCCGGCTTTACCAGATTCATGATCATCTTGAAGAGCGTGCTCTTCCCCGCTCCGTTCGTTCCTACGAGAGCGCAAATCGTCCCAACGGGTATGGTCATATGTGGGATGGAGACCGTGAGCCCCCCAACGGTTTTCTCTACATCTTGTATGGTGATCGGGTCGTTCATTCCTCTTCCTCCTTTAAAATGGATTCCATGAGTTCACTGATTTCGCTATTGCTTAACTCATGCTGCCTCGCGATTGTGACGGCTTTTTTTAACGCATCATGGACGGCTTGCGATGCAACCGACTCCTTCTTGCCGGCGTCGATTTCTGCAACAAAGGTCCCCTTCCCCTGCGACGTCCGGATAAAACCTTCGTATTCCAGGTTCTGATAGGCCCGCCGGATTGTAATCGAGCTGATTTCGAGATCCTTCGCTAGTACCCGGATCGACGGCAGGGGAGATCCGGCCGCAAGCTGACCGCTCGCAATGAGGGCTTTCAACTGATGCTCGATTTGATGATAAATCGGTTCCCGCGAATCCTTTGATAATCGGATCGGTATATTCATTGTTTTTCCCCCTGCTTACATATAATCCATTTTGTTCATTTGTTTCAGCGCATGACGGTATGCCCACCATGTGCTTAGGGTTGGAATCAGAATGGCCATAAGGATCATCAGGACCGGATAATCCGCGCTAAAGTAAATCGACCATTTCAAGATTCCCGTTTGAAGCACATATTTCATCAAGTAGAACAAAGCCGCTGCTCCTGCCAAGAGCCATATAAACGAGGTGATAATCCTCTTCTTCGAGATGCGCTCTCCCATTTCCATGGTGACGGATGCACTGCAGAAAGAAAGGGCTATACCGGTCCAGAACGAAGTAAGGACAAGCATTTCTCCAAATGTTAATACTCCTTTTAAATCTTCTGACCAGTAATAGGTCATGACCATGACTGCTGCCGTACCTATGGTGATGGGGATATAGAGACAGAGCAACCTGCTGGTGATAATCACTGTTTTCTTGATGGGCAGCTGATTTAATAGTAAAAAAACAGGCGCTGCGTAGAGATCCCCATTAATCTTTTGTGCGAGACTATCTTTCGTACGTGACCAAGCGGGCATGAAAAAAATATAAAGGAAAAAGAACAAGTCAAACGCAGGTTTGGCCTTTACCAAATAGCCCTCCATAAGCTCAGCGAAAAAGTATGCATACAGTGCAGCCATTAACAACACAATCGGAATATGTTTCAAAACATATTTGAAATCGAAGCGTGCCAGCCAAATACTTTCTTTCATCATATTCATATCCGAATACCTCCATGTTCAAGTGTTATACTGTGTATATGTATATGCACAGTATAAAAGAAGAGACCTGACAAAACAAGATGTTTTTGGAAAATAAAACAATTAACATCCAATTAAAAAAAAAAAAAGAAGCCCCATTCAGCTTCTTTCACCCTCCCATTTTTCGATTATTTCCTTTGATCGTGTTACGTTGGCAAACCATCGAAGGACTGCATTGTGATGACGGATGATGTCTTCCGCTTTCAACACTCCTGAATCCCACGTGCTGTGGGCATCGGAGACGAGCGTCACTTCGTACCCCATGCTGAATGCACGCCGGCATGTCGTATCTACACACACTTCTGATTGGATACCGGTAAGGAAGAGTTCCTCCACTCCCTTTGACTGAAGCTGCTCATGCAGATTTGTCTGGTGAAAGGAATCAGGGGTCGTTTTATGGATGACCGTTCCTCCCTCCACCCGTGGATGGATCTCCCAACTCGTTGTCCCGCGTTCCAGTGGTTTCCCTTCAGCTGCCTCATGCTGGATCAGAAAAACGGGGATTTCCAGTGCCTCTGCGTTTGCTTTGAGGGAAGTGATAGTCTGCAATAATGCTTCCGCATTGTGCACTTCTTCCCCTTTCTGGAACATGGCTTGTTGGACATCTATGATGAGGAGCGCCTGACTGCTCAATCCCATACCCTCACACGATCGACCCCGGCCGAGCGCAGATAGTCGAGGAGTTGACCAGTATGTACCGCCTCATGGTAAGGAATACGCAGGAGCATATCACCCAATTCCCGGACGTATCCTGATTCACTTCGATCGATGCTGATTTCCTTTAGATCCTTTTCCGTATAAGAACGGATGGTCTCAAGAAATGCCTCGTGGTACCCGGCAGCAAAGGCAAGCTCATCCTCTACGTTGGTGTACGGCCGGCTTTCAAACGGGGAGTCAAATGTATCAAGGCTTCCTTTGTTCTGAATAGCCAGGTGGTAGTAATGCTCGCTTTCCAGTACATGCCTGATCATTTCAAGCATGCTCATCGCTTCCGCATCCGGTCTCCAATGTAGCTTATCCTCTGGAATGCTCCTCCACACGTTGGTGCTCCTTCTTCTTACTTCCTCGATGTTAAAGATGATCCATTCAATGCTGCTCATATGATGCCTCCTGATATGTGTTATGGTTGTTTATCAATAGTAGAAACTCGTCCAATTCTCCTGTGATGTGCCGGATCTCCGGCAGATGATAAAACGTGGTGCTATCATTCAAAGACAATGGTACTTTCGAATAAAGGTATATGCTTTTTTCCCACGCAAGTGCGAGGCCAAGCTCGACATGAGTGCCTTTGCCTCCAGGAAGCAAGACGATCACCACATCCGCCTCTAAGATCGCCCTTTTCTCGTCTTGACCGATACGTTCAAGGTCTTTCGCCGTGCTCGCCCGCTCATTTTGCGTCCAATCATACGTCAGTCGGTGTCCCGCTGCACGAAGAGACTCGGTCACGGCCCTCACCATGGGAATGTTTTTAAAGCTCGACGCCACATAAAATTTCATGATATTCAATGTCTTTCTTCAAACGTTTTGCGGAAACCGTAGAATGGGCGATAGGATTGTTGCTCGTAAAAGGTCTTTGACGTGGAACTGGCCAGCATCTCCACCCGGGTGCTCGGGTAGAGGGTGTGAACATAGTCCAGGAGTCTCGCTCCGATTCCGCATCCCCTGAAATTCTGGTCAATCAATAGTTCACAGATGAAAAGGGTGATGTGTTGATCCGTCAGCCCGCGGATATACCCGATGATCTCCCCCTCCGATTCAGCCACATAGGCGATCCCGGAATCGAGCCAGGCCTCCTTGGTCAGCTCCCTCTTACTCACAAGATTATTCCACTCTTCCTTTTCATTGAGGCTGTGGATTGCCGGAAAATCTTCTTCCTTGAACTTTCTGAATGTGACTTCACAGTTGTTTTTCAGTGTTAGTTGCATGGTTTTATTCACTCTTCCTGATTTTATTGTTGGAGCCGCTTGAAGATTTGCTTTCTTTTTATCGAAATGCATCAATACCTTTTTGACTGCACCGTCATACCGGTCCTCAATTCCTGCAATCACCTTTCCAGCTCAATATGCTCCCTTAATAGCCTCCACCCGTCATCCTCCAGCCGCCAAACCAGCAGGCACTGTGCCGAGTAGGCTTTCCCCTGGATCATATTCGTCTCACGCCCGGTCAGCAGGACCTCACCCCCGCCCCTTTCCACCAAGGAGGTGAGGTGAAACTGTTTCTCTCCTCGATCAATCTGACGCAATACGTCATCCAGACCGTAATCATGCCCATAGGGTTCGATGCTTTCAAGACCCGCCTTCGCCCAGTATCCTGTAAATGATTTGGAGAAAAATGCCCGGATTCCTTCACTTCTTTTCGATACATATCCTTTTGACCACTCCACAAAATAGTCCTCTACAACTTGAATGACCGGGTGCTGATCCTGATGATCCTCAAACAGGCCGATCTTGTTTCCTTCAGGATCTTCAAATGTACACCAAGATGCCGGCACACCGTCTCTTCGCTGTATCGGTTCAATCTCCAGATCAAGTTCAGTCATCAGCCGCCCGCGCTCCTTCTCAATAGACCTCACCCCCATTCGCATCGGACCTCCTCCAGGCTCTCCTTCTGCCAGCTGGAACCAGGAACCCGGGACCAATTCCCATTCGGCAAATCCTTCATGAGGAACGAAGTCCGGTTTACGATTGAACAGTATTTCATACCATGCAAGACCTTCCGAAAAATCCTTTATCCTCATTTGAATGGTCACACTCGAATACGCCATTCAACCACTCCTCCTTTTTAATCTTCAACATGCTGCGTATCGAAACAGAGAACGTCATACCTTGGTGTGGAGATTCCCTGAGTCTGTCTCCTACGCTTCCATTTCAATGGTGATTCCTTGCAAGCCCCTCCCGGACCCCGTACACTGTCCATAAGAACCTATTGAAAGGGGAATCATGCATGGCACAATCTATCGAAGGAAAGATCGCGTATATTACCGGTGCCGGCCGCGGCATCGGTAAAGCAACCGCACTTGAGCTTGCTAAAGCCGGCGTCCATCTCGGCCTCATGGCACGAACGGAGTCCGCCCTGGAGGAAACGGCCGAAGAAGCCAGAACCTATGGGGTAAAGGCCGTTACGGCATCTGTTGATATCGCAGACCTCTCGAGCGTCGAAGCAGCTGTTTCTTCGCTTCAATCCGAACTCGGTGATGCGGACATCCTGATCAACAATGCGGGAATCGGTGTATACGGAAAGTTCCTTGAACTCGAACCGGCGGAGTGGAAGCGTGCCTTCGAGGTCAATGTATTCGGCACCTACCACGTGACCCGCACCGTCCTTCCTCAGCTTATCGAGAAAAACGGCGGGGACATCATCATGATCTCATCCAGCAGCGGACTGAAAGGAACAGCGAAAAGCTCTGCTTACTGCGGTTCGAAGTTCGCCCTTCAGGGATTCTCTGAATCTCTCATGCAGGAAGTGCGGCCGCATAATATCCGCGTCATGACCTTGAATCCGAGTTTAGTAGCCACAGACCTTACGTTTGGTGATAAGCTCGAAGAAACCGACACGAGTAAGTACATGCAGCCCGAAGATCTGGCCGAGCACATGGTATCGCTTCTCAAGCTGGACCGCCGCATCTTCATCAAGCAATCCCTTCAGTGGGCGACGAATCCTTTCTGAGTATACAAGCCTACGCTATTCCGCTATACTCTTAATCATTAGCTCTGAAAGGACTGAAGCCAGTGAACATCAAGAGAATCGTAACAGAAGACGAATTGAAAGAAGCATTCGCCATCCGCAAAGAAGTCTTCATCGATGAACAGGGTACACCTGATGATGAAGAATACGATGCTTTCGACAACCTTGAAGCCGATTGCACCCACATCCTTATCTATCAGGACGGGAAGGCGGTTGGTACGGGTCGCATCCGCACAGTGGAAGGAACCGGGAAACTCGAGCGCATCTGCATCCGTAAGCCCTTCAGGAAAGGCGGCGTCGGGCGCCATATCATCCAGGAGCTCGAAGACATCGCATCTGAGCATGGCCTGAGCCGCGTAAAGCTGCATGGTCAAACCCATGCCGAAGGGTTCTATCATAAGCTTGGATATGTATCCGAGCCAGAGATCTTCTATGAAGCAGACATCCCCCATAAACTGATGAAAAAAGAATTAAAGTGATAAAGGCGCCCACCGGGTGCCTTTTCTTCTTATATCCACTCCTCTACGCACGTCACCGTCTTTTCTCCCGCGTCAAGCTTTATACGTTTTCCGATTGCCAGAGGATGCATCGGGTGCGTATGACACGTATCGAACTCCGCAAGGACCGGCAGTTCTCTTCCATCGAGCTGCTCCAAGAGGAGATCAAGTGGCTTCTTTCCCGTCCCCCCATCATCGAACTGTTCATGCTTCCCAAGAATGATTCCCGCCGCCCGATCAAACAGTCCATGAACCTTCAGCATGGCAAAATTCTTCTCGGCGACAGAGGCATGCTTGCCGCAGTCCTCAATCAGGAGAATGTCCCCTTTTTTCACTTCGGGGAAATACTCTGAGCCGATAAAGCCATACATGGTGCTGACATTGCCGCCCATAAGCCTTCCTTCTGCGCTACCAGGTTTTCCTGCCACCCATTCATTCCGGTAGAGCGTCTTTTCCGTCGTCTTCTCCGCCCAGTTCACGGGTTCATCCGACCAGAAAGGCGGCATCGGGACTTCATACGGTACGACCGTGTCGTTCATGAAATAGTCTTCAAAAAAACGATAGGTATCATCGACCAAGGGAGGAAACTCTCCAAAGGATGGCACAAGGGATGGTCCGTAATAGGTGGTGATTCCTGTTTTCGCATAGATGCCCAACAGGATCGCCGTCGCATCCGAGTAGCCCACCAGAAGCTTCGGGTTCTCCTTGAACGCCTCATAATCGATATAGGGGAGCATACTGTTGGAATTCGTCCCCCCGATCACCGACATAATCATGGCAAGGTCAGTGCGTCGAAACAACTCATTCAGTTCATCTGCCCGCTCCTTCTGGGTCCCTGATCGATAATGATCCTGCTTACCCGTCAAGGCACCTTCCACTATGGTAAAGCCCTTCTCTTCCAAAAAGGCCTTTGCCCGCTCAAACCTCATCTTTGAATGCGCCGAAGCAGGCGAGGATGGAGAAAAAATCCCGATCTTATCTCCTTGTTTCAATCTGTTCATGCCTCTCTCTTCCTTTCTAGTTGCAGGGCTTTCCGCATGAGCCGGATCTGCCCTCTATGGTTGATTTCATCCTCCATTACATGGAACCAGATGAAGGAGTGATTCGAAGGGTGCCCGTCCCAATGGCACTCCTCATAGAGCCACTCATCCGGTTTATCGGCAAGGACTGTGAGGGTCTTCTGCCGGACACGACGCAATGTTGCAATATAAAAGGAAAGAGGGTGTCCAACGATTTCCTTGCGGCCACGGGCTCCCAGCCCGTAGGCAGCTCCCCATTCCTCCATTTCTTCTTCATTCGGATTCCGTCCGTCGAAGAATTCAATCTGGAACCCTCTCTCTATGGCGGCCATATGAAGGAGCAATGCCCCGATGGTGTTACCATCTGACGAAAGAAGGCCATCCAGTTCTTCCTGTGTGCACCCTTCGATGGAATCAAGCGTCGTCTTCCGTGCATAGTCCATCTGGGATACCAGATGCCCGATCTGGGGGGCGTACCCTTTTTGTTCCTTTACGTAGATGTCCATGATTACCGTGATCTCCGAAGGATGATTCCTTGAAAATCGAGATCCCTGCCCAGCTCTTCTTTTGCCAGGCACCGAAACGATTCGATCTTAAAATGCCGTTCAAGGACCTCTCTCAATCGTTCATTCGTGTAGAGGGCAAAGAATCGTTTAGGCTCATAGAAATCCCCTTCCCATATCCCCTCTGAATCCTTGCCTCCATAGACACCCATGAAAAAGACCCCGCCTGGCTTCAGTACCCTTTTGATCCCTTCAAGTACGCCGGGAAGTTCATCCTTCGGGCAGTGTAGCAGGCAGTTCATCGCCCATACGACATCGAACGCTCCATCGGGGAACGTTAACGAATCATAGCTCATGACCTCTGCCTTAAGCCCTTTCTCTTTGCACAGCCGGATTGCTTCCGGTGACAGATCGGTGCTGAACGTGTTCAGACCTGCTTCTTTGAAAACTACGCTATCCTGCCCTGACCCGGCTCCAATCTCAAGGAGTCTGGTCTTGTTTTCCTTGATCAGGAGCGACAGGAAGTGGCTGCGCACTTCCGCCTTCCAATCCTCCTTGAGCTCGCGATCCCTGGAGATGGCAGCAGCATTATATGAATGAGTTAATTGATCTTTGATTTTCTGCATGTGTACCTCCTTGATTTAGAACGTATGTTCTTAATTCTACAGAGATACTTCCCATTCCTTCTATTCTTCTATACTTTTTATCTTTTTTATCGCATCGATTACGATGATCACCTCCTCTTCACTCCTGATGGTAAGGAGATGATCAGCTTCTCCTTCAGAGGGGCCATTTCCGTGATAGCCGTTCTGTCTCTGCAACACTTCTTCATATGAAGTGGTGGTCGTCCTGAAGATCGTCGTGCTGCGGCCCGATTCACCGATCCGCTTGAAAAGGACGGAATCGGGGATTTGAAAGTCGACCAGGATCGTCTTGAAGCCTTTCTGTCCAAATCTTGAGAGCAGGCCACGCCTCCCATCCCGGTCCAGATTGGAGTTGCTCAGGATGATATGATGTCCTGTATGCTCGACCGCATGGTTCAAAATGGTCTGTGAAAGGGCCATTTTGAATGTATTTGGGCCCTTCTCGGGGACAAGCTTCCGGTAGTGGGTGTTGATGAACTCTGCCTGAAGATCCTGATCGAGGACGATAAAATCAGGCAGCTCCCTTTCCAGCGTCCGGGCAAAGGTGGTTTTGCCGCTGTGGGTCTTCCCTACGGTAAGGACGGCCAGCCTCATTGATTAAACTCCACGTGGATGGGATGACGGGTGTGCTCCAGCGAATCTTCAATCCGTTGGCGGAAGTTGGAGTGGGTCACCATGCTCAGAGCCACATCCACCGGAAAGAACCCCACTTCCAGGCTCTCCGCGGATGTCGTCGGCTCACCGCCGATGGCCTTACCGAGGAAGAGGGTGTTGCAGATCGAGCGCTTCACATTCTGATAGATTCCACAAAATTTCACGATTTCGATATCGATCCCCGACTCTTCCTTCGTCTCCCGGATGGCAGCGTCCGTCAGGGATTCTCCTTCTTCGACCTGCCCACCCGGCATCTCCCATCCCCTTCGCGGCCCCTTGATCAAAAGGATTTCCCCTTTTTCGTTCAGCACGGTCACGGTCGCAGAAACAATATGGTTGGGTGGTGTGTATGTCATTGTCATGATCGATCCCCTTTTCATAAATTATCCAATTCTATTATTTCAGAAAAATTCAGCATACTCAATGTTTTTCAGCCTGAAACCTTTGTTGAAGGGATTTCCGGTCTCATAGCGAATAGATGATAGAAAGATCTTTTCCAATTAAAGGAGGTGTCAGGATGTTTCGAGTAGGATCCATCTTTATTCCGGTGACGGATTTGGAGCGTTCAATGGCGTGGTATGAGGAGCATCTCGGGGTGAAGAAAATCGACGAGTGGGAAGACGGGGTCGGGTATTGCCTGCCTGACGGGCTCACCCAGCTTGCCCTGGTGAAGGTGGAGTCCCGTCAGGAAACCGAGTTCACAATCAGGGGCGACAGGAAGAATGCGTATTTCAATTTCCTCACGGATAATATTGAAGCCACTCATGAAGATTTTAGAAGGCACGGTGTCACGGTCACAGCGGTTGAAGATTTCGGGGGTATGAAAGCCTTCGATTTCAACGATCCCGACGGGAACCCGTTCTCCATTGTGGATGAAGTAACCGGATCACCTTTTCACAGCGAGGAAGTACGGAAACTTCAAAAGAAAAGCTAGAACAATAAGAAGGAAGCTCTCCACGGGAAGAGCTTCCTTCTTATTTGGCCATGAAATATTTTCGCTCCGGCCTGCCTACGATTCCGTATTCAAGCTCCGCCGTTCCTTCCCCCGTTGAGACCATGTACTCCAGATACCGCCTCGCCGTTGCACGGGATGCACCCATCCTGGAGCCCATTTCCTCAGCTGAGATTCCTTTGCCCGTATCCTCCACGATCGCCTTCACCTTGCTCAAGGTAAGCGGATCGATCCCTTTGGGCATGCCGCTTCCATTCAGCGGCGTTTGATGCAGACCGAGCAACCGGTCGATGGTGGCCTGGCTGACCTCTTCCTTCTCCTTCAGCATCTCCCTTCTCTTCTGGTACTGCTGCAGGGTGGAGGTAAACCGCTTCAAGGATACGGGCTTGATGATGTAATCAAGAACCTCGTTCCTGAGGGCCGTCGCCACAAGCTCCCGGTCGTTCGCCGCAGTAATCATGATCACATCGACATGGGGGAACCGGGTGCGGATCGCCGGCAGGAGATCCGTCCCGAGCTGATCCTGCATGTAGATGTCGAGAAGCAATAGATCCGCTTCCTCTTCTCCCAGCAGGCGGAGGGTTTCCTCCCCGTTCAGGGCCTTCCCGGCAACGGTGACCCCTTCGATCTTCTGGAGGAATCGCTCATGGATGGACGCCACCCTGAAATCATCCTCCGCTATGATCACTTTGATCATCCTTCTTCTCCCCTTTTCTCTTCTTTTGGAATGAACACGGTAAAGACCGTCCCTCCGCTTTTCGGTACATGAAGCTCAATCGTTCCGCCAAGCCTTGTGACCGTCTTCTTCACCAGCGTCAATCCCACTCCCCGGTTCTTCCCCTGTTTCGACGAGATTCCACGCTGGAATACATCCACATCGTCAGGGATCCCGGCTCCGGTATCGGCGACTTCGAACACAATATCCTTCCCGATATCGGTGGTAAAGAAAGTGACTTCCCTCGTCTCCTTGTGAGCAACGGCGTCAAAGGCATTATCCATGATGTTTCCCAGTATCGTGATCAGGTCACTCATGGCAACCCTTTTTGGTAACGGTCTCAAAAAGCTGGTTGGATCGATGCTGAACGTCACTTTATATTCAGATGCCTTCCCGATCTTCCCTAACAGGTTGGCCTGCACCTTGCGATCATGGATCTGTTCGAACACGATCCGGTTCTGGCTACCGTGCACGTCGGCCTCTGAGTGAATGAGATCGATGGCCTCCTCATATTCCTCCAGCTGCAGAAGGCCCGAGATGGCATACAGCTTGTTGGTGAATTCGTGGGTCTGGGCACGAAGATCTTCAGAATACTGCCGGACCTCTGAGAGGGTATTGATCATTTCCGTCACTTCCGTCTTCTCACGGAAGCTCGCCACCGCTCCGACAATCCCGTTCTTATCCATGATCGGTGTCCGGTTGACGATTACGACTTTTCCGTTCAGGAGCATTTCCTGATCGTTTTCATAAATATCGTTCCGCTGGATATCATACATTTCCGTATTCGGTATCACTTCCTGTACCGGCACCTGGGTTTTCCGCCCACTCACACCAAGGAGCTTCCTCGCAGAGTTATTCATCATCGTGATCAACCCCTTCTCATCCACAGCGATGATCCCTTCTTTTATGGAAAGGAGGATGGCATTCCGCTCCAGGTACAGAGCCGCAATTTCCTTCGGCTCCAGCCCGTGTGTATCGCGGCGGATATTCTTAGCCAGAAGTACCGCCCCCACGGCTCCTGCCACCAATACGAGAATCGAGACGATCCCATACGTACGGAGCTTGTGAATGAACAGCGTGTGAATATCTTCCTCGAGGAAGCCGACGGACACGAGCCCGATGATCTTCCCGTTATCATCAAAAATCGGCGCCTTTCCGCGCAGGGAAGGACCCATGGAACCGACGGCTTTGGACGTATAATACTCTCCATTGATGAGGGCCCGGTCATTATCCCCTCCCACCATCCGCTTACCGATCTTCTCTTGCTGCGTGTGAGAATAGCGAATGCTGTCCTTATTCCCTACCACGATGAACTCCGCCCCCACCTGCTCCTTCATCTGGATCGTCATGGGCTGGATGATCTTCGCCGGATCCTCTGTATGAAACGCTTCCCGGATACCAGGGATAAGGGACACCGTCGTCGCCACCTGCAGGGCCAGCTGACCGACTTCCTTCTCCGTTTCCTTGGATTCGAAATAAGCAAACGTGCCGCTCAGGAGAAGGATGACCGATGACAGCAACGTCAGGATCAAGACCAAGAGCTTCGTCTGCAGCGATACATTCATCCCACTGACCTCCCCGGTCTCATTTCTTTCATTTTAGAAGGACGTCTGCCGTTTGGCAATAGGATTTCTGAATATTCAGATGTAACAAGTGATCCCTTAACTTTTCAACTGAAGAACGGGACATGCTGGTTTTTTCGATAAAGAAAGATTGATAGAATAAGAATATTTTTACACCTTTAGGGTTATATCCACATAATGATGGTTGTGACCATTGACGGCTCAAACCTAAACACTGCCACCCATCCTTCTTAAAGCTTAATGAAGGTAGTACCTCCTCTTCTCCCCCTTTCATACACTAGACGATGTAGAAAATTAAATGAACCATTCTAACCTCCAAATCCCTCTGCCTTTCATAATTAAGAATATACTAATTAATTTTTCCATCAAAAGGGTTAAATCCATAAACTGGAGGGTAATGGTATTTCAGGTGACAAAAGACTCAAACACCTTGGAATCGTCACAAATCTGAATGACAAAAGATTCACATAGATACAATCCTTCCAGGTGACGAATTTCCTGTTTTTGAATTTATGGGTACATTCACCTGTTAATACTTTACAGTTTCTTTTACAATAAAGAAGTTCTTTTACGTACATCATCCCATTAGGAGGATTGTTAACACATGAAACATAAATGGAAACTGTTCGTATGTGGTATAAGCATCTCATTATTATTAGGAGGTTGTTTTGGAGTGGAAAATGGCGGAAAATCGGATGTTAAAAATAGTCATACAAAGCAAGATGAGAATGCTCGGTCTGAAGATGTATACGAGAGTGTTTTGACATATACAGGAGAAGGCTATGACCTGCCAGGGGGAGAAGAAACGGAGAAAATTGCAAAAGATCAAAAGGATGAAGTTGTAAAAGCAACTAAAGACTATTTGAAGAAAGAATACAACACTGATATAGAAGTTCATAATATGGTGGGAAACGAAGATGGGGTCACTGTTTTTTATGAATCTACCGGAAACTTACATTTCTACGGTACAGCAATTGTTCCGATTGATGTAAAAAACAAGACAGTCTTATCCGATCAAGTATGGACTTTAGAAGGGGTTGTGGAACGTGGAATTAGAGGTGCCTTATACGCTTTTATTTTTGAAGATAAATTTAAAAAACTAGATAGTGTGCTAGCTGATTTAGAGAAAAATGAAAATATAGTTGGACGAAAAGTAGAAGCAATTGAAAATGTGGGCGGAATTGGTTATATGACTCCTTATTACTTCTTAGCTAACGATAATGATGATCAAGCAATCGAACCTGTATATGACTATTACATGAAAAACCCTAATGCGAGTAAGGAAGAACTTTTAAATGAATATAAACAAGATTTGTTTATCCCGGAAGATTTCTTGTTCTCCATTCAATTTTATATGAAAGACCAAAAGAAATCTCCAGAGGAAGAAATTTTAAAAACAATTGTAAAGACAATAGAAGATAATGATGGTATTCCTTCTGGAGCATATGCAATTAATTTACATGATAATTATGTAATAAGGGAAGCTGCAGAAGGCGCAAAGAAAAATTCCATAAGCAAAAAGTTTCCAAACGGAGAAATAATAAAAAAATAGGGTGATCTAATAATGACAATTACAACACAAATTGAAACAACTGATGCAGACTTAGTAGAACTTTCTGGATATCATGTTTATCAGAATCCTCCTGAGGACTCTAAGTTAGATGTCAATGGGAAAAAATTTAGAGTTGTGAACACTAATTATGATCATCCTACTGGTTTAGATGCTATGACCGTCCTAAACCAAAAGACTGGAGAAATATCTATAATTTATCAGGGAACTCAGGCAGATGCGAAATATGGTAAACTTGACCTCTTAACGGATGCCCAATTGTTGAGCGACCTTGATGTAAGACAGGTAGAGGCAGCTGACGAATACTATTTAGAAATGAAAAAATTATTCGAAAATGAAGGTGGAGTTTCATCGGTTGCAGGTAACTCACTCGGTGGCCCATTAGCCTCAGGAGTAGTCGTAGAACATCCTGATGATAATATACGTTGTGTCACGCTGGACCCAGCATTATTACCTAAAGGTAAAATGGATCCTAATAGGGATTACGACAATATAGTAAACTATTTTGGGGATAACGATGTATTAACAAAAGGCCTTATCGCTTTAGGTTTAGAAGACCGAATCCCTGGTGAAAGAAGAGATATTTCTTTTGGCGTTCCATATGCTGGAGCAGATCTAGAACATATTGGTTCATCTCATACAGGCTTCAAAAAGGACATGGCACCACACGTAGTCGCTGGTGAAAATATTAATGTGTCAGCAGATGACCATATAATCACCAGTATCTGGACAGGAGAGCCGTTATACAGCGGGCATACTGAGCGCATCGATATTACCCCTGAGGCTCTTGACAAACTCTCAAAGGCTTTGATCGGGGATGATTTGTCAGTTCACGGTAAGTATACAAGTATAGATAGTTATATGAATAAGTCCCAATTACTAGTAGAACAAGAAGGAGAAAGGTTCTCTGCCCGATTGAATGAACTTCAAGATAAAATTGAAGAAATTACTGAGTCACATTTCAGTCATCCCTTGTTCAAAGGCATGAGTACCTTAGCTGCTCCTATCCTATTGGAGTTGGACATTTGGATCGCCCTATTGGGTAAAGCAGAATCCTTTGTCAGGTCCATAAATAAGGTACTGGACTCTCCCCCGCTTGAGCTAGTAGAGCATATTGTCAACATTGACCTAAATGTAGCTAATATATTTGAACCCCCACGTGAGTTGCTCTCTCAATTCAAAGAGAATATAGTAGATCTACTACAAGGTTTCAAGCAATTGAGCGAGCACTTAATACCCACACTTTTAAGCGGTGGGAAACAGGTTGTAGAAGATGTGTTTGTAAATGATTTAAACGCACATTACAAAATCGTCAACCTTAATATTCAGAAAGTGTCAAAGCATATCGAACTGTTTAACTTTAAAACAAATTTCGTAAGGGCAGAGATGGTCATGCGTGATAAAAATTTGGCTGACTCAATCACAAATAAGGGCTCATTACTTGCAGTCGCTCCTTCGATGCTGAATAGTTCTGGGGAACCGTTAACGGAATCAGACCATATGCTAGTTGGTATGAAATTAGGTGATCTGATTCTCGATGAGAGCATCGCAATTCTCACTGCTTTTGGAAATAACATTATCCAAGCAGTAGTAGGAACCCTAATAGGAATTGTTTCAGCACTAGAAGGGTCCCTTGAAGCAACAATCCTGCAAATTAAGTCAAAAGCTAAGATAGACTCAGTCGCCATTCCTATGGATTTCTTGGGGCTATACTCGAATCTTGCAAATAAAGTGAATGCTATAGCTGAGTCAGCAATCGCCCCGCTTGAGGAGATTACTGGAACACTGGGTGGAGTTAGAGATGGACTAACTAGAGTATTCTTTGGTTTCCCTAACATTGTGAATGAATTTAAACCCTTCCTTCAAAATGCAATTTTGGATCAATTTAAACTAGCTGAGATCAACATTTTAAACGGAGTATCTTCTTCCCTACATGGAGAATTAGAATTGCTCTTCGAAGATATAATCTATCAACTTAGTGAACATAAGGGCAATTCCATCACTGCACTTCACGATACTTCCCAAAAGGTAAAAGCCGATCTAGAAACCGTTCGCGAACAAATTGAACGGATTACATTCAGTTAGTTCGAATATGGTTTCTTACGACTACTTAATGTAATTAAATTGAATAAATGTATTTATAATGAAACGGAAGAAGGGATATCTATTCTAATGATATCCTTTCTTTTTTAACTGATTTGATAAAATTACACTTTCCCCTGAAGAGCTTCCTTTTTAACTTTCATATTAATGGATATTTTTTGTTATGAAATGATTATATAAAGTGTTCAACTATACTACTAGAAAAGATAAGAGGATCTAAACACTAATGTAAGAGACACTATCCTATCAATCAAATGTCACTTATTGTTTTCCCAAAAAAATGAAAATTAATTTCGAATAGTTTTCAGTAATGAAAGATAAACACCTTAACAAATGGAGGGTTATCCGTTGAAGACATACAAAAAACATGCATTGCTAATTGTTTTAATCCCTCTTCTTCTAAATGGTTGTATTCCAATCTCGACTACAACACCCAAGGAAATCGAAGATCATAAAAAGAAAATAGAGAAAGAAAGAAAAGAACGAAACGAGGACGTATTAACGTACACTGCGGAAGATTACAAAGCGTATGATGCACAGGAAACGGAAGACATCACAGAAGAATTACGAGATGAAATCATTCAAGCAACAAAGGATTATATGAAGAAAAATTTCCACTTAGACATCCAAGTACACAATATTCTTACTAACATTGACGGGGTGACCGTTTACTTTGAAACAAAGGATCATATCCATTTCTTCTCAGAAGTCAGGATACCGATCGATCTAATTAACAAGAGAGTTCTGGGAGATAAAGTGAAATATTATGATGACCTTCTGGATAACGCTATGAAGGCATCACTATACGCTTATATGTATGAAGAACAATTCAGTGAGTTGGATGGACTTTTGGGTGAGGTAGCTGAAGAAAATGATGTGGTGGGAATCAGGAAGGAATTGATCCAAAACATAGGTAGACAGGGATACATGACTCCTTATTACTACACGAATTATTTAAATTCAGAGGAAGCACTTATCCCCGTTTATCAAAAATATTTAGATTCTCCTTCCTCCACTAAAGCAGAACTATTAGAGGTATTTAAATCAGAGGACTTCGATCCTGAGAATATCGAGATTCACATTCAGTTGTTCATGAAAGAACCAGATACTGAACCTGACGAAAAGACTTTCCGTCTAATAATGGATAAGATTAAAACCGGAAATCAACTGCCGAAAGGACATTACATCATCACCCTTAATGATAATCAAAAAGAAAAGGGAACAATCGATAATAGAAGCCTTGGCTCCAAGCAGGAAGAGATTATCATAGAATGATATGCACTCCTAATAATCCTAAATTAATTGGAGGAATTCAACACAATGATACGTAAATGGATCATGCTGTTATGCCTTGCCCCCACCCTATTTTTAGGTGGATGCCTCAATCTTCTATCAAATAATTCACCACAGGCTGAAAATGAAGATGGTGTAAAGGGCCGGCCCAGCGATATTTATGAAAGTGTCCTAACATACACGGGAGACGGGTATTTCCTTCCATATGGAGGAAAAGCTGAAAAAGCCGAAGAACAATACAAGGATGAAGTAGTAAAGGCAACCAAAGAATATATAAAAAAAGAATATAATACGGATATAGAGGTTCACAATTTGGTAGGTAACCAAGACGGATATACAGTATTCTTCGAAACAACAGGCCGACTTCATTTTTATTCCACAGCAATCGTCCCTATTGATTTTAGTAAAAAAAAAGTCCGGACAGAAAATATTGGTACCTTGGACGATGAAGTAGAAAAGGGCTTAAGAACAGCATTGTATGCCTATATAAAGGAAGATGAATTCAAAGTACTGGATGACCAGATTAAGGACATCATAGACCAAAGTGGTGAGATAGTCGGTACTACTGTCGAATCAATTCAAAATACAGGAGGGAATGCCTACGAGACTCCCTATTATTTTGTCCAGTCAGTATCTGATGACGAAGCCATTAAGCCGGTCTATGATCTATATATGAAAAATCCCGACGCTTCAAAAGAAGAATTGACAGCCGCCTATCAAGAAGAGCTGTTTGACCCTGATGATTTATGGTTTTCCATCAACTTATATATGAAGGATCCCAAGAAAGAGCCGGTACAAGAGGTATACAATCCTATCATGATTGCTTTTGAAGAAAACGATGATCTACCGAAAGGCCACTATTTCATTAACTTGCACGATCATTATGTGATCAAGAAGGCAGGTTCCGGCAACAAAGAAAATTCACTAAGCCAGGATGGGATACACGGGATTTACAAAGAATAAAGCATGCAAGAGTTAGCACATACTCCTTAGCTTAAGGAAAAACCCCCTATTTCTGAATGTTAGTAAGTTAACTGATAGATACATGTTCTGAATAAAAGCAAAGCACAGGAACGATCCCTCTTCCTCCATGAAGAGTAGGAATGACCCCTGTGCTTTTTACTTGGATCCCCTGGGAAGACCACGAAAATCAATCTATAGATTTTTAATGATCTTCACCGATTTGCTGTAGTACGTTCCTGTTTTATACCGCTCGGTCTCATCCTTTAAGCTACAGCGACGAGGCATCACACTAAACAACCTCACTCTAAATTCCATAAAACCCATTTATATACACACCCATACATGGTACCCTTTTCTATAAAGCAACCAGCTTGCGTGGAGTGAATCCCCATTACGGTAAGATTCTAGCTCCTCCCTTTTCTTTTTACAAAGGTGATGCATTCAATAGGAAAGAGGAAAACAGATTGAAGAAAATCAAAATAATCGAATCAACCAATCTACATCTCAATGAAATGAACCATCATCATCTTGATCTCTTAAACCCAGAAGAGCGAAAAAAATTACGTGAGTATGTGCTGGGGAACAAAGACTTCCAACTTAGTCATGAACCGACCTTTTTCTATGAGGCGATGCACTGGGTTCACAGGCAGTGGGATCACCATGGAATCAATCAGGCGCCTGCTGGCAGCTCCACTCTTGATATCCTGAAGCGTGCGGCATCAGGGGAACGCTTTCGGTGCGTGGAATATGCTTCGGTTACCAGGGACGTGTTGATTGCTTTCGGGCATCCTGCCAGAAGTGTGAATCTCCTTAGCATTGATGCTGATTATGGAGGAACTGGTAAAGGCCATATGGGAACCGAGGTTTGGTCGAATCAGCTGGATAAGTGGATTTTTTTAGATCCACAGTTTAATTGCCATGCAGAGAAGGACGGTCTGCCACTAAGCTACCTTGAGCTTGTGGAAAATCATGAAAACGTCCGCTTCCACATTCCATCTCAGGAAACGCGGGATATATATTCTTCTTTCATTTCGGAATATGTGGGATATGTTCGGACGAATCGCTTTGCCCATGGGCACTCCATCCGGATGACCCTTCCGATACAAGGAAGCGAGCAACATCTAGCATTTGAATCAATGGAGCTTGATCATGCCAGTTACACCAACAATAAAGGTGACTTCTACCCTGCTCTGAATCATACAATGATCCTTTTTGAATACAAGGAAAAGAAGGATCTTCCAAAACTGATCCAGGACTATAACATCCAAACAGAAGAGGAATACGAAGCCTTCCTTCCCCTTCTATCTGCCAAGCCTGACTACAGGCTCACCTTCATCCATACGGCGGAAGCCTTCAGCCATTATGAAGTTTCCATCGATGCAGGTGACGCCATTGTTCTTTATCACAATGAGTTGGTTTGGAGCCTGGTGGAAGGCATGAACCGGATAACAGCTCGTACCGTGAATGACTGCGGGGTGAAAGGTGTTCCCGTTACCATGACGATCTATTATGGAGAGTGATGACATTGATAGCCATTCAAGACCTGTACCAAACGACCGCAATCGCCTGTTTCACAGTTGATGACGAAAGAAGGCGCATCCTGATCAGTACGAACCACGGAGGTTCCTATGATGTGTGGGAACTCTGCCTCGACTCCCTTGAGACCAACCGTCTCACATTCTCAAATCAGCATAGTTCTAGCCTCTTCACCTATGATGGGAGTGTGTTTGCAACATTCGATTGGGATGGAGATGAGCATTACCAGTGGCACCGAGTGATGGATGATGGGAAAATCATTCCTTTATCCGAGGAAGAAACTGGGTCGACGGCCTACTTTGCCTGCTTCACTTCACAAGGGCATATTTACTATTCCACTAATCATTTGAATCCGCTCATTAATGTCATGCGGTATGATGTTTGCCTTGGGACGAAGAACCTTGTGCGGGAAGGTAAAACGGCACCTGTCGTTTGTGCCGCTGTCGCTCCCGATGAATCGTCCTATGTGTATACGGATTCCTACTCCAATACCCATGTGCCGGCGTACTGCATGGTGAAGGGAGTCAGTCAGCCTCTGATTCCGGATGCTGCAGGTCCATACAGCACTCAGGATGTCCTATACGACGGAGACGATCGGATCTATTTCCTGACAGATTATGATGCGGATTTTCACTATCTTGCTTCGTATAAACCTTCTACCGGATTGTTTACAAAGGAACTCTCGATTGAGGGGGAGAACATGAAGGGGCTCTGCAAGGCGCAGGATGGGTTGATTCTGTCAACAGAGAAAGGGGTACGGGATCATTTGCATCGTTACTTCCCTGAGGAAGGAAACTGCACAAGAATCGACGCTCCCTGCGATACTTTCAATCAACTGAAGGCAACATCGGACGGCACCCTTCTCCTTCTGGGAAGCTCTGCCCATGCGTCCGACGCCATCTACCAAATGGGTCTGGACGGTCGCTGGGATTGCCTGACTCCCTATACGGTGAAAACAAAGCGGGTCAAACCGGTGGCTGTCGAGTACCCCTCCTTCGACGGACTGACGATTGAAGGGATTCTTTACCAACCGGAAGAGCCAAACGGCATGACCGTGTTATGGCCGCACGGTGGTCCACAGAAATCGGAGCGGTTGAAGGATCGCCCCCTCCTGCAGTACTTGGCGCTTAATGGGTATACCATCTTTGCCCCCAATTTCCGCGGTAGTGTCGGGTACGGGGCTTCGTTCATGAAACGGGTGGAAGGTGATTGGGGCGTCGGGCCGAGGCTTGACTGCGTAGCCGGGATGGATTGGCTGATTGCCGAGGGGCTTGCGGAGAAAGGCAGGATCGCAGTCATGGGCGGGAGCTATGGTGGTTACATGAGCCTTCTTCTGTCTGGCAGACACCCGGAGTATTTCTGTGGGACCGTTGATATCTTTGGAATCTCGGATTTGATTTCCTACGTGGAGGCAGCTCCGGAGACACTAAAGCCCCTGATCATCAATCTGGTGGGTGATCCCGTCGGGCAGCGCGAAAAGCTTGTTGCTGAGTCCCCGATCACGTATGTAGAGGATATGGCGGGTCCTATGCTCATCATACATGGGAAGAATGATACGAGAGTTCGCCCTGAGGAATCGGAGCGGATCGTCGGACGACTACGGGAGCGCGGGATCCCCGTCCAGTATATCCTGTTGGAAGACGAGGGCCACAGCTTCTCGAAGCATGACAATGAAGTGATGGTCTACCAGGAGATCAAGCACTTCCTGGATACCCTTTTATAAAGAAATCACGGCTCGGATATCCCGTTGGCAATGAGCAGCAGATAGATCATGAAGCTGGTTACGATGATGAAAACGCCATTTGCCAGGATGCTGAACAGCTTCACGAAGCGTTGTTGTGACCTCATCCCCATGAAGAGAGCCAAGATGAACCCCGCATCAATCAAGGCAAACAAGGTTATGGGCAGCCACAGATCGGCTTTCACAAGCTTCCCGATCGGGAACACGAGAATGGAGGCCACCAGCAGGACGGCTGTGAGGGAGACCGCCTGCAGGGAACGTTTATCGAGTTTTTCATTTTCCATTTTTAGTACCTCCCAAAAATAATCGATTGGAGTGCATATGTATCATTAGCTTAGTCATTCTTACCTTGATTCTTGGTTTCGGATTTATGATTTCAGCAATCAGGGACCATTCAAAACGTGTCCAGGAAAAACAGGACCGGCAGATTGAATTGCTTCAGGAAATCACTCAATTACTTGACGACAACGAAAAAGATCGCTAACCCGCTTTTCCATAATCCCAGAAGTAAAGGGGCATGGCAAGCACCTCCCCTTTAGATGGGGTATTTCTTCTTACTAGAGGAGATGACTGAATAAAAGGAAAAGCTCAAGGCAAGCAAAAGTGCCGATAGGATCAGGAATGTCCCTTTCTCCCCCATCTCCCTGTAGAAAAGGCTGAATACGACCGGCCCTGCCCCCATGCCGATATAGCGAGTTACATTATACAGCGCCATGATGCTGCCTTTTCCTTCCTTGTAACGGGATGTCAGTAATGTGGCAAAGAGAGGGGTTGCTGCTCCCAGGCCCATTCCAAACAATATGAGAAGGAAAAGGGTGAGAGGCAGCAACCATTGATCCATTAGCGCGAAAAGGATCAAGCTCACAGAGACAGCGCCCATAACATGGGAAAAGTTCAATTTCACCTTTTTAAAAAGGTAGCTTCCTGCTACTATGCTTCCCGTTACCGGCACATAAAGAAAACCAATCCACTTCAGTCCGATATGAAAACGGTCGGCGAGGAGCTCCGGGAGAAATACAAGGATCGCCATATACACTAGGAAAACCACTAGACTGAGCGAAAGGATCACAAATACGACCGGATCCCGCATTAAATCCAAATACCTTAGGGATTGGTGCAATTTTTCTTTTTTCACGGTCGTATTCCTTCGTCGTACGTTCAGGAATAAAAATAAGAGGCTTAGCCCTGCCAGGAACCAGAACACACCGTGGAACTCATATCTGGCACCGATGATTCCTCCGAGAACCGGTGCAGCCGCCGGTGCTATGGAGAGGAACATTTGATAAGTCCCCATCGCCTCCCCCTGTTTTACTTCAGGAGTTTCACCCATGATGGTAATCACCGCGATCAACGGCAAAGATGCGGCACCAATGGCTTGTAGGCACCGAAAAAAAAGAAAAGCATAAAAACCTTGGGACAAAGCGCAGCCGAGACTCGCCAAGGCGACGAGCACGAGACTTCCTACAAGTATATGTCCTGTCTTTGTACGGTCCAAATACGGTGCCATGATCAGTTGTATAATGGCTGTAAGAATGATGAAGAGCGATACTGTGCTATTTACAGCCAGACCGTTAATGTGAAAATATTCCTTTATCGAGGGAATCAATGGGGTGTAAATATTCTGGTTAAGCGAAGCAAAGAAAGCTACTAGGGACATGAGATACAAAATTGATTGATTGCGTGAACGAGTCTTAGAGTTGGCCATGTTCATGCCTTATGCTCTCGGTCATTTTTTCCAGAAACGATGCAATGGTCCGTTGTTCCTCCACTGAAAATGCTTCGATCATATTCATGAACGCCCTTTTTTTCTCGTTATGAAGCTTCATGTGCATGTCGTGGACTTTCCTGCCTTCGGGTGTCAGCTTATAGTAGACTTCTTTTTTGTTATCATTCAGTTTCACCGCCCTAATCAGCCCATCTTCTTGCAGTTTGCGGGTAACCTTTGTGATGTTAGCCTTGGAAATCATCATCGTTCGGGAAATCCCCTTATGATTGATGGGTTCATGGTCACCGATGCACTGAATGACGTGGATGCTCGTCATGTTACCAGGTAAAAGATCAAGTGGTTCATCTTTGTTAAGGTAGATGCCGAATAAAGATTGAATTGAATCGGCTTTCTGCTCATTCAGGTGAAGTAATTCTAGATACGATTCATAAATGATTTGTTTCATGCAACAAACTCCTTTATGTTTACTAGTGAACAAAAACAGAATAACACGGTCACAATCCATTTGCAAATATTAGTTTACCTGTGAACTATTATACCATTCACCATTATCTCACTAATCCTTTAGCTCACACTGTTGGCCCTTACTTCATAAAAACCATAACATCATCAAAAAATTGAACTAGAAAAGCCAACGAGACCGGTCCCGTTGGCTTTTACAATTTTATAGTGTAATGACACCCGCCAGCCTCCCGATGGTGATGAAGACCGACGTCCAAAGAAGGGATCCGATGGCAACGAACAGGAAGTACTGTTTAAGATCCATGCGGGCAATCCCGGAAAAATAGCAGGTGATATGCCGTACGCCAGGAATGAAATAGCCGATGATCAAGGAATACGATCCGTACTTCTCCATCCACTTTTCAACCCTTCGCATACGCTTTTCCTTCAGTCCGACCCATTTCCCATATTTATCAAGGAACGGTCGACCGGCTTTGTAGCCGATGAAGTAACTGATGGTCATCCCGACAAGGGCCCCACCAAAACTGAACAATACGGCCAGTTCATAGTTGAGGGTCCCGACATTTGTGAAATATCCGACCAGCATCATCAGGACCTCATCCGGGACAGGCAGTCCGACGATCCCCAGTGTGAGTAATAAAAAGACGGCTATATAGCCATAATTGGCGATGATTTGTTCTACTGATTCCAAGTCCATACAGCATTAAGCTCCCTACGTGAATTCTAGGCAATGATGTTCCATATTCTTATACGGTTCAACACCGGCAAGAGTTTCAGTTCATGGATATTCTTTCAAAACACTTCTTCCATCATACCATAGGGAGCAGGTTTTCTATAGATTTTTCCAGAAAACCCATGTATTATTATACAAGAATAATTAATATGGAGTGGTATGTATGATCCTTGTTTTATCCCTGCTTTTAGGTGCGCTGTCTTATTATAGTGTCATATCATTTTTAGAAGTAAAAGAAGACATTGTCCGCAAACCCGCTTTGGTGAAGCTGAATATTCTCATGGTGATCCCGATTGTGGCGATAGCGATCTTATCATTTGTCGTATACCTTCTTCACACCCATCTCGAGGATCGCATTTCTCATGCACTACTCGTCCTTAGCTTATGGCTGCTGTGCACCACTGCACTGTTTATTATCCGGAATGCCGGTAATCGCAGGCTATCTGTGATCATCCTAGCCTTAATCAGTATGGTCGCAGCCATTGCCATGACCCCGATCGACTTTTATAATACCGTGTTCGAGGGACCCCATTATGGGCTTCCCTTAGGGATCAGTATATTTTTCATCATCTTGGTTTATATAAACTGGTTTCGTATGGCCCGTTCCATCACCGCTACAACATAAAAACGAAGCCCGCGTCCGATGACGCGGGCTTCTTCTCTTTACCTAAGCTGATGCACTTGGCTCTTTTCTCTGCTTGTTGATCAAGACCGCGAAAAAGGCAACCATGGCAGCACCTATCAGAATCAGGGATAGGGTCGGAATCTGAAGCAGCTTGAGGATGACGCTTGCTGCTACGATGATATACAGAAATGCGAGCATGCGTTTCACCTTATCCGTTGCAAAGTTCTTCAGCTGGGTTGAGCCGATCGGGGTTCCGATCAGTGCGCCTGCGATGAGAAGGACGCCGTGGCGATAGTCAAGTGTTTCTCCTGCTGCCATGTAGGAACCGATCCCGGACAGGACGATGATGGAGGCAGCCGTGATGCTCGTTCCGATCGCTTTTTTCAGGTCCAGCCTGATCCATTTTGACAGGAGCGGCGTCATGACGAATCCACCGCTGACACCCATGAGGGATGAAATGACCCCTGTGATGAACCCGATCACCGGAACGGCACCCTTGCCTTTCGGTTTCGCATCCGACTTCTCCTTCCTGAAGAATTGATAGGAGAACCATCCAAGAATGGCAATATAGGCGATGGAGATGACGAGGGATGCACCATTTGATGCTTCAAGCCATTTCACGAATGGCGCCGTGACCGTTGACCCGATCACACCAGCGATGCCGAGGATGATGGCAAGTCGTCCGTTTACATTTTTCAATCGTATATGAGAAATCGTGCCGGTCACCGTGGATCCAAGGGTCAGCATCAAGGAGAGGATGATTGCCTGACTCGGGTCATAGCCGAGGACCAGGAGCGTTGGAGTCAAAACGATTCCTCCACCTATCCCGAAAAACCCTGACAGGATCCCGATGAACGCACCACCGATGATAAAATAAATCCATTCCATTTCTGTTCACTTCCTTCCCTTTCATTATACAGTGGGGAAGTTTATAATAGAAATGAATAATACGAATAGTGTTTATTACGTTTCGTAATGGAGGTGCACCTATGCAAATCGATTGGATCCGGACGTTCGTCACCCTTGCGCAGCTTCAGCATTTTACGAAGACGAGTGAATTCCTGAATCTGTCCCAGCCGACGGTGAGCGTCCATATTAAGAAGCTCGAGCAGGCACTCGGCGTTGCCCTCATCAGCCGCTCTTCCAATTCACCCGCCTTTCAATTGACGCCTGCTGGACAGAAGGTATATGAACAAGGAAAGAAGATGCTTGAAATCGCCCGTTCCATGGAGCACATCCATGATGAAAAGGAAGAGTTCCATCTTCGGATCGGGTCCACGCATACAGTAAGCGATGTCCTGCTCCCTGACTTTGTGAAACAGCTGAAGCTGATGTACCCCCATGCCCATCTGCAGCTCAGGATCAACAATCATGAGACGATCGTGGAGGAACTGAATCACGGCGAAATCGATTTTGCTCTTGTGGAAGGGACGAAGGGGCTCGAGCCCTTCCAGGTAGAAGTCATCGCACGAGATGAGATCCGTTTCTTTGCTAGCAATCGCATGAGCCTGGAATCGTCCCCCATCATTTTGAGAGAGCTGGGTTCCGGAACGCGTGAATATGCGGATGATCTCCTGCGATCAGAGCGGATCCAGCCTGTGGAAATCCTCGAGGCAAGCAGCCACTCCCTCATCAAGCAGCTCGCCATCCGGGGCCTTGGGATTGCTTTTCTTTCCACTTCCATGGTGAAAGAGGAGCTCAGGCAGGGGAAACTTGTCCCCATCGATCCTTTTGTTGTCTACCGGCCCTTCTATTTCGTACACGCCGGAAAGTCCGGTGAGGGAAGTGTCATCCATCATCTCATTCAACTTGTGAAAGGTTTGTCATAGTTCTCAAGGTGCAAAAAAGAACCGATCTGCACAGGCTGCAAATCGGTTCACTTTCTTCCCCATTTCTCCGCGAAGCGTCTATCTTCCTCTGTCCACTCCGTCTTCTCCTTCAGTACGTTCCCGTTTTCGTCATAGGTCCGGAACGTAATCCGCTTGCCGGCCACGCTCTCAAACTCCTCCCGCACCCTGCCGTTTTCATAGAATTCCAGCTGATGTCCGTGCGAAGCGCTCTTATGCATGGTCCGGATGGATGCGACAGCGCCGCTTGGGTAAAATTCAACATAGCGTCCTTCCTTCACCCCACCTGACACATAAAAATAACTCTCAAGCTCTCCATTACTGTGAAGATCATAGACGAGACCCGTGAAAAGGTGCTCTTCCCCGTCTTCATCCACGATTACGATCCCCTGACCGTATGGCCCTCCATATTCGAGCTGGGTCTCAAATTCCACCCCATGCTTCAACACATATTCTTTGGTGAGCAGTTCTTCCATCTTGTCCACCTTAAAGATCCTTTTTCATATAGAAGTGGCGATGGTCCCTGCCGACGTTTTCAAGGGTGCCGAACACGTCATATCCATGCTTCTCGTAGAATCCCCTCGCCTGAAAGCTGAGGGTGTCGAGTTTGATGAAGTCACAGCTCCTTGAGGAGGCAATCCGTTCGCCTTCTCGGAGGAGACTGCTCCCATGACCTCCTCCCCTCAGATCTTCATCCACCATGAGGATCTTGACCTCCATCCAGTTCCAGCAGATTTCTCCCACAAGGCCTCCCCTGATATCACCATTTGCGTCAAGGAGGGTCAATGTGATTTCTTCATATCGACCTTTCAAGTCTTCTGAAAAGTGCTTGAGATTGAAGGAATAAAGCTTTTCTGAGATGCTTTTAGCTGCTTCGCCATCTTCCGTCCGCTGAATGGTGAAACCATCTGAAAGGAATGCGTCGATTTCCGCTTTATGATGAAGATCATGCTCCATCAGTCCAAGGAAATAACGACCGATGGTGATGTCTTTTTCACCAATGGTCATGGTGTAATCAGCGTTCAATTCCTTGATTTCTTCAATAATCCTCATCTTTGTTCCGGTAAATTGCCCGACCAGCTCTGCTTTTGATGCCTTCTCCATCCGTGTGACTGCCTCATGATTGAATGCATCCACTTCCGGGGCAGGAGACATGCTCTCTCCTGATCCGATAGCCTGCAGGCGATGATCCAGGAGGAATTCGTCCCACGCAATGAGGTGGGCAAGGATTTCTCCTGTGTTCCATTTCCCTGGTTTGAGTGGGGTTTGCCACAGGGTATTGTCAATCTCCATTAGGGATGCTCCCCATTCGACCATTGCATGTTGATGTTGGATGATGGTTTTCATTTCTCAACTCTCCTCCAGCCAGGTGTGGACTTTTTTCTTCATGTCTTGATCAAGACCCGCGGCCGATCCTTCATCTTTCATGGCATTCTTCGCCAACTTCTTAGGGAACATACTTTCAAGGGAAGATTGATGAGTGCTTCCGTCATCGGGTTCTTCGTACTTCACCACGGTGTATTGATTTCCTTCTTCCTTTAATTCAATATGAGCAGGCAAAGAGGCCCCTGTTTGGGCTTTGTCACCGGTTGACAGGTCATACCCTTCGTAAAGAGTGTAGAGATATACATCAATGGTGCCGTCCTCTTCCTTCGTGCCATAAATCTTATGTACTTCAAATTGTTCGTCTGTCTTATCGAGCAGAGGCTCATTGTGTTCGATGATGGAGGTGGAAATAACGCGGTCCATTTCCGGTGTGACCTCCTTGTCCCCTTTCGCTACGCCTTGGTTGCAGGCCGTAAGCAACGGGATCATGACGAGTGCCGGTACCCAGTTCCTTTTTCTCATCTTTCATGTCTCCTTCCTTGGAATGTCCCAATGGTCACTTCTGTTTCATATGGAATGGTCAGGCTTCCCTCTTGGCAGTGCTCCCGGAAAAGCGTTCCCAGTGCGTTGATGAATGACTGATACTCGGGATGATCGGCCGAAGGCGTGTAGGACAGTGACAGACCATGATGTATCAATTCCTCTTCATCGAGGGTATGGGCATTACCCATTTGTACGATCTCGATGTCTGATCCGAAAAATTCCCGTTTCTCTTTAAGGTGGTCACCGCTTGCATTCCCAGCCGTCTGCTTGATGGTGAAGTCCTTCAAGACATTGGAATACGCCTGAACGAACGGATCATCACCCTTCATTGAATTCCAGATAAGGAGGACCCTGCCACCCGGTTTCAGGATACGCTGGAACTCCGTGCGGCACCGGTCTTTATCCAACCAGTGGAACGCCTGGGCAACAGTGATGAAATCAACGCTTCCCGTCTCCAGACGGGTTTCTTCTGCTGGTGCTTCCATATAGGTAACGCGTGGGAGCTCACGGCAGGTGTGACGGTATTCCTCCAGCATGTCAGCACTTGGTTCAACGGCCGTAACAAAAGCATCGAGCTCTCCCAGCATGCGTGTCAATCGCCCTGTTCCTGCTCCTATGTCTGCAATCCGTGATTGTTCATCAGCTCCGAGACTGCGCATGAGCTCAAGGATCCCCTTTGGGTAAGGCGGTCTTCCTTTTGTATAAGAAGAAGCCCTTCCAGTAAATTCTGTCTTCATCTCTATCTCCCCTTCCACATTTTGTATTACCATCCATTTTACGCTTTTTAAAGATGTTTACAATAAAAAAATCAAGCCGCTTCCTGTGTTGGAGCGGCTTGATCCTTTTTATTTTATCAGCTTCAGTTCTAGACTGTGAGCTTTATAGACCGGTTTCACTTTGGTTCCCTTTGGGAGCCCGGTTGTTTCAATATGATTGAACACTTTATGGCGATCCAGTTTCCAGTAGGTCATGACGGTGACGGATTTACCCGGACGCTGATCCCGTGGGAAGTGTACTTTGAGTGTGCCACCGAGCTCCGCTTCCCCTTTGATGACGAGAACATCTTCGCGACTATCTACATCCACCTCAAGCATGGATTTCTTCGACTGGCTGTAGTCGCCATCGATGACGAGTTTCCCTTTACTTTCTTTTTGAAGGGTACCTGTTTCCACCTCCACATCGCCTTTTCCGAGCGCTGTTTTAGATCCAGCGACAAGGGTCCCGCCATCCAAGGTCGTATCTCCCTTATAGGAGTTATTTCCTGTGAGCGTCAATTCTCCTGATCCTTTTTTCGTCAGGGAGCCCTTCCCTGAGATATCGTTTGCCCATATATCTTTCGCATGGAATCCACCTTTTGAGGCGTCCATCTTCACCTTGACATTTGATTCAAATGAACCGAATCCATCTGCAGCCGCATATAGATTCAACCGTCCCCATCCTTCCAAATCATCAAGAAGGGGGTAGCCGGAGGAGAGTCCCGTTGTGGATAGTACACGACGGCGATCCTCGTCGCTCAGGTATGGAAGACGGGTTTCGAGAAGCACCTCAGCTCCTTTTGGTACGACCATGGGCTTCTTGGTGGAACCGGTGGGTTTGAAACCATAGGTGAGCCTCTCTTGATAGGCCTGCTTATTGGCTTCCTTATCGGCAAATCGGTCCGGTGCTTTCCCATCTTGCGTCAGTAGCTTGGTGTGAGCTTCCTCATAAGCTCCTTCCTTCAGCGCTTCATTATCGGGATCTGCGAGGATGGAAGCGGCGAGTGCCGTGGCCATCGTACGACCTCCCATCACATCCAGGGGTGAATGAACGCCGGCAACGAGGCGATTATCCCCGAGCTCCGAGGCGCGCGTCAG
This sequence comes from Rossellomorea marisflavi, assembly GCF_022170785.1. Classification (NCBI taxonomy): domain Bacteria; kingdom Bacillati; phylum Bacillota; class Bacilli; order Caryophanales; family Bacillaceae; genus Rossellomorea; species Rossellomorea marisflavi. The sequence goes on along the minus strand of NZ_CP081870.1, from coordinate 1,136,183 downwards.
CATTTCCTGATAGCGCTCAGGAAATGCATAGGCGATGGCGAGTGCCGTCAGATAGGCGGCGTTCGTATGCCCGCTCGGGAATCCACCATCATTCGTCGGGTCCTCCTTCAGCGTCGGACGAAGTTCCGGTACGACAATGGACGGATCGGTCCAACGGAAAGGACGTTTATAGGAGTAGAAATCTTTTGCCGAACTCGTGGACGAATACTCTCCCCTCAGGGTTTCCACAAGCCCTGCCATCTGTCCGAGCTCAGAGTCTGTTGTCCCTGCCCCTGTCCCCTCATCGGTGTACTTCTTCACCAGGGCATCTTCGGGAATTCCCGTGATGGTGGTCGTGGCGTTGGCGTCCTTCCTGTAGATATCCGTGAGGGACCCGAGGCCATCAAGGGCACTGTAACTCTGGCTCACACGGTCATCGAGGTAAGCAGCATCCGCTTGAGCCTTTGTGCGGGAGGACGTCTTGTCCAACACGGTTTGAATATTATGTTCATGGACCGATTGATCCAGTACGACACCGGAATCCCAGGTTTCCCCCGGTTCCCAGATTCTGTTGTACTGTGAGAGGACGCTGATCGTCGGATTGCTCGGGGTCTTATTGCCCGACACATTATTCTTATATGTATCGATGAAGTAGCCTGACGGCGGTTCCGGTACCGGATCCACCCCTTGTTTCGCCCCTACCTGGACCCCTCCAAGAGCGCTTTGTGAAATCACAAGTGATAGTACGACGGCCGAAATCGGCTTTATTGCCTTCATTTTCTCCCATCCCTTCTGTCCGCATTGAGCCGAGGGTGACACCACTCTTTGCGCTGATCTCCGATTAGGGTAAGCGCTTTCTCTTTTACCTAAAAAAAATCGCTTCCCTCTCGGATTCAAACTGATTATAAAGTAAAAAGACTGAAAATTCAATCTTTCTAATATAAAACAGGTCCTACTTCCCATGATGGGGGTCGAGACCTGTTTATATCAGCGTTTATGGAAGAGGAGATGAACGTACATATCTTTAAGTCATCTTCATGGCTCATTGCTATAGCCTTCTCTCCTTTTCAAAGAACACCAGAGTCAGAATATCATTGATAGTGAGGGTTCGGACCTTCTCATACCCTGATTTTTCATAAAACCGTACGGCAGGAAGATTCTTCTCTGCTGTCGCCACTTTGTAGAGAGAATGGGGATGTGTCCGTTCCAGTTCCTGCAGTAACTTTCCGGCAATGCCTTTGCGGAAGTGCACAGGATCTACGATGAGACGGTGGATGTCCACCTCGTTTTCTTCTTTTTTATAGGCAATCGCCCCGCATAGTTCCCCGTCTTCAAACCAGCCAAGAAATGTTTCTCCGCATTGTTGCAGGTCTTCGGTGGTTTCTTTTAAGGGGGGAATATCGTCCGTTCCAATCAGCCCTGCTTCTACCTTGTATGATCGGAGCTGCATGGATAAGACGGTTTGTGCCTGGAACGGATCGTTTATTTTTATCGTTGCAATCATGTTGAACACTCCTTTTCCTTGCATCATATCACTGATTATCACATCTTGAGAATATTTTTCCATTTTCTGATATCAAAAAAGAAGCACAAGGGAGACCCTTATGCTTCTTGTACTTCTTTGGTGAACGTGAAGAATGCGATGGCCCCTAGGAGGGCGGTGGTGAACAGGATGGCTCCCATGGGAACCGGTGAAGCTTCGTTGATCCCGACGAGGGGAGAAACGATGGCGCCGACGACGAGGGGCAGCATCCCGAGGAGGGCGCTTGCACTTCCTGCCCTGTGTCCCTGTTTTTCCATGGCCAGGGTGAAGGTACTCGTCAAGATCATTCCGATCGAGATCATATACAGGAAGATCGGGATGACGATGGTGGCCAGCGGTCCTTGGATAAATGTCGCGACCAGTAGGATGGCAGTCGCGCTTACAGAGACGAACACGGCCGTCTTCAATAGGTTGCGTTCTCCTACATACTCACTGAAGCGCCCGATGATGAAGCTTCCCGAGATGATGGCCAGTCCATTGATGCCGAAGAGGATGCTGAATGCCTGCTCTGACACGCCATAGATCCCCTGGTAGACAAATGGGGTCCCGGATACATAGGCGAAGCTTCCTCCGTGGATGAGTCCGATCGTCAGGACATATCCGATGAAGGAGCGGTCCACCATGAGGCTTCCCATCGTGCGCACGGATGAGCCGAGCGTACTCGGGATCCGCCTCTCGGGCGGAAGGGTTTCCTTGAGCTTCAGGAAGATCATGAGGACAATGATGAATCCGATCAGGCACAGGGCATAGAAGATCGTATGCCAGCTGGCGAACGGCAACAAGAGGATCGCCCCACCTGTGATGGGCGCGATCATCGGTGCCGTGGCGTTGATGACCATGAGGAGCGCGAAGAATTTGGTCAGCTCACGCCCTGTGAAGACATCCCGCACGACGGCACGGGACAGGACGATTCCAGCAGAAGCCGTGAAGCCCTGAAGGAATCTCGCTCCAATCAGGACGGTGATGTTCGGTGCAAGGGCACAGAACAGGGAGGCGATGGCAAAGAGGAAGATCGAGATGAGAAGTGGTTTCCTTCTCCCCTGTGCATCACTGATGGGACCGACGATAACCTGTCCGATGGCAAGACCGATGAGGCAGGCCGTCAGACTGAGCTGGACCATCGAGGCGCTTGCTCCGAGGTCTTTGGCAATCCCGGGAAAACTGGGTAGATACATATCGATATTAAGAGGTCCCAGTATACCGAGCATACTGAGAAGGAACGCAAGGGCGATCCGCTCTTTTCCTTGTGGTTGTTGAGTCATGGCTTGAACACCTTTCTACTGCGTTGAAATTCTTGTTGATTTTAGCAGAGCCCTCTCCCATTTACAATACATTTGTTTCAATTTCCGGAAGAGAACGTTTTCAATTTCCCAGACTGTAAGTATAGGATCTCGGCGAGGGATAGAATCAAAAAACAGCCCCCATTGGGAGCTGCCCTCTCTACCACCAGACTCCATTTGTATATGGAAGTCTCGGCTGGTTTTCCGCTGCCTCGGCATCGGCTTTCGTTTTATGCACCGTTCCCCTCGCATGATGTGGAGGGGCATAGATGGAGTAAAGCTTGATCGGGGTGGCCCCCGTGTTGATCACATTATGCCACGTTCCTGCAGGCACCATGATGGCAGAGGCATCTTTGACAGGCTGTTGATAATAAAGATGATCGGGACGGTCCCCCATCTGGACGATCCCCTGTCCTCCCTCGAGGCGAAGGAATTGATCCGTATCGGGATGGATCTCGAGTCCGATATCCTCTCCCGGTTTGATGCTCATCAGGGTGACCTGCAGATGATTCCCCGTCCACAAGGCCGTGCGGAAGGTATTGTTCTCCAGTGTCGCTTCCTCTATGTTGACGGAGAATGGATTCGGGCCATAATCCTTGAGGATGACACGCTGACTCCTGCCTGCCCCGATGGCACAAAGGCGCTTTGCGTGCTCCCATCCGCCCTGGTTGGCGTTCAGCAGTACTCCATATACCTGGGAATGCTGACCTGAAGCTCCCACTCTCGAAAACTCTTCATACCTGCTCAGTTCCCGGTCATAGGCAATCTGAAGTCCTTCCTCATATGAGCTGAATGGAATGGTTTCAACATGGCATACCGGAGCCGTCCCCGTCAGGGACATATACCAGTTCGTCAACTGCCAGCACATCCGCTGCTCATTTTCCATCAGTTCAAGGAGGGTATCCTGCGCCTCCCGGTCATCCGTTTCATTCACCAATCGACTGTACAGCTCTACGGAACAAGCCTTATAACTGATTCCCGCCGCTAAATCCGCTGTTTCATCGTACTGCACGGCATCCCTCATCATCCCGGCTTCGATCGCCGGCTCCACATAACAGTATGACTGATTAAAAGGCATACATCTCACCATCACTCAATCCCTTCGCATGAATATCCACGATATCATATGCTTCCGGGGCGGATGTGTGTATGCCTATCGTTGCATCAGAGGGAACCGTACAGTGACCGTCGCACCTTGCCCTGGTTCGCTTTCAAAATGAATATGACCGTTGTAGCGCTCGACGATGTTGTAGCAGATCATGAGACCAAGACCAGTCCCTTTGCTCTTCAGTGAGTAAAACGGCGTCCCAAGATGATCCACCTGCTCCTTCGTCATCCCCCTGCCGCGGTCGGTCATCGTGATGAATACATCTTTTCCAATCTTTGCCGCCTTCACAGACACCGATTCTCCGGAATCAGACGCTTCGATGGCGTTTTTCAACAGGTTGACGAATAACTGCTTCACTTCCATTGGATTGGCCGCGATCAAGCACTGTTCATCTACCTCCAGCTCGATGCTGTTGTCATGAAGGATCCCGTACATGGACAGAAGCTCTGTCACATCCCTCAGGATCTGTTCCATGTCGACACGGTCGACCTCTTCTGTCTGTTCCGGTTTCGAGATGGACAGGAACTGTGAAATCACGTGCTCCGCCGTATCAAGCTCGTTCAACATGAGGCTGAAGTTCTGCTTATAGTCCTTCGGCAGATGCTCATCCTGTGAGTAATACTGCAGGAACCCTTTCACCACGGTCAGTGGATTCCGGATCTCATGGGCAACGGCTGCTGCAAGCTGACCCGTCGTTTTCATCCGTTCTGCCTGTTGCACCTCTTCATAATACATCCGCTGTTTCTTGATGCGCCCGTTTGTCAGGTAGAAGATGAAATAAAGGATGATCTGACTGGCTACGAAATTGACCAGATTGCCGGGAATATCCGAGTAAAAAAATGAATAGGTCTTTCCCTTATCCACCCAGCCGATATACATGGCCATGCATGCAACAAAGAATATGTTCAGCGAAAGCGATGAGTAGAAGAGCTTCTTATCGAAGAACAGGATGGAAAGCGCCGGAACGAAACAAAGAAGCACAAACGCCGACCAAGTACCAGGGTACATATAGAACAGCGCATAAAAATAAATCGATACCGTCAGCACTGTGATGGCGCGGAGCCATCTCCGTTCATGCGTCGGGTACAGGAGAAGGCAGACAGAAATGATGACCACCATGATCCCGTGGACTGCTATGCCAGACCCTGCAGGATTATCCACGATGACCCCGATAATCATCAGAATGATGGAGACAACCGCCACGGTATAATAATTCCTTTTATGAAATCGTTCGCGAAATTCTCTCATAACGTACTCCTAAATCAAAATAAGAAAAGATACCTGCAGACGAGGTATCTTCTTCCGATTTTAACATTGTACCATTATATGGATTGTTTTTGTTCGATTTTTTCTCTGGAAGTTTTTCCATGACTGGAAGCCCCTGCTTTCCGACCCCTGTTCATACAAAAACCGGCCCGGATAGTCCGGACCGGTTCACTCCTATATGCCTCCGACGGTCGCACCGCCGATTTCAGCTTCGCGGCCGAACAGTCTGGCGTACACGCCATCCCGGTGAAGAAGAAGGTCGCCGTGCGTTCCTTCTTCCACAATCCGGCCGTTTTCGAGGACGACGATTTTATCGGCTGCAAGGACAGTGGAAAGCCGGTGGGAGACGATGATGATGGTCTGATTTTTCCCGGCGCGGAGCACGGCTTCATTGATCTTTGTTTCCGTGATCGGATCAAGAGCCGAACTCGCTTCATCGAGTACCATGATCGGCGCATCCTTCAAGATGGCACGGGCTAGGGATAAGCGCTGCTTCTGACCGCCCGACAAGAGACTTCCCCTCTCCCCGACGAGCGTGTCGAGTCCGTCGGGAAGCGTGGTGATCAGATCCCCGAGACCGCTTGCTTCAAGGGCTTCCATAAGCTCTTCATCTGTGGCATCCCGCTTACCGATCCGCAGGTTCTCAGCAAGAGACCCGCTCCGCATCATGACGTCCTGGGTGACGATGGCCATCTGGGACCTGAGCCAGTCGGTGTCCCACTCTGCCACGTCACGGCCGTCCACCTTGATGCTTCCTTTTCCTGCGTCATAAAATTTGAACAGAAGATCGACGATGGTGGATTTCCCTGAGCCACTCGGACCTACAAGGGCGCAGGTTTCCCCCGGTTTGATCGAGAAGGAGACTCCTTTGAGCACATCGTCTTCTTTCCCCGGATAGGTAAAGGTCACATCTTCTAGTTGAATCTCTCCCTTGGAACGGTCACCCCGGACTCCTTTGGTGGATTCTGCACGGGACGCTTCTTCAGCAAGAAGGATTTCCGACCTGTCGAGGGCCGGCCCCGTCCGCCTGACAGACAGCCAGTTCCGCAGGAGACGCTGCATTTCATTCGCCGCGATGGTGACAAGGCCACCCGCCGTCAGCATCTGACCGCTCGTCAATCCCTTATCCCAGATCAACAACGTGGAAATCAGATAAACCAGGGCCAGGGCGAATCCATTGTAGCTTGAAACGACCACGACGGACTGCATGCGGGCCTTCAGCTCTTTGATGGAGTGCTTGACAAATGTATCCCTGATGGCGACGACGCTCTCCACTTCACTATCGGATACGCCCGACACCCGCGAAAGATGGATCCCCGTCACCGACTCGCGCAGCCGCTCAAGGTAGCGTGACGCTTCCTTCCGTGCATCGGCTGAAGCCGCACGAGTCCTTGCACCGACAAGATTAGACGTCCAGTAGAAGAGGACACCGAAAACGACACTCGCAATCATGAGATACGGGTGGATGAAGAACAGTACAATGCTGTAGAGGAATACACCTTGAGCACTTGCCATGAACGTGGATCCTTCCCACGCAAGGAAGTTATGCAGGGTGTCCGGATCATCCGACACCCTCGCGAGCATTTCCCCGGTGGAATTATGGTGGTAGAACGAATACGGCAAGACTTGAAGATGCCTGAACAGCCTCAGCTTCTGCCAGTTCGTCACAGTCTTCGCGGTCTGATGGCAGAAATATTCATCGATGACCATCATGACGAGGTCGAGGACCGCCGAAAGGATCAACAGCCACATCAGGCCCCATAGCCATGTGGAGTTCTCCCCCGGAAGGATCGTATCCACGAGCCAGCTCAAGGCCAGGGTCGGGATCAGGGCAGAGAACACCTGAGAGATGGCGATGACCACGGAATCCGCGATCACCCATTTTTTATAGGGACGGAGGAAGGACAGGACCCTCCTGCCGTCACGGCTTTTCTTTGGTGAAACCGTACCGGCGCTCATCCGATCAGCTCCCTTTCCAGTTCGCTGTACTGAGCTCTGTACAGTTCATAGTATTTACCCCTCTGCATGAGGAGTTCTTCATGTGTTCCTTTTTCTGCGATGACCCCTTGATCGAGGAGGATGATGACATCCGCCTTCCTCACCGTGACGAGGCGGTGGGCGATCGTAATGGTCGTCCGGCCAGGAATCAGTTCTTCCAGGGAAGCCTGAACCCTTTCTTCATTCTCGCCGTCCAATGAAGACGTGGCTTCATCAAAAATCAGGACAGGTGGCTGCCTCAGGATGGCACGGGCCATGGCGACGCGCTGGCGCTGCCCGCCTGAGAGCTTCAATCCACGCTCCCCGACGATGGTGTCGTACTGCTCATCGAGGGACTCGATCAATTCCTTGAGCCCTGCGGCATCCACCGCTTGCTCGAGTTCTTCCTGTGTGGCGTCGGGCTTACCGTACAGCAGGTTCTGACGCAGGGTGCTGTTCAGGAGGAATGTTTCCTGAGATACGACCCCGACCTGCTGGCGGAAGCTGTTGCGATTGTACTCATATAAATTCTTGCCGTCGATCTCGACAGATCCTTGATCCGGCTCATACAGACCGAGAAGGAGCTGGACAAGGGTACTCTTCCCTCCCCCGCTCGTACCGACGATCCCGATATGGCTTCCTGGATTCAAGGAGACCGATACGCCCTTCAACACCTGCTTATCACTGCCAGGATACGAGAACCATAGATTCGTAAGATCGATTTTCCCAACGACGTCCCCGAAGGCAGGAAGGTTCTCGTCATGTTCTTCCGGCAAATCGAAGTATTCATAGATCCGTTGAAGGGCCGGGATGGCCTGCTGGATCGTCAGGGCATGCTCCGCCATGGAGCGGACGGGCTGGAACATGATGGGGATGAATGTCAGGCAGGCGACCAGGGTCCCGACTGTGATGCTTCCCTTCCAGATCGCAAGGCCACCTACCAGCATGACGACACCCGGTGCCGCGATATTGAACAGATTCCCGAGACGCCAGTTGACCTTTCCGATCAGGGCTGCACGGATGGAGAATATCTTCCAATCAGACAGCTTCTTCTCCTGTGCCCCCGTTTCCTGATCCTGTGTCTGATACGTCCTGACGAGCCGGACGCTTTCGATGCTTTCCTGCAGATGATTATACATGTCTGCACTCATATCGCGCTGAATGGCGCTCATCTTCCTCATCTTCGTCCCCAGAGTGAAGGACGGGATGATATAGATGGCGAAGACGCAGAACATAACAATCGCCGCCGGCCAGAAGAGCACGAATACGGCCGAGAATGCCGCCACCGCTCCAACCACCTGCTGGAGGATCCTTGGCACTACGGTGTTGTTCAGATTCTGGATCGACTCGACATCATGGGTGAGCCTGAAGAGCATATCGCCCCTCGGTGTTCTCGAGAAGAATGACATCGGTGCGCGGTGCAGCTTCCGGAAAGCCCGGATCTGCATGTCGGTGATCACATCGAGGCCGATCTTCACCTGAACGTACTCCTGCATCGTCTCAAATAGGGATTTCCCCAAGTAGGCACCGAGGACCCCGGCCGCCACCCACAGAAGGAGGGTAAGATCGCCGCCTACGATCACGTCATCCACAAGCTTCTTCACAAGGACGGGCGGTGCGATGGTAAAAAGACCACCGATAATAGAAAAAATAAGAGCAACTAAAAGCATGCGCCAATAAGGCTTAAAATGATTCACTGTCGTTCGTACTAGATTCATGGTGCTTCCTCCTCACAAAATACTATTTTATTACAATCGATGGGAATATTCACTATAAACTGAATCTTTTTATGATTAAAAATCGTCTGAAGCGTTTTCATGAAGATAGGTGTGATGGAGGAGGATAATGAGAAGAGATTGGGACAAAACAAAAAGGTCATGACGAACAATATCAGTATGGCTTCTTTATACCGCTCATGCTTTCCGTGCAAGACTTCGCTTTCCGCGGGTAGCCCGTGAGCCTCCTCGCCAAGCCTGCGGGGTCTCACATCAGCTACACTTCCCGCAGGAGTCTTCGTCTTGCACTCCAATCAATCGCTAGGATCAAGTAAATCGTAATGGTCATGAAACAAATCAAAAACCCGAACGATCTCAGGCAAGATCGTTCGAGTGTTACTATGCCTAAAACACTCTTGTCCCAGCCTCTTGATCAGTGGGCGGAGCGAGCATCCACAGGCTTTTTCTGCTTCCTTCGCCCTGCCGTCATGTAAATCGTGGCAAACAGGACAAGGAGGAACGTGGAACCGTACATGACCAGTGCCCATTCTTCCCTTCCTTCTGTGCCCATGAACAATCCGTGTGCCCAGATCAACAGCCAGGATGGGAAGGCAAGGTAGTGAGCTTTCTTCCAGACTGCACGTCCGATCGTTTTCATGAAATCGGACGTCACGATGACGATAAGCAGCAGATAGAGACCAATCGTCCCGAACCCGCTCAACACCGGCTCATAGGTGGAGGAAAACGGAACAAGGAGCCCGACCAGGCTATACGGTTCATAGGAATCGAACAGCAGGAGGAATCCGTGTAGTCCACCGAGAAGGAGGGCGATCTGTCCGATTTGCTGATGGAACTGGAGCAGGAAGAATTTCTTCTTCGGTATCCCCCTCAGGATCCCGCCAAGTACCGACAAGGTCAGGAGAAGATAAGAAGTGAGTCCAAGGATCCTGATGCCAAACCAGATCCAATTCATCCCGCCACCTCCATGGCGCTGTAAAGGCCTTTATTTCCCCCGGCTGCCACGCGGCCATCATCCAGATAGACAAAGTAGGCCGCATCGGGGAATTTGGATGCCTCCCGTTTCGCCTCTTCATAAGGAAGGATGCAGAACAGCTTGGCGACCACCTCCGCCTCCATGGCAGAAGATGCGATCACGGTGGATTGCACGACGTCACTCGTGGCTACTTCGCCTGTCCGCCCGTTCAGGATGTGATGAAAGTCCTTTCCCTCATGGCTCCAGCGTCGATGATGGATGCCTGACGTTGCCATCGCCAGGTCCTCGATTAAAAGCTTGATCATATCTTTTCCCGGAAGCTTCGGGTGCCCGATACCGACTCGCTGACGACCGATGGCCACCAGATCGCCCCCCGCATTGACCAAAGCGTCCGTGACACCTTCACGAGTGAGCATCTCCCGTGCACGGTCTGCGATATACCCTTTCCCGAATCCGCCAAAGTCGAAGTGAAAGTCTTCCAGCTTCATGATCCATTCCTTCGTAAGCCACTCCATCGGCTCATAGGTGAAGCCCCTAATTGGTTCACCAGACATTTCAGGCACGTAAGACTCATGAAACGATGATGTGTAGCCGATTGCCTTCATGGATCGTCCCATGAACGGATTCACCCTGTACCCGACCTTTCTTGTAAGGATGAGGGATTTCGCTAGAAGGTCCGCTATCGTAGCGTCGAGAAATACCGGAACGTCCGCTGGTACTTGATTGAGCTCATCCACAGGATTCCCGGGGATGAAACGGCTCGCCCTCTCTTCGAATCCCCTGAACATGGCCTTCAGCTTTCTTTCCTGCTCAAAGGAGAGGCCGTGTGACATGATGGTTGCGTTCATGGCTGTAAATGTATGGGTCATCGCTTCGACACCCCCGAGCTGCCATGATCCTGACTGAATCCTTCGGACGGAGCCTGGAAGTATGCATCACCCTCATCCTCATCATGGTCAAAGTTGAACTCTCCCCCATCTTCCCTTTCATGGATCATCGACTGATCCCCGCTTCTTCCACCGTCATCAAATGACCCTTCTGCCGATGCACCATTCAACTCCTGTGTGTGATCCGCGACAAGACCGCCAAACGTCACAAGCGACAAGGTCACCGTTGAAATCACTGTCCATTTCACCTTTTTCGTCATCCTTCATTCTCCTTTATCATTGATTAAGGATACTGTACGACGGAATGGTGAAAATTGAGTGAAAAGCCGGTTCAGATTGTTGAAGTGATCAAGACGCCGACGGGATCGGTCCCCGTGAATGAGGCAGGCTGTCGAACCTTCACTGATTGAAGGCCGCATTCCGGTCCGCGTGATAGTTTGACCTCCCACTCCCCTTTACGGATCAGGCAGATTCCCCCCTTGTCCTCTGCTTCCGCTCCAAGAAGCTCTGCCAACGCAGAAAGCCTGCCTGGACGGTCGATGTTCAGCTCAAGCCTTGTGAGGGAAGGGAATGCTTCCGACCGTACGGCTTCTTTTCGCCGCTGAAGCTCCACCCTGAATCTCCATGGGGTGGAAATGAATGTCCTTCGTTCCCCTTCGTCTATCCTCCATCCGAGAAGAGCAGCATTTTTCAGCACTTCGTCATGCTCCAAATCGTCCACCAGGAATCCTATATGATCGAACCGGTCCCGCTTTCCCTGACCGAACGTGATGTTCACCTGGCCCTGTAACATTTCGATGATGCGGAATTGGACATTTTCTTGCCTGAACTCATCCCATTCGAGGGGAGGGTTGAATTCCCGCATCTCCCCATTTGCCCTTCCGATTCGTTGCCGCGTCTCAAACCCGATTCCTCGGTACCATGCCTCCATTTCTTCTACTTTGTCCGTCCACCAGTGATAATGAAACAACTTCATCTGTCTCCACTCCTCTACTACTCTCAGCATATCGTTCTCTCACGGGACCTGCTTCGGCAAGGGGGTGGAAGAATCTCTACGACTTTAGGAGGAAAAAACAAAAAGCCCCTCATCAATAGGAGCTTTTAGTAAAAAATCACATTGGACGTTCTGGTGGAAGTGGAATCACCACGCGGAATTCCGAACCTCCACCACTTTCACTTTGGACGGAAATCACACCTTCATGTCCCTCGACAATCCATTTGGCAATGGACAACCCGAGGCCGTGACCACCTTCCTTCCGTGTCCTTGCTTTATCCACACGATAAAACCGGTCAAAGATGCGAAGCTGCTCCTCTTTCCCGATGCCGATTCCCGTATCTTGTACGGAGAGGATGAGCGTTCTCCCCGAGAGGTTTTGGTCGATCCTGCAGGCGAGAGTCACGCGGCCGCCATCCGGGGTATATTTGATGCTGTTGTCCAAGAGGATATACAAAAGCTGGATCAGCTTGTCGCGGTCACCATGGATAAAGAGTTCTCCTGACGATTCAAGGCTGAGCGTGATTGATTTGTCCCGGGCCAGACGGTCAAAGGTTTGAAGGATCTTCTCCGCATCAGGTGCGAAGTCGAACTCTTCCTTCTTCAAGACCAGTCGGGCTTTTCCTTCATCATCTGAGCGTGCAAGGGTGAGAAGGTCGCCGATGAGGCGGTTCATCCTTTTCACCTCGGCTTTCAATCCTTTCACCATTTTCCTTGTAAACGGATCAGATTCTTCGTCCCCCATCTCGAGTGCTTCCACAGAGGACAGGATGACGCTCAAGGGTGTCCGGAGTTCGTGGGACGCATCCGCTACAAATTCCTGCTGTCGCCGGTAGGACTGCTGGATCGGGACGAGGGCGCGCTTAGACATGAGGGAACTGAGCCAGACCCCCAGTGTGACGAATAGAACGGCAAGGGCCCCGAAGACGACCAGGATCCATTTGAACAATCGGTAAAAGGAAGAGATATCGAGACCGATATACATCCTTCCCACCAACTCTCCCTGTGATGTGATGGGCTGGGACTGCATAAGGATCCTGAGATCGAAATCCTCATACCCTTCATTCTCCGTCACGTCGATGGAGTCTTGGCGGATCTGGCGTTCTTCCGGTTTCCAGTCGGATAGCTTATCTAGGAAGGTATCCCTCAGATCCGGATAGATTTCGTTCGTTTGCAAGGGCTCCCCATCTTTGTCGAGGATATAATAGAACACCTGATTTTCGCTAAGGACGGCCGGTCGCTCCTCCCCCCTCGGTTCTCCACGCCTGTGGGCACCGAGTTCCTGCAGTTCCTTGACCTCATGTTCCGCCAGGCCCTTGAGTTCCTGTTCCTGGTCGTACAGCACAGTCTTATAGACGATGAACAGAGCCAACAGGATGAACACCACTAGAAAGGCGGTGATGATGACACTGTTAAAAAGCGTGAGCTGCATGCGGGTTCTCGTGAACAGGTCCCTTGGCTGCCTTCGAGAAAAAATCGATTTACGTTTCAATCCGGTACCCCACTCCCCTGACGGTTTCAATCAGGCCTTCGCCGATTTTCTTCCTTAGTAATTTGACAGTGGCATCCACGGTCTTGTGTGAAACGTCGGCATCGATCCCCCATATCCGGTCGAGGAGCAGGTCCCGCGAGAGCGCCTGATTCTGATTGCGGACCAGTATGTCGAGGAGCTGGAATTCCCGGGGGGTAAGGTAGATTTCCTCCCCGTCCCGCATAAGGCTGTGGCTCGTCCGGTTCAATGTGAATCCCCTGATGCCGATGGTTTCTGATTGCAAAGGGGCAAGATTCCGTCTGGACAGGGCTTTGAGCCTGGCATGAAGCTCTGCAATCTCAAAGGGTTTCACCAGATAATCATCGGCCCCCGCCTCGAATCCTTCCACACAATCCTCCACGCCGTCACGGGCCGTGAGCATGAGGATCGCACCTCCATAACCACCGGACCTGAGGCGCCGGCAGATTTCGACTCCGTCCCCGCCAGGCATCATCCAGTCCATGATGATCACATCATAATAGGACGCTAGGGCATAGTCATGGGCCTCTTCCCCGCTGACCACCCAATCAATGCGCTCCACCCCTTTTTTCTTCAATAAATGGACAATCAGCTCACCGAGTGTTTCATCGTCTTCTGCCAGTAAAATATGCATATCTGCCACCCCTTCGTCCTTTTTTGTCCAATGTAGCAAAGAGAAATGAAAATTTGGTGAAAATGCAGGGATTTCTTCCTGTTATAATCAAGGCATACAGCTAATAAAAAAGGAGGCATCCCAATGGAGCAAGGTATGTTCATCAGCATACACCCCCAGTACTGCACCCTGATATCCGAAGGCAAGAAGGTGCATGAATTCCGGAGCGTGAAACCGAAACGGCCGACGGATTTCCTGTGGATCTATGAATCGGCCCCGTCATCTGCCCTCACCTACATAGCCAGGACCGCTAATCCCGTTGAATTCCCGGAGCAAGTGGAGGTTCGAGGGGATGGTGATGCCAGCTTCAACGAGGGTGGCACCAAGTACCGGTTCGCTTTCCCCATCCTCGAGCTATGGCGTCTGGAGGACCCGATCCCGTTTGCTTATCTGAAGGAGCACTTCGGATTCCACGCTCCCCAGAGCTATGCCTATCTCGATCGCTACCCTGCCCTCGTCGATCTGGTACGCAAGGAATCAATCCTTGTGAAGATACGATAAGGGATCAGCGTCGCCATTCGTAAAGAAGGTCAGGCAGCTGCTCCTCATTCTCATGTCCCCGGCCGATGATGCGGAAGCCGTGCTTTTCATAAAATCGCCTGGCTCCCTCATTCACTTCGAAGGTATAAAGGGTCACGATGCCGGATGAGGCTTCCTTGGCACGTGTCAGAAGTGCCGTCCCGACGCCCTTCCCGTGATGGTCATTATGGATATAAAGCTGACTGATCTCAGTCCTGTTGTAGGCGATGATCCCGATCACCGATTCGTTTGAAATGGCGATTTCTACATCATGGGTTGCGGGCAGGATTTCATTCAGGAAATAGAGATGGTCCTCGAAGGAATGGATTTCCTTTTGGCCGATGGCTGCTTCCTTGCTCTCCCTCCACATCTTCACGGTTTCCGGACCGAATCCAGGTTGATAAGGGATGATTTTCATGACGGGCCGCCTTCTTCCTTTTTTCCATCATTATACTACGGAGGCGGAGGTCCGCGCTTCCGGCTTTCTCCACATTCTGCTACTATTAGGATAAGGAGTGATGAACGTGTTTTCTTTTCATGATAAAGAATTCGAACAGGCCTACGACCAAGAAGTGAATGAAATCAACGCTCAGCTCGAGAAGGAGATCGTCTTCGCCATGATCGGGGATGTGAACGCTGGTAAATCATCAACGATCAATATGCTCATGGGCGATGAAGTCGCGAAGGTCGGCGCTCAGCCCGGGGAGACCTCCCTCATCGAGAAGTACGCCTATACCGATAAGATCATTTTTGCCGATACACCCGGACTTGATGACATCAATCAGCAGAATTCCGCCGAAACGATGAAGTTCTATAAGGAAGCCGATGTGATCCTCTTCTTCCTCAATGCGGCTGGAACCGTGTTCTCTGAAGGAGAGCGGAAGACATTCGAAGAGGTCCGCAAGATCAACCGGAACATCATCTTCGTGTTGAACAAGATCGATGCGGCAGAAGATATTCCAGGTCTGGTGAAGTACATCCAGGATCATACGAATTACCGCTACAAAGTGACCCCGATCTCTTCCAAGACAGGCGAGAATATGGAGATGCTTCGTGGTGCGATCCTAGATATCCTCAAGGAGAAAAAAAAAGATATCCTTTTCGCTAAACACCTGAAGGAAAAATCATCGACGGCGAATAAATGGATCATCGCAGCAGCGGGATCCTCCACGGCCATCGGTGCTTCTCCGATCCCGGGCTCCGACATGGTGCCCCTCACCGCCATCCAGGTCGGCATGATGGTCAAGCTCGCCACCCTTTACGACAAGCCCCTGACAAAGAACAAGGCGAAGGAGCTCACCATCGCCACCCTCACCGGCAACGTCGGGAAAACCCTGTTCAGGCAGATCGTCAAACTCGTCCCGGGAGCAGGAATGGCTGCAGGAGCCAGCATCGCAGGCGGAATGACCCTCGCCCTCGGCTACGCCATCAAATATGCGTACGAAAACGATATCGATCTGGATCCCAAAAGTTTGAGCAAATTGTATGAGATGTTTTCGAAGAAGAAAGACGTGTAATCCAACAAGAAGCACGGGCCATGGCCCGTGCTTCTTTTATGGTGTATGGGGCGGTCCCGGTGCGCCAAAAAAATGACGCATGGGAACCGTCCCCATGCGTCATTTTGCATTCAATATAGTGTTTGCAGCGATTCTTTGCTGAACGGGTGGATTTCGTCGTTACGTCCTTCTTTGATTTTCTTGACCCATTCAGGGTCTTGAAGGACGGCGCGACCGATGGCGATGAGGTCGAATTCGTCGTCTCCGAGGCGTTCGGTCAGCTCATGGATATCGGTGGCTTCGGCTTCTGAGAAGCTGGTGAATTCACCGTTCAGGCCGACGGATCCGACGGAGATGACGGGTTTTCCGGTGAGCTTCTTCGTCCAGCCCGCGAGATTCAGGGGTGATCCCTCAAATTCAGGTTCCCAGAAACGGCGCGTCGAGCAATGGAAAATATCCACCCCTGCTTTCACGAGCGGGTGCAGGAACTGCTCAAGCTCCTCCGGTGTCTTAGCGAGCTTCGCACCATAGTCGGTCATCTTCCATTGCGAGAAACGGAAGATGATCGGGAAGTCAGGTCCTACTTCGCGCCTGCATGCCTCGATGACTTCGATGGCAAATTGCGTGCGCCCTACAAGATCGCCACCATATCGGTCGGTCCGCTTATTCGTTTTCTCCCAAAAGAATTGATCAATGAGATATCCGTGGGCACCGTGAAGCTCGATGCCGTCGAATCCGATTCGTTTTGCATCGGCAGCGGCCTGGGCATAGGCTGCGACGAGCTGCTCCACTTCTTCCGTCGTCGGCGGCTCAGTCACCTGTTCCCCCGTAAGGGTCAAGCCTGACGGTCCGACGGGCAATGCTTCGGCATTCGGAAGCTCGCCTTTCTTGCGGGTCATCCCCACATGCCAGAGCTGGGGAACGATCTTCCCTCCTGCTTCGTGGACGGCCTCGACCACTTCTGCCCAGCCTTCAAGGGCCTTTTCCCCGTGGAATAAGGGGATGCTGTCACCTGATACGGATGCCGGATGGTTGATGCCGGTGCCCTCCGTGACAATCAGCCCTACTTCATTTTCTGCGCGTCGGCGATAATAATCAACGACGGGCTGACCCGGTACGCCCCCAGGTGAAAACCCGCGCGTCATCGGTGCCATCACCGTACGGTTCGGCAGGGATAGGGTTCCATATTGAAAAGGTTGAAATAACGGATTCACAGATTGACTCATGAAACAATTCCTCCTTATGATGATCTATACATCATTATTCCAAATCGGGATGGAGAAAGAAAGCAATCTGTTTCCCATTAGCCTATCCATTTGAGTAAGACAAAACCCGACCAACCTGAAACGGCTCCTCCGATGATGATTGCAACCGTCATCCAGATCGAGTCGAGGACCTTTTTTCTTCCACTCTCCCTTTCCACCTACGTCCAATCTGATCACGGAGAACACCAAGAGCCCGATGCTGAGGATCGTCAGAATCATCAAATAGTGAATAGGGTCGAACAATCCGGAAGCAGTGTGAAGCCCAAAGGCAAGGTCTTGGGCTGTGATTCCGATATACGTCGCCGTCACCAGCAGGATGAAACTCCACCAATTCCCCTTTTTCATTTGTTGCACCCTCACTCTTTTTCTATATATCACCATAAAAAGGCCACCGGGGAGAATTCTCTCCGGTGGCCTTGCAAGGTTCCCATCATGAAACGAGGGACTCTGGCTTTTTCACTTCCAGGTACTGAATGTGATACCCATCTTTTTTGTGCACTTTGAAGACATACCCGTGAGACTCGAGCTCTGCTTCGCTTTCGATGGTGTTCGAGAGGAACCAGCCTCCGATCGTATCAACGTCGTCATTTTCCATTTCGATTCCGAGCACTTCATTGGCTTCTTCAATTAAAAGCTTCGCATCGATGATGAAATGGTGGTCTTTGAGCTTCCTTACCGGCGCCACTTCATCCTGGTCGAACTCATCGCGGATCTCTCCTACGATTTCTTCGAGGATATCTTCGAAGCTCACGATGCCCGAGGTGCCGCCATACTCATCGACCAGGATGGCGATGTGGGTGCGGAGCTTCTGCATCTTGAGGAGCACATCATGGATCGGGGCCGTTTCCACCACTCGGATGATGGGGGTGATATGGTCTTTGAGGGAGAAGTCGTCCCCCGTCCTCTTGCCCTGCCGCAACCGTTCAGTGAGGAGCTCCTTGACGTTGATGAATCCGACGACGTGGTCTTTATCCCCATCGATCACCGGATATCGTGTGAACCTCTCCGACTTGATGAGATCCATGATTTCATCGAATCCCTGGTCGACGGAAACGGTCACCATCTCTGTTCTCGGGACCATGATTTCCTTCGCCAGTCGTTCGTCGAAGGTGAAGATATTATTCATGTAGGTCAGTTCGTTCTGATTGATCTCCCCGCTCTCATAGCTTTCAGACATGAGGATCCTGAGCTCTTCCTCGGAGTGGGCCGCATCGTGCTCGGAGGCTGGCTTCATGCCGAATGCCCGGACGAGGAGACGTGCGGATCCGTTGAGGAACCAGATGAACGGGAAAAGGATCCGGTAGAACAGGATGATGGGACCGGCTGTCAGAAGCGTGATCGTCTCCGCCTTCTGGATCGCCAGCGTTTTCGGAGCAAGCTCCCCGATGACGACGTGCATGAAGGTCGCGATCATGAAGGCGATGGCAATGATAAGGACGCTTGAAAGGGACTCGCCGATATTCAGGAATTCGAAGATCGGCTCGAGGATGACGGCGAAGGTGGACTCCCCCACCCACCCGATTCCGAGGGCGGTCACCGTGATGCCCAGCTGACAGGCTGACAGATACTCATCCAGATGACTGACGACCTTCTTGGCCGAGGCCGCTCCCCTTTTCCCTTCAAATACGAGTTGATCAATCTTGGTGGACCGCACCTTCACCATGGCAAATTCCGTTGCGACAAAAAAGGCTGTGAGGGCGATCAAAATGGCAAAAATCGTTAAGTTTATGGCTGTCAATACATCGTCTTACCCGAAGGAAGACTTCCACCTCCAAAAGAAT
This sequence comes from Rossellomorea marisflavi, assembly GCF_022170785.1. NCBI lineage: Bacteria > Bacillati > Bacillota > Bacilli > Caryophanales > Bacillaceae > Rossellomorea > Rossellomorea marisflavi. Next base: position 1,117,196 of record NZ_CP081870.1, on the reverse strand, counting down.
AGTTCAAGCTATATGGTCCTCCAAAGACCAAACGATAACGTGATGGTTACTAGAATTATACAGGAGAACCATCCTTCCTCCGTAAAACAATATGACAATTGTGTGGAGAATGGGCTGCTTCAACGGTAGTTCCTGGTTGGATTTAAATGATTTCCCAAGTGAATGATAGCGGATTCAACTCACCATCTCCACAAAAAGACTGAATCCGTTTGAGCCTAGTCCTCATGCGGATTCAGTCATGATCGATTCGTGATTTATGCTTCTATTTTGCTTGGTTCCTTCAACGTCGCCATATACGTTTTACCCCATTCGTACATGGATTCGAGTATGGGCATGAGTGTTTGACCTTGTGATGTGAGGGAATACTCTACTTTGGGAGGGACGACGGGATAGACCTCACGGTGGACGATCTGGTCTTCTTCAAGCTCCCTGAGCTGGTTGACGAGCATGCGCTGGGTGATTCCAGGCATGAGGGCTTTGAGCTCGCCGAATCGTTTGGTCCCTTCTTTTCCAAGATGCCACAGGATGAGCATCTTCCATTTACCGCCGATGACGGAGAGGGTCAGTTCTTTTTCACATTGGAATGTTTTATCTTCTAAGCGTGATGACATTTGGCCACCTCCTGATTGGATTCTATCCTTTAGTATACTTTTTGACACTATGTAAGTAAAATGTGCGTACTTACATGGATTCACCTCATGCGTTATAGTGAAATGGCTGAAGGGGTGACCCGCGCAGCACAAATTTTCTCAAGGAGTGAAGGATCTATGAAATTACAACTTGCACTGGACTTAGTCAACATTCCCGAGGCGAAGGAAGTCGTCAAGGAAGTAGAAGAATACATCGACATCGTGGAAATCGGAACTCCTGTCGTGATCAATGAAGGACTGAAGGCTGTCAAGGAAATCAAGGAAGCATTCCCTTCCCTGTCTGTTCTTGCCGACCTTAAAATCATGGATGCTGCAGGCTATGAAGTGATGAAAGCTTCAGAAGCAGGCGCTGATATCGTGACGATCCTCGGTGTGGCGGAAGATGCTTCCATCCAAGGTGCCGTCGAAGAAGCGAAGAAACAAGGCAAAGAACTCCTCGTCGATATGATCGGAGTGAAAGATATAGAAAAACGCGCGAAGGAATTGGATCAGTTCGGAGCAGATTACATCTGTGTCCACACTGGATATGACCTTCAGGCTGAAGGTAAGAACTCATTCGAAGACCTTCATACCATCAAGAGCGTCGTGAAAAATGCCAAAACGGCCATCGCAGGCGGAATCAAGCTTGAAACCCTACCAGAAGTGATCAAGGAAAATCCTGATCTCATCATCGTAGGCGGCGGCATCACGTCCCAAGATGATAAAGCAGCGACTGCAGCGAAAATCCGCGAGCTAATCAACCAAGGGTAATCCCATGCAGACGACAGGCTATATGAACGAAATCCTGAAGGAGCTTTCAAAGGCACCGGACTTGATCGGGGACCGGTCGGCGGAACAGCTGACCAACCGCATCATGGAAGCCGGTAAGATCTTCACGGCAGGTGCCGGACGCTCCGGGCTCATGGCAAAGTCTTTCACGATGCGCATGATGCATATGGGACTCGATGCATACGTGGTCGGGGAAACGGTCACGCCGAACCTTGAAGAAGGGGATCTCCTCATCATCAGCACCGGTTCAGGCGAGACGAAGAGCCTCGTACCCATGGCAGAAAAAGCGAAGGAGCTCGGAGCGACCGTGGCGGCCGTCACGATCAAACCCGACTCCACCATCGGAAAACTGGCCGATATCGTTGTGGAGCTTCCCGGTTCACCGAAGCATGAATCAGGAGAAGAGCGTGCCACCATCCAACCGATGGGCTCCCTCTTCGAACAGACGCTCCTCCTGTTCTACGATGCGGTCATCCTCCGCTATATGGATAAAAAAGGACTCACATCCGACACCATGTTCGGCAGGCATGCCAATCTGGAATAGGAACACAGAAACACCCGCGAATCTTTCGCGGGTGTTTTGTTATGCAGGAAATCCCCTCCTCACTGCCGTATATAAAAGGGAAAGGACGTGAAACGGATGACATGGAAACAAGAACTACTGACCACGAAGCGGGGATGCTTCGAAGTCTTTCGTAAAGGAAGCGGTGATCCTTTATGCGTGACCCATCACTACTCGGCATTCAATGCTTCAGGAGACCATTTTGCTGATGCCTTCACCGAAACACATGAGGTGTTCCTTGTGAATATGCGGGAAGCAGGGCACTCGGAACGTGCACATGAACCGTACCAGCTCGGATTTCTCGAAACGGTATTCGATCTCGAGGCGGTGCGTGAGTCCCTTGAGATCAAGAAATGGACGTTCGCCGGCCATTCCACCTGCGGGATGATCGGGACTGTGTACGGCATTTACTTTTCCCAAAGCCTGAATTCCCTTGTGATCGTCGGTTCGGCAGCAAGGGAATTCATGTCAGAATCATCTCAGTGCATCTACCATGAAGACCACCTAGACTTCGTGCGGATGCAGGAGCTGAACATCACCTTGAAAGGATCCAGCCTTCCGGAAGACGAGAGAAAAGCACTGACCCGTGAGCGGATTTCGTTTTCTTTATACAAGCCGGAGCGGTTTCCATCACTCTTCCCTCCCCATGTCACGAAGCGTATCAGTGCCACGCGCATGGACTTCTTCAACCGGGAGATCCAGCTTTTCGACGTGACCCGGAAGCTGCACCTCATTGATACGCCGACCTTGATTGTCTGCGGCCGCCATGATGTCCAGTGCCCTCTTCTTTACTCGGAGGAAATACTGGACGGCATTCCGGGCGCAGAGCTCGTAGTATTCGATGAGAGCAATCATTATCCGTTCCTCGAGGAGAAGGAGCGCTTTCGGACGGTAATGGAATGCTTTTTTGAAAAAGCTCAAAAAGTGAGTGAATCATGATGCTTAGTACCAGCACCTTTATACTTTTAGCGGTGATCAGCACCTGTCTTTCGAGCGCGGTCTCGCTCCCTTTTTATGTAAGGAACGGACGAAAGTGGTTTACACTCTTCATCGCTTTTTCCCTGCATGCGATCGTAATGGCAAGTGTGATGCTTACACTCCATTCCGACTCCTCCAAACAGATTGAATCGTTCCTTGACACAGCCTTTCTTCTCGCCTTCTTCCCTTTTGCCCTCACCTACGTCAATTACGTGTTGATTGAAATAGCTGGCAAGCGGTCATTCAATCTTCCTAACTAGCAAACAGCCCCCGCCAATTCAAGGCGGGGGCTGTTTCGTGTTTACTGATTATTCACATCTGCTTCTTTGTCGTAAATGTAGTTGTAGTCGTCACGATCGATCGGCGTGAATCCTTCTGGCGTGTAGAAACGGAGCAAATCTTTGTTAACGATGCTGTCGGAGATGGAAAGCTCGGTCTTCGCCTGCTTGTTGAGCTCGGCAAAGCCGTCACCTTTGATCTCTTGTCCGTCTTCATTGCTGTAGTATTTGCCGTTCACCGATGTGATGGTGGGTGTGATGAAATCTCCGTTGCGGAACGGGATGACTTCACGGTGATTCTTGCTCAGGAGGTCAGATCCGATCTGCAGGTAGTCCTTCGTATCGACACCGAGAAGATGGAGCACGGTCGGCATGACGTCGACGGCACCGCCGTACGTATCCTTGGCGCCGCCTTTGACACCCGGTGCATGAATGAATAATGGTACCCGTTGGAGCTGGGCGTATTCATAATCATCGATGTCTTTCCCGATGATTTCTTTCATGGCTTGGTTATGGTTCTCGGAGATTCCGTAGTGATCTCCATACATAACGACGATCGTGTTGTCATAGAGACCCGATTCCTTCAGCTGGTCGAAGAACTGTTTCAGTGCTTCATCCATATAGTGCGCTGACTGGAAGTATTGATTGACAACTTTATCATCCGTATCGGCAGCAGGGAAGTCGGTATCTCCCTCATCCATCTTGAACGGGAAGTGGTTGGACAGAAGGATGTACTTGCTGTAGAACGGCTGCTCGAGGCTTTCAAGGAGCGGCTGGGATTCTTCCACGAATGGTTTATCCTTCATGCCGTAGTTCTTGATGTTATCCTCTGACATATCGTAGTATTCGGCATCGAAGAACTTGTCATAGCCGAGTGACTTGTACATTACATTCCGGTTCCAGAATGTTTTGTAGTTACCGTGGAAGACCGCGGAAACATAGTCATCCTTCTTCAGGATGGCCGGAGCCGATTGGAATGTATTCTGCGCCTTGCTCACATAGACCGATCCTTGTGCCATCGGGTACAGGGAGTTGTCCATCATGAACTCTGCATCGGACGTTTTCCCTTGTCCGGTCTGATGGAAATAATTCTTGAAATAGAAGGTTTCATTATCATGAGCCAGTGAATTCAGGAACGGTGTCACTTCCTGCCCATCGATCTCATAGTCGATGATGAAGGACTGCAGTGATTCCAGGGAAAGGTACACCACATTCATGCCTTTCGCCTTGCCGAAATAGGCCGGGTTCGGCTCTGCATAATTGGCTTTGATATAGTTTTCTACACTGGTGATGTCGCTGCTGTCCGCCATGGCGCGCTGTCTCGCGGTCTGGACGTTCTGGACGATATCATAGATCGTGAAGTTGTATGATCCCAGATATTTCACCAAGTAGTTGCGGTCGAACGTACGGGTCAAAAGCTCTGGACGATCCTTTTCCGCAAGATGGAGATTGACGGAAAATACGATGGCTGCCATGGCAATGACAAGACCGGCCGATTTCCATTTCCGCTTGGCTGCAGGTTTTGAGACCTTGAAGGCCAAGAGGACGATCAAAAGGATCGTATCAGCGAAATAGAAAATATCCCATGGAGTCATCAGGGAGAAGGCACTGTCACCTAGCTGCCCTGCATTGGTCTTTGTCTGCATCAAGACCGGGACGGTGATGAAATCGTTGAAGAAACGATAGTAGACGACATTGGCATAGAGCAGGAATGATAGAACGAACTGGATGACAATCAACAGGGTCGATTGCAGCTTCCCTTTAAAGAACAGGGCAATTCCCAAGAATAATAGACTTGAGCTTAACGGGTTCAAGAATAGTAGAAATTTCTGCATGCTGTTATCGATCCCAAGATTGAATTCAATCTGATAGGCAGCATACGTTTTCATCCATAGGAGCACGACGGCTAACACAAAAATGGCTATGGGTCCTCTGAAAACATTCTTAGTTGATGTTGAAACTTCTTGCATGGTACGCACCTCATAATTGTAATGGCTTAGTGAACATGGATCTGATGCAGGCCTCCGGGAGCACGGTCGGGGGTATCTCCCAGCAATCTTCAGGCATGCTTCACATGTCCAATAAACGATTTATTACCCCGAACGAAAAGTAATGTTAAAACTTTACCATTCTACCTGAATTTCATTAAGATTACAACTGGAGATCGGCCTATCTTCGGAACTCCACCTGCAAGCCTGGAGCAGGCTCCGAATATTGCTTCAAGAGTTCACACGTATCAGAACGGATCCAATACCATTGGGTCGTGGTACCGAACTCGACCCTTACTTTGAAGGAGCCGCTGGCTTGTTCATCCGCATGGATCTCGATGAGCTGCTCCTCTCCTTTGTGTACATTGAACGCATGGAAGGACCGGACATAGCCCCCTTCGAGAGGTAGCGTGCGGAGAAGGAGTTCAACCGAAAACGTATCAATGGGAAGATGATGGAGTGACACCCCCTCCTCTCCCCCATCTCTCTCGATCATCACATGATCTCCAGCATACACGGCCCTCACGCCGCCTCCACCGGTATCCTCAACGGAAAGTGGACGATTCGTGGCCGCCATCAATCGGGTCACGGTCCTTCGATCCCCCATTTCTTCAGATATGAGGGTCTGCTCCCTCACCAGCAAAGCGCCGCCCTCTTCGAATGAAATCCGTTCACGCGTTTCCCCGATGATCCTCTCCACGCCTTCTTCTATTAAATACACATGTTTGACGTCTTCAGATGCCTCCAGACACCCAAGGCCATCTGAAGGTCTCTCTTCCAGCACATCAGCCAAATAGTCCCCATGCCCCCTCGCCAACGGAATATCCCCCGGTGAGGAAATCCAGAACAAGGTGAGCTGCAGCCCCTCTTCTTCTCCCCCGCCAGACGGCACATGCTGCCATTGATCAAGAGCATCCCGCTGATCCAAGCGATAAAAATGCCGATGATGGATGCTTCCATCATCCGCTCGCCACATATCGTCGGCAAGGAACACCGGCTCTCCCAAGTCCGTCAAACCCGTTTCCTCCCTCATTTCCCGGACGACGGCAGCTTCAGGAGATTCCCCTGCCTCCACCGTCCCTTTTGGGATCTGGATACCCGCTTCAAGGATCGGATGCTGGAACACCAATACCTGTGGTCTTCCATCGTGGCTTCTTGTTATGTATCCGTACGCTTTTTTGATCGGTTCCACTCTTCCCTTCTCCCTTCCCACAAAAGACTCATTTCTTCCATTTAAATCCTTCTTTCATTCTACCGGATTTTTCTCTATACTAAAATGAAACTTCTGAGGAGATTATGAACATATGGACATCATTTTTCTATTAAAAGGCCTGCTCATCGGCTTCACCGTGGCAGCACCCGTCGGCCCGATCGGGATCCTCTGCATCAACCGTACTCTTTCTAAGGGGCGTTTGACGGGATTCGTATCAGGACTGGGGGCCGCATCAGCCGAGGCCATCTACGGATGCATCGCCGCATTCGGCCTGACATTCATCACGAGCTTTTTGATCAGCCAAAAGCTGTGGCTTCAGCTGATCGGCGGACTCTTCCTTTGTTATCTCGGCATCCAGACGTACCGCTCCAGACCTGCGGATCATTCCGCTTCTGCACGGGGTGGCGGACTGCTGAAATCCTATACCTCCGTCTTCTTCTTGACGGTGACAAACCCCATGACCATCCTGTTCTTCATCGGGATCTTCTCCGGGATCGGTCTCGGAAAGTCCAGCTTCGACCTCATGTCAGCCCTTCTCATGGTAACGGGTGTGTTCGTTGGATCAGCCGCTTGGTGGCTTTCCCTGAGCTTCGGCGTGAGCCTCTTCAGGAAAAAGTTCTCCAATGACAGCCTCGCCTGGATCAACCGTCTTTCGGGGATCATCGTCTTCGGTTTCGGAGTGTTCGCCCTGCTTCGATTGCTTTGATGCACCTTTTATGGAAGGTGCTTTTTTCATGTGTAAGCATCCCTCTTGACATACCCCCCACAGGTACACTAAACTGGACTCAAATGAGAAAAACAGGAAGCACTTTGCTTCCGGGAGGTGATCGGATGGAAGATGGATTGAAGGACGGCATCTCCTGCCGCAAGAGTCATCACCCTGAAGAGGTGAAACGGAATCTCACCAGCCGGCTGAATCGCGTCGAAGGGCAGATTCGCGGCATCAAAGGCATGATTGAAAAGGACGTGTACTGTGACGATGTGATCACACAGCTTTCAGCCACCCAGTCTGCCCTTAACAGCGTTGCAAAGATCCTCCTCGAGGGTCATTTGAAGGGCTGCGTGGTGGACCGTCTCAATGAAGGCGACGATTCGGTCCTCGATGAATTTGTCGTCACGATTCAAAAGCTGATGAAAAAATAACTCATACTGGAAATACCCAACCAAAAGGAGCGATTATCATGGAACATATTACATTGAATGTACAAGGAATGTCATGCAACCATTGCGTCAATGCCATCGAGAAAAATGTAGGCGGACTATACGGTGTTAAAAAGGTCAACGTAAGCCTCGCCGATGCCAAGGTCGAAGTGGACTACGACAATGCCGTCGTCAGCCTCGATGAAATCAAGGAAACCATCGACGATCAAGGTTATGACGTTGTGTAAGGAATCAAACAGGAGTGCAGATCATGCACTCTTTCTTTTTCACATCAACATACCCTCACCAGGTATAAAGGAGGCTAGCCGCTCATGAGTGCAAACAAGAAGGAAACCACCCTGCACATCTCGGGTATGACGTGTGCCGCCTGTGCAAACCGGATTGAAAAGGGACTGAATAAATTGAACGGTGTCGAAATGGCCACCGTGAACCTCCCCCTTGAGAAAGCTTCCATCTCCTATGACCCTGCCAAACTAGGTGAAAAGGACTTCGAAGAGAAGATAGACGCTCTCGGGTATGGGGTCGTCCATGAAAAAGCCGAGCTTGAGATCACCGGGATGACCTGTGCCGCCTGCTCGGCCCGTATTGAAAAGGGATTGAATAAACTTGATGGCGTCACATCTGCAAGCGTCAATCTTGCCCTTGAGAAGGCGGTCATCTCCTATCACCCTTCTCAGACCTCTGTCAGCGACATGATTGCAAAGGTCGAAAAGCTCGGGTACGGTGCCCACCGGCCATCTCAGGAAGATGCGAGCGATCACCGGGAGGAAGCCATCAAGGTCCAGAAGAGGAAGTTCATCCTTTCGGCCATTCTCTCCCTTCCGCTCCTTTGGACGATGGTTGGCCATTTTTCGTTTACTTCCTTTCTGTACGTACCCGATTTCCTTGCTAACCCGTGGGTCCAGCTGATCCTGGCCACGCCTGTGCAGTTCATCATCGGGGCACAGTTCTACATCGGAGCTTACAAGGCACTGCGGAATGGCAGTGCGAATATGGATGTCTTGGTCGCCATGGGGACATCCGCCGCTTACTTCTATAGTCTGTACCAGGCCATCGTTACGGCCGGCAGCCATCACGGGCCACATCTGTATTTTGAAACAAGCGCGGTCCTGATCACCTTGATCCTACTCGGCAAGCTGTTCGAAGCGCGAGCAAAGGGACGTTCTTCCGAGGCGATCAAGACGCTCATGGGTTTGCAGGCGAAAACGGCACGTGTCTACAGGGACGGGAAGGAAATCGACACCCCTGTGGAAGAGGTAATGATCGGAGACATCGTCATCGTCAAGCCTGGCGAAAAGATCCCGGTCGATGGAGAAGTGACGGAAGGTTCTACATCCATCGATGAATCCATGCTGACGGGTGAAAGTCTACCCGTCGACAAGGAAAAGGGGGATCCGGTATTCGGTTCAACGGTGAATCAGAACGGTTCCATCCGGATGAAAGCCCAGAAGGTCGGACGCGATACGGCACTCGCCCGGATCATCAAGGTCGTCGAGGATGCCCAGGGCTCAAAGGCACCGATCCAGCGCCTGGCGGACCGGATATCAGGCATCTTCGTTCCCATCGTGGTGGTCCTCGCACTCCTGACGTTCCTCCTATGGATCATCTGGATCGAGCCGGGTGACTTCACCCAGGCCCTTGAAGTGTTCATCGCCGTCCTTGTCATCGCATGTCCGTGCGCCCTCGGCCTTGCCACACCGACTTCGATCATGGCCGGTTCCGGACGAGCGGCGGAATTCGGGATCCTCTTCAAAGGCGGGGAGTATCTGGAACAGACCCAGCTCATCGACACCGTGGTCCTGGATAAAACCGGGACCGTCACGAACGGAGCACCCGTCTTGACCGATCATCTCATGGCTGATTGGGTGGAAGAGGATGAATTCCTGCGACTCGTCGCCTCCTCGGAGCAGCAATCCGAACATCCCCTGGCACAGGCCATCGTGCAGGGTCTGAAGGATAAAGGGGCCCACCCTTCTCCCACCTCATCATTCGAGGCCGTTCCCGGTAAAGGCGTCCGCACCATAGTCGATGGACGGCATGTGCTGATCGGTACCAGGGCGTTCATGGATGAGAACGGGGTGGAAACCGCCTTTATCGCCGAGGATAAAGCAGAGCTTGAATTGCAAGGAAAAACGGCCATGCTGGTCGCCATCGACGGACGGTACGCCGGACTCCTGGCTGTTGCGGATACGGTAAAAGAAACCTCAAAGGCTGCCATCGAACGCCTCCAGAACATGGATATCACCGTCATCATGATGACGGGTGACAACACGCGCACAGCGAAAGCGATCGCCTCCCAGGTGGGCATTCAAGAGGTGATCCCAGAGGTCCTCCCCGAAGGAAAGGCCTCTGCAATCAAACACCTGCAGGAATCCGGTAGGAATGTGGCCATGGTCGGGGACGGCATCAACGACGCTCCTGCCCTCGCCACGGCCAATGTGGGGATGGCCATCGGCACCGGGACCGATGTAGCCATGGAGGCAGCTGATATCACCCTGATCCGTGGCGATCTTCACAGCATTGCCGATGCGATCCTGATGAGCGGCAAGACCATGCGCAACATCAAACAGAACCTCTTCTGGGCATTTGCCTATAATACAATCGGCATCCCCATAGCCGCAGCCGGGCTCCTTGCCCCGTGGGTGGCAGGGGCAGCCATGGCCTTCAGTTCGGTGTCGGTCGTGTTGAATGCATTGAGACTGCAACGCGTGAAAAAATGGAGTTAAAAGAAGAAAGCCCGCCGGATTCCGGCGGGCTTTCTCCTACTGGAGGTTCTTCTCTATCTCCCCGTAGGATACGAGCTTCTTCTTGATCCGCTTCAAGTACTCGAACTGGGAGCTCAGCTTCGCTTCGACATTTTCTTCGTGCTGAAGAAGGAGTTTTCGCCTCTCCTCTTTTGTGGCATCTCCCTCCATATATAGAGCCACATACTTTTTGATCTCCCTTATGGGCATGTCCGTTTCACGGAGGGCACGGATAAAATAGATCCACTCAACGTTCACGTCATCGTACACCCTGATTCCCTTATCGTTCCGCTCTACAAATGGCAGGATGGACTCTTTCTCATAATATCGCAGGGCGGAAGCAGGCACACCCGTCATCTCCGTGATCTGTTTCATGCTGTATGTCATCGGCTTCATCTCCCTAATTAGTGTGTTCAGTTAAAGTGCACTTTAACACATACTGAAGGAGCTTTCAACACCCCTCCTCCAGAGGGGAACAAAAAAATGCCGGGATACCCGGCAAGTTCTTTGCGAGAATACAGTTTACAGCCCAGGACACCAGCTCATGTCCCTTTTCCCCTTTCTCAGCTTGAATACGAGGAAATTCGGGTGGATCAGGTCTTCCCTGTACTCAGGATCCTCCCTAACGAGTTCATCCGACGGCCTCGGTTCGACCATTTCATCCATCTCGAAACCTACTTCCCTGATGGCAGTCATGTACGTGGTCAGGCTCCTATGGTAAAAAACCACTTTGTTCTCGGCCTCTTCGGGAAACGCCTGTTCATAGACTCCTTCAAGGAAGTATCCGGATACTCGCCATGCTTCCTTTTTACCCCGTCCATCCCGGATCCATCCACTTCCGGGTGTAATAAAGCACGGGTGGAGGATCGAAAAGACGAGGGTCCCGCCATCTCTCAGGAGCCGGAAGCATTCCCTGAGAGCCGCCGTGTGATCTTCAAGATCTTGAATGACCATATTGGACACGATCGTATCAAACATCCGATCCTCCAGGAAATTCAGATTCTCACAGTTTCCGTGGTGGTAGCGGATCCCGGAAGATTCCGTTGCCTTCGCTTTGGCAAGCTTGAGCATTTCCGTCGAATAATCCACGGCCGTCACATGGGCCCCCTTCCGTTCGAGGAGCCGGCTCAAATACCCTTCCCCGCAGCCTGCATCGAGGATCTCCGTCCCTTCTACATGCCCGAGAAGGGAGAAGATCGCGGGATTCAAGAGGATCCTCCTGCTCCGGTCCCCTTCCTCCGTGTAGCCTGCCGTGAATGCCTCCGCGTGCTCATTCCACCGCTCGATCGCTTCGTCTGTTGATAGATTCTTTTTCAATGTACGCCCTCTTTTCGTCAGAAAGTCGTAACGTTACGCTCCTTGTGCACTTCTTTATTTTTACATTGAATCAAAAAAATAAATAGACTTATATTCCGTTTTTTTGTATCATGTAGATAGAGTCATACCTATAAAAACAAGCCGGAGATTTCCATACGAAATCTCCGGCTTTTCTTGTATCTACTTCCTCTTCCCGAGGTGACGGATGATCAGGATGATGGCGAGGATTCCCATGGCAATGAACAGGAATGATTCCACGCCCCAGCCCGACTTCAGGATCACCCATGAATCATAAAGGGCGAAGAAGCTGACGATGGCCAGGGTGAAGTAGATGAAGAGCAGTAGTTGCTGTTTCATAGTCGTTTTCCTCCCGGCCTTATTTTGGCATAGAACGGGTGCGCCGGCAAGGAGCGATTCGCATTTCTTAAAGGAGGACAAAAAGATGATCCGCTGGAAAAATCAACGTGAAGAAATCGAAGAACTCTCCCTCGCTGAAAAGGACGGGTGCATCACCATACAGAGCACGGTGCATCGCTCAGCAGGGGAGATTCACTACAGCCTGGAACTGGATCCATCCTGGACGTTCAGAAAAGGGGCTTTCCATATAGGTGACCGGTCCCTGACCCTACATGCCGACGGATTTGGAAGCTGGTCCGACGGGGAACACGGGCCCATCGAGGAGCTGACCGGAGCCATCGATATCGACATCTCCTGCACCCCTTTCACCAACTCCCTCCCCATCAATCGAATGGAGTGGGTGCAGGGCCGAACCGTGAGCATGGACGTCGTCTACATGTCAGCTCCCGACCTGACCTTCCGGAAGGTCAACCAGCATTACACCCTTCTCCGGGAGTCAAACGGTATCAGGGAATTCCTTTATCAAAGCCCCACCTATGAATCCAGTATCTTTGTAGATAGGAAAGGGCTGGTGGTGGACTATCCCGATTTGTTCCTGAGAATCTAGTTTTCTGTGTAATGGGAGAGCGGCGTCGGGTCAAACAGAAAAAACGCCCGGCAGCATCTGGGTCCCTTGCTGCCGGGCGTTTTGTGAAACCATCACTTCACTTCCATGATTTCCTTAAAAAAGAGAGGCTTGTATAGGGCGGCGTGGGCTAGGATATGCCCGAGGCTCCCTTCTCCTGCATAGTGCATCTGATCGGTGAAGTCGACATCCAGTGGAGACCAATAGAGTTCATTCTCTTCTCCGTGCACCTCGACGTCATGCGTGCATCTTCCCGCATAGACTTCCAAGTCGAATCCCGAGAGATGATAGGTCAAGTCCATGAGGTGGAACAGGGAGACATCTTCCCCGGTCAGTCCCGATTCCTCCTCCATTTCCCTGAAGGCTGCAGCCTGACCTGTTTAACCCCTTCGATCTTCCCTCCGATGAAGTTGCTCAATCCTTGATACGGTTCTTTCCTCCACTTGCACAGAAGGACCCTATCCATCGCTTCATTTAAGATGACAATCAGATTATATCGTTTCATGGCCGGATCCTTTCTGTTGTCAGAGTCCTTTGTCTATGTGCTTGATCACGACATCTCCCGGCTGGGAGGAACGGGACATGATGAAATTGAAGTTTTCCTTGTTTTTCGGTACTTCGAACGCCAAGGAGACAATCGCTTCCCCTCCCGGCTTCATCCGGATCCCGTTCCAGTTCTTGCGGGAAATGACCTCGGTGTCGACAGGCTGGTATTCTTTTCCGTCCTGATCCTTTAAGAACTGTCCTGTGACCTTATAGTCATCCCACTCGTCTTCCGTCGTCAAGTTCTGAATCCGTGCTTTGATGACGATGGATTTCGTGTTTGCCTTGGCTTTTTTAGGTTCATCCAGCCTGAACGTATACTGAAGGGGATCGGCATTCCACGGCTTTTCGAATTCGATTACTTTCCAGAATTCGCGGTCCAGTGCCACCTCTTCGCCTTGCAGTTTGGCTTCAGGTTTAGCATCCGGTTTTGTTTCGTTTTTTGAAGGAGCGGTGGATGTTTGGATTGCTCCATCCGTCCCCTTCACATCCTTGGTATCCGCGGTGGTGACAGCCGGTTTGGCGTCAGGGATTGCTTGAGATAAGATGGTGACAAGGCCGATGAAGAGGATCGCTGTCGCCACTCCCAGGGTGACCTTCACCCGCTTCTCCGTTTTCCCGGAATGCTCCGCTGTGCCGCCAAGCGCTTGGTAAGGCTGGACTTTCACTGCTTTGTGTGCCGGGAAAAGTGCTCCCGCCATCCCCATCAGGATCGGGATGACAATGGCCAGGGCAAAGAATGGCGCATGCTCCAAAGGCGGTTCCCCGTAGATTTTCCAAACAAATACAAAGGCGATGAGGATGCCGATGATGCCGGCGAACAGTCCGCTGAATGCCCCTTCAAAGAGGACCAGGAAGCGGATGGAACGATTCTTCCACCCAATGGATTTCAGCAGGGCGATCTCGGGCTGACGCTCCGATATGTTTTGCCACATGATTTCCGTTGTGGTGAGGATGGCGATTAATAAGGCGACGCCCATGGCAATGTAATGCATCGAGCTTACTTCCATGGCCACGTACTCCCCGAGCCAGGTCGCAAACATGACCCCCTTCAACCGGTAGGTGATGAAGAGGAACACCACGAACAGGCTGGTCGGAAGGGCAATGGAGACCACCGACAGGCAGCTCCGCTTCCATCTCGACAGGAAGGAGTTGAGGCTCATGGACCAGATCGCAGCGGATGGGATCAGCCTCCTCCCGATATGGGAGATCTCTCCTGCCTTCATGGATTCATACGGTTTGATCTTCCTGACGAGATACGCAGGGATCATCGTTCCGAGCAGATAGATCAGGATGCCGAACAGCCCCATGAGAAGGAATCTGAACGGCGACGTCTCCACCGTGGAGGTGACGGTGAAGTATCCTAGGATGATCCAGCTCACAACCGACACGAAGGTCCCGAGGATCAGGGCTTCCGTGAAGAGCATACGCGATAGCTGGACCGGTCTCCAACCGATGGATAATAGGACGGCGAACTCCTTCTTCCTCGTGTACATCATGATGAGGTTCGATGAGAACACGTAGATGATGGCCACCAGGATGACGCTTGCGATCACCCCGCTCAAGCCCACTTTTGCTTCCTTGAAGATTGTCATGGATGAACCGATCTTGATCCACGGCTGTTCCACCCAGCCGATGGATTCTTCCCCCTTGATACCCGGGATATGGGTCAGGGCCGGCTGAGGTGATGACCCGAGGGTGATATCGGTGATGAGCCCGGTTTCGTCCTCGATTCGCTTGGCGACTTCCTGAAGCGTCTTTTCACTTTCATCGGTCATGGCTTCCACGCCTGCAACCTTGATCCGGATCGACGATATCGGCTTCTCTCCCATCAATTCCGCTGCCGCATCTAGGGTCGTCAGCATCATCGGGGGCTTTGTCAAGAACCCATACGGATTATTCAGGGGCTTCATTTCCTGAGGAGGGTTCACAGGCTCACCGTTTTGATCGAGCACGAGATTCGACTTCGAAGGAAAGTAAGTTTCCATAGGAAGTTCCGTCAACGGATCCTTTGAGATGTTGAGCTTCGCAGGGTCAAAGATTCCCTTTACATCGATCTTCACCCGCTTCCAATCTTGGAAACTCCCATCCCCGAACATCTTGACGGGACGATAGGCGTCGGTTTCAGCGAGAGGGACCCCTTCAGGGATCTCGTAAGGCTCCACCTCATAGGCAAACGGCCATCGCTCGGAAAACGGACTGCTTACCGGGCGGTAGTTGACCGGGGTTGCCTGAAAGGCGATGAAATTCTCCTTGGTGGTGCTCAGTTCTGGATCAGGATGCATCGCCTGATCAAGGATCTTTTTATGGGCCTCCTCAGTTGTATACGTGTAGGACTTTACCTCTTCACCCGACTGTTTCTCCAGGTAGTCTTGCCCTCCGTTCTCCTTTACCTTCTCCATCGTTTTCGCCTGTTCATCAGTGGAAAACGGAAGATCCAGTTTCTCGAGCGTATAGGTGACCTTGCTCTCTACGTACTCCCGGTTGCTGAGGAGGACGGGAATCCCGGTCTGGGTGAAGGCTTCATCTTCATACTCCACCACTTCCGCCTGGTCGTCCGGTTTAAAATATCGGCTCCCTCCTTCATCAAGGACGGACTGATCAAGTCCGACAAGGGCGCTTTCCGCTTCAGGGTCCACCCCGGCGATCATGACTTCAGAACCCATCTCGAGGGACTGTTCACCCATGAAGGGCGAAGCCCCGTACTCCTTCCCGAGACCCTCCGGTTGCCAGTTCCCTACAGTGAAGTACGTATTGCCCCCATCTTTCCGGGTGCCTGCACCTGTGTCCGTTTCATCGGTGATCTTCAGACGGTACACCCCGGGCTGGGATACGGTCAATGAATTCATTTCTATGGAGTTGTTCATGAAGCCGATCATGGCGATGGGTGCTGCTACATCAATGTCTTCCATCGTTTTGATTTTTTCATACTGTTCCATCGTGATGCCGCCGGACAGCCCGCTTTGATAATTGGGCTCGAGGAGCTTCAGCTCTTCTGTGACACTTCTCGTATCAGGCGGACGCACGACGATGTGGTACGAAGATTCCCACCTGTTCTGCAGCTCTTCGACGATCGTCCCGTTGTTTGACTGGGTGACCCCGACCAGGTAGCTGAGGCCCGTACTGACGATGAGTGCCCCGACGAGGAGCAGGATAAAGCGCCCTTTATTGCGCCACCAGTTATTCCATATGAATCGGATCATACCCGGGCCAGCTCCTTATCCGAGAGGATCTTCCCGTCTTTCATCTCGATCATCCGGTCTGCCTTGGCAGCAAGGGCCGGATCATGGGTCACGAAAATCACCCCGCAGCCCTTCTCGCGATTCAGTTCGGTCAGAAGGGAAAAGATGATATCCCCAGTCTCCGTATCAAGGTTCCCTGTCGGCTCATCGGCAAGGAGCCAGTGGGGCTCATGCACAATGGCCCTGGCGATCGCCACCCTCTGCTGCTGTCCGCCTGAAAGCTGGGACGGCAGGGAGTTCATTTTATCCTTCAGCCCCACCCGCTCAAGGACGGCCTCTGCCCGTTCTTTTTTGTTATATGCTACATTCCTTGAGAAAAGGGGCGCCATGACGTTTTCCAGTGATGTGAGGGTCGGAAGCAGATGAAACTGCTGGAAGATGAAGCCGATATGATTGAACCTGAAATCGGCTAGCCCGTTTTTGTTATAGGTTTTAATGTCTTCGTTGTTATAGAGGATGCTCCCGGAAGTGGGACTGTCCAATGTGCCGAGTATACTCAGGAGGGTCGATTTCCCCGATCCCGATGTCCCGACGATGGACACGAACTCACCCTTCTTGAATGTGGCATTCACTTCGTCCAGGGCGCGCGTCTTGATGCCGTCCCCCTGGAATTCCTTCCTCAACCCTTTGCATACGATGGAAAAGTCCATGTGTAGATCCCCCTATTTTTTATCTGATTATTTCAAATATAGCAAAATCGGGATTGTTTTCCTATAACTTTTACAAATATATCTAATGGGTGGTGTGGGAGAGGGGGGTTCGGTTACGCGTGGCCTTGGACCAGTTGTGCTATTTGCGAGGATTGCAGGGGATGGTGAACAGGCCTTTCATTGCGGCGTTTGGATCCTTCCCATGATCAGGGTGTCATGGTAGGTTCCATCGCTCAACCGTTTGTCATCCACCAGGATGCCTTCGGTTTTAAAGCCATACTGTTCGTAGAGCTTGATGGCTTTATGGTTATCGGCGAGGACGGTGAGGGTGACCTTTCTGATCTGCTGGATGTCTGCCCACTGCAGCGACTGTTCAAGGAGCCTGCGTCCGATGCCGTTTCCCCAGTGGGCCTTCAGGAGGCAGACGCCGAATTCGACTTTATGGGCGGAACGTTTCAGTGGACTTCCTTCACACCGGGAGAATCCTACGATCTCACCGTCCGTTTCCGCCACAAGGAAAAGATGATTGGGCGTTTCTTCATCCGTTTGGATGATCGTGCGGAATCCTTCAGGCGTGATGAAGGCCTCCCCTTTTTCCCGATCCATGAATTCCGTCTCGCCATCGATGATGGGACGGATGGCTGATAGTCGGGGTGCATCCTGTAGCTGTGCATGGCGTATCGTATAGTGGTTGGTCATTGAATCGTCACGTCCATTTCGTTTGAGGTCTTTAGTCGAATGTGATGGGGATGGTTTGTTTACGGTCTCCCTTTGTAAAGATGACGGTCGCATGTTCATCATCATCCCAGTGGATCTTGATCTCATCAGGTATCTTCGTTTTCGTTATAACCTGATCACCGTATCGGATGTCGACGACAGGATCAGGGAATTCATCGACTTTCACGACTTCGATGGTGTGAACGTCATGGGGGGAAGAACTGACTTCAAGGGTGGTTTCGCCTGTCCTGAAAAAGAGCCATCCGATGATGAATGGGAGCAAGAGGATGGGGATGACGACGGCAAGGAGGCACCCTACCCGGGTCAGGTTCTTCGTTTGTTCTATTTCTATTTCATCTTCGCGTGCTGTTCGTGGATTCATGCTTGGACCTCCCTTCCATTTTCAGACTATCATATTGGAGGAGATTAGGTGGTGAATTTTTTATGGGGGCAATCAAGAATCAGCGTGCTACATGGCTTGACGAATGCTGTGGTATTACCGACTTTTTAAATTTTTTTACCGACAATCGGATTTTTTCTACCGACTTTGAAAAATTTGTTACCAACTCTCTGATTCTCTACAAAGCCCATTACCAACTTCATAGTCTTCTTTCCAACTTGGTTGCGGGTCAACCGAGTTTCTCCATATATCCTCAACTTCCCCTTCTTATGATCAACTCCCCTCTCATGTCTCCGCAAAAAAAGAAGCAGGCACGGTTGGCCTGCTTCCTCCTATAATGAACTCTGTTTCTTTTCCCCAATCATGACCGTCAGACTGATCAGCGTGACGAGGATTGTGGCACCCATGTCGGACAGGATGGCGATCCAGAGCGTAAGCAGTCCTGGGATCGTGAGGAGCAGGGCGATGAGCTTGAGTCCCAGGGCGAAGGTGATGTTGATCTTGATGATGCGATTCACCCGTTTGGCGATCCTGATGGCCGTTGGGAGCTTGCCGAGATGGTCCTGCATGAGGACGAGGTCGGCGGTTTCGATGGCGCTGTCGGTCCCTTTCCCCATGGCAATCCCGAGGTCGGCCGTGGCGAGGGCCGGAGCATCATTGATGCCGTCGCCCACCATGGCTACGCGTCCGCTCTTCGTGAGTTCCTTGACCTTGGCGACCTTTTCATCCGGCAATAGGCTCGCATAATAGTCGGTCAGCCCGACTTTGCTTGCGACTTTCTCGGCAGTGCGGTCGTGGTCGCCCGTGAGCATGACCGTCCGCTTGATGCCTGCTGCGTGGAGGCGTTCGATGATGTCATGGCTCTCTTCCCGGATCTCATCGGTGATGCCGAAGAGGCCGAGGACCTGCTCTTCATCGGAGACGATGACCAGGGTATAGCCTTCCCGTTTGAGCTGTTGGATTTCACCGTTCATTTCTTCAGACAGTGGGAAAGAGATACTGTTCTCATTCCCCACCTTATACGTCCGGCCGTTCAGAATGGCAGCGACCCCTTGCCCGGTGATCGTGTTGATCTCCTCGGGTTCGATGAACGTGAGGTCCTCTCCTGCCAGTCGCTCCATGACGGCTTTGGCGATGGGGTGGGAGGACGATTTCTCGATGGATCCGGCGATGGTGAAGAACCGCTCGTCGTAGATCTTCACCTGCTCCACATGGGGCTCCCCTTTTGTGAGCGTACCGGTCTTATCGAAGGCAATGGTGTCGATTTTCCCGAGCTGCTCGAGGAATACCCCGCCTTTGACGAGGATCCCGTTTTTGGCGTTACGGGCAATCCCTGAGACGATGGCGATGGGAGACGACAGGATCAAGGCGCACGGACAGCCGACGATGAGGACGGCAAGCCCTTGGTAGAACCATGCTCCCCACTCGCCGTTCAGGAACAGGGGCGGGATGACGATAACAAGGACCGCAATGATCATAATGAGCGGCGTGTAATACTTAGCAAATTTATTGATGAACTGCTCGGTCGGGGTCTTCGTCTCCTGTGCCTCCTCCACCAGATGGAGGATCTTGGCGAGGGATGAATCATGGTATTCCTTCTGGATGGATACCTTCAGGACCCCTTCGTTGTTGATGCTTCCTCCGAATACGGCTTCTCCCGGTTGTTTTTCAACGGGCATCGCTTCCCCAGTGATGGCAGCTTCGTTCACGGAACTTTTGCCTGATTCGATGATTCCGTCAGACGGGATTTTCTGCCCGGACTTCACGAGGACGATGTCCCCCACCTTGAGGCTTGCGATCGGAACGACGCTCTCTTCCCCGTCTTTCAACAGGATGGCTTCCTTCGGTGCCACTTTCAACAGCTCTTCCATGGAGCGTCGTGCTTTCTCCATGCCCATGCCTTCCAGGAGCTCATTGACGCCGAACAGGATGGCCACAAGTGTGCCTTCCTTCCATTCACCTATGGAGAAGGCCCCGATGAGGGCGATGGTCATGAGCGTATCGATGTTGAACTTCAGGCGGAACAGGTTCTTCGCTCCCTTGATGAACGTCGGATATCCGCTGATGGCGGCAGCAGATAGATAGAGGGCGATGGATACAGGATGATCGATCATGGAATCAACGAAAATCGCCAGGAGGAAAATGACCGCAGATATACCAAGGAGCAATTTCATCCGGCTGCTGCTTGTATGGGAATGGTCATGATCGTGATCACCGTGGTCATGATCATCCTTCTGGATGGCGGCTCCGTCTGCGTGCAAAATCTTCTCCACACGTCCCATGTCGACCCCGTCTGTGAGCACCATTTTGCTGCTGTTGTACAGGATCCTGGATCCTTCCCCGTTATCAAGCTTATTGATCTCCTCTTCCATTTCCCGCGCGCAGTTGCTACAGGATAGACCCTGGAGTTTGTATTCTTTCATTATGTGTTCCCCCAGTCGTTAATGGTGCCGTGCGTGGTGGATCGTTTGCTGCAAAAGATTCATCACATGGTCGTCATCTGCTGAATAAAATAGGGTCGTTCCCTGTCGGCGATACTTGACGAGACGGAGATTCTTCAAGAACCTGAGCTGATGTGAAACCGTCGTCTGCAAGAGTGAAAGCTTCTCGGCAATTTCATTGACTGAATGCTCCTTTTGCGCCAATAAGTGCAGGATCCTCACCCGCGTCGGCTCGGATAAAGCCTTGAATGTCTGTGTGACCATGAAGAGGGTCTCTTCATCAATGGCATCACATGTACAAAGGTGGCTTTCTTCTTCTATTTTTTCTGGTTCAATCGCTTCATTCTTGTTCTTTCCCATTTTCAAACTCCTATTCTATTTGAGTATATGACAATGTGTTCATATATGATATGTTCATCATAAGAAAAAGGTGCACCCAAGTCAAGGCGTGCACCAAAATTCGTAACCTTTATTCAGATTTTTCTTTCCTTACTTTATCCACGGTCACCCATATGTAGGAAAGGATCCAAAAGAAGAAGATGATCAGACTCCCAAACAAGAGCTGATGATACGGGATGAAAAGGAAGACAAGGATGATGAATAACAGGAAGGGCGGCAATAGTAAAAAGTATTTTTTCCAGTCCACGTCGGGCACCTCCTCCTTCCACCTTTCTTCCAACACCATACCACGTTTTCGCCTTATGGAAACATTAGGAATCTCTGCGACCTATGACGTATGAAAGAATCATTCATTTACACGGTGGCACCTCTCCCTGATGCCGGTACACTACCTTTAACAAGTTTTTAAGGGAGGAAACATCATGATCAAAGGATTATACGAAGCCCATTTACCCGTCAGCGACCTTGAGCGCTCGGTTGCATTTTATGAAGGGCTGGGACTGAAGCTCGCGAAGAAATACAAGAAAACCGCCTTCTTCTGGATCGTTAAGAATGAAAGCTGGATCGGGCTATGGGAAGGCGAGCAGGCAAACATCCCCTATCACGCGTCGATCAGGCACATCGCCTTCCGGGTCGAACTGGAAGACCTGCGCACGGCGAAGGAGTGGCTGAAGGAACGCGGCATATCCATGAGGGAAGAGTTCGGGTTCCAACCTGTGGAACCGATCGTCATGCCCGATCAGGCGCACGCCATGGTCTATTTCCATGACCCGGATGGGAATTCCCTTGAGTTCATCTGCAGGCTGGAAAATGAACCGGAAGAAAAACCGGATATGTATCTGAGTGAGTGGGAGGCGTATTTAAAGAATAAAGGCCTGATGGCATAATAAAACATTTACCATCCGCAGAGTGCCTCGCAGCGGAGGAGGACCGACTCCTGCGGGAAAGGCGGGCAGGTGAGACCCTGGAGGCGCAGCCGAAGCGGCTCACCGCACGCCCCGCGGAAAGCGGTCCTCCGGAGCGGAGAGGCACGGACCCTATAAAAAAAGGAAGCACGGGATCCCCATGCTTCCATCAGCTTAATGTGGTCATATTTATCAATCCACTCTGAGGATATTCAGATGCTTGTATGTCGACATCAGGTCGATTGTGTGATCGCCTTTTGTGTAATAAACGGAAGCCCCTTCTCTTTCTCCCTTTTCCCATCCGTTGGCTTTCAGGGCGATTTCATACCCATAGGGTATCCCATTTTCTTCAGATGCCCTTGACCAATCATACTGATGACCATGCTCGTTCTCCCCGACCAGTTTCGCATGTTTAGGGACCGGGAAGTGGTGTAGATCTTCTGACGGCTCGTAAAGAGATAATGTGACGAAATAGTATAGTGGTGCTGCAACGATTAAGACTATGGCTGTTGCAAGGATCCAACCGATTTTTTTCTTCATTTCCCCCACCCCACTTCAGCTATGTAGTAGTAAACCTTTTCCATATTTCCATTGTATAATTTTTCTAAATGCAGGGATACAGCCAGCTTGCCAAAAAACAAAAAAGGAAGCACGGGATCCCCATGCTTCCTTTTCCTTTATGCTTTCAACGCGTCGTATTGGGCGATGATTTCTTTGGTGATGGCACTGTCTGGATCGAGTGAGCTGATCTCCTTCAGTGCGCCTGCTACGCCGTGTTCTTTGATGATGGATTGGACTTCGACGGCTTCCGGATCTTGCGGGTTGTCGAAGAGCAGGGCAGCGGCGATGGCTTTTGCGAGATTCGTGTAGCCGAGGCCAGCTTTGGCTGCTTGCGTGGTCGGGCGGATCAAGCGATCTTCCGGTCCGAGCTTACGGATCGGCGCGCGGCCAACCCTGGTGACGCCGTCGTTCAGGTAAGCGTTTTGGAAGCGGGAGATGATCTTCTCGATGTATGCGAGGTGATCCTCTTCATTCAAACCGTATTCCTTCACGAGGTAGGCTCCTGTTTCTTTCAGCGTCTCGCGCACTTGAGTGGCAATGGCTTCATCGGCTAGGGTCTGATCGATGGTTTCCTTCCCTTGCAGATAGCCGAGGTAGGCAATGACGGCATGGCCAGTGTTGACGGTGAAGAGTTTGCGCTCGATGAACGGGGCAAGCTCGTCCACGATCGTCATTCCGTTGACTGGTGGGATGGTTTCAGTCGTTTCCACTACCCACTCATAGTATGGCTCAACAAGGACGTCGAGTGAATCCTGATCTTGGATCGGCACGATGCGGTCGACGGCGGAGTTGAAGAAGTGGACGTTCCCTTCCATCTTGCTGACGGTTGCCTCGGACAGGTGCTCAAGGATGTATCCTTTCAACAGGTCGGTCGCGCTGATCTGGTTTTCACATGCAATCACATAAAGTGGCTCCGATGTTTTCTCCAGACGTGCTTCGATTCCCTTGGCGATGAGGGGTGCGATGCGCGGCAGGATGTTCGGTCCGATGGCCGTTGTAAGGTACGTCGCTTCCGCGATGCCTGCGACCACTTCGTCTTCCTGGTGAAGATTATTCAATCCTGAGACGTTGGTGATGGTTTCGGACTCGTTTGATTCTGTTGCCAGCTTCACCTGGTAGGTGCCTTCTTCGTTCAGCTTGTTGATGATGGTGTCGGCGATATCAACGAAGGTGACGTGATAGCCTGATTGGGCGAATAGGGCGCCGATAAAGCCCCTGCCGATGTTTCCTGCTCCAAAGTGGATCGTTTTATTCATCATTATCATTCCTTTATAAGGTTTTGTTGAACATAGTCTAAGAAGAGTTCTTCGAGCTTTCGATAGATCATGGCCTCGTTGGTGGAGGAATAGATCATCATGGACGCCTGGTTTTCGATGAGGCTCGTGGAGATGAGGCTGAGGATTTCATTTTCCCTTTCACTCAACCCTTCTGGAGCCAGCATTAGGAGAAGGCTTTTCATCTCCATGGGCTTCCCGTTCATCCCTTTGATGAGGAACGGCTGGTCGAGATGCGCCACCTGGAACACGAGCTGGGTGACGTGAGGGTCGAGACAGTGGAATAGCCCCATATTCGTTCCGGGGATCCCAAGGCCGCCCCGCTGTTCCCTTTCCATCAGCTTGTCCATGACCTTTCCTTCATCGGTCAAGAGGCCATCGAGCTTCGCCTGTTGGACCATTTCGTTCATGACGGTAAAATGATCCGTCACGGATTGCTTCCGGTACACCCGGAAGTGATCCAGGATCGATTCGATGCTTGTGTGGACGTCTTTGATTTCCTGCAGGAGCCCGCGGATCTCCGTCGGCTTCTTCTCTGCCTTCACCGGTTTCACCGGCTTCAGGTACTTCCTGCTTGTGATCCTCTCAATGTTGTTCTGGACGTACGTCTGAATAATCATGATATCCTCTTCGCTCAAGAGCGGACTGACAAGGATATAATCCAGATTGGTGAACGGAAGGCGCACGGTGGAGATGACGATATCATAGTCGTCGGGATCGGCATCCCTGAAGTCATTGAGGGATAAAATGCCGACAGGATTGATGATCTTCAGTTCCTTCTTGATCCTGCTCGCGAGCATCTTGGATGCCCCGATGCCTGTGGGACAAACGATGACGGCATCGACCTTCACCTTTTCTTCGTTCATGAGAAGGGCCGATCCGAAATGGAGGACGATATAGGCAACCTCAGCATCGGGGAATCGCATATCGGGAAACTCCAGCTCCAGGCTGTCCTTCACGGCGAGGAACAGGACCGGGTACTTCTTCTTGATCTCATCCGTCAGGGGATTGAAGAGCTCCATCTTCTGTTGAAGGCGGAAGATCGACGGTCCCATATGCGCCATGAGTCCCTGATACAGGGAGAAATCATCGGTCAGGTCGACGGTGAGCTTGGCCGAAACATCGCTCACGAGTTTCTTCACGAGATGACCGAGGAACACACTATCATAGTAGGTGGCACCCGGTTCCTGCAGCTTCGATCCCCGGAGGATGACCGACCAGAAAGCGACATCGGCCTCTGTGATCGTCACAGAGAGCCTTTCCCTGAGTATGTCTGCGACAGACTTCATGAGGCTGTATTCCCTTGATTCATCGGGAGTTCCTTGGCTCTGAAGGACATGACCCCTCCGCACCCGCTGGATGGAGAGGCAGATGTGGACGACAAGGCCGACGAAATCACTGTCTACCAATTTCACACCTTCCTGATCCAATACCATTCCGAGCGATTCATAGGTCGCAAGGAGAAGCTCAGGTTCATAAAACCCGAGGACAGGCAGGGCACTGTCCTGCCCTTTTTGCAGAGAATACAAGCTATCGATGATCTCCTCATAGAAGTACACGATGGAGAAGCTTGCCAGGGCATTGCGACGGCTTCCTTCATCGGCCGTCACTTCCACCCCCACTCCCCGCTTGCGGGTGAGCGTGACGTTGAACTTGGCGAGCCAGTCGGCCACTTCATCAAGGATGGTGGTCAGGCTTGAGAGGCTGACGCCCAGCTCATTGGCAAGTACGCTCATTTTGAAGGAAGAGCCTCCTTCAAGCAGGGTGACGAGAAGCCGCAGCTTCCTTTCTTCAGGTGTTTCATCTGTCGGTTCGGATTCCGCGAGCTGTTGGATGAGCCTGTAGATGTTTTCATTTTTCCCGCTGATGAACAGGCCATCGGCCGGGGTCCGCATGAGCTCGAGCTGATGCTGCTTCAATACGCCCTCAATGGACTTTAGATTGCGCTGGATCGTCCGTCCACTCACGTTCAAATACGCAGAAAGGGAGTGGACGGTATGTTTACCCGAGGTTTTCACAATCAGTTCGATGATCGCTTTTTCCCTGGATGTAATGAACATACGTCTCCCCCCTTCCATTATCTACACTAGTATAAGAACATCCAAATCGGAAAAGCAAGCGTGCGCCTCTCCGATTTGGATTCCATTAGTTGCTATTGATGATGTCTTTGATTTCTTTTGCAGAAGAAGCAAGGACCATTTTGTCGACGTTCTCCTGCTCGGAGCAGATGACCGCGATGCTTGAGAGGATCTCAAGATGCGTGCCGTCCTTACCGGCGATACCGAAGATAAGCTTCGCTTTCTCTCCGTTGAAGTCGACACCCTCTGGAACCTGGATGATGGTGAATCCGGATTTCAGGACTGCCCGCTTCGCTTCTTCCGTCCCATGCGGGATGGCTACGTTATTACCCATGTAAGTCGTCGTGATGCCTTCACGGTCGATCATGGCGTCTACATAGCTGTCTTCCACGTATCCTGCTTTTGCCAATGCTTCACCGGCAAATCGGATCGCTTCTTCTTTTGTTGCGAACGATTGATTCAAGAAGATGTTCTCTTCTAGTAGAAGATCATCATCTCCTGAGTCAGGAGCGTCAACAGGTGCTTCCGCTTCTTCCACGAGCTCTTCTTGAGCAGGTGTCACGTCAGCCTGGAGGCTACCGATCAATTTGTCATACTCGGGACTGGATAGGAAGTTATCCACTGAGATGTGGTACGCACTTGGAAGCTTGCTTTGCGCACGCGGCGTCAGCTCTTCCTGTGTGATGACCACTTGGGCATCCGCCGGCAGATTGCTGATGGCCGTGTTGGTGACGGTCACGCCTTCAATGCCTGCTTCCTTCACTTTCTTACGAAGGAGTGAAGCACCCATTGCACTGGACCCCATTCCGGCATCACAGGCAAAGATGATTTTGTTCACATTCTCAGGAAGCTGTCCGTTTGATTGCTGGTTGAAGTGACCTGCAACGGAGCTTTTCTTCCCTTTCATGTCTTCCATTTTCTTTGTAGCGTCTTCGATGTTTCCATCGTCTTTTTTGCTTGATTTCAAGATGATGGCCGACACGAGGAAGGATACGATGGCAGCCACAATGATTGCCGCGAAGTTTGCGATATACGCTCCAACGTCTCCAGTCGGTGTCACCAATCCGATGGCGATGACACTACCTGGTGAAGCCGGTGATGCAAGACCTCCGCCAAGAAGGACAAGGGTCAGCACTCCACTCATACCACCAAGGATGACAGAAAGGAGCAATGCCGGTTTCATCAGCACATACGGGAAGTAGATCTCGTGGATCCCCCCGAAGAAATGGATGATGGCGGCACCCGGTGCGGATTGCTTCGCTGTTCCTCTTGAGAAGAACATGTACGCTAGCAGGACACCGAGACCTGGTCCAGGGTTCGCTTCCAATAGGAAGAGGACCGATTTCCCTGTTTGTTGAACCTGCTCGAGACCGATTGGGGAAAGGATCCCGTGGTTGATTGCGTTATTCAGGAACAAGATTTTGGCCGGTTCGATCAAGATGCTTGTCAGCGGCAATAGATGGGCTGCGATGAGCCAGTCGACACCGTGGACAAGGACTTGGGTGAACGCATTCACCGCAGGACCGATTCCGAGGAATGCAAGGATGGCGAGGATACCGCCCAGGATCCCTGCTGAGAAGTTGTTGACGAGCATTTCAAATCCTGAACGGATTTTCCCGTCGATCAGTTGGTCAAACTTCTTGATGACATACGCACCAAGGGGACCCATGATCATGGCGCCGAGGAACATCGGCGTATCAGGCGCACCGACGATGACACCCATCGTGGCGATGGCACCGACGACTCCTCCCCGCTGATCGTGAATCAATTTACCACCTGTATATCCGATCAAGAGTGGTAACAGATACGTTACCATCGGACCTACAAGGCTGGCAAGGCTTTCATTTGGAATAAGGCCGTCTGGAATGAAAAGCGCAGTAATTAATCCCCACGCGATAAAAGCACCGATATTCGGCAGAACCATGGAACTCAGGAAGTTACCGAACTTCTGAATCTTTACTTTAACAGTAGACTGTGCCATGTAATTTCTCCCCTTCTATAGTAGGATTTATGACATAACATCACATCTATATGATATGTCACCTTAGAAACGTCATACAACCTTCTTGAAAACTGACTTTGTCGCGACACCCGTGACAAAGGTAATGTATCTGTCTTGACAGTTCAAAAAAAAGGAAATCAGCGATACCAAAGCGAATACATACGCTGAGGTGAAGGATTATGGAAGAAACGAAAATCGTCATCGGTGCCGGACCTTATCATAATAACCCCGGCTGGCTCCACACCGATGAGCAGGAGTTGGATCTTCTAATAGAAGAAACGTGGTCAACGAAGTTCAATGAAGGAAGCATCTCGGCAATCCTGGCCGAACATGTGTGGGAGCATCTCACTGCAGAAGAGGGCCTTGAAGCCGCCATGCGCTGTTACCGCTATCTGAGAAAAGGCGGATACGTCCGCTGCGCCGTACCGGATGGATATTTCCCCGATGAAAGCTACCAGCACATCGTACAGATAGGCGGACCAGGACCTGAGGATCATCCAGCTGCAAGCCATAAAATCGTCCATACCTATAAAAGCCTGACTGAGATGTTCTCACAGGCAGGCTTTGAGGTCAAATTGTTGGAGTACTGTGATGAGAACGGACAGTTTCACGTTTCCGAATGGGATGAAGCGAAGGGCGTGATCTTCCGTTCGAAGAAGGTGGATCCCCGGAACCGGGATGTATTGACGTTTCCTTCTTTGAAGGTGGATGCGGTGAAGATTTAACCTAGTGAATGGTGTAGGAGACGCAGGGACTCTGCTCTTTGCGTACCCTTACTTCACCCTATTGATAATCAACAAACACTTTCAGAGGCCGGATGGATGCCATCTCTTCAAAGCATGACATCACTTGATCCGGAGCAATCTCTTTTTCAAATAAATCCATAAGATAAGGCGTCTTTTCGTATGTACTGAAAAACCACTCACTATGTTTGCGATAGTCATAGCCATCACTTGAAGCAACCATCCTCAATTCCTTTTCGAAAAATGCGGAAGGAAGCGTAAATTCATCACGATTCCCATCTGATAAAACGCAGATGGTCCCCTCCCCCTTCATGGTGTTCATAAGCGTGAGGAATGCATCGCTGTGAGCGGAGCACTCCAATCCAGCATCATAGAAATCTTTTATTTCAGCTTCACTACGGTAGATCCTGTCGGCACCAAGTCGCAGTGGCAGCGAATGCCTCGCTTCATCAGGTTCCACCACATCCACATACCTCACCCCGAGATGATGTTTTAAGAAATGAACAGCCAAGACGCCCATCGTCCCTGCCCCTGTTACAAGGACACGATCTTCTTTCGATAGATTCAGCTTCAGGACGCCCTTGGCTGCATCACAGGAAAGCGTGTTAAGAAGCGCATACTTCCACTCTACATCCGCAGGAATCCTGACCGCCTTCTTGGACGGGGTGACCCCGAATGTCTGCTGACCGTAAAATGCGATAACACGATCCCCCACTTTGAAATCGGTCACAGACCTCCCAATCTCTATGACCCTCCCTGCGCTTTCATACCCGACCTTACGTGGATAGACCGGTTCCACATCGGTCGGGTCAATCCCAAGATATTGAGACATTTCAGCCCCGATGCTGATTCCGCAGGCATGGGTTTCTACCCGGATTTCTCCCTCTGAAAGTACAGAGTCATCCCCATTAATCCATTCCAACTTCCTTGGTCCATTCAAAACAAGACGCCTATTCATCATGATCAACTTTTCTCTCTCCCCCCTTTGACAAGGGATGGTAAGTCGTCCTACACTGGCACTTAGCTATATTTTACCAAAGGAAGGAACGTTCGAATTTGTTTTTATTGTTTTAATAGCTGTAAGTACCCTGATCGGATTCGTTCTTTTAGGACTGGATCAGCTTGGCATGGTGATTGGATTCGGGATGATTTTGGGTTGTTTGATCAGGGGGATTTATTTATTGAAAGAGATTTTAGCCAGGTTGGAAGAATGAGCGGAGTCCCCACACGAAACGTGTTGGGGCTTTTTTTAACTCTTTATTTCAGCAAGATGCCCCGTATCATTCAAAAAATGAACCAACCTCTCCTCCCCATCCTTCTCCAATAGATGCATTCCTGTGTCACCCGTGATGAACCAGACATTCTGATCAACCGGATTCCCCATAAAGATATTCAGAAGCATGGATAATACACCTCCATGTGCGACGATGATGATCCTATCTGCATTCGTTGTATGAATGATCCGGGAGAAGATGTGTTCCAACCTCATCCGGAACTCAATGAATGTTTCCCCTCCCTCCACAGCTTCGTGAAGATACTGAGGAACGGGGATCTTCTCAGCTTCCACAAGCGGCATGCCGGCTAAGATTCCATTATGTTGTTCCATCAGCTCGTCTATATAGCGGACGTCCTCACACCCCACTTTCTTTGTCAGGATATCCGTGGTTTCTGCTGCTCTTTTTAACGTACTGGACCAGATGATGTCTGGTTCGAAAAAGCTTTCTACTTTTTCCGCCATCGCTTTTCCTTGCGAACGACCAAGCTCCGTCAACGGATAGTCCGCCCTTCCTTCATGTACGTTCAGGACATCTGCCTCTGATTGTCCGTGGCGAATCAGTAATAGTTTCAATGAATTCCCTCCTCATGGCTAGACAAAACTAACGCCATTAGTTATATTGTTATTACAATTAGTTTTTAAATTCTTTTTCTTAAAGGAGAACGCCATCATGCGCCTAACCCGTATAAATCAAATCCATCAGTTATCTTTTCTGCCACGGTTGTTTCCTGTGAATTGTTATCTTGTTGAAGAGCAGGATGACCTTACCCTTATCGATGCCGCACTACCTTATAGTGCAAAAGCAATCTTGGCTTCTGCCGAGAAAATCGGCAAACCCATCTCCCGCATCGTTTTGACCCATTCCCATGACGATCATATCGGTGCGTTGGATAAATTGAAGGAATCACTGCCGCATGCTGAAGTCTATATTTCCAGACGGGATGAGCGGTTGCTCCGTGGCGATCTTTCCCTGGATGATCACGAGCCCCAGACGCCTATTCGCGGCGGCGTGCCAAAGAACATCAAGACCCGTGCGGATGTCCTCCTTGAAGAAAATGATGTGGTCGGTTCCCTCCGAGCCATTTCAGCACCGGGGCACACACCGGGGTCAATGGCTTTCTTCGACCAGAGGGACGGCAGCCTGATTGTTGGAGATGCTTTTCAAACGCGCGGGGGGACGGCCGTTTCCGGGCAGCTTAATCCGCTCTTCCCGTTCCCGGCACTTGCGACTTGGAATAAAGAGGTGGCCCTGAAAAGCGCTCAAAAGCTTGTTGATCTTAAGCCTACTCTCCTCGCAGCAGGTCACGGAGTGATGATCCCTTCACCTGAATCGATCATGAACGAAGCCATATTAAAGGCAAAAAAGAAAGGTTGAATCAGTATGTCACCACGAATTGGAATGGATCTAGATATCATCTTAACAGCAGCCATCGAGCTTGCTGACCGTGAAGGGATGAGCGAGGTCACACTTGCCA
The DNA here is from genome assembly GCF_022170785.1 of Rossellomorea marisflavi. NCBI lineage: Bacteria > Bacillati > Bacillota > Bacilli > Caryophanales > Bacillaceae > Rossellomorea > Rossellomorea marisflavi. Next base: position 1,085,849 of record NZ_CP081870.1, on the reverse strand, counting down.
CTTTAGCAAAATCATTACATGTCCGCCCCCCTTCCCTCTATAATCATGTTAAAGGCGGACTCCCTGCCCTGAAGATTGAAATGGCCAAACGCGGCTATTCCCAGTTGAACCAACGGTTGATGGACGCTTCAGTCGGCCGTTCAATGGATGCCGCTGTCCTCGCCTTCGGTATGGCCTATGTACAATTCGTCCGGGACCATCCAGGACTCTATGAAGCCATGCTCATGGTCGCGATCGGAGCCGATGAAGAGCTGCAGGATATCCAGGATCGAAGCATCAGAATCATCATCCAGGTCATGGAGGGATATGGTTTGGGCGAAAATGGTACCCTTCATGCCGTTCGGGGACTACGGAGCATTCTCCATGGCTTTGCTTCATTGGAGCAGCACGGAGAATTCGGGCTTCCCCTTGAAAAGGATGAAAGCCTGACAAAAAGCATCCATGCTTTTCTTTCAGGAATCCGCTGGTTCAAGGACTCCAATGATTAGATTGCTTAGACAGTTGAATGTTGCTCTTCGCTTCACGCTAGAGCTGATGGGTTTGGCAGCCATCGGGTATTGGGGGTTCCATATGGGAGATGGCTGGATGGGGTGGCTGAGCGGGATCACCATTCCCCTTTTATTCGCAACTTTCTGGGGAATGTTCGGTTCCCCACGTGCCCCATTTCCACTCCCCCCAAAAGGTAGGCTTATGCTGGAAGCCTTGATATTCGGCCTTCCAGGCGCTCTTCTATTGGGGTTGATGCCTGTGACGGCCATTATTTATCTAGTAGGTGTGGTCCTCAACCGTGTGCTCATTGTATATTGGAAACAAGAAAACCTGATTCACACTTGAAAGGAGATACTTCTACCATGACATCCAAACGAGTCTGTGAACACGGACACATCTATTACAAAAGCAGTGACTGCCCCACATGCCCGACCTGTGAGAAAGGAAAAAAGCCTTCTGAAGGATTTCAGTCCAAGCTTTCTGCTCCGGCACGCAGGGCTTTGACCAGTAAAGGGATTGAGAGTGCAGAGGATTTGTGCAAGTACACGGAAAAAGAAATCCTTTCCTTGCACGGGATCGGTCCTTCCTCGCTTCCTGTGTTGAGGGACGAGCTGGAGCGTAATGGGCTTGCTTTCAGGGGGTAAATTGCCCTTCTTATTTATTGTCACCCACTTCAAGTACTCAGTGTACAATACCCCCAAAGGAGGAATAAACATGTCAGATAAAGAACCCTTCAACGATGTAACCGATCACATGAGTAAAATTGAAGGATCACCTATAAGTACAGACCAAGGGAATGGAAGCCTCCCGAAACCGATACGATGGATTGGTATCTTCATCATCGGGGCGTTTGTCCTCGGGGCTTTATTCATCTTGATTGGTAGCTTCATGAATTGACGACTGAATTTCCTAGATGGAGGTTCAGTTTTTTTGTTACAGGAAATGTCGACCAATTTATAGAAGTATTACGGGGAAGGATGTGTTGCAATGAAACCTGTAGATATTTTAACGATGAATAAGACAAGCTGGGAGCAATCGGCCGAGCGCTTTTTCGGACGGACGGCCTTGCCGGAGTTCGGGCCGAATGCCCCGAGTGAAGACGATCTTCACCTGTTTGGAGATGTAAACGGAAAAGCCGTACTCGATATCGGGTGCGGAAGTGGACATTCCCTGTCCTATATGGGGAATCAGGGGGCCGGTGAGCTGTGGGGCCTCGACTTGACCACGAAGCAGATCGAAGCGGCGACTGGAGTACTTCGGGAACAGAATACCACAGTGAAGTTGTTCGAATCCCCCATGGAGGAGAATCCTGGGCTGCCCTCAAACTACTTCGACGTGGTCTATTCCATTTACGCCCTGGGCTGGACGTATGATCTGAAGAAAACATTGAGCCATGTCCACTCGTACCTGAAGCCGGGCGGCACGTTCATCTTCAGCTGGGAGAATCCCATGCACGACCGCCTCCAGTACCGGGACGGCGAGTTCGTCATGACCAAATCGTATGTAACGGAAGGCCCTGAGTACAATGAGGGGTGGAATAAAAGTGTCGTGATCCACCACCGGAAGCTGACCACCTACATCAATACGCTCATTCAGTGTGGATTCGAGATTGAACATGTCATTGATGACGTGGTGATCTCAGACATCCCGTCTGACAATCCGGAACGTTGGTACGCCAGTCAGAAGGCGGAATGGGTGCCTTCCACGTTTATTGTGAAGGCAAGGAAAAGGTGAAAACATTCCATATGAAGCTAATCCGGATAAGGCCGAGCCAATTATTCATCAGCTTTATGGATCAAACGGTGTGAGGAATGTTCAAGAAGCTCATCACATTGACTATCGAACCTTTGGCAGGCTTACAGTAAAATCTGTAAGTCTGTTTTGTTTCTACGATTCCCCCAAGTCTCGTGCTGAACGCTTTTCATTTATCTTCCCCCTTGCACGGCCACACCTCTTTACACACCACTTTTTTCAGATGAAGCACATCCCTTGCAAACAAAAAACGGCTGTATTATAGTAGTCCTAGTCATCAATTGACGCCTCAACTAATTGCGCACAATCATTTGGAAACACGAGAAATAGTTCCCATGATTACTTTTATTCCAAACGGGAATAGCAATAGAGTAGCCAAATCAAAGGAGTGTTCATTTTGGAAAACTACCAAGATCTTTTAACAAAACAACGTACGTATTTCCGTACGGGAGAAACAAAAAGTGTTTCTTTCCGTATTAACACATTAAATACATTGAAATCACTTGTTCAGAAGCATGAACAGGATATCCTGGATGCCGTGAAGCAGGATTTGAATAAATCTGAGCTTGAAGCAAAACGTGCCGAGGTCGGCCTAGTGATCGGTGAGATCGACTTCATGGTGGAGAACCTTGAAGAATGGGCAGCGACAAAAGAAGTGCCGACACCTGCTTCCCACGAAGGAGCAAAAAGCTTCATCCAGCCTGAGCCGTATGGTTCCGCACTTGTCATAGCGCCTTGGAACTATCCATTCCAGCTTGCTGTGACACCGCTTGTCGGGGCGATTGCCGGTGGGAATACAGCCGTATTGAAGCCTTCCGAGCTTACACCGAAAACATCTGCCCTTCTCTCTACATTGATCAATGACAACTTCCCTGAAGAGTATCTTCATGTAGTGGAAGGCGAAGTAGAAACCAGCACGGCCCTTTTGAAAGAAGACTTTGATTACATCTTCTTCACTGGTAGCACAGGCGTCGGTAAAATCGTTGCCGAAGCGGCAGCGAAGCACCTGACTCCGACAACGCTTGAACTGGGCGGTAAAAGTCCGACAATCGTTCACGAAGATGCCAACCTTGATGAAGCGGCTCAACGCATCGCACGAGGTAAATTCGCCAATGCCGGCCAAACCTGTGTGGCACCGGATTATCTTCTTGTCCACAGCAGCGTAAAAGATGAACTTATGAGCAAATTCAAAGAAGTGATCACAGCTTCTTACGGTGAAAACATCGTCGAGAACCCGAACTTCGGGCATGTGGTGAGCGAGCGCCACTTCGACCGCCTTGTCGGCTTCCTCGATAACGGAAGCATCGTGACCGGCGGAAAACATGACCGCGACAACCTGATCATCGAGCCGACCATCCTTGATAACATTTCATGGGATGACTCCGTGATGCAGGATGAGATCTTTGGACCGATCCTGCCTGTCATGACGTATGACAGCCTGGACGAGATCATCGAACCGATCGTGAAACGTCCGAAACCACTTGCTCTTTACCTGTTCTCTGATGACGAAACCGTACAGGATCAGATCCTGAGCACGATTTCATTCGGTGGCGGATCCATCAATGATACGATCAACCACATGACGTCCCACTACCTTCCATTCGGAGGCGTAGGCGATAGCGGAATGGGCGCCTATCACGGGAAAGCAAGCTTCGATACGTTCACTCACTTCAAGAGCGTGTTGAAACGTTCAACGAAATAAATGATGAGAGCCCCCTGCTGATGCAGGGGGCTTTTATGTGTGTCACCCGCAGGTTCTCCCTACCTCCGCTTCGTCTTCTTCCAACGCATAAGCGACGGCTGCATCAGCGTGTAATGATGTCGTATCGAATAATGGTACAGCCACATCCCCTTGCTTAATCAACAAGGAAATTTCCGTACAGCCAAGGATTACGCCTTCGCATCCCTTTTCAACAAGCTTCTCGATAATACGTAGATAGTCCCTTCTGGATTCCGGCACTATTTCCCCCAGACACAGCTCCCGATAAATAATATCGTGTACGAGCTGGCGATCGTCTTGCTCTGGAACAACCACTTCGAGACCGTGGCGGGATGAAAGGCGACCTTTGTAGAATTCTTCTTCCATCGTAAACGCCGTGCCGAGAAGGCCAATTTTCGTCAGCCCTGCTTCCTTTATCTTTCTGGCAGTAGCATCGGCAATATGTATGAGCGGAATGCCGATGGCTTTCTGTACGTCATCCGCCATTTTGTGCATCGTATTCGTGCAGATCAGGAGGAAATCAGCGCCACCGCGTTCAATCTGCTGTGCTCCCTCGATCATTAGCCCTGTTGCCTTGTCCCACTCACCATGATGCTTTTTGCCGAGTGGTGGCCACCGAGCTTTCGATTAATGCCTTGATTGATGAGGCGGTAATATTCACTGGAGGATTCCCAGCTCATACCGCCAAGTAACCCGATTGTTTTCATTTAGCTATCCTCCCATTTACTCCTTGCCGTACAATCTCCAGAAGCCGTTCCGCATCCTCACCCGGTACATTCTCCGACAACCTCGCTCCTGCAATCACCGGTCCCCACTGAAGAACCTCCTCCCGCTCCAGCCCGCTCTTCTCGCAGTATAGGGAAAGGTATTGACCGGCGAGTTCCTGATCGAAACCTGAATACAAGAGATAGCTGCGAACCACATCTGCACGGATATCCCCTGAACTGGCGTCGACCCAATCAATGACACGGATCCCATCCTCGGTTCTTACCAGATTGAAAAGATGAAAGTCACCGTGACAGAGATTGTCTCCCGACACTTGGTTCACCTGTTTTATCAGACCCTCTTTCACTTTTGAAGATATTGATTGGACATCATGCAGCTGCCTGATCAATTTATCTCTCATCGGTTCAAGTCCCGGCGCTTCTTTCTCATGGATCATCATCTGAATCTCGACTGATGAGGCAAGGTAGTCCTGCAGAAAGGTACCGGTCCTTCATGACGAGATCCCCGAGGGTGTCCCCCTCTATGTATTCCATGACCAGGGCCTGTCTTCCATTGAAAGTCGTGAGTTCAAGGACTTCCGGCACAGGGATGCCAAGGGAATGGATGTAACGCTGCTTGTCCGCTTCCTTCCTGGCTTCATCTGCCGGGAATCCTTCTTTGTACACCTTGACCGCATATCCCGCATCATTCAGATAGATTTCCGCCGTGTTACCCGTGGCGATGGGGCCCTTCATATCAACCCTTCTTCTTTCAAGAGCTCCCATAGATCCTGCTTTTTCCGCTGAAGATGCAGGGCTTTCATGCCGATCCGCTCGGCCCCCTGAATGTTTTCGATTAGGTCGTCGACGAAGACGGCCTCTTCCGGGCGGACGTTCATCTCTTCTAGTGCGTAGCGATAGATCGCTTCACTCGGCTTCACTTTATTGACGGTGGAAGAGAGGATGATCCGCTCGAAGTATTTCCGCAATCCGAGCTGGTCGAATACCCAGTCCATGCTCGGTACCGCGTTGGATATGACTGCGAGTCGATAATGCTTCGCTTTCAGCTTCTCGAGCACTGCCTTCACTTCCATGAACATCTCACAGTGGCGGGCATAGTGGCAGAAGTAAAAGAGTTCCGGCGCGAGCTCCCCCGCTCCCATTTCGTGTGCAATGATCTCGTAATAGCGTTTGAAATAGCGCTCCTCTTCTTCCCAGTTGGTTATGAACGGAAGCTCCAGCATCTTCGCCTTCCCGATTGCCGCCTGGACATCCTGACGCTCGAATCCCCGTTCTGCGAGAATATGATGGACCCGGTCCTCCCCTTTTTTGACTGTATCGAATAAAACGCCACCTGCATCCAGGAATATGACGCGCTCCATATTTGTTCCTCCTTCATAAAAACAGGCCCTCAGCACATGTCTGAAAACCTGTCGTCTTCTCTATTGTTTATGATCCATGACGGCAAAATAATTGTCTTCATCATCAGCGAAATTGAACACACGCTGCGGACCCATCTGGACGATTTCCCCGACGGTCACGCCCTCTGAGGAAAGCTTCTCATACAATTCATCAAACCGGTCGCTGAAAAACATGATCGACGGCGTTCCGAGGTTGAGCTCAGGCGACATCTTGGCAATGAAATCCTTATCATGCAGGATCATTGTCGTCTCCGCCTCTGCAGTCGGAGCAATCTCCACCCACCGCATATGACCGTTATCTTCTTCCGACTTGATGTGGAAGCCTGCTTTCTCGCTCCAGAATGCCTTCGCCTGATCCTGATTGTTCACATACAGCATGATTTGACCGATTTGTTTGATCATGTGTGATCCTCCTGGTAAATGGGGTATGTTTCTTCATTCGCCATGGATACCTGTTATCCTGCCATGATCTTCATGTTTCCACCTATATTTACGCTGAATGGACAAGAAGGTTTCAAAAAGTTTGATACAATAAGGAAAATTGTCTAAGGAGGAAAATGATGAAGTTTTTTATTGTGGATGCCTTTACGGATGTTCCGTTCGGCGGGAATCCTGCCGGAGTCGTCCTGGTGGATGAGATGGATGAATCCTTCATGCAGCTATTCGCACGTGAGCTTGGCTATTCAGAGACTGCTTTTGTGGAAAGAAGGAGTGATTCTTCGTTCCACGTGCGCTTCTTCACTCCAAATACGGAAGTGGATCTGTGCGGACACGCCACCATCGCTGCCTTTACCGTTCTTTTGGACAACGGACTGGTGGCAGACGGTCGCTCTTACATCATGAAAACCGGAGCGGGCGACATCCCCGTCCATTTAACGAACGGCCGCATCATGATGGAGCAAGCACCACCAAGCCTGGGGAATCTATGTGAAGATGTGAAGGAACTGGCTGGGCTCCTCGGAATCAAGGTGTCATCCATTGAAGGATCCCTGCCGCCTCGTGCCGTGAGCACCGGCCTGATGGATCTCATGGTGCCGGTCACCAGCAGGCGTGCACTTGACGCTATCAATCCGGATTTGAAGGCTTTGGCAGCTTATCAGAAAAAGCATGGCTTGGAAGGCATTCACGCGTTCACTCTGGATACAACGGACGCCCTTGCCTGCAGCCGGAATTTCAGCCCCCTTTACGGGATTGACGAAGAATCCGCCACCGGGACGGCGAGCGGCGCGATGACGTACTACCTGTACCATTACGGGGTGTTGACGGAGTTTGAAGAGGAGTTCCGGTGTTTACAGGGTGAAGGCCTCCAACGGCCATCGGTCATTACGACGGTGCTGACTGATCCTGCGAAGCCCCTGGTGCTTGTTGGAGGAACCGGGATTGTCATTTCGGAGGGAAGCATACGAATTTAAAAGAGGACGCCATCCAGCGTCCTCTTCCTTATTTACCCAACATCATATAGACGCCGCCACAGTGTGAAATCTGATGATACTCATACTTCACTTGGAGCGAGTCCATCAGGTCATCCCTCACAAAATAAAACTCGTCATCATCCCAACGTCCACGATTTTCCTTCCGACACGCCTCAAGCTCTTCTCTCGTTTGAAACGAAATGTCTCCAATCAGGAGTTTGCCACCAAACTTCAACAGACCCAGCAACTCCTTGATCAGCGCTACCTTCTTTTTATCCGTAAGGTGGTGGAGCGTGTAGGTGCTGATGATAACGTCATAGGATGACTTCTTGATGACAGAAGGAAGCCCTTCCTGCAAGTCCGCTTGGATCAATTCCGCAGCCGGCATCTTCTGACGGGCTTTCGCCATCATTTCCCTGGAAAAGTCGATTCCGGTGATCGCGTGACCGTGATCGTAGAGCCTGCTTGTGAGAACCGCCGTCCCGAAGCCTATGTCGAGGATTTCAGCATTTTCCTTCCCCATCGCTTCCCCGTAAATAATGTTCAGGATGTCCCTGTACCCCGCAAACGGGTACTGGTTGCTTTCCTCACTCTTTTTTACCGTTTCATCGTATTGGTCCGCCCATAGATCAAACCCAGTACTATTTAACATATATGCCCTCCGTAAGTGTTGTTTCATCACGGGCATGGTGGTGGTTTTTACCCGTGACGTGCCTCTATCAGGTTGGTTGCAAATGTTTGAATTTCATGTAGATCACGCCTTTTGATTTGATATACTTATTTTAACATATTTATCTAATAATGGTGATAGAAGTAGGAGGATGAAGAAATGAAGTGGTCTGGAATTGGTTTGTTGGTGGTCTGCTTGTTTCTAACCACGGCCTGCTCAAACGGAGCGTACAATTCCGATGAAGCCATCGAACGTGGTGATGTCGTGGTACAGAACGGGGTAGAAAATCCGGGACCCTTCATAGAGTTTGTGAAGAATGTGGAGGATAAGAATGAAGCTACACTGAGGATAACGGGGTATACCAAAGAAGGTGATCCGATTTTTCATGATGTGGAGTATGAAGGAAGTGAATTCGGATTTTCCTATGATAACTCCCATGATAAATTTGGCGGTGAAGATATAGGGGTTACAACGGACACCTGCACTGAAATGGAGCAAAGAGAAACACCAAATGATGAAATTGGGTTTTATTTAACAGGCTGTTCCAAGGAAAAGGAGCATCGGCTTCTTGAACTATCAAAGGAACAGTGGAAAGAACACTAAACTCCTGGTTCCAATCTGTGATAAAACCGGATGCCCGCAAGCATCCGGTTCTTCACCTATTCGGTTTATTTAAAATCAAACTGGTCCGGATCCGGCCCGATACGTTTGTGCTCATCGAGGGCGTCCAGGGTTTTGACTTGTTCTTCAGTCAGTTCGAAGTCGTAGATCTCGATGTTTTCTTTGATGCGTGATTCTGTCATGGATTTCGGGATGGTCACGACACCGTGTTGAAGATCCCAGCGAAGGATGACCTGTGCCGCCGACTTGCCAAGGGACTCGGCAATTTCGTTCACCGTTTCATGGTTCAATAGCTCGGCGTTCATGAGCGGGGACCATGCTTCCACTTGGATGTCATGTTTTTCGCAGAATGCGCGCACGTCTTCTTGTACAAGTTTCGGATGGAATTCGATCTGGTTGATGACCGGTTTCACTTCTGCTGTTTCAAGAAGATGCTCAAGATGGGATACTTGGAAATTGCTCACACCGATTGATTTGATGCGGCCTTCTTTGTAAAGGGCTTCAAGAGCTTTCCAAGGTTCCATGTATTTGTTTTGGCCTGGCCAGTGGATGAGGTACAGGTCAAGATACTCAAGACCGAGTCTCTCCAATGTATCGTTGTAAGCTTGGATTGTTTCATCGTATGAAAGGCCGTCATTCCACACTTTGGATGTGATGAACAGCTCTTCCCTCGTCACGAGACCAGCGTCGATGGCGTTTTGGACGCCTTTCCCTACGCTCTTCTCGTTTTGATAGATCGCGGCCGTATCGATGCTGCGGTATCCGATGCGGATCGCTGTTTCCACCGCTTTTTCCAAGTCTTTTCCTTCTTCGACGCGGAATACTCCGTAGCCGATTTCCGGCATTTGTACGCCGTTATTTAGTGTAATGGATTTTGCACCCATGATTGTATTCCTCCTCTAAAAATCACTTCTATCACAGTATGCACCAACTTCTTAAAAGATAGAAGTAGGCACTTTCATGTGCGATAGGCACTGACAGGTAACCTTTACCCGCTGAAAGTCTGCCAAAAACATATCCAAAATGTTCCACTATGGTAGAATAGTTGATACGAAAGGAGCCTTCTCATGACTATACGTGACTATCTACTAGAACACTTTCCCGGGCTCTCCCTCGAGCCACCGCTCTTTTATTCATGGCCTACGGGCTTGCGGTTTGAAATTGCCAAGCCGGGAAGTGAGCACCATGACACAGACAACCTTGAGCAGATGGGCGAAAGGACGACAAGCTTATTCAAGGCGGTGTTTGAGCAGGACGATGATGTGATCCTCGTGACAAATGTATTTGGTCTAAACGATTCTCCACCACCGAAGACCAACGTATTTCTCAAATATATCAAGGATAAAGACGTGCGCATGAAACTGCAATATGAAAGGGTAGATGGCTTGATTGATGAAGAGGATATGACTGTCACCCATCGCTTCTCCCTGCAGTGCCAAGCGGGCGACATCCGCTATCGGCCGCTCCTGATGGCGATCTGTCATGAAGATTTCAATCATCCCACACGGATCCTGAAGAACCGCTGGGACATAGGACTCGACATCTATTTCGTGAACATCACCAAACAACTTATCTATCATCTCTATGACGACCGCGGCTGTGACATTATTTCAGCTAAAAAAGATACCTTGCACCCCCTTTATCATTCGGCTTCCCCTTGGATCCTTGAGTATGATCGGGAACAGATCGATGGAGTTTTCATGGAAGGGGGCACAACATGAAGCAGGCATTTCCCACCATTGAAACCAAACGGCTAACCCTAGTAAACTCGACCGCTGACGATGCCAGATTTATTCTCGAGCTCTACGAGAATCCCCTCGTCTGCCGGTACCTCTATGATGAAGAGCCCTTCACCTCGATTGATCAGGCAAGGGTATGGATCGACTGGCATGAGTATCCGGAAGAATACGGTCGGAACCGCTGGATCATACGGAAGAAAGAAACCGCCACTCCAATCGGCACGTGCGGCTTCGACCAGTGGGATATCGTGAATCATGTAGCTGAAATCGGCTTTGATCTCTGGCACGGTGAATGGGGAAAAGGATTTATGAGCGAAGTCTTGACCGCCGCCATCGACAGCGGCTTCAACAACATGGGGCTTAACCGGATCCAGGCATTCGTTGCCCTTGAAAACACGGCATCTTGCCGATTACTCGAGCGGTTGGGGTTTGAAAGGGAGGGAATCTTCAGGGAGAAGCATTTCTTCCAGGGGGATTACTACGATCACTACATCTACTCCCTTTTGAAGAAGGAATGGAAAAAGGGCGGCTCCTGACCGCCCTTCGGGGATGTTCATTTGACTACGCTGATCACGAGGCCGTCATAGCCTTTGGAACCGACGGTCTGGATTGCAGTGGAATCGATGCGGGGATCGCGCTGGGCAAGATCGATATACTTCCGTATCCCCATGACGCGTCCATCCGTGGTGGCGGCATCCACGACCTCTCCATTCCGTACGACATTATCGGCGATGATCACAGATCCTGGTGTCGTGAGGGCAAGGGCCCATTCGAGATAGCGCGGATTGTTCTCTTTATCGGCGTCGATGAAGACAAGATCAAAGACGTGGCCCGCTTCCTTCAGCTTCGGCAGCGTATCAAGGGCACTCCCGACAAGGACTTCCACCTGCTCATGGAATCCCGCACGCCGGATGTTCCCTTCTGCGATCAAGGCATGGGCCTGATCCACTTCAAGGGTTGTCACCCTGCCGTCGACACCGATTCCCTTTGCCAAGCAGATGGTACTATAGCCGCCGAGGGTACCAATCTCAAGCACGCGCTTCGCCCCCTTCATCTGGGCCAACAGGGTGAGGAACTTCCCTTGCAGGGGAGACACATCGATCTCGGGAAGGCCGGCTTCACGATTCGCCCCAAGCACCCGTTCCAATTCATCGTCCATTAACAGCTTTCGTCCAAAATACTGATCCACTTCATTCCACAACTCAGAACCCATCTGCATCGTCTCCTAGTCTAGTATTATGACTCTTTCATTATATGCTAAAATGTTCCATACAGGAAATCGTAGACCCAATGAAGCGTTCCTATGCAACCACTTAACTGAAAGGACGAAGCCCCCATGCCAACCATCCCAAAACGAATCCATATTATCGGCTCCGTCGGCAGTGGGAAAACCACTTTGGCCCGCACCCTCTCAACCGCTACCAGTATCCCTTATCACGAACTCGACAATGTGGTGTGGGAACGGAGGCTGGGCGGAGATCGAAGACGCACGGATGAGGAGCGCGATGCCGTTCTCGCCGACCTTGTGAAAGGGGAAAGCTGGATCATCGAAGGCGCACATAGCTCGGACTGGTTGGAAGAAAGCTTCCGGAGCGCAGACGTGATCCTCTTCCTCGACACCCCCTACTATAAGAGGATGAAGCAGATCACCTTCCGCTTCATCCGTCAGAAAACGGTCCGTGAATCCGCCCACTACACGCCGGATTTCACGATTTTCAGGAAGATGTTCAGATGGAATACCTATTCGAAAGGGAAACGAAACCGTATATCCTCAAGCTATTCAAAGACAGGGGTTACCCGCATATCGTGCTTCACGATAATCAACAGCCCATCGATTGGGCCCAGGGAAAGGAGAAACGCTATGTATAAGTACACGCTGTGCTTCATCCAGCGAAACGATGAAATCCTCATGCTCAATCGGGATAAACCGCCGGTACTTGGGCTGTGGAACGGTGTCGGCGGCAAGATAGAGAAAGGGGAAACCCCAAGCGAGTGCATTCTGAGGGAAATTGCAGAAGAAACCGGACTGCACCTCACCCTCGAACAAATCCATTATAAAGGGACTGTTTCATGGAGCAACGATGAATCTGTGACCGGAGGGACGCATCTTTTCACCGCCACGATCGGAAGCAGTGTAACCTACTTAACACCGATCAAGACTCTTGAAGGATTGCTGGATTGGAAAAGCATCGACTGGCTATCCATTGAACAAAATCACGGGGTCGGAAAGATGATTCCTCACTATTTTAAAAGGATGATTGAAGAGAAGAACGGTTTTCATCATCACTTCTCTTTGGAAAAAGGCGTAATCTGTTCTTATTCTTACAAGGAAATATCCTACATAGATAACAACCTTTCTTTCCATAAGTAACTTCCATCCCCATAAACCCATTTATGCAATGTAAAGAAGTTCAGCAAAAATCATTGCTATTTATAAAAAAAAGACTAAGCTAATAACTTAGTCTTTACCTATACATAGAAGATCGTTCGGTTATTTTATACGATAACCGCCTGCAGAAATTTTCACATCATCATAATCGTTTCTTGTATACGGTTCATAGAGGTAACTTAGATTAACAGCAGATTGATCATCGAATATAAGTAACTCCACTAGTGTAGCTGGTGTATAAGAATAGGAATGGGGTACTCCTCCGACTGATACACTTCCACGTACATACCTTGTATTATCATATCCATTTTCGACTCGATAAGGTATTTCCGCTTTTTGTAATAATTGCAGAAACTCTTCTTGGGATAAACGGTGCTGATTATAGAAATTGACTGCATTCGTATAGGTTTGAACGGCCGTGTTTTCCACCTGTAGGTATTCGTAAACAGGTTCTTTTACTGTATACGTATATGTTTCCTCATCTGTGTAGGTGTAGGGCTCTTTTTCAATTTTCGTGCCGACTTGGACCTTCTTATCCCAAGCAGTGTAGTTTGTTACGACAGGAACTTGTTTATACTCTGTAACGGTTTTATATTTAGTTACAGTTTTTTCTCCAACCTTTTCAGTCTCTTTTTTGGTTTTTATGAATTTAGATGGAACAAAGGCTGTTTTCGTCTCTGTCATTTTTTTATTTTCAGACTTAGAATTCACGTCTTTTTTTGAAATTTTTTTACTTTTTTTCACTTGCTTCTGCTTAACCCACTTACCCTTTTCTTTCTTATAAGGCGTATATTTCACATCTGAATAATAGTTACTATTTTTCTTTGTAGCCTTGGCACCTTTAGAAATGATTGCTTTAACCTTTTTACCATCCTTATTGTGATAGACAATATCCGTTACAATTTTTTTATTAGTGTAATAAGAAGTTGTCTTTTTATAAGAAGTATAGCTTATTTTTCCTTTATACCAATTTTTGTTCACTTTTGACATAACGGTTTTACTCGGTGCATAGACATTGATGGTTTTCAAGTTCTTATCTTTAGCTGTTAGTTTAGATTTCGTATCTGCTTTGGAATATGCTTGTGTTTTTTGGGTTACTCTTGATACAGTTTTTGATTGATAAACCGGTTCTTTCACCTTATATGGAACTTGTTTTTTTATCTCTTTTTGTTCTGCCCATGGTTCAGTTCTTGATGCAGGATATAACCGATTAAATTCTTTAGGTGCATAGTACCCTTGGTTATAATTATTTTTCGGATAGATATAATATTCATCCTTGAATTCTTTGTATGTCCAATCCTTATCAAGTGACGTCTGATTAGTAGAATCAGACAATTCCCACTCATATATTGGGACCTCCACATCATTATATCCTGTTTTTTCAACTGACCTTTTACCTTCTTTTTCTACATCTTTATAGTCTATTATTTTTTCTTCAGTATGATACCTAGCCTTATTCGCCAATTCATCAAGAGAAGAAGTCGCAGCTTCTGCGCTTGATGGGTAAAACATAGATGCTACAACTGTCAATGCAATTAGTAAACTCCATATTCTCATTTTCAACATACTATCCCCTTTAATTGATATAAGCTTGTATATTATACCAAACCAAGAAACATATTTTATATTGACAGATTATGTTTTACCTCTCACGATCCACTGTTAAAAAACACTTATAGCTTCTTGCTCTAAGAAGAAAATCCCCTCTCCTCGTTAATAATAAAGCGCAGCACTTCTTCCTTGAAGGCATCGGGCTCCTCATAATGAGGCGTATGGCCACTATGCTCAAAGATGGTGACTTCACCGTTCGGGGCGTCATGTTGAAACGCCTTGATTTGCTTCTCGCAAGTGGTTGCATCAAATTTACCCAAAGCAAGGAGCATGGGATTCGGCACGGTACTAAGCAGCGGCAGAAGGGATCGGAACACTTCCCCTTCTTCACGGAGAAGATCGAAGTGGAATTCAGAGCGATCATAGAATTCATCCCATTCTTCCTCAGAATGATAGGATTCGTAATCTGTAGGATTGTCGTGATTATGACGGTAGATTTCCATGCGGTGCTCCCCGAGGTGATCACTGAGTTCCATATACCCTTCCGTCAGTTCCCTGATGGATACATCGGCTTCAGCAAGCTCCCTCCCCTGTTCGGCGAGATTGCGTTGTCCGTACTTTTCAAGCAAACAGGACGTTTTTCGGATCAGACTACGGGACGTGAGCTCAAAGTCGAACGTAGGTCCCTCGAAGATGATCTTCTCAATGGACCCAGGATAGGCAGAAGCATACAGGAGCGCAAGGAATCCCCCGAAGGAATGTCCAATCACCGACCACCGTTCGATGCCGAAGTAATCCCGCAGTGCCTCACAATCCTCCACAAGGTCACGGAGTCCGAACGCTTCCCCTTCTTCGATCCCTTCCGACCGGCACACTCCCCTCTGATCGATGATGATGAGGCGAACATGTTCACCAAGTCGTTTCGCCTGATGATAATAAAAGTCATGGCTGCCTTCCCCAGGTCCACCATGAAGATATAAAACAGCCGGAAGCTTTTTCTCTCCAAATGTCTCAACATACAGCTTCTTCCCTCTGATTTCAATCAGTTCTCCTATCATAGCACCCTCCCAGAATTTCTTTTCTTTTATTCTAGCACACCATTTAATAAATGATGTAAACAAAGGATTATTATGGTAAGTTAATTGCATAAGAACCCATAAGGAGGAAACGAACATGAAGCAAGCCGCAATGGAGAATGATTACGTACATCCGGCAGAAGAAACCTTAGACCGTTACATCGACGCGACGAACACCCATCGCTTCAGCGAGGTCGAGAAACTTCTCCATCCAAATGCCGTTTATTATTTCTCTGACCGGACCTGCTCTTCTATGGAAGAAATACAGACTTACTTTGAACACGCTTGGTCGGTCGTGAAAAATGAAGTGTACGGGGCGAATGATGTGAACTGGCTACAACTAGGAGAGCAGGAGGCACTTTGCGTCTATCGGTTCACGTATGAAGGATTTGTGGATGGGGCATTTGTGAAAGGTCACGGGAGAGCGACGAATGCGTTTGTCAAAGAAGAGGGGCGTTGGCTTCTTATCCATGAGCATTTGAGTGGTGAACCAGAATAGGCAGACCGTTTATTGAACCTGTATATGGATAATAATGAACATTATGGTAGAATAATAGTAATTCCCAAACAGTTAGGAGAATACAGATGTCCAAAGGATTACTGGGTGTACTAATAGCCGGTGTACTTAGCTGGTACATTGTCGGGATCTTCACAAAACATTATGATAGTAAACTATTATTCGCAATTATCGCATGGGGTCTCATCGGGTTCCAGACAGGAAAAAAAGAATCGTCAAGCAAGAGCGAATTAACTGGAGGAGATCTGTGTGATACAGGTCTTCTTTTTTATCTTTACAGGAAGGATTTGTGGTACAGTATATTTATCATATTTTTCCAAAAGGAGTGATTGAATGCGATTCCTTCTTCTTTTATCCGTTATGCTGGTGGCGGGGGGATGCAGCATGTCCGCTTCAGAGGTACAAACGAAAGTGGACTGGGTTGATACTGTGTGTTGGAACGGGCACAAGTACATCCTTGATCAAGACTTTGGCGAGGCTGAGGCCGATGAGAAACTTGGTGAAGTCTCATTTTCCTTGGTCGGTAGTGAGGAAGAAAATAACCCAACGTATCAATTAAAGGACGGAGAAGCCACTTTCGCTTCCCCGGGGAGTGCGATTCAATCAGTGGCGGGGATCCCCGTAGAGGAGGCCATTTTGGTTGAGGACAATGTGTATACCACAAGGGAGGAATGACCAGGAACAATGGGAAAAAGACTAGTTACCGTTTTATCTTTGGTACTCGGCATCCTTCATTTGATGCTGATCTATCTCTTTCTTCATGACTGGCAATCGTTTACGACTGCATTTGGTTTCATCAGTTGGGTGGGTTTGATCCTGTTCGGTATGATCATTTGCAGTTTCATCGGACATCAAGTGCGCTGATGGGAAACCCTCTTTCGATTACGCTGGTCAGGAGTTCGACTTTGATGGTGACGTTCATCGGTGTGACAGCGTTTCTGATTGAAGGATGCACGTACTTGATTGCTTAGTCGAGACACTCCTATACCGGCCAGGAAAGAAAAAAAGAAACCCCACGAATCCATCTATGGGGTTCCAGCTCTACTTGCCGCGATGACGCGCTTTTGCTTTTTGTTTCTTTTTCTCGTATTTCAGCTGTTGAAGCCTATCCCGTTCGATACGATTCTCAATTCTCGCTTGCACTTTTTTGTGTTCAAGCGCTTCTTTCATGGCTTCCTGGGCCTTGGTCGAGATTCCTTTTTTCATTTCCTTGGCTGCGAGGCGCTGCAGGCGTTTTTGGTTGACCTGTCCACGCTTTTTGTGTGCCACCTCGACTCCCGGCTGTGACGATTCGTCCATCAGCCTGGATAATCTTCCATGAATGAATAACAGGATGTCTTCCTCTTTCGGTTCGGTGCCGAATACATGGCGAAAGACCTTAAGCTTGCCTTTCTCCACTACTTCGACGATGCCGACCCAGTACTGACCATCATGGTAAATCGTTAAGGTCATAACGATTCCCTCCTCTTTGTTTACTGAAATGATGGACATCCCGAGGAGGGGAAGGTCACTGACACGCCAAGCGTGCATCCGGACTACCAACCGGATCGTGTTTTTACATTTCATTTCCATTATACTATTTTTGTATAATGGATGTCATCTCGAAAGGAGAGACTCCTATGGCTATGATTCTAGCTTGTCTGGCATTCATCACGGTTTTGTTGCTCTTCAGGGGGTTTGCATGGGCTGAAGCAAAACCGTGGCATGAAGTCGGGAAGCATCTTGTTCTGCTCTTATTTGGCCTCCCCTGCCTTTTCCTGATCCCGTTTTTCGCCTATGAAGTGTGGCTCGCAACCGGTCTTCCCCCTGACTTCGGAGCTGTTTATATAATGGGCGGAAGCGCTGCTGTCGTAACACTCTTCGGGATCATGTCCTATCTCAGCGGAAGACGATCCTATTTGAGACAGAAAGCAAGATCTTTGAACATCCGGGGGTAACACATCACCGCTCATTCCCTTCCTTTCATTTATTTTGCCAATAGCGTTATCTCAACTACTTCAGGGCGATTAAAGATCCGGAGTGGAATGATGCTGTTGCCGAGTCCGCGATTGACAATCAAATGCGTGTCTCCGTCCTTATAGAGGCCCTCTGTATACTTAGGAAACATCCCTTGGTCAGGTGCCACCAATCCCCTGATGAACGGCAGGCGGACCTGGCCGCCGTGGGCATGGCCGCTCAGTACAAGATCTATGCCCGATTCGGCGTAAACACTGAAGAGCTCCGGTCTATGGGAAAGAAGGATATTGAACCCTTTTTTCTTTTCAAATGACTGAAGGGCAACTGGCACATCTCCACCAGCAGGATCATCCACCCCAAGGAGGCTTATTTCCTCCCCGTTCCTCGTGAGTGCGACTCGATCATCTTCCAGAAGGACAGCGCCTGTTTTCACGACCTCTTCCCTCAGTTCCTCCCATCGCCCTGACCACCATTCGTGATTTCCCGAAATGATGTATACCGGTGCGAGGGTGGAGAGTTCCTTTAGGAGGGTGAGTCCGGGACCTGGATCATATCGCTTTGCGTCGACAAGATCTCCTGTGAAGACAATCACATCAGGCTTAGATTTCTTCACTCGTTGAATCAACCTGGCCTGATTGGGTCCGAAAGACTTTCCATGAAGATCGGAAAGCTGGACGATCCGATAGCCATTGAATGCTTCTGGGATCTTCGAAGATTCTATTTCAAGCTTTGTGGTGACAAGGGCATTATTTTGAAAGTAGCAAAACAAGCCCAGAACAAGGACAATTCCACACAACACCACCCACTTTCTCATGGCTTGATCACCCTTTGGAACGCCTCCTTGAGACTCTTGTACTGCTCTTCATTTGTATCAGCAAACGCTTCGGCTCTAGATGAGGGACGATCCTCGTAGTCAGGGATCCTCTCAAACTGGGAAACCGTGAAATCTTGACGAATGCCGTCTATGATATTGTAAAAATGCCAGCTTCCTTCAATTGTGGTTTTGGCGATTTCACCACCAAGGTGATCATGGATGACGAGAGCCGTCACCCCGCACTGCCCCCTTGCCGGATTTCCCGCTGTCCACTTCGAGCTACTCTTGATGGACCATGCCTCGCGCAATCCTTTTTCTATGGTTTTTTTCTCCATTTCTCCCCATCCCCTTGTCTTTTCTATTAAAATAATAGCAGAAGTATTTTCCAAATTCAGTTTTTTGTTACAAAGGAGGAACCAACAATGATAGAACTTCAATCGATTGGCTCGGTCTGCCGGGTAGATAAAAATGGAGTGTTCTTGAATGATTCGAGTCTGGAACGGGTGCATCCCACTTTCAGGCCCGTGGTGGAAGAATTGACGGAACGAATCGCTGACGGATTTGGGGATAGGATTCACAGCGTGTATTTGAGGGGATCACTGCCGAGGGGGCTCGGCGTGGAGGGGATATCGGACATCGACCTGCTGGTGGTCACCCATCAACCGTTGACGGACAAAACCAAATCCCGCCTGCAAGACTTGGACACCGATTCACACCCGCTGATCAACGGGGTCGAATTCGCCGTATGCACGCTGAATGAACTCTTGGAGCCCCGGCGCTTCCACCTGATTTCGTTCATGATCAAGGTGTATGGCGTGCATCTTTATGGAGAAAACCTCCAGCCTGTTCTCCCCGACTTCCGTCCAGATGCAGAGCTTGCCCGTGACCATATCGCGTCCATTTCCGACCAGATTGTCCTTGCGGTAAGTGACCTGAAGGGAAATGAAGACCCGGACGATGTGATGGACTGCTGCACGTGGATCATGAAGCTGATCATCCGGTGCGGAATGGCCTTTGTGATGAGGAAGAAAGAACCTACACCCGGGACCTATATCCTGCGTATCAGCTATTCTCATCGCACTACCCTGAGAAGGAAATGAAAATGAGGCAAGCCGTGGAATATGCCATCAATCCGGTGCGTGATCCAGAGGAGGTCATCCGATTCCTGAACGGATTTGGGGATTGGATGGTGAAAGAAGCCGAACGCTGGCTTGTTGTACATAGTGAGGAGCAAGATCAATGAACTGGACAATCACAGAATTGAACAGGAAAGCAGCGGAGGAAATCCTTGCGTGGAAATATGAACCACCCTATGACTTTTATGAAAATGAAAGATCAGAAGAAGCCGTGGCGGAGCTTTCAGGCGGTACATATCGCCTGGTCCTGGATGAGTCGGGGCAAATTTATGGATTCTTCTGTACCGGTTCTTCCGCCCAGGTTCCCATGAGTTCGGCGTCTACCCGGACGATCATGTCGATTTCGGACTCGGCATGAATCCGGCCTTCACCGGGAAAGGGACGGGGGCCGCTTTCACGGCCTTTATACTAAAAGAGATCCGGAGGGATACGTCCTTGCCGATCAGGCTTTCCGTGGCGACGTTCAATAACCGCGCCATTGCTGTGTATGAAAAGCTTGGGTTCCGGAAAGTAGATGACTTCCGCACCCGCAGCGCCGAGTTCATTACAATGGTTGAAAATCGGGGGTAACATGACCATTCAGCGGGATAATCCATCATTCCTCTCCAATACGAATGACAATCTTTCCTTTGCTTCCCCTGTTCTCCATGAGCACATGCGCTTCGCGGATCTCGTCCAAACTGAACTCATGACCCACATCCACGGTCAATCGGCCTGATGTGAGCATGGGGATGACGGCCGCAGCGGTTTCTTGTAACGTTTCAGGTCTTTTCTTCCGCGTCGTGCCGAGGCTGAATCCGAGGATGGAGCGGCAGCTTGAGTGGAGGTCCTCCAACGTTGCCGAAGTGAACGAGCCTTCCGTAGGGGGCGAGACAGGTGAGGCTTCGCTCCGTGACCTTACCTGGTATGGAATCCAGGACGATATCGACTCCGTTTCCATTCGTGAGGTCGTTCACCCGTTGGGCAAAGTCTATTTCCTTATACAGAATGATCTCATCCACCCCTGCTTTGCGCGCGACCTGTGCTTTTCCCTCGCTCCCCACCGTCCCGATCACGAGCCCCGCCCCCAGCTGCTTCGCCAGGCGTGCCGCAGTGGTGCCGACTCCACCTGCTGCCGCATGGATCAGGATGGACTCTCCTTTCTCCATTCGGGCCACATCCGTCAGTAGGCGATGGCTCAGAAAGGAGACGACGGGGCTTGCTGCTGCAACGGTCATGTTCATCTCATTAGGAATGGGAAACACCAGGACCTCGCGTGCGATCACATATTCCGCATACGATCCGTTATCCGGAAAACAGATGACCCGCTGACCGACGGATACGCTCCTGCAGCCTTCCCCTATTTCTTCCACGATGCCCGCAGCATCAAGCCCCGGAATGAAGGGAAGTTTGTTCCCCTTTCCTCCGCGGCGCGCTTTGATATCGGCAAAATTGACACTCGTCTTCACCACCCGTACGAGGACCTCTCCCGCTCCGGGCACCGGCCTGTCCATCTCTTCTACATGCATTCCTGCCACATCTCCATATTCCTTCACCACAACTGCTCTCATACTTTCCACTCCTCCGGCTATGATCCTAGTTTAAGAATAGAAGATTTTTCCTAATAAGCAAAGATGGTTTTTTGGATGAGTGGTCATTAGGAGGCCTTATCAATATCGGCTCCATTCATAGCAATTTAAAAAGAAAAGGGATTCCAGCTAGCTGGGATCCCTTTTCTCCTCTATCGAATCTTCTCTAAGAATGCTCGCAAAATCTCATTGTACACCTGAGGACAGTCCATATTGGCAATATGGCTGCCACCCGGGATGAGCCCCGCCTCGATGGCTGGGTTGGCCTTCTTCATGAATGCGACGGCATCGACTTCGTGGGGGTCGATGCTTCCGTTCAGGATGAGGACCGGTACCGACAGAGCAGCAAGGTCGGCGGAGCTCACGGAAGGATAGTCGTAGGTCATCCGGTCGAGGACGACCTTCCGGATCTTCTTCCACTTTTCTCCGTGCAGATTGTTGAAATGTTTAGCGACTTCCGGCTCGTGATCTTCAATGCTGATGAAATGGCGGTGCTGCTCTTCCATGATGTCTTTTAGCTCATCAGGGATGAATGGGGAATAGCCGGTGAGGACAATCCCCTTCATCAGATCCGGTTTACGGAGGGCGAGATGGATGGCCAGGGTTGCCCCGAGTGACAAACCGACCACATAGCCTTTTCCGTGTTGTTCAATCTGGTTTTCAACAAAGCGGATGGCGCCTTCTATGTAATCCCCTTGAAGCTCTACGGTTGAATTCCCGTGGCCGGGAAGATCTAGTGCTATGACGTCGTAGTCATCTTTGAAGGCTTCGATCTGGTTGGAGAAATGGGCTTGCCCCGTTCCCATGAAGCCGTGAATCAGATAGAGTTTTTCCATGATCGTTCTCCTTTTCTCAGCCTGTGTGTAACGGCAAGTCGATGAGCGGTTCGTATTGTTTTTTCTCTGTATTCAATTCGTATACGCGAATGGAGGTGACATCAAAACGCGGGTATGGGGCGAGTTCCCTTCTTGCTTGGTTTTCCATGACTTCAAGCTCCGGTTTGCCCACTCCTTCACGGATGGATGAAGGATAAAGCTCCTTTCCCAGTGTCAGATGTGGCACGAATGCCTCCAGTTCAAAGTACTGCCGTATCTCTTCCGGCGAAGGGGATACAGCCTGGACAATCTCGCGATGAAGATCAAAAAGATCAGGGGAATGAACAGTAAGATACAGGATGGCCCCCCCGAAATAGGCCGGTTCCCCGAGACTCAAGGAAAACGGGCGGAAATGTGAAGCCACACCCTTCACCCCATCTAGCCACCTCCGGTCAGGCAATAGTCCCCCTTGAGCTTTCAGGGTGATGTGGGGCTCCACCCCTACGTTTCCCATCCACCTGTTCTGGAACTGTTGAACCCTTTCCAGGTATTCTTCAGGCGGTACGATACCGATAAAGTATTCCTTTTTCACTGGGTTTCCCTCCTTTTCCAAGCGTTATGTTGTGAGAAGTCGGTACACATCGCCGATCAGCCCCTTTATCTGATGGATGCCCGTATTGCCGTTCGTCATGATGACCCATGCTTTTCCCTCCAATGGCTCGGCGACCATCATGGACTGAAACCCTTCTCCCCAACCGAGGGAAGAAATCTCCGTCGAGCTTCCTTCTCCATCCAGGAACACGCCAAGTCCTGCCCAAGATGCGGCGCCTTGCGGAGAAATCATGTCCATCGCATACTCTTTGGAAAATAAGATCCCCTCTCCGTTTAAAGAACGGAAGAGCTCCTTCACGAGTTTCATCAAGTCGGAAGGCGTGCTCCATAGACCCGCTGCCGCGGCATACGGATAATGGGGTATCCGGTCCTTCATGACGGTGCCATCGGGATCGTGTCCAGAGGTCATGGGAGAAGTCGGCTCGTACATGCTTCGATTCATTTCCAGTGGACGGAAGAGGTGCTTGTCGATTGCCGTTTCAAACGGGATATCCAGTACGTCTTCCACCACCTGTTGGACGATGCAAAAGCCGGCATCTGAATAGGTGAACTCCTGGTTTGGCGGTTTGACTGCCTCGATGCGTGTGGGGCATGCAGGCGTTTCTCCATTAATGATCTGCACCATGTCTGGGCGTCCTGGATGAACTCCGAAGCTTTCTTCCGGATCCTCGATGCCGCCTTGATGACTGAGGAGGTGGCGCAGGGTGATGGGGCCATGCTCACTTTGGAGTGACCAGGACCTCAGGTAGTCTTGAACGGGATGATCCAGTGAGAGCAATCCTTGATGGCATAGCTTCAGTACCAGCATGGAGGTGACGTATTTGGACATCGAGCAGGCGTGGAAAAGGGTGTCTTCCGTTACGTTCCCTTTGCCTTTTTGGGCCAGACCGAGGGAGATTGTGGAAGTGGTTTGGTTGTGAAATTTAGCGAGACCCAGACCAGGTACTCCTGTGTTCAGCAATAATTCATTGAGTTTATACGTCAAGGACTCTTTCCTTTTACTCAAAGCCACCACTTCTCCTGTGGCAACAGGGTAGTGTTCAATCCCATATTTTGTTCAAACCAGTCTTTTATCAATGTTTTCTTCACGAGGTATTCAGAAGCTGCATGGGAAACACCGATGAGGGACATCCCGGTGCCAGAGGCGTATGCCATCATCTTTGAGAATCTTTCACGGCCATATTCGCTGTCGATATGGCAGTGAATTTCTCCCGTGATGTATGCCTGAACCCCTTTTTTCTCTGCTTCTTCCATCCACTCCACCTTGTCACCACAGCCTGCTACGACGGCGATTTTGCAAATCTTCTCAATGCTCGGTCCTTCGCAGTCTATATAAGGAATGGAAAATACCGATTGAAGGGTTTCCTTCAGTTCAGGGGAATCGATTTCCTCTATTTCCCCGATAAGGATCAGATGCTCACCACGATCATTGGCAAGAAATCCGTCTGTAACCGTCATACCCAGTGCAGCTGCCATGGCGGCGCTTGTTCCCAACGTTGGATGGTAGTCCAAAGGGATATGACATGTGTAAACGGATAATTGCTTTTCCTTTAGCTGTTGGATTAAATCTGGTTGAATGGGAACGAATCCTCTCCCCCATTCCCCTTGCGGATCCCCGCATTCCATAAGGAGAGGGTGATGCATGAAAAGAAAATCTCCGGGTTTTCCTTCGTTGATGAAGCGCTTCAGCACATGATCAGTTGGAAATACAGCAAGGAACACTTGTTCGACTTCACTGGCCCCACGAATCATAAGTCCGTTAAAGTACGAAGTAAACGCTTCTTCAAACGCCGCTTCCCAATCAAATGAAATCGATTCATACGCAGCAGGCAGGAATCTTTTAAAGGCGGGGTCGGCACCATATGCCTTGATCTCAAACTCCTGATTCAACTTTTCCACCAATTCTTCCAGTCTCATATCAGCACTCTCCCTTTCTCAACCCTCTCATCACTTCATCCCCGAACCCCCGGATATCCGCCAGGTAGTCATATCCCTCATACAAACTATTAAACAACCGCACCGCAACGGCCCGGTACTCCGGGATGACAAGGCAGGCGCAGCCGGGGGCACCGAAGATCTGGAAGGAGCCGTCCGGTAGCGTTGCACCCAGTTCATCTTGAGGGTGACGGCTCTGTCCTTCTTTCAGCAACCAAAAATAGCCGAAGGACGGTTGCCCGGACCGGTGGACGGGGGTGGTTACCTGCCGGATCACGTTTTCGGGAAGAATCCGTTTTCCGTCCTTCACGCCATCCGTCACATGGAGGTTCCCCCAGTCGGCGAGTTCCCTCGCATTCACAAACAGATTGCGGTCTGTCCCGTCGTCGGCACCCAACCGGATCGTTGGATATCCTAGGGGAGACACGTCACAGACGAGATTCTCTGCCGCCGCTCCCATCCAGCCTGTATGGGTCCACCCCATGGGATTGATGAGCCGTTCATGAAGGATCTCCCGAACCGTTTGACCCGTGGCTTGCTGTATGACAGCGGCCACAAGATCAGGCCGCTTCCCTTCCAGTACGGTGCCCGGTGGAGCCACCACTTCTGCCATTCCGTCCGTCCACTTCAATCCCGTGCTCCTGGTAAGTAGATGTTGGACGGTTGCCTCGCCCTGGACTCCGGGAAAATAATCATTCAGGGGATCGTGGAGACGGATCAAGCCTTCCTCGATGCAGATGGCCGCAGCCAGGGAGATATAGGTCACGCGGACCGAATAGACGTTGAAACGCGAAGAAGCATCGATGCTCCTTGCCCCTGTCCGGTCATGATGGAAACCGTCGTATCATTCCTCCACGACACGGTTATCCTTCATGACCACAAGGGCTGCACCTGATGCTTTCATTCTTTCCTTCATTGTTTTCATATGGGATCTCAGCCCATGAAATGGATCACTCATCCCGCTTCCTCCTCAGCTCACTTCCGGCCTTAGTCCTGCATAGAGATCCACAGGGTAAAGGTCGTCATTCTTCATGTGGTCGATGATGTTCCGCAGGGTAGCGGGTTCTCTGAGATCTGCTTCGTCCATCGCTTCGAGCTCGGCAAGGGGCATCCATTTCCCGTCTTGGATTTCCCCTTCTGCCGGGCGGAAGGTTCCCCCATTCACCACGCCGGTGAAATGGAACAGGACGATGCGGCTGCCGGTATCACTGATGAATGGGTAAACGCCTGTCGTCGAAGTGAGGCGGACGGAGTACCCCGTCTCTTCCTTCACTTCCCTCCAGGCAGCGTCGGCAATGTCTTCCCCTGCTTCAATCCGTCCTCCGGGAAAATTCCACTTGCCCCTGATCCCTGGTTTATCCTCTTGGATCAAAAACACTTGATCGCCCTGGGTGAGGGTGACGCTGACGACTGCGATCGTATTCGGTACGATATTCATGTTGTCTCCATCCTAGTAAGCCCTGACCGGTGAAATAAGCTGAAGATGGGTGGCATTGCCTTCTGGGCGTATGATCACGGGCTTCATGATGCCCCCGAATTGCAGGGTCACGGTCTCTTCCTTCACCGATCTCAGCGCTTCCATCAAATACTTCCCGTCGAGGG
Organism: Rossellomorea marisflavi; assembly: GCF_022170785.1. Taxonomy (NCBI): domain Bacteria; kingdom Bacillati; phylum Bacillota; class Bacilli; order Caryophanales; family Bacillaceae; genus Rossellomorea; species Rossellomorea marisflavi. The sequence continues at coordinate 1,059,350 of NZ_CP081870.1, read as the reverse complement.
TCATCTTCATTTCTTCCGTGCCTTCGATCTCCATGATCCTTTGGGATTCCTCGATATTCCCCAGCTGTGTGGCGGCAGAGGAAAGCTTCATCCTTCCGTCGTGAATGGTGATGTAGACATTATGATTCTTCCATTCCCCGGCAAACAGGCACGCACGGTCGACACCTTTCAACAGCTGCTTCGTCTCCATCTTCACGAGCGTCTCACTGCCTTCCGGAATGAGGCCCGATACGTTAGGATACTTCCCATCAATCAAGCGGGAATAGAGACTGGTTTCGCCTAGACGGCAGTGGATATGATGCTCGTTCATGGCCACCTCTACAACCTCTGTCTTTCCGTCCCACAGTTTGATGAGTTCCCCGATCGCCTGATACGGAACGATGCATGCCCGGTCGATATGTTGATCAATTTTCGTTTCACGGTAGGCGAGGCGGTGTGAATCGGTGGCAACTGACGTGAGCCGCCCCTCTCCCATTGAAATATGTACACCGGTCAGGACCGGTTTTGCTTCACTTTTCGAAACGGCAAATACGGTCTGCTTCAGCATTTCCATCCATTTGGAGGCATCAAGCTGAAGGGTTTCACTTTCTTCCATGACGGGAAGCTTCGGATAGTCATCGGAAGGGAAGCCCTTCAGCTTCGTCTTGATTTCCCCACACCGGATGTCGGCCGTCGTGTCGTCGATCAGCTGAAGGTGGATCGGACCCGAGAGCTTCTTGACGATCTCAGCCAAATACCTGGCAGGAAGGACAATCGCTCCCGGCTGCTCAACGTCGAGCATCCCCGCTTCAGCAGGCAGCTCCCTCGTGATAATCAGGTCGGAATCACTGCCGACAAGCGTGAGCCCTTCCTCCGTCGCTACAAGATGCACACCCGTCAGTACCGGCATCGGCGTTCTCGTCGAAACCGCCCTCACCACATCTCCCAACGCCTGGTGGAACACCTCACTCATAATCGTGATCTTCACCACATTTCCCCCTCGGAACTTTTCTATTATTCTTACAATTACGCGCAAATATTTCCCTACCCGAACTAGTTTACCAGAAAACGAAGGAGGATATGGATAAATATTACTAGAATTTGCATGTATTTTTTATACAGTGCCCTGTTTCATGAGTGTTTCGATCTTTTCTTTCATGCCATCATTGCTTGTCTGAAGCAATAGGTTTGGTTTATGCTTTGCCTCATGAGCAAACTTTACACCGCTCATAGGAGTGATGATATCATCACCCTCTCCTCCGCCACCGGTGAAAACAATACCTATCAATTTAAATAAAGAAAGGGACCTCAAGACGGAGGTCCCTTTCTTTATTCTTCTGACCAGTATTCGTCCACTTCCTGTTGCATGAGCTCAAGCTTCGATGCTACGGTGGATTTTAAAATTTTATAGTGTTTATCGTATTTGCACATCCTGCATGAACAATTCAATTTCCCCTTGGCCAGTTTCCCAGGGTGCGCGATGAACGGATGGAGGATGGATTCCTTCTCATCCCTTCCCCACACATTGCGGACGACGTACAATTTTTGTTGGATGATTCGACTGCGCTGGTGCCGTGTAATGGCACGGTTTCGATTCTTCATAGATGAAGACCTCCCTTGAATGGAACCCGCCTGCACGGGGCCTCAAGGTCTGTCCCCTACAGGCAGGTACTAAGGAAAGGCTTCTTTGCTTCAGTACCTGACATATTTTCACGTCCTTTATCATTATCAGTCTATCATGTTTCGATTCATGGGCTCAATTCCTATGAAACGTCCATCTAAAAGCAAATGGCGCACAGGAACCATCCCCACGCGTCAAAAATAACCCAAAAGACTCACAGTCTATGGTACTATATGAATAGAAAAATACGGAAACAAAGGATGGTCGAACCATGAAACGAATCCTTCAATATACGCGCAACGCCCGCGGTATCACCCTTGTTGAAATTCTTGCGTCACTGGTCATCTTAAGTGTCATCCTCGCGGTATTCGTGCCCCTGTTCGGCCACTCCATGACCTCGACAAAAGTGTCGGAGGACATGCTGGATGCCACCTACGTCGCCCAGACGACGATGGAAGAACTCCACCAGCAGATGACGACGCTTAATGAAACCTCGATCGGCTCATTAAAAAACGCCACCTACCTAAGAAAAGACACAGAGCGCTACTACTATAAAAAAGAAACGTCAGAAGCCTATATCGAAATCTCCATCAAAACACCCGTGGATGGACTATCCAGCGTCCTGGTCAAGGTGTACCCGAATTCCGGGAAGAGCAAACTCCTCGCTCAGATGGAGACGATCAACCGCTGGGGGAAAACACCATGAAGAAGCTGATCCATAATGAACGCGGTGTCACCCTGATCGAACTGTTGGGGGCCATGGTCGTCCTCGCCATCGTCATGGTCCTGATCGCCAACGTCCAGATCTTTGGACAAAAGCAGTTCGTCAATCAAACGGAACAAGTATCCCACGAAGCAGATGTCAGGCTTGCCATGAATCTCCTGACGAAAGAAATCCGTTCCGCCTCTTCGATCTCTGTGACAAACAACACCATCCAGACCGATACAGGAAAAATCGAGCTTAAAGGCAGTACCCTGCAAAAAGGGTCCAAAGTCATCGGTGAGAATATCGCCTCCTTCTCAGCCAGCCAAAAAGACGGGAACGTTACCCTCACCCTTAAGAGCAAGACAAACGAAAACAAAAAAGCATCCTCATTATCCACGACACTGTACATAAGGAAGTGACCAGTCATGTTTAAAAAATACCTCACAAATGAACGGGGCATGTCCCTCCTGATGGTCCTCCTTCTCATGACCGTCCTGACGGTGCTCGGGATGGGTGTGATGAGCATCGTCATCAATAACACGAAGACCACTTCATCCGAACGGGACAATCAATCTGCCTATTACATCGCCGAAGCCGGCATCACCAAGCAGATGAAGGCTGCCGAGGACGCGGCGCGCAAGCTCTACCCACTTCAATCGACCGCACCGGCCTTTTACACCAACCTAGAGTCCCAAATCGTGAAAACGACCAATCTCACTGATTTCGCCACTTCATTCGGAGAGAAGCCTTCAGCCAAAGTGACCATAGCCAAGGTATCGGGTGAAAACCCGCGTCGGTACAAAATCACCTCCGTCGGCACCATCGGAAAACGAACCAAGCAGCTGGAGAAGACGTTTACGATCAGCTGGGAGATGAAGGGCGGGCTTCCCCTCAACAAAGACCTGGCCGTATACACCGATACAACCATTTCCCTTTCCGGTGGAGCCCACATCAAAGGAAATATGGGGACGAATTCCAAGGCAGCAAGCACGATTCAATTCGACGGCGGTGCCGGGATCGACGGGAACATCTATGTACCAAAGGGATCCGAGAATATAGCCATCTACAAACCTGATTATATGAAGGTTCCGCAACCTCAACCATTCAAAGAACAGGCACAGTTTCAGCTACCTCCTTTTCCTTCCTACCCAAGCTACCCGCTTCACCCAAATGTGACAGTGGGAAATGAATACAATAAATACAACGTGATCAATAATGGTGTCCTGCAGGTGGATAACTATCTTGCAGCTGATTATGAACTCAAGCTTAATAACAATACCGCCTTCAAGGAAATCAAAATGGGCTCCAATTATACCCTTTATATCAATGTCGGAAATACGGACAAGGCCATCGTGGTGGATCACCTCAATGTCCAAAACGGACACATCATCCTGAAAGGGACAGGCAAACTCACGATCTACGTCAAGAATGAGATCAGCATGGGATCCGGGAGCACGGTGAATAATGATAGTGACATCAAGCGCCTGAACATCTACCTGGCCAAATCCACCGCATCATCCAGCGTCAAACTGGGAGGCAATCAGAAGATCTTCGGTTCCCTCTATGCTGAAAATGCAGATATCGAAATGAACGGAAGCGGCGGATTTCAGGGTCACATTTTCACAGGAGGGAAGAATGTCACCATCACCGGTGGTGCACGTGCGTATTCCACTCTGATCTACGCTCCGAATTCAACATTTCAAGTTCTCGGGGGCTGTACGGTCAAAGGTATGATCGTATCAAAATCGTTTGAAGGAGCTGGAGGCGCAGATGTCATCTATGAATCCATCAATCTCAATGACGTCCCGTTTGCCCCTGGCGGAAGCACCGAAATCCCTGATGGGCTCATCACCTCCGACCCGGTCAGGGAAAAATAAACCTCCCAATCCTACTAATAATTGGTATAATAGGCGAGAATCTATTCGGAGGTACCTACCATGAATCGCATCATCAAATCCATTATCATCCTAAGCTTCATCGTGTACATCGCCGTTTGCGTGAATCTGCTTTTCCTTGACCAAAGGACATTCGGGGCAAGTGAGATCACGTATGCCCAGTACATCCGCTTCAGCTCGAACTTCATACCGTTCCGTACGATCTTGACCTATTTGCAGGCTCTCATCACGGGATCTCTTCCCATCAACATCCCGATCACGAACCTGGGAGGGAATCTCATTGCTTTCCTTCCCATGGGCCTTTACCTGCCACTCCTTTTCCGAAGGATGCGCAGTGTCAAAGCGTTGATCCTCACCATGACCATCATGATCCTGGGTGTAGAATCGACCCAACTCATCACCAAAACGGGAAGCTTCGATGTGGATGACATCATCCTGAACGTCAGCGGCAGCCTGATCGGCTACTGGATCTTTACCTGGGATTGGGTGCAGAAACTGCTATTCATATCCAAGACGAGTCATACGCGCAGAAAAGCGGCATAAGAAAAGGAACGGGAGTCACACTTCCCGTTCCTTTTTTTATAGTTGTTCTTTCCATTTTGCATGAAGGGAGCCTTGAGGCTCCTTCATGGCACCCGTTTGATTCATGACCTCTTCATATACAGAAAGGACAAAGTCCCTTGACGGATGGTCAATTAGTGGCAGTACGGACTCCCTGCCACTAATAGCTTCTTTCTTTGCTTCTTCTGTTTCCCCTTTACGAAAAAGGATCAGGGCACTGTAGGCATACGATTCTGCTTTGGTGGCCACGTCATAAGGGTGTCGGGCCATGGGATTCTGTACGTGGACTTGAGATAGATACCCCAATGCCTTGTCATGCTCACCGAGATGGAAATAAGCTATTCCAAGATACAGATTCATATAACTGTCCATCACAAGCTTCATTGCCTTATCTTTAACGGGTTGCTCCTCATAGAGGGCATGAAGGCCAACGATTTCTTCTGGATTTCCTTCTATTAGATAGGCGTGTAACATCTTTAAAAAGTAATAGGCAAACCGGACTTCTTCTGCATCCGTCAGTTGGACGAGCAGCGCCAAACGATCATGGTAGTAGCGGTACCTCTCCATGTCCCCTTGAATCAAGGCAAGATATCCACCGTTTGAAAGGATTTCATGATCCCGTGTCATATCCCTCGTCCGGGCACTCTCCTGTGCTGCTTCATATAGAAAGTCCCTTCCTGCTTCCCGATTACCGAGTGCCAGGTGAATCCCGCCGATGTTGTAAAACACTTTGATCTTAAGCGCGGGGGTCTCTGTCATCTCCGGCTCTGTTTCCATCAACCGTTTGAGTTCAAGGATGGTCTCCAATGCTTCTTCATACTGGCCGTTCAGAAAATGGAACATAGAAAGATCCCGACGGGTTTCGGTTGCTTTTTGCCTGTGCCCCAGGTTGAGAAAGACCCCTTCGGCTTTTTCAATATATTGAGTGGCACCTGCCTGATCACCCTTCAGGGCCAATAGATAGGCATACATCTTAAAGACCTCCGCACCGTGGTACGTGTGTGCAATTTCATCGAGATGGGGATGGATCAGGCCGTACACCCGGTCAGGATCGGTGAATCCTTTTTCCGATAAACACTCCTCGACCTGCCTCCAAAGCTCCGTCGTTTCCCCTTCACTTTCCCCGATCAATTCACTGACGCCCACTTCAAGCATCCGGGCAATGTGCCGGAGGTTGTCCATGGTGGGGTTGGACTTCCCATTTTCAATCAGACTCAACATGCTCACCGAAAGCTTATCCCCGGCCACATCAGCCAGTGTTTTTCCATTTCGCTTCCGGATCTGCCGAATCCGCTTTCCGATCTGCCCCATCTCGCGACACCTCCAACTTTAATGATACTCATTATATCACACTCACAATCTCCCTTACTCATAAATATTTTAATTAAATTCAAATTTACAGTTCCATTACCCAGAAAATAGTGGTACGATTTTATCAATCTTAAAAAACCATAATCTGGAGGTATTTCCATTGAAGGCATCCCCTACCAAACGAAACATCGTTCTCATGCTGATCAGCGACGTCACATCAACCTATGGCAGCACGGTGTTCAATCTTGCCATGATGTGGTTCATTTATTCGGAAACGGGCTCTGCCTTCGGGGCATCCGTCATTGCGGCTTTGAGTATGATTGCCATGGTGGTGGCAAGCCCCCTCGCAGGCGTTCTCGTCGACCGTTTTGATCCTGTGAAACTATTGCGGCTTGCCCTTCTTTCCGCGAGCGTCCTCTTGGGGATTCTATTCGTCTCCTCCCTATATGTAGAGGGACTCACCCTTGTCTTCATCATCTATGCCGTCGTCTTCCTGCTTTACCTTGCCTACAGCATCACGAATCCAGCAGAGAACAAGGTCGTCCCCAATATCGTGAGCAAAGATAAGGTGGCGTCCCTATACGGGATGAAATCCTCCACCAGTCAGCTGTCTTCCCTGGCCGGCAATGCGTCCTCAGGGTTCCTGATCACCTTGTTCTCACTGGCCGGAAGTATACTCATCAACTCGGTCGCCTTCTTGTTCTCTGCCTTGGCATTGACCTTTATCCGGGTGCTGAAGCCATTCGATACGGAAGCTGTGCAAGAAGAGCGGCCGTCCATGCGCACCCAGATGCGCCAGGGAGTGGAGGCGATCAAAGACCACCCGGTCCTAAAGAAAATTGCCCTCCTTTGTATCGTCATCAACATCGCTTCATTCGGTCCCCTCCTCGTCGTATTGACGAGCAGTCAGTACGGGGGAGATGCGAAGGATTTCGGCTTCCTGAATTCGGCAGGACTTGTCGGCGGCGTCATTGCTGGGGTCATCATCGGATTCATTCAGAAGAAGGTACGGCCCTCTCTCCTCATGGCGGCAGGCTTTATCTTCTCTGGGTCCCTCCTGGCTGCCATGGCCCTGATCCAGACTATGTCCATCGCCTTCATCCTCTATGGATTCGCCATGTTTTTCGTCACCACGGCCAATATCATGCTGCAGACGATCATGGCGGTCATCGTCCCGGAGAATCTCCGCGGACGGGTGAACGGGATCCTGACCAGCGCCTCCGTCCTCTTGATTCCGGTATCCTCCCTATTGATGGGCTGGCTCACGGATCTTGTGGGCGTGTCATGGGTGTTCCTTTTTTGCGGGCTATGGATCACGGCCATCGGGTGTGTGACGATGCTCATGAAGGATACGCGGGAGATTGATCTTGAAGAATCACTGGAGAACGCATCTGTCTCTTAACTGAAAGGGGTGCTAAGAATGAGCTTGTCTTTATGTGAATATGGAGAAACAAGCGCTCCTTTATTGGTCTTCCTTCACGGCGGGGGAGTATCCGGGTGGATGTGGAACGAACAAATAGAGGCATTCCCCGATTACCATTGTGTGGTTCCAGATCTGCCAGGACATGGGGGAAGCCGGCATCTGGACTTTACGATGAAGGGGACGGCAGGACTCCTCCTCACGATGATCGAAGAGAAATCCTCCGGGAAGCCTGTCCACCTTATCGGCTTTTCCCTGGGGGCCCAACTCATCGTGCAGATGCTAAGCATGAACCCTCACTGTGCCGAGACGGCCATCATCAACAGCGCACTGACCCGTCCGATGCCGTCCCTCATCCCAGTCATCCGACCCCTTGTGAGACTCACCCATCCGTTAACGAGACTTCGTTGGTTCGCAAAGCTTCAGGCACGCCGCCTTCATCTACCTGATGTTTTAGTTGAGAACTACTGGGAAGAAAGCAGGGAGCTAAAAGCCTCAACATTGGAACAAATCTTGGTGGAGAATATGTCATTCAAGATCCCCCCTTCCTTTCAAGAAACAACCGCCCGTGTGCTTGTGACCGCAGGAGGGAAAGAAAGGACGATCATGAAAAAATCTGCCGAGGATATTCAAACAAAAGCCAAAGGGTCACTATACATGTTTCCAGGTGTCGGGCATGGAGCCCCCCTTGCCAATCCGGATTCTTTCAACCACTTGGTGAGGAAATGGGTCGAGGACCATACAAAAAGAAGCCATTTCTTGTAACGGCTTCTTTTTGTATTTTATTGGCTCAGGATAGCTCCGTCCTTATGGCGGAAATGGGCAATTCCACAGGGACTCTTACTAATCGACTCTTCTCCTGATTATCACGGGCAACATCCGTCAGTTTGGAACCGGGCACGCTTAGTGGGAGTCTACTAGAGTCCATGCGCAGGCCGGTGCCATCACCACCGACGCTTTTCAATAGATGCATAGAATCGGGCACTTGTGGAGGGGAGGTATATGCTATCGAACCTTCCCACAAGCTCTTTTTTCACCCTGGACGTGAGCTCGCTGCCCTTTTGGTTGAAGACTTCCTCCATCTCGATTCCGCCGGGTCGGAGTTTATCACTATCCCAATCAATCCATTCCCCGTATGATCGACCCCACTCAGCGAGCTCTTTTGATAAAGGATCGGAGAGGTGCAACTCTTCCAATTCAAGGTTGCTTCCGCACGAATGGCACCAAATGGGGTCGGCACCGACGTCGCCCTGGATCCGGATTTTAGCGGGTGTACCGGTTACACATTCACAGTTCATCATCGTTCATTCCTTTCATCAAAAAAATGCCGACTTTTAAAAAGTCAGCATTGCTCCGCGCTCATCGAACGTCGAAGAAGGATTCCACACCACTTCCCACAGATTCTTCTCCGGGTCGGCAAAATAGGAGGTGCGTCCTCCCCAGAAGGCGTCGCTCGGTTCGCGGAGGATGGTGCCGCCCTTCGACCGGATGGTGTCGATGATGCGATCGACTTCTTCCTTCTCTTCCACATTGATCGCGAGGGTGACAGGCTTGTAGCCTTCCGTCGGTTTGGCGAGGGGGACGCCGGCATCCTTCTCCAGCTCCTCATGAGGGAACAGGGTAAGCATGACCCCGGCCGTTTTGAAGACGCCATATGTATCGGAACTGAAGTCTGCTTCCTCCCATTCCAGTGACTGATAGAAGGCACGGAGCTTCGGCAGATCCTCCGCCCCCAGTGTTACGAGTGATATTCGCTGTGGTATCATATTCATTTCCCCTTTCCTCTCCATCGTACAGGTTTCTCTTCAGGAATGATTGTAAAAATCGGACAGTTTGAGCTGGGACGGGGTCTTCCCCGTCTTCTTCAGGATGTCATGGTAAAGATGGGACTGATCATAGAAGGCAGCGGACACATCTCCGACGTTTGCCCCGCCGCTCCCCACGTAATCAGACACAAGGGACTGGAAACGGATGACGGCGCTGAACTTCTTCGGCGTGAGCCCGACGTAGTCTGAGAAAAGCCGGGATAGGGTCCGGGTTGAAAGGAACTGTTCTGCCGCGACCTCTTTCACGGACAGGCTCCCTCTGCCTTCCAGGATCAATCTTACGGCTGCCTCCGCCTGGATGGACCTGGGGGACTGTGTATGGTCCTCGCATCTTTTCAGAAAAAAGGCATCAAGGGATGCTATACTCAAGCAGGATTCCGCGAGCACTGTCAATTCCCTCACAAGGGCAGGTGATAGATCATCGAGAAGCACCGATGTACCGGAAAGGGTCGATGCCTTCTCACGGATGATGCGGTGATACGCCCCCGGATAGAAGCGGATGCCCCATGTGGTTGACCCGTCTCCTCCCGGATTGGTGGCATGGATATATTCATCGAACATGCCGCAGTAGGACCATTCGTACCGGCCAGTGAGGGCATCCCTATCATAAATGATGTCGGTGCACCCATCGGGGACAATGACGCTTGATAGTCGCGTCCCCTTCCCTTTCACCGGCACCGAATGCCAGTAGCAAACGATGAGGGACGAAAGGGCGGGATGCGGCGCATACTCCCGGTAGGCAGTATCTTGACTTGTCATAATGATGGGGCGGAATGGCACCATGCTAATTCTCCTTTGAAGGCAGGGTGATGATGAAGCGCGTTCCTTTACCCAATTCGCTTTCGATGGCCACTTCTCCTCCATGAAGGGAAATGATCTGCCGCACGATGGAAAGTCCGAGGCCAGTCCCCTCTTTCGTTCGAGAATCATCGACGCGGTAAAATTTATCGAACACCTGCGACACTTTATCTTCAGGGATGCCGATTCCCGTGTCGCTGATGATGACCCGGGTCTCCCCGTCCTGCTCGAGGGTGATTCCGATCGTCCCGTCTTCACGGTTGTATTTGATGGCGTTGGTGAGGAGATTTTCCCACACATTCTCCAGAAGTTCTTCATCGGCCCTAACCGTGGCGGCCGGGATTTTATAAGAGAGCTCGATCCCTTCTTCATCCATCCGCCAGCGGTACTTCCGGATGACGGCTTTCAGCTGCTCATCCAGACTGTAATCCGTGACCTTGAGAGGATAGGCTTCCTGATCCAGGGAGGTGAGGAGCAAGAGCTGCTTGGTCAGATTCGACAGCCGCTTCGTCTCCCTCTCGATCACCTCTGCGTATTCAATCCGTTCTTCCTCCCCTTCTACGGTCTTCAAGAGATCCGCATAGCCCTGTATGTTCATGAGGGGCGACTGGAAGTCATGGGAGACGGAGCTGATGAACGACTTCCTGGCCCGGTCATTATGGAGAAGCTGATTTTGCATGCGGTGGAAGCTCTCGGACAGCTCCCCGATCTCATCCTTCCGGTGGATATCGATGGGGTAGCTGAAGTTCTCCTGCGACACCTGCCTCGTCGCTTCCGTCAGCTTTGAGATCGGACGGGTAAGCTGCTTGGCGAGCATCATCATGCCGACGATGTTGAGTATCGCGATAACGGCGATGAACCCGGCGAGGACCGTATGAAAGTCCGATGCCAGAAGCTTCGTGTCGGACCGGATGAACAGACCGTAGGTGTCCCCGTCGTACTCGAACGGCACGCCCACCGTGTTCTGAAGCTCATTGGAGAAATGACCGAACATGAAGTTCAGGGTCGAGAAGTTGCTGATGCCGTGATAAACATCCCCTTCTGTCAGGACCCGTTCTGCTTCTTCCGGAAACTCTTCATTCTTAAAGGGAAGACCATAGAAACGCTCGTCCCCTTGTCCGTTCGTCACATAAATCTGATAGCCGAGCTTCGAAACGGAATCTAGATACCGGTCGAATGTTTCCCCCGAATGATGCATGGCATCGAGCACCTTCACGATCTCCTTGGCCCGGTCCTCCTGCTGCTGATCGGTCTTCTTCTTCGTGTAATTCATATAGAAAAAGTTCGCGAGGAAAAAGCCCAGCACCGTACTGACGACCAGGATCAGGAGGGTAGCGGCGATGAACTGCTTGTAGAGTGTCTTCATCATGACCCCTCCAATCGGTACCCGACCCCTCGGACCGTATGGATTTCTACGCTTGATCCGTGCTTTTTAAGGCGGTCCCGAATCCGGTTCATATGGGTGTTGAGGCGGAGCTCGGTCCCTTCTTCTTCAAGGCCCCAGATCTCCTCGATCAGAAGCCCCCGGGACGTCACCTTATTGGCCCGTCCCATCAGGGTATAAAGGATTTCGAATTCCTTCAGGGGCAGGATCAGCGTTTCCTGATTGATGACCACCTCGAAGGTTTTCCGGTTGATGGACGTGTTCCCCATCACGATCTCATCCCGCATACTGCGCTCATAACGTCTCAGGATCACCTGGACGCGGAACAAAAGCTCCTTTGGTTCGAAGGGCTTCACGATGTAATCCTCCGTCCCTGAAAGAAACCCTTTTTCCTTATCCTCAAGCTGTCCTTTTGCGGTCAGGAGGATGACGGGGATGGACAGGTCCTCCGTCAGGATCTTCGTCAAATCGAACCCATTCATCCCGGGCATCATCACGTCGACGATGGCGAGATCCACCCTTTCTTCCTCCAAGAGGCGCAGGGCTTCATCGGCATCCGATGCCTTAAGCACGTGGTAGCCTTCCTTGGTTAGGTGGATGGACACGAGACGCTGGATATGGAGATCATCATCTACGACGAGGATCTTCATGGCGCATCCCTCCTTTCTTTTATGATTTTACGCAATTGGTGTAAGCCGATTTCCATCTCATGCAGGGATGCATAGGCAAACGACAAGCGGATGTGATGAGCATCCCCAGGGTCATAAATATAGCCTGGATTCAAGAGAACCTTCCTCTGCAGCGCCTTCAGAAACAAGGCTTTATTCACAATGGGTGCATGGAATCGGATCCAGATATAGAAACCTCCAGATGGACGATTCCACGTAGCAATATCCTGATACTGCCGCAATAAGAGCTTTTCCATTCGTTCCGCCCTCTCCTGCAGACGCGTACGAAGCCTCTCCACATGGCGATCATACCTTCCGGACATCATCCAGTGAGCGACGATTTCTTGTGAAAACGCACTTGAGCCATAATCGGTCTGCATCTTGATATCAGCGAGTCTCTTGATGACAGGCGTCGGGGCCACGATCCACCCGATTCGAAGACCGGGGCTTAAGGTCTTCGACACACTGCCCAGGTAGAGGACATGGCCAGCTTCATCCATGGACTTCAACGATGGGCTGCCTTCCCCGAACTGAAGTTCATGGTACACATCGTCTTCAATGATTGGAATCTGGGCGTCACGACAGAGGGTATAGAATGATTTTTTCTCCTCTACTGTCCAACTGTAACCCGTAGGATTATTCAGGGTCGGGACGCAATAGAAAAGGGATTGCCCCTTTTGGCTACGGATCGTGGAAGATAGCGTTCCGTCTCTGTTGACGGCTTGCATCCGCATGCCCGTTGATTGGAACGGATGGACAGAGTTGAGATAGGAGGGACCCTCCTGGAAGACCGTCGCCCCTTCCTCCAACAAACCGACGGCGATGAGTTGGAGAGCCTGCAGGGCTCCTGAAACGATCAAGATATTATCAGAGGATACCGTAATGCCCCGTTTCTCAAGTCGGGCAGATAGGGCTTCCCGGAGCTTTATGCTGCCTTGTGGCGATGAATATCCGATGGCCCGTGCATCAAGGGTAATGGAACGGAGGGATTCTTCCAGTTCCTTGGCAGGAAGGAGGTCCGGTGACAGCTCTCCTGTGCCGAGTCTGATGATATCGTCTTTTTGCTCATAGTCATTGATCAATTGAATGGTGTGGTAATTGGGCTTGTGGACGCCGGTTTCAATGTGACGCTGCCAGTTCGGACGCGCTTGGTCCATCAGAAAGTTCCATGCATTCCCGGTAACATAGATGCCGGACCCGATCCTCCCTTCAAGATATCCGTCTGCTTTCAACTCATCCAAGGCTGTCTGGATGGTACTTCGGTTCACACCGAATTCTTCTGCAAGCTTCCTTTGAGGGGGAATTCGCATATCGGTGCTCCAATCCCCTCTTTCTATCAAGGCTTTGATCCGGTCGGTGATCTGCCGATGAATGCTGATCACGGTGTGACGATTGGGTTTCCAGTCCATCCTGTTCTCCTTTGAAAATTGGATGGGTGAAAAACCATCCAATTGGTTGTTTTCTTTTAGTTGTAACACAGTATGATGAAAGAAGAAAGGAGATGGTGCAATGGACGCCCTTCTTCATGGTATCCTACTGGCATTCGGTCTTATCCTTCCTTTAGGTGTGCAAAATGTGTTTGTCTTTTCCCAGGGGGCAGCACAACCCTCCATTCCGAAAGCACTACCAGCAGCAGTCACTGCTTCCCTGTGCGATACCCTACTCATTCTGTTATCAGTAACCGGCTTATCCGTCATCGTCTTTACGTTTGATTGGCTTCGCACAGGATTGATCATCGGCGGAGTCCTGTTCCTGGTCTATATGGGGTGGTCACTCTGGCAGACCGAAGGGGCAAGTGCTTCGACTCATGGTGCCATGCCGATCAAACAGCAGATGGTCTTCGCCCTTTCCGTCTCTCTCCTCAACCCCCACGCCATCCTTGACACGGTCGGGGTCATCGGGACGAGCGCATTGGCGTATACCGGAATGGATCTACTCCTATTCACCTGTGCCTGTATCGGTGTTTCATGGCTATGGTTCCTCGGACTTATCTTCGCCGGATCTACCATGAAGCATGTTGATCCTGCTGGAAGAGTGATGACGGTATTCAACAAATGCTCTGCCCTTTTCATCTGGGCCATGGCCCTTTATCTTCTCTTCGGTTTGGTTTAAAAGAAACCACAGGCTTATGAGCCTGTGGTTCTTCACGTTATTCCGTTGCTTCCTTCTTATCCTTCTCAAAGAAGAGGATGAGGGCCGGAAGCAGCATGCCGCGGACCAGGAAGGTGTCGATCAAGATCCCGATCGATACCATGAATCCGAAGATGAACAAGTCGGCGATCGGCATCGTCATGAGGGCTGCGAACGTGGCCGCAAGGATGACCCCGGCTGACGAGATGACGCCTCCTGTATTGCGTATGGCAATCTCGAGTCCTTGCTTCACCCCGTGCACCCTGCGTTCTTCCATGAAACGCGAGACGAGGATGATGTTGTAATCGATCCCGAGGGCGACGAGGAAGATGAAGGCATAGACCGGCACCCTCGTGCTGATGGCATCATACCCGAAGAACACATCGATGAGGAAGAGTCCCGCACCCAGTGCCGATGCGTATGAAATCAGAATCGTCGCCATCATGTACAGCGGCATCTTCCATGAACGGGTCAGGAAGAAGAGAAGCGCAAGAATCAGAACGCTTTCCAGGACAACGATGGTCAGAATATCCCGGTTGTTCACGTCGCGTTCGTCGACGAGCTTCGCCGTCACACCCGCCACATGGGAATCACCTGAAATCGATGCATCCTTCAGAAGCCGATCGCCGTTGTCGCGGATGTCTTTCATGAAATCCATGGCTTCCACGGAGTATGGGTCGGTGTTCAACGCGATGCTGTACGATGCTGCGTCACGATCTTCCGTCACACCGGACAGTCTGACGGAAGCCACTTCTTTATAAGAATCCAGTTTTTCCTGTAGTGCCTTTACAGATTCATCAGAGAGCTCTTTTTTGCTCTCCACCAAGAACGTAGCAGGAGCGAGTTCCCCTTTATCAAACTGTTCTTCGACGATTTCATATCCAACGCGTGATGGCAGGTCATCCGGGAAGGATTTGACCATATTGAATTCAAAATCAAGATTCAGGACGTTGGCGGCGGTGATGATCATGAACACCGCGACTGCCCCTCCGGCAACAAGCGGTTTTTTCACCACGAATTTGGCTACCGGTCCCCAGAATTTGTGCTTCACTTCTTTTTCCTGGCCATATTTCGGTACTTTCGGCCAAAAGGCTTTTCGTCCGAACAGGGTGAACAAGGCCGGAACAAGGGTGATGGACGCGAGCATGATCACGAGCATGGCCATTCCGAACACCGGCGCGAAGTTCGAGTAATCACGGAAATTCGCGAAGAACAGGATGAGCATGGCGGCGAGCACGGTACCACCGGCGAAAAAGACCGGTTCTCCCGTAGCCCTCATAGCCTGCTTCATTGACTCATACTTGCTTTCATAGCGGTTGAGCTCTTCACGGTAGCGTGAGAACACGAACAGCGAGTAGTCGATCACGGCGGCGAAGAGCAGGATGCTCATGATCGACGTCGTCGAGTTGTTGATCTCAAGACCGGCCGACCCCATGAGGGCGATGGCCTGATTGGCAACCTGATAGACGATGGCCGTCGCGAGGAGCGGGATGATCGCTAGAAGCGGCGAGCGGTAAATGGCAATCAGGAGTACAAGGATGATGAGCACGGTCGCGATCAACAGAACGAAGTCGGCGCTTTCGAATAGCTTCACCGTATCTCCTGCGATCCCGGCAGGACCTGTGATATAGAAGTCTGTGCCATCCTGGCCTTTCGCCACGTCGTTCCCGATCTCGGAGGCTTCATCGTTGATGGTCGAGTATTCGTCATTCCCGAGGCCTTTCTCGAGATTCATCGGGACGATCATCGTGGAACCGTCTTCCGACGTGAACCCTTCCAGGGCAGGTGGCGGCAGCTTGCTGATGTCCACGATGGAATCGATCCCTTCGATCTTTTCAGCACGGATCGCATTTAGGATCTCATTGGCATCCTCTATCTTCACCTTTCCATCTTCATTGTGAAAGACGAGGATCCCCGGAGTTCCCTGGTCATTTGGGAAGTATTTCTCTACTTTTTGATCTGCAATGATGGACTGAGCATCATCGGGCAGCGATTGAAAATCCGTCACCTTGTAGTCCGAGAGCTTAGGACCGGCACTCAAGGCAATCATGACTACGAGCCATGTGATGATCGTGATCCACATCCCCCGCTTGGTCGATACCCAGTCGGTGATGGGTGCTAATACTTTCTTCATGTATGACAACTCCTATGAACAGAATGATTAAGCTTACGGGATCATTCTATCAAGGGAATATAAACTGAATATCAATTCTTTGTGTCAAAGGGAGAAACTCCTCCAATGATTGAAGGAAATGTGAAAAAAGTAGAAGGCCGTTTCATTCCGCTGCGGGCGCCCGCTTCATTGCACTTTTTGATCATGGTGGTTTCTCATGGTTCACGACAGGATAGGTGTCGGTCTTTGCCACCACTACTTCTTATTCAATAGGAACTAGCATTTCACACCGATGCTGCTTGATCAGTTCATCGGTGTATCGTTCGACGATGGGACGGTTTCTTATGGATAATCCGCTCTTTTCAATATCCGATGGCATGTGCTTCCACCATTCCGTTACGGCTTCTTCGGTGTGGTCCAGTGTGAAGACCGCGTAAGTCCCTCCTGGAAATGTGCCCTCCATGGCCTCTCCTCTCACCTCGAAATCCAAGGCGATCACCACGGCTGTGTCGTAGCGGCAGGCTTCCGGTGGCGTGAGATCCGGGTGGTCCTGTGGAATTCCGAGTATCAACGAATTCTCCAGAATGTCATTCTTTCTTGCCCACGATTTCACCTTTTCCATGAGTTCCTTATTTGCTTCTCCTCCATACGGGCCTATGTTCCTGAAATAGGCGATTCTCATCTCTGGAATCTCTTCTATCATCATATCAATCTCCTCCACTTGAAGGTAATATGGTATAAAATGTTTTTCAAGGGGATTTTTAAAAGTCGTCATGTATGATAGTGTGAGAACAGTATGTTGATTGGAGGCCTTTCCTTGTTAAAGATCCTGCGGATCCTGCTTGCTATCCTCACCGGGTCATTCGCTCTTTACGGAATGCTGGCGGATGATTTCACTTATGTCCCCCTTATGCTTTTGTTCATGGGCGGTATGATCCTTATCATGGGGATTGAAGAGTACAAGAATAATAAAAAGGTTTTAGCTAGTTTGCTCATCGCGGTATGTCTATTTATCTTTTATACCTCGTTTGAGACCATGCTGCGCTGGTAAGCCGCAAAAGAAAATGCACCGTCATCTGACGGTGCATTTCTTCATAACCCGAACTGTTCTTTCACTGTAAGCTTCCCTCGCTCAAACACAAGCCTAACCATCTTCTCCTCATCTTCCCATCTGTAGACTGAATCGTTTTCGCCGTTGTCTTCCTCGCCTTCCGGTACGCCAGGTTGACCGATGACATCCACGACTTCCGGATAGGTCATGCCTTTTTCAAGATCGTTGAACAGGTCGAGGGTGAACCCCTGCTCTTCTTTTTCCACCTTGCCATTCGAGCTGGTCCATTCGACGCGACATCCGGAGAGGATGATCAGGGCGGCCAGGAAAAACAGGATTGTTTTGAACCGGTTCATGGTTTCCCTCCCTTTTTCTACCTTTACGAAAAAGGGTCGTGCAAGGTTTCACGAATCGCTGAAATTCACCATCCACTCTCCGGATTCTCCAATTCCTCTCGCTTCGTCTTTTCCCCGGTACGTGAAATGATGGAAGTCGGCATGGGAACCGGATTGGGTATCCATGTCGTGGACGGCGATGCCGATATAGGTTCCGGTGAAGCCGCCTGATAAAAAGTGGACCGGGATGGCATCGTCTACGGGCAGCCATTCTGCGTTACTGCGATAGTAGAACCTTGCCTCGCTCCCGAGTCCTTCCACCTTGAGATCAATGGCGCCATCTCCGAGATCGATCATGACCGGATGAAGCGTCGATTCCCCTCCATCACAGGAAAGCAGTCGCAGCACCCGTCCGGATTCATCCAGGGTAAGATAGCAGTAGAGATAATTCTCATCATCGAGATAAAGCATGAGACCTGCGAGCTGATTGAACGTCTCCGGCTCGTATTCGATCCTCGTCTCGGCCTCGTAAAAGAAATCCTTCTGGCGCACGGCGAGGATGTGATGGTCGAACAGGGAGTGCGGCGAGCCGCCGGACCGTAGGCGGAGAGCTCCTTTCCTGCTCGTCAGGTCGCACCATGAAGGGTCCTGGGGAATGCGCAAAGTGTTCCACTCCTGGTGAAGGTTCCCTTGGAACTCATCGTGGAAATCGGTGGGTTTGACCTGACGGACGGGTTCTTTCGTCTCAATGGCCGTCTGCAGACTCGGACCGTTTCCGCCGTCTGCCAGCCTTAGCCACCCGTCTTCGCTCCACGTCACTTCCTGGATCGCCGTCTCGCGACCGAGGATCGCCCCGCTCCCACCGAGGGGACGCGTGCACAGATAGGCCATATACCAGTTGCCCTCGGGTGACTGGATGATGCTGCCGTGGCCGGCGCATTGAAGGGGCGATTCCGGCTTATCCCGGGCCGTGAGCATCGGGTATTCCGGGTCCACTTCATATGGACCCGTGATGGCACGGGACCGGCAGACGGTGATGGCGTGGCCGGAACCCGTCCCTCCTTCTGCCGTGATCAGATAGTAATAGCCGTTGTGGCGATACAGATGGGGTGCTTCCGTTTTGGCAAGCTCGGTGCCGTCAAACACCTTATGGACCGGACCCGTGAGCGCTTGCCTAATACGATCGTATTCTTGTAAAACAATTCCTGCCGACTTATTCCCCGTCGTCATCCGGTAATCCCAGATTTCATTGAGGAGCCAGGTCTTGCCGTCGTAATCGTGGAAGAGCGATGGGTCGAAGCCACTGCTGTTGAGGTAGACGGGATCCGACCACGGGCCGCTGAGGTCGGGAGCGGTGATGACATAATTATGACTGTCCTTGAACGGTCGCCTCGTGCTTTTCACATCGGTATAGACGAGATAATAGAGTCCGTCCGAGTAGCTGATCTGCGGGGCCCAGATGCTGCCGTTCTTCGGGTTTCCCCGGAGGTCCACCTGATCGGTGAGGGGATCGGATTTGTGTTCCCAGTTAACGAGATCGCGTGATTCATAGATACGGACGCCTGGAAGCCACTCGAATGTGGAGACGGCGATGTAATAGGTGTCCTTCACCCGGAGGAGACTCGGATCCGGATGAAATCCAGGCAATACGGGATTGGTGATGATGGTTTTAGGCATGTATGACTCCTTTCTTGTTCGGTTGTTTTCGGAAGAAGCAGAGGGCGGCAGAGAGGAAGAAGAGGAACGCCAAAGGGAAGGCAACGAGCTGGGTGCCGATCAGCGTGGCTCCTCCCGCTACTATCAAGATGATCCCGGCCCTTCCCGGATTCCGGTTTCCTTTCAGGAAGAAAGAGGCAAGGGCAATCAGGCAGAGGACCACGAGAAGGGTGATGGCAAACCATGTTGACAGCGTTTTGACCGCCTCGAAATTCCGGTCGAGCTCATCCCCCGGAAGGTTCCCCTGCAAAAGGGGGAATACCTTGTCGGCATAGGTCGCTTCGTCCATGGGCAGGATCGTGAGGGCAAACCCTCCGAGGAAAAAGAGGCAGAGGAAGCCCCCGGACAGGGTGATGAGGAGCTCCCGCTTCCTTGTCACCCCTCTTCCTCCTCGATGAAGGTGATCCAATCCGGGATGATGAACGCACCGGCTCCTTCGTAGTGGTTGCGGTCTTCCACGTAGGTGGCGGTGAGGCGGTTCGATGCTTTATCCCAATCATCCCATCGTTCCGGGTGAAGATGGGCCCCCATCCAGCAGCGGGAGAAGACGGTCTTTCCATACGCCCGCCACGGCCGTCCAAGGTAGACGTTCCCCGTTCCTTCTTCTGCCGTGATGTAGCATTCCTCGAAGATCAATCCGCGTTCCTGCCCTTCTGGTGTCGACGCTGCGGAAATGAAGCCGACCCCGTCATCGGGTCGCTTGAGGGATTTGATTTCACACTGTTGGAATAGCCCTTCCCCTCCCCCAAAAATGAAATCAATCGTCCCCTCGATCATGCAGGAGTGGAATTCGGCCCTGCTTTTCTCGAAGCGGACCTTCAGCTGGGGGGTGCAAAAGGGAAGGCCGGTTTTCTGGACTTCGGGAAGGGGTCCAAGACAGATCGTATCCTGATAGCCTTTGAAGCGGCAGTTGTTGAATGTCACACGATCCCCTTCTGAATACATGGCGACGGCCTGCCCGACCACTTCTCCCGGTCCTGCGTCATTGGTGATCGTGATGTTTTCAACCAGTACGTTCTCGGCATTGATGAATACGGTGGCGGTCCGGAATGTGCCGATTTCTCCGCCGTTTCCATCAGGCTCCCTCGCATAGCGGCCATCGACGATTTCCACGTCGCCGATCCCGCTCAGGATCAGGTTGTTTTGATAAATGGCCAGGCGCTCCCTGTAGACTCCGCTCAGAATCGTGATGCGGACCGGCCCCTCGATCCCCTTGCAGCGCTCCAGTGCTTCCCCGATCGTCGATACGGTGCCAACACCGGCTTTCCCTACAACCATGCGCGTTTCTTTTACAGATGTTTTCTCAGAAAGGTTTTCCATGTTTCCCTCATCTCCTTCGTCTCTTGGTGGCCCCCGGTCAGGATCCTGCCCTCCCAATGATCGGGGCATCCCTCACCGGCGTAAGCCTTGGTCAGTTCTCTATCCAGATATCGCGCCCCTTCCACCGGGCACATCCGGTCGCTTTCCCCCGTGAGGCTGAGGCGGGGACGCGGAGCGATCATTTCCTGGATTTCATAGGTGGAACATGCCTTCAGCAGTCCCGGGACGTAATAGTAGAAGCCGTGATGATCGAGCCCCCTTTTCTCAAGAAGGGTCTCCGTATCCACTTGGGCTGCGATATCGATTGTCACCTTCACCCGCTCATCGAGGGCCGCAAGCCACCAGCTCAGTAGTCCGCCCATGCTCATCCCGATGGTGGCGATACGGGTGTCATCAAGGTCTTCCCTCGTTGCGATGTAATCCAGGAGCCTCATGCTATCGAACAGGCGCATGCCCCAAAGGGTGCGGCCGTATAACAGCATCTCTTTCACTAGTTCACTTTCAAGCTTTCCTTTCCTCTCTTCGAATCCCCAATGATCGATGGCCAGGACGGCATATCCCATGGCCGTAATCTCCCTAGCAAAAGAAGGATCCTGAAGGTAGCCGGCACTCTCCGTCAGCTCGTGTTTACCCCTGTCAAAGTCGCCCCCATGTGAATGCTGGTAGACGACGACAGGGTGCGGCCCCGAGCGGTTCAACGGTGTGAGGAGGATGGCAGGGACGCTCTCCATCCCGTTCAGGTCGATCATGAGATGCTCCGTTTCATATGCATCCCCCTTCTCTTTTGAAAGCGTGGTCCCTTGAAGCGTGGCTTCCGGAGGCGGATCTCCGAGGAGCACGAGGAGTTTTTCCCGCAGAGAGGCTGTCATGAGAGCGTCACCTCCACCGCTTCACTGCCGCTTGCAGTCTTCGACAGGCAGTCCCTGACAGTGATTGTACCGCTGTTTTCCACGTGGAACGGCGGGCCCTCATGGTTCTCGATCGTGACGCGGTCGAAATGGAGGTCGCTTGAGCAGCCGATGAAAAAGCCCCGTTTTGCCATATCCTCAATACCGGTCATCATGGCCGGCTTACCCGGGATGGCATCGTCTGCCATGGAGATTTCGATGTGCTGGAAGCTGACGACCGATACGTGCTGCTCGGCGAGTCCGTAGATGAATCCCGCTGCCGCATGGACCCGTCTCGCCGTGATATGGGAGAAGTGGATGCGCCGGAACATCGGCGTTTCTACCGTGACTGGATACGGATTTTTGTCCCACACGTATTGGTCCTTCCCGCGCGGACCGCAGAAGTAATAAAGATTCAATATGAACGGACAGATCACATTGTCCATGACGATATTCGTCACGCGGATGTCTTCGACGATGCCGCCCCTTCCCCGTCTCGACTTCAGGCGGATGCCGCGATCGGTGTCCTGGAAGACGCAGTTTGAAATGGTGACGTTGCGGATATCACCGCTCATCTCACTCCCAAGGACGACGGCACCGTGTCCGTGGACCATCGTGCAGTTCGTGATCGTGATGTTTTCACACGGAGTGCGGTCCGGGGAATCCTCGGTCCCGGATTTGATGGCGATACAGTCGTCCCCGACATCGATGTGACAGTTGCTGATCCGCACATTCTTGCACGACTCGGGATCGATCCCGTCGGTGTTCGGGGAGTCGGCAGGGTTCAGGATTGTCACATTGTCGATGGTGATGTTCTCGGAACGGATGGGATTGACGGTCCAGCTCGGGGAGTCCTTCAGATGCACATCACGAAGGGTGATTCCCTTGCAGCGGTCAAAGCTGATGAGCTTCGGTCGCGGGTAGAGGAGGCGGTCCGGTTCGTTGCGGAACACATGCCACCATTCTTCCCCGTTCCCGTCGATCGTCCCGTATCCCGTGACCGCGATTTGTTCGGCATCCTCCGCGTACAGGCACGAGGCATAAACATCGCGGTTCACGCCTTCCCAGCGTGATGCCACGACGGGATAATCCTCCTGGCGATCGGAGAACAGAAGGGTCGCCCCCATCATCAGGTGGAGCTCGATGTGACTCTTCAGGAAAAGGGCGCCCGTCAGGAATTCACCCGCAGGGACAACCACCCTTCCCCCGCCATGACGCTCCGCTTCATCGATGGCCCGCTGGATCGCTTCGGTACAGATTCTGCCTTTACTTACTGCTCCAAACTCGGTGATGTCGTAGACAGACATGACGCGTCTCCCCCTTCCAGTACCGCTTCGCATTCGCATAGGGCCTGGAGGAATGCCCCGAGTCCTTTTTGATCGTTGCAGATGATCGGCTCGCTGATGTAGTACGCGTAGGAACCGTCCCTTTGATCAGCGCCGCCGAGCCCGGCGACCTGACAGTTTTTGTTCAGGTTCACCAACCCTTCATTCGTCAGGAGGACGAATTCTGATATAAGGCCTTTCCGGGATGCGGCGACATCTGCTTCCCACTCCTCACGATCCAATACTCCGAGACGGATCCCTTTGGCCATGGCATAGACGAACATACTGCTGCAGGAAGCTTCAAGGTAATTCCCTTTCCGTCCGCCCTGATCGAGCACCTGATACCAGACGCCGGTTTCGTCCCGCAGTGATTTCACCTTTGTGAGGATGGATTCGAGCATCGTCGCCAGATCGTCCCTTCCCGCCGTGTCCTCCGGCAGGATCTCCAGCGTATCGGCAAGGGCCATGACGTACCAGCCGACGGATCTTCCCCAGATGTTGGCTGACAAACCAGTTCCTTCATGGGCCCATGGTTGCTGCTTTTTCTCATCCCACGCGTGATGCAGAAGGCCGGTCTCCCGGTTCAACAACCGCCCGTAGCTTACACGGAACTGACGGATAATGTCCTCGATCCCTTCCCTGCCGTTCCACGTCAGGAGGTACTGTGCATAGAACGGCGTTCCCATATACAGTCCGTCGAGCCAGATTTGATGAGGATAAATCTGTTTATGCCAGAACACCCCTTCCGACGTCCGCGGATGCCGGGACAACTGTTCCCTTAAAAGGTCCGCCGCTTTCCTGTATTTCTCGTCGCCTGTTTCCTTGTGGAGCAGAAAGAGGAGCTTGCCGTTGTTGATGTGATCGATATTAAATTCTTCCAGCCGGTAGCCAAGGATGCTTCCATCTTCCTTTATAAAGTGATCCATATTCTCTTGGATGTACGCCAAATACCGTTCGTCCCCCGTCCGCTTCCAGAGGCACTCAAACCCTCTCAGAATGACGCCGTAATCATAGGACCACTTTTCGTTATAGCCCCTTTCTCCATAAAGCCTCGGCGTCCGTTCCATGATGGAGTCCGCTGTTTTCGTTGCCCATGTTTCGTTGGTCATGCCTTCACACTCTCCTTTAGCAAAGTAGGAAAGGAGGGAGGTCTCGTGCCCCACCCTCCTAGATGATCATTGACTCGCCTTGTAGGCTTCTTTGTACTCTTCCTTGATGGTTTTACCGCCTTGGTCTTCCCATGATTGGACGGCTTTCTTGAATCCTTTCATGTCGATCTCGCCGAGGATGTACTGATAGGTGGCATCGGTGATGATCTTCTGAAGCTCGGTTCCTTGGCTTGAGTAGGTTCCAGACTCGAGTGGGACGGCCGGGTTCAGGACGGCATAGTCAGCATTTTCGGCAATCATTTCATTGGATTTCTGCTTGATCGGGTTTGGATCTTTTGATTCATATCCCGTTTCCCGCGGCCTTGAAGCTGCAAGTGGCTGTACTTCCTGCTGCCAAAGATTCTGGTCGATGATTTTGTACAGGCCGTCGGCATCTTCTTCATAATGCGTTCCTTCGATTCCATAGGTCATCAGGCTATACAGCTCTTCATCATGGAGATCATTGACGAACTGAAGGATCTTCTTCAACTCGGCTTCGTCCTTTACTTCAGAGCGAGGGAAGGCAAGAACGCCGCCGACACCGTTCCCTTCAGACCAGATCACGCGCTTGTTGTAGTCTGTTGACGTCATGTCGTTGATGAGATCAAGCTCCATATCATCCTGGATGCCTTTGGCCATGTTCTGGAAGTTCTGCCCGTCGAATAATCCACCGAAGTAGATCCCGGCTTTCCCTTGGGCGAACGTTTGCTGCTGGTCGGTCTTCGCCATGACGGCAAAGTCCTTGTTCACCCAACCGTTGTCATACATCTTCTTCAGGTAGTCCATGGCTTTGACATATCCTTCTGTTTCGAATTCCGGTGTGAAGTTGCCTTGTTCGTCGACATCCCATTTATTCGGGGCTCCGAAGTAGGTGGCAAGCGTCTTGAACGAGCTATACACCAGGTCGCTCCGGTCGAGCAATCCTACCGTATCGTCCTTGCCGTTCCCGTCGGGATCATCCTCGGTGAACGCCTGGGCCACCTTCATGAGATCCTCTGTTGTTTTCGGCATGTCGAGTCCGAGATTGTCGAGCCAGTCTTTGCGGATGACAATCCCGATCCGCGACAAATCTTTCTGGAATGGCACCCCGTACAGCTTCCCTTCAATGGATGCCGACTTCCTTACATCCTCCGAAATGTCCTTCAGATTCGGGTAATCATCAAGATAGTCCTCTACATTCCAGAACATGCCGGACTTCATGGCGTTTCGCACCGAGGAATTATCCATCATGGTGATCGTCACGATATCGGCCAGGGAATCAGACGCGATGGCGGTGTTGATCCGCTCTTCCTTTGACGCATCGGGCACCCAAGAGAATTCGAGTTTCGTATCGGTCTTCTTCTCGATTTCATCCACGATGGTGTCTGTAGGCGGCGAGGCGGTGTGCAGGATGTTCATCCATGTGATCTTCCCGTCCCCTCCTTCCGATGAAGAGCTGGACCCTTTTTCCCCACTGCAGCCGGCAAGAAGCAGCATCCCGGCAAGTCCGACGCTACCCAATCTTGAGATCATGCGTTTGTTCATTGTGTTTCCCCCTTTTTAATTGTTTGGTTTCATTATGATGAAGCGCTTCCATTCTTGTGAACACCTGATTGCCCATCCATGCAAGCAGGAAGAGTGGAAGGCTTGCTCCCAAGAATACGAGAATACCAGGAAAGATCGACCAGAATAGACCATAAAACACGGCTATGATCAGGGTCGTCACGAGTGAGTACTGCAGGAATGACAGGCCGATCCAGAAGGCCGTTTTGATCTTGAAGAACATCCCTTTCACATCGTAGTTCGCCATGACCGGGAAGATGAACAGCAGGGACAATCCATATGCGAACAGCAGAAGGAAGAGGAGTCCCTTCACGTACCACTGCGTCACGAAAAGAAGATCAACGATCAGGACCGTGCCTGCGAGCATGTACAGCAGGCTCGTAGCCGTCGATTCCCGGAACCCTTCCTTTACGTACTGCCAGAACGTCGAAGCAACAGGAACGTCCTTCCCCCGGACCCACTGACGGCAGACGCTCACCGCTGCATATGTTGCAGGACCGATGCCGAAGATCACGCCACCGCACAGGGTGCACAGGAGCCAAAGGGCATTCACATACACAAGCTTCAGTAACAGGATACAGAAGGCATTGAGCTTCTCAACGGACTTCATCTCGTCTGCCTCCCCATGTTAATACACCCCGTCTTCGCCGAATTTCTTGGCAAGCTTGTTGGCCAGGATCACGAGAACGAGTCCCACCAATCCCTTGAACAGGCCGACGGCTGTACTGAAGCTGAGCTGACCGTTCCGGAGACCAGCCGTATAGATATACGTATCGAAGATTTCCGCCACCTGACGATTCAGGGAGTTTAATAGAAGATACACGTGTTCGAACCCAAGGTCGAGGGTGGAACCGATCTTCAAGATTAATAGAACGATGATGACCGGGCGGATGGCCGGAAGCGTCACATGCCACGTCTTGCGCAATCTGCCTGCCCCGTCCATCTCGGCCGCTTCATAGAGTTGGGTATCGACGGCGGTGATGGCAGCGAGATAAATGATCGTCGACCAGCCGAGCTCCTTCCAGATCACCTGTCCGATATAGATCGTACGCGTCCAGTCGGGTGAAGTCAGGAAGCTGATCTTGTTGAACCCGAGGGATGCCAGGAGTTCATTGATGATGCCTCCGTCCACATTCAGGAACACATAGGAGATCGATACGATGATGACCCAGGACATAAAGTGCGGAATGTAGATGAGCGTCTGGATCCCCGCCTTGAAGTACCTGTTCCTCACCTCATTGAGCATGAGTGAGAGGATGATCGGCAGCGGGAAGAAGATGAAGATATTGAGTCCGAACAGGATGAGCGTATTCTTCAATAGCATGTAGAAGGTCGGCTCGGTGAACAGCCGGACGAAGTGCTTCATCCCGACCCACGGACTCTCCAGGACTCCGAGATACGGCTGATAATCTTGGAACGCAATGACCAGGCCCGCCATGGGCAGATATTTGAATATGACGAAATAAAGAATTCCCGGGAGGATCATCAGGTACAGGATTTTGTTTGTCTTGATGCCTGCCCAGATTTGCTTCCTCCTGATGATCCGCTCCTGTTTCGCCGACAGGACCGGAAGCGAGGAATCCTCCGTCTTCACTACAGTTTCCATTCGTCTCCCCCTTTGACCACTTTCTTGTTCCAAGCATACTGATTTCAGGAGGATTACGTATATAATCATTTGATGATGGCGCTTACAAACGTTGGTGCATCAACCTTTCACGTGTCATGACTCCCCCAGGTGATTATCCGGGGCACATTCCTTATCAGGGGCGCCACCCCCTACTGGGAAAGTGATTATATACGGAATGAAACCGCCGATGCTACAGTGAACGTACGCTACGTATCTAAAGGAGGATCTGTTATGAAAGAGCCTAAATGGAAGCGGCGTTCAAAAAGCGGGGTTGCTTTCTCCATCGTGAACAACACGCTGCTTGTTCTCGTCGCACTTGCTTGCTTCATTCCGTTCGTGAACGTCATCGCCAGTTCATTCGCATCGACACAAGAAGTGATCGAAAGGAAATTCATCTTATTCCCGAAAACCTTTTCACTCGATGCCTACCATTACATACTGTCCACCCCCACCCTCTTCAAATCACTTGTCGTATCGATCGGGGTGACGGGGATCGGGACCCTGGTCAGCATGGTCCTCACAGCCCTCATGGCATATGGGCTGTCGAGACGCTACTTGTTCGGCAGGGGGTTCATCAACTTCCTCGTCGTATTCTCCATGCTTTTCAGCGGCGGGATGATCCCGACGTTCCTGGTGGTGAAAAGCTTCGGACTCATTGATTCCTACTGGTCTCTCATTCTGCCTGTCGCCATCAATGCCTTTAACCTCATCATCATGAGGAACTTCTTCCAAGCGCTTCCCGACAGTCTGGAGGAGTCGGCGAAGATGGATGGATGCACGGATTTCGGTGTGTTCATGCGGATCATGCTGCCGCTTGCCATGCCGTCGATCGCGACGATTTCACTCTTTTATGCCGTCACATACTGGAATACGTATATGACTGCCATCCTCTATATCAATGATTCATCGAAATGGCCGATCCAGGTGCTCCTGCGCCAGATCGTCATCGTCTCAAGTGGGATGCAGGCAGAAGGGTCGTCCGTTGACGTTGTGCCCCCTGCCCAGACGATCAAGATGGCCGTCATCGTGATCGCCACGGTGCCGATGCTGGTTGCCTACCCATTCGTCCAGAAGTACTTTGTCAAAGGGGCCCTTGTCGGTTCCGTGAAGGGATAAAGGGGAAAAAGAAGAAATCCGAACGTCATCCGCTCAAGCGGCTGGGTTCGGATTTTTTTGTATCAATGCCGATGTTTCTTCCGGTAATCGCCCGGGGTCATATCGAGGCGCTTCTTGAAGAAGCGGATGAAGTTCTGGGAATTGCGGTACTGAAGTTTCTCGGCGATCTCCTTCACCGTCCACTCCGTTTCCACGAGCCACCTCTGGGCCTTCTGGAGACGGTAGTTCATGAGGTAATCACCAAAGCTCTCGCCGTACTCCTTCTTAAACACATTGCTGAGGTAATTCGGGTTGTAATGGAGCCGGTCCGCGATCTGATCGAGGGAGAGATCCTGATCAAACTCCGTTTCCACGATGTAGACGATCTTCTGGGAAAGGGACTTGATGGACTGCTCCTTTTTATCATGGGTCGAACGGATCACCGGCTTCAGGAGATCCTCCGTCAGCCGCTTCCTGATCCTGTCCGGACTGTAGGCATTCATGGCCTCTTCGTAAAGGGGCTTGATCCGGTCGAAGATGGCGAAGTCCGCCCCGAGGAGCTGCCCGAGCTGGACGAGATCGTTGATGATGCGGGTCAGGGTCACACCGATGCTGACAGGATTTTTATTCGTTTTGAAGATGTCCGCGATCAGGTTGTCCATATGGGACACGGCTTCGTCTTCCTCTCCCGATCGCACCGCCCCGAGGAGCTGGTTGTGGAGATCCAGTGGAAACTTCGAAAGCGTGGCATCATTGACCATCTGCGAGATATCCGAGAAGAAGATGATGGATTCAGCCCCGACGTTCACGCGATAATACAGGGATTCTTTCGCAAGGTCCACGGCCTCCTTGCTCTTGACGATAGCGTCATAAGGGGCGCTGATTCCGGCGCTCAAGGTGACATGGAGGTTTTCCTTCACCGCCTGCTGGATGCTTTCGTAGTACTGGGCGATCTTCCGCTCCGGTTCTTCTTCCGATTCCGGGAACACGAGGATCGTCGCCTGCATCTCATCATTCAGGACGATGGGGATGAAGCGCTCCGATTCCGGGATGCACTCTGCCACCACCTGATTGATGGCCAGGCGGAAGAGATCCCGTTCCACTCCCTGCTCTTCAAAATCTGTGTCCATCTGGATCACCGCTGTGTAGAAGACCTTCTGATTCACATCATAGCCGAATTGTTCCAGGCGGTTCTGCACTTCTTTCTCCGACAGGCGGTTCCGGAACAGACTAAGGACGAACAGGGTCTCGAGCTGCGGCTGTTGCCTGGTGAGATCTTCAGTGAGAAGCTCATTTTGATCCACCACCTGCTCAATGGAAGCGGCCAGGAGGGAAAGCTCGTTTTCCTTCGATGGAACCCGGGGAAGGGCGAGTTTTTCCTGAATTTTCCTGATCGGCTTTGAGTAGGACTCTGCCAGGCGGTACGAGATGAAGCCGACCAAGAGGATGAGGAGGAGTGAAGTGATCACAAGCCCGATCGCCGTATTGCGGATGATCGTGCCGATTTCCCCCTGGTTCACTTCCACCATGTAGAGCCACTGGTTGTAGTCGGACAGGGCATACACATAGGTGCGCCCGTCCTTGGCCCGCATCATGGTCATGCCGTTGGCGGCTTTTTCTTTGAGACGTTTGAACTCTCCGCTCGTGAGGCTGCTATCCTTTTCCTGATTGGAATAGAGGAGCTCATCCTGCTTATTGTAGATTTCCACGTATTGCTCTTTATCACCGACAATCTGATCGATGCTCCGCTTCGGGATGCTCGCCGTCCCCATGGCGAACTTCTCACTCCGGTAAATGGGAAGCGTCATGATCATCTCGATCTGTTCCTCGTCGGGACGCCAGAAAAGGCTTTGGGTCTTGCCTTCTACATACTTCTCCTTGAAGCCGTCTAGTTCTTGCTCCGTAAGCGTTTTCAACGATCCGTTGATGATGCCCCATTTCTGATCGAGGCTGATGAGATTGTACGCACTCCCCTCGATTCCGAGCATTTCGATGTAGCTCATTTCCTTCCGGATGTCCTGATAGCGATCGAATTCCGATTCATAAAAGGGCGTTTTGAACGTTTCCTCAAAGCTCGACGTCGAGCTGTAGGCGGTGAAACCGTACTCGATGGTTCTCACCTTTTGCTCCACATTATGCAGGACCTGCAGCGTATAATCACGCTTGTCCTTCAGGAATGATTCCTCCACCGAATTGTAGGTGGTTGTATAAATGAAAATACAGAAGCCCAAGACAAGCCCCACTCCTAAAAGGAAGAACGGGACGAATAGGCGATAAAAGACTCTCGATTTCTTGAACATGCTCCCTCTCCCCCATCAAGATCCATGGCGGCATCACATTGCGTGATCCTTTTTCTCTATAAAGTATTCTGAATAATAGCACATTTATATCGTATCACAATGATTTCCACTCGGGTATACGCCTGGGGGAATTTCCTTTTTTTCAAAAAGAAAAGAAGGGCTACTGCCCCCCTTCCCTCCGTACCACCTGTTCGGCATTCCGCTTCGGCTCATAGCCGAGCTCGCTCCTGGCATTGTCGATGGACCAGGGTTTCCCAGGGTTATCCGACACGCCGTAGTAGGTGCCCCCGGCCCGTGATGATTCCATCGCCTTCTCAAAAAGCCCGATCAGATCCTCGTGTGAAAGAAGCGTCTTCATGAGACGTGGATCCTCCTGCACATCCTTCTCCTCGTCAGCATGGACGCTTCCTATGCGGATATTGAACACGGCCGGTCCTCCGGGTTCTTCCCGGGAAATGATCTCACTGATCTGCTCGGACGCGTACTTCAGCACCCCATAAAGCCCCTTGGATCGCGGCTTTTCTTCAACGGTGATTTCACGGCCAAGGAGGGAGTCCCCACCTTCCTCATACGCATCCGTCGTATGATTGCTGCTCGCAAAAATCACCTTCGGAATCCCGAGCTCCATGGCGGCCCTCATCAGGTAAAAGCTTGAGATGAAGTGGACGCGGGTCATCTTCATGAACTCATCCGTGTCCTGGAGGTCCTTCTCTCCGCTCACAGTGAGAAGGTTGATGAGGATATCCGTGTCTTCCGGAATGCTCTTCTTCAGCTCCGCTTCGTCCGTGGCGTCGACCTTCACACCATTTTCTACCCACTCGGGAACCTCCTGATCCAGGATGACCATTTCAAACCGATCACTCAAACCATCGTGGAGGACCTTTCCGACCGTACCGGCTCCTCCCACCATCACGACTTTTCTCATGTTTCTTTTCCTCCTTTCCGGAATGGGTAAAGCTGTTCGTTGATGAGTCGGGTGTTAGGATACACTTGTTTGTAAATGGTATACACCTTTTCATAAGTGGCTGCGGCTTCTGCGAAGGGACTATACCGTTTTCCGTATCGGATGAAGGTTTCTGCCGCCTCTTCTATAGAAGAAAACCATCCAGAACCTGTTGCCGCGAGGATCCCTGCCCCGAGACCCGGTCCCTGCTCGGTGACAAGGCTCACCACCTCGGCGCCGAAGATATCGGCCTGGAGCTGGAGCCAGGCGTCGCTTTTCGCTCCTCCGCCGATGCTCACGATCGTGTCGATGGTCTTCCCTTTTGACCGCAGGATCTCGACGGATTCTTTCAGGGAAAATGTGATCCCCTCCATCACCGCCTTCACGAAGTCCCCTCTCGTTTGAGAAGCATCCATTCCGATGAAGCTGCCCCTGATGAGGGCATCGGCATGGGGCGTGCGTTCGCCTGATAAGTACGGGGTGAACAGCAGCCCGTTGGCTCCGGGAGGTACAGTGGCCGCCTCCTGTAGAAGATGGTCGAATGATTCACCGGCAGCGAATGTATCACGGAACCAGCTCAGGCCGTGCCCTGCAGATAAGGTGACGCCCATGGCATAATAGCCCCCCGGGACGGCATGGTGAAAATGATGGAGCGCCCCTTCGTAGTCGACGTCGGCATCCTCCTCGTAGCTCACGATGACACCGGAGGTCCCGATGCTGCACATCGTATCTCCCGGCATAAGGATGCCGGCCCCGATCGCTCCGCACGCATTGTCTGCGCCGCCCGTGAAGACCGGTGTTCCTTCGATCAAACCTGTCTCCGCAGCGGTTTCCGCATTCAAGTTCCCTGCCTTTTCGTCAGACGGAAGGATCGGCGGGCACAGTGCTACTGGGATACCGAAGAGATCGAGAAGATTCTTGCTCCACTCGCCCATTCTGCTTTCCAGAAGAAGCGTTCCCGCTGCATCGGACGGATCCGTGGCGATCTCCCCGGTCAGGCGGTAGCGGACATAGTCCTTCGGCAGCATGAAAACAGACGCATGCTCAAAGAGTTGCGGTTCATTCTCCTTTACCCACAGAAGCTTTGGAAGGGTGAATCCCTCAAGGGGACGGTTTTTCACAACACGCAGAAGCTCATGGAGACCGGCCGTCCCTTCAATGAAGCGGCACTGATTCGTCGTCCTTGTATCATTCCACAGGATTGCCGGCCTGGCCACGTCCCCCTTTCCATCAAGAAGGACGAGGCCGTGCATCTGTCCGGAGAATGAAATGCCTTTCACGTCTCCTTCTACTGTAGCGAGCTCCTTCAGTGCCTGCACAGTCCCCCTGACCCAGTCATCGGGATCCTGCTCGCTGTAGCCGGGCGCCGGGCGCATGACGGAAAATGACCGCTCGGCTTCCTTCACCACGTTCCCGGCACGATCGACGAGGAGGCATTTCACCGCACTCGTTCCGAGATCCACTCCGATCACATATTCCATTGGATCAACGCACCCCCAAAATGGCCTGATTGACGATGGCCTTCAGGCGCTCCTGCCTGCCTGAACGATTTCGGATCTCCTTCAGGCCGAGGGCATATGACTCCAGCTTCTTGAAATCCGTCCGCCCTTCATGGATCTCAAGGCCGATGCCGGAGGTGAAACTCTCGTAGCGCTCCCCGATGTTTTTCTCCAGCACGCCGTCCTCCATGAGCTTCGCCGCCGCTTTCACTCCGACGGCAAAGGCGTCCATCCCGGCGATATGGGCATGGATGAGATCCTCCGACTCGAAGGAGGCACGCCTCACCTTCGCATCGAAGTTCAACCCGCCCCTTCCCAGTCCGCCGTTCTGAAGGATTTCATACATGGCAAGAGTGGTGGCATACAGGTCGGTGGGGAATTCGTCCGTGTCCCAGCCGATGAGGGGATCGCCCTGGTTGGCATCGACAGATCCGAGCATACCCCGGATCCTTGCCACCCTGAGTTCATGCTCGAATGTATGACCGGCAAGGGTCGCGTGATTGGCCTCGATATTGAATTTAAAGTGCTCTGCCAGACCGTATTGCTGCAAGAATGATAGACTAGTAGCCACGTCGTAATCATACTGGTGCTTTGTCGGCTCCATTGGCTTCGGCTCGATGAGGAACTGGGCATCGAAACCGATCTCCCCTGCATAGTCCACCGCCATCTGCAGGAACGCGGCCAAATGATCCTGCTCCAGTTTCAGATCCGTATTGAGGAGCGTTTCATAGCCTTCGCGGCCACCCCAGAACACATAATTCTCCGCTCCAAGCTCTTTCCCGACCTCAAGACCCTTCTTCACGCTCGCCGCCGCATACGCGAATACATCGGCAGAACAGCTTGTGGCAGCCCCGTGCACATAGCGCGGATGTGTAAAGGCATTAACCGTATTCCACAGAAGCTTCACGCCGCTCGACTCCATGTACTCCTTGATCATGGCGACGATCACATCCAGATTCCGGTTCGTTTCCGAAAGACTTGCTCCTTCCGGGGCGATGTCCACATCATGGAAAGCGAAATACTGAAAGCCAAGCCGATCATAAAATTCAAACGCAGACTCCACCCGCGCTTTTGCACGATCCAATCCGCCAAGGGCATCCCATGAGCGCCTCATCGTCCCCGCACCGAACGGATCCGATCCATCTGCGTTGAACGTATGCCAGTAGGCAGCGGAGAAACGCAAATGATCCTTCATGGACTTTCCTGCGATGATTTCTTCAGGATTATACTGCTTGAATGCAAACGGGCTATCAGAATCGGCTCCTTCATAGCGGATGACGGGAATCTCTTTGAACTCGGGCATATCATTTTTCCTCCTTAAGATTGGTTCTTGTATACGCATTCTTTACTCATTATAAATCAACCTACTTCGTTTATTCAATAAACAAACTAAGTTTTCTAAAAAAATGATATAATGAGATCACGAAACGGATAACAGGAGGACATCAATGAAGCAATCGTGGAATCAAAGCAGTATGAAACATGAAAACAAACGACTCGTCCTGCAGCAGATCATCGCAGACGAACCGATCTCGCGTGCGGATCTCGCCAAGCGGTGCGGTCTCAATAAAGCCACCGTCTCTTCCCTTGTGGCGGAGCTCATGGACGACTCCCTTGTAAAGGAAGCCGGCATCGGCGAATCGAGTGGCGGTCGCCGTCCCGTCCTGCTCTATTTCTCCCGAGAAGCCGGGTATGCCCTTGGACTGAATGTGGAAGCGGCAACGGTGGAGGCCGCGCTTACCGATCTGAAGGGGACAATCATTTCCCAAGAAACGTTCCCGGCTGGTGATACGGCTTATGAATCCACACTCCGCACCATGGAGGAAGCGCTGGATTGGGCACAGAAGGTGGTACCCGCTTCTCCCCATGGCATCATCGGCGTCGGCGTCGCCGTTCCCGGCATGATTGATCGCTCGGGCACCGTGTTGAACGCCCCTAACCTGCAGTGGCGTGATCGCCCATTAAAGCACGATTTGGAAGATAGGCTGAAGCTGCCCGTGTTGATCGAAAATGAAGCCAATGCAGGCGCCTACCGGGAATATCAGACACGGCCAGACGCCGATGAAAGCCTCGTTTATATCAGCATCGGAACCGGGATCGGCGCTGGGATCGTGCTCAACGGATCGCTCTACAGGGGACAAAGCGGCTATGCGGGTGAAATCGGGCATATGACCCTCGACTTCCAGGGACCACGCTGCACGTGTGGCAACAGTGGATGCCTGGAACTGTACGCATCGGAACCTGCACTCGCGGAAAAGGCCATGGGAGCCGGCCTGGAGAATTGTAAGGATTTCGACTCCTTGGTGAACAGTGCAGCGAATGGCCATGAACTGGCCCTCTCACTCTTCACGGAAGCCGGCCGCGCACTCGGGAGCGGGGTCGTCAGCGCGATTCACGCATACGATACGAAGCATATCATCATCGCCAGCCGTGGTGGTGAGTGGATGAAAAACGCGGTACGCGATACCGTGAGAGCAAAAGCCCTCCCCCATTACCGGGACGATCTTGATCTTGTCTTTCTCGATACCCGGCTCCCTGTCGCTTCTCTAGGGGTATCAGGGTTGATGGTGGATGAATTCCTGAAGGGACGGAAGGGTTTTGAAAAGGCTAAGGAATAAAAAGCGGAAAACGGAAACATTTTCTTGAGTCTTTCGAAGCAAATCATTAGAAAATACACACTAGTTTGCATTACAATAAATTATGTAATTAGTATAACAACTATTTTCTGAAGGAGATGTCCATCATGGAATTCAAAGACAAGGTTGTATTGATCACAGGTGCTGCAGGAGGAATTGGGTTGGCTGCTGCAAAAAAATACGCGGAGCAAGGAGCCAAGCTTTCTCTGGTTGATTTGTCTCAGGAAGCCCTTGAAAAAGCGGCTGGTGAAATCGATGCAGAGAAATTACTGCTGGGGGCCGATGTAACGAAGGAAGAAGAAGTGGAAAACTACGTACGCCAGACAAAAGAACGATTCGGTCGGATTGACGTGTTCATCAATAATGCAGGCATCAATGGCGACTTCAAGAACATCGTGGATCAAACCGTCGAGAATTTGGATAAAGTCTTTTCTGTCAATGTTGTAGGCGCTTTCCTCGGATTGAAACATGTGCTGAAAGTCATGATTGATCAAAAAAGCGGTTCCGTTGTGAACACAGCATCCAATGGAGGACTGTTAGGCGCTCCAGGCATGAGCTTGTATGTTGCCTCCAAACACGCTCTCCTTGGAATCAATAAGTCTGCTGCTCTAGAAGTCGCCGATTATGGAATCCGGGTCAACGCTGTGGCACCATCAGGCGTAGATACAGCCATGATGCGCTCCATTGAAACAAATGCAGCGAAAGGCCACGAAGAAGAAGCACGTAAAGGATTCGAAGCAAGCGTGCCGATGAACCGCTATGCAACAGCGGAGGAAATTGCCGATCTTATGCTCTTCCTCTCCTCCGACCGCGCCTCCTTTATCACAGGATCCTACTACCGCATTGACGGTGGGCAGGGTGCGACATCTGTATAAGAAAAATTCATGAAGGCTCTTGTTTATACAAGGAACCCTCTGCATGGCGGAGCCTATACACCCTTCCACCGTCGACAGGAATCTGCTGGCCGGTTGATCGCTTCACGGGATGATACACAACAAAAAACCGACAGCAGGATGATGATCCAGCTGTCGGTTTTTTTCGATTCTTCTTAATCCAATTCCTGATCATTGATCTCTACGTCCCACTCGTCCGCAAGCTTCTTCAGATCTTTATCGAATTTGACCGCTTTCTCTTCGATTTTCATCTGAGTCTCATCTGCTTTCGTCATCAGTTCCTCGTCCTCTGTCTCGAAGGCTTCTTGCTGAACGTCGAGGTTTTCCCTGCTCATTTTCACGACTTCACGCAACTGCTTTGCTTTCGCCTCTACCTCATCTGTCTTGAACTTCCACGAATCGATTTCCTTCAGCATCTTATCGTATTCCGGCTTGGCATCTTGGATTCCGGCAATGAGTGCTTCGATATCATAACTGGTCACTGCCTCTAAAATGGGCTCATTCGCTTTTTCTTCCATTTCAATGATCTTATTCAGTTGTTCATTATTGAACTCGACCAGTTCATCCGCCTTGCCGCTCCCAAATACACCAAGGCTACACCCTGATAAAAGAAAAAGTAGTGCTGATGCTAACATAAGTTTCTTCATTCTAATTCCCCTTTGTAAAGTTCTGTTTTATGGTTGTGTATACGTGTACCCATACTTCGCCGCGAGCTCATTTAGATCGTCATGGAACGCTGCCGCAGACTTTTCGAATTCGTCCCCTTTGGCATTCATCTCTGCTTCTTTCGAGGGGTCATCAAAGGTTTCCCTGTAGAGGACGAGGGATTCTTTATACAGGTTCACTCCCTCTAGTGCTCCTTCTTTCGCTTTCTGTAGTTCTTCCGAGTCCACCTTGATGGCTTCGACCCTCTCGATCACTTCATCATAATCGATGATGGCCTGATCCAGGACCTCGATCAGTTCCTCTCCAGGCTGTTCGCTTGCTTGCAGGATGCGATCCTGAATGTCCATTTCCAGTTCACCGACTTCTGCCATATCTACATCCACAAAGTGCTCGAACTGTTCCTCAGGAGTACCTGGAGAAGCCGCACCATCGCTATCCTCTTTGAGGGCATCCCCCAGTGAACCGTCCATTTCTTCTTTCAGTCTCTCAAGCTCTTTCTTCGATTCTTCCAATTTTGCTTCTGCTTCTGCGGTTTTATCCTCTGCCTCCGAATCAGCTGTAAGGACCTTTGCCGCCTTCTGTAACCCGCATCCGCTCAATAACAGTGCAAGTAGCATGATGATCAGTATCTTCTTCATTTCCTGTTGCACACCCAATCCCTTCCAATTTCTAAACCTTTCACATAATACCATTTCTCTGGGTTTTCCATAATGATTCCATCGATTCATTTTGTTTCAGCCGTCCATTCGGGACTGCTCTCCCTTGTGTCTTTTTTCCCAGAAACCTTAAAGAAGGAATAGCGTGAATCATGAAGGGGGTGCCAACTCATAGTCAATTGCGTATTTCTTACTGATGTCATCCACCAGCGTACGGTATTGCTCGACTGACTCTCCGTATTCCAGCGTCTTTTCTTCCACCTTTGTCCTCAAGGATGGATCATCAATGGTCTTCCGGAGGAGAATCCAGTGTATCTCTGTACAGATTGAATCTTGACGAGCTCCTCCTTCACAGGCTTCAATTCATCGGATTCTGCGGGAAGGCTTTCTGCCTGTTCGATCAGGGATCCATATTCCGAGATGCCCTCATCCATAGCCTTCCGGGCGGCTGCCTTGTCCCCGTTCATCTCATAGAGATCGACCCCGGTCTGCACCTTCTGGCGAATCGCCATTTCCTGTTGACCGATGGCAGGGATGCTCACGGCGATGAACTGCATGAACTGTGCCTTTCCTTCCGATTCCTCTCCTTTTTCACCCTTATTCGTGCCGTCCTTTCTCTCAGTGGAGGCAGCAGGATCTTTCCTAACTTCCTCTTGCTCTTTCGGTGCAGTCTCATTCTTCGATGACGCGTCATCCGGATCCTTTGGATGAGACTCCGTCTTCTCAGTCTCCATGCCCCCGCATCCACTCAATAGGAAGAGGAACAGGACGGGCAACAGGAATTTCTTCATTGTGTGAATGACCACACTCCCCACCTTTACAGGTTTTTCCATAATGTTGGCAATTGCTTTGATTTACCTATATTTTGAGAGGATAACCCTATTTTTGTAACTTTTTACCGATGACTTTTGATCTGGATTCCTGGTCATAAAATTCGAGTGGCGGCCGTGTCGACATGTGGGAACCTGAAAGCTTGGGATCGTCACAATCGCCCAACCGCGCTGCTTTTCAACTAACCATCATTGTTCAAACGAATACCCATACTCATCGGCAAGATCCTCAAGATGAGACTGATAAGTCCCTTTTGCCCGTTGATACTCAAGGTTCTTTGCAATCATCTCCTCGTCTTTTGAAGGGTCATCGATCAATTCCCTGTTAAGAATGAGATACTCCTGATAGATACTGAATCCATCAAGCGCCTCTTGCTTCAGCTTGACCAGCTCATCCGATTCCACTTCGATGGCCTCCATCTTCACGATCAGCTGCTCGTATCCTGCGATGGCTCTTTCCAGTGCATCTTTCATCGCCTGATCCTGATCCTTATCCTCGGCAGATTCCCTTTGGGCTTGGGATAGATTGACTTGTACGTTATATTCCATTACTGAAATGTCACTCATATCCCCCTCTATGAAAGAGGTAAACTCTTCTGCCGGGGTCATGCTTCCCTTCTTGGAAGAATCATCGGCAGCTGCATTGGCTTCCATCTTTTGATCCTTGTCTTTCCCTTTTTCGTCGGTTGCTGTCACCTCTGCATCCTCCGCTTCTTCGTTTGACGAGCTCACCTTTCCCACCTTCATCAAGCTGCATCCGCTCAGTAAGAAGGCAATCAGCACAAAAACTAGTAACCTCTTCATCTCGGTGACCCACCCATCCTGTTTCGTCTTTTGTCGTTCAACCTCTGCACTGCCAGACTTTCTTATTCAGGCTGGCCGACCTGATAGTTGATGCCATACTTCTCGCTGAGCTCTGTGACCATGCGATGGTACTTTTTCACGGATGCATCATATTCCGCGCCCATGATGTTCGCTCCGGTCCACTCGGAAGGATCATCGATGGCATCCCTGATCATCCTGAGGTATTCTTGGAAGAGCATCACGCCATGGATCAATTCTTCTTTGAGCGGTTCCTGTTCATCCATGTAGGTCCGGACATTTTTCGCATCCTCAAGGATGGATTCGTATTCCTTCATGGCCCAATCCACCGTCTCAAACGCGGCCTCCTTGTCTCCATTCATTTCGAAAGCAGACATTGCCTCATACAATCTTTCCTCTACAGCCGCTTCCCGTTGGCCGATCGGAAACACTTCCTGTTCAATGAAAAGCAGCAGTTCGCCTTCCCCTTTGACTGGTTCATCTCCCTGTTCGATCTCATCGAGCTTCTTATTCGCTTCTTCCACAAGTGCATTGGCTTTGTCTAAATTCGATGGCTGATCAGACTTTTCTTGAGCTGTCTCGGTTGCTTCCTCTCCGCCGGTTTCCTCTGCCTGGGAACTGGACGGAAACACCTTTCCAAGTTTCGTCAGCGAGCATCCGCTCAGCATGATTGCTACGAATACTACCATCACTATCCTCTTCATCCCATCCATCACCTTTCCTTTTCCACCTATGTGTCCGATCACAGCACTCATATTTTTCCATAATGATTCCAATTACTCATTTTGATTTACCCATTTTCCACGTATTAAATCCTTTTTATTACATTTAAAGAAAAAAAAGCATGAGGTGGATCCCTCATGACACTACTGTATTTCTTTCCAAGCGTTTTGATTTAATACTCACAAGGGTATATCATTTATAGCTCTATGAAAGGGGTGCTATTCATGAAGTACACCATTAATAAAGACTCTGTCACAACCGATACCACCTTCGGGAATCTTTCCGTATCGACCAATGAAGAGGAAGGATATCGCCCGTTTCAATTATTCATCGCTTCCCTTGCTGGATGCAGCGGGACATTGCTTCGCACCATCTTAACGAAAAAGCGGATGGATGTTGCTCACATGGAACTCGAAGCAGACTACGTGAGAAATCCTGATAGAGCGAACCGAATTGAGGAAATCCATTTCACTGCACTTGTTAAAACTGGAAATACCCTGACGAAAAAGCAGGCAGAGCGCATCTCACAGCTCGTTCTGACTAACTGCGGCATGATTCAATCGGTCATATCCTCCATTGAGATTACGTTCAAGATCCAAATGGTGGATGAATAACCTATTCACAATAAAGAAACAAAAAAAGATTGCCTGATGCGCCGGCAATCTATTTTTGTTCATTATTTTTCACACGAGAATAGCAACACGACAGGAATTCGCAGGCGCCGCTCATACTCCTCATCACTCGAGAAATGCTCCCGCTGAGGATGGCCTTCCCGGAGGGTATCCACGCGGAAGCCTGCTTCGGTCAGCGCTGTGAAATACTGCTCGGTCGTGCGGTGATATTTCACCACGGTCTGATCGATCCAAGGTTCCTTCCGTTCCCCTGTACGGAAATAATCATCCACGATCCAGCTTCCGCGACGTTCTCCGTTCTCCTTGCTGGCGAAAGAGGACGTGGTGAGGGGATGCTGAAGGCTGAAAATGAAGCGCCCGCCGGGTGTCAGCGTCGAGTGGATGCTCCTGAAGATGCTCTCGATGTCTTCTATGTAGTGAAGGACAAAACGGGAAGTGACCAGGTCAAAGCTTGCTTCAGGGAATGCATAGGTCTCAAGGGTTTCATGAAGGACAGTCGCTTTGGGGTGACCGGCAAGAGATGCCCTTGCCGCCTCCACCATCTGGCTCGATCCGTCCACCCCGGTATAGGAGCCTCCTCCGCCTTCAAGGAGTGCCGTCCCGAACGCCCCGTCACCGGAGCCGAGGTCCAGGATCCGGGCATCCTCATACTCCCCCAGCAGCTCCACCATCACCGGTCCTTCGATGGCATTATTTGGACTGTCTCGCCTGCCCCTTCGCTTTGTGTACTGATCAAAAAACGCTTCATTATCATAAACGGTCGAACCTCTGTATTCGGTCATATGTCCTCTCCTTTGTTTGAAGTGGTGCGTGCATTGCTCTCCACTAGATTCGACATGGAGGTAGTTTCTTCCTGTGTAGACGTGGGCGTACTTCTAATTGATGCGCTGATGGACAGACTGTTCGGCAAACTTGCTTCCGTTTTTCTACGTTTGTGAAAATCCAGTGAAGGTCCACACAACAAAAGGTTTATATTAACATTAAAGGATGTTGGATAAAAGATGCCGATTATGTGTGAATGATCGGCTTTTTTGAAAGGGGAGATGGTAGCATGACTAGAGATAAAATG
This sequence comes from Rossellomorea marisflavi, assembly GCF_022170785.1. NCBI lineage: Bacteria > Bacillati > Bacillota > Bacilli > Caryophanales > Bacillaceae > Rossellomorea > Rossellomorea marisflavi. The sequence continues at coordinate 1,017,223 of NZ_CP081870.1, read as the reverse complement.
TCCTCTCTTAACCTTCTAACTTTTAGTGTTTCGCTGATTTTAATGGTAACGTATGACAGTATGCCATCTTGGGGACAATGTATTTTCTTACCCATCGGGTTGGTTTCAAGCCTGGCCACGTTGGTCCTGTTCATTTCCTGGTTGGAAGCTAGGAATCCTTAATGACTGGTACATACGCACATGACGATTGACATCCGGTACTTCCCTCAGTGGAAACCGGCTTTTTTGATGAATTTGGAAATAAAGCATTGACTATTCAGTTGAACTGTATTATCTTTTAGTAAGTTGAACTATATAGTCGAACTGAATAAAGGATGAGACGATGAAGCATAAATTATTACCCCTGTCAGAAACGATGCACTATATCCTGCTCGCACTGCGCGAGCCCCTGCATGGCTATGCTGTCATGCAGAAGATCGAAGAAATGAGTGATGGCGCGGTCGTACTCGCAGCGGGTACCCTGTACGGCGCCGTTGAAAATCTGAATAAGCACGGCTGGATCGAACCGGTCGGGGAAGAAGGCCGGAGGAAGGTCTATCAGATCACGTATGACGGAAATGCCGTTTTAAATGTAGAAAAAAAACGATTGCAGCATATTTTATCCTTATATGAAGGAAGTGGATCGGGTGAAAAAGGTTAAGATCTTTTTTGATATCGAGAGAGAAGAAAAGTGGCTGAATGAGCAGCTGGCGAAAGGATTCCGCTGCACAAAGATCAGTTCGTTGGGTGTCTATACGTTCGAGGAAACGGACAAAAAGCATGTGATTCGATTGGATTACCGTGACCGGATGAAAAAGGAAAAACACCTCGAGTATACGGACATGTATGAAGATTTCGGCTGGAGTAACATCGATGGTTCTAAGTTAGTCGGAATCCGGTATTGGCAGAAAGAAGCGGACGGTCACGATGAGCTTTTCTCCGACCGCGAGTCCCTGGCTAAATACTATCAGCGGTTGATGGGCTATTCCTTTTGGTTAGGGATCACCATGTTTTGCATCGTGGCCATGTATTTTTTCAATCAGGACTACAGCCTTTACCACGACGGTCTATGGCGCATGGAAGGCTCACTATTCTGGAAAGCGTTCATTTTTGAAACACCGTTCGCCCTGTTGAAAGCATTGCCTGGGATCATGGTGATTTTGTTCATTGGCAGTTATTACAGAGCGTATAAAAAGTATGAGTTGTTCAAGGAAGCTTGATGCGCGGTGAGTCCCCGCATCTTTTTTCTTTCCTTCCCCATGTGACAACAATGTCACACCATCCCCCATTTTGTTCGCCGAATGAAACGATTCCCGCCTGACTCCTCCCTATAATGGGAAGTACCAACAACGAGTCAGGAGGAATCATCGTGAACATGTACTCTCTTATCGGAAAGAATCTCAAGAAGAATCTCAAAAACTACTATCTTTATATTTTTGCCCTGACCTTCGGGGTGTCGCTGTTCTTTGCCTTTGTCACCCTGCAGTATGATCCGTCCATGGATGCGACGAACGGGTCGATCAAGGGAGGGGCCGCCATCCAGGTGGCGTCCTTCATGCTGATCGCCATCATCGGCGTCTTCCTCATCTATGCGAATGCGATCTTCATCAAACGGCGCAGCAAGGAAATCGGGTTATTGCAGTTGATCGGAATGTCGAAAAAGCGAATCGTGTTCCTGTTGAGCGCGGAGAACTTCCTGCTGTATGCCGTGGCCACCGCGCTCGGAATTGGCGTGGGATTTGCCTTTTCGAAGCTGATTACGTCGATCCTCTTCAAGGCAGTGGGGATCACGGCTGTCGCAAAGCTTCATTTCTCCATGGCCGCCATGGAGCGGACCCTCATCGTCTTCTCTGTGATCTTCCTGTTGATCCTGCTCATCAATGCCGCCTTCATCAAGAAACAGAGCATTTTGAGCCTGTTCAAAGTCAAATCTGCTTCTGAAATGAATGTGAAGAAGCAATCCGTATGGGAGATCCTGATGGGGATCCTCGGCCTTGGCCTTGTATCGTCGGGGTACTTTGTGTCAACGAAGCTGTTCGGCGGGGATTTCACGTCGACGATCGAACTGATGGGTGCCATGATGTTCATCCTCGGTTCGGTCATCATCGGGACGTATTTCTTCTATAAAGGGTCTGTGAGCTTTGTGTTCAACGTGATCCGCAAGCAGCGGAAAGGGTATCTGAACGTGCGGGAAGTCCTGTCCCTGTCCTCCATCATGTTCCGCATGAAGACGAATTCCATGCTCCTGACGATCATCACGACCGTCTCGGCACTGGCCATCGGGCTCCTGTCCCTCACGTACATTTCGTACTATTCAACCGAGGCGTCTGCCGAGAAGCAGCTCCCGGATGATTTCACCTTCCTCCAGGAGGACGGGTTGAATCAATTCGAGAAAGCCCTTGGTGACCATCGCATCGATTACAGCGAAAACCGCATCGACGTGCTTCAGGTGGCGGTCGATCTGGAAGGCATCGTGTCCGGTAAAGTGGACGGGATCGCCATGGATCTAAGCAAAGCGCATATGGCCGTCATCCGTGCAGATGATGCCGGGTTAAAGCTTAACGAGGATGAAGCGATCCTGACGGGGTACAGTGATATGCTGAAGAACTTCATGCCGATGAAGGAGAAAGGGGAAATCGTCCTCCAGAACAAAGAAACGAAGCAGCCGCTTGATCTAATCAAAACGAAGGATAATCACTATATTTCCTGGAAATTCACAGGTGGCGGATTCCCGGTGGTGATCGTGAACGATACCGTCTTTCAAACGATGAAGGAACATCTGGATCCCGGGCTTCAGGGTACGTCCAATATCAATCTGGGCGTCAACATCAAGGATGACCGTCAACTGGAGAAAGCGAACGATCTGTACGTGAGCCTGTTCGGAAAAGAAGAAAACCTGTCTGATTCCCGTCCGATCTATATCGAGTACCAAAAAGCCAATATGGGGATCTCCGTGTTCATCGTCGGATTCCTCGGACTCACCTTCCTCATCACATCAGGCTGCATCCTTTACTTCAAACAGATGGATGAAAGCGAAGAGGAACGTCCGAACTACACGATCCTCCGCAAGCTCGGCTATTCACGACATGACCTGCAGAAAGGCATCCGCTTCAAGCAGCTGTTCAACTTCGGGATTCCGCTCGCCGTCGGCCTCCTGCACAGCTACTTCGCCGTCAAATCCGGCTGGTTCTGGTTCGGTAGCGAACTCTGGACGCCACTCCTGATCGTCATGGGACTCTACACCGTCCTCTACTCGGCATTCGGCGTCCTCTCCACCCTCTACTCCCGCCGCATCATCCGGGAATCCCTTTGACGGGTGGCGGGTTCCGGTGCTCCACTCTATTCGAAATGATGACAAAGGACGATCCCCTACCTTACGGGATTCGTCCTTTTTTTCGTGTTGACATTCCCACATTCTGGTGGTAAACTACATTTATCTCGAATTCGAGATAAATGAATATAAGATAAAAAGGAGGAAGAGAACATGATCAGGAGCTTGCAGCGAATCAATGAGCTGGCCCGTAAAGCACGTGAGGACGGATTGACCCCAGGGGAAGTCGAAGAAAGAGCGGCATTGAGGGCAGATTACCTGCAGGAAATCCGCGGTCAGGTCTCCTCCACCATGAGCAGTTTGACCATCGTGAATGAAGACGGCGAGGACGTCACCCCTACAGCCTTTGTCATCGAAAAAGCCATTCAGTATCGGAATTCACTTCCGTTTTAATCATAGAAGAAAGAAGGAATCGACATGGAAATCGGATTGTATTCAATCGGGGAACATGTGAGGAATCCCATGAACGGGGATTATATTTCTGCCCAGCAACGGATCCGGGAATTAATTGAAACGGCTGCCTACGCAGATGAAGCCGGGCTGGACGTTTTTGCCGTCGGGGAAAGCCATCAGCGCCTGTTCACGACCCAAGCCCATACGGTCATCCTCGGTGCCATCGCCCAAGCCACGAAAAACATCAAGATCGCAAGCTCCGCAACGGTTCTCAGTACATCCGATCCGGTTCGCGTGTACGAGGACTTCGCCACCATCGACCTGATCTCGAACGGCCGCGCGGAGATTGTTGCCGGCCGGGGATCGCGTGCGGGTGCTTATGAGCTCTTCGGGTATGATATAGAGGATTATGAAGACTTATTTGAAGAGAAAATCGAGCTTCTCATGCAGCTCAACAGAGAGGAGAACGTGACGTGGGAAGGCAGATTCCGCGCCCCGCTCCGCAAGGCCACGATCCTTCCGCAGCCGCTCCGTGGCTCCATGCCGATCTGGCGGGCAGTCGGGGGACCGCCGGAGAGTGCCATTAAGGCGGGAAAAGCAGGGGTCCCCATGATGCTCACGACACTCGGTGGACCTTCCACCGGCTTCCTTCCAGCTGTGGAAGGGTTCCGGAACGCAGCCAGAGAGGCTGGTCACGATCCCGCTTCCCTTCCCCTTGCCACGGCGGGCTTCCTTTATACAGCCAAGGACAGTCAGACGGCACTGAGGGAATTCTATCCTCACCTTAACAGCGCCATGATCCAACTGAAGGGTGGCGGTTACCCGCAGGATCAGTTCACCGCAGCCACGGATCACCGCGATGCCCTGATGATCGGCTCCCCCCAGCAAATCATCGAGAAGATCCTCTATCAGTATGAACTTTACGGCCATCAGCGCTTCCTCGGAGAAATCGATCTCGGGGGAATACCGCTTGACCAAATCAAGAAGAATATTGAGCTCATCGCTACCGACATCATGCCGGCGGTTAAGAAATATACGGCAGGTTAAGGCGATAAAATAGGGACTGTTCCCACCCATCGATTGTTCGGTGCATCGGAACCGTCCCTATTCGTCATTTCAATTCTACTTCCCAGTCCTCCGCCAGTTCCTCGATGTGTTTGTTTAGCGTATTGACCTTTTTATTATAGTCTGCCAGCAGGTCATCGGATTCTTCCATCAAGGCATCATCGGTGGCCTCCAATGCGTCCTTTCGTTTATGAAGGAATTCAAGATAGACTTCCTCTACCTCCCGTGTCTCTTTCACCAACTTCTTCATTTCAGATTTTTTATAGCTCCAGCCTTCTATGGCATCAAGAATATCCTCATACCCCGGTATGGCATCATTTCCGATGGCAGCTATCACTTGACCAAGATCCTTGTTCGGACCCTTGGATGCTTCGATCATCGATTTTCTGGCGTCCGCCTCCATGGACCCCAGCTCAACCAGATCTTCATTGATGAAGGCAATCAATTCTTTTTGGCTTTTATACGTAAAGAACGTATAATCCACGCTGCATCCGGCTAGGACCATCGTGGCCAAGCAGGCTAAAATAGTTTCTTCATAGGCGGTTCCACCCTACACTTTACAACATTTACCACTATAACATGGATTCCTTTACCCATAAAAGGATCTTTTTATCCATTTTAGCTAAAGAAATGTGAGAATGAACGACCCTATCATCTGAAAGAAAGGGAAGGTTCCGTTCAGGCATCAGCCGATCGGAACCTTCCCTTTCTTACTCACGCTGGTCTTAGCATTTTTACGTCTGACTGTTTTGACGCACCGGAACCGTCCCCGTGCTTCACTCATACACTTCCTCCCGGGTGTGGAAGTGGTCGGCGATGATGGTGGTGTCGAGGTTGGCTTTGTTGACGGCGGTGGGCTGGAGGAGGACGGATGGGACTTCGATTTTGCCGTTGTTGATTTTTTTGTCGGTGTCGATGTATTCGCCGCGGGCGATGGAGATGGCGAGGGCTGCCGCTTCTTCTGCTAGGATGTTGATCGGCTTGTAGACGGTCATGGCCTGGGTGCCCTGGACGATGCGGCGGACGGCATTGAGCTCGGCGTCCTGGCCGGCGACGGGGATCTTCCCGGCGAGTCCCGCTTCCTCCAGCGCCTTCTCGGCCATGCCGGCGGTGGCATCGTTGGCCGCGATGACGGCATCGATGTCACCATCACTCGCTTTGAGGGCCTCTTTCATATTGTCATAGGCGTTCTCGGGCAGCCAGTTGTCGGTCCACTCATCGTACACCACCTGGATCTCTCCGCGGTCGATGGGCTCCTTCAGTACGTCAAAGACGCCTTTCTTCAAGAGGTGGGCGTTGTAGTCCGTTTCCGCCCCGCCGATATAAACGTATTTGCCCTTCGGCACAAGTTCGGTGATGGCACCGGCCTGAAGCTCCCCGACACGTTCGTTATCGAAAGATACGTACAGATCGATGTCGGCATTCCGGACGAGGCGGTCATAGGAGACGACCTGGATGCCGGCTTTATGGGCTTTTTGGACAATGGCCGCGGCGGCTTCTGCGTTATACGGGACGATCACGAGGACATCGACTCCTTCTGCGATGAGGGTTTCCGCCTGCAGCACCTGGAGGGCATCATCCCCACGGGCCTCCGTGATCAACACTTCCGCTCCCTGGTCCTCCACGGCCTGCTTGAAGAGGTCCCGGTCCCGCACCCATCGCTCCTCCTCAAGCGTATCCATGGAGAATCCGATCTTCACGGAGCCTGGCGCTTCTTTTTTTTCTTTATGGACCGGAACAACCGGTGCTTTCTCTTCGCATCCGGCGAGGATCATCCCGAAGAGGAGGAGCCACGCCAGGTGACGCATCGCTTTCCCCATGCCCCATCACCCTTTACACATGTTGTCCGAGCAGGCTCCTCCGGTACTCTTTCGGGGAGTGCTTCGTCATTTTCTTGAATACCTTACTGAAATAATTCGGATCGTGATACCCGACTTCGTAGCTGATTTCCTTGATGCTCTTCTCGGGATCCTTCATGAGCCCCTTCGCCTTGTCCATGCGGCATTCCGTGAGAAAATCGATGTAGTTCATCCCCTGCTTCTCCTTGAACATCTTGCTGATGTAAATCGGGCTGAGATGGACGGTCTGGGCCAGGGTGTCGAGTGACATGTCCTCGTGGGAGTGATCCTGGATGTACTGCTTGATCTGTTGGAACGTATCGGCTTCCGTATGGCTGAAATGAGTCCGGTAGCCTTCCTTCATATCATCCAGGAGGCGCTCCGCTTCCTTCCGCAGCGTGCGGTAGTCCGTCGGCTGTACGGAAAAGAGGGGCTCCTGCGTGTCGATTCCGCTCTCACTGAGAACACGGGACGTCATCCACAGTACCTGGAGGATCCGCTGCTGGGAATAGATGATCGGCGTCCCTTCTTTCTCCAGGGTAGTGATAGCGTTGGTCACCTGGGTGTGGACCCGGTCCCACTGGCCGAGGCGGATGTTTTCCATGAGCTCCTTCTGGTCGGTCATCGCCTGCTCCCGGGTTTCGGGCTTTAGGGGGATTTCCTCGAAGAAGCGGTACCGTTTCCGTCCCTGTGTGTCGACGGTGGCGAGCATCGCCTCCTGATAGGAACGCCTCACGTCATCCAGGGAGGAGCAGACGGTCCCGATCCCGATGAACCAGTCCTGCTCCGAACCGAGGGAAAGGAGCTCCCGTGCAAGAGCCGTCGCCTGTGAACGGTACGTGGTCCCGGGCTCCCTGAAGATGATGAGGGGAAGCTGCCGGCCATATAAGGCGCCGGTCCAGCCACGCTGGCGGATCGCCTGACGGATCTCGGAGTAATGGGCATCCCCATTTTCCGGAAGGAGGAGGACCATGACGAACAGATCCCCTTCTGCCGGAACGTCCAACATCCCCATGAGCAGATCCACATGCACATCGTGGACGTGGTCGAAAAGGAGCTGGGTCACGACGTCGGTTTCAACGAGCATCCGTGCCCTCTCCCATTTCTCCTGCTGATCGAGGCTCGCCACGTGCTTACTGCGCTCCGACTCGATTTCACCGAGGACCTTTCCGATCGTCGCCACGATCTCCGCCGCCTTGCTCGGCTTCAGGATGTAGTCCTTCGCCCCGAGCTTGATGGCTGCTTTCATATAGGAAAAGGTATCATAGGCCGTCACCATGATGAACTTGATATGGGGCTGTTCCGCCGTGATGGCCTCGATGGCTTCAAGGCCGTTCATCCCCGGCATCTTGATGTCCATGAGGATGAGATCAGGGGTGAATGTGGCCGCCATCTCAACGGCCACCCTTCCGTTTTTCGCCTGTTGGATGACGAGATCGGGGAAATGCTTCTCCAGGATGAGCTGCATCCCTTCCCTTTCCATCGGTTCATCATCCACGATGAGCAATTTGATCATGATTCTCCGCTCCTTCCCGTTTGATTCGCAGTGTGATGGTCGTTCCCTTTCCTTCTTCGCTTTCGATCGCAATCACATCCTCGACCCCATAAAAGAGGCGGAGGCGCTTCACGACATTGCTGAATCCGATGCCGGTGGAATGCCCTTCCGGCAGCGCTTCTTCCTCGACGATCTGACGGATTTTTTCCCGGGGCATGCCCGCTCCGTCATCGCTGATTTCAACCGCAATCCCGTCTTTCTCCTCATACACCCGGAAGCGGATGCTGCCTCCGTCTTCCTGCGGTTCGACGGCATGGATGACGGCATTCTCCACGATGGGCTGCAGGGTGAGGGCCGGGATCTTTGCGTCCAGGCAAGAGGGGGCGATGTCGGTGGTGAACTGAAGGCGGTCGGCAAACCGGGCCTTTTGGATATCCATATACTGAAGGAGCACAGCGATCTCATCCCCGAGGGTGACGGAGCGGTTCTGGCGCTTCAGGTTGTAGCGCAGGATGCCCGCCACGCTCACGAGGAGGTCACTCGTCTCCTCGGACCCTTCCATATAGGCCTTCTTCGACAATGTATTCAGCGTATTGAAGAGGAAGTGGGGATTGATCTGACTCTGAAGGCTCCTGAACTGACTTTCCTGCAGGAGGAGCTTGCTTTCCTGCAGCTCCCTCTCTAAGGCGGCCTTCTGCTTCATCTCCGAGATGAGGTTGTTGATGTTGATCCGCATCCGGTCGAAGGTTTTCGCGAGGAAGGCGATCTCGTCATTCCCCTCCACCTTCACCTCCTGACTGAAATTCCCACGGGACAGCTCGTTGGCGGCCTTTGTCAGCTTGAAGACAGGGCGCGTGATGCCAAGGGAGAACCAGTACGAAGCAATCAGCAACAGACAGGTGATGAGGAGGAGCACCCAGATCCCGAGCTTGATCACTTCGGCGGACTGCTCCATGATCCCCCGGTAGCGCACATTGTACGTCGTGAGCTCCTTATCGATCAGGGTGAGGGTCATTTCGGAAATATATCCCGAGATCCGGTTCGCCTCGGCAAACTCCCTTGCCGACGCTTCCGCATCGTTCTCTTCCTGGAAAAGGAGGAAACGGTCCGTCGTCTCAACGAGACTGTCGATGAGATTCAGATAGTTTGATAGGGTGAAATCATTATCCTGGTTCCGCAGGCCGTCCACGACGGTTTTCCCGTCCTTCATCTTTTCTTTGCTTGCCTGCAGTTTCGCTAGATTCCCATCGGTGGTCTCGACCATATAGTTATTGAGATCCGTGACCACCTGCTGGCTGTTCCGCGATACCTCATTCATGCCGAGGTAGCGCTGGAGGATATCATTGTATTGTTCGTGTGTGCGGTAATTGTAATAGGTCAGGGCGAGCCAGATCGCCGACATGATGATCATGACGACCGTGATGAGGGTAAGGATCTTCTTCTGTATGTAGGTCATCGGTCGTCACCTTTCACGATCTTTACGTCGGTTATATAGCCGGCGGGGTCAAGGGGTACCGTCTCCCCGTTCAGCCATTCCTCCATGAGCTGCACGCTCCACTCCCCCATGCGTTCGGGTTCCTGTTCGACGACGGCGTTAATCTTGCCCTGGGCAAGGAGCGTCATGGATTCAGGACCGTCATCGAAGGAGTAGATGAGATACCCTTCTTCTTGAGAGCGCTTACTTATTTCCTCGATCATGGCCCCGAGGTTCCCCGCATTCACGGAGATGAACGCATCGACATCGGGCTCACGGTTCATGACCTCACGGGTCGCCGTGATGATCTGATCCCGTGCGCTGCCCGTCTCCCCCTCCACGATTGTGATGGATGGGTAGTCATCAAGGACGGAGCGGATGCCTCGTATTCTCTCATTCTGATTGTATTCACGCTCGGCATCCACCATGAGGACGACCTTGCCGGCACCGCCCATTTCCTTCACCAATGCATCGGCCATGAGCTTGCCCGCTTCGAATGGATCGGAGCCGATGTAGGTGCGGCGGAGGCTCTCACTCATGGGAACGTCATTGGCAACCGTGATGACGGGGATCCCGTTGAAGGAGGCTTTCACCTTCGTCAGCTCCTTGAACTCAGGCGTGTCCATGCCCTGGATGAGGATGCCGTCGACCTTCGACTGGATCGCGATCTCGATGTTCTTCAAAAATTCTTCTTCATTCTTACCGTATGTCCCCCACACCTCGAGACTCACGCCTTCCTTCTTCGCCTGCTCCTTCGCCCCCGTCGCCACCTGATCCCAGAACGGCGTCTGCGTATCCTGGGTGATCAGGACGAGCCGGCGCTGCTCCTTGGCAGCAGGCATCGTTTCCCGCAGGGGCCCCTCATCGGCCAAAAATACTTTCTTCGCTGACAGGAACGTCAGATGACACAGCATCAGCACCCCCACACACAGCACCACCAACCCGATCTTCCTCACGTCCCATCACCTCCCGTACATGCCAAATCTCCTATGCCTATCATAGCACGGCAATGCCCCGTGTGCTTCCTATTTTTTGGGTGGTGCACGGGGACGGTTCCTATGTGCCACGTTTATCCGCGGGTGGTGCACGGGGACGGTTCTTGTTCGTCATGCCACACCCTGCCACACCCTTCGGTTAAAGCATTCTGGCTGACGCTTCGGAACCGTTCCCTTGTTTCATTCCCTCTCGAATGCCTCACCGGAACCGTCCCCATGCTTCACTCACCAAACGCCCAAAAGGACGACCCTTTTGGGGCCGTCCTGGTGCGTCAGCGTTTTTTGCGGGTAAGCACGTCGAAGATGACGGCGCCTGCGAGTACGCCTCCGCGGATCATGTATTGGTAGGAGATCCCTACTCCGAGAAGGTTCATGCCGCTTGTGAGGGAGGCCATGACGATGGCACCGATGATGGCGCCTGTCACTTTCCCTACTCCTCCGGCACTGGATACACCGCCGACGTAAGCCGCGGCGATGGCATCAAGCTCGAACAAGGTCCCGGCCGTTGTCGTGGCCGATTGGAGCCTGGAGGTGAAGAGGATTCCCGATAGGGCGGCCAGCATCCCCATGGAGCCAAACACGATATACGTGATTTTCTTGACGTTGATCCCGCTCAGGTGAGCCGCTTCCGGATTGCTTCCGACGGCGTAGATGTGACGCCCGAGGACAGTTTTCGTCGATAGGAAGTGATACACCACCACAACGAGGAGGATGATGACCATCGTCCAGGAGAAACCGTTGTATCCGGCAAGGATCCATGTTACGTAGCCGATGATGGCTGAGACGAACACGAGCTTCAGGGCAAAGATCGGCGCTGAAATGACTTCGAACTCGTACTTGATCTTGTTGCGTCGTGTGGAAAATTCGCTGTAGATGTACAGGAGGATACCCACGACTCCGACCAACAAGGAGAGGAGGTGAAGACCGTTCACCTGTGTCAGGGACGGGATGAACCCGTTCCCGATGGCATTGAACTTGTCATCCTGGATGATGATCGTCCCGGTCTTCTCCGTCACCTGGAGGAGCGCTCCGCGGAAGATCAGCATGCCGGCAAGGGTCGCCACGAAGGACGGGATGCCGATTTGTGCCACAAGAAGTCCGTTGAAGAGTCCCACGACCGCCCCGAGGACGAGGATGATGGGAATGGTCAACCACGGGGACAAGCCCGCCTGGGTCAATAGGATCGCCGCGATGGCGCCCAGGAATCCCGCAGCGTACCCGACCGATAGATCGATGTGGCGGATGACGATGACGAGGGTCATCCCCACGGCAAGGACCGCGATGTATCCAGCGGAATCCAATAGATTACTAATGTTCCTCGACGTCATGAACAGCCCGTCGGTCATGAATGTAAATGTTAGAATGATAACGAATAATGCAATGTACATCCCGTAGTCACGGATGTTGTCCCGGATCAGCATCCTTGTTTCTTGAAAAATATTCATCTCTGTCTACCCCCTTATTGCGTTGCTAGCTCCATGATTTTTTCCTGATTGGCGTCTTCGACTTGAAGCTCGCCTTTGATCTGGCCCTGGGCCATGACGTATACGCGGTCGCTCATGCCGAGGACCTCCCCGAGTTCCGATGAGATCATGACAATACTGAGGCCCTGTTCGATGAGCTCATTCATCACCGTGTAGATCTCGAACTTCGCCCCAACGTCGATTCCCCGCGTCGGCTCATCGAGGATGAGCAGCTTCGGTCCGACGAACAGCCATTTCCCGATGGACACCTTCTGCTGGTTCCCCCCGCTCAGGTTCCCGACGAGCTGTTCAAGGGATGATGCCTTGATATGAAGGGATTTATGATATTTCTCCCCTACCCGTATCTCTTCGTTTTCATTGATCACGCCGGCCTTGGAGGAAATGCCCCCGAGGTTCGCAGCGGAAATATTGCTCTTGATATCCTGGAGAAGGAATAGTCCATCATCCTTCCGATCCTCCGTCACGTAGGCGATGCCCGCCTTGATGGCATCACGCGTATGCTTCAGGACGGTGAGGGTGTCGTTCCAGATGAGATCCCCTTCTAGTTTGTAGTGCTTGGCGTTGCCGAAAATGCTCATGGCAAGCTCGGTGCGCCCGGAGCCCATGAGTCCTGCAATCCCGACGATCTCGCCTTTTTTCACCGACAGATTGACGTTCTTGATCACCTGGCGGCCGAGCTGCGGATCATACGCCGACCAGTTATGAAGCTCGAGGATGTTCTCGCCGTGCTTCTTGTTCGGACGCTTCGGATAGATATCCTGGATATCGCGCCCGACCATGTTCTTGATGATGACGGGTTCTGTGATCTGGCCCGTTGAGGCATCGAGGGTGCAGATCGTCTGCCCGTCCCGGATGACCGTCGCCTTGTCGGCGATATGGATGACCTCTTTCAGCTTGTGGCTGATCATGATGCACGTGATGCCCTGTGCCTTCAGATCCTTCAAGAGCTCCAGCAGGTTTTCGCTGTCGTCTTCATTCAGGGCCGCCGTCGGCTCATCGAGGATGAGGAGCTTGACGTCCTTACTGAGTGCCTTCGCGATTTCCACGAGCTGACGCTTCCCGACGCTGAGGTCGCGGATGAGCGTATCGGGATTCACATCGAGCTTCACTTTCTTCAGAAGCTTCTGGGCTTCCACGATCGTGCGGTTCCAGTCGATGAACCCGCCGACTTTCACTTCATTCCCTGCAAAGATATTTTCATAGACCGTGAGATCCGGGAAGAGAGCGAGTTCCTGATAGATGATGGCGATGCCTGCCTGCACACTGTCACTGATTTTGTTAAATTGCTGAACGTCCCCTTCGAACACGATGTCCCCCGTGTAGGTCCCATATGGATAGACGCCGCTCAGCACCTTCATGAGCGTGGACTTCCCAGCCCCGTTTTCCCCGATCAGACAGTGGATCTCGCCTTCCTCGACTTTGAAATTCACATCGCTCAGTGCTTTGACCCCTGTAAACTCCTTGGAGATATCATTCATCTCCAGCAAATACTTCTTCAATTCGTTAACCCCCTTTAACAAAAGCAATGACAGGTGGAAAAGTGGCGGGATTGCCCCGCCACCACATCCTTCTTACTCCAAACCTGTGAATTCGCTAGCTTCATAGTATTTGGAATCAATCAGCTTTTCTTTCACATTTTCTTTATCCACCACGATGACTTCCGTTTGCTTCGCTTCTACTTCTTTCTTCCCATTATCGTAAGAACCGGTTGTTTCAGGTTTCTTATCATCAAGCACGTCGACTGCGATACCCATGGCATCCGTTACAAGTGTGCGGACATCCTTGAAGACCGTCATGGACTGCTTGCCGTCGATCACATATTGGATCGATGCTTTCTCTGCATCCTGACCTGTGACCACAAAGCTCTTCACTTCTGAATCGGAACCGAATACATCCGCGATGCTTCGTGCCGTACCATCATTCGGTGCAAGTACGGCTACGTCACCCTTCATGTCCGCTCCGACTGCTGTCAAATGCGTTTGAGCCTTGTTCTTGGCTTCGTTTGGATCCCAGTTCGTTGTGACCTGACCGAGGATCTTACTCATCTGATCACGGCTGAGTTCTGCCGTATCCTTCAGGCCTTCTGCTTCACTTGAGTTGGCAATCTTGAATGTGCCATCGGCGATTTTCGGTTGAAGGGCTTTCCAAGCTCCTTCGAAGAATAGGAACGCGTTATTATCTGACGCTGCCCCGGCATACAGGTAAAGCGGTACATCCTTGCCTGTTGCGTGGTCGATCAAGTATTGGCCTTGAGCTTCCCCAACCGCGACGCTATCGAATGTCACGTAGTAATCAACGGCATCCGTGTTCGTGATCAAACGGTCGTACGAGATGACCGTTACGCCTTCTTTCTTCGCAGACTCGACAGCCGCTGCTGCAGCGTCCCCGTCCTGAGGCGTGATGATCAGGACATCGATGCCTTTATTCAGCAATGTTTCCACATTTTCTTTTTCCTTGGCAGATGAACCCTGACTGAACAAAATCTCAACGTTGTAGTCCGAATCCTTCAGCGCATCCTTAAAGCGTTTTTCATCCTGAACCCATCTCGGCTCATCCTTCGTCGGAAGAACGATCCCGATATCGACGCCGGATTTGCTCTTTCCACCGCCTGAGCTACTGCTGCTGCCACAAGCGGCCAGCATCCCCATGAATAAAGCCAGAACCATTAAAAATGAAGCCATTCTCCACATCTTTTTCACACTTGAATCCCCCTTTAACGTGTTGGTACATCTTGATTATATGGGTCCTTTATCATGAATGTAATCGCTTTCACTAGCACTCTTTTGGTATCGCCTGTATTTTTTTGGTGTTGGGGGTTTGGGAGGAATAGGTTGGGTGATGGCTGCGAGTTTTTGTGGGGAGTGTGGTGTGGATCGGAGCTTGAATGGTGGACGGTCGTTCAGGGGGGATGGCGGTGGTGGCTCGGGGTTGGAATGATGGATGCGGTCTATCGGTGAGTGCCCGTTAGTGGTTGTTGGCGTTCGCACATAACGTGGCCGATTCAGCATTCAATCGCTTATTTGATTGGAATGTCGCAAGTGGAAAAACGGTGAGGCTGGGCGTTCGCAAATAACCAAGCAGATTCATATGGAACAGCATTCAATCGCTGATTTGACTGGAATGTCGCAAAATAGAAAAATCGTAGACCCGGGAGTTCGCAAATAGATTTTCGTTTTTCGCAAATAAATTTTTAAAAGTCGCAAGTATTTTTTTGATTTTCGCAAGTAAATCGATCTTTAACAGTTCCGAATCTTCCCGTTCGACAAGGTTCGACCAAATTCACAGCTTGTTTGAATGATTCAAGACCTTTTTGAACAGATCCGTTGAAATTACGACTGGTAAACGCATGGTAAATCAGGGCAATTCTCGTATAAATT
Source organism: Rossellomorea marisflavi (assembly GCF_022170785.1). NCBI lineage: Bacteria > Bacillati > Bacillota > Bacilli > Caryophanales > Bacillaceae > Rossellomorea > Rossellomorea marisflavi. The sequence goes on along the minus strand of NZ_CP081870.1, from coordinate 1,001,792 downwards.
TAGATTGTTAACGATATCGGGAAAAAGTCGCAAATAAGCTGCATGCGGCCCATTCAGAAATGACCACCATCCATCCCCCCACCTAAAAAAGACCCCCTATACCTTACGCCTTCAGGGGGTCCCTCCATTATTTCATCAATCTCGGTACAACCTTGATATACACCAGCTCCCCCACGAGCTCGACGATCGTCTGGGTGACGACGACGGCGGCAGCGATCCTTGCCCAGTCCCCTGGCAGAGCGAGGGCGAAGGGCAACACGACCAGTGAATTGCGCGTGCCGGCGCTGAAGATGAGGGCTCGCCCCTCCCCCGTATTGAGCTTGAACAGGGCAACGGTGGAACGGGAGACGAGCGGACTCACGACCAGGAAAAGCGCGTAGATCGGGATGACACGGACGATTACATCTAGATCGCTGTACACCTTGCCGATCTGCGAAGCGACAACGACGATGAGGACAATGGCCATGAACGGGACGGGAAGCCACGCCGTCCAATCGAGGAACCGGGCTCTGGTGGTCTTCCTGCCTGCCCACACTTGAGTGAGGATCGCCAAGATAAGCGGCGCCACGATCAGGAAGAGGAAGGCTTCGAGGAAGGGACCAACGCGCACGATTCCGGTCATCTCTCCCCCTATGAACAGCCATAGGTATACCGGCAACAGGAGCATCTGCACGACGAACAGCACCGGCGTGGACGCAAGCATGAGCTTTTCATTCCCTTTCCCGAGCTGGGTGAATACGATCACGTAATCGATGCACGGCGTGAGAAGCACGAGGCACACCCCCAGCAGCACGGGTGTGGTCAACGGAAATAGCGAAATCAATATCCAGACGAGGACGGGTACGGCAATGAAATTAGCAATCAATAAAGCCGTCATAAATCTCAGATTGGACAGGGCTTCACGGAGCTTCAAAAACGGGATCTGCGTGAACATCCCGTACATGAGGATCGCGATCAACGGCGAGATGGCCGCGTCGAGACTCCTCCCTGCTCTAGGACTAAGAAGCCCCACTGTCCCACCGATGAGGAGGGCAATGGCATAAATCCAAATTTGCTGGTTTTCCAGCTGTTCTCTTGTCATTTTCATTTCTTACTCCTTCTCTCATCCGATAGTAGTAAGTGTAAAGGAAGTGATGGGGTATCTCAATAGCGGTTCATGGGGACGATTCTTATGCGCCAAAAAAATGGCGCACATGAACCGTCCCCATGCTTCACCTCCCCACAAAAAAGAAGAAACACACATGTGCTTCTTCTTTTTTTTGTATTTTAGTTGTCGGTGTATAAGGTCTTCTCAGCAAGTTGGGCAAGTTCTTGAGCTTTGGCGCTGATTTCCTGAATGGTAGCTGAGAATTCCTGGATGGATCCTGATTGGGTGTCAGTCAACGTGTAGACTTCCTGGAATGATTGGTTAAGGGAGAGAAGGAGTCCCTGGATGTTCTTGGTGATATCGTTGATCTGGGTCACGTTCTCTTTTGAATTCGTGGCAAGCTTGCGGATTTCGTTGGCGACGACAGAGAAGCCTTTTCCGACTTCACCGGCGCGGGCAGCTTCAATGGCCGCGTTCAAGCCTAGAAGGTTACTTTGATCCGAGATGCCTTTGACGACCCCGGAGATTTCTCCAATCTCTTCTGCACTTGAGCTGACGTCCTTCATCTGCTCAGTCATATCCGTGACACGACCAGACAATTGAGTGACGGATGCGCTGATATCCTCAATTGAAGCCGCAGTCTGTTCGACGATAACCGAGAAACTTTCGGCCATTTCAAACAGGGCACTTGCTTTCTCAAGGCTAGTTCCAATTCCGACACCGCCGATGACATTCCCATCGTCATCGTGGAGTGGGATTGCGCGGGCAATCAGCGGAAATCCGAACAGTTCTTTTGGGACGACTGCCGTCAGCTCTTCGTCTCCACGAATGGCCTTCGTGACAATGTCTTCATCCATGAGGGGATCTCCAGGTTTCACGTTCAAGGAGAACGTTTTGCCAGGAATGTTCAGAATGAGTTTTTCGGTATCATAGATTCCGACTGTTACATCATCCTGAAGCAGTCCGTTAAGGAAGGGTGCAACTTGGACGAAGGATTCGATTATTCTTTCGTTTGCCATCTTCATTCACATTCTTTCTATTAATATGGTAGTTGACGCTGTCCGTAGTTGACAGAAATCCATTTAAGGGTTGTGAATTCATCCAGGCTCCATTCGCCGTTCATGCGTCCGATACCGGATTGTTTCTCTCCACCGAAAGCCACGATCGGCTCATCGTTGATCGTAATGTCATTCACATGAATCATGCCGGTATGGACCTTCTTCGCAAATTCCACTCCGCGCTCCAGATTCGATGTATGCACGGCTCCGCTCAGCCCGAAGCGGGTTTCGTTGGCGATAGCGATCGCTTCCTCTTCTGTGTCGAACGGGATGATGCACACGACTGGACCGAAGAGCTCTTCCTGGGCAACGGTCATATCCGTCGTCACATCCGCAAGCACGGTCGGTTCGAAGAGGCGGCCGCTGTTGGATCCTCTGAGCACAGGGTTTGCTCCTTCTTCAATTCCTTTTTCGATAAGGGCGGATAGGTTTTTCGCCTGGCGATCGTTGATGACAGGCCCGATGATGGTGTCCGGATCTTTCGGATCACCCGTTTTCAATGTCGACACCTTTGCCGTGAATTTAGTCACGAACTCATCATAGACCGAGCGCTGGACGAGCACGCGGTTCGCACACATGCAAATCTGCCCCTGGTGGGTGAAACGGCTGAAGGCCGCTGCATTGACGGCATACTCAAGATCTGCGTCTTCGAGTACGATGAAGGCACTGTTTCCACCGAGCTCAAGAAGAGGCTTCTTGAAGTTCTTCACGGCCACTTGACCGATGTAGCTTCCGACGCCCGTTGACCCGGTGAACGAGATGATGCGCGGAATCGGATGCTCCACAAACGCGTCCCCGATTTCCTTGATGTCTGCAACGACAACATTCAGAAGACCTTTTGGCACCCCTGCTTCTTCAAAGATCTTCCCGATGAGTGTTCCGCCTGTGATCGGGGAATCTTCATGTGGCTTCAGGACGACGCCATTTCCGGCTCCGAGTGCAGGTGCCACGGATTTAACGGATAGGAAGAACGGGAAGTTGAACGGACTGATGACGCCCACAACCCCAGCCGGGATGCGGTACAGTCTGTTTTCCACGTCATCAATCGTAGACGGCAGGATCTTGCCTTCCATGCGGATCGGGAAGGTGGCTGCTTCTTTGATCATGTTTTTCACAAGACCGATTTCGAATACGGCCTTCAATCTTGTTCCACCGAGCTCATCGATGATGATCGAGATGATTTCTTCTTCATTTTCTTCAATGTATTTCACAGCATTTTCTAGGATGTCGCGCTTCTTGAACGGGTTTACTTTATCCCACTGAAGCTTCGCCTCTGCGGCTGCTTGGTAGGCTGCATCTATGTCTTCTGTATCTGCAAGCTTATAGGTAACGATGGATTCACCGTTGTACGGGTTGATGTCAACCATTTCACCGGTGCTGTTCCCGTCTCTCCACTCGCCTCCGATGAATTGTTTTCCCAATGACTCTCTATTCATGCTAAAACCTCCAGATAGTATAAATCTCCAACATTCTTTTTATCGGCTACTTAAGGAAAATCTTTACTGGGAAATGGATATTTCATCCCATACCGTTTTCACTATTCACTCTGAGCCTTATAACCAAGACGTACTTGAAAATAAAAACCGATCCCAAAACGGGATCGGTCATGTGTTAGCAATTTGGAGGCCATTCCGGAAAGTCACAGCTGGAATTGGCATCCTGATCGACGAATTCAGGGTTTCCACGAGGGAAGCAGAATTCAGCGAGAACCTCCAGGGTGACGTTGGCATGGACCTCGATCTGCAGGCAGGCCAAGAGGTTGATCTCGAAGAACTGATCGGTGAGGACTCCGCCATCTGCCATGCATTTTACTTCAAGGAGCGAGCAGTCGATGTTCCCGGCGTTGAGGCCATCAGGAATGCAAACGGCAAGGGAACGGTCGAGGTAAGCCCGGTAGTCGATGGTGCACGAGCCCCCGTCCTCCGTTTCAAGGGTCAGGCTGACCGGGATCTCAATCCTGACATTCACGACACCCGGACTTCCATTCTCGTACCCGATCACGCGGCAGGTTGTGGCTCCGGTGCTACAGGAGATTGTCACGTCTTCGCCGAGGGCGAGGGCGTCTTCTACGATTCCCCTGCAGTCAGGCGGGATCATGACCTTTTGACTTTCCCGGAATGGAGCAAACACCCAGTCATAGACTTTGCTTACGTTGATGCATTCCGCATTCAGTTCGATCACAGGCGGTGTAGTTGGAGGGGGAGTTGGTGGAATCTCTCCCAGTTGAATATCAAGATCAAGTACCTGCCCCTCTGTCAGAGTGACCTCAATCCGCCTCTCTTCATATCCTTCTGCCCTGACCCGTACCACAAATCGGCCAGCCGGCAACCCGATTAGAAGATAGACCCCATCTTGAAGGGACAGTGTGGATTTGAAAGGAACTTCTGAACCAACGGGAAGGATTTGCACAAGAGCCCCCGGAACCGGTCCACCTGTCCCGATATCCGTGATGAAACCTGTTAGGCTTGCAGGATTCGCTACTAAGGCGAAATCCTCTTGAGCGGTTTGACCAGCCCTGATGGCAACATCCCTTCTCTCAGATTGAAAACCTGTGGCCCTTACAACCAAGACCACCGGTCCCTGAGGAAGACCACTCAGCAAATATGCCCCATTGACATCTGTCAAGGTACTTCCAATCGGCTGCCCGGCGACCGTGAAGGCAAGAACGAGTGCGTTCACAATCGGAGTACCGTCGCTTGCCCGTCTCACTGATCCCGCAATAGTACCAGAACCAAGTCCCAATGCCTGATTGACCACGACCCGCTCATTCAGCCCGAGAACAATCGGGACCGTTCCCGTGACATATCCTGGGGCTTGGAAACGGAGAGTATACTCACCTGGTGACAACCCATCCAATGCATAATTCCCGTTCGGGTCGGTGAATCCTGTTGCCGCAATGATACCTGAGCCGCTGTATAGGAGCGTCACCGATGCATTGGCAATCGGAAGTCCACTGGCGGCCTCTGTGACGGTGCCCTCAATCCTTGATGGAAGTCGATCCAAAGCCACATCATTCGTCTTTACTTCTCCCGGATTGAATAAAAGGAGGTTCGTCTGGGATTGATAATTTGTGGCACTATAGACGACCCGATATTCTTGGGGTAAGAGACCATCAATGGTGTAGCCCCCTTGTTGGTTCGTCAGGACGGATGCAACAGGGATTGTGGTCCCTACCACGAATATCTGTACGAGTGCCGATGGAAGTGGAAGTCCGTTCGCAGCATCCCGAACGGTGCCTTGGATGGAGGCAGTATCCTGCACAAGGGATACATCCACGGTAACACTCGTTCCGGCAGGTAAGGGAATCGTCCTGAGAGTCGTTCCAAATCCGGTCGCGCTGTAGATCACGGAATAGGTTCCTTCCCTGATACCCGGTAGTTCATAAAAGCCATTTGCATCCGTCAACGTACTCGTCACAAAGGCACCATTCTGAGTAAAGACCCTCACAAGAGCCCCTTGAATCCCTGCCCCCGATCCCTGAGCCGTCACCCTGCCAGAAATAGTAGAAGGATTAGCGTCCAGGAATGCATTGATGGTTGCAACTTCATTTTCTTCAAGCGTGATGGATTGTACGTCACTAGCAAAGGCATTAGCTGAGAAAGTCAGGGTATACTGTCCTTCAGGTATATTGCTCAACGTATAGGTTCCATCGGCACCGGTCAATACGCTTCCTACTTCAATATCCGTGTTCGGAATGACCAAACGGACAAGTGCACCCGCAATCGGGGTTAGCGTGAGGGCATCGGCCACCGTTCCAATGATTGTTGCAGGGAATGGACTTAATGGAATATTAAGACCCTCCACTTCACCAGGGCTAAGGAACACCGTATTGGTACTGATCTTATAATTCTGAAGTTGTGCCGCTACGTCGAATGTACCTTGTGGTAATCCGGAAACAATGTATCTACCAGTTCCATCTGATACCACTCGCCGAACGAGGATATTGGTGCCGCTCACTCTAATTTCAATCACCGCACCCGGCAATGGAGATCCGTCCACGGCATCATAAACGAGGCCGTTCAACGTAGCAGGGTTCCCTTGCAAGAGCAAGTTCACCGTATTGGTCACGTTCGGTTGAATCAACGTTTCACTCAGGCCCGCCTGGTACACAGGGTTGACCGCTCCTACCGTATAATCCCCCGGAGGCAACCCGCCTGCATAATAGAAGCCATTCGCATCCGTATTCACTGAAGCAATAATGGTTCCTTGGTTGTTGATGACCCGCACGAGTGTCCCGCCTAGCGGCTGCAGGGTCTCAGCATCAAGGATGGTTCCTTGGATGGCACCCGGATTCGGCGTGAGGAATACCTCAACCGTCGTCACCTGACTGCTGACGACATCGGCTGACACGGCGGCTGACCCATATCCATCGATACCGGATACGACCACGTAGGACCTTGGTGATAATTGAGTGGATCGGAAGAACCCATTCGCATCCGTGAGAGTCGTTGTTATGATCGGCCCATCTCCAGAGAACTGCCGGATTGTCACGGTGGCATTCGGGATCGGCAGATTGGTTCCCGCATCACGCACCGTTCCTTGAATCACCCCCGGATTAGGCTGGAGGGCAAAGCTGACATTGCTTACGATATTGGGCGCAACCGTTACACCTGACAACTCAGGTCCGAAATTCGCGGCATTGGCTATAACGGTGTAAGTGCCCGGAGTCACTCCTGTAAAGGAGTATTGGCCAGAATCATTTGTCAATGCAGTGGATACATTGACCCCGGCTACATTCCTAAGGGTCACGGTAGCGTTCGGGACGGATGCTCCTGTAGGCAAATTGGTCACAATCCCTACCACTTGACCCGGATCATCTCGCAGGAATAGTTCAACCGTCAGAACATCTCCAGGTCCTGCAAAGACCGTTTTGGAATCGGTCCCAAAATCTACAGCATCCGCTGTAAAGTATAAGGTACCTGCAGGAAGACCTTGAAACGTCACCTGACCTGAAGAATCGGTCGTTCCAGAGGCAATGACAATATTGTTTGATGATTTGACCTGTACTTGGGATCCTCCAATTGGTGTAGACGATCCCACTATAAGGACGGTTGCTGTAACGGCAACAGGATTCGGAGTAAGGACATTCGTGACTGGGATGGTCTGTGCACTTGTTACAATCGCTGAAACCGTTGAAGATGCAAATCCAGTAGCACTTGCTGTGATAAAATACGTCCCCTGCAGCAACTGTGGAATCTGATACGTCCCATCTGAATTGGCCAGGACTGTAGCGACAATGACATTGTCTTCATTCACGACGGTGATCAGAATATTTGTGCCCGATACAGGATTCCCCAGCGTATCCACCACCGTCCCTTCAATGGTCCCTGGATCAGGGGTGAGGAATAAGTGGACGATGCCGTTCTGATCGCTGACAACGATCGCTCCGACTTGTTGGGAGGCATATCCGGTCAGGGAAGCTGTCACAATATAGGTTCCAGGAGCCAGACCACTCACAAGGAAGTTCCCGAACAAAGAGGTGGTGGTGGTGATAACGGGAAGCTGTGTCGTGGCATCCGATATGACAACCGTGGCTCCTGACAAGAGGGTACCCGTAAACGCATCCGTTACCTGACCAGTCAAGCCCCCTGTATCCGCCAGGAGCGTGAAGTTCACATCCGGCAGGATTTGCCCTGCTGTCAGCGTTACGCCTTGTGACGCCTGACCAAAATTGACCGCATTGCCCACTACCGTATAAGAGCCCGCCGGAAGATTCCCCACCGTATAGACTCCGTTGGCGTCAGAAAAACCTGAAGCCACCAAGATGCCTATCGGATTCAACACTTGAACGAATGAGGTCGGAAGCGGCACCCCGCCGGTTGTCGTGATGGTGCCCGTTATGGTGGCGGGATTCGGTAAGATGGTCAGTGCGATGACATCTGTCTCCCCACTAACCACCACGGCACCTGCTTGTGCGGAAGAGTAGTTCGGTGCACTCGCCGTGACTGTGTACACACCTGGTGCCAAGTTATTAAAAGAAAAGGTTCCATCAGGGTTCGCTGCAAACGAATCGATGAAGACGTTATTGCTATCCCTTAATTGTAAGATCGTGTTCGGTACTGCCGGGGTGACTAACCCGGTAATACTCCCAGGATCAGGGATCAGTTGAACGGCTACCGGCGTGGTGACGCCCGAAACGACGATCGCGCCCACACTGCGATTTTGAAAATCGGGAGAAAGGACCGATAGGGTATATTGATCCGGCGCAAGTCCGGATACGGTGAAGTTCCCGGCAATGTTCGTCAGCACGGACGTGACCAGTTGACCGCTACTATTCAGGACCGATACTACCGCCCCTCCAATCGGCGTTGAGCCGATACTGCTTGTGACCGTGCCGAAAATACTTCCCGGATTTGGCAAAAGGGCCACATTCCCGACCGTCGTCAGATTCGGGAACACTTGTACCGTAGCGCTATTGGTCTGGAAGTCCACCGCAGAGGCGACAACGGTATACACCCCCGGTGCAAGATTCCCCAAAACGTATTGACCGTCCGGGGCAGATTGAACCGTGGCGACAAGAGAGCCCCCTGCATCCAAAACCCGTATCTGTACATTCGCTCCTGCAATCGGACTCCCAGTCTGGGCGTCGAGAATCACCCCGGAGATGGTCCCAGGATCACTGGCAAGAGATAGGTTCAATACGGTCGTTCCGGCAGCTGCGATACTGGCGCCAGCCGAAACTTGTTGGAAATTGAGACTGCTTGCCACCACGATGTAGTTTCCGGGAGCAAGACCCGTGACCGTATACGTCCCGTCATTTCCTGTCACCGTCGTTGCGACAATGATTCCCGTACCCGAGCTTGCTGCCACCGTCACCGAGACGCCCGATAGGGGATTGGCACCCTGATCGGTTATGGTTCCAGTCAACGTACCTGGATTTGGAGTCAGGAGTGCGTCAAGCGTTGTAGTCTTTCCACCTGATATGGATGTCCCTAGAGAGGCCGACGTGAACGTATTGGCCCCGATCACGACGGTATAGGAACCTGGAGAAAGCCCCGGAACGGTGTAATTCCCTGCCAGATCCGTCAACACGCTCGCGATCTGGACGTTATTAGCGTACACCGTTACGACCGCACCAGGGATTGGCAGGCTGCCCGGGCCAGTCACGGTACCCGATAACGTTCCTGCTATCCGTGTCAATGGAGCATCCACAACCGTGATGGCATTGGACGTCACCACGGCTCCATTGGTTACACTTCCATATCCAGGTGCCGAAAATATAAGAGAATACGAACCTGGACGCAAGGAGGCAAAGGTATACACTCCCGTCACATCGGTCGACAGTGTCCCCGATACGACCCCCTGTCCGTCGATCACTTGAACCGTGGCCCCCTGTATCGGCAGCAGAGTCGCCGCATCCCTTACCTGCCCCGTCACCGTTCCCGGGTTTTGCAAAAGGAGAAGATTCCCTGTCGCCGTCAACCCCGAGACAACCAATGCCGATACGATACCCGTGGAATATCCTGAAACCGACGCCCTTACCTGATAAAGCCCGGGAGCTAGTGCATCGAATGTATAGACGCCCCCTGCATCCGTCGTCGTCGAGTTGAGGAGGATCCCCGTAGATGTAAGCAATTCCACCGTGGTACCGGGAAGTGGTGCACTGGTCACGCTATCCTGTACCGTACCGGAAAGGGCACCGGGGTTCGGCACTAAGGTAACATTCACGACCGATGCCTGATTGGCCACCGTCGTGACGCCAATCGTCTGAGATTGAAAAGCCGGGGCGGAAACCGCTAGATTGTATGGCCCCGGTATGAGTCCCACAAACGAGTAATTTCCTAAAGCATCCGTGATCGTGGTACCCACGATGACACCTGAAGAATTCGTGAGGACGATCGTCGCCCCGAGGATCGGACCACCGCTTGAAACATTCCCCGAAATGCTACTTGTTTGAGGCTGTAGCGGGATATTCACCGTATTAGAAGCACCAGGGGCTACAGATGTGTTAACACTGGCGGTATTATACGTCGCCCTGGCTGCTTCGATTGTATAGTTCCCCGGTACCAGATTGGTGAAGGAATAAAAGCCGATGGCATTCGTAATCGTCGAGGCCACAACCGTGACCCCCTGTAGGAGATTGACCGTAGTATTTGGCAGGAAAAGCCCCGTAGCCTGATCGGTGACAACGCCATTGATCGTAGCAGAAGCTGTTACATTTACGTTCACAACGGTCGTATTGGAAGTCACCACCCCTCCCGAGAAACTATCCAGTCCCGTAGCCACTACGCGATCAAGGAGCCTTTGTCCGCTCAGTGTGTAGGAACCTGTAAGAGTGAACGTCAAAGTAGCTTGGATGTTGGCAGGAAGATTTCCTACATTCCACGTCAACTGCTTCGTCAGTGCATTATAACTGATCAACCCTTGGGAGACACTGTCCACCACAAACGAACTGACCACATCTGTCCCGATGAGATCAACCAGAGACACGGCATTGGCCGCTGACTGCCCATTGTTCCTCACGGTGATGGTCCCGGTCCACGTGGCTTGCTGCCCGAGCAGCAGGCTGGTCGGGCCACCGGTGAGCTGCTTATTTGTTTCAAGACGGGCACGGATATCAGCATCCTGAGCAGATATGGGATTACTAAAAGCATTGACAAACGAAAACCCTTCACTTGTACGCAAGGAGTCCTTGTTATAATTATTCGCATTCGCCGATGAAAAATATATGGTGCGCAACAGTGAAGCCTCTGTGATCCCCAGGGTGGAGAAAAACACACTGGCCGGTAAATACCAGTCCAAAAAGAAATCCGGAGTACCTCCGATCGACGAATCAGCGGGAACCACCCTTGCAAAGTCGAAATTGGTTATGGTCCTTGACACATTGGGAGCCCCATTGCCATTGGTCCCTTCCGCCTGATCTGTCCAAGAATTGAATTGAACGATCGTGTTCTGGATCAAGCTGACCCGATTGTTCAGTCCATCCACATTGAATAGCCAGTTGTATGTTCCTGCAACGCCTGTCGTGTTGATCAGTACGCCCCAAGAAAAGTTCCTGAAACCAGTCAGCTGCGTGTTACGCGGATCTGCCTCCAGTCGTAGCCTGAAATAAACGTTGGTCCCATCATAGGCAAAAAAGCCGGTCGGGAACGTCGAATTCCCGACAAGGTCCGTCGAAGCGGGGGATTCATCCCCCAAAACGTCAAAGAGCGGGACGCCACCAACCTCTATCGCAGTATATTGATTGTTACTAGGAAACGCCAAACCTAAACCCCTCCTTATCCTGTCATCCATACATCTTATTGAGAAGAGGACAAAACGGGTCTAGGGGTTCCGTCTAATTTCATGCCATTTTTTCTTTACAGGCTTCGCTGTTAAATGAAAACTGGCATTTCACCTCACCACCTCGACGCCCAAGCCACAATGGAATAAAGTAGACAGTCACATCAATCGGGAGATGTTCAACATGTTTTACCATGGACAAAACAATTACGTTGAGCAGCCATGTCAATTTGGAGGGGTACCAAAGCTTTCTAAAGCAACACCCAATGGCTATGAAACACCGAAGATGCTGAGTTATTAATTTCACAATGGTTCTTTGCCCAATCCAATGTATTAGTCACCTGCACACAGAAAGGTCATCACCTCTAAGGATGATGACCTTTCTGTGTATATAAAATTAAAAATATTTTTAAAATTAATTTCATCCAAAAGGTTTATGTTTAAAATGGAAGGGTAAAACTACAATTGGACAGATATTGATACTTCGATTAATAATTCGATACCCACCTCGAGCAATTCCCCAAGACAAGGATATAATCAAAAGAATTAGGGCTATTGCACCTAGTTCTTATTTTTTGGAAGTGGGTGTTCTTCTTGGAGATTACACTATATATAGGACGAAGGCTCAGATACCATCGAAGGACACAGGACATTACCATTCAAGAACTGAGCAAGGCAACCGGACTCTCAATCAACTTTATCTCGTCATTAGAAAGAGGTAAAACAAATGCCTCTATTAACAAGGTCGACATTATCGTCAAAGCCCTAAATATTTACTGGGTGGATATCTTGCCACCCAGAGAGACATAATTTCCAATTTACAATTGGAAATTATTCAATTAAAAAGTCTTATTTTCACTACTTTTAACCGTAATATAAATGGGAAATTATGAATATTGCTCGTGTGGGATACACTGAAGTAGAATGGGAACTAATGTTTCCAAGTCAAAATTCAGGATGTGTTTCATACGTGATATTCCACATCGAACGTACTGGTTGCAGAAACCAAGAAAAACCTTTGGATCGTGCTTACGAAATCAAAGGGAAATGGTATGTTGAACTTGATGACCTATCTGAACTGGTCGGAATTATTGAGCAGTTTAGCGAAGCCGTGATCATCAAGCAACATTACCTCCATTCAAACAGCGAAGGTATCTCCTCCATCCTCATACAGGATAAGGAATGCGATTGCTGCTCGTAAGTTTAGCAGGGAGAGCCCATCTCCCTGCTTCTTTATTAGACACAACTACTATTACCCTACTTTATAGATCCTCAAACCCTACTCACCCAATTTCAGTATGTTTTCTACTCTTTTGGATCAGCGTTCCACCGAAATACTTCACCATGAACTAGGATGATGCCAAAACATCGTTGGAAGAGCTCCAGCACCTATACCAAGAACCCCCCCACTGGACACGGAGAATACATGGAGGGTGACGAGCTCAAGAAATCATTGGATTATCTCGTCGCTCACTTTAATGAAATCGCCCTTCCGTGACCAAAAAAAACGCCATTCCAGGAATGGCGTTTTCTTCTTTACATCACGATGATCAGAGCAATCAGCGCCAGTATAGCTGGCATCCCCTGTTTCACAATGATCCCCTTATTGGAAGTGAACCCGCCAAACAACGCAGCGATCACCACGCAAATCACAAAGAACAGTTGGACCATATAGCCTGTCGATGTGCTTCCAAGAATTAATCCCCAGATAAGCCCTGCAGCAAGAAATCCATTGTACAGGCCCTGATTGGCGAACATCGTTGCCACATTGGGATCCCCTTGGAGATGCTCCGGCAGATTGAAAGCCCGTTTGGCCATCTTTGATCGGATAAAGAACATTTCGAGGATCATGATGAACAGATGCTCGATCGCCACGATCCCTACTAATATAATTGCTATGATTTCCACAATAATCTCTCCTCTACTCGTACATCCCTTTATAGTATGTTCAACAGTTGTTCTTGACAAGCGGGAAGACATAGAAAAGTTGCAGACCAGAATGTGGTTTTCAACTTTTCTACATTCATTGAGTAGGTAATCCGGAAGAATAAGGTGCTATGTTCTACCATTACTGAATCACACTTATAGGTGTTATCCTACCTTTATTGCTTCTATACTCCATTAATCTATTAAAAATTGCTGTGCTGATCTTATAAGATAGTGCATCCGTATAATGGCTCGCGCTCAATGCATTTTATTTAGTTAACATTCATCTAAAAAATTGATCACTCGCTTGATGAGAAGCTTCGTCGCGTCATCATCGTAAGACGGTAAACAATTCTCGGTGAAGAGATGTTCCTTTCCTTCATATAAAAAAAGGTCAGCGTGAATAGTTGACTTAACAAGCTCACGGGCCGCATCAATGTCGCCGTCTTCAACAAAAAAAGGATCTTCATTCATGGCGTGAATTTGAACAGGTACTTCTTTGGGCCACTCGGAATCGAATGCCGAGGGCGGAAAGCAGGAATGAAAGAATAGTGCACCTCTTGCGCCTGCACGTGTTTGAGCGAGCTTCTGTGCAGCCGAGACACCTAATGAAAAACCTGCATAAACAATATCATTTGAGAGTTCGTTAGCCGCCTGAACACCGCGCGCCGACACTTCTCCAAATCCAATCCCCTTTACGAATTCCAAGCCATCTTCCAGCGTAGAAAAAATGCGACCATCAAATAAATCTGGCACATGAACAATATGTCCTGCACCTCTCAATTGATCCGCTATTGCTTCAATTCCCTTTGTTCGGCCTAAAACATGATGGAACATTAAAACCTCTGCCATCTTCTTTTCCTCCTACCAAATAAATTTCATCTCTATCAGATTCAACGGTAAGACTCTTATACCTTTAAATACATTGTGAGATACATGCGATCATTCATTGAAACACCATTTAATGGCCTATACACACGCTTTGTATAGTTCATTTTGACCACAGGGTAGGGCATCTCTCGATTCACTCATAACCTCGGATCGACCGGATCGGCATTGCTTGCCAGTGTGCCGAGGGCGCACTCGTGTATGCGTTCGAGGCTCTCTCCGTCAACGAAGCGCCTGATGCCTTCAAGGCCGAGGGCGAACTGCCGGAGGGCAAGCTTTTGTTTCTTGGACACATTCCGTTTTCTTAGGCGGTCCAGATTCTCGGGCTCCGAATAGTCCATGCCGTAGATGATATGGAGGTACTTCTGTCCTCTCACCTTGATGGCAGGCTGAACGAGCTTGCCTTTCGACCGCGTTAAGAAGGTTTCCGGCTTAATGACGATGCCTTCATGTCCGTCCGCTGTCATCTTGAGCCACCAATCGATTACATCCTGCTCCGATGCTTCATCGTCGATCACCTTGAACTCCGTCTCCACGAAAAGATGACTGAGGCGTGCGAACTCCCGGTTCTTTTCCATATGCCATGTATGAGTCTGATCAAAGAACGTTTCCCCGCTGTGGGCGAGCACGTGGAACGGGGCGATCTGGATATCGTCGAGGCTTTCGACGTCCCAGCAGTAGGTTTCATACACATCCTTGAACACGCCGGCATGATGAAGCTTTTCTTCATACTCCGTGAGCCAGGCGCTGATCCCTTCATGCTCACCTAAGGCGGCTGCGAGCTTCTCCGTCAGCCTCCCCCGGTCCATGAGCGCCTGCTCCGACACGTGGGCGTATTGGCGATGGATCAGTTCCTTCGCCTTCAGGTTCCACGGCATGATCTCGGCATCAAGGAGCACATACTCGGTCTCGTACCGTGAGAAATATCCACCCTTCACGAGATCTTCATGAAGGATATGAAGTACACGATCCTCCACCTTTTCCTGGAAGAAACGTCTACCCGTCCGCGTGTACATGACGCCTAGGGTTCGTCTTCCTATAACACGCTTCCCGGCTTCCTCATCCTTGAATAAGAGCACGATCCCCCTGCTGCCCATATGCTTCTTCTCGGCCACCATCCGGTTGATGCCAAGACTACGGTAGTAATCGATGGCGTCCTGCGGGTGTTCGAGGAACCCGTCGACCGTCGATGCTTTCGGCGTCGGGCTCATGGTCGGCGGGATGTAGATGAGTTCTTCGACAGGGACCGTGTAATGGGAGATGGCATCGATCGTCGGGATGATCTGCGCCTTCGGTATCGCCACTTCCCCATACGTTTCCGTCTCCACGCTGTAGCCGTTCAGGAATCGGGCGATATTCGGCGGATTGAGTCGCTTCTTCTCGAGCTCTTCGAGAGGATTTGAATCACTGCCTGAATAGTCCGTTTTTCCCTTCACCGATAACAGCGTCCGCTCAGGATACCGGTAGGCCGTAAGCTCTCCTCCGAAAACGGCACCCTGATCAATATTCAGGGTGTTATTCATCATGAGGGGCCTCGGTTTCGGATCATGCCCCCATAGGATCAGAAGGCTATTGTGATGATGAACGGTCCAATCCTTCCTCACCGGGCGCCCGTCTTCATGGAAACCATCGGTATCACCATACCGGCAGAAGTCACTGATTGCATGGGACTCCTTCCCGATGAATTCATCCTTGATGCCGGCATGGACACAGACTGCGACCGGTACTTCGTTTTGCTTCAACACTAGATGGGACGGGGCCCTCAACAGGAAGCTACGCCATGTTTCTTTCAGCTCATTTGCCGCCTCTTCCCCGTGTTCCGCTTCGTATCGCTCAAGCGTTTCCGCGATCCACTCATCTCCGTGGCTCAAGGTGACGTTCCGACCGCCAAGATATCGCGCGATCTTCCACCCATGGTTGCTGTCGATCATATGGGCAAGCCCCCGCTCCACATGCGTGTGGAAAAAGGTCATGGTCTCAAAAGACTTCGGGCCACGGCTCATGATGTCGCCGAGGGAAAGGAATGTGCGCCCGTCTGGATGGATATAGAGTCCGTCTTCATTTTCCTCATAGCCCAGTTTCACAAGAAGGTCAATTAGTTCATCAAAGCAACCGTGGACGTCTCCGATGATATCGACCCCCTTTGCTACATCAAGTTCCAAGGAATTACCTCCCCTGATCCACTCGACGGAATCAGAAGGACGGACCGTATAGACAAAGCGGTAGCCTTCTTTCTTCACGAAGCGCTTTTCCCTCTTGAAAACCTGGTACTGCTGCTTGATGCGCCGTTTCCCCCGGGGGTTGTCCCGGTGGAGATCGCGCTCAAGGAGTTCGTCCTGATCCGTGTCGAGGATAAGGGCCACGATGGGAACGTGGTTCTCTTTTGCCATGGCGATATACCGCTTCCGGTCATCGGGATGCAGATGGGTGGCATCGACGAACGTCAGCTTGTTCATGCGGCAGCGTGCCCCGATCACGGCATCCATCATCCCGAACGCTTCCTTGGAGATCTGCTGGTACGTTTCAAATAGCGTATCGGCTTCTTCCTTCGGCCTGTCCTTCCAGTCGATGAATTCCACGTCTCCGACGAGCTTCCTGAACTCATCGGAGCTCACGATCTCGGAGGGTACTAGGGTGTCCTGCTCGACCAGTCCGCGAAGGAGCGTCGACTTGCCGCTATTGGATGGCCCTATGAGAAGGACGATGCCGGCATGTGGGATCATGATCTTCATCATGCTTCCTCCTTTCGTGTGAAAATGGCAAACTGCGTCGGCTGCCCGTGGGTGTCATGAGAATCGCCGATTCCCTGATGGGTGATATCATACGCTTCTTCATGGTCCATCTCCCGGCACCAGGTCTGGAACTCTTCCCGGGTCCATTCGAACCGGTGATCGGGATGACGATACCCTTCCCCCATGTCGTACACCCGGTTGTACTCGGCGTTCGGTGTCGTGATCAGGAGGGTGCGTGGACGGTAGGCACCAAGGATCGTCTCCATGATCTTCGGCAGGCGGTGTTCATCGATATGCTCGATCACTTCGCACAGGATGATCACATCCTTATTCCGAAGGCGCTCATCATAATAGAATAGCGACCCCATCACGGTCGTCGGTTTCAGGAACCCCGGCTGACTTTCCGCTTTCTCGAAACGCTTCAGCGCCTTAAGAGTAGCCTGCTCCGACGGCTCGACGGCAAGGATCTCTTCTATTCCGGGAACCAACCCGAGGCGTGCGGCCAGCTTTCCTTCCCCTGAGCCCATGTCGACCACGCTCGATTTCGTTTGGAGGTCTTTGACCACGTGGATGATCGACTCATACCGGGTATCATTGAGCCTCGGTTTGGCCGGCTCTGACTTTCCTTTCCCTTCCTCGGGAAGAACATGGCGGTACACATCCTTGAAGCGGAGGGCCCGCTGGAGGATGAAGGAGCGTTTAGGATGATCGTCGAGCCACCCTTTCCCGTATCTCTCAATCTTGTCGATTTCTTTTTCATCGATATAGTAGTGCTTGTACTGATCAAGGACCGGGATGAGGACGTAAAGCTGCCTGAGTCCTTGCTTCAGGGTCGTGCTCCCTTTCAAGGTGATGAACCGGGCGGCCGGCTCCCCTTCACTCCGGTCGATTCCCACGGCAAATCCAAGGGGCTCGAATAGCTCGCGGATCGCCCCGTCTGACAGGGAGGATGCGAGGGGGCCGAACTCGAACGTGAACGGGAAGGCATGATCCACCCACCCCGTGTAGGCTTCCTTCGGTTTGCCGTTCAGGGCCGTACCGAGGGCCGTGCGCAGGAACGTACAGAAGATGCTGCTTACGGAAAATTCGCGGTCATTGATGTAGGAAGTGATGTCATACTTCTCCGAACCGTCCCTCGACAGTTCAATCGGGTCGGGTGTCACGAAGAAGGTCACTTCCACCTCATCCTCCCGGAACGTGCTGAAGAACATCCGGACGAGATGCCCGTTCTGGCTCCGCTCGTAGAGGTTCGCCGGGTTCTTCGCAAGCAGATGGGAGATGACTTTCGCATCCTTGTCTGCCGTATGGATCGTCAATTGCATGGGGATTCTTCCTTTTTACTGGGTTATTAATTCACTAGTATACCAGTTCAGAATGGAATAAGTTTCAATAATTGTTAAATGTTCTTGCCAATTTCTATAGAAAGAGATACAATCCAAATATACCTCGTAAAACGATGTACATAGTAAAACGATACAAAGGAGGCATCACTCTTGGACAAAGAAATCATGAAAGGCAGCATCGACATCCTGCTTCTATCCCTGATCAGCTCGGAGGATATGTACGGCTATCAGATCGTGAAGGCGCTGAAAGAAAACAGTGACGAGCTTTACAGCATGAGCGAAGGCACCCTCTACCCCGCCCTGAAGCGGTTGGAGAAAAAGGGATGGATCCGCTCGTATTGGCAGGAGCCCGATACAGGAGCACGCCGGAAATACTACGCCGTCACCGAAGACGGGAAGGCAGAACTGAGCCGAAAATTGCAAGAATGGAACAACGTCAACACCCTAATCAAGAGATGTTCGGAGGGACTCGCATGGATCAAACCATTGAAGACTACATCGACCGCATTGTAAACAAACTCGACATGGACGAGATCGACCGACTCGAGCTGAAAGAAGAAATGAAGGGTCACATCGACCTGTTGAAAAGCGACTTCATCGCACAGGGCCTTGATTCCGAAGCCGCAACAAAAGCCGCCCTGCAAAGCTTCGGCCATGAAGAAACCCTGAAGGACGGACTGACGGAGTCGTATTCCCCTTTCAATAAAGGCGTCCTTCTATTCCTGAAGCTGGCCGGAGGTGCCTATGCCCTCGTGCTGATATGGACACTGCTCCTTCAGCGCATCGTGAATAACATGGTGGCCTATTTCTCAACTCCTTTCTACTTCAATCGATACTTCTGGGTACCCGAGGGTGCCGGTTATTTCAATCTGGATTCGTGGGTGCGGAATGCGAACGTCCTCCCGTTCCACAGCCTGTATGAATACACAACAAGATGGGACCATTTCAATGTCGATATCATCCTGACGAACACTTTCGGCAACATCCTTCTCTACATCCCACTCGGGTTCTTCCTGCCGCTCTTCATCATGAAGGGTTCAAGAATGATGAAGGTGGTCAAACAGGCCGCCATCCTCATCTTCCTTGTGAACCTGGCACAATATGTGCTCCACTTGGGACGCTTTGATGTGGATGATGTGATCCTCGGTACGGTTGGCTCGTTGATCGGGTATCTGATTTATCGACCGTTCATGCGCTTGTCGAAGGGGATGGCAAGTCGTCGGGTTGTGAGGTCGTAGAATTTAGATTGGTAGAGTACAAGTTAAGAATGTTTTAATAGAAGAACTCGGACGAAAAGTTTCCGATTTCTTCTATCTAAGTCGGCATACCCTATACATATCTCAACTAAGAACATGAATGGCCCCCCTTTCCCCACTCTGAAACATGTGAGTTTCATTGGGGATGAAATGGAGATTTCGCTATTTTGATGTTCAACGAAACCAAAAAATGGGTTACCCGATTTGTACTGATCGGGTAACCCTTTGGTTGTTCATGTTGTGGTACTAGATTTCTTACTTCTGTTCTGATTGCACCAAAATCTTCACCTGATTCTTCTCCTTGATCAGGCTCTGGAAGCCTTCTTCGATGACGTCATCGAGAGGGATCCGTTTGGTGACGAGTTTGTCGGCAGAGAAGTAGCCTTTTTGCATGAGGGAAAGAACGGCCGGATACACGTCGCGGTAACCGATGATGCCTTTGACGGTCCGTTCCTTGATGACGATGTCATTCGGTAGGATTTCCGCTCCCTGTTCCCAGATGGAGACGATGATCGTTTCGCCACCGATCCCTGTTGACTGGATTGCTTGGCGAAGGACGACCGGAACCCCTGTCACTTCGAAGGATACATCGACACCTCCACCGGTGAGGCGGCTGATTTCCGCCACGGTATCGTCCACTTCGGCCGGGTTGACGACAATCGCACCGAGTTCTTCTGCCTTGGCTTGTCTCTCAGGAGAAAGCTCGACGGCATAGATATCGGTTGCACCAGCGGCTTTCAATGCTTCGATCACAAGAAGCCCGATCGGCCCGCATCCGAACACCGCGACTTTATCCCCTGCCTTTACTTTACTTGAACGTACCGCGTATAGGGCCACAGCAGACGGTTCCACAAGTGCGCCCTGTTCATAGGAAAGGTCATCCGGAAGCTTGAAGAGGAGCTCTTCATCGACAGCCACGTATTCACTCAAGCCGCCACCGCCGCCTGCAAGTCCAAGGAAGCCCATTTGCTCATCGAGATTATAAGCGCCTTGGTGGCCATGTGTGGCGAAGATCGGTTCCACGACAACGCGGTCGCCTACTTTATAATTGCTCACGCCTTCTCCGACTTCCACGACTTCACCGGAGAACTCATGTCCGAGGGTGACAGGCGCTTTTTCGCCCGTAAGAGGATGGGGCTCATCGACCGGGATGAAGATCGGTCCGCCCAAGTATTCATGAAGATCACTACCGCAGATTCCACACCATTTCACTTTCATTTTCACCTGACCGGCACCTGTCACCGGTTCTTCGATTTCTTCCAAACGAATGTCTTTCTGGTCATGCCATCTTAGTGCTTTCATCATGTGCCATCTCCTTCTGTCTTGTCTACACCCTCAGTATACAACGAACGACACTTATGTTAAATTTAGTTAATATTAACGTTTGTTAAGCAGAACGTAACTAAAAAGAGGTTTACTATGACAATCGAACAGTTGAAGTATATAGTCGAAATCGGAAAAACCGGCTCCCTGAAGGCAGCGGCAGAACAACTCCACATCACCCTCCCTGCCCTTAGCCAGTCAATCAAACAGTTGGAAAAAGAACTCAACATCCCCATCTTCCATCGTTCCAGAAGAGGCTCGATCCCGACCGAGGAAGGACGCCGGCTCATCGAAAAAGCCCAGGTTGTCCTCTTGAAGCTCCAGGATTTCATGGATGAAGTCGAAACCTACACTGAAACCATGAACGGCGAGATCAAGGTCGCCACCTATCCCGGTCCCATGGAGATCCTCGTGCGCGTCATCACGGAGCTGAAGCGGGAATACCCGAACGTCAAGGCGTCCGTCTATGAAAACAGTACCGAGTTCATCATCGACCGCGTCCTCGAAGGCGAAGTCGACGTCGGCTTCATCACCTATACGGAAAAAGAAGAAAAGCGATACCGCAATCTCGTTTTCAAAAAGCTCGTCGACGGTCATATGGTTGCCGCCGTCAACAAGCACTCCCCCCTTGCCAAGGAAACGCTCATCACCCAGGACATGCTCATCGGCCAGCCCATCGTCCTATACAACGACAAGTACATTCAGGAATTCATGAAGGGCTTCAGCTCTCTCCCCTTCGACATCCTGTTCACCACCAACAACGTCGACACGATCCGCCTCGCCCTCGAGACCAACACGGCCATCAACATCGGCTTCGACTACGCCTTCCGCACCGACGCAGGATTATCCCGAAGCGACGAATACGTACTCGTGAACTTCGCCCCGCCTTATTATAAGACGTATTCCTTCGGGTATTTTTATAACGCCAATAATGGATTGTCCCGGGTCATCCGGGAGTTTTTGAAGCGGGTGCGGTCGGTGATTGTGGATTAGGATTTAATGAAAAACAATTAGTGGAGATTCTTTATACCGCTCATAATTTCCGTGCAAGACTTCGCTTTCCGCGGGTAGCCCGTGGGCCTCCTCGGCAAGCCTGCGGGGTCTCACATCAGCTACTCTTCCCGCAGGAGACTACGTCTTGCACTCCAATCAACCGCTAGAAAGCATTTACATGATCAACAAACAAAATAATAAACCCGAACTATTTTTGCCTAATTTCACGCAAAGAAGTTCGGGTTTTACTATGACTAAAAACTTTTCTCCAGCCTCTTTTGAATCCGCTCAGATGACCAACCCGAATCCACCTACCACTACAAGCATGAGGACGAAACGGACAAGTTGATGGCTGAACGTCACCTTCCCATTCATGAATTTCCCATTCAGAATGGCCCCGAGCTGAATCACAAGAAACCCTGCCGCCAGTAACGCCAGTGCTCTCAGCGTATTTGTGAAGAAGACGAGATATACAGTCATACACAAGCTTCCGGCCACAAACAGCACGGCGTTCTGAACCGGAATATCTCCTTTGAAGAGCTGGACCGATCCTGTTAAAAGGTGGAGAAGTGCGTAGAGCGATGCAATGACGATGAGTGTGATGAGCATAGCGACCCCCATATTGTAAGTATTCAATCTATTCAACATCGTATACATCATTCTATCAAATACGCACACTTAAAACCAACTAATTCCAAATAAAGAAATATATGATATATTTAGATTATCTGTAAAAATAGCTAACGGAGGATTCACTATGTGGATTGTATTAGGACTTATCGCGATCGCAGCAACGGGATTAAATCTTTTCCTATATTTCTCTGGAAAGGATCACAAACTCGCCATGGTGCTGGGGCTATCATTCACCGCATTGACGATGTGTGCAGAGTACAGTCTCGTCTCGCAGTGGGTAAAAGCGGAAGACTGGTCCGCACTCGAGGACGTCGTTCCTACGATGGAAAGGGCTTTGTGGGTTCTCGTCATCCTGTCGATTCTACTAAACACGGCACCTATGCTAATAGGTAGAAAAAGCAGAAACATGGTTAAAAATATAGATAAGGAGGGATTGTGAGTGAGTTATTGGACGTGGCTCATCATCTGTATCCCCATCATCGCCGGAGTCATCGCGGCAAATTCTTCGAGGAACGGTAAACAATGAATGTCTTTCGCGGACCATTGACTTTAATGCTATTGGCCATGCTTTTCACAGGCGGATGTTCGGAATCTGCCGATAAGCTAGGGATTAGAGGTGATGCTAGTGTTTACTGAAAAGTTTTGGCTGGTGGTTATTGTGCTACTGACTATTTTTAGTATTTATGTAACGGTGAAGTCGAATCGTTCGTAAGGTAAAAAAGCAAGTTGTCCTTATTTAATCGTTCCTCAATTTTTATTCACCATGAGGACATGTAACCGCTTCAATCAAGACCCTATACAGAAATCAATTAATTTGAGAGTCCCGTCCCCATTTCACTACTATTCGTTCATGTCTTCCACCCAACATGCTGATACAATGATCTTACCTATATTTTCTTTTGATAAGTTGGGGTGAGAAAATTGACGTTTTGGATCATAGTGGCGGTAATCCTAACGATTTATGGAACGTATGTGACAATTAAATCCAATAGACCATAAACCATATAGGATCTAAACAGCCAAACATTAATCAAGACACAAATAAAAGAAGCCCTTTTTCAATTCAAAAGGGCTTCTTTTATATTTAAGAATTCTTCACTAATTGAGAAGCCAGCTCCCCAATTCCTTCCAACATCTCTTCCCATTCCTTATCATCTGCTAAATGAAAATAGACAGTATCCGAATCGTCCTGATATTCTGTAAGCCAGATTCCTTCGGTTGATGGTAAGAAGAATAGTATGTTTTCAAGATAGACCTCATCTTCTACAGTCACAATATTAAAATTTGAAATATTGAACAGCGACCATTGGAAACGTTCTAAATCTTCTACAAACAAATGAAAGCTTTCTTCTTCCTCTTTTGTAAACGTCGAACTTTTTAACACTTTCTTTAGCTTATCAGGTTTGCTGAGGCGATCAAAATTCTTCTCGGTTAGAGTAAACGAGTGCGATATAGTTGTATCGAGATTTTTGATTCCGTAATACTCCTTAATATAGGTATGTATCTGCTGTGCCTTGATGATTGAAAACTCATGGATGATATCGCGATCAATCAAATGGAGTAACCAGTCGTCACCCTCGAAATGGTGTATCATCAAAACTGACTTCATTGGTGCATTTGAACATCGGATCATACGCTTCGATTCTACATATTTTTGGAGAAATCCTAGCATATCCTCTGTTAAAGGATTTTCCCCTCGTGCTTCTCTTTCTTCATCAAATATTCTTTTCATGATCAGATGCTTGCTCGTAGCTTCCATTACGGCAACCCACTCTTGCTCACTTTTCTCCCCAACGGCAGCTTCAGCAATTCCTTTTGCCACACTGTCATATCCAGCAACGCTAACCATTAATGCCAACTCTTCTGATGTACACGTTAGTACATGATCCATATTTTACTCACACCCCTTACATTTTTTATAATGGAACCGGAACAAGGATTTCAAAAATTAGATCAATGATTTGGAATAGGATGATTGATAAGATCCCTTGTACAATTAATATAAATAAGTACAGTATTTTTCTGACAAACCAATTGTATTTGCCTATTTTAGTGTAAACGTAGTATCCAGAACCGATGGTTACCCTCTGAAAAAAATTTATTGTTTTCTGAAATGTATTTTCTGGAGGATCAAAGATAGATATCTCATAATACCCTAACATTGTCTTCTCGAGTAATAAGATGGTAAATCCATATGCAACTTGTGCTATTAGGATTAAAGCAATTAAAATCTTTAAAAATTCAACAATAGAATAGAGCACCAAAAAAATTCTCCTAAAAAATACTCATTTAACTTGGGGACACTTCGAATTAGGAATACTCACAAACCACAACCGCTATATCCTATATGAAGGCATTAATTTAAGGTATTATACACTTAACCCTAATCTATAATTTTTAATATGCTTTTTACTCCGGTGGGGCTATGAGATCTAGTGGCCAAGCAATTAAATAGTAAAGGATAATTGAAAGAATCCCTTGCACCAACAAGATAACTATATAAAGAATTTTACGAACAAACCAATTATATTTTCCGATTTTTGTATATACATAGTATCCAATACCAAAAAATAATTTTTGGAACCCATTAGTTATTTTTTGAAAAGATGTCGTCGCTGGCCTAAATATAGTTATATCATAGTAACCGAGCATAGTTTTTTCAAAAAATACGATGGTAAGTCCATACGCGAACTGGGTGCATAAAACAATTAAAATAATAAATTTAATTAATGATATAAAATCAAAAAGTGTCAAGTACATTCCCCTTCTTCACATAAGTGTTCACAGCTAATTAAACCAACCTAAAACTGAATCTTTAACCTTTTTGGCTTTCTTCAATGCTTTATCACCAATTTCATTTGCTTTCTTCCCAATTTCTTTTCCAACTTTACCTGTAACGTCTTTAATGTTATCTCCAAACTTAGAACTTACTACACCGCCCACTAATCCACCAACGGCAGCACCCACAACAATGCCTACCGGACCTCCTACGCTACCAATAGTCGCACCAACTTTTGCACCAACGGCCACTGCAGCTAAGTCTGTTCCCATACCACCAATGAAGCGTCCTGCTCGTTCTGCCGTACTCATTTTAGAATTCTCAGGCGATGTGAACTCACCAAAGTTAGATAATATTGTTACTGCATTTCCTACAATAGGCAAACGTTTCCCAAAATTAGTAATTCCTTTCGAAGCTGCTACTTTTTTAGCAGCATCTCCGATAAAATCTGATGTACTATTGGTTACACGACTAACAATACTATTTTTCAAAAAATCTTTCTTGATTCTATTTGCATTCTTTGGAAATCCGGCCACATGCTTATATAAGTGTGATGGGCTTTTATATGATTTCACTAATTTATGAGCTTGCTTTAGCAATGGGTTTGAAGGAGTTGGAGCTTTTGAGAAATCGAGAATTTTCTTTGCAAGTTTTGAGCTATGTTTTGATTTGCTAGTCCATGAATCATCCATTTTCATACTGAATTCATAGTTACCTGTTATTTTTTTCCACAACGAAGGTTTTCCTCCAAAATAATTAACCTTTAATTTGGAAGCAAATAAACCAACAGTCATAGTGCTTAAAGTATGATAACCCATTAATATGTTATCTCCCCAACCCAAACCGGTGGTTAAGGTTTCAAAAGGAGAAAGCATTTTATCGACAAACTCCATAGATTGATTAGTTGCTTGTATTTTTTTCATTTCACTATAATTCTTTGACTCTTTAAGATCAGAAGGATGATATTGTTCAAGCTGTATACTCCCATTTTTGAACATCCCACTAATATCATCAATAACCCTTTCTATCAACTGAATATCTTCCTCCACAGAATCAAAGCTCTTAGACTGTGTCGAATCATACTTATTCAGTTTTTCAACGGTATCCGTAATCTCTTTCTGAGCTTGTTGATGGTAGCTCAAAAAACGATCATCTTGGATTGTGGGAGCATGGAGGATATCATTGACACTGCTTATGGAGGAATTGGCGTCGTTCACTAATCCCACGGTTAAATTACGTCCATTGTCCAGTCCATTGGTAAGATCATTTGATAGGAAGGATTCACTAATATATCCGGATGGATCGGATTCCAATTCCGTTGTGGCCTCTTTAACATTTTTTAATACTTTCACATAATTTTCAAGAGTCGAAGTATAGTAAGTTAAGAACTTTCCGTGAAAATCTTTATAGAAGGCACGGATGGAATCTCCTGCTTCTCCTTTGAACGCGTCATTCAAGTTGACGAGATTATCAATTTCACTTTTTAGCTTTTCAATGCTTTCTTGCTGTTCTTTAAACTTACTGCTCTGTTTTTCAATACCTTCATGAAGAGCACTCGCATCCAGCACCTTCACCCTCATCACTCCCAGCCCATTTATTTAGCTACCAGTACTCTCACTTTTTCTCGTTTCGTTTCCTTTCAAGATCCGCTTTTTCACGCGTGATGTCTGCTTCCAAAGAATTGATTTCGTATTGAAGCGATTGACATTTACTTTCCATTAGTTGAATGGTTTCACTTAATTGATTTTGAGCCATATCCCTATAGCTGGTCATCATGTTCTCTCGAACGTCACTGAATTCGTTTGCAAGGTTCCCTTTCCAAACTGCCGGTGATAACTCGGGGTCATCCACTCTTTTCTGACTATGTATAAATTCACTTTGAGTATCGTCCAATTCCCTGACGGTCGATTGAAGTCGCGAAAGCTGTTCCCGTTTTTGCGCTACTTGTTGCTGTAACAAAGATAAGTAGGACAGAAGATTCATCCCCTTTCATAAATAGACAATTTCTCCCTATGTTAAATGGTACCAAATGGTATAGTCTGAGGTAATAGGAAATTCAACTCAACTTCGAATGCATGGACAGTACTTTTCTCCCAATATCATCTTTGTTCTTTACCATATTTTATACCTGAATAAACATTTATTGGGTTTTACTAGTTAAAAAAGGACTGTAACTAGACCTTACTTTCAATCGACACGACATTCACCCTGAATTTGATATCCATTCGCATAATATGCGATCTTATAAAAATGAAAAAACCTCCTCCCAATCACTCGGAAGAAGGTTTTCTGTCGTTAATCCCTATAGCGAAGCACATATTTCTTATACAACTCTCCATGATACTCGAGCTCCTCACCGTGGGACGAGCTGATCAATGCGGGCTTGAGGTCGTCAACGATGGCGCCGCTGTCGATGTTTTCGTTCATGTCGACACTGAATTTGCGGATCGGGGGATGCAGGTCTTCCCTGCTGGTGATAAAGAGATCCCCTGTCATGAGCACCTTATCCTCTTCATGGTAGTAGACCACATGTCCTGGAGCATGACCGGGTGTCAGATAGGCACTGACGGGAAGAGTGGCAAGGATTTCGTCCGTCAGCGCCTTCACGATGCCGGCTACTGCATTCTGTTCAGGTGCCTGCTTATTGGGATAGGGCTTTTCCCCGTTGATGAAGGGCAGTTCCACCTCATGGGCATAGATAGGAAGATCGTATGCCTTCAGCCACTCTCCAGCCCCTTTGATGTGATCGCTGTGCCCGTGGGTCAGGAGGATCGCCTTAGGCGTGCCGAGTGATTCGGCTGCTTTGATTTGTTCGTCCACATGCGATTCGACGCCTGTATCGATGATGTACACATCCTCCCCATCTTTCACCAGCCATACATTGACCGGGATCTCCACGGAGACATTGATGGAAAAAACGCATTTATAGACATGCGGAGACAATTGAATGATATTCATGGTAAGCATCCTTTCTACATTCTCTTCTTTTTCACTCTACCCTACCCTTTCAAGAATACTCAACCGATCCAGTTGTAGCAAAGAATGAAGAACCGTGCAGCAACATCTCGTCTATCGGACCCATTTCATCCGGTTAGCGGCATTCAGCTAGCCTATTCAAGAAAACGAACTGTCTTATCAACAAAAAGGCCAACAATCTGAGATTCTCTCAAATTGTTGGCCCTTTTATCTTTTTGGAAGCATTCGTTTGATGCCCTCGGTACAAATGACACTAGCTGCCACCCCAACGTACGCACTTGATGACATCACTTTACCCATATAATAAAAACCCGTCCCCGCCAAACAGTCCAGGAGAAGGAATCTCTTGATACTCGACCCATGGATGGCGTAAAAGATCACTTGATGTTGAGCTTTCATTCCGATAATCACACACCTGTTTTTTTCAATGGATATGCCGGATGCGGATTGTCTTATTCACCCCAGAAAAAAAGAAGGACCCCGGTGAGCCCTTCTTCTACATCATTTCCCGTAAACGGAAAACTTGTCTTCAATCGGCGTCCTGTTCCGTGCTGGCGGTACCTCATCAAAGTACCCGAGATGCAAGAACCCGGCAATCCGTTCTCCTTTCTCGACACCAAGCAATTCATGGACCTTCGGATCATAAATATGTGGATTCGTTTTCCATACAACCCCAAGCTGCTGTTCCCAGGCGAGGAGCTGGAAGTTCTGGATCATGGCGCCGATGGCTCCGAAGTTCTCATCCCACTGCTTCTGACGGGGGTCTTCGGTCATGACGACGACGAGGATCGCCGCAGGCTGGCTGAAGT
Source organism: Rossellomorea marisflavi (assembly GCF_022170785.1). Lineage (NCBI taxonomy): Bacteria > Bacillati > Bacillota > Bacilli > Caryophanales > Bacillaceae > Rossellomorea > Rossellomorea marisflavi. The sequence goes on along the minus strand of NZ_CP081870.1, from coordinate 972,767 downwards.
AGTTGCGGCGGTTGTCCCTCATATCGGGCGGGAAGGTTTTCACAAGATCCTCTACGAATCCTTCCTTCTCATCCGCCGGTACGAAGATGAATCGCCACGGCTCACGGAGTCCGTGGTTAGGTGCCCAGACGGCGTCCTTCAACAGGTCCAGCACCGTTTCCTGTGTCACTTCTTTATCAATGTAGCCGGCTTTTATGGAGCGGCGTTCGCGTATCGTTTTCGCTATGTTTGTCATGTTCGTATCTCCTTATCTGCTTATCTCTCTTCTAAATGATAACAATTCTCATTATCGATTGCAATCTTTCTGTAGGAGAAGAGTCCCCTTGTCGCGTCCTTTTTCCTCTTTTCAACGAAATGGGCGAACATGGGAAGTGGGTTCTCTTCACGAGTTCCTGCTCGGTGTAGCCCTGTTAGAAAGTATGATCACCGCCGACCGGATTCAAGACGATAAGACCTAACAACAAATTATTATTGAAAAAGAAACACTTTTTATTGTTTTACAATAAATAATTCGATACAATCATCTCATAGAAATCATTTACCAAGTTTCTACATTTACAAATTTATTGGAATGGAAGTGGGCATCATCGGATTTATGGTTATTTTTTTGTTGTTCATTGTATTGATTGCATTCGGTTCCATCATGACAGCGCTCATGGTGAGGAAGACGAACACCCGAGCACCTCGGAAGCTGTCTTTTCTCGTATTGGGCCTCCTGATCCTTCACTGGATTTTCTGGCTATCAAGCGGGTATGAATGGTTTTCCGACGAAGTGGCCGAGGCCATCTTTAATCCTATATGGGGAGTGCTATGCGCAGCAGGACTGGCAACGAGTCTTTATGAATTGCGGCATAACAAGAGCTTCGCCTTCCCCGTGGGCGCATTGTCTGGCATCACTTTGATGTTCGTGATCCTCGTCAACGGCATTACCAGTATGTAAAAGGAGACGTGACCAACATGAAGCTTTTCACTTGGGTGTTCGTGGCACTCCACCTGATCATTACGATCCTATGGATTGCCAACTCCCCTGCCCTGTTTTCAATTGCCGGGATGGTTGCCTGGCTCCTCTTGATCGCGGGAGGATTCGGCCTTTATTTCAAAACAAAACAGATGGCGGTCATCGTCTCTAGTTCTTTCATGGTCTTCCTGCTCCTCCTGACCGGCCTGATTGAATGGACGGTTTCATCCATGCCTTAGTATAAAAAAAGAGACTCCCTTCGTTGGCGAGTCTCTCACAAAGGAGAATGCTTTATGTTGAAGAAAACCATAATCAATGTTTACAATACAGCCCTGAGCCTGGGTGCTTTTTATCTCGGTGGTTCCATGATATCAGGTAAAGGGATCTTTGCTGCCTTCCCACCAGAGTGGGCAGGAGATCTGCCTTTTGACAGCTGGATGGCTATGGCGATCGTGGGCATGACCGTTTTCGGACTGGGCAATGCGGTCGTAGCAATCAGAGGATTCATGCGGTATGATCGGCAGATTTTCTTCTCGACCCTCTTCATGGGCGCCCTGCTTTTCATTGCGACGATCGGTGCCACCCTATCCGTGGGAGAATGGTACTTAGCGTCGGTACAGCTCTTGATTGCCAGTGTGGTTCAGCTGGCTCTTGGTCTTGGCGCTTTCATCGTTCATTTTATCCGTCCAGAATCGGCAGGGGTCACGGAATGACCTCTGCCTCCTCTTTTACTCTCCTAAAAAACCACTTCCAAACGTTTCCAGCAGATGCTCAAGGGTCACGGGATCACTGTAGGTCGATTCCTTGCTATTGATCTCGATGACGTGACCGTTCTTCACAGCCGGGATGTTCTTCCACGTATCCGTGTCCATAAACGAGTTGTCTACATCAGGATTTTTGCTCAGGACGAGATAGTCACCGGTGAAGTCGCCTACCGCTTCCGGTGAGATGACGTGAATACCCGTTTCCAAGGCGTTATCCTTCACAGCATCCGGCATGTTGAGCTTCATGGCCTGATACAAGATCTCAGAACCACGGGCATAATTGTTCCCGAAGACATAGAGCTCCTTTTGACCGGTTTCAATGACGGATACCGTGGCGTCGTCGCCGATCTTCTTGCGGATCTCATCCCCGATCGTCGCGGCACGCTCCTGGAAGTCATCCGCCCATTCCTTCGCTTCCTTCTCCTTGTTCAACAGCTTGCCGATCTCGATCTGCTGATCGATGTAATTCAGTTTCCCCCATGTGAAAGCGACGGTCGGCGCAATCTCCTTCATCTTATCGAGGTTCTTCGTTTGACTTCCGGCAATGATCAGATCCGGATCGAGCTCGATGATCTTCTCGAGCTGATCGTCCCCCACCACTTCCACATCCTTCAGCTTGTCGGTGAAGAGCGGGTTCATCTCGGTCCACTCATCGATCCCGACGAGCTTCCCTTCGAGGGAAATCACATTCGGACCATTGGTGAGGGCGACGATTCGCTTCGGCTCTTTCGGCACCTCCACCGGTCCCTGCTCTGATTCATATGTAAATGTCGATGATTCCTCCTTGGACGAATCCGTTTTTGTTTCTCCGCTGCTGCACGCAGCCAAGAGCATGCAGACCATCAATATGGTAAAGAACGATGCTTTTTTCATGTGGTTCCCCTTCCAATTCTTGATAATGAGAATCATTTTCAATTAATACTTTACTGGGATGGGGGATGGATGTCAATGAAATGTTCCAAGATTTTCTTCGATTGGAACAGGACCGTTCCATTTCGCTGCGGTGGCTCGCTTTCCGCGGGGCGTGCGGTGAGCCGCATCGGCTGCGCCTGCTGGGTCTCACCTGCCCGCCATTCCCGCAGGAGTCGAGCCACCTCCGCTTCATTGCACTATCCGAATTGGATGAATGTAAAAAAAATAAATAATTAGTTAAATAGAAGCGTTTTCCGATTATCCTCATCCAAATAAAAGGCTTTCATTTTCTTTCTTTTGAATCCATAGACCTATTTTCACCCCATTTCCACTTCTTCCAGCCTGTCTCATTTCTGTCAGAGGGTGTTGACGCAGGAAAAAGTCCGGCGTAGAATAGGGCTCACGTTAAACAAATACAACTTCTTATCACGAGAGGTGGAGGGATTTGGCCCTTTGATACCTCGGCAGCGGGCTCACTTGAGCACTGTGCCAACTCCAACAGGCGGATGCCTGAGAGATGAGAAGAGTACGGATCTTTCTTTCCTTATGGATCTCCGGCCTCTTCCTGTCTCAGGAAGGGGCCTTTTGTTTACCCTAATTGAATAATTTCTTATCCAGAGAAGCTGAGGGACTGGCCCGATGACGCTTCGGCAGCAGACTTTCCACAAAGTACTGTGCCAATTCCAGCAGGCAACGCGCCTGGGAGATGAGAAGGGACCCATTGATTCCGTGTGAATCCATGCCCTCTTCTCGAGACCTCGGGAAGAGGGTTTTTATTTTTAACCACCAGGAGGCATGACGAACATGATTGAATTCAAAAGCGCCACGAAAGTATATAACAGCGGCGGAAAGGAAGTCCGGGCCCTCGACGGCATCGACCTGCGGGTTGAGCAGGGGGAAATCTGCGGGGTGATCGGGTTCAGCGGCGCCGGGAAAAGCACGCTGATCCGCACCGTGAACCTGTTGGAGCGATTGAGCTCGGGGAAGGTGATCGTAGACGGCCAGGATCTCATGGCCCTTTCACCGAAAGATGTGCGCGGGGTGAAACGGAAGATCGGGATGGTGTTCCAGCACTTCAACCTCCTGAACTCCAAGACGGTCTTCGCCAATGTGGCGATGCCCCTGATCCTCGCCAAACAATCCAAAGCCGAAATCCAGAAGCGGGTGACGGAGCTCCTGAGCTTCGTCGGCCTTGAAGATAAAGCAAACCAGTACCCGGATCAATTATCAGGCGGTCAGAAGCAGCGCGTCGGCATCGCCCGCGCCCTTGCCACCCAGCCATCGATCCTTCTATGTGACGAGGCGACATCGGCCCTCGATCCGCAGACGACGGGGTCGATCCTGAAGCTGCTGAAAAAGATCAACCGTGAGTACAACATCACGATCCTCATGATCACCCATGAGATGTCGGTGATCCGGGAAGTCTGCGACCGGGTGGCGGTTATCGAAGGCGGGAAGATCATCGAGTCCGGATCCGTATTCGACGTCTTCTCCTCCCCTCAGACCGAGACGGCGGCGAACTTCGTGAGCTCGGTGCTGAACGACTCCATCCCGGAATCGGTCCTCGAGCTTGTGCAGAAAGATAACGCACCGGGACGAATCTACAAGATCCGCTTCGTCGGCGCCTCATCAGGTCAGCCCCTTCTGTCACAGGTGGCGAAGCGCTTCGACCTCGATGTGAACGTGCTGTTCGGGAACATCACGGAGTTGCAGGGCACACCATTCGGTCATCTCATCGTCGAGCTCATCGGCTCCGAGAGCGAGATCAACCGTGCACTGCTTGTCATGAATGGAGAAAACGTCACCGTGAAGGAGGTTGCACCACATGCTAGTTGATTCACAGCAGATCATCGACGCACTCATTGAAACATTAGTCATGACAGGCTTCTCCCTCCTCTTTTCCACCGTGATCGGACTGCCCCTCGGGGTGCTCCTCGTCATCACGAGGAAAGGTCATCTATGGGAGAATGCCTTTATATTCACCATCCTGAACGGTGTCGTGAACATCTTCCGTTCCGTCCCGTTCATCATCCTGATGGTAGCAATCGTGCCCCTCACCCGCCTGATCGTGGGAACATCGATCGGGACGGCCGCGGCCGTTGTGCCACTGGTCTTCTATGCAGGACCGTATATTGCGAGATTGATTGAGAACTCCCTCCTTGAAGTCGACAAAGGCGTCATCGAGGCAGCGGAATCCATGGGGGCGACATCCACCCAGATCATCTTCCGCTTCCTTGTCCCGGAAGCACTCAGCTCCCTCGTCCTCAGCCTCACCATCGCCACCGTCGGACTCGTCGGGGCATCGGCCATGGCAGGCGCCATCGGCGGAGGCGGACTCGGAGATCTTGCCATCACGTATGGCTATCAGCGCTTTGACACCTGGGTCATGGTCATCACCGTCGCCATACTCATCGTCCTCGTACAGGGACTGCAATCATCCGGTAACTTCGTATCGAAAAAAATCAGAAGAAGATAGCGAGGAGAAAACAACATGAAAAAATGGATCATTCTATCACTCATTCTATTAATTGGCGGATTCGCTGCAGGCTGCAGCTCAAGCGCCAGCAAAGACGAAACGAAGGTCAAGATCGGCGTCAGCGGTTCCGACAACCGCATCTGGGACTTCGTCGCGAAGAAAGCAAAGAAAGAAGGCATCGACATCGAGATCGTCCGCTTCTCCGATTATGTCCAGCCGAACCTGGCCCTTGAAGAAGGCGAGCTTGATGCCAACGCATTCCAAACAATCTCTTATTTCAACGAATTCAAGAAAGAGCATGACCTCGATCTCACACCGGTGGGTACCACGGTCATCGCTCCGCTCGGCCTTTACTCTGAGAAATATAAGTCAGTAGATGACATCCCGGATGGTGCCAAGATTGCCGTCCCGAACGAAGCAACCAACATGGGAAGAGCCTTCCTCCTCCTTCAGGAAGCTGGTCTCATCGAACTTCCTGAAGGCTTCGATGGAAACGGCTCACTGGATAAAATCAAAAAGAATCCGAAGAACATCGAAATCGTCCCGGTCGTAGCCGGTCAAACGCCGCGCGTCCTGCCTGATGTCGCTGCCTCCATCATCAACAACGGCATCGCCGTAGACGCCGGATTCAATCCCGTGAAGGATTCCATCTTCCACGAAGATGACACGGCCACGCCTTACATCAACATCATCGCTGCACGCACAGAAGACAAGGACAACAAAACACTCAAGAAAATCGTCGAGCTCTACCAGGAAGAAGACACAGCCGACTTCATCGAGAAAGAATACAACGGAAGCACAATCCCGACCTTCGTCCCACTGAGCAAGATCGGAGAATAATCCTGAGGAGGAATGGAAATGAGTACTGTCGTCGACACATTGAGAGACCAGATCATCACAAGTCTTGAGGAAAATAAGGAAAAGTACATTGAGATCAGTCATGCGATCCACGACCGTCCCGAGATCGGCAACGAGGAATTCTACGCCTCGAAGACCCATGCCGAGCTCCTGGAATCGGAAGGATTCACGGTGGAACGCGGGGTGGCGGGACACGAGACCGCCCTCCTTGCCCGCCGCAAATCGGATAAACCCGGCCCGGCCATTGCGTTCCTCGCCGAATACGATGCCCTTCCTGGCCTCGGTCACGCCTGCGGACACAACATCATCGGTACGACGAGCGTATCGGCGGCCATCGCCCTCAGCAAGGTGATCGACGAAACCGGTGGAGAGGTCGTTTTGTTTGGGACACCCGCCGAGGAAGGCGGCCCAAACGGAAGCGCCAAGGGAAGCTTCGTCAAGCACGGACTCCTCGAAGGGATCGACGCCGCTCTCATGGTGCATCCGGCGAACTCCACCCGGATCACATCGAACTCCCTCGCCGTCGATCCCCTGGACTTCGAATACATCGGGAAACCCGCCCATGCTGCGGGGTCTCCCCATCACGGCATCAACGCACTCGATGCGGTCATCGGCCTGTTCAACGGCATCAACGCCCTTCGCCAGCATGTAACCGACGACGTCCGCATCCACGGCATCATCACCCACGGAGGCGACGCGCCGAACATCGTTCCGGAATACGCCAAGGCCCGCTTCTTCATCCGCGCTGCGACCCGCAAGACCTGCAGCGACGTGACGGCACGCGTGAAGGCCATCGCAGAAGGCTCCGCCCTGGCAACGGGGGCGAAACTGAACGTCATTGCCTTCCAGAATGAAGTGGATAATCTGGTATTGAACCGCGCGTATGATACGGTCTTTAAAGAAGAGCTTGAACGACTGGGCGAGTATGTTTCAACCGAAGAGCGAAACGGACTCGGCTCCACCGATGCCGGCAACATCAGCCAGGTCGTCCCGACGATCCACCCCTATATCCAGATCGGACCCGAAAGCCTCGTCGCCCATACGGATGAGTTCCGCGAAGCGGCGAAATCGCCCAAGGGGGATGAAGCACTGATCCTCGGAGCGAAAGGCCTGGCACTCACAGCGCTTCGACTAGTAACGGACGGTGAGGTGCTCGCTGAGATCAAAGAAGAGTTTACTAGAAGAAAAGCATTAGAGAGCTGAAGTTCTGTGGGAGTCCCCTTGGTTGGTCATGGGGGCTCTTTTTTTGTTGGGTTGGGGGTGACGGGCTATTGGATTGGAGGGGATCGGGGCATTTTTCTATGTGAGATCACTTTTAGTTTGGGAGAGATGTGGCATAATAGGTCTGAAATGGAGAGTTTTGAGCTTAAATCACACCCTTTATTTTCCACAAAACAGCTACCTCCCCGTTTTTCTACCGACTTTTGAATTTTTACTATCAACTTTTCAACTTTTACTTCCAACTTTCGAGATTTTATTACCAACTTTTTTTGGAGGGGCATTTTTATTGTCAACTCTGCCGGTTTATTTTCAACTTTCTTCTTTTATTACCAAGTTTCCCGCTTTATCACCAACTCCCAAGACTCCATTATCTGGTAGAATAAGAGTAGCATGAAAGGAGCCTGAACGATGATCATCCTTCCCACCGGCGTCACAGGATTTTTCGATTCGCAGTCTGGGGAACCTCCCCTGACGGATCTATCCCTATTTCAAAAGCTTTGCTACAGCATCGCGGCTGAATCGGGTGGGCGGGTACTGGCATTCGAATCCGCCGATGTTTCAACCAATTTCGCCTATTGCCGGATCAATTGGAATGGGGATGAGCTCTTTGTGTTGCTGAATGACCATTACCCCTATCTTGCAATGGCCGATGCCATCGGGTTCGGGGGGATCTCCTTCGTCGACAGAATGGTGTTAAGAGAAGCGTTTTCCCCGTACTACAGCGTGTTGGAGACTGATGAACTGAACACACCCATCGAACCGACGATGATTCAACACCTCAACCGGGCGGAACTTGCGCAGATTTCCTATTGGAAACCGAAGACTGTTGGGGAAATCGCGTTTCATTATTGGGATTAATCGTAAAAGGAGTGATGGCAAGTGATTACCATCCAAAAAGCCGAAAGGTCCGATGCTGAGAAGCTGACCGATATCATGAAAAAAACCTTTGATGAAGAAGCACGGAGATGGCTGTCTGATGACTCTATCGTCGATTACAATATTCAGCCCCCTGGATATTCTTCGGTCGCGATGACGAACTATATGATCGAAGAATTGATCTATTTCAAGATCATTGCTCATGATGTAGTAGTGGGCGGGATAATTCTTACTCTGACGGGGAGCTCCTTCGGCAGGATCGACCGCATATTTGTCGATCCCGACGTGCAGGGACAAAACATCGGGTCAAGGGTCATCCGTCTCATCGAAGAGGCATTCCCTGACGTGAGGACGTGGGATCTGGAGACGTCCAGCAGGCAAGTAAACAACCATCATTTTTACGAAAAGATGGGATATCAAGCTGTATTTCAGACAGAAGATGAGTATAGCTATATTAAGAGAATCAAGCGCCAATCCCCCGCCGGGAACGTCGTGGAGCAGCAAGATCTATCCCTCACCCAATATGAGGACTGCAAGATGGAACACACGGAGCACTATCAAGTCACCCTGGAGGGAAGCTCCTATTGCAACAGCAACTTGATGAATACGCACTTCAGCAATTGCAACCTTCGTGACTCCACCTTCAAGAATATCAATCTCACGCATGCCTCTTACGCTGACCTTAACTTTTCCTCAGTAGCATGAGGCTGGTCACGATGGGCGGCGTCCGTTTTATGGATACGAGCCTCGGAGAAAAGCAGGATCCCCTCTCATTCGAACGCTGTGAACTACAAGGTACCACCATCAAGAACAGCAATCTAAAAAACGTACAAATTACAGGCAGTGATATATCGGGAATGACCATAGACGGAATCCCAGTAGAAGAACTGCTCGAAGTGTATAAGCGTCATTCTCTACTATAAAAAAATGTAGCCAATCCCCCTATCGCAAAACTTGAAATTGCAGTCTAGTAAATTGTATATCAAAAATAGAATAGCTTCATCCATATGAATGAAGCTATTCTTTGACTATATCCCATCAAGGTGCCGTTCTAAGAAACTCATCAACAAACTCCATCATTAGACCGTAACCAAGAATACCGAGCGGTGATACATTGATCATGAAAACGATGATTCTCTTTGCTAGGTTTTCTCTGCTGAACATGGAGACGATACTAAGTGGTATGCCGAACACTGAAAGCAGGAAAGTAAGTCGTACCAACGGTCGAATAATGGGAACTCCATTCTCTCCAGTAGTGGTTAAAAGGAGGAATAGTGGTACAACCATAATCATGGCTAGAGCTATAAAGGATGAGATGTGGGTGAATATCTTCAGATTATTCCTTTTCAATTAACACACTCCCTAGGCTAACCGATGGCGTCAGTGTTAGATCCCCGGCTGTCTCCTCCCTATTCAAACGAATGCGTGGTCGCCGTGATTTCACCGGACGGATCCACACTGTACTGGGCTACGGCGTTGGTGGCGACGGTCTTGTTGGTGAGACCGTCTTTGTAGTTGAACGACACTTCCCATGCTTTCGAGGTGCTGCTGAAGACGGTGTCGTTCGAGAGGAGTTCAAGGTCGTTGATGTTGATTGGCTCACTGGCGGTTTCATTATAGATGTGAAGGTCCTGCTCCAGTTGGACGATGGCGATGAATTCGGCGTCCGTACTGTCGATGGTCTCGTTTCCATTGTTTCCGCACCCCATCAGGAACAGGATGACACCGACGATCAGGAATGAACATTTTTTCATACATATTTCCCCCTTTAACCAATTTTTCGATCTATCCGTTCAAAATCTCCTTTTCCGTTCAAGCGGGTATCTTCTGCAACGGGCACGTCTTTCCTTTTCTCTCCCACTCCCCCATACGCCTCCTGATATCCTTCCACCATGAGCTTGAGTGCGATGATGGATAGCGTCAGAAAAAGGATGGGCATGAAGGGGATCCATGTATATGTAGTAAATAGATACTTAAAATCCCTTCCGATGAGGCCCGACCATTCGTTTGAGAGGGAGGCCATGGCAGAGTTCCCGAATAGATCTTCCATCAATGCCCCTCCTCCAAAGAAGATGCCGAGGATACCGAGGTGGGAAAGGAGGATCAACACTTGGATCGCTTCCCTCAAAAAGAGGATGACGAACCGCGGCTTCAGGAACGGAAGAAGATGCTTCCGGAGGATGTGTCGCCGATTCCCGCCGAGAACTTGGACGCTTTCCATGAACTCCTGCTTCATGATGTCCTTCACTTCATTGGACACGATGAGGGTGGAAATCGGGAAGGCTGCAAGGGTGAGGACTGCGAGTTCGATCAGCACCCGTGCGCTGAAGGAGTAGCTGAACTCTCCACCCACGAGGCCGTCCTCGAACAGCACCCAATACAGCATCATGAAGGCCAGGAGTGTGATGGGATAATAATAGAAGGTTTGCAGGAATGGACGGATCCACGCGGTGAACTTCGGAACGTACAAGGTCATCACGGTCCCGATGAAGGCAGACAGGACAAAGCGCAGAAACGCCACAAGGAAGGCGATCCCCAGGGTGAATTTCGCCCCGACCACCATCACGAGGAACATGCTTTGCCCCAGGGCGTTGGTGCCGAACGGGAGGTGGTCCATCGGTCCATAGGGCGGTTTGATCGCCCCTTCCTCTCCGAACTTCAACGGAACGACAGGGATGGCATCACCGCACACCCACCCGTAAACGAGGCTCCCTCCAAGTATGAGGGCAATGAACGAAAAGCCGATCACAAACGAGAGATTCTTGAATGCCTTCACCCCTCTTCACCTCCGACGATGCTTGATTTCAGCTTATTCATCCCCTGCTCAAAGAGAAGGATCGGAACGGCAAGGAGCAGAATGCTCACGGTGGCGATTTCCGGGGTCGGATGATGATAGACGAACCAGGTGATGCCCCTCGTATTGAAGATGATCTCCAGCATGATGAGGTTTGAGAGCATGAAGGCCAGGATCATCTTGGAATGATGGAGGAGACCCATCAGCCCATTGCGGAACACATGGACGAATAGCACACGAAAATCCGTCAGCCCCTTCCCCCTCGCAAGCTCCACGTAGGGCTTCCGCAACTCTTCATCGAATAGGAGCGTCAGCGTCCGGTACAGGAAGATGGTGGGAAGGATCGTATAGGTGATGAGAGGCAGGATAAACGGCCGTTCATAGGCGCCGACCACATCAAAGAACAGGATCCCCGTCTGCTTGAACAGGAAAATGATGAACAGCTGGGCCATGGCGATGACGAACAGGTCGGGCACCGCCTCCAGGATGGTGGACAGCTTCATGAGTGCCGTACGTTTTTTCACCGATAGTTGGAAGGTGATCATGATGAGGGAGACAGCGATGACAAGGGCCAGGATGAAGCCCAAGAAAAGGATGGAAAGCGAATAGCCGTAGAACTCAAAGACGTATGGAAACAACGGGTATTGGCTGCCCGTATTGTAGTCACCCGTGGAATACGTGATGGAACCCGGTTGAACGAGTGAAACGACCAACCCTTTGAGGCTGCTCCAATAGGTGGAGAGACTGAGATCGATGCCTCGGAAGAGCGTGATGAAGGCGCCGAGAAGGATGATGGAAATAAGAATGATGGCTGTTTTGGTGAGGAATCGGATGCAGATACCCCCTTTTTCTTCTTATTTTAACATAAAATACCATTAAATGATTGTACTAAAAAAAGAAAACAAGCAAAATAAGAATGACAACCCCCACGATAAACAGCCCATATAGGAACGAGAGCGTTTTGAAAAGGGCGACAAAGTATGGAGCAGGTGCGAGCTTTCTTGAGATGAACAATAGAAAATCCATGATCCAATGAACAGGAAGGATTTCCAATGTGGGATGATGAAATTCATCATCCTCTTGATACGTCTTGAAGACGATATAAAATGCGTTCCCGGCTACATAAAGTAATAGGACTAGGACAACCACCACAAGTATTTTTTCCAATTATTTTTCCTCACAATCGTAATAGGAATGCAGCGAAAAACTAGCTGGTCCACATTGCACTTTTTCTCCTATCCATGTCTACTATCTAGTTTCAAGTATACTAAATATCCAACACCTAGTATTCTCAATTTTGGATTAAAAAGGATTACTCACCTTCAAACCAGAATAATACTAGCATTGGAGGGATGTTTCATGAACAATAAATTAATCCGAATCGGTACCATCTATCTACCTGTTACAGACATAAACCGTTCTGCAGAATGGTACGTTCGCCATCTTGGCGCGAAGCTGAATTACCAAGATGACGACAAAGCCATCCTCGACCTCGCCAACCAAAGCGTCTTCCTGGTGAAATCCGGTGAAGGCGAGAGCGCAAACTTCACGGATTACCGCGGAAATGAGCGCTTCTCCGTCACTTTCGAGGTGGACGGATTGGCATCACTCGAAGCCCTGCACGGGGATTTCGCCTCCCAGCGGATGAAGGTCGGGGAGATTGAAGACCGTGGCCATGCAGGACGGAACTTCGTTTTCTACGATCCCGACGGCAATGCGTTCGATGTATGGAGCGAGCTTAGTCCGTCATTCCGGCACCTTGTCCATAAGGAATAACGGCAAAAGAGCTACCCACTCAACATCATGGGTAGCTCTTCTTTCATATACCGGTTTTGATTCCGAATCCGACGAGGAGGATCCCCGCCACTCGTTGGAACATTTGTTGATGTTTTTTATCATTCAACCATTTCTTCGCATAGTCCACTACATACACCAGGATCAGGAACCAGGCGGCTGCCAGTCCTGTCAGGATGGAGGCCAGGATGATCAACTGCTGGTTGACATGACCGTTCAGGTTGATGAACTGGGGCATGATGGTGATATAGACGATGACGGTCTTTGGATTCAGCACATTGCTGAGCATGGCCTGCATGAAGGACTTTTTATGATAGCGGCGATCGACGGGTACGTCCGCCGAGGGTTCCATTTGATCCACAGCAAGGGTCTGTTTCGAAATCAGGCTTTTGATTCCAAGGTAGATCAAGTAAGCAGCACCGAGGTATTTAATCGTGGTAAACAATACCACAGATTTGGCAATCACGACGGATAATCCGAGTATGGCAATGCCCGTCCAGAACGAAAGGCCCGAGAGCATGCCGAGAACCGTAAAGCGTCCGGCTTTCGGTCCGTAACTCAGGGTATTCTTCATGAGAAGCATGGTGTCTGCGCCGGGAATGACGACCATAAGCGTAGCGACAGGTATGTAAGCAAGCAAGTTGTCCATGTGTCCTCTCCTAACATGATAATAGTGGTTACTACAGTAACTACTAAAAAGAATACCAGAATCGATTAGAAATAATCAATCTATTTTGATACACTAACAGAAATAAACTCACGCATACGGAGGATCTATGAGCGAAACCCTTTTAAACACACTGACCAAGCTGCATTTCACCGAATACGAAGCCAAAGCCTATCTGGCACTCCTGGAAGAATCCCCTCTCACGGGCTATGCCGTAGCGAAAAAATCAGGTGTCCCACGGTCGAGGATTTACGAGACGTTGGATCACCTTGCGGGAAGGGGAGATATTCTCGTCAGTCCCGGCACCACCCCTCAGTACACCCCGATCCCGGCGAAAGAGCTCATCAAGAATCGGCGCAGGGAAGCGAATGACCACTTCAAGCTGGCCGAGAAGTCACTCGCTGAGTTTGAACAATCCTCCTATGATCGGGAAAACATTTGGAACATTACAGGCCGGAATGAAATCATCGACAAAGTGAAAAACTGCATCGCCACCGCACAAACGAGGATTCTTCTTGAAGTCATGGAAGAGGAATATGCGGAAGTGGAAGAGGAGCTGAAACAAGCGGCCCTTCGCGGAGTCAACGTCACCATCATCGCATATGGCGACATCTCCTCCGACTTTGCCCACGTCCATCTCCACTACATGGGCTCTGCCATCAAAGAGGAATACGGCGGCAACTGGATCGTCATCAGCGCCGACGATGTGGAAGTGGTGGCAGGCATCGTCTCCCTCGGAACCGACAGCCGCGCTGCCTGGACAAGGCACGTCGGACTGGTCATGCCCATCACGGAGGTCATGATCCACGACCTCTATCTCATGGAAATCATGAAGGAACATCGGGATGAGCTGGAGAAAACGTTTGGAAAGAACCTCGTGAATCTCAGACGGAAATTTTCGATCCATCCTGATTTTAAGAAGCATTATTTAAAGTGAGGTCATTCCATACACCAATAGAGGGACCCGAACACTAAAGAAAAAAGGCGATGTCTCCACTCGGAAACATCGCCTTTCACCTCTATTTATCACAGTTTGTTAAGAAGAAGCATTAGTCTTTCACTATAATACAAATGTTATCACGTACGACCCCGTCGCTAATGACGTACACCACAATGCATCTTTTAGTATTTTCTTTTTCGTTAAAGGATCTTGACTTTTATAATACTATCTTTTGGAACCAAAGATCCCTATATCCATTAATCGCGATAAATAAAAGAGACATACAAAAAATAAAAAATATACTGAAATGACAATCAGGAGTTGGAGCCATATAGGTAAAGAAATAAGTTTTTCGAATAGCTCAAATGCAAGATTTCTCATGCATACCTCCTGTATACTTCAACAAATCTATCAGTTACGGATGAAAGATACAAAACAATTATACCATTTTTATACAAACAAAAAAGTAACATTTCATCCAAATAAAAAGGCGCTGCCTCCACTCGGAAGCAGCGCCTTTCCCTTTCTATCCTCTAACCGGCAGCGCCACCCACACAGTCAGCTCACCTTCCCCACTCTCTGCCCAGATCTCCCCGTCATGAAGCTCGACGATGCGCTTTGCAATGGCGAGCCCAAGACCGGATCCGGCGATCTTGGTGGAACGTGCTTCGTCCAATCGGTAGAACTGGTCGAAGAGCCGGTGCAGTTCTTCTGGGTCCACAGGGTCGGATGGATTCGAGAGACTGGTGAGCACCTGGTCCCCTTCCACTCTCATCCTGAGATTGATCGTCCCTTCCAGGCTGTACTTCTCTACGTTGGAAAGGAGGTTATCGAACACGCGAATCATCTTCTCGATATCCACGGTGACGAGGACGGGTTCTTCCGGCACGTCCATCTCGACATAGAGACCCTTCCCTTCGAGGATCGGGGTGTACTCCCCGACAAGCTGGTGGAGCAAGGCGGCAAAGTCGACCCGATCGGTCTGGAGCTCGACCTGATGATGGGTGAGCTTTGTATACTCGAACAGCTCGTCCATGAGCCCCTTCAGCTTGAGTGACAGGCGGTAGGTGGTGTCCACATACCCCTTATCTCCCGGTGACTTCTGGTCTTTTGCCAGCTGCAGATAGCCGATGATCGACGTAAGCGGCGTCCGGAGATCATGGGATAGATTCGTGATAAGCTCACTTTTCGACTGCTCGAGCTCCCTTTCCCTCACGAACCGGAGCCGGAGCTGATCCGTCATCCAGTTGATATTCGCGGCTAAGGA
Organism: Rossellomorea marisflavi; assembly: GCF_022170785.1. Classification (NCBI taxonomy): domain Bacteria; kingdom Bacillati; phylum Bacillota; class Bacilli; order Caryophanales; family Bacillaceae; genus Rossellomorea; species Rossellomorea marisflavi. The sequence continues at coordinate 957,240 of NZ_CP081870.1, read as the reverse complement.
GGACAACTCATCACGTCCTTTCACCGGAATCTCATACGTCCAGTCATGATCCACAATCCGTCCGATGCCCGATTCGATCTGCTCGATGTAGCGTGTCACCGGACGCATGAAGAGCACGAACAGGACAAGGAACACCACGACCGCCAGGGAAAAGGCGAGTAAAAGCTGTTGATTGTAGGTCGTGGGATTGATTGCCTTGAGCCTTGACGGGGCCTCAATGACCACGTATCCCAAGCCTTCCTGGAACATAACCGTGGAAATGAAGGGTGCCTGCTTCTCGTCACGCTCGCTGGAATAGTCATTACGGAGCTTCTGCTCAAGGAGCTTCGGCAGATCTTCACTGTAAAGCTTCCCCGTCCGGTACGTCACATCCCCCTCGGCATCGGTGACGAGGAAACCCCACTCTTCGCGCTGATCCTTCACCGTTCCGATCGCTTCTTCAATCCCCTTCGAATCAGACAAGCTCACGTTTCCCGCTTCCAATGACGCCTTCCAGTCGGCCAGCACCTTCTCCACCTGATTGTTGACCTTTTCCTGCTTCCTGTAGTCTTCAAGGGGGGTGAAATAGAACACCGTGAGGAAAAACGTGACCGTCGCCGCGGCCAGGCAGGCGATGAAGATCAGGATGAGCCTCACATTCAGGTTCAGTTTAAGGGGCAGGAACCTCATGCCTTATACCCCACGCCCCACACGGTCTTCACATAGAAGGGCTTCTTCGGATTCTCTTCGATTTTGTCGCGGATATTGGTGATATGCACCATCACCGTGCTGTCGGATTTAAAGAACGGTTCCTTCCACACCGCTTCATAGATTTGCTCGATGCTGAAGACTTGTCCCTGATTCCGCAGCAACAGGGATAGGATATGGAATTCCTTCGGGGTGAGGCGCACCTCGCGACCGCCGACGGTCACTTCATTCGTCCGCTCGTTGACGGTGAGATCCCCTTTTTCAAGAAGATGGGAAGGCTCACTGTTCCCCGGGGCCATCTTGTAGCGGCGGAGCTGGGATTTCACGCGGGCCATGAGCTCGAGGGGATTGAACGGCTTGGTCACATAATCCTCCGCTCCGCTCGCGAGGCCATGAATTTTATCGAGGTCCTCGCTCTTCGCCGATAGGAAGATGATGGGCATATCATACGACTGCCTGATCGTCATGCATGCTTCCACCCCGCTCATCCCCGGCATCATGACGTCCAGGATGATAAGGTCGACAGGGCTATCCTCGAGCACGCCAAATGCTTCATGGGCATCGGCTGCTTCCAACACCCCATACCCTTCATTTTTCAAATAAATCGCGATCATGTTCCGGATGTCTGCTTCATCATCGACGATCAGGATGGTCGTTCCGGTCATATGGTCCACTCTTTTCTCTTCATCATTTCATCGGTCTCGCGGCAAGCACATAGGCAGGAGGTACGTTCCACCACACCCGCTGCCATTCCATCCCTGCGAAGTATCGCTCGAACAGCGCCTTTTTCATCATGGAATACTGGAACGTGACGAACACGCCTCCAGGCGCGAGGACCTGATTGGTTACTCTTAAAATAGCGTGTGACACGTCATTTGGCAAGCTTGCGAACGGAAGCCCCGACACAATCGCATCCAATCGGCTCATCCCGTACTTCTGCATATGCTCCCGCACATCCTCTGCCGAACCGTGGATCACCACCACATCGTCCCGCTTGCTGTACCGTTCATAGAGAAGCTCAAAAAATTCTCGATTCTCCTCAATCACCAGCAGCATGGTCCCGTCCCGTTTCCTCCGCAGGATCTCTTCCGTGAAGACACCCGTACCCGGCCCGAACTCCGCAATGCTCTCCACTCTGTCGAACTCAATCGCCTCCACCATCTGACGGGCAAGCACCTTCGAACTCGGCATCACCGCCCCCACCGTCCTCGGCTGTTTCACATATTCCTTCACAAACTGCAGCGCACTCATCATCTGTCCCTCGCCCTTCTCGTATCGTTTCCAACAGATTACCGGACGGACCTTAAGAAAAAGGACGGGGAAATCTTAAGGAAAGTTAAGAAATGACGCATGGGTGATGAGGAGCTAGCCGTGATTTCTTTTTTCTTAAAACAGAGCAACCAGAAAAAGATCTCCATCTACATACTGTAAACGGAGATCTTTTTCGAAAAGAAAATTATTTTTTATCATCCTGCTCTGCCTTCCACCAAAGGGAGTCTTCAGGATTCTCCACGGCTTCTTGGTACTCGGATTTAGTCGCAACAGTCGGATACGATCCTTTGAGGGACTTACCGGACGTACTCGTGAACATGAACAAGATGATGAAGAAACCGATGACGCTGACAATGGTCAGATACCATGCAGGTGCCAAGTTGTTCCCTGTTTGGTGTACAAGCCATGTGGCAACCAAAGGGGTCGTCCCACCAAAGATGGAGACCGAGACATTGAATGTGACGGATAAGGTGCGATAGCGTACATCACTGAAGAACATGGATGGCAACGTTCCAGGCATGGTTCCTTCATAGCTCGCCAGTAGGATACCTAAGATCAAAATGCCCAGTGACACGAAGAGCAGACCATTGAGATTGACTAAGTAAAAAGCAAAAGCAGACAGGAGCGACAGACCACCCAACCCAATCAAGATGGTCGCTTTGTTGCCGATCTTATCGCTCAGTTTCCCGAACATGAGGGCCAGTGGAATCATGATGACCATGACACCTGTGATCAGGACCGTTCCCGTCGTGCTGGACAATCCGACGATTTCATCTAGATAAGAAGGCATATACGATAACAGCATATAATTTGTTATGTTAAAGAACGCTACTGCAACGAAACAAACGATAATGTCCTTTTTATGATTCTTGAAGATCGACACAAAACTTTCTTTTTTCTCATCCTCATTTTCATTGGCAAGTTCGTTTTCGAAAATCGGTGATTCCTCCAAGCTCTTCCTCAAGTACAACCCTACAAGGCCTAACGGCAAACCAAGCAAGAATGGGATTCTCCATCCCCATGAACTCATTTGATCGTCAGATAGCGTGATGAAAAGGATACTCGCGAGGAGAGAGGCCAAGATATAGCCGGTAAGGGTTCCGATTTCCAACCCACTTGCGAGGATATTCCGTTTATTATCCGGAGACGATTCTGCAATATACACCATGGCTCCGGCATACTCACCGCCCGTTGAGAACCCTTGAATGATCCTGGCAACAAGGAGCAATATCGGAGCCCATACCCCGATCTGATCATAAGTAGGAAGCAATCCGATCAGTAAGGTCGAACAAGCCATCAAGATGATCGTTGTTGTTAATACGACCTTCCTCCCTAACCGATCACCGATCCTGCCGAAAATAACCCCGCCAAGCGGTCGCATTAAAAAGGCAATGGCGAACGTTCCGAACGTGAAGATCAGCTTCAGTTCATCATTTTGGACAGGACTGAAAAAATTCTGACTGATGATAACGGCTAAATATGAATACAAACCAAAATCGAACCATTCCATTGCATTCCCTACACCCGTTGCGAATACACTCTTCTTGGCCTTTTCAATACTAACAACGTTGATTTTCTTCTTATTGAATTTCATATACTATTGTCAACTCCTTTGATGTGAATGGATTTCTACATGAAATACCAGGTTGCCTGAATAATCGTTTATGATTTCAACTTCTACTTACTGAAAAGGCCTGTTACTGTATGATAGTACCCTGTATTCAAAAAATATATTCCTCCTCGACAAACCGGCTTCTTGTCATGTGTAAGTACACCTCTATTGAGCCTTTACCATCCTACTTTAGTATTTGCCACAACCCCTATTGCTATTAGCAACGCGAACCCGATATAAAAACCAAAGCAGCCTCCATTGGGAGACTGCTTTGGTTGGGTGGTGCTTAGGGACGGTTCCGGTGCGTCATTTATGATTTCTTTTTCTGATAAAACGAATAGCCTGTGAATCCAATCCCCACCACAGCCAAGAGTATCGAAAAGACTAACGGAACGGTTCCGATCCTCCGAAACGCCGTCCCGAACACACCGTAGCGCGAATCCCAACCAAACCCTTCTTTGCTTAGAACCGTGGAATAAATCGCTGCGGTAATCAACGTCGATCCATATAAAATGGCACTGGATAAGATCAGGACCAACCCTGTCGCAAGTTTCTTCATGAGTATTCCCCCGATGTCTGATTTTGGACGACGCATGGGGACGGTTCCCATGCGTCATGCATAAAACCCAATGGCATTCAAGATTGCGACCCCGACCACCGTCACCAGGATCCCCGTCAACGCCGCAACGAAGGCCGACTCCATCTTCCTCGTATCCCACCATACCGTCACCCCGACGATGACCGTGAAGATCAACCCGAAAAAGATCGACGCCATGGGATTCGTCGGCGTAAGCCAGTCGTACCAGGATAGAAAGTCCATATCACTCACCTCCGCTCCAGAATCACCTTACATATATCATTCCACATAAAGGAAATAATTCCTTTTTACTAAATGGGGACGATTCACGTCAAGCCTGCGCCGTCAACGGATGCTTCACCCCGTCAGGAATCCCTACCCCGCTCTTAATGGGCAGGACGAACAGCACGTCATCCCCGTGGAATACATCTGCCTGCATCTCTTCCGTCTCCTCCGGTGTGAAATGGAAGACGATCTGCCGTGTATCATCGTCTGCAAGCTTTTCGGCAATCTTTCTGACATCCACGGTTTCGCGGCATGCGACATCAAACAGATCAAGCCTCTCCCCGTCACGCTGGAACATCACCACCGCGTCTTCTTCCTCGAGATAATAAAGGTTATCCGGGAAGGCATAGAGAGCATAGAACATGAACAGCTCACCCGTGTTTCTCGTCCCGAAGCGAGTGGATACCGGCAGCCTGTCCCTGGCGATCCCGTATACAAGATCGCGGTCTTCGTCCTCCTCCATATCAAGCTTCCTTGCGTTCACTTTACCGACGGTGCCTGGCACCATGCTGAACAGCATTTCTTGCTGCGCCTGGAATCCGAACTTCGGGTAAAACTCCAGTACATTTTGATTGGCAAACAGATAGAAGAAGTCGACCTGATCCCGGTATTCCGCCAGCACGCTCTTCAGGAGATCCGTCGATAAACAGCGATTCCGGTAGTCGGGATGGGTCATGACGGTCCCGATCTGGATCGCCTTCTTTTCTTCTCCTGCTATGGTAAAGTCGATCAGGTTCACGGACACGTTGGCAATGACCCGGTCTCCTTCGATATAGGAAAATGGCACGTACTTCTCTGTCCAATATCCCCTGGCATGCCACTGTCCAAAATGGATGCCGAATGTGTCCTCTGCAAGCTGGTTGAAGCTGTCACGTAAGTTCTGATTCTCCCGAACGTTCTTTCTAAATTCCACGCACATTCCCCTTCTCTTTGTCAATTTCAACTAACGCTGCTACCTGTTCCTTCTATCATAACAAAAGGAAAATTATAACAAAACTATTTTTTCACTCAACAAAAAATCACCCGGAACCTCCTGTGAAGGTCCCGGATGATTCCGGTGATGATCTTATAGATCGATGGTGTCTCCTGCTTTCATGACGCGGCCTTTGCTGTCTTCAAGCATCTCGACGAATTTATGCGGATCCTGCTTGATCGGCGGGAATGTATCGTAATGGACAGGAACGACTTCCTTCGCTTTCAAGAACTTAGCGGCAAGTGCTGCATCCTCTGGTCCCATCGTGAAATTATCCCCGATTGGAAGGAAAGCAAGGTCGATCGGATGGCGTTCACCGATCAGCTTCATGTCGGAAAACAAACCTGTATCTCCTGCGTGGTAAATCGTCTTCCCTTCAGCCATCAAGAGGAAGCCTGCCGGCATGCCGGTATAGATGATTTCGTTATCTTCTGTTGTATAGCTTGAGCTATGGAATGCCTGGGTGAATTTCACCTTACCGAAGTCGAACTCTCGCGCTCCGCCGATTGACATCGGATGAGTATTGAGGCCCTGAAGGCCAAGATAGTTCGCCAGCTCGTTCGGTGCAATCACCAAGGAGTCATTCCTTTTCGCGATGGCGACAGTATCACCCACGTGGTCGTTATGTCCGTGGGTCAGGATGATCACATCAGCTTTGACGTCATCTGCATTTAGATCGGTATATTCATTCCCGTTGATGAACGGATCAACAAGGATCGTTTTTCCGTTGGTTTCGAATTTCACCACTGAGTGGCCATGATATGAGATCTTCATCATTATCTCCCCGCTTCCGTAAATGTTTACAGACGTAGTTTACCCGTTTGATCAGCCGGTAAAACAGAATGGTCCTTTACAATGAACACTTCTTCGGATTGCTGAACCGATTGAAAATCATCCGTGAACAGAACGCATGACTACCGGCTGCTGTGAGGCAGCCTCTTGTAGCGTTCACTGTCCATACTGCTCCCTGATCCAGCCCGCATCATTTAAGAAGTCGGCTCTGGATAGCGTTTCTCTTCTCAATCGCTCCCGGTACGCTGTGATTGTCCCGTCATGGGATACCACGTACACGTGATGGGCGCCCTGATCCTCAGCCCACCGTAAAAAGACATCTGCGCATTCTGCAAACTCGTCATGGGGCAAGACATTGATACCTGACGTCCACATGTTTCGGTCCATCCCTGATCCCAACTCAAACCCAGGAAATTCGGTTCCAATTGTCTCCTGGTCGAGCATCCGGTCACATGGAAGGGTCATTGCCCCCTGCTTCTGCGGGAACATCCTCGGGGACACCAACGGATGCACGACCCGCCTGCACCCCGATTCACCGGCAATCAAGGAGGCCGTTTGCAAGGTCCTTCGCGTAGGGCTCGCCACCACTAGATCATCCTTCGTGACATCGAAAACGGACGAAAGGCTTCTCGCCTGCTCTCTCCCCGCTTCCGTCAATGACGGGTCCTCCAACTGAAAGCTTTCCGGCAGGCTCAGCGTATGCTCCCCCTGCCCATGTCGGATGAATGTGATCTCCATTGGCTACCCCTCCTTTGACGCATGTGTCATTTCCATGATCACATACGTCTTGCCGCCTTTGGTGAAGCGGCGGTCGGTTTCACGAAGACCGAACCGGGTATAGAAGCCGGCTTTCTCGATGCGTGCGTTGCACCAGATCCGGCGGATGCCCATGGCTTTTAGTTCTTCGAGTACATAGTCAAGCAGTCGGCTCCCGTAGCCCTTTCCCTGCTCTTCATCAAGGGTGGCAAACTTCCTGAACTGACACTCCCTTTCCTCGATGAAGAGGGAGATGACGGACTTCAGGTCACCTTCATGAAAGAGTCCGTAGTGCAGGGCCGATTCATCGCCCTCCACCTTGATATAGTCATAGGGTCGGTCCGGCCACATGACGGTGTGGCGGAGCTCCCAGGCTTGCGGGTGATCGATTTGTTTAATCATGTCAGGCTCTCCTTTTGGATGCACGTTTGATTGTAAAGAAGTTGGAACTGATGGCCACTAGTGCACCGATGACCAACCCCATCTTCTAGTAGCCTTCCTCGTTGAATTCTGAATACAGAAAAGAGCTTAGCACAAAGAGTATGAACCCCATCGCAAAAAGGATTTTCCCCGTCATGGTGAATTTCTTCAACATGATTTCCACCCCCATTTATCTCTCTTTGATGAATAACCGCTCGTAAAAAAACTTCTCTATTACCATATCATATCCCCTGTACGATTTCCTTTTATTTTCCATAAACAAAGACACTCACGCTCCCGCAAGTGTCCCTGTCGCTCTTATTCCACTACATCCACCGAAATCAGATCCTCCACCCGCACCTTGACGAATCCTTCATCTCCGCACTCAAGTATCAGCTTCCGGTCCCGCTCATTGAGATAATGAACCGTCCCCGTCGTCATTTCACATTTCCCCTTCAATTCATTCCAGATTTTCATACGTAGGGGAAGGTGGTACTCCATGGCGTAGCGGATCCGTTCCTCCATCTCCGTCATGGCAAAGATGTCGACTTCAGGCTTCTGATCGCGCTCGAAAACCTCCCAAATATCCCTCAGTTCCTTGACGTGCTCCGGGAGCATGAGCGACGTCCATTTGATTTTCCCTCTGTCTCTTATCATTTCAATCACCTCTTTCCGGTAGTATAACCGAACATCTGTTCTTTTACGAAATGAGACGTATTGAGACAGAAGGCTTATAGGCTGCCAATTATCTCCACCCATTTACCTAGATGATTGGGAACGGGATAATTCCTCTATAAAAAAGGAATTAACCAGGTAGCCTCGAATGACTAGTCGAGATGATTATTAGAGAGGGGTACTCAAAATGAAGAATGGTGCCGCAAAAGATGTTCTTGAAGTATACAAAACGGCCGTTTACGAACAGGATGTGGAGAAATTCTTATCTATCCATGCCGAGGATGTTCACATTTATGATTGTTGGGGCAACTGGGAATGCAGAGGGATCTCAGAGTGGAGAAAGAATGTGATCGAATGGTTTACAGGTTTGAGAGAAGAAGGAGAGATCCTCAAAGTCCTATTTAACGAAATAAAGGTAGAGGAAAGCAATACAGTCGCTTTTGTTCATTGTGAAGTGGTGTTTGCTGCGTATACGAAAGAATCGGAAGAAAAACTTCGACAGATCGCGAACCGGTTTACATTCGGTCTCAAAAAGATTGAGGGGTCTTGGGTCATCGCCCATCAACATTCTTCGTTGCCGATCGATATGAACACGGGAAAAGGAATGTTCCACCTGAGATGAAAACCGTAAAAAGCTTCTTCCCTCCACATAATTGCTGAAGGGACGAAGCTTTTTTCAAATGGGAGGAACCTCTCTATCCCCTTTACCTCCACCTTATGTCTCATACCAACCCGGCCTTTTGCCCGTCGAATCCACCCGTTCGTCAAGGTACAGTATAGAAAAGGAGGTCATGACCATGATCAAAGGATTATACGAAGCCCATCTTCCCGTAAGGAGCGTAGATCGTTCCATCGCATTCTACGAGGGGCTGGGTTTGGAGCTCTCCCACCGCGCAGGGGACGGGCTTGCGTTCATGGGGATTGAGAAAGAAAGAAGCTGGCTCGGGCTATGGGAAACGGATTGTGTGGAACTCGCGTATCACCCTTCCATCCGGCATATCGCCTTCCACGTTTCACTGGAAGAATTGAAGCAGTCCGTCCCCTGGCTGATCGAGCGCGGCTGCACACCCCGCAAAGCATTCGGATTCGAACCCGTGGAACCGTTCATCATGGCACATAACGGGATGGCCCACGCAAAAATCCACTTCCCCGATCCCGACGGCAACAGCCTGGAGCTGATCTGCCCCCTTGAAAATCCGGGAGATGCGAACGGGATGATGTATTTGAGTGAGTGGATAGCAGAGAACTAAAACACAATATGATTCCATTAGAAGATAGAAGAAACGACTTAGACTGTATCACGACTAAGTCGTTTTAAAAATGGTCTATTGCAATCTACCTCAATCGTACATTTTCCTTTTCATAAAAAGGATGTACGCCAAGCTTTTGATCCTGCATTCTATCCTTTGTTTCTAAAGAAGTAACAAATAAGGAAAGGGTATCTACATTTGTAAATAGTGGAATATTGTGTTGAACAGCATTCTTTCTCAGCTCCTTCTCCCACTTACTCTTACCTCTTCGCAAATCGATCACGATCCCTATCGATTTTTGTTTCATTTTCCTGATTAATTCAGATAAGATATCTTCAGATAAACTGATTGTTTTTATGTTTTGATTTAAATGACCCGTACCTTTTTTCTCACCCTCAACAAAGAGGAACTCTGAGGTGTGGCAAGACAATCTTTCAAGAAGCTGTTCAAGATGGTCATTGATGAAATCTACTAGAATTAAAGCCTGTTCTTCTCCAATTCCCAAGCTCAGCCCAGCTGCTTGAAAAGACTTTAATACCGCTAGGTCGAATTGTTTGTCATATCCAATTACTTCTCCAGTAGACTTCATTTCGGGTGTAAGAATGGGATCAATAGCTGTCATTTTGGAGAAAGAGAAGACCGGCGCCTTCACATAGAATACATCATCCCTTGGTCTTTCATTCTTCGACCTATCATCTGATGAAAGCGAGTATCCCAACTGACAATTGGTAGCGAGGGCAGCCATGTTAAGATCTGAGATCTTACTAATAAATGGCAATGTTCTACTTGAGCGTAGATTTATCTCGATTAAGTAGATTTGTTGGTTGGAATACACCGCTTGAATATTAACTAATCCTTTGATCTTCAAAAATCGTGTGAGCTTGTTTGTCAACACGGTTAGTTCATCAAGGACTTTCTTTCCGAGCTTTCGAGGTGGATAGATTGCCATCGAATCACCGGAGTGAACCCCGGATTGTTCAATATGCTCCAAAACTGCTGGTATGACTGCTTTCTCACCATCACAAATCGCATCTAATTCCAGTTCAATCCCTTCGATGTACTGGTCGATATGGAGCGGGTTCCCCTTCGCAAAGTCATATCGTGATAGGTACGACTCTAACTCTCCATGATATGTGATGACCTCCATATCACTGCCACCAATTACGTAAGAAGGACGCACGATGAGCGGATAACCTAGATCAGATACTACTTCACGGGCACGATTGATAGTCAACACTGTTTCACCATTAGGATGAAGGATATTCAACTCCTCTAATGCACAAACAAGTTCACCACGGTTCTCACCTATCTCGATGGATTCAACCGAAGTCCCAAGAACGTTTACCCCCCTATCCTTCAACTGCTTGGCAAGATTAATGGCCAACTGACCACCGAATTGTACGAGTACGCCCATAGGTTGTTCAAAATCAATGATATTCATGACATCCTCTACCGTCAGGGGTTCAAAATAAAGTTTATCTGAAATACTGAAATCGGTGGAAACCGTTTCTGGATTATTGTTGATAATAATTGATTCAAATCCGTTATCCTTAACCGCTTGGATCGCATGGACAGTTGCATAATCGAATTCTATTCCCTGTCCTACTTGAATGGGGCCAGATCCTAAGATGACTATTTTTTCTTTATGAGATGGAGAGGCATCGTTGAACTGCTCATAGGTACTGTAGTAATATGGCGTATAAGATTCGAATTCTCCTGCACACGTGTCGACCATTTTATATACTGGAAGCATTTGTGACGCTATTCTTTTTTTATAGATATCTTGCTCTGCACTGCCTTTGAGTAAAGCAATCTGATAATCAGATAATCCCATTTTCTTAGCCTTAAGTAAAAGTTTAGCGTCTACACGTTGACTTTTAATCTTACTCTCTACATCTATGATTTTCTTGATCTTATACAAAAAATACCGATCCACTTCTGATACTTCAAAGATGGTATCAACCGACACGCCTCTTCTAAACGCTTCTGCAATCAAAAAGATGCGATGGTGATCAGGGGAGCTCAGTCTAGTGAGATTCCCATCCTCCCAATCAACTTGTCCCAACCAATATTGCTCATATTTCCGACTGACTGACCGAATTCCTTTCATCAAGGCTTCTTCGAACGTTCGCCCGATGGCCATCACTTCTCCAGTTGCCTTCATTTGTGTTCCAAGCTGATCAGGCTCAAGTCCGAATTTTTCTGAAGGAAAGACAGGAATTTTCACAACGGCATAATCCAATACAGGCTCGTAGCAAGCATATGTAGTTTTAGTAATGGGGTTTTGGATTTCATGCAGACCTTTTCCTACTGCCAGTTTGGCAGCAATCTTGGCAATCGGGTAGCCTGTTGCCTTAGAGGCCAATGCGGATGAACGGCTCACCCTTGGATTTACTTCAATAATGTAATATTGTTTGGTATTAGGATGAAGTGCGAATTGAATATTACATCCTCCAACGATGGATAGATGGCTGATGATTTTAAGGGCGGAAGTACGGAGCATCTGATAGTCCTTATCGCTCAATGTCTGACAGGGTGATACGACGATGGAATCACCGGTATGAACACCGACAGGATCCAGGTTTTCCATGTGGCATACAATGACCGCTTGCCCATAGCTATCCCGCATCACTTCCATTTCAACTTCTTTGAACCCTTTAATGCTTCTTTCAACTAAACATTGACCAATTGGAGATAAAGAAAGACCGTTGCCAGTAACCGACTCCAGCTCTTCGAGGTTATGACATATACCTCCACCCGTTCCCCCTAATGTGTAAGCCGGTCTCACGATGAGCGGAAAATCAAATTCACTTGCCACTTCCTTAGCTTCTTTGATGGACGTGACGATTCGACTTTCAGGAACGGGCTCATGAATATCTAGCATCAACTCTTTAAATAGTAATCTGTCTTCCCCTTTCCGAATTGTCTCCGCTGTTACACCTAAAAGAGTGACCTGATGATCTTGCAGAAAGTTCTCCTGATCAAGTTCATAGGCGATATTCAGTGCCGTTTGTCCTCCTAGGGTGGCCAATAGTGCTTGAGGCTTTTCTTTTATAATAATAGTCTTTACATACTCTACTGTTAAGGGTTCCATATAGATCTCATCAGCGGTAGTCTTGTCTGTCATGATGGTGGCAGGATTGGAGTTAACTAGAAGGACGTAATACCCTTCTTCCTTCAATGCTTGGCATGCTTGAGTTCCAGAGTAATCAAACTCTGCAGCCTGACCTATTACAATTGGACCTGATCCAATCACCAGTATCTTTTTTGGGTTACCGTACATGGACTTTCCCCCTTGCTTCTTGTTCCTTTTTAAAATCACGCTCGATGAAGGAGTGAAAGAGCTCATTAGAATCCATCGGCCCAGGAGATCCTTCAGGATGATATTGAACCGACATGACCGGATACGTTTTGTGCATGATCCCTTCCACAGTTCCATCATGGAGTGCTGTCTGGATGATCTCCAAATCCGTTTTTATTATACTTTCTTTCCTAACAGTATAATTGTGATTCTGAGAGGTAATCTTCACAAGGTTGGTTCGATGATCTTTAACAGGGTGATTGGGTCCTCTGTGGCCAAACTTCATCTTTTCCGTATCCGCACCACACGCTAGGGCGATAATCTGATGACCTAAACAAATGCCGAAGATAGGATAGTCTGGAATCAACCTTTTCACTAGTTGAATTACATATGAGGAGTCCTTAGGGTCCCCCGGTCCATTTGAAAGAATAATTTTATCCGGAGACAAACGGTGAATCTCTTCAATGGACGTGAATGCAGGGACCACCGTAAGACAGACACCTCGACCAGTGAGCTCCTTCATAATCCCCTTTTTCAGGCCTAAGTCTAGTACCAGCACATGCTCCCCTTCTCCTGGTATCGTGTAGGCATGCTGTGACGTGACACATTCGACCGAATTTCTCCCGTCCCCACGACCCAACTCTTTAAGCAATACTTCCTTCGGATAATCCAACGGGGCGATACTTGCCCTCATCGTTCCTTCCTCTCTGATCACTTTGGTTAGTTCTCTTGTATCTACCTCAGTGACAAACGGGATTTCTTCCTCCAATAGGTAGTCTGATACGGACATCTTGCTTTGATAATGAGAGGGAGTTTCGCACAACTCCTTCACGATCAGTCCCTTTACTTTGGGTTTGTTTGATTCCGAATCCCCATCATTTATCCCATAATTTCCGATTAACGGATAGGTCATGACAACGAATTGACCATGATAGGAAGGATCCGTCAAGACTTCTTGATAACCAGTCATTCCCGTACAGAATACAATCTCCCCTATATATGGTCTTTCTCCGCAAATGCCTGTACCGTGAAACTCGATTCCATTTTCCAATAGGATCTTTAACTCTTGCACCGCCTTCACTCCCCAACGTTCATCTCTCGACCAAATTCGAAACAACGAGTGATAGCCGAGTAAACGAACCATCACTCATTTGCACCTCAATGCTTGATCGGAACTCTTGCAGCCTTTGATATTTTGTTCTTGGCATTCGCATCAGCATTTCCCATCCTGCTTCCAATCAGTTGATTCATACGTTTTATTGTAGGGTTTTCGAATAAATCAATCAGTTTGACTTCCGTGTGGAACTGATCAAGGATTTCGTTTAGTAGTCGGATGGCTAACAAGGAATGGCCCCCCAGGGCGAAGAAATCATCATTCTTCCTTAAACTAGTCTCTATGTGAAGTATTTGCTTCCATATCCCCGCCAATTTCTCCTCCTCTGGCCCTACTAATTGATCATGGTCTCCGTCAGCCCATTTCGGATGTGGAAGCTTCTTTCGATCCACCTTGCCATTTTGGTTGATTGGGAGGTTCTCCATCTTCACCATGAGAGGAATCATGGAGATTGGGAGGTTCTCCAAGAGTTGTTTCCTGACTTCATACTCGCTGATTTCCGCTCCTTCTTCAGGGACCATGTATGCCACTAAGTATTCTCTTTTTCCCTCTTCCACTTTTGTCACGATCGCTTGCTTAATCACTGGGACTAGATTTAAGAAGTATTCCACTTCATTCAGATCGATTCTTACCCCGTTAAGCTTGACTTGAAAGTCCTTTCTTCCTAAGATCTCTACAAATCCATTGGGATGATATCTCCCTATGTCACCTGTGAAGTAGACCAGGTCCTCCTTGTCGGTAGACAACGGATTTTGACTAAATGTATCATTCCGGTTCAAATACCCCCTCGTCCGGTAAGGAGTCTTGATGACGATTTCCCCTGGTTCATTCACTCCAGAGAGCGATTGCTGCGTATTCAAAATCAGCACCTCCGTTTCAGGGATGGCCTGTCCGATTGGAACAATGGACAGTCTTTCCTCATTGGGGCCCACCCTATGAAAGCTCTTTGCCAAAGTGGTCTCAGAAGGGCCATAGAGATTGACCACTTCTGCACCATCGCCAATGATTTCTTTCCACTCTGTGACCAGGTCATAAGGCAACGGTTCCCCAGCGAAAAAGGTCAACCTAATCAAAAGCCCCTTCGTACTGGTATGTTCCATCCATCGTTTCACTAAAGATGGTACGGCGTGGACAACCGTAATTTCCTTCCGCTTCATCCAATCAATCTCTTCTTCATTGCCGTCCGGTATGCAAAGCGTTGCACCGCTAATGAGCGGAAGGAAAACATCACGGAGATACACATCAAATCCTGGGTTGGTAAGTTGTGCTATGCGATCAGATGGTTGAATGTCAAACTCTCTTCTTTGCCAGCACAAAAAGTGATTCAAGCCTTTTTGATTGCCCATGATTCCTTTTGGCGTACCTGTCGAGCCGGAAGTGAAGTAGATATAGGCGTCAGAATTGTGATCTACGGTTGAATCCCCCAATAAACCTTCTGTCAGATGATCCGGCCCCGGAATAGAGATAGTGGGTGAAAAATAAAGGACATTCAGATCATCTCTCTCCGTAGCTGATAATACCTGATCGAAATCTACGAATAGAGAGACCTCTGCTTCCTCAAGAATCCTCTTGATCCGGTTCTTAGGGGTATCTACATGGATAGGCACGAACACATATCCGTTTACCATCATACTCACGATGCTTGTAATATAACGGAACGAGCTCTTTCCAAATAGAGCGATACGGTCACCTTTGGATAGGTTCAGGTTCCTAAATGCATGTGTATACCCATTGGCATACTCCATCACATCTTTGTATGTCCATATAGTACGTTGTTCTTCCAAGGCGTCAGCCCGTAGATTGTCCTCAATGGCTTTTTTTAGGGTTTTAGCGAATGGCACTTTTTGAAGGCTAGGCTCAACCACAGCATTTGTATGTGTATGATTGATGTCAAGTCTTCCGACAGAAATATCCTGATTTGCTAACAATGATTCACAGACAGTGTTGAATTGGTGAAGAAAGGTTTGAATTCTTGTCTCATGGATCTTTTGCCCCTGAAAAACGACCCTTACACTCAGTGAGTCCTGGTCATCAATGAAATAGAAAGTTAGTAGGAATTTTGCCTTTGAATCATGGAATTTTTTTCTTTCGACTTCCAGATCAATTAGCCTTTCTTGATTCTGTTCGTAACTGATATAGTTCACAAGAATATCGAATAAGGGGTTGGAGTTCCCTGTCCGATTAGGCTGAACTTCCTCAACAATCTTTTCAAATGGGACGTCTTGGTGCATGAAGAGTTCTCTCACAGATTGACTTGTTCCCCTGATGACTTCATCAATTGTTTGTTCACTGTGTACACGGATCCTTAAGGGAAGGGTATTCAAGAATAATCCCATTGACTCTTCCCATTTTGAAGGACGATCGATGATAGGCGTCCCCATGATCAAGTCTTCTTGTCCATTGATCCGATGAAGCAGAATGGATAGAACAGAAGCCACGATAGTGAAATTAGACGAACCATGTCGCCTGCTTATTTTTTTTATATTTGTGAAGGATTTCTCGGAGAATGTCTGCGTCATCTGTTGAGTTTGCTCTTCTAAATTATGATTGTGTTGATCAAGTGGGAATTGGGTTTTAACCAGTTCACCGCTTAGCTTTCCTTTCCAATACTCTAGCTGATCTTTATAGAAAGTCGACGTACTATACTCTTTTTGGCCCTTTGCATACTCAAAATAGGAAGGGACATGCCTGATTGCTAATGGCTTTTTTTCTTTTAGACGATTATAGGTTTCAAACAACTGTTGTTCAAAGAATTCCAATGAGATTCCATCCATGACAATGTGGTGAAAAACGATATAGAAATGAAATTCAGATTGCTTTACCTTTACCAGTTTCATTCTGTACGGAGCATCCTCCTCTAGATTGAAAGGCTGTCTCAACCACTCATTGATGAGATGGTCTGTACCCCCCGCTGTCTCGAGATCAATCTGGACATCTATATCTCCCGCAATAGCATATGGCTTACCCTTTTCTAAGCGAAAGCGCGAATGGAGGATTGTGTTTTGTTTCAGTACATATTTAATGCTATCTCTAAAAATGTCCAGATCAAGTTCTCCACTCATTTTCACTCCATAAGGCATATGGTAACTATAATCCGCCGGGTCTAGTTGATGTAAAAACCACATTCGCTCTTGTGCATATGATAGGGGGTGGAATGGATTCCCTCCATTATTCGTTTCCTGTATACCTCTTGATATCCGCTCAGCCTTCACTGCCATTTCCCTGATGGTGGGAGAGTCAAATAAATCCCTTAGCCTTAAATCCGTGTTACATGAACGATTCACTCTTGAAATCAATTTGACCCCCAACAGGGAATGACCTCCTACCGTGAAGAAGTTACTTTCCACACTGATCTCCTCAGTCTCCAATAACTCTTCCCAAATACGGGACAACTGAATTTCCATCGGGGTTTCCGGCGGGAAATATTCCTCCTGATTAAATAAATCATTCTTACTAGGTTTAGGTAGAGCATGATAATCCAACTTGCCATTCTTATTTATTGGAAACGCAGCCAATTCAACCATGTACTTCGGCATCATATAATCGGGAAGCTTCCTACTCATAAACTGATGTAAATGGTTTTGTTCGAATGGTTCTTTCACAACCATATACCCGACTAACCCCTGCTTGTTGGAAGGATCAGCAAAGTGAACAATTGCATCTTTGATTGCTGAGAAAGCTTTAATTGAGGATTCGATTTCGCCCAGTTCAACCCTCATGCCCCTGACCTTTACTTGTGAATCCTTCCTTCCTGTAAACACGAGATTGCCATCCAATCGCAGGTACCCCTGATCTCCTGTACGATAAATCTTCTCATCTGGATGATAAGGATTTTGGATGAAGCTGTTCCTTGTTTTCTCAGGATCATTGACGTAGCCCTTGGCCAATCCTACACCACCAATATACAAATCGCCAATTACACCAGCTGGTACGGGTTTCATGGATTTATCAAGAACATAGATATAATTTCCTTGGATCGGCTTACCCACTGGGACAAATCGATCGCCGCCCACGTCTGAAAGCGTACATTCATAGCAGGTGGAATCAATGGAAACTTCTGTCGCACCCCATGAATTCAACAATCTGACATCCAACTTCGAGAAAAGGTCTTTGACGAGTGAGGTTGCAAGGGCTTCCCCACTTGAGATGATGGCACGAAGTGAAGGCATATCCTTTTCTTCTTCCTCACTAATTTCTTCAACGAAGAGTTTCAACATACTAGGGACGAAGTGAAGGATAGACGCATCATATTTCACAGTATCCTCTATGATGGCGCGTGGATCCTTATGTTCTTCAGGATTCATCAAGGCAACTCGAGCCCCGATTATTAGCGGCCAGAAGATTTCGACCGCTGCGTCATCAAACGAAAGAGTGGTTTTATGTAAAACAGTCTCCTCTTCCCTTAATTGATGATAGGATTGCATCCACTCCATTCGATTGACCCATCCTTGATGGTGATTGGCTACTCCCTTCGGTTTTCCCGTGGATCCAGATGTGTAGTAGACAGATACTACGTCTGTTCCCTCCACCACTATTGAATTCCCGCATCCATCTGCCTGATCCCAGTCAAGTCTGCTTACATCCATGATTGATGAAAACTCTGTCGAATGGGATTGGTCACCACAGACTACAATCACTTTTGCACGTGAGTCGGTTAAAATCTCTTCCACTCTACCCGGAGGCATACCGGTATCAATAGGTAAGTACGCTCCTCCAGCCTTCAAGATTCCGAGAAGTGACACCACCATTTCGGGCGAGCGGTCCATATTAATTGCGACGATGTCATTGCGAGAAACACCACGTTGAATTAAGTGGTCGCGGAGATAAGATGATCGTTCATCTAACTCCTTATACGTCAATTGATTGTCTCCTTGAATAACGGCTATATTTTCAGGGGTTCGTTTTGCCTGCGCTTCGAATAAGGTGTGCAAACCCACAGATGGGGCAACTTCATCGATGGTTTCTGTTAGCTGCTTCTCTTCTTCCTTTGTTAGCAAATTAAACTCTTCTATCCGACTATTCAGAGGTTTTTCATACAAGCCATCTAGCAGCTTTGAAAAATGCCTCGTAAATTGCTTTATTCTTCCTTTTGTAATGAGGAACGATTTGTACTCCCACCGGCCTAAGATCTCTCCCTCATTCTCTTCCAAAAACAAAGTAAGATCATATTTGGATGTATGATTGTTCACTTTTTCAGGCGCACCCGTTAACAGGGGATACTTATCGCGATTCAGCTTAGGCGCATTTTGGAAGGCCATCATGATATTCATGATAGGCGTGAGGCTGTATTCTACACCACTTCTCACTTCCTTCACTATATCTTCGAAAGGAAGATGCACATGCTTCAGGTGATCAACACTTTGCTTTTGAACATGACGCAAGAGACTGATGAAGGTCGACGTTTCATCAAACTGTGTCCTCCATGGCAAAGTGTTGACGAAAAAGCCCAGTGTCTGATCAAAGTGACCTCCCGGCCTTCCGGCAACAGGTGCCCCTACGATGATGTCTTGTTTATGCGTATATTTGTAGAGCATAAGTTGAAACAGACTCATGAGAACCATGAATTTAGTGGTACCGGTTTCCTTAGCAAGACGGTTTACCTTCTCCACTGACTTCCCAGGAATATGGAAATGGAAAGATTCACCTTCAAAAGACTCATTAGCCTCTTCGTGATAATCGGCGAATTTCACCTTTTCTACATTTCCTTCCAATACTCGAGACCAATAGTCAACCAGATTTTCTCTATGAATGAGTAAATGCTTTTTATGCCACTCAGAATAGTCTTGGTATTGAAGCAATTGGCTTGAATCCAGGCCCCTTTCAGGAGAATGATAAAAGGAAAGCAAATCCTCCAAAAAGATGGTGAAGGACCAGTCATCAAAAATACTATGATGAAAATTAAGGAATAACGTATGGTCTTCTGGACTTACTTTATAAAGAACCACTTCGAATAAAGTCCCTTTAGATAAATCAAATGCTCTCTTTGCTTTATCTTCAATGAACTCCTCCACATCATGAGGATTCATCGATGCATTCACCACTTCAAATGGAACATCTCCTCCTTCTACGTCCACTTTTTGCATGGGACGGCCATCGTTCTCTATGATCTTGGTTCTCAGAATCTCATGCTTCACCATCATCATTCGAATTGCCTTGTGAAGCCTACTCGGATCAACACCTCCTGTGAGCTTTACTTTATAAGGAATATTATACAAATGACGATTTACATCCAGTTTATCCCAGAACCACAACCTACTTTGTTGAGAGGATGCCTCCAACGTACTAAAATGCGATCTTTCCAACTGGGAACCTTCCGTTTGTTCTTGTCGACCCTCTACTAAACTTGCAAGGTCTTCAATGGTTTCCTGTTCAAACACGTCACCTATTGTTACCCTTACCTGAAAAGCATCCTCCAGCTCACTCGCCAATTTAATGGCATTCAATGAATTTCCCCCGACTTCAAGAAACCGATCCGTTCTATTCATGTGACTAGAGTCTAGTAACGAAGACCAAATGGTGTGAATTTTCTTCTCTGTCACACTCATCTCTTCTTCATGTGCTCCAGCCAATTCCCCCAAAACCTGATTGGTGATGAGCTGTCGATCGACTTTTCCGTTAGCATTGAGGGGCAGGGAATCCAGTACCACATATTCTTGTGGGAGCATATAGGCCGGTAGAGTACTTACTAATGCCTCTCTAATTTGTTTGACAGTTCCCTTATATGCTGGATCAAATACCAAAGCAGCCCGAATAATTGTTTCCCCGTTCTGATTGATTCTTGCCACCACTGCACTATCTTGAATCTCATCCTTAGCTTCCAGATGGGCTTGTATTTCATTTAGTTCAACCCGATAACCGCGAACCTTCACCTGATGATCGATCCTGCTCACGAATTCCAGTTGACCTTGAGGATTGACCCTTGCCAGGTCTCCAGTCTTATAGAGGGTATGATCATGTTTGCCTTCCTGCCAAGGATTCGGTATATATTTCTCTTTGGTCAAGAAATCATTCTGAAAGTACCCTCGGGTAATACCTAATCCGCTTATGTAGATTTCACCGATCTCACCAGGTACTACTGGATCAAGGTTCTCATCCAAAACCATGATAACCGAACACCCATATGGCTCTCCCAACGGAATGACACTGCCTGTCCTTTCCACTTGATCAATATCGTTGGCCATGACCCCGACCGTTACCTCTGTGGGTCCATAATGATTAAAGATCTTACATGTTGGATGGCGTTCCTTAATTTTATCCACCAAGCTCCATTTCAATTGTTCTCCACCAAGAATGATGTAATCCGGGATATAGATAGATGGCGTATCTCTATACAAAAGTGCCTCCATGTGGGAGGGGACTAATTTCATGCAGTTGACACCATACTCCCTGCAATAGATTCCAAGCTTTTCGGCATCAGTGATCATCTCTTCGGGGATGATATGTAGTGTCCCACCTGTTATGAGAGCGGCGAATATAGGTGTGACGGATAAATCTGCTGCAATCGTAGTAAGAAGGGTATAGTTTAAGGGTTTTACTACGTTCATATAGCCCAGTATTCCTTGAAGGTGGTTCAATACATTCCTGTGCTCAACTTGCACTCCTTTTGGCTCTCCCGTAGTCCCTGATGTAAAGATGGTATAGATAAGATGATGAATGGAAGCTCTATCGGAGAGGTTGGTCGTAGCATATTTTACGAGAGTTGAACGTTCAATATGATGCATGCTTCGTACATGATCTAAATGAAAGAACGATTCGTTAGCTGAATCAGTTAGAAGAATAGGAGAGTTTATTCTTTTTATGATCTTGGTCAAGCGATCACTTGGTAAAGCCGGATCTAACGGGACATAGTAACCACCTGCTTTCAGTATTCCTAGAATGGCTGTAATCATGTGAATGGACTTGTCCATGCATACGGCTACAGGTTCTTCCACGTTTAGCCCCTGATCTTTCAACAGATGCGCTACCTGATTGGACTGATGGTTCAATTCTTCATACGTCATTTCCTCATTTTTATAGCGGACGGCTACCCAATCAGGATGATGCTTAGCTTGCTCTTCAAACGAATCAATCACGGTCTTGGATTGATCAATTTCTGTCTCACTGACATATACACCATTGTTTCTCATGGTCACGTTGTCACCCCTTGGTTCCATTTTGAAAAAAATCCCCGTTGGAAACGGAAAAAATATCATTGACAATCATTTCGTGATTTACCTTCTTGTTTTCCAAACGTTCTCTCTTAGCAATCCTCTCCTGATGCAGCGCTTTAATATGAGCATTAAAGGGCAAATTGCCGAATTCTACAATCCGAATTGCTCCTAGATAGTCTCTGATCGGCATGACTGCTCCATGGTTATAGATGCTCGGCGCAAACGGTATATCCAAAACTCCTTTTGCAAACGATTCAATGATTCCTTCGGCCAGATCACCTTTGCCTAAACGAAACACTTCGTCAATAATAAGCATGGTTTCTTCTTGAATAATCTCCATTTCATCAGACACATCAATCGTCAGGCTCCCTAACTGGCTTCTGATCATCTTTACCATGTGATGGGACGTCCTGATTCCATTCATATTGGCCTCTAATGTAGGAATACCTTCCGCTTCATGGGGTGTTTTGATAATCATCTTTGTCGCACCTGCCAATACCGATGTGAGAGACCCCAAATTAATGACAGAATAGGCTTCAGATTCTTCACGTGGGAAATTACCCATCCACTGGTGATAAACGGTTGAAAGGTTAACATCATATCCGAACTCTTTAAAAAGTCGCGATGCCATCATCCTCAACGATTTCATGGCAGCTATATCCTGTGGAACGTGACCTACACTACCAAAGCCCAAGCTTATATTCTTGACCCCTTGCTCGGCCGCTAGTAAGCCCTCCATGATTGCAATAGCATTTGAGATGCTTGGCGGCACCAAAGTACCCGTCAAAGGTCCAAAAGGTTCCCGGTTTAATGAAATTCCCTTTTCCTCATAAACCCCGACTAACCGATCACAATATTGCCAGTTGATGATACTGCTTTCCAAACTCGCTTTTTTCGAGTAAGGAATGTTATAAGAGATGCCTCCCCCCTCATTGGAAGTCCATCCAGAAGCGTGTATAATTTCCGCTAGAAGCCTTCCGTCAGGTGACCCATGTCTGGCTTGAAGAGGGCGCGGTATGGCCTCACTCAACTTTCGGCACCCTCTTAACCCATGATTCACAGCGGGAAACCCATTAAGGACCGAGGTATCCTTTGTAAGACTTTCACTTAATCCTTGCTCACTTTTTCGATAAGCATTCTGCCTTGTATAGCTATCAATGGTAACAGGCATCACATCTGCTCCTGCTTTAATGAAACCTTCCAACAATGCAGTCTGGCCAGTAATGGTTGCTACTCCGCCCCTTGGCTGAAGCAATACCCTATTTACTTTCTTTGCTTCAGCCAAGACTTCAGGAAATGATTTGTGTGGCGGAAGGGACCGCAAGTATTCAACCGACTCATCTAAGTCAATCCAATGACCGGTTGGCCAACTTCCTAGAACCTGCTCCCTTATCCTGTAGAATATATCTTCAGTTAATTTTGCGTTTTTTGGTCGCATCTTCCTTCTCCGTGCCAGGGATTGAGTGTGTCCCCTTTTGTAATGAAATATCCGCGCGAATCCATTCTATTGCTTGATCAAGATCGGCGGATGGGTGAAAGGCACGATGGAATCCCATCTTAAGAAACTTTTTTTCCACCACTGCCCACTCATTTTTTCCAATTGCAAGGTTTCCTCCAATGTAAAGAAGCACTTGAGCCAATCCACTTTTAGTACAATTTGTAGCAAAGCCCCGGCAGTCTAGCTCAGCATGACCATAAAGGGATGAAACGATGATTGCATCAGCGTTAACTTCCTTAGCAGCTTCAATAAACTCTTCTTGAGAACATTGGACACCAAGATTATGAACGGTAAATCCCTTCTCTTGGAAAGCAAAGTGGAGAACTTTATTGCCCACAGAGTGGCAATCTTCACCTATGACACCCATCACAATCGTATGTGCATTCTTCATGTTATAACCCTCCCACTATAATGCCTCTTGTCAAAGACTAGACAAGAGGCCGGTTTCAATTGACTATACGATTTTATCTAGCTCCTTGGGGCATAGATTCTTTTATAAATTCGACCATCTTATTCAATGTGTTAAAGTTTGTGATTTGCATCGCGTTGATTTCAAGCTTATACTCGTCTTTTAAAATGGAGATGATTCGAAGCACGTCCATTGAGTCCAGCTTATAAGGAGAATCCGGTCCAAAAAGAATCGTATCTCCATCCACATCTTCTTGTAGATTGACCCCATATACTTCTGTAAATAATTCAACTACTTTTCGTTTAATTAGCTCATCCATTCCCAATTCCTCCTCATATCAGTAACTACCTCTTCTTCTTTTTATGTGTAGGTTTGGCCTTTACGTGGTCCTTGATAAACCCAGCGCTCCCCATATGAAACCTGCACCTATTCCACCGATTACAAGAGTATCTCCCGACGCTACTGCTTTCGTATTCATAGCCTGATGCAACACTGTCAACACAGTGGCAGCTCCTGTATTCCCAAATTTGTCAATGTTGATAGTGGTCTTATGATCAGGCTGACCAAGCTTTTTCAATACTTCCTGAATGATGTTCAGATTGGCCTGATGAACAATATAGTGGTCAATATCATCTGGTGTAAGTTCCATTTGATCAATAACCGCCTGGATCGAGTTTGGAAGGTGCTTAGTGGCCATATTCCATACTGTCCTACCATCCATTTTGATATAGTGCTCATCTTGCTTCACAGTCCATTCATTCGTTGGTTTCCTGGACCCACCTGCAGGAATCTCGACCTTATAAGACAACTCAGAGTCAAGTTCCCAAGATAAAAGATTATACCCATCAGCTTCATGATGAAGAATGACGGCCCCAGCTGCATCGCCAAAGAATACACGAGTGGTCCGGTCTTGTGGATTCGTATACTTAGATAAGGACTCTGCCCCGATGACCAGCACATGTTGAATTGAAGGATTCTGCAACAAATGGGTTCCCAAAAACAATCCATAGATCCCACCTGCACAAGCTGCCTGATTCATATCAATGGTTATCGCATTGTTGATTCCAAGAGCATCCTTTACAATGACCGATGTGGAGGGGAGAATCTGATCCGGAGTAAATGAGGCAATGATGATCGCATCAATCTCTTGGGCATCCAAACCGGCATTTTCGATGGCTTGTTTTGCTGCCTCAATACAGAGATCGGAGGTTGCTTGGTCCTCACTGACAAACCTTCTTGTCTTGATCCCGGTCTTATCCACGATCCATTCATCAGAAGTGTCAAGATGGCTGCTTAAGTCCTCATTTGACACCTCATTTTCTGGAACGAACATTCCCGATGAAAGGATCCCAATCGGTCTACTCAAAGTCATTACATTCTGTTTCTCTTTGACAGTTGTTTCAATCATCGCCAGTCCCCCAGTTATAATTTGAATTTCAAAGGATCAATGTTCGTTACGGTGAAATCCCGTTTTAAGATGGCTCCAAAAAAGTTACTGGGACCAATTACGTACACTTGTTCAATTTCATCTTCAAGCATTTTCTTATGAACTAGAGTAAACTTCACTGGGTGATCGACACTTTTCAACATCTCTTCCTTTAAATCTTCTCCTGCTACAATGTACCTCCCATCCAAGTCTGACACAAAAGGTTTTGAACATTCAGAAAAATGATAATGAGAGTAGACCTCTCGATCCAATCGATCTCTCAGTTCCTTCAGATTACTTGTATGGCTTAGTTCAGCGGTGTGTATGGACGTGCTTTTCCCCTGAACTTTTATCATTTGTTTGAGTTCATTAACGGTCTCTACCGTCGAACCGATTCCAATGAGGTCATCCGAAATGAATACTGATATCTCAATCCATTTACCTTGAGATCTGAATGATTCTACAATGTCTTCCAAATCATCCAACGAATATTTGTAAATGAAATGTGTGCAATACTCAGCATCAAGATTACTCAAGTAGGAATCTTCTACAAGAGCTGTATCTCTTACCATCTTCAAGGCATCTGAAAAATCGATGCTTCCCAAGAAAATCCCTGCAGGTGTAATACCGAAACTGGATCCGATGATATAGTCAGGGTCTACACCAGGATGACGCTCTTGAAATTCATACAACAAGGCAAGTGTGTTGACAAAGTATGAACAACGCACCGTCACAATAGACGTATCCCCGCTTGAGAATTTCTCAAGCAAAGGATAATCCATGCACCTCTCTGCTTCTTTATAAAGAGATTGGGCTATAGATGATTTCTCTATAAAGGTTTTAAAGTCCCGATATTCCGACTTGGCCATTCCAGGAAATAAAAAGACTGATTTACTCATCATACCCCTCCATGGTCAACTTCTGGTCATTTGGAAATCTTCAATCTCTAGGTAACTTTTAAGGGTAAACGATACATCAGTGAACTCCATCGATTTCACCAAAAACTTCCCTGGTCCGATAATATCAAGCTGCTCGACCCCCTCTTCTTTTAGAAGGTGAAGAATATCTGTCCATCTGACAGGCAGGACATACTGTTCTGTAAGAGACCGCTTGATCTCCTTCCCTTGAACCATCGGTTTTGCTGTATTGTTGCAGATGTTAGGAATAGATGGATTTTCAAACTCATGGCTCTCCATAAACGATTTCTTAAAAAGATCCCTAACTTCACCCATCATGGACGAGTGTGCGGGAGGACTGTAAGGGATATGCACACCGAGACCTCCGCTTTTCAATACGTCCCAGCCCATCTTTTCCAGCGCAGTCAATTCCCCAGTAATAATCATTTGATTATCTGCTGTGAACATACAAGGCGCCACATAATGACCCTGCTTGTTTGTTTCTTCCATTATTTCTAACAGCTTCTTCTGACTAATGTTATAGAACATATAATTGCCAAACCGATCATCGGAATAAATCGCCTTTTCACTCTCTACCATTGACACAATCATCTGTAGCATGGTTGCAAAAGAATAAGATCCACTTATATAACCTGATGTGATGCTACCAAGACTTGGGCCAGAGATAAAGGAATACTCCTCTAGGTTCATGTTCAGTCTCTTCAATAATCCACATGTGATAGAGACAATGCCGCATCTGCCAATGTGACTCTCATTGATCAACTTTTCATTATCCGAGAAGAAGGAATCATACAGAGAGATTCCCAATACCTCGCTTGCTTCATCGAAATAGGATTGAACTTCTTCGAATTGATTGTAATACTCCAGGAGATGCCCTGTTCTGATCGTCATTTGTGGGGGTAAGATTAGTGCTTTTTTCATCATTTTTCACCTATTTCACTAGATTGATAGACCACCATCTACAACCAAAGTCTGTCCAGTAATGTAACTGGCATCATCTGAACAGATAAATCCGACCGCCTTGGCGATTTCCTCCGGTTGACCAAACCTCTTTAAGTCAATTTGTTCCTTGTATTCAATCAAATCCTTCTCTTCAATTTCATTAAACATTCGCGTTCCCTCTATATAGCCGGGTGCGACGACATTAATTCTTACGTTAAAATTGGCAAATTCCTTGCTTAGTGATCGAGTAAGTCCGATAATTCCAGCTTTGCTGGCTGAATAGCTGCTTAACTTCGGAATCCCTTTGATTCCTGCAATGGAAGAGATGCTGACGATACTCCCTTTTCGAGCCATGAGCATAGGTAAGGAAACCGCTTTGATACAATTGATCGTGCCCATGATATTGGTTGATAAGATCTCTCCCCAATTATCGAGACTATTGATTGCTAAGGCCCTTTCGGCACTAACTGCTGCATTATTGATCAAAACATCAATCGATCCATGCTTTTTCCTCACTTGATTGAATACTTCTTCAACGTGATCATACTCTCTTACATCAAGGTGAATGGCTGTACAGGCTGAGGGGAATTCGTCATTAATTGTCTCGACCGTCTTTACCGCTTCTTCCTTATTGCGGAGGTAGGTGACAATCACGGTTGCCCCCTGTTCCGCCATGCGTTTGGCAATTGCTCTTCCAATACCTTGGGACCCACCCGTGACGATCGCGACTTTTCCTTTCACGATTTCCTTCACACTCCTAAATTTGAAAAGAGACTTCGTTGATTCTCGTAGTACCTCTTGAATTTATCTTTTGTTTCCTTTAATGTCTCAGGATCAAAAATATTGTAGTAAAATTCAGGATTCTCTTCGTAGTATTCATAATATTCATCTCGTAGGACTGAACAGATGACTGCATCATGGTAGGACCCATCAAGAAAATAATAATCTCTCAGAATTCCTTCTATTTGGGTAGTATGTTTCATGAGCATCCCGATGGTCCTCGTATTGTATAAGCCCGTCACAAACTGCAGGCGATGGGCATTCTTGAAATGGAACAGATAATCCATGACCAACTTTGTTGCTTCCACACCATAACCTTCATCCCAGATTGATGGATCCCCAATGGTCCCACCAATTTGATAATTACCCTGGGTTTTCACCTCATGCCAAGAGATAAAACCGATTTTTCTCCCTGCATTGGTCTTAACTCCTACGTATCTGGATTTGTCTTGCTTCATCTGTTCCTTCATTTCACTTAATGATACAAAGTTCAATGATCCGCTCATCAACGTGCTTGTAAGGTCGGATTGTCTCCACTGATAGATTAATTCCACATCTTCCTCTTCAAAGGGGACGAGTGTCACCATTAGGCCTTTCATCGTCACGTCCCTCCTTTCACTTTACCAGTTCATTCATTAATGAATCATATGACTCCCTCTCAATGATCGAAAGGGCTTTCACTGCTAGACCTACTCTGGAGTTCACTTCAAACTTTTGAATACATGAAGTGATGTGATACTCCACTGTCCGTCGACTCATGTAGAGTGTATTGGCGATTTCTTGATTGGTTTTATCACGGATCAGCTCTTTGACGACCGATATCTCCGTTTTGGTCAAAGGCAACTTATTCACATTATTGCGGAAGTATCCTTTGCTTTCGTTGTAACCCGAGAACTCTTTCGAATAGTAGAAACCGCCATTGGCTAAAGTTTGAATGGCCAGCAACAGATCTTCTTTCCTCCTATTAAGGATGATGCTATTCGAGATTTCCCACATTAGATGAATTCGCTGTATGTTCACTACCGTATCATCAAAAATCATCACCATGGGACTTTCTTGGCCAGTGAGTAAATGTTGCTGCTGCAAATATTTTCGTAGCATCTTCAAAGCAGACAAATTGGTATTACTCATAATGATTAAATCAAGATCACATGCAGCCAAATCATCAAGACTAAAAATTTCATTTTCGATGTACACGCTATATTGTACGTCTATATCAATCGGACTGGATTTAAGAAATAGATGAGTTTGGTTCACTAACGACAAATTTCTATCTACTATGGCAGTTTTTAATGGCAGCTTCATAGTTCCTCCAATAATCGTTATTAGTTTGAAACAGCTTTGATCTGTTCATTCTAGCGATTTGAATATGCCTTTGAAGGATTCTCTCTATTATGGCAGGAGTTTTTGTCTTCCCCGGCTTAGGTCCATAAGTGGTTCACTGATACAGGCTGGTAGATTTCAATAAGGATTAAACGAGCTGAAGGTTTTTATCTTTTGAGTACATTGAGGCTAGAGTAGCTTTTTGAACATGGAGTCTGTTTTCTGCGGTGTCATACATTAGGGATCTTGGACCATCAATAATTTCCTTAATGGCTTCATCTCCTCTGATGATCGGGAGGGGGTTAATAAAATATGCATCTTGGTTGGCTCTTGCAAAACGTTCATGATTGACTAGCCATTGATCTCTTATCTCACTTTTATACTGCTGCTCTTCATAACCAGGTAAGGAAAGGCTACCCCAAGCTTTTGCGTAGACCACATCAACATCTTCGATGGCTTCATCTAGGTTATTGGAAAATTCGATATTTGCACCCGATTTTTGCGCTGCCTGTTTGGCAAAGGACAAATACTGATCATCGAGTTCGTAGCCCTCAGGGTGGGCAATTCTCAAATCCATACCGAGTAGGGAAGCCGCCGTCAGCATGCTGTGGGTGCACCCAGGTGATTTTTTCCTCTCTGCATATCCCCAAGTGAAGAGTACTTTTTTCTTTTTGTACTGTTGACCGTACTTTTCTTTGAGAGTTAGAACATCCGCCATGATTTGGCATGGATGGTCCTTGTCATCCAACGCATTGATTACGGGTAATTGTGAGTTCAATGCAATTTCTTCTAATGTATTTCGACCATAACCATAATCATTCATGTTATACCAACGGACAACCAGACCGTCCAAGTACTTACCCATGACCGTGGCCGTATCTTTCATGCTTTCCTTGTTGGCCAATTGTAGCTCATTGGCGCTGTATGTCAATGCTTCCCCGCCTAACTGTTTAATGGCTGTTTGAAAGGATATTCTCGTTCTAGTTGATGGAACGTTGAAGAGCAATCCTATGTTTTTATTTAACAGCGGCTGATCATTTACCTTCCCAGTCTTGTAATCCAATGCCAAATCGATTAATTTCTCTAAATCTTCTCCCCTTATATCTGAAAAGTCGAAAAATTTCTTCAAATTCCAACACTCCTTTTTGTCATAATTTATATCTTTCTGTACTCAAAGTATAATATACCGGCTAATTTTTAGTATACGTGTATTCCGCAAAATTGGTAATTTAACATATATTTCACAAAATCCAAATTATTGCGTTAATTACCATAGAATTTACTTTTGGGATACCTTAGGATATCTGTAGCCAAAGGAGGTAATAATATGAAGCTAGATCAGAAGAATAATAGTTTTATTATAGATGATCAAAAGGAGTATACAGCTGTTCAGTTTAAGCGTGATGTGATCCGTCACTCTATGGTCCTCTTGAAACATGGTGTTCAGGAAGGGGACAGGGTGACTCTATGCTGTCCTAATAACTATTCATTTCTAGTTTCTCTGTTTTCATTGATGCACGTTAACTGCTCTATCGTCCTCCTTGATCCAGACATAAGTTCCACCGATTTTGAT
Source organism: Rossellomorea marisflavi (assembly GCF_022170785.1). Lineage (NCBI taxonomy): Bacteria > Bacillati > Bacillota > Bacilli > Caryophanales > Bacillaceae > Rossellomorea > Rossellomorea marisflavi. Next base: position 926,508 of record NZ_CP081870.1, on the reverse strand, counting down.
TGGATCCATAAGAAAACAAGGTCTCATTGGATTTTATCAACTGAAGATGCGGGAGTGGAACATACCACGTTTATTAACTTGCACTCAACGATAAAAGCCGCTAGTACTATTTCTCAGCAAAATGACATGGATATAGACCTTACCCAATGGTACCACCGTGGTGATGCCGTCATCCTTTTCTCATCAGGGTCTACAGGATTGCCCAAAGGCATTATGAAGTCAGGTGCATCCCTATTCTCAAATATGTACTCAACCGCTATCGGTATGAGATATAACCATGATGAAGTGATTCTGCCAGTTGTTCCATTTTTCAATATTTGGGGGCTTAACATGATCATCCAATGGTGGGTGACGGGCGGAACTCTCATCGTGTGTGATTATCAGAGTACACGGACTTTACCTTCTATCATCAATCAACGAAATGTGTCTGTAGTGGAAGCAACTATAGCCACCACGTACCTCATTGTTCAGTTAGCCGAAAGGAATGTGAAGCACGTCCAGCAAATCAAACGCAACGTCCGTATGTGGTTCACGAGTGGCGCTCCTGTTCCAAATGTGTTAAAAGAGCGCTTTTATTCCGTATTCGGCATTCCACTTTTAGATTATTACGGTTCGTCTGAAGCTGGCAACTTAACCTCTACGAACCTTGGACATTTGAAGGGTACGGGGACCTTATTGCCAGGTTCCTCCGTTAAAATATTTAATGAAGACTTTATTGAGACCATCCCTGGTGAGATCGGTCACATTTATGCCAAGGGCAATGGACTTATGGAAGGGTATCTTGATGAAGTCGGCAATGCCTCTTTACCTCTTCTTAACGGATGGCTTGATATGAAAGATTTTGGTTACTTTGATGAAGAGGGAAACCTTTTCGTTATTGGTAGACACGACGGGGCCATCCATCGAATGGGGGCTACTTTTTATCCCTGCCATATGGAGAGAATCGTAGAAGAACTTGGCATATTGAGCAAAGTGGTGAGTTTTAAGGAAGAGAAGAAGAGCTCCTTCCTAACTCTATTCGTTCAATATCCACCAGATCAGTCTTCTATCATAAGGAAACAGATCATTTCAGCTCTCCCTACCTATATGTATCCTGATAAACTGATCTGCATTGATAAGTTCCCCTTCCTTCCTAACGGAAAAGTTAACGGTAAGAAACTAGAGGAATATGCGCTGAAAGAAGTCACCATGCCTATCTAAAAAAAACAGAAAAAAGCTACTATCTGGTGGTAGTAGCTTTTTTTATGCAACGCCTTAATCCAGTTCAATGGAGAGGACTTCTTCTATACTATTGAGTTTTTCCTTTAATCCCTCGTAGCTACTTGAGGTAACGATGACATATCCAAGGCGATCTGAAGAATTCCTTGGCTTTCTCACTCTCTTCCCCTTCTTACTGTCTAACGAAGCCATATGAAAGCCAGAAAATCGCTCAATCTTCTCCATGCCATTTATCGCCTTTAAAACACCGGTTGAGGAGGTCGTGACGAACTGAATCCCACTATAGTGAGCTGTCTCATACATCATTGAATCGATTGATTCTATAAAGGAACGTACGTGCAGCTCTAGGAGATCGATCCCTGTTGCTTGCTTAATAAGTTCAGGAATCATACCTCCAGCCAAGCGGGGATTGATTTCTATAATATAGCAGCTTCCTGCCTCTACTTTCACTTCAGCGTGGACTGCCCCGTTTAGATGACCCAGCTCACCTATGGCTAATTGAACTGATCTTTCAATCAAAGCTGTTAATTCTACTGGAATACGAGAAGGGAAAATATGCCTATCTTCTATAAAGTAGGGGCTTCCCTTCGTCGTTTTTTCGGTGATTCCGATTGTTATAAGATCCTTTCCAGTTCCAAACACCTCAACACTATATTCGTCCCCCCCAATATACTCTTCAATTAGCACTTTGGGATGCATTCTCTGGTTCCGCATGTTCACTTCTTTTGACAGAATAGCTTGGACCTGTTCTTCTATCTCTCTTCGGTTATAACATAGCTTGACATCATTTGAACCGCTATCTTCTGCTGGTTTTACAATGTATGGAAAATCCATGAGCTCATGTAACTTCTCCATTCCTGTTTCTCCATCAACAATCATAAAAAGGGGCTGATTAATCTCTTGATTGGCCGATAAGGTCGTCCTGAGAAGAGATTTGTCTCTATAGTGACGAATGATATCGGGATTATTGGCGTTCAACCCAACTCGATTAGCAAGGGCAGCAGAGATTTCAATATAATACTCACTTGTACTCATAATCCCCGCTACTGTATGAATACCCAATTTTTCAACCTCTTGATATAAGCAATCCAAATCATTGGTATCGCATACTTTGTACTCAATTCCTGAAAAATCATGATACTGATTAATACTGTTGGTAAGCAGGATGCCGTTATATCCATTTTCCTTGGCAATATCAAACGCCTTTCTCCCCGTTCCCGTGGTATTAGACTCTATGAATAGTAGGATATTGGGTCTCATGATTTTTCCGTTCCTTTCTGTTCCATTTTACATAAGACCAGGTCTTCACTTCCTCCTGTCCCAGAACCATAGTAGGTTCAGAAGGAATACTCCCATGGTTCAAGCCATGATCTTTCCAAAATTCCTCATTAAAGACGGAATCTTGGTAGCGGTCTCCACGATCGGGGAAAATAGCTACGACTGTCTTATCGGGGCCTGCCTTTTTACCAACCCAGGAAGCTACGGTATAGACGGATCCCGAGCTGTTCCCCGCAAAAATTTTCTCTCTATTCGCCAGTCTAATTGAAGATTCAAATGCTTCATTGTCATTTAACCAATGAACTTCATCAATTAGTCCATACTGCACATTCTTAGGTTTGATACTATTTCCTAGACCGCCTTGTAGCCTCTTGCTTTTCAAAGGCTGATCGAATAAGATACTGCCTACACTATCTACAGCTATTACTTTCAGCGAGGGGTGTTTCACCTTAAGATGTGAGGCAATACCACCAAGTGATCCTCCGCTCCCAACCGCCCCCACAAGATAATCAATTGCAGGAAGTTCGTTCATTAGCTCATCTGCAAGGGATTGATACGCGCCGGGGTTGTGGGGATTTTCATATTGCTTAGGCCAAAAATGATTAGGGTATATAGTGAATAATTCACATAGATACTCTAATCTGGCACCTTGCCAACCTCCGCTTTCACCCATCCGTTCGACAACATGGACATCCGCTCCAAGAGCCTTTAATTTTATCATGGTAAGGGGATCAATTCTTGGATCTGTGACGATAATGACCTCATGTCCGAGAGCCGTCCCCACCATGGCAACCCCTAATGCCATCGTGCCTGATGAACTCTCGATGATGACATCTCCAGGGTTCAGCGTCCCATCCATTTTGGCTTGAAGAAGGATATTTTTTGCCACCCTATCCTTCATCCCAAAATGATTCAACATCTCCAGCTTTGCATGCACATTAGGTGTACATAATGAAACGAGAGGTGTCTTACCTATTGAATCGATCAAATTAGTAGCCACTTGGGCACTCCTCCTTCGTAATCGTGTGCATCACCTGAACCTGGCCGGTAAGTTGACAAACCCGTTCTTTAGCCATTTTAAGCTTCCTGTAGTATCCCTCGTCCTCTTGAGAGAGCAGGACACCTATGTAGGTGCCGCTATGGGCTATTACAACGCCTAGGCCATTCACTTCTTCATTGATCTTCATCATTTGGTACAACGTTTTTTTGGGTGCGATGGTTTGGTGAAGGATGGCACTCCTCGTGGTTACGTCACCTATACCTTTAAGATCCTTCTCTTGAATGGCATGAATCAAGTCCTTAAGCAACCGATCGTATTCTTCTTTATGACTGGATTCATATGGTTGATGCCTCTTGTTAAATTCAATCGTATTGATTTCTCCACCTTCATCATGCGACACAATGGTCAGAGATGGCAGCGGACCTATGTGGTCTTTTAACTTTGCTTCTCTATGGTAGTAGGAAACAATGGATGAATACATCACACCATCAGTTGGTTCAATATCAGCAAGGTAGCGTTGCAAGGTATTAATGTCCATTGTAAAGTCATAGGCTGACTCAATCGCCCTGGACACCGCGACTAAATCTGCTGAGGAACTTGCCAGACCTTTTCCGATTGGAATCGTACTTTCAACCGTAAGGGTACCTCCAGGTGGGAGGTTATGTTCGACCAAAATTCTCTCACACAGCCTTTTAGCCTTGAGTTTGAACGAGGGGTGGACCTCAATCGTGTCACTCAAAAGGTCAGGTTTGAACGTGGCTTTTGAGTAGCGGTTAATCGGGAGTGTTACCAAGAAGGGCTTGCCATTGGTCAATACCCCTTGCAATAACTCTCCAAAAGTCCCGCTAGAGATACCGACTCCTCTGAGCTCCAGCCGGTCGGGAGTTTTTAACATGTCAGTCCGCACATCTCTCAGCCTCCTAAGATTTCGCTATATGATTTCGTTTTTCCCATCTTTGTCCAATCTCATGATTGACTGCCAAGTATTCATGAAGCAGTGCCTCCACACTGGCCGGGTTAGTCGAGCCAGATGTCTGCTTGTTTACATTATGAGGAATAGAGAATAATGCTAGAATGGACTCCTGATCCATTCGGATACTATATCCATGCTTATGACAAACTTCCTGGACCAATACGTTTTCTACTCCGGATGGAGAGACACCCTTTTCGATCGCTGTTCGAATGATTTCACCTACGATCGATTGGGCTTTTCGATTCGGAACGTCATATTCTCTCGTAAGATGATTAGCAAATGCAAATCCGCCAAAGAATCCTTTAGAACAGTCGTCCAGCATTTTTTCTTCTATAAATGAGAGATTTTCCAGGACGATTCTCATTAAGCTGAGATTAACCTTGGAAGTATGGAAAAGTTCACCTACATATTTCCCTCCCTCTTTAGCCGTCTCTACGAGATTCGTGAAAGGGGTATTCTTCTGAGAGAGTGCTATGCCCGTATAGAACGTGATCATATGGGCATTCTGTCCTCTTATCCTCTCCATAATGGGATAATTTTTCTTTTGAGGCATCGCTGAGGAGATACCGGAAAGCTCATCTGGAAGATCAATGTACCCATCTATAAGCCAGTCCATTAGATCTGTTGCTAAACGACTGATAAGTACGCCCAGGTTCCCTTGGGCGGCTGCTACTTCCAGAATCCCCTGTTTCGAAGCAATGGAAGCCAAAGCTGTATCTTTAGGCTTACGAAAACCCAGCTCCTCGGCCATTCTTTGACGATCCCATGCATATTCTAATCCAGCCATGGCTCCGGACCCCAATGGGCACTGGTCAATATAGTCGAATACATTTAGCAGGACCTTTCTTATATGCGTCAATTCTTCAACGATCGAGAGGAAATAAAAAGCTGGCGTAATGACTTGGGCTGGTTGATAATGCGTCTTACCCGGTAGAGGCAACTTGGTAGACTCTTGGGATCGATTAATCAAGATGCCAATCAAATCTTCTACCTTCTGTTCCAGTTCAACCACCTGTTCTTTAAGAAACATGGCCTGGGCACAACTCTGAACATCATTTCTGCTTCGATCACTATGCCATCTCACCGGCACACAAGAATCCAACTGGCTTTCAACAAACTTTTCAATCGCAAACGACATATCAGACATATTTTGAGAGGGATCTGCCTGGATGACAGAGATGTCGACTTTTTTTAATGCCTCATCCAAGGCGAGACGTTCTTCATGATTGATCAATCCCAGCCTTTCGTACTCCCTGTTCATGACGAGTTCAATTTCAATGTAATGGTTAGTCAAGTGCTCTAATTCGAAGGCAAAGTGAGGCTCGAGTATATGCTGATTTATGAAGGAATTCGGTTCCTTCGTAATCCTCCCAGTTAGATGAATCAACCGTATACGCTCCTCTCTGCCATTGATAATGGAATAGCCCTCTTAATAATTTCAACCGTATCCAAAATATCTTCATCACTAATGTTTCGATGAATGACAGCCCTGATCACACCTGGTTCCAACTCATCAATGTTGAGGCCGAACATGGAACAGGTGCTGATGAATTTATTGGTTGTGTATTCTCCTCTCAATCTGAAAAAAACCATATTAATTTCTACATTTGGCTGAAGAATTATTTCCTCCACCATGCTTAATTGCTCTGCCAGCATTTTAGCTTTCAGATGATCTTGCTTCAATGTAGCTTCCATGTTTTCTAGAGCGACGATTCCAGGCGCTGCAATAACTCCAGCTTGTCTCATCCCGCCACCCAACATTTTCCTGATCCTTCTAACCTTTTGAATTAACGCGCGAGTTCCTGCAACCATCGACCCCACAGGAGCTGAGAGACCTTTGGACAAACAGAATTGGACTGAGTCTGCATACTTTGCGATATGAGCTGCGGGCACGTCCATTGCAAACGAAGCATTGAAAATTCTGGCTCCATCCATATGAAGGGGTACCTTCTTCTCCTTTGCGAATAAAGATAGTTCCTCCAAATACGAGAGAGGCAGGATATTCCCCCCAGTCCGATTACTTGGGTTCTCAATGCATATAAGCGAGGGAAGTGCAAACTGTGGATCGTCTTGATCCTGAGGAAATGCCTTCTCTACATTGTGTAATTTCAAGATTCCATCTGACTCTGTTGGAACGGGCTCATACATGACTCCCCCACAAACGGAAGCACCTCCCGCCTCATAGATGTATATATCTGATTTGTCTCCAACAATCACTTTTGATCCCCTCGGGCAATGGGCAAGGATAGAGGCAAGATTCGCCATTGTTCCAGACGGCATAAGAATCGCGTCTTCCTTACCCAGTAATTCAGCTGCTCTGCTCTCCAATTCCTTCACGGTCATGTCCTGACTATAGACATCGTCTCCTAAAATTGCCTTGCTAATCGAATCCAACATTTCTTTACTTGGTAATGAGAACGTATCACTTCTTAATTCAATCATGTGTAACCACCTGTTCTTCCAATATATTTTTAAATGCTCCCGCAACTCTTTCTACGTTCGTTTTGTCCATGAGATTATGATGATGGCCATCTATTTCATGGATGAATACTTCCTTTGTTGTCCGGGCTGCCCACTCATTTGTATCCACCAGGGGAATCGGATTGATTTCCGATCGTTCACTTACATTGAACAAGTGTAGCGTTTGATGAATACGATAATCACAGAAAAATTCCTCTGCCGCTAAGTTGTTGCAATACATAATTTCTAACACTTTAGCGGTCTCATTCAGCGTCGCATCGACTGGAATCATCTTTCTCTTTTTAACCTCTGTATGAATGAGTTGGATTTTTTTCTCATCGGTAAGGTTCTCCGCATACGTTAGATTTAATCGTGCCGCCCATGCCTCTAGAGGAGATTTACGCGACTGAGCCACTTGTTGGTCATCTCGATGACAATCAATGGGATAGGTGTCAATCAGCCCGATAAAATCGACCTCGTCACCCATCTCTTCCAGTTGATGAGCAATTTCAAATGCAATCGTCCCGCCTAATGACCATCCTGCCAGGGCATAGGGTCCTGCTGGTTGCACTTTCTTTATCCCCTTTATATACTCACACGCCATTTCCTTAATTGACGACAATGGGGATACATGATCTTCATAGCCAATGGATTGAATACCATAAATCGGATTCGGTATACTCATTTTCCTCACAAACTCGTAATAACAGATGATTCCCCCACCACCTGGATGGATTAAGTAGAGCGGTCGTTTTTCTTGGTCACCCTTTTGTAAAGAGATCACATTGGAAGTCTTCCATTCCTGATTATTAATAGTGTCCAGCACCTTCCCCATCATTTCGATGGTAGGATGTTTAAAGATGAAGCTCAGAGGTAGCTTGGTATGGAATTCTTGATTAATTCGATTCAATAGTTTGAAAGCGTTAAGGGAATGCCCACCTACATCGAAGAAATTACTATTGATTCCGATCTGTTCATGTTCTAGCAAATCACTCATTAATTGGCAAAGAATGAGCTCTTTGCTGGTCCTAGGGAGAATCAGTTCCTCACTTTGAAAGATCTTCCCTTCCGGAATAGAGAGTGATTTTCTGTCGATTTTCCCATTTGATAGGCGAGGCAATTCTTTCATCAGTTCAAAATGTGTGGGTAGCATATACATAGGGAGTTTCGTCATAAGCTCATCCTTCACCTTATGTATAGCTACCTCGCTTTCATCAAGCATGGTGATATAGGCAATAAGCTTCTGCCCTCCACCATTCTCAGACACCTTCACCACACATTGATTGACGCTTTCGCTCTCCATTATGACCCGTTCAATTTCATCCAGCTCGACCCTTATGCCCCTCAATTTGACCTGGTTATCTTCACGACCTACAAACTGAATGTCACCGCTTTCTAAAAAGTATCCTTTATCCCCTGTCCGGTACATGATCGTTCCTTCATGAAAAGGGTTGTCAAGGAATGTTTGCTTAGTTTTTTCAGGATCATTCACATAGCCCCTGCTCAAACCTATTCCAGATACAAAAATGTCTCCTGTGACATAAGGTGAGACCGGATGGAGGTATTCATCTAAGATGTATACCTCGTTATTCATTAACGGTTTACCGATTGAAAGGATGTCACCGTTATACCGATCATGTTCTGTGCAAACATATTGGGTGACATCTATGGATGCCTCAGTGGGACCCCATGTGTTATAGACTGGACAGTTCATTTTTTTTCTCCACTCATTGTACAAAGTGGATGTCAGAGGTTCACCAGCACTCCCAATGAACCTGAGATGCTCACTTAACGCTTCGGCATCCTCTTCAGTCAACTCCAAGACCACTTCATTCAGCATGCTCGGTACCACCTGAAGGAAGATTGCTCTATACTCCTTCATAGCATCAATAATTGCTCGTGGATTACGATGTTCTCCAGGTTCAAGTAAATGGATGTGTCCTCCATACATCAACGGCCAAAACACTTCCAGACCAAAGGCATCAAATGTGTGCAACGTCTTCTGCAAGACCGCATCGCCGATTTTCATCTGATGGCTTTGCTGCATCCCGTTCATTCTGTTAATCCAGCCTTTGTGATGATTGATTACCCCCTTTGGTTCTCCCGTTGATCCGGACGTGAAGTAAATAGAGAGCATTCCTTCAGTAGTAGTCATTGTCTTGAGATTAGGGAAATCAGAACCAATCCCCAGTTCAGATTCTTCCACATTATAGGTTTTCTGATTAATGGTAGCGATCCGCTCAGCGCTTTCATGTTTCGTTAAGAGGAATGATACGTTTGCCTTTTCCACCACTTTCTCCGTTCTTTTAAGAGGATCCTCTGTATTTAGAGGGACATAAACGCCACCTGCTTTTATTATGGCAAGAACGGAGAGGATCAACTCTATCGAGCGGTCCATGTAAATCCCTACCGTAGCTCCTCGATCAATCTGATTAACTATTCGAGCTGCTAAGTCGTTGGACTTCTCATTTAACTCTTGATAAGTCAACGTTCGATTCCTAAATGTAAGAGCATTGGCATGGGGATGATTGGCCACCCGATCTTCAATCAGCTCGTGGATACATTTATCCGATTTGATTGGAGAAATGGCTGGGCGGTTCACTTTCGTGATAACCGACCTTCCTTCTGCCAATGGAAGAGTCCCTATAGGCTTGTCTTGATCCTTTGTGAGATCTGTTAAGAGAGCCATGAAGTCCTGTCCAAACAACTGGTTGATATATCTTTGATTAAAGATGCTGGTGTCATACTCGACTTCAAGTTCGATCTCCTCTTCACTGACGATTGCAGACAAAGACAAATCTAGCTTTGTCGTTCGGTTGTCATATAGGATTTCTTCGTACTCCAGACCTGTAAGATTTGGTTTGCCAGCTTTATAATGGAGAGCGAACATTATATTGAATAGAGCGTTATGAATATCATCTCTATCAGGACTGATCTCCTTCACGATCGTGTCATAAGGAATATACTTGTGTTTAAAACAGTCGTAGACTTGTTCCTGCATTTTTTTAAGATGTTCATTGAACGTATCGAGGGGCGATATATGAGAGCGAATAACCAGTGAATTGATGAATAATCCCGTAACGTTCTCTAGCTCCTTGCTCTCTTTTAGACTCACGGGTGTTCCAATACTGATCTCTTTCTGTGAGGTGTACTTGTATATAAGGATGGTAAATGCAGTGATGAAGGTGGTGAAAAGGGTGGTTCGGTTGGCTTTAGATACAGATTTCACGGCTTGTTGCAGTTCACTTGGAACCCTAAACCTGGTCGTTTTCCCACCGGTGCCCACCTTCTGACTTTCCCCATGTTTATTGAAGTCGACTTTGGAAGGGGCTCCTTTAAGGTTTTCTTTCCAAAACTCCAATGAAGTCGATTGATCACTCTCGACAGTATTCCTCTCCCATTCAGCAAAGTCTGCGAATTGAATCTCCAACGGTGGCAATTCAGCTTTTAATTGCTGGCTATTGGATGAGTACAGGCGGAATAAGTCTTCTAATAAGATTCCCAAAGACGGACCATCACAGAGAATATGATGGATATTCATCAGGAAGTAATGGGTATCCATTCCGGTCTTAATAACCTTTACTTGAAAGAGCGGGTTACTGCTTTCAAGATCGAATGGCTGTTGAATATAGCTCTTTATGGCTTCTTCTACTAGGTCTTCTGAGAGTTCCACGTAGTCGAAGTCACATTGCTGGTCACTTGCAATACGTTGATAAAGCCTTTCTTCGAACGTGAATGTCGTACGAAGAATTTCATGGCGTTCTACTAATTCCCTCAGACTTTTCTTCCAGGCTTTAAGATTAAATGCTCCACTGAATCGAAAAACCTTAGAAATGGTATAGGTCGGCTTGTCAGGATCAAGATTATGTAGCACCCAAAACCGTTCTTGGGAAAATGATGGCTTCAGCTTGTAGTATGTGAGGGGGTGATTTTTCGTTGTATCAATCGTCATACTCTGCCACTCCTTACAAAAGATGGTTGTGTAACTTGAGCAAAGTATAAGTTTTTTCTTCTCAAGAAACATTAGTAAATAACGCAAAATAGGAAGTTTGGTCAATATTCCTTAAAGGCCATTTGCCTCCCATAAAAATAGACTTGTAGAGAATGGGCATTCCCTACAAGTCCCCTTTACCTTCCTAGAGCCAGACCGCCATCCACCACAAGAGAATGCCCTATAATATAACTTGCATGCTTCGAGGCCATCCAAAATACAGCTTCAGCCATTTCATCTGTGTTGGCCATTCGACCTGCAGGAATGTACTTATTTGAGAGCTCATCCGAGCTATCTTCACTTACCCCCAGTACACGATTTGCCATGGGTGTCTGAACCAATCCCGGTGTCACATTATTGATTCTAATCCCAAACCTGGCATATTCATGCGCAGCCGTTTTAGTCAGCCCTTCCAGCGCATGCTTACTGGCAGAATAAATAGATCCATTGGGCGTCGTTTTCAGACCGCTCACAGATGAGATATTGATGATGGATCCTCCATAACGCTGGCGCATCATCTGCTTAATTTCGTATTTCATACATAGCCATGCTCCCTTTAGATTCACGTTCATGACCTGATCAAATTCTTCTTCTTCCAGTTCAATCATGGATGCGAAGCGATGCTCTACCCCTGCACAGTTACAGGCAATATCTATACTTCCGTATTGATTCACAATCTCTTTTATCACCTTTTCCACATCACCGGCACGACGTACGTCCATTTGATGAAATTCCACATGTTCGGATATCTGTCTTAATTCCCCTTGTGCATCCATCCCCTTTTGAAGGTTGGTACCGGTGATGATCACTTGATTTCCAGTGTTCTCCAGAAACTTCTTAGCCACTCCTTTCCCTATACCTGAATTCCCCCCAATGACCAAAACGACTTGACGTGTGCCTTCATGGTTTCTCATATTATTCAATTCTCCATTTTATGTTTTTTAATATCAGGAAATACGAAACGACTGTAAAGCCGACTAGAATAAAAGAGTCTATTAGGACCCCTTTGGTCAAACCATTTGTCAACACTTCCCTTAGCCCCTCCGCCACATAGGTGGTTGGGAATACAAGGGAAATCCAATATAGAATCTTTGGTAACTGTTCGCCATCAATTAATACTGGAGTCAAAAACCCCAAAAACATCATTAAACTAGGCAGTACGATGTTCGTTACTTGGGGACTAGGCGACCAGAAGCCAATAAACACCCCAAATCCGACGATACTCAGAATGCTCAGAAAGATAAGGGGTATGACAAACCAATGAAAGTTCCATTCAAGATCATAGATCGTCTCCCCTATAACAGCTAAAATCATAAAAGATGGAAAGCTCGTAATCATGCCTTTAATAAGGTTGGCACATATAAACGAAACTTTACTAATCGGAAGTGTGGCATAAAAAACAAAATGCCCCCGATGTTTCTGCCAAGACAGGTCCTGAGCAAGTAGATTAATTCCTGTGATGATCAGCGCGAATACCATATTGCCCGTTACAATCCGAAGCACCATGTCATTCGTGGGGTTCTCCACGAAGAAATGAAGTAACATTAACGTAGTCAATGGAAAGAGTGAGGCGAGGATGATGATTAATAGCCATTGTTCTCTAACATTGGCATACTGAATTCTTACGAGTATCCATAAATCTATTAACCACTGCGAAACCCCCATACGTTTATGCTTTAAGTCCAATTGAGTCATGCTGTGGTTCGCCTCCTTCCAAGCGAAGGTACACATCTTCCAGGGTAGGCGGCACCAAAGAAAAATCAAAATCAAACCGTTCGCCTAAGCCCATTAGCTTTTTCACCACATTTACCACATCTTCTTTTTGTATTAGAAACCTCAATTTATGATCAGTGACTCGTTCGGGGTCCCTTTCAAGCATTAATGTATACAATTGATTTGCCACTGCCTGATCACTCGCTGATAAGTCCAGTCTCATTCGCTGATCAATCCTGTGCTTCAATTGTTTAATCCCATCCAATGCGACCAGTCTTCCTTCATTAATGATGGCCACCCGATCCACTACTTGCTCTGCTTCTAGTACATTATGGGTAACCAAGATAATGGTTGCGCCCTCTCTATTCTTTTCTGTGATAATGTCCCATACTTTCTTCCGCTTAACAGGATCTAGCTCATTTGTCGGTTCATCAAAGATCATGACGCTTGGGTCTCCCGTCAGGGTCAGGGCAACACTGATCAATCGCTTTTGTCCACCCGATAAATTCTTGATATAATCCTTTCTAAATGCTTCTAAACCAATTAATTTCAATAGTCGATCCGTTTCTTCCAATGAAGTGGACTTTGTCAATCCTTTCAAACGACAAGAGAAATAAACGGATTCCCACACTCGTAAAGAAGTGATGGCATGTGGATCCTGAGCATAGTAAGCCACATTCTCAGTAATAAATGCACTGTTCTCCTGTATGTCTTCTCCGAAAAGCCTAATACTTCCGCTTGTAGGCTTGATAAGCCCCATCATCTGTTTAATCAACGTCGACTTCCCAGCCCCATTCGGACCTAATAATGCGATGATCTCTCCTTCTTGAATCTGAAGGTTAATCTCTTTATTGGCTGTGATATTCCGTGAAGGATATTCTTTTGTTATATCGTTTATCTCATAAATGATTCCCATAAGAGCTCCCTACTGTAATCGTGATACATTTAATGATATAGAGGGAACTCCATCAAAACATCTGTATATTACGCAATATGAAGCACAAAGAAAAAAACCTACCACAAACATCAGGTAGGCTCTTAAGAATAACAAGTTTAGTTTTCTTTTAGTGCATTGACCAAGTTCACACGCGCTGCAATAAAAGATGGAAATAGGGATGCAATGACCGAGAGTAGAAGACCCGCCAAGATGGCAAGCCCGATATTCCCCCAAGGAATAATGAATGGCATGTAAGTAGCAGAGGAATTAGAGATGGAGTTCAAATATATAACAAATATCCCCAACACGACTCCGACGATGATTCCGGCCACACCTACGACTAACCCTTCTCCCATCACCATCGTTCTCACTTGTCTCGTTGTAAAACCGATGGCACGCGTGGTTCCAATCTCTCCTATCCTCTCCATTGTATTCATTAATAAAGTATTGCTAATCCCTATGCTGGAAAGTGCAATGACGATAATCATAAGGAATTGCATCACTTCATTCATACCATCAAAAGAACTTTGTGATGACTCAATCTGGTCTTCCACCAGCGTAAGTGTCGAGATGCCTGTAGGGAAGTCTTGACGCAAATCCCTGCGCAGGTCTTTTGGATTGCTTGAATCATCGACATCCATCATGAGTGTCTGGATTCCCTGCCAATTAAACACTTGTGAAAATTCTTCCTGAGAGACGAATCCGACGTATCCCCCATCCTGAGACGTATTAACTTTTCCTGCCACCTTATACTCTCGTTCACCGGCAGGGGTGTTCATCTTGACAGAGTCGCCAACTTTCCCACCCCACTCATCAAACGCTCTCTCTCCCAGTAGAACTGCACCGTCAGGAATATCCTGACCATATCCCTTAAACAATGGAAAATCCGGAGAGGAAGGGTTGCTCATCAAATAAAATTCTTTTGCCTCGCCATCCACTGTTTTCCAAGTAACCATTGTCTCCTTATACCAGGCCATATCTTTCACAGCCTGATGGTTTTTCACAGTGTTTAACTGGGATTCATTAATTGGTTCTTCAAATTGGATTTGGATATCTCCACCGAAGGTTTGGCGGATTTCCTTCTCAAATCCCGAAGGAATGGATTCCAATGCCGATCCAAGAAAGATGACCACTCCAATACTGATTGCCAACATGGCCGAGGTATTTGCATTTCGATTGGTATTTACTTTGATATTACTGACCGATAAGCGTCCGGGATAACCCAACAAACGCTCAATCAACGGTCCTAACAACTTCGCAAGCATTCTTATTACCACCGGATAAAGGAGAACGACTCCGAAAAGCAGGAATACGTAACCCCAATAACTATCGAGAAAACTCAAGCCGATGAAGGCCAAGCCGAGTATATATCTGATGACCTTCACTCTGGTTTTCGACTCTTTATTCGTATTCCTCAAGGCATATATTATAGGGGTCTTAAATGCGATATACATCGGAATACCTGCTATTATGAGTGGAAAGAGGAGTCCGATCATTCCTGATAAGATCGTGGCACTCTGCCAATTCAATGTATAAACCATTGTGTCTTGGAAGATACCTAGAAGCATATCAACAAATAGATCGGCGAACCATACCCCGAGTGGAAGAGCAATCACTGTTCCGATAAGGGATAGTAAAAATACTTCCATGAATACAAGTTTAAACACATTAAAGTTCGTATATCCAAGACTCTTCATGATGGAAAATTCCTTTTTACGCTCGATGACACTCGAGTAAATCATATTGAAGATGATAAAACCACTGATAAAGAGTGCAAGGATAGACACGAGATAAAATACAGAGTACAACCCATCCACATCGTTATTCCTCAAATCATCGATTACCACGGGTTGAACGTATAAAGGTGTCCCGTTCAATTCATCTTGATACTGTGATAAATGATCTTTACCTCCTTCATGTTGCAGCCTTATATAACTAATCTGATCGGTCAGTCCAGTCCACTCCTGTAGGGTGTCAAGGTCCATCATGACCCTGAATGATCTCCCTTCTGCTTCTTCCCAACTGTTAGGGCTTGCTAACCAAGAAGTGAAGCCTACAATCCCCGTTACTTTAATTTCCCCCAGCCCTTTAAAGGTGACTGTATCCCCAATATCCTTCCCCCATAGCTTGGATGCATTTTCGGGGATGATCAAGCCTCCACCTTCCAGGTCTCCCTTGATCAAGGGAAGCTTGAGAAGATTACTATGGATATCACTTACTCCCGTCACCCTTACCGGGGTTTCAGGTGGACCTTTGTCACCATTTACATCAATCAGTGTCTGCTTATCCAAGACACTCAGGCTGTCTTTCACGGCATCCTGCTGCTTAATCGATTCCACTTCACCCTCAGAAAAGGAATAGTCCTTACTCAAGATCCATGAGTCTGCATCACCTGCGTAGATTTCTTCATAATATCTAAACGTATCTTTTACTGTGTTATTCGCCACCAACATGCTGGTGGTCAACAGAATTCCGAGGATGACGGCAATCAGAGTGAAGAAGAACCTCCTCTTGTTTTTCGTTAGATTACGCCAGGAAACTAGCCAGATATTCAGCATAGTCTTGATCCTCCCTAGTAACTTCCTTATCAATCACTCCATCTTTGAATAAAATAATCTTATCTGCATATCCGGCTGCGAAGATATCATGTGTTACCATGATAATGGACTGCTTTCGTTCTTTATTGAACTTCGCAAGTAGCTCCAGTATTTCTTCAGCACGCTTTCGATCCAGATTTCCTGTAGGTTCATCTGCCAAAAGGATTTTGGGTTCATGGATCAACCCTCTAGCGATGGAAACACGCTGTTGTTGCCCTCCACTCAATAGATTTGGGGATTTCTTTTCAAGCCCTTCCAATCCCACCTCTTTGATGATCGATCGGATTTTCTCCTCTCCATCCTTATCTTTCCTCCCGTCTGCATGTAGCGGGAAGGCGATGTTTTCCTCCACAGTCAAGGTAGGCAACAGCTGATAATTCTGAAAGATGAAACCGATATCCTTGCGGCGCACAATGGTCCTTTTTTTTTCATTCAAATCAGAAAAGGGTTTCTCTTGTATTCTCACATGACCAGATGATGGAGTGTCCAACCCTCCAAGAAGTTGAAGAAGGGTACTTTTACCCGATCCACTCGGACCCATGATGGCAACAAACTCTCCTTCTTTAATCGAGAGGTTTACTCCCTTTAGAACCTCGATTTTCATATCTCCCTGTTCAAAATGCTTGAACACGTTATCTACAGTGATCATATGTTCCTCACTCCTTCACATTATCCTTGATAGATACTGTGTATAGATACTCAGTATCTATTACCCTACAAAAAACTTCACCATCTTTATGATCATTCATCCTTGATGTACTCCAACCACTTTAAATCTGCCTCCAGATGTAGTAGTCCCCCATAGATGATCTTCTTAAAATGCTTATGATCGATCGTCTTCTTAAAGTCCGTAAGTAAAAGGATCTGTTGGAGAATCAATTCTTTCTGAGACTGTAGCAATTCCTCTATTCCCTCCAACCCCTTACTTTCGGCCAGTAAATATTTCATGTACAGTTCATCCCTTAATAGGGGCCTTTTAACAGGAGACGATATCCAGTCAAAAAGAGCTTCTCTCCCCTCATGGGTAATTTGATAATGAATCCTTCCCTTCTCATTTTCCCCTAGTGACGTAACCAACCCATCTCTTTCCAGTCTCTCTAATGTGGAATAAACCTGACCCGGATTTAGGGGCCATTGATGATGAGAGAGTTCATTGAATTCCGCGATGATATCATAGCCGTGTAAATTCTTCCTATATAAAAATCCCAATATTGTGAATTTAACAGTCATGTTCTTCCCTACTTTTCTAGTCCCTATTTAATCAATTCACCTTTATGCTCCCTGATTTGGTTTTAATTTTCATTTCATTTCCGCCATTTCCTGATGTTCCCTTCACTTTTCTTTTGTCTTTTGTTGATTCATCCAATGACATATTGATGGATTGACTACCACTGTTCGTACTGACATCCAGATTCAGATCGGGTGTCTCTTCATCGAATTCAATCGTAGCCTTACCGCTTGAAGTGGATACCTCTACATCCCCATTCAACTCGGCAAAATGTAACTTCACATTCCCACTACTCGCTTTAACTTCAATGTCGGTTTGATTTAAATCTTTACCAGATATATTCCCTGAAGAGCCATCAAGGATGAGCTTGCCATTAAAGTCTTGTGGAATCATCAATTCAAGAGTTGGCTTCTTCTTAACCAATCGTGCAATACTGCTATCCAGATCCACGGTCAACCGGTTTGACGACTTATCCAGGGTCACACCTGGACCATCATCATAAACTGTAAGATGCGCCTCTAATTCAGACGTATCACTTACCTGAACATCAACATCTGTGCTTGCAAAGTTCACTACAATCTCATTTACATCGTCGACGGATTCCTTATTTACCAGTACATCCTTTTCACCGGTAGAACATCCAGCAAGGCTGAATAAAGCCACCAGTACACCAAAAATGAATTTTTTCATCATAATCCAACCTCCTTCGAACCCATTATATAAGATGACGTAAGGTCACTTTCAAACTTTACGCAAAGGAAGATTCAAAATAGTTGAAAGTGACGTAACGTCATCTTTTATACTTACACTATATTCAATAGCGTGTTAAAAAATAAAAGGAGGAGATTTAACTTGAAAAAAGAAGATGTTATTATCTACGGCTGTGTGATTGCAGGGGCTGGGATCGGCTTACTATTTGATAATGCGATCCCTGGTGTACTAATCGGGTTGGGAATAGGCTATGTTCTAAAATACTCCATGTCGGGCTCAGCAAAAAAGGAATAGGGAAGTAGGAATTGCCTTGCTACATATCAATGAAGTTAAAAAAATGAGTGGCGTATCCGTTAGGACCTTAAGGTATTATGACAAGATTGAATTATTAAAACCTGCATCGAAGACCCAAGGGGGTCATAGGTTATATTCGAATACGGAATTGCAGAAGCTTCAGCAGATTCAATTCCTGAAAACAATCGGCTTCCAACTTAGTGAAATTAAAATCATGTTGGAATCTGAAGAATGGGACTGGTCGATTAGCTTAATGAAGCAGCTATCCTACGTAATGGCAGAGAAAGACCGACTTTCAAAGATTGAGTATAACCTCAGAGAGCTGATTAACGGCATTGCCATCGAGGGAGAAGAGTTCCGAATTCAAAAAATCATGAGCCTATATACAAGGGATTCAAAGGAAGTACTCACATATAAACAGAATGAATTAGATATAAAGAATTACGATGTTCTCGATCGTTTGCCGAATATGACCAGTAGCGATCCAGACTCCCTCGAATGGATTGCCTTATTAGGACAATTGAAGAAGTACATCCACCTTAAATATAGTGACCCCCGAATTCAAAATATCATCAAACGTATGGACGAAAAAAGAGCTGAGAACTTTGGAGACGAGGATGCCTTCTTAGACAAACTTTGGGATATTCGTATGTCTCCAGAAGAATCCAAGAAGCACAACTTATACCCCATTGATCAAGAAGTCCTTGATTTCATGAAGAACGCCTATATCCATTACATGGCGAAGAATTCTTAATCTCAACCATTGGAGGAACACATGGGAACTGAGCTATTACTCTATCTAGGCGGTTTAGCCCTGTTGGACACGTTAAGTCCAACCATTATTGGCGTCACCCTTCTACTAATTTTGAAGGATAATAAGAATATGGCCTCACGATTGTTTGCCTACCTCTCTACCGTTGTCATCCTGTATTTTTCCCTCGGTGTCATTTTGATGCTTGGCCTAGGGTATGTGATTGATGCCTTTTCGAACCTGTTCCAGAATAGGGTCGTCAGCTGGGGGATTTTCAGCATCGGCGTCATTCTGTTCGTGGCAAGCTTTTTCATGCCAAAGAATCAAAAGAATCGTATCCCCATCCCTAAAACCCAAAGTATTATCTCTGTTGTCCTAATCGGCGTGACCACTTTTCTCATCGAGGCTGGAACAGCTCTACCATACTTTGCCGCTGTCGGATTGTTGACTACCAATCAACTTCCCTATTATCAATGGCTCCCAATTCTCATCATCTATAACATCATCATGATTCTCCCTGCGATCTTGATCTTTTTCAGCTACAAAGTATTCGGAACATGGGTGACCAGTAGCCTGAATAAGCTTCGCACCCGCTTAACAACCGGATCAGATTCTGCATTGTCATGGATCATGTGCATCGTTGGATTAATCTTAATTTTTAACACGCTTGATTATCTATAAACTTGAAAACCCACCAAGATGGTGGGTTTCTTCATGATTGACAAAAAGCAGCGTGTCGACGGAAAATCAAATTTACGGGTTGTTCTTTGGCTTCAAGAAGCGTCACGCAACCCATTACATCCTCCAACTCGAAATCCACCATTGTGGCATTAGGAAGTTTCCCATCTGGAAAAGCCATAATACGAGGAGCTTCACTACACCCAGACAGCACCAGTGCCTGCAAATCAATCGTCAATCCGACTCCCAGTGCTTTAACAATCGATTCCTTGCGCGTCCAATATGTGAGCAATCCTTTTGTTTTTTCCTTGGGGTCTACTTGTTCTTTCTCAGATTGTGAAAGGGCTGAGTAAAGAAACTCCACATCTTTGGCTTCATCAGCTTCTTCAATATCTATCCCCAACTCACCGTTACTTACTCCCACCACTACAAAATGAGCAGTATGAGAAAGGTTAAACTTGATTTGACTTTCATTCAATAACGCCGGTTTCCCATGTTGAGCCCCACATCCCAAGCAATCCCTACTTATCTCAATATCTTCGGGACGTTGCCCAGTATACACTGCCAAGACATCTCTTAAAAAAGTATAGGTTATGGCTTGGTGCTCTTGATCCTTTGGAAACTTTAAACGGGTTACTTTTTCCTGTTCTACTTTATCTAAATGATTCAGATTTTTATGATACGTATCAAACGTTGTCCACCAAATATGCACTTCATTTTCTTTCAAATTCAATCTATCTCCCCTCCCGCGAACAGTCTTACTATCTTCTTACTATGATATAGGCCAGGTATAGATTAATCTATTGCGTGAATTACCGGTTTTTAGAATGACCACTCAGAGGATTTCCGCTTAGTAAACTAATAAGCTATTTGGAACCATTTTAGGTCCATTGTTCCTAAGCGGCTAATTTGTACTAAACGTACTTTTATTAAATAAGGGATGTATAATGACTATGAAGGGGGTTTTCCAATGAAAAAATCATTTATGCACTTTTGGATCATTGGACTGGTTCTGATAGCAGGCTGCGGCAAGGAAGATAAATTCCATACACATGAGATAACAGAATACAAGGAACCCCCATCCACTTACTATATGAAGATACAGTTCACTCCTGAAAATATTGAAATAAACACGATACTCGAAGCCATCCAAGTGGGAAGCGTAGAGATCAAGGATGCGTATGTACTAGATGATCAGGAAATCAATACCGTTGAAGAATATACAACCAGGAAAATCTCATCCCTCCCAGTCGAACTAAAAAAGGACGAACGATACTCGGTCGTTCTGGTATCAGAAGATAAAGCGCTGTTTGAGAAAGAAGAGATTGATTTCAGCTACAAAACGGGCTCGAAAGAATTGATCTACACTCATGAAAGGTAAACCCATCAACAACATAAGAGCAACCGTTGTCTGATCAAGCAACGGTTGCTCTTTTTTATCATGTATTAACAATTATTTATTGTAAATCAATAAATAAAATGATACATTCATCTATAAGAAACCATAAGAGGTGACCTACATGAAACAAGGCTCAACACTATTCCTCAAGGTCGTTCTGTTCTGCATGGGCATCCCCGTCCTCGCTATTTGCGTCGCAGGGGCCGTCCAATTGGTCCGGAACCCAGCTGATCCGGAGTACGCACCATTACTCTATCCAGCCGTTGTGCTGATCTATATCACCGTGATCCCTTTCATCATGGCACTGGTCCAGTCCTATTCGCTCCTTGGGCTCATCGATCGCCAAGAGGCGTTCTCCGATCGCTCCGTGACGATCCTGAAGAAGATCAAACGGTATGCGCTCTCGGTCAGCGTTCTCTACGTTGCCGCGTTCCCGTTCGTCTTCATGGTCGCTGATAAGGATGATGCACCGGGGCTGATCCTCGTTGGACTTGTCCCGATTTTCGCCTCCCTTGTCATCGCGGTCTTTGCTGCCGTCCTCCAAAAATTATTACGTGAAGCCATTTTCATTAAGTCTGAAAATGATTTGACGGTGTGAGGAGGATACGATGGGAATCATCATTCATATCGACGTCATGCTGGCCAAACGGAAGATGAGTGTCACGGAGTTGTCCGAGAAAGTCGGCATCACCATGGCCAACCTCTCAATCCTCAAGAACGGGAAAGCGAAAGCCATCCGACTTTCCACCCTTGAAGCGATTTGCAAAGCGCTGGACTGTCAGCCCGGGGATATACTAGAGTATGTGAAAGAAGTCGAGGAAACGCCTTGACCCCTTCATCTATATCAAAAACGCCATCTTCCTGAGACAGGGAGATGGCGTTTTCTTTTCCACATAAATCATCCAATGTGGTAAAATATTCTAAAACAGAACCTGGAGGCTCAATGAACCAAACTCTTAACAACGCGTCCTTTATCGCCACCCTTATCAGCATCCCCCTGTTCTTCCTTGCCACTTCATCATCCATGATCGTCACCTTTACAGAGAGCAGGCTCCATATCCACCCGTTATCGATCGTCCTGGTTCTTACCGTCCTCTCCTTCCTTGCCGGATTTGCTGGACTATTTGGGGTGGATAACGGCGGTACCTATGCGAAGAGCATGGCCACGATTCTGTTATCAGTGGTTCTTATGCTGGTTACTGGATGTATCTTGGTGATGGGGATCCTTCTTGGCTAACTATGAAAGGAGTCCAGAAATGAATAATTACGTCGTTATCAAGCCTCACCACTCCACCTATCCGGATCCTATCACATTGAAAACCGGGGACAAGGTCATCTACGGAAAAGAAGACACAGAATACCCTAACTGGATGTTCTGTACCTCACCTTCCGGAAAAAAGGGATGGGTTCCGAAGCAGATCCTCTCGCAGGGTAAATTAACCCGCTTCGCTACGGTATCCGAAGACTATTCAGCCTATGAACTTACGGTGGAGGCAGGAGAATCGTTGAAAGGTTTGCATCAACTGAATGAATGGACCTTCTGCCGCAGAGACACCGGTGAGGAAGGCTGGATACCAGATAGTTGTCTCAAGAAAATAACGTAAAGCCACCCATCGTCGGGTGGCTTTTGCTGTTGCCTGAATAGAAACAAGAAACTGACTGACACTAAGAGGACATTCATGTATAAACTGAAAGGAGATTGACTGTGAAAACATTCTTGATTACCTTACTCGCTTCAGGTCTCGTTATGAGGCATAACCTGAACTGGCACCGCAGGATTCTTACGCTTTCTATTCCAGGAGCCCTAATTGGTGCTTTGGTGTTGGCGGAGTATATCAGGTATCGAGTAAGGGATATAAGCTGAGGGAAAAAAGAGCCCATCTATTTTTACATGAAGGCTCTTTTTATATAGATAAAACATTCCAACCCCTTCTCTGATTGCCCACATTTCCATCGCCATCCAAATTCTCTGCTTTGTCATCACCTTCCATCGTTCATTCCGTCTCTATTTCGCCACTTAGATCGCATATTATAAAGAAAATCACTCCCAAAAAACACCGCCACCCCCACCAGCATGATCGTAAATGAAGCCCCTGTCTCCGACGTCTTTACATACGTATAAACGGAATGCCCCAACAAGACGATCAATAAAACGGAAAAGGCCGTCCCTCTCGCTTTTGTTGAATTCCTCTTTTCTTCCTCCGTCATTTTTCTGAAGAACATGTTTCGTCCCCCTCTCCTTTTTCGTTTCCCTCCACTATACACCTTTTTACAAAAATTGTATCTCCCCTTCCTTCAATCCCATCAGTGGCATATTCAGGAGTCTATTGGTATGATAAGCTCCGGCAAAGGGAATTGAACATCGATTGGAGAGACAGAAGAAATGAAGAAGATTGAAGTGGATACATTGATTGAAGGCGGCCACAGCATGATGAATAGTGTCGTGGTGGATACGGCGATGGAACTGAGCGGGGCTCACTTTGTGGTGAAACTTGATGAGCTGTTAAAAGAGCGGGGCGTCACCCAGAAGCAGCTGGCCGAGATGACGGGGATGAGGGTCGGAACGATTTCCGAAATGGTTAACGGAAAGGGAACCTCCATCAATAAAACACAGCTCTTTTCCATCATGGCAGCCCTGAAGGTCACGCGCCTGAGCGATATCTATGAGGTGGTCCTCCCTGAGGAGATGCGCAAAGAGTATTTGATGCTCAAAGACGAGTGGGTGAACGAACGCAAGATGCCCATGACCGTCAAGGAAATGTATAAGAAGAACGTGTTGAAGGCTTCCGGCCTTTCACTTGATTGATCAACCATACGCCCCATGTGCAGGGCGTATTTTTTATGGTCTTGTTTCCCTACCCCAGGTACGGTGGACGAAAAAAACCTTTTCCACGGAGGAAAAAGGTGAGAAATGGCATTCGGTTCTTCAAACTTCAGCGAGCTTTTTGCCTAAAGGTTCGTCCTGCACCATAGCCCATTAACGTGACGCTAAGACCTACAATCGGCACCGCAAGCTTGAGCAGCGTCCCGTGCCCCATCAGCAGTCCAAGCCCGTGAGCGGGCCCGTCGAACCAGATGCGGAACAGCAACAGTTCATCGTATGGTGCAAAGATGCCAAACACGCTCACCACGAGCCCAAGTCCCCAATAACCACCTGCACATACAAGAAATGATCTCTCCCCCTTGATCCCAGGCGCGAGGCTGATCAACAACCACCCAAGGAAAAAGATCACCGATACCATCAAATCAAACGCCGTCGCAGAATAGCCCGTCATGAACCCCGGTGCATTCGTCCAGATGGCCGCCAAGGTAAGGACGAAAGCCATCAGAAAAATCGGAACCAATCGTTGAAACGAAACAGACATCGTACCAACCCCTCTTACATTCTGATCCTATAAGTATATACGATACCCAGGTTCTTCCACTACTACATTTAAACTATTCCGTCCTGTTTACCACCAACCAAACAGGGAAACATACACCCATCACACCAAAGGAGACAAAACCCATGACCAAACCAACCATCAAAGCATTCATATTCGACGTCTATGGCACCCTCTTCGACGTCCATTCCGTACAGGACACGTGCAACAAACTCTTCCCCGACAAAGGCGAAGCCATCAGCCAATCGTGGCGGAAAAAACAGCTCGATTACTTCTTCCTGAGACAAGTGATGGGCACGTACGAAGACTTTGTCACGGTCACCCGTGAGTCCCTTCGCTACGCCCTCATGGAAAACGGAGCCGATTGGACGACGGAAGCAGAAGATGAATTGATCGACGCCTACACGCACCTCACCCATTACGCTGAGGTCGAGAGCGTCCTCCAAGAGCTGAAGGACAAGGAGCTTGTCATCCTGTCGAACGGCACGCAGCATATGCTCGACAGCCTGATCGAAAACGCCGGTCTCGCTCACCATTTCGACTCGGTTCTGAGCGTCGATGACGTCAAGCAGTTCAAGCCCGCACCCGCCGCTTACACCTATGCCCTCAAGGAGCTCGACGTGAAACGTGAAGAAGTACTCTTCATGTCCTCCAACGGCTGGGACATCTCCGGCGCCAAGAACTTCGGCTTCCACACCGCCTGGATCAACCGCGGCCACGCCCCCACCGAACAGCTCGGACTGGAGCCGGATGTGGAGTATGACGATTTAACAGGCATTCTTGAGTGGAAATAAGTAAAAGGATCCGATGTGGAAATCGGATCCTTTTTGCGTGTCATAATTATACACCCGAAGATTTTTTGTGATGTGATTGACTACGTTTTGCTTTATCGATTACCAGCTCACCTGCCTCACCACATACTCAACGAACTAACGATCCAAACCCCAATCATAAAGGCAATCACCAGACTAAGAGCAGAAGCAATCATCAGGGCTCCTCCCATCTTGCGGTCCCTGAAGTGATGCCAAAGGATAAAACCAGCCACCAACGCTACAACCGCCAGCACCATGGATGACAACAATGCTGCAGCAACTGCAGCGACCCAGCCTACAATCGTCGTGAATGTCTTTCCTCCTGGTTCGTTCATGCATTGACCCCTCTTTCGGATTTTTCTTTTACCCTATACTTATGCGTACAGTCCGCCCATTTACCGGATTCAGAAGAAAAATAATGAAGATCGCAGCTTTTCCCAAGGATTATTTTCATGCAATTAGTGTGTGAGGAGCGCAACCAAGACGGGAAATAATAATGCGTGGATGTATGATATCAATATTCTTTTATTAGTGGCTAGTTTCTTGTACATGTTTAAATGTCCATCTTCATAAAAGACCTTCAACATAACATGTTTTTCTTTTATAGGCATGTAGATATCACACATGCCAAAGACAATCATCACCATAAGAATGGCGACTTCAAGCTTGGGTCCAAAAAGCACTATTCCACTATAGATCGTGACTGACATAATCGAAATGATTACCGGGATGATTACATATGCCGTTACTTTATTCCACCTGGACAGTACATCTAATTTTGCCTCCGAATTCAAGTCAGCACCTTCTATTCTCTAAAGCTATGTTGGACTTTATGATCGTCTCGGAATCATTAACTAACAGGATACTTTGTAAAAGTATGACAGGTTAATTACCATCTACCCTTACGTTCTTTCCTCAATGCATGTTTATTGCAAAAAAAGCTGTAATGGCCGTGACCATACAATATTTCATCAAAGTTCCTTTATGTTTCTTGAGCTTCTCTTTTAAACGTAAGTCTCCATCGGTCCCATATACATTCATACATTCATCCTTCTCAAAGATGGGTTGATACAACACACAGTAAAGAAAAGGTGTCGCGATCAGGGCCAAAACGCTCTGGCCGTGGATGTCTCCAAATGAGTAGACCAGATAAAGGACGCCCGCCCCTGCTGACATGATCGTCGGCACGAGTACGAAGGCCAGAAATTTGTTGCGAATAGTCATATTTTCAGTTGATGCTCCGTTACTCACCCTATCACCTTCTCTTCTTTCACTTGCTAGAGTGTTAGATCCATCTACGCCAACCCCATCTATAGCACTCTACCAATCAACCATGGCACAAGATTGATGCTGATCACGCCCCACACCGTCACGGCAGCAATCCACCAGATCATAAACCGGGTCGATGGCTGTTTCTTTCTCTTACGGATGACAACCAGGGTGATGAGTCCAAGTGGGATCATGATGGCGACTAACCATGAGACCATATCATGCACGCTCCCCTCTGTCGCTTTATATATAAACATTACCATATATTTGGAAGGTTCTGAAGGGAGATAATACTTCAGTAACAAGGGAATCGTCATTTAATTTGGCAAAGGGTATACTAAAATTAGAGAGGATGGGGGATAAAATATGAATACAAAAGAAATGATTTTTGATGTGTTCCAAACACAAAGAGCAAGATCACTGGCAAAAGAAATTGACAACTACTTATACCGTGAAAGTCCCTATGCCAACTATGTGGAAGATTATCACGATAGTCGGAAAGACGGCGCGAGAACTGATTACATCGGGTATATAAGTAAAAAAGGGAGTTATAAATTCCTCTCCATTACTACAAGTCGAAAACATTGTGTTGTGTTACATTTGGGTAAGAAACTTCATACAGCTACCTCTATTAACATGCAACATGAACTTGACAATTTATTAAAACATCGTTATCAAAATTCAGATAACATTAAACCAACCCCGGGAGAAGCTTATATTAGGCTTGAATGGGTTGATGAATTGTCACAAATCATACCGTTTATAGACAAAGCTTATTCATTAAGATTAGAAAAATAAATATAATCATTACATCGCATATCCTTCATCAGGACATGCGATTTTTAATTTCAATTACTTTTTAATGCATGCAGAATCACAGTCCCAAAACCATATTGTAAGTAGATTTGAATCCTCCCCCCAAAGAGCTTATAATGAGGTGGAATTTGGAACGGTAAACAAGATCCGGAAAGGTTTAGATAGGATGAAACAGACAGTGTTAATCGCAGAGGATGAAGAGATCCTCCGGGAAATCAGTAAGAATTATTTTGTGAATGAAGGCTATGAGGTGCTGGAAGCCGGGGACGGGGAGGAAGCGCTCGAGCTCTTCGGGTGCCACTCCGTTGATCTGATCGTATTGGATATCATGATGCCCCGCCGTGACGGTTGGGACGTGTGCCGACAGATCCGGAAGCAGTCGTCGGTGCCGATCATCATGCTTACGGCGCGGTCCGATGAGGAGGATACGATCCTAGGATTCGAACTCGGGGCGGATGATTATGTGACGAAGCCCTACAGCCCGAAGATCTTGCTGGCGCGTGCCAAGCGCCTCCTCCAGCAGCGCACCCAGCCTACTACAAAGGACGATGACGCCTTGACGACGGGCGGTCTGCAGGTGAATCTCGGGTCCCGGACGGTGAAGGTGGCAGATGAAGAGGTTTCCCTCACCCATACGGAATTCGAAATCCTGTCATACCTCATGCTCAATGAGAACATGGTCATCTCCCGGGAGCAGCTGATCATCAAGATCTGGGGCTATGAATACCAAGGGGATGAGCGGTCCCTCAATACCCACATCCGGAACCTGCGCTCGAAGCTCGGGGCATGCGCCGGGATGATCAAGACGATCGTGCGGGCCGGGTACAAGTTTGAGGGACTGGTATGAAGAGCCGCCTTTTCCTCAAGCTCTTCTTCCTGACCCTTGCCCTGTGCATGCTGATGGTCGGGGGAATCTACGTCGGCCAGACGCTTTTCTTCGATGAGTATTATGAATCGAGCAAGATCGGGGAGCTCTCCGATTCCATGGATGAGTTCCAGAAGGAATACCTGAAGCTCGACGATGGGGAGCGGGCGAACCATGAGCTGGAACGCAGCTTCCATCAGGAGACGAATGCCTGGATCACCGTCCTCGATGAGAAGGGCTATGTGAAGACCCTTGAAGACTACACCCTCACGATCACGGGTGGATTCGTCGAGGAAGGCGGCATCGTGGCCAATATGGACCAGGAGTACACGATCCCCCTGGCCTATCTCGAAAACTCGTTATCTGATACGTCGATCCTCGAAGCCCTGGAGAACTACCGGGATCACGTCCTTGAGGTCAAGGCGATTGCAAAAGGCGACGAGCTGTATCCTTACGAAATGGTCGTGGATAAAGAACATCACCTGAACAACCGGGAGAGCCCCTTCGAAATCTTCGATGGCGGGATCGACAGCTACATGGACTATATGCGGAACCGGGTACTCGATGACCGGATCGATCACACACGGGAACAATCCCTCAAGAAGAAGATCCTGTACGGGAAGGTCGATGCCACGCATACGCCGGAACAATACCCGTTCCAGATGAACCCGGTGTTATCGAATCGCGTGTTCCTGGAACAGGTCAAAGGATTTCAGGCGGATCTGCTCCTCCGCCCGGGTCATGATCCCGTCGAGTCCTCACCGAAGAGCTATGAGCGGAATGGCGTCTCCTACAAGATCCTCGTGGACAAGAAGCTGGATGAAGACGGGAAACCCCTTTATTTCATCTCGATGACGTCCCTCCAGCCGATCGATGAGGCAATGGAAATGCTGAAGGATTATTACATCTACGTGATCATCGGAGCGGTCATCCTGGCCCTACTCGGGTCCTTCTATTATTCAAAAAAGATTACACAGCCTTTGGTGAACATCAACAAGACGGCAAAGGACATGGCCAATCTTCAGTTCGAACAGCGCATCCCGATCAAGACCACCGATGAAATCGGCGAACTGTCGGAGAGCATCAACAATCTATCCGACAACCTCCACCGCCATATCAACCAGCTGCAGCATGAGATCCAAAAGGAAAAGCAGCTCGAACATACGCGCAAGAACTTCATCGCCGGCGTGTCCCATGAACTGAAGACACCCCTCAGTATCATCCAGAGCTGTACGGCAATCCTCCAGGACGGCCTTGCCAAAGACCGCACGGATCATTATTTCGACGCCATCAACCGGGAAGTGAGCCGCATGGACCGGCTCATCGTCGACATGCTCGAGCTCGTCAAGTACGAGTCCGGCACCTTCCAGCTCCAGCCGGAAGCGTTCCCCGTCAAAGAGGCGATTCAAAACGTGTTCAATCAGCTCATGATGAAGATCCAGGAGAAACAGCTCCAGATCCACATGGACGTGGCAGACGGCACCGTGCTCGCCGATCAGCACCGCATCGAGCAGGTGCTCAGCAACTTCCTATCAAACGCCATCAAGCATACACCGCCAGCCGGACAAGTGACCATCGAAGCCCATCCCGACGGCGACCACGTGCGGATCAGCATCATCAATGAAGGCGAGCCCATCGAAGAAACCCAGCTGAAGAGGATCTGGGACCAGTTCTATCAAGAGAAGAAAGCCGGACGAGCCAAAGACGGCACCGGCCTCGGCCTTGCCATCGCAAAGAACATCCTGAAGCTCCATGACGCAGAGTATTCCGCACAGAACACGGACAGTGGCGTTTGTTTTTCGTTTACGTTGAAACGGATTTAGCTACCAAATACTATAATACTTTGCTCTTTTGCGAATAAAAGATTTCCTCCAAAAGCTTGTAATCTAAATGATTTATTTGTAAATAAACTGATACAAAAGGTCGAATCATGTGATACAATCTTTTGGGAGGTGCGTAAGTATGAAAAAATTCTTAGTAGTCGTACTTGTTGCCCTGCTCTTGGGAGCTTGTGGCACAACGGAAACAAAAGAACCAAAGTCTGTTGATTCCAGTGAAAAATCCAAGAACGAAACCAAAAAGGAAGAAACCAAAAAGGAAGAGCCTAAGAAGCTCAACCAGGAAATCGCTGACACAGAAAACATCAAAGCAACCTTGATTTCTGTGGAAAAGAAAGAAGACGATGTGTTTGGTGATACCATTGAGGTGATGTTCGAGGTTGAAAATAAACGTGATGATACCATCGAAATTCAAGCGAGGGAAGTTTCCGCTGATGGCAAGATGGTCGATGAGGGAATGCTCAGCATGAGCCAAGAAATTTCAGGTGGCAAGAAAGCCGATGCTATCCTTACCATTCAAAGCTATGACGATGGAAAAGAGATTCCTGAGCTTAAAGAAAACCTTGAAATGATTCTTTATGCGTTCTCATGGGACAATATGGACTTTGAAGAAGAGCACAATGTAAAAATAGACTTCTAACATAGGGGAGGGCGACTTGAAAAAGTCCCCTCCTTTTTTATTTCAATCAATGGCATGCCACACCCTTCTCCTCTTACTCTCCGGGCTTTTCTGTCCCCATGTAACATTTATATTTCCTCTACTTCACTATTCCCTTCTCAACATTTCACTTTCACTCTGAAGATTTCCATCGCCATCTTCACCTCATCTTTATCTCCCTGCTATACAGTAAGATATGATGCGGATACGCGCATATGGGATTTTCGACAGTCGTGAACGACCACATAGAGAATGAATTTCACACATGAAAGGTGGATACACAGTGAAGCGTACAGTCAGACGTAAACGAATCAGAAAAAGAAGGGTCGGTCTTCTCCTTATCGTCGCCCTCCTCCTCGCCTTCGGGGTCAAAGGGTATCTCTTCGCCAACGGGAATTCCCCCCTTCATAAGACCAGCGCCGAAGAGGAAACGGAGTTCAACGGATCGGACGAGCAGGTCGACAACACCAATGTCCTCATCCTCGGAAGTGATGCACGCGGGGACGAGCGGGCACGGGCCGATACGATCATGATCGCCAACTACTCCTCGAACACGAAAGAGCCTAAGATCGTCTCTATTATGCGGGATACCTACGTCCATATCCCGGAGCACGGATACAATAAGATCAACGCCGCTTACGCTTTCGGAGGGGCAGAACTCATGAGGCAGACGATCGAGGAAAACTTCGGCATTCCCATCCACTCTTATGCCGAGGTCAACTTCAACTCGTTTGAAGAGATCGTCGACGCCGTTGCACCGGACGGGATCGAAGTGACACCGACGTATGAAATGACCCAAGACAAAAAAGCCCTCGGCGTCCAACTGACCGAAGGCACGCAAAAACTCCACGGCAAGGAGCTTCTCGCCTACAGCCGCTTCCGACACGACGGGAACGGCGACTACGGCCGCGTCGAACGCCAACAGGAAGTCTTCGGCAAGCTGAAGGAAGAAGTGAGCAGCTTCTCCACCATAACCAAGCTGCCGAAGATCGTTCGCATCGCCTACAACTCCGTCGACACCAACGTCCCTTACCGCACCCTCCTCTCGGTCGGAACCGATGTGGTGCGCGGCAAGACCAAGGACGTGGAAACGATGCGCCTCCCGATGGATAATACCTACCATAACACCCGTTATGACGTCGGCGCCGTCCTTGAATTTGATGAAGGCGGGTTGGAAGAGAATGCGGCTGAAGTGCAGGCGTTTTTAGAGGAATCGTGATGGCGGCAATATAAAGATCGTTAACCTAACAAAACCCAGAGTTGATGACTCTGGGTTTTGTATGATTCCATTAATAAAGATAGCCTAATAAATCTAAACATCCATTTTCCCACTTCGCATTTCCAATCTCCTTCATCATCAGTTCATTCATGACTTCCTTTCCCACACCTAAAGATTGATGATTTTCATGATCTATTTTGAGCCATGTACATTCGTTCATTACGGATCGGTATCCATTTTTCAAATACAAACCCTTATGATCTGCAAATAATAGTAAGAAATCAATCGACTTATCTCCACTGAATTTTTCAATTTCTGAAAGCAATAAAGAGCCTAATCCATTTGAGCGGTATTCCTTTTTGACACATAGATCAATGACTCCAAGAACGTTTACTGGAAGGCCATTGAGATTCATCACTCGATAATCCAGCCCTACTTGAGCAACTAGCATATTGTCTTCATTCAAAACCAGGTATCTAAAATGAGGCAATTGCTTAAAATATACTCTTTCCTTTGGATAATCGTCTCCAAAACTCTCCAACAGTAACTCTTGAATACTACTTCTTAGCGCACCATCAACCTCATACTCATGTACTCTTTTGATTTTCAACTTTTTCACCTGTCCTCTAGTTATTCCAATCTATTTAATTCTATTCCTCATTGACCAAGGAGACTTATACCATACGAGAATAGTACGCTACATCGGCAACCCTGCCCAGCAAATTCGATTCGGGCAACACCGCTACCAACGTAAATCCTAGTTTTTCAATTAACTTCTTCGACTGTACATTTTCATTATCGATTGTAGCCGATAGGCGTTTAAGATGTAATGTGCTTCTACAATGCTCGATGACCGCGGACACCGCTTCATACGCAAACCCGCATCCCCAATGCTCCCTCATGAAGCGATACCCGATTTCACCAAGATACCCTTCTGATATAGTCGGAATCATGACATCCCCGATGAATTCATCCGTCTGTTTTAGTGCCACCGTCCATTTTGTTTCAGTACGATTCCTAATCATTTCTATCAAGGCGTGTTTATCACGAGGGGGATTGATTCCAAGGTATTTTCTTACTTCCTCGTGGTTAAACATTTGGAGCATGTTGGGAATGTCTCTTTCCGCTCTTGGACGTAAAACCAATCGATCTGTTTGGATGATCGGCGCTTCTTTTTTTGTCATGATGGATTCCTGCTTTCGTGCATTGTGTAAATCAAAATGGTCACATTGTCTATATGCTGCAATGTTGAGATCCCTGTTCTTCTGACGCTACTTAACTCTTCAGGGGTGTGTAGCGTGGACACGCTTTTATACAAGTAGAGGCAACCATTAACCTTTATCAAATATCTCTTGTTTGTTTTCCACTATTCTGGCTACTTTCATTTTGACACGTGGAACTCCATCTTTTTGATAATAATCATTTAATATAGGTTCTACTTCATATTTGTCTGTACAAAGGATCTTAGGAGAAAATTGCTCAACATACATGTCGCCATAACCTTTGACACAGTTCGCCATTGTATCCAGTGCAATTAAACTTAAAGGTCTTCCTTTGTTCAGCCACGTTTTCATTCTCTCCCAGGTTGGGAAGCATACGGCTGCCAGCCTTCCCCAATTATCGTTAAAACTTGTGGAAGTTGACTCAATCCAAACAAGTACATTACTTGAGCGGAAGCGGTGTAAGCAGGTAAAAGCCGCTATTGGCAATTCTTTTTCACCTACCAGTTTCAATTTCCCAAAGATATTACTTAATCCCTCTTCGGATGGCAAACTACTGGCTGTCGCCCAAGAAATCGGGTAAAGTAAATCTTCCTCATAATTCTCCCAAAGCTCTCTTACCCACCCTGAAGCAGATGTACCTAAAACATCAGCTACGATTTCCAACATTCTTGTTTTCACTTCGTAATTTCCGGTTACATAAAATCTAGATTTCACTGAACTCAAAGTCTTTTGGTTATCGTGTTTTTTAAGGGCGTTTATTACATCATCCTCAAGAAACCATCTGGTGATCGAAAAGTCTAATAAAGACTCCAAATTATCTCGAACCTCTCGTAATGTGGGTGCTTTATCTTTTTTAGTTACAACTATATCTTCTTCTGGTTGGCAAGCCTCTCCGTTTTCTTCATAAAAATCATCATGCAATGAAAATTTATTAGGGGAATGAACAACCGCTAAGTTGTACCATTCAATAGGTCGTAATGAATATTTCACTAACCTTTCGTGACATTGATTGCATAGTTTATAAGGTTGACTATGGTCATCAGATGTTTCTACAACGTTAATCTCGTTTCTTTTACAGGCTTCACACAAATCAGTTATCGCCACTGACACCACTCCCTTTTATTGCATATATATTAATGCCCACCCCAAAAACGATACTCATAAAGATCAAAGTCCATTTCATGCTCCAGAAAACGTTGAAAAAAATCCTTCTCGTCACGTGGAATTTCAAATGAGCCAGTCACCGGATGCGCTGCTGACAGGCGGAAGATCCTTCGGCACTCATCCAGGGGGATGCCGGTCACGCCCTCTTCCCCCACGAGGATCTTCGACTCATCCTTCAGAGCATTCCATCCGATTTCCCAGATGATCTCTTCTTCTGAAATTCTATACGGGGACGGCTTATTCTCAACAAACAGTCCGTGGGTGGCCGCCCATTCGATGGCCGAGGGACAGTCCACATGGGAGCCGATATACATATAGTAATCCGTCCCAAAATGGATGAAGAGCCGGTCCTCGCTATACAGCTGGCACCAGATGAAATCTCGTATCACCCTCTTCATGACCAATCGAACGTCATCCAGGCTGATCAAGGAGTCTTCTTTTAGCACAAGTCGTTCGAATTCGTTCTCATATAAAAAACTCGCCCGATTTTCTTCTGTGATATGCTCCTCGAGCCCCAGGATCCGCACGAAATGGATGCCGCTTTCCTCCATGAAGGCCATGGCAGTATCCAGATAGGCTGTCTCCACCCGAAGATAGTCATCGAGCGTCAATTCGTTTCCATCAAAGGTTTTTCCTATCTCACAAGGGGAAGTCCAGTCTTCTACTACTGCGTAGTGGCCATGCTCATCCCTATTATCCGGATTGTACTTCGTGACGCGCCACTGATGATGGATTTGTTTCACGAGCCGATTCCTCCATTATTCCCGTCATGTAAATTTTATGCTCTTTCACTATATCATATATTTTTCCAATATTATCAAATTATTTGTAGTATAATGGAAACAAGATTCCTTTCCGGAAGGCAGATCAACAGGGGGTATGTATGAATAAGAAAAAGGTAATTCAGATTGTGTCCGTTCTCTCTCTAGGAACCGTTCTACTAACGTTATGGGCTGTATTCTCTTACAAAGAATCAGATAAATTCGGTGGATTTCCAGTCCCTCAATTGGCGAAAAAAACAGTGAGTCGGGATGACTTTGAATCGTACACATGGGCTGGTACTTCTGAAGCGAAGGAGGATGGACTTCCCTTCCTTTACCGTTCACATATCAAAGCGGGTGGATGGAAAAAAACATTTCAAGAAGGAACGCTGACGACGTATGAAAAAGGTGAACATAAAATTGACGTAATCGCACAAACAAGTTATCTTTCCATAAACGTTAGTAGAGAGTAGCCGTGTATTCTGCATGAACCAATCCCTTAATGATAAGGCGGTTGGTTCTTTTTCATTTCAAGACATTCGTTTATCATCAATTTTAAAAATCCGAAAGAAGTCTGAATCTTTACAAAAAACCTCTTGTAAACCTCTCTCTCCCTCCCCTATCATGGCAGTAGAGGCACCTTATCCCAGTATGCGCATCGTGCCGATGTTCATATAAAAAACTACATACAGGAGGCTCTCCATGTTCAAGAAAACCATGTTGTTTGTCGTTGCCCTAGTCCTTTCCTTCTCGCTGTTCCTGCCGTCCGCGTTTGCCACTCCGCCTGTCACGCCGTCGAAAGCGACGTCCCAGTCCCAGCTGAACGGACTCACGGTGAAAACCGAGGGATCCATGACCGGCTACTCCCGGGACAAGTTCCCCCACTGGAGTAGTCAGGGCGGCGGATGTGATACCCGTCAGGTTGTCCTGAAGCGCGATGCCGATACGTACAGCGGCAACTGCCCGGTGACGTCGGGAAGCTGGTACAGTTACTATGATGGCGTCAAGTTTACCAATCCTTCCGACCTCGATATCGACCATATCGTTCCCCTTGCTGAAGCATGGCGCTCCGGGGCCAGCAGCTGGACCACCGCCCAGCGCGAGGCATTTGCCAATGATCTGAGCGGCTCCCAGCTCATCGCCGTCTCCGCGAGCAGCAACCGTTCCAAGGGTGACCAGGACCCCTCCACCTGGCAGCCGCCCCGTGCCGGTGCAAAATGCGGCTACGCCAAATGGTGGATCAGCACCAAGTCCAAATGGAACCTGAGCCTGCAGTCATCCGAGAAAACCGCCCTTCAGGGGATGCTGAACAGCTGCGTATACTGATAGAATAAAAGAAAAACGGACGATCCTCACCGGGATCGTCCGTTTCAAACAGGAGGCCAAACCATGGAAACCAAATCAACCACGTTCAACGCAAGCCACGGCGTCATGACCGAAGAAGTCGGCGTCATCAGCGGGGAGCTTGAGCTCGTCACCACCTGCGATGAAAATGGCATCCTCTCCCTCAAGATCACCTATGTGGGTGCAGAAGAATGGTACACCCTGCCCGGTGAGGAGTATCGACTGTTTGATGCAAGGGATCATGAGGTGGTTCATGGGATGCTTGTGAAGGTATTGGAAAGAAGTTGAGTTTCTACTAGAGTACGATCAATGACAAAGACGCTTGGAATCTCAAGCGTCTTTGTCTTCTCTATCTCCTACTGAAATAAGGTCCGAGCCAATCGGTTTCATGCGTGAGCACGAACGTCCAACGGAACTGTTTATCTACGACATAGATGTCCCGCCCCACCTCACTTGATAGGTCGATCACATCAAACCCCGATGCATCCTCAAGGAGCAGGGCATCCTCCGTGTCCTGGAAGAAGATGAAACACGAATGTTTCCGCTGATCCCTAAAGGCAACTTCTGCCTTTTCACCTTCTAGACATTTTTTCTTCTTATAGCTGAACAGATGCCACAGGTATCCGCCAAATCCATCTGCATCAAGCAGATAGATCGATTGTTTCTCCTTGTCGCTGAGGTGGCCGGCAAAATGGGTTTCCCATTCTTTCTTCAAGTACGCTCCCCATCCTGGGATGTCCCGTACCTTGATGTTTTTATCTATTAATCGATCAATCATATTCATTGGTACCTCCCAAAACTCCTGAGCACGTTAGAACCTATCACGCTTCTCTTCTGCACTTCCGCTCTTTCAATGAATGAGAATGTGGCATCATGAACGAAATGACCCTCATCCCAGCTAGCTAAGAGCTTGCTCCCCACCGGGAAAATGCTCATTGATAGATCCTTAACGCTTCTTCTAAGAATTCTTTAAACTGTTCTACATACCTTTGGGGTTCCACAATCCTCACCTTATTCCCAAACCCAGCCAGAAACTGATAGGCAAAGTGATTCTCAGGCAGTTCCATCGTAGCTTCATATGTCCTTCCACGAGCGTGCACGACGGACTGCTTTCCAAATCGCTCAATGAACTGGTCTCTGACACTAATATCGATTTCGGCTTTCACCATCATAGACATCATCGGTGGCTGCTCCATGTCAGTTCCTTCAGAAGATTGGGGCCGTGGTGTAAACGAGCCCTTTATCTTGAGATCCGTCATCCTTGTCACCTTGAACGTCCGATGATTCTCACGCTCCATACTGTACCCGGCCACATACC
Source organism: Rossellomorea marisflavi (assembly GCF_022170785.1). Classification (NCBI taxonomy): domain Bacteria; kingdom Bacillati; phylum Bacillota; class Bacilli; order Caryophanales; family Bacillaceae; genus Rossellomorea; species Rossellomorea marisflavi. The sequence goes on along the minus strand of NZ_CP081870.1, from coordinate 888,610 downwards.
ATTTCATCTCATGGAGCTTCAAATGATAAGGCTCCACGGTTCGGTGGCTGATGGCCCCTTTCTGATCCACGTAATCGAATTCAATCAGCCAGTGGTTTTTAATGGCGTCCATCAGAATGGATAGTTCATCCTGCAATCCGCTCCGCCCCACCCTATCAGAAAAGGTCATGAAGAGGGTCGGAGTAAGATCGATATGACTCATCCCCCTGATTTTCCCGATCGTTTGTTGGACCCCTTCATTCGATGACAGCTGACCAAATCCATCGAGAGCCACGACGATATGCTCAATGTCCCTGTGGGTCAACAACCTCTTATCAAATTTATATTCCCCCATCAATCCGTATCCGCCCTCCCGACCGTGCATGGCATAGACCGGGATATTCGCATAGGTCAGGGTGTCCATATCGCGCTGGATCGTTCGCTTCGTGACCCCGAAAAGCCGACTCAGCTCAGTGGCAGATACCCGCTCCCTCTGCAGAAGCAACATCACAATCGAAATCAATCGCTCAATTTTTTGCATAACGCCCTCCCAATGGCGACATACAGTTGTCACCTTTCACTCATTATACTACCGGTAGACCTATAAAGGAGGCAACACACAATGAAATCAATCGTTTATCTTCAATTCAACGGCCAGGCACAAGAAGCACTCACATTTTACGAAAAAGCCCTACAGGGAATAGTCCAACAAGTGACCTTCGGTGCAATCCCTCAAGATCCCCCGTTACCGGCCGAAGAACAAACCATGATCATGGAGTCGCGACTCGACTTCTCTGGAAACACCATCATGATCTCCGATGTTCTTCCGTCCATGCAATCAGTCACTGGGCCCATCACTCGAGGAACCAATGTGATCATCAGCCTGATCGACGGCGATCCTGATCTGAACCAAACGTATTTCGACCATCTGTCTCAAGGAGGAACCATCCTCATGCCCCTCTCGTCCGTTCCGTGGTCATCAAGCTTTGGCATGGTGAAGGACCGCTTCGGCGTGGTATGGAAATTCAACAGTGATGCGAGCACGTTTTTGAACCAGCTGGTTTGATCATCATCCCCCACTCCACTTGTAGTATCACAAGTGGGGTGGTTTTTTTATTTTCACCCGGGTAATATTGACGACACCATTTTACCCGGGTATAATACACTGTAGTAAAGGAGTTGGAAATCATGACAAAAACCTACACCGCATTTTCAGGCGTCAAAAACGTTGCCCGTGGACCATTGGATCAAGTTGTCTCCACCATCAAAGATCAACTAGATAGCAACGATTGGCCCCAGGTCCTCATCTTTGACGATGCCACCGGCAGACAGATCGATGTTGATTATCACGGTCCGATCAATCCAAAGGCAGAATCAGGAGAACAGACGGAAGCAGCCCAGCCACGACGAGTCGGCCGTCCTAAGCTCGGCGTCGTTTCCGGCGAAGTGACCCTCCTCCCCCGTCACTGGGAATGGCTCAAGAGTCAGCCCGGCGGCGCATCGGTCACACTGCGGAAGCTCGTAGAAGACGCCCGACGCGGAGGAACCCAGCAGGCTAAAGCATCCCAGGAGGCTACCTACCACTTCATGACCTCCATGGCCGGGAACTTCCCTCATTACGAAGAAGCGCTGCGCGAGCTCTATGCAGGGAATCAGTCGGCGTTTCACCAGCATATAGAGGATTGGGCCGTTGATGTGAAGAAGTATATGAAAGTGCTCTCCAGTACAGCATTCACTGAGGAGTGATTCACATTTGGAGGTACTCATATGAACAGACCATTCACCCTGGACTGCGGCAATATCCTGTTAAGAGAATTTCAACCATCGGACGCAGATGCCATCTACCACTTGACGTCCCAGCCGGAGGTCTATGAATTCCTGCCCGACTGGCGTTCCACAAGAGAGCAACGCCTGGACTGGCTGACGAATTACGAAGTCCCCGATAACCAGGCATTCCTCTCCTCCCTCCCCACCATCGGTAACGGGTGGCTCAAGCTTGGAATCATTGAAAAAGAGACGGGTGCCTTCATCGGCTTCTGCAATACAGGGATCAAGGAGGAACTCCCTGAACCCAACAGGGAAATTGCCTTTGCCATCTCCAAGGATCACCGGAATAAAGGCTACACGATCACGGCCGTAAAAGGACTCATCGCCTTCCTGGTACCGATGTGAAGCAGTTGAATGCGGTAGTCCTGCCCCGGAATCATGCTTCGAGAAGGGTCATTGAGAAAAGTGGCTTCAGGTTTAATGGAAACGTGGAGATTGATGGCGAGATGCATGGTCATTATACAATGGCTACTTAATACAGCAGGTAACCCCTAATCAGAATAATGAAAGCAAAGGGTTGGAGGAAAATGAATAAGGGTGTTAGTGCCATACTTACGTTAATTGGAGTTTGCATAATGGCTTTTATTGTACTCAACCTACTTGATGAAAAGACGCTGAAACTGGAATCCAGCCCTGAACAGGTTTCAGACGAAGATGGGATCCAAACATATGAGTTATGGTTAAACCCATTGAAAAGGGTGACCACACGATCCATTTTGGTTTGATTCAGGACATCGGGTATGCCTTTGGGGCAGTGGATGATAACGGGAAGGAATCGTATCCTGAAAACACCGTTAAGGCCGAGATCCCGAATCGAGAAAAGGGTGAGACCATCACCCTCAACCATCAGCATGAACTGATTTATCCCATTAAAATTAATACCAATCTGTTAGAGCCTGTCGTGTATGACTTGAATGTATCCTTTTCAGGAGCTGAAAACGTTGAAGTCAGTGACCAGGCGATCAGTATTAACACTCCATAACACAAAACACCCCCCCTCTCTTTTAATCGACACCATATTCGTGATGGAAACAATAAGAAGCAAGCTGCCAGCTAAGGAGCTTGCTTTTGTCTTTCTACTAGAAGGCAGTAGATACAAAACAGAGCTGGTCATTGACCAGCTCCCTCACTTAGATTGATTACTTTAATCTGTCCATTATCACAGCTGTAGGGAAGTAATCTTGACCGAATTCGTTCGTTTCCTTCTCGTTTCGGTCCATCGTAATCGACCCAATATCAGTATATGTAATCGTTAAACGATCCCAATCACTATAGCCAAGTAATTCATCCGAGGCCTGACTATATCGGGTTACAGCAAAATCTTCATCCGATAGAAGATCACTGGGGCCGAGTTTTATAGCCACATCGACTTTTCCTTTATCAACGGAAACATCACCTAGTTCATCTCCCTCCCCCATTGCCGTTTCCTTTAGAAAATCCCTTAACTCATCTTCTTTAAGAGAAGTAATGGATGGAAGCTCTTCTGGCTCTGTCACTTTATCACTCTCAACATCTTTTTTTGTAACCTCTTCAGTTGTTTCTTTTTTTGGTACTTTCTCTGCACTTGTTTTATCATCCGTTGAAGTAGAAGAACTACATGCGGATAATAATAGTGCCATTGCCGAAATAAACACGAATTTTTTCATATGACTCTAACCCCTTCCTACTTCAAAGAAGTATAGTAGAATACTATACTATTAGCAACCAATAAACCCATATTCAGGATGAATCATTTCAAAGAGTTTAATCTATGAGTTCACCCACCCATACCGTTCCTGTAAATAGCTTCTTTTTAAATACATTTGCCTACTGCTTCTTCAGTTCTTCCATTGGAATCACCTTTAACCACTTCGTTACTCTGCACAATCTCCACTTGCTCCACCTTAGGATGTTAAAAGGGCCTCTACCGACCCAAACTGATAAGCCAGCACCTCTCAATTCAATGCGTACAACTTCTTGCTACAGATTCTCTGTATTAATCGCCATGAATCGTTCTACAAAAAAGAGAAGCATCTCTTACACCGACAGATGTATGATTTGCTTCTCTTTGTCTACTATATTTTTAATTCAATGCCATCTAATAGAATCTGCCACTCCACCGAACTGCTCAAGGACAGAGTAGCCGCCCACTTTCCTTCCACACCTTCTTAAAGTTCAAATGGAAGAGGAGCGCAAGGGGGATGTTGAAGATCCACACCAACCAAAGTGAAAACAAGACCTGATGTGCGACTGCATCCTCCATTTGTTTTCCCGAATAAAGTTGTGCTAGCGGTTGGGCAGCTTGCTTTATTGAACACTCCCAAAGATAACTGTCCCAACTCTCTTCACATGCTTTCTAGTCAGTAGTAGTCCGCGGACCAAGCAGCTGCCATCACATAAACCCAGCAAACCACAACCCAAGCGTCGTCCCAACATAATTCCCGATGATATACCCCAGGGTACCGACCACAAGGATCGGCCCTATCAAATCCTTCCATCCCTTCGCAATGGCCATGGCGGCAGCCGTTGTCGGGCCTCCGACGTTGGCGTTGCTGGCGAGGAGGATTTCTTCAAGGTCATATTTCAGTAGCTTCCCTGCACCGAGTGAAATACCCAGATTTAGAATGACGATGATCAGCACGAACACAAGAAGCAGCGGTGCATTCTGAATGATCAACGGAATCGATGCCGGTATGCCGATCACGACAAAGAACAGGTAAATGAGGAACGTCCCGATCTCCTGGCTGCCGTTGATCGATTCGAAGTACTTCGGAAACAGGGCCAGTGCCAGGAAGGTCAATGTCGTGAGCATGAGGTACTTATCCCCGAACAGCCCGTTCATCAGATTCAGGAAGAAGGACGCATCCTCCCCGGACGGGATGAGTCCGGCAAATAGTTCAGCGATCTTGAATGACACCATAACAAGCAGGAAGGCGGTTCCGACCGACAGGGCTATATCCTTGAGGGACATTTCCTTCCGCGACCAGAATCCTTCGGCAAGCGTCTTCCCGTCTTCCTTCATGCCCCCGTTCTCCACCTTTTCCACATGGGGTGCATGGAATCGTTTCCTGAAGAAGCCCATGGTCGGAATCGTCATCAGCACGATGAAGTAGATGGCCATCATCAGATTATCCGCCACCACCGCAGATGACACCATCTCTCCCGGCGGTGCGAACTTCGCGGCCATGGCGGCAAAGTTCACCCCTCCCCCGACATACGAGGCACTGAGCATCGCACCGAGCTTATCAAGGTAGGGAATGTGATCCTTCAACAAGAAGAAACTGATGATCGTCCCCGCCACCGTCCCGACGGAACTGATCAAGAACAGAATAAGCAGCCGTCCGCTCTCCTTCCACACCTTCTTAAAGTTCACATGGAAAAGCAGCAGCGGAATCGCAAGGGGAATGATGAACGTCCACACGGCATCATACACCGGTGACTCCGTCGGGATCACCCCCGTATTCGATAGAATGATCGCCCCCACCAGGGCAATGATGGCTCCCGATATCTTCGCCGCCCAGCTATAGCGCTGTTCGAGGAAGATGCTGACGGAAGCCCATACGACGATGATCCCCCACAGGGTTATGTAATCGTCTGGTTGAATGAGAGCTTGGTTCATGGGGTTGCCTCCTTTTTGTAATCTATATTCTATCGTACCCATTTCATAGAGAATTTTCAAAATATTATTCCTTCTTGAAGGCACTACCCCTTCTTCAAGCAAAACCTCTTTTCCAGATAGTGTATACTATACGTAGATTCAGTTAACAGGAGGAATAGAAATGTCCATTGCGCCCTACTCAACGTTCAACCACTATAAAGCAACCATTCAATCATTACCTTCACCAACACAAGAAGCCCTATTGGATGAATCATTCCTGCTGGAAAAAGACCCAAAGAAAAAACTCGAAATCTACTATGCTCCATTCGAGCATCTAAATACCAATGCAAAGGTCGTCATCGTCGGGATCACCCCCGGCCTCCACCAGATGAAAAAATCGTTCGAGACGGTGTGGAACCTGAGAGAATCAACCCTCACAGATGACGAGATCCTTCACGAGGTCAAAAAGAACTCAAGCTTCGAAGGGCCCATGAGGAAGAACCTCATCACCATGCTCGATGAACTCAACCTCCCCGCTCACTTGGGGATCACTAGCACCAGCGAGTTATTCGGATCACACAGCCACCTGGTCCAAACCACCTCCGTCCTTCCCTATCCGGTCTTCTATAATGGAAAGAACTACAGTGGATCCACACCGAACATAGTGAAAACAGATCTGCTGCGCGACTACATCCTTCAATCGTTCCCTAAAGAAATGGAACATATGGACAATCCGCTGATCGTTCCTCTCGGGGTGAATGTCTCAAAGGCCCTTGCCTATCTATCGCAACAAGGTCTGATCAACGCCGCGTGCATCTTGAACGGCTTCCCCCATCCTTCTGGAGGGAACGGGCATCGACATCGGCACTTTGCTGAGAATAAGGAGAAGATGATGGAAAAGTTGAAGAATTACTTCAAGGGGATTGCAACGGAATGATCTGTTTATGACCAAACAGCGCTCTGTTAAGTAGGGGGATATGATAGTGCCATCTATAAAAGAAAAGGCAGAAGCATGGCTGATTCAAAACAGAAAAACTCTTCGCTTATATAGAGATTCAACTATATATTTTCCGCTGGTCGGATTTGCGGATGATCCCAAAATGTATATATCTCTATCAAACCAGGAATTAGAGATCGGCTACATAAAAGATATCTGGTATTCACCCTGTAGCCCTGAACCAACAAAATACAAAAAACACGTTATGCACATGACTGATCATCTTTCCGTAGAAGATCAAACAGAACAAATCCTCGGTTTACTTTTAAAAACCATCCAATCAAGAAAACGCCAATATCGATCATGCCAATACTGTGGGAAAAAGGTAAACCCCGAACACCGTTATGATAAAGATACTTGTCATGGATGTGCGACTTATCATCATGGGGTAAAGTATTGAGTAGACATAACTCATGACCATGCGGATGATTGATTCGCGTCGAGGAGATTTATTTCAACTTGAAAAGGATGCCCCTAAAAGTGGATGGAATAGAAAGACAAAATAAAGCAAGCTGAACATTTGCCCAGCTTGCTTTATTCAGGAAAATTGTAAAAATTAATCAAATACACCTCTTGTAAAGTGGAGTGAATGTGAAACTAGCGGTAAATCTAACAACCAATTACTCTCTTTACCTTTTTTACCTCTAATAAGATAGCCTATCAAGACTCTGAATAACCAAAGTAAAGTCACTTTCTTGTTGTTCTAGTATTGTAAGAGCTTCAAATATATTCTTTCCCATAAAAGTTCCTTTATGTACACCTTTCAAGCCTTTAAAATGGAGTATTCCCATTGCTTGATAACCACAACTTTCATTCGGATTTAAGTCCAACACATGCTCATCAATCCAGCGATGGCTTTCCGAATTTATATAAAAATTCTAAACCATAAGTCATGTTATTGTAAACATTTTACCTTTTATAGTAAAATTATCAATATCATATTATCCTAAGGAGATTATAATGATTCTGTATGAAACAATAGATGAATTAATGGAAAAGGCATACGCAGCTGAAGGAAAGACCTTCGGAGAAATTGATGGCACCGGAAGAATCAAGAACCTCCGATCGAAAGGGACCTTGGGAAATATCATAGAGGAAAGTTATTTCGGTTATGAGATTAATTCAGTTTCCAAACCTGATTTCGAAAACCTCGGTGTGGAATTAAAAGTGACACCATTCAAATTGAATAAAAACCAAACATACTCATCAAAAGAAAGATTGGTATTAAACATCATTGATTATATGAAGGAACATGATTTGACCTTTAAAGAATCCTCCTTCATGTCCAAGGCAGCAAAAATGTTGATCATGTTGTATCAACACGTACCCGAGGTACCCATAAGTGATTTTCGGATAGTCAAATCTTTCTTGAATGAATTCTCGGAAGAAGACCTTGCAGTCATGGAACGGGATTGGGAAATCATCGTATCAAAAATTAAATCCGGGGAAGCACATCTTATCTCGGAAGCCGATACAATGTACCTTTCTGCATGTACAAAGGGAGCGAATAAATCAAGTGTCCGGGAACAACCATTCTCACCAATAAAAGCAAAACAAAGAGCATTTTCACTCAAGACCTCGTACATGACGAATTTAATCAGAAAATACCTCACACCTGAACATATGGAATCCTTCTCTATGCCAGGGGAACTCAAAACAAAGACCGTTGATCAAATACTGGAAGAGAGATTGAGCCCCCACTATGGGAAAAAAATCGATGTACTATGTGACGAGGTCGGCATTAAGTACAATCCCAATAACAAATCAATGATTCCCCATCTCATGGCAAAGTTACTTGATGTCAAAAAGAATGATATTGGCGAAATAGAAGAGTTCTCAAAAGCCAATATTAAATTCAAGACTATCGGTAGGGAACCCGGCGGGAATATCCGTGAGCATATGTCCTTCACCCATGTTGATTTTGACACATTGTTGAGTGAAGAATGGGAAGAAAGCGAACTCTACAGAATCTTCTCGGAGCAAAAGTATCTATTTTTGATTTTCAGATTCGAGGAAGAATATAAAAAAGGGGTAAAGCGAATCCCTTATTTCGAGGGAATCAAATTGTGGAATATGCCACAAGAAAAAATTGATGGTGAATTATATGCAACATGGTCTGAAACCAAAAAGATTGTAAAAGAAGGGGTAAAATTAAATAAAGCTGGTAATCGAGTCAATAACAACTTGCCGGGCTCCTCTTTCAACAACTTCTGCCACATCCGTTCTAAAGCAAGGGATGGCAAGGATAAGATATTGTTGCCCGATGGCCAAAAAATCACTAAGCAAGCTTATTGGCTGGATAGACATTACATCGAAAGGATATTGAATGAATGATTCTACGTCACAAGATAAATCTTGTGACTTTTTCCATTGTCGGAAGTTCTCTATAAAGTTCTGATGTTTAATACTTCCAGAAGCAAGGAAATATAACATCAACGAGACTTTATAAAGGAGCTTATTAAAATGAAGAATCCTAAAACAACCGAAGAGCGTAGCAGAATGATGGGTAAAATCAGGGCCGTGTCCAAACTGGAGACATTGGTCACCAATGAGCTTTGGGGGCGCGGTTATAGATTCAGAAGGAACGTCCGCTCGTTGAAAGGGACACCGGACATAGCCATCAAAAAATATAAGGTGGTCGTATTCATCGATTCATGTTTTTGGCATCTATGTCCCGTACATGGTAAAATCCCCAAGACCCATGTGGAGTTCTGGACTGAAAAGCTGACCAGGAATCAGGAACGTGATAGAGAAGTGAATGAATTTTATGAAGAAAAGGAATGGAACATCCTACGTATCTGGGAGCATGAAATCCGGGGGGACTTCGAGGGGGCCATACAAAAAATGACCCACTTCATTGACAAGGCAAAACATAAATAAGGACTTCCTCACTGTCTATCAAGGAAGTCCTTATTATTATTTGGAATCTGTTTCAGAAAACACCAAGTTCAATTCAACTTGATTCCCTTGAATATTTTCCTTTTCAATTTCAGATATACGTTTACCCATCCGTTCAATAAGTCCGACCACCAGAGCGTTCCCCATACAAAAATATCTCATTCTGTCAGTCATGCCTTCCGTCCAATTATCTGGAAAACCGTTCAACCTCTCGCATTCGACCGGTGTAAGGATGCGCAGACGCTTTGTCTCGGGATCCTCGACCACGTGTGAACTTCTATTCACTGTCCCCTCACTGGTGAGCATGGTCCGACCGGGCTTGTCCAATGGCTCAGGGAAAGCCATGCCGCCTTCAGAGAATGTATATTGATGGCCTGTGGCAGAGGTCCTCTCGATTTTCTTGGGACCTTTCAAATATCTGAATTTCTCAATGGAAGCATCCGACAGATAGAATCTTTCATCGACATCGGATTGAAGTACGTGCATAAGAGGAATCGGTTTATGATTGATCGGTGTGACTTCCTCAGTATAAACCAGGCTACCCCTCATGATCCCTGCGTTCAAATAATTCATGGAAAATTCATCTGAAATCTCCAACAAATCCTCTTTCATGATGAATGAATGAGGTTTTTTCTTTTCAGAAATCCCCTCCGAGACCGGGAATGCCTTCGCGAAAAAGCCTTCTTCGTGTATCATATTGTACTCATCCACGCCATCCCTGTTAATCACATAAGGTGTATCATCTTTGGTGGCAAAGATGAATACCCTTCTCCGTCTTTGGGCCAGTCCATACTCCGCAGCGTTGATGACCCTCCATTCCACTGAATACCCCAGTTCCCTGAAGCTTGCCAACATGATGGAAAAGTCACGCCCACGTTGCTTTGATGGTGATTTCAATAACCTGTCCACATTTTCAAGTAATACATATCTTGGCTCTGTTTCTTTCATTAATCGGATGATTTCCCAAAATAGGACACCTTTCTTCCCTTGAAGTCCTTTTTCTCCGTGAAGGCTTCTTGCAACGGAATAATCCTGACATGGGAATCCACCAACAATCATATCGATATCCTGACCCTTAAAGGTTTCACCGTCTACTTTACTTATATCTTCATTGGAATGAATTCCTTGTCCCTCAAATCTACGGGAATAACAATCAAAGGCATGCTGAGCTTTTTTTGATGGTTCCCATTGGTTACCCCATATAATGTCAAATCCTCCAGCGGCTTCCAGACCAATCCGAAATCCCCCTACTCCTGCAAATAATTCTATTACGTTTATCATTACCGAACATCCTTTCGGTTTTTTAAAAATTATATAATAAAAGTTCCTCGAGATCAATGATTTTTTAAAAAATACTATAATTTTTAATCTCCATCAATCTTTAATTATAACAGAATTAGTCTGCATTTATAGCATATTTAACTTATAAGAAACAGGGATTTTCTTCTTGAATATTTAAACAATAACCATTATATTTATATTTAACCAAAATTTTCATAATTTAAATTTGGTATATTGATTTACTGTTAATTTTTTCTATCATTACTTCATGGAGGTGAACAACTATAGTTAAAAAACCAGAATGGACCAAAATAAGAGTAGTTCAAAATGAAAAAAAGCTCACCTATGAGATAATTGGCTTCAGGGACAAAAAATCTTATGGAGAAATTCATGTCACCAATAGCGATTCAAAAACATACATTTATCAAGGTATTGGATTCAAGAACGTCATGCAAAATGTAAAGAAAGGAAGCTGCCAGAATTGAATTACAGCTTCCTTTCTTTATAGTAGATGTACTTACGTTTAGAGTTTTAGCAATAGTTAAATTAATCACATAAAGCACTTGTTCCATATTTTAATTTGTTACAAATGAATTTCTATTGAAACTAAGTATTAATTTATCTATTTCACACTCTTCCAGCCTTTGCTTTTTATTATAATTCTCTTCTAAAAGGAAATTAACAAATTCATCCTTTAAATCATATATATATTTAAAAACCAGATAAATGAATTCATTAGGATAAAATATACCCTCTAAAGGAATTCGGAATTCAGAAAACTCCTTTTCGTATTCTGTGTGAAAAATCCCATAATGCATATGAACATCTGTATGAACTATGTTTTTTTTACCAGTTAAATCAAAATCAATTCTTAAATAATTGTTGGTATTTTGTAAGATTATCAAACGGTTTTCTAGTGTTAGTTCATCAGATAAGGCAATTTCCAAATCTAAAGAAGGTATAAATGAAAGGCTATGTTTCTTAATGTTGTTCTTATCATCAAATAAATAGTGGAAAGAAATTATTGATTCATCATTAATTAGAATATTATATTTTTTCTCCTCTAACAGTTCCTTATAAACATCCGGGTAAGTATTTTGAGTAAGTTTATTAGTTCTTTCTCCAATTTCAAATTCATTAATATTAAATATATTTACGTCATTTATACTTGGTATTCTTTCTTGTACCAAGTATAAATTCATTATTTGCCTACATACAACTTCATATTCATTATTTATTTTTTCCATCACTCTTCATCACCAATATTTTTCAACATATCCAGTAATAATTTTTTCGCTAATTCTGGATTGGTTTTATTTAACTCGCTTATATTATCCGCAACTTTCTTCATTTTGAACTCGTTAATTGATTCAAGCTCACCGTATGTTTTTATCTTTTGTAGCTGCTCTTCTGTAGGGTAAGTAAATTTTAAAATATAATTATCGTCAGAAATCTGTTTAATTTCTCTCTGATAACCAGCTATTTGTTTTAAGCCCATTAACCAAACAGCATACCTAGCTCTTGTCATTGCTGTGAAAATCTTATTTCGAGAGATACTTTTTACAATTTCTAATGAGTCACTGTTAACAATAAAAACTAAATTTGCTTCATTTCCTTTAGCTCTATATATAGTAGTATAGGGAATTGCATTCTTTACTTTAATCCTAGTTGGATTGTCTTTGTTCACAAGATTAATGGATGCTGATAATTTATCAGTTCCTTCTTCAAAAAGTTGATTTTCCCTAGCAAGTTTATTAAAAATCATCCTAAAAATCCCATGGTTATTTGAAAGTTTATATGATAAGTCAATAATTAAAATATCCTCGGGCATAATATCCTGATTTTTAAGTAAGTCTATTATGATTAATGCTAATTTTTCATACTGAGAATTTTCATTTTCAAATGCCAGAGTGTTTATTATCCCAGACTCATTTAACTTTTCCTCATTTCTTGCTAACTCTACATATTCTCCATATTCTAATTGCCCACTTACTTGTTCATATCCTATGTCTAACCAAACTTCTTTATTACGCAGCATATTTACAAAAGGAAGCTCTCCTTCATTTACTTCCCTATTTATCCCAAGCCCCAAAGCATGTGCTGTTGTTAAAATTTCAACCGGAGCTCTATAGCTAGTTTTTAAGTTTATATCTATACACTCTTCGTCCTTGAAAATCTCATTTTTAGTAGGAATGGAATTTTCCTCACTTAAAGACTGAAGTTCATCGTATGCATATATAAGTTTTCCGCTATTTTTCAAACTCCTTCTTACTAATTCAAAGAAATTTATTTTAAAGTCTTGTGCTTCGTCAACAAAAACAAAGTCATATAACCCTAACCTACTAGAAGTATCCATGTTTTCTAATAGTTCCTTGCATACATACTCATAAGGGTTTTCACTTTTACTTCTTGCCTCACTATAATTTTTGGGAGGGTGGCCGACTTTCTGTGAAACCTCATAATAAAATCCTTTTTTTCCTACACCACCCCAGCTGTGAAAAATATCAACATTATTTAAATTGGGTTCACCATATCTATCATAATCTTTATAATACTTCTTAAACAAATTTAGAATTGTCTGTTTTAAGGAGATTGTATAAAATATAAAAGCAATTTTTTTATGTGGATACTTAAAATGTAGATACGCCATTTTCTTCACTAACAAAATGGTTTTCCCACTTCCGGCCAACCCACGGATTCTCAAATTTTTATCATCATATGAATGGATCATGTTAAATTGTTCTTCATCGAATGTCCCAATATATGTATTTCTGTCCTTGATTTTCGCACCTAAAGAGTCATGAGTCCTAACCTCACGTTTATCTTCTTTGGATAGACCATATGCTGTTTGAATAGCTCTATTTGCTTGTGTCTTTAATTCTGTACTGAATATATCATCTAGGCTTTCATATGATGTCAATACATTTTCAGGTGAGTTTAAATCAATTTCAATAATAAAATTAAATTTCCTTATACTGCTAAACAACTCCATATCTTGAGATATTAACTGGTATATCCTAGATACAAAAACGTTCTGCTCTTCTGAATTTTCATATAATACAAAGATACCTTTATCACTGATTATTATCCCTTTTACATAGTCTTTCTTTTCTTTTTCATCAATTACAGGATAACCATAATACATGGAATATACTATACCCGCAGAATCTAACAGTTCCATTACATGATTAATTTTTTTTTCTGTCGCACTACTTAAATCTTGAAAGCTACCAAATTTTTGAGATTTCGTTTCATTTGTCAACAAATTTCATCTCCTTACCAAAAATTGTGTTACTTATATAAATTCAATAAATTCGTGATTTTTTGCGAGTATAATGCCTCAACCTTGTTAATGTTAAAGTTTTTAAATACTAAACTTGTTGAGTAAATCATTGTTAGATTTAATTGTATGCTTTCTTTTCTTAAAATTATATCTCAGAGAAGTGTGTTGAATATTATTGAATCCCGGCATCCTTTTGCAATAAGACCATAAGACATTCCACTGAATCCAGCAAAGACATTCCTATATATTTTCTTACACTGAATTAGGTTAAAACTAAATTAGAATACTTGAAGCTTACAAAGCTTCTCTGCAGGACTTAAAAATATTCGTTTTATTTTTTACTCCTTAGTTTTCAACCATCTGGAAAAACCTAGACCCTTGAGTCCAGTATTAGTATGTATGGCTCCTTCTTTATAGTCATCATTTAATATTTAAAAATGCTTTTTTTGTAATTATCTTTTTATCTTCTTCAAATTCCAGTATATGAATTTTCCTATGGCAATTTGGACAAAGTGCCACAACATTATCTATGGTATCGGTTCCCCCTTTTGACAAATATTCAATATGATGTACTTCTAAAAAAGGGTTACCATATCTATCTTTAAACGGTGCTTCTTTACCACATAACTGACAAATACCATTTGCATTTCTCCTCGCGAATTCTTTTATATACACACTCCTATCATTTACTTTATTTTGGACTATTTTTTCAATTACAGTATTGGATTCTTTTTTCAAAATGCTCTTCTTTAGTAGATTCAATGGAATACTTTCAAAATAACTTTGTTTTAATTTATGAAAATCTTGATATATTTCTTGGAAGTGATTGTGATGGCCTAATTGTATAATATTTTCTTTCCATGCTAACTGGTTATTCTTAATAAGCCAAATCGAATCAAATTTATCAGCCCAACTCTCCTCCAGTTTTATGCCATACTCCCTGGCTTCCTTTACTATGTTTAGTGCTTGTACTTGTGATTTTGATAGTAATATTTGATGTGTAAACAAAGTGGTAAATCTTCTTCTCCGATTTCTTTGTGTTTGTAAAATTTTATTCTTTAATAAAACAAGATCATCATATTCCTCGATAAAATGAATAAATGCTCCGTTAAAAAATCCAAAAGGTGGATTAAAGTCGTTTTCTTTCAATTTATTATAAAACATTTTCACTTCTACATAATTCCCCAAATAATACAGCATCATGTTAAGTTCATTTCTATCTGGCGTCCTTCTAGCGGACTTTAACAAATCTAAGTACAAGAGAATTTCAGATAAATCCATTGGAGTGATCATCGTCTCCCCTCCTACTAATATTTTTTAAAAATACCATGTTAACCCATTATATCAAGTGTGTAAAAAATAGAATAGAATTATTGCAACTTAGAACAACCCGTTGTTGGGAAAGGTGTATTTAAATTTGCATATGTCTTCCTAAACCCGTGAGAAATCACGGAAATTTTGTCTTCAGCCTTCAAAACTACGGTTCTACGTTCACTAGTATTACAAACATTGACTTATGGTAATCAACAAACCTTATGATTCCCAAAACAGAGCACCTTTTTTTATAATCTTGTACTATCCATTTAATAACCGTGCAACTAATTAGTCCTTACAAGGAAATCCTCCTACAAATAATAAATGTGTAGGTAATTCAGTTCTATGGTACTATGTTGTACTGGGAGGGATTATATGGAATTCAGAATACACTCACACAGAAATGCACTCACCATTTTGGAGAATGTACCCGAGTTTAAAGAAGCTTGGGAAGAAGTTAAACATATCTTGTCTAGTCTTGATGAAGACACACTAAGACAATGTTATGAAGATAATTTTCAGACAAAGAATAAAAGTTTATCAACATCTATCAATTCACTTCTAAAAGAAGAATTTAAAGCCTTTGATTGGAGCGGTGAAAGTGCAATATTTCAAGACCCTTATTATGATGACCCTAAAAGTGATTATTGGCGACTAGACTTTGCTAAAGACGATATATCAATCGAAGTCGCCTTTAACCACGCTTCTGCTACTGCATGGAATTTATTAAAACCTGTTTTAGCTAGTGAACTAAACCATATTAGAAAAGCTATACAAACTAAAATAGGAGTTGTAGTTGTTGCAACTCAAGAAATGAAAAAGGCGGGTAACTTTGACGGTGCAATTGGTTACTATGAAAAATATGTTGACCATCTAAAACCTCTAATGAACCAACTTAGTGTTCCTTTGCTTATTATCGGACTAAAAGCACCTAGAACCTTCAAAATTGTAGGAACCCCTAAAGGGGATGAACTAAAAGGTAAAGTAGTAAGACTTAAAGATGTAAAGAAAGTTCATGAATAGTTGAGACACTGACTAAATATTTCTTTACTTATTTAAGTCTACAGGTTTTAACTAAAAAATCTTCTCAAATCTGAATTAATCAGATTGATTAGAAAAACGTTAGTAAAGAGAATGGTTACCTTATAAAGCACTTAAAGTAACCTTCCATTGCCCTGAATTGAACCGAGTTATTGAGTGTTCCGCAGTAGAAATCATACTTAAATCATTCCACTATTAAACATACGTATTTATTATCCTTAAAATTTTCAAGCAATCCCTAATAGACACTATGCCTGCCAATATTCTCAACACATACAAAGTCTCTGGTACGCCCTAAGAGGCAATCAAATCAAACCTCCATTTTAATAATTTTAATATTAGATGCTATCCGTTGAAGCTAGTACTAGCATCAGAAATAAATCATGTTCAGACAAAGATCAATATGATAGTATGTGCCACTGTTGCAGCCTGCAAGTGGGGGAACTCAAAGAGTTGTATGGGATGTGAAAAAAGGAAGCTGCAGGCGTTGAACTGCAGCTTCCTTTCTTTTCGTAACCTAAGTTTTTAAAGTATCTACTTCTTCATAATCCCCGCCACAAATCGCGTCAACACTTTCCGCGGCAAGAATCGCCCCATCTGCGTGGTCGCATAGTTCGACTTCCCGTCGACGACGAAACTGTTTCCTTTCGCCAGGGCGTGGAAGGCGGATTGGACGACTTGTTCCGCTGTCCGCATCTTCCCGAAGGAGACGTCTCCGGCCGTTTCGAAGAATGAAGTGGCTGTGGCCCCTGGGCAGAGGGCGAGTACCTTGATCCCCTTCTTCCGGTATTCTTTCCAGAGGGATTCGGTGAAGGAGAGGACGAAGGCTTTGGTTGCGCCGTATACGGCCATGTAGGGGACGGGCTGGAATGAGACGACGGAGGCGAGGTTGATGATGGTGCCCGAGCCTTTTGCCACCATGTCCTTCAGGTACAGATGCGTCATATCCACCACCGCGGCCACGTTCACCATGACCTGGTTGTGATCGGTCTCATGGGGGTTGGAGAGGAATTCACCGCTGGTGGCGAAGCCGGCATTGTTCACCAGGTAATCGACGGTGAGCCCGAGCTCCTGCGTTTGCTTATACACGTCCTTCGCCCCGTATTCCTTGCTGAGGTCGGCCGTGATGACCGTTGCGTTCACGTTCCATTGCGTTTGCAGTTCTGTTGCGAGCTCCTGCAATTTCCCTGTCGAGCGGGCGACGAGGATGACGTCCATTCCTTTGGCTGCGAGCTGAGTGGCAAACTCTTTCCCGATGCCGGATGAGGCTCCTGTGATCAATGCGGTTTGATTCATTTTTTTCTACTCCCTTTCTGCGTTTATATGTTTAATCATTTGAACGAAGATGGTGAAAGAAAGGACCTGAAGCCGGATGACTAAAGATCGCATGTACTTTCCACTGTATGGATCAGTTGCTTCAGCAGTCCGACCGATGGCTCGAGGGCCAATGAGTAGAGACGCTGTGTGCCTTTTTGTTCGATGGTGACCAGCTGATTGTCCCGGAGGATCTTCAAGTGATGCGAAATGGCTGGTCGTGATAGCGTGGAATGCTCGGTGATTTCGTTTACGGTCAAATGGTCATGCTCTGCCAGCAGCAAAATGATGTCCTGCCGTGCCGGATCACTCAATGCCTGCAAGAGCGGAATACAGGAACGAAACACGTCGATGGCCTGTTGCCCCATATCCATCCCCCTCTAATGTCTATTTGTTTAAGCTAATCAACTCAATGATAGTCAAACGAGCGCCAAACTTCAAGACTAACGGGCCCTCTCCTGGACATTTCGCACCGTCGCCGTCACCCATTTCCTCGGGATGAAGCGGATGCTGTTGGCAAGCAGCTTATTCTTGAATCCCGGGATGACGATGGTCTTCCCTCTCATCAACCCGTCATACCCGATGCGCGCAACCGTCTGGACATCCATCACGCCGCTCTTGAACAGCTTCGACTCACCCAGATTCGCACGGGACTTGAACCCGGTCTCCGTCGGCCCCGGACATAAAGCCGTCACCGTGACGCCGCTCCCCTTCAGTTCGTTCTCAAGCGCCTCCGTCAGAGAAAGCACATACGATTTTGTCGCATAATACACCGCCATGAGCGGTCCAGGCTGAAAGGCAGCAGAAGACGCGACGTTCATGATCCTCCCGCGCCCTCTCGCCTTCATCCCCGGCAGGAATAGCTTGGTCAACGCGGTCAGTGCCTTGATATTGATATCGATCATGGACAGCTCATCCTCAAGATCCGTCTCATCAAAAGCCCCATACAAGCCGAAGCCGGCATTATTCACCAGCACATCGATCTCGATATGCTTACCCTTCAGTTCTTCCTTCAGGCGGTACGCTTCCTCCGGCTTCCCCAGATCCATGGCGATCACAGTACCCCGGATCCCGTACTGCGCCTCCAGTTCCCCCTTCAGCTGATTGAGCTTCCCTTCACTTCTTGCCACAAGTACAAGATCATAGCCGTCTTTGGCAAAGAGCTTGGAGAGCTCAAGTCCGATGCCGGATGAAGCACCGGTGATGAGTGCGGTTTGGTTGGTCATAGTTGGATCCCTTCCTTTTCTTATGATTAGTTATTTTATTACGTTTAATTACTTAAACGTTTAAACATTTAAACATATTGTAGTGAATTGTTGTGTTAGTGTCAATATAGTTGTCTCAGTTTCTTTTTTGATCAATCTCTTCTAGGACTCGTTCCGTACCCATATGGGACTCAACTACGTTATCCAAAAATTCAACGCTGACTTCCCTATCCCCCTCAAATATATGGACTGCAGCACCAGCATTCAATAATAAACCTATGGTCTTTTTCATTTCCAATAGTTCATCAATATTTATTCCGTTACAAGTTAGGATATAATCACCGTTCTCCAATGATTCTTTTAGTACCTCTTACCGGTACTTTTTCTTACTATAGGAATGTATTTAAGCACTTGAGTATCTTTCTCTATTTTTATATTCATTATGGCCATTACATTGCCACCTCCCTCAAATCTCCGTTCTTATCAGCATTATGACTTCTTCCTAGACCTGGATGTAACCAGATAGTCGGTATAAGACCGGTACATGCCCTCAGTCACTTATTGCAAAAAGGTCCGTCCTAATTCATCTGTACCATCACAAAGCCCTTCGACGATCCAGATTCAACCTTCCCCATGATTCTTCTTCGCTACATCAATCGCATTTTATTCTACTTCCGCACCTATACGTTCATAGTGCGATATCTTGGTATCCCACTTCTTCCACAACTTCATCCTCAATCCTTATGCCCAACCCATTCTCAGTATCCCAAGACACATCGCACAATAATCCCAATCTTCTCTTACCATTCTTCCTGGCTCTTCTTACAATGAATTCAGTAGGTTTCACTAATTCTGCTAAGCCTGTTAAAGAATCTAGTTTAGGAGCATTTTTATTTGCTTTTGATTCATTTTCTACCATTTCTCTATATTCATCGACATTTTCACTATAGTACTCAGAGTCATTGTCGTTAGTTTGTTAGCCACAATCCTTGTCATAACTACCCCCAACCATATAAAATGTCATTTCGCCTAATTATCGTACTTTTCTTACTATCCAAGTATTAAAACGATACTTCATGAAGGTACAATCATCATGAGCTTTCGATTTACAATTAAATTACTTTCTTTTGTCTACTTAATAACATTGGTTGATTCAAATAAAGTAAAAAACCTTGAAAGGCAGTTCATAGCCAATCAAGGTCAATTTTTTTTATCCCTCTACCATTTGAACCTAATCCTCAATTAAATCAATATAATATTCATTGTTATTGATAAACTTTTTAAAAAAATCCTCTAACGATTCAGCTATTTGAATATCGAAATAATATATTGGATTATTAACTAATTGTAAATCTATTGAAATATAAACACCCTCGTTCACTTCAAAAAAGATAAGTTTATTTTCATCATCAAAAAGTTCATCTAAATCTGGGTCAAATTCAAAAATACCTTCTCTTAATCTAATATCAGCTATAGCCCCTGGTCCCAATATTCTATTTATTGCATTAGCACTTTGACCTTTAATAAAACCATAACCTACTTCTAAAAATAACTGTTTTAGATCATTTGGAAAACTAATACCCGTTCTTTGTTCAGCTTTTAAAATATCATCTTCAGTTACCTTATAGGTTTTATTTTCTAGCTCATTAATAAATTCAAAATCAGCCATATGCTATTTTACCTCCTTGGAAATAGTTTACCTGATGGTGCTCCCTTTCCATGTATACCTGCTTGGTGTTCGTTAGGGTATTTTGCTGGATGAATATTCCACCATTCATGAGGGCCACCAAAGTTATTCTCTATGATATGATGGGCATCATACGGTTGACCAATACTCCGAGCAACCTCTCCATTCTTATCAAGCACTTCTTCTGTATATCTTGGCCACTTTTGGTTGGTTTTTTCTTCCCATTCTGCAATCAATTTATCTTTCAAGCTCGATGTAAATTTGCTTCTATGCTTAGCTGTCTCTTTTGGTGTCAATTTTTCATAGTTTTTGTTTCTCAAGGCTTCTTTTATAAGATGAACCTGCTCTTTATTAACCTTTCGTCCAGTTTTAGCCTCTATATCCCTCATATAAGCCTTTGCTAAATCCTTATTAAGTTCACCCGAACCCTCCGTCCCACTCTTCCGATCCTCTTTCTTCCAAGAGAACTTCACATGCCCATTCTCATTCATAACCAATTTCCTAACCCCGTTGAAGATCTCTGAACGGGCAACCTTCGAAATCGCACTCCTGACAATACTTTGATACGTCTTCTCCATCACGTTCTTTACTGCATCAGAGTTTAAGACGTTCTTAGTCTTGATGAGATTTTCTTCAAGACGCTTGGATACTCGATTCAGGGTCAATGCTTGATGTCCGGTTTTAGAAGACAGCAGCTGCTTCGGTGTGTCCTCTACTATATCGAAAGAGATGGTAACTCCTTTCTTGATGAGTGATTTGAATGCGGCTGTGGCCATTACGTTGTAAGGGATGTCTTTCTTAGAGCCTTTTTTACCGGCTTTTGTTACCATTCCTGCCCTTCCCGTTTTACTCACGGCACTTACTTTATCTGTGCCTTTTAAGCCGTAAAGGGACGCCCCAATATAGGTTGCTGTATAAGAAACGTACCTTTCCCGGCTTCGTTCATCGCCTTGCACAACTTCTTCTTCGAAGGATTGCTCGATTCCCCCCCATATATACTTAAACGTATCGATCGGGTGAAGCAAGGCATGAAAAATCCCTTGAAAGAATCCAATGGGATCGGTAAACAGGTAGAGTAAAGATTCAATGGTATCCATGACAATATCAAACAACGCAAGCCCCGCACCTTCCATTGCCCCTAATGTCTTGGAGTACTTCTTCGAAAGCTTAGCTGCTGCGACATCACTTAATTCAGAGAGAAAGGAGTCCTTTTTCTTAAATGTACTTTTCCCCTCTATTATATCAACCTTCCCCATACGATAAACAGATTGAAGCATTGTGATTTGTTTTGACAACTCTTGTACTTGTTCTTCAAGGGAAGAGAGATTGGCTGTTTGATTTCGATCGAATACGTGCAATTTTTCAACAGTTTGTGCCTTCTCACGTTGAGCATTGGCCACCTGTTGTAAGAAATCACCGTCTTGAATCGTCGGGATTGATACAATATCCGACACTCGTTGTATTGTCGCATTGGCTTCATTTGTCATGTCTATCGTTGTCTGCTTGGCACGGTGAAGATGTCCTTCTACCTCATGGTCCAAAAAGCTCTGCTTAATGACCCCATGTGGTGCCGGTTCGACGTCTTGAATAGCATTTCTTAATTTCCCAATAGTGGTTTCATAGTCAGCTAGAAATGTCTGATATTGTTCAATCATGGGAAGGTGTTTATTCCGGTAAAATCCACGAATGGCCTCCCCACCCTTCCCCTTGAATGCATCCTCCAAGTCGACGACAGCCTGAACAGATTTCTGTATGTCTTTCACTTGATCTTTTTGTGAAGACAAGGTCTCCTCTATCTCTTTTAATCCAGTATGAAAGTCGTGTACATCTAGAATTTTCAATGATTGTCCCCCTTACCGACTGAGATTCATCATAGACGAAAGGGACTGATCAGCTTGCAAAATCTCTTCAACCGATTGCTGCATCGCAGATTTGTTTTCCCTAAGAAGCTCTTGATAGGTCTCGAGCATCTCCTGGCACTGCTGATTGAGCTCATTCAGCTTATTGATGACTTCCAGTTCATTCCCTCCACCGATTTGCTTTGGAAATGCTGTGTTCCATGCATTAATTGAGCGCCGCAGATTCAAAATTGCCAACTCCGTCTCGCTATATTGAACCTTGATTTCAGTGTCCATGTAATTCGATCCTTTCTAAAAATCTATGATCATATGATAGATTCTATATAATTCCAATTCTCTGAACATAGTACCATCGTTGCCATTTTCATTCTACTCATAATCCTTATTTTTACAAAAACAGGTATTTGTTGATGGGTCTTTTGTAACAATTCCACACATGTTTCTCATCATTAAGAAGGCATGGGGAATCTACACATCTACCTCTTCCTCTAAGGATCTTATTTACCTACTACTGCAAAGAAACAAAGCCTAAACTGGTGAGCATCACATCCCTTCTTACATCTGGACTACATGATAACAATCCTTTTGCAGTAGAATAGCGGTGTATGATACACCTTTCATAGAAGGTAATGTATTTATCCACACAACAAAAAACCATCACTATGAATTGTGATGGTTTTATTTTGCGTGTATTTGATTATCATCAAGCACTTAGAAACGGTTTTACCTCCCGACCAATTTAGCCACTTCTGCCTGCAGTAGTTTCCCTGTTGGATCAGCTTGCGTTTTCAATTTCGTAAATTCTTCTGACCATTCTGAGGTGCGCATGCGAATTGGAGGATCCTGCATTTCTACACACTCGACGATCTTTTCCGACACTTCTTTAGAGGTTTGGTACGCATAATTCCCTTGTCGACTGGAAGCCCCGCCGATATATGCTTCTAGTAGGGGTTTATACTCATCATCTGCCATCCCGCCACTCACTTCGAATTGAGCTAGGGCACTCTTGGCGAATTCAGAATGGATTCCGCCAGGTTCAATGCTCGTGAATTTGATATTAAAATGTGGTTGCACATAGCTGGCAAGAGCTTCTGTATATCCTTCGACACCGAATTTCGTTGCACAGTATATTTCATTGAACGGTTGTCCGACAAGCCCACCGACAGATGAAATGTTTACGATATGCCCACTCTTATTCTCCCTCATAATCGGCAGCACTGCCTTCGTTGTACGGATCACTCCCATCAAGTTGACGTTGAGCTGCCACATGATCTCTTCTTCCGTGGCTTGTTCTGTTGTACGTAGGAAGCCAGCCCCCGCATTATTGATCAGGATATCGATATTGTCTTCGTCCTTCATGATTTCCTGCACACATTCATTGATGCTGCTTGTGTTTGTAACGTCCAGCGATTTAACCATGATCTCCACATTTTGATCTTTCGCCGCTTCCAGCAAGGCATCTTGTTTCTCCAGGTTCCTCATGGTGGCATACACTTTATATCCTTTTGATGCTAATAACAAGGCTGTTTCAAAACCGACTCCAGTTGATGCGCCAGTAATAAGAGCAACTTTATTCTTCATTTTGATGATCTCCCTTTTTATAGAGTGTTTACTCTATAAGAATATACATACTTAGCTTGAAAGTGTCAACTCTAAAAATATCTGATAAAATGATTAAATGTCAGCTCTTATTGATGAATACAAACAGATGAACCAAACCAATGCTAGTGGAGGACTTCATTTCACAAGCATATTATAGAGCATTCACTCCACATCGTAGCATGAAAAGGAGATACAAAATGGATAAAAAACAGCAGATCATAGATGAATCGTTAAACGTGTTCGTTGAATATGGATTTCACGGATCCCCCATCACGAAACTTGTTAAATCCGCCCAAGTATCAAACGGGACCTTTTTTTATTACTTCAAAACCAAGGAAGATTTAATCACGGCCATATACGTCTCGACCAAGGAGGAAATCCATCGCCATATCTTGCTCGATATCAATGAAGTCACATCCGTAAAAAAGAGCATGCGCGACCTCTGGATGAACTGGACAAAATGGGGCATAGCCAACAAGCAAAAATTCATGTTCCTGGAGATCTTTTCTACCTCCCCCTATATCAATAGTCTGGAGAAAAAAGAAGTGGCCGATACATTTATTTTCATCAAGGAACTATTACTCAAAGGAATCCATGATGAAATCATCATCCCCATGGACGTAACCTTGCTGAGCCACCTTTTCTACAGCAGCATCCGTACCACCGTCATGTACCACCAAGTGAAACCACTCTCACACGAAGAGATGGAAACCATTTTCACGATCATGTGGAAAAGCTTTGTTGATCTTTAAGTCATGACATACAGACAAAGGGGAAGCAGCTCCCTGCTTCCCCTTGTCTTTTAGTTAATTAAATTGGATCATCAGGAAATTCGCTATGATATTTATCGATTAATGCTTGATATTCCCCATCACTTGCCGCTTCTTCCAAGTACTTATTTTTCCAGATCATCATTTGGTCGCTAAAAAGATAGTCTGTATTGAACCAATTTGTATAATCATAATGCATTTTAAATTTCCCGCTACTTTCAAGAGTCATTGTAAAAGAATACCAAAGTTCTTGCTGGTTATCTTTATCGCTCAACTCAAACAGCTTTCTTTTATTTTTCTTAAATTCTTCTTTATCAATGTAATAGTTAAATGGGATTTCCACACTATAATTAAAGTGTTGATTATTCTCTGGTGTATTATAAAAAAAGTACGTTCCTCCCCCATTTCCCGATATCTGAGCATAAAAATAAAATTCCTCCCATACTTCTGGGATCATTTCGTTAATAGTTTCAGCTATTTCTCTATACAACTTGTTCATTTCGTTTTCCACTTAAATCCGCATCCTCCCAAGTCCATAAATATTGAAATGAGATCAGCACCAACTTCTCCAGATTATGTAAATAGACAGAATGTATTTTTGGCGAAGTATTCGCCACTCCTCCGTACCTAACGATTGCTGCCATTAATATTTTATTGGTAAGCAATATCCGTTCCCTAAGTGAATATATAGATTATCTTCATGATCTTTTTTTAAAACCTTCCAGTTCTCAAAGATTCCCTTATCAAGATAAGCAACAAAGCATTCCCAATTGTCTTTCCCTTCTATGATTTTGCCTTCTTTTAATACCCACCGATTTTCAATAAGATCATAAAGAATGGTTTCCTGACCTTCTAAATTTGTAGAAAGTGCAATGGTATTTTTAATAACTGATTTGATTAGACCTGACATATCATCTATTCGTTCTATCCCTCTAGCCCCCGTCATCCACATTCGTTTTAATTCATCTGCACTAATACTTTTTATAAAACCCAAGTCATCTTCAGCATCATATTTTAAAGAAGTCCATAATTCTTTAAACTGATCTGAATTAAAAATAATCGTTTTATAGATATAATCTGAGTCTAAAGAGATTTTTGGTATCCATACAATATGTTCATCATATTTTCTAGCGATAACTGAAGAAGTATTGCTCCTACCATGATTTAATTTTAATTCTAGGTCACCTGTTACTGAAGTTATTAGGTCATCTGTATACCCCTCGTAAATTACTTGTCCGTCATACTTGAGAATCAACATTTCTTCTGTGATTTCTCGGTATGTTTTATAATTGAGTAACTTTTTCAATTTTAACATTCATTCTTGCCATTACATTACTCCCTTCCTCTAAATTTGATGAATCTTATTCTCTACGCCAAACTCCGATCTTTAAGAATACAATGGTTTAGCTAAAGTTATTACTTCATCTTTGAAATAAATCTACTAAAAGTGTCTGCTACAAATATATTCCAAGCTCTAACTTTGCAGATTCCTCTCATTATTCCAAACTACTATAGGAAAATATTTTAAAAAGGACTTTGAAGGTGCAATAAATTGATGGAAACTTAACCCTTTCAAATAGAACATCTGGAGTCATTTACGACCATTACCTAGAAGTTCTGCTCAGTAAAGAAATTATAAATAGTTACGAAAAAATAGACCAACGCTTTACTGGTCTATAAAAAGGTATAAAAAAACAAGAGATATTGTGTCCATAATGATGGTGCACTATTTTTAATCTAGATAAAAAGCCCTTAGATATATTACCTTACTCATACTTATTCCCTGTTTTTTGTAAAAACTATGGAATATTTGTAAAAAGATGTTACAATTTCTAACGAAGGAGGTGGTATAAATGAAAAATAGTAAAAAAATTTTAGTCACTGGGTTACTAGGTTTCTCGGTATTTATTGGAGTGTTCACTACTAATAGCTCTTTTGCTTCTGCTGAAACAGATAGTGTCAAAAACTACAAAGTTTCTGATAAGGATGCTCTAATCGCCAATGATTTTAAACCAGAGGCTTATCCAGCTTTCGTAGCAGGTGCATTGGTGGGTGGTGTGATTTACGATGTAGCTAAAGCGGGGTATAACAAAGTCTATGATTACTCATGTGCTGGTCGAAAGGCAACAGGAAATGTTCCATCAGCTGGATATAAGAATGGGTCTCCTGAGCTTTCTGAAGTTGCCCAAGATTCCTTTGGTAGATAGAAATTAGTAATTGTTTATTGGTGGACACAACATTAGATACTATACATATTTTAGTCCACCTTTTTTATTCTTATATCCAGATGTAGCCCTTTAAATAAACGAGGTGAAACTATGAAAAAATCAGGAGAAAAAGTTCTATTTTCAATTTTAACACTCACTTTAATATTCCATACGAGTATGACTATATCATATAATTTCCCACTAACACCATTAAAATACAAATACGAGAATTTTATTTCATCCTACATGAATCCCTTATTTCAACAAACTTGGACACTTTTCGCACCAAACCCTTCAAACACAAACAATAATCTTCAATTCAGAATTGAATATAAAAAGGCAAACAAAAATTTAGAAACTGATTGGATCAGTTTAAGTGATAAATTCATTAGTCAAACTAAAAAAAACTTTTTTCATCCCTATGGCCATTATACTGGCACACTAGTCCAGCTTGAAAGTTCTGTTATGAAAGAAATTGAATTTATTCAGAAAATGAAAGAAGATGAGGACGTAAAATTAGATGTGAATTCTGATGATTTTTTTCAAGACTATTTTCAGATTGAAACCCTATATACTTTTGCTTTAAATATAGTTGGTCATCAATATGAGAATATTAATTCAATACAATTACGTTATTCTATAGAGTACTTCCCAGAATATGAAAATGGCACTATTAAGGGAAAATCTAAATACGAATATGTATATCTTCCTAAAATGAACGAAAATCAATTGACAGGGAGGATTTTAAATGGATACCATCAAGACCAAAATCAATAAATTTTTTCATAAGTATTTCTATTTAGCAAGAGAAAATCAATATAACTTGATTAGTTTGAGCATTTTGAGAATAACTATTGGAATCCACGTATTATTTGAATTAATTACAGCTCACCCCATAAAAGAGGTTTTATGGAATTCAACAATATTTAATTATGCAGTTCCCTTTCTCTATAATCCAACCTATTTTAACCTATTTTACTATCTAGGGATATTATTGATGGTGTTATATACGTTAGGAATTGGTTCTAATTTTTTCAACTTAATAATATATGTATTTGTATATACACTTTATAAAGCCAATCCCAATTTATTAGATGGTGGAAATAATATTCTTATAATAGTATTGTTTTACATGATTTTCACAAATAATACAGAATACTTTTCTTTACATAAACTCACTAGAAAATCTCCTTATAGAAATATTGTACATAACTTATTTTTTGTTATGATAATCATTCAAGTATGTATACTTTATTTCTTTGCTGGTTTTTTTAAAGCCCAGGGTAGTATGTGGTTCCATGGAAGTGCATTATACTATGTATTAAACTTAGAAGCTTTCGCTATGGAATTCACGGATGGTATGAAGAACTTTGTTTTGAGTTCACCTGCATTATTAACTTTTGGAGCATATTCTGCTATATTCACACAATTATTTTTCCCGTTTCTTGTCTTTAATAAATACGTTAGATATTTAATATTGCTTGGATCAATCGCTTTCCATCTCAGTATCTTAATGTTTATGGGTCTCGCACAATTTGCAATTATAATGATTGCACTAGACCTTCAATTTATCACCGATAAGGAGTACAAGGCTGTTGCATCTATAAAGAAGTTCCTAAATAAATGTAAAAGAACTAAAAATCTTGAATTTCAGGGTGTTAAATAATGATTTTAAAAAAAGATTGTCATATGGATATATTAGTATACGATGGAAACTGTGATATGTGCAGCAATTTCATTAGATTCATAATTAGGATAAATAGGAACGAAAAGCTAAAAATCACTAACTTTGAAAGTGAGTGGTATAAAAAAAACATTGCCCGAGAAATTGAAAGTATGATTTTTATAAGAAATAATCAGGAATATTTATATTCTGACTCTGTAATCAAACTATTAGTTACGTCAAATAAACTGTTTACTCCTTTATATCTACTTTATTTTTTTCCAAAAATACTTAGAAATTTCGTATATAAGCTTGTTGCAAAAAATCGAAGAAAGATACCTATGTCCTCATGTACGCTGATAAGCCCAGAAAAGAGAAAGTATTTTTTGTAGCATAATCTTAGGAGGTAAACTATGAATAAGACATTTATATTATTAATTATTGTATTAGTTTTAAATGTAATAAGATATGCAGACTATTTTTTTAATAATCCAACTAGTATTTATAATATTGTAATGCTTGGTCTAAATTTACTGGCAATTAGTTTTGCTTTTATATGGAGAGCTAAGTTATCCAGTAATAAGTGATTATCAGATTACATTTAAAAAGATATTGCCCCACTTGTGGAGGAAGCAATATCTTTTTATTTACAATTTCCTATCATTGTAGTGTAACTAACATATTTGACCACTGAATACGGAGCAATTACCGAAATTAAAACCATAATCCCGGTTATCTCATGCTTTTCCTTAAGATAATCATTGAACTCAACACTACCTACTCTAAAGTTCGGACCTCGCGATGATTGAATAAAATAAGAAAAGCACGTTGAATAACTGAAGTCGGTAAGATTATCGATGAAAATCTGTTCTACCTCATCATTGAACGTACGAGCCCAATAGTCCTTATCAATATACTTGGCTAGTACATAGTGAAAATCACCTTTTGCATACAATCTGTCAATGGTATTCAGTAAAACTTCTTTCATAGTATGCCTCCATTATTGTGCAGGATAGCCAGCTGACACCTTTTTATTGGAATTATAAATAACCTTCAAAGGTATTAGGTCAATTAAGGTTAATAAACTAGAAAATCACACGATTGATCCTCTTTCTAAATCAAAGATATCGATCTCTTCCTGTTCAAATAATTCTTCTAATGAATCTGTTCCTTTTTCTTGGGCAAATAGATATTCATTCTCAGATATCGGAACAGCTAGCAGCCAAGCCACTTTTTTGTTTGGAAACTCGATTGTCTTTAAATCCTCCCACAAGAAAGGTGACACAAATAACACATGTCTCATCTCGATAATGGGATAATACATCTGGAATATATTTCGAAAAACTTCACCGTGAGAAACGGACAATTTCGAATTAATAAGACCAAATGCACAGCTTGCCAGTATATTAGGAAATTGCTCATAATCTGTTGCACTTGCTCCTACTATTTCGATCCGCAAAGGTGTCTCGTCAACAATCAATTCAATTGAATGGTCAGATAGTCCAATAGTAGAATACGATGATACACCGTCAACGGGTCTATTCACGGTTGTTAGCATATCAATATTACTCACATTATTTTCGTCCCAGTATCTCGAGACACCAGGTTTACCCCCAAAAGCATGGTGTGCTGCCTTTGCAATGATTTTATGATCAGTTGAAATACTCAAAGTAAACCTCCTTGTGTCTTCATCCATAACACCTTTTGAGATTATTTATTTTTCTCCAAGCTATCATACGGATTAGAGATATTTTCGCCTACTTCATCTATTGCTTCCTGGATCTCATTCAGGATTGATTGATCGATATCCTTATTCTGATCCAGTGATTCTTTTATCTTTTCAAAGCAAATTTCCAGACCGAGATTGACTACAATAGAAAGAATCAGATCTACTTCATCATAGGAATCCGTATTCCATAATCCAGAAAGAGTTCTATCGATATCATTTCGTATATCACTTCTTACTAGCTCGTATGTCATCACTTGCCTGTCTGTTAATTGACCAAGGATGATTAAGAAAACATCTCTCTCAATCTCTTCCTTTCTAAATTGATCTAATGCGTCCTGAAACAATGCTAGTAGTATTCCCGCCGGTAATCTATCAGGTAGATTCTCAATTTCTTTTGTATCCATATTACATTTCCCTTCTATTGGAATATGAACCCCATTTGAAGATTGATATCTAGTCGATGTTCCGTCTGATTTCAGCTATTTTCGGTTTTCATCTGTGCAGTCCACCAGGAAGAGTACATTTACATTTGTAATAGTATCGGTTGTTATAGATAACTCGTCATCTTGCATACTATCCGTAGCATTTGATTCAAAGTTCCTTATTTTTATTTTCCATTTATCAGGTCCCCCATTCAACCTATCATGATTTTTCCACTACCAAAAATCCGGTAAATTGGCGTTCCAGTTCTTACCTTATACCCCATGCTAATTTTATCCATTCATATATTAACAAATAGAAAAAAACTCGAAAGGCATTGAGCCAACCAAGGTTCCATACTCATTCTTCACATACACGAATCATTTCTTTAGGTACAGATTCAAAAACTAAAACTTCTGGCTTTGAATAACGCTTTGTTAAAGAGGCATCGCACTTTTCCAGTATAGGTTAATCCAAAACTCAATCGTTTCTCCAGTATCAAAATTTAAAGCTTCCTCATCAAAGTCTTTAAAATCATCGTAGAAAGCTTGGTCATAGATCGAAAGAGATAGATCACCATCAAACACAAAAATTTTATCTGTAAATACAGGAAAGCAAAAAGACTTTGAGAACCGATTAACTAAATCAACACCTATTGCTTCCTTGAAGTTTAGCCATTCAGGGATGTCGGTAGGCCTGAACCGTTCTGTTACCTCAAGTTTCACCCTGCCGCCGTTACTATATCTATTGTTTGACTTACTAGAATAATTAATACCACCACGTTTGACTTCGTCAAGCGAGATATGATGTTCATTATTTCCAGGCAAATATGCATGGTACAACAAATTACTCAAATCTCTCACCTACTTAACATTTGTTTTCATGGAACATAAGGAAAATGTGAGCTTCTCGTTGGATCGTACTGGCGAAAAAATCAAACCCCGTTTTAAATACCTTTGATTGCAGCTTCATCTTATATACGTTTCAATTTAGGGTCTGGTTGTGGTTTAAGCGTACTTAAAGATTCTCCTCTGATTTGTTCAAATTCAACCTTTGTTGTTTTCTCTATATTCTTCTATTATCTTAACGTCTCGCGCTCGATCCTCATTCGGAACCAAACCTAGTCTTTCGTATTCCCAAATTATTTGCTGCTCATAGCTATCTTCATTTACCAAGCTATTATATTTGAAATCGATATTGAACTTACCATCCGAATTTAACTTCAATGTTAAATTTGTCCACTGTTGTTGATTTAGATTTTTAGTTTCAACCCATAATTCTTTCAAGTATTTATATAACTGGTGTAATTGCCTATTTACTTCGTATTCGTCGATATCAATCATTTCTTCAATATCCAAGCTATAAATTGGTGTCTCCTTATTATGAGGATAATAGTAGAAATACGTTCGATTACTCTCCTCGGTTACTTCAGAATATAGTAATACTCTATCCCAGGGTTCAGGAATAATTTGATTTACTTGTTGTCCAATATTTATATATATGGGTTCCATATTTCTAATGTCCATTGTCTTCACCTCCATATATGTTTTCCGACCGATTCATATGAATTTTCGCAATGACTCATACAGTATCGTATAAGTCTGTAATCGTTGGATATAACCTGGATTTGCCGTTGCAATTGGTTGTATGCTCATGGATGATTTCGTTAATTATTCTTTCTTTTTTTTATCATCTCGATCACCTACTTAAAAAAAGATCTGCAATGCTATTTTTCATCTTCATATACAGTAACGAATAATTCTCCGTCGTCTTCCTCGAACAGAGATACAACGATTTCATGACTTGGGAATCGATCCTTAAAGCTGAGCGACCAAAGTAGTTTAATAGCCTTACCCAAAGCCTGTATCTGCTCCTCTACGTTTTCGTCCTCATCAACATTCATATGAAAAAAATCTCTAACTTGGTATAAGTTCATCATTTTTTCTATATTCAGTTTATTTTCTTGACATTCCTTTTTCCATAGTTCAAAATATTTTTCCGAAAACCTATCTTTTAATAAGAAACACCCTTCAACTTCAATAATATCTGGGTAAAAAAATCTCGCAAACCCGAGAGCTGTTTTTAAATCTGACTTCATATTCACATAGCTCCACCATGTGAAATTCCCTTCATTAGCGTCTCTAAATTCCGTATATTCTCCATTTACATGATCATCGAACAATGAAAATCACTCCTGTTTTTATGGAATATTCTCGGAATACCTTGAACGTTGCGCTGGTAAGGATACAGTTATAGTATTTGAATACTTGGAGGGTAAGTAGTTAGTACTTCGATCACGTCATGTGGCGTTAAAAACACATAATGCTGCAATTGATCAGGCTCAAAAACCCCTGAACTTTCTTCAAGGAACCATTGTTTGTACGCAGAGTTCCTGACTACAAATAAAGTCCACTCGCTGTAAAAATCTGTACCGTATTGTTGATCTAAGTAATGTAGTGTTTTCAATAATGAACCTTCATCTGAATTTCTGTAGGATACTACCCCATCTTCAAACTTAACTACATATTTCTTATCATTCATGTCGTTGCTGAACTCTAAAATAAATCCTTCTCTAGTATCGATCAAAGCATCATTATACAATGTTGAGGGTAAGTCTTTTAGTGGTTTCCATCTTTCCCAATGTTCCAAAGCATGTCCCCCTACTTGGTTCATATTGTCCCGGAAGAATACCTACTATAACTAGGTAGCCTGTTTCTGACTTTTAAACGATGCCCTTGTGCATTAAGTAACTTTTCCTTACTCTATACAAAAACAACATCAATGGCTCTATCGCCTTTCCCCATTGGACCCTCTATATTCAATTTCAATAATGGCCTCTTTAGCAGCTTCTATTATTTCTCCACTAGAATGACGAAGAAACGTCTCCAGGATCTATATTTACCCTTTCCTGAAAAACCCATAAACGTCAGAACATACGTTAACTGTTCTTCATCGAACGTCGATAGAACTGGCACCAGCAGATCCAATGAAATGTCAGAAGCAATGTCTTGATTAACAATTCCGTTATGAATCGAATAAAGCATACTTTCTTTTACTGCATCATCCTTTTCCATAGGAATATGCGCTAGGAGTAGATTGATCCCTTCTATGAGCTCAGGGCTGTCCACACCTCCATATTGGAACGTATCTCCAATATCTTCAATCCCTCTCTCCTTCTCAACTTTATCCTCACTCAATAATAGTCTTCTTATTTCTTCCACTACTTTCATGAGCCTACCTCCTTCCATTTATTACGATTTGATAAAATAAAGAAACCTTAAAAAGCGCATTTTGCTAATCAAGGTTTCTACACAGGACTATTCCTCCAACACAACATTGGAACATACTATCGACAACCACGGTTTCGAGTAGTCTATCGTGAAAATCCCCACATGCTTATGCTTATCCGAACTTCCTTCCAGCTCTTTAAAAAGAACAATCGTTAAGAGACTTTCTTTGTTTACGTCATCAGGAGATAAGGGAAGATTTGTACTGATCTGAAAATCCGCTTTTGTGCAGTGTTCAAAAATAAGCTTTATCATCCTTGTGTTGTCATGACCCTCTTGAATATCCCACTATCAGGTCTATTAGATTGTCCGCCCACCTCACTTCGGTAACAATACTGTCTGTGAAATCGAAATGCTCTAGAACATCGTGCAGATTGGTAGCCAACACCTTCACTCACCACCCTTTCAACATGCTGCTTTGTCATCCCTGATAGGAGTTGTTTCCGAATCTATATTCCATTGAGATTACTCTATACCTGAATATGGATGATGAATGTTCCCATCCAATATAATCTGCCTGGGATTGTTCCTGTGACAATGGATAGATATCCCTTATTTTCATATTGATATCATTTCCAGAATATCATGCAGATTTTCAGCCCGCACTTTCACTCACCTACTTATTAAAGATAGAATTGTATCCCATTACTCTAAACTTTTATTTTGTAACCATTCCCCAGCTTCTTCGCCCATTAATAGGATCGGTTCTTCTACAGTCCCTATATTTATACTTTTTATAAAAGCCTCTTCGATTCCACGAACCCCGGTTAAGATAGCACCGTTCAGTAATACACCTTCAAACGATGCTAATCGTATATCGGCATTTGATAAAACAGCATGTCGGAAATCCACCTCATCAAAAAGGCCACCTACCAAATTGGCGTCTGACAAATCTGCCTTAGCGAACACGGTTTCGATACATTCGCAATCAGCAAGTCTTGCAGCTTTCATATTGGCATTTGTGAAGTCTACATAGGAGACATTAGATTTCCTTAAATCCGCTCCTACTAAATGTGCTGATCGAAACGTTGATGAACAGAGTAATGATGACGAGATATCCTTGTTAGTTAAATCCATGCCATCAAAGATACAATCGGTTATATTCGCTTGGTCTAGTGGATACGGGGACAAATCCACATTCCGCAAGTCCACTTCATCTATACCTAGTTTTTCTCCTTGTTTACCAATCGTTTCAATCCAGAGACGGTGTGACTTTAATTGAACGATAGTTTTTCGGATATTGAAACTCATTCCAACCTCCTTTTTTTACACTGAATTACTTAATTCTTAGAATTTTTGTAGCACCAATCACTTCTGTAAGGCATTCTGCTAATTTATTGTGGGAAGGAATTTATTTATCATTTGAAGTGAACCATGTCATAAGGGTAGTACGGAGTATCCTTTAAGGCCGTATCATCTAACTTTAGAATCGTTACGATGGCTCCACTTTCATAACTCCAATACCCGTTATACGTATCATGTTGACTATTATGCGAGTCATACCAGCCTGTATCTTCGTGACCAGGATACCATTTAGATTCTAAATAATATTTTAATTTCTCTATGGCCTCATTTTCGCTGCTCGCATGAATAACATCAAATAGGATGCTATACGGATCTGAAAACATGAGTGATGGTGTTGTACGATCCAAATCGTTATGGTTACCATTCAACAAAAAATCTACTAGGTAATCTTTCAATTGGGATTTGACAACTAACTCTCTAAGCTGATTGACATCGTGGTCTGGAACATTAATCATATTGCCGATGGAAAGCATCCACACCAGTCTGACATAGCCACTTTCCTTGTTCCATTCCTTATTCATTATTTGGATCATTTCAGAATACACCCTTTGGATCTCTCCAATTGGTGCTCCCATAGAATATAGGCAGTTCAATTTGTTAAAATAGCTATTTTGAATAATTCGATAAGCTCTTTTTAAACCTGTATCCTCTTCTCCTCGTTCCCGTTTCACTTTCTCAGCCATATCTTTATACTTTAGTATTTTGTGAGTTTCATTTTCAAGATATTTCTGAAAATAAGGCAGAGTTCTACGAGTGTCTCTCATTTACTTATCTCCTTAATACTTAGGGTTTTTCTTCACTAATACCTACACACAG
The DNA here is from genome assembly GCF_022170785.1 of Rossellomorea marisflavi. Taxonomy (NCBI): domain Bacteria; kingdom Bacillati; phylum Bacillota; class Bacilli; order Caryophanales; family Bacillaceae; genus Rossellomorea; species Rossellomorea marisflavi. The sequence goes on along the minus strand of NZ_CP081870.1, from coordinate 852,549 downwards.
CACCCTCATTTTCTCCAGCTGTTCTAACGTTGTTACAAAGGTGCTACCAGCTAAGAGATGTACAGATCTTAGATCCAGAAAATGATTATCTTTACTGAACCGGTCCCATAAATTCTGTCATAATAAGAATATGTTCCTTCAGTTTGACTTTTTTTAGATTCTCTACTTTTTCAGCTCCACCTAGACCTAATAAAGGTGTATAGCCGAAGCACTCGTCATATTCCAACTCACTATATTGTTTAAGGGCTTTTGGATAAGGTTGCCAAGACAAATCTTCATCTTTGAATTCCAAATCATTAACATTTTGAAAGAAAAACTCAAATGTAAACATAATTGTCTTTACCACACCATACCTGTAATTAAGCAGTCTGACGTATCCATCTGACCAAATTATTAGGTCGCCCATCCCTGTGGCAAACAACACAACTGAATCCTTGTATCTTTGACTGCTCTCCTCCAAAATCTCTTTAAATTCCTCTGGATTTACACTTTTAAAATACCCTTGCATAAATGTACCAAATCCATAATTACTCCATAAATCAATTATTTCATTTGGTACCAGCTGCCTATATTTTCAATGATTTCCCTCGGAACTTTACTATGCCATTTAAAGTCTTTTAAGTATTTTTCCATTTATACTCCTCCCACTAATGTGTTAAGTATTTTTGGTGCCATACTCATTGCTAATTCCTTGATTTGTTCATCCTCCATTGACTACCTATTAATGGATGTATTCTCTTATCTCTTACTTCTGCCTTTCCTCCTGTTATCTGCTCTGGGTTGTGCAGCGTTACCTTCACTTGCACGCCATCATGACTCTTAACAACCTTTCAAATGGCAACATCTTGATAGCCTAGTTCAATTATTTTTTCATTTAATAAACGAATCCCCAATCCGTTTTCCGCATCCCATGTACAGCTAAATGTAATTCCAATATCTCGACCTTCGAAAATATCCCCATACGGAACAAAAATTCCATCTAAAGTGATCATTTCTAGTAGTTGATCTGGTGTTTCGATCAATGGATACTTATCATTTAATTCAATATCATAACCTAGTTCATGACGATTCTGTTTGTAATAGTCTAATATTGATTGCAATAAACTTGGCTGTAAGTCCTCCCAATTCTGCATTAATGCTTGATATGCCATATACTGCTCTTCATCAAATTCTCCATCTTCTTCCCCATCGATGATCAAAGATATCTCAGATTCTTTTTCACAAAAATGAATAATGGTATCCCTAGTCCAAACATATTCATACTGAAGTTCACCAAAAATCGGATCGTCTATCGTCATTTAAAATCTCCTTTTACTATTTGTTAGCAAACCCATCAGATCTAAAAAACTCATGTACGTATTTCTCCTACCCCAACAAGGTGTCGGAATTCACTATATTTCATTAATTACTTTATGCTACGTTACTAATTTTACCATATTTTGTATCAGGATGGAGATGTGGGCATAGAAGTCCGGCTAGATGAACCTGATAATACACCCCATGAAAAAAGATGTTATGTGAGAAAAGATATTGAGGACTGTGCTTTCTTGCAAGTGGGCAAAAAAAAAGAAGGTCATAATAACCTTCCCTTGGAACACAATTCCTGCTTGAACGATTTGCAGAGAGTCATCACTCCTGTAACCCACCTTGACTTTTGATAAAGCGGATCGTGATTTTACCGATTACCAGATTATATGAGCGCCCACACATAAAATAAAGCGATGTACAGCCCGTAATATAACAAGGTCGATCCGATGAACAACAGCAACCAATTGAATGAGACACGCATCACATTGGTCAGTGTCAAGGTGACAAGGGTGCCGATGATCAGCATGAGATATAAGATGAATTCGGTCCATGCATACAGGGCGACCGCTCCACAAACAAATATAAGCAACAAGAGTGCTATGCCTTTCCATATTCGGGTCATATTATCCAGTCCCCCTCCTTTCCTTCAGTATAATGGAAGAAGAGGGGCTGTAAAGGAGATGGGGGCAAGGCATAGGTGACTCTATGTATTTCACGCTTAGGAATCTGGCACAGAGGGCAAAAAAGAAGCATGGAGACCGTCTCCACGCTTCTAGTTATTTGATGATTTTTCATCAGCCTTCACGCAATCAATCGCTACCACCAAGGCAATCATGACTTTCTCCATGTTTTCCTTGTGTACGTTCACCCTGTAGCTGTCTCCCCAGGAGAACCACTCCTTGGCTACATCTCCTACGACTTCGCCGTGCTCGAGCACCTGGAAATTCATATCCCACCAATTCCCCCTCACTTCGATGCCTGCTGCATCAATCGTGTAGCGGTGTTTGAAGAAGGAAAGCTCTTTCTTGATCGTTAAGACCTCTTTACCATCTACCTCGACAAAAAACGTTGGCAGAAAACTCAACATCTTCTTCGTAATCAGCGCCACTTCTTCCCTGTCTGTATCCATAATGGAGAACGTCTTCGGAAACCGCATGAAGCTGCCCTCCACATAATACCGATCCCGCTCGTCTTGGTCCTTCACCGTGAACTTTTCGCCTATACTAAAAACCTTCTGCTTCATATACAGCTGACTCATGCTATCTTCCTCCATCCTATGTGCTACTAGTTTATACGAATGATTGCCCAGGTTGGTTTCATTTGTGGCATGGGGACGGTTCCGGTGCGTCAAAAAAGTGGCGCATGGGAACCGTCCCCATGCGCCACTACTTATTACGTCAGACTCTCTGATAGCTCCGTGAAGATGACTCCGAGGGCATAGGCACCCGCATCGGGGTGACCCAGGCTGCGTTCGCCGACGGTTCCTGCGCGTCCCATCCGGGCGACGATGTCCTTGGTTTTCTCGGCTCCCTCTACTGCGGCCGCTGCTCCTTTTTCAAACGCAGCTTTGACGTCGGCTCCGTTCGATGCGCTTTCCGACCAGGCGTCTGCACAAGGGACGAGGGCGTCGATGAGGGTTTTGTCGCCCACATCCGCTCCCCTTCCAAAGGATCGCTCGCCTGTATCCTGGATGCCCTTCACCGCCGCCTGCAGCATGTCCGCGAATTCTGCTACGGTCAGTTCGGTTCGGTCACCGGCCGATTTCCCGGCTGCGCGGAAGGCCGATCCCCAGATCGGACCGGACGCCCCGCCGCAGTATTCCATGATAACCATGGAGCTTGCGTCGAGGAAGCTGCCGATGGTGAGATTGTCTTGGTCCAAGATTGATTTCCACTCCCGTTTCAGCTGCTTGAAGCCCTTCGAGACGCTCATGCCGAAATCTCCGTCCCCTGCGTGGGAATCAAGCTCGCAGAATGGGACTTCATTCCGGATAATCACGTCGCTCATCTTGTCCACGAGGTAGATCATGTTCTGGAGGGATACCCTATTATCCTTGATCTTCGCATGCTCGTCCGCTGTTTCCACCTCGAAGGATACAGGAGTCGATTCTTCCTCTTCCCCGAAGTCGATGTACTCGACCCCTGGCACCGGTCCGTCCACCCTGAACGCTGGTGCCAAGCTCTCACTCGACAGCAACGTGCGCAGTTCATCATCGAGTTTCATGAAGGTCAGGGACACGCCCGCCATATCGATGCTCGTCATATAGTTGCCGACGAAGGCACGGTTGATTGCGATCTTTTTCCCCGAAAGGATGCGGGTGACGGAGTTATTGAACAGATAGAGCTCCTGCAGGGGTGTGCCCCCGAAGCCGTTCACCATGACGGCAAGCTCGGTTGAGTCCCCTTCAAGCTTCATGTCCTTCAGAAGATCATTTACCATGCGCTCTGCCAGTTCATCGGCGGATGCGACCTTTTCACGACGCGTACCGGGTTCGCCATGGATGCCGACGCCGTACTCGATTTCGTCGTCGGCAAGCTTGAATGTAGGCGATCCGCTTGCTGGTACCGTGCAGGAGGTCAGGGCGAATCCGATGCTGCGCACGCTCTTCGCCGCTTTCTCCGCCACGGCCTTCACTTCCTGCAGGCTCCTGCCTTCCTCTGCTGCCGCCCCGGCGATCTTATGTACAAACACGGTTCCCGCAACACCGCGGCGCCCCACCGTATACAGGCTGTCTTCCACTGCGATATCATCGTCGACCTTGACGTATTCCACCTCGATGCCGTCCTCTGAGGCCAGGTGGGCAGCGTTCTTGAAGTTCATGATATCCCCGCTGTAGTTCTTGATGATGAGCAGGGCACCCTTCTTCCCGGCCGTCGCCTTGATCGCCTGATACACCTGGATCTGCGAAGGCGAGGCAAACACGTCACCGCACACGGCCGCGTCCAGCATCCCTTTCCCCACAAGACCCGCATGGGCCGGCTCATGTCCGCTACCGCCGCCGCTGATCAGCGTGACCTTCTCTTCATTTAACTCCTTCTTCTTCATCACCTTGTACTTCTTCATGAACTCAAGCTCCGGATGAGCAAGCGCCATCCCCTTGCACATCTCCACCACCAAGTCCTCGGGCTTATTCAACACCTTCTTCACATCCAGCGCCTCCTTGAGATTGTCGTTGGGTAAATTATCTCACTGGGTGGATTAAAATGAAAGCGTAACGCATGAGGGATAGTGGCGCACAGGGACGGTTCCGGTGCGTCAAAAAAGTGGCGCATGGGAACCGTCCCCATGCGTCATCTGGTTTTCCCTCTCGCCATGAAGTCGCCGGGAGAGGTGGAGAAATATTTTTTGAATACGGTACTGAAGTGTTTGTAGTCTGAGAATCCTACATCATTTGCGATTTCATAGATGCGGTAGTTCTCAGTTTGCAGGAGGGAGATGGCCTTCATGATCCGGTAGCGGTTTAGGTAATCCATGATGGTCAGGTTCGTTTCCTTCTTAAAGACTCGGCTGAGGTAACTTGTGCTGACACTCAATGATTCCGAGATATCTTCGTTGGACAGTTTCTCCTGGTAATGTTCCTTGATGAATGACACACACTGGGTTACGTAATGGTTCGAATGATGGCTCAGATCCTTATCAAGCAATTCTTGGTAATAGGAGATTGTTTGGGTTTTCTGTTTATCTTTCTGCTGGTCTATCATTTTCTTTGTTAATTTTTGAAAGGTCTCATGCAGGATTCGATCGTCTACAGGCTTCAAGATATAGTCATAGACCCCCAGACGGATCCCCTTCTGTGCGTATGAGAAGTCACTGTAGCTCGTGAGGATCAATTTCTCACATTCATGGAAATCCGCTGCTTCTTCAAGCATCTGGATACCATCCATGACCGGCATCTTGATATCGGTCAACACGATGTCCGGCTTGACTTCCTTGATTCTTTTAAGCCCTTCTGCCCCATTGCTTGCCTCCCCTACGATGGTGATACCGAGACTGGTCCAGTCAATGGTGTAGATCAAACCCTGCCGTATAATACGTTCATCTTCCACAATGACTAATGTCAGCATCGTTACTCTTCCTCTCTAAAAGGAATGGTGATCAATAGAAGGCTTCCTTTATTCTCTTCACTAAATACTCTCACTCCATACGATCGTCCATATTTCAATTGGATCCGTCTGTGCACATTGTAGATCCCGATATGGTTGGAAGGATTTTGAGTAGTGTGTAACAAGTCTCTGATTTCCTGTAACCGGGACTGCGTGAATCCACTCCCCGTATCTAATATCATGATGATGAGCTTATTCCCTATTCTGGATGCCTTGATCTTGATCTGCAGATGTTCGACATGATCAATGCCATATTTCACTGCATTCTCCACCAAAGGCTGCATAATCAACTTCGGTATCGGAGTGGTTCCCAGTTCTTCCGGTATCTCTACGGTGAAACTCAATCGTTCTTCAAACCTTGCCTTCTGGATGTCGAGGTAATCGTAAATATACTTGATATCATCCTTCAACGGGCTATCCTGATCGGTATTATCAATCGAGTAGCGAAGGATCGAAGATAGCTTTAAGAGAAGCTCCTCGGCAGATGAAGGATTCATGCGGATCATAAATTTGATGTTTTCCAGCGTGTTGAAGAGGAAATGCGGATTGAATTGCATCTGAAGCTGCTTGATCTCGGCCTCCGTCTTCCGAATATGGATTTCTTTATTCTCTGAAAGAAGAAGGTTCTTGGAAAGGATCATGTCATGAAGATAATAATTGATCGTTTCAAATTCATCCTGTTCCTCCAGTTGGTTATATCCTTTATACCTTCCTTCGTTGACGTCCAGAATCGTTGAAAGTAGAGTATCGATGGACTTCGTTTTTTTCCGAGCGATGCGATTGGCAAAGAGCCTCGTGATGATGACCATCAGACCACAAATGACGAATAGGCCAAGGAATCCGAAAAAGAATCCCTTTTGTAACAGTCCTTCATAGCGTATGGAGTGAACAATGAATTCATCCTGGACAATGGAAGAGGAAACGGTATGGTACCCCTTCTTGGATAGCACACCAATCTTGCCATTATCCAGGATCAGCGATCGTTTTGATGAGAATAGCTGGTTACCGAAGGGATCGGTAATGACGATATCTGTATAATTCATATTCTCATAGAATCGCCTCAACTGATTGGACTGCAGATCAAAGATGATGAATCCGCTTACCTTATTGCCATCGTAGATTGGTGCCGTCATCTTTAAAAAGGTGAAATCAGCCGCATGATTATCCTTTTCATTATAAAAGGTAATGTCTCTATCCTGATTCTTATTGACCTTTGTCAGATACTTATCATAATAAATCTGTGCCGTGTTATCCTTATAGGCATTCGTTAAAAGGATGTTCCCTTTTACATCGACAATATAAAAATTACTCTTCAATTGGTGATCGGTGACCACTTGATAGAGTTCCTTGTACATGTCGTTATGCACGTCATTCGTCTTGAACACCCGGAACAGCCTGGGATCTTCTTGAAGGGCTTGAATCTCTTTTTTGTACGACGTGATTTCGCTCGACAAAAACGAAGATAATTCCTTGTTTTGACTGGTAAGTTCCCGATCGCTGATTTCATTGATAATCATGAAGAACAGTTGAAAGAAAACTCCCGTTACGAGAATCGTAGGGATAATCGCAAACAGGAGCAGGGACCGACTTAGTTTCTCACGATACAGTTTGTTAATCGTTGTGTTTCCTATCATGATGATCACACCAACTTATTGGAAGCATTGTATCTCTTATTATAAGAGTCCCTCTACTAGCTGACTACACTTTCATTCTTAGATAAGCCCGATCGTCAAACGAATCTTTCCCTTTCTCTAGCCCTTTTGTGTTTGGCTTAAGAAAATAGCATAGGGGATCGTTCTTGAGTAAGTGAGCGAGGGCCGCTTCCGTTTGGGCAAGGTCTTCCTTCAGGACAGGATACCCGTCACTTGCCAAGATCACGTCTTTTGCCTCTTTCACATTGATCACTTTCACCTGATCCCGAATGACCGGGAAGCCATCGATGACGGTGTAGGCTAGTGGTGAATCCGTTTGGTTGTTCTGGTGATGGTACTGCTGTCGTAGAAACGGCTGGATGTGCAGGGTGCTGAGATCTTTTTCGTACAAATCCTCAAGGTCTCTCGTTTCCAGATAGCTCCTGATAATGGTGATCCTCATATCTGTCATCAATTGATCTACGAGCTTTTCATTCGTGGTCACCACCCCGTCGATGGAACACTGACAGTCCCCGACGAACCACACTTCCTTGCGATGGTCGCTGTACAGGATGATGTTGGCTCCCATGCGCTTATGGGGGTGGTTGCTGACATTCTCGATAATGTGATGTTCCCGGTAGTAATCCGCGATACAGTCCGTCAGAGCCGTAACGGCATCATAACACGATATCTCCTGAGCAAAGCGCCCGATGCACTCGGAGAGCCGTTCTGTACAGATCAGGGCAGGGGATACCCCGGAATAAAGACTCTTATCCTGGGGCGTCATGCCATCGATCACCGCGGCAAAACCGGGCACGGTCACAATGCGGTCTTCGTTATCTTCGTCCCGCCCCGTCTTGGCGTGGGTGTACGATTCCACTACAGTGTATGCCATCCTCTTCCCCCTCTCTAAATACTGATTTCCTTGGTCTTATTGAACGTAAAGAAGATGATCAGCGTGATGATCGTCGTGACCGTCAAGATCGTGGATAATGCGGCAGCCGTCCCGTAACTTGCCCTGATGACCTCCGAGTAGATGGCCACAGACATCGTCCTCGTACTTCCCGTAAAGAGGATGATCGATGAACTCAATTCGTTGATGACGGTGATCCAACTGAGAAGCGCACCGGCCAGTACCCCTGGCATCATCAGTTTCGCCGTTACATTCAGGAAGGTACGAAGCTGCGAATAGCCGAGACTGATCGATGCTTCCTCGAGACTTGGACTCAACTGATAGATGATGGCCGCACTTGAACGCATCGTATATGGCAACCGCCTGATCACATACGAGATGATCATGATGGCTGCTCCACCGCTCAGCAGCAATGGTTCGTCATTGAAGGCAACCAATAAGGTGATTCCAAGAACCGATCCCGGAATGATGTATGGGAACATCGCAATCGTATCGAGAAGGGATGTGAAGAAATTCTTCCGTCGCACGGAAACATAGGCAATCAACATCCCGAGGATAATGATGATGATGATGGCAATCAGTCCGTACACGAATGTATTCATGATGGAATCTCCCATACGATCCATCACGGTGATATAGCTGTCCAGTGAAAACCCAGGAACAAAGATCGATCCCTGCGTCTTCAAGAAGGACGTGTAGATGACCGTGATTTGAGGAATGATGGCAATGGCAATCGTTACATAGATGAAGAGATGTGCCATTACATTCCTGAACCCTTTTACTTTCACTGGTTTGATAGGGCGCAACGAGCTCATTTCAAAGGACTTCTTGTTCACAATGTATTTTTGACCGATGAAGATGATGGCGGTAATGATGATCATGATGGTGCTGAGCGCCGCGGCAAATGACGCATTGCCTCCGACTTCACTGATAAACTCAGAGTAGATCAGGACCGGCATCGTGGAGAAGCCTTCGCCGATCAGCATCGGCGTACCGAAATCAGCCAGTGCATTCATGAATACAAGGAGAGACCCTGCAAGAATCGTTGGCAAAATCAGCGGTAGGATGAGCGTATAGACCTTTTTCATCCCAGTCGTCCCTAGACTTTCAGCTGCCTCGATCAGGGACGAATCCATTTTCTTCAATGCCCCTGATACATACAGATAGATGAACGGAAACAGCTTGAAGGTGAAGACGATCAGAATGCCCGCAAACCCATAAATACTCGGGGTTTGAATATTAAAATGTTCCTTGAAGAACGTCGAGACGACCCCGCTTCTCCCCAACAGGAGGATCCATGAATACGCCCCGATAAACGGTGGGGACAGGACGGAGATGATGATAAGGACTTCAAGAACCCCTTTCCCCTTGATCTTCATCGTCGTCATCAGATAGGCAAGGGGTACTCCAAGCAGGACGGCGAAGATCGTGACCAGAATGGTAATAGAGAAACTGTTGAAGAGCGATTCATAGTAATACTTTTTCTCAAAGAATGTTTGATAGTTGGCCCACGTGAAGCTGTCTGAGCCCGGACTTTTGAAACTATTGATGATCAAAGATGATAATGGATAGACGAGGAACAGGACGAAGATCGCCAAACAGAGAATGATCATAATGTTCCAGAAGTCGAGTTTGAATCTAGGGAATCGCTTATTCATATTTCACAACCCCTTCAATCAGACTGTGCTCCCCGTCCTCCGTGAAGACATTGATTTTGTTGACCAACAGCTGGAGCTTGACCGTCTGGTTCACTTCAAAGAAGTGCTTAGATGTGTTGGTATCCTGACTGAGTTCCACCTTGCTTCCATCTGGAAGCTGAATCTCATAGTGAATATATTTCCCGAGGAAGTTCCGGAATGTAACCATCCCATCAATCCCTTCCTCTGATTCTGAAATGATGAATTCCTCAGGACGGACGGCAACCGTCACCGCCGCTCCGTCCTTCGCTTCACTCTTGAGATTCGTCATCTCGAAGGTGAATCCATCCACCAAGGTAATCAGGGTTTTCCCACCTTGGTGTGATACCTTCCCGCTAAATAGGTTTGAGTGTCCGATGAACGTGGCTACGAACTGATTGGCCGGGCGAAGATAGATATCTGTGGGAGAACCGACCTGTTGGATTTCACCGTGATTCATGACGGCGATCCGATCGGAAATGGCGAGTGCCTCCTCTTGGTCATGAGTAACATATACCGTCGTGATGCCAATCTTCTTCTGAATCTCGTTGATAGCACGACGCATATCAATTCTCAATTTCGCATCCAAGTTGGACAGGGGCTCATCCATGAGTAACACCTTCGGATGAATGACGATTGCACGGGCGAGTGCCACCCTTTGCTGTTGCCCTCCGGAAAGTCGTGCTGGAAGCCGGTCCTGATATTGGGTGATCTGGACCGTCTCCAAGATTTCCTCCAGCCGTCTGGATTTTTCATCTTTCGGAAGCTTCCGTGCGTTCAGCCCATACTTTACATTATCCTTCACCGTCATATGCGGGAAGATGGCGTAGCTTTGGAACACCATTCCGATGTCCCGCTTATTGACCGGGATCTCATTGATCACCTGTTCGTTAAACGAAATCTCTCCCCCATCTACACTGTGGAACCCTGCAATCATCCTGAGCAGCGTGGTTTTCCCACACCCGGAAGGACCCAGCAATGTGAAAAGTTCTCCTTCTTTTATATCCAATGAAAGACCATCAATGACCGTTGTATCTCCGTACTTCTTGGTTACATCATTAAACGTGATTTGAGTCGGCATGTTTCATTCCCCCTGGTTTAAAAAGGACCGCCTCCTCTTCGTGAGGGAGGCGGCCTATTCATCTTAATTGCTTGTAAAGATGTCCTTGTATTTGCTCAGCAATTCTTCTTTATTATCATTAGACCATTCTTCATCGTCCTTGATGACTTTCACATCGTTTAAATCTTTCATTCCTGACTTGGGATCGATTTCGATCCCCTTCAAGACCGAACGACGGTTCAATTCAGACGTGATTTTCTGTTGCACTTCTTTTCCCGTTACATAGTCCACAAATTTCTTGGCATTCTCCAAGTTGTTTGCATCCTTGATGATGGCCATTCCATCAGCTTTCGCAATCGTTCCTTCTTCAGGATAGACGACTTCCACAGGTGCCCCATTTTTCACATAGTTCAGTGCTGCTTCTTCGAACGTCAGTCCAACCGTATACTCACCATCTGCTACCCCTTTGTACACTGCGGACGAACCACTTAATAGCTTCCCATCGAGATTTTTCACAAAGTCAGACACATAGTCCCAGCCGTCATCCGGTACACCTTCACCCATTGCATATAGCTGGTTGATTAAGTGCTCGAATGAAGATGAAGATTTGGAAGGATCCGCATTCGCAATCGTCCCTTTTAGTTCTTTGTTCAAGAGGTCTTGATAGCCTTCCACCTTCACATCACCGATCAGGTTCGTATTCACCATAATGACACTTGGAACAACAGAGAAACGTGTAATATATCCATCCGTATTCTTATAGGAATCAATGACATCCTCTTCATTAGAAGACTCATATTTCTCAAACAAGTCTTTCTTGGAGCTCAACGTCGAGATTGAACCTCCCCAGAGGACATCCGATAACGGATTCTTACTTTCTGACTCAACACGCTTCAATAGTTCTCCAGATCCAGCCGAAATCAATTCTACTTTGATACCGGTTTCATTTTCAAAGTCTTTAACAAGAGGCTCTGTGAATTCGAGCGGATGAGGTGAATACACTGTTAACTCCTTGGAGTCTCCTCCGGTCTTCTTGTCTCCTGACGAACACGCGGCAAGTGTAAGCGTTAACATAATAAGGCATAAAAATAAACTAGTGCGTTTTTTCAATTCCTTCACTCCCTTAACTGATCTTATCTCTACTTTAAACCTATCCCTACCCACCCACAATCCGAAATCCAACCCAGAATATCCGGAAAAATGAACACATAGGGACGGTTCCGATGCGTCAAAAAAATGGTGCATGGGAACCGCCACCATGCACCATTTTTAGTTATAGAACACACTAAACCAACCGTCCACCAAGTATCAAATCGATTCCATCTCGTCCCACAATTCCTCCAACTCCCTCAAATACCGATAAATTTCTCTAGAGAATATTCCATCTTTCCCACCAAGTCCTTCATAGTCAGCAAACTCTTCCCACGCAGCCTCGCTCCTTTCTTGCAGTGCCCGCTTTTCTTCTTTGGAGTGCTTCGGGTCATACTGGCTCCAACAGTCGATGTACTCCCAACTCATCGCATCATAGTCATCGATATACGGTGATTCATATCATTCGGGGAATCATCAGCCTCCTCATAGCACCTGTCTGAACAAAAAATCACCTCTTCATTGTTTACCCGTCGCTCCAGAGCCGAGATGATTTGACACACCTTGCATCTTTCCATTCTTATCATTCCTCCCTCTCTAGTTCCAACATACATAGGCTTTTTCTATTTTGTTACGGTTGTGCCCCCATCGGGATTGTATATAATGGAAGAATGATAGAAAGGTACAATGGGAGGGGATCGTGTGAACGAGTTTCATTACGTTGATATTGTGTTCGAGAATGTGGAGTCCATCAGGGTCAGGGCCGATCGATTGGTGAGGTTGGACGTAGGTCCACAGAAAGAAAATGGGGTCACTGCTTATGGGGAAGGCACATCATACTCGACTGATTCCCTCCATATGGCAATCAGTTTTGAGGATGAAGCCGTCTTGGCGTATGATCCAAATACCGAGCCCCATCCTGCGGGGATGTACACGAGCAATCCCCTTAGTAACGTGGTGCACGAGCGTCCGGCTGTGTTGGGCCGCATCCTTCACTATCGCGATATCGTCAACCTTACGTTCCTAGACGAACAGGAACAGGCGTTCAAGACCGTGTATGTGCCTTGGAGGGAAGAAGATGAGTATTCGAATAAATACATGGAAGTCGAGGCGGGATCCGGAGTGATCGAGGTGAAGATTGAGAAGGATTAATTCTTTTCCCTTGAAATCATTGGGGTTCCGCCAAATGTCGGTTCCCACCTCCCCATCCTCCGCTAGACTGTTGCTAGAACACCGAAGGAGGAACCTCACATGCTGGTAAAACGTATCGTATGCACCGTGGAGTCCTATCAACGCGAGTCATTTCATATGGCGCAAATGGTGTGGGTTGCCCTTAGAACGGTAGAGGGATTCATTGTCCAGTTGGGTGGATGGGACACATCAGACGCATCCATCGCATACATCTACTCTTTCTGGGAGAATCGCGATCGATATGAGAACTTCATGGAGAACATGCATGACGAAATCTTCGGACATTCAAACCAGAGGGCTACCTATACCACAATCAAGGTCGAGTTGTTCGAGGGGAAGGCAAGTGGATCCGCCGTCAATGAGCGATTAAGAGAGTGTTCATTCATCAGAACCAGCATCAACGATTGTGAGGAACAGCCACTTATCAATAAGAAAAGTGATGAAACCCTTCTATTCTCTGATTCTACCGCAAGGACCCTTTTGTTCACCGACAATGAAGCAGAAGGAATACCGCCCTGGACAATAGGGGAGACCGTGGAAGCATTCATGGTCACTGAAGACTGGCGCGTTCATCGTAATGATTCTTAAAAGGAGGCTACGCGTTAAAACAGCAGCCTCCTTTTCTTCCATTCACTTCTCACTCACCCTTCTTCACTCTGAAGAAATTCGAGACAAACAATAAGCTCAGTCCAAACATGAATCCAATCGAGGCACTACAAGCTGATCCATCACCACGAACACTCCCGCCATCAGCAACAAGCCATATCCTACTCCAACCATGACTCTTCCACTCATTTTCTCCTCATAGATCTTTCCATTGAATGAAAACTTCCGGTTCATTTGATTCCACCCACCCATCAAAAACTCCCAATTTTATCCTTATCTTAATTGAAAAGGCCGTACTATTCAATAAGCCTAGCGGTTTTCAGTTATTAAAAGGGTTAAACCATCCGATAAAACAATGAAGGTACTACCCAAATTTATTTTAAAATTACCTCATCTTACATACCTTGCAACCATTCCCCCCTGCTCAATCGACTATATAACGTAATAGAAAGGAGAACGCACATGGATATCGCATCACTAGTGAAAAAGGCCAAAAAGGGCGATGAAGAATCGTTTGAGCTGCTCATCGGTTCAGTCAGGGAAAAGCTGTACCGGACGGCGTATGTATACGTCCGGAATGAGCAGGACGCCCTGGACATCTACCAGGAGACGATCTATACTGCTTTCACCTCCATCCACACGTTGAAGAAGCCCGAACGGTTTTCAAGCTGGATCACGAAGATCCTCGTTTTCAAGGCGATTGATTTCATCCGGAAGGAGTCCCGCCATTTCACGACCGATGATGAAAATGTCTTTGCCGGGCTCCTCTCATCCGAGAATGCCGATTCGAACCTGCATTCCATGGACCTCACGGAGGCCTTTACCTCGCTGAACCCCACGGCAAAAACAATTGTTCTACTGAGGTACTACCATGACCTGACCACAAAGGAAATCGCAGTACTTATGAAGTCCCCGGAAGGAACGGTGAAGTCACATCTGAACCGGGCGAAGAAACAGCTGAGACCGATATTAAAGGAGGGCTATCTGTATGAATAAGGATCTATTCGAAAACATATCTGTACCCGTTGAAAAGCTTGTGGCAAGGGAAAAGGAAGCGATAATGCAAGCGAAGCGAAAAAGGAACGTGAGAAAGACAACGATGCGCTCCCTCATGGTGGCGTGCGGCGTATGCCTTTCCCTCCTCGGCTCGGGGTTTGTATCGACGGGCATGGCGGAAGCATTGTCGAGCATCCCTATCCTCAGTCCGATCTACAAGGATTTCAGGGACATTGCGTCAGATAAAATCGAGAAGAATCAGCTGGCAACGACGATCGACAAACAGGACAGCCACAACGGGCTCACCATGACGGTAAAAGAAGCCGCTTATGACGGCAATCGCCTCATCGTAACGGTCGTGTACACCGGCGCAAAAGGCGTGACGCTGAAAGAAGAAAAAGCCGGGCGGCAGGAAATCACCATCAACGGCCAGCCCATCAAACCGGCCATCGGCTCAACGGGGCAAGATGATATAAACCCGAACACCATCATCGAGCACCACCAGTATACCCTCTCCAACTTGGATGGGTATGGTGATGAAATTGAAATCCAAGTCCAAGGAGACAACCTATTTGGCTATGAGGGTCAGTGGAATGTGGCGTTCCCCCTTGAGAAAATCAAGCGTGACGTCACGTCCATCACCCCTGATGTCACAGCAAAAACCGACGACGGGATGTATGCAATCACTGCAGACAACGTGACCTTCTCTCCACTCTCAACCCGGATCGACCTCTCCGTCGACTACCCTGCAGAACTGGATGAAAACGACCGCTGGCCATGGTTTGAATACTCCGTCGTCGACGACCAAGGCCGCGTCTATGGTGGCATGAAGCTCCAAACCGGCATGGCCGACGGGACAAATGGCCATCATATGGTGCTGACGTTGCCTCCGATGGATGAGGTGCCGGCGTCCCTTACGCTGATGCCTAGTGAACAAAATCAGGATGTGTATGGTTTGAAACTCGATGAGCTGGAACTGCTCATTCCTTTAAAAAATCTTAAACACCAAAACTAATGAAAGAAAAAAAGCCGGATTCTATTCCAACGGAACCCGGCTTTCTGTCGTTCTTGCTACATACCTCGGACCCAAATTGGAATCATCTCCCTCTTTATCACCCATAAATGAAACTTCTCATTCATTCCCGACGTAAATAAAGCAAGGAGGCGATGATATGTTGTGGGGCACACTTGTTGGCTGTTTGTTTGCAAGCTTGTTCTTATTCGGATCCGCCTATCTAATCTGGTACAAAAAAGACCTCACCTTCATCGCCGGATATGATGAAAAGAAGTTCAAGGGAGACAAGGATCGACTCGCCAGGGCCTACGGCATCTTCTGCTTGGTAAGCGGGGTCCTGACCGTCCTCCTGCCTTTTGCATTAGCAATCATCGGCTCTTATGCCGAAGCCATATTCGGCATATGGCTCACAGTGGGGGTCGTTATGTTGGCGTTTTATTCACAGTCATTGAATGCAAAAAGTAGTGGTTCCTAGTTTTCTATCAGAGAGTAATTCAGAAGCCAAGGTTATAATCCATATAATATTTATAGGGACAAAAACAGAAATCAATCGGAGGATACAGATGAAAACTAAGATTGTTCTAACCTTACTGATTGTAAGTGTAGGAGTAAACCTGTACATAGGGGGAAAATGGCTTTTGTTTGATCGTCCATACGAGCCGACCCCCGAAGAAGCAATCATTCTTGGGGAGATGGTTCAAAAGACAGTCGAAAGCGAAGAGTACAAGGATTTAGCTAAAGAAGAAAAGGTCATTGCCATCGAGAGGGGAATTGACAAAAATAAAGGGGGCAGATTCCCCTACAATATGATGATTAGTGTGCGCACGGATAAAGAAACCCATTTATTCTCATGCAGCGATGACCAATGCTCAAAAATGGAGATTGAAGGAGCAAGTTATTCCATTTATCAAGACGAAGAGCCGAGGCTGCCACTTAAAAAGTAGATTGACTACCTCCCCCCTTCACTACAAGTTGAACGTTACTAACCCTAACCATCACAAGGAGGACCTGCCCTTGAAATACCCATCAAAAGTAGACCTGTGGCTCGCCATCCTCATCTGGGGAATCATGCTCGGCACCATCGGAATCGGCCTTTATGCTATCTTCTATGAATCTTCTTCCTATTGGGAAGTGATGTTTCTACTACTTTCTTGCGTGCTTCTTCCCCTGTTTATATTATGGGGGTGCCTTACCACTTACTACCTGTTGAGCGATACCCATTTGATCATCCGATATGGTCCGTTCAAAAAGAGAGTTCCTTTAGACAGGATCACCTCCGTCAAGAAAACGAGCAACCCCTTATCGAGCCCTGCCCTTTCCCTCAAAAGGCTTGAGATTTCGTACAATACCTACGATATGGTGCTGATTTCACCCAAGGATCGAGATGCGTTCATCAAGGTCTTGTCCGAGCGGTGTGAACAGCTTACTAGTTTAAGGAGGATTTAACGATGAATACGGAAGAGTTTTATAGACTTTGTCATTCCACCGATCTCTACAAAAGTGTCGAGCAGAAAAATAGCGACATCACCGGAGGCAATATCACACGGAAGGAGATTGATCTCATAGATGAATGGGAAGGCGTGGAAAGAGTTATGATCTCCGGCTTAAAACAGGATACATTCGACTACTTCGTCCAACATCATGCCCACAAATTCAAGGCTATTCAATTCTGGAAAAATAAGCTCGTGGAGGACTGGTCCAGTCTTTCCACCTTGAAGGATGTGGAATTCATCGGGTATTTCCATAATCAGCGGATTACAAAGATGTGGGATATGACGGGGAATCATGCTCTAAAAGGTCTTTCCATCAGCGACTTCACCAGGCTGCATTCACTTGACGGGATCCAGAAAGCCCCTGCCTTGGAGCGGCTCCACTTCGGTGATGCCGTCTGGCCGGCGAGTGTGCTGGATGACCTGAAGCCGTTGGAGGGCTCTCGCTTGAAGGAATTCACCTTTTCAGGCAAGAAAATCAAAGATGAGGATGTATCGGTGTTTACCACGATGCCGGATCTAGAAGTCCTGAATTCACCGACCAACCACTACACAACGGAGCAGCTTGCGTGGCTGGTGGCTAAGCTCCCACACGTCGAAGGCTACGCGTTGAAGCCCTACATACAATTTGAGAACCGCTCAGAAAAGGACGTCCTGATCTGCGGGAAACGGAAGCCTTTCTTGTCTTCTGGGAAGGATGATGCGAGGATTCAGAATTATGCTAACAAGTTTGAAGAGTTTGTCCGGCAGTATAAAGAAGAATAAGTCAAAAACGCATGTAGGTCCATTCCCTACATGCGTTTTTAACGATATTCAAGATACGTCCCCAGCTTCCCTCGTAGCAAGGCCGATAACACTAGCCGTCAACACCACAGCCGTCCCAAGGGCCATTCCGATACCTGCAAACACATCGTCCACCCACACGACACACCCCACTGTCGCCGTGATCAGGATGGCATTCACCCCAACGACCCTGGAAATCGCAGAAACCCCTCGGCTGTCCATTGCGCGATTGGCTCCGTAAGACACCAGGAACATCAGGAGTGCAACCGGGATGAGCCATGCATACGACCCGATGATTCCGCTGATGAAATACCCGAAAAGAACGCTGAAAGCGACCAGTTAACCAATCTGATTCTTCTTCATCCATACCCTCCTCTTCATCAAATTCCATGTATCATCAGGGTAACATAGTGATGGTGTTTATTGGAAGAACCTTATAAAATGGATAAAAGGGGATGAGGGAATGAAAAGGAGATGGATAATTCTCATCGTGATCATGATGGTTCTCCTGTCTGGATGCCAACGTTCAGTAGAAAGGAAAAAAGCACAATATGACCCAGCCATCAAGCAGGTACTTGCCCTCGAAAAGGACCGGATCGCCGGTGAGTTCCGGTTGAAAAGGGAGAACACGGGGATTGCTGTATATGGAAAGGGGCAGTATCTGATGCTCTATTATGACCCAGAGCCGGACGTGGGTGCTGAGGCCTTGTATCAACGGAATGAGCAAGGAGACTATGACTATATTCCGGAAGAAGATCGTTATGACATCTTCGATCGAGATGAGAAGATCTTTGAAACAAATGATTATATAGAAAATCTGGGCATCAAATAGGAAAAACCCCCATCCTCGCAAACCGAAGATGGGGGTTTCCCTTTTTCAAAAACAATCCTATTACGTCCCCACAACCCCATCCACCTCATCACGGATCTCCCCAACGATCTCTGTCAGGATATCCTCCATGGTCACAAGGCCGACCGGCTTGCCGGTGCTGTCTGTGACGACGGCCATGTGGGTGCGGGATTGCTGCATCTTGAGGAATACTTCCTTGATCGACGCGGTCTGTTTGAAGCGGGGGATGTCGTGGATGTAGTCCTTGATATCCCCTTTTCGTCCGGCGGCGATGGCGGTCATCATTTCCTTCGTGTTGATGAAGCCGATGAACTGGCCGGCGTCGCCTTTGGTGCGGTCGTGGACCGGGTAGCGCGTGTATTCGTAGCGATCGATGACGGTGATCATGCTGTCGAGGGACTGATGCCTCTCGAGGGTGATCATGCCGCTTGCCGGGATCATGATGTCCTTCAGCTCGCGCTCATCGAAGGCGAAGATGTTCTTCAGGTAGTCAAGTTCCGTCCGGTTGATTGCGCCGCCTTCATAGCTCTGGGCGACGATGAGCTTGAGCTCTTCCTCGGAGTGGGCCGTGTCATGCCCCGACGGCCGTACCCCGAATGTCTTCAGGAGCAAGCGGGCCGATCCGTTCAATACGGTGATGAACGGACTCGTGACTTTGCCGAACCAGTAGAGCGGCGGCGCCAGGAGGAGCGTCATCTTCTCTGCGTACTGGATCGCAAGGGTCTTTGGTGCGAGCTCGCCGATCACGACGTGAAGCAGTGACACGACCGATAGCGCGATGGCGTACGAGAGCACGGTGATCATGGTGGCCGGAACGTTCAATTCAATGAACACGGGCTCGAGGATCTTCTGGACCGTCGGCTCACCCAAAGCCCCGAGTACGAGGGCCGTGATCGTGATCCCGAGCTGGCACGCAGACAGGTAGTAATCCAGTCCTTCCACGACCTTCTTGGCGATTTTGGCTTTCTTGTTGCCTTCGGCGATAAGCTGGTCGATCCTCGACATCCTCACTTTCAGGATGGCGAATTCCGCCCCGACGAAGAATGCCGTCAATAAGATGAATACGACGATCAAAAATAGATTAAGTGTAATCATACCGTCCAATTAGCTCCCCCTTCCTGAGGGGTTCACCTCCAGTGAATTCATGAGGGGCTGGGAGTCATCTTCCCTTTCCCCTTTATCCGGTTGAAACAGGATTTGCTTGATTTGATAGTTATCGAGCTCGGTCACCGTCCAGGCGTGTGTGCCCTGGGTGATGCGCTGCCCTTCCTCCAGCCCATCGAAGCTCTGGGACTGGATCCAGCCGGCGATCGTATCGATGTCATCCCGGTCTTCGAATGTCAGGCCGAAGCGGTCTTCGAGCTCATCGAGGAGCACGCGCCCGCTGATGAGGTAGTCTTCTTCCCCGCTCTTGCGGATATCGGCAACTTCGTCCGCATCGAATTCATCGCGGATCTCCCCGACGAGTTCCTCCAGAACGTCCTCCATCGTCAGGATCCCGGCGGTTCCGCCGTATTCATCCATGACCACGGTCATGTGGACACGGTCCTTCTGCATCCGCTTGAAGATCTCCTTGATCCGCGTCACCTCCACCACATGTGGCACGTCGCGGATGAAGTCTTCCAGGACGATGTCCCGTCCGGTCACGATATGATTAAGCAGTTTTTTCGCATTCACGATTCCGAGGATCTTATCTTTATCGCCGTTTTCCACGACGGGATAGCGCGTGTAATTGTGCTCATCCATGAGGGCGATGATGTCCGCCGGTTTCATGTCTTGGTCGATCGTGACGAGATCGGTCCTCGGCACCATGATGTCCTTGGCCACCCGTTCATCGAAGGAGAACACGTTCTCCATATACTTCAGCTCGGTCTGGTCGATCTCCCCGCCCTGGAAACTCTGGGCCATGATGATCTTCAGCTCTTCTTCCGAGTATACCTGCTCGTGATTCGCTGCCGGCACCCCGAACATCTTCAGGAACAACCGGGACGTACCGTTCAGCACCTGGATGAACGGATACATCACCTTCCCGAACCAGTATAGCGGCGCGGCGAGAAGCATGGTCGCCTTCTCAGAGAATTCGATGGCGAGGGTCTTCGGTGCCATCTCCCCGATCACCACATGCAAATAGGTGACGACGGCAAGGGAAATCCCGTATGAAATGACGGAAGCGACTCCGTCCGATACGCTGAGCCAGTTGAACACAGGCCCCAACAATTCTTTGACGAACGGCTTCGAGAATGCCCCGAGGCCGAGTGCCGTCACCGTGATTCCAAGCTGGCACGCAGACAGGTAGTAATCGAGATCCTGCACGACCTTCTTCGCGACGACCGCCTTCTTATTCCCCTCGGCGATCAGCTGGTCGATCCTCGACGAACGGATTTTCACCACCGCGAACTCCGCTCCGACGAAGAACGCCGTCAATCCAAGCAATACAAGTAATAACACGATATTCGATATGATATATATGTCCAATTCATCCCCCTGGTGAGGGATTCACCTCCACGAAATGATGTCTGTTAGCGCATCATCATGTCCGGTCCATGGGGTGTGAAGCAGGACGTACCGCTTTTCCCCCGGAGCCGATCATGATGAACGCTTCTTCCGATTAATCCATGAGCTTCAAAGGCCCACAACGTATACTTCAGCTTCTCGACCCCAAGGGAACTCCCTCCAAACTGTCACGTGACGGTTATAGTTAGAATTATTATACGATGGTTTGAATGGGGGCACAAGGATAATCTTACGACCCTTTTTTCTCCATAAAAAAAGAACGTCCTTTAGTAAGGAAGTTCTGTCTCACCGGAATGTTTGATCTGGATGTTTTCCACTTCACAGCGTAACATATATAGCCGTTGAACCAGTGGGTGCTCTTCTTGGATGAAGTCCTTCCATCTGCAGAGCGTCCTTTTCCCCATCCGGCGGTCCAGCATAGTTAGTGCTTTAACCAATACATCATCCGACTTCAAAAGCTCACTGATCGGGGATTGGATATAGTCATCCACCACCGAGAAAAAATCATATCGGGCGTAGATCCCTTCATGCCGCAACTGCTCATGGGCAAGTGCCTGGATTTCCAGGTTGGTCTTCACATCCCTTTCATCCTCGTTCCGCTTCCCTCGGATTTCTTCTTCCCGGTAGTACTCTTCTCGCATAGACGTAATTGAACACATGCTGAACACTTCCTCCTTATCCACCGTCATGACGGCACGCCCCATGTGGTCATGCGCCTTTCGGTATGAAATCACGTGGAAGTCGATCCTGGATTGCAGCGCTTCACAGATCAGATTCATGAGGCGCTTCTTTGTTTTGCTCCAAATCAAGGAAGGCATAGGAGCCTCCTTTCCCAATGTAGATAATTTTAAAAAACCGATCCCTAAAAGAAAACGGGACCGGCTATCAATCGATGGTATTCTCAAAAAAGTGGATCTTACTGATCAAGAACTGAATGAACTTCGGAAAGAAGTACGCTCCGAAGAACGCGCACGCAAATGCTTCAGACCACATTCTTAACCACGTCAGAATAAAATGACTGTCATATCCGAAATTGATGGACACCAGCATGAATGAAATAAAAATCGACATACATAGAGCCGTTACAAATGCCGTAATGACTCTTCTATACTTGGAATGAATTTTCATAGGCTACTTCCTTTTTACATTTGATAACTGTCTGATGGTATCATAAATGAGAACAGTCGTCAAAGATGCAGGGGATGCCCAATTGGGTCATTCCCCGCGGGTTCCCAACCTTTCAAAGAAGGCCGAGACGTCCTCATCATAGCCGTATTTTGTGATTAATGCTTGCAATCGTTCCCTGTCGTGGGTATACGTTTTGCCGGTCTCGAGCATTTCTTCGTATAGTTCCATGAAAGGCAGGTTCGACTGCCGGGCGTTCTCCAGTTCCTGTCTTGCGTCATAGCTCACTTTTCTGAACCTTACATCGGCAACACCTGTGTCGTCGATTTCAAGAATGGCATATTGAGCGCGCCGATCATTCCCGAACGAATCCCACTTATAGAATGGCTGACCGATGCTTCCTGGGTTGATAATCAGCTGATCTTCGCTGCTATAGCGGAGGAGCTGGTGATGAGTGTGAGCATACACCGCAACATCAACCCCTTCTTTGACCAATTCATCAAAGTTCTTCTGATCACTCGTCGGCCACAGATCCCCTCCGTGACTTTTCGTGGGAAGGTGATGGCTGATGCTGATCGACAAGTGATTCACTTGCTTCGTCAGGTGCAACGGCAGATTCCTAATCCGTTCTATATACGCTGGTTTTAGGTTCTCACACTGGTAGTGTGCAAGCTTTGAAACATAGAGATCGGTAGGATGGTGAAGGTCCACTTCCTTCTTCAGGACATCAAGGAAACTATCTTCCCAGTTCCCCCTCACATAGACAGATGCACCTACGCCCTCCAACATCTCAAACAGGTCATTCGTTCCCGGTCCCGGCATGATCAAGTCCCCTAGAAACCAATAATCCGTAACACCTTCTACAATCGAGTCGTCGATCACTGCTTTTAACGCTGTTGCATTTCCATGGACATCGGCCAGCAGGGCAATTTTATGCTTCATGTATGTCTCTCCTTGGGATGGAACGGTAATAGATTGCATATTCTACCAGTTTAGCATGTTTCGTTGCATGCGGGGACTGGAGAAAATAGAAAAAGAAGTAAGTTCACCGCGAATCTAACGAAAAAGGCAGCCAATCCACCGGCTGCCTTTCCCTCATTCCCTACTCTTCCTCAAACGCCTTCCCCGTCTTCACAAACGAATCGATATCCCGGTCCAGATACACCCACCCCTTCCACGCAATGTGGATCGTATCCTTCAGGAAATACGGGTCATATTCGTGATCGGAGTAGTCTGTATACGCGAAGCCATTATCTACAATTTGCGCGGTGATCCGCTTGTAGTAGTCGTCTCTCCCCTTCTTCGGGAAGCCTGTGTAATCGTAGTACTCGCCGTTTACGGGCAGGATGACGAAGAGCGGTTCGGCTTTCGATTGTTTCAATACGTCCATGAGCAGTTGGAAGTCATCATACTCCTTGGATACCCCGTAGGAGTGATCCTTGTTCTTGCCTTTTTTGGCCGCGATCTCACGGGCTTGCTTTTTGTATACCTTGTCGTCGATGTTGAACCGGCTGTGTTGCGTGTGGCGCTCACCTGTACGGTCGGCCATCTTCATGAGGGATTCCCACGATTGACCTTCGACCTTGTTCGAGGCATTGCGCTGGGCCGATGAAATCGTGAACAAGGAATAGTACAGATCCTTTTTCTCCAGCACCTTGCCGTACAGGTTCGACGCGGCTGACAGCCCGCGGTATGTAGCGGTTTTATCATGAAGATATGCATCGTACAGTTCATACACGAGCGTATCGTTCTTCACCGTATTGTAGGACATCATCCGCTTCATCAGCTTCGTTTTCGTGTCTTCATCGATGATGGAATTGGACGGGAGGTCCATGGCCTGCAGGGCTGAATAGTTCGGGGCGAAGTGATTTTCATCGGTCCCGTTCTTCACGAACCATTGAGGCGAGACGATGATCACCATCTGCTTCTGTTGGAGCTGATTGGCGTGACTCGCCAGGTTGATGGCGTGGATGATGGAGGTGGTGCCCCCTTTTCCGACGAGGAACGGCTTGAAGCCGGCATCATTCACCTTGAAATAGTTCGAGGGGTGGTACCGGTCCCATCGCGAGAATTCGGAAGATCCATAGATCGGTAGATATGTAGGGTCCTCAAGCATCTCATCCTGCATGAAGGTCCCGGCAAACATGTTCGAGTTCAGGGAATTCGCTGCCTCATCGAGCCGGCCGCCTGGCATCAGCTTCACGAGCCACTTATTCGGGACCGATAGCATGCCGATGAACAGCACGAATGCGAGGATCATCGGGCCGAAGACGTGTCGCTTTTTCTTCATTTCAGATTCTTCAGCTGCTTGATGATCGCATTTGGCGTGTTCCATACGTCACGGTCAAACTCCGTGATCGGGACGAGGATCCCGAGCCTGTCTTCGAATTCGACGAGCATTTCCACGGTGCCGAATGAATCGAGCAGACCCTCTTCAAACAGGTCCATATCCGGGGTTTCTTTTACCGACTCCTCCTGGCAAACCTCTGCAAGTATGTCTAACACTTCTTGTTCAAAATTCATATTCGTATTTCCTCCTAGTGGAATGGTTGTCCTGAGAATAGATAGAATCCGAAGCAGATCACATGGAAGGTGATCACAATGGATACGACGGTCGTGAACCGGTTCGCCGGCCACTTCTTATGCTTCTTGTTCCATTTCTCGAAAAAGTTATAGCTGACCATGACGGCCGCATGATAGAGTCCGTAGACGATGTACTGGATCGCAAGGCCATGCCACACCCCCATGAGGGTGAACAGCAGGATGTAGCCGAGATTCGACAGCAGCATCTTGTTCTTGATCCAGCGCTTCTTCTTCATGAGGAACATGAAGCGCATGAACACATAATCCCTGAACCAGAAGGACAGGGTCATATGCCACCGGTTCCAGAAATCCTTGATGTTCCGGCTCAGGAACGGCTTGTTGAAGTTCTCCGGGGTCCGGATGCCCATCATGTAGCTGATCCCGACGGCAAACGCCGTATACCCGGCGAAATCGAAGAACAGGTACATGCTGTAGCCGTACATATAGAGCAGGTTATACAGGATCTTGTTCGACGTCATATACGGCAGATTCATGATGAAATAGGTATTGATCGCATATCCGATGATGAACTTATAGAGGAACCCAATGAAAATCTTATGTAATCCCGAGTACAGAAGGGATTGATAGTCCTTCGCATCCCATACAGTCCCCTCATCTTTCTCGAATCTCCGGTACCGGTCGATCGGTCCCGAGGAGAGCGATGGGTAGAACAGCATGAAATAGGCGATCCGGTAGACCGGCGGCTGCTCCTTGATCAGGCCGTCCCGGATTTCGATGACCACCTGGACGGCTTTGAACGTCAGGTAAGAGATCCCGAGGAATGTGGCCCAGTTATCGAAGGCTAGAAACGGAAGCACCTTGGATAGGATCAGGGGCAGGAGGGATAGCGCCACCATGAGATAGAAGACGCCTCCTGCATTCCGCTTCGAGCGGTACGCCATATACCCTTTGATCAAGAGCACCTGGAACACGGTGAAGGCGATCAAGGTCGCGAACCCTCTCGCCTCCCCCGAGAAGATCAGGGACAGGATGACCACCGAGATGATCAGGTTATAGACACGGAAGCTCTTCCCCCTGAGGCCGAGGATGATCGTCGGCAACAGCAGGATTCCGATGATGATGAAGAATAGAAACGAGCCATATACTGTCATGCAAGAACCTCATCCTTGATGCGCTTGCGGTCGAGTTTCCCATTCGTCGTGATCGGCAGGCTCCCTTTGTAGATGAACTTACGCGGGACCATATAAGAAGGCAGCGTCTTCTGTAGCTCCTTGCGGATGAACGACGTAAGGTGATGCTCCTTCTCGAATGGATGATCCCCCGGGATAATCGTGGCCACGAGATAATCGATCTTTTCCCCATTCTGGTGAGGGAGGACGACCGTCGATTGCACGTATGGACACTGATTGATCTGGAATTCGATTTCCTCAAGCTCCATGCGGTATCCGTGCAGCTTGATCTGGAAATCGAGACGTCCCTGGTAGAAGATGCAGCCTTCACGGGCATAACCGGCATCGCCTGTGCGATAAGCCCACGTTCCCTGATACGAAAAGAACGACTTCTCCGTCAGATGGGGCGCACCGAGGTATCCCTTGCTCACGCTCGGACCGGCGATGATGATTTCCCCTGCTCCCCCGTCCGCTACAGGCTCTCCTTGTTCATTCAGGATGAGGATTCGGGTATCGGATTTACTGTACCCGACCGGCAGCGATCCGTGATCAGCCAGAATACGGTCCGTGATCTCGACCGAGGTGACGGCGACCGTTGCTTCCGTCGGCCCATATGTATTAAAGATGACGGCCTTCGGGAAACGTGTGCGGAGCTCCTTCGCCACCGATACCGGCAGGGTTTCCCCGCAGAACTGGAAAAGCTCGACGTTTGGCATCTTCGCTTCATCGAACCCTGGGTCCATCAGGCACATCTGCATGAACGAAGGGGTCGAGGTCCACACCTGGACGCCGGATGCTTCAAGAGTTTCAAACATCACTTTCGGCTTGTCGACGCAAGATTTCGGGAGGGCAAATAGGGTCCCGCCCGTCACGAGCGCAGGATACAGGTCCATGACGGAGAGGTCGAAGGAGAACGGTGCCTGATTGAGGAAGACTTTGCGCTCCCCGATCGGGAAGTCACCCTTCAACCAGTCCACGAAGCTCTGCAGGTTGCCGCCCGTGATCTGGACCCCTTTTGGATTCCCTGTGCTCCCTGATGTGTAGATGATGTAATACACTTCATCGTCTTTGACCCACGTCCCGGGCGTCACGCTCGTCGCTTCGTTCCAATCGAACGCGTCCAATGCCAGTACGGGAACGGTGGCAAACGGGATGGGTTGATCCGACACGTTGATGATCAGTCCGGCGCCCGAGTTCTCGATGATGGACCGGACCCGCTCATCCGGGATGGAAGTGTCAATGGGAATGTACGGGAAACCTGCCTTGACGCTTCCCAGGAAGGCGACGGGCATACCCGGCTCCATATGTCCGTAGACGACGATCGGGGTCTGACGCGGAAGGATATAGGCGTCCAGTAGATAAGAAGCGAGTTGATCGGATCGTTCCCAAAGCTCCCCGTACGATAGTGCCTGCCCATTCGCTGTGAAGGCCTGCTGTTCCGGTGATTGTGTTGCATGCTCTTGAATGTCTAACAAAAAGTCCATAGTTCGATTCCCTTCTCCACGTTAAAAATCATTGTAAATATAGCTTCCGGTATTGGCACTGTGGAAGCTGTATAAAAAGAATAAGATTAGCAGGATCGCCAAGTAGAATGTCGTGTGCACGACCCATCTCACGGCGATCCGTTGGTAGAAACGGCTTAATTTATCCATGCTTGTCTCCTTCGAATTTGTATCCCGTCCGGATGACGGTGCGGATATAGTGGGATTCCGTCCCGAGCTTGCTCCTCAGCTTCCGGACGTGGGTGTCGACGACACGGCTGTCTCCGTCGAAGTCCATGCCCCACACCCGGTCGAGGATCGTATCCCTGGATAGCACAATGTTCTTGTTCTCGATGAGCAAGAGCAGGAGATCATATTCTTTCGGCGTGAGGTCCACTTCGGCCCCGTCCACTTCCAGACGGCGTGCCAGCGTATTCAGGAGTGCAGAACCGAATCCGATCATATGGCCGTTCGGCAGATAGCTTTCCTTCACCCGCTTCATGAGGGAATTCGCCCGTGCCACCAGTACCCGCGGACTGAAAGGCTTCGTCACGTACTCATCCGCCCCGAGCTCAAATCCGTGAATTTTGTCACTGTCGGCCCCCTTCGCGGTCAGCAGGATGATGGGGACACCCGACTTGAGGCGTACACGGCGGCACACCTCGAATCCATTCACCTTCGGCATCATCACGTCCAGGATGAGGAGGTCCGGAGAGATGGAATCCAGCATCTCCAGCGCCTCATCGCCATCCTCTGCTTCGTGGACCTCCCAGCCATCCTGGATGAAATAGTCCGAAATGATCTCTCTGATCCTCGCTTCATCTTCCACAAGCAAAACTGTTTTACCCATTTTCTTCGTTCCTCCAGCCTGATTCTTCGATTAGTGTAAAAGGGTCGTATGTCTTTTGTGTGTCCTTTTGCCTTTAATTTGTAAATAGTATAGTAAATTGGACTCCATCCTCGAGGTTCTCTACCCTGTACTCACAGTGGTGCATATCGAGGATCTGCTGTGCGATCGACAGCCCGAGTCCCGTCCCGCCCGTTTGGCGGCTGCGTGACAGCTCCCCACGGTAGAACCGCTTCCAGATATGATCGAGCGTGTCTTCAGGGATGTTGTCGCCCCTGTTCCGGAGGATGAAGGTCGTGTCGTGGTCATCGCTCTCTATATCAATGGAGATGGTGCTTCCCTTCTCCGCATGGCGGATGGAATTCACCAGGAAGTTCAGCATCACCTTCTCCATCCAGCCATAATCGGCCACGATCGGCAGCTCCTTGGTGGAGCCGATGACGACGTCGAGATCTTTTTCCTTCAGGGAATAGACCAATTTATTCGAAGCTTTATCGATCAGGTCACTCAATAGGAAGGAAGTCTTCCGCAGCTTGATGGTCCTTGCCTCCAATTTGGCCAGGTCGAGCATGTCCGTCAGCAGCCCCTCCATCTTCTCCGCCTCTTCGACGATGACCTCGAAATAATGATCCTGCTTGTTCGACCCTATGCCATCCTTCAGTCCCTCCGCAAAACTCTTGATGATGCTGAGGGGCGTCTTCAGCTCATGGGAGGCATTCGCGAAGAAGTCCTGTTGGACCTTCTCCATCTCATTCTTCTGCTCCATATCGGCAAGGAGCTGGACGTTCTTCTCCTCGAGCTCCTTCAACGCCTGATCGAGATTCCTCGCCATGAGCAGCATGCTGTTGGACAGATTCCCGATCTCATCTTTCTGACGGACGGGGGAATCGACAGTGAAATCCAGTTTGACCATCCGCTTCGCCATCTTGTCCAGCTTGATCAGGGGTTTGCTGACCAACCGCGAGAAGAAGAACGATAGAATGATAATGAGGAAGAGCCCGCCGATCCCCAGATACAAGTAGAAGAGCTGCAGGGCATTGTTCGTGTCCTGTACTTCCTGCAGGGACGTCACGGACACGAGGTATTCGGTCTCCCCTGCTTTCGTTTTCACCGGATCGATGATGACCATGTTATGCGTCCCGCTCCACGGCTCCGTCCAATCGATCTTCTGAAGCTTCATGTCCTTGACCTTCTTTTCCTGCGCCGGCTTCAAAGGGAATAATTCATTCAACGCATCGAATAGCAGACCCTGCTGGGTGTTCCACGCCTTCGACCGGGGCAGGACCCGTTCCACCACTTCCCCCGTCACCTTATCCGCATAGGAGGCATCCACGTCCTCCCCGATCGACGGGTAACCCTTTTGGGTAATCTGGAAGGGATACATCACCGTAGGAGCATCCTTTTGTTCCTGATCCAGTGCTCCCCACACCGTCAACGTGCTCCCTTTGTCGATTGCAGCCGCCTTCAATTCCTGCCCATATGTATTCATGAAGAACGACAGCGACACGACCACAAGCGTCCCGTCTTTTTGTTTCAGCGTGATATGATACGGGTCATTCAACGTCAAATCCCCATCCGTGTCCACGATGGTCAGCTGACTCTTATTCTCCGACATGAACTTCACGGCTTCCCGTGACGCCCTATGCGAGCCCCAATCCTCATTCACATAATGCTCCGAGAACCTCTCCAGTGCGGACTCCACACCCTTGATCTTGTACTTCTGATAAAAATCCTGAAAAAAGAGCATATGCGCCAAAATGATCATGCCGTAAAAGCACATGAACACGACAACCGTCAGTAGAAATAGTTTCAATGTAATTCCTTTACGCTTCATAAAACCTCCCGTGTAGCTGATGATGATGTTTTTGCAAGTATACGAGTCTCATATGTTCTTTGTGTGTAGGCTAGAATCGCCCGCAACCGAAATGCAGTTAATCTTACTACAATTGGGAGGGAGAATCCAGATGGTGTCATATACTTCCAATATGTAAAAATATAAATGATTTATAATAAATATTCAGAACTTTGCCACTTTAAAGTTGTAAATCAATCTCAGCCATTGTATGATGGAGGAGACAATTTGTCATTGACCCCCTTTTCACCCCTTTGTTTATGCAAAGGGGGCTTTTTGTGTTTCCACATTAAAAAAGGCCAACCGAATATATCGGTTAACCTGTCATTCTTCTTTATTCCCCGACCATTCCATCACCATCGCGGTCATCCATATATTCATAGAGCCATGAATCACTTGTGATCGGCATCTTGAATCCGGCCGCTTTTGCCTCTGCGATCGTCACCCTGCCGTTGTGATCCGTATCCACCTTACTGATATCGTGAGTAGTCTCCTGAGTTGCGGGAGCCTCCGGAGCCGCTTCAGGCTCGGCTTCTGCACGTGCATTTACGTCATCCGGGTTCACGTTATCGAAGTCATCCGTCACGGTCCGTCCCTTCATAATGTATGTATACGTGTAATGATCAGGAATTTGCGTTTCGGTATCAGGATAGCTGATTTTGGCGACAAAGTCCGTCACTCCTCCGGCATCTCGGATCACCTTTTCCATGTAGGCTTGATCTCCGTGACGATTGAGAGTGCTGTCCTGCGGGGTGATGTTATAGGCATTGGACACTCCGCCCAGTGAGTCGGCGATCACATGCCCCTGGTCGAGGTAGGAACGCTCCGTACCTGGAACATTGGCTTCATCGTAATAATACCTGCCCGACGACTTGACCGGCTCCGTTTTATCATCCTGAAGAATGATTT
Source organism: Rossellomorea marisflavi (assembly GCF_022170785.1). Taxonomy (NCBI): domain Bacteria; kingdom Bacillati; phylum Bacillota; class Bacilli; order Caryophanales; family Bacillaceae; genus Rossellomorea; species Rossellomorea marisflavi. Next base: position 821,397 of record NZ_CP081870.1, on the reverse strand, counting down.
TCTTCGCCTCTACCCGAATCAGCTGACCGTACTCATTCGTGAACGCCCAGTATTCCCTGTCACCGAATCCGATATCCACACGGACATTGGGCTCACGATCACCGGACCGGTCCCCGCCATCCACTTCGATCAGTTTATAGTCGCTGTAGTCAATGTCCCCTTTGATGCTTGTAGCAGAAGCCGTGGTGGCAGGCTCGCTGGCACGTTTTTCTGGTTCATCCTTGGATTCCTTTGCTTCAGGCACTTCATTTTTAGCGTTGTCTTTTTTGCTTTCATCTGCTTTCTGTTCGCTTACTTGTTTCGTATCCTCTTTTGCTGACGATTGATCTTGCTCCGGTGCACAGGCCGCAAGCGTCATTATGACTAGTGAAATCAGTAAGCATGCTGCTTTCTTCATTTCCATTCCCCTTTTATACAATTCTCTCAAACGATACTAGAATACTACTTATTTACCGTTATTCGCCCTGCTGTTTGTGTCTAAACCTTGACGTTTTCCAACTTATGGTCCCTTTCCCCTTCTTTATATAGAAGTGCACGTGACAATGTGAAGGTATAAAAAAAGTCGATTTCCTGATGACAGGGAACCGACTTTTTCTGAAATTCGATCTTCTACAGCTCTTAAAACCCATTGAACCAATTACCAATATCTGTTATCATATCCCCTGAATCGAATAATCATAAAGGAGAGGATCGGCATGGGTGTTTTTGATATTATCTTATTATCTACAGTAAGCGCAGTAGCATTCATGGTTTCAGAAGTATCAACTATCAAAAAAGAAAATCAGCAGCTTAGGGAAGAGCTTGATGAACTGAAGAAAAGGATCTCGTAATCTGTTTCCATGAGTCTCATTCTATCCTCACTTTTCACAAAGAGAATCCTGCTTTCGCATCAAGTCATCCCTTCCCGGAGGTTTGGCAGCATGCGCCAACATTCCCGCAATGGTAACGGTCACCAACACCACAAATAGGGCATGGAGTAATCCGATCTTCTCACCGAGAAACCCCAAGAACGGTGGTCCGACCAGGAAGGCAAAATATCCCGCTGAGGCCACTGCACTGACCCTGACCGCCACTCCCCGCGGATCATCACCAGCAGCCGATAACCCTACCGGGAAGCCGAATGCAGCACCTAGTCCCCACATCACAATTCCGATCATGGCAATTGGTACATTTCCTCCGAAGATGACAATCAGTAAACCTGCAATGGCCAGCAAAGAAGACACTCTCAGAACGAATACCCTGCCCCAGCGATCCAATACGCGGCCTCCGACCATCCTCCCGATTGTCATCGCTCCTACGAATAGGCCAAACGCAAAGGAGCCCGTGGCAGGACTTACATCATAGCCATCCACCATAAGGATGGGGAGCCAGTCATTTGCCGAACCTTCTGCAAAAGCCATGCCAAGTACTATCAAACTGATCAGCAACGTCCTAGGTTCCTTCCAAATGGCCATTCTTTCCTTGAACCCCATCGGTACAGCGTTGGGTTGGCTACGATCCTCTTTCCCTGTACCAATTGGTACATACTTGGATAAACTACCCATCACCGCCACTGTGAGGAAAGCGATTCCTGGTAGATGCACTGGTACAGGAATGCTGCTTTTAATCGCTGCAGATCCAATGATGGCCCCAACCAACGTTCCGACACTAAATGCGGCATGAAACCCAGTCAGGAGAGACTTTTGGGTGGCTCCTTCGACCGCTGTCCCCTCAACGTTCATCGCCACATTACAGATCCCATTGCCAAATCCGAAGATCCCAAGTCCGAGGAAGACGAGGCTGCTTTGGGTGAGAACAGAAACACCCAGACTGACGGTCAGGAGCCCGATTGCACTGATGGCTACTCCTGTAACCATGGAGAACCGAGCCCCTTTCTTAGCAATAAGATGACTTGCACACGTCAAACCGATGATGGCCCCAACAGACATACCGAAAATAATCCATCCAAGTTCGGCCGTCGTTGCGCCGAGTGTATGCCGGATCTCAGGTGTCCTTGATACCCATGTGGCCATGGATAAACCAGGAAGGGCAAAAATAAAGTAGATCGACATCCTCCAGGCTTGAATTTGTTGTTTAGTCAGCGATTGGTTCACATTGCACCCCTTTCCTACCTTCTCGTTCGTAAAAGTGCCTAAGCCCCATCGTCAAGAGATCACTTGTAAAAAGGACAATAATGCCCAGCCAAACAAAAAGGAAATTAATCCTCCAAAAAGGATCAACCCTGCATACTTCAACATCTTCCTCTACCCCATTCCTAACTGTGTCTTGAAAGAGACTGCTTTCATAGCGTAATCTCCACGTGATTTCCTTCCGGGTCCAATACGACACTTTCATAGTAGCCATCTCCCGTGATCCGCGGCTCTCCGAAGATGGTATAGCCATCTTCCCTTAATCGTTCCGTCAATTCATCTACATCCTCCTTGGACCCCACCGATATCGCCATATGGGCCCATCCCAGCTGGAAAGGTTCTGCTTTTTTGTCGACTTGGTGCATCTTCATGATCTCGAATCTGGCTGCACCTGAAAACGTGAGGAAATACGATGAGAATCCTCTCATTTCATTGGTATATAAGTCATTGCAAGAAGCATGAAAATACTTCATGTAGAAGGCCTTTGTTTTTTCCAAATCATTTACCCAAAGGGCGATATGTTCGATTTTCACCTATGTCCACTCCATTCGATAGTAAATTTTTTTGTGCCTATCCGTTAGCTTCCAATGCACGGATAGGGGTGAAACCGACACTTTTTAAACTCTTTTAATAAGTTGGTGCTACTATATCACAAACGTACTTTCCCTATCTAGTCTTATTTTTGAAAAAAAATGGGTTTGCCATAGCATTCTCAGCCTGTTATAGTATGAATGACTACTTTTTAAACGATTTTAATAAGTTGATATAGAAAGGACTGGGTTCAGATGAAAAGCAGATCTGAAGACTATCTCTATCGCATTCGTCAGTTCTTCTTAGTACATGATTCTGCCACTACTGCCGAGATTAGCAAGCATCTGACCATCAGCTTCCCCACTGCTACCAAGTTACTTGAAAACATGGAAAAACAGGGAGAAGTATCACTAGGTGGGTTAGATGAGTCCAACGGCGGGCGGAGGGCAAAGCGCTACCGATACAATCCCCACTTCAAGCAGGGGCTCTCCGTCTATGTGGAAAAAGACGAATTAGGATTTATAGTATTCAATAGTTTCGGCGAGGTGTTGGAGGAAGGCATGGTTGCTGATTCACTGGGCAAGGGGAATGTGACCCCTTTGCTTCAATTGGTTTCCGGGCTGTTGGATCGATTTCCCAGGATTTCGGCTGTCTCGCTCGGAGTCCCAGCTTCAGTCAACGGGCAAGGAGACATCCTCTATGCTCCTCATTATGAAGACCTGCATGGGCTTAATTTAAAAGCACTAATAGAGGAGAAGTTCGGAACTCCTACTACGGTTGAAAATGACATGAACGCCGCCGTTTTGGGCTATAGCTACAACGATTCCTACGTTGAACCAAGCTCGTCCACCTTCATCTATCTCTATTTTGGCCATAACGGTCCAGGGGCGGGTCTCCTTGTGAATGGAGAGTTGGTTCGTGGAAAATCCCATTTCACAGGGGAGATTTCCTTTGTACCACAGGTTCACGGGAAGAGCTTTGGGCAATCCCTCTCCCAGGAACAAATTTCACCCGGATCATTACAAGGTCATGGAGCGGATGCGGTCGGACAACTGATCGCTACCTTCACCGCCATCATCAACCCCCATTCCGTAATTTTCTCTGATCAGGAGATTGGTGGTTCTGACATCACGACCATCTTACAAAGAAGCCGTACGTTTATTCCAGAAAGCCATCTCCCTGAGCTGGTAATCAGTAATTGGTCCAAGGATTATTTGAGGGGGCTTCAGCGGTTGTGCATAGAACTTCTTCTGGATCAGACTTCCCTTACGTGATGAACGGAACGTCCTTTTTGTAAGCCATTAAACAGGAGGAATATGAGCATGAAGACTGAAAAAGAAAAAATGCTTGCCGGGCATTTATATGATCCCGGTGATACCGTTTTGGTACAGGAACGCCAAGATGCCAGGAGATTATTAGATGATATCAGTCAGCCTCCTACAGCTGACCCCAGAAGAGTGGACTTGTTAAAAGAACTGTTCGGCTCCACTGGTGAACAGTTTCATGTTGAGAAAGAATTTCAATGTGACTACGGTTCTAATATTCATGTAGGTGAAAACTTCTTTGCAAACTTCAACTGTATTATGTTAGATGTCTGTGAAATTAAGATCGGTCACAATTGCTTCTTGGCACCTGGTGTTCATATCTATACCGCCACCCACCCCTTAAATTATAAAGAGAGGGTTTCTGGCTTAGAATACGGAAAACCCGTAACCATCGGGGATAACGTGTGGATCGGCGGTGGAGCGATTATCAACCCAGGTGTGACGATTGGGAATAATAGTGTCATTGCCTCTGGTACCGTTGTGACAAAGGATGTTCCCGACCATGTCTTGGTTGCCGGGAATCCCGGTCGCATCATCAAAACCATTTAAAGAAGGAAAAGAAGGTGAAATAATTGCGCGTGCAGAAAGTAAATATCTGTTTGATAAGAGGACTTTCCGCCACCAATACCTCCTATTTCGTTCAAAGAGCACGGTCCTTCTCTTCACACGTTACCCTGTACAAGGAAGGGTGCTGCGCCAATGGAAAAGACCTGATGGAAGTCCTGGACCTGGATGTTCGTTTTGGGAATCATGTCACGGTGATGACTGAAGGAGAAGATGAAAGTCACGCGATTGTAGCATTGGTAGCCCTCCTCTCAGGGAGTTAGGATCTATGAACCTATTCATGACAACAAAAAGAAGCATCTTTCATCTGAGTATGAAAGATGCTTCTTTTTAAAATAATTTCTGCGTATGATAGGTGAAAAAATACCAAATGTCCTTTTCACTCAAAGATCAGCTTCCCCCACATATCTTCTCATAAAGATACCTCGCATCCTCCCCCACACCCTGCAGCAAGGCGGATCCCCTCCTATGCTGCCAAGGCAGTCCGATGAAGTAGAGGCCCTTCTCGGGCGAAACGCCTCTGTGGTGGAGAGGCTTTCCTTCTGGGTCCAGTACACCAGCAACGGATATCCAGTCAAAATTCTGTCTGAATCCTGTCGCCCAAACAATATTTGAAATATCCATCGTGGTGCCATCCACAAAAGTCACCCGTTCTTCCTCCATACTCTTGAATCGAGGCTTGACGACGACTCTCCCTTTCCTGATCAATTCCTTCAGTTCCTTTCCGAAGATTGGATCAGGTTGTTTCCGGAGATACCGCCCTGGACCGGAAGATGACGTGACGCTCAACACGCCCAGACGCTTGAACCACCAGAAGATGCTCTTCCCCGCTAATCGCTGAGGCAGGAACTTCATCTTTGATCCGACAGACAGATAGACGGTTCGCGTTTCGGCCAGTTCCACGGCGATTTGCGCACCTGAATTGCCGCCTCCCACCACGAGCACCGACCCGGGAACGAGTTGATCAGCTTGCCTGTAGCTGGAGGAATGCAGCTGATGGATGGTTCCAGACCTTGCTTCCGCCGGGAGTGCAGGGGTCTGAAATGGTCCTGTCGCCACCACTACCTGCTTCGCGAGCAGGATTCCCTGATCAGTCGACATCTTGAACACTCCGGTCTCCTTCTCCAGCTTCACCACCGTCGTTTTCAGCTTCAGGGGAAGATCGAACCTCTTCGCATACTCCTCCAGATAAGAGGCCACCTCATCCTTCCCTGGGTAAACATCCTCCTCCCCACTAAGAGGAAGACCTGGCAGGGAAGACATCGACCGTGGGGTAAAGAGCTTCAGCGAATTATATCTCTTTTTCCAGCTCTCCCCCACAGAGCTTGCTTGATCCAGAATCAGAAAGGATCCACCCGATTTCTTTAAGTAATGACCCATGGCCATGCCCGCTTGCCCACCACCGATGATGATTGTCTCGTACATCTTTATCCTCCTAATCTTATTATATGATTATATATTCATATAATAAGATATATAAGTGAAATTGTATATATTTATTCCATAAATATGCAAGGAAATCCCGTAACAAAATAAAAACCCAACTCCATACAACGGGGTTGGGCCTCATTCCTGAATTGGTTCTGATTTTAATACGACCTCTCTCAAGTCAGGGCATATTCTATTGCCAGATCTTGCTCTATAGAGATCGATTTGACGTGTGCATCTTATTTTCGTTCAAGAATGTTGTCCATCTTGATGGAAAACTCCTCAAAATGAATTTCTCCATTGGCAAATTTCGTGCTAAGAACAAAGATTTCCTCATTTTTCGTCCTTGCACGATTCGTTGTTCGTTCAATCCATCCGTCTTCTTGATCCACTTTGTCTACCACATTCGTTCGGTTCAAGAATGCTTCATAGTACCTCAATCCGAATTGCCTTTGGGAGATGGCATCCATATGAATGCCGTCGGGATTAGCCGTCATTCCCTTTGAGGTTACTAGATACGTATGTTCTTCGGAATGGGCAACGTCAGCTAGCACCTCGTTCACTTGCTTATACTCCACCGCACTCTTTCCGAATCCCGATTCCCCAAGGTACTCTCCCAATTCTCCCATGATAGTGGGGATATCCGGAGCATTCAATTCCTCTCTCAAGTGATTGAATAACGTGCAGACTTTCTCCTTATACGTTTCATAGCGCCCCCCGTAGCTGTCGCTTTCTCCCTGATGCCATAGGATACCGACAAGTTCACTCGTTTCCATGGCAAATCTCACTTCGGAAATGGCATGTCTGGTCAGGATCCCATCAGACGACCACTCATCTATCGAACTTCCTCCCTCGGCGCAGGGGATCAAACCGATGGACTCACCCGGGTGCTCCTCTGTCCAAGCTTGAGCGAATGACGCTGCCGGGCCCACACCAGCTACGTGGCGATCTACATTCAAGGGCTCAGCCATCATCTGCCACCTACCATTTCGCAGCATGTTGATATGCTCATTGTAGATCGGAGGCACGTCCTCTATGAATCCTCTTCCTGCCATATTCGATTGGCCGATTAATAGTACGGATTTCATCTAATGACCTCTTTCTTCGTTTATTAACATGGTATTTTTGATGTTACTTCAAAGCCTCCAGGGTGACTTCGGCTACCTCGGCAATCAGCGCATCGTCATAGTCTGCATCCTCTGTATCGTGGCGGGTCATGATTGCCATAATGATCGGCTCCCGATCTGGCGCCCAGACCACGGCGATATCATTTCTTGTCCCATATCTTCCGGCCCCGCTCTTATCAGCGACCGTCCAGCCATCAGGTGCGCCGGCACGGATCAGCGTGTCTCCCGTCGCATTGCCTTTCATCCAATCTATCAGAATTTCACGCTTATCGTCCGGAAGCAAACCGCCCACTGCAAATCCTTGAAGACTCGTGGCAAGGGCCGCCGGAGTGCTGGTGTCACGGGTATTTCCCGGGGTGAATTCATTCAAAGCCGTCTCGTATCGATCGGATTGTGTCACGTCATCGCCGATCTCCCTTAGAGATTGCTGGAATTGTTCAGGGCCTCCCAGTTCCTCAAAAAGTAAGTTGCCGGCCGTGTTGTCACTGGTCCGGACCGCCGCCTCGCTTAGTTCCGCCAGGGTCATGCCGGTCTCAACATGTTTTTCCGTTATGGGAGAGTACGAAACCAGGTCATCCTCGGTGTACGTGATGACCTCCTCTAGTTCATCCATGGAATTCTGTTTCAACACAAGTGCAGCCGCCAGCGCCTTGTAGGTGGAAGTGAAGGCAAAACGCTCCTCCGATCGATAGTCGATGGTCCGGTCCGACCCCGTATCGATGGCATAGATACCTACGCGAGCGTCATATTTATCCTCGATATTGGCAAAAGTCTCATCGGAAACTGTGCTCTTCTTCTTTTCAGGTGAAGATTCCGCTGATTTCTCCGGCTTCATGCAGGCAGACAGAACCAGCAGAGCAACCAACGACATGATCACTATCATCATTTTCTTCTTCACAGTCATCACCTCTTTCCTTCTATAGTACATAGACTTGAGACGGGGTGGCTATCCATAATCAGACCTGCTACCAATGGTTTAGGTGCCTATGATTCCCCCGTTCAGTTCTTGCGAAGGGGCTTGGAGATTTAATCTGACATAAGAACCATGTATTGAAAATAGTGTTTACTTAGCGTGTGCGGGAAAAGTGTGGAGCTAGTGAGCATATCGGAGCAATTGGATATGAGGACAGCGATTGGAAAAGCCATGTTCGGCATGATTGGGATCATGGCAGAATTAGAACGAAACATGATCCGTGAGCGAACTGCTGCAGGATTGTCCGCAGCTCGTGCGAGGGGAAGGCGCGGGGAAGGCCTAAAATGAATCCGTAAAAGATTCGGTATGCCTTATCCCTATATGACGCACGAGAAATGACGATTTCGGAGATCACCGCGGAAACCGGTGTGAGCAAATCTCTATTATACAAAGAGCTAAATAAACGCAACTTGCTGGAGCCTACCGAATAATCGGTAGGCTGTTTTTCACCTTTCTTCTTTAATATATCCTTTTTAATGAGGGGGTCACACAATCCAGGCCACACCTATACACGCTCTCTAAGAATACAGATTCCTTAGGCATGAGGTCATCTATTTGCTACAGGTCTTCACTCGCAATTTGAATGTTGGTTGCTCCCAAGTTCTTCTCCCGATACAAGAAACGTTTAGTTCCTTGATTAGGTATAGAGCCATTGGCCATGGTCCAAGCTATAGTTTGTGGGGCGGGGAGCAGACTTTCTTATTTGCAATTTGGTGTAATTTATCGACTAACTCTACATTCCTATAACTAGACGTGATGTTGTAGACAATTGATGAAGATATTTGTTGGATAGTCATTTACCATTATGGGCAAGTATTTCATTGTAATATTTACAATCACTTCAATACATCTATTTCACCACTGAAGACATAGAACTATTAGTTGTAAGTTGTACTGTACAAAAGGGCATGCCTTTTTGTACAGCTTAATCTTGACACAAATGATATATAATAAAAAATGGTGATGAATATGAGAAAACCTAAAAAAATTAATAAATTTCAATTTGATGTATCTTTATTTTCTAAAACTCCTATCGTTTTCTGGGTTAGCTTGGTATACGTATCGACTCTCATTTTGCAGTCTTTGAATCAACCGATGGTTACGAAAAGCATAATCTTTACTGGACTCATGGGACTCCATGTCCTTTTATACTGGTTTTCTACTAACTTTCCCAAGAACCGTTACTGGCATTACTTTTTTGTACAAGGGGCCTTGATATTTGTATCGGCGTTCCTTATTCCAAAAGGGTCTCCTGTCATATTAATTGGACTATTACCCATTCTTATCGCCCAAGGCATTACTATACTAAAGAGCTACACTAAGGTGGGCTTAATGTTTGGGCTACTATATGGATTGTTCTGTGTAGCAATTGGGATTAATTACGGATTGGATGATCTTCCATTATTAATTCCAGTACTGTTCATCATTCTGTCAATCATCATTTTTTATACAGTACTTTATAATCGTCAAGTTAATGAACGACAAAGGATGGGGTACTTTCTCCGAGAACTTGAGCAGGCTCACCAGAAGGTTGAGGAACTAACCCTATCCAATGAAAGGCAAAGAATGGCAAGAGATCTTCACGACACGCTTGCTCAAGGGCTGGCCGGCTTGATTATGCAACTTGAAGCTGTAGATGCTTATTTACAAAAAGGGAATGAGCATCGAGCACATGAAATCATCGGACGCTCGATGCAGCAGGCAAGAACAACTTTAAGCGAAGCGCGAACGGCCATCGACGATCTCCGAAGTACAACACTTCCAGACTTTAATTTCACTAGTGCTGTTAACAAGCGAATCGACGAATTCACTTCAAATCATTCTGTTGATGTATCAAAAGATATCGAGTCCATTTCCAAGATATCAGGGCTCGCGAGCGAACACACCCTAAAAATCCTTGGGGAAGCATTGGCAAATGTAGAAAAGCATGCTCATGCCAAGCATCTGTCAATTAAAATCCACCAACACCACAATCAATTGCATTTGATCATTGAGGACGATGGAGTTGGGTTCTCCACCAAACAAATTGAAAAAAGCAACGGAAAATATGGTCTCCTAGGGATGAGGGAGCGTGTGCGTCTACTAGGGGGCAAAATAAAAATTAACAGTACTCCAGGAAACGGGACAAAATTGATGATCATTGTTCCTATGTGAAGCAACTAATAAAAGGAGAGCATACTTATGGTGCACGATGTACTAATCGTAGACGACCACTTTGTTGTCAGAGAAGGACTGAAGCTAATACTAGAAACGAATGACTCCTTCCGTATAGCAGGTGAAGCAGAGAATGGTGAAGTCGCACTTCAATTAATAGAAGAGCGGAAACCCGATGTAATTCTGATGGATTTAAATATGCCAATCTTAAGTGGATTGGAGACTATCAAGGAGCTAAATCGCAGAAAGATTTCCATTCCAATCATCATCCTGACGACGTATAACGAAGATGACTTGATGATGCAGGGTATTGAATTGGGGGCAAAAGGCTATCTGCTAAAGGATACTAATCGAGAAGATTTATTCCGTACGATCGACACTGCTATAAGAGGAGAAACCATCATTAGCGCCACCCTCATGAAAAAATTGTTTTCTACTAAGCAGCCACCCTCTCAACAGTCAAAAACAATCTTGACAGACAAAGAAAAAAGCATTCTCCAAGCTGCAGCTAAAGGAAATCGTAATAAGGATATCGCCATGCATATGGGTATTGCTGAACGAACGGTGAAAGCCCATCTTACGAACATCTATAATAAGCTTGGAGTCAATTCCAGAACAGAAGCCGTCGCTGTCGGAATTGAGCTGGAGATCATACACTTCTGATACTGACTGCCCTTTCGTACATCGGATACCTGCCCCGATGTACGATTTTTTTTTTGCCGACTTTCATTACACTTGTTCTTGTGCAATTTACAAGTAATGCACATGAACATGAAAGGTGGTTACATACATTGGCAAAGTACCTATATAAACTAGGCCATTGGGCTGTTAGCAACAAGAAGAAAGTGATTGGGGGATCGCTCGGTATCCTGATTGTAGCAGCGATACTAGCCTTAAGTATCGGCCCTTCATTCGAGGATAATATGGAAATACCTGGTACACAGTCATCGGAAGCCGGTAAAATCATTGAGAAAGCCTTCCCTGATTCTGAACAAACAGGTGGTCAAGTCCAACTTGTAATGAAGGCACCCAAAAATAAAACGCTAGAATCAAGTGATGTAAACCAGATTATTCAGAAGACACTAAAGGACATCCAAAAGGACAAAGCTGTTGAATCCACGGCCACCCCTTCAGATCTCGGAACCATTAGTCAGGATAAAAAAATTGGCTATGCTGTCATCACATACAAGGTTCCTTCAGAAAAGGTAACGGAAGCGTCTAAGGAAAAAGTCGAGAATCAAATCAAAAAGATTGAAAAATCAGGTATAACCGCAGGAATCGCTGGTGATGTAGCATTCTCAGAAATAGAAATCGGTGGAATTACTGAAGCCATAGGAATCATTGCTGCTTTCTTGGTGCTAGCTTTGACCTTCACGTCCTTCCTAATTGCGGGAATGCCAATTCTCACAGCCATCATCGGCCTCGGAATTGGACTGATGGCGATCATGATCGGGACAAATGTTGCGGATATTACCTCGTTCTCTCTATCTCTTTCTGCCATGCTTGGGCTAGCAGTAGGAATTGATTATGCCCTATTCATTTTTTCTCGATTTAGGCAGGAACTAAAAAAGGGTCACCCTACGGAAGAAGCCATTGCCATAGCAACAGGAACGGCAGGAAGTGCAGTCGTATTCGCAGGAATTACTGTCATCATCGCTCTTCTTGGATTAGCCGTTGCAAGAATTCCGTTTTTAACGATGATGGGTGTTTCAGCTTCCCTATGTGTCTTCATCGCCATTCTGGTTGCTATTGTTCTTGTTCCGGCCATCCTTGGAGTAATGAAACACCATGCTGGTCCGGATAGACAGAACCCCCTTCTTGCCAAGATCATGCGAACCAATTATAAAGAAGAAAGTAAACAGCCAAACAAGTGGGGACGTTTCATCACAAATCGTCCGCTTCCAGTCGCCCTATGTGGAATAGTGCTTTTATCCGTCATTACTATCCCTTTTTTCCAAATGGAATTGGGATTACCTGATAACGGAACAAAATCTCCTGATAGCACAGAACGAATTGCGTATGACTTATTAAGTGACGGGTTCGGTGAAGGAGTTCATGCCAACCTTGTGATTGCCGCTGAGTTGGATACCCCAGAAAATTCAGAGGCTGAACTTGAGGAAGTATTGGATAAACTACGTCAATTACCACAAGTTCAGAGTGTAAATCCACCGATACCTAGTACCAATCCCAACATTTATATGATTTCAATGACACCGAAAACAGGACCGAATGATGTGGAGACCAAAGAACTTGTCCACGACATCAGGAAATTATCCAATAGAATTGAAGATAAGAATCACCTAAAACTCATGGTGACAGGCACTACAGCCGTTAATATCGATATCTCTGAAAAGCTGAATGATGCGCTTCCATTATTCGCTACTCTAATTGTCGGATTTGCATTCCTACTTCTTGTTATGGTATTCCGTTCACTATTGGTTCCTTTAAAAGCAGTGCTTGGCTTTTTATTATCCCTGGGTGCCACATTAGGATTTGTTGTTTTCGTCATCCAGGATGGCCATATGGCAGGATTCTTCGGATTCCATTCATCGGGTCCCGTACTGGCCTTTCTGCCTGTCATCGTCATAGGAATATTATTCGGACTCGCCATGGACTATGAAGTATTCCTTGTGAGCCGAATGCGAGAAGAATATACACACTCTGGTAATGCAAAAAATGCCATCCTTGTTGGTATGAAGGATAGCGGAGGTGTAGTAACAGCCGCAGGACTCATAATGATGGCCGTATTCTTAGGCTTCATGTTTGCACCAGATCCCATTATTAAATCCATGGGCTTTGCCCTCACTTTCGGGGTTCTATTTGATGCATTCATTGTCAGAATGACCATCGTACCAGCAGTGATGAGCCTCATGGGGAACGCAGCATGGTATCTACCAAAGTGGTTGGATAAAATCCTTCCAAATATTGATGTGGAAGGGGAAGCAATTATTAGGCATAAAGTTGATAATGAATAGGTTCCTAAATTTAAAGTAGGAGAATATGTTTTTGGATCCTACAAAAAAATTTTAGAAATCTTACCATTCAATAATCATTAATCAGTCAGCCTGTTGTACCTCGCTCCCTGCGAGGTACTTTTAATTTTGGAGGCTAAATTGGTTTAATTCAGTAAAAATTATAACTTAACAAGGCGAAAACTTTTCAATTCATTAGAACTGTTAGTAAAAATCATATTCATTTCCCAATTTCAAAGTTAGGTTTTATGTGTGAATTTGTATATACTCCGAGACGAAATAATCTATTGAATATGAAAGGATGCTCCCTAATATATACCTAGTTTATACATACCAAGAAAGCCCTATTCCTTGTGGAGACACCTCACACTTATTTGTTATCCACACTAGGTATCTTAAAATAAAACCAGAACCTCATATCACGAAGTCTGGTTTTTCACCTCATTTCAAGTGGTTTCTCCAATCCGCTCCAACCATTCTTCCACTAAAGTATTAAAAATCCCCGGATGCTCAATCTGCAAGTTATGCCCTGCCTGGTCCACTACGGCAAATGTACCACGTGGATACTTGTCTTCTAATGCAAGTGCATCCCGATACCCCACCGTCGCGTCTTGTTTCCCGAGGAGGAACAAGCTTGGCTTGGCAAAGACCGACTGACCAATCTCAAATGAAAAACCATAATTCTCCTGGACCATATCCAAAAAGGCATGATCCGCCATCTTAATTCCACCTATGATCTCGCTGTTGTATCTCTCCCACGTCGACTTATTCAGCACCACATTGTTGCTCCTGAAGTCTTCAAGTTCATTCTGGCTCAGTGTGCTGATGAAATTCTCATTGATTTTCAAAACCTCGTGCTCCGGCACGTTCCGATCCTGATGATGGGGCTTGATCACTGGACAGATGAATGCTGCACCAAGGATGTTATGTTCATCCTTATGGATCAGGCCGTTGGTCAAATAACCACCGTACGATTCGCCAGCAATGACATACTTCTGATCAGGAATCACGGTCTGAATGAAGTCCTGGACCGCTTCCAACATATCATCGGAACAAGCAATCTCATCATAGTTCCTCGTCTTGCCCATTCCTGGAAGGTCAAGATAGATCCGCCTCCAGCCGTTCTTTCCCTCAAATACCGGCTCCATGCACCCTTTCATCAACCGATGATCGGGTGAATAGCCGTGGATCATGATGATGGGGGTACCTTCTCCTATTTCTTCATAATAGATGTCTGCTTTGCGGACTTTACAATAAGGCATGTGATCGTCTCCTTTTATATGTCTATCAATCTGTTATCACCTATTATATCGTGTGTAGGCACAAAACGATGAAGAGGGAAACCTTTAAGACATCAGGTCAGCAGGGATCTCCCTCCCCAATTCACGCATCGTGTAAAAGTGAACAGACAAGCTTTCTACCTCTACATCTTCCACTCTTTCTAGTTGATCATCCTTTATGGGCAGAAACGCGATGCCTTTTTCCTCTGAGATGAATTCCTGAATCAGTGAGAAAGAATCCAACGGTTGAAGTTGCTCCTTGTGGATATGATTCTCTTCCATAAAGTCGATCGTACGCTTCCTGAAGGGACACTGTCGGTCCTGACTGACAAAGAAATATTCTTTCGAAAAATCCATGACCGTCTTACCCTTCGCTTTCTGTAATCCCATTGAAATCGTATGGCTCCCCACTTGTTGGAAATCTGAATCGGCATACGTTCCATATGTGATGACCATGTCCACCTTTTGATTCCTTAATAAAGAATGCAGCTGGCTGCTGTTCTCGATCGTCAATTCGTACTTCATGAACGTCCCGCTTATCCGTTTGCTGACATAGTTGGACAGAATCGATGGCGATGTGGCGATCCGGTAAGGAAGGGCGTGGGTCCTCTTGATTTCATGTTTCGCTTCGTCCACCAGGTTTAAGATCCTGTTGGCATAGTCGACGAGTACATCTCCTGATGGAAGGGTGGTGACGCCCTTATTCGATCGATGGAGTAACGGTGTGTCCAGTTCTTGTTCCAATCGCTTGATCCGTTCTGTAAGATGAGGTTGCACATACCCCAAGATGTTTGCGGCCTTACTGATCGACCCTTCTGTCACGACTGTTTTGAATATGATAAGGTCATTGATTTCCATATCGTTCAGCTCTTTTCCTGCTATCAGATTTCATGATGACCGGCATCATCTATACCTATTTTACACCTAATCTCTTCAGGATTATCATGAATCTATACCATTGAAAGAGAGTGATGAACATGATTGGCATGCAATACAAAGTCATCCTGCCGAAGGATTATGATATGGGGATAATAAGAAACAGGGTCCAAGAGAACGGGGGGAAGACGGATGGTTTCAACGGACTCGACTTCAAAGCCTATTTAATCACAGAGGCAGGGAAGAACGGTCAAACCTATAATTCTTACGCACCATTCTATATGTGGAACAACCACGAAGGAATGAATACCTTCCTATTCCATGGTTTTTACGACAATATCCTGGACTCTTTCGGCTGGCAGCAGATTCAGATCGGTGTCCCGTTGACCCTTTACCTAGACCCGAACTTTTCCAAAAGTCAGTACGTTGTAGAGTACGCTGGACGTATTGCCGAGAACTCGTCATTAGCGGACCACTCCCTTCTTGAGGCCGTCAACGTGGAAGGATCCAAAGAATGCTTGGGAAATGTACTGGTTTATAATCCGGATAAATGGGGCTACAGTCATTTTCGTTTTTATGAAGAGAAACCGGATGTTGCGACGTCAGAGCACCTGACCGTGTATGAGATTTTACATATTTCGAGATAAGCTCTTCTAAAAAGAGAGGCACCCTCTTGGAGGATGCCTCTTCAATCTTTTTCTATTGTTTCAATTCTTTTTCCTCCAACGGAACCTTCTTCCCGATCCCGAACGCAAAGTAACTGATGGTCACCAGCGCGAGAAACACGATCCCCACGATGAGCGACATGCGCGTATCGTCATTGAACCACATGCCGACGAGGACTGCGACCAGGAAGGCAAGGGTCAGATAGTTCGTGACCGGTGCGAACGGCATTTTGAATGGATGATCGTCGAGTTCGGCACCCTTTATCTTCCGGAACCGGATCTGACTGATCAGGATGACGAACCACGGGACCATTCCCGGGAGGACGCTTGAACTGTATACGTACACGAACAGGTTCTCCGGTGCGATGTAGCTCAGGATGACGCCGATGCCGAGTCCGATCATGACGCCGATCGTCCCGAGGAGCGGTACCCCATTACGGGACAGCTTCGTGAAGGATTTCGGTGCTTGTCCATTCACCCCGAGGGTGTAGAGCATGCGCCCTGCGCTGTAGATCCCGCTGTTGCAGCCGGACATGGCCGCGGTGATGACGACGAAGTTGATGACACCGGCCGCTGCTGTGATTCCGACTTTGGCAAATGTCGCGACGAACGGGCTTCCGATCGAGTTCAACTCATTCCACGGATACACAGTGACGATGACGAAGATCGCCCCGATATAGAAGATCAGGATCCGCCAGATGATGCTCTGGATCGCTTTCGTGAGCGTGTTTTTCGGATCGCGTGCCTCACCGGCCGTGATCCCGATCAATTCCACCCCTTGGTAGGCCGCCACCACAAGGGAGAGGGCGAAGAAGAAGCCAGACCATCCGCCGGCAAAGAAGCCGCCGTTCGCCCACAGGTTCGAGAGCCCGATGGCGTCTCCCCCATTACCGAGTCCGAAGAAGATCAGCCCGATCCCCGCGAAAATCATCAGGACGATGGTGATAATTTTTATAAGTGCAAACCAAAATTCAAACTCCCCGAAGGATTTCACGGAAATCAGATTCGCTGCGCCCAGGATGACCATGGCGATGATCCCCGGTATCCATGCCGGCAGATCAGGGAACCAGTACTGCATGTACGCCCCTACTGCGACAATTTCGGCCATCCCGACGATGACCCACTGGAACCAGTTGCTCCACGCCGTCATGTACCCGGCAAGTGGATGGATATATTTGTGCCCGAAGGTTGCGAATGAACCGGTGCTCGGCTCGACATACAGCATTTCCCCCATGGCACGCATGATGAAGAAGATGAAAATCCCGGCAATCGCATACGCCAGCAGGACAGACGGACCCGTCCACTGGATCGTGCTTGCCGATCCCATAAATAATCCGACGCCAATCGTACCGCCTAGAGCAATCATCTGAATGTGACGTGCTTCCAGGCCTCGATGCAATTCTTTGTTAGCCATGCTGTTCCCCTCTTTTACGATTATTCGCTCTGATGTGGTAGAACGTGAAGCTTAATTGTTTTTCATTATAATATGTTTCCTATGTGAAAACAATTGTGTTTTCAGGAGAAACATTCATTCATGAGGACTATTGACAAATGAATGTTTGTGGAAATATTAGGGTTCCTTATTTTAGTATAATTTTTGTCTAGATCCATGTTCACATGATTGGAATGGAGTGCTCAGTTAGTATCCGCCTTTCTCCATACAACCATTCCCCACACTACGTCTTAAGGCTTACTCGAAAATAAAGCCGTGGTCCATCAAAAGGAAGCCAGGATCACGGTAGAATAAGAGAAAGAAATGAGATAGGAAATGGAGTGGAAACATGAAGAGAATGTGGATGTTCTGGTGGATGACCAATCTGTTCTGGGTGATTCTGTTCGGTGTGGTTTCGGCGTTCATCTGGCTGAGGGGTGTGGACGGGGCGGGGATTGTGCAGACCCCGGAAGCGAAGCTGGTGGCGTTTCTGATCCTGGCGGCTGCTTTCCTTTTCCCGGCCATCATTCAAGGGGTGTGGCTAGTGGTGAATGTGGTGATGCAACGGAAAAAGACGGTGATATAAGAAAACAGAACTTCCTACGCATAGGGAGTTCTGTTTCGTTATGTAAGCGTTCGGTGAAGAGCGGTTGCACATAGAACTTATGATGGTATGTTTCAAAGGTAAAGATAAAAAATCTTCTAAAATAAGGTACCGATCTATGATAAGATGGGGACACATCACAAGAAAGGAGTGCGAAGCTCATGACAGACACCGGTTGGTCCATCATCCTCAATGCGGTTGCCGCACTTGGCTTTGCCATCAGTCTCTTCTATTACGATCCCTTTTTCTACACACGGATGATGGCATGCCTTTTTGCCCTATCGGAAGTCGTGATCCTGCTGCAAAAGGGACGAATTAAGAAAAGCGTGTATATCGTCTATTCCATCATCATCCTCTTCTTGATGGTCATTGCGAATCAATATGATCAGGATCGTGTTGATGTCTGGCAAACCATCATTCTTTGTATTTGTGTGTTTACGCTTTTAAGAACGACCTACCGATCCTTGTACCATAAGCCTTGTACATAGCCAAGCAGCTGAAGACCCGAACGGTTTTCAGCTGTTTTCATGATTTCTCTCATGTCCCAGCAGCCACTCTTTCCTCCACACTCCTCCCGCATACCCCGTCATCGTCCCGTTTGACCCGATGATCCGATGGCACGGGATGACGATGCTCAGCTTGTTCTTCCCGTTGGCACTACCGACGGCACGGATTGCTTTTTCATTGCCGATCGAGATGGCGAGGTCCTTATACGAACCGGTTTCGCCGTACGCCAGGTCGAGCAGTCCCTTCCAGACGCGCTTCTGGAAATCGGTCCCCTTCACATGGACTGGGAATGAGAACGTCCGGCGGGTGCCGTTGAAGTACTCGACGAGCTGATCATGGCAGTCGATGATCACGTCAGGCGTATCGTCCTCACGCACATGCACCCTCTCCTCCCTATCCACAAATAAGATCGAAGACACCGCCTCCGCAGTCCCGATGATCTCGAGGATTCCAAGGGGCGTGTCCAGATCCAGTTTATACTCCTTCTCCGTACAATGATCGCCAGAGATAAAACGTAGCATAGGCTTCCCATCCTTTCCAGTTGATGGCGTGTTCTTCGATTTCCCCGATTGTCGGCTTTCGTTCCAGGTTGAGGGCCTCCTTCAGGGCAAGGTGAAGACCGACGTCGGCGACCGGGAACGCGGTCCGGTCATGGAAGCATTTCATCCTGACATAGTCTGCCGTCCATGCTCCGACACCGCGAATGGCAAGTAACCTCTCCCGTATAGCCGATGCATCCAATTGGAGTAGCACCTCTTTGGACAGTTCACCTTTCGCCATGGCGGTTGCGAGATCGAGGACGTACTCTGCTTTACGCGTGGTGAACTGCAGCTCACGCAGTTCATCGATGGAGAGGGTGGCCACACGTTCGCAGGAAGGAAACAGCCAATGCCTGCTCCCATTGAATGTCACACTCTCCCCGTACCGCTCGACAAAGCGTTTTTTCAGCGTATAAGCGAACGTCAGGTTGATCTGCTGACCGAGGATCGCCCAGACAAGCGCTTCGAACAAGTCGGGTATGCAGAGGATTCGCATGCCTTCGTACCGCTCAGCGAATGGCTTCAGGACGGGATCGCGTCCAGCCACCTCCATGAACCCGGAGAGATCCTGTTCCAGATCAAACCACTCCACCATAAAATCGGCCACACACACCCGAGCGCGTGTAGACGGAGACGTGTTGAGGAACGCAACATTCAGGGCTTCACCGGTGGAAGTGACCTTACAGAGAATCAACTCTCCATCAACTTTTAGAAGCTTAAGGACAGCGCCCTCTTCTACCTGATGAAGCACTTCCTGGTCCGACCTGGCCAAAAACCTTAAGCACTCCTTGAAGCTGAAGGGCTTTGGCAGACTGATTTCAATTGACGATCCATGATCACTCCACCTCATCCAACTGCTCCCTTCGGTACTCACTCGGTGAACACTCTTTTATGCGTTTAAACACTTTATAAAAATTGGACGGACTCTGGAATCCCACTTCATAACAGATTTCAAGATTCGTCAGACCGGACTCACGAAGCAAGTTCGTCGCCTTATCGATCCTGATTTTCTCTAGATACATCCGCGGCGTATGGGACGTTTCTTCCTTGAACACCCTCTCTAGGTGATAGCTGCTCAGCCCCACCCCGTCAGCGATATCCTGCAGCTTCAACGGCTGCTTGTGATGGTTGACCAGGAAGGCGATTGTCTCCTGGACGACCCCGATATGTGGCGAATGCTCCTCTTCGGGTTTGCACCTCTTACAGGCACGGTATCCCGCCTGCTCCGCCTCCGCACGCTCCTGATAGAACTCCACGTTCACCTTCTTCGGCTTCCTCGACCGGCACGAGGGCCGGCAGTAAATATTCGTCGTCTTTACTGCCGTAAAGAACAAACCGTCATATGTCCGGTCGCACGCCATGATCTTCTCCCACATCTCTTCAAATGACAGATTCACCGCCGTCTCCATCCTGCTTCACCGCTTTCTTTCAATTTCGTTGCTTCTATTTTATCAATCCTCCGCAGGGCATTTCATCCTCATTCTTGCTGTTATGGTCTGATAGATTTTTGGGATAAATTGTTAGATACATGACTAAACCACGAGCGTGTATGTTAAAATTAGTAAAAACCAGCGCTACACACATATACATGACACATAGGGGAGGAATGATGAAAATGGACCTGTTCTTCTACTTGCTGATGGGATGCTTGATTGCCGCGGGAAACATTCTCGCCTTTATCACTTTCCGAAAAAAGAAAAGCCTGTATTCCGCTGCATTGACAGTCCTGCTCATGGCACCCGTGCTTGGCGGTGTCGGGGGGATTACCGCACTGATTGTCATCCGAGATGCCTTTGCCGTCTTTTATGGTCTCCAAGTAGCGTACTTCCTGCTCGTGAACAGCGCGATCATCCTTGTCATTGCCGTCATCACGTCTGCCTTCAGAAACTACCGCACTCCTTAAGGAGGGGAATCACATGAAGAAAACCTATTCCATTCTTTCAGGAGCTTTTTCCATCATGGCCATCTTTCCAATCCTCGCCGGATTGACGAAGTGGGGATTTCCGCTGTATGTAGCGGTCCTTGAAGTGAGTCTCTTTTTGCCGTTCACACTGGCACTGGCTGGCCTCGTTTTTGCGCTGATGGGACTGAAAGGCAAGCTAAAAATCAGCTTGGTCGTACTGAATGCTGCCGGGCTATCCCTGTCGTTGTTGTTAGTGTTTGTGGCGCTGTTTGGATTTCAACAGCCATAAAAGTAAATGGTTAAAATGAAAACCCTTCCATAATACTAACGAACAACCTCCCTCCTTCATGCTACAATGAAACTGTCTTACAACCAAAAGGAGGGATTTTTTCATGTTCACATCAACCAACGATTTTCTACGCGAATGGAAGCAGGAAGCCGCCACTACCCAGAAAGTGTTTGATGCACTTACTGATGCGTCACTGAAGCAGGAAGCAGGTCCCGATCTTTATACCATCGGAAGTGTAGCCTGGCACGTAACGGGCGCAGCGTATTATTTCCTTGCCCAAGTAAGTGTCACCTTCGAAGCGCCAGATCTCCAAAAACCTGCTCCGGCATCCGCTAGCGAGATTGCCGAGACGTATAAGCTCGTGAGCACGCGCCTCGCCGATGCCGTTTCAGAGCAGGTGTCCGATGAGAAGCTGAACGAACCGATTAGCCTCTTCGGCATGGACATGCCGTTCCAAGGCGTCCTTCGCCTGCTCATCCAGCATCAGGCCCACCACCGCGGCCAACTGACCGTTCTCATGCGCCAGGCCGGACTGCAGGTTCCTGGCGTGTATGGACCGAGTAAGGAAGAGTCGGAAGCGATGCGGGCAGGGAAATAAGTGAAAGAAGACTCGCCTGGTGGCGAGTCTTCTTTTGTCCATTTGACGAGTTTATATAAATAGGCTTCCAACGATCAATCCGGAAGACCTTATGAAAAACGCTTGTTTTTTTCACATTGATTTATGTTTACTTTCCCGCCTTTTCTCTTCTCAAGTTGAAGAAAAGCATCAAGGATACCCTTGTTATACCGATGAGCAGAAGACAAACCGATACCAATAAAGGACCATCCACGGTCATCATCAGCCTTAGTCTAATTCCATTTACAACCCAAACCGTTCGAGCACACTCTGATCGGTTTCTGGCACGTCCATGCCTTCTTTCCAGATCAGCTTGCGGTCATCAGGGGTTCCGAAGTAGATCGCCTCGATTTTCTCTCCACGGATTTCTTCCTGCTCAGAAAGATCGACGAATTCATCAGCGTTTTCAAGGGCACTTGGACGGGAGGCTTCTTCCTTGATCACCTGACGCTTCCCCGTGACATAGAAATCCCCGTTACTGTTCACATCATACTTCAACGTTGAAATCTTGTACCCATCGTCTACATTCAGATGAAAAAAGATCTTCCCATCCGCCTGACTCACTTTACTGATTTCCACGTTCTCGGTCCCGACATTGACCACATTCCACTGGAACAGCCCCACATAAGCAAGGACGAGGCAGGCTGCAACGGCAGACGTCACAAGCATCCCCTTCCAAAACGACCGCTTCTTCCCCTTCTTCCAAGAGGACGCAATCCCCTTCATCACCCGGTCATCACTATTCCGGTCAACCGTCACCTTCTCCTCCACCGGCAGGCCGGCACGCATCCGCTGAAGCTCATTCCTGCACGCGTCACATTGACTAAGATGTCCCTCCACTAGGGACCGGCTTTCCTCACTGCACACGTCATCATGATATAGGGGCAGCAGGTCTTCGATGACCCGACATGGTACCTCCCTCATACGTCTTCCTCCTCCAAACGATCCTGAATTTTTTGCCGTGCCCGGTGATACGTCACCCTGGCCCAGCTTTCCGTCTTACCGAACAGCCCGCTGATGTCCCGGAAGGAAAGCTCCCCGAAAATCCGCAGGGTGAACACTTCCTTGTACGGATCTTGAAGGGAGTGCAGCACCTGATGGACCCGCATCGCCTCTTCCCGGTTCTCCATGAGCCGCTCCATGACCGCGTCCCCACTGGATTCGACCACCTCTTCCGGCACCAATCGCTTCTGCTTTGATAAATGGGTAAAGTATGTATTCTTCGCGATCTGGCACAGCCACACATTCATCTTGCACTGCCCCTTGAAACCATCGATCGCCTTCAGCGCCTTGAAAAACGTCTCCTGCGTGATCTCTTCGGCCAGCTTCTCATTGCGGCTCATGGATAGGATGAATGCATACACTTCCCTGAAATGCTGATCATAGATCTTCTCAAATTCTGTCACCCGGCTGCCTCCCTTCTGTTGTATGACCTGGTTGGGGTGGATTCGTTACAGGATTGGATGATTTTTTTGATTTTAATCCAATTATCATCACAATCTACTTAATATGTAGGCGGGTTTGACACCGTTTCACATGAAATACGACCAAACGATGCCAAAAATAGCCCAGATACATCGTACTCCAACTTTCCTACTCTCCTTTTCTACCGACTTTTTCAAATTTATTATCAACTTTCGAGATTTCACTTCCAACTTTTCAAAATTTATTTTCAACTTTGGATTTTGGAACGTTTTCTTCTTCCAACTTCCCCTATTTATTTTCAACTCCAAGCCTTTATCATCAAGTTCAATCTCTTATTACTAACTCTCTGGCATTACTTCCGACTCGCTTCTTTATTAAACCTCACATCCCACCCAAAGTATAGAAGCACCATAAGCCCCACGCACAAAAAAACAGCCCACCCCGTGAGCTGCCCCAACACCCTCTACCTCTTCACCTCATAATGCAATTCCACAAACTGATTGAACGTCTGCGTCCCCTTCAGTTTAAGATTCAGTCCGTGGTCACCTTCCCTAAACAGTGGAATCCCATTCCCGATGATGACCGGCGCGACGGTGATGATGAACTCATCCACCAACCCTTCCTGGATGAACGCGTGCAGCAGTTCCCCTCCACCAACGACCCAGATATTCTTGCCGTTTCATCCTTTTTGTTCGTCTACAAACGACCGGACATCACCATTCCGGTAGCGCACATGTTCCGTATCTTCCCACTCTGAACGGGAAAACACCACACATTCCTTTCCTTCATACGGGAATGCCTCCATCTCCTGATTCATGACCCAATCGTACGTCCGCTTTCCCATCACGACTGTATCAACGGTGTCGTAGAACGCGGAGAACCCATTGTCCCCTTCACCCTCCACTTGGAAAAGCCACTCCAATGACTCATCTTTCGTCGCGATATAGCCGTCGAGACTGCAGGCGATGAATACGACGACTTTTCGATCCTGTTTCATGCTATCTTCCTCCTTTTCATGTCCATACATTCAGTATACGATTAAAACATGACATCCTTTGTCATATTAATATGGACTAGTTTAACCAAAGGGGCGGATGGTATGAGAGCGGACCGATTGATGAACATCATGATCCTATTACAGAACCGGGGCAAGATGACAGCGAAGGAACTGGCGGATGAGCTGGAGGTGTCGGAGCGGACGATCCTCCGAGACATGGATGCCCTGACGCATGCGGGAATCCCGATTGTATCCGAACGCGGCAAGGCTGGGGGTTGGCGCCTGATGGATCACTTCCGCAGCCGCCTGAGCGGGTTGACCAACGCCGATATGACCTCGCTCTTTCTCTCCCCATCCAAGGAACTTCTTGAAGATCTCGGCCTTCATCACTCTCTCGATACGCGGCAGAAGCTGTTCGGGGCGATCCCCGACACCTACCGGGACGAGGCGCAGGCCATGTGGGAGAAGATCCATATCGATTCCGGCACATGGAAAACTTCCAGTGAGAAAAACCACGCCCTCACCGTCGTGAAGCAGGCACTGTGGGAAAATAAAAAACTGTTTATCCGCTATGGGCGCACAGAAGGGGACATGAAGGAGCGGATCGTGGAACCACTGGGCCTTGTGGCAAAAGGGGGAACATGGTATCTGGTGGCAACCCGGAACGGAGAAATCCGAAATTATCGAGTCTCCCGGATTGGGCAAGCGAGCCTGGAAGAGGAGACATTCGAGCGGCCCCCTCATTTTCACCTACCGGACTACTGGGAACAATCCAAGGCCTCCTTTGTGAAGAACCTCCCCGCCTATGAGGTGGATGTGTGGCTGCACCCCCGAATCGTAGGGAGGATCACCTTCACCGGCAAATTCGTGAAAGTCATGAAGAAAGAGCAGCCCACAGACGACGGATGGATTCCCGCCACCCTCCAGTTCAATGATGAACAGGAAGCCATTGAATTCATCCTTGGATTTTCAGATAAGATCCAGGTCGCATCCCCACATCTGAAAGAAAAGGTACTAACAGCAGCTCAAGCAGTCATTGCGTTCTACCAGGACGAATCCATACGCCCTGACTAATACGATCGCCTGGCACAAGGCGATCGTTTCATCTACCCGACCAATCCGAAAGCTTCCATCCACAACAACCTATCTCCCAAAACCTATTGACCAACACAACCCAATTACTTACACTTATAGAAACAAATGTATCAAAGTGCAAGGCCGTATACAGATAAGGGGGAAAAGATGAAATACATACTCATGATAGCCAGTGCACTCTTCCTGCTAGTAGGATGCAGCGACCAAGAGGACGTCGCCCAGGAAAAGAAGAAAGAATCCCGTCATGAGGCAGGCACTTCTTTGTCCACTGAAGGCTCCCCTGTTTTAACGAACAAGGAACCAGCCCAAACGAACGAGCACCTCCTTTCCACCTTAAAGGGTCCCATCGACCATCTCTCTCCTTCCTCCTATGAACTCACCCATTCCTCATGCCCGAAAGGAATGGTCTCACCTTTCTATATCACGGACCAGTCCATCATCTACGTCTATGACCCCATCAGTGAACAGGAGAATGATCAGATCATCAGATTTTCCCGATCAGGCGAAACATGCGAAGTCCTGCACGAAGCAACGGAAGGAATTCAATCCTCCGCAGGGATCGATCAAACGCTGTATTGGACCGAGTATGATGCCAGACACGCGTCCGATGTCGCCTGGTCGATCCTTGAGTTGAACGTGGAGACCGGGAATGTCCAAACGATTCACAAAGGAGAAAGTACAGATGAAAACCTGCCACCTATGCTGACGACGTATTTTCAATCCCTGAACTGGATCGAGTATGAAGCGGATGGTGACGGGGTGACCTCCAACCTGATCAGCTATGATTCCCAAAGCCGGGACTTCCGAACGCTCGTGACCGCTGAATTAAATGAAAACGAACAACCAAACGGGGAATATATCTTAGAGCAGCAAATGACAGGGAATGGCCTGCTTCTCCATAAGGCCGTCTCCAAGGACGGCGAAAGAAAGCTCACGCTCGAACGAGTCGCAGACAATGAGAAGCAAACCCTCCTCACAGATGAAGGGATTCTCGATTTTGATGGGATGGAGGATCGGTTTGCCTATACATCTGACGAGGGATTGACCATCGTAGACAGCGAAAACGAAGAAACCTACAGATACCAGGCAACCGCAAGAACCCCGGTAGATGCTACTACTTTTGTCAATCCACACACGGTTGCTTTCAGAGATCGCGCTGAAAATGTGTATCTCGCTGATATGGATACGAAAACAGCCCTTTCATTGCGACGTGATGGATTCGGCCACACGGCATCAAAACCCGTCTACTACAACGATACCCTCTGCTTTGCCGTGACGAAGGGAGAAAGCCCGGATGAATCCGTCACATTCTATACATTTAAGATGAAGTAAGTTTACTGATACAAGATTTCATGAAGGAGGAAAGTCACATGCCGAATACCCTTCCAGTCTGGTTTTGGATCGCCCATTACCTATTTTTGGCCATCACCATCGGGGGTGCGATCTACAACCTATCCAATCGAAAAACAAGACGGATGCCCTCTTGGTCATATGGATCGCCATCACGGTTCCTATTGTTGGTCTCTTGAATAGCATCGTTGCACCGCCGGAACTCAATGAGTTTCTACACTTGGTGAGCGAACTGCAGCAAGGTTCGCTCTGGGCCGTGTATGCCTGCAGTGGCTACTTGTTCCTTGCCGTCTGGTGGATCACATTGTTCCTGAAGGTCCGTACCCATCAAAAAAAGAGCGTCGCCCGCTGAACCATGTCATGAACGGCCCCATCGTCGGGGTCTTTTTTGTGCTGATCGAGCCGATAATCCCCTTCGAACTGGATATACTACCAGTTAAAGTAAACCCCTCACCGAGAACGCTCCCTTCTTATGAAATAAGCCCACCGAACCCTCCAAATCACCTTTCCCCCGCCCCATCCTCTGTGCTATAGTATTCTGGTATTCAAACGGAACGGAGTGATCACATATGAATTCGACAGCTAAAGAAATCACATTGATTATTATCGGATCCCTGTTCTTTGCGCTTGGAGTGAATCTGTTCGCGATTCCGAATGAGCTTGGCGAGGGAGGCGTGACGGGGATCTCTATGACCCTCTACTATGTATTCGGCTGGTCACCGGGCTACACGAACTTCGTGATGAACGGGATTTTGCTGGCCATCGGCTATAAAGTGCTCAACAAGCGGGTGACTTGGTACACGCTACTGGCGATTTTCTTCACATCGGTGTTCCTGCACTTCACGGAAGGAATGGGACGCTCCCTTGATATCATGCTCGGCACCGTCTTCGCCGGTGTGTTCATTGGGATCGGTCTCGGCCTTGTCCTCCGCTCCGGCGGGACAACGGGCGGGTCCACGATCGTCGCCCGCATGCTCAACCAGAAGTTCGGCTGGGCCGTGAGCACGAGCATGTTCGTGTTCGATATCCTCGTCGTCATCGGTTCTGGATTCGTCATCGGGATCGAGAACACAATGTACACAGGGATCTCGATCTATATCAGTACGAAAATCCTGGACTACCTGATCGACGGTTTCGATACGAGGAAGGCCGTCACCATCATCTCGCCCCTCACCGACGCCATCGCCGAGAAGGTGAGCGCCGAGATGGACCGCGGTGCGACGATCATCAACGCCCGCGGCCACTACTCCAAGGAATCGAAGGACATCCTGTATGTGGTCATCAACAAGCAGGAGCTCTTCCTCCTGAAAAAGACCATTCAGCAGATCGATGATAAAGCATTCGTCGTCGTCCACGACGTGCGCGATGTATTCGGCGAAGGATTCACCTTCCCGAAAACGTAATGAAAAACGCCTGGAATTCAGCATCCAGGCGTTTTTTCTATGACCTCTTCGACCTTTAAAGCCTTCCGTCGACGACAGACAAACAGGGTCAACACAACGATCAACACAACCGCCACTACAAGAGGCAGATGATCAAGCAACAGTCCCAGCACAAACTCCACTCCGACCTTCTCATCAATTGTATACACCAATCCGGTCCAAACCCCCGTGTAGAGTGATGAGGCGAGTAATGTCGCCGTCACGTATTTCCTGAGTGGCATCCGCATGATCCCCGCAACATAGTGGATCGGATGACGGACCCCTGGCACGAAAAACGACACCATCACCGCCCAGAATCCATAGCGGGACAACATCTTCTCTGCCTTGTTCAACCACTTGGTCGACATCCACTTATTGAATAATGGAATGCTCCGGAAGAACATCCCCACTACATAAAACCACAGGAAGGCCACGAAGACCATCCCCCATGACGCCAGCCAGACTCCATAGGGATTCACCCCGTCCGCCGCCCAGATCCCAAGGCTCGATAGAAGGATGACCTCATCTGAGATTGGCGTAAACATGATGCCTGCCGCAAGTCTGAGCAATTCGATGATCTCCATAGTGCACCTCCCCCTCCGTTCATTGATACCTCCATTATATTCACGGAACCTTAATGTTTCAGGGGGGAAGTTCTTAAGAATTCTTAAGGAATAACAATTAGGAGGCACGGTGTTCACTTTACCAGCTGCACGAAATGGTATATTATGGTTTAAAAGGACATGAAAGGTGGATTACCATGAAACTCTTTTTGCAATCCATTGCCATCTCCACCGGCATCCATTTGCTATTTTTCCTCGGGACCTACGTGACCGGAATCATCAGGATGATGAACTACACGCCTGACTTTGAGGCAGCTGGATTCTTCTCGTCAGAAGTAACATTCGGTACGACCTACACCGCGTCACCACTACTGCTTCCCATCACTTTCATATGTGTCGCTGTGATCGCCGGTGCCATCATTACCTTGTACAGAAGCAAATCGGCCGCCTACTGAGGAATGCCGTATCCAAGGCCGTTGGTGTCCCTATGGAAGCGGTATGAAAAGGGTACATTCATTCCTCCAATCAAAAAGAACTTCCACACATCGGGAAGTTCTTTTTTAATACGGGAGTATGAATCCACTGAAAACCATCAGTAGATTGATGATGAAATGCCACAGGATCGGTGGGAACAGACTTTCACTCCTCCATTTGACAATGGCAAAGAAAAAACCGCCAATGGAAAAACCGAGAGCAGCCCAAAAGGGAATGCCAAGGGCAATATGATGGAGACCGAATGCCAGGCTTGTCACAACGAGTGCATACATCCATGAGACCTGTCCGGCCAGGATCGGGAACAGGGTACCCCTCCACAACATCTCCTCCAGCGTCGCATTCACGATTGAAAATGCGAGTGCGAACAGCACAATCTCTTTCATCCCATCCCATTCACCAAACAAGAATACATTGAACGAGAAACCTATGACGCTTCCCATGACGGAGAAGAGGAAGAAGAGCCTGATCGGAATCGAATGAAATCCGTGCGTGATAAAGGGGAAATAGATTCGATTGTCCCACTTCGGTTTTTGAAGCTGCATGGAAAAAGAGGTTTTCGTCAGCTTGGCGGTCAGCACCAGCGCCGCAATCAGGATAACGAGCGTCCCCCTCTCGATCAGGATGGCCGCCGCCACATCCTCTACATGAAAGCGCAAAAACGTCCTGAATGAGACATAACCATAAAAACCGGCTAAAAAAACGGCCAGAAAAAAGAACGGCAATCCCGGCGATTTGGTTGCAAACATGATACCTACTAGCGCGACGAAAACGAGCATCACCCATACGGGATGAGCTTGGCAGGCGATGACCACCATTCCGAGAAGAAATACAATCCCTCCTCCTATCAGACCAGGTTGTTTCATACCGATCAGGTCACCTCGCCCGTTTCGCTATTGGATGATTCTCATTCAGCTGCAGCAAATCCCACAGATTCCCGTACAGATCCTTGAACACCGCAACCTTGCCATATTCCTGCTCCTTCGGCTCCCGCACGAATTCGATTCCGTTTGCCACCATATCCCGGTAATCACGATCGAAATCATCCGTGTTCAGGAACAGGAACACCCGTCCACCCGTCTGATTCCCGATGAAAGGCTCCTGCTCTTCCTTTGATGCTTTGGCTAATAGGATCGTCGTCCCGACGGATCCAGGCGGCGCAACCACCACCCACCTCTTGTCCTGTTCCGGCTGGTATGTATCCTCCACTAAGGTGAAATGGAGTTTATTTGTGTAAAAGCCGATTGCTTCATCATAGTCGTCAACAAGTAGGGCGATATGGACGATGGATTGGTTCATGGGCGTGGCCTCCAGTATGTAGGGTTTTATCTAACTATACCATTTTTTGTATAACCATTGATGCAAAAAAAGACGCCATTGGCGCCTTTTTCATAACGTTTAGTTCACCCATTCCACCACGTCTTCAATGGCCTGTCTGACTTTCCCACGGTGAGGCTCCTCTGCACGGTAGCCGAATGCCGCCATGACGGAGATACCGAAGTTTTCGCTGTCGAGGATACCTGCTTGTTCCAGGATCTCGGTGGCTTTATCATAGTTAAAGCCTTCGATCGGACATGAATCGATGCCGATCATGGCGGCTGAGGTCATCATATTGCCGAGGGCGATGTAGGTTTGCTTGCTGGCCCAGTCGAATAATGCCCGTTCGCTTTCGTAGATGTTGATGTCCTCGTCTTGGAATCTTCTGTAC
Organism: Rossellomorea marisflavi; assembly: GCF_022170785.1. Lineage (NCBI taxonomy): Bacteria > Bacillati > Bacillota > Bacilli > Caryophanales > Bacillaceae > Rossellomorea > Rossellomorea marisflavi. Next base: position 790,432 of record NZ_CP081870.1, on the reverse strand, counting down.
GCCGCCACCATCTCGTCCATCATGTGATCGGGTACTTCCTTGACGTTTCTCAACAGGTGTTGCGCATAGTCTGATTCTGGAGTCGCATTCTTGCGGGCAAGGATGATGACCATATGACTTGCAGTCGGCAGCTGCCCTTGTGCTCCGAAGCTTACTTCGCGCAGTTGCTCGCGGATCTCGGGATTTTGAAGGATCACGAATTTCCAAGGCTCATAGCCCACGGAGCTTGGTGACAGCCTTCCTGTCTCAAGGATATATGAAAAATCGGCATCGGAGATCTTTTTCTCCGGGTCGAATGCTTTTGTTGCATGACGGAAGGAAAATGCGTCGAGGACGGCTTGTTTTGTGTTTTCGTTGCTCATGATTGATTCCACCTTTTCTTGAATGTGATTGACTCTTTTTATTGTATTGAACATCTATCGTTTAGTAAAATAGATATATCAGAACGAAACGTTCAGTAATACTGAACTTAAGGAGAATCACTATGGAACTGCGACATCTGCTCACATTCAAGACCATCGTCGAAAAAGGCGGATTCAAAAAAGCGGCAGACGAGCTGGGGTATGCCCAGTCCTCCGTCACCAATCACATCAAGGACCTGGAAGATGAACTGAACCAGCCCCTATTCGATCGACTCGGGAAGAAAGTGGTCCTCACCACCTTCGGAAAAGAGTTCTTCCCCTACGCCACCAAAATCATCGACCTATACACAGAAGTAAAGGAAAAGGCCACCCATCATGATGAGCCGAGCGGCAACCTCAGGATCGGGGCATTCGATCACCTCACGAGCTACCGGTTGCCACAGATCCTCGTCGAATACAAACGAAAATACCCGAACGTGAACCTGTCGATCTCGTCCATCGACTTTCACAATCTCCACTCTGAGCTTCAGAACGGCACCATCGACCTTGCCTTGATCCTCGAGACGAAAGAGTGGACCCCGAAGGAGCTGACCGTCCAACCGATCAAACACGAGCCGATGGTACTGATATCACCGCCAACCGAACAAGATACCGATCCGACACGGACCGTCCTATATACAGAAAAGACATGTGCCTACAAGAGCCTGTTCGACAGGTACATCGATCAGCAAAGCCTGGAGATCCAGGGAAGCGTGGAATTCGGAAACATCGAAGCCATCAAGCGCTGTGTCATGAGCGGCCTCGGAAGCTCCATGCTCCCATATTTCACTGTGAAGAATGAAATTGATCAACACGCGTTCAAAGGCAACATCATTGAAGATCCGGCGTATCAAATCACCACATTCGTCGCGTATCATAAGGACAAATGGATCTCCCCGGCTATCGATTCCATGATCTCTCTCATTGAGGATCATGCCGAGCATTGGGATTGATTGATTCTTTTAAAAAGAAGTTGGGACAAATCAAAAAACGACTATTGAACACGAATAAGTTCCGTATAGATTCTTTATACCGCTCATGATTTCCTTGCAAGACTACGCTTTCCGCGGGTAGCCCGTGAGCCTCCTCGGCAAGCCTGCGGGGTCTCACATCAGCTACTCTTCCCGCTGGAGTCTTCGTCTTGCACTCCAATCAACCGCTAGAAATAATGATATCGTAATGAAACAAATCAAAACCGGAATTCATTTGCCAAGTGGTAAACAAATGAATTCCGGTTTTACTATCTCTATTACACTTTTGTCCCAGCTCTTACTATGATGCTGTTCACCTTACCGTCCGGCACCCCCGCTCCGCATGCCTCGTTTCACCAAACCGGTCACCAGGTACCCAATCAGCAAGAGAAGGATATACAGGCGTACATCGAAGGAACGAGCAATTGGGAAACCACTTCTGAAAAGGATATCCCGCTCAGCACCGATATGTGTTCCGTTGCTCCCGATAGCAGGATGAACATGGCCAGATTGGAAAGGAAAAAGCCCATGACCATCAGCATGACAGCCCGCCTACGGATACCTTCATCACCAGCCCGGCAATGACTCCCAGCAGGACAAACAGCAGTGGATACCATACCCGCAATGCTAAAATGTAGTCATTGGCATTCCCCCTTCCTTTCTCCAGCTCCTCTATTTCCCCGATAGTACTTCCCACTCATCGTACACAACGGCTTCGCCAAGCCCACCGGTCCGCAGCCACTCAAATGCTTTCAGCACGAGCGGAGACGCATTCTCCATGGACACCTCGTCTTCCGACACCCATACAGCCCCCAGGGAATCCTGTCCCTCGAATTGCTCCGGTACCACAATTCCACCGCCGACTTTCCTGACAGAATAGTAGACGGTGATATGATGCACATCCGTGAATCCCCGCCACTTCCAAGGAAGCTTGAAATCGGTCACGCCGATAATCTCCTCGATCTCAATTTCCACGCCCGTTTCCTAAAGGAACTCCCTCTTCATTGCCTCATTTAGCGACTCCCCGTCTTCGAGACTCCCGCCCGGCAGATCAAAACGGTGAATATAGGGTCCCCCGTTCTTCAGGATGACGAGGAGTTTGCCGTCCTTGGCATAAATTCCGTACACTCCGAATGCCCTATGATACTTCTGAACTGTCATACTGTCTTCTCTCCGTTTCTTCTATTCTGTCTGATTGCCACTTACGTCCACGTCCATCCCATCCACTACGATGGAAAACGAAACGGAGTCCCTTAACCACGATTCAAAACAATTTTGAATGGCATTTGCGATTTCTTTCCTGGTTCCACTTTCATCAATGTTCAGTTCCTCAAGGGTGAACGTTTGCTCCATACGTGCTTCTTTTCCTGCCGTGCTGGCAGTGAAGGTAACGGTTGTCATGTTGGCTGCCTCCCTCAGTGTTGACTGAATTTAGTCAGCGTCTTTGATCCGGTCTTTATTTCATGACCTTTTCAAAGCGGAAAAACTCATATTCTTCATCTGTTTCAGGCTTTTCGTGTTCTACATGTGACCCTGGATTGCCCCGGTGATAAAACTCTACAATTTGAAAACCACATTTGTTTACGTAAAAGTGGATGTTACGCTTTTCGAAATATGGCGTGTGCAGTTCCCACACTTTCGTTTCAGGGAATGCTGCTTCGACGGCTTTCCACGCTTTCGTTCCGAGTCCTTTTCCATGTGTACTGGCCAATGTATAGAGGAAATCAACTTCAATGCGATGAGTATCCGCATCAATCTGTAATACGACACCACCAATTCGTTCCCCGTTTAAAAGAAATTGACGAGTCACTGCCGATTTTGAATAGAGAGAGTGCTCAAAGTCTGCCTCAGAGGGAATGGGCTTAGTCAGCTTGTCTGCTTCTTTACTATTTTCCTGCAAGCCTTTCATAAACGCTTCCTGTATTTCTTCTTTTATTTGAAGTAGCTCTTCCTGTGGAACAGGGGCCAGTATAATGTTCTCATCTTGTTTCAATTTAACCAATCCTTTCCATCTATTGTCAATTAAAATATCCGTCCAACTGATAAAAACAGCAGGCTCCACAATAAGGCACTTGCCCCTGCAAAGAGCGTATAGGTCTTGAGGGACATATGTGACATCCCGCAGAAATAGCCGGCAAAATGGCGCATTCCTGGAATGAAGTAACTCACAATAATGGCGGGGGTACCATACTTCCCAATCCATCCCTCAGCTTTTTCACTCCATTTCCCAGATGACTTCACCCATTTCCCCAGCCAATCCAGGAATGGGCGTCCTACTCTTTTTCCAAGTCCGTAGCTTACAAGCATACCAATAAGGGATCCTAAGAACACAGCGATAAAGGAAAAACTGTAGTGCAGTAAGCCGGTCTTTGTGAGATACCCAACCAGTAGGACCATTACTTCATCCGGGACAGGAAGACTGAATAATCCAAGTGCAAGTACAGTGAAGATAGCTATATATCCATAGTTTTCAATTAACTGCTCAATGAAAGCCATTTGCCTTTTCCTCGTCCACTTTCATTTTTTTAAAATGAGGGAATCTCACGTGGCTTACCATGAGCCAAGCAAGGAAGCAAGTGCTGATTGCTACCAGCCATGGCGGCATGAACAACACACTGACAAGTAACCCAATAGCTGCACCTGGAACAGGCAGACCAACAAAAACTGGTAAATCGCTTTGCATCGTATTGAAACGTGCTAAACGAAGGACAGAGCCAATGGTAAAAAACAACACGATCCCTAAACCTACTTTCCCAAGCCCTGATAATACAAGCTGATACGCTACGATTGAAGGCGCTAGACCGAATGTCACAATATCTGAAAGTGAATCCAGCTCTTTCCCAAATGTTGAAACGGCATTCAATTCCCGTGCTGCCCATCCATCCAATGAATCGAATACTAAACCTAAACTTATATAAAGTATGGACATACCAACTTTCTGTTCAAAAACGAATAAGATTGCGGAAACGCCACAAGTAAAGTTACAAAGTGTCAGAACCGTTGGAAATAGCTGCTGCGGCATGATAATACTCCTCCCCTCTCTCATGAAGACATGTCAAGCCCTCACTAAAACTTGTCTCCTGTTTCTTTTCTTGATAAGTTCACAGTAAACAGTGTAAGGTATGGAGTAACTCCAGGGTAAAGAGGGAAGGCGAATTAAATGAAAAAAAAGAACAATAAAACATTCTCCACAGGCGAATTTGCCAAATTACTTGAGGTCAACAAAGATACATTGCTTTATTACGATAAAATTGACTTATTTAAACCAGCCGGTATTCACGATAATGGCTATCGTTATTATACATTTGAGCAATTCGACCATTTTATGGCCATTCAATCACTCCGAACAGTAGAGCTTCCAATTAAAAAGCTGAAATCCTATTTTGATGAACCTAACGCGTCTTCATTGCAACAGTTAGCGATGGAACAGCAGGAAAAAGTAGCAAAGGAAATACAAAAGTTGCAGGATATTCAGTTTTTCCTTGATCGTACGGTTGCGCTGACAAAAGAAATGGAGCAGGTTTCATATGGGGAAGTTATGATCAAGCAATTACCTGCTGAGCTTGTTGTCCATAGTATGGAGAAGATCGACTGGTCAGATTCAATGGAAGCACTATACGAGTATTCCATGCAATTTATCAAGCAGCTCGGAGTAAAAGGTTTGGCTGCCAATGGGGTCGTTTATGAAAAAGACGCTTTTTTACACAAAGGCTCCGAACATGTCACTCGCCTCTTTTGCCGTCTGGATGGACCATCAGCTCAAACCAAACCAGCAGGACTGTATGCCATCATCTATCAAAAAGTAGGCTATGAAGAAATACCTGAAGTCCTCCATCAATTGCTTACCTATTTACAAGAGGAAGGATGGGCACTTGACGGGGATCTATACGAGGAATATTTACTACACTCACTATCTGCAAAGGAAGAAAAAGATTACACGACAAAAATTAGTGTGAAAGTAAAACCTATTCGTTAGTTTATTACCATTCATACTGACCATCTATTAGCGATTCCATACGGTAAAATGGGCCTGGGATGAACGTACGTTGCACTCATGGTGAAAACAGTTTGAACCGATCTAAATCATGCAGGGTGCCATTGCGGGAAATACGTTCATACATTATGTTGCTCTTTACCCAGTATTCATTTCAATGAAGTTAACAGGGTAATGGAAAAGAAAAATTAAAAAGGATCCTCCTAAATGGAGATCCTTTCTGTAATGACTTTATAACACCTGTATCCTTTTTATTAGACAAGTCTCATCCTTATGTTTTCCCCAACACCCTACTGACCACTTCCAGTATGACGATTGTCCCCCATCATATAATTCGAACTGTCGCCCGGCTTTGCATTCGGGTCGGTTGGTCTATGGGGATGATTATTTCTTTTCTTTCGTCTCCGGTCGATGAATAACGCAAACAGTAAAATCCCTACAATCAGTATGACAAACCACCACACATCAGTTGCCTCCTTTGTCGATTGGATTCCATCCTTCCTATACATACGACTTTGTTGCAGAAAAGTTTCAAATTTTACCATTAAACTAACTATTCACGGAAGACCTTCGCACATCGATTTACCATTCATTCTTCACCGATTTCTATGAGGCTTAAACTTGAATTACTTAACACATACAGACCTACATATGTATTTGGTACCCACCCATATATATGATATGTTCTTTTATAATTGAACACCTTTCATTCATGGGCAGCCCATGATCCTAACATCTTCACAATCACTTCATAAACCAGACCCACAATTACCCTATTGTGCACGTGTACTTTTTGTATTCCAACTATACCAAATCAACTACTTTTTGATGTAAATGAATTTAAAAGGATCCCCGCATTTGGGGATCCTCTCATTATGGCTTCAATATCACCTTTATACAGTTATCTTCTTTGTTATTAAACAAGTCATACCCTTTTGCCGCATCCTCAAGATTCATCCTATGAGTAATGATGGAGGTTGAATCGATATTTCCTTTGACGATTTCATCATAAAGAGGTTCCATGTACGCACGGGCAGGTGCCTGTCCCATTTTCAACGTGACATTCCGAGCAAAGAATGCTCCAAGAGGAAACATATTGTAGAGACCTCCATATACTCCGGTGAATTGGACTGTGCCACATTTCCGAACAGCTTTCGTTGCAATCTGAATCGGACCGAGCGTCCCTCCTTGAAGCTTTAGCTTTTGCTCCATAAACTCAAGTGGTGACTTCTTCCCATCCATTCCGACACAGTCGATGACGACGTCGGCACCGCCTTTGGTCAATTCTTTCAACGTCTCGCCCATATCATCATACTGGGTGAAGTCAAATGTTTCCGTCCTGTTCATCTTACGGGAATGATTCAAACGGTAGTCGAAGTAATCGACCGCAATGACCCGTTCAGCCCCTTTCTTCCAAGCAAACTGTTGCGCCATCAATCCAACGGGACCGCATCCGAGGACGATGACCGTGTCTCCCGCCTTTACTCCGGCATGCTCCACGCTCCAGTATGCTGTCGGCAGTACGTCTGAAAGTAAAAGAATCTCTTCATCCTCAAGCTCACAAGATTCAGGTACTTTGAACGGTGTATAGTTTCCGAACGGGACACGAAGATACTCTGCTTGGCCACCTGGGTAATTTCCATATTTCTCCGAGTAGCCAAGAAGTCCACCGGAATCATAATGCGGATTGGAGTGATCGCACTGGCTTTCCAAGTGTTGATCACAGTAAGGGCAATGACCGCAAGCAACCGTAAATGGAACAATGACTCTATCCCCTTTTTTGAATTTTGTCACCTCGGCGCCGACTTCCTCGATGATCCCCATCGGCTCATGCCCGATAACATATCCAATTGGAAGCGGGAAGTTTCCCTGGTATAAATGGAGATCTGATCCACAGATTGCAGTAGAGGTGATCTTGACAATGACATCCTCGGAATCCTGAATTCTTGGATCCTCCACGTTTTTGACTGCGACCGACTTCTTCCCTTGATACGTAACAGCTTTCATGTCAAACACTCCATTCCATTCGTTAGATAGTCCTTTACTAGGTCTTTCCATAATGGAGGGAAGATATAACTGTTAAAACGCTGGAGGCGTGACAGAAAAAAGGATACTCACTTCTGCTTGAGAATGATTTCGGTACATATGCTCGGCAAAAGGAGGGATCTTCACGCTGTCCCCTGCCTGAAGGATATGGGTGGTTCCTTCCAGCGTCAGCTCGATCGGTCCCTGCATGACAAACGCCACTTCTTCCCCCCTATGGGAAAGAGGGGAGTCAGAAGATGCTGCCCCTGCGGATAGCCTCATGATGGCCGTGACCAATGTGCTGGTGAAGTCCGGCGACACCAGTTCGTAGTGGATCCCGTCGATCATCATCTGCTTCCGTTCTTCTTTCCTTACAATCAGCTCGCTTGCATCATGTTGCTCCATGAGGAAGGTGAACACCGGGGTATCAAGGGCTTTAGCGATGGACTTCAGCGACTGGATGGACGGCGTTGCCTTCCCCTTTTCAATCTGATTGAGCATGGATGTCGTGAGCCCGGCGTCCTGAGCGAGCTGGGTTTGCGTCCTGCCCGCTTCTTTTCTGAGCTGGGTGATCTTCTTTGCTAGTTCATCTTGTTCCATGGTGACACCTCGTTAAATTAAATTTAATTATTTTAAATTATAATTGTTTAGTTTTCATTTGCGTGTTAAATTTAATTTAACATTTTTTAACTACAGTAGCTACCAAGGAGGGAACAAGATGATCACATTCTTATTGATGACCCTGTTCGTCGTCATGAGCCCAGGCGTCGACACGGCCCTGATCACGAAAAGAACCATTTCCGGAAGTAAAAAAGACGGAATCTGGATGGCCATCGGGATTTCACTCGGTTCCCTCGGTCATACGATCGCCGTCACGTGCGGGTTATCGGCCCTGCTCTTCCAATCAGCCTGGGCGTTCCAGACGTTGAAATGGGTGGGCGCCCTCTATTTGATCTACTTGGGGATCCAGTCCCTATGGGTGAGGAAACATACGGAGGAAGGGGCACAGGTGGAAGCAAAGCGCTCTCCCCTTACTCAAGGGCTACTCTCCAATCTCCTGAACCCGAAAGTCCTGATCTTCTTTCTCACGTTCCTGCCCCAATTCGTGACAGACACCGACCGGGCGATGGCATCGTTTCTCCTTATGGGGCTCACCTATACACTGCTCTCCTTGATCTGGTTCATCCTTTACGTCATCTGCCTTCATTGCATCCGTGAATGGCTCCTATCACCGATCGTCCAACGGTGGATGGAGGGTGCGACCGGTGTGGTGCTGATCCTGTTCGGCATCAAGCTGTTATTCACCCAGGGAGGATGAGCCCACTCATCGCACTTCAAGTTTCAGCACCTGGATCTTTGAGGGAAACGATTCTTGTACCTCGGTGTACCAGATCTTCACCCGGTCCCCCGTTTGAAGCCGTTTAAAAAAAGAGAGATTTTGAATATCCAGTTTAGCGACAGAGCCGTATCGTCCAATCACCTCATTGATTGATACGCCCTCCACTTCTTCTTTTGACACACCCTCATCGCCCACGAGGTAGATTTGCCCATCACCCATGACCAGCACCCCTTGCATTGTCATGGCCCCATGGTTGATCTTAGCCTTCTGACTCAACTCGCCTGCATAAAAAAGCAGAATGAAAAAAAGGAGAGCTGTGAGAAGTATATAAACCCTGTTCAACTGTTCTCCTCCTTTCCGCAACCATTGGGATTTTCTCCAATCTTTCTATAAAAGCCTGCTTTTCCTTTTTAAAAGCCATGCGGTACTTGTCAGAAGGATTCTAAAGCCGAGATGATTCCCGTTCTCCACCTTGCCCGCTTCAGGAAAGTTTTCTATAATGAATATACTAAAAATTCTCAATTGGAGGCTCCCATGAAGATTCGATTATTGGAAGAGAAAGACAACAAAGCAATGGCAGCGATCATCCGCGACATCCTGGAAGCCAATCATCTCGACATCCCCGGAACAGCGTACTTCGATCCTTATCTGGACGACCTATCATGCTACTATAGTGAACAGCCCGATGCCTGTTACTGGGTAGCGGTGAACGAGCAGGACCAGATCCTGGGAGGGGTCGGCATCGCCCCGTTCGATAGGCAACAACGGATCTGTGAGCTGCAGAAGCTTTATGTGTCACCGGAAGCCAGGGGGCTTGGGGTGGCCAAATCGCTCATGAACACGGCCCTTGCATTCGCCTCGGACCACTTTGATCACTGCTACCTCGAAACGATGGAGCAGCTAAAGGCAGCCAACTCCCTGTACGATCGATTGGGCTTCAGCAAGCGGACAGAACCCTTGGATGGATCCGAACATGGAACCATGGATACGTGGTACATCAAACAACTCTGACTTATTTGTAGAAAATGACCGATCGAACAATCTCAAAAAAGTACTCTTTCCACGATTTCTTTGGCAATCCGATCCTCTCCTTTATCGTCAATATGAATAGTATAAAGGTGTACCAGGGACGATCCCATTAAGATTGGAACGCATTTCCCTATAAGACGTTAAGAAACTATTTAAATATCAATAGAAACATTCAGATCATGATCATCCCAACAGCGATTGGCTCTCTTCCCATCGAACATGATCGTCTGTCACGGTACCAGAAACTACTACCATCAAGGAGTTTTTATGAAACAGATCCTCAGTATCGCCATCATCCTATGTTGCTTCCTACCTCTTCACACGGAAGCAGCCGGACCGTCCACTTTGTTCGTCTCCCCTGATGGAGATGACAGCCATGCCGGGACAAAGGAACAGCCCTTCAAGACGCTGAAAAAAGCAAGCGAACTGGCCGTACCGGGTACCACAATCTACCTGAGGGAAGGCACGTATCCTGAACGGCTGGACATCAAGCATTCCGGGACAAAGCAAGAACCGATCCGCTTCACCCACTATGAAGATGAGGTCCCGGTGATCAGCGGGGAGACTGCACCTGCAGATGGTGGCCTCATCACCATCCGCGGTAAAAGCTATATCACGATCCAAGGACTCGATGTGGGAGGCCTCTCCACCGATCAAGAGGAACCCACCCCGTCCGGTATTTTAGTAGAAGGAAACGGGACAGGCATCCGGATCCTTGATAATCGGATCCATGATATCACCACCACCCATCCGAACGGCAACGCCCACGGCATCGCCTTCTACGGCACAGAGGCACCTGAACCGCTCCAGGATATCGAGATCTCCGGCAATACCCTCGAAGACCTGACCCTCGGATTCAGTGAAGCGATGACGTTGAACGGCAACGTGAAGGATTTCCTCATCAACGGGAATACGATCCGGAATGTAGATAACATCGGCATCGATGTCATCGGCTTTGAAGGGATCGCCCCGATTGAGCAATACGATCAGGCGCGCGAAGGCATCATCCGTGACAATCATGTGTATAACGTCAGCAGCCATTCCAACCCTGCCTACCATGAAGAATACTCCGCCGGAGGCATCTATGTGGACGGAGGGAAGGACGTAGTCATCGAGCACAACATTTCCCACCATAACGACCTTGGAATCGAGATTGCCAGTGAGCATCCCGGCAAACAAACGACGCGGGTCCAGATTGCCTGGAACCAAGTTTACGGGAACCGCTACACGGGTATTTCAATCGGGGGTTACGATTTGAAACGGGGTGGCACCACGCACACCCGCATTTCCCATAACCTCCTTTACGGGAATGACACCATGGGCATGGACGGGGGACAGCTGCTCATGCAGTATCATGCCACTCAGAATCTGGTGGAAAACAACATCATGATCCCCACCGATAGCGGCTTGTTCCTGGCAAGCCTCCACCCGTCCAACCGGAACAATCAGCTGATCGGGAATGTGTACGGAAACCACAGCAGTGAGTCCGATCACTGGATCTGGAATGGACAAGACATCACACATCCGCCCTTCATTCCCGGTGTGATCCACAACTAAAATTGAAAGGGGCCATTGCCCATGAAGACCGAAAAAGAAAAGATGCTTGCAGGAGAGAACTACAATCCCGCCGATCCCGAACTCGTGGCAGGAAGAACCCATGCCCGTGAACAGATCCATGACTTCAATCATTCACCGGTCGCAGACCTCGACAAGCGCACATCCATCATCCGCGAACTATTCGGTGAGACCGGAGACCAGTTCTTCATCGAACCGAGCTTCCGCTGTGACTATGGCTCCAATATATACGTCGGGGAGAACTTCTACGCGAACTTTGACTGCGTCCTCCTTGATGTATGCGATATCCGCATCGGTGAAAACTGCTTCATCGCACCTGGCGTACACATCTACACCGCCACCCATCCGATCGATCCCCATGAGCGGAACAGCGGCATCGAGTCAGGCAAACCCGTCACCATTGGTGACAACGTCTGGATCGGCGGCCGTGCCATCATCAACCCCGGTGTCACGATCGGCGACAATGTTGTCATCGGATCAGGGACAGTGGTGACAAAGGATATCCCTGATAACGTCGTAGTCGGTGGGAATCCTGCCAAGGTCATCAAGTGGGTCAACAACAAAGGGTGACCTCACCCATGGACCTTGACGGGCACCCCCTTGAAAATCGAGCAATATCAAATACCTGATCTTCCACTCCGGATCCGCCTTGGACCGGCCAATCGTTAATGATGGAAAAAGACCAAAAGACACCCCGATGCCTTTTGGTCTTTTGGTTAGATCAAGTGCTTGGAACAATTGTAGAGGGAACAGTCCCACCGATCCTCGTGATGATGCAATACCGTGATGGACGTATTCTCCATATTCGTCTGTTGGAAAGTATCGGGCATCAATCGCTTCAACGTTAAACCGATCAACGCCCCGTGGCTCACCACCAACACCCTCTTGCCTTCATATTTGTGCACCACGCCTTCCAGGAACCTCACGCCCCTGCTCGCTACGTCCTCATGCTTCTCCATCCCAAGAGCCCTGCTGCGCCATTCCTTCCCCCACTTTTCAAGGCGCTGCTCTTCCGTCATGCCTTCCGCTTCCCCGCAGTTCACTTCCCTGATCGTTTCATCCGTATGATGAAGGGACAGCCCGATCTTACTCCCTATGATGTCGGCCGTTTCACTTGCCCGGCATAGATCACTTGCGATGATCAGATCCCACGCCTCCTCGCCGGCTAACCTCTCACCCAGTCTCTCCGCCTGTTCCCTACCTGTTTCATTCAGAGGAATGTCGCTGATTCCCTGAGCCTTCCCCAAGAGATTCCACTCTGTGATGCCATGTCTGATCAGTCCGATTGTTGTCATGATGGTCTCCTTCCACGCAAGAAATTCGTTCTATCTATCCTACTTCTACTCCAAACGTGGATTCACCTTCATTTCTCCCCACCTCACCAGCCAATTCATGGTAAAATCGGAAGCACTACATCTTAAAGGAGCGACCCATGCAAGCGACACTGATCATATTACTCATCAATCTCGTCACCCTGATGATCGTGACACCCAAACAAAAGAAAGGCCGGATCACCCTAACCGCAAAAAAAACCATCATCGGACTCGGCATGACGGTTCTTGTTATCAATGTCATGCTGACGTGGATGATGTAACAAAAGGAAGGAACAACCATGAACCCAACCGATGATCTATACAAACTCGACCTCTCCTACCTCGGGGCATTCTCCGCCCGCCTCGATACTCCGTGGGGAGCCCTCTTTTATAACGAAAATCAGCCCCGCTACTACGATGCCAATCATGCCCACGTCATCCGGGAGTGCCATGATCCACAAGTAATGGTCGCGAAAGTGGTGTCTTTTTATCAGAAAAAGAACCTCGTACCGCGCCTATACATCCATGAGCTCCATCTTCAACAACCGTTGCTGGTCGAATTAGAAAAGAACCAATTCCAGTATGAAGAATTCGTCAGCCCCGTCCAGCTATGGAACAATCAGATGGCGAGAGTGGCCGACAAGCAAGGGGTGACCATTGAAGAAGTGACCGAGGAAAATGTCCAAGAAGCCATCGATGTGGAAAACACCATCAAGGAATTCGGCAGCAAGGACACCATCACAAAGGTCTTCGAAGAGCAATTTGCCCACCCCTCGTTCAGCTACTTTCTCCTCAGGCTCAATGGTGAAGTGTGCTCCACGGCCTGTCTGTTTCAAGATGGTCCGGATGCGCGCCTTGAAAGCGTCGTGACTCTTGAAGCTCACCGGGGAAAGGGATTGATCGGTCACCTCATCCGCTTCATCCAGGAAGAATCAACGCGCAGGGGCATGGCCAACCTATGGGTCCTTCCGATCAATGAAGCCGTGGAGAAGGTGTATGCGCGCTACGGGTTCACCACCGTCGAAAGGATGCGGAGCGGGCATGCCTTTCTTTCCGGCAAGAGTATCAAGGACATACGGGAAGGTCATTCATGAGCTGAATAACCGAAACGTCATCAACAAAACGGGACAGTGGCATACATACCACTGTCCCGTTTTGTTAAGATCACTTTTCCTTCTTCCTATACTCTTCCTGCAGAAGCCCATAAAGAGCACAATCTTTATACTGATGTTTAGCATTCCGGATCATATGTTTAATCGTACCTTCTTGCTCCATTCCATTCTTGAGCATAATCTTCCCCGAAGCAGGGTTATCCAAGTTATGTGCGGCTGAGATCTTATGAACGTTCATCCTTCTAAAACCAAAATCGATGACCGCTTTAAGGGCTTCAGTCCCATATCCCTTGTTCCACCATTTGTAACCGATAGAATAGCCGACCTCACAATTATCCGTCAGACCATCGAAATGAAAAAGATCGATTGCTCCTATCAATTCACCGCTCGTTTTCAGTTCCATCCCCCAATAACAGAACTCCTGTGACTCATAGTTCTTCACGATTTCTTTTACCCTCTCAATGGTCTCCGATACAGACTTATGGGCACCTTTTATGAGATTGTCCATTACCCGATCATCGCTAAGCCAATGATCGAATACACACTGTGCGTCCGAGAGCTCGAGCTTCCTTAAAATCATCCGTTCCGTTTCCAGTACCGGCGTACCGAGATATTGTATCATCCGTCCCCCACCTCAACCCTATCAAGCTACTATTCATTTCTTCACATTCAAGCGTTTCTCCTTCTTTGATTAGAATATGGGTGAACGGCCGTGCCCATATCGATGCGGTCTTTCAAATAAATCTCATCAAATACTCTCTGAATATTTTCTCCATTACCTTGGGGGTGTTCTCGATATAAGTCGTCATCTGCTCACTGTTGGATTCGAATGTGTCCTCGTTGCTCTCCTTCATCGCAAAATCAGATATACCTTTTATGATGATGCACTCCACTTGATTCTTCTTACAGATGTACGCAATCGCCCCTGCTTCTGTATCAGCGATCGTGATGTTATGTTCCTTAAGCTCAACATAATCCTTCCACATCACCACGGCCTTATCTGCCGTGCCGATCGTTCCCCTATTAAAATCATTTCCGTAAGGTGATAGATCGATATGGACGATGAAAGATTGCTTGATAAAAGGCTCAATTTCCTTAACGGTGCAGTCATATTGCACGGCTTGACCCGGCACAAAAATATCCAAGGGACGGAACCGTTCATCTATCCCTGCACATGTCCCGGCGACGATCACTTTCGTCAACCCAAAAGCAGACATCATATACTGATTCGCTCCGACCCCGTTTACCTTCCTGACGCCGGTACTGTAGAAAACAAGCTCTCGCCCATTGATTGTCCTCATGAAATACTCCCCGTAGGGATAGGCAAAACGTTCGCCATCTTTGACGCTAAAGTGACTCAGCGTCGCTTCAAACTCCCACTTCGTCGCGATACTTATACCGATCATGGTTGAACCACTCCCCTTTTCCAGTGACCTTATTTTACCATGAATTGTAATACCCTTACGCAAATCTCAACATAAAAACAGCACCCCGAGTTTCGTTCCTCAAGGTGCTGTTTCATTGAGCTGTTATAAAAGGCGACCCAGCATCAATCCGATGTAGGCACTCAGGATCCCGCCGGCATAGCAGCAGACATTATAGTAGAGAAATGCCCTCTTCTCCTTCTTGAGATGAAGCTGAACCCCTTCAAGTTTGAACGTGGAAAAGGTCGTGAACGCCCCCATCATCCCTGTCCCGAAGAACAGCATCAGGGCGTGCCCCGCCGTACTCCCCGTCAGTAATCCGAGGATGAACGAACCGAGGATATTGACCGTCAGGGTGGAAACGGGAACGGTGGACGAGCTTTTTTTATTGATGGCCTGCGTGGTCGCAAACCGGGCAATGGCTCCGATAAAGCCGCCTGCACCGACGAGCAGAAGGGATAAGAGGCTCATTGCGCACCTTCTTTCTCTGCGAGGCGGAAGCCGATCCTACTCATGAACAGTCCGCCGAAGATACTGAGGGCAATATAAAGGAAGGCCAAGCCCGTCCGTCCGCCTTCAAAAAGGGCGACGGTTTCCACACTCAACGTCGAGAACGTGGTGAAGGATCCGATCATCCCCGTCCCGATGGCTGTCTTCACCATAGGTGACAAGGACCACCTCTCCACGAGCACTGTCGTGAAGATCGCGAGCAGGAAACTTCCGATCAGGTTGGTGACCAACGTGGCAACCGGAAAGACGCTGCTGCTATACACATATATGCCCACGAGATACCGAAGAACCGCCCCGACGGCACCGGCCACACCGACCCATACATAGATCATGATGAAAAACTCCTTTATTATACGGATGAATGATATCCAGATTATCTTACACCACTTGGTGAGGGGAAAGAAAGTCGCGATCTACGTAGTTTGAACGTCATTTGACCAAGTGAGCGAATACTTCATGCATCAAAACAAGAGGAAATGAACAAAAATAGACGTGTTTGTACCACCCGCAACGGCCACTTGGTTACCTTACTTTCAACTTTGAATCATTTCCTTTCAAGTTTGACGTTTTTACTTTCAACTACGAGGATTTTATTTTCAACTTCTCTCAAAGGCGAATTCTCATCATCAACTCTTTTCTTTTTTCATCAACTACCCCACTTTACTTTCAACTTCCCCCCTGTATCACCAACTTCACTGAACAAAACAGCAAAAAGCACCAGCCACATCTAAATGGCTGGTGCTCCTTCCACTAGCACGACGTACTCATTTTCTTTTTGGAAAATTACAGTTTCTCCCACGACTATATGCCTTTATATGGGCGATCTTGTCGTCTTTTCCCTTTTCTGAACCAAAGGGTTGGGAGGACATATCCACTTAGCACCATCAGTCCGACGGAACAGATCCGCAACAGGATACCGAGAAATGATCCCGATTCTTGCAGATCCCTGGCCTGACTGACATAGTAATAGAGGACGCTGGCTGCTGCGAGATAGAAGAGGGAATAGAAGAACCTCCTCATCGCCATAGATACCCTTCGCGCTTGATGAACTCCAGCTCCCGTTCGTAGTGATCATAATGCCCATCCTCGATCATCCGCTGGAACGCCGCATCCCCTTCTGCCGCCTTCCGCTTCATCGTCGATTGGAGGGCTTGGACTCGGAGCTTCACCACCTCGAGGATTCCTTCCTTCAGGTGCTCCATACCATAGGCTTTGAAAAAGAGATCGATCCGTTTCTTCCTTATAGGAGCATCCCGGCTCGCTTCATAGTAGACAGCTTCCCCGTTCTCATCGAGATGCCCCACTCCAAGAGGCACGCACGTATAGAGGGCATATGCCACATCCCATACCCTCGGACCTGGCGCCGCCACATCAAAATCGATGATTCCCGCGACCTGTTTGTTGTGGAAAATAATATTGTAGATTGCGAAGTCATTATGACAGATCAATTCATAAGGTCCCGGCGTATCATCGAGAGGCTCCCATTCTTCCTCGAACGGGAAATCACTTACCGCATCGTGGTAGCCTCTAAGCATTTGCGCAATGTTGACTAGGACTTCATCCGACCACATGTACGATTTGAGAGGATAATTTCCGGCTTCCCCCTCTAAATAAGAAAGCACTTCTCTTCCCTTTTCATCAATCCCATTGAACCTAGGAGCATGGGCAAATCCTTTCTCTTCCAAATGTTTCAACAGCTTATGTATTCTTTCGCTCTCAGGCTTGATTTCCCGGCGGACCGTATCTTCCACGCGGTACACCTGCGAGACATTCCCCCCGGATAGCTTTTCTTCCTGTTGGCTCATCCTAAAACCCCCTTTGCTACATCATAAAAATGATGATCAATAGCACCACGACTCCGATGCCCAGTGAATAGCCCGGAACCTTTTGTTTATCACGTGTTTGCCGATTAACGATTGACACGATCCAAAAATAAAATAGCCAAATGAAATACACGAGCAGCACATACATGAACCAGCGATGTCCGTCCACCCATTCAAACAGGCTACCGCTCATGCCAAGCATGAGGTAGACGGTGATGGAAATGACACCGATGATGATCAGCAGAATCGGTGCACTCTTCCAGAATCGTGCCTGGAACAGATCCGGTTTCTTCTGAAGCTGCAGCATCAGCAGAAGGTACGCACACCCCATGACACCGAAAATAAACATGGCCCCTAGAAGCATGAGGATGAACGCCATCCCATCATTACCCGGTGTGACGTTGATCGGGATATCCCCAACATCGCCAAAGAACAGAAGGATGATGAGGGTGAGGATCGTCAGCACTTGATACATGGTCCATTTCATTGAATTGATAGAATCACTCCTTGATGTTGACTTGCTGGTGGAATAGCGGGAACGGTTGGGTGGTGATGAAGAAATCGTTCGCCGCTGCGTGGGTTCCCGTTCCTTTTCATACGAATTCAATCGTAAAAAGATTCAATCCAGCCGAATCCAGTTCTTCCGATGCCTAGCACAGGAGGAGTCTATTATTGTATGTTCCTTCCATTCTATCAAATGCGTATGGGAGTTGGTAGAAACATAGTGAACTTGGTTGTAACGGGACGAAGTCGGTAGTAATGCATGAAAGTTGGTCATACCTCTCCTATGTTCGTAATAGGATTTCCGTCAAAACACAGAGTTGGGTATAAAAATTCGATTCCCGGTAGAAAAAATCAAAAAGTCGGTAGTATTCTTTTGATTGTCGGTAATAATTCCATCTGCCAATGTGATGAAGACGTCCAATCCCATGAAAAATGGGGTTATCCACAGACTATGAAGGGAAACCTAGTCTTTCTTCACATACCTTCCTGTGCAACAACCACCTTTTCCCTCCGCCAGCACGTCGCCATTAATAGAACGAGTGCTATTCCAGAGGTTCCAAGACTGATTGAAACGACGACCATCTTGATTCCCAACGTTTCAATTAAAATACTGCTCTATATCAAACAAAAACAAATAAAACAAGACCCCAAAGGCTAAGCCTCCAGGGTCCCCTAAAATCAAATCGTACTTGTATCAATCACAAACCGGTATTTCACATCAGAAGCCAATACGCGCTTGTACGCTTCATCGATCTGATCCGCCGAGATGAGCTCGATTTTCGGAGCGATGTTATGTTCAGCACAGAAATTGAGCATCTCTTGTGTTTCTTGTATGCCGCCGATCATGGAGCCGGCGAAAGAGCGACGGTGGCCGATGAGGGACATGACGTTCAGTGACATCGGTTCTCCAGGTGCGCCCACATTGACGAGCGTTCCATCAAGCGTCAGGAGGGAGAAGTATGCATCGATGTCGATATTGGCGCTGACCGTGTTGATGATCAGGTCGAAGCGGCCTTTCAGCTTATCAAATGTTTCCGGATCCTTCGTCGCATAGTACTCCTTGGCACCGAAAGCTAGTCCGTCTTCCTCTTTGTTCAGTGTTTGGGAAAGGACCGTCACCTCTGCTCCCATGGCGTTGGCAATCTTCACGGCCATATGACCGAGTCCACCCATCCCGACGATGGCGACTTTCTTGCCGGGTCCGGCATTCCAGTGGTGGAGCGGTGAATAGGTGGTGATCCCTGCGCATAGAAGCGGTGCCGCCGCATCAAGCTCGATGCCGTCCGGGATGTGCAAGGCGAAATCTTCCGTCACGACGATATGTGTGGAATAGCCACCTTGTGTCGGTTCGCCGTATTTGTCGACGCCCGCATAGGTCGGCACATTGCCTTCCAGACAGTATTGCTCTTCGCCAGCCTTACAGTTGACGCATTCGCCGCATGAGTCCACCATACAGCCGACGCCTGCGCGGTCGCCCACCTTGAACTTCGACACACCAGAGCCGACTTCCTTGATGATCCCGGCAATTTCATGCCCCGGAACGAGTGGGTAACTCACTTCTCCCCACTCACCGTGGGCTGTATGGATATCAGAGTGACAGATCCCTGCGAATTTGATTTCGATCAGTACATCCTTTTCATCCAGTTCACGTCGTTTGATTTCTGCTGAGCGGAAAGCCTTATCCGGCCCGTCCACTGCGCGTGCTTTTGCCATAACCATAGTAGTTCCTCCTCGAATTCTGATTGTCCCAAGTCAGGGTGTCTTGCTCCTACTGCTATCCCCGTTTTCCCCTTGAGCAAAACCATCGTACTGCCTCTAGTTCACTCAAGGTCAAGCACGAAGCTCCCTTTTGACAACCGGTGACCACCGTGGTATCTTTCCAATCATATGAACATGAAAAGAGGAATCCTCATGAAAACCTACTCCATCAGCGAAGTCGCCAAGGAACTGAACCTCACCATCTATACCCTCCGCTATTATGATAAAGAAGGACTCATGCCCTTCGTGGAACGCAGTCCGAACGGCGTCCGCCTCTTCAAGGATTCCGACATCAGCACGCTCCGCATCATCGAATGCCTGAAATCCACCGGCATGCCCATCAAGGATATCAAAACCTTTATCGACTGGTGCACCGAAGGCGACTCCACTCTCCAGGAACGGCACGACCTCTTCATGGAACGGAAAGCCACCGTGGAAAGGCAGATGGCGGATCTCATGAAGACGATGGAAGTGATCGACCACAAATGCAGCTACTATAAGGAAGCGCTGGCTGCGGGGACGGAAGAGATCCATCGTGACAAGAAAATTGAGATCCAATAGAAAAACGCCCTGGATTGGGCGTTTTTTCACGTTCAGTTCGAATCCACCGTAAGCCGGTGCTGATGGCAGTGTACGCATCGGAACAGATACCCCTGTAGCGCTCCATCATTGACCAGCCATTCCTTCAGCTTATCCTTAGGCATGTTAAAGGTGGCCATGATCTCGTTTAAGTCGCCGGCAAGTTCTTCCTCCAGATGCTCGATTTCCTTCCACCCGACATACTCCACAATCGCACAGAAGTCTCCGCAGTGACTGAGCCAATGCTCCTGCTGCCACCCGAAGTATCCCGGCGTCCGGTAAACAAGTTCGTCTATGTACGCTTCTTTCTCCACTTCCTCACAGCTCGCATCATCCTGAAAAGAGCCTTCATACTTCTCGGCCGCCGAACCGTCCGCGATACACCACGGGCAGATCCCCTCTACATCCTCGACGGAATAGAACGGTCCCTTATACACATAGTCCCGCTCCTTGTTGCAGACCGGGCAATCGGTCTTTTCCTTCTTGATGACCTCCAGCTTGATCGGATCCGGATTATACGTAAATGTTGGCAATGTCATACGACGATCCCCTCCTATATTCAATGATCCCTAAGGCAGAAAAAAATCAAGCATGGCCGTGATGATGATTGCCTGCGCACAAGTGATCATGAGTTCATCCTTCCAGTGCGTTCTGCCGAATCGACTGAGAAGCCGCGCAATGACAAAGGCAAAAAACCAGATAGCCAGAAATGTGTAAAGCCACGCCAAACCTAACACCTCAACCCATTTTTCTCCATCTTATCACATCCCCCTTATGCAGAGAATGATAGATGACTAGAAAACAGTTGACGAATGAAAATCGGCGCCATACAATTATACCTAGATAAACTATGCATAGATAATCTAGGTACGAAAGGATGACTAAGATGAAAGTGAACAAAGAATTGGTGAAAGGAAGTACCTCCACACTCATTCTCAGCCTGCTGAATGACCGTCCCATGTACGGATATGAATTGATCAAGATCATGGAGGAACGCTCGAACGGGATATTCAGCCTGAAGGAAGGAACCCTCTATCCCCTCCTTCATTCATTGGAGGAGCAAGGAGTGATCGAAGCCTATTGGGGACAGGGAGATACGGGAAGGAAGCGTAAGTACTACCGCATCACCAAAAGCGGGCAGGCCTTCATGGTCGAGAAAAAAGAAGAGTGGTCCACCTTTAAAGGTGCAGTGGATGACATCCTGGGATGGGAGAAGGTTTCATGGGAATGAACGAACCATTCAAAGACTATATCAGTGCCGTGTGCAGCCGTATCCGTAACAAAGATGTTCATGAGGAAGTGGCCCTGGAGCTAGAGGATCACCTCCATACACTGAAGGAACACGCCATGAAGGATGGAATGTCAGAAAAGGCCGCCGTGCAGCATGCCATCAGTCAGATGGGTGACCCCGCCACGGTCGGGAAACAGCTTCATCAAACCCATCGGCCGACGTTTGACGTGACGATCCTCATCCCAGTTGCCGTCATATCGGTTTTCGGTCTCGTTTCTATGTATTTCATCCAGTTTCAATCAACCATCACGGGGATTGGAGACATTTTTCAAAGCAGCCTGATCTATTACCTAGCCGGCTTGGTCTTGATGATTGCATGCTTTTTCTATGACTATCGGAAACTATCCCGTTATTCCGGGGTCATCTATGGTGGTACCGTCTTCCTCCTTCTCCTGACTCAGTGGATCGGGGTCCGGGTAGACGGCATTGCCTACCTTGATATCGGCTTCGCCACCCTGCATATTTCCGGCATCGCTCCCTTCCTCTTGGTCGTGGCATTTGCAGGGATGTTTTCTGAATGGAACTGGCATGCACCGAAAAAAGCTGTGACCGGGATCGGTCTCCTGGCAATCCCTATCCTGCTTCTTGCATCCGATGGATTTGCTGCCTATGCTCTTGGACTCGCAGTGGCACTCATCCTGATGGTGGCAACCAGGGCAAAGATCCATCAAATCCTCCTGTACGGGACCAGTGTCATTGCATTACCCGCCCTCTTCAAACCGGACTTCTTCTCACCTGTCAGTGCCGAAGACGGTGCAGGAATCAGGGCTTTATTCCAAACGGCAGGATGGTTCGGTACAGACCCGTCCGTGAACAGTTTGAACGAGTTGCATACCGATTACATCCTTGCGTATATGGTTCATTCCTTTGGGTGGGTATCAGCCACCGTGACCATGCTGTTCACGCTCGTCTTCACCATTCGGTTGATCCAGACAGCGAGAACCACCGCTCACTCATTTGGAAGGGTGCTGACGATCGGGTTCGCCGCAGTGTTTGGCATCCAGTTTGCCACGGCGATCCTCACCAATATCGGCCTTCTTCCACCTTCCGGCATCACCATGCCCTTCATGAGCTTCGGAGGTACGCATGTATTGGTTGATATGATGGCAGCCGGTCTTGTCTTAAGCGTCTATCGCCGCAGACGCCTGGCTCCTATTCAAGCCAATGGTACGTTGAAATTATCATGATGGAAACTGATCAGGGATGTCCTGATCAGTTTTTTTATGTTTATTTATATCGTATATTACGATATAATTTAAGCAACCGAACCAAAGGAGAGAATCCATGACCACCGTGACGCAACTCAATCAACACTGGACCGACCTTTATTTCCACCTTCATATCCAGCATCAAGAAAAGATTTCCCACCAGGTCATCCGCATCCTGCAGCTCGTAGATAAACGCGATGAAGTCGGCGTAAAGGATGTCGCCGATCTCCTCTCCATCACCCAACATACCGCTTCCGAGCATGTGAAGCGGATCATCGAGAAGGGATACATCCTTAAAGAAAAGCACTCCGATGATGAGCGCAAGGTGATCCTGGAGCTAACAGATAGCGGGCGTGATGTGCTATTCCGCAACACCAGTCTGGATGAAGACAAACTGCAGGCTGCCCTGGACCTCATGACTCCCGAGGAACGAACGGCCGTGTCGGAAGCATTCCGGCTGCTGAGCGAAAAGGCGAAATCATGTACGTCTTCCTGAAGATCCTCGTATCCGCCCTCGTCATCGGAGCCGTGACCGAGATGGCTAGGCGCTTCCCGACCTATGGTGGCATCATTGCGGCCCTGCCCCTGGTCAGCCTCCTCAGCATCATCTGGCTATATGTCCAGGGTGAGGCACCCGAGCGCATCAGCACATTCGCCCTCGGGGTCCTGTGGGGTTTCCCCGCAACGGCCTTCCTGCTCATCATCGTATACCTGTCGCTCCAGCACTCCCTTCATCTTTTCACATCGATCGGACTTGGACTGGCAGGATGGGCGCTGTTTCTCGTGTTACAGGATGTTGTCATCAAACAGGCAAAAATCTTTTTCTTATCATAGGAGGAATGAAGAATGAATGAGCGCTACCCCATCGGGGAGTTCGAAACACCCGACCATCTATCAGCCGACCAGATTCACCACTGGATCCAAGAGATCCGCACGTTTCCTGCAAGACTCCTGGAAACCGTCAGATCTCTAAGCGAGCATGACCTGGAAAAGGCTTATCGCGAAGGGGGATGGACCATCCGCCAGGTCGTCCACCATGTTGCCGACAGTCATATGAACGCCTACATACGCTTCAAACTCGCCCTGACAGAAGAGAACCCGACCATCCGTCCCTATGCCGAGGATAAATGGGCAGCGCTATCGGATTCCCGTTCACCCATCGCATCATCCCTAACCATTATCTCTTCCCTGCATGAGCGCTGGGTCAATCTATTAGAAAGCTTAACGGAGGAACAGCTTGCACGGACCTTTATCCATCCTGACTCAGGAAGCGTGGCCCTTGCCGTGAACATCGGAATCTACGCCTGGCATGGGAATCATCATCTGGCTCATATCCAGAATGCGCTGCAAAACTAAAAAAGCCTTGGCCTTCTTAAGGGAAGGCCAAGGCTTTTCCTAAAACAACTCATACATTCCATCATAAAAGTACGTGAACTCCTCATCCGACACCCGGTATCGCTTATATCCATCATAAAAGGCATCCCTCTCTTCCCCCGTGAACTTCCCGATAGCCAGCGACTCATCATAACGCGGATCTCCCACCGTCATCCCGGACACATCGATGAAGCATCTCACTTCCCCGTCCACTACCAGCACGTTATCGGGATTGCAGTCCCCGTGGATCATCGTGGGTTTGACCGAAGCCGGCCTCTCCGCCTTCAACTGTTCCAAAAGCTCTATATCCCCGTCCGTCTCACCTGCCCTGACATACGGCTCCGCCTCTGCCCATACCCGCTCCAGCCAATCGCCTTCTCCTAATCCTTCCAAGAGCTCTCCTTCATGGAATCGCTGAAGGAAATCACCGAAACTCCTTATAAGCGCTAGGCGTTCCTCTCCATCCCCGACTCCCTTTAACGCCGATGTCAGGGAGACCCCTTCTATGTATTCCATTAGAAGATAGCTGTCTCGTTCACTCTCCCAAAATCCCATGAATCCAGGCACCGCAACAGTTCCCTGAACGCGTTGTCGCGCCTGTGCTTCTTTCCTTAGCCAGTCACGGTAGCTGGGTAGAGCCGCCTTCTTCAAAATGAACGTCCCCTCCTCGGTTTCAATCCGGCTCACTTCAGACGTGCAACCCTGTTCTTCAAGGAGTAGATGCTGCAAGATGGGACCTACCAGACTTTCAATCTTCTCGATCATGCTAGACGCTCCTTTATGAAAATGTGATGTCAGCGCGTGTCCTATTCAAACTTCTCCGCATACTTCCCTCTCTCCAAGATTTCCGCTGTAGTCATAGATGTCCATTCTGGTATGGGGACCTCGATTCTTCTCAAGAAATGCATCCATGATTTGAAGGCCGACCCGGTAGTTGGACCACATCGGGATCTTCTTTTCGCGACTGCCGATAGCAATTTCCTCATAGAGGTCTTGATCAAAGATATCGGGATTCTCTGAAATCATGTCCCACACCATTTTCTCTTTATTGGGATGCAACGTGTCCACCCATGGGTTTTCCACACCGGGATAGATCTGCTTAGCAAATGCATCTGCTTTCCCTTCAATGACGACACTATCCAAAACGGAGTATGTCTCTTCATCATGGGTCTCGAAATTGACGAGATGATGATACTCATGGGCAATCGTATATTCAAGATTTTCCACGTTGAAAGCAGGATCGATCAGGATGAGGATGGCATACTCACCGTACACCACACCATATACACCGTTCATAAGATTTGCGTTAGATTTGAATTCAGGATTGGATGGAACCACGTAAATGATTTTATTACCACCGGGAAGAACGTCGATAGACTTCTCCATGGCTTGCTTTATGCTCGAGTGGATCGTGTCCTGTTTTCTCTTGAATGCCTGCAGGTTTTCCTCCATTGTATCTAGGTCTCGCGGAGCCTGTAAAAATTCATAACCAATCATTTTCATTATAGTCGGATCATCCGCCTCACCGTGCTCAACCATCGCTTTCTTGACCTTCTGTATGTAAAGCGTCTCGTTATCCTAATCAGTATTGTCACGTACACTTTCGATATAATCTGCCATCTCATTGTAATAATAGTGAACCTTTATTTCTTGTTCTTTGTATGTAATCGTTTCTTTGCTCTTGAACGCCTCTTCTTCTTTGTCGTCTGAACAGCCTGTGAATGCAAGGAGCAGGGTACACATAGCAATCGTCCAATGGATTTTCTTCATTCCTCTCCCCCTCTCCATTCTCAAGGTATCGAATAACCCTGGTAATATACGACGTAATAGGAGAAGAAGTATCTATCTGTAAGCAAGGGAGGCCATTGGGCTTTTTACTGTTCAACACCGTTTTTCGGAATGCTTCTTCTGATTTAACCTCTTTGATTTGGCTCGGCATCCGATCCCTTTCCCTCAAACGATTATTGATCAGGGTAAAATCATTTACCACACACTCAATATATTTATAAGGAATGCTATATTTTTCAGCAAGGAGCGTTCCCTTCTCTACCATTTCATCATATAGGCATGGGCTATCAAAGATCACACTATGTCCTTGCGCGAGCAACGACTCACTGATGGACCAGTCCAAGTGATATGATACTCTCCCTGCTATATCATGAGTAAGTTCATTTCCCACCTGTTCCATCAGAGCTGATTTCGTGACGTCATGATCCACGATGACCGCACCTGTTCTTTTTCCTATCTCACGGGCGAGAGTTGATTTTCCCGACCCTGGAAATCCTTACATTTGAATAAACATACTCACGCTCACCTCGTATCCTTTTTATATAAACACGCCTTACTCAAGATCATTGCCTACCAACTGCCTCAGCCTATCCGTCCATTTCTCATCAAGTGAATAAACAGCGTTTGAATCACCCACCCTCTTCACATGACTCTCCTCCCCTTCATCACCCAACCAAAGAAGAAGCTTTTGCTGTTCACCGTTCGCAGCATCCACCTCCATGATGAAATCCGGATCTTCAAGATTGGCCATCCCCTCAACTTTCACAGCACCAGAGAATACTTCCTGAATCGCCTGGATCATGAGCGCATCATCCTCATTCAGTCGTGAATCGCTTCCCGGTTTGGAAAGATGGAATCCTTCCCACTCTTCGAAATCAATCAGCCCGTTATCCATGTTCGACGCCGGAGGATCGTACAGAACAGGGGCGGCCGATTCCTTTTGACAACTGGCGAGTATAATACTCATCGAGACTGCAAAAAGGATCTTTTTCATAGCGGCACCTCCACTTATCTTATACGTACAAATGAGGATTAAGTTTCCATTTATTGATAATTAAAAACCGTACCCATTCGATCCGGTTTACTTGTTTCATTTCATATAGGTCCTGACCAGGTCGTAACAGCGGGATTTCGTCAGATTCGCTAATGTGGACGCTATGAGGTGGTCCCTCTAAATTTCCTCGAAGGCGTGTTACACTATTAAAAAACTCTAGGAGGTGGCATATGAATCTGCAAAAAATCGATGTGGACAAACACAGGGATGTCATCATTTCTTTCCGCAGGGAGTCCTTCAAGGTCAGCTTCGGTACGGATCAAGACTTTGACGAGGAAGAATATGTACGGTGGGTCCAGGACCAATCGGCCTTTTTCCCGGATGGCTTCATTCTCCTTATGGAAAAAGGGGTACCGATCGGTCAGCTTGAATTGACGGTGAAAGACTATGAAGGGAGAAGAATCGGGTATGTGAACCTCTATTATCTGATTCCTGAGCGACGTGGATCTGGGCTGGGAAATAAGCTTCATCAATACTCCCTTCAGTTCTTTCGGACTCAGGGTGTATCCGAATATCACCTTCGCGTTTCACCAAGCAACCATCAGGCGCTGGGCTTTTACCGCAGGAATGGGATGACGGTGCTGAAAAGAGAATTGGATGGAAAGGTCTTAAGGATGATGGGACGCGTGGAGGATGGATTGTAGTCTTCAATCCTCCACCACTGCTTCAATCTTCTGGCAGACAGCATATGGCGGAGAAGACTCCAGGATCTTACCACACCACACCTTCACCTTGGTTCCGGACTTTATTCCTTTGAAATCTGAATCGTCATTCAACCTTAAAAAGTATCCGTTGTTTTTGCTCATAAACTCATTCAATGAGAGAGTCTTGCCTCCCTCCTTCAATTCCTCGCCCTCGATCAGAATGTTATGTTCCTCTTTCTGAAGATAGATTCCCTCCATAGTAGGGGGTCCCTCCCCATCGTGCACAAATTCAGGCTGCCCTTCATGAATCATCTCCTCACAACCCGTAACCAACAAGAACAGCCCCACCGGCAGAAGGAATTTCATGAAGTGTTTCATCGCGCTCATCTCCTTTCATACAGTTGACAATATACACTCTCTGCTTCACTATGTGAATGATACATATTGAACTGAGGAGGCTTCCCCTTGAAAAACATGATACTGATTGACATCGAAACGGGAAGTGCCGCTCCTGATTCCGGAATCTTTCAAGTCGCCGCGCTTGTTGTGGAGGACGGGGTCATCATTGATAAGCATTACTTTTTTGAAATAAAGGACGAGACCATGACGGCCTTAGGTTTTGGGGCTGGATATGCGAAAATCTCCAATCACATAAAGATGAAACAAACCTTCCGTGAGCTACTCGAAGACTACCCATACCCGGTTGTTTCGTTCAATGCAACCTTGGACCGAGCCACTCTTTTACATGACGGATGGCTGGATGAAGGCAGGGAATGCTTCAGTGCACAGGCCGCCATCAAGCACACCCATCCCCATCTGTTTTCCTATAACCTGAGTTATCTCTCCCACTATTTCAAAGTGGGGTTGCCCGTTGACCACAAAGCCTATTTGAATTCGCTACTCATGCTTGAAGTGATCAGGGGGGCCTCTCCGCTGGAGTGGAATCCGGTCCACTTAGCCAAGCCGGAACGCGATCGCAGGATTTTCCAAGGAAAGTCCATCGTGTTCACCGGAGCCAGTGCCCAGCCCCGGGTGAGCATGAGCAAAGCCGCCAGAAGTTGCGGGGCCACCGTTAGCAATACCATCACATCCAAGACAGACTTCCTTATCGTCGGCAAACGGCCGGGAAGCAAGCTGGAGCGCGCCCGAAACCTTGGGGTCCCCATCATTTCTGATGAATGGTTTTTGGAGACCTTATCGACCGAACCTGCAAAAGAATCATCTCCTTACAAAAAACTTAATGATGTGGCTGGAAAGACTGTCTACCTCGCCCCCATGCCTTCCGCGTATAAGAGCAAGGTGAAAACCATACTGAACACAATGGATGTTTCATGGGTGAGGGACTCGGAAGACTTGAAACCAGAGGTTGTCATCCATCGAGACGGATCAAGGTCCATGGAAGGATTGGAGATGACTCTATCCCTTTCGGAGTTGAATCGGATGCTGCTTCGTGAATAAAAGGTTCCGTCCTTTTGTTAAATAAATTCCTTATTTGAAGTATAATGGAAACCTCTCTATATCATCAAGGAGGCTTCCATTCTATGAAACGTTTCATCAAAAAACACCCCGTCGGTTTCACCATCACGATTTCCACCATCGTGTTCACAGCTGCAGTGAGCTGGGGCCTCATCGCCCTCATCCATTGGTCCTTATTTGACATAGACCGGCTGGAGCCAGGGGAACTCATTACAGAAGAAACGTCACCTGACGGACGCTATACCGTACAAACCTTCCTCAACAATGGCGGAGCCACCGTGGATTATGCCGTGCTGGGCGTACTGACATTCAACGAGAAAAAACGCGAAGCCAAGAATATCTATTGGCAGTACCATGAAGAGGAAGGAGAAATCAGTTGGGTGGACGATGAGACGGTGCAAATTAACGATCAAGTCCTTCATTTACCAGATGAGGTGTATGACTACAGGCGGGAATGAAAGAGAGGTTCCCTCCTCAGGAACCTCCACTTCACCTCTCCATCGCGCTGTCCCATTCCTTACGCGAAAACACTCTCCCACACACTTCCATGATCCCTTTCCCGTATTCACCTTCTGTTATGAGGGCATGCTTCCTTTTCGCTTCTTCCGTGGCATTTCTGAGGAGATAACCGTGCTCCACAGCCTTCACCATTTCCAGGTCGTTGCCGCTGTCACCGAAGGCAAGGGTGCGGCTACCGGGGACGTTGTAATGTTTCTTCATGAAGCTGACCGCGGCCTTCTTACCCGTCCCTTTGGGAATGAAGTCGACGTCGTACGCATTTTCCGGGTCTCCTGCCTTCGGGTTGCAACGGTTGATGTTGATCCCTACACCGTGATTAAACGCGAGCTGACGGATGATGCCGAGGTGATAATCGACACCTGTGTCCGAAGCGGGATAGTAATAGTAGTTCATCTTATATGTCCCCTGCCCGAATTGGGTTTGGGGGGTCAGTTTGATAGAGTAGATGTTCTTTAAGTCATCCAGGATCTCCTGTACGACTCCATGGGAGAAGCCTGACCGGGCAATCCTCTTCTCCCATTCCGGGATGGAACGGTAGCATTGGCTTGCATGCACTTCCCACATTTCCGTCCCGAGGTTGCTTGAGATGAAGTGGGGCAGATACCGCATCCTCGCCTTCTTCATCTTCTCCTCGACCTGGGCGAGACTGCTGCCTGTCACCCATCCGATTTTCACATGTTGCTCAGACGCAAGCCATTGAAGATACTCCTCCAGTTCATGGACCATCATGAGCTGCTCCTCTGTGCATGCATGAGGGAAATACGTTTCATCAAAATCAAAAAATGCGATGTACCTGGTCTCGCCTGTCGAATGGTAAACATCTTGCGGCATATGGACACCTCCTAGTAAGATAAATTCAACGTACTCTCTGGGAACGTTCCCATGTCAATACATAACTTGGAGGGAGATTGACCGATGCCGACCATTCTTGATATCGCCCGTGTAAGCGGAGTGTCCAAATCGACCGTTTCACGGGTCCTGAATCACCATCCCCATGTCTCGGAAGACAGCCGGAGGAAGGTGGAAGAAGCCATCAAGGAACTTTCCTACGTCCGAAATCTCCGTGGCGTCCAGCTCCGCTTGCAACGAAATCACACGATCGGGATTGTCGTGCCTCTCCTGGATCATCCCTACTTCAGCCGCCTTGCGGGTATCCTTACAAAAACCTGCCGGGACGCCGGGTATAAGATGGTCATCCACCAGACCTTCTTTTCCCAGGATGCTGAATCCGAGATCTATGATGCCTTAATTCATAGAGAGGTCGATGCCTTAATCCTCACCCACTCCACCTTCTCGGAGGAAGAGATCAAGTCGAGAGTTCAGGATCAGATTGTCGTCGTATGCAATGAACAGTTCGAAGGGGCTCATTTTGATACTGTCGGCGTGGATGAAGAGGAAGCGACGTTCATCGCCACCGATCATCTTCTTGATCAGGGGGCTTTCCCCCTTATCTTCTGCGGAGACGATATGGACTCTCCTCTCCAACAAAAGCGTTGGGAGGGTTTTAAGCTTGCCCACGCCCATCACGGACTGGAGTGCGCTGACACTTGTTGTTATAACAAGGTCATCACCATTGAAGACGGGTTGGCATTGGGAGAGGAACTCTTCCGCACCGCTTCGCCACCAAAGGGGATTGTGGCAGGCAGTGATTTTGTAGCCGCAGGTCTCCTCGCTGCCGCAAATGCAGCACGTCTGTCGGTGTCGGAGGACGTGAAGATCATCGGGTTTGATGATCTTCCCATCTGCTTGACGACCTCCCCGACCCTTTCTTCCATCTCATATGCTCTGGATGAAATCGCGCTAGATCTCATGGGCAGGCTGAAACAGCGCCTTCAAGGAAAGAATCCAAAGCCCCTTTTGATCGAACAAAAACCAGTGTTAGTGAGACGAGGCTCCTCTTAATGGTTTTATTTTACATAAAATCCAGATTGGACTATACTTTGTAGTTAGTAAGGTCATAGGAGTGATTATGTGAAATCCACCATCCTCGATAACCGCGGGGAGGAACATGAATGGTTGCTTATTTTTCTAACCATCACATCGTTCTGGACCTTCCGCAAGATTCCTAGGTTGGAAGCCTTTCATAAGAAACTAAGGGGAACATTCAAGCCATATTGAAGATCCATTACACCACGGAGGTACACCATGTCCGATCAAGACTCATTCAAAAATGAATCATTGCCCACCAAGATTTTCATCATCGTATCTGTCAGCCTGATCATTCTCGCGGCCATTGGATTCGTCGTCGCTCTGATTTTCTTCGGCTTTGTCGGTCTCTTCCGGATCGTCGGCATCGAGTACAGCTCTTACTGGTCCCTGCTTTGGTTCGCGGTATTCTACTTCATCTGCGGATTCATCGGAGATTTTATCGTGAAGCTGCTGTTCGGCCTCATGAGGGCGTCGGGACGCTGGTCATGGAATGCATTGAAGGGAGGCTATTTCTTCTTCTCATTCCTGATTAACTGGGGCATCATTTCCATCCTAGTGGCTCTCATGTCGTCCATTGACATACAGCCCCTGACTCAGATCGGAATCGCCTTATTCCTCGCCCTGTTGGATCTTGTGTTCGACCCGCCGAAGGAAAAGAAGACAGACATGGAAGAAGGAGGCGAATGATCGCCTCCCTCCAAGCTAACAAATGCTAACCTCGCTCTTTTTCACCTTACCGGTCGCATCGTGGATATAGTCCGTCCCCACCTCACAGTTCTCCGTGTTCTCCCACTCCACAATGTATTCCCTCCAGTTATGCTGAACGGAAATAATCTCGACTTCACCAATGGATTTTTCATGTTCCTTCATAACAATGGATCGGACTTCCTTCTCGGATATGTTCGGTTGAATGGAATTGCATCCGCCAAGCACCAGTATCAGCGATAAAGCCCCCACGATTTTCTTCATCCCCCATCAGCCTCCTGTCCCTATAGACGATGTAACGTAACAGGAAGTTTCAAGCAGTGGATGCTCCCTTATTAAAATTGTATATTTTTCCATAAAGATGAAACTTCCCTCGTGATCATACGTTTATATATAAAAGGGGGAATGACCAATGAATAAGACGGCTATTTGGGCAATTTGTACTGCCATCGTCATGGGCCTGGTCGTTTGGACAGCCAGCAGGCTCGTACCGTTTTCCTACAATGAATACAGCTTCTTCATCGGACTTGGCGCCTCAATCCTTTTGTTCTTTTTCAGCAGCAGTGGCGGCGTTTTCTCAAGAGCTGCGACCATGGATGCGAGCGAAGCCGTTTGGAAGGTGCAGAAGGTGGAAAAGTCGAAGGTCAAGGTCGGCGGGGTCTTCTATGGCGCCGTGCTGTATACGGTGGTCAGTTTGGTTATTATGATGGCTGTTTATTTCTAAGCCTTTGCACGAAGACTTATTGAAGTATTGCTTCCATCCCACTCTGGATTAGTCCCAGTGAAGATAGAATATGTATCTTAAAGGAGCGAACACTATGTTTCTATTCATATGGGGCGGCCTTCTGGTTCTCCTCGTGATCCTCATCAGCCTTCTGCCCAAGGGCCGATATCTCTGGGTGATTCCTCCTGCCGCTTACCTCACCGTGGTGACCATCGCTCTTCTAGGTAAAAGCAGCGATCCCGGGTATGATGTATGGGGGTTCAAATTTGCGATTGCACAATTCATCGCCATCCCCCTTTTCGTCATAACAGCAGGTGTCATCTTTTTCAGATTGCATTGGCGGAAACCAAATGTGTGAATCAGAGAAGAAGGCGATCACCATGCAATGAGGGATCGCCTCCACTTTCATTTTCTCCTTCTAATGTAGGATGACGGTATAGGTTGATCAAACCTCACCGTTTAAACACTTCCTCCATATCCTCCTGTACCATCTGCAGATATTGTTCTCCAAGTTCCAAGTATTCTTCTTCACATGTTTGGCCCGGCGGTTCATAAGGAATGGAGTAAACCAAAACTATATCCCACCAGTCTGCCTACAAACTTCCCATCCTCCACCATGCTTAATTGGATTACTTTTGAAGGCTGATAAGGTTCGAATATCTCAGACGTATCTTTGGTTTGAACAAGATAACGATTTAACCAGGACAGCGGTACCCCGAATGAAAATCAATAGTCACTATCATTGTAGGATAAACTTAGCGTCGACTTAACACGTTCACCAAAGCTGTATTCATGGTATTTACTGGCCTCTTCATGAAGCACCCCACGGTCTCATTGTTTAGCGAAAATAGGAATAAAGTCACAACTCTTATAACATAACCCATTCTAAAAAGCTTTCACAAACAGCACACGATCCTGCCCCTTCCCATCATAGTCAGAATGAACATGGATACCGGAGTCCGTCAGCTTATCCCCCTTCTCTATCTTGAACCCCATTCTCGTATGGTAGGCAATCGACCCCGTATTCACCGGGGAAGTGAGGCAGCGCACCTTTTGACAGCCACGACTGCTTGCCTCGGCAAAGAATTGCTCATATAATGCCTTTCCAATCCCCAGTTGACGGTATTCCGGGTGAACGCCAACAAAGTGGATATAGGCCTCCCCTTTCTTTGACTGCGAGAGGAATCCGACCAAGAAACCCACTATTCTGCCTCCCCGTTCCATCACGAAACTTGTATCCTGGAAGTGGTCGAAGAAGACTTTCGGGAGCATGTCGGCCATATTCCTTCCACCCCACCACTCATTGATCACCGGGGATATCTCATAATAATCCTGACTATCTAATTGACGAATGTTCATATACAACCGCTCCTTTGAAAAAAACTATGTAAACGGAAAGTTATTACTGATACGATAAATTATATCAAATATTCTTAGGAGACCACCCATGCATTTCATTTTTGATTTAGACGGAACCATCTGCTTTAAAGGAAAACCCCTCTCACCAGCCATAACCCGTGCACTCCATCAACTTGAAGAAGCCGGACACCGGATTGTATTCGCCTCGGCCAGACCCATCCGGGACATGCTCCCTGTCCTGCCAAAGCCTTTTCATAGTGGGACGCTGATCGGCGGGAACGGAGCACTGATTTCCGAAAACGGGAACATCACGTTTTCTCGGGCTTTTTCACCGACCAATGTCGAGACCCTGATGAGCACCCTTCATGAGCATCAAGCCACCTACCTGATTGACGGGGAGTGGGATTATTCGTATACGGGCAGAACCGATCACCCGATCCTGACCAACCTCGATCCTCATCGTCTTGCCAAGAATATACCCGTCAGTGAGCATCCCTCCATCGTGAAGCTGCTCATCCTTAGCGCAACTGAAAAAGAAAGCCTTCTGAAAAAGCTCGGAGAAATGGACCTCGTCCTCCACCTCCATGCACAGGAGGATGTGATTGACTGCAGCCCGAAAGGTATCCACAAGCGTGCAGCACTCTCTCACCTGAACATCACCGATTACATCGCCTTCGGTAACGACGCCAATGACATCACCATGTTTAAAGGTGCCAGGCACGCCGTCATGATCGGCGACCATCAGGCGTTACGCCCGCATTGTACTGAAAGCATTCCGTACACTACAGAAATAGAAGAGGATATCATCGCAAAGTTGATGGAATTGAGCGATGCCTTCGCACCAGAACGTGTCACATCCTAATCGTATACAGCAGGGAGTCACAACCAAAAATGTCCACCGACTGTTCAAGCGGGTGGACATTTTAGAAAACACACTATTCAATGAAGCTCTTATTACCAGATTAGGAGCATCCCGATTTAGTCAGTCCCTCCGATCTACAACCAGATTAGGATTTGATTCCCTCAAAACCTGCAGGAACTCCTCTTGATTCCTGGGGGAAACCGTCAGAAACTTTGAGGCAGAGTAGGTAATCCCTATCCGGTCCACTGAAAGCGCCGGCCCCACAAACGGACTCTTTATAAAAGCCACTCTCTCAATCTCTTGGATGGGAACCCGTAAGGTGATAGGACCATAATATATCACCACTTCCTCCGCCTCTACACGATAACCCGTCCGGAACCAGATAAGAAGGTTCACGACACCAAGCACCAGTGGGATTACAAAGATCCAGACCCACTCATCGGATAAAACCGGCAGTCCGAAACAGAGAAACAGGATGATAAGATGAAGGAATCCCATCCACCCGTCTTTTTTTGAAGGGAAATACACGTAACCACTCCTCCGTCTATTAATGGCATTGGACTTCTCGATAAGAGGTGAACGGGACCGCTCTTCCCACACCTTTTCTTCCATACAAGCTTTTCCAGCGTTCCATCTATGTGCTACTATAACGTTAGATTCATGACTCACCCACTAGGAGGATTTCCATGAAAAAAGCCACCCCGTTCCTTATGTTCCAAAACGCCGACGCCGAAGAAGCCATGACGTTCTACACGTCCATCATAGAAGATTCGGAGATCACAAGCATCAACCGTTACGGAGCTGAAGGGCCTGGTGAGGAGGGTACCGTTATGACGGCTACTTTCACCATCAAGGGTCAGGAGTTCATGTGCATCGACAGTCATATCAAGCATGGATTCACCTTCACCCCTGCCTTCTCAATCTTCCTGGAGTGCAGCAGTGAAGAAGAGATCGATCACGTTTACGAGAAGCTTCTCGACGGCGGAAGTGCCCTCATGCCTCTTGGTGGTTATGGGTTCAGCCAGAAGTTCGGCTGGGTCAATGATCGATTCGGGGTATCATGGCAGATGACACTGATATAAAAATGAGCCGGCATCCAGATGCCGGCTTTACTGCTTGAGTACATTCGGTCATCTCTTCTTGAACCGCCTGTTGATCCACTTAAACAGAAAGCCGAAACCTTTGAAGAAAAGCCAGAATGGAACATACATCAAGAAGATAAACAATCCGTTCTTCTCCAGCATCAACAGTAAGTGATCAACATTCGATTTCTTCTGATTGTAATAAGCATCCAGTTCTTTGTACTCTCTCCGCAAATCGTTTATGATCTACCGCCTCTTTCACATTATTGTTTTTACCCTTCCACGACTTCTCCATCATAAGCCGCTTGATAAATCCTGTGGATATCCGCTTCCTCCAGCACCATCGGACTCCTTGCTAACAGTCTCTTCTGTTTCACACCGTCCTTCGTCAGCTCTTCAAGGGCTGATTCTGGGATATCGAACTGGGACAATCGCTGTGGGATACCGACATCTCTGACGATCCTAACCAATTCTTCCACGCATTTTCTTGAGGCTTCTTCCTTAGACAAGTCATTGGACCTGCCTTCGATCGCTTCCAATACGTCTGCCATCCTCCCTTCACAGCTCTTCCGGATATACCCCATCACATAAGGAAGGAGGACGGCATTAGATTCACCGTGGGAAATGTGGAACTGACCACCAAGGGGATAGGCGAGGGCATGGACACCTGCTACGCCTGCATTGAAGAAGGCAAGACCCGCGATATAGCTTCCGTAGCTCATATCAATGCGTGCCTGCCGATTGGAACCATCCCTTACAGCCGTACGAATAGATCCGGCAATCAACCTGATTGCATGCAGGGACAAGGCGTCCGTTGTAGGGCTTGCATTGATCGAGACATATGCCTCGACAGCATGGGTCAGGGCATCGATCCCTGTGGCCGCCGTCACCTTTGGTGGCACCGTCAGCGTGAGTTTGGGATCAATGATGGCAACGTCCGCCAATAGGTTGTCATGGGTCACGACATCCTTCGTGGAATCTAAAGAGAGGACGGCAATGTTGGTCACTTCCGAACCGGTTCCCGCTGTGGTCGGGAGGAGGATCTTCGGAAGTCCCTTCGCTTGGATTTCCTTCGTGCCTGATAGATTCAGATAATCCTCTACACGCCCTTCCTGCTGAGACAGAACTGCAGTCATCTTGGCCAGGTCGAGAGCACTCCCTCCCCCCATCCCGATCACTAGGTCGAAACCTCCTTCCCTAGTGAATGCCACCAGTTGTTCCCCAACAGAGAGCGGGGGCTCAGGCACCACTTCTGTATACAAGGTGATGTCGAATCCATCTTCCTCAAGGGGTACCGTGACATTCCGGGTCAACCCGATTTCGACCAGTTGCGGATCCGTGACAATGAGGATCCTCTTTGCCTCCGCCTTCCTCACTTCAGGAAGTAGGTTCTCCAACGATCCCCACCCTGTATAGCTAAGAGACGCAAATACTAGTTTTGAACTACTCATCTTACTCTCCTCCTTGTTGGTCCATTATCCCCTTCCAAATCGTCTGTACCGAACCGCTTCCACTGGATACCTCCCAATCCCCACTTTCAAGATAGGCAAGGCTATCCCGTATCCAATCAAGAATCCGACCGTGTATAAGAGC
This sequence comes from Rossellomorea marisflavi, assembly GCF_022170785.1. NCBI lineage: Bacteria > Bacillati > Bacillota > Bacilli > Caryophanales > Bacillaceae > Rossellomorea > Rossellomorea marisflavi. Next base: position 752,467 of record NZ_CP081870.1, on the reverse strand, counting down.
AGATCGGACAGATCAAACTGTCCGACATTCAGAATGTGCTGCATCCACTCCAACGTCCAGGCAACACCTTGGAACAATAAGAATCGCCCCTTAAATCCCTTCAACACATTGGAAACTGCGAGAAGAAAATACATAGGAACAAAGATGATCAGGTTGATCACCATGACCCATTGTGAGGCCGGGTCCCCTTGTATGTCCGACAAGAAAGCAATGGGATTCCATGACACATCACCCGTCCCGTTGCTATACTGCCCATCCGGCCTCAACAGACCGAAGATCAGGACCGTGAAGTATGCGAGCAGCAGAGCGTACCGATCCCATTTCGTAGCCATGCCCAAGACCAACTTCAGAAGAACGTAGATTGTCAGTACAGCAATCGCCATGGAGAGAATTGTCTTCTCGATATTCTCCATATTGGAAAAGAACCGAGGCAACATATTAAAGAAATACTCCATGTAAATCCAGATCCCTGCCACCAAACTAAAAACCAACACCAATCCGCTTTTCATTTTCCCATGCATGCAACCACCCTATTCTTCTTTTCTATCACTTCCATCATACTATTTTTGTATAAAAATAGGAGAAATAAGAGCCTATATTGTTCTGCGGTAAAGACGGGCGAGGATGAAAAAAAGTTTCAGTCAAAATAAAAAGCCATTCCCCGGTGGAACGACTCTTCATCTTATCAATTCAAAAAACCAATCCACGAACAATACTCACTATGATAAGCTGCCCTTCCCATTGCTTAACCTCATAGATTTATTCCACCAACTGAAAAATCATCATCCCCAAAAAAACCAATGCGATGATAACAACTTGGACATCACTGCCCACTATCCATTTCCGTCTCTTTTTTTGCCTATCTTCATGTTGGATTTTCCCGGTCTCATTTTTCGGATGCTTCTCCATCGAATCCCTCCAATGATCGTAGACATCATGGTAGATCACCCTTTTCTATACCCTTCCATATCAGAATGAAAAACCCTTTTTGCTAGTCACAGAATTCCAAAGAAACCGGCACATCCATGCCGGCTCACGCATCCTTATTCAGACTCCAATTCACTTTCTACAACCCACTTATGATTCTTCACCATGTCTCCACCATCTGTTGGCTGATAGTCAACAGTATACACCGTTGTTTTCTCCGCAGAGACGATCGTGGCTTTGGCATCTTTCATGCCTTTCATGTGGTCGGCTTCCAGGGTGACCTCGGTGCCGGGTTTGAGTTCTTCGTCCCCTGCGTCTTTGATTTCTTCCTGGATCACCCACTTATGATCCTTCACTTCTTCTCCTCCATCGGTCGGCTTATAGTCGACGACGTAGGCAGTGGTATCATAGGCGCCGGTGACCATACCTTCTGCCCCGTCCATGCCCTTCATGTGATCTGCCTTGATGGTGACTTTGCTTCCGGTCTCGAATTCAGGGTTTGCCGCTTCTTCAAGTCCTTCGGGCATTTCGGCCGAACCTGAATGGTTCATATCCGCATGCTCGTCATGTGATTCCTTTTTATCCGACTGACTGTCCGGGCTATTGCCGCATCCCGCCAGTGCCAATAGAGCAGCGGCTCCGATTACCAGTATGTATTTCTTCATGATCATCCCTCTTTCTATAAGGTTCTCACCTACAGTGTTACCCTTTAGAGGGAAAAATGATCATGATTCCTGGAAAATGATTCAATGGTCCAACCCTTTTTCCATTCGTTGTGCTACCATAGCATCCCCTTCGCGACCGGTTCTCCTCAATTCGTGGGCGACGGATCGGCGCCTTTCTTCGGGATGATGCTGGCTGAACTTGGCTTTTCCCTCCATGCGGCTGATGGGGATCCGGAAGGCGACGATGCCTTTCTGCAGGCCGTGGAGCTTATTCTCACTGACATGGTTCAGTGAATAAGTACTTTCCGGTCCTTCATATTGATCGACCAGACGCGTCAGGGAGTCGGTCATCTCCTCACCGTCTTCAATGATTTCAAAGGTGCCGTATACATGGACAGCTTCATAATTCCAGGTCGGAACCTCTTGATCCGACTCATACCAGGTCGGGGAAATGTAAGCATGGGCCCCTTGGAAAACAGCCAGTACTTCCTGCCCCTCCGCATCCTTCCACTGACCATTCGGTCTCGCCATATGTCCATAGAGGACACGGTCGCGCCGGTCCACCATCAGCGGTAGATGAGTCGCCCAAGGGGAACCTTGGTGCTGGGAGAACAGGATGGCAAACCCGTTATCCTCGATTAGCTGAAAGATTTCTATTTCATCATTCATTTGAAATTGCTTGGGTCTATACATCCTCATTCTCCTCTCAATCTGTCAGTATCTTAGTCATGATCAAGTCGATTTGTTCCTCATCCCCCATCATAAAGGTGTGAGATCCGGTACGCTTGAAGCCCCACTTTTCATAAAAAGAAATCGCATGTGCGTTCTTCTCCCAAACCCCAAGCCATATACGATTGCGCCCTTTCACCTCAGCCTCTTCGACTGCTTTTAACATCAACGCTTTCCCCACCCCTTGTCGGTGATGGGATTTCCGAACGTAGATGCGCTCGATTTCCAATGAATCCCTGCCCATCTGCTCAGTCTGGGCACCCCCCTCATTAAGTTTCACATAGCCGGCAATGTCACCATTAATTTCGGCAAAAAAGAAGGATGAGTAAGGGTCTGCCAATTCTTTTTCCAGTTTCCCGAGGGCAAACGCCTGTTCAAGGTACGCCTCTAATTCCTCTGGGTCATTGTCTTGCACAAATGTATCCCGGAAGGTCTCCTGTCCAATTTCCTTAAGGAGAAGGGAATCTTCCTCTGAACATTTCCTCAGCCTGATCCTCATACCGGGTCACCTCCCCCATAGGTTCTCCTGTTCCCTTTCTTCACCCAATCCCAGTCCACTTCTACATTTTCCCGTACCCGCTGGAGAAGGTACAGCAGGGCATCCGACTCCTCATCCGATAGTCCGCTGAGGGCGATCGCATTGGAATGGTCATTCTCCTTCTTGATGAACGGGTAGATGGATCTGCCCTTCTCTGTCGGGTACAACTTCTTTATTTTCTTGTTATGATCATCTGCGACCTTCTCGATGAATCCACTCGCCTCCAATTTTGCAATGGCCCGTGAAGCCGTCGTCCGGTCCACTTTAATCATGTCGGCAACCTTTTCCTGAATGATCCCGGGGTTCTCGCAGATTCTCACCACGTAGAGATATTGCCCCTTCGTTAGATCGACGTCCTTGAATTCGATGTTGCTGATAGAATCCAGCGCCCGTGCAATCATTCCAATTTCCCTTAAAACGTCGGTCATCTCTTCACCTCTTTTGTTGCAATTGCATGAATTTCTTTAACTATAACGGCATTTTGTTGTATTTGCAACAAAATACAACAAAATAAAAAAGGCCGGCTCACCGACCTCATGCACAGCTACCTTCTTGTTCAAGGTGCTGGTATGCCTGAATGAATCTTCTATATGAATAATCGCCGAGTGTTCCTTCGTCATTCTGGAACAATCGTTTGAAGGTAAAAGCCTTGGCCTCCTCCAATGTTGATCCCCTGCTGTTCATAATCAATGTAAGATACGCAATGAAATAGCCTTCACTAAGGTCCCCACCGTGGTTAATCGTCATCCGTTATACCTCCCATTCGTTTGACAAAGTCAACTATACGTTTATAGTAATGTATATAGTTGACTTTGTCAAATATTCGTTTTCATACCACTTTCATGCTCCCTGCAGTCCCAATAAGTTTTTCCTACAAAAAAAGCAAAACCTCCGATACCACTGATAGGAGGTTTCATCAATTTCTATAGACGTCTACAATCTCAAGACCATCCAGTCCTCATCATAATAAGAACCACCGAACTTCAGCCCGTGCTTCTCAACCCCGAACACCTTGAATCCTGCACTCGTATACAGACGCTTGGCCGGCTCATTGTCCGAGACGACTGTGAGAATGATCTGCTCGAGTCCATCAAGCCCCTTTACATGCTGAAGCAGTTCTTCCAGAAGGGAGCGTCCCACCGACCTGCCGCGCATGTCCGGTGAGACGAACATGCCGAAGATGTTGCCTTTATGCGCCATCTTCGGACTCGTTTCCCTGACGAAGGTGACGATTCCGCCAAGCTCTCCGTCCACCCACGCACCCATGGTGAACTTATCGTCAGATGGTTTCAAGCGCTCTTCTACAAAGGATCGTGAAAAAGCAACTTCCCGTTCATAGGTGGATCCGAATGCTTCCGGGTTGGTCTGCAGTGCCTGCAGGCGGAGCTCCTGGTATGCCTCCGCGTCATGTTCATTCAATATGGAAATCGTCATCTCTTCTTCCTTCTTTCGTCTGATTCTATCATTCAATTATTCGATGGCCGTCCGCTGATTCCTCCCTGTGATCAAAAAAAGCCCCATTCCAAAATGGAATGGAGCTTGGCTTATGGTATTAGTAAATCACAACATCCCCGTCCACCTTCAAGCCGACGGTGTCCCCTACTTTGACCTGAGGTCTTCCGAGGACACGGATGGAAGCTGAAGTCGCCTGGCCGTTCTCATCGATGAGAAGTTCGATCAGGGAATCGTGTCCGAAGTAGGTCGTCTTCATGACCTTCGCTTGGATTCCGCTTTCGATTGGCCCTACGCTGAGCTGTTCCGGACGGATCATGACCGTGACTTGTTCGGCGCAACCGGAAGGCTTATGACATGGCAGCATGCCGAGCGGACAGTCGACGCATTCTCCGCTGATCCGTCCATTGAGGAGCACGGCTTCCCCAACGAAGGTGGCCACCTTCAAGTCTTTCGGTTTCGTATAGACGTCATCCGGATTGGCGATCTGGACGAGCTCGCCGTCCCTCATGACGGCGATGACATCAGCCATGGAGAACGCTTCTTCCTGGTCATGTGTGACCATGATCGACGTTGCATTCGACTGTTCAAGGGCGTGCTTGATATCATCCCTGAGCTTGGCGCGAAGCCCCGTATCAAGTGCGCTGAACGGTTCGTCCAGTAGGATCAGGCTCGGACCGGGAGCGAGGGCGCGTGCCAAGGCGACACGCTGCTGTTGCCCGCCGGACAGTTCATGGGGCATGCGTTTTTCAAACCCTTGCATACCGACAAGCTCGAGCATATCGAGGACACGGCTAGTGCGTTTCATCTTCCTCGGGAGTCCGAAGGCGACATTCTGTTCTACTGTCAAATGCGGGAAGAGTGCACCTTCCTGCGGTACATAGCCGATCTTCCGCTTTTCCGGGGAGAGATAGAGGCGTTCACCGAAGGCCTTCACGCCGGAAATCTCGATTTCACCCGAGGCAGGGATTTCGAATCCTGCGATGCTACGGAGAAGCGTTGTCTTCCCGCACCCCGATGGTCCTAGAACGGCGAGCATCTGCCCCTTCTGCAAGTCGAAGGAGACATTCTCCAATACTTTCACTCCATCAAAGTTCTTTGATAACTCTTTAATCGTCAAGGCCTTCATACTCTTTCACTCCTCTTACTGGAAAATGATCGCATGGTCAGGATATAGACCGGCACGCCCGAAATCAGGATCAGCAGGGCGGCATAGGGGGCGGCTGCGGCAAACTCGGAGTTCGCCGTGTGCTGCCACACCCTGATAGCGAGCGTATCGACACCCGTCGGACGTAGCAGCAGCGTCGCCGTCAATTCATTCATGATTTTCAAACAAACCAGGGCCATTGCCGCCCCGATGCCCGGGATGATCAAGGGCAGGGTCACGGTGAAGAAGACACTCATCGGCCTTCTTCCGAGTGACCTCGCCACCTCTTCGACCCGCTCAGGCGCCTGCTCGTACGAGGCACGGATCGACGACTGGGCAAGGGGGACGAACAGGATCACATACGCGATGATCAGAAGGGCCGATGTCTGGTAGATCCCGCTCATATAGCGGATGGCGAAGAACACGAGGGTCAAGCCGATAACAAGACCAGGCAGACTGTGGACCACATACGGAACACGCTCGGCCATGACCGAAAGCGGTCCCCGGTGGCGGAGCGACAGCATGACGAGAGGTAGCGCGATAATCACCGTCACCACGGCTCCTCCCAACCCGTAGGACAAGGTGGTGAACAGATTGCCTACCAATTCAGCAGGCTCGAAGCTTGCCGAGCTTCCGGTTACCAACCAATACCCAAGACGTCCGAGGGGAATCCCGACGGCGAGTACCGTCAACGCGAGGAACCCCAGTTGGACGAACGGGGCTGCCAACCCCAGACTCACCTGCTCTCTCGCACGTGAGACGCCTCTTCCGACAGACGTATATTTAGCCTTCCCTCGGACGTAGAGCTCCACTCCGATGAAGACGAGGCACAAGAACAGGAGGACCGTCGTCAGCATCGCAGCAGATGCCCCGTTGAAGGCCATCGTGTACTGATCATAGATCGCCGTCGTAAACGTATCGAACCGGAGCAGGGACAGAGCCCCGAACTCCGCAAGCGTGTGAAGGGCAATGAGGAGCGCTCCACCGAACAGTGCCGGCCGCATTTGCGGAAACGTGACGAGCCAGAAGGTCTTCCACTGTCCGTATCCTGCCGAGAATGCCACTTCTTCGAGGGAAGGATTCATCCCCCGCAGTGCCGCAGCCACCGGCAAGTGGACCAAGGGATAGCTGTATAGCGTCAGGACCAGGAAGGCACCGAAAAATCCTTCAAAGATCGGGCTCAGGGAAACCCAGCTGTAACTCGATACAAAGGCGGGGACGGCGAACGGAATCGTCACGAGGACGTTCCATACGCGCCTTCCCCATAGATTTGTCCGCTCCGTGCACCAGGCCGTGGCGACACCGATGACCATGGAGGCCACCGTCACCGACACGTCCAGTAGAAGCGTATTTTTCAGAAGCTCATACACACGGTCTCGGAAGATCAGGTTGATCGATGTCTCCCATCCGGCTTCATATGCGCGGAGGATAATGTAGAGGATAGGTAGACACGCGACAAAAATAAAGATAAAAACAGGTAAAAGGAGCAACAGCGACGTTCTTTTTCGCTGCGGCTCCTTCTTCCTCCATATGCCGGTCAGGGGCATTAGAGCAACCCTACTTCTTGTAGAAGTTCCAATGCCTGCTCACCATCAGAATATTCCCCGAGGTCCAGTGCTTCTTTCGGCGGATTCAATTCTGAGAAAGGTTTCATATCCTTCGTGTCCACGCTAGAGTTCAATGGATACTGTGAACTTGTATCCGTCAATACCTGCTGTCCTTTTTCTTCAGTGGCGAACTCCATGAATTTCTGTGCTTCTTCTTTATGAGAGCTTGACTTGACGATTCCTGCTCCGGATAGGGAAATCATATCCCCGATATCGCCATTACCGAAGTAATAGAGCTTGGAGTTCATCTTGTCAGCGCCTTTTTCTTTTGCTTCATTATCCCAGTAGTAGTTGTTGATAAGGGCTGCGCCTACATCGCCTTTTTCTACTGCATCAAGGGCAATCTTGTTGTTTTTATATTGCTTGCCGTATTTCTTCAAGCCTTCCAACCACTGTTTTGTTTCATCTTCACCATACAGCATGATCATGGCAGAGATCTGGTTCGTGAACGCACCGCTTGTCGGTACGTAGGCTACTTTGTTTTTCCATTCAGGCTTGGCGAAGTCGAATACCGTCTTCGGCAGTTCGCTTTCTTTCACCACATCGGGATTGTACGCCACGACGCGTGAACGCGCAAGCAATCCGACCCAAGTCCCGTCTGGATCTTCATATTGGTCATCCATGTTATCAAGGGCCTTGGAATCGATCTTCTCAAGAAGTCCCTTCTCACTCAACATCACAAGGGGAGCCGTTTCTTCCGTGAAGATGATATCGGCAGGAGACTTGTCTCCTTCTTCTGCAACCTGATGAGCCAGCTCATTGCTGGATCCTTCACGCACGTCCACTTTGATTCCAGTTTCCTTCGTGAATTCCTTCGTCAACGCTTCGGTCACTTCTGTGTGCTGACCGCTGTAGATGGTCAACGCTTTTTCTTTATCGCCGTCCTTCGCGTTATCGCCGCCGTTCCCACAAGCCGCCAACGCACCGACGACCATGACGGACGCTGCCGCCACTGCTGCCTTCTTCGCATATGTATGAAGCTTCATCATGATGATTTCCTCCCCAAGACTGAATGGTATGTTTTATAGTGGTGTTTCACTTATTAACGATGCAAGTGATAATCATTATCACTACCTTAGTATAAGCAAGAGGAGAATCAACGTCAATGTCTTTAATGAAATAAGTTCTCAATTAGCCGAAAATATGAAAAAAGAATGACGTTTTCATCATTCTTTCACCAATAAAGACCATATGAACGATGTCACAAGCCCTGCCATGGATTCCATTATCACCATCATGGCAAGGGCACTGTACCCCATTCCACCCCCCGATAGCAAATCCCACCACCCATCCGGCAGCTGACAGGAAAATCAGGATTAAAAACAGGATCAACCCTTCATAGGAGGGGCGCTTTGTATAGCGCAGGATCAATTGGATTGGGACACTTACCGCCACACCCGTTATCATCATGGTTTGCGGTGTCATTTCTTCATCTCCAGCTTTGACCAAGGCAAGGAAGTGCGGCTCATCATCTCCATCACCAATCCCGGCCTTCACCAGACTGATAGTTACTGCTCTCTCCCTTTTTGGTGGATGGGTCACTGTGACGCGTATGTTTCGTGTTGTTATTCCGCCTTCTCCTGTAGTCGATCAGAGCAGCGAACAATAGGATACCGATGACCATATAGAGGTAAAACATCATATCCGCAACCCCCTTTCTTCTATAGTATTCTCAATCACGGGTCAGATTCCTCCTTTCCCGACGTCCCTTCATAGGCTGAGGTATTTGACATCCCCTCCATTTGTAACTAATATGGTTACGAAGGAGGGAGATCATGATTAATACCCGCTTATCGGTCGCGATTCATATCATGTCTCTAGTGGCCATGGATCCGAAGCAATCATCTGATCAGATCGCCCAGAGCGTCACCACGAATCCCGTCGTCATCAGGAGGCTATCGGGTGACCTGAAAAAAGCCGGACTATTGACGTCCCAAGCCGGAGTACCAGGGTTCAACCTGACACGTGACCCCAAGGACATTACCTTGCTTGATATCTATAAAGCCGTGAATATGGAGAAAGAGTTATTCTCCATCCACGATAAACCGAATCCTAAATGCCCTGTCGGCAAACGGATCCAAGGTACACTGGATGAAACATTCAAAAGCGTCCAGACAGCCATGGAAAATGAACTCAATGAACAAACGCTGAAGGACATCATGAATCATCTCTTCCAATAAGAGGTGATTTTTTTCATGGTTGACAGACCAACCTGTAACATTTATAGTTACATTTAGAACAACTCATTCACCCGACTCAATCGGAATTATTTATGAATATCCTGTAACAAATATAGTTACAAAACAATAGGAGGAATAAAAATGAACATCGCCATCATCGGAGCAACAGGAAAAGCAGGATCATTGATAACAGAGGAAGCCATCCAACGAGGCCATGACGTGACCGCCGTCGTGCGCAGCGCGTCAAAAGTGAACGCAAACGTGAACATCGTTGAAAAGGATCTCTTCGATCTGACAGTAGAAGACTTGAAAGGGTTCGACGTCGTCGTGAACGCCTTCAATGCCCCCGAAGGAAAAGAGCATCTCCACATTGAAGCTGGCAGGGTTCTTACCAACGCCCTGAAAGACGCTCCCGAAACCAGACTCGTTGTCATCGGCGGAGCCGGCAGCCTGTTTGTGGACGAAGACAAAACCGTTCAGCTCTTGGAAACACCTGACTTCCCGAAAGCCTATTATGCCACTGCTTACAATGCCAGCCTCAGCCTAAAAGAGCTGCAAAACACCGAAGACCTGAACTGGACGTACATCAGCCCGGCAGCCTTCTTCGACCCTGAAGGTCCCAAAACGGGAACCTACCAAACCGGCAAGGATCACTTCATCGTGAATGCAGAAGGTCAGAGCTACATCAGCTATGCCGACTATGCCACAGCACTCCTTGACGAAGTGGAACAACCGAAACATAAGAACGAACGATTTGCCGTTGTATCAAAATAAGAACAAAGAGAAGGCAGGGACCCGATCCCTGCCTTCTTTTACTGTTCGTTATCTTCGCCAAACACCCCGATGGTCTTTAGGTTATTCTTTTCTGAAAAACGATAGGTTACATATGTAACCAAGGAAGACAACTCCAATCAGGCTGACATGCACAACCTTTGGAGATTACTGCCTTACACGCCCTTGAATCTTCTCATGCCCTTCCTTTTCAACGAGGTCTTTCAACTCCGTCAGGAAGCTGTCAAACTCCACATGTCTTCCCATGGCGTAGGTCATGTCCACCTCGACATCCAGCCACGTAGAAAGATCGGCCTCATTATGCTGGATCTGCACCTCGAGCTTGTCTAGAGCATTCGCCACCTTTGCCTCGTACGTCCCTTTTGCCTCGAACTCATGCCACAGCGTGTATAGCTCAAGTCCTACTTCTCGCGGAATCATGTCCCGGATGTTCTCGATTGCCCGTTCCTCACGCTGCTGCTTCAATGCCTTCATCTCCGCATTCCCCATCGTATCAAAAGCCGGGACATCGCCTGCTTCCGCCTCCACTAGGTCATGGATGATGATCATCTTCAACAGTTTTTCCATCTCCACTGATTTGTCCAAAAACGGCTCTACGAGAATGGCCATGAGGGATACCCTCCACGTATGCTCCGCCACACTCTCCTGACGCCCATCCGACAGCCAGCTGTGTCGCATTTCCATTTTCAGCTTTTGGGATAGGTGGATGAGGTTCATGATGCCTTTCAGTTGATCCATCTAGGTTCCCCCGTTTCTATAAAACGATTCTTTTTACCAAAATATGTTATAATAAACCTATCACACTCTCTTATAAAGGAAGTGACCACAATGGAAACACAAGCCCCTTCACCAAAAACGTATGGCTTCATCAGCTGGCTCTCCCTCATCATCGGTGTAATATCCTTCTTCCTTGTGTTCGTTACCCCGAAACGAATAGCCAATACCGGTTCTGCCATCGGGGATTCCATCACCCTCGGCCTGATGGTCATCGGGAGTATCATCTCGATTGTTGGACTCCTCAAAAAAAACGGAGAAAAAGGTTCTCTCCGTCATCGGTTTATTACTTTCCCTTTTCTTTATCTTTTACTGGTTCCTGATCATCGTCCTCTTGGTCACCGGGCAGATTCCTTTTGCACCTTAAGAATCACTGCGTCAGATTTTCCATCTCAACCACTTTTCCGTCAGCCCGCTCGACCGTATAGCGGACAGAAGGATTTTGAGGGTAGGACGCATTGCCGTTATATTCCGTGATTTCAACACGATCACCGTGGCTCACAAACTTGGTGAAACTCCCCCCCGCTCCGCTGATATTGCTGAAATGCAGAAGCATGGTATCACCTGAGGTGCCTTCCTCCACCACTTCCCATAGATCACGCACATAATTCTCCCAGAAAATATTTTTGGAAATCTCGTTTGCTTTGTTCTTATGAACCAATTCCCACAGGTCCACGGCTTCGTCCATACTATCCCAGGCAGCGCCGTCCCTCTGGAATTCGATCACCTGGCCATCAGGCACTGTGCCATCTGTAAAGTACTGATCGAACGAATCGTCCTCTAACGTCAGGGCTTCCAAGGAATCTCCCTCACCTTTCAACAGCAAAGCAGTCATATTGTTATCATCACGTATAATCTTCACCACCGTATAGCCATGGCGATCCTTATACTTCTCAACCTTATACACATAGTCGTACTTTTCGTTCACCGCGAGCTCGCCATTGTTAAAGAACCACTTACTCTTCACTCCATCGTCCTTCCCCTTTGCCACCCAGGAACCGGAGATGTCGAGGGTCGCTTCTTCTACTCCATCAGAAGTGGCTTCCTCGTCTTCACTTTTTTCCTCCTGTTCAGCCGTCGCACTCTCTTCCGATGTGGCCTCATCATCCTCCCTCTCAACAGGTTCCGACTCTTTCTCCTCCTGCACTTCATCCTGCTTCATTTCCTGCTTATCATCCTCAGTCTGAACCTTTTCTTCCTTTCCGCAACCTGCCACCACCATGGCAGCAAGGATGGCGAATATTATCCAACTGTATTTTTTCATTGTTATTTACACCCTTTACGCTCTCATTTTTGGAAGGAATATTCCACCCATCACTATTCGACAACTTTTTCAAATAATCCTTTTTTAGGAAACTTCCCTTTTTGATATTCCTCTACGGCAATTAGTTTTAATGGAGGTTGATAGCTGACACGTAGCCATTTAGATTATGTTCAAGCTGCTTCGTTTCCGTTTCATTGAATATACGATTACGCATTTGATTACTGCGTTCATTGTTTTTGTTTCATTATAAAGAGGTTTAACTTTCTAGAAATAGAAAGAACCCGAATAACAGGGCACTTTTTTAATAAGTGTCCGTTATTCGGGATACGGTTCATAATAGAAGTCTCTTCTTAATTTTTGCTATTTCCCTTACCCAACATGGTAAAAAAATCACTATCATGATTCTTCACACATTCAGCACATAATGATGCAGCCGATGTTCTCTCTTAAAACCTGCCCTCTTATATAAGTTAATAGCTTGGGAGTTTTGCTCATTCACACAAATAGATATTTCCTCTATCCCTAAGTCCTCAAACATGAAACCCAGGGCATGCTTAACCAACCTAGTCCCGATGCCTCTTTTACGATTATCAGTTGAAACAGCAATAAATTCAATGTTTCCTTCTTCATAATCTGGATTACCTTCTACATAAATGTATCCTAAAAGGGTATCCCCTGATGGAATGACAAACACTTTATTATTATCGTTAACCTTATAAATAATTTCTTCACTTGTATAATATGTATCCGGGAATGATTCATTATGTAGCTTATCAAATGCTTGATGCCACTTTGGACTTAGTTCCTCGACTACCACATCATGTTCGTCGGTATAATCATATTTCTTGGCTTTAAGAATTAAATGGCTTCCCGTAACCTTACCTCCGAGAGACTCAATGAAGCCTTGCCCAATTAGATTTAGATCGTTGTAAAATCCATGATAGGTCTGAACCATTTTTCCTAAATTTGAAGATATCTCCTCCCAAAGCAATGCCGTTAATGGTTCCGGATTTTCACTATTCACAAAAGGACCCCATAGCTCTGCAGAATGATTATCTAAGTCGACGTCAGCTCCCAGGACACCAAGGATACCTTCGTCTTCATCGTCGTAGCTAACCGCCAAACAATCCTCTAAATTCAGGTCAGAGAAATCATGTTGCAATGTGTCCAAGATTTCATCAGATTTTTCACCACAATAGCCGATGTGGTGTTTACTCATTGCGTTCAAACTCGCTATAAACCTGGATATCTGTTCCAAATTCAGCGTATCAAGTCGTGACATGTTCCCGTCCTCCTAATAATGGCCAAACAGACCTTTCCTTTTGGCTATTTGCTCACATTTTTTAAAACATAATAAACCAATGATAAAATATAAAAATGAATTAATAATGAGGAAGATAAGATCACCAATAGGAATGTCAGTGATTGCAATACCCCGGATTGCAATCTCCCTGATCAATTGTAGACCTAACATGAACGGACCAAATTTCAATATCGGAACAACAGTTATAGGGACAAAGGTAAGCCCCATGATAACGAATTGAAAAAGCTGTAGAATGTAATCAACCTGTTTTAAAATCATCGTTATCCCTGCAATAGCATAGCCCAACCCAAAGACTCCGAATAGCGTGATTCCAAGGATGGGTAGGATTGATAGTAAGTCCATATTCAGCCACTGTTGAGACGTAAACATGGCTGCAAACAATAGAAGAGTTATGGTGACAATATTGATTAGAAGGGTACTAATCATTCTGGAGAGCAAAACATACCAGAGTTTGTAGGGGGTCATATAGAGTTGTTCTAACGTACCCTGCCCAGCTTCATTTGAAATCTCCCATCCGATCCCCTGAGTAATGGACAAAATTAAAAACCAAAACACATAGTTTAGAATGACCATTTGAATATTGTAATCAATGGTCTGTTGGTCTCCTACCAATGTTATTCCGAGAAAAAAACCTAAAAATATGATATAGAATATAACAAGCTCACTGATTGTATTCGGCAGATACCGAAACATTTGTATGCCTTCTCTTCTGAGATTAGAGATGAATATATTATATAGTTGCATATTGCCGTTCTCCCTTGACCAACGTGAGAAAGACTTGTTCAAAGTTGATCTGGTGCTTATCAATTGATTCAATAAACACATGGAAACCTTTTAGCATTTCTACAATCTGATAGAAATCCTTCTTTTCCAAAATCGTGAACTCCAAGGTATGATTTCCTTCTATAAAGCCACTTCTCATTGTCGGATACCGTTGGCGTAATTTCTCATTCTGTTCCTCTTTCAAGGGACGATCAACAATGAACTGATATGATATAGCTTGAAATAATCTTAATAGATTTTCAACAGAATCATCCGTCACTACTTCACCTTTGTTGATGATGATTACACGATCACATAAGCGCTCAATTAGATTCATGTCATGAGAACTTATCAGGATTGTTTTTTTCTCTGTCTTTACGATTTCTTTCAAAAAGTTGCGAATCTCATTATTCGCCTCGACATCCAATCCAAGAGTCGGTTCATCCAATAGCAGAACCTCAGTTTGACTCATTAATGCTATGATAATAGCCACCTTTTGTTGCATACCTCTTGAGAGGTTTTTTACTAACTCATTCTTTTTTTCTAATAATGAGAACTTTTTTAGGAAGTTATTCATTTCAATTGAAATGGACTTCCTTGAGATTCCTCGGTTACCCAAAAAGTACTCGATGTTCTCCTTTACCGTCAACCTCCAATAAAGATTCCGATTCCCTTCGAGGACGGAACTGATATATTTCAAGGCTCTTTTATCTTGATGATTAACCGCTAAGTTGCGGATGGTGACCTGACCAGCATCCGGCTCTATCAAACCGCATAAGCTTTTAATTAATGTTGTTTTGCCTGCTCCATTTGAACCCAAAAGGCCAACTACTTCTCCTTGATTAATACAAAATGATACATTCTTCAGAACATCTACTCGATTCTTTTTTGAAAGATACGACTTTGAAAGATCCTTGACTTCAATCATGACGAAGCCTCCATTACTCCTTAATGTCTACTAGGTTCACTGGCTTGATCGTAGGGTAATCCTTTCTCAGGCTGTGAAAACTCTTATATAAGGATAATTTTTTGAATAATTTGGTGATTGCGTCCTTCGATGGACCATCCCTGAATCCCATGGCCACTTTGAAAAGCCCTTTACCTTCACTCACATTTGGAATAATTACTTCAAACCGGTGTGATCTGAATCCGAAACTGGATCCTATCGAGAATGTAAGACCTTTTGACTCAGCTTCATGAAGAACTACTCCTAATAGAAATCCATGATTTTCAAGAGTATCTTCTTTCAAATGAAATACGACAAAAGGAGATACCGCCCACGGAAAAGTGGAATTTATAGAAGGATGTGCCACCTTTTTAAATATCCCATTCGATTCGATGGAATGAGCAAGCTCCCTATTATGCTTAAACACCCCACTACAATAGGAATTTAAATGATGCTTGTTTAGAAAATAAGGTTGATCAAGGAGGGCTATTTCTTCTAACCCTAAGCCTGTTCCAAGAATCGTCCTTACTTTTCTAATATATTGACCAAACTCCTTAGCTTCGGGAAGGTTCCCCCGTTTTGTCGTGTAAATACTTAGTAATCCTGCATTGGAGTATTCAAACCCTTGTTGATCCAGTTTTAGACAGGAGTGAATTTGAACAATAATGAGATTAGGGACTTGACTGCAAAATTCTAGTATTCCACTCATATCAAGGGTATCACCAATCAACGTCGTGTCCATTACAAGAACGCTAATCTTATCTGGATGAAGAGCTTTTAGTTGAGATAGAAACGTTTCCAAATTCAATACCTCAAGATCCCAGTTATATCGAACTGGCTCTATGAAGAAGATGTCCCCTATAGTTATATAGGACTCTAGTTCTTCCTGACTTTTACAAGGATAATAGTGAACTGAATCCCTACTGTATAAATCCATCATGACCCGCGTTTCAAAATAATCACTCCAAGAGAGAATAGTTAAGGGCTTATCGATAGAAGGCTTAAACATCCCCAAGTAACTCTGCATGAAAGTTGAAATACTCGCCATACCACTGGAGAACATTACATGATCACTATTCCACAGGTCATGTTGAGACCGGTATTGGCCGCTTCTTTCTTCAAGAAGATTGGCCTGAATATTCCTTTCATAGCTAAAGTCAATTTTATTATTAGAGGGTAAAATTTTCATCGTATTTAATGGTGGGGACTTCAAGTGAAAATTGCTGTACGACTGTGCATACTCTATCCAAATTCTTCTTAATTCCATTGAGCGTTCCTCTATCTCCCTTTCAGCTTTCAGACTCCATCGCCCTTCCGCTCTCATTAAATGCATATCGTCCAACCACCTGCTCAAGCGGTTTGGATGAGGATGTTCCTGTATACTAAAAGATTCATACACTTTCAATAATTGCTCTATTTCATTGGTAAGGGAGCGTCTGGATTTTAGAGTGGTTTGCATAATCGTCTCCTGTCTTATAGATTTCGTCATCCACTAGAATAAATTCCATTGGGACTGGAAAACCATGCATATTTCTTGCCATGCTAGTGACATATGCACCTGCTGGTGCTAATAGGACCCGATCACCTGTTTCCAGACGAGGATTTATACTGGACTGTATAAAGATATCTTTTTCATAGCAAGTATTTCCATACAATGTATGAATCTCTTCTTCAACATTTTGGGTATAAGCCTTAACCAAAACCGGATATGACCAGTACATTAGATTCCATGCCGAAGCATCAAGCGTAACGTTCCTGCTGTCATTGCCCCAATCTGATGACCTTACACTCGAAAGCAGATACCCACACATTGCCATCAACAACATCCCGGGCTCAACCATCAATTTTATTGAACGTCCTAGAGTACACTGTATATCCTCCATATAAGTCGCAACCATTTTCCATACGTTCTTAGCTTCATCCTGGTCAGAATATAAATAAGTCAAGCCCCCGCCTAAGTTAATACTTTCTATCGAAGGATAGATTTTAACCAGTTTAGCGATTGATTTCATAACCTGCTCCATGACATGGACATTCCTCATCTCACCGAGGTGAATATGAATCTGCTTAACTTCTATTTGATGTTTGATCAAATAGGATTTTATAGAAGGTTCGAACAGATTTATTCCAAATCGACTACCCTCCCCAAACGTCGTTTCTCCTTCCTCTTCTGAAAGGAGAAGGGGAAACTTAACCCTTAAACCAACCTCCTCTAAAGAGCCCAATTCTATCCTGGCTAGTTCTAGTTGTGAGAGGCTATTAAAATCTGGAAATATCCCCGCTTCCCTTAACATCTTAATCTCATCGGCTGAGAAAGAGGGAGATGTTGCATGGATAATCTCAAATCCTGCTTTCTTCACCGCTTGCAACTCCTCAATAGATGCTACATCAACACCAAGTCCCATGTCTGCCAGTAATCG
Organism: Rossellomorea marisflavi; assembly: GCF_022170785.1. Taxonomy (NCBI): domain Bacteria; kingdom Bacillati; phylum Bacillota; class Bacilli; order Caryophanales; family Bacillaceae; genus Rossellomorea; species Rossellomorea marisflavi. Next base: position 734,940 of record NZ_CP081870.1, on the reverse strand, counting down.
GAGGATTGTCGGGTTCCGATTGGCTTTGACCGAATACAGGAGAGTTGCTTCAGGTATGACCCGAATATCGTTAAGTAGGGATTGTATGACGTGCTTTATAGCTGCGACGTCATAGATAATGGAAGGTGTAGGAAGATTTATGTCTTCATTAAGTAAGAGACTTGGAATACGAGGTGCAATGCTCATCTAATCTCTCCATAACATTCGAAAGTAGGTTGATCAGTAAACCTGACGCTAACACACCATCAACTTCAGAATCCCCCGGAAGGAGTTCTACCATATCTAATCCAATGATACGGGCTGATTTTGTGATTGTTTTGAGAACTTCATTCATCTCTTCATATGTAAACCCTCCAGGAAGAGGCGTACCCGTAGCTGACAAAACAGTCGGGTCCATTGCATCAACATCAATGGTCAGATAATAAGGAATTTCACTATTTAAACGATCTTCCATTTCGGAAAGCAATAGGAGAATGGACTTGCCAGGATACTGCTTCACTTTCGCATGAGGGAGGTATCCCTCCACAAGTTGTCGAATACCGATTTGCACAATATCTACAACTCTTTCGTCTTCAATTAAAAGATCCATAAAGTTTCCATGGTGAGTCGTTTCTCTCCAATCTTCCACTTGGTTTAATCCAAAATCTGAATGGGCATCAAGCTGGATAATTCCAATTTTATGATAAGTTCGTGCTGCCCCCTTCACACAAGGTAACGTAATGGAATGGTCACCCCCAATTGTTGTCGGGAGTATGTTTTTTTTAGTCAAGCGATAGATTGTTTCTTCTAGTGAATCAAATTGAGTTCCATTTCTGGAAAATACAACAGAAGAGATATCCCCAATATCTGTCATCCTAATGTTTTGCAGAATCTGTTTTCCTTTGACAGGGTCATATGCCCCTTTTAACGTATCGGAATCATATTGAAAAACGGAACCACTTACCTTCCTAAGATAACTTGGTGCAAATCGAGCTCCTGGTCGATAAGTAACATTCAAATCATATGGCATACCTAAAAAAGCGATGTTTGTTCCTTCACCCATTAAACATTCTTTAAGTGATATAATGGGGGTCCTAAACATCCCGATTTGCAGATTTGGTTTATTTGTTTTCCCTGCTCCAGAAACAGGTTCAATTAATTTTTGGGAGAGGAAAGACGCTACGATATCCTCAAAAAACTGCTCGTTAACATTATAGGACGTAGCTATAGACCGATAGGCCGCTTCCTTCGTGGCAGGAATGGCAAACGCCTTTAGGAAATCAATCATATGGGCTTCCAGCTTTAACTCCCATCCCTCCTTTGGATCCCAAAGAGTTAAGGAAGACTGTTCATCGAATAGTACTAACGAGTCCTTTATTTTATATAGCTCTTTCATTGCAGTACCCCCACCTGTTTTAAATCATCATCATTTAAGAGGTATTCCTTTGGTAATGGTAGGCGATTGAAGCGTCGAGAATTAGTCATCGTATATGCTCCGGAAGCTGTGAACAATATCTTTTCACCGATGTGTGGGTCATCTAGATCAAAATACGTCAACTGGCCATTCCCTTGCTTCCCAAAAAAATCACCTTCATAGAGCGTATTACCAGCAATAAGAGCTTTATTCTCCTGAATTCTTTTATCATTGTTATCTCCTAGAATCATGACTTCGGGCTTATGCCAAGGAGCCAAGTTCCATGCAGATGCATCAACTGTCACGATTCTTGAGTTGAAATGGGAATGAAATTCGTTCGCTACAATAGTTGATACTAGGTAACCGCATCCAGCAAGAAGAGCTCCCCCTGGTTCGAATCTTGTCATTAGGGTACGCTTGTTTTTTCTCACCCACTCTTTTATTTTTCCATTTACCATCGTCAGTGACTTCCTTGCCTTTTCTCTACTTATATAAAAATGGAAAAGCCCTCCACCGAAGTCGATTGTATGGACATCCTCAAAAACTTCCGCAATTGCAAGTAAGTAATCTGCTTTAAATAGTAGGGACTCCGGAGTCATCTGACCTGTATGTACATGTAAACGTGTAACTGAAAGATTGTATTTCTCGAGTATTTCATTTAGTCCCGGCTGTAAAATGTCAATTCCAAATCTACTGTCATTTCCAAAAGTGGCGTTCGATTCGAGTTCTGGAGGGAGAGGGATCCTGATACGCAATCCAATCTCTGTTCCGGGATACAAGCTTCCATAACTCTTCACTTGTGATTGAGAATCAAGATCTAGCACTACGTCTTCGTCATGAAAAAAGCCCATATCTTTCTCACTGTATGCTGGATTTGTAGTTGTAATTTCTGAAAATCCTGCCTTTTTTGCTAATTCATATTCCCCTATACTAGCCACATCACACCCCAACCCCCACTCTGCATAAAGGCGAAGCAACTCTGGGGTGTGGATAGCCTTAACCGCTAGATTTAATTTAGCGTTAGATAATAGACTGAAGTCTTCCTGCATGCGATTGACTACATCCTTCATACCAACCTGATCATATATGATAGCTGGTGTGCCAATGGATCTTGATAATGTAAAAAGGCTTTTAGGCGGCTGAGAATATAAAGGCTCAATCGCATTTCTACCGTTTATCACCATAATATGGCCTCCCCGTTACATAAAATTTACCTCATAGACCCTGTTGAATAAGTATTTTTTATTTTTTTTTCAAGGCAATAGTATTAGGGTAGACGTTAACTCAAACGTGGTCTAGAACCACCAAGAAGTGTTAAATCAAGATTAATGCCGTTTCCACCTTTTTTCTCAAACGATGGGGTTGTACCATTTTCAATATCGATATTCTCATTTATTTTTAGCGCACTCAATTTTTGTTCTAATTCTTTCATACTCATCACAATCTCTCCTCTTCTATTTTTCAACAGGGTCTATCAAGTAAATTTAATTTTCTTACTCTTTTGACAACTTTATCAGACATAATCATCCTAAATCAATCTAAAAAATGGACAAAATCCTATTTATGTAAAAATTAGTAATATATACTCAAAATTCAAATAGACCATTTTTACCGAAACAAGAGACTTTTTATCTAGTGAGAAATAAAGTAATGCATCAAAGGATATAATATTAAAATTCAATAAAAAAGCTGTTATCCAGTTAAGGACAACAGCTCCACGTCCCCCTAAGGGAAGGTTTTAGCTTGAGTTGATGTTTGATGCTTAATGCTTTTCAACTACTATGAAGCACGTACTATCCGGCAGCTCCTCGACCCCCGCCTCATCCCGCACCGTCACCTTGGGAGCGAGGAACTCCTCATACCCGTCCTGGAGATAATGCTTGAACGCAACGATTTTCGCCTCATCTCCCAAGGCTTCCTTGATGGCCCCCTTGAACTCGGATGGCGTGTAGTAGCCGAATTGCTCCTGCACTTCATGGGGATAGGCTTCTTCGCCCCACGTATACGTGTAGAGGAATTCCATGGCATCATTGACCGGGAGCTTGATCCTTCCGTCTTGGAGGAATTCGTAATCCAGCTTCCTCCCCTTGAAATCATGGGCGTACCGCTTGAAGAATGCGTGCCCGTTTTCGTCCTTGAATTCGATTGTGCGGTAAGCATCCTTCGGCTCCGTCATGATCCCGTCCCTGATGATGATCCGGCCGCCTTCGCCGAGCACTTCGAACGAACTTCTCAGCGCCTGGATGATCACGTCATGATTGAACTTCTTCCCCTCGTACGGGATATACGAGAACATTTCATGGAGGATCGAGGAGAAGACGATGGTGTCGACGGACCCCGGCTCGTAATGGGCCCTCAGCTCGAGGGCATCGGCCTGTTGCACGGTCCATCGCTTGTTCTCTCGGTTTTTCCTCCTCGTCAGTTCTTCGATGACGTTGGTGGAGACGTCGATTCCGACCACATTGGCTTCCGGGTGATCATCCGACAACACATCAAGCATGACACCACCACCCGCGCCGATGTCGAGCATCAGCGTTCCCGTGGCAAAGTCTGAAATAATGCGCTTATGATCCTGCCCGCTATTCATGTCGGACAGATAGGTGTGTTCGTTCTGCAGGCGATCGAAGGCATCCTTCCTGAAGCCGAAGAAATCATACAGGAGGATCGTCGCCCGCTCATAGTGAGGGGACTTTTCTGCTTCCTGACAGAATTCGATCAGCTTCTCCCCTGCTGCCGAATATCGGAATCGGACCCCGATGATCTGACCCAAGAGGTCCATGGGCTCAGCCTCTAGCTCCACATGCTCATTGACCGGCTTCTCCCCATGAAGGAGATCTTCAAGGGAGAATTCTTTGAGATACGATTCTATGATCCTCTTTTTATACAGATTGATGGTTTTCCGGCCTTTGTAATCATAGTAGATGTCTTTCATGAACGCCTCGAAGCTCACATGCTGTACGGAGAGGGGATTCACCTTTTGATAGATCAAGAGGAAGATCTTCAGGAACTCTTCCAATGTAAATTCCTTCAGGGCGGATTCGACGTACCACAGATCGGTCTTCTTGAAGAAGCTTTCCACATACCCGTTCAACCTGGCATCCGCCATATATCGGTCATACTCACGGTCGACATTCTCGCCATTTTCAATCGAAGACCGGCGAAGTCGCTCAATCCTTGCTTTCAGCGTCATTTCCACTGAACGTTCTCCGTCGATCAGGAAAGAAACAATCTGATCTGCTTCGTCCTTCACCACTTCCCAAATCTCATTCGACACTCCCTGGATGATGCACTGATTGAGTTTCTTCAGGACCACTTCCATATCCACACCGATTCCATTGTGCTCATCCATCCACTGAATGAGGGGGTGCAGCTGCTTGTAGCGCACCTCTCCTCGGATAAATTGACCGATCAGCCCATGGGTCAGGATCAGGGTGTAGAGGAGCTCCTCCCGCTCCAGATCCCGCAGGTGAAGAGGAAGACTCATCTGCTCCGCCGCATAAATCTGTGCTGATCCTATATTGTGGATATCGAGCTGGAAGCCCTTCTTCCCCCAGACGTTCCGCTGATGCTTCGTACCGCCCTTGGCCACTTCCGACCACACCAGCACTTCCTCGATGATTCCCTTCTCCTTCTCCGGCAGATCCATTTCATTCAGCACGAGCAAGGTACGTTCCACATAAGGAAGGACTGGGTTCACCGGCATCCTCTCAAGGGAGGTGATCTGCTCCAGATTGATGTGCTGCTCTCTCGTCAGGTAAAGGTACTGCAGCCACCTATGCTCCCTCAGGACAGTCCGGTCCCCCGACCTCGCTTTGTCGATAAGCTCCAATGATTTCATGATGGATCCTCCCTTTCGCTACCGTTCTTCATATGGAAAATTGTATCATAATTCATCCAGATGAAATGCCGCCGGCTCTCTGAAAAAACAAAAAAACCGAGGCGTCCTCCACCTCAGCTTGTACGTGGGACGGGATCCCACAACCTCTCTACCTCAATCAGCTCTTCCCCGTCAAAGGTCAGTTTGTAAATATCAGGCTTCGATGTCCCCAGCAGGAAGTCCAGTCCAACCCTCTCGTCGAAGTGCTGCATCATGAGCGTCATCACTGCCCCGTGGGTACCGACGGCGATTTTGCCGCCCTGATGAAGGAGCAATAGCTCTCTGATAATTTCAACGGCCCGCACCTGACAACCGGCATTCGATTCTGCACCAGGCAGGGAGTAATGAGGATTCTTGAACGACTTCTCAAGAAGGGGATACAGCTCCGCATCAGCCATCCGGTTCACCCCGGAAGAAAACATCCTTTCTTTCAATTCCTCATAGAGCAGTACGTCCTTTCCAGACAGGGTAGCCAGCTCCTTGATCGTCAGGACGGCCCGCTTATACGGACTGGAGACGAATACATCGATCCCCTCGTCCTTCAGGAGCTCCGTCACCCGTTCGGCGTCTGCCTGTCCTTTTTCGCTCAGCCCCCTGAGGCGTTCGACTTCTCCCGTCTTCGGGGAATCGCCATGTCTGATCAAATAGATGATGGTATTCATCGTGCACCTCGGATTCTCTTTAGTTGTATTACGGCAACCACGCAATGATGGACCAAAAAAGTCCTGCTATCCCCATGGAGAGCCCCAACCCACTCATCAAACCCGTTGCACTCCTAAGGGCATTGGTACTGGTTCTCCACCGTTTGAGCTGAGTCCACCCATCCAGCACCATGGGCACCTGCAGGACAAACCCGATGTAGATGGGCAGGGGGTAAATCAGGAAAAGGGGGAGAAACAGCATGCCGATCAGGATGAACAGGCATCTGGAACAGATCGGCATGGCTTCCCCTCCGATATGAAAACATCGCTCTTCCCTCCGATGACAGGGCACCGTGCGGAAGAACCCGTAGAGCGTGGATTTAAGGTGTGCAGTCAAATCCACAGCAATCGCCTCCACCCACATGCTTCCCTACTCCCCTTGGTACCGGCACACAGTCACCAAGATACGCACAATCCACGCAGTCCCAATAAGTAGAATCCTTTTTGGATGTTCTCTTAGAGTTTGAGTGATAACGCCGGACCGTCGCCCCCAGGATGATGATGGAGAATACCCCGAATATCGCACAGTACACCCATTCCCCTTGGTAGCCTGTATATCCGGTTAAAAGAGAGAATAATAGAAAGGACGAAATCAATACAAAATACATGCTATCACCCTCATCAAGGTCCTTTCCCTGAAGTTTTCTATGATATGAGATTTACTATTTTCCATGAGTGATCTTACCATTTTTATAGCACCCATCCCCCTACTCAATGTATGTAACGCTCATCAATCTCTCCAAAATACGATCTTCGCTTCTCCAATCCAGGTACCTTCTTCTGTTCCCGCTCGCTCAGCTTATAGGATTCCTGATCAATATAAGCAAGCCACTCTTCCTCAAGCTCTGCCGCGTCCTTCCCATAGACCTCTTTCATCTGCTGTAGCGAGTCTTTTTCATTAAAGACCTTCTCGAACTCTTCCATTCCGAACTCATCGATGAGATATGAAACAAAGGAAGCCGACTCGATATAGGAGATCCACTGCAGGGACCGAGATGCTCCCCCACTTTCCAAGGAGGGTTGAAACAGCATCCGGCTCATGGACGTTCCGCAAAGTTTCGTCAGGGGAATCATCATCCCTTCTTCTTTCACCACATTCATAATCGCGTGGGGGGAAACGTCATAATTCGGATACACGGGGTCACCGTATTCCGTTTGAAGATGGATGGCAAGCCCCTCAAGTGCCCAGTAACCCCGGTCATCCTGCTCTTCCTTACCCCACAGAAGCGCATGGGAGAGCTCATGGACCGTCAGGAAATGGCCCTGATCCTTGAACAGTACCACCTCGTCCCGTGTAGAGAATGAGATATCTTTTTTATTGTGAAATTCTAAGGAAATCGGCGAGGCAGGATTGTAGTCCCCCTTCACTTCCCCCATGATCGCTTCATAGGCATGGGTCACCTCGTCTTTGATGGAACTCCGGCTGGCAGTCGAATGGTTCTCTACGGCAAACTCCACCTGTCCGACCCGGAAGGTGAACCGATCTTCTTTAAAATAGAACCAATAGATCATCAGTCCAGCGATGAGAACGATAAGAACACTAGCTGTGATCATCACTGTCTTCTTGCTAGTAATTTCCCATCACCTGCCCGGCCAACTCCATTCTCAACCACTCCACAGGTGCCTTCTTCACAAAGTGCTTCTCTACAAACGCGAGCACCACATCATTCCCGGGCAGCGTCGCCCGCTCCATAGCATCGTGGAAACGGAGCCACTCATACTCACTATGCTCCCTGTTCAGCATCACGTCCTGATCGTCCTCCACAAACCCGACGAACACCGGCGCCATGTAAATGTCATTCGTTGCAGGGGAGTAGAACTGATCGAATGTGTTCCCTGTATACAACGTCCGGATGTCGATCCCCGTCTCTTCCCAGATTTCGCGCTTGGCCGCCTGCCATGCCTTTTCACCCGGCTCGATTCCGCCGCCGATGTAGCACCACGCTCCATTCAAGGTCCGGGATGCCCGCTTCAGAAGGAGCACGCGATCCTCTCCATCCACTTTCTTTACTAAAACAGCCGCAATCCCGCTGCGGCGTATAGGAAGTTCCGTTGTTTCACTCATTATCTACTGCACATCCTTACTATTATGTTGTCCGGGAGGGTGAGGGTCATCAATTCTTCCCGCACGTACTTCCTGCCAATCAGGAAACAGATGAAACTTCCAATCAAACAGACTAGGAGTAGAACACTCACACTTCTGTTCTCCCAGAAAGCCAAAAAAGCCCATTCAAGCAGACCCCAGGAGACGATGATGGATAAGTTTGACTCTCCAAGAATAGCTGAAGATGTTTTTTATCCACCACATTTGAATTACTCCATTGGGATTTTAATCCATTTTACCATTAGGATCAGAAATTTCAATCAAATCTATAAATCAAATAAACAGAAAAAGGGTGTGCCGATTTGAATGGCACACCCCTGGAATTTAGTTGTTTAAATTGATTTCAAAAGGCTTCAACTCTTTAGCCGAAACAAAATTGGAGAAATCAAACTGAAGTACCGTATTCTCCAGTGTAAAATTCTTGAACGGCTCTTCTCCATCCAACTCAAATGTGGATTGGAAGTGAGCGGTCTTCCCTTCGATCGTTTTCACTGTGTTTTTGCGGATACCGTGATGTTTAGGCGGGACAGGATTGTCAGGATCAATCTTATCAAGATAATCCTGATCCACCAACATCAGCTCATATTGAAGATTGTTTTCCAGCAGTTCAAGTCGGTCCGAGCTCAAGTCTGCAGGAAGACCGAGCAGCTGATAATCCAAGACCACCTGATCACCGCGCTCTGTTATTTCGTTCACCTGCACCTTCAGTCCAAGCCGTTCACTCTTGAGTGTGAAGCCGTCTTGATCCAGCAGCTGCTCCACCTTCGGATCGGCTACATCCACCTGAGGATAGAACGTAAGGGAATCGATGGCCGAAGCCGGTTTCGTCATCTCCACGCGAAGCGTCCGGTGGTACCCGTCTTCTTCCTGGGACTCGCTCAGTACGGTCGGATTGCCGAAACCGTATACCTTGCCGTCTTCATCCCTTGCCTTTTTAATCCGTATATCATCGTCTTTATATTTCTGAACCGTTTCATATACAAGGAACGAACTCGCCTTGCCCGTCAGGATTTCTTTCAGATGGAAGGTGACGCCATCCTGTTTGTACTCATGACTCTGGTCAAGTGCCGTCCGCATGATCTCCTCCTGCTGAAGAGGCACGTCGAACGTCCACTCTCCTTTGACGCCATTGATGGAATGGATCGTGACGGGAAGAATCTCATTCTCGTCGATGGTTTCGTACGGATAGTTCATCTTCCACTGGAAGTCATACCCGCCCTTCACTTTCTTGACGGTACTGGAACGATCGCTCAACCACGAATCACGATCCCCCTGCCCGTCACCGTAGTTGACATCAAAGCTCACTTCCCCGGGCTCATTCTGCCCCTTCTCCACGCCATCATCCACAAATCCCGTAATCGACACCGCTACACCGTCAAAATAGGCGCTGGTCAGTTTCACCGTTACCCCGTTCTTCGTCATGGACTGATCAAGCTCCGTCACCGCCTGCTGATGAGCAAGTTCCATTCCGGTTTTATCATTGAACTGCTGGAAGATCCCCCCGATGAGCGGCGCACTGGCCAACACGCTGTTCATCGTCGGATTCACAAAACCCGTTCCGAGTGTAATCCCCACAAGAGCAACTGCAGCCGTCAACCCGGTGGCTACCTTTCGCTTCTTCTTTGGCCGGGCTTGGTTCAACCCTTCTGAAATGGCGTTGAACACTTTCTCCTTCGGCACCGGAATCTGCTCCACCGCTGCTTTCACCTTCTTGTTATCCATGGCACTTGTCCTCCTCATCCTGATAGAGCTTCTTCAGTTCTGCTCGGCCCCTGCTCAGATTCGTCTTCACCGTATTCTCCGGAATGTCCATCATCTCGCTGATCAGCTTGATCGGGTAATCATGATAATAGAAAAGAATGATAGCTGTTCGATAACCCTCTCGTAAATGACCGATCGCATCAAGAAGCTGCTCGGACTCTTCCAGATCTGGGTCTGCGTGACCCGGCAGATTGGATAGAATCTCATCACTCAACGGAACCACTTTATTCTTCCGACGATACAGATCACCCGCACACCGAATGACGATCCTCGTGAACCAGGTGAGGAAATACTCCGGCTGCTTCAAGGAATGGATCGATGTAAACGCCTTGAATGACGCCTCCTGCACTGCATCCAGCGCATCCTCTTCATTATTCACATACAAAAACGCCGTCCGGTAAATCCGTTCATAATGCTGCTGAAGCAGCCTCTCAAAGGCCGCCTTATTGCCCTTGATCGCCTTCTTGACCAGCCGCTGGTCTTTTGCATCCATCTGGTTTGCCCCCTTTATACTTATTAGTGGGTTGGTTGGGGGAGGAAGGTTTCAGGTTGTGGAAGTTTTTATTTATACGATATCATTTACGGGTGATTTGGAGTAAAAAAATAACAAGAACCGTTTTGGGTTCTTGTTATTAAAAAAAGTTATTTTAATGTTAGTTTTGCTACTACCTCAACATGTGCCGTCTGCGGAAACATATCAACCGGCTGCAAATACTCAACGCGATAGTCACGCTTCAAATAGTCGATGTCCTTCGCAAGCGTGGACGGATTACACGACACATACACAAAACGCTTCGGTTTGACTTCCTTGATGGTATCGAGGAATTTGCGGTCGCAGCCGACCCTTGGGGGGTCGACGACGACGACGTCGGGGCGCCAGCCTTCTTGTTTCCATTTGGGCATGAGGTCTTCAGCGCTGCCGACGTAGTAGTCGGCGTGGTTGACGCCGGATGCTTTGGCGTTCTTTTTGGCGTCGTCGATTCCTTCTTTGATGACGTCCATTCCACGGATTTCTTTGGCGCCGTCTGCGAGCCAGAGGCCGATGGTGCCGACGCCGCAGTACGCGTCGACGACTTTTTCGTTGCCGGTGAGGGCGGCGGCTTTCTTGGCTTCGCCGTAAAGCTTGCTCGTCTGGATCGGGTTGAGCTGGAAGAAGGCGCGGGCTGAGAGTTCATACGTGAACTCGTCCAGGCGTTCTTTGATGCTATCCTTACCTTGAAGGTTAATCGTCTGATCACCGAAGATCAGGGACGTCTTCTTCGGATTGATATTTTGGACGATGGAGACGACTTCCGGCAGGCGCTTGCTGATTTCTTGGACGAGGAGATCCTTTTGCGGGACCTTCTTTTCTGTTGTGACAAGTACGACCTGGACCTGTCCCGTTTCGAATCCTACGCGTGTGACGATCGTCTTGATGATCTGGCGCTTCTGCTTTTCGTCATAGACCGGGATCTTGAAATCATTGATGATGCGGATGATTTCCGTTGTGACCTTGTTCGTCAGCGGATGCTGGACGATGCACTCGTCGATGTCGATGAGCTTGTTGGAGTTCATGCTGTAGAGGCCGGCGATGGCTTTACCGTCTTGGGTCCCGACCTGGAACTGGCTTTTGTTGCGGTAGTGCCACGGATTATCCATCCCGATTGTCGGGCGGATATCGAGCTCATCGAGATTGAGCTTCGTGTGGCGCTCGAGGGACTGGATCAGGATATCGCGTTTAGCGTCCAACTGTCCTTGATATTCAAGATGCTGAAGCTGGCATCCACCGCACTGTTCGTATACTGGGCACGGTGCTTTCGTGCGCTGGGGTGACGCTTTGCGGATCTTTTTCACGCGGGCTTCGGTGAATTTCGGATGGACCTTGGTGACTTCCACGACGACTTCTTCGCCTGGCAGGGCTCCTGGTACGAAGACGATCTTCCGTTTAAAGAAGCCGACTCCTTCCCCGTTGATCCCGATTCGTTTTATGGTCAGAGGAAACTGCTGTTTCAACTCGATGCGTACTTGGTTTGACTGTTGTTTATTCATCTATTCACGTCCGTTCTACTCAATACTTCTCCACAGATACAGGGAGGCATAGCTCAGGTAAGGGTCCCATGCGGCGCTCAAGCGCTCCATTTCCTCGCGCGTCGGCTTCTGTTCCATCCCGAACAGCTTCTTGATGGCGTTCTGGATGCCGATATCCGCCATGGGGAACAGATTCGGCCGCCCGAGTCCGAAGAGGAGGAAGCTCTGGGCCGTCCACGGTCCGATGCCGCGGATCTTCGTAAGCTCCTTGATGATGACTTCATCGGACTCACGGGCAAGTTCTTCGAGGTTGAGCTCTCCGCTTGCCACCTTCTCTCCGACGCCGATCACATACTCCGCCTTCCGCTGGGAAAATTGCAGCTCCCGCAGTTCGTCCACGGTGAGGGTCGCGATTTTCTCCGGTGACGGATAGAACCAGACGCCGTCCTTCTCGGTCCCGTAGCGGGTGACGAAACGGTGGGTCAGGGTGAAGGCGAACTTCAGGTTGAGCTGCTGATGGATGATGCTCTTCACGATGGTGGCAAATGGATTGAAATCAAGGACGATCGGCGTACCGACATGCTCCTCGAAGATCGGCTTCAGATCCGTTGCGAGAAAGTGGGCTTGGATCTCATGAAGTCCCGTGTGCCACTGGAAGATGCGGGCGATATGGACCTGTTTTTCTTCCGATTTGTCGTCTCGCTCGAATGATAGGACGAACGCCGGCTCATCCTTTGTCCCGACACCTTTTACAGTGATGACTTCCCCTGTCGGATAATACGGGACCTTTACAAGTCTCGCCTCTCGATCCACAGCATGGAGCGGGTCGATGGACAGCCGCTCGAGCACACGGTCGAAGTCATACGGCCCCGGTATCTCGATCCTTGTTTCGCTCATTTGCCTCCCCCTTTCTACATATGCGTATTATAGCACACACCAGTATCCCCTCGCCTGCTCTGTGAAATACCTCTCAAACCCCACCCAAATTCATGTTATACTGTCAAACATAGGAATCTAGCAAGGAGGTCAAAGCGTGAAGAAATCAACTTGGATCCTCGCTGTCGGAATCAGCGCCCTCATCATCCTGTCAGGATCTTTCCGAATCTACCAGATCAAAGAAAACTCCAAACAAAATCAGAAAAAAGCAGCCGAATGCGTAGACGGAGGCGGTACCGTTCTTCTCTATGAAGGCTCCATCTTCTCCCTTAGCTCGGTGTCATGTGAACAGTAAAAGGATCGCTCCATGGACGGGGCGATCCTTTTGTTAGGAGGATTTTTTCAGTTGATGGGCATATTTCAAGGAAAAGCTGACGATTGCGATGATCCACGCAACGATGGCCAACCCGACCGGAGCATAGGTCAGCGTGCGGATAAGGCTTTCCGGCATGAAATACGTTTCGCCCTGCGGCATGAAGAAGCTCGCAATCTCAACGTTGTACATACCGGCTGTCATGAGTGCGACAACGGCGAACCCCGACCAAATTGACAGGGCATACGGCTTGATTGTTTTCATGAACCGTGAAGCACCGTCGTTGACCTTCTCTGACAAGATCTTTTCCCCTGGTGGATAAGTGGTGCCGTCTTTCTTTCCACTCATCTAGTTATTTCCTTTTTTCAGCTGATGGGCATACTGGACGGTGCAGGTCGATATGGCAAGCAGGATACAAGCTAAGCCAAGGACCGATGGGATGTATGTATTGGTCAACAGGAAGCCCGCTCCCGGTAATGGTGAGGTGAACAGGAAATTCGCTATTTCAACTCCGTTTATGCTGATGATCAAGAGGATAATTCCAATCAGGGCGCTCCAGATGGAAAAGCGATACGGCTTTAAGCGGATCATTGCCCCCTCGTTTTCGTCTTGGAGTACCTTTTCCTCAAGTTCTACCCGAACATCTTTCTCCATTTTCATCTCCCCTTTTCTATTTTTCTCCATGCTAGATCCAATATATCCTGATGCAGTGCCATCCATCCTTTATAATGATCCGGTGCCTTCGCAGGTTCCATGAAAAGCCGTGCCCCTGACTCATGCTCCCCCTCAAACGGATGGATCTTCGTGACTTCCATGACGAAATACACCTGATACCCGACCTTTGGATACGGTCCGTCTTCAGTCCATGAGTCGTTCTCACTATGATCCACCGTGATGTGACCGAGCATCGTGCAGTCGCCTTCTACATATCCTTCCTCCATGGCTTCACGCCTGAAGCATTCTTCCGGCGTCTCCTCGGCTTCCAGATGACCTCCGGGAATATCCCACCCTCTTGAATGGAGATTAACGAGAAGCAGCTTCCCTTCGTAAAAGCAGAACCCATGGGCACTTGTGATGCGCGAGGGATCCGGTAGGGAATCCGATTCTGTCCACGACAGCTTGATCCTTGCACCGCCCCATGTGACATATGTCATGACACGCCCCCCTTTTCATTCTTTCTACTTATACTAATTCCATATTATTCTTTTAAATTCCTTTTTATCCCTGTAATTATGCTAGGATGAATATGTAGGAAAAACTCATGAAATGGGGAATGTGTATGATGGTCAACACGGGAATCTTAGGGATCGGTGTCGATATTCCCGACCGCGTGGTGAATAATGAAGAACTCGGTGCCCGCTTTGGCATGAAAGCCTCTGACATCGAACGGAAGACCGGCATCATCGAGCGCCGCTACCTCAGCAAGGAAGAAACGCTCACAGAGCTGTGCGAGCGGGCCGGAAAGCGGGCCATTGAGAACGCCGGCGTCAATGCAGAAGAGATCGACCTTGTCATCATCGCCACGAACACCCACGACACCCACATCACCGCAGCCCTCGTCCAGGACCGGATTGGTGCCAGGAAATGCGCCGGACTCGACCTTCACTCGGGATGTTCAAGCTTCATCACAGGACTCGCCACCGCCGTTCAGTTCGTGAAGACCGGCATGTATAAGAAATCACTCGTCGTCGCCGTGGACAAGTGCTCCTCCCTCCTCAACCCCGATGATTATAAAACCTCCCTTATCTTCGGGGACGGCGCGGCCGCGGTCATCGTGGGAGAAGTCCCGGAAGGCAGAGGGATCCTCGGCATCACCATGCAGATGGACGGAAGCGGCGGTCACCACCTCCATCTCGACGAGAACAAACATATCAAAATGAACGGCCGGGCCGTCTTCGATTTCGCCGTCGAAAAGTTCCCGGAAGCCGTAAACGAAATCCTTGCCCAGACTGGCCACACCCTAGACGACGTCCACTTCATCATCCCGCACCAGTCCAATCTCCGCATCATCGAAACGAGCATCGCGTCCCTCGGCTATCCGATGGAACAAGTCCAC
The DNA here is from genome assembly GCF_022170785.1 of Rossellomorea marisflavi. NCBI lineage: Bacteria > Bacillati > Bacillota > Bacilli > Caryophanales > Bacillaceae > Rossellomorea > Rossellomorea marisflavi. The sequence continues at coordinate 719,792 of NZ_CP081870.1, read as the reverse complement.
ACTCACACGATCCGCTACTACGGCAATTCATCCGCACCCACGATTCCCATCGGACTTCACAAGGAAGTCACTGAAGGCAAAATAAAAGACGGCGACCTCGTCATCCTCGTCGGCTACGGAGCTGGACTCGGATGGGGGGCCGTCGCCCTTCGATGGGGAAGCTGATCACTCCCCGCGATACGCCTGATACCAATGAAACGGCTGGATCTCATCCAGCCTCTTGAACTCTACATGCCCGTCTTCCGTATAGATCCCGGCCTTCACCTGGGGTCCCCAGTAAAACAGACGCTCCTGGCACACCCCGCATGGAGTCAAAATCTGATATGATGCATGCTCATCCTCTCGGGCCACACAGATCGTATGCGTCACTTCATCAGCAGACTTATGCGCTTCTAGGATCGCCCCCGTCTCCATGCAGAGCTCCGTCGACGCATTGATCACCTCAGGAGCCACGCTCGTCAACAAGCGCCCGCCCTTCGTCATCATCGCCGCTGCCCCGCCCCATCCGGTCGGGTAGCGGGTGTTGATGAGGTCGATGGCTGCTTCGTATAGTTGTTGTTCGATTGTCATGGTGTATTGCTCCTTTATTCGTTGATAGTTGTTTAATGTCCTTCGTTTGAGAAGAACTCTTCCCTCAAAATCGAATACTGCTTCAGATCCATCTGCGTCCCCCTCAGATTCATCGCCTGCCGCAGCGTCCCTTCATACGTCATCCCGAGCTTCTGCATCACCCGCTCCGACCCGATGTTTTCCGGGAAGCATCTAGCCTGGATGCGGAGGAGGTCCATATGCTCGAATCCGAACGTCAAGAGTTGCCGGGCCGCTTCCGTCATATACCCTTTCCCCCAATAGGGGCGTCCGATGGTATAGCCGATCTCCGCTGTCCGATGCCGCTCACTCCATGACACAAAATCAATCGTCCCGATGAATTTCCCGTTCTCTTTGCACTCGATCCCCCAAGGGGACACTTCCTCATTCCGGTACGCCTCCAGCGCATAATCAAGGAACTGCCTCGTATCCTCAAGGGTCTGATGGGTATCCCACAGCACGTACTTCGTCACCTCGGGGTCAGATGCATACCGGAACATGTCGTCAAGATCGGTCGCTGCGATCTTCCTGAGGAGCAGTCGCTCCGTTTCGAAGATGGGCGGGTTGCTGTAGATGGATTGGATGGTGGTCATGGGTTTTCCTCCTTTTTGATTATCGTCATTCTAAGCCAAGAAATGTGATCATCACGAGTGTCCATGCGATCAAAGTGAAAGAAAGTGTCAACCAGAACGTGTTGATGGCCGTTTTTTCATCCCTCTTGATCTTTTTCATGATCGTGACGAGATTCAAACAGAATATGATACTGAGGATCGGTGTCAGGTACATACCGGTATAGAGGAAGACAATCATTGGTTTCCCCCTTAATGGAATCCATTATCTATTTGACTATTATTCCATCATTTAACAAAAACAACAAGGTGATTTTCAGAATCATCGGTTATTTCAATGGGTAGAGGAGCGGGTTCAGTCAACATCGGTAAATCCATATGCACGTGCCAACTCAGTGACCTCAATGGCCCGTCCGGATAGAGATGCAACATGGGCATCCATAGCCAATGCGACCACTGCGCGCCCAACATAGGCGGTGGTTTCCGTCGCCCCGTCCTCTGGGCCGAATCCAGCATCGACGACCCTTTCCGTCCTCATCCAACCGGGGCACAGCGCCACTGCCGACACATTGTATTCCTTCAGTTCCTTTGCCATCACCAAGGTCATCCGGTTGACGGCATTCATGGCAAGATCATAGTACAAGTTAGCTGAAATCGTATCACCGAGCTGGGCGGTGATGTTGACGATCAGCCCTTTTTGCTGCGGGATCATGAGGAGAACGGCATCCCGGGCAGTGAGAACGTAGGCATGGGCACCCGCACCCATCATCGCATCCCAGTGTTCCTCCGGCGCTCCCAGAAGCGCCTGCCTCCTGCACGGGGAAGCGAGCTTTCCGAACCGCCGAACACGCTGTTGACGAGAAGATCGATGCGGCCATGTTCGTCTTTGATACCATCGAATAAACGGCGGACATCGGTTGAGTCGGTATGATCACAGCGAACGGCGATCCCCTTCCCCCCGCGTGCCGTGACTCCTGCGGCCGTTTCTTCGATTGTTTCCGGTCGGTTGTCGGTTGTAGATCCCTGAATGCTTCGTCCTGTCACATAGACAGTTGCCCCAGCTTCGCCTAGCTCGTAGGCAATTCCCCTGCCTGCTCCGCGGGATGCACCGGTGACGAGGGCGATGGTGTTTTGTAGTGGTTTCATGGTCAAAATCCCTTCATGTTAGGTGGTTTTGATTCTGGACGGGTCTTGTTTGGTCACATTTTCGGGAAAACAGGATGAAATGGCATACTTTCTTCATTTTTAAATTCCTTATATATCCAATTATATCATTCCACCTCCATTTTCTACCGACTTTTAAACTTTTTCTATCAACTTTGGGAAATTTATTATCAACTTTCGAGATTTTACTTCCAACTTTTTTCGGGCAGGCTTTTTTATTTTCAACTCTTCGAGGTTACTGTCAACTCGGGAACGGTACTTCCAACTTCACACGTATATTACCAACTTCCGCCCACCTAAGACTCCAAATCTTCCAATCCATCACTCCCCCAAACAAAAAAAGCCCCGACCGCTTCATAAAAAAATGAAGCTCCGGGACCGTCCAATGCACCTATTCGATATACGTCACGCTGGCCACATACCCATCATTCGCTTCCTCTGCCTTCAACACCCAGTTGCTTGAGAGCAGCTTCTTCAACTGGATCAGCTCTTCCACGCTGAGGTGCAGTCCTTCAATCCCGTTGTCCAAGTCGGTAAACGGCTTGCGGAATTTCATGCGAAGAAGGTTACGAAGGCCGTTGTAGGTAACGAATTTGATCTGGTAGCCATCATTCAGGATGCTCTCCAGCGCGTGCCGATCCTCGGCGAGTTTCAGCAAAGCATCGAAGTTCCCTTCTGGATCTGCCTCCAACAGTCGCGTTGTATCTCCACTTGCTGCGGCCTCAAGCAGTATCTCATTGGTGATGCCTTTTTCGCGGAGGGATTCGATGGCGTAGGCGTCCATCATCGTGATTTTGTAGGTTGTCATCTATGTATCTCCTATTCTTCTGTTAAGTTAAAAAACGTAGTGCTCGGCCAGTTTGATGAAGGCTTTGCCCGTGTGAACGAGTGCGCGTTCGTCGATGTCGAAGCGCGGGTGGTGATGGGAGTACTGGGTTGCCAGGTCATCCGTCCGGGATCCGACTCGGAAGAAGGTACCGGGCTTTTCCTGAAGGTAATAGGCGAAGTCTTCAGCGCCCATGGTCGGCTCTGACTCGGCCACAGGTCCAAGATCAGCGAAGAGGCGACGGGCAATTTCCGTTTCCTCCGGATGGTTATAGAGGGCCGGGTAGCCACGCAGATAGTCGATGCTGTGCGTCGCCTTGAATCCGGATGTGATGCCGGCGACAATCGAATGGATCTCTTCCTGGACCTGGTCGCGCACTTCGCCTTCGAATGTACGCACTGTGCCTTCGATGGTGACGTTGTCGGGGATCACGTTGAAGGCGGTTCCGGCTTTGAAAATGCCGATGGTGACGACGGCGGATTTCAGGGGATCGACCTTCCTGCTCACGATCTGCTGGAGGGCGTTGACGACGGTCGTGCCGATCACGAGTGGATCGATCGTCGTGTGCGGCCTTGCGCCGTGACCGCCGAGGCCATTGATGTGGATGGCGAATTTATCGACGGCTGCCATGCGGAAGCCTTCTCCGACGCCGTAAGACCCAAGTGGCAAATCCGATGCAAGATGGGCTCCGAATACATGGTCCACTCCTTCAAGCACGCCTTCTTCGATCATGAATTTGGCTCCGCCCGGCGGTGTTTCTTCTGCCGGCTGGAAGAGGAAGATGAGTGTGCCGTTGATGTCTTGTCCATATTGACTCAGCACCTTGGCAACAGACAACAGGGCGGACGTATGCCCGTCATGGCCACATGCGTGCATCACGCCGGGATTCTTGGATTTGTACGGTGCGTCTTTTTCATCCGTGATCGGCAAGGCATCGAAGTCGGCCCGGAAGGCGATCGTCTTGCCCGGCTTCGCCCCGCGGAGCGTGCCGGTGATGCCGTTGCCGCCGATTCCGGTCTTCACCTCAAGCCCGAACTCACGCAGATTTCTTTCGATGAAGCGAGCGGTTTCGGTTTCCTGGAAGGATAGCTCGGGATTCTCGTGGAGATGCCGCCTCCAGCTTCGTGTTTCTTCAAAGTTTCCTTCAAGTTCTGTATACATCTCTTGTCTCGTCATGCTCTTCCTCCTTCTCTTCATAAAAAAAGACCTCTCCAAGAGGCCTCTTTCATCAGCCTCTTATCGTTCAGACGCACTGTCTGCTGGATTTGGCACCGTGGATCCGGTTGCCGAGGCTTCATGGGGCCAGTCCCTCCGCCTCTCTTCATAAGAGCATTGCACTATTCAGTTGAGTTCTTTCAGGACCCGGTCGATCGCATCCCTCAGCTTTGAAAGGGTCGGGTAGTCTTCCAGTTTCATATAGAAGGTTTTTGAGAAGGTCTTCACATTGAAAAACAGAGTCCAGTAGGCCTCTTCCTCAAGTTCGGCTTTCTGCTTCTCTAGCATCTCAGGAAGTTTTTCCACCAGCGTTATGACTTCCCCCTCATCCATCCCCTGCCAGATCATCTGAAGGATCGGGACGAGGAGCCGCTCATCTTCATCATGGATATAGGCATGGTGTGACACCAACACCTTTTCCCATAGTGCCTTCAGCAGGACCGGGAACATATCCTGATCGACTTTTGGGTTCAGCACGAGCTCATCCACCATGTCTGCTGCGTGGGCGACACTGTGGGCCCATCCCTTTTCCTCGACGAAGCCGCGCACGTCCTGTTCCTGCTCCAGGTATTCCACCGTGATATCGGCTGCTTCCTGGATCTTATCCTCTGATAAGAAATCGGCCTCTTTGTCCCGTCCAAGGACGAGTGCCATGAGGAGGGTCGTGAAGGCGCGCGTGAAGACGGAATCCGTCCCTTCCTCACCGATCCCCTTCATAAGAAGATGATCCATGGAAAGGTCGAGGAGATCCTTCAGGACTTCGGTATGGAGTCTGTCTTCCTCAATGATCAATCGGTAAAAGGTGGTGTAAATCAATTTGTCTCGGAGAACGGGATCCGGCGTCCCGATATGCTCCACCATGGCCAGGAGTACGTCCAGTTGTTTCCCTTCTTCGACATCCCCTTGCTGCAGAAGTGACTTTAATTCTGCTTCAGGTAAGAAGGTTTGACCTGTTACATCGCTCATTCGATTCTCTTGCCCCTTTGTGATCGTATTGCAGTCGAAGGACTGTTCTCTATCTCTACTTTTCTTTCCATACAATACCCAGGACATGTTCCGTTGAAACTGTTCCGCGTCTGTATGTGCCATTACTATTATTCATCGGCTAATCAGCACAGGTGTTTAGCAGAACGATGGTAAATTTACACAAATTCATTCACAGCATCCTCTTCCGACCAAACCTTGATTCCATGTCTTCTCAAGAGTGCGGTTGTCACACCTTCCCCGGGAATCTTCTCTCCGGAAAAATCCCCATTGTAGATCATGGAGCTGCCGCAGGAAGGACTGTTTTCCTTCAAGACGATCTCCGTCGCCCCCATCTTCCGGCAAATGGCGAGGGTCTCAGCAGCACCGGCTACATATTGATCCGTCACATCCGCTCCTGAACGGTCCAGCACGCGAGCCGTACCGTCGAGCACATCCTCACCCGTACCGCCCTGGATCTCGGCAGGCTCACGCGGGGTTTGGAATCCACCCAGAATCTCAGGGCAGACCGTGACGGCCTTACCCGAACTGACCATCTCTCCGATCACGTCTTCGAGGCAATCCGTCCCATTGTATCGTACCTTCATGCCTGCAAGACATGCGCTTACCACCAGCATGCCTGAACGCCCCCTTATGAACAACTATTCAATTCTTATTATTTCAAATTTTCAACCTTTGTACAACAAAAATAAAACTTTTGCCAATATCAGTCATAATGTCTCATGATGGGTGCAGAATCGACAGACCCCTTCACTTGCTAAACCTTCCGACCCGCGTTATACTTGCACCTTTGATTCTTAACGACAACTCAGAGGAGGCTGACAAGATGGAAAACTTTACGTATCATAATCCAACGAAACTGATTTTCGGAAAAAATCAGGTCAATGCATTGACGGACTTGATCCCCCAGTACGGAAAGAACGTCCTGCTTGTATACGGAGGCGGAAGCATCAAGCGCAACGGCCTGTATGATCAGGTGCTGGACATCCTGAAGAACCTTGACGTGAACGTATCCGAGCTTGCAGGGGTCGAACCGAACCCGCGTCTATCCACGGTCCGGAAAGGAATCGACATCTGCCGTGAGGAGAACATCGACTTCATGCTCGCCGTCGGTGGAGGAAGCGTGATCGACTGCACGAAAGCCATCGCTGCTGGTGCAAAGTATGACGGCGACGTCTGGGACATCATCAATAAGCAGGTCATCGCTCAGGATGCCCTTCCGTTCGGGACCGTGCTGACCCTTGCCGCAACCGGATCTGAAATGAACCCGGACTCTGTCATCACCAACTGGGAGACGAACGAGAAGTATGTATGGGGTAGCCCAGGCGTGACTCACCCTGCCTTCTCCATCCTTGATCCGGTCAATACGATGTCGGTTCCACGCGACCAGACGATCTACGGCATGGTGGACATGATGAGCCACGTGTTCGAACAGTACTTCCACAATGTAGCAAACACGCCGCTCCAGGACAATTTATGCTATTCGGTCCTTCAGACTGTGATCGAAACAGCGCCGAAACTCCTTGACGACCTCGAGAGCTACGAGAACCGCGAAACGATCCTGTACTCAGGTACCATCGCCCTGAACGGTACTCTTCAAATGGGCTACTTCGGCGACTGGGCGTCCCATACGATCGAACACGCCGTGTCGGCCGTATACGATATCCCCCATGCCGGCGGACTGGCGATCCTGTTCCCGAACTGGATGCGCCACGTCATCGACCATGATCCGGTCCGCATGAAGCGCCTCATGCTCAGCATGTTCGATATCGAGACGGAAGGACGCAGCGACAAAGATATCGCCCTTGAAGGTGTCGAGAAACTGAGCGCGTTCTGGACCAGTCTCGGAGCGCCATCCAGACTCGCCGACTACAACATCGGCGAAGACCGCCTCGACGAAATCGCCGGCATCGCCGCCCGCGAAATGGAATACGGAGGCTTCGGTAACTTCAAGAAACTCGGAAAAGAAGACATCCTTTCCATCCTGAAGGCTTCCCTATAAAACAACGAAAGCCCTGTCCGCGTGTGGACAGGGCTTTTTGTCAGGAAATCCAGAAAAAATCCGTGACGTACAGGATCATCATGAAAGATAGCAAATACGCTACGCTCAGCAGTACGCGGATATATTCCTTTCGTTGCTCGGAATACTTCCACTCCATATACGCGCGACACAACTCAGGAATCGTTATGCTCGCGAACATCGCAAACAGCAGCACGAACCATAACGACTCATCACCGCCCTGAAGGATCATCACCCATATGAACGAGGACATGAGAATACCCAAACTGACCCAGCACATTATCTTATGCCATTTCCAGTGCGTCTCGTTGTAAAAAGTGGGAAACTTCCTCCGACTCTCGAGATGGAGCCATTTCCCCAGCGCCCACTGCAACACCATGTACAGCGCCGCAAATACGAACAACACGAGCAGTACCAAAGCCATACTCGCCATCGAACAGCCTCCTTGATCAACACATGATGAGCTCAACCAACAAGCATCCTACCAAAATGGATGAGAGGTGAAACTCCATCCATGTATATTCGCCTGCCCCTTGCCTCGCCACGGCACCCGTCAAATTAGCAGAGACCCGTTATGGCTCAAGGTTGATGAACCGTATTGAAAAAGAGTACATGTCCGACAGCTTCCTCGGCCTTCATACCAGCCCGAAGAGGTTGGTGACGTAAATTGTCAACAGAAATACCAGTACATACCCTGCTGATGCCAGCACCCGAATATATTCCCTTCGCTGCTCTGAGTACTTCCATTCCATGTAGGCAGTGCATAGCTCTTGAAAGAACACTCCCGCAAAGTTCGAAACCAGGATAACCTTCCAAAATGATTCATCGACTCCTCGACTGATGCCCCACATACATCCCACTGCAATGATCAACGCAGATACTAAACGCACCCTAAGGTCCCATTTTTTATGCGTTTCATTGTGAAACGTCCGGTAATGCCTCCTCTTCCCAAGATGGAGCCATTTCCCCAACGCCCATTGCAGAAGATAATACACTCCCAAAAACACTCCCAATATGACGATAAGCCAGATCCATGTATCCATATAATTCCCCTTCTCCCTTTGGTTGATCGTTCATCACGATCTAGCGAACCGCCCAATAAAAGTTCGTAGCGAATGCCGTGATAAAGAATACAACCATGTAGCTCATGGTAATGATCATACGGATATACTCTTTACTCCCATCAGAATATTTCCATTCCCAGTACACCCGTAGTGCGTTCTGAAGGATGATACAGACGATGAAGACGTAAGGCAGCATATCTCGCATCACCCCACCGTCCACAGACATCATAAAACTGATCAGAATGATGAACATCAACACACCACTTGTTTTGACTTCCAAATCCTTATGCTGTTCGTTGTGATACCCCTTCTTCTTTTTTTCAATCTTAAGCCATTTACCCAGCGCCCATTCCAAAAGGATATAAGTTGCTATGAACACGCCAAGGACAATGAGCATCCTTGTACCGTTTTCCATTTGTAACACTCCTTACAGTATGCTTGTAGATAGAATCGCAATGAAAAGGGTCAGGCCGAATGCCATGTATCCTGTTTCGATAAGCGATCGTATGTATTCGTTGCGCTCCTCTGAATACTTCCAATCCATATACGCCTCGAACAACTCTTGGAGAATGAGTCCGATCAAGACCAGAATACATACGTATGCAGGGTTGAGATCATAGTAATAGGAAACACCTAATACAACCATCACAATCACCAGAATTATCCTTCTGACTCGCTTATTCCATTGCCTGTGGGTTTCGTTATAGTGATGGTTCTTCTTCTTACCGAGATGCAGCTTCCTTTTCAGGATCCTTCCTAAAATGAAAGATCCTATATGATAAACAAAGAAAAATGCTAAAAAAAACAGGATTACATTCATTTTCTCTCCTCCTACCCCAGAAAAACCCCTATAGCCGTTGCAGCCAGCAGGCTCACAAACACCGACACGCCCCAGTCCACTCCCCGTCGCATGTTGAGCAGCATATTCAACGTCCCACTTATGGCAAAACAAATGACAAATCCGAGTAGAAATGCCATCACGCTTCACCGACCGTAAGCGGCTTCCCGGGAACTGGGGATGACAGATTCATCATCGTATAGGGCTCGCCGTATTCCATGGCAGCGTCGATGAAATCTTCGAGTTCTGCATTGGTTCCCGTGACCAGCTTCACGAGGTAACTGTATTCCCCTGTAAGCCGGTGGCATTCCATCACATCGGCGTGCTCCCTGCAGAAGGAGCGGAATGCTTTGCAGCGATGCGTCTTCATAAGGATGAACGCCTTGACGGTCTTGCCTACCCGGTCAGGATCGACCTTTGCATGATATCCCGTGATGACTCCCTGCTCCTCAAGGCGCATCACCCTCTCCTTCACCGCCGGTACCGACAGCGACACCCGCCTCCCGAGTTCGGTCATCGACAGCCGCCCGTCCTGCTGTAGTTCTTCCATGATCTGACGATTGATTTCGTCCATGATTCGCTCCCACCTTATCTTTTAAGTCCGATCGCCATTTCTTCCGTTGTTTTTACGGCGTTCCGACGTATTTTCCTTCATGATAGCATAGTCCCGCCTATCTTTTTCCAATAAACTGAATACTAGAATGAAAGAATAGGAGTGATTGGACATGGAACATTGTTTAGCGTGTGAAAAGAAGATGGATGAGGGAGCTTACCATTGCTCTCATGACTGCACCTTTTGCAGTGAATGTACGGAGAGCTTCAAAAGCGTCTGTCCGAACTGCGGTGGAACGCTGGTGCCGAAGGTGAAGCGTGCCCTGCTCCTTATCGATGTGCAGCAGGCGTTCCTCCACCCGCAGTGGGGACCGCGGAATAACCCCCATGCGGAGGAAGAGATGCTGTTTGTTTTGAATGAATGGAGGCGCCTCGGCTGGGAGGTCATCCACATCCGGCACCGGTCGCTTCATCCGGAGTCCATTTTCCATTCTTCGAAGGAAGGCTTCCGCTTTAAAGAAGGCTTCGACCCGATCCCCGGTGAGACCGTGCTCGAGAAAGGTGTGAACAGTGCCTTCATCGGAACGGGACTTGAGGAACACCTTAGTCACCTCGGAATCACAGAAGTGGTGATCGCCGGCTTGACGACACCACACTGCATCTCCACGTCGGCAAGGATGAGCGGCAATCTCGGATTCACGACCTTCGTGCTATCCGATGCAACGGCTGCCTTCGATCTTGTCGATCCCGAGGGCCGCACCCTGGATGCTACACTCGTTCACGACGTATCCCTCGCCACCCTTCACGGTGAGTTTGCCACCGTAGTAAAGACAACCGATTATGTTAGAGCTCTTTTTCCAGACAATAGTGGGGCTTCCCTCCAATGTCCACTTCCTTAAAGGAGTGAAAGCCCTTCTTCATCCAAAATGCCAGTCCCGCCTCGTTCGAAGCGTGGACGGCCAAACGGAGGCGGCTCCTGCCGCTTCTCCCGACAAGCGCTTCCAATTCCCCGTACGCTTCATGGGCGACCCCCGTCCCCTGATGGGCACGGTGGACGACGAAGAGGCTGATCCAAGCCTCTGAATCGGACGGATTCTGGAGGCAATAATCAATGACCGCCACGTATCGGCGGTCTTTTTTCACCAGAAGGCGCCTCACTCCCCGGCGTTCGCATTCCTGGAACTCTGATTCCACTTCATCAAACCCGATTGTTTCCCGGTCCCTGGCCAGAAAATTGAAGGCGGGATTGGAATTCATGATCTCCACCTCGGCCTTCATCTTCTTCCGCATCCGACTGTTCGGCTCAAACTCGAGCATGCTGCTCCATCTCTTTGATGACACGGATCAGCTTCTGGGCAGCCTGAGCAAGATCCTCTTCTTGCGCCGGCTCTCCCTCCTCAGAGAAGAACTCGGCAAAATCCTGTCCTTCAAAACGAGGGATCACATGCATATGATAATGGTCGAGGTCGTTGAATCCCCCGCCGTTTTGGATGATCGTGATGCCATCAGGATTGAACGCCGCCTTTACAGCTTTAGAAAGGAAGCGCGACGCTTCCATGATTTCGATGGCCATCTTCGGATCAAGCTCCTCCACCTCTGCCGCGTGCTGCTTTGGAAGGATCATGACATGACCCGGATTGAACGACATATAGTCAAGGATGCATGTAAGGGTGGCTGTTTCGTACACCACATGGACGTTCTCTTGTTTCTTGGCCAATCTGCAGCCTATACAATTCATGGTCGTTCACTCCTTTTTAGGTTTATTTTACCATATGAGTGGAATAAGACTCTAGGATAGATTTGTACTCAGGTGAAACCAGCGTGTATGTTCACCCGTATCGATTACGAGAGGTGTTTAGCATGGACCTGCAAAAATATGAACATGATCCCGTTTTTATATTCCATAAGTCGTGGTGGACCGATGAAGGATATGTGCAAAGCGGCTTGGATCGTGAAACCAATGAAAAAATTGAGCGTCTGGTTCCCTTCAGTGATATAAAAGAAGTCCTGATTGGGCCAGCCTGGATCAGGATGCACGCGAGATCAAGGGATAGTTCGGGAAAGAAAAAAAATCTGTACAGGCAAGGACTTCGACTGGTATTCAGAGTGGAAAGCAACGGGGATATTACCTACCTTTCCTTTCTGTCGGAAACCAAAAAAGACGTTGACTCCTGGATCCAACGTATACATACTCACGCTATTCCAGCTTATGTGACCGATCTTGACCTGCATGATGCGAAACGGGAGGATTTCGACTTTCATTATGAATCGATTATCCGGCAACCCCTTCATGAGGCTGGCCTTGATTTCCCCGAACGGGTTGATATGAAAAATGAAGAATTCGCACCGCCTCAATGGAAACCCGATTCTTTTTACAAACGAAAGGAGCGGGAGGAAGAGCGATCCATGGACAGGATGAAGAAAGTCCGCCTTATCGTCTTCATCGGTACATTCCTGACGGCTCTGATCTGGCTTCCTCACTGGCGACTTGATGAGGACGTGAATTCCATGTTTCTTGTGCTTGGCATCCTGGTCCTTTTATTCCCGACCTATCTGCACAATGCCTGGAAGCCTGTTCAATCGCTCCTTGATACGGTGATGGTCGGGGTGGCCTTATTTGGAGGACTGACGACGGCGAATCTGTACACCCCCATCACGGCAGCGCACTATTCCAGTATATGGACGACCCTCCTGATCTTCGCGGTCTTTCATAACGGCGCTTTCTTCCTGAGCCGTTTCGGGAATAAAAGGGCAATCCGCCCCGGCAGAAAACGATAAACCAAAAAGACGACCCCACATTGGAGTCGTCTTTTTGTTCATCGGACGATGAAGTAATTGATGAAGAGTGCCACTGACAGCAGCAATCCGAAGAATGTGTTCGTCTGGGCGGTCGCTTTCATGGCAAGTCCCGAATGGGCAGGTCCGCCTTTTCCGAGGAAGGATTTAATGGCTTGGACCGGTTTCGGGATGCTCAGGAAGACGAGCAGGACCCACGGGCTGACGGTGCCGGCGATGATGAGGCCGATCAGCCACGCATAGGAGACGAAGAACGAGAAGCCGAGGAAATAGACGGCTTTTTTGTGACCCATGAGGATCGCAAGCGTCTTCCGTCCACCGATCGTGTCTTCTTCAATATCCCGGATATTGTTGGACAGGTTGATGGCTCCGACCAGGATCGCGATCGGGATCGAGATCAGGATCGTCGTCTGATCGACGGTTCCTGTCTGGATGAAGAATGCGATCAGGACGAAGGCTGCTCCCATGCTGACGCCTGAGAACAGCTCACCGAATGGCGTGTAGGCAATCGGCAGCGGGCCTCCTGTATATAGGTAGCCGATGAGCATCCCGCCGATTCCGATGGCGGCAAGCCACCAGCTGCTGTTGGCGCAGATATAGATTCCGGCAAGGACAGCCAGCGTATAGCAGGTAAGGGCCATCTGAAGGACCGTCCTCGGCTTCATGCCGTGGCGGACGATGGCGCCCCCGATTCCGACCGAGTCTTCCGTGTCGAGCCCACGTTTGAAATCGTAATATTCATTGAATAAGTTCGTGGCAATCTGCAGGCACAGACACGCGAAAAGCATCGCTAGGAACATCCAGACGCTGATGTTCGTCTCGTACATGGCGGAAACCGTTCCGATGAATACCGGGACGAAGGATGCAGTCAGGGTGTGGGGACGGGTCAGCTGCCAAAGGATGCTGGCTTTGCTGGGCGTCTCTATCGTTTGGTGCGATTGTTTCATCTAATCATCCTTTCATGCAAGGTTAAATATACTGCTGTTGGACCCGATTTGTCCATGCGCATGCTTCAGCATGGCAAATAGAAGTTCGCGCCTCATGCGTGACTCCTGGTTCAGGCCTCATTCAGTTATATTTCTCCTTCTCTTCTTATCTTAATCTCTCCGTGGTGCTTTCACAAGAGCTCAAAGACAAGTAGAAGGCAGGAATTCGACCTTTTTTTCAATCCCCGAAATCCGGGTGATTGAAGAATTCGGTAAAAAGGCGTATAATGGAGAGGATTTAGTACCTGGTCATAATATATGGTGTAAACACAATTCATGAAAAAGGTGGTCCTTCTTTTGAACCAATCACGCGCACGTATCACGGCAATCGGAACGTATGTGCCTGAGAAAAAACTGACAAACGCAGACCTTGAGAAAATGGTGGACACGACTGATGAATGGATCGTCCAGCGCACCGGCATGCATGAACGCCGCGTTGCAGCCGATGATCAATTCGCTTCCCATCTTGCCTTCGGGGCCGTCCAGAACCTGATTGACGGGTACGGAAAAGATCTGAGCGACGTCGACTGCATCATCGTGGCGACGACCACGCCGGATCATGCCTTCCCGAGTGTTGCCTGCCTGATCCAGAATCACTTCGACATACCTGCAACCGGTGCCTTCGATCTGAATGCCACCTGTGCCGGCTTCACCTATTCCCTGCATGTGGCCAACAACATGGTATCAAGCGGGATCCATAAAAAAATCCTCGTTGTCGCGTCTGAAACGCTGACGAAGGTGACGGACTATACAGACCGCTCGACCTGCATACTTTTCGGAGACGCTGCTGCTGCCATGCTCGTCGAATATGATGAAGAGAACCCAAGCTTCCTCGCGAGCCACATGGGCGCAAACGGAGCCGGCGGAGCCCACGTATACCGCCGTACATTCGCTCCTACTCTTCACGGACAGGAGCTTGATCCATCCGGGAAGATGGTACAGAACGGACGCGAAGTCTATAAGTGGGCAACGCGCACGATCCCAGGCGGCGTAGAAGAGCTTCTGACGAAATCCGGCATCGAGCGGGACAAGCTTGACTGGTTCATCCCTCACAGCGCAAACCTCCGCATGGTGGAGTCGATCTGTGACAAAGCCGGGATCAATGTCGACAATACCCTGACAAGCATGCAGTACTTCGGCAACACTTCTTCTGCTTCGATCCCCCTTGCCATCCATAAAGGGATCAAAGAAGGAAAAGTGAACGATGGCGACACGATGCTTCTGTACGGATTCGGTGGCGGACTTACCCATCTCGGACTCGTATTGAACTGGAGTCCCGACAGTCCAAAGGCATGAGGGACGTCCGGAGCATCCTGCCTCACCGGTTCCCCTTCCTCCTGATTGATAAGATCACGGAAGTGGAAGAAGGAAAACGGGCGGTGGGCGTGAAACTCATTTCACAACATGATTGTGAAGGGTCACCGGACGGCGCCTTCCCCCGCGGGTTCATCCTTGAGGCCATGGCCCAGATGAGCGGAGCCGCGCTCCATTCCGAGAGCCGGAGCAACGGCCTTGGCATGCTTGC
Source organism: Rossellomorea marisflavi (assembly GCF_022170785.1). Lineage (NCBI taxonomy): Bacteria > Bacillati > Bacillota > Bacilli > Caryophanales > Bacillaceae > Rossellomorea > Rossellomorea marisflavi. Next base: position 704,665 of record NZ_CP081870.1, on the reverse strand, counting down.
CGGCATCGATAACTGCCGGTTTTACCAGGACGTCTTTGCCGGTGACCGGCTGACTCTTACAATCGACATCACACGGAATAAAGGAAGGATCGTGAAAGGGAGAGGTACGGCGGCCATCGACAGCAGGATCGTCTGTGAAGCCGACCTCCTGTTCGCCTTCCAATCCATCACGTAACAATCGAGACAAGCGATCTGCTTGTCTCTTTTTTTATGCCAATCCACTTACTGAATTGGAAAACAACTATAGGTAATAGTAATATTTATATATTTACTTTCAAGACAGTTGACTATACACTATGAAAAGTAATTTATTGAATTGTTTAATAATTCGGTTTTTGGAGGTTGGGCATGAGCTTATTCAGAAAGAAACTCATCACAGAAAGCAATACCGGTTCCCTCAATCGCGTACTAGGAGCAGTCGATCTGACCATGCTCGGAGTCGGGGCCATCATCGGGACCGGAGTCTTCGTCCTCACGGGCGTGGCATCAGCGAAATACGCAGGTCCAGCACTCATCCTATCGTTTATCATTGCAGGCCTTGCCTGTGTATTCGCCGCCCTCTGCTATTCAGAGTTTGCCTCCATGATCCCGCAATCAGGGAGCGCCTATACGTACAGCTATGTCGCCTTCGGGGAAATCTTCGCTTGGATTCTCGGCTGGGACCTCGTCCTTGAATACGGCCTTGCTTCCTCCGCTGTGGCAAGCGGCTGGTCGGGCTACTTCCAGAGCCTCCTGTCCGGTTTCGGGATCCATCTCCCTCACGCCCTGACGTCGGCATTCGATCCCGGCAACGGTACGTATCTTGATCTATCGGCCGTCATCATCGTCCTTCTCGTCACCCTTCTACTATCACGGGGTGTAAAGGAGTCGGCCAAGTTCAATGCCATCATGGTCATCGTGAAGGTGGCCGTCGTCCTGCTATTCATCGCCGTTGGCGTGTGGTACGTGGAGCCTTCCAACTGGCAGCCGTTCATGCCATTCGGCTTCTCGGGTGTCGTTTCGGGCGCTGCGGTCGTCGTCTTCGCCTACTTCGGTTTCGATGCGGTATCCACTGCCGCCGAGGAAGTGAAGAACCCCCAGCGGAACCTGCCGATCGGCATCATCTCGGCCCTTGTCATCTGCACCGTCATCTATATCGTTGTATCGCTCATCCTGACAGGGATCGTGCCTTACAGCATGCTGAATGTGAAAGACCCCGTCGCCTTCGCCCTGCAGTTCATCCACCAGGACTGGGCAGCCGGATTCATTTCCCTTGGCGCCATCGTCGGGATCACCACCGTCCTCATCGTCATGATGTTCGGACAGACCCGACTGTTCTATGCCATGAGCCGTGACGGTCTGCTTCCCCAGAAGCTTTCGAGCGTCAGCCCGAAAACGAAGGTTCCCCTTCCGAGTACATGGACGACCGGGATCCTCGTTGCCCTGTTCGCCGGTCTTGTCCCTCTGGATAAGCTTGCGGAACTGACGAGCATCGGGACCCTGTTCGCGTTTGCCACGGTGTCACTAGGTGTCGCCGTCCTCAGGAAGACGCGTCCGGAGATCAAGCGTGGCTTCAAAACACCATGGGTACCGGTCATCCCGGCGCTCGCGGTCATCTTCTGCGTGTACCTCATGCTCCAGCTGTCGGCATTCACGTGGAAGGGCTTCGCCGTCTGGCTCGTACTGGGGCTGATCTTCTACTTCAGCTACGGTTACCGCCACAGTAAATTGAATCGATGAGCATAAGAAAAGGGAGCCGTCACAACCGGCTCCCTTTTCTATGTATAATCTTTCCCTAGGTAATGGGAGCGAATCAGGCTCCCATCGACCTCTCCGGACAAATCAATGAAGTACTCCGATTGCCACGCCTGGGTCTTCCTCGCCGTCGGGTTCAATCCGGTCACCCAATCGGGGTAGACACGCATGGCCATTTTCCCTTTTGAGCTGCCGGTCGTAACGATCCCTTTCGACGCCATCACCTCTTTCGGGAAAACGAACTGCCCTTTCTTTCCTTGGTCCAGGACGGTGATGATGAGACGATCCGTACATTCCTCCAACGTATATGGACGGTTCCGGTCATCGTCTCCCTTTCTCCAAAAGACAGTGAAATAACCCTTTTTGTTGGGTGTTTTCCTGGCGCGCCTGCTCCTGTAGGTCCGATCATCCAGAGTCAAAACGAAGCCTTCATATTCCAGGTTCTGATCTTCCATCTCGAACCCATTCCTATGTGGAAGATCGGCCACTTCTAGCGCAGCCATGATCACATCCTTTGATGCCGATACGTCCTTCATTTCCATCCACATCCCTTTTCTGCAGTCCTCACGCAAGACCCTCCTTCAGGATCTTCACGTTCCGTTCAAAAAAGTCCCTATTCTTCTCTAGACCCATCCGCTGACACCAGCCGGTAGAATTGAAGGCGTCGGTCATCCGGTAAAAAGGGAGCACCCGGTCAAGGTCGATGAGGGGCCTCACCGAGCGGTATCCGTCTTCAAATGCTTCCCGTGTCCCAGGGAACCGCTGACATACATCCCGCTCGATCTTCGTAAAATCCAGCTCCGTCGAACCGATCCGTACGCTCTCAAAATCAATTAGACCCGTCACGTGATCATCACGTACGAGGATGTTCCCGGGGCGGAAATCCATATGGATGAACGACGGACCGTCGGGAGGCGGCAGCTCCTTCCTCATCTCCTCGAATCGAACAAGGGCCAGGTCGAACAATTCAGGGTCTAGCACCTTTTTCGCATCTTCGGCAAACGAGTAGAACTGCGCAGGAAGGAACTCTGTCCACCGGCTGAATTCATCCCGCACGGCACCTCCGTAGTCTTCGGGACCTACCCGGATGGTATGCAGCCTGGCGAGCAGCTCCCCGATCTCCCACGCCAGTTTCTCACTCACCATGCCAGTCGCCGGGACACCATCCAGTGCCTCGAGCACCAGGAACCCGTCCTCATGGAAGGCGACGACTTCCGGTACGGGTAAGTGTCCCTTGAACCGCTCCAGCATCTCCCTCTCCAAACTCAGCTTCTGGACGGAACGGGGTATTTTCAAGAACACCTTTTCCCCCGTCACGAGCTTCACATTATACACCGTTGAACTGAATGACTCCGGTACTTCCTTCACGGAAGCAGCTTTAAGATTGACTTTATCCAACCACTGATGAGCGTTCATGCTCTTCCACCTGCCGTTTCTTCATTGTCTATCAGCAATAGCCGAGACCAATCAACCCAAGCTCCCGAAGGGCAAAAGCGACACCATCTTCCCCGGAAGGCTTGGTGACAAAGTCGGCCACACTCTTCAACTCGGCCCCTGCATTCCCCATGGCGACACCCATTCCGGCCAGCTGAAGCATGTCGATGTCGTTGCCTCCATCTCCAAATGCCATGGCCTCCGAAGGATGGAGTCCAAAATGATGGAGCACCTTCTTCATGGCAATGGATTTCGATACGTCCGTTTCCAACACATTCAAGATGAAGGGATGCCAGCGCCTGAAGGTCAATTCGGGAAATCTGTTATGATAGCGGCCGATAGATTCATCATCCGCAAACAAGCACATGAGATACACCTCTTCTTCCATTTTCTCCACAACCGGCGGATAGTCCTTCAACCCCAATGTTTCAAAGAGTGCAGGCATGGTCCTCCGTTCCTCGATTCCGTTCATACTGAGTGAATCTGTATAGAAGGACAGACCGTGCCCAATCTCCATGGCGAACGAAGAGACAGCCTCTACCGTCGCAGGTGAAAGGACGGATTGAAAGATCACCTCTTCGCCATGGATACCATACCCTCCGTTTGCCGTAATGAACGTCTCGATCCCCAGATCCCGGATCTCCCCGCACATGGAAAGGGGTCTGCCCGTAGCCGCCACCACCCTGATGCCACGGTCCAAAAGCTCCCCTATCGCATCCCTCGTGCTCGAAGGAATACTTCCATCCTCATGATGGGTCAACGTCCCGTCAATATCGAAGAAAATTATTTTGATATCTGTTACTCTCATCATCTCCCGGTCTACCATTTTACCACATTTATACAGTAATTATTTGTATCTTAGTCTCCCACTATTTTATACTGAAAGAAGCAGTGCAGGAGGGTTGGATCTTTTCGTTTTGTTGCCTTCAAATGCAGGATGCGGGCATTATACAAGCCAAAAAAACGTCCCTAACCTGCAAAATATTCAACTGTTTTCGGAGGTTATCATGGAGTCAAACAAAACCAACGCATTGGCCATCACCAGCCTGGTCCTTGGCATCATTGCCATCATCATCCCGCTCATCGGGATTCTCATCGGGATTGCAGCCCTGATCATTGGGATAAAGTCCCTGAACCAGCTCAAGGTCCGCAGTGAAAAAGGCAAGGGAATTGCCATTGCTGGAATCGTCTGTGGAGCAGGCAGTCCTTTCTTTCAGATGATTCTTTTTCTGTTTATCGGAGTCATCAGCTTTTTCAATTCACCACAGTGAAGAAGGACCCGGATCCCCGGGCCCTTCTTTTCTATAGATCTGCTTTTTCAATCCGACGGTACGAAAGAAAGGCGATGCCAAAACCGATGAGGCACATGCCGACAGGAACACCGATGAATTGGAACAAGCTCGTCTGGTTGCTTCCATCAGACACGGTGGCATTGATCAGGAAGCCGATCAGAACCGCACTCGTGATGGTGGTGGCAGTCGACTTTTTCCTCATTCCGAAGAATAAAGGAATAAGAGAAACCCCTCCCATCATGAACGCCATGAGGAGCATGCCGGGGATATCACCCGCTATGTCTCGTAACGTCACTTCATCTGGGAAGATCTCCAACATCGGATTCAGTCCGACTGTCAGGAGGGCAATGACGATGCTGGCGGTCGCCGTGGTGACAAAGCAGAACCCAAATACGACGAGGAGCTTGGCCCTCAGGATTTTCTTTCGCTCGGTGGGATACGTAAAGAGGAGCTGAATCGTCTTATTCCTGAATTCTTCAATCATCACTCTGGACAGGACAACGCTCGTATAGATCATGAACACAATCCGGACGAAGATGCCTGCTAAGGATTCATATGCCTCATAATCGGGGAACATCGCCTCTTTTTCCCCGTTTGACCCGATTCCCATGAGGGCCATCGCGGCAAAGATGAGGATGATGCTGACGAGCACCCCTTTCCAGTACTGAGAAAGCCGGTTCTTCGTCCATTCCAGTTTCATCAGGTTAAGCATGGCGTTTTCCCTCCTTAAGCAGGTTGATGAAGTAGTCTTCGAGATTGCTTTCCTTCCTCTCGATCCTCTCTACCTCAACCCCGCCAACTACGAGAAGTCGGTTCAGCTCATGACGGGACAGGACACTGTTGAACACGATGATGGTCCGATCGTCCACTCGCTCGACCCTTCCCACTTCACTCAGGATCTGACTGCCAGTGCCGGCATCCTTTACTCCTATGATGTAGCCGCTCCTACTTCCCTCCTTCAATTCCTCCATTCTCACCTCACTGATCAGGCGCCCCTCTTGAATGACTCCTATTGTATCGGCAATGGATTCAATTTCCGATACAATATGACTTGAGATAAGGATCGTCATACCCTGTTCCTTAAGCATAAGGAGCAGTTCTCGTACCTCCCTTATGCCGATGGGATCCAATCCATTGATCGGCTCATCAAGGATCAGGATCCGCGGTTGATGGATGATGGCCCTGGCAATGCCAAGGCGTTGCTTCATCCCCAGGGACAGCTCGGAAATGAGCTGATCTTTTGCTCCTTTCAATCCGACCTTTTCCAACATCCGATCCACGCCGTCCTTCATTTCGATTCCCATGTACCGGCAGTGCAGCACCAGGTTCTCCTCCACAGTCAAACGCTCATAGAATACAGGGTATTCTATGATACTCCCGATTTCCTTTAAGTACGCAGATTTACCGTCCACCACTTCCCCGTTCATGCTGATCGTACCTGCCGTAGGCTTCACAAGATTGAGCATCATCCTCATGATCGTTGTTTTCCCTGCCCCGTTCGGTCCCAAGAACCCGTAAATCTCTCCTGCACGGACTTTCATGCTGACATTTGAGATGATCTCTCTTTTTTTGATCGTCTTTGATACAGCGTTCACTTCAATTGCTAGTGTCATGCCATTCCCTCCAAGCCTCATCTATACTTCTACCTTAAGGGCTGAAAGAGGAATTGACAGCTTCCTTTCATGAATGGTTCTCTGGAGTGCACGAACGGTCAAAAAAAGCATCAGACCGGTCCGATGCTTTCCATTTACTCTTTCCACTTTTCTAGCAATGTCTTTAATAACCTTCGCGATACAAGACACTCAGAGCCGTCAGCTAGGATCACCTTTTTTTCTTTCCGGTCAATCTCTTGAATGGCTTTTACATTCACCACATACGCACGGTGAGTCCGGATCAGACGATGATCCAGGGACTCTATCTCTTTCAAGTCGCCATAGAATTCCATCACCCGCGTGGTCGAAACTAGACGGAGTTTATGTGGTGTGCCCGTAGTTTCAATGTAAAGAAGTTCTCTGAAAGGCACCTGAAAGTTGCTTTGCCCACTTTCATAGCGGAAAGTATCGGTTGGGAGGGCTACCCCTGCCCTCGATGAAGCAAGAAGCAAACAATCCTGCACACGTTGACGGAACGCTTCATGTCCCAGACTTTTATCGATGAAGTCCACTGCACCGATATGGTACTCGAATGTTTTCATCGCAAGTTCTGAATGGGTCGTAACAAACACAATGGTTCCTAGGGGATCCGATTTGCGGATTTCTTTGGCGACCGCAAACCCCTTCTGCTCCTCATCATCAATCTCAAGATCAAGGAAATAGAGGTTATGAAGCGACGCATTCTTTAGGCTTGATAATACATCCACCGGTCTGGAAGTCGCATGAAAATTAAGATAGGTAATGCCTTCTATCTCGCAGATATCCTTGATCATCCCCGACAACCGCTGTTGCTGAATGATATCATCTTCCAGTAAATAAATATTCATCTACATTACCCCTCTTCTCTTATGGACAGGGACTGAACAAAGGTAGAGCCGTTAACCCTAGTATCCAACGTCGCATATGTGATGTCTTGTAGAATCTGTCGCACGGTGTAAAGCCCCGTGCCCCTACCTGACCCTTTTGATGATACGTCCTTATTGAAGATGGATGAAAGATCGACGTCCCCTTCTAGTGAATTTTCTATCACCCATACCTGATCCCGCTCCCCTTGAATGATTGCCACAGTCAGTGATTGTTCATGAGTCTCCATTGCTGCCTCCACAGCATTGTCAATCAGGATAGAAAGAATCCTGGTGAACGGAATGAGGTCCATTCTTAAACATCTGATCGGTAACAGAATCTCAAGCCTGACATCGATTCCTTGACGCTGAGCAATCAGTAGTTTTGATGCGAGGATACTCTTAATTTCAGGAACATGAAGGTTCTTCAACTTAACAAGGCTGTGCTCGTTTCCTTGCATCCGGTCCCCGGTCGGCTTAACCGTTTGATCGAAAACCAGCCGGACCTGATCCATATCACCCGCTCGTATACCGGATTCAAGTGTCAGGAGAATATTCACGTAGTCATGACGGAATCCTCTGATTTCGTCGTAGAGCAACTCAAGCTGCGAGGTATAATCCTGAAGTTGATTCAGCTGTTCTTCCTTTGCCTTCTTCAACTGCTTTCGCTGGATATGCCGGTATTGAAAGACGAAATAGCCGAAAGCCACGAGTATCAGCATGCCCATTCCATAAAGAAGCTTTTCCAATAGGAGATTGCCACTGCTTTCGCCTTGTACCAGAGTTAGGATTACATAGATCACCACGACCACTAGAAGCAATAATACCGTCACAGGAAGCAGCATCACTGAGCTGAAACGTTCCACTTCCTCCTTTCTTACTTTATCCATGTATCCACCCATAAGAAGTAAGATCCCTGCATTTAGAAGCGGAGGCGAAAGCGCAGTCAACAGATACACCAGATAATCCAGATTCGCCGTCGACACCTGGAAGCCGAACCCAATTATCCACTCTATGAGATCTGCGAATAAAAAGCCTAGGAAGGAGTTCATCACGAGGGCATATGCCGCATAAAAAATGCCTAATGCAGTCAATCTGTCTTCTTTACGGAAGGATATCCAAATCAGCAGCCCGAATACCGACAGAGCTCCCCATACCCCAACAAAATAGGAAAAAAGCTGTCCCATCACGACGACAGCTAAAGAGTAGCCTGTGTACTCCCATTTACTGAACGAATAACGGGACACAGCAGTAAAGATTACAAAGAAACTAATAAGCTGGATGGTACTAACAAGAATATACATGATGTCTCCTACTCTTTGCGTTTGTTAATCCAGTAATGATTCGATCGAAAGAAACACTAAACGCACCCCACAAACCTAGGGAAATGTTATGTATGATGAGACCCTTAAAATACAAGAACAAGTTCTAAGATCGAGCGACTCTTGCTGAACCGATCACACTGATCAGCAGGTAATAAATCCCTAAGATGGCAAGACCATCGGTAAGCACTACCCCGATATCTGTGCGTTTGATTCCCCATCTCCACAGAAGCGCACTGACAAAAAAGATGAGGGGGATGACCAGGAAGTAACCGACGAACGTCAGTTTTTGATTTTTCATGCTGATGCCCCCCTTATACGATTTGCATTCTTCAGGAAGTTCCGGACTTCCCGTGGGTTCTTCAGATGAATGATGGTTTTCTCCTCACTGTAGGCTGCAAGCTTTTGAAGGATGCCCGGCCGCTTCTCCTTCGGGTACTGCCAGATCCACTTGAGGAAGGTCAGGTCCAATCGCTCCTCGCAGCCTTCCCGCATATCGGGCCGGGACTTCCCGTGATAGCGGAACATGCGCTTCATGGCTCGGTAGCTGCAACGCCATCTCGATAGATCCAGGAAGATAATCGTATCCGCCGCATCCATGCGGAACTCCATCGTTGAGCCGTAGTTTCCGTCGATGATCCATTTCTCCTTGGTCACAAGCTTCCGTTGGATTTCCCTGACTTCTTCCCGTTCGACCGGAACCCAGCCCGGCTTCCACAGGAGCTGGTCCAAATGCCAGACAGGTAAATCAATTGCTTCCCCAAGACGGGTCGCCAGCGTCGATTTTCCCGACCCACCCGAACCGATCAACACTACCTTCTTCATACCGTGCACCTCCTAAAAAAACAGCCAAGCTCCTAGTACAAAGTAAGCAATCGCCAGTAAAAACGCCGGCACCGAAAGGAAAAACTTCGTTCGGTAACGGACGCCTTTAAAAGGACGATACAGCTTCACCACCACCGTCATGACAACGAACAGAACCAAGAGAGAAACCAAGATGGCGGTCGCATCCACCATCGTGAACGGTGGGGTCAAGTAAGGATCAAGATAATAGTTCATGATGACGATGACGGTAAACAGCAGACTCTGATAAAACACATACCGTAAATAAAGCATGACTTCCTCTTTCTTATCTGTTGTAAATTCCCATATTATTGTATCATAGGGGCGAATTGGGGGACATCATGGCTTTCTCAAATTCCCCGGCCACGTGGCTTCACAACGGTTATCAATCCTCCATGCCACAATCGTCGTGCTATCCCGCACGCCGTTTTCTTCGATTTTGTGGAGAAGATCCGCCACTCCTTCCTCCACCGACTTTTCATCCAACGCAGCAAAGATCTCTTTACCTCCGGGGTACGGATCTCCCGGACATTCCAACAGTCCATCCGTCGTCATGAAGATGGTATTCGTCCCTTCCCTGAGCTCCCTCACGCCTGTGCCGTAGCATGGGATTTCCCCATGGAACGAGCTTGCCTTGCCGATCCATTCGTAAAAATGGCGCTGATTCAGATTGTACTGCCCGTGGGCGGCGAGTTCGGGATGATAGAGCATGGCCACACAGTCCCCGATCGAGAACCACCATAGGACGTTTTCTTTCCTGCATACCAATAAGATAGCGGTCTCCCCCTGCACTTCCTGACAGCGGGCAAGGAATCCAGGTTCCCTGAATATATCCAGAATGCAGGCCTGCAACGGATTGAACACCTCGCCAAACGGCCGCTTCAGGATGGATTGAATCCGCTCTTTCTCCCCTTCAAGCGTCTCGACGACCAGGGATGCGCTCTCAGCCGTCTGATGGGCATCAAGGATAGCGGCAAATTCCCACTCCCCCTCTTCGACCCATAAGAGAGCGGCGTCCTCATTCTTGTTTGCACCTGCCCCGGAATTCCCTCCGAAGCGTCCCACCACTATCCCATTTGGAAAAGTGAGGACATCCTTCTCATCTACCTTTGTATCATCGCTTCCAACCCAGTTCCATTCACTCATAGGATTCCATCCTTTCTTTCAACCTCATGCACAGGGCCACGATTTCTTCTTCCCCGACCATGGGCGCCTTCTCCCAATCGTATACGTCCATGGCGCCCCAATGTTCCTCCGGGGTCCCTGGGTATCTGGCCACAAGATGCATATGAAGATGGGGGACCGAATTCCCGGACACAAGAGCATAGACATGCTCCGCTCCTTCACTCTCCGTCAGCGCCCGGCTCACCCGGGACATGGCGATGCCGAATGCAGCGGCTTCCTCGCCCGTCATATCCGCCATGCCCGGCACATGCCGTTTCAAGTCAATCATCACATGTCCCGCATAGTTCGGTTTTCCCTTGCGATCGATGTGACCGACATACACCCATTCATTCTCATAAATCGTCGTTCCGGCGGTCTTGATGATGCTTCTATGTTTATCACAGATGAAACACGACACGGCCTTCTCCCCCTTTTTGGATAGCAAAAAGCCCCGTCCTCTCGGAAAGAGACGACGGGGCCGTGGTACCACTCTTATTGGTCTCCCGAACAGGAAACCGCTCTGGACCAGATGACGGTGGTCGGCCGGATAGACATTCCCTTCCATCCGCTCCCAGGCGAGTTGGGGACGGGAATGGCTGTCTTGCAGCGGACGACAGCTCTCTTGGCAGACCCTGATCCTTATTACTCCTGTTCATGGCGTTTACAAATGTTAAAGTTTTCTAATAGTGTAAGGATATTGTCTGGTGGCGTCAATCTTTTTTTGAATGTGTGGATTAAAATGATAAAGAGAGTGAAGTGCAGCGGAGGCTGACCGACTCCTTCGGGAATAGCGGGCAGGTGAGACCCTGGAGGCGTAGCCGAAGCGGCTCACCGCACGCCCCGAGGAAAGCGGTCAGCCGCAGCGGAACGGAACGCCCCTGTACAAAATTTGGCTTCACGGTTTTACATAATAAGAAAAGGAAGGGATATTCCCCTTCCTTCAGCATTCATTATCCTTTTTTGATCCAGAACTTCAATACGTCTCCGTCTTCTTCATGCTTCACAAGTTCATGACCGCCAGATTTGGCCCATGCGGTGAGGTCACTTTTAGCTCCTTTATCCGTTGCATGGATTTCAAGGACTTCTCCTGACTCGATCGTGTTCATTTCTTTTTTTGTCCTGACGATCGGCATCGGGCATGCCAATCCTTTTGCATCCAATACTTTTACTGATTCCATTCTCTATTCCTCCTTGGTTTAGCGGACCGCACAGCGGTTTGGTCCGATTTCCATTTCTCGTTGGGTTTCTTCATCGGGGGAGATTTTCCCCATATTGGTTTCACGGATTTCCTGATACGCATTCGGTTGCGGAGGCAGATTCTCGGTCACGAGCTTTCTGAATTCCCCCTCGTCTTCAATGTTGAGACCGTGGTTTTCTTTCAACAGATCTCCGAGGCTGCGTGCAACGGTTCCATCTGCGTTCAGCTCCTCGATCACCATGAAGTGAGCCGGAAGCACAATCAGATCATCCTGCAGTCCACGGTAGCGTGTGTAGAGGCTTTCCCTCAGATCCCCGACCCAGTCTTCGGCCATCCCGGCAAGATCCGGGCGTCCGATGGAGTCGATGAACAGGATATCCCCGGATAGGAGATAGTGACCATCGACGATGAACGAGGTGGAGCCGATCGTGTGACCTGGTGTGTATAGGGCCTGGATATCGATGGTGGACGTTCCGATCGTCACCGAGTTTCCGTCTTCGAGTTTGTTGTAGTCGAAGTTGACCTCCGTTGCGTCCTTGGGTGGCAGCCAGTAAGAACCTCCAGCTCGTTCGGCTAGGAGCCTTCCTCCTGAAATATGGTCTGCATGAAGATGCGTATCGAAGACATGCTTGATCTCCACTCCTTTTTCCCCGGCAAATGCCGTGTAGGCGGAGGTCATGCGCGTGGCATCGATGACCGCAGCTTCACCTCCGGACAGAACCATGTAGGACAGGCAGCCTTTGCCGAGACGGACGAATTGATAAAGCTCTCCTCCGTCTGCAAGGTCACCGACTTTCACCGGTTCGAGATGCTCACTCCATGCCTTCATGCCCCCGCTGAGATACGACACGTCAAGACCTTCTTCTGAGAGCATCTCAGCCACCATGATCGAGGATCCTTCCTTGGCGCAGACGACAAGGATGTCCTGATCCTTCGGAAGCTGGTCCATGATATCTCCCACACCGTCCAGCAGGTCAAAATAAGGGACGTTCAGATAGGTGAAATTCTTCCCTTCCACTTTCCAGTCCTGAAAGGCGTCTTCGTTCCGGACGTCGAGGATGAAAAGTGTTTCCTGATCCATGACTTTCTGTGCGACTTCTTTGCTGCTCATTGCATTGACTGACACGTTGATTCCCTCCTGTTTGGTATCCTTCTTAGACTTCCTGCTATCTTAGTGGTTCGATTCCGTATTTCCCTTCCACTCACTCATGCCCGGTACGATATTGGTGACGTTGGTGAAGCCATTGGCCACAAGTGTTTGGGCGGCCATGTCGCTGCGGTTCCCTGTGCGGCATACCACGTATATGGCTGATTCTTTCTGTAGTTCCTGAAGGCGCGATTCAAGTTCCCCCATCGGGATGGATACGGCACCCTGGATATGATTGAAGGCATACTCTGCCGCTTCACGCACATCAAGGATGGTCATATTTTCTGAGGCATCGATCTTAGCCTGAAGATCCTCGTTGCTCGCAACGGTCTCGTATGAGCGCTCCACTGCATCCTGGTCGGATGATTTTCGCAGATAATGCTTCAGTACATCGCCTTCTTCAATCAGACCAAGATATTGATGCCCTGTACTTTTTGCCCACGCTTCAAGGTCAGCCTTCGATCCTTTGTCCGTAGCCTGGACCTCCAGCACTTCACCGGCGCTCATATCCTTCATGACCTTTTTCGTTTTGACGATCGGCATCGGACACGCGAGGCCCTTTGCATCAAGCAATTGATCGGTTTTCATGATGAATCCTCCTTTTACCTGTATGGGTATAGTACATTTCAAAAAAATTTATTCTGTCTTTCCTTCCCAGGCCATCATACCGCCTGTCATGTTCACCACGCTGTATCCGTGACTATCAAGGAGCTGACATGCGCGGCCGCTTCGTCCGCCTGAGCGGCACACCATGTAGTACTCTTTTGAACGGTCGAGCTCATGCATGCGGAACTCCAATAATCCAAGGGGAATGTGGATCGCTCCCGGGATCTTCCCTTCCTTCACTTCGTCGACTTCCCTGACGTCGATGATATGGACATCTTCGTTCAGTTTCGCTTCAAGTTCTTTCGGTATGATCTCTTTCATGTTGGTTCCCTCCCAGTTTAAATGAATAGATTGACGTTTCCTTCTTCAGCATCTCCGAGATACGCGGCCACACCGGCATATTCGATGTGATCCATCAATTCTTCTTTTTGCAGCCCCAAGAGGTCCATGGTCATCGTGCAGGCGACCAATTTCACATCCTGCTCCTGAGCCATATCGATCAGATCAGGCAGCGGCATGGCATTATGCTTTTTGATGACATGTTGGATCATCTTCTTACCTGCCCCACCGAAATTCATCTTGGATAGTCCCATGCGGTCGGCACCCTTCGGCATCATCTTCCCGAACATCTTCTCAAGGAATCCTTTTTTCACATGGATATCTGAATCCTTCCGAAGGGCGTTCAATCCCCAGAACGTATGGAAGATCGTCACCTCATGGTCGTATGCTGCTGCTCCATTGGCAATGATATAAGCCGCCATGGCTTTATCGTAATCACCGCTGAAAAGCACAATTGTTGTCTTTTTTCTCTCTGACATTCAAATTCCTCCTCTAAAATACTTATGGGGGTATATTTAAAGGCGTAAAAAGACGATGACAGCTCATCTCTTTCGCCGCTGTTTTAACCTTACTAGTTACATCTTATACCCAATAGGGTATGTATGTCAACGAAAAATGTCCAAAGAAAATGGGGGGGCGCATGGGGACGGTTCTCATGCGTCAAAAAAGTGGCGCACCGGAACCGTCCTCACACGCGTCACTTCCTTGCTATTTTCATGCTGAGGGTCGCGGGTTCCGTGAAGGGAGCGAGACCTTCGAGGGCGAGTTTGACTTCTTGCTCGAATGGGATGATGTTGTCGCCGAGGAAGCGTTTCGCTCCGTAGGAAGTGGAGTACAGGTTCCCGAGGATCGACTCGATCGTCCAGTGGATCGTATAGGGTGGGAGGGTGATTTCTTCATAGGTGAAGCGGGAACGCCGGATGATGGTTTCATGACGCTCGACGGGATGGGTGTACGTTGAATCTCCTGCTCTCCGCTCCTGTCCGTACCATTTCCGGATGATTGCGTCCAGCACCTCCTGCCACGGCTCGAGCTTCCGATCAGGTTCATAGTTGTCGATGATGGCGATACCCCCTTCCGCTTCTACACGGTCATACAGGTCCTCCAAAATTGAATCACGGTCCATCCAGTGGAAGGCTTTTGCGATGGTGACCAGTTTGAATCGATGAGGGTTTGTCATCTTATACTCGGCAAAAGTGCCCGCGAACCATTCCACTTGCCCATTCCGGATCATTGAATGGATGCGCTCCGCTTCCTGTATCATCTCAGGCTCTGTATCAATCCCAACGGTCCTCTCCGCCCAGTCGGCGAGTCTCACGGTCATCGTCCCTGGTCCGCAGCCAAGGTCAAGGATGTTCCCTTCCCCGTCAAGTGAAAATTCGTCGACGAGGGTGCGGATCAGCGTCGACGGGTACACCGGGCGGTATGCTGCATAATAGCCCGCTGCTCCCTTAAATAAATTGTTTCCGTATGTCGGCATGCTTTTTCTCCTTTTCATCTTGTGTGTCCATAAAGAATATTTTACCATATACGTAACATACAACGTCAGGAGGAGCATCTTATGCGCAAGTGGGTGGAGCGACTGATCTACCTTGTCTTCACATTTTTTATTTTCCGTGTGCTCTTGTACATCTTTCAATATACATATGATGTTTGGGTTCCATTGACACCAGAGTGGGATGTTATCACCTTTTTTATTGTACTTCCCTTTATGATCATCGCATCCTTCATCATCTCGGCATTCGCGTTCCGCTATGCCTTTGATCGACGTGGTGCATAGGGACGGTTCCTGGGCACCAAAAAATTGACGTATCGGAACCGTCACCATGCGCCGAAAAGCGAAGGACCCGTCTGGTCCTTCGCTTTTTTCTTATTGCTTCTTCATCATGGGGTGCTCGTCGAGACTTTTGAAGGTATATCCCCGCTTTTTCAAGTCCTGAATGGATTTCTCCATGGCATCCGCATTGTCCTGTGATACGGAATGAAGGAGGATGATGGCTCCGGGATGGGCCTGGTTCATCAGGTTGTTGTAGGAGTACTGCCATCCTTTTTGCTGATCGGTCTTCCAGTCGACGAAGGCCACTGACCAGAATACGTGGGTGTACCCTTCCTTCCTGGCGATATCCAGGGTGCGGGCACTGAATACGCCGCGAGGAGGACGGATATACTTCATTTCCTTCTGTCCCGTTAGCTCGGCGGTTTTCTCCATCACTTTTTTCATTTCTTCCCTGATCTTTTCATCGCTCGTTTGAGTGAAGTCAGGGTGGTGCCAGGAGTGGTTTCCGATGATATGGCCTTCTTTGACCATCCGTTTGACGAGGTCTTCTGCGCTGAGGAGATAATGCCCGGTGACGAAGAATGTCGCTGGTACTTTCTCGCGTTTCAGCACGTCGAGGATCTTTTTCGTATGGCCGTTTTCGTAGCCGTTGTCAAAGGTCAGGTACAGGACCTTCTCGTCCGGATTGCCTTTATAGAAGGCACCGTAGTCGGTGAGGAGTTTGTCATACTGTGCCCCTGCCTCGGCAGGCACTTCATTCTTGCTCTTCTGGAAGCCCCAACCGATTGATTGGTTGGAGACGGCTGTTGCACCGGACGGGAACACGAGGGTCAGCATCACGGCAAACATCAATACTTTTATGAAATGGATCATGTGGAATCCCTTCTTTCAGCAATATCTATCCCTATTAGTGTTTGAGAATGAAGGGCCTTTATGAGTACTAAAACTATCCAAAAAGGGAGCCCCTTGAGGCTCCCTTACTCTTCAAAGTATGTGTGGTAATTCGTCGCCATCTCCGTCAGTTTCCCTTTATGATCGTCGATAAAAGTAGAAACCGTTTTTTCATCCCATTGTGCGTCACCCTGGGGGAAGCGTTTGAATTCCTTGGAAAGGGCAGCGGTGAGCTGTTCCCTCGGAATGGCCAATTCCTCATCAGCGACCGTGAATCGGTATTCCTTTGCATTCGGGACGAGGAGGGCGAGGTAGAGGGCATTAAAATATAACTTTTTGCGATCCAGCCTGTTTCCATTGAACCAGAACGTTTGGAAGGCAGATTCAGAAATCGATTTTGCCCTGTCATCATAGGTGACATGGAGATTTTCTCCGGTCAGATCAAGCTCCCCCATCGTTTCACCGCCGGGGAGCAGCCTGATGATGGCCCCTACGTCGGAATTATCCCCCACGTAGGTTCCACTGTATGCTTTTAGCTCCTTCAGATTGGTATGCTCGATCGTCGTGATCTTCTCTTCCGGCTTCACCTGTGAACAGGCGCCCAGGAGAAGGACCGCGATGAAAACGATGAGAGTAATCTTGCTTTTCATGATCATGACCCCTTTGGTGCGGTTTATTTAAATACCGGCTCCTTGAATTTCGCCAGTTTTTCCAGTGAGGATTTGTCGACTTCTTCGTGCAGGCTGTTTCCATGGGAGTCCATGGTCACAACGGCCGTGAAGCCTTCGACATTCAGATGCCACATCGCTTCTGGGATTCCGAACTGCATGAGGTCCACTCCATCCACGCCTTTGATACAGTCAGCATAATACTGTGCTGCACCGCCGATGGCATTCAGATAGACACCGCCGTGATCTTTAAGGGCCGCAAGCGTTTTTGGCCCCATGCCGCCTTTTCCGATGACGGCGCGGATGCCGAACCGCTTCATGATATCCCCTTGGTACGGCTCTTCGCGGATCGAAGTCGTCGGCCCCGCTGCCTTCACGTGCCAGTTGCCTTCTTCATCCTTCAGCATGACCGGTCCGCAGTGATAGATGATCTGTCCATTGAGATCAACCGGTGCATCGTTGTCGCTTAAATGCTTGTGGATCGCATCGCGGCCCGTGTACATGCGCCCGTTGATCTGCACGACATCCCCGACCTTCAATCCACGGATCTTTTCTTCTGTGATCGGCGCTTCGAGTACGACGACACTCTGTCCGTCTTCCTTCGCTGCGGCGGTTTCAAGCTCCGCTTCCGTGCCCTGCGTCAGGTCCAGTTTTTCACCTTCCTGATAGAACCACTCGTCAATGCTTCCAGTCTGAGGATCGAGCCTCACGCCGAGACGGCGGAATGCCCAGCAGTTATAGGCTACTGAAACGAAGAAGCTTGCAGGGATCCGGTTCATGACGCCCGCTTTGCATCCAAGCAAGGTCGTTTCACCGCCGAAGCCCATCGTTCCGATCCCTAGTTCGTTTGCGTGCTCCATCACATAGTCTTCCAATTTGCGCAGATCTTCATTCGGATTCACATCATCCACAGCGCGGAAAAGCTGTTCTTTGGCAAGATCGTATCCAGACGAACGGTCTCCTCCGATACCGACACCGATGAACCCGGCGCTGCAGCCTTGTCCCTGAGCCTGGTACACGGAGTGCATCACGCATTTACGGATGCCGTCAAGATCACGTCCTGCACGGCCGAGTCCGTCCAATTCACATGGCAGGCTGTACTGGATGTTCTTATTCTCACAGCCACCGCCCTTCAGGATGAGGCGCGCATCGATATAATCCTTTTCCCACTGATCGAATTTGATGACAGGCGTTCCTAGACCAAGATTATCCCCGCTGTTATCGCCTGTAAGGGAGTCCACTGAATTAGGACGGAGCTTCCCATCTTTCGTCGCCTGCACCATGGCGGCATAGATGGCTTCTTTGATTTCCAGTTGATTGACCCCGACAGGCGTCTTGATCTTGAATGTCGGCAGACCGGTATCCTGACAGATCGGAGATATATTGTCATCAGCCATCTTCACGTTATTGGAAATCGTATCAAGACTCATCGCTGCCCGCGTGCCCGCATTTTCACGCTCTTTGGCAGAGGCGATTGCCCTCCGTACATCCTTTGGCAGGTTCGTTGAAGTCTCTACGATCAAATCATACATGCTTTGTTGCAGTGTCTCTTTATTCATCGTGTTCCCTTCCCCCTCATGATACAGAATTTTCACCATTATTATACTCCTATAAGGAAGTGATTGAAAGGGATTTCACAAAGGAACTCGGGGACCGGGAAAAAGATCCCCTTCCACCCGATAACGGATGAACGCGGATCTTTTTCAGTAGTGATCAATAGTAATATGGGCCATATCCGTAATACGGTGGTGGATACCCGTAGCCATAACCATATCCATAACCCGGAGCTAATAAGGATGCACCGAGCAATCCTCCTGCCAGGCCTCCAATGAACGGTCCACCCCAGAATGGGCGTCCGAATCCAAATCCTGGACGACCAAAGCCGAATCCCGGTCTTCCAAACCCACCGCCGAAACCTGGCCGATAGCGCTCATCAAATCCGTGTTGTATATAGGTTGGTTGTTGTTCGTATTGCATAGAAGCATTCCTCCTCTGTTTCTCACAGTGGCATCTTATGCTTCACGATTGAAATGTGTTTGGGCGCTTATCACCCTTTTCATGATGAAGGCCCATGCCGGCTATCGTACTCCAGAATGAAACCGGTCATTATTGGTCATAAAGAGTAATGACCAGAGGAGGAAAAAAGATGGAAGGCATATTGATTACATTGTTAAGGACCGTCATCAGTTTCATGATTCTTGCTGTTGTGACATTTATCATCGGCAAGCACATCAATTCTCATAAAAATCACTATAGTTTTGCCCTTTCTGTTACCATCGGTGCCTCAATCGCCAATATGGGCTTCGATACGAACCTTCGCTTTATTGAGATGTTCATTTCATTTTGGGCTCTGATCGGTCTTTATTATATGTTGATGGTGCTTTCTTCGAACAGCAGAAAGCTGAGGAGATGGATATCAGGACGGCCGACGGTGTTCATCGAGAACGGAAAAATCCTGGATCACAATATGCAGAAAACCAAGTTCTCCCTGGATGACCTGAACCAGCTCCTACGGGAAAAGGAGGTTTTCGATATCACACAGGTGGAATATGCCGTTCTTGAAGTGAGCGGTCAACTGTCCATCCTCAAAAAGGAAGCCTTCCAGCCGACAACGAAGAGCGACCTCTCCCTATCCTCCACCCCGAGTGCCCTTCCTGTCGAGGTTATCATGGAGGGCGAAATCATTCTGAAGGATACGGACCCCACGTATACGAAAGATTGGATCCTGCAGCAGTGCAGGAACCGCGGTCTTGAGGTAAGAGACGTCTATTTCGCTGTAATCAACAGCAAGGGGAACCTGTTTATCGACGCATACGATGATCACATTGTCAGTCCCACCGATATTGAATAATCCTCCCCCGATTCGTCCACAATGCCTATAAGAGGTGAACCAAATGAACTCAACCATCGAAAATACGGTGCGATCAACTCACGAAGCAGAATACAGCCAGTGGCTCCATCACGATCTTTTCAGTGCCCATTGGTGGGCGATCCTCATCATCAGCCTGCTATTTCTAGCGGTTTTTTCCATTCTGATTGACAGGCAGCGATTCCTGTTCATCCTGCTGGTCTTCTTCATCAGTTTCTTCGTGATCGGGAGTTTGGATGAGATCGGCAAATTCTTTGGATTGTGGGCCTATCCCCATCAGCTCCTCGTCTTCACCCATCGATTCAATACTGTCGATTTCGCGATCCTACCTGTCATGGTGACGCTTATTTACCAATACTTCAGCAAATGGACCTATTACCTGTACGCCCATACGATCCACTCGGCCATCGTTGCCTTCATCGGCATTCCGCTCTTCATCAAGTTTCACCTGTACCACATGATCCACTGGAATATGTTTTATGGGTTCCTGACGTTATACGCAGCCGGTCTCCTCATCAAATATGTGTGCGATGCGATCAGGAAGAAACAGAAGAAGTCCGGGATGGACCTGTAAGGATTTTTTCGAAATAGAACCGGCTTTCGTTCTCCCCGGTGATGATAAACCCGCTCCTCTTATAAAATCCGACTGCATCCTCCCATGCCCGGTTCGTCTCAAGGACCAGTTTGACCGCCTTGAGGCTTTTTGCCGTGTCTTCGAGATGACGCAGCATGGTGCGTCCCAATCCCTTACTACGCATATCGGCACGGACCGACATACGGACGATTTCGTACGTTGAAGCCCCATGCTTTTTCACCGCTCCTGTGCATACGATTCCCTTTTCATCCGTACCAACAAAGAAATGGTTTTCCACTCCATCGTAGTGTCTCGTAATGTCCTTTATATCGGGATTCAAGGTATCATCGATCCATCCGAACCGTTCCCTGAAGCCTTCTAATACTAGCGTCTTTGCTTCTTCACATTCTGCCGGTGTAATACGGGAAATGTCCATGGCGGTACCTCCAGGGTTTTATGAATATTTTACCATGCATGGCATATAAAAAAAGAGCCCTCACCAGGACTCTCACTCACTTTTCTTGAATTGCTCGACCTTCGTTTCGATATCATCGATCATTTCGATGAGACGGTCGATATCGTCTATGTCAGCCTGCTCGGGATCGATGGAGTCCAGGACGTCCACGAAAAGGTTCAGGCGCTGTTTCAGATACGTTACTTGTGATTCATTGTCTTGAATGGCTTTTCCCAAAGGTATTCTCTCCTTTCAGTACCTTCCTATGGTAACGAATATCTTTCGGATTGACAAGGGCCGAACGTTTCTCAATAATGAATGAGTACCCATTTATTAAAGGAGCTTTTAATCATGAAGACAGAAACCGCTTCAAAGGGCATGACGATTGATCATGATCCTTGGGAAGCCTACCTTGACGTCGATGAACACGGGGATATGACCCTGTCAAACATTGAATTCACGACGACGACCCTCTGCAATATGAGATGCGCACACTGCGCCGTCGGTTATACCCTTTCGCCAAAAGACCCGAGCGCCCTTCCAATCGAGATGATCCTGGGAAGACTCGACGAAATCAAGACACTCCGTTCCCTTAGTATTACCGGCGGGGAGCCGATGATGTCCAAGAAATCCGTGGAGAATTATGTTCTGCCACTCTTGAAATACGCCCACGAGCGAGGCGTGAAGACGCAAATCAACTCGAACCTTACCCTCGACCTGGATCGATACTTGATGATCGCCCCGTATCTAGATGTGCTCCATATTTCCCACAACTGGGGAACGACTGATGAATTCATCGATGTCGGGTTTGCCAATATGGAACGGAAACCTACCAGAGAGCAGCGCCAAAAGCTGTTCGACCGTATGATCGAGAACAGCCGCGCCCTTTCAGAACGTGGAGTTCTCGTCTCTGCGGAAACGATGCTTAACAAAAGCACCCTGCCGTATCTTGAGAAAATCCACCGTCAAGTAGTGGATGAAATGAAGTGCGGGAGGCACGAGATTCATCCTATGTACCCATCAGACTATGCCTCCAGCCTTGAATCATTGACCCTGAAAGAAACCGCCGATGCCATCCGCGATATCCTCTCATTCCGTGACGAGAATGTATGGATGCTCTTCGGGACACTGCCGTTTTATCCGTGCAGTTCTTCAGATGAAGACCTTGAACTTCTCCAGACACTGTACAAAAGCAAAAATGTGAGCGTGCGTAATGATCCGGACGGCCGTTCACGCCTGAATGTGAATATTTTCACTGGTGATGTGATCGTCACCGACTT
The DNA here is from genome assembly GCF_022170785.1 of Rossellomorea marisflavi. Taxonomy (NCBI): domain Bacteria; kingdom Bacillati; phylum Bacillota; class Bacilli; order Caryophanales; family Bacillaceae; genus Rossellomorea; species Rossellomorea marisflavi. The sequence goes on along the minus strand of NZ_CP081870.1, from coordinate 682,579 downwards.
CGGTGATACGCCACCTCTTGGGAATATCAAGACCGATACCCTTCCCGAGGTTTACGACCGCTGGAAAGGGCAGCCGCTTGCTAAAGAGCTGAACTGCCATTGTCCTGCAGCACGCTGCCTGGGACCGAATGTTCTTGTGAAATCTATGTACTACAAAGACGTGGACTTCTCGACGAGGGAAGCAAGAATCACACGTTAATGAGAAAGGGGCTTCTGGCTCCTTTCTCTTTTTTTCATCTGATGGACAGTGCAAAAATGAACTGCTCTCCGATTTTCCCTACCTTCCTCCGCCCCGTATCATGGTAGCCTGTCTGCCTGTATAAAGTTTGAGCCGGGATATTTTTATGATTCACGGCCAACACGATTTCATTGCAGGATTCAAACTCCAGTCTGACCCATTCCTTCACGATCTGCATGGCTTTTTTTGCATATCCTTTACCCTGCTGTCTGTGATCGATCGACAGCGCGGTCAGGAGCATGGCATGTGGATTGTCCGTGTACTCCTTCACCCTGTCTGTGGAATGCAGCAGAAAGAATCCCACCGGCGTTCCTTCCGCAAGAATCACCACCCGATACTGCCCTTCCGCTTCTTCCCACACCTGTTCAGGCAGAGCGGTAAACTTCGCCTGCTCAGGCGGCAATTGAAATCCTTTCAAATACTCGGCGTGCTTTTCCTCAAATAAACTCAGCGCTACTTCCTCTATCTGTGTCATATCCATCCCTCCTCCTCTTCATCGTACCAAACCTGCCTACCATGTGCACAAGCACCAAATCACGCCCCGCCCATATCCTATATCATCATGAAAAGAAGGTGATGCGTATGACGAAATATATGGATTATACTGCTGACTCCGCTCAGTTCAGCTTCGATCTGAACAAAAGCCCGCTTTTCAAACTCAATAGCCAAAACCTGATCAATGTACTGGGAGTTCAGCACCTGAACACCCTTGAAAACTCGTCCCTACTTGATATCTTTCTCAGCAAGGGCTTCTATGTGGAGCCCCACTATCATCAGAATGCATCCGAGCTTGTGTACTGCATATCCGGTGAAGCCAGGGTCACCATCCTGAATCCGTTCACCCGGCAGTTGATCAATGAGGTCATCACCCCGGGTATGGTAGCCAATGTCCCTCAAGGCTGGTGGCATTATGAGGAGGCTCTTACGGACGACACGCATCTTCTGGCCATCTTTGATGCCCCGACCCCTGAAGTCATCCTTGGCTCCGATATCCTCGCCCTTACTCCTGCGAATGTGATGGCGGAAACATATTGTATCGACGAGAAGATGTGGAAAGATGTCACGGCTCCGATCCATCCGGGTACATACATCGGCCCGGCCTGCAAGGCGGAAAGACCGGTGTCCCCGTCCTATTACCAGCCTGCCCCGATCCGCTACGTGTAAAAAAAACAAAAAGCACTGCGGAATCGGATTCCGTAGTGCTTTCATTGTCGTCGATCCCTTGGAACAAGTTCTTCCAGTTGTGGATCGATCTGATGATAGTCTTTGCTTTTAACGTGCGCTGCATAGTTCCTCGCCTTGCGTGCTTCATACCAGAAACGGGCGCTGACGATCACAACGAGTGCCAGGCTGAAGATCATGAGATACATCGGGCTCACCTCCATCATTTCAGAATATTCTAATTATTGTATCATACTGGACAAAAGAAAAAAAGGGGGAATCTCTTTAATACCCGATTCCCCCTTCCTATAAACTTATCTTGGTGTTTCAGTAGCCATGAAGCCGAAATGGACATGATCCTGAATCGGAATCCAAGCCCCGACTCCCTGTGAGGTTACATTTTTGACGATTATAGAACGCTTCGTACCTTTCATGACAAGATAAACTTCCCCATAAGTGACCTTTCCTTTTTCATTGATGGCCGGGGCATACGCATATAGATACCCCATGCGCCTCGGGGAGATGTTATACACCTGATCTTTCTTCGTACCTGCTCCGACAATCGTCTGGAAAGCAAGAGGCAGATTGGATTTTTCCGTTGCTTTGATAAGCATCATCTTCTGGACGTCTTCCGCATGGGGAACCTTTGCAGTCAAACCACCCTTGACGGCTTTCTGGGACTCCTGAACATAATGGATCTGATGATTCGCCGTTCCCCCGCGATTATCGAAATAGTTCGTATTGATCTTCTGGAACTCCCAGTTCGGCGATGTTTCAGTTGAAGAATAGTTAAGTGGCCATTCCCCAAGATAAATCGTTGCGCGGAGACCGATCGTCGGCGCCGAGTTGACCGTCGACTCATTCAGGATCTTGATGAGGTTCGGATTCTCGATATCCACATTGGATGTCTCAATCAGCTTCTGTGCCCACTCACTCGGCTGAAGATAGGGCTGATCCTGAGTGGAATTGGGATACGTATTCTCTTTCGTGATGGTCAGGACGGAATTGGGCACCTTGACCTCGGAGCGGGAAGGCGCTGCCGGGGCCGGCTGCTTCTTCGGCTCCTTTTCTGCATGAAGGACGGCCGTCCCGGTTATGAAGAAAAGAAGGATGATGGTAATGATGCGAATGGCTTTCATATAGTGGTGACTCCTTTCAACTCTCTGTTTGCCATTAGCTTTTCCTCCCCTTGGCACCTTATCCACCTTCCCATCTTGAAAGAATCTGGAAACAACAAAACCGGCCGTGAACGCCACGACCGGTCTTCCCTATAGCAGATAAAACCCGATGCCCATGATGACATAGGCTGCCAGGAGCGTCGCCCCCTCGAACCAGTTCGTCTCCCCGTCATTGGAGATGACGATGGTCACAAGGACCGCCGACACCATGGCCACGAGCTCTGGTATCGTGAATACAAGAGGCATGTTCGTCTGGAAGAACAGTGAAACCAGCACCAGGACCGGTGCCACGAACATCGCCACCTGTAGCGTGGAACCGACGGCGATCTCAACCGCCACATCCATCTTGTTCTTGAACGCCATGATGATAGCGGATGCATGCTCGGCGGCATTCCCTACAATGGCCACGATGATGACCCCGATGAACAGCTCACTCCAACCGAAGGTACGTCCCACTTCCTCGAAAGTATGAACGAGGCGCTCCGACACATACGCGACTGCCACCGTGGATAAGAGAAGGATCAGGATCGCCTTCCCCTTGGTCCACTCCGCCTCTTCCTCCTCATGAGCCTTGGCACTTTCATTCTGCTGATACACACCGCGATGGGTCACCAGCTTGAAGAACAGGGCACACAGATAAAGGGCGATGAGGATGATGGAGATCCCGATGCTGAGCGTCATGGTCTTGGACTCGTTCATCTCCATGGAGAAGATCTCTGGAATCACAAACGCCACGATCACGGCAAACATCAAAAGCCCTGAATTATGCCGGGCATCAAACACATTGAACTTCTGACGCTTATACTTCACGCCCCCGATAAAGAACGATAGCCCTGCGACAAGAAGCAGGTTCCCAAGCACCGACCCCGTCAAAGACGCCAGCACCACCCCGATCAAACCTGCTTTCAAGGCAAAGATCGAAATGATCAATTCTACGGCATTCCCGAAGGTCGCGTTCAATAGCCCACCGATCCGTGGACCGGACACCACGGCCAAACTCTCTGTCGCCCTTCCCATGAATGCAGCCAGGGAAATGATCGTCAAACAATAGATCACAAACATCAGAACACTCGACCAGTGCAACAGCGACCCCGCCACCGAAACGGGAACCCCGATAAACACCAGGCCCGCAAATACCTTATTCATACCTGTTTCCTTCTTTCCGAATAAAAATATGATTTCACTTGATTCTATTAAAGATTATCTTGTTCAAACAACGGCTAATTATCCCACTCCCCTTCCTTACAAGCAATGCCCTTTGTGAAGGTTTTATTCCCTACTGGTATGAAAATCAATCCTCTTGTGTCCACGCGCTCATGAAATTAAACTGGGCATGTGGTCGTTTGGTTGAAATGGAGATAGAAAAAATACGTGGACCGTTCCTTTCCGCTACAGGCGCTTGCTTTCCGCAGGGAGGAAGTCGAGCCTCCTCAGCTGCGCTTCCGGGGTCTCGAGCTTTCCTCTATTCCTGTCGGAGTCGAGCCCCTTTCGCTTCAATGCACTGTTTGCTTTCACAAGAGTGAACGTTGGTCGGTCATTGCGTGCATCCTAACTAACAATAAAGCACAAATCTCTTTTGAATATGATTTTCTAAAGTGTATACGATGTGTGTTGATTCAGGAGGAAATCCCCTGGTATTGAGATGGAGAAAACACGTAGACCGTTTCTTTTCGCTGCACTCTTTGGTATTCACAAGCGTGAGTGTTCATCAAGATCACCATTCCCCTTCTTGTAAAGCATGGATTCTTCATTGAAATGGAGATAGAGAAAATACGTGGACCGTTCCTTTCCGCTGCAGGCGCTTGCTTTCCGCGGGGAGGAAGTCGAGCCTCCTCAGCTGCGCTTCCGGGGTCTCGACCTTTCCTCTATTCCCGTCGGAGTCAAGCGCCTTCCGCTTCAATGCACTCTTTGGTGGTATGAAGCATGCAAATTGGATAGTGGGCAGGGTACCTTCATTAAATAAGGAAATCTAAGTAGAGAATCCATGAAAACCGTCAGTCCTCGATGACTATTTCCATCAGGGGTATGTGCTGTCTCTCGTGCCAAATACGTTGCGATGTGAATCTTCCATCCCACCCTCCTAATCATCCAAGAGTGCCTTGCAGCGAAGGCGGGTCGACTCCTGCGGTTAGGCGGGCGGGGGAGACCCCGCAGGCATGAGGGGGCTCCACCGATCGCCCCGCGGAAAGCGACCCGCCGCAGCGGAAAGGCACGGTCTTCATTCTCCCTTAAACCTTCATAAAAAAAGATCGAGATGCGGATCCACCTACCTATGACGAGTTAATCGGAACCGAATTGAACCGAATTCCCTTCATCATCCCATAGTGCCCTACAGCGAAGGCAGGTCGACTCCTGCGGTTAGGCGGGCGGGGGAGACCCCGCAGGCATGAGGAGGCTCCACCGATCGCCCCGCGGAAAGCGACCTGCCGCAGCGGAAAGGCACGGACCCATCACCAATAAACCCCGGTGAACAATATAAAAAAGCCGCCACCCATCAGGAATGACGACCACACCTCAATACTCCTTCGACCTCGACTTCACGAAAATCAATCCCAAACACAAGAACACAATAAACACCAGATACAACACATTCACCATCTCCACACCCGACCAGTGCCATACCCCGAGCAAAATCTCCTTCATATGATAAAACGGATTAATATCTACAAAAAACTTCAAATACCCAGGAAGCTGATCCGTCGGGAACATCAACCCCGAGCCGAACAGCACATACTGGAACATGATGATCGTATACGGAAGCACCTGACGCGAGTTCTTGAACAGATTATGCGTCGACAAACTGAACAACAGCGTAATCCCGATCACGATCACAAACGTCAACAGGAACACGATCATATGATCCGTGATGGTCGTCTTGAACACGAATACCCCGATGGCGAGAATTTGGGCAAACCCGAGAAGCGAAAGCAGCACACCGCGTATGACGTACGTGAAAATGATCTGATAGATGCTGATGGACGACAGTACGAGCCGCTTATGAATCCCCCGCTCCTTCTCCGTTACATACTGCAGACCGATATTGAAGAATAGGACGAGGAATGAAATGAGTAATCCATAGATCGGGATATACGGTCCGAAGTTCTCAGCCCCGCCGATCGTATTACTGAAGATCTTCATGAAGACGAAAAAGAAGATGCCCGGCAATATCATGATGGGAAGGGCGAAGAAAGGCTCCCGGAAGAAGACAAGGAAATCATACTTACTAAGTTTGATCAGCGATTTATTCATTGGCCGCCTTCCTTTCTTTGATCACGTTGAAATAGGCTTCTTTGAAGTATAGGGTGCCGTGCTTATGCTTCAGCTCCCTCGGATTTCCCCGTTCTGCAATCATGCCCTTGTTCAGGATGATGACTTCATCGGCGTACATATCCACTTCTTCAAGGGAATGGGTGGACAAGATGATGGTGGCTCCCTGCTCTTTGGCAACGGAGATATTCGTCCACAAATCGTTCGTTGCTTCCGGATCGAGACCCGTCGTCGGTTCGTCCAGGAAAAGGATCTTCGGTGAGTTCAGGAACGCACACGCGAGGAGGATCCGTTTTTTCCACCCGCCAGACAGCTTCTCGAACTTCACGTTCAGATGGGATTCGAGTGAGAAGATCTCGATGACGTGGCGGACACGCTCTTCACTGATGTTATGGAAGGAAGCAAACAGGTCGAGGATCTCGGCAATTTTGAGATATGCGTACATCCCGCCTTCCTGGAAGACCACTCCGATATTCGAGCGGATCTTGGACAGATTCGCTGCTTTGGACAGGTCCATGCCGATGAGCTCTACTTCTCCTGAGTTCCACGGCTTCAAGGTCATGAGGATCTCGAGGAGGGTCGTCTTTCCCACCCCGTTCGGTCCCATCACGGCCAGGATTTTATTTTCCTCCACCTTGAAGGAGATATTGTTCAAGATCGTTTTCGAACCATAGGCTTTATTGAGGTTATTCACATTGAGGATCATGGTTACCAACCACCTTCTATGTCGATTAATTTGGAATTGAAGCTATCGTTATCAAATGCAAAGGCACCGTTGATGGGAAGCTGGACATCTTCTGCCAAGTGTTTGAGCGTTTCTTCATGAATGAAATAAAGGATCCGCTGGATGAGACCCGCTTGGATCATGGACTGGGGAACGGTAGGAAGGGCAGGCGTCCCACCATGGATCTTCCTGAAATCCGTGTATCCATAGCTTTCTTCTTTTAGCACCAATGGTCCGACGGTGAATTCATCGGTGTAGCATCCGTAGTGCACGGCGATCGATGAAGCGATCTGGCCCAGCGCCCTCTCTGCATCGATCAGATTCAATTCAAGAAGCCGGTTATCGATGATCCAGACACCCTCCTGGTCCTCCGGGATGACCCATTGGACCCTCTCACCGTAAAGCTCTTCAACCGAACTGGACCCGTGCATGGTCAGGAGCTTTTGAAGCTGGATATCCTCCCGTTCCCTCGACGAGGGCTCCACGATCGAGACACTCATCCCCAATGATGACAGGGTCCGGCTGAGGGTAAGGCTGGTTTCACTGATTCCCCAGAGGATGAAGGTTTTCTTCCCTTCGGATCCCCGATAGGTTTCATAAAGCGATTCCGGACGGATTGACCTTCCGAACTCATACTGTATGTAATCCTCTTTCAAAGCGGGATTTGTGAACCCCGCTAGGTCGAACAATCGCGGATGTGTCTGCAGCAGCTTCATGGCAAGCTTTCCTTCAATGCTTCCACTCAAGCTTTGAAAGGAGACGAAATGCCTCAGGACCGCTTCAAAATCCAGTTGGACCTTTTCGAATTGAGGACCGAGATTGAATTTGAGGATGATCTTTTCTTCCTTTTTATCAAGAACGATGACCTCACGCCGGTCCCTCGGATTGGATAGGATCATATAGTCGTCTTTCAACCTGATCACTTGATTCTCCATCGTCATCCTCCTAGTAGCGTATACAGCACCATCTTGTCGTCCGTGAGCTGCAGCATATTTTTGATTTCCCCTTCATGGAACCCTCCCAGCGGCACGGACGAGAGACCGAGGCTGGTACAGGTGAGAAGGAAATTTTGTGCCATGTGGCCGGCTTCGAGAAGCATGATCCTGTATGAAAGATCCATGTACTTTACCGATAGATCACGATCATTGCCCACCAGTACGACGACGCACTGGGCTTCCTTCAATGAGAAGAATCCGACGTCCGTGGAAGCGCTCAGCAGGGGAAGCTTCGCCAGATCGAGATCCTCCATTTCCACGAGCGTCCCTTCATTCACATTGAGCTTGTACACTTTTTCCTCGAGAAGACCTGATGCCACGGAACGGATGGTCGGAAGCAGGTAGATTTCCAGGGAATAGAACTGGCCGCCGGAAGGGTAGGTACGCTTTTTTTCCAAAGGCTCGCTGATACCGAAGCTGAATAGCAGGAGCTCCTTCAGTTCTTCTTCTGTTACATCCCTTTCGCCGAAATTCCATGATGTCCTCCTGTTTTTCATCACATCGGCAAAGGTTTTTCCTCCTGCCTGATCAAATCGTCCCGGGTCCATATGCCATTTGACACACTTTCCCTTCGAATCAAGGTCCCGGACCTCGTATTCCCGCCTTGGCGCCTTCCTCATCTGCATGAGCGGAGCATGACTTGACGACCGATGGTAATTCCGGTATCGCTGTGTTGTATCCCCTGCACTGAATGTAAAATCCCACTTCACTTCGCAACCGCTCCTTCTTTCTTACTTCCCGCGATCATCGCCACGGTGCTCTCCAGATTCGGCGGCAGGCCGATCCGATTGTTATACATGTGGATGTGTGAGAAGATCAAATACGAGAGAAGATTCCGCTTTCCCTTTCCGTTGATCCCCTCCACGATCTGGCTGATCCTATCCAGCTCCAGAGAACCACTCTGCCCGCCCATGGCCCGCTGCTTCCAGTACAGGGTGCGGAACCGCTCCCTCTGTACTGGATCGATGCTTCCTTGATCGAATCGGGACCAGAAGGCATTGTACCGACGGATGAGCTCATGTCCCTCTTCCTCTGTCAAAGCCCTGAGCATGTCGATGAAAAAGTCGCATGCCAGGAGCAGCCGCTTAGGTATCGCAGGACCCGCAATGCCTTCCAAATGCTTGAGGGCCAGCAGGCTGCTTTGATGAAAGATGGCCTCCGATTCTGCCATCACGTCTTCCCCACCATACCGCTCAAGCTCGGGTTCGTAGGGGATTTCCTTTATTGCCCCGTCTTCCATCCAATAGAGCTCCGCATCATCCGGCACCGTGCCATCAAAGAGTTGACGGCTGTAGAAGGCTTCCCTTTCCAGTGTGAAAGGGGGCTGGTAGTCCCGGAAAAATGCACGGCACCGCTGCTTCATCTCGCTGATCACATCGTTTGCATGCTCCGATTGGAAACGGAAACGGATATGGGGACCACCTTGCCAGTAACGGATGAAAAAGAAGGAAGAGACGTGCGTATCATCCACGATTCCACGCACCACCTGCTGAAGGAATCGATCATGCTCACTCATGTCATGGATGAAGATATGATAAGAATGCCAGTTCACTAGATTCACCTCCATGATTGCCGGGTAGCGGAAGTTCCGGATCCGAATAGGCATCCATATAGCTTCGACTCCCCTGTTTGCTTCAAGTATGCGTCATTGATATTTTTGAACGGGCGGGTGAAGCGCCCTTCTCCGGAAAAGGCAGCAGACATCTCCTGCACGCACATACCGGCGAGGACATGGGCGTGGATGAATGAAGCCAACTCACCGTTTCGGACGGATAAGATGATGGCAAGGGGCAGACCATCCAGGTTCATCGACCGTTTCCCTTCATAGAAAAGATCATTCAGACTCTCGAACCCTCCCATCCTCTTCGGTCCGCCAGATTCCATTCGATAGACCCCTTTCTCCATACCATCAACCGACTGCACAAAGAATGTCATCGACAGCGCCTCATAGCGTCCGGCTATCTCGAGCAGCCTGGCAAACGTCATCCCTTCCATGACAGAGGGGCGGGCAAACAGACCCAGCCTTCCGTTGAAGGATGTCCGGGCGCCCCTTGCCCTCCCTTCCATGGTTCCGGGAAGTGTCGGGATGGAGGGGGTGACCGACGCCGCTCGGGACATCCATCGCTCCATTCCAAGAAAATGAAGCTCTTGAACGAAGTCATCTTGGATGCCGACCCCGTCTTCACCGATATCGTCCCATCCGGATTCGATGGAAACCGGCAACTCCCCTTCATAGAATTCGATGAGGTCTCCTTTACGGAACGGGGCGAGGGGATGCATTTCATTATGGTTCCTGAAGGTAAATCGCCCCCTTTTCACTGATGGATATAGGTCGGCAAGTATGTGGCCGCACTCCATCAGGGCCAGTGGGAATCCAAACTCACCATATACCCCGCATACCCTGAACAGGTCGATGCAAAGGGAGAACCGATTCTCCCTTCCGCCACGTCCAACGAAGGCGAAACGGTCCCGGCCTGCATCGTAGACGTAACGGTTTCCACCAGCAGAGAAAACCGGGACGAACGGATGGATACCCCTTGGAGAAGGAACGGATTTACTAAAAGGATATGGACTTAGGGGGTCGTAAGAAGCATAAGCAAACGTCCTCCTGATCCACTCCGCGACTTCTGCCGGTACGTTCACCCCGTCCCGATATTCCAAGACTGTGGTTGGCGGCATCCTTCTCATCGAATAGGCATACCGGTTGCGTTCGTATCGCTCCTCCGTAAAATAAGGAAAAGGATCGACTACGGGAAGGGGTGGGGTTCGCATCCTACCTCCACCTCTCCTTCACTCCATGCTTCCAATCGTTCCATATTCAGCCTCTCGTTCTGCTTCCCGAATGTCATGGGCTGCAGAGTCGGGATGAACACTTTCACCACCGAAAGCCCCATCTCATCGATGAGTTCATTCCCCATGTCGGTGAAATACACCCGGGGATGGTGCTCCATTACCTTCTCGACGATTCCTTTAAATGAGAACGGGAAACGCGGAGCCATCTCCTCCACACGGATGCGCTCAAGATCGGCCATCCGATCGAAGAGATAGTCGAATGCACCGCTGTTCTCCCTGAAGGCATAGTAGTTCACGTGATCCTCCATGTGGGTGACGTTTTCCGGGCTGCCGATCAGGTGGGAGAGGCCCGGCTTTTCAGCTCGGAGCTTCTCTTCATACACGATGACCGAGGTACCCGCTTCCACAAGGGCCGCGAAAATCGCTGCTTCGGGATCGAAGTGTGAGCCTGCGGCATTGTAGAGATGAAGCTGCCCATCTGCATCGGTGTTACGGAGCAGGACCCATACGGCTGGGACCTCTGTCTCGAGGGTGATGTCGAATAAGTATGTCTCGTATCCGAGCTGATCAAGCGTACGGAGGATCCCTTTCACATGGGGATTCGCCAGGCTTTCCTGATCAATGATTCGTGGAAGGCGCTTCGTATACCAGTGGACGAGGAAGCAATCCCGCTCCACCGCCTCGAGGATCGCATACACCAACGCCTCTTCCACACTCCCGCCAAGGGCAGTCCCATTGGACGTCTCGTATAGGAAGCGGGTTTCACCCCTCAGAAGCTGATTATCAAAGTACATCATCTGCTCCGGTATCAAGAATGCCTCTCCCGTCCCTACTTCCCGGCAGCTCGTCCAGTGGAGCTTGCGGTCGGGATCTAGGGGGCTCCGCAGAATGTAACGCCCGGGCGGCACCACCTTTTTATTATTTGCAACAAGCTCTTCATAAGAGGCAACGATGGGTGCCTTGAATCTCGGGACCATGCTTGAATAGCGTTCAAGGAGCTCAAGGATGGCCGCATTCCTTGATTCCGCGATCCCCGTCGTTCGCCCATATGAATAGAACGTCCGATCATGGATGACCGCTTCGATGGCGTACATGGGGATGATATTCGATTCTGCATCGCGGAAGAGTGCTCTTCCGACTCCTGTGTCGGCATCAATCAGTTCATCTTCATACCGTTTCAGAAGCTGGGAGATCTCTTTTCCTGATTTCACCCTAAAATGGGGTTCGTCTGTCAGATGAAGCTCCGTTTTCCGCTCTTCTTCCCATTCCACCCCACACTCTGGACAGAACGGATTCTTGCGGAATTTCTTCCAAGTCACCGACCACGACCGCTTATCGATGACGAGGACGCGATTGATGAATGAATGAACATCCAATCCATGGAGATCGTTCCCACAATCCCTTTCACCAGGTCCTCTCAGTTCTTGGTCAAGGATCGAAGCAAGGTTACTTCCATTTGAGGTAAGGTATGAGGTGAAGCAGGTAAAGCAGGCGTGTCCGCGCTCCTTTTTCCACGGCCCTACGAAAAGATGGCTGTTTCGGTCCATGATGGGAAGCCCGGTTTCAGTCATGACCGTCATCCTGCGTCACCCCTTTCAAACTTTCCTACATATAGCCCTGCATCTTCCACATCACCCTGGTAGATCCATGCCGATTCCGTGATCGGGATGTCCGAAAGCTCACGGGTCAGCTCTGCGTGGATATCGGATGGAGTCTTCTGTTCAAGGGGGAAAGGGATGGCCCTAAATGAACCTTCCAGCGTCCCTTCACAAACTTCAAGACCATTGAGCAGATGACCGGTCACCCATGCAAGCGCCCGGCTCAGTTCCCTGCCAAGCTCGATTTCCGCCGTACCTTTGTAGAGCACCCGGCGGTCTTGGTCGACCAGGTATAAGACGAATACATCTTCTCGGAACAGTGTCTCGAGGATGACCGCAATCTCATTGATCGAGTCCGTCTGTGCCAAGATTGAACCGATGCGCTCTTCATATCGTGCCGGCAACGCAGCAAGTTCGACGAATTCCCCTGTCTTACCGAGGAAAGGGATCATCCCCCTGATATAAAATCGCTCCTTTGAGTAGTCTGCTACCCACCCACTGTCATCGATGCTGCCCAGATACCCTTCGATTCCCCTTGTCAGGGCGTGAATGGCCGCATCTTTATACTCATAGTCGATGCTTCGATGCGTAAAGTCCTGGAACCGGATTTCATACGGAGCCACATGGAGGTGAACGGGGAATTCCGGGTCTCCCTCATTGATGGACACATCCAGGGAATGAAAGCTCGTCCACCGCCCTTCAAGCTTCTGGATGAAGGAAAGGTCGGGATCCGCGTCCAGGAACTTCCTCTCATACAGCGGGAGGGTCGAGGTGACATCTTCTTTCCCCATAACGGCAGACTCACCGGTGTCATACAGCACGGTCACGAGCTTCTTGCGACGGGGATCCACGATATGCTTGACCCATTCCGCCAGTGCCCTTACACCTGCAACCCGTTTTCCCAGTTCCAAGGGACCCCCGCTCCGCTCTCTCTGTACGAGACCCTTAGCTAGTTGAAGATCACGTTCATTCTCATGGATGAAGAAAGCATGATGACCATTGTCATGAAGAATGACAAAATCCCCGGGGTCTGCAAGACCGATTCCATCGATCCAGCGTATGGTCCGTTTTTCCCCTTCGCCTGTCTGCAGATCGTTTTCGTTGAGTAGCCCCAAAATGGATGGTGGCGCATCGATCACATCGACCGGGGTCGAGACGATCTTATCCCACACCGTCCTGTAGTCATCATAGGCGTTCTCCACGTAACGAAGAAGGAAAGGCTCATTGTCGTGCAAGGGTTGATCAAGGAGCCCCTGGTGGAGACAGAACTTGAGCACCCTTTTATAGTCTGTGGACTTCCCGTCCAGATCTGCGGAGGAACCACCGTTGAACTCCCCCAGGATCCCAAGGAACTCTTCATACAGCCCCTTTTCCATCCTCACCTTCTGAAGCGTGTCATTCTTCTGGATATGAAGCACATCTGAACTCTCATCAAATGACGGGAAGAAATTCGTTCTCGTTTTAAGGAACAAAGGACTCTCCCCTTTCTTTGAGGATCTCGTCCCATGTGGTCCCGTTTTCCTCAAGGATTAACCGGCTCACGATATAGCAGGCCACGTTTTTCTCATTGAAGGAGACGCCGATCATATGGATGAACTTATAGACCACGTTGATCAAATACTTGAAGCGGGCATGCTCCTCGTGGTCGAGGAGCCCCTCGATATTCCTCGCCATCAGTTCATCATGGAATCCACTCCCGATCTCTCGGATGTTTTGATAAAGGAGCTCCCGCTGCTCCCGATGGGAATAATAGCCTTCCTCTTCGCCTGCCAGACCTTCAAGATTGGCCGTGATCAAGGAGTCGATGCTTCCGATCGTCACTCTCCAATCCATGCCGAATGCTTCTTCGTAGTCCTTTCCTGCAAAAAGCTCACGGGGGTTCAATACGTCGTACACCCGCTCGTAGGTGTTTATGTATGCCTGCTTTTTCTTCATGGATTCAGCAATGGCGAGGACCCCCTCGATATTGGATACATATACGAGAACCGCGTATTTTTCCTCGAAGCGCGAGTAAGGGAGCACATCCCTGAAGAAGCGTGCGGTATGGCTGATCTTCGCCGTCTGATCCATCCCTCTCCACTGTGACAGGTGGTGATTGATGAAGGATTGCATCTTGAATAGGGCTTCGGTATGGACCTTCAAGTGAAGGAATGAGTGGAACCTCTTCTTCACATAGGACTCCGGGATGGTGCCGGCTTCTACCTCTAGATGATTCAGATGGCTCACGTCGCGATGCTCGCGTCTCTCCATCCCTGCAACCACTGCCGTGTTCTTTTGATAGGCTGCCAGATTGCGAAGGATCTCCCCTTCGTCGATTTCTCCATGTTCCCTCATGCAGTGGGAACGGAAACGGGACTTTACGTCTTCCAGGTTCACATCCCCCTCCAGCACGATCCTATAGTTCGGCCCCCCGAACCAGTCACGCTCGGCATGGAAAGGGACACCGAGTTCCATGAAGTAAGGGATCACCCAGTCGACATACACCTTCGCCTTCTGCTCCTCACTCCCGAAGAAGAACAAGCGGATTTCCGTCAAATCATTCAGGCTTTTCATCCATGCTCACCTCCACCTGGTATTCTATGTTATGATTTTCGCCCCCGCCTGCCGGATAAAGCTCCTCCACAACCAATCTTGATTCTTCCTTCAGAAGCTTGACCCACTCTTTGAAAAACAAGGGGGATAATAGATTCATATACTGAGGTTTCATATCCGATCGATTCGATTTATCAAAGTCGTAGGTCTCTGCGTCCACAATGCGGCTCACGAAGAATTCAAGGGGCAACCCGAGCTCCTTGAAGCGGGTGACCGTCTTCCGGTAAAGATCGTACACCTCTTCCTCCTGCAGGAAGTGTGACGTATCAAGTAGCCATTTCTCCCTCATGATCACCAGATGTCCAAGATGGAGCCTTGGGATGTGATCGATCACAGGCCGGGTTTCCTCATGGATTTCCCAAAGTTTCACCAGACCGGGATCGAACCTCGGCGTCAGCCCCGTCGAAAGCATCCGGATGCTCGGGGGCATCATATAGTCGACAAGACTTCCGATATAGTCAATCTCAAGCGGGCCATCCTCTCCGACAATCTCTATGAGCCCACTCTCTTCGTTGTAACGATAGTGAAGATCATTACTCCAGTGGGCCGTTTCATCGGCTGGATTCGTCTTGCTTCCCGGAATGAGGAGACGTTGGTTCAGGAACGTCTCATGCCGATTCGCGTTGAATCCGAATCCCTCGCGTATCTCAAGGACATCCGGGCACATCTGTGCGACATATTCCTTGAAACGGGAATCTCCATAGATCGACGGGCTGTATTGGAAATAGCGGGTGAACAGCTTCATATGACCCGCATACAGCTTGTTCAGAATATAGCCGTCCTCTGTTTTCTGGAAGAGTGCTGTAGATGAGAGATGTTCTTTGCTAAATCCGGTCCGCTCCATGAATGAATCGTACAGAGCTAGGATTTCATCTCCGATGAGTCGGCCGTCCCCATGCTTTGCTTTTTGGAAAAGGTCCCGGATCTCCCCCTTGATCTCCTCCATCACCTGTCCGCCAGGTGATTTCAAATCGGGTACACCCGCCAAAATATCGGTCCAATTCGTGAATTTCATCACTTCTTCCATATACAAGTCGCGCACTTCTTTTTTCCTGACGGCCATGGACTTACCTTTGTAGCGTTGGTGGAACCTATGGGCGAACTCATACTTGAACTGAAGCGGGATACTCGTCAGAATGGCAAGCTTCTGAATGATGCCGATCTCACGGATGAAGGATTCAGACAGTTCAAGATCGGTGCTAGCGGGTGCCAGATAGTCCTCATAGAATAGATTTTCTTTCGTGAACGTATAACCAAAGGATTCCTCGATCCTTGCAAGACGGCCCATGATCTTGGAATAGATCCCGAAGCGTTCCTTCCACCCTGATCGCCTATATTCATCCACCAGGCCGTCGATCGCTTCCATCGTCTCGACGACAAGCTTGATCTTATGGTGTTCAGGTAGGGAGCCGAGCTTCTTGTAAAAATCCCCGCGTACATCCTTTGCGTACTCATCGAGTTCAAAATCGGCATACAGAATCCCTTTCTTCAGAAGGCCATCAACAAAGAAGCGTTCCGCCTTCTCCTCTGAAGTGAAAGGCTCAAGGAGGGAGAGGACTTCTTTGTAAGCGATGGGACGATTGAAGTTGGAGAGGGCCGAGAAGATCGGATTGTCCTTCGCGATAAAATGGTTTTCGATGTTGTTAAAGATTTTCCCCCGGTTCAAGTCGATCCGGGAAGTGAAATCCACGATTCCATCTTCATGCCTACCGGAGTAGAGGTACGTAAGATAAGGGATGAAGGCGGGATCGTTGGCAATGAGCTGAAGGATTTTTTGCCATATGTAATAATTCAATTCAATCTGATATTGGGGTGCAGGAGCTTCTGGTTGGGGTGTGAATGATTTCAGGTCGATACTGGTGAATGAGCTGAACGGACTGGTTTTGAAGGTGGAACGGGAGGCGATCCGAAGCAGTGTGCTATCGATTTTTTTCACCTTTGATTTGTGCGTATCCGGCGGGGTGGACAGGAACTTATCGAGCTTGTGATGCATCTGATGATTCACCAAGGGCAGCGGATTCGTCACGACCGGCTTTTCTTTGAAGAGGGTCCACAGATGTTGACGGTGACTGGCCTCGGTTGCATGGAAAAGCGCTTCACCGGCAGCACGATCTTCTTCGATGAAGTCGCGTACCAGACGGTATTCCTCCAAGGCGTCCGTCACGGCTTCTTCCTCCTTGAGGCCTTTCCGATTGAAGACCTTCCGCTTCACATTCAGGAGGGAGGGATCTTTTGTTTCGTGAAAGTCGACTTCAAGTGCCGCCACCACTTCATCCTTCATGCGCTGGAACGACTCCAGGTGCAAATGGGATTCAGTGACAAAATCAACGAGTTCAGTGGAACGGAGTGGTGCGAAATCGCTGTAGGATAACGTGTTTTCTCTGATCAAGTACCACGGGAAGAGCATTTTGTATACCACACTCCATATGTATTTTCTGTAAATTCAAACTACTTGAATCGTAACAAACTATTGGGTGCCCTTCTATCGTTTCGGAATAAATTCCAACATTCAGGAGGTAAGTCCCGGTTTCAAACGACTTGATTTGGGGTAAAAGGAGACCGGAAAACCGGTCCCCCTTCATTGCATCAACCGCCGCAGCTTACGCAAGCGCCACAGCTGACACATGAACATGATCCGCAGCATGACGTACTTCCTGATGAACTGGACCCACTAGTAGCCCCTGTTTCTGATAACATCATCGATTCTGATACTTCCATCACTTCGATGGACTCTATTTCTTCTAATAAGGATTCGATTTTAAGATTAGTAGTCATCATTAGTCCCCGATTCTTCAGAATTCGTTATCCGCAGCTTGTACAACCGCCACAGCTCACGCAAGAACATGATCCGCAGCATGATGTACTTCCTGATGAACTGGATCCACTAGTCGCACCAGTTTCTGATAGCATCATGGATTCTGACACTTCCATGACCTCGATAGATTCGATCTCTTGAAGCAAGTCTGCTACTTCGTTATTTGCCGCCTTTATCATTTCATTTCCTCCCCCGATCGATTTTAGCCTCCACAGCTGGTGCAGGCACCACAGCTTACACATGAACATGATCCGCAGCATGACGTACTTCCCGATGAGCTCGACCCACTCGTCGCCCCGGTTTCAGACAGCATCATGGACTCTGATACTTCCATCACTTCAATCGATTCGATTTCCTGAAGCAAGGACTCCACACTGTTCAATGTCCCATTACTCATGACCTTTTCCCTCCCTTCCCTTGGAATCATGAAAATATTACCACACTGTTAATAAAGGATTCTAGTTGAATTTTATTAACCTTTCTGAATTGTTTAACAATAACTATACCTGCATAGCACCCATTTTTCTTCCCTTCACCTCTCATCCAAAATGAGAAAGATATATTGAAAATACCGCTATCTAGTCCGAATGAATCAACACATCCAAATGACTAGAAATAGATCTGCAACTCCTTTGTTGTGTGATGGAACAACCTTTGAACATGAGAACATTTTTGCAGTGATCCGTACCCCCTCCTAATACTAGTTCCCCTGACCCACTTATATATAATGAAAAATATTCTTTCAGGAATAATATTAATTTCATCATTAAATTCTATCCCCCACTATTTACAGGGTTCGATTACCTCATGATCTATTATTTAACTTTTCTACTATAATGATATTTTTTTATGTAAGTCACCGCTTTTTTTCTTACCTTCTTCCTTTTCCAATCCTTTTTCGATCATATGTCCTAAACCCTGACAAATGGTTCATCCTCATATTGCCAAAATGAAGGGAACCCGTTACCATCTAAGAATAACCAACATAGACTGGAGTCCGTGCATATGAATAAACAATTATCATTTCGCTTCTGGGTCCTTGTGGCCATCGTGTCGATTTCGGGATTCTCGCAGGGGATGCTCCTGCCCTTGATCGCCATCATATTTGAACAGGACGGCGTGTCTTCTTCCTTGAATGGATTGAATGCCACTGCGTTGTATATCGGGATCCTTATTGCTTCCCCTCTCATGGAAAAGCCCCTTCAGAAGATCGGGTATCGTCCCATGATCATCATCGGCGGCATCACTGTGGCCGCCGCCATGCTTCTTTTCCCTATATGGAAGACCTTCTGGTTCTGGTTCTTCCTCCGACTCTGCATCGGGGTGGGGGATCATATGCTTCACTTTGCGACACAAACCTGGATCACGTCGTTTTCACCAAAGGAACACAGGGGTCGCAATATCTCCATCTACGGGCTGTCCTTCGGGATCGGCTTCACCGTCGGGCCGCTCATGACCCAGCTTCTCGCCGTTCATGAGGCGCTTCCGTTCATCATCTCTTCCGTCATGACGCTTATCGTCTGGGGCTTCGTCTTCAAGCTGAAGAATGAATTCCCCGAAACAGAGAATATGGGGGACGCCACCTTCGTCGGATCATTCCGCCGGTTCGGGAAAGTCCTTCGATACGCATGGGTAGCCCTATTGCCTCCCCTCGGATATGGGTTCCTTGAAGCATCATTGAATGGGAACTTCCCCATTTTCGCCCTAAGGAACGGGATATCCGTGGATGCCGTGGCGGTCCTTCTTCCTGCTTTTGCGGCGGGGAGCATCTTATCACAGCTCCCCCTCGGGATCCTGAGTGACAGGATCGGAAGGCAGAGTGTTTTGATTGTCGTGATGATCATCGGGACCGGCTGTTTCACGGCGGCGGGATTCGTTTCCCATTCCACCATCGGCCTCTTCACCTGCTTCGCCCTTGCCGGGATGGCCGTCGGATCGACCTTCTCCCTCGGGATCAGCTATATGACCGACCTCCTGCCGAAAGAGCTTCTGCCAGCGGGCAATATCATGTGCGGGATCTTCTTCAGCTTCGGGAGCATGATCGGTCCGTTCATAGGTGGAGTGACGATCGAGAAGCTTGAAGGATCTAGTTTCTTCTATATGATTGCCACCATGCTGCTTGTCATCTTCATCAGTCTTGTGACTTTTTCCCTTCAAACGAGGCGAAGGGAAATAGCAGAAAAATACTAGCACATAATCCTTTCCTTCTCCATATAGATGTGATAGTATAAATTATAATAATTATAAATTACTGATTTGAAAGTTTGGATCTCAATAGATTTGCTGTCATCCTATCCGGTGGCAGCTTTCGTCGTTTTATAAGGGTACTGATGTTGATTATTATTCTCATTGAGAACCATTCTTTATCAATTAGTTCCATCACATTGGAGGAGGAATCCACTATGAGTTCACAGTCCAAAGCGCTAAGTCTCGGGAGTCCCGGTAGCAAGCTCCCACTTCTTGAAAAAATCAAACCCCACGCCGAACTGATTGCCGCCCTTGTCAGCGGGGTCTTCATTCTCCTCGGCTGGCTCTTCTCGAAGGATGAGTCCTCCTTGAGCATCATCTTTTATCTTCTTGCATTCTTCATCGGTGGTTTCGCTAAAGCGAAGGAAGGCATCGAGGAGACGATCGAAAACAAAGAATTGAATGTGGAGATGCTCATGATTTTCGCTGCCGTCGGCTCGGCCATCATCGGCTACTGGACTGAAGGCGCGATCCTGATCTTCATCTTCGCCGTGAGCGGAGCCCTGGAAACGTACACGATGAACAAGAGCCAAAAGGAAATCTCAGCCCTCATGGAGCTTCAGCCTGAAGAGGCATGGCTCATAACGGAGACCGGTGAGAAGAAAGTGCAGGTCAGCTCCCTTGATATCGGTGACCTGATCCTCATCAAACCAGGCGAGCGTGTACCGACGGACGGGATGGTCGTAAAAGGCAGCACCTCTATCGATGAAGCAGCCATTTCTGGAGAAGCGGTCCCTGTCACCAAGTCAGCGGATGATGAAGTATATGCCGGAACCGTGAACATCAACGGGGCCATCACGGTCAAAATGACAAAACCGAGCAGCGAGACCCTGTTCCAAAAGATCATCGATCTCGTCCAATCGGCCCAGTCGGAAAAGTCCCCTTCCCAATTGTTCATTGAACGGTTTGAAGGGACCTATGTCAAGATTGTCCTTGCCGTCGTAGTGCTGATGATGTTCCTTCCCCACTTCGCATTGGGGTGGAGCTGGAATGAAACCTTCTACCGTGCCATGGTGCTCCTTGTCGTCGCTTCACCGTGTGCCCTAGTGGCGTCGATCATGCCGGCGAGCCTCTCTGCCATCTCCAACGGGGCACGCCACGGAATCCTTTTCAAAGGCGGAGCACATCTGGAAAACCTGAGTAACTTGAAAGCCATCGCTTTCGACAAGACTGGGACATTGACAAGAGGCAAACCGGTTGTCACAGACTTCCTGACTTCTGAAGATGAAGCAAAGACCCTTCAAGTGGTTGCTTCTATCGAGAATCAGTCGAATCACCCCCTCGCCCAGGCCATCGTCAAGCACGCCCGCAGCGAAGGGATCCAACTTGCCCAACCCGATTCTCTTGAAGACATCTCGGGGTGGGGAGTCAAGGCCGTCATGGACGGCTCTGATTGGAAGATCGGAAAGGCCGATTTCATGGGCACCGCTGCATCAGCTTTCATGGATGGCAGGTATGAAATCTTGGCTTCTGAAGGAAAGACGACGGTATTCGTCGAGCGTGACGGTGTCATCATCGCCCTCATCGCGTTGAAGGACGTTGTACGAAAGGAAACCGTTGACGCCCTGAAGCTCCTTGCCGATGAAGGCGTTGAAACGATCATGCTCACCGGGGATAATGAGAAGACCGCCCGTGCCATTGCACAGGAATCAGGCGTCTCATCTTTCATTGCTGAATGCCTTCCTGAAACCAAGGTGGATGAACTCAAGCTTCTGAAACAGGACTTCGGGACCGTCGCCATGGTCGGTGACGGAATCAACGACGCGCCTGCCCTTGCCACAGCCAACGTCGGAATCGCAATGGGTGAAGGAACAGATGTCGCCTTGGAGACAGCCGATGTCGTCCTGATGAAAAACGATCTGACCCGGATCGCAGAAGCCATCAAGCTGTCAAAGCGCATGAAGCGTATCGTCCAGCAGAACGTCGTCTTCTCGATTTCTGTCATCATGCTCCTCATCGCGTCCAATTTCCTTCAAGTCCTCGATCTCCCATATGGAGTCATCGGGCATGAAGGTAGCACCATCCTGGTGATCCTGAACGGGTTGCGATTGCTTCGTTCATGATCCCGCCCAAAAGACCTCAGCCGGAGAATGCACTCACCGGCTGAGGTCTTTTATGTTAATAGGATTATTAGAATGGAAATGTTTTGTTCTGACGCTTCGTCTCGTTCACCATTTGAAGTTCTGTCGCATCGAAGTCAAGGGCTACAAGCTGCATGGCATTCTCAAAGACGATGCGGTCAGATGTTGATACTTCCTCTTCGTCCATCGTATAGTGGACAATCGCAAGACCGTCTTTAAGAGAAACCTCCTTTACTTCCAGCCCTTCTGTTATGGCTGATGCGTAAAACGCGTCCTCTTGATCAACGGTCTGCATCATCTCGATGGTTTCTTGAAAAGACAAATCCTCTCCACCAGCCCCTTCATCCAACTCACCTGCTGGAAGGAACCATGTTTGCTTCCCTTCTTTATCATAGAGGGTATAGTACCCCTTCGACCTTCCCCTTTCGTCAGCCACCACGATCGGGGCATCCACCTTCCGTTCGGCTACCGTGATGTTCTCTTCGCCTTCCGGATTCACAAACGTGATCTCCTCGATGCCATAAAGATGACTGATCCCCAACAGAGAATCATAAAACATCGAATGCTGCGCAGAAGTGGCGGAAAGAAGGTTTCCATCCTCTTGGAAATCCACCCTAAGATTCTGCCCCTCGACTGTCAGCTTGGTGTAAGATTCAAGGATCTTTTGTTCCGAAGGATCATTCTCCATGAGAGAAGCCGCCAGGCGCTCTTCCCTATTCTGATCCTTCCCGTCATCCCGTTTGATTGTGAACATCGTCAAAAATTCCCGCCCTGTATCATAGGTGTCGGTTTCAATGAAGTAATCTGATGTCACATTGACTGTTTCATAAGAGGCAGCTTCGTCTTTTGTTTTTCCCTCATCGGTCTCTGTATCCATCTGTTCAGTTGTTTCCACTTCTTCCTTGGCTGTCTCATCCACATGCTTGACATCTGTGTCCACCGCATCCTTTTCAGTGCTTTGACAACCTGCAAGAAGGAATGCCATGAAAACCACTCCTGCGATGCTCACCATTTTATTCACCTGAAAAGCCTCCTTTTTTTACATATATCCCCTCTTCTTATCTTTATTAACATCAAAATCTTATTACTCAATAAATCTCTCATCCTCTATATTTCTCTCAAAAAACCAATTGACTTTATCGGAATAGTAAGATATCTTATATCTAATCAGAATACTGCCGATTGGACAACCAAAGGCCCTAGTCGAAACACATGACTGGGGCTTTCTTGTTTTTCATCTGCTGTAATGAAAAAATCATGGAACTAATTCCGATTAAGTGAATATGATTAGTTTAAATTAGAATATCCCAGTGCTGATCAGACAAACTGAAGGCCGCCGCTTATTACACATAGCGCGGTCTTTTTTTGATAAATAAACAATTAACGAGGGGGAACTCACATGGTTAAAAATGCATTGATTGGGATCATCGTAGCTCTGGTCTTTTATGCTTCAGGCTGCAGTCAGGGCGAAACCGCCGGTAAAAAAGGAAGCGATTCAAAAGAAGCTGTGGAATTATTGAACGTGTCGTATGATCCGACAAGGGAACTTTATCAGGAATTCAATAAAGAATTCGCCAAGCACTGGGAAGGAGAGACCGGACAGAAGGTCACCATCCAGCAGTCCCATGGAGGTTCAGGAAAACAGGCACGATCTGTCATTGATGGATTGGAAGCGGATGTTGTCACCCTCGCCCTCGCCTATGATATTGATGAAATCGCGGCAAAACGCGGAATCATTTCAGAAGACTGGCAGTCAAAACTTGAAGACAATTCCACGCCTTATACGTCCACCATCGTCTTCCTGGTACGGAAAGGAAATCCGAAGAATATACAGGACTGGGACGATCTGATCCGTGACGACGTATCCGTCATTACACCGAATCCTAAGACATCAGGCGGAGCGAGATGGAATTACCTTGCAGCCTGGTCCTATGCAGATAAGACATACAACGGTGATGAGAAGAAAATCAAAGGATATATGAGGGATCTGTTTAAAAACGTTGAGGTCCTGGATTCAGGCGCACGTGACGCGACAAACTCCTTCGTTCAACGGGGACTGGGTGACGTGCTGATTGCCTGGGAGAATGAAGCGTATCTCTCCATCAACGAGCTTGGAAAAGATGAGTTCGAAATCGTGAATCCAACACTCAGCATCCTTGCCGAACCACCTGTAGCCGTCGTGGATAAGATTGCCGAGAAGAAAGGCACAACCAAAGTTGCCAAGGCCTATCTTGAGTATCTCTATACAGAGACCGGACAAAGAATTGCCGCTGAAAATTACTACAGACCGCGTGATCCTGAGGTGTTGAAGGAGTACGGCGACAAATTTGCCGATATTGAGCTCGTGACCGTGGATGATGCATTCGGTGGCTGGCAAAAAGCACAGGAAACCCACTTTAATGATGGGGGAACATTCGACGAAATCTACGCTGAATAGCACGAAAGGTAACAGGTGATCACATGACCAGAGGAAAAATCCGCTCAACGAAACGCCACAATGTATTACCTGGATTCGGTTTGACAATGGGGTACACGACGCTCTACCTGAGCATCCTTGTACTCCTGCCCCTTTCCATGATCTTCTTCTACACCGCCAGGATGGGATGGACCGAGTTCATTGATACCGTGTTGGATCCCAGGGTGATCGCATCCTATAAGCTGAGTTTTGGGGCCTCTTTGGCCGCCGCCCTCATCAATGTGGCGTTCGGCGTCCTTCTTGCATGGGTCCTTGTCCGCTACCGGTTCCCCGGCAAGAAAATCATCGATGGACTCGTCGATTTGCCATTTGCACTCCCTACAGCCGTAGCTGGAATCGCACTGACGACGGTCTACGCTCCAAATGGTTGGATCGGCAGCCTACTCGGGTTCAAAGTCGCCTTTACCCCAATCGGTGTCGTCATCGCATTGATCTTCATCGGACTTCCATTCGTGGTGAGGATGGTTCAGCCCGTCCTTCAAAATCTAGAAAAGGAAGTGGAAGAGGCCTCCTCTTCCCTGGGGGCCAGCCGCCTCCAGACGTTCAGGAAGGTCATCTTCCCTGAGCTTCTCCCTGCGGCCCTGGCAGGGTTCACCCTTGCCTTTGCCCGGTCCCTTGGGGAATATGGTTCCGTCGTATTCATCGCTGGCAATATGCCATTCAAGACGGAGATCACGCCCCTGATCATCCTGACGAAGCTGGAACAGTTTGATTATTCCGGGGCCACTGCCATCGCCACGGTGATGCTGGTGACGTCTTTTCTTTTACTACTGGTCATCAACTTGATTCAATGGTGGACCAATCGCAAATTCATTCACAGGTAGGAAGGAGGAAATGCTTTGTCGGGTCATCCGCCAATCGAACGCTCAACCGCACCGGTTATACAGGCAAGGGGGACGACTGATCCACAATGGGTGAAGTGGTTGCTTATCACCATTGCCCTCTTGTTCCTGGGTCTGTTTCTGATCCTGCCTCTCATTACAGTCTTCCTTCAGGCATTCGATAAAGGATTGGACGTCTACATGGCAGCCATCACACAGCCCGAAGCCCTTTCAGCCATCAAGCTGACCCTGCTCGTAGCTCTCATCTCGGTCCCTATGAATGGCCTGTTCGGCATCGCAGCCGCCTGGGCGATCACAAAGTTCCAGTTCAGGGGCAAGAACATCCTCATTACGCTCATCGATCTGCCTTTTGCCATCTCCCCGATCATCGCAGGACTCATCTTCGTCCTGCTTTTCGGAGCACAGGGGGTATTCGGTGACTGGCTGTTCGAGCATGATATCAAGATCGTCTTTGCCGTCCCAGGTATCATCCTTGCTACATTGTTTGTCACCGTCCCCTTCGTAGCCCGGGAGCTCATCCCCTTGATGCAGGCACAGGGCACATCCGAAGAGGAGGCGTCCATCACCCTCGGTGCAGGAGGGTGGAAAACCTTCCTGCATGTCACCCTGCCGAACATCAAATGGGCCCTTCTTTACGGCATGATCCTCGCAAATGCCAAGGCCATAGGGGAATTCGGTGCCGTATCCGTCGTATCGGGCCATATACGCGGACTCACGAATACGATGCCCCTCCATATCGAAATTCTGTACGGAGAGTACCAATTTGCCGCCGCATTCGCCGTCGCGTCCCTGATGTCCATCATGGCCATCATCACACTTGTCATTAAAAGCTTCCTTGAATGGAAGGGACAAAAACAAACGGACGTCCATGTCCACTGATAGAGAGGGAATACTATGAGCATAGTCATTGATCACGTGTCAAAATCATTCGGAACGTTCCAGGCCCTTTCGGATATCAACCTCGATATCCAAACCGGAGAATTGGTGGCCCTCCTTGGTCCATCGGGCTCGGGGAAGACATCCCTCCTCAGGATCATCGCCGGACTCGAAGCCCCCGACAATGGGTCGATCCGTTTCGATCATCAAGACATCACCTCCATCACGGCCAAAGAACGGGGAGTCGGATTCGTCTTCCAGCATTATGCCCTCTTCAGGCATATGACCGTCTTTGAAAACGTCGCCTATGGGCTGAAGGTAAAACCGAGGAAGGAGCGTCCATCCCGTAAGGTCATCAAAGAAAAAGTCCAAGAACTCCTCGATCTTGTGAAGCTGGGGGCCCTGGCAGACCGCTACCCTTCCCAGCTGTCAGGCGGTCAAAGACAGCGCGTCGCCCTCGCAAGGGCACTTGCTGTTGAACCGAAGGTCCTTTTGTTGGATGAACCTTTCGGAGCCCTCGATGCCAAAGTGCGGAAAGAACTGCGAAGATGGCTTCGCCGTCTTCACGATGAATTCCAGATCTCCAGTATCTTCGTCACCCACGACCAGGAAGAGGCACTGGATGTAGCCGATAAAATCGTCGTCATGAATCAGGGACGCATCGAACAGATCGGCACTCCCATCGAAGTATACGAGAACCCCCAGACGCCGTTTGTCTACGACTTCCTCGGAAGTGTCAATATCTTCAAGGGCCGCCTTCATGAAGGAACCCTCGTACACGGGGATCTCGTCTTGAATACCCCGAACCTCACTCATTCGGGTGGGAGTGAAGCGGCCGCTTACGTTCGCCCACATGACCTCACCATCAGCAAAGAGATTCAGGGTGACGAAACCGTTCAGGCCACCGTCAACCATCTCCACATTGTCGGAGCCGTCGTCCGAGTCGAGCTGATCCGGGCCGATACGGACGAATATGTGGAGGCTGAAATCACCAAAGAGCGATTCCGCGATCTCGCCCTCGAAATCGGAGAATCGGTTTACATCAAGCCAAGACATCTGAAGGTGTTTCCACCGGAGGATTATGTTATCTAAACACAAATGTCCATTACCTGATCCGTCAAGGTAATGGACATTTGTTTATGTACACAGGGATTCGGCATGTGCTGGATGGAGTCCTGTCTCTTTCGCTCACGCATCAGTCCCCTTCCTTACTTTTTATCCGCAATCAATGTGAATAATCCCGGCATCTTTTCCTCAAATCCTTCCGGGGTTCCTTCCGGAAAGGCCCATCTGATTCCTGCTTCTTCTTCCAAGTGCTGGATTGTAAGACCTGCCCTCACCAATGACGTGATGACTTCCCCCAGTGTCCACCTTCTGATTGTATTTTTTGGGAGGGACTTTTTTTGTTCTTCGGGTAGGTGGATTGCATAAGCCACATCAACTTCTTTCATATCACGGTCAAAGTAATCCCCCTCAACCGTCATCATCCCATCCTTTGCCCTCAATACTTTCGACACCATCGGGTGATAATCACGCAGGATGAATCGTCCTCCCTTCTTCAACCCCTCATGTATCAGGGCGAACAATGGGTCGAGATCAAGGAAATAATGCAACACGCCCAACTCCAATACAATGTAGTCCGCATCCGAGATCTTTTGGGTTTCCGGGATGTCTAGGACGTCAGAAACGATATAGGTCACTTTTACCCCTGCAGCTTCTGCCAACTCCGAAGCGTAACGCGCATTATCCTTTGAAAGATCGACAACTGTCACACCCGCTCCAAGGAGTGCAAAAGAAACGGCCTTGTTTCCTTTCGATCCTAGCAGATTCACAATCTTTCTTCCTTTGACTCCATTCATATAGTTCAGGTAGTGTTCAACGGATTTCCGAGGGTTATGTTTAATCTTCTCAGCATATTCTGCCGGAACGCCATGCCGGTTTACCCACGCATCATACGCATGTCGATTCCACCCTGTCTCGTTAATCTGGCTCATGTCTTTCTGGTTCATTAACATCTCTCCCATTTTTTTCTACCTCTTTATTTTTAATGATAATATACGTCTTCTAAACTTTCTATTGCTTTCCTCAAAAAGATATCTTACAATAATGCTATATTAATGCAAACGGTTGCATTAACCGTTTACACTTTTGTATCTTTTTATAGCGAAAGCCATGCTTAACAGATAGAAAGATCGTGTTTAAAAATGAAAACGCACACATAGGGAGGAAGTACACATGAAGAATTTATTGTCTTTTGATTTCTGGCAGAAGTTCGGGAAAGCCCTTCTCGTCGTTGTGGCCGTTATGCCGGCTGCCGGAATCATGATCTCCATCGGGAAGCTGATCGGCATGACCGGCGGAGACTTGGTTTTAGTGCAAACGATTGCAAGAGTACTAGAAGACATCGGATGGGGAATCATTACCAACCTGCATATCCTCTTCGCTGTCGCCATAGGGGGATCATGGGCGAAGGAACGTGCCGGTGGTGCATTCGCTGCCCTCATAGCCTTCATCTTGATCAACCGGATCACCGGTGCCATCTTCGGCGTCAATGCCGATATGCTGGCGGATCCTGAAGCTACGATTTCGTCCCTGTTCGGTCAGACGCTCGTCGTTTCCGACTATTTCACTTCCGTCCTCGGGGCACCGGCCCTCAATATGGGCGTATTCGTCGGGATCATCTCCGGTTTCCTCGGAGCGAATCTCTTCAATCGATTCTACAATTATGACAAACTTCCGGATGCCCTTTCCTTCTTTAACGGGAAGCGTTTCGTTCCGTTCGTCGTGATTGCGGGTTCCATTGTAACCGCTATCGTGATGTCCATCGTATGGCCGTTCATCCAGGGTCTCTTGAATGACTTCGGTCAATGGATCGCTACATCACGGGATACGGCACCGATCGTCGCTCCATTCATCTTCGGAGCACTCGAGCGTCTGCTGCTTCCATTCGGCCTTCACCATATGCTCACCGTGCCAATGAACTACACAGAGCTTGGCGGGACGTACACCATCCTTACAGGCTCAGGCCAAGGATCTACGGTCGCAGGTCAAGACCCGCTATGGCTAGCCTGGATCGCCGACCTGAACAACTTCCTGTCCGCCGGAGACACAGCAAGCTACAAACAGCTTCTTGGCGACGTAACACCGGCCCGTTTCAAAGTTGGTCAAATGATCCTGTCCACTGCGTCCCTTATCGGTATCGCGTATGCCATGTACCGCAATGTGGATAAAGACAAGAAGAAAAAGTACAAATCCATGTTCCTATCTGCAGGCCTTGCTGTATTCCTGACAGGTGTCACAGAGCCGATCGAATTCATGTTCATGTTCGCTGCCCCGCTTCTTTATGTGGTATACGCCATCATGACAGGACTTGCCTTCGCCATCGTGGATCTGATCCACATCCGCGTCCACTCCTTCGGATTCATCGAGCTCCTCACCAGGACGCCGATGATCGTGAAAGCCGGACTCTGGCTCGACCTTGTGAATTTCTTTATCGCCTGTCTCGTGTTCTTCGGACTGAACTTCGGAGTGGCCAACTTCCTGATCAAGCGCTTCAACTTCCCGACACCGGGACGTAACGGTAACTACATCGAGGACGAAGTCACCCAGTCGCAAGGTGCAGTCAAAAAAGATTCCGTCGCTCCGAAAGTAGTCGCACTACTCGGAGGCGAAAGCAACATCGTCGACGTGGATGCGTGCATGACGCGCCTTCGTGTCACCGTAAAAGATCCTAGCCTGGTGGGTTCAGAACAGGAATGGAAAGCAAACGGGGCCCTCGGCCTTATCACAAAAGACAAAGGCGTCCAGGCCATCTACGGCCCGAAAGCCGATGTCATCAAATCCGATATCCAGGATATGCTGGGGGCGTAAGGATGAAGCTCCTCACCCTCAACTGCCACTCCTGGCTTGAAGACAATCAGTGGGAGAAACTCGGGATCCTTGCCGATACCATCGCGGAAAGAGAGTACGATGTCATCGCCCTGCAGGAGGTCAATCAGCTCATATCGGAAGAGGAAGCGTTCGTCAAAGAAGACAACTTTGCTCTCCTCCTCCTCCGGGAGCTGGAGAAACGCTGTGTCACAGGATACTCATTCATATGGGACTACGCCCATGTCGGGTATGATCGCTTTGAAGAAGGCGCAGCGCTTTTGACCCGGCACCCTGTATTGGAAGAGCACCGATTCCATGTTTCAAATGATAAAGACCCAGCCAATTGGAAAACCCGTAAGGTCATCGGGATCACCATCCCCGTTCGCGATGAAAAGGTCACCTTCTACTCCTGCCATCTTGGATGGTGGCAGGATGAAGAAGAACCATTCATGAACCAGGCTGACCGTCTCTTTGAAAAGGCAGCTGATCCCTTCTTCCTCATGGGCGATTTCAACAATGATGCCAACACACGTGATGAAGGCTATGACTATCTGATGAACAAAGGGCTGTGGGACACCTTCCAACTTGCCCAAAAGCGCGACAATGGCACTACCATCCAAGGCGATATTGCTGGATGGGATGGGAATGACAAAGGATTGAGGATTGACCTCATCCTCTCCAGCCGCAAGATCAACGTCCACTCTTCCGCCGTCATCTTCAACGGAACCAACCGCCCCATTATTTCCGACCACTACGGGGTTGAAGTGGAACTGGATTGGTGAATACTAGAGAATGTCCTGATGATGGGCATTCTCTTTTTTTATTCTAATTGGGAGATTGGTAGGGGGTCAGTCCGTTTCGTTCCACTGCGGCCGCCTGCTTTCCATGGGGCGTGCGGTGAGCCGCTTTGGCAAGCCTGCAGGGTCTCACCCTGCCCGCTACTCCCATAGGAGTCGGGCGGCCTCCGTTGCACTTCACTCTTTGATGATTGATAGGTTTTCAATGAATCATACCGGGTTATGTAGAACCTCATCTGATCCCTAAATAGATTGAACGGCTGAGAGGGGGGTCTCATAATCTGTCCAAGTAGATCCTGTGTAGCAAAGGCGATCACCATATATATTGAAGGGTATTGAAGTTACTTATTTTGTCTGCTTAATCAGAGGTACAATTGCAAATTCCCCCCCATCAACATCCAACAGTGCAGTGCAGCGGAGGGGGGTCGACTCCTGCGGATAGTCAGGAAGATGAAACCCCGCAGGCACGAGGAGGCTCATCGACCGACTCGCGGAAAGCGACCACCCGCAGCGGAACGGAACGATTCATTTTTCACGACACATCCATCGAAAAATGAAGGGAGGATATGTTACTCGCTTTTCTCTATCCCCTTCAAACATCCAACAGTGCAGTGCAGCGAAGGGCGGTCGACTCCTGCGGATAGTCGGGAAGATGAGACCCCGCAGGCACGAGGAGGCTCATCGACCGACCCGCGGAAAGCGACCATCCCCAGAGAAACGGAACGATCCATTTCTCACGACACATCCATCAAAAAATGAAGGGAAGGACATACTTTGCTGATTTGCCCTACCCCTTCAACCATCCAACAGTGCAGTGTAGCGGAGGGTGGTCGACTCCTGCGGATAGTCGGGAAGATGAGACCCCGCAGGCACGAGGAGGCTCATCGACCGACCCGCGGAAAGCGACCACCCGCAGCGAAACGGAACGATCTCCTTTCCCCTGCTTTTTCATTCAAAATGCAACCACAGGGAACAAAAATGATCACAATGAAACTTCCACCCAGTCTCACACGTATATACAATAGACTCAACCAAAGAACCTAGAAAGGGGAACAACATGGGCAATATCCTATTATTCTCACTCATCATCGGCCTTGCCGCCACCATCCTGATCGTCCCGATGAGTGCCATGAAAATGAAAAAGAAAGAGGGCTACCCGTCATTTGGCAAAGTGTTCGGCGCCACCCTCATTATCGCCTTCGTCGCGACATTCCTGTTCTACTACCTGACCAGTCTTGATCAGAACTTCACCAGCGTCTGGATCCTCTTCATCATAGCCGCCATCGCCGGAGCATCACTCTCCTACGGTACAGAGCGCATGATTAAAGGTGTCCTTGTCCTTGCTGGTCTTGTAGTAGGTGTCTATTTCCTCAGCGCCTTCCTGTTCAATGCGGATGAGAAATATGAATCCGCCGATATGAAAACGAAAACCGAAATCCAGGCATTTGACGAGACAGAGACACCTGCAAGCGTGCCGCCTCAATTCGCCCGGAACAAAATGAAAAAAGCGTTCGGTCAAGTACCGAACACAAGCTACTATGAACTCGGAAATCTGCAGATCCAAAAAGTCAACGGGGACTACGTCTATATCGCCCCAGTCGAATTCTCAGACTTCTGGAAATGGGTGAAAGGTGACAAAACGCCGGGGTACTTCATGCTGAGTGCAACGGACTCCACCGCCAATCCTAAATTCATGAAAGAAGAAATGAAATATACCCCATCTTCTTATCTGAATGAAAACATCGAGCGCCACATCCGCATGAAGTATCCGAAGAAGATTTTCTACGGAGATGTGCAACTTGAAGTGAACGACGAAGGGAAACCTTTCTACATCCGGACTTATGGAGCCTTCATCTCTGCCCGTAACGGTTTTGATGCGGAAGGCGTTGTCCTTGTGGATGCATTGACTGGAGATACGAAAGCTTATCCAATCAAGGATATCCCTGCATTCATCGACGGGGCCATCTCACCTGAAACGGTCAGCCTTCAAAATAGCTACTTCGGGAATTTTGTGAAAGGATTCTGGAACAGCAAGTTCGGTAAATCCGACGTCAAGCTTCCATCCGATGAAGGTACGGAAGCGAATGTCACGCCGGTCTTCAACAAAGACGGTGATATGTACTACTTCACAGATTTCACGTCTCCTAAAGAAGGCGTAGACTCCATGCTTGGGTATTCCATGACCAATGCCCGTACGGGAGAAGCTACTTATTATACGGGGAACCTGGAAGAATCGTATATGGATTCACAAGGCGCCCTGCAGATCATCCAGAAGCGATTCATCGAGAAGAAATGGGACGGCAAGATGCCGGTTCTTTATAACTTCTATGGTGAAGCAAGCTGGTTGACACCTGTACTCGATTCCAATGGATTCCTGCAGAACTATTTCATCGTCTCCGCAGCAAACCCGGAAATCGCCGTCTACGCCGATACGCCGAACCAGGCGCTGAAAATGTACAAAACCGCCCTTCAAAAAGGATCCGGTAGCCTGAATAACAACTCCAAGGCTGAAGAGAAACAGGATTCCGGCAAAGTCGTCCGGGTGTACAAAGAAAAATCCGGAGATTACACGGTCGTTTCCTTCCTATTGGAGAACGGCAAGAACTATATCGTTTCATCTGAAATCAGCCCTCTTGCCATCTATCTGAGGGAAAACGATACGGTCAAGTTTACGTACAGCGATACCGAGGAGGAATTCCTTCCGGTGAAAGACCTCACGATTGAGGGACTGTAAACACATGAAAGCCGATGGGCGTGCCCCATCGGCTTTTCTTATTCTGCATTCTGATAATAAACGAGCTGATCCTGCCACATCCCCCGCTCATAGATGAACCCCTTCCGCGTGCATTCGTAGGTCATGCCGACGCTTTCCACCAGGGAGATGGACGGGACATTGTCGAGGTCGATGTGGGCTTCAATCCGGTGATACCCGATCTTGGTATAAGCCATTCGTAGTGTTGCAGCCACGGATTCTTTCCCGTATCCTTGCTGCCAATGTTGATTATGGAGCACATAGCCGATCCTTCCCCAATTGAAGTTGTACCTCATGAGAGTCGAGACGTCGACGGTGCCGACCATCACTCCCGTCGCTTTCAGGAATATCCCGAAGATATAGACCTCATCCTTCGCCATCATCTCATCCTGCTTGCCGATCATCTCCGCGAACCACTGCTCCGTGCACCCGGACATATCCTGATACCCGGCATCATACTTATGCTGAGGTGGCAGGCGGTCGAGATGTGACTGCAGCCAGTTCCCGTAATCCCACCGGGTGAAGGGTCGGATTACGAGCCGTTCTGTTTCCATCAGTAGTTGTGTTCCTGTCATCCTTTTCACCCCTACCCCTTTGTTTCTATAATCATATCAATCCATATTAAGGAATGGTATCTTCTTTCAGCAAAAAAATATCATTTTTCCGTAACAGAAAAAATCCCCCTCATTCGAGAGGGACTGCTATGTTGTCAGCATGTGCTTCTATCAACCGTGCCACTCTTCCTGCTCCTCCTCAAGATCTTCCTCCCCAAGAAACGCATTCTCCTCAAGCCGCTCAAGGATCCGGCTGACTTTGAATAGGATAAGGAACAGCGTAACGACGGCAACGGCGAGCAACACAACCATCATGATTTCAATATCCATAAGTTGTCCCCCCTTTACCAAACTCTATGTCGAGAATGGTAAGAAAAGACGATGATGGGATAAGAAAAGAAAAATAGGGCGAATGTTCGGGGGAATTAGTACGCCTTTGCCCAGTACACCATGTCCCGCGCTTCCTTCCCGCAGCACACACATGTGTCGGCTACCTTCTCCTGTTCGAACGGGATGCAGCGGCTGGTGGCGGTGGTTTCTTCCTTGATCTTGTTCTCGCATGCTTCCTCTCCGCACCACATCGCTTTGATGAATCCACCTTGCTCGATTTGAGACTTGAACTCGTCGAAGGTGACGGCTGTGCTCGTTTTTTCTTCACGATGCGCAGTGGCTTTTTTGAGCAGGTTCTCCTGGATGTCGTGGAGGAGGGCCGTGATGGTCTCTTCGATTCCCTCGATGGACACCGTCACCTTTTCCCCTGTGTCCCTGCGCACAAGGATGACCTGGCCGTTTTCGATATCACGAGGTCCAGCTTCCAGGCGAAGCGGGATCCCTTTCATTTCATACTCGTTGAACTTCCAACCCGGTTTCTTGTCGCTCGCATCGATCCCCACCCTCGCAACGGAGGACAGGCGCCTCTTCATATCATAGGCGAAATCGAGGACTCCCTCTTTGTGCTGTGCAATCGGCACGATCATCACTTGAGTCGGCGCGATCTTCGGTGGCAGGACAAGCCCCCTGTCGTCACCGTGCACCATGATCATGGCGCCGATGATTCTTGTCGTGAAGCCCCATGACGTTTGCTGGACGTACTGAAGCTTTCCGTCCCGATCGGTGAACTGGATGCCGAACGCTTTGGCAAATCCGTCACCGAGATGATGGGAGGTACCGGACTGGAGGGCCTTCCCGTCATGCATGAGGCTTTCGATCGTATAGGTGAATTTTGCACCGGCGAACTTCTCCTTTTCTGTCTTCTGCCCTTTAATGACCGGAATCGCCAGCATGTTCTCGCAGATGTCCGCATATACGTCGAGCATCTTGATCGTTTCCTCCAGGGCATCTTCATCCGTTTCATGACAGGTGTGCCCTTCCTGCCAAAGGAATTCGAGTGTCCTCAAGAACGGACGCGTCGTCTTTTCCCAGCGCACGACATTCGCCCACTGGTTATACAGCTTTGGAAGGTCTCGATACGAGTGGATGATGTTTTTGTAGTGCTCTCCGAAAAGCACCTCCGATGTTGGTCTGACGCACAGTCTTTCGGCAAGCTCTTCTTCTCCGCCGTGGGTCACCCACGCAACTTCTGGAGCGAAGCCTTCGATATGATCCTTTTCCCTCTGGAGTAGACTTTCCGGAATGAAAAGCGGCATATAGACATTCTCATGCCCCGTCTCCTTGATCTTCCCATCGAGGGCATCCTTGATATTTTCCCAAATGGCATATCCATAGGGGCGGATGATCATGGAGCCCCTTACGCTTGAATAGTCGATGAGTTCAGCCTTGGTCACGACATCCGTGTACCATTGGGCGAAATCCTCATCCATGCCAGTGACATTTTGTACGAATTGCTTTGCCATAATTGACACCATCCTTATGAAAATGAATTCCAGTGAAACAAAAAAAGCCCTACTTCTCATTAGGGACCATTCCTGGCGGGACCACCCTAATTCAAAGCAAGGCTTTACTCTCATCATACATGATAACGGTATTGGACCGCTGGGGTTACCAGAACTCAAGGGCAGGTTCACGAATGTTTTCCATAGGAGCTTCTCACCACGCGGCTCCCTCTCTGAATGGACACGATGTTCACTACTGATCCCCATCAATGTTTCAACATTTAGATATTTTAAATGATTATATAGAGATTCTTCTTGGGTGTCAACGAATTGTTTATCATTCTATCCCGGTCCTGTGGATTTCATACGTGGCGGGGCTACTTTCCCGCCGGATGGATAGGAGGAGAAGGATCGACGTGATGAGCATGATGACAGCACCTGCGCAAACGGCCCACCGGATGGACACGAATTCTGCGCCAATTCCGATTGAAATGGTCATCATCAGTACGAGGGCACCCTCTGCCAGTCCATAGATGCTCGCGATCCTCCCCATCATCTTCACCGGAATCTTCTCTTGGAAGAACGTCTCAAAACCGGTGCTTGCAAATGCGAGGGCAAAGGATAAGAAGGCAAAACCCGTGGCCGCCCATATCATGGTGTCAGAAGTCGCATATAGAAGATACCCTGCAGCGACGGCTACTCCCCCACCTCCCATGAGCTTCATATAGGGCAGGCGATGGGCAAATGCCGTATTAACGATGGAGCCGAGGATGAACCCGGCTCCTGCGATGCTGACCATATATCCATACGTGCTGTCGGACAGATGGAGCACCTGTTTCGAGAAAGCCGCTTCCAAGGAATCGACGGCGGCGGTCATGACAAGAAGGCAACTGAACAGGAAGTAAATGAGCATGATCGGTGCATGCCGTTTCGTATAGGTGCTCACGAGCTTCCAATCTTCCCGGACAGCGGATAAGGAAAAGCGGCCGATGTCAGCGTCGGCCAGACCATCCCGTTCAAGGTTCGGCAGTAGAAGGGTGATGAGACCCGATCCGCACAGAGCGAAGGCCGTGACGAACAGGGATAAGTGAGGCGTTCCGAGCTGAAAGAGCAAGCCTGCGATGGCAGGCCCCATGATGAAGGCACCCGATCCGATGAGTCCTTTCAGGGCATTGAACCGTTGACGGCTGTCCTTCGGAATCAGCTGGGTCATATACGTCCTGCTTGCCGGATGGAACACAGCGCTCATCATATTGATAAAGAACACCACGGTATACATGGCAATGGACACTGGCATGAGTACCACCGCGATGATTGAAGCAGCCCTGGAAAGATCAAGGATGATCATGAGATTCCGCTTGTTCACCCGGTCGATGAGACTCCCCGACCACGCGTTCACCACCATGCCGGCCGCCGGCTTCAATAGGTAGAGTAGCACAACGGCCATCGGTGATTGTGTTTCATTGAGGACGATCAGATTCAGGGCGATCAAGTAAATCCAATCGCCGATATTCGCTATGCCGATCCCTGTTAACAGGATGGCTGGGTATTTCCACTTATTCATCATTCTTCCTCCCGCGATTCGTAGTAAAAACGAAAAAAACCCACCCCCAAGACGATTGGTCTTGGGGGCGAGTCTGTCATCGCGGTGCCACCCCAGTTCATCGATATGTCGCCATATCGACCTTTTCGGGTACAAGTTTATACCCTAGCTCTATAACAGGAGCTCCTGTTACACCATCCCCGGCTGGTTCCGATGCACTGCTCAAAGACTTGGTTCACTCCCGTTCCTCCCTCCCCTTTTCAGCTACCGGGGCTCTCTGTC
This sequence comes from Rossellomorea marisflavi, assembly GCF_022170785.1. Classification (NCBI taxonomy): domain Bacteria; kingdom Bacillati; phylum Bacillota; class Bacilli; order Caryophanales; family Bacillaceae; genus Rossellomorea; species Rossellomorea marisflavi. The sequence continues at coordinate 645,066 of NZ_CP081870.1, read as the reverse complement.
TGAAGGTCATGGAAGCTACTCTTCTCATCATCGCATGTAATTTCCAGTATCATAGCACGGGTGGAAAAAGAAGTAAACAGTTTTATCGACTGAATCCTTCTCAATAAAAAAGACAGGTCCTAAGGACACTGCCGTTTTCATTATTAGCTACCCATTTTCCTGCGGGTATTGCTTGGCTTTTTCGTTTGCTGACTCTGCATGCGCTGATTCGAAGCGAGACCATTCTTACCCTGTTTGCCACTTGATTGGGCTTCTTTCTTCTTGGCGAGCTGCTGCTTCATGGCCTCTTGAAGACTGATCTTCTTCGGCTCTTTAGACGAATCCTGATTTGTCATAATGGAATCTCCTTTTGATTCGGGATGATTTCATTATAATACACGCCATCCACAAATGGCACCCGCTAATTCGTGAAGTGAGTCTTTCGTTATACCAGGGGCCAGTGAATGGCCCCTTTTGCAACCCGCTCTAATGGTATCCGTTTTGACCATTTGCTGAGCCGGATGTTTTATTTTTTGGCTTTTGATTTTGATTCTGCTTGGTGCCACCGTCTTTTTTGGACTTCTTACTCATGTTCCTCACTCCCTACTGACAAGAATGGTGAAACATGCTTAGTATCTCCCTTTCTGTCCATTCAACAGTTGGTAATTTTTCCGGGACCAAAAAGGACCTTCTTTTTCAAGAGGCCCCCTTTGGTTTATAATCAGTTATTCGATTGATTTGAACCGTTAGAGCTATTACCGCCCTTTGCACCAATCTCTTGGTAGAATTCTTTATCATGATTATCGGATGTGGCTTGTCCGCCTTTTTCTCCGATTTCCTGATAGAATTCTTTACCGTGATTATTAGAAGTAGCTTCTCCACCTTTTCGTCCAGCTTCTTCGTAGCTCATCTTATTATTGTTGTTTTGATTGCTGCTACTTACGTTCTGGTTGTTGTTGCTGCTGTTACTGTTATTGCTATTATTGCTGTTATTGTTACTGTTATTAGTGTTATTGCTGTTATTGTTACTGTTGTTGCTGCTATTGTTACTGTTGTTGCTGTTATTACTGTTATTACTGTTATTGCTGTTGTTGCTGTTGTTGCTATTACTGTTGTTACTGTTTCTGTTATTGTTACTATTACTATTACTATTGCTGTTGCTGTTGCTATTATTAATGTTATTGTTGCTGTTGTTGCTATTACTGTTATTGCTGTTGTTGCTATTGCTATTGCTGTTGCTGTTGTTGTTATTACTGTTATTGTTATTATTATTGCTGTTATTATTATTGTTTGCCATGGAAAAATCTCTCCTTTTAGGTATCATTTATTTTACTGATCAGGTTTTGTATTCGGTTTCAATTCGCTTGATATCGCAGTGAGATAAAATGCTTTGTCATGTGATTTGCCGACTTTTCCCGATTCTTGATCCATTCATGAATTACCGACTGTACGTAAGATGAACAGGAACTAACTGCTTTCTTTTAGTGAAGATCACCAAAAAAACAATTACATATTTTGAATATCCTCCCTTCTCTGTAGGTTACATTTGCTTATTTACCATCATTTTGGAAAGATAAACATTCAAAAATGAATCTATTTTTCTTTATTTTCCGCCAACCTTAGAGCGGCAGTGTTTTGCGAAAGAAAAGTTTTTTTATCCTTTAAATGTCTTTTTGTCTCTTAACAAAACACCTCTTTTTTATGCAACGGACAAAAAAATAAGCACCCGCTGAGTCATCGCCTCAGTGGGTGTCTTCATTTTTTTTGCGATATTACGATGCAGCTGGAACTTTTTCATCTACTTCAATATCCGTTCCGCCGGCCAGCCGCTTTCTTAATGTATAAGCAAATGCGACGATGGCTGCTGCCGTGACCAGCCCGGCTCCCATGTAAGAAATGTTCATGGAAAGACCGAATCCGATCGGGGCATTCAGGATATATGTGAACGTTACCATGGTCATGAAGATCGCAGGCAGCGTCGCGACCCAGTGCGGCTTTCGCTGCAAACCGAGGTACATGGCTCCGACCCAAAGGGCAATCATGGCTGTCGATTGGTTGGCCCAAGAGAAATATCTCCATAAGATATTAAAATCAATCTGGGTCAGGGCGATGGAAACGACGAATAACGGCAGAGCAATCCAAAGTCGGTTCGTGATCTTAAGCTGTTTGACGTTGATATAGTCTGCGATGATCATCCTGGCACTTCTGAAAGAAGTATCGCCAGACGTGATCGGCAGTACGATTACGCCAAGAATGGCAAGGGTTCCGCCAATGGACCCGAGCATGAGCATGGAGACCTCGCTGACAACTCCGGCTGGACCTGATTCAGCCAGGATGCTGTTTAACTCACCCGCCGGGAAGATGCTCATGGCAGCCGCGGCCCAGATCATGGCGATGATTGCTTCAAGGATCATCATTCCGTAAAAGATTTTTCGACCATTCTTTTCATTTTTTGTCGTCCTGGAAATGATGGGAGACTGAGTGGCGTGGAACCCAGACAGTGCTCCGCATGAGATGGTCAGAAACAGGAGCGGGAAGATCGGAATCTGGTCGGGATGAAGATTGGCTAACGTGATTTCAGGGATATCGGCCCCTGTCACGATGAGACTACCTCCGATGCCGACAGCACTGATTAATAGCAGTGCGCCAAATAACGGGTACACCTTGCCGATAATCTTATCAACAGGCAACAGGGTCGCTGCGATGTAATACACGAAGATCGCCGCGATGATCACGCCAAGGGAAATCCATGCAGGTGTGAGATCTGCAATCAGCGCAGCCGGGGCCGTCACGAACACGGTCCCAACAAGCAATAAGAGCAGGACGGAAAATGCGTTCACCACATGCTTCATGGTTTTCCCAAGAAAACGTCCTGCCAGCTGCGGCAGATGGGCCCCTCCGTTTCGGATCGATATCATCCCTGTGAGATAATCATGGGCGGCTCCGGCAAAGATTGAGCCGAGTACGATCCACAGGAATGCGACTGGGCCATAAAGTGCCCCCATGATGGGACCGAAAATTGGTCCTACTCCCGCGATATTCAGAAGCTGGATCATGGAGTTCTTCCATGTTCCCATCGGCACGTAATCGACATCATCTTTTTTGGCATAGGCCGGTGTCGGGCGCTGTTCCTTCACACCAAATAATTTTTCAATCAATTTTCCGTACGTGAAATAACCGATAACCAAAATGATGATCGATACAATGAATGTGATCATCCGCTCAACTCCCCGCTAAAATGAATACGTTTTCATTTTATCAGAGATTTCTTTTCCCAACTCTTCCTTCTTTATTTTCAGGACATAGTACCCAGTTCACACATAGAAAAAAGCCCCTCTTGGTGAAGGGGCTTCTTGACGTTCAGCAGGCAACATTGTCCTTCTTGGTTCTCATGGCATTGATTTCTCCACCGATCATGATGATGATCCCAGTCAGATAGAACCAGATCATCAGGACGATGATTCCCCCGATGCTTCCATACGTGGCAGAATAGTTTCCGAAGTTTCCCACGTAAAAGGAGAAGGCAAGAGAGGCGAGCACCCACCCCACTGTTGCAAAGATGGCACCTGGCAAGGCACTAAGGCACTTGATCTTCATGTTTGGGGCAAAGTAGTACAGGACCATGAAAATGACAAAGAGGATGAGGGGACTGATGGCCCAACGGATCCCGCTCCATAGGGTAAGGAACTGATCGGAAAACCCGAATTGCGAGAAAAGGAACAAGCCGATCTGCTTACCGAATACAGGGAGCAACAGCGCGACAACAAAGACCAGGATCATACCGAGCGTAAGGGCAACGGATGTCAGGCGCTGAACGATGAACGATCTTGTTTCCTCGATGTCATACGCACGATTCAAGCTTTTTACAATGGCATTCATTCCGTTGGATGCCGACCAGATTGTCGCGATGATACTGATGGATAGCAATCCTGAATTACGGTTCGACATGACATCCGAGAGGGTTCCTTCAATCATTTTAAGCGTTTCCCCTGGCGCGTAGTCTCTTACCACCCCGAGCAGGTCATCCTGCTGTACAGGTAAATATGGCAGGAGCGTTACGACAAATATAAGCAGTGGGAAAAGCGACAGGAGAAAGTAATAGGCAATCTGAGCTGCCAAGCCTGTCACATCATTGGCGCTGATCTGTTGAAACAGGCCCTTGGAGTACTCCTTTACCTCTTTCTTTCGAGCCATGTGCTCACCTCATTCCATTCATTAATACCCTTTGAATGAAGAATCGATGGGTTGATCCCCATCCTCCAGTTCGTTGGGTGCTTCCTTGAACGCTTCCTTATAGGCTTCAGAAGAGTCTTCGAACGTTTCTTTTGTTTCTTCAATCAGGTCTTTCACCTGCGGGGTCATCCCCTTCAATTCATCCACCTTTTCACTGATGAAGCGGAAATCCCGGGTAACCTGATCTGCAGTGACGGACAGTTTTTCGTACACTTCCTTGGAAGCTTCGACCAATTGCTTCGGATCTTTTGCATAAGTGGAGATGTAGCTGCTTCCATTCTTGAGTGAAGCCCCCACTTCCCTGCGAGTAGTTTTGTCCAATAGGGATAATAATCCCCCGGCCACCGCACCTAAGAGTACACCTTGGAAGAATTTACTTTTACCCATATGTATGACCCTCTTTCCTAATTAATTGAGAACGTTCAAGGAACTTATCCTTTACTTTCCCATTCCTTAATAGTGTAAAACATTCCCGTGAAAAAATCCTCTGAATATGATTCTGTCCCCGTGTGTTGACAGGTGGCGCGAATCATGGAAAGATAAGCTTAGTGATTTTACGAAGAAAGGGTGCTGATCAAATGGATCTGACACAGAATTCGGCTGAGAACATCGATTATATGGTGACCGCCATCAAGGAGAAACTGAACGTCGTCAATGCAGGTGCCATCAAGTCTGAGGACTTCAATGAACAAATGTATGAAGATCTTCAGGATCTATATGAGATGGTCATTAAAAAAGACCGCTTCAGTCCGAGCGAAATGAATGCCATCATCGATGAACTGAGAAGCTTGCGCAAATAATGTAAAAAGGGGGCATCCCCGGGCAGTAGCCCTGGGGACGCCCCCTTTTCATTTGAATTATTTCAATAGTGCAAGTGCCTCACGGTTGAATGCAGGGATGTCATCCGGTGTACGGCTTGTGACAAGTTGGTTGCCGCAAACGACGACTTCCTTGTCCTCGAAATTAGCTCCTGCGTACTCCATATCCACCTTGATGGACGTGAATCCAGTAGCTTTTCGGCCTTCCAGTGCCTTCGCCGTGATCAATAGTTGAGGTCCATGGCAGATGGCAAAGACAGGCTTCTTCTCATCCATGAAATGTTTGGTGAATTTCACGAAACGATCATCTGCACGAAGCTGATCTGGTGAGAATCCTCCAGGAAGAAGAAGCGCATCAAAATCGGCTGGATTGACGTCGTCAATTCCTTGATCGATGGTTACGCTGGCGTCTCCCTGCTTCCCTTTGACGGTCTTCCCTTTTTCAGATTCGATGGTCACGACTTCATGACCTGCTTCCTTGAATGCTTTTTCCGGATCTGTAAATTCCACATCTTCGAACATATCGGTGATTAATGTTGCGATTTTAGCCATGCGATTAAACACTCCTATTTTAGAATAATGTTGGTTATGGTATATGTTTACCCGGTGCAAGTTCCCTTAAACGTTCTTTTTACTTTCGGGAGAACTGGGAGAAGATTGTATTGCTCTGAACTTTATACACGTCTTTCCTGCAGATTGCGTTGATGATCCGCATATTCCTCTCGACGGATAGTCCAAGGTTCGTGGCACTCGATCCATGTGAATGCTCGAGATTCGTCACTGTAAAGAAGTAGTGATCACGTTCAGGCTTCTCTTTGAACTGAAGCTGATAATCACGGGAGACTTTGAATTTCTTCTCATCCTCCCACACGATCTTGTCCTCGAATTCTTCAAAAAACCATTCGGGAATATTTGGTTTATATCCAGTGGCGAGGACCACCTTGTCCGATTCGTGAGTGAAAGAGTCCCCTTCCTGCCACTGCTCGCAGCTCAGTTCATATCTCCCATCAAGTTCACGGATTTCCTTTACCTCAGTAAGGGGCTGGATCGTAATATTCAACGGATCACCGCTCGATGAATGATGGTAAAGGACCTTGTAGATCGCGTCCAGGGTTTCCTGATCAATACCGTGCCTCAGTCGGTCAAGGGTCTCCAGGGCCTTCTCACGTTCTTCAAACGATAAGGCATGGAAGTAATCAACATAGTCCGGTGCCAGGAGCTCCTGCCCGAGCTTTGACGCTTCAAGTTGGAGGATTCCTTCGGATCGAGTGAACCAATTGAGCTCGTATTCGTGATGCCGCTTTTCTTTCAGAAGGTCATAGAATACTTCCGCTGCGCTTTGCCCCGATCCGATCACGGTGATCGATTTCCCCTTCATCGTCGATTCTTTATGGAATAGGTACTTGCTCGTATGATGGACATCTTCCTCAGGCAAACCTTCCATCCCTTTAAGAATAAGGGGCTTGCTTCCCGTTCCGAGGACCACGTGATCGGCTTCATACATTTCCATCTCTCCTGTGGTCCTGTTTCTCACGTTCACGCGATAGCCGTCCTCTATTTCTACAACATCCGTCACTTCGCTGTTGAATTGGCAGGTCGGCAGCTGCCCTGCCACCCAGCGGGCGTAATCGTTGTATTCCTGCCTCGGCATCTCGAATGTCTGGAAGAAGAAGAATTTGTACAAACGGTTATGAGTATGTAAATAATTTAGATAGCTGAACTTACTTTGAGGATTGGCGAAGGTCACCAGATCCGCCATGAACGGTACCTGGAGATCCGTCAGATCGATGAGCATACCGGGATGCCACATGAATTCCGGTGTTTGATCGAAGAACTTCACCTCAAGGTCTGTCCCTTCTTCCATCAAAGCAGCCAACCCGAGATTATAGGGACCGATGCCGATTCCGACACAATCCAATCGTTGTTTTACCACAAGCTATTCCTCCTTCTTCTCTTTTCCCTTATTTTTACCCATAATCATGACGGCGCTACCCTATTTTTGATAAATCACCAAAAAAACCGATCCATGGGATCAGTTCTTTTTGAACGTCATGGCGTACCATCCGCCTTCTTTCACAATCGGCTCCACTGCCTCGCATGTAAAGCCCGTTTTCTCAGCAAGGGTTTCCATTTCTCCATGGGAAGGGATGGGATATAGATTCTGAAAGCTCATGAAGAAACTGTTGAAGGCACTGGAGAACTGCTGGCCGTGCTTCGACTTTTGCATGGGGCTAAGAACGAAGAAGACCCCGCCTTCTTCCAGCCACTCCGATGCCTTATGGAAGAAGTCTTTACGTTCGGAGGGATCAATATAGTGGAATAGGTTATTGGCCATGATCATGTCGAAGCCGTTTTCAGGTTCATATGAGTGAAGATCCGCACACACGACCTCTATATTCGGATAGGATTCAAGCGCTTCGGCAGCGGTTTTGGCAACGCCTTCATGAATCTCAATGCCGACCATCTTTTTATCAGGATGGCGCTCCCCGATCCGGCGTATGTAGCCTCCCTCCCCGCATCCGAGATCGAGAATAGTCGAGACATGGTGCTTCTTGATTGCTTTCTGAACCTTCGGAAAAGCGAATCGCTCCAGGAGAATCGATGTCTTGGCCACGGTCGAACCGTGGAGGTCAGAGTTGAAGTGCTGCTTTCGCTGATTTCTGAGCAGTTCCGGGTAGGAAAGCAGGGCTGGGATATGAAGCTCCATCATTTCCTTGAGGAGGATACCCGATGAATGGGGATCGTTCTTTGAAGAAGGAAGCTTCCACTTCCCCCTGGTCGACACTTTTGAATCGTCCTTCCTTCTTAAATGCTTCAGGGAGATGCCTACCTCCACCCACTGCTCCAACAGGTCCATTTCAAGATTTTTCTGGATGGCGATTTCCTGTATGGTGGCGGGTCGGGAGAAGCTGTCGAACAGATCGAGCTCATACCCGACATAGGCGTGCCAACTATATAGAAACGGAACATTCTTCTTCATCCATGACCGTGCCCTCCACACCTTCATGATTTCACCGATCATATCAGTTCCTCCTTTTCCTTCCAAGGATAGTCTTGCTCTTCCGTGAATGATGCACCGAGTTTCTCTTCCTTTGATAAAAATGATGTACGGAGGGGAAAAAGCCCCCCTTGGACCATCCGGTCATACAGGGTTTCCCTCCACATACCGAGACCTGAGATATTCAGCATCTGTTTGAACTGGGAGACTCGATCCTTCTCCATGCGCTGCAGGCTTTTATTCCGAAGCCACCCCACCGGTCTGTAGGGGTAAGAGTAGGCAAGTGCTGAAAGATGACTGAGATGGAGCTGATGGGAGACCCTCCGCTTCCGCACCTTCGGATACCACTCGAGATTGGCAGGATCCAGTCTGCCAGATGCATACATATCACATAGCAGTTCCCCGAGTACGCTTCCGTCCTGGATCGCCATATTCATTCCTTCCCCTGCCATAGGGTGAACCGTATGGGCCGCATCACCGATCAATGCGAGATGATCTTTCACATAGGTATCAGCATGATATTTCATCGGGACCATAAGCTGGATCTGCTTCCACTCGGTAATCTGATCCACGTATCCTTCAAGATCGGGACAGAGCTCTATGTAAAGCTTATGAAATTCCGAGATCGGCTTCTTACGCAATGACTTGTATTCCCCTGCAGGGATGAGATACACAGAGCGTACTTCCTCATTTGGAAGGGGGAAAAGACCGAGAAAGGATTGGTACGTCGACACGATCCGTCCTTTTGTCATATCGAGGGGTCTAGGGAAGGTGACCGTCAGAAAGTGATGATTGTACTTCTTCTCGCTCACTTCAATCCCCATGTAATCACGGGTAACGGAACTTCTGCCTTCTGCCCCTATGATGAATTCGCATTCAATATCAAAGGGTTCTTTTTCACTCCTGTCTTCCACTGTAACCGTCTTGCCGGAGATCTTTTTACATGCTGTGTTCCCCATATAGTGAAAGCTGGAGTATTCCTCCCCTTTGGCCCGTAGGATGTCTTTTAACTTTTCATGATGGATCATAAGGGAGTAAGGATATTTCCCTGGAAGGATCGAATAGCTCATGGAAGAATGCTCCGCCCGCTTCCCCTTCAGTTCCACCAGCTCCAGATCCGCTATGCGGTGGCCATGGGAAAGCACCGGTTCGATCACACCTAATGAATCAAAAATATCCAGGCTTTTTGGTTGAAGAAGCTCCCCCTTATAGACAGGGCTAGGTCCGGGCAGCCTTTCAATGACCGTTACATCGATACCGCATCTTGCCAACTTAAGTGCCAGGGTCAGTCCGCCGATTCCACCGCCGCTAATCAGAACATCCGTCTTCATTCCTTTTCACCTCTTTCCTATTAAGTAACCTCTTTCCAATTCCATGAAACGTCGTAATGTGTTGTTTATTTCCCGGAAAATATCATTTCCTGTCTTCTTCATGACCAAGTTGCTGTCGAATCAACAAAAAAACCCGCCGTATGGCGAGTTTCTTCTATTATTGATGAGTGAGTGAGGCAAGGGGAAGAAGGATATCAACCGATGTTCCCTCTTCAAGATTACTCTGAATGGAGAGCGAGCCATTATGTTCCTTGATGATTTTCTGACAGATCATCAGGCCGAGGCCCGTCCCTTTTTCCTTCGTGCTGTAGAAGGGTTCGCCGAGATGCTTCATTCTCTCAGGAGGGATGCCGCTTCCATTATCCTGAATCGAAATCTTGGCGTGGTGGCCGTCATTCTCCAGCTGGACGTTCAAGAGCCCACCGTCCTGCATCGCCTCCAGTGCATTCTTCATCACGTTGAGGATGACCTGCTTCATCTGATTGGAATCGCAATACACTTGAGCTTCTTCCACGGCGAAGCGGACATCGACTCCCTGTTTGAGACACTCCATCTTGATGAAATCAACGGAACTTGTCAGGAGTCTCGTCAATGATGTGAGTGAAAACTGTACCGCCCTCGGGCGTGCGAGAGCAAGGAATTCATTCGTGATGATCTCGATCCTGTCGAGTTCTCCCTTGATGACAGTGAGATAAAAGTCGTCTTCCTTTCTTTCATCCATGAGTTGAAGAAATCCTTTAAGGGTGGTTAATGGATTCCTTATTTCATGGGCAACACCTGCTGCGAGCTGACCAATCATGGCAAGCTGTTCAGATTTCTTCAATAGGTTTTCGTGATGCTTCTTCTCGGAAAGATCACGGATGATGGCAGAAATCCCGATCAGTGACCCTTCATTATTCAATATCGGATTCATATTGAAGGAGATCTCGATTGATGTCTGGTCCTTCCGGTACCGGAGAGCTTCCTGGTCCTTGATGCGTTTCCCCGCTTTCACGACTTCCAGGTTTTTCTGGAACTGATGGTACTGGTCGGATCGGTGCAGGAAGGTGACCACATCTCCAACGATCTCTTCATTCGTCCACCCAAACATATCTTCGAATCGTTGATTCACCTTCAAGACCCTTCCGGTCGGGTCGAGGAGGACAATCCCATCCCCGGAATGTTCGAAGTATGCTTCGAGTAGTTCCTTTGCTTCCATTAGTTCATCTTCCATATTTAATTTTTCCGTCACATCCTGACCAAACCCATAGATGCCGATCACTTGACCTCTCACCCGGATCGGGATGTTGGTTATGGTGACCCGCCTCTCTTTTCCTTTACCGTCTCTCACGATGGCCAGGTAACGGGATGATGTTCCGTTCAAGGCAATCTGGAAATTCTCCACTGCGTCTTCTTGGGATTCCTCAGCGAATAGAGACGTGTAATGCCGATTGACAAGATCTGAAAACCCATATCCCCAGTGTTCATAAACAGCCGGATTGACGGACTGGATAAATCCGTATGTATCCACCATCAGAATATGGTCCGGGCTGTATTTCACTATGGATTTGTATTTTTCCTCGCTTTCTGCGAGCTGTCTTTGGATATCCTTCATCAGGGAAATATCCGAGATGGAGCATATCGCTTCGACCACCTGGCCATCTTTTTTGACCGGGACGATGGAGGCGAGATATTCAAGTCCTTTGTAGGCATCTTCGTACGTGTATTCTTCTCCTTTTGCCCAGACCGCTTCTAGTTTTGGACGGATCTTTTTCAGATGGACCTTGTCGAATACATCCTCGATCCTCTTGCCGTTCATCCTTTGAGGTGTGAGATCCAGTCTCGATAGCATTTTGCCGGAGGCGAGTTCAATCACAAAGTCATGACCGTATCTTACCACTTTGTAGGTGATCGCTTTTTGAAGACGGAGGATATTCTCCATTTCCGTCTGTAGGAGGACAAGCTCTGCCTGGGCGTTTTTTTTCTCGGTGATATCGTGGAAGATGATCCCGACACTATCGATGCACCCACCACACTTGTAATCGATGGGTGAAACGGTGATGGTGCAGGTCAGCTCCCTGCCGCCTGCATGAAACCTCACTTCTTCCCCAGTGGCATCATGTCCCTTAAGCCCTTCTTTGACCAAATGGATGAAGGAGGGTTCATGAAGCTCCACAAGATCATAGAAAGACTGGTGAATAATCCCGTCGGTTAGCCCGAATAGGCTCTGAAAGGATGCATTCATTTCCAGTACCAGGCCATTCACATTCAGGATCAGAACACTCGTAGGTGTATTCTGAATGAGAGACTGGTAGATGGCAGATTTTGACTCCTTGCATGGTGACGGGTCCAACCCATGATTAATCAAGAGAAGGCATTCGGTCCCATCCTCCAATTGTTTGCGCCTCAATAGGCAGTCGTATCCTGCGATCGGTTCGGGTTTCAATAATGTTTCGGGAGACAGGCCGTTCCCCTTCAACCATTCTTCCATTTCTTCATTCAACGAAAGGATGGATTGCGTGAGGGGATCGACAAGGGCTGCAGGAGCCGGGATGGCATCTGCAGAAAATAAGTGTTTCCGTTGCATATCAGCCATATTACCTTCCTTTAATCATCAGTTTATACCCCTATTCTACTCCACCTTGCAACAGGAGTTAAGGAGCATTCGACTGATTTTTCCATCTAAATGAAATACCATTGGGCCTTCACACAGAAAAGCCTGAGCTGCTGTGGCTCAGGCTGCTGGATCAAACGGTTTGCTGCTGGGTTTGGGCCGCATAGTGAACGGCGATCTCCGCGCCCACTTCGGCATTATGTTTTACAAGGGCGATATTGGCTGTCAGGCTCTTACCTTCTGTCAGCTCTTTTACCTTCCCAAGAAGGAACGGCGTGCTATCTTTTCCCTTGATGTGCTGTTCTTCCGCTTCTTTCAGCGCATTTTCGATCATTGCCGTGATTTCAGCTTCATCCATTGCATGCTCTTCCGGAATCGGATTGGCAATGACCACCCCTCCGTTCAAGCCGATATCCCACTTGGCCTTCAATACGCCCGCCGTTTCTTCCGGGGTATCGACCCTGTAATTCACATCGAATTCACTGGATCGAGTATAGAATGCTGGAAGTTTAGCTGTGCCGAACCCTAGTACCGGTACACCCTTTGTTTCCAGATATTCCATCGTCAATCCGATATCCAGGATCGATTTGGCACCGGCACATACGACTGCCACATTCGTCATGGACAGCTCTTCAAGGTCTGCAGAAATATCCATCGTCGTTTCGGCACCACGGTGGACACCACCGATTCCACCTGTTACGAAGACGGCGATTCCGGCAAGTTCTGCACAGATCATGGTCGCTGCAACCGTCGTTGCTCCGTCTTTTTTCGAAGCAAGGATGTAAGGAAGATCCCTTCGGCTCGCTTTGATGACATCCTTTGCCTGACCCAGATACTCCAATTCTTCATCTGAGAGACCAATCTTGATTTTACCGTTCAAAATGGCAATGGTGGCTGGTACAGCACCCTTTGCGCGGATGATGTCTTCCACTTCCCTTGCCATCTGCACGTTTTGGGGATATGGCATCCCGTGGGAAATGATCGTTGACTCAAGCGCCACGATGGCTTGTCCTGATTGGCGCGCCTCTTCTACTTCTCTAGAAAACTCCAAATATGATGTCAAATCCATGATTTTCATTCCTCCAATTTAGTTAAAATAACTGCTGAATTCTTCTTGCAGATTCCCCTGATTCAAAGTCGGGGATACAGTAAAATGAGAACGGATCGTAATGGTGGAGCAGGAAACGCCGATCCGACAGGAACCGTCGGTATCCGATCCTCTCAAATAGCCATAAATGATGCCTGCAACAAGAGCGTCCCCTGCCCCCGTCACATCAGCCACATCCACCTTAGGTGGCAGGATCGCACTGGCTTCCTGATAGGCTGTGTAGTAGATCAGACCCATCTCACCTCTTGTGATGACCACCCGTTCAGCACCACGCTGTGTAATGGCTTTCGCCGCTTTAAAGAAGTCGCCTTCCGTTTCAATCTCCATGTCGAGGTACATCTCTGCTTCCCCTTTATTGCAGATGAACCAGGTGACTCCTTCCAATGAGTCGGGAAGATGCTTCACTTTGGGAGCTGATACCGGGATGATCGTCAACGGTACCCCTTCCGATGCGCATCGTCTGATGATGTATTCGATTACATCAGGCGGGAAGTTCGTATCCAGCATCACCATCTCCGATGACCCGATGATGGCCCACCGTTTTTCAATGAACGGGATATCGATCTTTTCGTAGATATTCATATCTGCGAGGGCGAACATCATCTCCCCGTCCACATCCAGGATGGCCGAATAGGTACCCGTCGCTTCACTCAACCTCTGGGAAGCAGATATATCGACATGCGTCTTCGTTTGGTCAAGGATCCAGCTTCCTTCCGTATCCTCCCCAACCACTGTCACTAGATTGACTTCACTCCCAAGCCTCCCCAGATTCTCAGCGATATTCCTGGCCACGCCGCCTGTCGTTTGTTCTGTCGTTGCCGGGTTGGACGTTTCCGGAATCATCCGGTCGATGAACTGAAACTTCCGGTCTACATTGGCTCCGCCGATACAGGTGATGCCTTTTCTCCTTGGAAGGACATAGGCGCGTCCAAGGATCTTCCCTTGCTTCATGAGATTCGATATATGACCTGCCACAGCCGATCTGGACATATTGCTCCGCTCGGATATTTCCTGCTGGGTCATGAAAGGATTCTCTTCTATGTAGGTAAGCAACAGCTTCTCTTTTTCGTTCACTCACTCCACCCCTATAAAAAATGTAACATTTGTTAATATTTTAAACTTTTGTCCATAAATAAACAAGTCTGAATTTAGAAATATTTTTTAAAATATAGAATTAGTGGAATAAAAGCGCGATTCACGCGTTTGTTTTCACAAAAAAAGAGATTGGGCAAAACCAAAGTTACTATTCCATGTTCATTAAACCGTTCATGATTCTCGTGGGTAGCCTCTGAGCCTTCTCGTATCAGCAACACCTCCCCCAGGATTCTTGCACTCCAATCAACCGCTAGATACAATGAAATACACAAAAAACCCGAATTCACATGCCTGATCTTGGCAAATGAATTCGGGTTTTACTATGACTAAAACACTCATGTCCCAACCTTTTTGAAAATGGGTTACGGTTCTCGATTAAAATGCTTTCTTTGCATCCTCAATCATATGTTTCATGGATTGAAGACCACCACCTGATAGATACCATTCAGCTCCATTCAAGTAAATGATCCGGTCGTCTTTAAAGGCCTGTGTCTTTTTGACAAGATCATTTTCGAACGATTCCTTGATGCTTGCTTTCGGATCGAATGCTGCGTCCCGGTCGATGACGAACAGAATACCAGGGTTCTGCTCCTTCACATATTCATAGGTTACCTTCTGACCGTGTGTAGATTTCTCGATTCCATCGTCAGCCGGTTTGAAGCCGAAGACGTCATGGATGATCCCGAAGCGGGACTCCGGTCCGAATGCGCTGATGTCCTCTGAACTTCCCATGATCACAAGGGCGTTGGAATCGAGGGACACTGTTTCTTCCTGGATGCTTTTCACTTCTTTATCGACCTCTGCAAGCTCCTTCTTCATTTCATCCTCTTTGTTGAAGATCTTCGCAATGGTATTCATATTGCTTTTAAATGAATTCACATAATCCGTGCTGTCCACAGGGATATATACCGTCGGGGCGATATCGGCGAATTCATCATAAAGGTCCGCCTGACGTGCAGAGATGAAAATCACATCGGGCTTCAAGGAATGAATGGCTTCGAAATCGGGTTCTTTCAGACTGCCGACATTGGTGTAATCGGAGTTTTTATAGTCCTCGAGGTACGGAGGGACAGCCGCTTGCGGGACACCATCCACCTTAACACCAAGTTCATCAAGCGTATCGAGTACACCAAAGTCGAACACGACGACTTTATCAGGATTTTCTTTTACTTTCGCTTCTCCCAGTTCGTGTTTGATGGTGATTGTCTTGTCATCCGATGTAGCCGAAGAGGAGGATTCTTCTTTCTTTCCGCATGCCCCCAGTAAAAGTAAGATTGCCAGTGTTAAAGCAAGGAATGTCCATTTTTTCATGATTGATCTCTCTCCTTTTATACGTTTTTTATGAATTGAAGTACACACAGATCCTGCAGTTGTCCATCTGCTGAACCGGTATGTCCATATCATAGATTTCCTTCAGGGAGTGCGTCTGGATGATCGACTGTGTCGGTCCCTCCTTGACGACTGCTCCGTCCTTCATAGCCACGATCCGGTCGGAATAGACCGAAGCGAAATTAATATCATGGAGGACGATGAGAACCGTCTTCCCCAACTCATCCACCAGCTTCCTGAGGATCTTCATGATCTGCACGGAATGCTTCATATCAAGGTTATTCAGTGGTTCATCGAGCAGGATATAATCTGTGTCCTGGGCAATGACCATGGCGATGAACGCCCGCTGTTTCTGACCTCCCGACAATTCCTCGAGATACTGATCCTGAAGCTCGTCCAGATTCATATACTCAATGGATTGCTGAACCATTTTTTCATCTTCTTCCGTCAGCCTCCCTTTTGAATAGGGGAAGCGGCCAAATGAGACGAGTTCTTTGATCGTTAAGCGTACATTCAAAAAATTGGACTGCTTCAGGATAGCTATCCGTTTGGCCATATCATTCGATTTGATCTTTTTACTATCATGCTGATCGATGATGACTTCCCCGCTGTCGGAATCCAGGAGTCTGCTCACCATTGAAAGTAACGTGGATTTTCCCGCACCATTCGGACCGATGAACGAAGTGATCTGCCCCTTTTGAATCTTGACCGACACATCGGCCACCACTTTTTTCTTCCCATACTTCTTCGATAACCCCCTGATCTCGATCATGATGACTTCGCCTCCTTCAATAGTAGATAGATAAAGTAAAGCCCTCCGATAAAGTTCACGATGACACTGAGGGTCGTTGAAAACGTAAAGATCCGTTCCACGAGCCATTGACCGCCTACCAGGGCAATGATGCTGATGATCCCGGCACCTGCGATCAAGATACCGTGACGGTACGTCTTGAACAGCTGGTAGCTCAAATTGGCAACGATGAGACCGAAAAAGGTGATGGGCCCCACCAGTGCCGTTGAGACAGCGATCAGGATCGACGACAGGACAAGCATGCTCCTCACCACTTTATCGTACGGAACACCTAGATTGATCGCCGTTTCCCTGCCCAGGGATACCACATCAAGTTCAGCCATTTGCCTCCATCCATATATGAGGACCAGGATGATGACACCCCCCGCCACCCAAACGAGGTCGGAACTGATATTGTTGAAGCTTGCAAACATCTTATCTTGCACACTCAGGAATTCATTCGGATCAATCAGTACCTGCAGGAACGAGGATATACTCTGGAAAAACGTCCCGAGTATGATGCCGATGAGAAGCAGGAAGTAGATCGGTTGCTTGCTCCCTTTGAACATGAGCTGATAGAGAAGCAAGGCAAACACGACCATGGCTGCGATGGATAGAAAGAAATTCGCGTTCTTATTCACAATCAGATAGTGACTCGACCCCAAGAAGAAAATAATGACCGTCTGTAGCAGCATGTAAAGGGAATCAAGTCCCATGATGCTTGGGGTCAGAATCTTGTTATGGGTGATTGTCTGGAACACTACGGTGGAATAGGCAATGGCTACACCCGTCAGAAGCATGGCCAGCGCCTTCATCCCTCTCCGCGGCAGGGCATACTCATAGCTGCCATTCAGGCCGTAAAATAGGTAAGCCCCTATTGCCGCAAGGGCAGCGACCGATAGTAGCATCAGTTTTGACCGATTATTCATATCCCTTCCTCCTTAAAAGCATGTAGAGGAAGATTGCACTTCCGATGACCCCGACCATCAGGCTGATGGAGATTTCATAAGGGAAGATAATGATCCTCCCGAGGATATCGCAAACTAGAAGAAAGATCGCTCCCACGATGGCCGTGTGAGGCAGCGTTCTCTGGAGGTGATCCCCTTTGAAAAGGGACACGATATTCGGGACGATGAGCCCGAGGAAGGGGATCATCCCCACGGTCAAAATCACGGTTACCGTCACGAGTGATGTAAGTATCAACCCGATGTTCACGATACTTCTGTAGGACATCCCCAGATTCTTCGAAAACTCCTCTCCCATTCCCGCAACCGTAAAGCGATTGGCGAAGAGATAGGCAAGTATGATGACCGGTACACTTATGTATAAAAGCTCGTATCTTCCCTTCATGATGAGGGAGAAATCCCCCTGCAGCCATGAAGACATATTCTGGATGAGATTCGCCTTGTAGGCAAAAAATGTCGTGACAGACGACAGGACATTCCCGAGCATCAGCCCCACCAAGGGAATGAAGACAGCATCTTTGAACTTGATCCGGTCGAGGATCTGCATGAACAGGAATGTACCCGCCATGGCAAAAGCAAACGCCACAAGAAGCTTCTCCATCGTGGATGCCTCGACGAAAATGATCATCGATACAAGGATCCCGAGCCTTGTCGCATCCATCGTCCCCGCCGTGGTCGGAGATACAAACTTATTCCGGCTCAGGCTCTGCATGATGAGGCCGGCAATGCTCATCCCCGCTCCTGCCAGTAGGATCGCCACAAGCCTCGGTAGCCTGCTGACCAGGAACACCTCCACCTCATCCGTCCTTCCACTGAGTAAATCCGCCGGCGAGATGCTGCTCACCCCGACAAATAAAGAAAGGGCTGAGAGGAGGATCAGTAAAATCAATAAGTATCTTTTTTTCAGTAGCACGATCATGTCATACCCTCAATCTTTCCTTCCTGTTTAATTGCAATTGAAAATCATTATCATTTGTATAACAATCATATTACAAGAGGGGATGATGAGCTGTCAACGACTAATTGAAAATGATTATCATTATTAGTAGGGCTTTTTTCTTATTGCCATTTTTAATGGAGATTGGCTTTTGAGGAGTGATGAATGTGACCGGAATCGTTCCTTTTCGCTACAGGCGCTTGCTTTCCTGCGGGGTCTCGCCCTTCCTCCTTTTCCGCTGCAGTCAAGCGCCTTCCGCTTCAATACACTCTTCGGTATTTATGTGACGGGTAGTCTTATACCCTTTTGAGAAAGTCGTTTATTTATAGTCTTCTAACTAAATTCATGAGTCAAGGTTGGCTTTTGAGGAATGATGAATGTGACCGAAATCGTTCCTTTTCGTTGCAGGCGCTTGCTTTCCTGCGGGGAGGGCGTCGAGCCTCCTCGTGCCTGCGGGGTCTCGCCACTCCTCCTTTTCCGCTGGAGTCAAGCGCCTTCCACTTCAATACACTCTTCGATTCTTATATGGCGGGTAGTCCTATATAGTAGTGTGAAAGTCATTTACTTATGGTGGCGGAACGTCTTCTAACTAACTGATAAATTCATGAGGAATGTAGTGGGATTGCGTTCCTCATGAAACATGAACCCCATAGCCCCCTCCCCTATCACAGAGTGAAGTGCAGCGGAGGGAGTCCGACTCCAACGGGAATAGCGCGCAGGTTGAGACCCCGCAAGTATGAGGAGGCTCAACGCAAGCCCCGTGGAAAGCGGACTCCCGCAGCGGAACGAAACGACCCACGTTGCAACATATCATCTTTTGTCATTGGCTCTACACAAACAAGTAGGTGGATCCATCTCCACTAAATCATGAACCCCTTAGCCCCCTCCCCTACCACAGAGTGAAGTGCAGCGGAGGGAGTCCGACTCCTACGGGAATAGCGCGCAGGGTGAGACCCCACAAGAATGAGGAGGCTCAACGTAAGCCCCGTGGAAAGCGGACTCCCGCAGCGGAACGGAACGACCCACGTTGCATATGATCATTTGTCATTGGCTCTACACAAACAAGTAGGTGGATTCATCTCCACTGAATCATGAACCTCATAGCCCCTCCCCTATCACAGAGTGAAGTGTAGCGGAGGGAGTCCGACTCCTACGGGAATAGCGCGCAGGGTGAGACCCCGCAAGAATGAGGAGGCTCAACGCAAGCCCCGTGGAAAGCGGGCTCCCGCAGCGGAACGGAACGACCCACGTTGCATATGATCATTATTCAAAAACTCCTCCCATCCGCAGTGGAACAGATAACCGGCATAGAAAATCAGAACGCACAAAAAAAGACCCCGTATCAAAACGGGGTCTTTTCATCAAGAAGCTTTCTTCCCTTTCGTTTTCCCAACATCCTTCAAATAATACTGATCCGACGTAAAGAACTCTGTCGTGAGCCTTCTAACCTCTTTACTTAGCAGAAGCACAGCAATGATATTCGGCAACAGTACTGCGGCAAGCGCAAGGTCAAGGAACTGCCATATCGTCTGGGCCGCACCGACTGAACCGAGAATGATCCCAGCCACATACACGACCTTGAACGCCTGTCCGAATTTATGACCGAACAGGAATTCCGCCTGCTTCGCCCCATAAAAGACGATGACGATAATCGTGGAAAGGACGAAGAAAATCAAGGAAATCGTCACCAGGATCCCTCCAAAATCGCCAAAGTACTGTGTAAATGCCTGAGTCGTCAAAGCGGATGGATCATCCATGGCATTCTCACCCGTCCATACACCCGAAGAAATGACAACAAAAGCCGTGGCCGTACAGACGATCATTGTATCGATGACAATTCCGACAATCGACCATAATCCTTGTCGGACCGGATGATCCGTCTGAGCAGCAGCATGGGCAATCGGAGCTGTTCCGAGTCCTGCTTCATTGGAATAAAGTCCACGTGCAAATCCCCAACGGATCGTTTCTGCAATCGCTGCTCCAGCGAATCCGCCCATTGCTGACATAGGCTGGAATGCATTGGAGAAAATTAGTTGAAAGAATTCAGGTACGGCACCGAGGTTCATGAATAAAATCACAATGGCCCCACCGACGTAGAAAAGAGCCATGAATGGTACGAAGATTTCCGTTACCTTCCCGATCCGCTTGATTCCTCCAAATACGATGAGAAGGACGATTGCTGCAACGATGACACCCGTGATCCATCCGTCTACGTTAAATGTTTCCTGAACGGTTGAAGACACGGCATTTCCCTGGACCATGACGCTCGGAATCAGTTCAATCATCAGGGCAAAGGCAAACCAGATTCCCAGCCACTTCATGTTGAGTCCCTTTGTCATATAATACATGGGGCCTCCAACGAACTCACCTTGTTCATTCTTTTCTCTATACCTTACAGCGAGGACACTTTCCGAAAACTTCAGTGCCATTCCGATCATGGCAATAACCCACATCCAGAAGACCGCACCGGGGCCTCCAAACATGATTGCCGCCGGGACACCGACGATATTGGCTGCACCAATGGTAGAGGACAGGGCCGATGTCAGGGCCTGAAGGGGCGTGACCGTCCCTTCGCCTTTTGGTTTTTTAAATACACTACCGATCGTTTGCTTGAATATGTAGAGCGGGTACCGGAACTGGATGAAGCCTAAAAGGAACGTCAAATACAACCCTGTTAGTCCCAATATGGCTATGAGGGGCGGCCCCCATAGCCACTCCGATATCTTACCTACCCAATCCAGAAAACCTTCCATTCTTATCTCTCCTTTAACGTCAGCCGCAAAAAAAGTGGTATGACTGTTATGTATAGCGCGGCTTCCTAGTGATGGAACTTTTCCCTGAATTGAACAAGGTAAACATGATATGCAGTCAATCTGGTCTTCTTACTTTTTATCCGTTCGCAAATACTCCGGAATAAATAGGCCGCCTCCCAAGAAGAGAATGACCGAAATGACGCGAATGACATCGTAATACTCACTGCCTTTGAAGAATGACACATTGATCACCAACCCAATTGCCCCGATCAATACAAGGATGAAGCCGATCCATCTTTTGAACATGTAACTCCCGCCTTTTCTGTTTTAGATGCCTATGTTCAACCATATAAAAATGGAAGATATTCTTAAAATGAGTTTATCATAGGCTAAAGATTACTTGGTTACTTTTTCCTTTTTTTGTATTTCAAACAGCAAACATAAAAACCGCAAGCACCGGGCTTGCGGTCTACATTCTTATTATTCCTGCGTCACTCTCGGCAACACCAGTACTTCCACACGACGATTTTTCCCGCGACCCTCTGCTGTCGCGTTATCGGCAATGGGTTCGAACTCCCCGAATCCTTTGGCGCTGAACCACTCTGGTTCGAGATTCGGATTATCCAGAAGGATCTTCATGAAATTCACGGCGCGCATGACGCTTAACTCCCAGTTGGAATCATAGTTGGCCGTGCGGATCGGTACGTTATCTGTGTGCCCACTGATGATGATATTCCGGGGAGGATTCATGACCAGCAAGGAGGAAAGCTCTTTTGCCACATCTTGATCATTCCTCTCCACTTCAGCAGAACCTGAAGAAAAGAGGACGTTATCCCTGATCGTCAGTAGCAGGCCTTCATCCGTCAGTTTCGTGACAAACTGGAGCTGCAGATTATTGGACTTGATGTACTGGTTGATCTTTTCCTGTACTTCACGCAGTTCTTCCTGATCTTGAAGAAAGGATTGTTTCTTGATATCTTCTTTGTCCACTGTCTTTTCTTCTTCCTTCTTGTCAGCAGCAGCTCCCTGCTTTTCCTTCTGATCGCTTGAATCCTGAGGGGCGACAGGACTTGGGTAATCCATCATCCCTGTGCCGCCCTTGAAGATTTCACTGAACACCTGGGATAATTCCTGGAATTTCTGTGCATCCACCGAACTCGAGGCATAGAGAACGATGAAAAGCGCCACAAGCAGGGTCAGAAGATCAGAGTAAGGCAGCAGCCAGGATTCGTCGATATGATCATCTTCCCGCTTCTTCTTACGCCGTCTCATCTTCTTCCTCCTTCATCAGGTTATACCGGTCCTTTGCAGGGAGATAGGAAGCCAGTTTCTGCTCGATGATCCGCGGTGACTCCCCTTCGATGATCGAAAGGATTCCTTCCACTGTCATCATTTTCAATTGGGATTCACGTTTCGATTTGCGCTTCAGTTTATTGGCGAACGGATGCCAAAGCACGTAACCCGTAAAGATCCCGAGGAGGGTCGCCACGAATGCGGCTGAGATTGCATGCCCCAATTCTTCCGTATTGTCCATATGACTGAGTGCGGCAATCAAGCCGATGACCGCTCCTAGAACCCCGAGGGTAGGAGCATATGTGCCTGCTTGTGAGAAAATCTGTGCACCCGCGCTATGACGCTCTTCCATGGCATCGATCTCTTCGTGAAGGACATCCCTTATGTAATCCCCCGTCTGACCGTCTATGGCAAGGGAAAGACCGTCTCTTAAGAACCGGTCATCGAGTTCCTGGATCCTTGCTTCCAATGCAAGCAGGCCTTCCTTCCTGGCAAGGTCCGCCATCTCGGAGAAAAAGGCGATGATTTCTTTCGGGTCCTGGGTGTTCTGTTCTTTAAAGAGGATCCCGAACAGCTTTGGTACTTTCTTGATTTCATACGTGGGAAAGGCTATGACCACGGAAGCCACGGTCCCCAACAGGATGATAAGGATGGCCGCAGGGTTGATGAGTGCCATGAGGCTTACCCCTTTGAAGACCATTCCGACTCCGATTGCAACCAATCCAAGTATGACACCTATAAATGACGTTTTATCCATCTGATCGCTCCACCTTATTCAACATAGTCTACTCCTAATATCGGACCCGTTTTACTTTTTTTGAGTAGGAATCCACTTCTATTCATTTCTTGGCTGAGCGGAAGCGTTCTATGATAAACTAAGAGCAATGAATCAACAAAGGATGTGTCACCTTGAAACGTCGAATCATTACGATCCTGGCCATCATGATCCTTGTCGCCATCGCGGCAAACTGGATGGTCACTACCCAATACTCAGAACTGGCAGGAAGGGAACGTGCCCTGCTCATCGTTGGCGGCGCCCTGCTATCCGGCGTCATCTCCCTTTTCCTGTTCCGTCCTGACGAACCGCGGAAATAAACAAAAAAGCATGAAGGAAAGGGTCCCGTTCCCTTTCCTTCATGCTTTTTCTCAGCCCATCAGCTTATCTTCAATGGAGCGCTGGTAGTCCTTGAATACAGATGAATTCGTCTTCACCCGTTTTTTCGACAGCATGGCATTGTACTTGAGTACTTTCTCATTCAGTTCCCTATGGAGAGACTTGGCTTCTACATCGTCCTCACATGTGCGGATCAGATCCTCGATCCTCATCATCTCCTGCTTCAGTCCCGCCTCTTCCGTTGAGTACCCGGCATTCTTCATCATCCGATGGGCCATCTTCAACTCTTCGGGAATTCCGGCATCATCATTCAGATCCATCGGTTTCCCGAAACCCGGAAGCTCATTAAACTCCCCTTCTTCATAAGCCTTCCTGATCCGTTGCTCTGACATCAACGTTGAAAAATCCATTCCCATCCCTCCTTACTACCAGTATAGTCCAAATCCCCCTGAAGACTCATCCTCCATGCGACGATTCCTTGACATATTTACTTCCCTCCAAGTAAAAACTATCCTCATCCATCCATAAGGAGTGAAGAATATGTCACGCGGAAAAGCATTCGAATCAAAGAAAAAAGGCCATCCCGGTAACTTCCCGAATGGCGGGGAAGAAAAACCCCATTCTGAAAAACCGGCAGGCGATGAAGAATATATCGTGACGCAGGAAGCGTTCAAGAACAGGGTAGATCAGGATGAACATCGTCTCTAATCATGAAGAAAGGGTTCCGGATCCGGAACCCTTTTCTCTTATGAATGCGTTTTTTCGACCTCTTCCACACCGGCGAGATCAAGACCGGGACCGAAGAATTCATAGTGGATCTTTGCTACAGGCACTCCGAGATGTTTCAACCTCTCAATGACAGCCTTCATGAATGGTACAGGACCGCAGACATAATAGTCTGCCCCATCCTCCTCCACGTGCTCTTCCGATAGAGTCAGGGTCCCATATACAAAGGAACACTTCGCGTCGTGGTGACCTCTGATCATACTTTCCACTTCTGCTTTAAAAGGAAGGACCGCTTCATTCCGTGATGCATGGATGAAAGAAACCGGTCGGGATGGCTGAGTCCTGAAGGCTGTTTCAAGCATGCTCATCATCGGAGTGATCCCGACTCCGCCGCTAATCAACACAAGAGGGGTGGTCTCTGGATTCAAGACGAAATCCCCTGCCGGTGCGCTTACTTCCAGTACACCCCCTACCTTTAGATGATCATGAAGATAGGCAGAGACCGTTCCTTTCCCTTCCCTTTTCACTGAAATCCGGAAAAAGTTCGGATGGTGAGTACTTGAAAGGCTGTATTGGCGAATATGGGAATAGGTTTCTCCCGGGATGTTCAAACGGACGGATATATACTGCCCGGCTTCATATTCCGGTACATCTCCTCCATCCTCAGGTTCAAGATAGAACGACGTGATCACATCGCTTTCCTTCACCTTCTTAGACACGATGAAGGATTTGAAATCAGCAAATCCCGCTTTTTGATTCCGGGCCTGCTCGTATAATTCCTTCTCCACTCCTATGAATGCATCGGCTATGCTTCCGTATGCATCCGCCCAGGCAGCGATGATGTCGTCCGTTGCAGCTTCACCAAGCACCTCTTTGATGGCCCGCAACAGATGTTCTCCTACAATCGGATAATGTTCGGCCCTGACGCCTAAGCTTCTATGTTTGTGCCCGATCTGCTTGACGACGGGGAGGATGGTGTGAAGCTGATCGATGTTCTGTGCAGCTGCGTAGACGGCGTTTGCCAGTGCCGTTTGCTGACGCCCCTGTTTTTGATTGGAATGATTGAAGATATGGAGAAGTTCAGGGTGATCGGTAAACAGATTTTTATAAAATACAGTGGTGATATCAATTCCTTTGGCTTCCAAGACCGATGCCGTAGATTTAACGATTTCGATTGTTTTTTGAGATAACATATCCTTCACCTCTAAAGATATATTTTTAATACATCTTTATAATATGCCTGCACCCTCTCAAAAACAATATATAAAATACTTCTTTAACAAAACATTCACATTTAGACATGCAGGCTTTCCCTTTTGTATAATGAAGAACAAGGGAACGGAAGGGTGAGAGAGATGAGACTAACTTTATATACAGATTACTCACTGCGCATGCTGATTTTTTTAGCATCTAAACCATCGGATGAACTCTCGAATATCAAGGAAATCGCAGATGCCTACAACATTTCGAAGAATCACCTCATGAAGGTGACTTACGAGCTTGGGAAGATGGGCGTCATCGAGACGATCCGAGGACGGAATGGCGGGATCAAGCTCGCCCAGTCCCCACAGGATATCAATATCGGAACCATCGTCAGGAAGACAGAAGAGGACTTCCACTTGGTGGAGTGCTTCGATGCTGCCAACAACTCCTGTATCATCACGCCTGTATGCGGGCTTAAGCATGTACTGGGAAAGGCGCTGAATGCCTATCTCTCAGTCCTAGATGAATATACACTGAATGACCTGGTCCGAAATCCGCTGGACTATCGCTTCCTCTTCCAAGAGAAGAACGAACCCGACCGGTCAAAATGAAAGAAGAGCCTTCCCGTGTCACGTCAGGGAAGGCTCTTCTTTCATCATGAAATACTTCTCTTAAGCTTTTTAACTATCCTGCACTCCTTTTACACATACTATATTTAGGCGAAACATTTGCAAACCGGGACAGCACTGATAAAATAAGAATGTAAGTGAACATTCTGAAAAAAAGGGGATACATACACATGTCAAATTTCAACCAAAATCTCGACAAATACGCCAGTCTTGCCGTTGAAGTCGGGGTCAATATCCAAAAAGATCAGACTCTTGTCATCAATACGTCTATTGATGCAGCTGAATTCGTCCGTGTCATCGTCAAGAAGGCATACGAAAAAGGCGCGAAGCATGTATACGTGGAATGGGGCGATGACGTCGTTGCCCGTACCAAGTATGAGCTTGCACCAGATGAAGCATTCAAGGAATTCCCATTCTGGCGTGCCAGTCAGGTGGAAGGTCTTGCAGAAGGCGGAGCTGCCTTCATGAGCGTCGTTTCATCCAGTCCTGACCTGTTGAAGGGCGTGGACCCAGAGCGCATCTCCAACTTCCAGCGCGCTGCCGGTGAAGCAATGTCTAAATACCGTCAGTACATCCAGTCCGACAAAGTCAGCTGGTGCGTACTCGCAGCACCTTCTAAAGAGTGGGCTGCCAAAGTATTCCCTGACGCGCCAGAAGATGAGCAGGTAGACCTGCTCTGGAATGCGATCTTCAAGGCGGTTCGTGCCGATCAGGCAGACCCCGTACAAGCCTGGAAGGATCACGATGCCAACCTTCATGAGAAAGTTGAATACCTTAATGGCAAGAACTATCAAAAGCTTCACTACACAGCTCCGGGTACCGATTTGACCATCGAGCTTCCTAAAGGTCATCTTTGGGTCGGCGCCGGCAGTGTGAATGAAGAAGGACATACGTTCATGGCCAACATGCCGACGGAAGAAGTGTTCACCGTTCCACTAAAGACAGGGGTAAACGGCACAGTGGCAAGCACGAAGCCATTGAGCTACGGAGGAAATGTCATCGATAAGTTCTCCGTCACCTTTGAAAACGGTCGGATCGTCGATGTGAAAGCTGAAGAAGGTGAAGACATCCTGAAGCGTCTTGTAGACACGGATGAAGGTTCACACTACCTTGGGGAAGTCGCACTGGTTCCTCACCAATCACCGATTTCACAGTCCAATGTATTATTCTACAATACCTTGTTCGATGAGAACGCGTCCAATCACCTTGCCATCGGCAGCGCTTATGCATTCTGTATCGAAGGCGGCAAGAAAATGAGCAAAGAAGAGCTTGAAAAGAATGGATTGAACAACAGCATCACCCACGTCGACTTCATGATCGGATCTGATAAAATGAATATCGACGGAATCAAAGAGGACGGTTCCTCTGAACCGGTCTTCCGCAACGGCGGATGGGCGTTCTGATATGTTTTCCTTAAGCCTGTGCATCTCTCTGATGCACAGGCTTTTTTATGAAAAATATGAACATAATGGAAATCGTTATGGTATTATAAAACCGATTGTTCAACAAAGGAGGATTCATTTATGTTCAAACGGGTTTCTCTTATGACCCTCACACTTGTAACGGCAGTCGGATGTATCTTGGTCGCTGCTTTGCACCCAACAGGCCCCAATACGGTTTCCTATGATGAGCCAATTGGTGTATGGCTGTCGATTGGCATGACAGTCTTGCTGTTCATCCCGCTACTTGTACTCTCATTCTTTAGCAACCGGATCGTGCGGATTATCTCATCGATCATCCAGATCCCTGTGGTCATCTCGTTTCTAGGGATCATACCCATCTCCTTCTTTTTCTCCAAAAGCACCGGAATGGGCCTTCTTGCCCTCTTCGGGATGATCGTCAGCATCGCGAGTATCGTTGTTACGCTGAGGTCCGGTCGATCAAGGGAAATAGCTTCCTAGTTCAACGTAGAAATGAGCACACGTACTGAGTGAACACCTCAGATTCTTCAATATCGGGAAAATGAGCGCTTTTCGACAGGATGGTCAATGTACTATGCTGCAAGCGGTCGTGAATGAGGCTGGCTACAGGAATTCCAGTGTTGCGGTCAAAGGTCCCGACCAATATGAGGGCAGAATGGGGGATGTCCGATAAGCGTTCTTCAAGCGACGGACGGGAACTGTCATCCTCCAATGCTCTCATCATGAGACCGGTGTTGACAAGGTCGCTTTCCTCCCACCACTTCCGATTCATCGCAGCGAGCGATGGATCCTGGAAGAGGAGCTTGTCCACCATTGCTGTATCGGCATGATTCCAAAGAACTTGATATGCCTCGTCGATTGTGGCACCAGAACCGATCCCTGTTGCTCCCACCGATGCAAATCCTGCTATCTGTACGAGCTTCTGAAGTGGTGATTGGATCATGCTAGGCGCAGAAAGAACAAGCCTATTCACGGTATGAGGAAGCGTATTGGCAATCTCCAATGCAAGCTCTGCACCGAAAGAATAACCGAGCAGATCGACCTTTTCCCATCCGAACAATCGATGAAATTCTTTAAAATCCGCCACAAGATGGGAAATCTTATAGGCTCCATCATCCTCAGGTTTATCCGTCCTTCCACAGCCCCTTTGCTCATAATAAATAATCGTACGCTCCATTGCGATCATAGACCCTGCCGTCCGTTCAAACACATAGTGATTTCCTCCAGGACCTCCATGGATTACGACGACTGGCGTTGTCCCCCTTTCAATCCCCTCCACCTTCACCCAATGGGATATCCCATTGATTGTTACCTGGTATTCTCCGTTCTCTTTAAACATCCGCCATCCTCCTGCCTTGTGACTTCGTGGTACCGGCATTCCTCATTTTCTCCCATATTGTACCATCCCCTTGATTGAACGGGTACGCCCGTTTTTCTTCTATGAGAAGTCCCTCTTCTTCATAACGCTTGGTCAGGGCCACGGCAGCCATGAGGGCGCCCGCAACCTGAGCATAGCTTCCGAATGTGATGACGGGTAGGCCTTTCTCTTCGTCCCCTTTGATGATAAGGACCTCCCCGATTCCTTCTATGATACATCCGAGGGCCTGAATCGTATTGCCCGAGATAAGCAGTTCGATATAGGGACCTTCCAATAATGTCGCTCCGTATGCTTCAAGTCCTGCCCCCACCGCCTGGATCACGTCACCCTTCACATCCAGCATGAGACCCGCTTCCTCCTCACCGGCGAACTGCAACTCTGCTGCCACCACGTTAGCCGCGTTCCCTCCACCTTGAATCCAGTCCCCGGCAATCCGTATCCGTTCCCCTTCCGTACCATCGAATACACGTAACGATGCGGTGCCTTGTATCCCATTCCCTGCTGCCTCGAAGCCGTTTCCTATGGAAACAAGCCGGAAGCCCCTTTGTTCCCCTTTAAGGATCGCCGTCTCCCCTACAGCCGCAATGACCGTCCCTGCGACCTGGACCCATGCTCCTGTCAAGATATTCACATAATGGTTCAAACGAGACGCCCCCTCCATGCTCCTTTGGTAGTATATTCACCCTTTTAAAAAACGACTTTGTACCATGGGGATCCTCAAAAATTGAATCTCTTTCCCTAGCTAATTCAAAAAAGAAAAAATATACAATCAATTCAAAAAATCAATCTTGTTTCTTTCTACGGTGCAGGCTATGATTATCTAGTTCACCCATCCACCTTCATGAGGGGAGGAATCATACATGAGAATCAGGGATTGGGATCGGAATTTAAAAGTGCGTTTATTCGGGGAAGCGGCGATCAACATCACGTTTTGGATGTTCTTCCCGTTTCTGACGATTTATTTTACAGAAGCATTCGGCAAGCAGACGGCCGGACTGCTCCTTGTGTTGTCACAGGTGTTCGCCGTAGGGGCCAACCTGATGGGCGGGTACTGCGCCGATCGATTCGGAAGGAAGCGGATGATGGTCATTTCGGCATTCGGTCAAGGGGCGGGTTTCCTTGTCTTCGGCCTCGCAAGCTCACCATGGCTCGATTCTGCTTTGATCGGATTCATCTGCTTCAGCCTCGTCGGGATTTTCGGTTCCTTTTATTGGCCCGCCAGCCAGGCAATGGTGGCCGATGTAGTGGAAGAGAAAGACCGGAGTCATGTTTTCGCCGTCTTTTATACCTCCATCAATATTGCGGTCGTCGTCGGACCGATACTTGGCGGGATCTTCTATGTGAACTACCGATTTGAACTCTTGCTTGCAGCAGGCTTGATATGCGTGATGCTCTCGATCCTACTGTCGAAAATGACAAGGGAAACGGCACCGCGGGATGTCACCAAGCTGAAGGTCACGGCAGGAAACAATCAAGCGTGGTACCATGCGATCACGAATCAATTCAAGGATTATGGAGTCATCATGAAGGATAGGACATTCCTGCTCTTCATCGTAGCCGGCATCCTCGTAGGACAGACCTTTATGCAGCTTGATCTGCTTCTGCCCGTCTATATCAAGGACGTCGTGGATAACGTGACACTCTTCTCGATTGGGGACTGGTCATTGACCCTTGTGGGAGAGCAGGTATTCGGTTTGATTCTTTCGGAAAATGGTCTCCTCGTCGCCCTGTTGACTGTTGTGGTCACGCGGTTCATTACGAGGTTTAAAGAACGGAATGTTTTCATTCTTTCATCCATCGTCTATGCAATCGCCATCTTTATCTTCGGTATGACGAGCTCGGTCTGGGTATTCATCTTCGCCATGGCCATCTTCACATTTGCCGAACTGATGACGGCCGGAATCCAGCAGACCTTTGTTTCTAAACTGGCACCTGAAGATATGAGGGGACAATATTTCGCCGCTGCGAGCCTCCGGTACACCATCGCCCGGACGATTGCCCCCTTATCCATCACCTTGAGCCTTTATATCGGGTATGATTGGACCTTCGCCATCCTATCCCTGCTTGCTCTCGGAAGCGGAGGCATCTTCTACCTCATGTTCAAACGGTTTGAGGATAAGCAGGAAGAAGTTAAAGCGCCCATAGAATAAATCTGAAGGGAATGGTCCTCTGTGATCATTCCTCTTTAGGTTATGTGAGCAGGCAATCCCCCTACACTTTCAGAAAATGCCGAATTCCATCCACCCCCTTTTTTCCTGAAAATATGAATGATAGAATAGGCAACTGTAATAACGAATCACGGCTCAAAAACCGAGCCGGTCCGAGATTCCAACCATACAACGAAAGGATGTTTTTTCAATGCATGTAGGAAGCAAAGGCTGGTACGTGGAAGAACTAAAAAAATCGGGCGTTCGACGCTACGAGGAACGTAAAGTCGAAGCCTATAAAAAACATGTTCTTGCAAATCTGCTTGAACGTTCAAAATAACAACCAACGGACGGAGCCAATAAAGCTCCGTCTTTTTTATGGAGCAGTCGTTCGAACCCTTTCAACGAGAACATGATATACTCTTGTATAGGGGAGCCTTTTCCCATCAAACCATGTTTCAAATAGCTGGTTTTGAGGAAACCTATTAGAATGGCAATCCATACCAAGAGGTGAACTTCATTGAGAGAGAAAAAAACGATGAACGAAACAAAAACGATCAAAACGGCCCATGTCCTCCCACCTGATACGAATCATCACGGGACGATGTTCGGCGGTAAATTAATGGCCTATATAGACGATGTGGCTTCCATAGCTGCCGCCAAGCATGCCAGGAAACCGGTCGTTACGGCATCAACCGATTCCGTCGACTTTCTTCAGCCAATCAAGGTCGGAGACGCCGTCACACTGGAAGCAATGGTCACCTATACCGGTAAGAGCTCCATGGAGATCTGCGTGAAGGTGACATCGGAAGAACTCCTTACAGGCAAGACGAACGTAGCAGCCATCTCCTTCCTCACCTTCGTCGCAATCGAAGGCGGTAAGCCTGCCATCATTCCTGAAGTCGTACCTGAGTCTGAAGAAGAAATCTGGCTCAACGAAACCGCACAGAACCGTGCAGAGCACCGGAAAGCACGTAAAATGCACAGCCAGGAGCTTGCCGAGTTCTTCAGAAAAGCATATTAAAAATAAAAGATGCCAGAATTCGGCATCTTTTTTTATTTTCCTCAAGAGTCCCCTTTAAAATCCCCTTCCCTTCTCCGATAATACTGTGGGACACATAGTCCGAGCACTAATACGATATGGAGGGACCATTCCTTGAAAAAAATCATCATGATTCTTCTTACCCTTGTGGTGATGTCCGGCTGTTCAGCCGCTACGAAAAACACCTCATCGCCAAAATCATACAGCGTTGGAATCCTTTTATCCGACAGCGGTCTCGGTGACGATTCATTCAACGACCTTGCCTTCACCGGCCTTGAACGTGCACGTGATGAACTCGGCATCATTTTCGATTATGCAGAGGCACCTGACGGCAATATGGAGGGCGCCCTGGAAGAGCTCATCAACCAGAAGCATGATCTGATCATCGGTCTCGGTTTCTCAGCCCAGGAATCGATTGAAGTCGAGGCGAAGAAGCACCCGAAGCAGGCGTTCCTGTTGATTGACGCCATTTCAGAGCTTGAAAACGTCACATCCGTCACGTTCAAAGAGCATGAGGGAAGCTTCCTGGTCGGGATGGTTGCAGCCATGACCAACAAGACAGGTACCATCAGTTTCATCGGGGGTGAAGATGCACCCGTGATCCATAAATTCCAGTCGGGATTCGAGCAGGGTGCACGCTACGCAAAATCTGATATCAACATCCTTACAGGTTACACGAACAGCTTCAATGATCTCAACGCTGGAGAAAAACTCGCAGGGGATCAAATAAAGAAGAAGAGCGATTTCATCTATGCAGCAGCTGGAATGTCGGGAATCGGCGCTTTAAAGACCGCACAGGCGAAAGGAATCTTATCAGCCGGGGTTGATGCCGATCAGTTCTTTATAGCTGAAAAATCCGTTGCTACATCCATGATGAAAAATGTCGATATCGCCATTTTCAGTTTTATCGACGATACGCTTAATGAAAAAAAGCAGGCATCGTCTGCGTACGAACTAGGTCTCAGTGAGAATGGTGTCGGCCTCGCTCAAATCAGGATCGTCAATCTTAAGCCAGATCAGATGAAGAAGCTGGATGAAGCAAAAGAAAAAATCATCTCAGGAGACATCGATGTTGAAGCTCCATAACCAACAGCTAAGGAGAGCCCATTATCATGAGAATTAAAAACCGTCTAACCATCATAGGTCTTATCCCTCTCATCTTATCCATGTTGATCATCGGATACATCGTATCCCAGTTGATCAATATGCATACCTCTGCGAAGGACGACGTTGACACACTCGTCCGGACAGAGCAATTAAAAGGGGATATGGTCGCCCTCCAGCAGACCTTGACCTATTACGCCTCCACTCCGTCTGAAGAAAATCGGCAAATCCTTGAGAATGCCATGAAGACGACGACATCCCGTGTGGATACGTTAAAGAAGAGAATGGTCACTACCGAACAGAAACGCTATATGAACACCCTGGAAATAAAATACACAGAGTTGAAAAACAAAACGGAAAAAGCAATCGAGGAGCGGAACCCGGCTGAAATCAGACGGCAATCCTCGAGGATATCAGGTCCTCTGAATGACCTCTACCTCCTAAACATCGAAACCAACGAGTGGTACGACGGCATACTTGAAGCCAACAAACAAAAAATCACGTTCACGATCTGGACAACCGTGATTGGTTTCGTCGTTGTCGTTATCGTTTCCGTTACAAGCTCTGCGATCCTCACGAGAAGGATCACCAAGCCGATCAACAACATGGTCCGGAATGCTCAGCGCATGGCCGAAGGGGATTTGACTGGAAACATCGGAGAAATCCAAGATAAAAAGAGTAAGTTCGAGGTCGATCAGCTTCAAACCGCCTTCCATCATATGATGTTGAACCTGAGGGAAACGGTGCAATCGGTGCAGGTAGCCGGGGACAATCTGGAATCTTTCACCCACGAGGTACGCTCCCAGATGACGAACCTTGCCGAAAGCGCCGGTCAAGTAGCCGTATCCACGGAAGAACTGGCAAAAGGCAGCCAGTCCATTTCAGAAGATATCCAATCGACCGCTTCCCTCATGGCAACCATGGGAGACGAATTCAGCAAGAATGTGAAGCAAAGCACCGCCTCTGCAGCTGATGGACGCTTGGCTCTTGCCTCAGTCGATCACGGTAGGACATCACTTCAGAAACAACAAGGGTACGCAAGGTCCATATCAGAATCATCCGATGTGATCCTGAAAGCTGTGGAATCATTCGCTACCTTCACGGCCAAGATTGAACAGGCATCCCACTCAGTCAGGGACATTGCAGAACAGACCAACCTCCTTGCCCTGAATGCTGCCATTGAAGCAGCAAGGGCCGGGGAAGCTGGCCGGGGCTTCTCCGTAGTGGCGGAAGAAGTCCGGAAGCTCGCGGAAGATTCAGCCGTCGCAACGGAAGGAATCAACCGCATGGTGGGCAATATCCAGAAAGGCGTAACCGGCATCATGGAAGCCTCCCGCAAAGGACAGGAGCTTTCCAATCAGCAGCTCACTTCCATGACAATCACTGAGGATGCCTTCCAGGAAATCTCCGTGAAGGTATCCGCCATCCATGAGAGCCTTGAAGTCCTTGAACATGATATGAACGCTTCCCATGAACGGACGGAGGAAGTCGCTTCTGCCATCGAAAACATATCGGCGATCACAGAAGAAACGGCTGCCGGTACAGAAGAGATCTCTTCCTCCACTGAAGAGCAACTACGGTACTTTGAACATATGACAAAACGCATCGAACAACTGAATGAAATGACGGAAGAAATGAAGAGAAAACTGGAACGATTCACTCTATGATTCTTTCATACCGGTATCCCCCTTTTATGGGGGATCTTTTTATTTTGCCCCGCCGAATCGACCGGTAAGGATGCCCCAAGTCTGAAAACCCTTTAAACTACCTGTTTTTCCCTCATCTTCCTCTCAAAAAATTGTTACAGAACGTTTAAATTTTCATAACGCAGGGAATTGGCCACAACGCCTCAACATACCCTGATAGGTAATTAAAATCCTCTTAGCAAAAGCTTTTCACCAAATGACAACCTCACCCCTTTTGTCATCCTTTGTAACAATTTGTCGGTGGTAAATATCTCCACCGACAAAACCCCCGAAAATCTCCTATACTGTATAGAAGGTTATACTGTGTAGAATTCTTATAGTTGGAGGAATACGACAATGCTATCAAACTCTGAAATCGGAATCGACTTAGGTACTGCAAATATACTAGTCTATAGTAAAAATAAAGGAATTATCCTGAATGAACCATCCGTGGTCGCCATCGACACAGAAACAAAATCTGTTCTGGCCGTCGGAGCTGAAGCGAAGAATATGATTGGGAAGACACCCGGTAAAATCGTAGCCGTACGTCCGTTGAAAGATGGCGTCATCGCAGACTTCGACGTCACTACTGAAATGCTGAAGCAAGTGATGAGAAAGGCCAGCAAAAAACTGGGCTTCTCCATCCGAAAACCAACCGTTGTCGTTTGTACCCCGTCTGGTGCAACATCCGTTGAACGCAGAGCGATCCAGGATGCCGTACGTGGCAGCGGAGCAAAATCCGTCACCCTCATTGAAGAGCCTGTAGCAGCTGCCATCGGAGCAGATCTTCCAGTAGGAGAACCCGTGGCAAACGTCATCGTCGATATCGGCGGGGGAACAACCGAAGTCGCCATCATCTCATACGGCGGCGTCGTTTCCTGCAACACGATCCGCATCGGTGGAGATCAGATGGATGAAGACATCATCCAATATGTACGCAAACGTTACAATCTCCTGATCGGTGAAAGAACAGCGGAACAAGTAAAGATCGAAGTCGGTCAAGCTCTCATCGAACACGATGAACGCACGATGGAAATCCGCGGACGTGACCTCGTCACTGGACTTCCAAAGACCATCGAACTTACGTCACTGCAAATCCAGGAAGCACTTAAAGAGTCTCTCTTACATATCCTTGAGACCATCCGTGCCACGCTTGAAAACTGCCCGCCTGAACTGAGCGGTGATATTGTCGATCGCGGTGTCATCCTGACTGGAGGAGGTTCCCTTCTCAACGGCCTTCAAGATTGGCTGAGCCATGAAATCGTCGTACCGGTCCACCTGGCACCGAACCCGCTTGAATCTGTAGCCATCGGAACAGGACGCTCCCTTACGGTCATTGACAAGCTTCAAAAAGTAAAATAATTATCCGCCTCCCTTGTTTCATATGGGGAGGCTTTTTTGTCTGTAATCTTAGGAGAGTTGGCTTTGGAAAACCAGTTAAATACAAAATCGTCCTAAATGAAGTGAGAGATGGAAGACCAGTCCGTTCCTTTGCGCTGCAGGGATTTACTTTCCGCGGGGAGCATGTCGAGCCTCCTCATTCCTGCGGGGTCTCGATCATCCCCCTTTTCCGCAGGAGTCAAATCCCTTCCGCTTCAATCCACTCAGTGGTATTGGACTTAGTGAGGTAACCGCTCATAAATAAGGTTAGGATTTCATAAAGAAAAGAACCCGAGTATGTGATGGCCCGTTTCGAATTATCCTATTACCCCTCCTGCGCACAAAGTGCAGCGAACGGAACGGTCTCAAATTCACCGCATACTCATTGGCATAACAGAATGTTGATTGCATGTTCCGAACCAGCACTCTCCCCCTCCTCCGCACAGAGTGCAGTGTAGCGGAGGCCTCCCGACTCCTATGGGAATAGCGGGCAAGGTGAGACCCTGCAGGCAGCGCCGAAGCGGCTCACCGCACGCCCCATGGAAAGCGGGTGGCCGCAGCGAAACGGAACGATCTCATTCCCCACCACACACTCATTAAAAAACAGGAAGCAAATCGCATTTTTAGGATCAGCTCATCGAACCAAAGCCCTCCATCATATAAAAAAACATATTTTTTACCCTAAACCCAACTTTTTCAAACATATAGTGATCCAAAACCAAAACTTTTTCGTTAGCTTAGTAGAACTTTGAGTTCAGCACCGTTATTTAGTATCCTTATGATAACTACGTCAAAGGTTAGGAGCGAGTTATGTCCCATGATCTAAAGGATATTGAATTGTACCACCGCGTCATTCATCAAAAAGATTCATCCGCACTGCGCGAGCTCTACAGACAATACGAAAAACTCATCTATTCCTTTTCATATAAAATGACAGGAAACCGTGAGCTTGCCGAAGAAGTCATACAAGAGGTCTTCATGAAACTCTGGAAAACCCACGCACACTATGAAGAATCCAAAGGGAAATTTTCATCTTGGTTACTCACTATGACCCGGAACACCTGTCTGGATGCCATCCGGAAAGGAAAGAAACACGACACCGTGGAATATATAGAAAAAGACACCCTCCAGGTCGACCATGAAACGCCTCATGACCTCCTGGAATGGAAGGAAAAAGGGGCCGCCATACGAGATTGCATCAGTGGACTAAAGGAAGATCAGCAAACGATGGTTCAGCTCTTCTACTTCAAGGGTAAGACGCAGCAGTCCATTTCCGAGGCTACCGACACACCGCTCGGAACGGTCAAAGGCAGGATCCGCCTTGCACTAAAACATCTGCATACTTGTCTGAAAGGGAAAGGAGGTCAATTCGAATGACTCAACATCAATGCGATCACATACTGGATTACTACAACGGTCATTTATCTGAACTTGAAAAAGCGGCGTTCGAGAAGCATCTTGCCTCCTGCTCAGAATGCCAGGAATTCTTGAAAGAACTTGAACAGATATCCGGCTATCTGCCCTACTCATCTGAGCCGGTCGAACCACCAACCGACCTTGAGGACAGAGTATTTGCCCGTATATTGAATGAATCTGAGGAAAAACAAGAACCGGCTGCCGCTCCACGTCAGAAGCGCAGACGGCCATGGATCTTCCCATCCATAGCTGCTGCACTGGCCCTGTCCATCATCGGCAACGCCTACCTCTTCACACAGCTTGAAGATCAAAAACGTGTGGTGGAGGAAGCCACAATCGATGAGGTGGTCGAGTACGCAGAGCTTGCCCCGGTCAGCGGGAAAGGTACGGGAACAGCGAGCATCATCAAGCAAGGAAAGCAAACCAGCATGGTTGTCCAGGCATCGGATCTTGCAAAACTCTCTGACAAGGAAGTGTACCAGGTTTGGCTCATCAAGGATGAAAAGCCCGAGCGTGCAGGAACTTTCGTCACCAGCGGTGATGGGAAAGGATCGGTCATCTTCAAATTTAATGAAGAATTCACGGAAAAAGATTGGGATCAAGTGGCCGTGTCTCTTGAACCTGACGCCAACAGTGAGCTGCCACAAGGAGAAATCGTCCTCGCAGCAGATATTTAACAATCAAAAGAAGAGCTCAGCGCTGGCTGGGCTCTTCTTCTTTATGTAATGAGGGGGACGGCGGTGTCCCCCAGTGTGAAGATGAAAGGAGTGGCTTCACATAATGTATTCTATGCAAGTGGTACAACCTGTGCTTGTACCATAGCCCATTTTCACTTTCACAGCATAAATGCCGTCTATACATGAGAAACTATCCAAAAGGATGTGATCGGATTGACGGAGCAACAGGTGGAAGACTTGTTTCACTATTACGGCCATGAAGATTTATATAAGCGCTTCAGGACACCACTGTTTGTGACAGGCATATTGGATGACGCCGAGATGTGGCTACTGGAGGATTTCTTTGAGAACTTCTCCTTCGATCGTTCGACCCTGTTTGATGAGTTCCGATTTTGGTATCGCTATTATGAAGTATCCAAACGTCCCCCTTATTCCAGGTGAAACAAAAGCCGCTCACGGTGTTGTGAGCGGCTTTACTGTTAATAAGGCTTTTTTTGATAAAAGTAGTTCGTGGATTTCCACGTGTTGTCATATTCCTTGTGGAACATATGGGTCGTGGCCGGTGAAACGGGAGGAATGAGCCATGTCCAATCACCTGTAACTTTCCGGTCTGCCTTTTTTTCATTTTCTTCAAAAAGGCGGAACTGCTGGGCTGCCGTGTGATGGTCAACAATGTTCACACCCTGTTCCTTGAAGGAATGCAGGACGGCGATATTCAGCTCGATGAGGGCTTTATCTTTCCACAGCGTAATGTTTCTGGATGTATCCAGTCCCATATGGCCTGCCACTTTGGGCAGAAGATTGTAGCGCGTCTCGTCTGCAAGATTCCGGGCTCCGATTTCCGTTTCCATATACCATCCATTGAACGGGGCTGCCTTATAAGAAATCCCTCCGACTTTGAGCTCCATATCCGATATGAGGGGAACCCCGTACCATTTCAGCCCCAGGTCCCCGAACCATGAAAATTCAGGATGACGGAGTGGCACTTCAAGAGCTAGATCCGGTGAAATCCTCTTCCATACAGGTGTCCGGTCGCCTATCTGGACGACAAGTGGAAGGATATCAAAATCCGTCCCTTCCCCTTCCCATCCAAGTGCCCTGCACTTTTGGGTGAATTCGATGGAATGGGGATCCCCCTTTCCATCTTCATACCCCGCATATCGAACGAGCTGGTGATTCCAAAGGCGAATGTCTTCTTCGTCCTGTTCAGACGGTCTGAATACCGTGATGGTCGGTCGGATCTTCCCGCCATTCGTCGCATACTCCAAATGAGCTTCTAATGCGTCCATTACCTTTTCTTCCGTGGCCGCATCCCGACGGTCGAACACCTGGAGGGAATTCCAGAACAATCGTCCGATGCACCGGTTGCTATTACGCCAAGCAAGCTTTGCACCAAACGTCAGCTCCTCATTCGTATGGGTATAGGTACCCTTGGAATCAATTTCTTCCTTCACTTCACGCAACCGTTCTTTCAGGTCGGATCCGCTTTTCTCCGATTCATGATAAAACTGTATCAAAAAGGCCTGTGCTTCATCCAGGAGTGGCATCAATAGTATCTCATCCTTGCTTCTTTACTGTACCTGTTAGTATACCATTCCAATAGGACTTTTTCCTTTGGGACGAATTACATCACAGGCGTTTTTCATAACAGTGATATTCCTGGTGACCTTCAGGACGGGACGTGAAGCGGATGGAACCTCGATATTCATACCCGCTCTTCTCATACAGGACATTTGCCCCTTTATTCCTTCCATAGGCGTCAAGCCTTATACTCTTGTACCCTTTGGAGGCTGCCATGGATTCACATTCACTCAAGAAGGCGGACCCCAATCCCTGTCCCTGGTATTCGGGGTCAAGAAAATAGGCGTGCACGACCCATTCATCGTCATACTTCCAGGCAATATCCTCCCATTCAGGAGACTGCCATTCATTCAGGGTCACACATCCCGCAAGGACTCCGTCTGCCAATAGGATATAAAGACTTCCTGCCTCCATTTCACGGAGGAAATACTCCCTGCTCGGATAATGATCTCCCCATTGGAGAAGCCCTTGTTGTTCCAACTCTTCCCTACAGCGCTCATAGA
Organism: Rossellomorea marisflavi; assembly: GCF_022170785.1. NCBI lineage: Bacteria > Bacillati > Bacillota > Bacilli > Caryophanales > Bacillaceae > Rossellomorea > Rossellomorea marisflavi. The sequence goes on along the minus strand of NZ_CP081870.1, from coordinate 604,838 downwards.
TGTCCATGATGGTGTCGATTTGTTTTTCTTCCGCTCTTTGTAGCAGTAATTCCATTCCGATCCCCGCCTCTTTTTTCTCTAGTCTGCGGTTAATGGGGGATGCCTATTCAGGAATCCCCCACCCGATCAACAAGGAATTCACCAGCAGATTTCCCAGAAAGGTAGGCACTCTCAAAACGAGTTTTACCGGATTCATCACCTTTCGTCAAAAACGCATCCCCGCACATGATCAACCTTTTTCCAGCCTCAAGGAAAGGCTGGTCGACGACTTCAGCCGCTTCGGCGTAGCGCCACCGTTTCAACTGGTTGCCATTGCCTTCACTTCCCCCTCCAAGATATGGACGAACGAGATCGATGATGGTGGCAAGGACCTTTTCATCCGATTCAAAAAAATGCTTCTCACTCCACTCACCTGTCATATATACAGAGAGTACAGGCGTAGAGGAAATCCCCTTTTTCATATGATCGACGATCCGTTCTACGCCGTGTGGCAGCTGAGCTCCATCCAGATGCCCCGGTGCTGAAAGACGCGAAGGACCCTCCAGTGTCAGCAACCCGACGAAGCAGGGATGGAAAACGACAGGGGCTTCCACGCCAAGCAACTCAGCTGCCTGAGGTGCCGGTGCGGTGATGAGCACGTGATCCGATTTGATCACCCCGCCTCCCTCGAGATGCAACTCACATCCATCAGGATGTTCCGAGATGGACAGGATCTTGGTATTCAAACGCACGGGCAGTCCTGCTGCAAGATTCTTGGCTAGGGCATTCATGCCTTCCGTACCGGTGTAGCGGGGATGGGCATCACCGAACCAACGGCGGACCCATCCTTCCTGGAGCCATGACTCTACTTCTTTCTGGAGCTCCGGGGAGCGTACCGTAAAGAACTGGGCACCGTGGTCTGCTTTCCCTTCTCCGATCCGCCTCGTTGCGAGCCGTCCCCCGACACTCCTGCTCTTCTCCACGAGAAGGATGTCTGTGACCCCGCTTTCCATAAGAGTCCGTGCCGCCATGATCCCTGATAATCCGGCACCTACAATCACCACTTTTGTCTCCATGATAGACTTCCTCCTTTTACGATAGCTGTTCTTCAAGTTGAATGTACTTGAGCTCCCTCTCTTCTTCGAGCCGTTCCAGTTTTTCATGAAGTTCTTGGAGAACCCCGAGGTCCTCTTCTGTCTGGAGACGTCCTTCAATCAAAGCAATTTCCGTCTCAAGTTCTTCAAGCTCTGCTTCGATGGTGTCTGTTGTTGCCATCTTTTTTTCCTTTTCACGTGGTTTTGTCACCGTCTTTTTCTTTTCAACCGGCCGCTCAACCGGAATCCTTTCCTGGATCTTTCCCTTCGCCCAGCTGTATGGACCTTCAAAGAAATAGAGCTGTCCTTCGTGTATCCAATACGTTTTCTGGAATAGCTTATTGAGGAAATAGCGATCATGGGATACAGCAAGGATCGTGCCATGGAACTCTTCAAGGGCTTCCTCCAGGACCTCCCGGGAATCAATGTCGAGATGATTGGTCGGTTCATCGAGAACAAGGAGATTAAGATCCTGGTGCATGAGCTGGGCGAGGCGCAGTCTCATCTTTTCCCCACCGCTCAGCTGTCCAACCTTCCGGAACACATTCGGTCCATAAAACATGAACCGCGCAAGGATATGACGCGCTTCTCCTTCCGTCACCGCCACTTCATCCCGGAACGCGTCGATGAGACGGGCTTCCGGATCTGCCATGACAAATTGCTGGGAAAGATATCCCATTTTCACATTGCTACCGATCTTCACGTCCCCGTCGTCAGCGGTCATCTCACCCATGAGGATCTTGACGATGGTCGACTTCCCCGTCCCGTTCTGTCCGACGATGGCCGTGCGGTCTTTGAAGCGTAGATCCATATGGGCGTCATGGAAGAGCGTGCGTCCATCAAAGGACTTCGAAGCCCCCACCATGGAGAAGACGATTTTACCGCTCCGATCACCGCCTTCGAACTCCAAGCCCATCTTCTTGCGATCAAGCACCGGACGCTTCAGCTTCTCCATCCTCTCGAGGGCCCTTTCCATATTGCGAGCCCGCTTGTGAAGGCCCTCGTTTGGAGGATTCGCCTGATTCGCCCATTCCCTCAAACGCTTGATGGCTTCTTTCATTTTTTTGATTTTCTTCTGTTGCTCCTGATAGGCCTGGAACTCGATCATAAGACGTTCTTCCTTCTCTTGCACAAATCCAGAATAATCGGTGTGGTATATGGTTATTTCCCCATCTTCAAGGTCATACACCTTATTGATCACATGATCCAGGAAGTAACGATCATGGGAGATACACATCACGGTGCCGCTATAATCGGTCAAAAACTGCTCCAGCCACTCGACGGCAGCAATATCAAGATGGTTCGTCGGTTCATCCAACAGAAGAAGGTCCGGCTCCTGAAGGAGGATGTATCCAAGGCTTAGCTTCGTCTGTTCTCCTCCGCTACAGGAAGAAAACTCTTTATCCAAAAGCCCCTGGATCCCAAGTCCATTCACGACCATGGCAATCGACGCCTCCATCTCATACCCCCCTTCATTGCTGAAAAGATCCTGACATCGCCCATACTCCTCAAGGATCGTGTCCAGGTCCCCCTGTCCGTCGCCCATCTTCACTTCCAACTCTTTGAGCTTTTCACCGATGGACACGAGATCGGCGAACGCTGACTTCAGGACGTCGATTCCCAATGTCCCTTCCGGATACTCCGGTATCTGTGCAAGATAGCCGATTTTTGCGTTCTTTTTCATCGAAATCGTCCCCGAATCAGGGGTGTCGGTTCCTGCAAGAAGCTTGAATAGCGTCGTCTTCCCCGTGCCGTTCCTACCCACAAGACCGATTCTCGCCCCATGGGGTATTTCAAAGGTCAAACCCTCAAAGACAGGATGGCCTCCGTACATTTTACTGATCTGTTGTGCGCTACAAATAATCATTCTCCTCTTCCTTTCATTCATCCGTTAATGCGGCAAGAGGCACATGATCCACGACAAAAAAACCGTGCATAAGCAGTCCACGGCTTCTTCACCCTTAATCAAGCATAAAAAAAGAAGGCGAAAAACGCCCCCTTCTTCCGTTCTATCAAGTGATTGGAATTGAGACCTCTTACCGTTCAGTATTCATATTCAGTTGCTAAAAAAGGGCATACGTGTCCCCTTAAACGCAACAATATGAAAAATTGCACGGCAGTAGTAAATAAAATCCAAATACTTCCCACGCAATCCTACAGAACGATTCATCTCAATTCCACCTCCTTTTGATAGCTCAAAATATAATGTTATTATAAGGCAATTCAGAATGATATGGCAACCATTTTATAAGTGCACGATTTTTCCATTCTTCTGGGCTTTCGGTTTTGCTGAAAAGCGAGGGGAACTATCAACATAGTTTAAAACCAGGGTAGTAGTGGCTTCTCAAAAGATCTAACCACAGTCTTAGAAACAATCATGCAACAGTTTTGTATACAAATCCCCTGTTCATACACGTTCCTAACGGCTGAACTTTTTGGCTGAACGGATGTGTTTATCTATCTCCACCCCAATTCTTCTAATGCCTTCTTCAATTTTTTTCTCTTCTATCTGGGAGACACTCAGTCTAATAACATTTTCTTTTTTATAGCGTGGCAGGTACATCCCAGTTGCATTTTGAACTAATATGTTTTTCTTTTTAAGGGCATTTACCAGATGTTCTGCTTTTGACTTTAATGGTAATTGAATGGTCGAATAAAATCCTGAATTGGCGCCAGTAAAGGTAACCCCTAGTGGAAGGTGGGCTCGGAAAGACCGATTAAGGATACTTCCTTTTCTCTTATAGATCTTCCTGAGCCCTTCTATGTGAGCTTTATACATTCCACTTTGTAGATAAACCTCCAATGCTCCTTGAGTGATAACAGGTGTGTGGACATCTGCAGCAAATTTGGCTTTAGTAAAAGGCTCTAAAAGGGCTTCTGGTAGGACTGCTACGCCAAGCCTTAAACCTGGCAATAACACTTTCGAAAAACTCTTGGTGTACAGAACTCTGCCAGATGGATCGTAGGCAAACATCGGATCCGCTTTTTTCCTAGTGTCCAAATCCCCCATATAGTCGTCTTCAATGATGTATACATCGTATTTTCGAGCTAGTTTAACGATTTTCTCCTTTTCTTTATTGCTATAACTGAATCCTGTAGGGTTTTGAAACCTGGACACGGTGTAGAAAAATTTAATGGGTCTTTCCCTGAAAATGTGTTCCAAAAGGTCTAGATCAATCCCTTGTGCCGTTACTTCAATTCCTATTGCATTAATTCCCCTTGTCAAAATTGACTCAATCATACTGAAATGGGTTGGTTGTTCTATACAAATTTCTGTCTTATCATTTGGAAAAGGCAGAGAAACGAAAATATCAAGGGCCTGCTGGGATCCAGACACAACCGCTATTCTTTCTACCGGCGCAAACACTTGTAATTCTTGCAGTTGCTTCGATAATTGAAACCTTAATGCAGATAAACCAAGCGGTTCCGAGTATTGAAACATGTCTTCCTTGTACAATTCGATGGCTTGGTTCATACAATGCTGATACTCCCGGTATGGCATATTCCATTTGTCCGGCCCCGCAGACGAAAAATCAATGATTCCATCATTGGTGGTAGCTTCTATTTGGCGGCCACCAACGAGAAAATAACCGCTTTTAGGAACAGAATAAATTCTATGTGCTTTTTCCATTTCACTGTAAGCTTTAATTATCGTATTGATACTGCATTGGAACCGTTCCGATAGGGTTCGTATGGAAGGCAATTTATCCCCTGGTTTTATATATCCGTCTCTAATAAGGAGTTCAATTTCCTTGATCACTTCTTCGTATAATTTTTCCATATGCGGTTCACCCCTTCTGTTTTGTATGGGTACAGACAGCATTTTCTCCTACTTCCACTTAACAAGTTTATCTCTTATTATAAATTATCAGAAAAGTTAGATAATTAAAATCGGAATGGAGGAAGATAACATGAAAAAAGGAACTCGTCAGAAGTTCTCCCGTGTAGTAACCGTCTTTTTTTTAGCAATCTTTATGGTTTTTGCAGGTTTAGTCCCCTCACATGGTGCAGAAATCGAGAAAACAAAGAATCTAGATGTTAGTGGGTTGTTTAATGGAAAGGAAGGTACGGTAGTTCTCAAGAATGTAAAAAATGATAAAAAGTATATTTATAATAAGAGAAGAAGTCAAGAGAGGTTAACCCCTGAATCGACTTTTAAAATACCCCACTCCCTTATCGGTCTGGAAAACCATGCGATTAGAGATGAGTATGAAGTGAAACGCTGGGATGGAATTCCCCGCCAGTTCGAGAGTTGGAACCGAGATCACTCATTGGCTTCTGCTATGAGAGAATCTGCTATTTGGTTTTATCAGGACATGGCAAGAGATATAGGGGAGATCAATATGAGTGAATATATTAACGCTATAGGGTATGGAAACAGAGATATATCCGGGGGGATTGATGAATTTTGGCTTGACAGTACGTTAAAGATTTCAGCTGTTGAGCAAGTCGATTTTATGGAAGAGCTAGTAGAGGAAGATCTTCCATTCTCAAAAAAAACCCAGAAAACTGTAAAGAGAATGATGATACAAGATGAACAGGATACGTATACCCTTCACGGAAAAACAGGAACGAGACTTTCAGATATGAAACTTGGCTGGTATGTAGGTTTTATAAAAACAGAAAAAGACACTTGGCTATTTGCAGTGAACATAAACGGAACAGGAACAGAAGCAAAAGAAATACTTATTGACATCGCGAAACATAAAGGGATTATTGACTAACGAGTCCATCCCTCCCTTAGCTCAGTTCAATTCATATGCTAACGTCATACTTCATTAAGGAGAAATAATGAAAGGATACCGGATCACCAAAGTAGTGGGGATAACGGCAGGATTTGCAACCATTCTCGTAGCCATTGGCTTCGGTGTATTGGCTTTATTAGCAGAAGGATTATCCAAATCGTGGGGGAGTAATCAAAAGCCGGATGAACATACTCCGTCCTATATGATCATCTTTCTTTTGATTTTGCTACTAGGAGTAGTGACGTCAATCGGAACCTTTTGTCTACGGAATAAGATGTGGAGATTTTTGTATACTAGTTTTTCGGTTGTGATGGGAATGGGTTTTGTTTCAATGTTCTTTGCTACATTCGGTGCACTAGGTACAAAAGGAGAACTATTATTGCTATCCGTTGGAGTGGTCTACCTGTTCTTAGGCTACCTCACTTATAAAAGATATTAGCGCAAGTAGGCCCATTCACTCCAATTACACCAAATGCCCATTTAAAGAATATTTTTACACTGAAAAGATGTAAATATAGCGACAACTACTGTATTGTAATGATAGAGTGATCAAACCACTAGAATAGTGACCCTTTAAATCGAAAAATCATTTCCCTCTCTATAACTGGCCTTTACCATTGATCAGGACAGCGCTCAAAACCACACCCCAGCCAACATATCAGGAGGCAGAACATGAAAAAGATATTGTCCATATCCCTTATTGCACTAGGGCTTGCCGCCTTTGTGGGGTTTGGGGCTTATAAGATATTTGAGAATGCATCAGCTTTTGAAGAAAAAGCTAATCCTGCAAAAGCTGAAAAACCTGAGGATAAAGACTCTCCTTACGCAACCAAGGAAGAAGAAGTGAGGGAGCAGACGGGCACCATCGGGGGAATCGAGTATACCTTGAAGATCCCTGAAAACGCCGAAGAAAGTGAAATCGTCGACATCATGCACAAAATGACCCACCAGAAGGTCCGCTCCCAGGATAAATGGGGAGCCATTCCCATGATGCCGGAAACGGTCCAACCCGTTCTTGAAACCATTCAAGCCTCTTCTTTCGACCATAGAGAAGAACTCCAAAACATCGCCGAAAAGTGGAAAAAAGAAGATTTTTCTTCCATCGACAAAGACCATAACTACTTTTGGACCCTTCAGGGTGGAACTGTAGGAGAAGCCTATGGCATCATGAATAAGGAAGAGGAAGAAGCCTTCATCCAGAATAACTTCAAGCAAGCGGAATGAACCTATTAAAAAAGCCTGAGGAGCGCTCCTCAGGCTTTTGCTTATGCCAAACGTTTAAAGTTTTGACCAAGGATTTCATTCATTGTATGGGCGGTGATGAATGCCTTGTTGTCAGTTTTCGTGATGAAGCCCTTTAGTCGGGAATAATCCTTGCGTCCCAAGATCGTGGTAATGACTTCCTTCTCATCAGAAGTGAAGGCACCTGTTGCCGTATGGACCGTTGCACCCTTCCCAAGCTCATGGACGATATACGACTTGATCTCCGTGCTGTGGCGGCTGATGATCACCACTTCCTTATTGGTATTGAATTGTGAAAGCACATAGTCGATCACTAATCCATTCAGGATGACTCCAAAGAAAGCGTACATTCCGACCTGTGGACCGAACAGGATCGTCGAAGAAAGTGCGATGGTCAAATCTGAAAGCAGGACGCCGCGTCCCACTTCAATATTGAAGTATTTGTTCAGGATCATAGCGATGATATCGGTTCCTCCGGTGGAAGCGTCCTGATGAAATACAATTGCCATTCCGATTGCGGCGATGCATTGGCCGATGATGAGCTGGATCAGGACATCATTTGATAGCGGTGCATGGATCGGCGCAACCGTTTCAAGAAGCCACACATAGAATGACAGGGCGAAACTCGCATACACTGTTTTTGCCCCGAAGCTGAAGCCAAGGAAAATCAGACCGACTACGAACAGGACCAGATTGATGAGGATCATGAATAGTCCCAGCGACATACCCGGGAACACGTGATTCATGATAATCGACAGACCGCTCACTCCTCCAGTCGCTAAATCATTGGGTGATAGGAAAAAATGAACGTTGACCGCCACCAGTAATGCCCCGACGTTCATCATCAAGAATGAAAAAATCTTTTGCCGCATCTCCGCAACCTCCTTTATATGAAATATCCGTGCTTTTAAAAAGTTGAACAACGCGCATTATAAAGCCCTTTGCACCCCTTTGTAAAGGGAAGCCGGTTAAATAAATAAGGTTTAATAATTGTGACAATTGAAAGGGTTTTAAAAAGGAAAAACCGCCGAAATGATCCGGCGGCTTTAACTAAAACTCTTCTTTTGTCCTGGCTGTATTTGTGGGATGATGATTCCTGCCAGAATCAGGGCGATCCCCGCAAATTGAAAGACGGCCACCTGTTCATGAAGGATCCACATGGCGGCCAGGATGGCGGCAGGAAGCTCCGCTGCCCCCATGATCGTCGACATGCTCGAATCAAGATGTGGTGTCCCAATGGCAAAGAAGACAACGGGAAGGATGTTTCCGAATATGGCCACAAGCAGGCCGAAATCCGCCATTTCCATGATTTCAGACGGCTGTTGGATGAAGGAAGGCTGAAACACGGCCAGCACAACCAGTATGCCGCCAAATGAAATGATCATGCTTTTCTGGAAGGTTGGTACATTTCTCGCTGCCTTTCCGCTGAAAAACATGAACAGGGCAAACGTGACGGCAGCACCAAATCCATATAATAATCCGAGCGAGTTACCCGTCCAGTCGAAGCCCCGGGATGAACCCAAGCCGCCGGCGAATAACGTACCGATCCATAAAAACAGCACCGAAACCAGTTTCTTTTTTGAAGGTACCTTCCTTATGTAGAGAGCTTCGATCAGAACTCCGATCCATGTGAATTGAAACAGCATGACGACGGCGATGGAAGCAGGGATGAGACTCAGACTCATGCCATAAAAGATCCCCGTTAAACTTAAAAACACCCCTACCCCCAATAGCGCAGCTACCTGTCCGGCCGTCATCTTCACCTTGCGTGTGAATAAAAAGGCGGCGAACAGCATCACTAAGCCGAATAAATATTGAAGTCCTGTGATATCCGGGACCGAGTAGCCTTTTCCCAGACCCAGCTTCACAACCGAGGCGTGGATGCCGTAGCTGCTTGCTCCGATGAGCACGCATAATGATGCACGATATGATTTCATATTGCTTCCCTTCTTTTCTGCATTTCTATTCCCCTATCAGGTATCCACTTCCTATTTTACTAGATTCAGCAAGCTGGAGACATAAAAAAAAGACGATCGCATTGGATCGCCTTCACCATCAACGATTGTCGATGGTCTCAGGATACATATCATGATTCATCAAACGATGGAACGCCATTTCCTCATATTTCGTACCCGGTTTCCCGTAGTTGGTGTAAGGATCAATGGAAATACCGCCACGTGGCGTAAATTTGCCCCAGACCTCGATGTAACGTGGATCCATGAGCTCGATCAGATCATTCATGATGATGTTCATGCAATCCTCATGGAAGTCACCATGGTTACGGAAGCTGAACAAATACAATTTAAGCGATTTGCTTTCCACCATTTTTTCGCCAGGGATATAGCTGATGTAGATGGTGGCAAAATCCGGCTGACCGGTTTTCGGACAAAGGCTAGTGAATTCCGGGCAATTAAATTTCACAAAGTAGTCCCTGTTGGGATGTTTATTATCGAATGCTTCCAGGATCTCCGGAGCATATTCGAATAGATAGTTTGTACCTTGATTCCCTAAAAGGGACAAGTCTGTAAGATCTTCATCTTTTCTGCCTGACATGAAACGTCCTCCTTATCAGTCATACGAGGCCTGAACCGGTATCGATTGCAAATGCACCCAATGTTTGGTACGCTTGAATGATAGCCCTAGGCGTATATTTCACATTTGCCCCATGGCCTGTCAACTGGTTGTTCAAGCGTTATCATAATGGAAATCCATTCAAAAAGTCAACTAGCACAATTGTGTGATGGAAGAAGGATTTTCAATTTATTTATGGAATATAGAATAAGGTATTTTTCACCATCTCAGGAGTGATGAAGATGAATCAGCTAGTCCAGACTTTCACGAAGTCAATCCTGCAAGGGGACGTGCATTCATTGCTTGAACTACACGCATCAGCCATCGAATCGAAGATGGACCACCTGTCTTTTTATGAAAAGGTCGTCAAACCTTCCATGTATAGAATCGGTGAAATGTGGGAGAAGAATCAAATCACTGTCGCTGACGAGCATCTAGCCACAGCCACCTTGAAGTATCTCCTCTCTTATTTGATGAATGAACATAAAGCAGGGAAAAATCAGCCGAAGGCCCTCCTATTCTGCATTGAAGGGGAGCAGCACAGTCTCGGGCTGGAATTGGCAAATGAAATCTTCAAAGAACATAAGTGGAACACCCGTTTCTTAGGGGCCAATGTTCCCATCAAAGATGCCGTTACGTTTATTGAAGCCTGGCAGCCACAGATGGTCGGGATTTCCATCGGGATGACCACTGAACTGGGCAGACTGAAAACGTGCATCGAATCGATTAGAAAAGTTAATGAAAAGATTAATATAGTAGTAGGAGGAAGGCTTGTTGCCCAATATAAATTGGACTTCCTTGAGAAGGAACAGGTAATGACCTTCAATGATCTGGATGAATTGAACAGCCACCTTACCGACCTTTCGAAACAATCCGTATCACTGGAAAGCTAACCTCCCCCCACCACGAGCTTTGCCAATCATAAAAGGGCCTCCCTGAATGTTATCCCACATGTCACCTTACCTCCGACACATGTAAGGAGGGCAATGACATCCATACTCCCTAAATCTAGGAGTGATCATGTGGAAAACCTGCACCTATGCCCTATCCCTTACCTGTTGATCGATCGGAAGTTCAACGTGATCGACGCCTCCAATCCCGGCTACGAATTCCTGGATGTCGGAGAAAACTTCCTTTCCATTGTCGAGGAAGAGAGTTCACCGAAGTTTGCCAGAATGATTCATAGGGTTCCGGACGGTACAATGGAGCTCAACTTAAAGAAGGACGATGCCTTTGGCTTATTCGACCTTCATTATCGCTTCTCTGATCATCACCAGCATTATCACATCGCCATCATTTCAAAGGATGATCAGTACCAAAAAGTATCCGAAAAGATGAATGGTCTGTTCGATTTGATGGGGAACTCTCCTTTTCCAAGGAAAAAATCGAATGGGAACGAAGCTCTGGCCAAGGTTTCCTCCCTCTATTTAAAACTTTCCAATACATCGGACTGGAATCGACAAGAAGTGATGGATAAAATAAAAGAGATCGAAACCCTGCTTCAGCAGGAGTTGACTAATTAGCGAAAGGGAGAAGAACCAATGACTCTATTGAACACCATCCTCGACTACAACGAACAATTCGTGGAAGAAAAAGCGTATGAGCAGTACCGTACCACCAAGTTCCCGGATAAGCGTCTCGTTATCCTCACATGCATGGATACACGTTTAGTGGAACTACTCCCTAAATCCATGAACATCAAAAACGGCGATGTGAAAATCGTCAAGAATGCCGGTGCCATCCTGACACATCCATTCGGAAGTATCATGCGCAGCCTTCTTGTTGCCGTGTATGAGCTCCAGGCAGACGAAGTCATCGTCATCGGGCATCATGACTGCGGCATGAGCGCAATCGACAGCCATAAGATGGTCGATAAGATGAAAGAACGCGGTATCAGCGAGGATACGCTTGGAACGCTCAACTATTCCGGCATCGATCTACACGACTGGTTAAAGGGCTTTGACTCCGTTCAAGAAAGCGTCGCCCATAGTGTTGATATGATCAAGAATCATCCGCTCATGGACAAGAAAACGCCTGTCCACGGACTCGTCATCGACCCGGCAACCGGAAAACTGGATCTTGTTGTCGACGGATACTAAGCCATTGACCGAACACCTGCCTGAGGGCGGGTGTTTTTTTCTTCCAATAAAAGAACAAGCGTTCTATACTATAAGAATAAAACCACTATATGGAGGGAATACCATGAGGCCTGAATTATCGAAAGAAACTCCTGCAAACCAGTTCAGAGAGTACTATTGGCTAAAATCAGAACTCCAACTGTTCTGCAGATCCATAGGGATGAGTGCAGCCGGATCCAAAGAAGAAATCAGCACGCGCATCGGTCATTTCCTTGAAACCGGGATCAAGCTGAAACCTGCCCGGGCTACCAGACCAAAGGCCGTTCAACCGGTGACCCTCTCCCTTGATACGATCATTCCGGAAGGACATCGATGCAGTCAGCACGTGCGGTCCTTCTTCCAGTCCGTCATCCCGAACTTCCATTTCAGTACCTTTATCCAAAACTACTTCAGGGCAAACATCGGGAAGACCTATCGGGATGCCGTTCAAGCTTGGCATGAAGAGGAGAAACGGAAAAAAGACCCGTCCTATGAACGGGACATCTCATCGCAGTTTGAATATAACCGCTTCATCCGGGACTATTTCAACGACCCGCACAACACCGGTCACAGCAGAGACAATGCCATAGCTGCCTGGAACGAGGTGAAATCTAAGCCCGGAAGCAACCGCTATTCGCGGTCCCGGGATTGATGATGTTCCAGTTCTCTCAGGATCGGCATGAGCTCCTTCTCTTCGTCTGTCACATGTTCCCATTGTATCCCAGCAGGCTTTTCATAAGGTGTATTCGTCTCCAGTACCCCTTCTTCCGTCACAATATAGTCGACGGCCAGGTCGAATGAATCTCTTGGGATGTCATCATCCACAAGCTGGGCACTATGAATCGTTGTGACGACGGGTACTGCCGGGTTTCCGATTTCCCTCAGGATCGCATATTCACGATCGGCATACCCTTCCCCCTTACCCAACCTCCTTCCGTCTTTATGGATGGCTACTGACCCTACAACGATTAAATCAATGGTTGGGATCCCGGACAGAGGAACGACCCGTCCATACGCGTTCATATGTTTGATGCTTGCCGCCTTACGTGCTTCTCCTTCAGGAACATCTTCTGGCCTGATCATCACAAACCCGTCCTTCAAGCGGGGAGTCGGGATCAAAAGGATTTTCCCATCCTTCAAGACCGATGCCCTCAAAGGAAGCTGCGGTGCATCGGGATTCACCTTGATGACGCCTGCACGCTTATAGATATCCAACTCCCTTACAAGAGCGGCCGACTTCTCTGCCCCCTTCACATTCGGGATTCGATTTGTCAGAGGAAACGGGAATCGCCCCAGCTTTTCGTCCGTCAGCTTTCCCCATACTTTATGCCTGATTTCATTTTTATCCATATTACCCTCCCCTTCTTATCCGGAACCTATAACACAAAGGTTCTCGGACTATTCAATCATAGACTAACATACCCCCATCAAGCACATCGCCCATTCCTTCTATGTTTCAACTTCATAAGAGCGGGAAAAATAAGGACTGTAGATACGAAACATGCAAAACGTGTAAACCAAACAGGAGGAATGTAATCATGGCAACGTTTCAATTAAAAGATACAGTACCGGATTTTGAACTTCCATCCGTAGCAGGTGAAACATTCAGTTTTAAACAACATCAAAAAGAACATGACAGCTGGCACCTCATCGTATTCTTCAGGGGATCCTGGTGTCCCGTCTGCCAGGAAGAGCTTCGTGAATTCCAGGCAGGTAAGGAGTACTTCGAGAAGCACAGCGTCCATATCATCGGGATCTCCAGCGACTCCCTTGATAACCTGAAGGAAATGGTCGATAAAGAAGATATCACCTTCCCGATTCTATCAGATGAAAAATTGGAAGCCATCAAGGCATTCGATGTATTTTATCACGGAGAAGATGCTCCATATGAAGATCATGGACAGCACGGTGAGCCGGCCTACTTCCTGGTGAATGAAAAGGGAGAAATCCTTTATCAACAAAAACAAACCGGTCCATTCGGCCGCCCGCATCCGAATGAACTCCGTAAAACAATCAGCTACATCCAGAAGAACATCAAGGAATAAACGAGGAGCCGGTTTGATCACTCAAACCGGCTTTTTCTCAAGTCTTATTCTTTGTTTAGGGATTCCCATTTATGTTACGGTATCCATGATCCTTAATTGAGGGGTCAATTGCATGAAAAACATCCTATTGCATACACTAGATTTTTAATAATGAAGAGGAGGATCAGCCATGTTGCCAGACAAGCAAAAACAGATTCAACTTGTATCGCGTCCAAATGGAACACCTGTCGAATCGGATTTTCACTATAAGGAAATTGACGTACCTCGCCCCGACCAAGGACAGGTTCTTGTAAAGACCCTTTATCTTTCAGTCGACCCTTATATGCGTGGCCGCATGTCAGATGCCAAGTCCTATGTAGAACCTTTCAAATTGAATGAAGCCCTTGCCGGAGGCGTCGTAGGTGAAGTTGTCGACTCACAATCCGAGCATTTCAAAAAAGGCGATTTTGTCGTCGGCATGCTTCCTTGGCAGGAATATTCCTTGGCAAGCGAGAAAGCCGTGCGCGCCATCGATCCTGATGTAGCACCGATTTCAACTCACCTGAGTATCTTGGGCATGACAGGTCTCACCGCCTATTTTGGCCTTCTTGATATCGGTCAACCGAAAGAAGGGGAAACCGTTGTTGTATCCGGAGCTGCCGGTGCAGTTGGGTCGGCAGTTGGTCAGATTGCAAAGATCAAAGGCGCCCGCGTGGTAGGGATTGCAGGATCTGACGAGAAAGTGAACTATCTAAAAGAAACCCTTGGATTTGACGAAGCCATCAACTACAAAACGAGTAATATCCAAGAGTCCCTCGAAGCCGCCTGTCCCGATGGAATCGACGTTTACTTTGAAAATGTCGGTGGGGAAATCGGAGACGCTGCACTCAGCCTCCTGAATAAACATGCCCGTGTGCCCGTTTGCGGAGCGATCTCTTCCTACAACAAAACAGAAGAAGACCTAGGTCCGCGCGTGCAGTCAAGATTGATCAAAACGAGCGCCCTTATGAAAGGATTCGTTGTGAACGATTATAACGATCGTTTCAAAGAAGGAGCATCCGACCTCGGCAAATGGCTGAGCGAAGGGAAACTTCAATACGAAGAAACGATCACCGAAGGATTGGACAACGTAACAGAAGCATTCCTCGGATTGTTCGAAGGGAAAAACCTCGGTAAACAGCTTGTAAAAGTAGCTGAACCCGGCAAGTAATAATGAAAGCCATGATCATCTCGATCATGGCTTTTTTCTATCATCATAAAACTCCATATGTTTCTTTTCTTCACGGTAATAGCTTAACCGTTCCTCTAACGTTCCTGTATGAAATTCAAACTTATGACCATCGGGATCAGTGAAATAGATCGACTCCTTATCCCTGGAATCCCGCTCCCTTCCCCCAAGGATACACGCTCCGCTTTTTACCAGACGATCATACATGGTATCCATATCTTCTTCCTTAACAGAAAAAGCGATGTGTGTATAGGAGTGGTGAATATCCTGCCGCGGAATATCCTTTTCTTCATTCAGTGCCAGCCACATGCCATTCAAGTCAAAGTAGGCTGTCGATCTTCCTTTCACCAAAAGATCCGCATGAAATACTTCTTGATAAAAAGCAATCGATTGATCCAAATCCGATACAGAAAATAAAAAATGGTTCAATCCTTGAATCGCCATATCCCTACCTCTCCCCCTGTTTTTTCATTATACTACCATATCTTTTCACTCCATTCGACCTATCCATATGTTTAGTTCCAGACAGTGTAAGGGAATAGTATAGGCATATTCAAAGACTTACGAGGAGGATCTTCATGAAACAGTATCAGCTATACATTAATGGTGAATTTGTAGATAGTTCTTCAGGTGAAGTATCAGACGTCATCAATCCTGCCACGGAAGAAGTCATTTCCAAAGTCCCAAAAGGAACTGAAGAAGACGTTGATCAGGCAATCGACGCCGCTCATAAAGCATTCCTATCGTGGGAAAAGGTCCCGTCCACTGAACGTGCATCCTATCTCCACAAGATGGCCGATAAATTGGAAGAACGGAAAGAACATTTCGTCGAGATGCTGACGGAGGAAAACGGGAAAACCGTCAAAGCATCCGAAGACGAAATCAATACGGCGATCGACTACTTCCGCTACATGGCAGGATGGGCCCTCCGCTATGAAGGCGAAATCCTCCAAAGTGAGCGTTCGAACGAAAACATCCTAGTTTATAAAAAACCGATCGGCGTTGTATCCGGGATCGTCCCTTGGAACTTCCCGATGTTCATTCTTGCAAGGAAGGTGGCACCGGCCATCGTAACTGGTTGTACTATCGTACTCAAACCTAGTCAGTACACGCCGAATACAGCCTGTGAATTTGCCAAGATCGTCGATGAAATCGGCCTTCCAAAAGGTGTCTTCAACCTTGTAACCGGAAAAGGATCCGATATCGGAAACCGTATGGCCGGTCATCCACGGGTCGGACTCGTGACGATGACAGGAAGCTATCCTGCTGGATCCAAAGTCATGGAAGCCGCAGCCAATTCCATCACGAAGGTAAACCTTGAGCTTGGCGGTAAAGCACCGGCCATCGTGACGAAGCACGCCAACATCGACCTTGCCGTCGACCGCATCAAAACCTCACGGATCACGAACTCTGGACAGGCTTGTACGAATGCAGAGCGTGTCTACGTACACGAAAGCGTGGCGGAAGAATTCATTTCCAAGATCACCGAAGCTATGAAAAACACAACGGTCGGTGACCCTACAAGCCGTGACAGCGACATCGGACCCCTCGTAAACAAAGACCGGATCGAAGAAGTATCCGAAATGGTGAACAATGCCGTTGAGGCAGGCGCCCGTATTCTTACAGGCGGTAAGGTAATTGACGGAAAAGGCTTCTACTTCGAGCCGACTGTCCTGGTCGACGTGAAACAGGATATGGAAATCATCCAGGAGGAAATCTTCGGCCCTGTGCTCCCAATCATGACCTACAGCGACTTTGATGAAGTCATCGAATTGGCCAACGATACGGAATATGGATTATCCTCTTCCATCTTCAGTGAAAACCTGCATGAAGTCATGAGGGCTGCCAATGAACTTCACTACGGTGAAACATTCGTCAACCGTGAAAACTTCGAAGCCATACATGGGTACCACGCCGGACGCGGACAGTCTGGACTGGGCGGTGCCGATGGGAAGCATGGACTTCATGACTATTTGGAGACACATGTCATCTACCTTGAGTATGATGAAAACTATAAAGGGTAAGGAAAAAAGCACGGACCGTCTATCATGACGGTCCGTGTTTTTTATCTTTATGAATGAGCAAAAAAATATCGCACAGGATGCGATATTTTAAGAAATGATGAAAAAGCTGGCCATCATGATGACAAGGAGGATGACCGCTACTCCGGAAGTCATCCATAAGATGTCATTGAAATCCATCTTTGTTTCCAAAAGTCGATCTCTCTTCATGCGTGCACCCCATTCCCTACTTGCTTCTCAATAATCCCAATGATAGTAAATCCAGATACGGATGACGTTTCGTCTTTGCATGTGGTACAGGTAAAAGCTACTTCCATTGTCGACCTGTACTCACTAGAACACTGCCTACATTGAAGAATATGTAAGTCCATCCGGTCACCTTCACAGTCAAATTTTATCCGTTCTTTTCCTCTATTCAAGTAGGTCAACGTTCATCTTCCCCTATCGTTGTAAGTAGTACTTATTTACCCGACTTTTAGGGGATAAAACATATTTTAGAAGAGGTGGAAGAAGAATTAATCGGTTCTTGGTGGGTCTCTAGTACTCTCTTTGTGTAGGAGTAGGGATCGGCTGATTCTATATAGGGAATCAGCCTGCTTTATTTGGGCGTGAAGGAAGAATGGGTCGTTCCGTTTCGCTACGGCCACCCGCTTTTCATGGGGCGTGCGGTGAGCCGCTTCGGCAAGCCTGCAGGGTCTCACCCTGCCCGCTTCTCCCATAGGAGTCGGGTGGCCTTCGCTGCACTGCACTTTGTGTGTTGGAGTGGTATCCGATTGATTCGGTGCAAGGTAATCTCCCTATTATAAAAGGATTAAGGCAAGGCGTACTATGTTATGTGAATATGAGGAAGAGATGAATCCAAACAGGGAATCAACTCCCTATATTTAAATGAGATTGAGGGGAGAATGGGTCGTTCCGTTCCGCTGCGGCCACCCGCTTTCCATGGGGCGTGCGGTGAGCCGCTTCGGCTGGCCTGCAGGGTCTCACCCTGCCCGCTTCTCCCATAGGAGTCGGGTGGCCTTCGCTGCACTGCACTATGTACAAATCGATGAGCGTTGGCTAATTCTCAAAAGGAATTCTATGACCTCCAATAGCATTAAAATACATTCTTCTTCAACTAGTTTTAGACAAAGAATGATTTAGATCTCCCCTGCTATCCTATTGGATCTATTGAAGAAGTATAGCCTACTCAACTAGCACTTAGTGGACTGAAGCAGAAGGGATTTGACTCCTGTGGAAAAGGAGGATGATCGAGACCCCGCAGGCACGAGGAGGCTCGACTTGCTCCCCGCGGAAAGCAAATCCCTGTAGCGCAAGGGAACGAACCAGTCTTCAGGAACATTCCCCCTCACTATCAATGAAATGATGAGTTTAAAATTCGAATGGCTTCACATCCTGATCTATGAAAGAGCAATCCATCGCATTTCTAATCACCATCACAGAGTGCACTGAAGCGGAAGGGATTTGACTCCTGCGGAAAAGGAGGATGATCGAGACCCCGCAGGCACGAGGAGCATTCCTGTTATAAAAGAATATGAGGATAAAGTGAGATTTTAGCGATGTGCATAAAAAAAGCTCCCTTGGTACGATAGAGAGTGTCATGCGCATGACCTCGAATTAAGTACCGAAGGGAGACTTCAACTATGGATTTTACACAAAATGAACGACTTAATCAAATTAATGAACAGACTTTAATCATCGGCATTGATATTGCCAAACACAAGCACGTCGCCAGGGCCATTGATGATCGAGGAATCGACTTATCGAAGCGTCTGGTTTTTCCGAATTCGTTAGAAGGATTCCAATTGTTACTAGAGTGGGCTCGACA
This sequence comes from Rossellomorea marisflavi, assembly GCF_022170785.1. NCBI lineage: Bacteria > Bacillati > Bacillota > Bacilli > Caryophanales > Bacillaceae > Rossellomorea > Rossellomorea marisflavi. Next base: position 585,989 of record NZ_CP081870.1, on the reverse strand, counting down.
ATTAAGTGCGGACACATCCCGTCCGAACTTAATGTTGGGGATGGAGCCTACGGGACATTATTGGATGAATCTAGCTTACTTCTTGAAATCCCAGGGCGAGCGCCCTGTGGTGGTAAACCCGATGAAGGTCAAGAAATCAAAAGAACTGGATGATGACTCGCCTACCAAAAATGATACAAAGGATGCGAAGGTCATCGCTCAAGTCATGCGAGCAGGGCGGTATCATGAGCCTACCTTGCCGGAAGGCATCTATGCCGAGTTACGTGAAGGCGTGAAACTCTTTGATATCATTCAAGAAGATCTCTCTTCCATCAAAGCACAAATCCATAACGTTCTGGATCGGTATTTCCCTGAATTCTTGACGGTGTTTAAGAAGTGGAATGGAAAGATGGCGATGGCGCTTCTGAAGTTAGGCTATCTTCCAACAGATATTCGACAGAAGACAGAAGAGGAACTTCTATACGACGTAAAGGCATTAGGGACCAAAAATGTAGGGGTGGCGCGTATGCGCCACTTAAAGAAAGTAGCTGACTCCAGTGTTGGGATGACCGTAGGTCTCCGCATGGCTCGTGAAGAGCTTCGCTATCTCGTTGATCAGTATGAGGCCTTAAACGAACGTCTGGACAATCTGAAAGAAGAACTTGAAGAACTGGTTCTTACGGTTCCTGGCGCAGATCTTATGATGGCGATCAATGGCGTGGGAGCGATGACCATTGTTGGGTTCTTCGCCGAGATTGGTGACTTATCAAATTATAAAGATCCACGACAGATTATTAAATTAGCAGGACTGAATCTGATGATGAACCAATCCGGCACACATCGAGGGAAAACAACCATTACTAAGCGTGGGCGACGAAGGTTGCGTTCCATTCTGTATCAAGTCGCCCGCCCTTTAACTTTTCATAATGACGCCTTTAAAGCTCTTCATCAGTATTATAAACACAGACGAACGAATCCTCTTAAAGGGAAACAGTCTTTTGTCGCACTAGGACGTAAACTGATTAAGGTCTTATTTGTCATAGGCACACGAAAGTGTGCGTTTAGTGAGGAACGCATGCTTCGCGATATCCCTCATATGAGAGATGTGCAGGCAGCTTAACGTATGATGTCCAGCAGTCAATATCCCTTAGTTTTTTGATGGTTTCTTAGGTAATCAAAAGAAGCACGGATAAGCCGGTCACTATTCCAAGCATTAGGGCATAGACCCACCCGAGGAGCATTTCCGGCAACCACACATGGTCAGGTCGAACGAAGGAATTTACGCGCATAGACGCTGAGAGAAATGGGAGGGTCCACCGCCATGTCGTATGTGGAGATCCAATAGTGCGATCATAAATTAGTACCTATTAATGGAAAAAAGACGCCAGGTTTCTTCAGACGCTTAGTGCGTTTCCATATATATTTAAATATGGATGAATTTATTCAAATGTGCCATGTCGCCTCTTTTGAACGCCTACGAAAACCTGAGAAAAACCTAGGAATACTAAGAACTACTGAATTTTCATGAGGGAGGCTCGACTTGCTCCCCGCGGAAAGCAAATCCCTGCAGCGAAAGGGAACGGACCCTACCCAAAGATACCCCCCCTACCAAGAATGCTTATCACCCAAACAAGGACTCTTTCACTTTTTATGGAATTATAAATAGAGGACACATCAACAATCGGCTAAAAAAGATCGAACCCAAAACCAGACCAGAAAGGAAGTGCATACGATTGACTCACGAAAGCAAACTCATCATCTCTCCATTAACCGATGATCTAATAGAAGACATTAACAAAACAAACGACCCCTTCAGAATATACGGCCGAGTCGTCCCCCGCTTACAATCCGGGAAGTGGTCCTACGAAGAAGTTCCTTTTGATGAAGAGACAGAAACGCGGTTCCCCGACGACCACCTTGAATGGGACCAGTATATCGACCGGGAGGACAAAAAAGTTTTCTTAGCTTATCTGAACGATTCCTGTATAGGGCAGATTCGAGTCGTGAAAGAGTGGAATCGATTCTGTTACATCGAAAACATCGCAACGAAACGAGAATACCGAGGCAGCGGTGTCGGAAAGGTACTCCTACATCAAGCAGAGGAATGGGCACGGGAACGAAGTCTTATAGGCATGTCCCTTGAAGCACAGGATGATAATCTCGATGCATGCAGATTTTACGTGAAACAAGGGTTCAAGCTGGGTGGAGTTGATACTCTAAAACAAGCGTACAACCCAAATATCGACGCCACTTTATACTGGTACAAGTTATTCTAAGGCACAAACAGACAGCCGTGAAGGATTCGGCTTTTTTCATGACTCACGCTAAAATGTAGAAACCACCCCGGGCATCAAAAACCGGGGTGGTCTCTTATTTATCCATGATGACGTTTGATAGGGCAACGAAATCTTCGAAAAAGCGGCACTTCAACAGCTCCTTGTACTTCTTGCTTTCGGTGAATTCGATGAAGAGATCATAGATTTTGGTTGCCTCTTCGTAGTTTTTGTTCCCCATGGCGATAAGGAACACGACACCTACTTCATGCCCATCATTCCATTCGACCGGGTGATCGAGGATGGCGATATTGATGATGGTTTCCTTGGCGATCAGTCCCAGCGGATGCGGTATGGCGATCCCTTTTCCAATCGCCGTGGAACCGAGGGACTCCCGTTCAAGAACCGATGCATGGAAATCGTGATCCACGAAGTCTTCTGCTTCCAACTGCTCACTCATGCTTTTCAGCAGGCTCTCCTTGTCCACCTTATCTTCTATGTGGCGGAACAGAATCGGTCTGAAATAGGTCGTGAGCATGGTCGATTTCAGGATCGACTCATTCATAATGGCTTCTACTTGCTTTGATTCATCCTCTGTCAGGAAAGGACTGACAATCGCCACCGGTTTGTTCTTTTTGGACAATTTCACTGTCGAGATGACGATGTCTTCACTGATGCTCTCCCGATGTTCATATTCATAAAGGGAAATGATATCCGTAATCACCAGGTCCCTGAACGTGGCACGCAGCTTCGTTTCCAGGAGACGGGCGGTGCCGAGTCCTGTCCCGCATACGATGAGTGCCACTTTTTTTCGGTCTGACTCGAGGAAGTACTTCCGCTCAAGGGCTGCCCCGATATGAAGGACGAGGTAGCCGAGCTCATCGTCGTTCACCGCGCTCGGAAATCGGTCCTGTACTCCCTTCACCGCCCCTAAAGTGACCTCATAGGCCACGGGATAGTTGATTTTGATATGATCCAGGAGAGGGTTCTTCATATTCATATTGAATCGGATCCGGTAGAACATGGCCTTGAGGTGAGAGATGAGATCCGATTTCAACTGGGTGTCGGATCGGAGGTCATAATGATGCCGCTTATAGATATACTCAAGCATATCCATGACGAGCTCATGTTGCTCATCTGCCATATAGTCTCCGTCCTTCACCTTTGGGCGCACCTTGCTCATGATCTGCAGCAGGAAGTAAATCTTCTCCGCATCGGAGAATTCGAGGGAGAATGTTTCCTCAAGTTCACTCACGATAGTTCCCGCCAATTGCTGATAGTCGACCGGTGCTTCAAATGTGGCAAACACTGAAATTGGGTGCTCTGTACGGATTCGTTCAATAGATATGGCTGTATGGATGATGAGATTTTCCAGAGCGATATCCGGCAGATTCAACGAGTGCTGCCTAAACGGAGCCGTCAGGATAGTGGAAATCTTCTCTAACTCCTTCATGTCAAAAAAGCGATGAAGGGCGCTGGCCCGACCGATTTCGGAGGAACCTTGTGATAGATTTTTCGCAAGGCAGAATCGGATGTTCTTTTCTTCCCCGTCCACTCTTACCCCGTGGCCCGGTTTTGACGACAGTTCCAGATGATACCCTGTCAGGATTCTGCGAACGTTTTTCATATCATTGTTCAACGTGGCCCTGCTGATGAACATCTGATCGGCCAGGTCTTCGAGCTTCGTGTATCCTTTTGATAATAAAAGGGATTTCAAGATGTTTTGAACGCGGTAGTCCGGGTCATCCTGCACCACGTTCTGGCGGTTGAATTGTTCACATAATCCATCAAACGCTTCTTTTTCCCATACCAGAAGGTGATATCCTTTCTGCCGCTCAAGGGCTATCTCTGCTCCATAGGGTGCAAGACTGTCATTGAGCTTTTTGATATCGGTTCTGATGGTGCGCGTGGAGACTTCAAAATGGGATGCCATCTCATCAGGCAGCCATCCATCCCTCTCCAGGAATGATTGAAAGATTCCGGCAAGGCGTTTATTCAAGAATAAATTCAATTGCATCTCCTCTTTTCGACTGCCACCCAACGTGAACAATCATAGGGGGGATACCCCTATGATTGCATTCATTTTATTACGTAGGTTTGAAGCTGACAGTGTGACAAGTCCGTGATGTTTTCCATAGTTGTTGTTTCGTTCAGGGCGACTGCTTCCAACGTGCGATTCTTTACATCGACCGTCGACTTTGAAGTCTCGTATGGATTGAAGCATCGCAGGATGTAAGCATCCGACCGTTCTGCTTTCTTGATGGCACTCACTGCAGCTGTGTGGTCAGGGCTGACTTCAAACAGGCTGTATTCCTTTTCATACTTCGCTTCTTCATCGCGATTCGAGAAGATCAAGCGCCCATTCAGGAAGTCTGCCAGTTGATACACCGCAAGCGGCGACAGGTACTCCTTCGCTGTCCTCACAAGCTCTGCATCATCAAAGCCGCCTGTATTCATCTGGTATGCAAAGGTGAACTTCAATTCACCGATCATTTGTGCATCCGGAGTTTCGATGATTTTCTCTCCAGAAGCACGACCAGGTCTGTATAGAAGATCTTCTTTGCCCATGTATCCGAACGTACGGAACAGGGTGAGGGCAATCGTGTCATAATGCTCGCCGATGATTTCATACTCACGGACTCCTTCTGTGAAGACCGTGAATCCATGCCCCTCATCATGCAAGTTCACGAAACTTTGCATCGGTTCGATGGAAATCGGCTTTTCCTGCCACTCTTCTTCTTCCCACACATCCAGCTCCGGAAGGGCAACTGGTCTCTTGATTATACCAAAAGGCTGATCTGCATAGGAGAACCTGGACGCAATATCCGTTGCGAATACTACGCGGAGACGATGGCTTAGTGCCTGGTTATCCAAGTCGACGTTAAAGTGGATAAGTGGATCTCCGGAACGAAGTGAAACCGTTACAGACAGAGGCATATCCACAGAGCATTTCCCATTGGCCCGTTCTTCCAAGTCACGTGGTACTTCCATCAACAGATTGATGTTCATGATTTCCTCTACGGCATTCCTTCCCACGTCCACCGTTCCGTCCGACCCGACAGAGCTGATGATCAGATCTTTGCGTGGCGGTGAGTAGTTGTATGAATCCCCATCGTCACCGTTTTCTTCGAAGATCATTTGATTTTTATAGACGCTTCCTGTCGGCTTATGCGTAATGGTCAGGGTGCAATCATCCTCAAATTGAATGCGGTAGTGGTCATTTTCAATCGCATCGACTTTTTCATTCGGCTGATCTCCAAGTTCGTTTTCTTGCAGGTCAAAGTAGAACTGCGAATATCCGAGGGACGGGATGTCATTGACTTTGACGACCAGTTTTGCTGCATATACCTTCTCAGGCAGATAGACTTTCTTGCTTGGATTGAGATAGATATGCTGATTGAGCACATAATCGGTCAGCTCGGTTTTTTCCTTGATCGTGAAAGGCAGCTGTTCACCGTTTACATCACGGATCGTGAATTCCTTCTCCGGAAGATAGGCGTCGAATTCCACAAACCCCTTCCGTGCATAAGGAAGCGCATTGAATACTGTGAAGGAGAAGGTTTCTTCTTGATTGATCTTCTGAGCAATCATGCGCATATGAAGCTCAAGGAGATTGTCCCCGAGATCCCGCGCCTGCTTGTACCGGAAGAAGACATCCTGATTGGTTGTATCACTGTTGCAACCACCAATGCTGTCATGGGCGGCATTTTCGAACATGAGCTTCCAGATCTCCGCTACAGTCTCATGAGGATAGTCGTGCCCGAGGGAATGGCTGATTGTGAGAACAGGCTCAAGGGTGTTCGTAATGAAGTTCTCGATTTGGTTGTTCAATTGCTTCAGGTCCGCCCTCGTCGAGAAGATGGTCTTATGGATCCGGCTGTGCTTCCCTTCTGTCAGTTCTCCTTCCAATACCGGCAGTGAAGTGGCGGATTCTTTGATTTCCTGGAGGAAGCGCTCTGGCTCGTTCAGGACATACTCACGGTCCTCATCGATTTCGTTGAATCGATTGATGAGCTCAGGCAGGTTTTTGCGGATCGGGGCCTGGTCGAAACCATTCGGGAAATAAACATGCTCCGTAGATGCTTTTGCTTCGAGCTTCCCGACTTGTTCATTGAGATACGGTAGAATATCGTCCTCGCCTTCAGGGATATTGCCTCCGTAGTAGTAACCGAATGGAATCTGAACAGCGAAGACTTCACTGCCATCTGATCCCTTCCAAGTAAACTCCGTTTGCTTCAGGCGATTATCGGCAACCCCTCTCCAGAAGAGGAATGTATCGATGCCGAACTGCTTGTAAATCTGGGGCATCTGAGCCGCCTGGCCGAATGCGTCGGGCACATAGCCGACAGCCATGGAGTGACCGAAAGATTCCGCAATGCTTTGACCGTAGTAAAGGTTCCGGACGATGGATTCGCCGGAAATGACAAGCTGGTCGGTTTGCGTATACCAAGGGCCGGTCATGATGCGCTTAGCTGCAATCAACGCTTCCAGTCTCTCCTTGTCTTCTGGATACCATTTCAAGTAATCATCAAGGAGTGATGCCTGCGCATCCAGCAGGTAGTACTTAAACTCTTCGTTGTTTTCAAGTGTTTCAAGAACTTCCTTCACCTGTTTAGCGAGATAGATTTTGGAACGGGACGTTGTGAAATACCACTCGCGATCCCAGTGTGTATGGGGAATGACGTGTACTTTTGTTTTTGCTTTCAACATGATGACCTCCTGAGGAGAAGAGATTCCTCTTCCTTTATGAGTGATCTTGGAAATAACCCTGTCACGGATCTCTCCGTGACAGGCGGTTGATTTATTCTAAAACGAGCTCGATCTCGTCCTCTTCTGTTGGTTTTGTCGTTTTGCTTGTTTTCACTTCTTCTTCGTCATTGAAGTTACCTAGGAGTACCGCACCGATTGCGATGATGAGGGCTCCACTGATTCCTCCGATCAAGTATGCGAACGGATTACCGATGGAGATGGCTCCGTAAAGACCACCGATCGGTGGCATCTTGTCAAAGGCCCCGAGCAGGATCGTGATGGCTGCACCAGCGGCACATCCGATCATATTGAGCGGAATCATCTTCAATGGGTTGCGGAGGGTGAACGGGATCGCCCCTTCCGTGATGCCGATCATCCCCATGATCCAGGCACCGTTCCCTGCTTCACGGAACGTTGCGTTGAATTTGCTTCTGCGGATGACGGTCGCAATCGCATAGCCGAGCGGCGGGATGCAGATTGCGATGTTGATCATGATGTTCGGAAGATAGATACCGGAAGCCAATAGGGCGTTCCCTGCCATCCAAGCTGCCTTGTTGACCGGTCCACCAAGATCGAAGCCGATCATGGCTCCGAGGATGACAGCTAGAAGGACTTTGTTCGTTCCGCTCTGGGTCATGCTATTGATCCAATCGATCAGCCCCTGATTCAGTGCACCCAGAGGTCCACCCAAGACAAGGGCCATGAGGATTCCCGTGAGACCGACGGTGATGAGTGGAAGGATGATCAACGGTACAGTGCTTGCCGCTGCTCCTTTGATCTGAACTTTGTTCTTAATGAGGATCGTGAGGTAACCGGCAAAGAATCCGGCAATCACGGCTCCAAGGAATCCTGCATTCGTACTGATGGCCAGGCTTCCACCGACAAATCCCGCGGCAAGTGCTGGCTTCCCGCCGATTGAATAGGCGATGTAAGCAGCAAGAATCACATTGAGGAGTCCGATTGCCGTCCAGCCGACTCCCTGGAAGAGGTACACATAATGCAGGAAGCCTGATGCGTCTGCATAATCATCGAGGTTGCTTACCCCGAATCCGAACCCGATCATTTTCGCAATGGCGACCACCAGTGATCCACCGATGATGATCGGCAGGGCGAACGATATACCTGTCATCAAGTGCTGTTTTGCTTCCGATAACCACTTTTTCATCTTAAGTCCCCCTTTGGCCCTATGCGTTTGCTTTTTGAACGGCTTCTACCGCTTTTTGAAGAACAAGCTCTGCTTTACTGACTGCCTGACCAATTTTCACCCGCACGATGCGTTTGCCTTCGAAACGTTCCATATCTTCAATCGCCTTATCTGCTGCGATGATGACGAAATCTGCTTCCGATGCTTCCAACGGGGTGATTTCATTTACTTTCCCTAGGGCTCCCTGTTGCTCGATCTTCACATCATACCCAAGCTTCACTCCTGCTTTCTCCAAGGCTTTCGCTGCCATCGGTGTATGGGCCAATCCTGCAATACATGATGTTACGCCTACGATTTTCATAGCGGTCACGCTCCTATTTGATTAGTAAAATACTGATAAAATTCTTCTGCTGTCTCGAGGCTCTCCAGCTTCTCTTTGAATTCATCTTCCAATAGATTCGTTGCCAGGGAAGCGATGACTTTCAAATGGAGATTCTCCAGATTACTGCTCGGCATGAGGATCCCGAAGACGTACTTCACGTCCTTTCCGTCCAGAGAGTCCCAGTCCACTTCATTCTTTAAGCGGATGAAACAAATCCTTGCCTCCATGACGGCGTCGCTCTTCGTGTGGGGCAGGGCGACGGATTCTGATAGTCCGGTGGAATATTCCTTCTCCCGCTGCCAAAGATCCCTCACCAATGCTTCTTTGTTATCTGTTATGTTGAATTTGACCGATACATCGCCGATGAAGTTCATGATATCTTCTTTCGTTTTGAACTCCTGTTCCAGGAAGATCAGCTCCGGTGATAGTAGCAATTGTGTCACCCCTCATATTGTTGTCGTTTGCTTATGAATCTATCATAATGAAATCGCTATCATAGATGAATATAAAGAATTTCCAAAACAATCGGAAAAAATGTACACGAAAGATTTGACACACTATTTACATACAAATTCACCTATATATGTTTAAAGTAGTTCCCCTCCGTTTAAATACATACCATACACTGCTTAAAGGAGGAGTACCATGAGTTTCCCAAAACTGATGAATAAGTTGGAGAACCTGCACCTGCACACCCCGATAAGATGCTGACCGTGTACTTGAATACTGACCGGAGCGATCCCGATCAGCAGGGTGGAGAATGGAAAATCGCCTTGAAGAACGGATTCAACCGGCTCGGGGAATACCTGGAGAGCGCCCCTGAAGAACAGGAACGTTTGAAGGATCTCCGTCCGAAAGTCGAAGAATATGTGCACAGCAAGGAGCGTGAACTGCCCCGGAGCTTCATTTTTTTCGCCTCCCGGGACAGCGGCATCTGGGAAGCCATCGAGCTTCAGGTGCCGGTGGAGACCAACTTCTATTGGGAAGAAGATCCTATGCTTGACGGTCTGAAGGACCTGCATGAATCCTACCCTCATACAGGTCTTATCCTCATACAGCAAAATCAGGTCAAGATCCTGACGTCTGCTTTCGGCAACCTCTTATCGAACGAATCCATGGAGTTCGATCTCGACACCGATGACTGGCGGAAATATGAAGGTCCACACCACGCAGACGCCAGCATGGGAAGTTCCAAGTCGAACCAAAAAGAAGAGTTCGAAAACCGGGTCAAGGCCAACCAGCAGCGCTGGTGGAAGAGTCTCGCCAGTATGCTCGATAAAAAAGCAGCTGATGAGAAGTGGGAACGAATCGTCCTTGTCGGCAACAAGGAAGAAGCAGCCGTGCTGGAGGAAAACATGAACAAGGAAGTACATGAGACAATCGGAAAGAATCTCCTCAATGAAAATGAACATCACGTAATCGAAAAAATCCTCGCGTAGAACGGAAAGATCCCGCCGGAAACCGGCGGGATCTTTCATTCTTTCATGCACATCCGCCCACTCCATTCATACACTGAAAACAGGAGGTGTGCGCCTGTGTTATCACGAATTAAATGGTTATCTTTTTCAATCGAGCTTTTCTTGGCCGTACCGATTTTCGGAAATCTTGCCGGTGAATCCATCCCGTATCTTCTCTGTCTCATTTCCCTGTGGCACCTGGGAGTATTCTTCATTTCCCGATCGGATGACCAGCCCGTTCTCGGAAGTGTGTTTGGAATCATCGCTTCCTTCCTTAATTTCTTCCCTGTCATCCGGCTTATCGCCCATGCCATCACTGCGATTGTCCTCATTTTTGAAATTCAAAAGGCTCCTGGTATGGAGTGATCAACTCAAAAAATGGAGAATAATGGTTTCATTATTCTCCTCCAAAGTAAACCTACATAACGGGAGACTTCAGGGTCTTCCCTCCATGCAACACGGGGATCCCCCACTCCGACACAATAAAAAAGCCCTATGCAGTGAAACTGCATAGAGCCCTCTTCTATAATTCATATTCCCACTCATCTCGAAGTTTCAAATAAAGGATCAGCAACGTATTCTCTAGCTGCTCATACGTCTTCTGCTCCTTGCTCAATTCAAGCTTCGGAAACAAAACGGTGGCGATCTTCTTCGTCAGCTCGTTCCTTTTCTCGAGGGGCAGATTGGTGAAGCGTTCTGCGTACCCTTTCAACAAGGTCCAATCCCTCTCATTCAGCTGCTTCATATTCCATTCCTCGATCTTAAGATCTTCACTCTTGAGATTCCTTCTTTGAATCTCCTTGTCCAGCCTGCTCATCCGCTTACTCTTAGCCCTTCGCTCATGAACCACGATCGTTCCCGCAACGAGGTCTCCAAGACGTTTATGTTTGGGATGGGCATACACCATGATCATTCCCAGTACATAGTAAGCAGGCAGTTGATCGATGATCCTCATCAAGTTCCGGATCACTGAAGAAAGAAGCGTGATACGATGGCCATTCTCCTGCATCACATGGATGCCGAGTATCTTTTTCCCGATGGTCTTACCGTTCCAAAAGTACTCAAGACCGGCAAAGTATCCCCAGTTAAGGATGAACATCACGATCACCACGCCCAAAATCAGATAAGGCGATACAGATCCAAGACCTAAATACATATCGAATCCCCATACGCCTAAGAATGTGATGAACAGGATCAAAAGAGCGACGACGGTGATGATTGCCTGATCGATGATGAGGGCCGCCGCCCTGCTTCCAAGTCCCGCCGGCTCAAATTTGAGGGAAACGTATTCGGGGGTTTTGACTTCCACTTTTTCTTCCATCATGAAAATAACCTCCTTTCTATTGAATTTCATGCGAAACAGTTTCTATTTTTTCCTAAAATTACTATAATAAGAGGTATCATTACCGACAGGAAGGTGTGCTCATGAACGTCAAACAGTTCGTTAAACAACATAGGGAAGACTGGAAACGCCTTGAAGAGTTGGTGACGGTCCTCCAGAAAAAGAGAAATGCCTCCGGGGATGCCATCCGGCGCTTCAATAAGCTCTATCAAAAGGCGGCCCAGAATCTCTCATACAGTCAGACCTATTATCCGAAAGAAGATGTTACTCAATACTTGAACGGCCTTGTATCCCAATCCCATAATCTGTTATACAATGACCAGCTATCGAGCGGAAAGCAGGTACGCCGATTCTTCTCCACTACGTTCATCGGACTGCTCCTTGAACAGTGGAAAGCTGTTGTTATCGCCATGGGACTGTTTTTCCTGGGAGCAGCAGGGGCGTTCATCGCCGTCATCGGCGACCCCCTCGCCGCTTATTCCATCCTGCCTGACAGCATGGCCCAAACCGTCGATCCTTCTTCAACCGGTGAAATCGATGGAAATGTGGACTCCCCGACCATGTCGGGAGCCATCATGACGAATAATATCCAGGTTTCCTTCCTTGCATTCGCAGGCGGCATCACGTTCGGTCTGTTGACAACCTATGTGCTGATCTATAACGGCATCCTCCTTGGAGCCCTTGCTGCCGTGTTTACCAATGCCGGACACACCTATGAATTCTGGGCGTACATCCTCCCTCATGGAATGATCGAGCTTACAGCGATTTTCATCGCCGGCGGTGCAGGGCTTCTCATGGGGTATAAACTTTTTGTACCCGGCACCCTTTCAAGGGGCTATCATCTAAAGGTGCAGGCCAAACGATCGGTCCAGCTCGTTCTCGGAACGATTCCGCTGTTCATCATCGCTGGCCTCATCGAGGGATTCATCACACCGGCAGCGATTCCCCTGTCAGTGAAATATGGAATCGCCCTGGTGACCGTTCTGGGACTCATCCTTTATGTCGCCATCGGAAAGCTCCTTTTAGGAAGAAACAGATTACAAGAGACCTCTGTTTAACACATCAATATAATGGGAAACGGCCGTTGAAGCCAGTTTCTCCTCACGGGCCTCCAGCATATGGAGGCCTTGTTTTTCCCATTTTATCTTTTCTTTTCTCTTCTCCATGATTTGTTGCTGCGCCATGCTCTTGATCATGGTCGCCTTCACATTGGCAGGCTCATCCTTGCTCCTATTTATGACCGTCTCATCTTCCACTCCGATTGTCAGGAATAAATGCTGCCTTCTCAAACGTTGGAAATGAAAGAGGAGACTATCTTCATTCAAGAATGTGTGCACATCACTGAATAAGAGAAGGAGACTGCGCTTTCGCTGCACCGACTGGATATGCTGGAACACAAGGGCATAGTTTGATTCTGCCGCATCCACTTGAAGCGAGTAGATCTGCTCCAGGATCGTCTGCATATGCCCCATTCCTTTTGCCGGCGGAACATATACTTTGATTTCCCGACTGAAGCCAATGACGGATACATAGTCACCGTTCTTCAATGCAGCCGCCGCTACGGTCATGGCAGCTTCGAGTGATTTCTCCAGCCGATTCCCTTTTTTCAATTCTGCCCCCATCATCCGTCCGCAATCGATGAGGATCGTGATGTACTTCCCGTGTTCCGGTTCATACTCATTGGTCATGACTTCCTGGAGCTTGGCTGTCTGCCGCCAGTTGATCATACGAGGGTCATCGCCCGTAACATATGTCCGGATCTTAGCAAACTCGCCGGACCCGCTCTTTTGTTTCCTGATTTTCTGCCCTTCATACATAAGGTACTGCTGGGCGTCTTCGAGAACCTTCCTCGTCTCTGTAAGATCCGGAATGACTCGAACCGCGTCGTCCGTTTCAAATGTCTTCTGCTTTGCCCATAGTCCCAATCGGCTCCTGTAGCGAAGGTAGATACGACTAAGATTGTAATCACCCCGGACGGGCGCAATCATGTTATAGCTTCCGCTTAAACTGCTGGAAGCCGGGATTTTCCCTTTCAGGGGGAAACGCGCCTCAAACACTTGCGGGAGCCCGTCCTTCAGTTCGATGAGCATCTCATGATGGGAAGCGTTATGGATGTGAAGGTCCACTTTATATTCCAGCCCCCGTTCCAGCTGATTCTCAATCTGCCTTGACATCCCCACCTCTTTCTTCTTAGGTGATAGAAGGAGATCGCACAGGCTGAGACCGATCAGGAGTGCATCGATGAGGAAAACAAGTGGCCACGGCAGACCGAATCCCCCCGCTACGATCAGGAGGATTGAAGCAATACCGAGTACGATTAGAAGTTTTCCTGTCGGAAGGACCCCCTTATCTTGGAACAGTAACCGACCCAACAAGTTCCTGGATGATTTGGTCAACGGTCAATCCCTCCAATTCTACATGCGGGGATAGCTGGATCCTGTGCCTTAGAGCTGGTTTTGCTACAATCTTAACGTCATCCGGAGTCACGTAGTCCCTCTCCTGAAGGTATGCCCATGCCCGTGCAGCCCGCGCAATGGAAATGGCGGCACGTGTACTTGCTCCGAAGCGGATCGATTCCGTCTCACGGGTACGCCGGACGATTTGCATGATGTAATCCAGTACGGCATCGTTGATGGTCACCCCTTCTATTTCATTCCTGATGGAGAGGAAGGTGGCCAGGTCCATGACCGGTGCATCTGACTCTGTGCGGATCCCGGCAATCACCTGGGCCAGCACTTGTTTCTCTTCTGCAAATGCAGGGAAGTCAATATCGAGCTTGAAGAGGAATCGGTCCTGCTGGGCCTCCGGAAGAGGATACGTCCCTTCGAACTCCAACGGGTTCTGCGTTGCAACGACGAAGAATACTTCTTCGAGGGTATACGTCTTCCCTTGGATGGTGACCTGTTTCTCCTCCATCGCTTCCAACAGGGCAGCCTGGGTCTTTGCTGGTGTCCGGTTGATTTCATCCGCTAATAGGATGTTCGTGAAAATCGGTCCCTTCAGAGTCTGGAAGGAGCTTTCTTTCATATTGTAGATGGTGCTCCCCGTAATATCGCTCGGGAGAAGGTCCGGGGTGAACTGGATCCTGTTGAATCCTCCGCCGATCAGTCTTGCCAGCGTCTTCACCATCTGTGTCTTACCCGTACCCGGCACACCTTCCACGAGGACATGTCCTCCTGCCAGTACAGCAGATAGCAATAATCTCAGGTTCGTAGATTGACCGATGATTCTCTCTTCATATTTACTCAATAGGACGTTTATCTCTTGATTCATAGATCCTCCACCTCTTTCCTCAATTCGTCAATCACTTGTGACCACTTTACGTATTCCACTTGATCCAACCTTGCTCTCTGCAGGACGACCGGAAGCCCCTCTGTGATCGCCATGATCTTCTTATCCGGGAGAAGCTTGACCCTTCGCTTCAGGGAATCCTGTATATCCGGCCACTCTTTTGATGTGGGGATGCCCCAGCGGTCTTGAAGGGATTGCCTGACATAGTCCGCCTGCATTTGGAGGGATTCCTTATAGAGCTTTCTCCTTATGTACCATGAGCCCAGTGCCCGGATCCGTTCATCGCTGAACCTGACTGTTTCCTCTCTGACCGTTTCAATGGGGCCGAATCGTTTCCCTTTCAGCCAGAGCCAGAGGATGGTCAAGATGATGACCTGCAACAAGAAGATGAGCATCCACTGCGGATACACCAGTACATCCCGCAGTCCTGAAGTGCCGTAGTGATAGTACTCATCAAACAGGATGGCCTCTTTATCATCGGCACCTGCTTCTCTCAGGAGGGTCAGGAGAATGGGAAGATGTTCCTTCTTCAGGATCGTGTTGTTGATGAACCACTGTGGATTTGTCGAGACAATGAGTTCGCCGTCACCAAATTCGCGCTTCGTCGCAACGGCTCCTTCCCGATCACTCAGCAGAACTACATCGTCTTCCGGTATGATCCTTACATTCGATAGCTCGCCTGTTCTGAAGAGTCTCTGCCCCAGACTGACATTGTTTGTAAACTGGTCGGTATACTCCGTTTCGATTCCGAATAATCCATCCGGGTCTTCTTTGATGAGCAGGATGGTATTCCCTCTTTCCATGAACTCCTCATACCCTTGGATTTCCTCCTGGGTGGGGAAAGAAAAAGGTTCGATCATGATCAGCAGCTGATCCGACCCATCCGGAAGACGGTCAGAAGGCAACTCCCACCGCGATACTTCCGGTGCTTCCTGCCCAAGGTACGTATAAAGCGCTTTTGTTCCTGTCGGGGAGGGTGATTCGGAAAGGAACGGCTTATAGTCCTTCGGCTTATCTCCTGATAGGAGGATGCCCGCCGTCAGGAATAGTGCGATGGCAACGGCAAATCCGATCCATCCTTTAAGATTTGACAATCGTTTCAATGCTCTTTCCTCCCTCCCTTTTAGCCCTCATGTGCCTTGTCTTTCATAAGCTCGATCGCCTCATCTCGGAATGAGGCGTATTCCTCGGCATCTACTTCACGTTCCCCGTATGCCACTTGATCAAAGACGATCGCCAGCCTGTAAAAGCGATCAGCCCATTCCTTATTGACCTTTCTCAGCTCATCATAGTAGTCCCAGTTCGTCTTCCATACCATCGCCTTCAGCCATTCCCTTTCATGGAAATAGAGCAGGAGGGCGAGGAACATATGACGCGTTGCCTGAGAATGATTGCCTGAGGCGGCAAGTGACTCGGATTCTTTCATATGCCTCTCGTACGACCATTCCAGTTCGTTCATGGACTGGAGCGGCTTGCGCTCGTTCAGCTTCCTTCTTTTCACCTTCCTGCTTATCAGCACTATGGTGATGACCACCAGCGCAATGATGAGACAGGCGATGATACCGATCAAAATGATGGAGGATGCCCTTGCTGTCGGCTCCACAGCTGGAAATATGGCCTCGATTGCCTTGGCAATCGCCTCAAGTGCTTTATCCCAAAGTTCGCTGAAGAAACCCGGATCCTTATGATAGGCCTGATATTCCGGATCATTCAGGATATCTTCCAACTGATCACGTGCTTTCCCTTCATTCAACAATCCGTTCCTCACCTACTTCCTATCATACTTCCAATCAGACCGTCTCATATTCATCGATTAATTGATCAAGGTCGTCCCCATCATTACGTATTTTCAAGTCGAAATAGATAATGGCATACCCGACTGAAATAATCATCGTTGTGAATAGGGTGACAAGGTTGACGACAAGTTGATATACTACGCTATTCCCAAGGAAGATTCCCAGCGTCAGTGGCAACACCCCAGTGATGACACCCACGATCAATGCATAGATCACGAACAATCCTACGATGGTCCAAGTACGTCTTTTCGTCAGGTGCCAGCTTCGTCCAAGCCCCGGCGCACTGCCCTTTTCCATGGCGGAGATAGCGACACCGAAGCCCCAACGCACCATAAAATACAAAACTCCGACGAAGAGGGCGGTGAATAATACGATGCTCATCATGATTCCTATAAAAGGATGGACGAGAGTGCCAAACGCAATTAGGAAAGCGATAATGATCATAGGAATAATCATCATCCCACCCCCGATGAGAGAAATGAGAAGGGTGCTACCGAGAAGGGGGCCGTAACGTGAAAAACCTTCCTTAAGAATCTGCTTATAGGTGAAGCTCTCCCCCTTCCGGATATGATCAACGGCAAAGATGATCGCACCCTGGGCAGCCGGATAGATCAAAAACGAGACAAGGGTAACCAAACCGAGAAGTAGCGACCCGATTAGATCGCCAGGAGTTATAGCTTCCTCTTCCGCCGCGATATCATTAGCCCAGCTTTCAAATCCAGCACCGCTGAAGATTTCGGGTCCTACTGATACTTCTTTCAGGAAGCTCGTTCCCATCATCAGGCTGATGAGTGCCTCCAATAGGAAAAACGGACCGACCAGCGTCAGGAATACGAGGAAAAACGTTTTAAAATGCTGTTTACTCAGGCGGAACGTTTGATCCAGGATTTGTCCGAACCCCTTTGGTTTATTTAAAGAACCATTCATTTCTTTCACTCCTAATCTTTCTTTTTTTGACAATATACCGCCTATTTTATCATTTCCTGCCTGTCTTTTGACGAAATATGGCTAATTTCCTCCGTTTATACTAATATTACCATCTACCCTTCTCAGATATATAGTTTCAACCCGGCGGAAATGCAAAAAAATGTGAAACAACTAAAAAAAGACCCTTCCGGCAGGATCTTCTCCCTGTCGGAAACGTCTTTTCCCATGGCTATCTGGCCAGATCGTGTTTGAATGCATAGATGACTGCCTGTGTCCGGTCCTGTACATCAAGCTTCGATAGGATATTGCTGACATGGGTCTTGACCGTCTTCAATGCGATGAAGAGCTCATCGGCAATCTCTTGATTCGTCTTGCCCTGAGTCATCAACAGAAGGATTTCAAGCTCCCTGTTCGTCAGCTCCTCATGGGGATGGCTGACGGTCTTCTGCCTCATCCGGGTCATCATCTTCCCCGTCACTTCAGGCTCAAGGATTGATTGACCGGCATAGGTCTTCCTGACGGCTTCCGCAATGTCGCTCGCCTTGGACGTTTTCAGCATGTAGCTGACCGCACCCGCTTCAAGGGCAGGATACACTTTGTCATCATCCAGGAAGCTTGTGACGATGATGATCTTTGCTTCCGGCCACTGGGAGACGATATTTTTCGTGGCTTCGATGCCGTCCATCCCTTTCATGACGAGATCCATCAAGATGATGTCCGGTCGCAGCTCCAATGCCATTCGGACCCCTTCACTGCCATCGGATGCTTCTCCGACGACTTCGATATCCGGCTGCGCTGACAGATAGGCGGATACACCGATCCTCACCATTTCATGGTCATCAACAAATACTACCTTAATCATGACTATCCCCTTCCTTCTCCACAACAGGCACCTTGACTTCCAGACTTGTGCCTTTACCCGGTACACTGATGATTTTGACCGTGCCCCCGATTTCCAGGGCTCGTTCTTTCATATTCTGAAGTCCATAGGAGCTTGTCACCTTGGACTCGTTCACATCGAATCCCTGACCATCATCCACAACCCTCAAGATGATCATGGATTCACGGATGATCAACCGGACATCAAGGCTCGCCGCCTTTGCATGGCGCAGGGTGTTGGATACGGATTCCTGCAAGATCCGGAATAGATGGTCCTCCACTCCTTTATCAAGATCCATCTCCTCCACCTTCCACTGGATATCAAGAGGCATCTTCTGGGCCAGCTCCACAAGGAGTTCTTCCATTCCCTGCTGAAGGGTCTTCCCTCTCAGGGCTACAGGACGAAGATGGAGAAGAAGCGCCCGCATCTCAAGCTGGGATTGCTGGATCGTCCTTTCCACCATATCAAGCTGCTTCTGTTCCCCCGGAGAGCGGGATTCAGAAGGGGTCTCCGCTATGGCAGACATAAGCATGGAGGCTGCGAACAATTGCTGGCTGACAGAGTCATGAAGTTCCCTCGCCAGCCGATTCCTCTCCTCCGATACGATTTCCTGGACACGTTTTTCCGACTCTTCCGCTTTTTGCGTGGCAAGCTTCTGTGAGGTCCTTGCCTGCTCTGAAAGCTGCGTCCTTAAATCATCGGCTTTTCTCAGCACATGGTAGAGCTCTCCTCCATCATCCTTAATTTGCACAGGCTTCCCTTGCTTGGCCAGAAGGAGCGCCTCTTCAATTTCCCTGAACTGCTGCTTCTGTCCCAAGCCCGTTTTCACACCGAATGCCCCCCCGATGATCAAACAAACGAACAAGATGAACCCCACCCCGGGAATATCCATGATTTCCACTTCAAGGAGCAGAGCCCAATCAGATAGGGGGAAAAGATAAAAATAGCCTGCCGTGACAAGGATGAAGAGTCCCAGTGATAACAGAATACTGCGTATGACCTGCTTTCCTACGCTGCTCATGTCCGTTTCACCTCGAGATCCCCCACCCACATAGATATGACTACCTTCACTTTTTGCGGGGCTTCCTCGTAGCCTGGTGTTTGATAATAGAGGGACTCATTGAAAACCCGGGGTTCCTGATGCTCGAATACTTCAATCGCTCCCGCCAGGACGGAGTGATGGATGCTCACTTCCACATCATAAGGAACCAGGATTTCAACGCTCCCCAGGATGTTCCTTACCGTCACAACTGACGTTCCTTTCGGCAGGTACGTATTCCCGAGATCGATGACCGTATCACCGATGATTCCCTGAACATTGATATCTTCCCACTCGTAGACCCCCTCAGGCGTCTTCTTGCGACCGAACCATTCGTTTTGGATGGCTGCCCGTTTTAGCACGACGGGAGCCTTCAAGGGCGGAGCTCCTTCCTTAAATGATGGTTGCACCATCTTAGGCGATTTTTTCGAGTCGGCATAGCGGAAGATCACATAGAGCAATAGGGCAAATAGCGAGAACTTGAAGGCCACGGTGTTGAAAATATTGACCACGAGGACGATGATCCCGAACCACATGAGAAGCCTCCCCGATTTGCTCGGCAGCTTCTTTCTTCCAAGATAGATGCAGAAGGCTGCGATGCAAAGGAAGATGAGAACACCTCCATCAAAAAAAGACACCTCAAGGAACAGTAATAATATCCCGATCAAGATGATCCAGCTGATGCCGTCGGTTCTAAGTCGATTGATCAAAGCATTCCCTCCTTCCCTTGTCTATCAATCGGAAAGGGGGTGACCCGATTCGGGCAACCCCTTTTTCACTATGATTAGAATACCATGTTTTATGAAGCTGTTTCTTCTTTTTTCGTTTCTTTTTCCAATTGTGCGATCTTGGCATCGATGGTCGAGCGGTAGTACGAGTTTTGGACTCCATGCTCCAACCGATCAAGATACTGTTCGATCTCATCAAACTTGGAGAAACGACCATCCGTATATCCCGCAGACGGATCCAGTACAGTATTGACCTTGCTCTGGGCACGGGCAATATTCTCCCTTCCCATGAGTTCCATGCGTTTGATGTACATATCCTTCAGTTTGTGTTTCATCTCTTCATATTTTCGCTCCAGATCCTGAAGATCCTTTTCAGCCTGAGCTGCAGATTCAGCAATTCTCATTGCCCTTTCTTCATAGAAAGCCTGCTCCTGAACGGCAAACTGATGAAGCTCAGTTTCTCCTGCGTTCCCTGCCACCTCTGCCTGATGCTTACGCTTTTCTGCAAGGGATAGAGCATGATGATGCTCTTTCTTGAACTCTTCCTTCAGCGTGTACTGGCGCTCCATCAGCTTCTGGACTTTTTCTACCTCTTGCTCACACTGTCTCAAGTACTGGTTGAGCACAGCGATCGGATTCTTCTGTTCCTTTTTATCGATGACTTCGTGGATATCGGACATGACGGTATGTTTGATTCGTTGAAATAAGTTTCCCATTGTTTTTCTCTCCTTTAAGATCAGTTTTTATTCAATTTGGACCATTCACGTTCAAAGTTCGTGAACGGATCGGCGGATTCTTCTTTCACCACTTCTTCTTTGTTCCAGTTCTTATAGATCACATAGAGCACGTACAGGGCAACCAAGCCGATGATGGCCGGGAAGTTCGAGACGGTCGAGCTGAAAGCTGCAAGACCGATCAACGCCCAGACGATCTTGGCGAATGTCGAGTCTGTTTTCAGGAATTGCTTGATACTCACGTACATGAGGGCACCCGATATAAGAAGGACCGCGATCGGACCCAGATTCACAAGAAGCACGATGGCCGAGATCCCCCCTGCCACAATCAAACCGAATTTCTTCATCATTGTTTCCTCCTTTCTTCTTCATGTCTTTATCCTACCTGCTACGCTCGTTTTCCATAACGAGCTACAGCCAGATTTCACACTAGGACCTGAGACGTAGCGCGACTCGGACCAGAAGGGTTTTGATCACCTTGGGTATGAGAATATTGATGGCTAAATAACTCTATATGAAGTCCACGGTGGCAGACTAGCCCGTTCCTTTGCGCTGCAGGGATTTGCTTTCCGCGGGGAGCATGTCGAGCCTCCTCGTGCCTGCGGGGTCTCGATCATCCCCCTTTTCCGCAGGAGTCAAATCCCTTCCGCTCCAATCCACTCAGTGGTGTTGGACTAGGAGAGGTAATCGTTTGTTAATAAGGATAGAAAGTCATGCTAATAAAGAAACTAGGATGGGGATGTCCTGCTTCTCCTGCGCCAAAGTATAGCGAACATAAAAAGCTCGCATTCAGCACGCATTCATTGCAAAAAACTGGATGCGATACCTTGCATCAAATCAGCACATCCCCTTTCCCTCGCACAGAGTGCAGTGCAGCGAAGGCCTCCCGACTCCTATGGGAGAAGCGGGCAGGGTGAGACCCTGCAGGCAACGCCGAAGCGGCTCACCGCACGCCCCATGGAAAGCGGGTGGCCGCAGCGGAACGGAACGGGCTCTTTCCACCACAACCTTATGTTAAGAACAGAATGACGATACTTGGTTAGCGCATCCCCTCTCCCTCGCACAGAGTGAAGTGTAGCGGAGGCCTCCCGACTCCTATGGGAATAGCGGGCAGGGTGAGACCCTGCAGGCGCAGCCGAAGCGGCTCACCGCACGCCCCATGGAAAGCGGGTGGCCGTAGCGAAACGGAACGATCTCGTCTCCACCACAACCTTATGTTAAGAACAGGATGACGATACTTGGTTCCAATCAGCGTACCCCCTCTCCCTCGCACAGAGTGCAGTGCAGCAGAAGCCTCCCGACTCCTATGGGAATAGCGGGCAGGATGAGACCCTGCAGGCGCGCCGAAGCGGCTCACCGCACGCCCCATGGAAAGCGGAAGGCCGCAGCGGAATGAAACGGTCTCGTCTCCACCACATCCTCATTCCAAAAACAGGATCGCAATCCCACAAAAAAACAGCGCCTGCCAGAAACCTGACAAACACTGTTGCTGCTCATACTTATTTCGTCAACTCAAGAAACTCTTCCGCATCCTGAATGCACAAACGGATTCCCTTTTCCCAGAACGCCTCTTTCGTGATATCCTCGCCGAGATGCTTCATCGCAAGCTCCTCCACATTCATCACCGCCGTATCACGAAGCAACGCCATATACTTCTCCTCATAATCCCCGCCAGCCTCAAGCGCCTTCGCATAAATGCTCAACGAGAACAAGTAGCCGAACGTATACGGGAAGTTATAGAACGGCACACCCGTGATGTAGAAATGAAGCTTCGATGCCCAGAAGTGTGGATGGACTTCATCCACTGCTCCGGCATACGCTTCCTTCTGCGCTTCCGCCATCAGCTCATTCAGTTTATCTGACGATACGATCCCTTTCGCACGTTCCTCATAAAAGCGCGTCTCGAACAAGAACCGCGCATGGATGTTCATGAAGAACGCCACACTGCGCTGAAGCTTGTCTTCAATGAGGGCGACCTTCTCTTCCTTCGACTCCGCTTCCTGTACCGCTGCATCCGCCACGATCATTTCTGCAAATGTGGAGGCTGTTTCCGCCACGTTCATGGCATAATTGCGATTCAGCGTATGCATGTCCTTGAGTGCATGTGAATGGAACGCATGACCGAGCTCATGGGCAAGGGTCGATACATTGGACATCGTCCCGGAATAGGTCATGAAGATCCGTGACTGCTGACTGAGTGGGAAGGAGGTACAGAAGCCTCCAGGGCGTTTACCGGGGCGATCCTCCGCTTCAATCCAAGAATCCTCAAACGCTTTTTCTGTGAACTGGGCCATTTCGGATCCGAAACGCGCAAACTGTTTCTGGATGAATGCCGCTCCTTCATCGTAGGACATAGTGGACGTCGTTTCTGCCACAGGGGCGTCAAGGTCCGACCATGTCAGTTTTTCCTTGCCGAGGATCTTCGCTTTTCGGTTAAGGTATTCAACGAATGGAGCCTTATGTTTGGAGATCGCTCCCCACATGGCATCGAGGGTTTCCTGCTTCATTCTGTTGTATTCAAGAGGCTCTTTTAAGATCTCTTCCCAGCCTCGCTTTTTATAGACATTGAGCCTGAATCCGGATAGGTGATTCAGTGTTTTGGCAAACAGCTCTTCTTTTTCTCCCCAGGCTTTTTCAAGCTTCTCGAACACCGCTTTACGCGTGTTGTCGTCAGGGTGGGAAAGGAGATTATTCGCCTGTCCTACGGAATAGCTCTTCCCGTCATGTTCGATGGTCATGGTGCCTACGATTGTGTCATACATCTGGCCCCATCCATGATAGCCGTCCACTGCAAGTGCCCCGATCAAAGACTCTTCCTCACTTGATAGTTTATCTTTTGCTTTTTGACGCCATTCTTCAAGGACAAAGGCGATTTCCTTCAGTCCTTCATGCTTGAGAAGCTCAACCCATACCTGTTCGCTGCATTCAGACAGCTGCTGTTGGAACTTCGTGAATACACTTGAAAAGTCCGCGCTGATGGTTGTCACTTCTCCCCGAAGGGCGTTTGCCTTCCTGTCGTGCATATCCTGTGCCTCGAGACAGCTGACGAATGCGCCTGCCTGTCTGAGGTTCATCATGACGTCTTTTGCTTCATCGATCAGGTTCCACACTAAAGCTGCGTCTTCGCCTGTTTGAGGCGGATAGAATGCCACCGCGTTTTCCTCGAACCGCCGCTTCATTTCTTTCAGTTCATCCAGATGTGCCCGGAACTCGGCTGATTCGCTTCCCCCTTTGAAAAATACGTCCAGATCCCAAACTTCCGAATATGTATGTGTTGAATGGCTCATTATGTCCTCCTAAAAGTGTTCGTTTTTATCCTTCTCTCTGCCTTTATTCGTGATGACAGGGCAAAATTCCTGCTTTACACGTCCTTAATCCTTTCTTCCCAAACTGTCGTCCGGAGGTTTTTAATATGGCAAAAGTGGAATAGTATAGCATGGAAAACGATTTTCCGGATACACTACGAAAAAATTGGAGGTCATCATTATGAGAGTCATTCTTAACATCCTTGCGTTTGCATTGGTCATCGTGATGAATACGCTCGCGGTCACACTGCCCCTGAACAATCAATCCACAGGCGAAATTAGTGACCGCCTGGATATCATGCTCACACCTGCTGGATATGTCTTCTCCATCTGGAGCCTGATCTACTTACTATTGGGTATCTGGGTCCTGCGACAGATTCCGAAGGCACGGAGAGATCTACCCCTCTATACACGCACAAGCGGATGGTTCATCCTCAACTGTCTCTTCAACTCACTATGGATCGTGATGTGGCACTATAACTATTTCGGCATCTCTGTCCTGGTCATGGCAGGAATCCTCCTTACACTGATTGCCCTGTATAAGCGGGTGAAATCGACAGATCCTTCCCTTTTGGACCAGGCACCCTTCTCCATCTATCTCGGCTGGATTTCGGTAGCAGCGATCGTGAACGTCACGTACTATCTGACTGAAATCGGGTTCGACGGCTTCGGCATACCGGATATCGTCTGGGCTTCCCTTGGATTGGCGGCAGCGACCATCCTCGCGTTCTGGTTCAGGACAAAGGAAAACGACTTCCTATATCCCCTTGTTATTGTCTGGGCATTCATTGGGATCGGAGTGAAGAATATGGATGAGCATTCCGGGTTTGCTTATGCAGCCTATGCACTCGCCGCTATCATCTTCCTCTTCGATGTCTTTTACAGAAGGAAAAAGGTAACAGCATAGGTCCTGCACCCCCTGCTCATAGTATGAACAGGGGGTGTGTGGAATTGAGCCAAAACCAATCACGCAAAACGTCTGCCGGAACGGACATTGACGAAGTGAAACGCCTTAATGCACAATCTGGCAAGACCTATAATGAAGTGAAGAAGCTTCTCAGTAATATGCTTCACAGCGAGCGCCGTTAAACGCCCTCCACATGAAAAGCCATCCCGTTCAGCGGGATGGCTTTTCGCTTTCTTTTTCTTTATTTCGTTCCGCTTCTTTATTCTCTGCGATCCGTTCGTTGATTTTGTTCATTTCCTTCTTCCGCGTGGTCAAGCTGACGACGATGTCCCCTTCTTCCACCCTTGGAGAGGCTTCATTGCGGAAGAATTCAACCTTGCCTGTCGACTTTTGGATGAGGAGCAGGATCGTTCCTTCCTCAATATCCTCCATATAGCTTTTGAATGGATATTTCTCGGTGACGGTTGTCTTCCGGAACACATCCCCACACTCTACCCGTTTATTGAGTTCTTCCCACGTCGGTCCATCCTGGAAGACGATATTCCCGCCGATGGTATGAACCATCTCTTCAAGGTCTTCACCAGATTGGTTCCTTAAATTCAACTGATACAGGTTGTTCCGTCCAAACTCAGAAATGAACGACGTACAGACAAGGGCATTATAGGAATCAAGTTCCGTGGCTGCGATCATGTAATCATATGGAGTCATATCCAGACGGTATTCCGTCTTCTCTGAGAGGATCTCGCCCGAATAGAACGGCAGCCCGGCCTTTCTTGCACTGTAGAGTCTCTGCCAAGATGAATCGGCAATCAATGTGGGGATCTTCAGTTCACGAAGTGCCTTGGCAAATTCAGTACTGAACGCACTCCCCCCGACCAGGATGACACCGGGATGCTCATCGTTGGCAAGCTTCAGTTTACTCGCCAGCCACTTGATGGAGAAACCGTGGGCACATACCGTGGCAAAGACAAGGGCAAATGTCAGGGATGTCAAAATGGAGGCATCCTTGAACCCCTTGTCCAATAAAACCGAAGCGAAGTAGCTTGACACCGTAAGGGCTACAATTCCACGCGGTGCGATCCACCCAACCAGTATTTTTTCCCGTTTCGACAGATCTGTCCCGATGGTTGATAACCATATGGACAACGGTCTGACGATGAAGAGCATGAGAAGTACAAATCCAATAATCTGCCAATCAAAGATTTCAAGAAGGGTATCCACAGTCAGGGAAGCTGTCAGCATGACGAATATGGTCGATGTGAGCAATACCGAGATATTTTCTTTGAAATGCCTCATATCACTGATCGAGGCAATATGCATATTGGCAAGCGTCATCCCCATGGCAGTGACAGCAAGGAGCCCTGTTTCGTGGGTGATCTGATCAGAGACCGAAAAGCCCGCCAGCACTAAGGCAAAGACGACCGGTGATTTCAAGAATTCCGGTACATGTCCCTTTTCAAAAAGGAATCCAGTGAATCGTCCAAGCGCCCACCCAAGCACGATCGCAAAGAGTGATGCAGCAAAGAATGAAACAAGCTTAAGAATAGTAGCGTCCTCGCTGATAAGGAAATTAATGATTTCAAATGCAAAAACAGCAAGAAGCGCACCGAATGGATCGACGATGATCCCTTCCCATTTCAAAATCGCTGCAGGTCGCGGCTTAAGCTTTGACTGTCTGAGGAGGGGCAGGATGACTGTTGGCCCGGTAACGATGAACAACCCTCCGATAACGAAGGCAACCGCCCATGACAGTCCTGCAACATAGTGGGCACCCAGCGAACCCAAGATCCAGGCGAGGAACGCACCGATCGTAACGATCCTGAATACCGGTTTACCAAGGCCCCTCACTTCCCTGAAATCCAGATTCAGGCTTCCTTCGAAAAGGATGATGGCAACAGCCATGGAAATAAGCGGTTCATACAGTTCCCCGAAAACTTCTTCAGGATTGATGAGTCCGAGGATCGGACCAGCAAGTAAGCCGACGATGGACATGACGACGATGGCGGGAAGCTTGAACCTCCATGCCGCCCATTGGGAAGCGATTCCCAGGAAGCCGACTAACATAAGGTTAAATAAAATCGATTCAATCATACAGTTTCTCCTTTAACGTAATGAAGCCAGCGGGGCCCGCTGACTTTCAGGTGAGCTATGTTTAGTTTATATTTTTTCCGCGGGTTTTAACCAAACCGTCGCTTCCAACTCTTTACAGATGGTGAAATAGTGAAGCAGCATGGCGAGGACGGCTCCGCCGTTCATCCCGACAATAACTCCTTCCATCCCGTAGCGTGATCCCATCAAATAAATGCAAGCGAATGAAAAAGCACTTGCCCACATCGTATGTAGCAGGGCATCTTTCACGAGTCCAAGGCCGATCATGAATGCTTGAAGCGGCAGCATCAGGAAGTGGAATAAGAAATACGGCCATAAAAGCTTCAGGTAATAGGCAGATGTCACAGAGTGGAAAAAGCGCTCTGTAATGGCGTCTCCCCAAGCATAGTACACGAATACGACCGGGATCCCGTATCCGATCGTGAGCCACATCACCTGCTTCAAGTGAGCTAGAATCCCCGGCCAATCGTTCGAAGATGCCTTCTCTGATATGGTCGGGATGAGGACCGTCATCATGGACACGGCGATGAAAGAAGGGAAGAATCCGATGGTCAGGGCAATTCCCGCAAGCATGCCGAAATGTTCATTAGCCTCCCCTGCCTCCATCCCTGACATGACGAGTGCCAGTTTGATGAGAAAAGGCTGGATGGCATGTGTCAGAGCATGGAATATCCGCAAAAAGGTCGTCGGGATCGAAACCGACAACACCGCTTTTCTCATCTCTCCCTTCGGTAGACTGCTATGGCTATCCTTCCTTTTACCCCGTATCTCGACTATGTAAGCATGGATTAAATAGACAAATACAATGCACTCGCTGGCGATCATCGTGCCAAGTGCAATGAAGATGGACGTATTGAGCTCGAACTCCAAGAATTGATAGATGGACACAAGGAGCAAAAGCTGGATGCCTTTTCTCAGGAAATTGGCCGCAGCAATCTTCCCCATCTTCTGGATCCCCATAAAGTATCCCCTCGTAATGGAGGTGAAGGCGATGATGGGGATGACGAGGATGATCAGCCATCTGATCCCCTGATGGTAGCCGCTGAATAAGGGCGTCCATGCGTATACCAGGACCATGACGCCGAGTAGGATGATGGTCGTAAGGAGCGCGAATCGGAACGCATAGCCAAGCATCCCCCTATGGAGCCTTTCTTCCCTCTCGGCAAAAAACTTGGAAAGGGAGATGGGTAGCTCCATGCTCGATAAAATCACAATTAAAAAAACGGTGGGCAGGATGGACATATATGTACCAAGTCCCGCTTCACCCAGTTCCTGCGCCAATATCATATTGATGATGAATTCCAGGAGCTCGCCTGCGAATGCCGTCACCATCAAGATCAAGATTCCTTTATAAAACAGATTCATCCACAGTCCCGCCCTTTATCACAAGATGTTCTAGTCTATGACAGGCAATCCTGGAATATGAGGACAGGCAGGATGACAAAAAAGCAGCCCCCGTCAGGAGACTGCTTTCTTATTGTTATTCTGCTTTGGATTTTCTGGTTACCTTGCGTTTGATCTTCATGAGGATCTCATACACGATCGGTACGATCACAAGAGTCAGAAGGGTTGAACTTGTCAATCCACCAATGACCGTCACACCGAGACCTTTGGAGATTAATCCGCTGCCTTCAAGGCCTAGAGCGAGCGGGAAGAGCGCCCCGATTGTCGCGATGGCCGTCATGAGGATCGGACGTAGACGGGTGGCACCTGCTTCGAGCAGGGCATCACGCGTAGACATTCCTTCGTTCTCTTTGTGAATGACGCGGTCCACAAGGACAATGGCATTGGTCACGACGATTCCGATTAGCATCAGTGCTCCGATCAGGGAGGAAATACTGATGGTTTCACCAGCAATCAACAGGCCGACAAGGGCACCGATCACGGTGAACGGCAAGGAGAACAGGATGGCAAATGGCGCAAGCCCTCCACCGAATGTGATGACAAGGATCAGATACACGATGGCAATGGCTGCCAGCATGGCAAGACCGAGCTGTGTAAAGGATTCCTGGATGTCTTGGGTGACTCCGCCCATGTTCACATCGATTCCAGATGGAAGATCCATATCATCAATGTCTTTTTGAAGGTCTTGAGAGGCTTTTGATACATCATCCGACTTCAGCTCACCGCTCACATTGGCGTAGACTTTCCCGTCACGTCTTGAGAGGGTATCGGATGTTTCACCTTCTTCAATCTTCACGACATCGCCGATCTTCACTTCCATACCAAGTGGAGATTGGATCGTTTTATCTTTCAGGTCGTTGATATCTTTATAGCTTTCCTTCGGTGCATCGAGGTAGATATCCACATCTTCCCCGTCTTTCTGGATGGTGGTCAGCACAGGTCGCTGGCGATCCTGACTGAGCTCCATGGCGATTTGGCCCGCTGTGAGTCCAAGCTCGCTCAGTTTCTCCTGATCGGCTACGAAGGAGTACTCTTCGTACGATTCAGCAAGGGAGTTCTTCACTTTTTTATAGTCGCCTTTGTCTTCCATCTTTTTCTGAAGATCTTTGACGACAGGTTCGATGTCCTTCACGGAATCACCGTACACATAAACGGAAATCTCATTGCTTCCCGCACTGGCCGAGAAGTCCTGGGATGCCCACTCCCCTTTGGATGTGGTTTCCTGAAGGTGTTTGATGACCTTTTCTTTCTCATCAGAGAAATTCTTTGTATCTTCGTCATACGATACGAAGAAAATGGCATCGTTCGTGCTTCCTGGACTCATCGGATTCTCGCTTCCGACAGAGTATTGGATGGTGTCTGCGCCTTTTCGGCTTTGAAGATAGCTTTCTGCTTCATCGGCGATTTTCGCCACATCTTCACGGGTCTGACCCGGCTCCGGTTTGAACGTAGCCATGATCATCTTCTCTTCATCACCAGGAAGGAAGCTCACACCGATCTTCGGCACGAGGAAGAGGCTTCCTACGAGCATGGCGATGGCAAGGACCGAGGTAATGATTTTATGATTCAGCGTCCAGTTCAGGATTCGCTTGTATCCATTGGCCATGCGGCTTGGTTTTTCCACATGCTTTTTCTTAGATGAGCCCGGCTTGAACATCGTGTGAGCAAGCATCGGTACGACAGTGACTGCCACAAGGAGTGATGCCAATAGGGCAAATACGATGGTCAAGGCGAACGGAAGGAATAGTTCCCCGATCATTCCTTGGACCAATCCGAGTGGAAGGAACACGGCAATCGTTACGATCGTTGAAGACATGATCGGCACGAACATTTCCTTCGTTGCTTCCCGGATCAGTTCTTTGCCTTTCAGTTTTTCACCCGGAAGGGCCATACGGCGATAAATATTTTCTACAACAACGATGGAGTCATCGATGACACGACCGATTGCGACTGTCATGGCTCCAAGCGTCATGATGTTCAATGTGATATCCATTTCCTTCAGGAGAAGAATCGCAATCAACAAGGAAAGCGGGATGGAAATGACGGAAATGATCGTTGACTTGATATCACGAAGGAACAGCAGGATGATGATGACGGCGAAGATCGCTCCGAACAATGCTTTGTTCAACATCGTGCTGACGGACTCTTCGATTGGTTCACCCTGGTCAAACGTAGACGTCAGTTCAACACCATCGATATCTTTCTCAAACTTCTTCATCTGATCTTTCACGGCATTCACGACATCCACCGTATTGGCATCAGCTGTTTTTACAACCTGAAGCCCGATGGATTCTTTGCCATTGGTTTTCGAGATTGATTCAGCTTCACCTTTCACCTTGATGTCGGCGATTTCAGAAAGCTTCACCGTTGGGATCTTCATCTCTGCTCCCTGCTGAGGAGCTGCAGCCTGTTGCCCTTGCTGTGCTTGTGGCGCTTGAGCTTGAGGAGCCTGCCCTTCTGCTCCGCTCATTCCCTGTTGTGCACTTTCAGCATCGCCAGGGACAAGGGGAATCTTCACGTTTTCAAGATCTTTGACGGTCGTGATGTTCCCGTCGACAAGGACGGACTTTTGGGTATCATCGAACGTGTAAAGCCCAAGAGGCTGGGAAATGTCTGACCCTTGGATGATGTTCTTCACTGTATCTTCAGTCAGTCCGTATTGATCAAGTTTATCCTGATCAAATACGATTTGACCTTCCTGCACTTCCTGACCGGAAGCTTGAACAGAAGCAACCCCATCAAGACCTTCAAACTCAGGGATGATGGTGCCTTCCACAGTCTTCGTCAATTCAGACAGGGATTGATTCTCATCCGATACGCTGAGGGCGATGACCGGGAAGGCATTCAGGCTGAGCCTTGATACTTCAGGGTCGTTGACCTCGTCAGGGAAGGAGATGTCAGAAACGGCATCTTCCACCTCCCTCTTTGCTTCATCCATGTCTTTGGAATACTTATATTCAATCTGAATGGCCGAAGCATTTTGATACGAAGTGGAGCTTACGACGTTTACTCCGTTCAGATTCTGGACGCGCTGCTCGATGGGTTCGGATACTTTATCCGCCACATCTTCCGGTGTCGCGCCTGGATAAACCGTCGTGATGGTGACAACAGGCGTATTGATATTCGGCAATGTTTCAAGCTTCATGTTGAAGCCTGAATACAAGCCCGCCACGATGATGATGATCGTCATCAGCCAAACGGCGAATTTGTTTTTCAGGACAAAATTGATGATACTATTCACTCAAATACCTTCCTTTCCAAAATAAACTGACCGACTAGTCATAACATCACCTAATATAACTGACCGAACAGTCACTCGTCAATAATTTGTGTATTAAAAGGGTTTATTTTTTGTGACCATTCGGTCATAATGTACCTATGAGACCATTGGGGAGAGAACGTGTATGAAAGAAAAAGAAAAATTGATCATCGAAACGTCGATGAAGCTGTTTGCCAACAAAGGATTCAACGCTACCTCTGTTCAAGAGATCGTTGAGGAATGCCATATATCCAAAGGTGCCTTTTACTTATATTTCAAATCGAAGGATGCCCTCCTTTTTGCCATCATGGAGCATTATTTCCAGATGATCCATACAAGCATCAATGAAGTCGAGCACGCTGATCTTCCTCCCTATGAGAAATTCCAGAAGCAGTTGGAACGCCAATTGACGGAGATATCGAGACACAAAGAGTTCATCGTCATGCAGATCAGGGAAAATGCCATCCCCTTCAATGAAAAGATCGAATCTTTGTTGATGGAGATGAAACGGGAGTCCTACCACCTTTATTCACGAAGGCTTTATGAAATCTACGGTCCTCCGATCGAGCCATATATTTGGGATGCCACGATGATGATCCACGGCTTTTTCCATTCTTACCTTGAAACCATCATCCTAGACCAGATCCCTCTTGATTTCGCGTATTTATCCACCTTCGTATTGAGAAGGATGGATGATATGGTGGAGGGGCTGGTCAAAAGCGGAGATGAGCCCGTCATGCGCAAAGAGCGAATGGAGACACTCCTGCACGTGGAGAAAGCCCAACTCTGTTCCTTAATCGGTGAAGCATCAAACAAGACAGAAGACGAGAATACCCGCGTATCCCTCGATGTCATCAAAGAAGAACTCGAAAAAGAAGAACCACGGAAGATTGTCATCAAGGGCATGATGGCGAACCTGGAATCCGATCCTTCCCTGCGCCCCCTTCTGAGTGCATTGAAAGAGTATACGGTTTAGACAACCAAAAGAGCCAGGCCCCCCAATGGAGGAGCCTGGCTCTTTTTCGTGTATCGTCACAGTTCCTGAATGGCATCTGATTCCCATACTAAAACGTTGCGGTCCCAATGGCCGCTTGCAGCTGACAGCATCCCTCTTGCCACCTGGATCCCTTCGATGCTCCGGTATTTTCTCAGCTTTCCTCTCATGAAGGGCTGAAGGATCCGCGATGCCGCTTCCCCCATCTTTTCCCCAAAACGGAACTCTGCCCGCTCCCCAAGAAGAAGGGACGGCCTGAAAATATGGAGGGTTGAATATCCCAATGCCGTGATATCCCTCTCTGTCATCCCTTTGACACGACTATAGAAAAAGCGTGAGTCCACATCAGCTCCCATGGAAGAGATCAACAGGAATTGTTTCGCTCCGTGGATTTTTCCGAGTTCTGCAAGCTGTAGCGGATACCCATGATCGACTCTCTTGAATGCCTCCTGGGACTTGGCTTTCTTGATCGTCGTTCCGAGGCAGCAGTAAACATCATCGATTGTCTCACCAGGCTCCAATCTCATATCGTCCAATGATTGCACCCGTTCATCCAGCTTTTCATGGGCGACCCCGGACTCTCTCCTCACAATCGAGATAACCTTATCGTAACGTGGAGAATCAAGGAGCAACCTGACCAGCCTGGAACCTACCATCCCCGTTGCCCCGGCAATGAGAGCGACTTTTCCTTCCATGAAACTGCCTCCTTTTTAAAAAGGGGTGCCCCGGTAGACCCGGGACACCCCTCATTCTTTATTCACCTAAATCAACGTTATGATAGACCTGCTGGACATCTTCAAGGTCTTCGAGAGCATCGATCATTTTCTCGAACTGCGCCTTTGCATCTTCAGGAAGTTCTACATCGTTCTGTGCAAGCATGGTCAGCTCGGCCACGGAGAATTCCGAAATGCCGGCTGCCTTGAATGCTTCCTGTACAGCATGGAATTGATCGGGATCAGCATACACGATCACCGCATCTTCTTCTGCGATGATGTCACGGGCATCTACATCCGCTTCCATCAGGATTTCAAGAACGTCATCTTCTGACTTGCCTTCGATTCCGATAACGGCTGTCGCGTCAAACATGTAAGCAACCGATCCACTCACACCCATATTCCCGCCGTTTTTACCGAATGCCGCACGCACTTCGGATGCTGTACGATTCACATTATTGGTCAAGGCGTCTACAATGACCATGGAACCGTTCGGGCCGAAGCCTTCATAGCGGAGCTCATCATAATTCTCATCGGAACCGCCCTTCGCTTTTTCAATGGCACGGTCGATGATGTGCTTCGGTACGTTGTACGTTTTCGCACGCTCAAGGGTGAACTTCAGCGCCTGATTCAGGTCCGGGTCCGGTTCGCCTTGTTTGGCCACTACATAAATTTCACGACCGAATTTTGCATAGATCCTACTTGTATTGGCATCCTTGGACGCCTTCTTTTCTTTGATATTATTCCATTTACGTCCCATCTATAACACTCACTTTCGTTCAATAAATTCCTATCGTGTCAATCCTCATCCATTATACCCTATAAAGGTGGGATTTGGGGAGGAGCACTCTTACGATTCGATCCTTCTTGCCTGAAAATCACTGATGGCATCGTATTCCGGTGCAAGGAGCGCCGGCAACCGCGAAAAGATCGGCATCAATTCCTGATATACTTTCACAGCCTCGGGTTCAGGTCGGTGTGAATGAACGCTGCCCACCATAGAGCGTACTTCTTCCAATGACCCCATCCAGCCCTGATCCACCATCCCGAGGACGACGGCACCGAGGCAGGAGCTTTCAAAGCTCTCTGGGACAAATACTTCCTGGTTGAAGATATCGGCGAGCATCTGCCTCCACAGTTCAGAACGGGCGAATCCACCGGTGGCCTGCACACGTACAGGGGTGCCGATCAATTCTTCCAGCGCCTGAAGGACGCTGTATAGATTCATGACGATGCCCTCAAGGACTGCTCTGACCATATGTTCCTTCTTATGATGCATGGCAAGTCCGAAGAAGGATCCCCTTGCTTTTGCGTTCCAAAGAGGCGCCCTTTCTCCTGCCATATATGGGTGGAAGATCAGACCGTCCGCTCCTGGATTGACCTTGGAGGCGAGAGCCGTCAACACTTCATAAGGTTCGAGGCCCAGTCTGCCGGCAGCGTCCACTTCAGCTGTAGCGAGTTCTTCCTTCACCCAGCGGAAGATCATTCCTCCGTTGTTTACAGGTCCACCGATGATCCAATGCTTATCGGTAAGCGCATAGCAGAATATCCGCCCTTTTGGATCGGTGATGGGACGATCCGTGACGGCACGGATGGCACCGCTTGTCCCGATTGTTACCGCAACGACCCCGCTTTCGATGGCGTTCACACCAAGATTCGAAAGGACGCCATCGCTCGCTCCTACGTAAAACGGTGTATCTGCATCGATTCCGAGTAACTCGGCGTAATTCCCTTGAAGCCCAGTCAGGCTCGTGGTGGTAGAAACCGGCGTAGACAGCTGGTTCTTTTTAACCCCTGCGACCTCCAGCGCTTCTTCATCCCAATCAAGATCTTCGAGATGAAACATCCCAGTGGCAGACGCGATTGAATAATCGATCACATACTTATCGAACAAACGGTGGAAGATGAATTCCTTGATGGAAATGAACTTCGCCGCTTTTGCAAAAAGCTCGGGCTCATCATGACGTAGCCAGGCAAGTTTCACAAGGGGGGACATGGGATGGATCGGCGTACCGGTCCTTTGGTAAATCTCCATTCCGTTCATCTCATGCTTGATCTTTTCCGCCCATTCACTGCTTCGGTTATCCGCCCATGTAATGGATCGGGTCAGCAGACTGTTTTCCTCATCTACCAAGATGAGACTGTGCATGGCGGAACTGAACGATACAAACGAAATCTCCTCTTCCGTTTTCCCCGCTACTTCCTTGATGCAATAAATGACTGCCTGGAAGATTTCTTCGGGATCCTGCTCTGCCACTCCCGGAACCGGGGTGTGAAGGGGATACTCGATTCCATGGCGCTCGATTGCTTCGCCTTTTTCATTGTACAGTACAGCTTTGGTACTGGTGGTTCCAATATCGACACCTATCATATATCGTGACATGACTATTTCCTCCTAAACGAACATAGAAAAGGGATGATCCTTCTTTCATTAAATCGGGGCAGACGTCGCCCAGTCGTTTTAAATACCTCTTTCTAACATAACACCTGAAAGCGCATTTAACCAAACCATATACACGGAAATCTCCTAGGTTCAGCCATCTGGAA
This sequence comes from Rossellomorea marisflavi, assembly GCF_022170785.1. Taxonomy (NCBI): domain Bacteria; kingdom Bacillati; phylum Bacillota; class Bacilli; order Caryophanales; family Bacillaceae; genus Rossellomorea; species Rossellomorea marisflavi. The sequence goes on along the minus strand of NZ_CP081870.1, from coordinate 550,030 downwards.
AAATGATGAAAGTATTCAAAAAATATTTTTTATTATGCAAACGATTACAGAATTTATTTTTATTTCCACCAAAAACTAGTATACTAATAGAAGGAAAACCCTTACAGGAGTGTGATTCAATGAGCCAAGACCACCAGCACTGCCTCGCCAGGATCCGTGCACATTACCCCCAATTCAGCACTACCGAAAAAAAGATTGCCGACTTCATCCTGAAGAGACCGGAAGAAACCATCCATTCTTCCATTAACGGACTATCAGATCGCTTAGGTGTTGCCGACTCGACCGTGTTCCGCTTTTGTAAACGCGTAGGGTTCAAAGGATTCCAAGCCATGAAGATTGCCCTGGCATCCGAGATCATGAAGGATTCTTCCCACGATCGGCTCGACGAGGGGGATACCCCGACTTCCATCGCTTCAAAGGTATTCCGCTCAAACTGCAAGACGATTGAAGACACACTTGTGATACTCGATGAAGAGGATCTGATGAAAGCAGTACAAGCCATGGAAACGGCACGCTCCATCGAATTCTTCGGCAGCGGCGGATCAGGCATCGTGGCCCTTGACGGCTACCACAAATTCATCCGCACCGGGTTGAAAGTGCATGCGACCCTCGACTCCCACATCCAGCTCATGGCCGCATCGCAAATGACCGATGAAGACTGTGCGATCTTCGTCTCCCATTCAGGAAGCACAAAGGATATTCTCCATATACTGGACATCGTCAAGAGCACCGGAGCCACCACCATCGGGATCACGAACTTTGCCAAGTCCCCTTTGAGCCAGCAGGTGGACATCCCCCTCTTCACCGTATCAGAGGAAACCGACTACCGGAACGAAGCACTCTCATCCCGGATCGCCCAGCTCACCCTGATCGATACCCTTTATGCCAACCTCCTGCAGATACGCGAAACCAGGGGGCAGGAATCCATCAGAAAAATGCAGGAAGCCATTAAGAGTAAAAGAGGATGACTCCATAACACCCTATTTTTAAGGGATCTAATCTTCCTTTACTAGAAAGCAAGGGAGATAAAGACCGTTTCTTTCCGCTGCAGGCGCTTGCTTTCCTGCGGGGAGGGCGTCGAGCCTCCTTTTCCGATGGAGTCAAGCGCCTTCCGCTTCAACCACTCTTTGATTCTGATGGTGGGGAAGGCTATTACTCTGTTGGTAATGTGGAAGGGATGAATCTATCTGTTCTTCCATGTTAGTTGCTCACCCTCTCCTTCCCCCTATACAGCCACCACACCACTTCTCCCGTTCAGACGTCATTCCCCATTAACTAGCTCTTTCTGCAGAAAGCCTTTCACTCACTTGTGGATAACTAACTATGTGGATAACATAATTTCCTCCCAAGGAGACTTATCCACAATCTATTACAACGAAAAATTAGGATGCCTTTTTCGATGTACCTCAAATCCCTTCACATATCTACACATAAAAGAAAGGGGAAGGTGTCCAGAACCCATCACCCCTCCCCACCAAAAGTGCAGTGCAGCGGAGGCCGACCGACTCCTAAGGGAATAGAGTGAAGGGTGAGACCCCGCAGGCACGAGGAGGCTCACCTCACTCCCCTAGGAAAGCGGTCCGCCGCAGCGAAACGAAACGTCCCATCTATGGCCTACCACCCACAAAACAGAAGGGGGAGGATGATGTCCAGAACCCATCAACCCATCACCACCAATAGTGCAGTGCAGCGAAGGCCGACCGACTCCTAAGGGAATAGAGTGAAGGGTGAGACCCCGCAGGCACGAGGAGGCTCACCTCACTCCCCTAGGAAAGCGGTCCGCCGCAGCGAAACGAAACGTCCCATCTATACTCAAATACCCACAAAACAGATGGGGGGTGGTATCCAGGACCCTTTACCCCTCCCCACCAAAAGTGCATTGCAACGAAGGCCGACCGACTCCTAAGGGAATAGAGTGAAGGGTGAGACCCCGCAGGCACGAGGAGGCTCACCTCACTCCCCTAGGAAAGCGGTCGGTCGCAGCGAAACGAAACGTCCCATCTATGGACAAAAAAAAGAGCAGGCACCAAGCCCGCTCCTCAATCCACAATCAACGGAACCACACGGCCCCCATTCACATCAATCAACCCGCGATCCGTAATCTTCAACGCCGGACTCACAGGCAGCGACAGCGTACTCAGCGACATGATCACATTATAATGCTCATACCCCATCGCCTTAAGCGAAGCCGTCACCTGCCCCACCTGCTCCGACACACACTCAAGCTTATCCTCGGACAAAATCCCGCCGACCGGCAGCTCAAGCATCGACAAAATCTCGCCACCATCCACACAGCACACACCGCCTTGCTTCCGGATCACTTCATTCGCCGCCAGCAACATATCCTCTGGACTATGCCCCACAACAAGCAGATTGTGATTATCATGTGAATAAGTCGTCGCAAACGCCCCGCTCTTGATGATATCACCCGCAATCAACCCATGTGCCCGGCTGTCTGTCCCGTATCTCGAAAACGTCGCGATCTGCGCAAGACCGCTTCCTTCCCACTGCAGACGTCCTTCGCTGGACTTCACGGACCGGTGGACTTCCTCGGTGAAGGTCGACCCGTTCTTCACCTGGATCACCCTGCACGTATAAGCTCCGTCAGCTTTCCCGCTCTCCATTGTAAAATCGTCCAAACTCAATTCAGCCAGATCGACACTTTTATAGAAGGGTTCAGGGAAAGCCTGAATCGGTTCTGCCTGAATATACGATTGATTCACATCAAAGACCCTGCGGCCCGCTTTATACACCTCATTGATTTCAAACGTCTCGAGATCGGAAACCAACAGAAAGTCTGCCACCTTCGAAGGCGCGATGCTTCCCCGATCATACATACGCATCCTCTGAGCTGGAGTGTAGGTACACGCATAAATGGCCATCTCAGGAGTCATACCCATGGCGATCGCCTTCTTCAGCAGGACATTCAAGTGACCCCTCTCCGTAAAGGAATCCGCCATCACATCATCGGTGATGAAGCAAAAGAGCTCATCCACCGGCTGGCTGATCAGGTATTCCATCACCTCGGGCGTCATGGACTTTTCCTGGATTTCAACGAACATACCAGCCGCCATTCGCTGCTCCATCCCCTCCACTGTCTGGTGGGTGTGATCGGAATGGACGCCGGCGAACGCAACCTGTTGAAGCTCGAGGTCCAGCAGCTTCGGCACGTGTCCCTCAATGATCAACTCCGGGTGCTCGCGGTTCATATGGTCAAGGATGGCATTCGTCTTGCTCGGTGCTTCCGTGATGATTTCATAGAAGTTCATGATTTCTCCCAGGCACTTGATCCGTTCCGTCCGAAGAAGCTCATCGATTTCCCCGATGCCGATGTCCCCTCCCGTCGTTTCCATGGAAGTGGCCGGGACAGAGCTCGGAATGGAATAGAACATGTCCACTTCGCACGCTTCACTGGCGCGGATCATTTCCTTCACACCGGACAGGCCGAATACATTGGCCATCTCATGGGGTTCGGGCACGATGGTCGTGACCCCGTTCCGTATCAGTCCATATGAGAATGTAGCGGGTGTCACCATGGTGCTTTCTATATGAAGATGGATATCGATCAGACCCGGGACCATGTAGGAACCGTCCCCCGCCAAGACGTGGGACGCTTCGAAATACTCCGCTCCCCGGTCCCCGATATAGAAGAACTTTCCGTCTTTGATGGCCACGTTCCCTTTTGTGAATCGTTTAAAATAACTGTTGTAGACGCGAACGTCCGTTACCAGAATATCGACTTTCATACTTTCCCTCCTAAAGCTATTCCACCACAACCATCTGATCCTGAGGTATTTCAAGCGAGACCTTTTCTCCCGCACGGTAAGGCAGTGCTGTTTCTTTATTCACGGTGAAATCGCCAAGGGCTGTTTCCACGACGAATTGGAAGCTGCGTCCAAGGTAGGTCGAGATCTTCACGATGCCGGGAATGATGTTCATCCCTTCCTTCGTTCCTTCATGGAGCAAGAGGTTGTCCGGTCGAATGGCACCGATCTTTCCTGATCTGCTCATTTGCGGGTGCCTGGTCAAGACAAAATCATGACCTGAAACAGATAGCCGGATTTTGTCCTCTGCATCCTGCCGCTCCTCAAACTCGATGAAGTTCTTAAAGCCGATGAAATCAGCAATGAATCTCGTTTTAGGATATTGATAAATGGTCGTCGGCTCATCTAGCTGTTCAATGACCCCTTTGTTCATGATGGCTACCTTATCGGAAATGGAAAAACACTCCTCCTGATCATGGGATACGTAAACCGTTGTAATCCCCAGCTCCTGCTGAATCCGGCGGATTTCCACCCTCATGTTCACTCTCAGGTTGGCATCGAGGTTGCTGAGTGGTTCATCGAATAACAGGATTTCCGGTTCGATGACCAAGGCCCGCGCAATCGCGACCCGCTGTTTTTGTCCGCCTGACAGCTCTTTCGGGAATCGTTGTTCATAGCCTGCAAGATCGACGACCTTTAGTACTCTCTGTACCTTTTTCTCTATCTCTCCTTTTCCAAGCTTCCTCAGACGGAGTCCGAATGCCACATTATCAAAGATTGATAAATGGGGGAAAAGGGCGTAGTTCTGAAATACAAAACCAAAATTTCGCTTGTTCACTGGAACCTTCGTGTAATCTTTACCGTTCAGAAGGAATTTCCCCTTGTTCGCTTTCAGGAATCCTGCAATCAATCGGAGCGTGGTCGTTTTCCCGCATCCACTCGGTCCAAGCAGGGAAACGAGCTGACCCTTCTCGATTTCAAGATTGAAGTTCTCCAGGATCGTTTGCTTATTATAGGAAACAGATACATCGTCCAAACTAAATAATGCCAATGGAGTGGCCCCCTTTTATCGTTTAGTGAAATAAGATAGTCCCATCAGTCTTTCAACCATGAACATGAAGAATGCCGTGATGACCATGAGGAGGACGGAGATCGCCGCGATGGTCGGATCGAAATAGTTCTCCACATATGTGAGCATTTGGATCGGGAACGTAGAGATGCCCGGTCCGGTCATGAATACGGATATGTCGACGTTATTGAAGGATTCCAGGAAGGCGATCATGACCGCTGCCAGGATCCCTGACTTGATGTTCGGCAGGACGACGATGAAAAACGTCTTGACCTTGCTCGCTCCCAGGCTCTCTGCAGCCTCTTCGATGGAAAAATCAAAGTTTGATAGACTCGATGAAATGACCCTGATGATGAAAGGAAGCATGATGATGGTATGACCAATGAAAAGCGCTGTATAAATTGGAAGCTGATAGGTCCCGACGATATAGCGCAGGAATGAAAAACCAAGCACGATCCCCGGTATGAGGATCGGGGAAATGAACACGGCATCGAGCAGTTTCTTCCCTTTGAAGTCGAATCGACTCAGGGCATACGCCGCCGGGATGCCAAGGACAAGGGCGAATAGATTCCCCATGAGTGAGACAATAATGGATGTCTTAAAAGTGGAAATGAACATTTGCACGTCGAATATATTCAAATACCACTTAAATGAAAGGTGTTCCGGAGGGAACTTCAAAACGCTCCCACCTTCAAAGGACGTCACCGATATGATCAGTAAAGGTCCTAATAAGAATAGAAATACTAGGAATGTGAAAAATGCCAATCCTCGATTCATCTGCATCAACCTCTACCCCTTCGGATTTAATTTACGTGCTAATGCATTCATGCAGGCAATCACGGCAAACGTGATGACAATCATGATGGTGGCGACAATGGAGGCCACCTGCCAGTCATTGAGCGTGATGGCGTTCTGATACATGAAAGTGGAGATGACCCGCTGTTTGCCCCCCAACAGGGCAGGTGTGGTGTACGCCGTGAAGCTGCCCACAAAGACGAGGATACTCCCGATGACAAGCCCCGGTACACAGAGGGGAAGAACGACCTTCAGGAAAACAATGGCCTTTGATGCCCCCAGGCTTTCGGCTGCTTCCAGAAGATCATGCTGGATGTTCTCCATGACCCCCACCAGGGAAACGATGAGTAAGGGAAGAAATAAATGAACCAACCCGATGATGATGGCCGTTGGGGTATAAAGGATATCGAGAGGTTCGTGAATGATGCCCATCCCAAGGAGCATCTTATTCAACAATCCATTTCGTCCGATAATGATCATCCAGCTGAACGATCGGACAACCGAACTCGTCAGCAATGGGAAGATCGTGAGAAGAAGAAGGACTGCCTTCATTCTTCCCCCGAGCTTTGAGATATAATAAGCTGCCGGAAACCCTAGGATGATGCAGATCAACGTCGTCAGCAGGCTGACCCGCAGCGTGGTGAATAGAATATCAAGGAAATACCGATCCTTCAGGAACGTTAGGTACCCGTCTAAGGTGATTCCGCTTCCGTCGGTAAACGTCGTCCCGATCGTGAGGACGATGGGAATAATCATGAATACCGTCAAAAACAGGATGCCTGGCAGCATCAATAGATACATATAACGCGTCTTCATACTCAAAAACCCCTGTCTCCAATAGATTAAGATGAAACGATGGAATGGAATAATCGTAGGAAAGCCGCTTCATCGACCTCCGTACAGACGGATAGATTCCTGTCTTGCTCCAACCTGTTCTGGAAGTCACATACGAGTTGGCCATCACATAGCTCGCTCCTCGTTTCCACATCGACGTAGAAATCCTCGGTCTTGACGAGACTTTGGTCGATGGCAACCGCTACCGCAAGCGGATCGTGCATGGCACAACCGTCCACACCGTTCCGTTTGAAATATCGTTTACGGTATTGGGCCGTGCTATTATCGATATACTGACGGATCACGGGATTTTCAATCGCTTGGATATGGTCTTCCTTCAGGATTGCGTGTCTGGTGACATCAAGCCCCACCTGGGTGATATCGTTGAAGCCAGCGTGAAGCACAATCTTCACAGCCTCCGGATCGACCACCATATTGAACTCGGCCGTCGGCGTGACATTCCCCGGTCCTTTGACCACACCGCCCATGAAAATGACTTCTTTCACGTAGTGGACAATCTGTGGGCATTTCTTAATCGCCAATGCCAGATTGGTCAGTGGACCCGTCATGACAAGTGTGACCTCATGAGGGAAATTCAGAATTGAATTAATGATGAAATCAGGAGCAAATCCTTCCTCTGCAGGTCTTGATGGAGCGATGTCTTTCAATTCCCCACCAAGTCCGTCTTCCCCGTGGACCCCATGTTCGAAGAAATGGGGCCTGATCAAAGGGGCGTCGGCCCCTTTGATGACAGACAGATTGGTTTCCCCGAGGAGATCCAACACCTTCAGCGTATTGTCCGTTGCTTGATCCAGGGACACGTTTCCATTCACCGTTGTGATTCCAAGAAGATCGAACTCCCTGCTTTTCACTGCCAGGATGATGCCGATCGCATCATCTATGCCGGTATCCACATCAAGTATCAGTTTACGCTTCATGCCATCCACTCCCATTGTTAGTTTGCCAGTTCACGGTTCCAGCGATCGATCCACTGCTTGGAATTCTGATTCACAAATTCCATATCCAGCGTATTCAATCCTTCTACAACCTCTTCCCCGTACGTCAACCCCTCTGCTTCTTCCTCAGATAGCTTCACTTCGGTATTGACAGGGGAATCGACCTTGGCCTTCGCTGACTTCTCTTGTACTTCTTTGCTCAATATATAATCGATGAACTTTTCAGCCATCTCTTTATTCTTCGAATCTTTTACGACGTTCACCGTATTCATGACGGCATATCCGCCTTTTTCAGGTGAAACGAATGTGGCACTCGGTACGGCCTTTTTCAAATCGGCGAAATACATTTCCATGATCGGTCCAGCCACGATCTCTCCCTGAGAGAACATATTGACGAATTCCGATGTTTGGCCGTATTCTTTCACCACATTTGGCAGGATGTCTTTCATTTGACTGAATGCTTGGTCTTCATTGAATGTGCCAGCCCCACTGACTTTCGATGCTGCATCAAGCATCATCGGACCGCTTGTGGAGGTGATCCCCGGAATGGTAATGGATGCCTTCAGGTCATTGCCCCATAAATCATCCCAATCCTTGATCGGTTGTTTCACTTCATCCGCATTATAGGCGATCCCGAACTGACCGATCGTATAAGCGGGACCATAGTCTTCTCCAAGAGGAGCTTTGGCTACATCATAGATGGAATCAAGATTTTCTAGCTTTGAATGATCAATCTTCGCAAACAGTCCATCATCGATCCCCTGTTGCGCATAGTAATCTGATAGGAAGATGACGTCCACATCCCCGCGGCCTTGGCGGACCTTATTCAAACGATCTGCGTTGTTGCCCGTGTCGAGGACGATTTCTACATTGTTCTCTTCTTCAAACGGCTTATACACTTCTTTATCGAAGAAGTCTTCAGCAAATCCCCATGTGGAGATGACGAGCTTCTTGGAATCCTTCTTACTGCCTGAACCATTACCACTGCATGCTCCCAGTAGGAAAAGCGACGCAACGGTGAGAATGACGATGAACTTTTTCATTTTCTTGACCCCCTGATGATTGTTTTTTAGTGAATAGCATATAAAAAAAGACAATCCTAAATAGAATAAAAGCATTCTACTCAAGATTGTCTTTTCTTTGTAAACAAAGATGAAACAAATCCAGAAGATTAAACGGCATCCCTTCAAGATGAATCAAGTCGGGACGTCCAGGTATTCTATTTGACGATGATGTTTGTGAAAGCGATCTGGGTGAAGGAATCGTAATCCCGGAGGACCGCCTCAATGTCCCATCCGATCTCTTTCAGCTTTTCTTTGAGCTTCTTCTTGAACAGGATCGACATGTGAAAGTCGACTTCAAGCTTCAGATGGGGCGCTTCCCCTTCGAGAGCCTGTGATCTGGGTGCGCGGCGATGCTTCGCTTGAAACGTGATGATCTTTTCTTCGATCTTCACCTTCAGTAGTGTCGTCCCGAAACCGAATAGTTCCTTGGAGACGTCATTATACAAGTGGGAAAGAATCTTTTTCGTTTCATTCGCATCCTTCGTCATCATTTCACCCGCCAACAAAGTTGTTACTAGTTATTATACATTTTTTTAGTGAGTTGACAATAGAATATACGGATTTTTATCGAAATTTGTAGATTTTTATTAAAATAACGCTTCCATATACACCTAATCACGAACATTAAAAGGCATACAACCAACCATCCCCCTCATACACTACCCATATAGGCATCTGGGAGGGATGATATGAATATCGCCGTCACCATCGGATTCATTTTTATTTTAGGCATGATCCTTGGGTTTCTTATCTTTTTTCTCCGTAAGACGCTTCACGTGGAAGATGCAAGCAGGATCGACCCCCCTGTGGAAAACGAAGATGAATACACAAAGCCCGATTCCCATTAGGGAATCGGGCTTTTATGCGTTAGATCGTGACTTCTTTCCTTCCGGGCTTCATATCCCCCATACAGATCGGGCACTCCTTAGTCGAAGCGCTCTCGCCTGGGGCGATCCGTTGCCATGCAATGCACCTCGGCTGGGTGCAGATCCAGGCATCGATGGAAATATAGACTGAATCTTCCTTGGGCTTCTTCACAGGCGCCTTCACCGGCTCCGTTTTGAAAATATCACTGATAAACCGGGAACAAGGGCGGGTCTCCCCTTGATAATAGGCAGGGGATGATATGTAAAGACGCTCCTTAGCCCTCGTAATGGCTACATAGGCGAGCCGACGCTCCTCCTCGATGGCCTTCTCAAGCTTTTCGGACTTTTTCACATCCTTCAGGACCTTGTCCTCCAGATGATCTGCTTTCAAGGCAGAGGAGTGGGGGAGGTTCCCCTCGATGGCCCCGATCAGGAACACGACGGGAAATTCAAGTCCCTTGGAACGGTGGATGGTCATAAGAGACACGCTATCGGACTGTCTGTACTGATCAGAATAGACTTCTTCATACTTCTTTTTCATTTCATCAATGAACGCGATGAAGCTTGCGATCGTCTCGAAACGCTTTGCCGAACCCTCCAGCTCATCGAGCATTTCCTTGATCATTTCCTTCTGCTCCGTCACGATATTGGACTCTTTCGCATCCATATACCGATGGTAAAAGTCCCTCCTGATCCGTTTGATCGCCTGCTGAGGGGAGTGGTCACGGATCATCTTCAAGAACGAGATCCTTTCATTGATCGATTTCACCTGGAACGGTTTCAGCCCAGGGATCTTCGTGACGTGAAGGAGCGGATTCGGGCTCTGCTCCTTCGTCTCACCCTGCCGGATCTGGGTCATCCCCCTTTCCTTGTTGATGAAAAGGGTCGGAAGGATGGATTCCATCGCAGAGAAGTTCCTCGGTACGATGGCGAGTCGCAGATGATCCACGACGGGCTTCACCATCCAGTTATCATAGAAGAGGGAATCCTTTTGGTTGTATGGGGTGAACGGGATTTCCTTCAGCAGGAGTTCTTCGAATACAGCTCGGCCGCTGCTCATGGTCCGGTGCAGGATCGTCACGTCCTGATACTGATAGCCGCTTTCGACGAGGCGCTTGATCTCTTCAGCGATCCACTGTGCTTCCTCATCGACGGTCGACGGCCTGGAATAGAGAGGCTTTTCCGCCTCAGGCTTCGTCGCAATCAACGTTTTGTCCCGGCGCTGTCCATTGCGGCCGATCACTTCATTGCCGAGACCGATGATGGAAGCATCGGAGCGGTAATTCTCTTGAAGGGTGACGACTTTAGAATCGGGAAACTCTTCATCAAAGTCGAGGATGAACTCATTCCTGGCTCCGTTGAAGGAGTAGATCGTCTGGTCATCATCCCCCACCACGAAAAGATTCCCATGCGCTGCGATCAATTTGACCAGCTCGTACTGCACAAGGTTTGTATCCTGGAACTCATCGACCATCACATAGCGGAAACGATGCTGCAGCGTCTGAAGGAGATTCGGATTCATCATGAGGAGTTCATGTGCCTCCGTGAGGATATCATCGAAGTCCATCTTATGGTTCATCCGTTTCCACTCCTCATATTTGAGGAGGATGCTCCGTGTTTCTTTTTCGGTTTTCGTCTCCTCTGGAAGCTCACGCAAATCGAATTTGTTCAATTTGTAATGAGAAAGCTTGGCAAGGAGCGTCTCTGCATCATAGGGATTCTGGATGTTCATCCCGCGCTGGATCTGCTTCAACAGGATCTGTTTGTATCGCTCATTCCCGATGACTTCCTGCGTGTACTGTCTGGAGCGCAGAAGATGAAGGAAGAGGGCATGGAATGTACTGGCGTGCACCCGGTGTCCGCCTTCAGTCCCCGGAAGACGGGTGATCCGCTGCTTCATCTCATCGGCAGCCTTCTTCGTGAAGGTCACCAGCAGGATATGCTGGGGTTCGATTCCCTTCACCGTCATCAGATAGCCGGTCCTGCTCACCAGGACAGTCGTCTTACCCGTCCCTGCACCAGCAAGGGTCAGGCACGGCCCTTCCCCGTGACGGACGGCTTCGATCTGCGCCTGATTCAACTGAATCCCCGCGCTCTCTAATATTCTAAAATAATATGAATCTTCCTCATCAGGTGCCACAAGAGCCTCCGACGTCTGCCCGTTTTGTAACGGGGCAACGGGAATCTCTTTCTTATCGGCATCGAATGGGTAGATGGAATAGTGGGTCAATACGTTATTCAAAGCTCATTCTCCTAGCTTACCTGGCGATTCGTAACCAACTAATCATAACAATGATGAAACCGTCATGGCAATGACCAATCAGCCCCTTAAACGGTTGTTTAACGAATGACCCTATACTATAATAAGCATTTGCTCCCCCAACCAAACGTTTGTTTAACCCCCTCGTCCTCTCTCAACAATGGAATCCTCCATGTAACTGTCTTCCCTACGTTAATCCTCCCTTCAGAAAGGGAATAAGAAAACGGGTGATACATGATGAACATAACCAAATGGGGATACACTCGCTTCCGAAGCATCAAAGCTGAATTCGACCTGTTCCCACACTCTCTGGTCATACTCAGGAAAATACGATCCTACTATTTTGTTTACAACGTCCGCTGGTCTCCCCTCGATCCCGTCGTCGAGACCCACCACCTCGAAGAAATGGAACGGCTCGTCAACCGGGAAATGGACCTTGAGGATCAGTATTTAAAGCGACGGTCTGAATACTGATGTCCATACTGTGATACCCCGACACGGAGCGTCGGGGTATCGGGGCGTGCACCGATTATTTTTTTGCTGTGAAGAACAGTCGTTTAAAGCGAAACATGATTTCGCCGTTGACTTGTCTGGAATATTGCCCCTTAATCCCCTCAAGGATCTCCCGCTGAAAGGCTTGTTTTTTCGCTTCATCCGCCTCAAGGGCCTTCAAAAAGGGAAGGAGCTTCGTCCCCTTAACCCATTCCAGGATTTCCTCATGCTCCTTCATCCTATGATAATAGGAAGTTTCCCACACAGAAAATACGTCTGTAAGCCCCGACAGGATATCTACGTAATCCCCGACTGGCAGCTTATTCGTCTGAGAGAATTCCTTCTCCGTAAACCCCCATTTCGGATCACGGATCACTTCGTTGATCACCCGGAAAGCAGGAGACCCCTCATTGATCGGCATCTGCACAGCAAGCGTCCCCCCATCGTTCAGCAATTGGAACATCTCCCCCAGCAACTTCCCATGATCGGGAATCCATTGGATCACGGCGTTTGAGAAGACAATATCATACCCACGATCCAATGACGGCAGGTCTTTGGACGCATCACACAAATCAAACCGCATACGGGGATATGCCTGCCTCGCTGCCTCAATCATCGCAATAGAAGAATCAATTCCATACACATCTGCATCCGGATAGCGGAGATGCAACCGCTCCGTCCCGTTACCCGGCCCACAGCCAATATCAAGCACCCGGCGGGGATCCACATGATCGATCCGCCCAATCAAATCAATCGACGGCTGTGTCCGTTCATCTCCAAACATCAAATACTGAGAAGCATTCCACTCATTCATCCTCACCCCTCCATTTTCCACATCCTACCACCACTATAACAAACCCCCCCTCCCCTAACCATTCACCGTTTTGGATCAGACCACATAAGAAAAACCGATCATCGATACCAACCACCACGTCACTAAAAAGCAGGGTGAAGCAAAAGTGATAACCCTCTTCACCGCATAGTGCAGTGCAGCGGAGGGTGGACGACTCCTGCGGAAAGGCGGGCGGATGAGACCCCGCAGGCACGAGGAGGCTCATCGCTCGCCCCGCGGAAAGCGGCCACCCGTAGCGAAACGGAACGAACCCATCACCCCACATCCCACTCAAAAAAGGGGAGTTAAATGGTTATTTACCAAAATGCAGGGTGAATTGTTGGACCATTCCCTTCCACCCCATCATCACCGCATCGTGCAGTGCAGCGAAGGGTGGTCGACTCCTGCGGATAGGCGGGCAGATGAGACCCCGCAGGCACGAGGAGGCTCATCGCTCGCCCCGCGGAAAGCGGCCACCCGTAGAGAAACGGAACGAACCCATCACACCACATCCCACTCAAAAAAGGGGAGTTAAATGGTTATTTACCAAAATGCAGGGTGAATTGTTGGACCATTCCCTTCCACCCCATCATCACCGCATCGTGCAGTGCAGCGAAGGGTGGTCGACTCCTGCGGGTAGGCGGGCGGATGAGACCCCGCAGGCACGAGGAGGCTCACCGCTCGCCCCGCGGAAAGCGGCCACCCGTAGCGAAACGGAACGAACCCATCACCCCACATCCCACTCAAAAAAGGGGAGTTAAATGGTTATTTACCAAAATGCAGGGTGAATTGTTGGACCATTCCCTTCCACCCCATCATCACCGCATCGTGCAGTGCAGCGAAGGGTGGTCGACTCCTGCGGATAGGCGGGCAGATGAGACCCCGCAGGCACGAGGAGGCTCATCGCTCGCCCTCGCGGAAAGCGGCCACCCGCAGCGAAACGGAACGAACCCATCACTCACTACACAACCAACTCAAAGAAGAAGCATGGAGTTGAATGGCCCTTTACTAAAAGTAGGGTGAACTGGGACCATTCCCTTCCACCCCCATCATCAACGCATAGTGCAGTGCAGCGGAGGGTGGACGACTCCTGCGGATAGGCGGGCAGATGAGACCCCGCAGGCACGAGGAGGCTCATCGCTCGCCCCGCGGAAAGCGGCCACCCGAAGCGAAACGGAACGAACCCATCACACCCCAACTCAACTCAAAGATCCAAGGCTGAATGAACCCATCACAATTCGTAAGTTAAACCAACACTCCCCCAAAACCTATATAAACCCCTGATTTAACCGTCTTCCTCAAGAAAAACACTAAAAAACAAAGAAACTTTACAAAAAATAAAGAAAAACCACGATTCCCCTACAAAATCCTCTTTAAATCAGATTATATCAATAATTCTGAACATTTGATTAATTGCACGAACCTGCTATGATACATAATAACAAAAGAAAGCACCACCCACCTTAAAAGAAAGGCGTGATTCCAATGAAGTAGGAAAGCAAAGCATATCAACATCACCATCCGCAATGAAATGGCCCGTGAAAACCAGTTTCAGGATCGTGTGGATATGCGGGGACGCGCATCATTCTTATTTCAGGGGATGATACCAATGAAGAACGTCAGCGAAGCATGCTAAATCACGATACGCCAGAAGAAGGCCCGTGAAAACCTCCTTCGTATCCTGTGGGCATGTGGGAAAATCAGAAGAACGAAAAAAATAAACTAAAGCATGCAATTCCATTAATTTTAAAAAATGAAGGTTCGTATGTTGATTAGTAAGAAAGGATCGTAAAGGTAAATTGAATAAGATGTATTTACATTAAGGCGCTGTTTATGTTCAGTATACATAGACAGCGTCTTGCACTGTGTTCAGGGATTAAAAAACGACCCCTCCTGTCAACAGGAGCGGCCGTCAGGGCAGCAATTATCGCGGATCTTTCAGCTGTCCGCCGTGGATTGTTTTTTCATTGAACGATAAATCCACTTCTTTTCCGAGCTTTTCAAGGAAGCTCTGTTCACGTTTGGATACCAGGGAAATGACGGTTCCTGAAGCTCCCATTCTTCCCGTTCTGCCCGAACGATGGATGTACTGCTTTGTATCGGTCGGGAAATCGAAATGAACTACGTGGGTGACCCCTTGGATATCGAGGCCGCGCGCTGCCACATCCGTTGTAAGGAGCATCGGGACTTTCCCAGCCCTGAAGCGGTCTAGAGATGCCTTCCTCTCCACCTTCTTGGATTCCCCTGCAAGTACCTCCAGATCCACGCCTTTAAATTTCAACTTTTCTTCTGCCTCGGAAAGTTTATCAAGCTGATTGAAAAATACAAGGGCTTTTATGTCCTTGAAATGAGCAAGATTTCTCAGCGCCTCGATCTTATCACGGAGCTCTGTGTACACATAAAGATGCTCGACATTCGGCTGGTCCAATTTTTCATCGATCTTCACTAATTCCGGATCCTGCAAGAGCTCTTCAGCCACCCTTGAGGTTTCCGGTGACAAAGTTGCAGAGAAGAAGAGCACCTGTCTCTCCTTCAGTGTCGATTTGATGATTTCCCGGACTTCTTTCACATGCTCGTGAGTGATCATCAGGTCGAACTCATCCACAACGATGGTTTTCACTTCATGCATCTTCAGTTTTTTCAGCTTCATGAGCTCCAGGAGACGTCCCGTTGTACCGACGATGATATGAGGCTTCTTTTTCAGCTTTTCCAGCTGCTTCTTGATATTTGCTCCACCGATGAAGGCCGCACCGGTAACGCCCGTATCTTTGCCCCATTTAGTAATTTCCTGTTGAATTTGCATCACCAGTTCCCTTGAAGGGGCAATGATCACTGCCTGTGCCTGCTTTCTCGAAGGATCGATAGCCTGGATGATGGGAAGCAGATAGGCTAATGTTTTTCCTGTTCCTGTCGGCGACTCGCAGATAAGGTCTTTTCCTTCAAGCACCTTCGGGATGGCTTTTTCCTGGATCGGGGTCATATCTCCAAAACTGGATTCATCCCACGTCTTTTGTATGGCTGGGTGATCGATAAGTTCAGTTGCTTTCATGTTACATTCCTCTCTTCTGCATCGGCACATGTACTTCCTTTCCATAATGGAAGGCGGATTTCCACCGTTGTACCGACATCTTTTTCTGTTTTAAATGTTAAGGAGCCTTTATGGCGCTGGATGATTTTTTGACATACAGCAAGTCCAAGTCCGGTCCCTTTTTCTTTTGTCGAGTAGAATGGTTCTCCGAGTCGCTCCACACGCTCCGGATCCATTCCTGTACCGTTATCTTCTACATATATGAAGGCGTGATCATCGGAACTGCCTAACGTAATGCACACATGTCCGTTCCGATTCTCCGGTATGGATTCCACACCATTCTTGATAATATTGATGAATACTTGCTTAAGCTGATTGCCCTCGCCCATCACCAGCATGTCTTCAAGTCCCTTGTTGCGAAAGGTCATGGACACATTATCCATATGTGCCTGCGCTTCCATCAGTACGAGGACATGGGATAATAATTGGTCGATACGGTGAGGACGAAACGGGATATCCTGTTGTTTACCGAGTATGAGCATTTCTCCTGAGATCAGATCGATCCTGTCGACTTCTTGATGCATGATATCCAAGTATGATGACTGCACTTCATTTGACGTTTTCAACAGCTGGATGAAGCCCTTTAGTGAGGTCAATGGATTCCTGATTTCATGGGCGACAGCTGCAGCCAGCTGTCCGATGACCGAAAGCTTTTCCGAGGCGAGTGCCATTTCCTCGTTTTTCCTCTCACGGGTGATATCCCGGGCAATGGCAAACATACCGGTCACTTCGTCATTGATGATGATGGGGACAAAGGAACATCGCACCAATTTTGACCGAACACCAAGGTGGATGGTCGTTTCAAATGTTGAAGGCACACCTTTCAATGTTTGGGAATGGTGTCCTTTCAACAGGTTCAGATCGTTCTTTTCTAAGTATTGGCTGAACGAAACCGACTTGAGGCGATCCATGGACGATTCAAGGAGCTTTTCCGCCTCACCATTCACATAGATGACCTGACCGTTCAAGGATAACTCAATGAAGGCGTCGGGATTTTGCTCAATAAGGGAATGATAGTGCTGATTCCTGCTTTCAAGCTGGACTTCTTTCTTACGCAACCGCTCATTGGCAAGTGTGATTTCACGTGTGGTCTTATGGACAAGGAAATAGAGTACTACGCCTGTGATGAGGATGAAAAACCACCCTTTAAAGCGTTGGGAGTATATATATAAACCCAGATTCTCCTTTGCCAGATGAATCGACACATAGTCAGATAAGAAAATCCAAAGCAATCCGACCAGAAAATACATCAACGCAATTCGTGCGGCTATCCATTTAGCTTGTCCCATCTTAAGCGTCACCTAAATTCACGTAGTCTTTCCTATATGGTTTCACCAACTATGATGAATTATCACAGTGCTGTTTCCGACTCCCCTATCATACCACGCTGTGAGGGTGCTTAGGAGATGAATTCAGACCATCTGTCTTTTTTGTCCCTCCTTCCTTTGAACCAAATTGCCCCCTGTACGTTTAAAGCTCTTCCTTGAGGAAAAAGGTTACTATGTGAAAGCAGGTGACAGAATATGTGTACGCTTCATAAAACAAGGCTGTTCAGCCGGAGCGGTAGCATCACCATTCCGAGAGAGTGGCGGGAACGATTCGGATTGTTGCCAGGCAGACAGGCGGAATTCATCCATGAGGCAGGGTCCATCCTGATCAGGGAGGCACTCGAAGAGACCACCTACAATAAAGGATTTATATCGGAGAAAGGAACAGTGAATATTCCCAAAGAGCTTCGCGAGGACCTGGGAATTCAACCGCGTTCGATCTATCACTTATATGCGGATGACGAAGAGCAGGGGATTGTGATGACGAGGTGAAAGTGAAAAAAAGCCCGCCCCTTCGCTTATAGCGTGAAAGGACGGACCTTCGGCTGCTCAAGGACAGAGCTGCCTTCGGATGTAATCAGAAGGTGACGGACGAGCATATGGGGAAATGACTGCTTGATTTCGTTAGCAAGATCCGCCCCTTCCCCCTTCCCGGTAAAGCAAGCAATCGTAGGGCCGGCCCCACTTAGAGCGACGCCGAATGCCCCTGCTTCGAGTGCAGTCCTTTCCACCAGATCATAATGTGGTAAGAGGCTTTTGCGGTATGGCTGATGGTAGCGATCCGCCTTCATCATCCTGCCGGCTGTTTCAAGATCACCATTCAGGAGGGCGGCGACCAGGACGTTGGATACGGATCCTGCAAGGACCGATTCAGTGAATGAAAGCTCATCGGGCAGTGCTTCCCGTGCCTCAGAAGTTTTCAGCTCCGTCGGGGGAATGACGGCGACCACATCAAAAGCAGGATTTTGAATCGATACGAGTTCCAAATCCTCTCCCGACTGAGTCGCAATCACAAGTCCTCCGTAAAGGGATGCTCCCACATTATCAGGATGGCCTTCAAATCGATTGGCTTCCTTCAGCTTCTCAAGCATCGTCAGGTTCAGCCCACAGGCGGCATTCGCCAGTTCAACCCCGGCAATGACGGCTGCGGCACTCGATCCGAGTCCCCGAGTGAGCGGGATCATGCTCTCCACGGACAGCTTGCACGGCGGATGGACCTTACCATGACGTCCTGCTACTTCCATGGCCACACATACGATGAAATGCTCCTCATCCTTCGGGAACTCTTTAAGTTCCGGTGAAAGGGCAATAACCTCCCATCGCTCCGCTTCCTCGGCATCAAGGTTCAGATAGAGGTTCAGTGAAAGGCCGATGGAATCAAAACCCGGTCCAAGATTCGCCGTACTGGCTGGAACAGTGATTTTCCAAGAGCGCCCTTCGCCTACCATACCCCCATCGTCCCCTTGATATAATCCTTCACAGCTTCCCTATCATTCGGGAGTTTCGCCGGAATGACGGGACTATATTCAATCGCTGTCTGGGGATCCTTCAGGCCATTCCCCGTGAGGACGGCCACAACCTTCGATCCTTTAGGCAGCACGCCTGACTGGAGGGATTTGCGGATGCCTGCGATGGAAGCACATGAGGCAGGTTCGGCAAAGATCCCCTCTGTCTTGGCAAGAAGCTGATACGCTTCAATGATTTCTTCATCCGTGACCTCATTGATATGTCCATTCGATTCCTTCAGGGCGTCCACTGCCAGCGACCAGCTCGCCGGGTTGCCGATTCTGATGGCCGTCGCCAAGGTTTCAGGCTGCTCGATCACCCGGTCATGAACAAGTGGTGCGGCACCGGATGCTTCGAATCCGAACATCCTTGGAAGACCTGATTGCTTCTTCCCGTCGTATTCCTTGAATCCTTTCCAGTAAGCAGAGATATTCCCTGCGTTCCCTACAGGAATGGCCAGGATATCGGGGGCAGAGCCGAGCGTATCCACCACCTCGAAGGCTGCCGTCTTCTGTCCTTCCAGCCGATATGGATTCACTGAATTGACCAGGGTGACCGCTTCGGTCCGGCTAAGATCCCGGACGATTTCCAACGCTTGATCGAAATTCCCTTCAATGGAGACGATCTCAGCACCGTACATGACCGCCTGTGCAAGTTTTCCTTGTGCGATCTTACCTTCAGGAATAACGACGATGCATTTGAGTCCGGCACGTGCGGCGTATGCTGCAGCAGACGCTGACGTGTTACCGGTGGATGCACAGATGACTGTCGAGCTTCCTTCTTCGACCGCCTTCGCCACTGCCAGGACCATCCCGCGATCCTTGAAGGATCCTGTCGGATTGGCTCCTTCAACCTTCACATGAAGATCGATGCCCCATTCCTTGGACAGGTTTTCAAGCTTGATGAGGGGCGTATTCCCTTCATGCAGTGTCAATCCGGGTGTTTGCCCCGAAACAGGCAGGTTCTCTCCATACTCCTTGATCAGTCCGTCCCAACTCATGCCTTTCCGCCTCCTTCTACTCTGTAAGTGCTCTCGATGGAATGTACCGTTTCTTCGTCTTTCAGTTCCATAAGGATGTCCTCGAAATGATCCAGGGAGGCCTGATGGGTCACCACGACGATTTCGGCTACTCCCTCCGTTGCCAATGGGTTTTGAAGGATTTTTTCAAATCCTACCCCGTGAGAAGCAAAAATGCTGGTCAGCTTCGATAGCACGCCCACCTCATCCTTTACATGGAGACGAAGGAAATGCTTCGATTTGATTTCAGACGACTCCTTGAGCTTCTTAGTGAACTGGGGATGGACCGCGCTCTTCCCGTTGACTCCAAGCCTCATATTCTTCATGATCCCCACCATATCTGATACGACCGCAGTAGCCGTAGGAAGGCTTCCTGCACCCGGTCCATAGAACATCGTTTCACCTACGGCTTCTCCATACACATATACGGCATTATACTCATCATTGACAGAAGCAAGAGGATGTTCCTTCTGCAGCAAGGTCGGTTCGACGCTCACCTCCACCTTCTCCCCGTCCCGATGGGCATACCCGATGAGCTTCATCGTATAGTCGAATTGATCTGCGTATTGAATATCTTCGCCCGTCACTCCTGTGATCCCTTTAACCTTGACATCTGCAAGATCAACATTCATGGAAAAACCGAGCGTGGAGAGGATCGCCATCTTCCTTGCAGCATCGAGACCTCCTACGTCTGCCGTTGGATCGGCTTCCGCATACCCAAGGTCCTGAGCTTCTTTCAGCACCTCTTCAAAATTGCTGCCTTCTTTCGTCATTTTGGTAAGGATGAAGTTCGTCGTGCCGTTGACGATTCCCATCATTTTCGTGATTCGATCGGAAGAGAGCCCGTCTACCAGGCTTCTGAGTATCGGGATCCCACCTGCTACGCTCGCCTCGTAGAAAAGGTCGCAGCCATTTTCAGATGCTGTCTTCAATAGTTCCGGTCCATGGAGAGCCATAAGATCCTTGTTGGCCGTCACAACATGCTTTCTCTGCTTCAGTGCGGATAGAAGGTGTTCCTTTGTAGCCTCGATGCCTCCCATGACCTCTACGATAATATCAATCTCAGGATCGTTCAGGACTTCGGCTGGATCCGTTGTGAGGACCTCCCTTCCGAGCTTCAGATCTCTTTCCTTCTCAAGTTCCTGGACGAGTGCTTTTTTCACTTTTACCGGGCAGCCGATCTGATGGGTCAGCTTATCCTGATGATTCTCTACTATTTTAACGACCCCTGACCCCACTGTTCCAAGTCCCAAGAGTCCGATTGATATGGATTCCATTTAGCCATAACCTCCATGTGTTCATTTGGAATATACATTTGTTCTTCTATAGAGGACATTATAGAGGAAACATCCAGCCCTTACAATACATTTTTCAGAATAAATGGAAAATATATAAAAGACGGATTCTTCCAACGAAAAGAGAGGACCGCCCTTTACGTAAAGAGCCGCCCTTCCCACTGTTTACAGGATATGATGAAGCTGCCGGGCAGACTTCGACAGATCACGGAATACCGAGATCTTTCCTGGATCAATATTTCCTCCGCTGATGACGCAGCCAACCTTCTTCCCCTGAACGTTCACCTTTTTACAGATTACCGCCGCAAGGGAAGCAGCACCCGCCCCTTCAACCAAGGTCTTTTCCCGTTCAAGCATGAACATGATGGCACAGGAAATTTCTTCATCCGTTACCGTCACCATATCATCGACGTATTGTTTGATGATAGGGAAGGTCAGTTCCCCTGGCTTTTTCACAAGCAGTCCATCTGCAATCGTATGGACATGCTCCAGGGGACCTTTCCCCCTTCCAGTGAAGAAGTTGTAAGTGGCAGGTGCCCCCAGTGCCTGAACGCCGATGATTCGGACCTTCGGGTGAAAGGCTTTGACGGCAGAGGCCATACCCGCAAGGAGGCCACCCCCTCCGACCGGTACGAGGATGACTTCCAAGTCACTCAGTTGTTGAAGCATTTCAAGCGCTACCGTCCCCTGTCCTGCCATTACCTTCGGATCATCGAATGCATGGACGAAGGAGGAGCCCCGCTGCTGTTGATCTTCAAGGGCCGACTGGAAGGCTTCGTTGTACGTATCTCCACCTAGTACAACCCCTGCACCGTAATGTCTGGTAGCCGCGACTTTCGTAGAAGGAGTGCGTTTGGGCATGAAGATTTTCGAAGAGACGTTCCTCATGGCCGCAGCCAGGGCCACACCCTGTGCATGGTTGCCTGCAGACGCAGCAATGATCCCTTTCTCTGCCTCCACTTCCGGGAGGGACATGATTTTGTTCATGGCCCCCCGGACTTTGAAGGAGCCCGTACGCTGAAGGTTCTCCATCTTCATATAAATGTCGCCGCCCGTGTAGGCATTCAAGGTGGCCGACTGCTTCAAAGGGGTCCGGTGCACTTGATGGCCGATTCGTTCCATTGCTTCTACAACGTCAGTGTGATCCATTAAATTCCCAAGCTACTCACCTCATATTTTTTTTCATAGGCATCGATACTGTCACCGTATTCAAGGGTCAATCCGATTTCATCCAGCCCTTTGATGAGCATATTCTTCCAGTAGGGATCGATGGAGAAGGACACCTGCAAGCCTTCGGAATCTTTAATCGTTTGATCCTCAAGTGAAATCTCGATTTCATACTGCTCAGCCTTCCGTTCATTCGCCCAAAGCTGATCAACGATTTGATCGTCAAGTCGGATCGGGAGGATGCCGTTTTTCAAGCAGTTGTTATGGAAGATATCTGCAAAACTCTTCGCAATGACCACTGAGAACCCGAAATCCTGAAGCGCCCAAGGGGCGTGCTCCCTCGATGAACCACATCCAAAATTCTTCCCTCCGATCAATATCCCGGCATCTTTGTAGGCCGGGGTGTCAAGGAGAAATCCTTCCCGAAGTGTCTTCCCATCGTCTTCAAATCGCCAATGATAGAATAGGAACTGACCGAAGCCCTGGCGTTCGATCCGCTTCAAGAACTGTTTGGGGATGATTTGATCTGTATCGACGTGATCCCGGTGCAACGGGAATACGCTCTCTTTTACATGATTGATTGCCATGGTGTCACCTCCTATGATACTGAAATCCTTTCTAATTTCCGGACATCCGTCAGCTTACCCGTCACGGCAGCGGCCGCTGCCATGGAAGGGCTGAGGAGGTGGGTGCGCGACCCGTTGCCCTGCCTGCCTTCGAAATTACGGTTGGATGTAGAGGCACATCGCTTACCCGGCGGGACGATATCATCATTCATGGCGAGGCACATGCTGCATCCTGCCTCCCTCCATTCAAAGCCCGCTTCTTGGAAGATGGTATGGAGACCTGCTTCCTCAGCCTGTTGCTTTACGCTGAACGAGCCTGGAACGACAAGTGCCGTTACCCCTTCCTTCACCTTATGACCCTGCACCACTTCGGCGGCTGCTCGTAAATCGCTCAACCGCGAGTTGGTACAGGAGCCAATGAATACATAGTCAACGGTGATGTCTTCAATGGACTGATCAGGCTCAAGGCCCATATAGTGAAGGGCACGCTCGATCCCTTCACGATCCGACGCGTCTTCATACGACTGTGGATCCGGGATCCTCGCCGTGATGGGTGCCCCCATCCCGGGGTTCGTCCCCCAGGTGACGTGAGGCTCAATGTCCTCTCCCTTCACCTCGATCCGTTGATCATACTCAGCATCGGCGTCACTCTGCAGGGACAACCAATCCTCTTTCAACTCCTGGAATGAGCGATTCTTCGGAAGGTTCGGACGCCCTTCAAGATAGGCAATCGTCGTCTCGTCAGGGCTGATGAGACCTGCTTTTGCACCTGCTTCGATACTCATGTTACAGACGGTCATCCGCTCTTCCATGGAAAGGTTCCGGATGACGTCGCCCGTGAACTCGATAACATGTCCGGTACCGAATCCGACACCGTGAGTGGAAATGATGTTCAGGATCACATCTTTTGCCGTCACCCCAAATCCAAGCTTTCCGGATACGTTCACCTGAAGGGTCTTCGGCCTCGATTGCCAAAGGGTCTGGGTAGCCAATACGTGCTCCACCTCACTCGTCCCGATCCCGAACGCCAGGGCACCGAACGCCCCATGCGTGGATGTATGGCTATCCCCGCAGACAATCGTCTTCCCTGGCTGTGTGAGTCCGAGCTCCGGACCGATGACGTGGACGATCCCTTGATCAGGGTGATGGATATCGGCTAACGTAACGCCGAATTCCCGGCAATTCTTCTTCAGTGTATCCATCTGGAGTCGTGCAATCTCATCACGGATGATATGCCGCTCCTTTGTCGGGACGTTATGATCCATCGTCGCGTAGGTCAGATCCGGACGACGTACCTGCCGTCCCTTCATGCGCAGACCTTCGAATGCCTGGGGGGAGGTGACTTCATGCACCAGATGCAGATCGATATATAGGAGGTCCGGCTTTCCTTCTTCTCTTTGTACAACATGCCTTTCCCAAATCTTTTCAATAATGTTTTTGCCCGTCATGAGCTCCCTCCTTATACTTCTGTCGCATTTTGATGTCTCTTATAGGTAAGCTGATAGAATTGAAGATAGTGCATGGTCTGCTTCCAGTCTCTCTACGACGAGATCGCTCATGGCTTCAGTCCCGACTGCAGTGCCCCTTCCACCGCTCCAAAGGTCACCTGTCCGGAAGCCTGCATTCAACACTTCCTGCACGGCCATTTCGATCATTTCCGCCTCTTCCTGCATGCCGAATGAATGCCTCAGCATCATGGCCACCGACAGGATCATGGCGAGGGGATTGGCTTTTCCTTTCCCTGCGATATCCGGCGCCGATCCATGGACCGGTTCATAGAGTCCGAATGCATCCTCCCGCAGGCTGGCTGATGGCAGCATGCCCAGTGATCCGGTGATCATGGAGGCTTCATCACTGAGGATGTCGCCGAACATATTCTCCGTTACCATGACATCGAATTGACCCGGCTGATACATGAGCTTCATTGCAGCTACATCAACAAGCATGTGCTCCACTTCCACTTCCGGGTATTCCTTTGCTGCTTCGTTGACGATTTCTCTCCACATTCGGCTTGTTTCCAATACATTGGCCTTGTCGACGGATGTGAGACGCTTCTTCCTCTTTTGAGCAAGACGGAAAGCTTTATGGACGATCCGTTCGATCTCTGACTTTTCATAGACCAGGGTATCGACGGCCACTTCATCTTCTGCTCCCTGCCTTCCGGATGGCTGCCCGAAGTACAGTCCTCCCGTCAGTTCCCGAACGATGATCATATCGACATCTTCAACGATTTCCTTTTTCAGGGGGGAAGCTGAGATCAAGCTGTCAAATGCCTTTACCGGCCGAAGGTTCGCAAACAGTTCGAATTCCTTCCGGATCCCAAGAAGACCTTTTTCCGGCCTCTGTTCTTTAGGAAGGTTCTCCCACTGCGGTCCTCCGACGGCACCAAGAAGGATGGCATCACTCTTCTTGCAAAGCTCGATCGTTTCTGCCGGGAGCGGACTTCCGAATTGATCGACAGCCGCTCCACCGATGTATCCTTTTTCCACTTCAAACTCATGGTTGAACCAATCACCCACGGCCTTCAGAACCTTCAGGGCCCCATCCATCACTTCCGGCCCGATTCCATCTCCAGGTAATACAGCAATTTTCTTTTTCATGAGAATGTCCCTCCCTGAAGGGGCGTCGCCACCCCTGTTATGTTGTTACGAACTTACTTCCACCGCTTCTTTTACGTCAGATGATGCTTTCCTCTGGGCCAGTCGGTTCACGGCATTGAGATAGGCACGGGCCGAAGCCTCGAGTACATCCTGTGCGGTTCCCCTTCCGCTTGTCTTTACACCTTCATATTCCAGATGGACATAGACTTCGGCGAGTGCATCCCGGCCACCGCCGACGGAGTTGATCCGGTAGTCAAGCAGCTTCGATGTCCCCGGAAGGATGCGTTCGATTGTATTATAGATAGCTTCCACGCTGCCAGAACCGGTCGATGCAAGCTGGGTGACGCTTCCGTCTTCAAGCTTCAGCTCGATCGTTGCAGTAGGGATATTGTCCATCCCATACTGCACCTGCATCCTTTCAAGACTGAACCCGACTCCTTCTACCATTTCTGTTTGTTTATTCGTCAGGATGCTGAACAGATCATCATCCACGATTTCTTTTTTCTTATCTGCAAGCTCTTTGAACGCGTGAAATGCTTCGTTCAACTTTTCATCCGTCAGCTCGAATCCGAGCTCCGATGCCTTATTCTTGAAGGCATGACGTCCGGAGTGCTTTCCGAGGACGAGGCGGGTCGAGCTGTTCCCGATCAATTCCGGTGTGATGATTTCGTAGGTAGTCTTTTCTTTCAGCATGCCGTCCTGATGGATCCCGGACTCATGGGCGAAGGCATTATCCCCGACGACGGCTTTGTTTGCCGGTACCCTCATGCCCGTAAGCTTGCTGACAAGGGCGCTCGTCTTCTTGATTTCATCAAGCTTCAGGCGCGTCCCTGCACTGTAGAAATCTTCACGGATCCGAAGGGCGACGGCGATTTCTTCAAGGGCTGCATTTCCTGCCCGCTCTCCGATTCCGTTGATCGTCCCTTCGATCTGATCGGCTCCATTTTCGATTGCTGCGAGAGAGTTGGCCGTCGCCATCCCCAAGTCGTTATGACAATGGGCGGAGAGCTTGATTCCGTCAATATTCGGAACATTCTCCCTGACATATTTGAAGATTTCTCCGTACTTCTGAGGCGCGATATAGCCGACCGTATCGGGAAGGTTGATGACGGATGCTCCTGCATCGATGACTTCCTTCATGATCCTGACAAGGAAATCAAGATCGGTACGGCAAGCATCCTCTGCCGACCACTGGACGACGGGGAAGAACTGTTTCGCATATTTCACGGCCTGGACCGCTGTTTCAACGACTTGGTCCGGCGACATCTTGAGCTTATGGGTCATGTGGATCGGCGATGTGGCAAGGAATACATGGAGCCTCGGCTCTGCCGTGTTCTTCAGCGCTCCCCATACAGCATCGATATCCCGCTGCTGGGCTCTGGCAAGACCGGTCACCGAGCTGTTCTTGATCGTTTCGCCGATCCGTTTCACTGCGTCGAAGTCACCCTTGGAGGCAGCAGGGAAGCCGGCCTCTATGACGTCGACTCCCAAGCGCTCCAGCTGCTTTGCCACCTCGATCTTTTCAAGCGTATTGAGGTTCACACCCGCCGATTGTTCACCGTCGCGAAGCGTTGTATCGAAAATATCAATGGTTCGCACTGGAGACCACTTCCTTCTCTTTTTTGGAGGATTTCTGCTGTACGAATGGCATCATGGCCCTCAATTCCTTGCCGACCACTTCGATCGGATGCTCGCTCTCACGGTTGTTGATGGCGTTGAACTCAGGGCGGTTTGCCTGGTTTTCAAGGATCCAGCCCTTTGCAAATTTACCTGTCTGGATGTCGGTGAGTACATCCTTCATCCGCGCCTTCGTTTCCTCATTCACGACACGCGGGCCGGAAACGAAGTCACCCCACTGGGCTGTATCGGAGATGGAGAAGCGCATTCCTTCGAGACCTTGCTCATACATAAGATCGACGATCAGCTTCAGCTCATGGAGACACTCAAAGTAGGCAACTTCTTTTTGATAGCCTGCTTCCACCAATGTCTCAAACCCTGCTTTCACAAGGGATGTCAGCCCCCCGCACAGAACAGCCTGTTCACCGAATAGATCGGTTTCCGTTTCTTCCTGGAAGGATGTCTCGAGGATTCCTGCACGTCCTGCTCCCACTCCTTTTGCGTACGCAAGGGCTACGTCTCGGGCATTTCCCGTCACATCCTGATACACGCCGAACAGTGCCGGTACACCTGCGCCTTCTTCAAATGTGCGTCGCACAAGATGCCCTGGACCTTTAGGGGCTACAAGGAATACATCCACATCTTCCGGAGGAACGACTTGAGAGAAATGGATGTTGAATCCGTGAGCGAAAGCGAGGGCTTTGCCCGCTGAAAGGGCCGGTTTGATTTCGGCTTCATACACCTTCGGCTGATACTCATCCGGGAGAAGGACCATGATGACGTCCGCTTGTTCGCTCGCTTCGCGTACGGAGTATACGTCGAATCCATCTGCTACCGCTTGATCCCATGACTTGCCTTTACGAAGACCGACTACGACATCAAATCCGCTTTCCTTCAGGTTTAGTGCGTGTGCATGACCTTGAGATCCATATCCGACAACTGCCACTTTCTTGCCTTTCAAAACCTCTTCATTTACGTCACCGTTATAATATACTTTTACCATTTCTCTCATCCTCTCGATTTTTAATAGGTTAGTTGACGATTGTATACTGCTTCATATCTGTGACGCTTTTGCTGTTGCCCCGTGCAAAAGCGGTGATTCCAGTCCTTGCAATTTCTTTGATTCCGTATGGTCTCAGGAGGTCGATGATCGCTTCGATCTTCGACGTTTCCCCCGTCACCTGGACCGTCACGCTGTCCCTTGCGACGTCGATGATGGCTGCGCGGAATGGTTCGACAATTCCGTTAATTTCAGATCGGGTTTGACCTGTGCTGAGCACCTTGATGAGGGCAAGTTCCCTTGCCACCACTCCCTGGTCAGTAATGTCCGATACCTTCAAGACATCAATCTGCTTGTGGAGCTGTTTCAGGAGCTGCTCGATCTTGCGGTCATCTTCCACATTCACGACGAAGGTCATCCTGGAGACACCTTCCACTTCTGTATAGCCGACCGAGATGCTCTCGATATTGAACTGTCTTTTGGTGAACAGCCCGGTCACCCGGTTCAATACCCCGCTCCGATTATGGACGATGGCCGTTACAATCCGCTTCATGGTTTCACTCCTATCATTTCGTGTAATCCCTTGCCTGGAGCAACCATCGGATAGACGTTTTCCTTCGGATTGACCCAACAGTCGATCAATGCCGGCTCGTCACTCGTCAACGCTTCTCTGAGGACCGATTCCACTTCTTCCTGCGTTTTCACCTGATAACCTTTGATGCCATAAGACTCAGCCAGTTTCACAAAATCAGGCTGCAGGGAGAAGACCGATTGGGAATACCGTTCTTCGTAGAATGTTTCCTGCCACTGCCTCACCATTCCTAGGGTTCCGTTATTCAGGATGACCACCTTCACTGGGAGATCGAGCTCTTTTAATAGAACCAGTTCCTGCAGGGTCATCTGGAAGCCTCCATCCCCTACGAACGCCACGACTTTCCTCTCCCTGTCTGCAAGTTGCGCCCCGATTGCCGCCGGGAATCCGAATCCCATCGTGCCGAGTCCGCCAGATGTGACCCAGTTATTCGGGTTTTTGAACGAGTAATATTGTGCCGCCCACATCTGGTGCTGGCCGACATCGGTGGTGACGACAGCTTCTCCGTTGGTCAATTCGTATACCTGTTCGATGAGCCTCTGAGGAGAGATGATTTCCTCTGCCCGGTTGTACCAGAATGGATATTCCTGTTTATTGGCCTTCAATCGGCTATGCCACTCCTCGAAGTAGCACTTGCTCTCATCGTGCTCGAGGATCTTGACTAGAGCGTGCTTCGCATCAGAGACGATCGGGATCTGCGTCTCTACATTCTTGCCGATTTCTGCCGGGTCGACGTCGATGTGGACTACTTTCGCATTCGGGGCGAAGGTGGCCAGATTCCCCGTCAGCCTGTCATCGAATCGGGCACCGATATTGATGAGTAGGTCACATTCATGAAGGGCCATATTGCTTGTGTAGCACCCGTGCATCCCCGCCATCCCAAGGAACAAAGCATGATCGGCGGGAAATCCGCCAAGACCCAGCAGCGTATGGACCACAGGAAGATCATAATGTTCAGCGAATTCCTTCAGCTCCTCGGAGGCCTTTGCGTGAAGGATGCCTGCACCCGCTAGGATCACAGGTCTTTGTGAGTGCTTCACAGCTTCGATCAATTTTTTGATTTGCAAAGGGTTCGGGTGAAGATTCGGCTGATAGCCCGGAAGATCCATCTCCTGATCCTCGGCCGGACTAGCGATTTGAACAGTAAGGTCCTTCGGAATGTCCACCAGGACCGGACCAGGTCTGCCTGTGGAAGCAATGTGGAATGCTTCTTTGACTATGCGGGGAAGATCAGCAAGATCCCTCACCTGGTAATTGTGCTTGGTGATCGGCATGGTGATCCCGACTACATCCGCTTCCTGGAAGGCATCCGTCCCGATGACATTCGATGCGACCTGTCCGGTGAAGATCACCAGGGGCAGGGAATCCATCATGGCATCGGCGATTCCCGTCACAAGGTTTGTCGCCCCGGGTCCCGAGGTTGCTATGACGACACCTGGTCTTCCCGATACCCTGGCATACCCTTCAGCCGCATGGATGGCGCCTTGCTCATGGCGGGCCAGCACGTGCTTGATGGGGGCTTTGTAAAGAGCATCGTATATCGGCAGGACCGCTCCTCCCGGGTACCCGAACAGAATCTCAACTTTTCCCTCCTTTAACGCCTTCATGAGCATATCAGCACCGTTGATGTTTTCTGCCAGTGACTGTGAAGCCAGATCCGCCTCTACTTTGGCTCTCATTGCCTATCTCCTCCCTTTCATTTCATGATTTTTATGAATCTATCACACAAAAAAAACTTTTCACCCACTACGACAGAGTTTATCTTTCGCAGGGGCGAAAAGGTTTGCTTCCTTTCCACGGTACCACCCTAGTTCAGAGACGACGTTCATCTCCCTCAGCAGGCTGAAGAATTTCAGCCTTCGTTTTTGTAACGAGTAGAGTCTACTCGATCGTTCCTAATCACTGTTCAGAACGATACTCAGAGGGGATGTCGGTATTGGTTGTATTACTGGTTCGCAGCCCCACCAGCTCTCTGTGAATACAAAACCCAATCCTTTTGCCTCTTCACCGATTTTTCTTTATTCTGTTTTCAGTATTCCACCTGTGCTTGCCGATGTGACAAGCTTTGCATATCGAGCGAGATATCCTTTTCGTATTTTAGGAGCGGGCTGGACCCACTCTTGCTGTCTGAAGGTGAGCTCTTCCTCTGAAACCATGAGGGAGATGGTACGGTTGGTGAGATCGATGAAGATCGGATCTCCGTTCTCCACGACCCCGATCGGGCCGCCTTCCGCAGCCTCAGGTGATACGTGACCGATGGAGATGCCACGGGATGCACCGGAGAAACGTCCGTCCGTGAGGAGGGCCACTTTCTTCTCAAGCCCCCGCCCGGCGATCGCCGCTGTCGGGGCGAGCATTTCCGGCATCCCTGGACCGCCTTTCGGTCCTTCGTAGCGGATGACCACTACATGACCTTCCTTCACTTCACCACTTTCGATCCCGGCAAGGGCCTCATCCTGCGATTCATAGACGATGGCCTCGCCCATGAATGTCTTGATGGAAGGATCGACTGCCCCTACCTTGATGACACCACCATTCGGAGCGATATTTCCGAAGAGGACAGACAACCCTCCTACAGGACTGTAGGCGTTATCTTTTCTCCTGATGACTTCATCATTCACGATTTCAGCATCTTTCACATTTTCATAGAGTGACTTTCCTGTAACGGTGATCCGGTCGCTGTGGACCGCACCCATCTCACACAGCTCCTTGATGATGGCACTCACTCCGCCGGCATTATGGACGTCTTGCATGGAATAATCCGACGCAGGGCTGATCTTGGACAGATACGGCACCCTTTCCGCTACGGTATTGATGCGGTTGATGTCGTAATCGATTTCCGCCTCATTGGCGATGGCAAGGGTATGGAGGACCGTGTTGGTCGAACCTCCCATGGCCATATCGAGGGCAAAGGCATCGTCGATGGTGTCTTTCGTGATGATATCCCTCGGTTTGATGTCCTTCTTCACCATTTCCACAAGGTGCTTGGCAGCGTCCTTGATGAGCTGGTGGCGCTCTTCCGATGTTGCCACGATCGTCCCGTTACCAGGAGGGGCCATCCCGAGCATCTCCATGAGGGAGTTCATGGAATTGGCGGTGAACATCCCTGAACAGGATCCGCATGTAGGACACGCATTTTGCTCGATGTCCAGAAGCTGTTCGGCTGTCATCCTGCCCGATTGATGGGCACCCACCCCTTCGAAAACAGATACGAGGGAAAGGGGTTTTCCTTCGCTTGATACACCTGCCTCCATCGGTCCTCCCGATACGAAGACGGAAGGAACGTTGGTGCGAACGGATGCCATCAGCATGCCTGGCGTGATCTTGTCACAGTTCGGAATGTAAAACACTCCGTCGAACCAGTGGGCGTTGATGACCGTTTCGGCTGAATCGGCGATGAGCTCCCGGCTCGGAAGGGAATAACGCATCCCGATGTGTCCCATTGCGATCCCGTCATCCACGCCGATCGTATTGAATTCGAACGGGATGCCTCCTGCTTCCCGGATCGCTTCTTTCACCACGGCTGCGAAGTGATTGAGATGCATATGTCCCGGTATGATATCGATATAGGAGTTGCATACCCCGATGAAGGGCTTCTCCATGTCTTCCAATTTGACTCCCGTCGCATAAAGCAGGCTGCGATGGGGAGCGCGGTCGATTCCTTTTTTGATCATGTCACTACGCACATCAGCACCTCCAACTTACCCGACTTGAGCATTTTGTTTGTAAACTTTTCTTCCATCCTGCGTGACAGTGTCCCTGAACTGTTGCAATAATTTATTTGTACATTCACCCGGTTTACCGTCTCCGATCACACGTCCATCGACTTTGACGACAGCGATGACTTCTGCTGCAGTACCCGTGAGGAAGACTTCATCCGCAGTATATACATCGTGGCGTGTAAAGACTTCTTCTTTCATTTCATAACCGGATTTCTGGGCGATTTCGATGATGGCGTTTCGTGTGATGCCTTCCAGCGCCCCTACATAACCTGGTGGAGTCAGGATCTTTCCTTTCTTCACGATGAAGATGTTATCGGCGGATCCTTCCGCTACATACCCTTGATCGTTCAGCATCAGCGCTTCACTCACACCGGCAAGGTTCGCTTCGATCTTTACGAGGATATTGTTCAGATAGTTCAACGACTTGACCTTCGGCGATAAAACATCCGCACGGTTCCGTCTGCTTGCCACGGTGACGATCTCGATCCCCGTGTCATACAATGCTTTCGGGAATAGGGCGAGCTGTTCTGCGATGACGATGATCTGTGGATGGCTGCAAGTGAAGGGATCCAATCCGAGATTCCCTACTCCGCGGGAGATAACAACCCTGATATAGGCATTTTCAAGTTTATTCATTTTCAATGTTTCAATGATGATATTGCTCATCTCTTCTTTTGAGACTTCGATGTTCAGCATGATGGATTTGGCTGAATCGTAAAGGCGATCAACATGTTCTTCGAGACGGAAGACATTGCCGTCGTACATTCGAATGCCTTCGAACACTCCATCTCCATAAAGAAAACCATGGTCATAAACAGATACTTTTGCATCTTCCTTTTTTACGTACTGACCGTCTAAGTAAATCCACTGCTCGCTCATGTTCATCATTCCTTTCACGATTAAATTTATTTGATTATTCGGAATATTAATTTTCTAACACATCTATTTACGTCCAGACCCCTTTTAAAAATGGGTGCGAAGACCGCCACTGACCTTTTCTGATGCGATTAAAAATTTTATTGAGGACAATGTTACTCCCGTTTTAAGGGAAGGTCAACACTATTTCGGTAAATTATTAGACAATTTAGATTTGTCAGATTATATGGTAACGCTTTCATCTTTGTCCTTATCATGTTTATAGAACCTAAAAAAAATAATTTTTTGTTCTTGTAAAATCCTTGATAGTTTTTTCCCGAAGATGTTGAGTTTACAGGGCTCATGACACCCTTAGACACCATTCATCACCCCCCTCTCCCTCTCCCCATTCTCAACAACCCCTCCCAAATGAGAATCGATCCACTTTAATACTCTAATAGAAGAAACGCTACTCTTTTTAATTTCCAGATGAAACCGAATGGGAACACTCCCATTTGTGACATGTTGCACAAGAACAACCCATTTATTTACGATTAACGAAATAAATGGAGAATCAACTTCCCCTCAGTCAGTTTAAAATCTCTATAAAATAAAAAGCCGGCTCCTGTTCGGAACCGGCTTTCCTTTTATACCCATGTATACATATATGCTTGATCTTCGACATCTTTTGCCTTCTTCACGATTTTCAGGGGCCTGAACGTATCGATCATGACGGCGAGTTCCAATGTTTCTTTTTTCCCGATGCTCGCTTCTGTCGTTCCAGGATGCGGCCCATGGGGAATCCCGCTTGGATGGAGGGTGATCGATCCTCTCTTGATGCCCTTGCGGCTCATGAAATTCCCCTCTACATAGTAAAGGAGCTCGTCGCTGTTGACGTTGCTATGGTTGTAAGGGGCCGGTATGGCCTCTGGGTGATAATCATAAAGCCTCGGGACGAACGAGCAAACCACGAAATTATGGCCTTCGAAGGTCTGGTGCACGGGTGGCGGCTGATGGACCCTGCCCGTGATCGGCTCAAAGTCTTCAATGTTGAACTTCCATGGATAAAGATAGCCGTCCCATCCCACGACATCAAGGGGATGATGATCCAAGATATGAACATGGATCGATCCGCGGGACTTTGTCAGGACGCGATATTCACCTTTTTCATCACGGGATTCCAGCACTTCCGGTCCCGAAAGATCACGCTCACAGAATGGACTGTGCTCGAGGAGCTGGCCATATTCATTCCGATACCTGCGTGGAGTGGTGATCTGACTGAATGACTCGACTACTAGGATCTTTGTCTCTTCCTCGGGTATGATCCGGTGGATGGTGCCGATCGGTATGATGATGTAATCGCCTTTCCCGTAAGAAAGGGTGCCGAACATCGTCTCCACTTTCCCTGCTCCGTAGTGGATGAACAGCATCTCATCTCCATCACCGTTACGGTAGAAGTCACTCATCGCATCCTTCACAGATGCAGTCCCGATGAGGAGATCGCTATTCCCGAGAAGGTATTCCCTGGCGTTCAGGGCGTCCCCCTTCTTCTCGATTGCATCTGTGAAAAAGTGGCGGTGGCGAAGGGTACCCTCTTCTTCGAATTCAGGCAGGTAGCTGCCTCCGTAAGATGCTTCAGAGACTGCAGTCGGAAGATGATGATGATAAAGGATCGATTGGGTCCCTGAGAACCCCTTCGTCCCCATCACCTGCTCCCGGTAGAGGCTTCCATCATCTTTTTTGAACATCGTATGACGCTTGTGGGGGATCGTCCCCATCCGGCGATAATACATGATCCCTTTCCTCCCTTACACTGATTGTATTCTTCAAGATTCCGAGACCGGTGATGCCAAGCTCGACAACATCACCGGGTACAAGCCATGGGTGGACTTCCTCACCAAGCTCGAGGAGGCATCCTGTGCCGACGGTCCCCGATCCGATCACTTCCCCGGGAATGAGCATGACATTTTCAGATGCCCTGGCAATCATGGCGGGAAACGTGTAATGGATCTCCTTGTAATTCCCTTTTGATAAAAGGACCCCGTTCACCGTCGCGGTCATCTCCAGGTCGAGACGGTCCCCTTCACGATAGGATTCCAGTTCATCCCTCGTCACAAGATAAGGGCCGAAGGTGGTGGCAAAGTCTTTCCCTTTCGCCGGTCCGAGACCCACCTTCATCTCTTCACGCTGAAGATCCCTCGCACTCCAGTCGTTCATGATCATATAGCCGTAGATATAGTCTTCTGCCTGTTCAACCGGAATGTCTTTACCTCTGCGACCGATAACGCAGGCAATTTCAAGTTCGTAATCCAAGCATGCGCTCCCTTTCGGAACCGTGATGGGCGCATCAGGTCCTGAGACACTCATGTGATTGGTGAAGTAGAAGACCGGCATCTCATACCATTCCGGTACGACCGCAAGGCCCCTTCTCTGCCGGGCATTCCTTACATGATCCTCAAACGCATAAAAATCACGAATGCTCACTGGATCAGGCAGGGGAGCCACGAGGGATAGCTCCGAGAGAGCATATTCCCCTGTAAGGGCGGAGAGCTCGCGCATGAGCGCTATGCCTTCATCCCCCAGTTCGATCAGGCGCCTCATCTCCTTCGGTAAGCGGCCACAGCTCGCCTGATGGAGGTCAATCACCCTGTCACCGCTTACGAGGCCAGCCCTTACGTCATCTCCCTCTATAAAACTCACTAACTTCATCTCTCTCACCTCTTCCGGATCAATTCGAATGTATCGGCGAGGGGCTTCGTGTAGGTCTGGCCGGCCATCCTCCCAACAGGCTCAAGCGTGGATGAGTCAATTCGTCCGGCGTCATACAGCTCATCATCCAGTCGCACGCACTGCACTTTTCCTATCACGAGGCTTCCTGCGCCTGGGTGGTCCCCGAAATGCAGGACGTCCTGCAGGGTGCATTCCAACTGGACCCGGCTTTCCGAAACAGCAGGGGGAGCCACGGTAACCGATGGCTTCTTCCCAAGTCCGGCTGCCTCGAACTCATCCACTTCATGTGCATATTCCTTTGCACAGTCGTTCATTTGTTCTACAAACGTTTCACTGACAATATTGATTACAAATTCCTTCGTCGCTTCGATATTCAACAGCGTATCCTTCTTTCCGCCATCGGTGCCTCTTCGCATCGGTGAAAAACAGACCAGCATGGGATCGGCGCTGATTGCCGTGAAAAAGCTGAACGGAGCGAGGTTTGCATGTCCCGCCTCATCCACGGTGGAAACAAATGCAATCGGTCTTGGAAGGATGGATCCGATGACCAGTTTATATGCTTCCTGCCATGGGAGCTGATCAGGCTTGATATCCACTTATATTCCTCCCCAGCACATATTCAAGGGCTTTGACGAAAGCACGATTATCCTGTTCGGTTCCGATTGTCACGCGAATGGTCTCGGGATAGCCAAGAAGAACCCCGGACCTGACCAGGAACCCCTTCTTCGCCAATTCACCGGCAATGAGATTCCCATCCTTCCCCGTATCCACCATGATAAAATTCGCCTGGGAAGGGAAGTACGCGAGCCCAAGTCTGTGAAATTCTCCCTCAAGATAGGAACGGCCCGCTTCATTCAACGAAGCACACTTCCTGATGAACGCCTGATCGTGGAGAGCCTTGACGGCTGCTCCTTGGGCCAGTGCATTCACATTGAAGACATCCTTCACTTTGAGGAGCTGTCCGGCTACCTCCTCATTCATGACTCCGAAGCCGACCCTGAGTCCCGCCAGACCATAAATCTTTGAAAAAGTCCTCAGGATCACCAGATTTTCGAAGCGTTTCAAAAGCGGGAGCGTGTCGAGGTGATTTCTGTCTGACACGTATTCCACGTACGCTTCGTCCAATACTAGGAGGATGTGTGAGGGAACGGATGAAATGAAGGACAGCAGTTCTTCAGTCCCGACGATGGTTCCAGTGGGATTATTCGGATTGCAGATGAAGATCAGTTTGGTTCGATCAGTGATGGCATTTTTCATCCCGGCCAGGTCATGGACTCCGTTCACCAGGGGCACCCTTACCGAATTTCCGCCTTCGAGGAAGACATTTGTATGATAGCGGGGGAAGGTGACATCGGCCATGATGGCTTCGTCTCCTTCACTGATATAGGCCCTCGAGAGAAGCCGGATCACTTCATCCGACCCATTTCCGAATACAAGCTCTCCTTGGCGCACCCCAAGGAATTCAGACACCTCTTTACGAAGTTCAGTGGCCGCACCGTCCGGGTAAAGGAAGAACTCCCCATTCCCTTCCTTCAACCAGCTGACGACCTTCGGGGAGCAGCCGTGGATATTTTCATTTTCCGATAGCTTGCAAATGGACCCGAGACCATGCTCTCTTTGTAATTCGACAGTCGATTTCCCAAGAACATACGGATCGATTTTTGTAAGGACTTCCCTCGTCTTGAACTTCATCACCATCAGCCTTCCCCCTCTTTATAATAGGGCTGACCCCGAGTTTCAGAACGTGATCCCGACCGATTCCTGCACGGATGCAGGAGATGTCCGGATCCCTTCGAAAAGCTCTTGGGCCAGCCCGTTTTCTGTTTGTTGATCCCCTATTATTCTCGATCCCTTTTTATTCCCTCTTTGATCATCTATCTCTTTTTTTGCTTGCTTTCTCTATATCTCTATATCTCTTTATCTGATTTTCTCGAATTGAAGGATAAGCTCATTATTTAGAGATTTCCGCGACGCTCCTGCTCTCTTTCGATTGATTCAAACAACGCTTTGAAGTTTCCTTCACCGAATCCCCTTGCCCCTTTGCGCTGGATGACCTCAATGAAAAGAGTCGGACGATCCACGATCGGCTTCGTAAAGATCTGGAGAAGATACCCTTCATCATCTCGATCCACTAGGATGTTTAACTCCTTGATTTGAGAAATTTCTTCATCGATTTCTCCCACACGCTCAGACAGCATATCGTAATAGGAATCCGGGGTGCTCAGGAATTCCACACCATTCTCCTTCAGGATCCCGACTGTCTTCACGATATCCTCTGTCAGAACGGCGATATGCTGTACCCCTGGACCGCCGTAGTACTCCAGGTACTCCTGGATCTGGGATTTGCGCTTTCCTTCAGCCGGCTCGTTGATCGGGAACTTGATCCTGCCGCCATTGTGCATCACTTTGGACATAAGGGCAGAGTATTCTGTCGTGATATCCTCATCGGAGAAATGGCGCATTTCCTTGAAGCCCATCACCTTCTCGTAGTACTCCACCCATTCTTCCATGCGTTCGACATTTCCCACAACGTGGTCGACGGCGATGATGGCCGCATCACGCTCTGTTCTGGAAGAGTCCGCTTTTTCATACCCCGGCATGAAGATCCCGTTGTAATCCTTCCGTTCAATCAAGGTATGGATCGTGTCTCCGTATGTACCGATCACCGCTTTTTTCAGCTTCCCATCTGCATCTTCCAGTGTTTCCGGCGGCATGATTTCAATGGCACCACGCTCCACCGCACCTTTGAAAGCCTTTTCGACATCATCCACCATAAGGGCGATATCCTTGATTCCATCCCCATGCTTCCTGACGAATTCCGCTACACGACTGCCTTCGTGAAGGCTCCCCGTCACAACAAGTCTTACTTTATTCTGCTGAAGGACATAAGAGACGGTATCGCGGTTACCTGTTTCAAGTCCGGAATATGCGACTGTTTTGAATCCAAACGCTGTACAAAAGAAATGGGCCGCCTGCTTGGCATTCCCTGTGAAATATTCAAGATAATCGACATCCCTTACCGGGAAGATTTCTTCGGTCTTCATTGGCTTCTTATCCATCTTTTCCATAACGATTCCTCCGATTTTGTATTTTTCTGATTATTATCGTATGCTCTTTTTCTTTTCTTCTCAAGAGTGGCATGTGAAGCATGAACGCTTTTCTGTAGTGAAGCAACTGATTTATTGAACTGCCTTTTTCCTTCTCCTCTGCAGGTGCACGGCATGCCCCGTGAGTTCCTCGACGGCTTCCATCAGGGCTTCATTGCTGCTCGGATGCGGATAGAGAGGGAAGGTGAAATCCTCTGCCCTTGCTGCCATTTCAAGTCCCAGCACACCCGCGGAGATCAGTTCGACAGCCCCCGATCCGATCATATGGATACCAAGGATCAGAGAAGTCCCTTTCTCCGATACGATTTTGATCATTCCGTCCGTCTCTTCTTTCAATCCTGCAAATCCATTGGCTCTGAAAGGATACTCACTGCAGACTACTTCGTATCCACGATTCTCCGCTTCTTCTTCACTCCAGCCCGCACAGGCGACGGGCGGATCCATTTGGACAATGGCAGGAAGCCACTCCAGGTCAACTTCTCCCTTATCCCCAGCAATCGCTCCCGCTGCCACCTTGCCTTCCTTGATTGCTTTTATGGCAAGCCCTGGTCCGGGGGTCACATCTCCTATAGCCCACACGCCGGGAATCGACGTGCGCCCCTCCCCATCGACCTTGATTTTGCCCCCCTCACACTCAAGCGGCAGCCGGTCCAGTCCTGCACGGGAGAGATCTGCCTCTGACTTCCCGCACAGGACTAAATGGGTTCCATTTACCTGCCTCGTCCCGGCAGAACTTTCATAATCCACTTCCACTCCTCCATCGTCCGAAACGCTCATAATCGTCACTTCGGTAACGACAGAAACCTTCTGTTTTTTCAGAAGCCTTTTCATCTCGCGCTCAATGGACTGATCAAAGGGCAGTCTCCCCTCCATCAGGAGGGTGACTGTGCTTCCAAGGGCCGCGTATGCAGCAGCTATTTCAATGGCCACATAGTCATGACCGGATACAATCAATCCCTCCGGTATCTCGGTCATGGTCAGTGCCTCACGCTCTGTCAGGACAAATGGGGATTCCATACTGATACCCGGCGGATACACCATCTTTCCACCAATCGCGACAATGGCCTGCTTGAATTCAAAAAGGGAGAACTGATGACCGCTTTCGATCCCGATCCGGTTCTCTGATAGAAACGAAGCTGTCCCATTGATCACCTCGACTCCTCTTGAACGAAGCAACCCTTCCACCCCTGCCCGCAGGCCCTTGATCTTTTCTTCTCTGAACGACTTCAGCTTGGCAAGATCGATGGAGGCTTCTCCCATCACCATGCCCATTTTCTGAAGATGCCCCTGCTTTCGGAACTCACTTGCAAAATGGGTCAGGATCTTCGATGGGATGCAGCCTTCATTTAGGCAGGCTCCACCGATCTCCCCCTGCTCGATCAAGGTGACCTGCTTCCCCAATTGGGCGGCACGAAGCGCGGCGTGATAGCCTCCAGGACCTCCACCGATGACCATCAGATCACGTTTTTCTACCATTTCGCCAACTACCATCTATATCATCTCCATCAGCAGGATCCCCGGTTTTTCAATGAAATCCCGCAGTCGATTGGTGAACCTTACGGCTGTCCCTCCATCTGCCACTCGGTGATCGAAAGACATGGATACATTCATCATGGACCGGATCACAATTTCATCCGACTCATTGACCATGGGCCGCTTTTTCGTTTTATGGAAGGATATGAGGGCCACTTCCGGTTCATTGATGATCGGCGTTGCACCGATCGAACCTCCGAGGGGACCGACATTGCTCACTGTGAATGTCCCCCCTGATGCCTCCTTGACGGTAAGCGTTTGATTCAGCGCTTTGTTTGTCAGTGCCTTGAGTTCTTTCTGAATGTCCTTCAGCGTCTTCTCTTCCACATGACGGATCACCGGTACGATCAACCCTTCCTCCGTATCGACCGCTACTCCTATATGATGGGCATGCTGAAGGTGGACGCACTCCTGTTCTTCATCAAGCCGTCCGTTAAAAATCGGGAATTCTTTCAGACAAATAGACAGCGCTTTGATGAAGAATGCACCCATTGAAACGTCTGGCACATCCCTTTTCCACGCGAGGAGTTCCGTGACATCAATCTCTTCAAAGTGGGTACAGTGAGGAATGGTCCTGACTGACCGGACCATCTTGGAAGCAATCTGCTTTCGCCTTCCCCTGAATGGAATGCTGTCTGCCTCAGTCCGCACAGGCGTTTCCTGAGGGGGTGGTTCCACTTGAAGGTGAGAGTGGATATCCTCATCCATGATCCTTCCCGCCGGACCGGATCCCCGCACCTTTTCAAGGGGGATTCCTGCTTCCCTCGCCAGCTTTCTCGTGAAGGGGGATGCCATGATCCTGGTCTTTTGTGCCGTGGCCGAGGATGCCCGTTTGGCCGCTGTCGACGCCTTGCCGGAGCCCATGATCAAAACCGTCTCACCGACGCGGATCGTATCCCCTTCCTTTACATTGAACCCTTTGATGATTCCATTGGCCGGTGCCGGGATTTCCGCTGTCATCTTGTCTGTCTGAACTTCCACCAGCGGTTGATCCGCACGCACCTGTTCACCGACCCCCACCAAGAAGGCGTTGATTGTCGCCTCCGTCATACCTTCTCCTATATCATGCAGCTTGACCTCCATTGGCTCCCTCCTTTCAAAATGCCGCTGCTCTCTCAATTGCTTCGAGGACGCGGCCCGTATCCGGCAGATAATAGTCTTCATATCCAAAATAGGGGACAGGCGTATCGAATCCAGTCACCCTCTCCACAGGAGCTTTCTGAAAGAGGAAAGAAAAGTCGTTGATGATGGCAAGGACATCGTTGCCTACACCCCCTGTGGCATGAGCTTCATGGACGATGACGGTCCTCCCTGTCTTCTGGACAGATTCGGTGATAAGATCCTTGTCCAAGGGAGACAGCGTCCTCATATCGAGTACCTCGCATGAAATCCCCTTTTCTCCTGCCTTCTTCGCTGCCTCTTCTGCCACCTTCACCATTGCTCCCCATGCAATGACCGTGACATCGTCCCCTTCAAGGACGGTCCTTCCTTTACCGATTTCAACCGTATACTTCCCCTCGGGTACTTCCTCACGTGTCGACCGATAGCACTGCATGGGCTCAAGGAATAAGACGGGATCCGGGTCTTCAATGGCCGCAATCAACAACCCCTTTGCCTCCCGGGGAGTTGAAGGGCACACGACCTTGATGCCCGGCATATGGGTGAACAGCGCCTCCGTACTATCGGAATGGATCTCAGGTGCCCGGACACCTGCTCCGTACGGGGCCCGTATGACCATGGGGCATGTATAATGCCCGAGCGTTCTTGAGCGCAGCCGGCTTGCGTGTGTCATGATCTGCTCATAAGCGGGATAAATGAATCCGAGGAACTGGACCTCTGCTACAGGGCGGAATCCATTTACCGCCATTCCGATCGCAGCACCGATGAACCCGGCCTCACTCAGGGGTGTGTCGAGCACCCGATCTTCACCGAACTCTGCCTGGAGGCCATCCGTTGCGCGGAAGACCCCGCCGTTCGTCCCGATGTCCTCCCCAAGGAGCAGGGTATCACTCCGTTCGTTCAACATGACTCGAAGGCCGTCCGTGATCGCCTGTACCATCGTCATCGTTTTGGTTGTTGTCATGATACTCATCTTGATCCCCCCTTCAGATGTGAAAGCAATCTTTCTTTCTGCTGAAGGACGGGCCAAGTCGGTGTTTCGAATACATGATCAAAGATCAAGGACGGGTCCGGCTCAGGATACTGTTCCAGATCCGCAACAGCCGCATCGACCTCCTTGGCATACTCCAGCTTTACGGAATCCAGCCACTCCTCATCGCACCAGCCTTTTTTCTCCATATAGCGCTGTAGCCTGTCTATCGGATCTTCCCTTCTTTTCACATCGCTCTCTCCCTGATCCCTGTATTTCGAGGGATCATCTGCTGTCGTATGAGCACCGTACCTCCACGTCACAGCTTCAATAAGCGTTGGTCCTTCCCCTCTCCTCGCCCGCTCCAATGCATTCTTTGTTTCAAAATAAACAGCGAACACATCATTCCCGTCGATCCTGACACTCGGGATGTCATATGCAAGGGCCTTTTGGGCAATCGTCTTCGTCTTCATCTGCTTGTGGATCGGTACCGAAATGGCATAGCGGTTGTTCTGGTTGAAGAAGACCACGGGAGCCCCCCATACGCTCGCTAGGTTAAGACCTTCATGGAAATCTCCTTCGGATGTCGCTCCATCACCGAAATACGCGATGGCGGCATTCTCCGTCCCTTTCCTCTTTTCGGCATATGCCGCCCCCACGGCATGAGGAAGCTGTGTCGCAATCGGGATGCCAGGAGTAAAGATATTCTTTCCGTCAGGAGGGACACAGCCTTCATTCCGCCCCTTCCAAAACAGAAGGATCTGAAGTAGCGGATGCCCAAAGGTCATGGTCGCCCCATGATCCCGGTACGTCGGAAAAAGCCAGTCCTTTTCATGCAGGGCCATGGCGCTCCCCACCTGGGAAGCCTCTTGGCCCTCAAAAGGGGCATAGGTGCCAATACGCCCCTGCCGTTGAAGACTCACTGCCTTGCGGTCGAACGTCCGGATACGGATAAGATGGCGCAGGAACGTCCTCGCCAACCCTTCGGACACCTCTTTCTCACTGTCGGGGCTCAACTCCCCATGGGGATTCAGCACTTGAACGATCGGAAACTGTTCGATCATTCCCTCACCTCTCTCATGGGGATGCGTCCCCATTGTTTTATTTTGGGTGTTTTGATGATTGCAAGAATGTCAGGTTGATAGGTTTTCTTTTTATTATTGGTTTTTGCTTAGGGCGGCGAGCCGCCTACGCTTTTCTTTCTGTCTAGCTACGGCGGCTTGACCCTCGAGGTCATAAGTCATGACCGCCAAAAGGGCCAAGACCATGCCCTTCTGACGATCCCACCTTATGCTTGTCGGGTCAGAACGAGCCGCCTACGCTTTTCTTTCTGTCTAGCTCCAGCGGCTTGGGGCTCGAGGTCATAAGTCATGATCGTCAAAAGGGCCAAGACCATGCCCTTCCGCCGATTCTGCCTTATGCTTGTCACCCCAGGGCGAGCCGCCTACGCTTTTCTTACTGTCTAGCTACGGCGGCTTGGGGCTCGAGGTCATAAGTCATAATCGTCAAAAGGGCCAAGACCATGCCCTTCCGCCGATTCTGCCTTATGCTTGTCGCCCCAGGGCGAGCCGCCTACGCTTTTCTTACTTCCTTACACTCCATTTTGGGCGTTTGGTGTGGGTGAAGAAGCTGTTTCGTTTGGTTCTGGTTTGGATACGGTTTTCGCAGAAGCGGTCTGC
The DNA here is from genome assembly GCF_022170785.1 of Rossellomorea marisflavi. Taxonomy (NCBI): domain Bacteria; kingdom Bacillati; phylum Bacillota; class Bacilli; order Caryophanales; family Bacillaceae; genus Rossellomorea; species Rossellomorea marisflavi. The sequence goes on along the minus strand of NZ_CP081870.1, from coordinate 505,606 downwards.
TGCCTGGACGGTGGTGATGTGTTCGTTTTCTGATTGGGTGTAGATATTGAGGAGGCTGTTATAGATGGCTCCCGTTTTCTGGAGGACGCGTTCTTTGTTAGGTTCATAGAGTTCATCTGCTACCTGGATCAGCCCCCCTGCGTTGACGATGTAGTCAGGTGCGTACAGAATTCCTTTCTGGTGAAGGGACATCCCGTGTCTGTGATCAAGGAGCTGATTATTGGCAGAACCGGCTACGGCTTTCACCTTTAACCGTCCGATGGTCTCGTCGTTCAGGATCCCGCCTATGGCACAAGGGATGAACACATCGGCATCCGCTGAGTAGATTTCGTCTCCGCTGACGACCTTCACTGCCGTTCCGAGGGCTTTTGCTTTCAACTGCAGTTTTTCCACAGAGTGATGACTGATATCGGTCACAATCAGATCGGCTCCTTCTTCAAGGAGACGTTCCGCGACCTTGAATCCGACTTTCCCCAGCCCCTGGACCGCATAGCGCTTCCCGTGAAGATCCCTTGATCCCCAGATGGTTTCGTTGGTGGCTTCAAGTCCATAGATGACGCCCATGGCTGTCGGAATCGAAGAGTCGCCGCTTCCACCATATACTTCGTCGACCCCTACGATGCAGTTGGTTTCCTTCAAGGCGTGGACAAAATCATCCGGTGACGTGCCCATATCCGTGCCTGTGTAGAATCTGCCCTGAAGGGATTCGACGAATTGCCCGAATGCCCTGAATAGCTCCGGATGTTTATCTTTGGTCGGATCACCGATGATAACCGCTTTTCCCCCACCAAAATCCACGTCTGCTGCCGCGCATTTATATGTCATCCCCCTCGACAATCTGAGTACGTCGTTCAATGCCGCGTCCACTGAGGCATACGGCATCATCCTGCACCCGCCGAGAGCAGGTCCGAGAGTGGTATTATGTATGGCGATAATTGCTTTCAAACCGGTCTCTTCATCGTTGCAGAACAGGACCTGTTCATGATTCTTGATCTGATCGAACATGTCCATCCCCCTGACCTCCGTCTCTTTTGTAAACGTTTTCATTTTATCGGATAGGCTTGCCATACGAGTTCCCCCTTATCGTCTTCAATCTGTCCCGATACGTTCAGCGATTGTTTGTTTCGGAAGGACAACCTGCCTCACTTCTCCTTCTCCTACAATGGAGTCCGTTTCCTCCCGGCGGATCATGATTTTAGTCCAGATACCTTTTGCGTTCATTCGGGTCACGGTGGCCTTAATGCTCAAACGGGTTCCCGTCCGCGCTGGTGCACGGTGCACTACTTTTACTTCGGCCCCCATCCCTTCTTCCTTTTCTTCCAGGAAAGGAAGGATGATTTGACGGGATGCCCATTCCATGTGATAGACCATTTGGACGGTGGAATAGACCGGGTGAACCACTTCCCCTTCAAAGCTTGCGTGCATGTCGGGTGTGACATCGATGATGATTTCAAGCGTGTGCCCAACGGTCAATCCGGACTTCATCGCTTTCCTCCTTTAAACGATTGCATTATGGATATTAATATAACGTTAATTCAACGATATAATAACATTTTGTTTTATAAATAGTCAATAAATTGTTAAAATTAAAAATTCTTTTGGTTCGTTGTGGAACAGGCAAAGCATTTGGATATTTTAATAGTGGTGGGATGAATGTATTCCCTTTATATCTACTGTTCTTAAAGGTAATAAGTTTGACCTTGGACAGGTATTCTTTATGAGACAGAATTGAATAGCAGACCGTTCCTTTTCGCTGCAGGCGCCTGCTTTCCTGCGGGGAGCATGTCGAGCCTCCTCGTGCCTGCGGGGTCTCGATCATGCTCCTTTTCCGCTGGAGTCAGGCGCCTTCCGCTTCAATACACTCTGGGATTCTGATAGGCATTTAGGAATTTTTTTGATAGGGGAGGTGAGTTGAATAAAATCCCTTTATATGTAATGTTCTTAAATTGATTAATCTGGGGTAATCACTCTTTATGTGACTAAATTGAACAGGAGACCGCTCCTTTCCGCTGCAGGCGCCTGCTTTCCTGCGGGGAGCATGTCGAGCCTCCCTCATGAAAATTCAGTAGTTCTTAGTATTCCTAGGTTTTTCTCAGGTTTTCGTAGGCGTTCAAAAGAGGCGACATGGCACATTTGAATAAATTCATCCATATTTAAATATATATGGAAACGCACTAAGCGTCTGAAGAAACCTGGCGTCTTTTTTCCATTAATAGGTACTAATTTATGATCGCACTATTGGATCTCCACATACGACATGGCGGTGGACCCTCCCATTTCTCTCAGCGTCTATGCGCGTAAATTCCTTCGTTCGACCTGACCATGTGTGGTTGCCGGAAATGCTCCTCGGGTGGGTCTATGCCCTAATGCTTGGAATAGTGACCGGCTTATCCGTGCTTCTTTTGATTACCTAAGAAACCATCAAAAAACTAAGGGATATTGACTGCTGGACATCATACGTTAAGCTGCCTGCACATCTCTCATATGAGGGATATCGCGAAGCATGCGTTCCTCACTAAACGCACACTTTCGTGTGCCTATGACAAATAAGACCTTAATCAGTTTACGTCCTAGTGCGACAAAAGACTGTTTCCCTTTAAGAGGATTCGTTCGTCTGTGTTTATAATACTGATGAAGAGCTTTAAAGGCGTCATTATGAAAAGTTAAAGGGCGGGCGACTTGATACAGAATGGAACGCAACCTTCGTCGCCCACGCTTAGTAATGGTTGTTTTCCCTCGATGTGTGCCGGATTGGTTCATCATCAGATTCAGTCCTGCTAATTTAATAATCTGTCGTGGATCTTTATAATTTGATAAGTCACCAATCTCGGCGAAGAACCCAACAATGGTCATCGCTCCCACGCCATTGATCGCCATCATAAGATCTGCGCCAGGAACCGTAAGAACCAGTTCTTCAAGTTCTTCTTTCAGATTGTCCAGACGTTCGTTTAAGGCCTCATACTGATCAACGAGATAGCGAAGCTCTTCACGAGCCATGCGGAGACCTACGGTCATCCCAACACTGGAGTCAGCTACTTTCTTTAAGTGGCGCATACGCGCCACCCCTACATTTTTGGTCCCTAATGCCTTTACGTCGTATAGAAGTTCCTCTTCTGTCTTCTGTCGAATATCTGTTGGAAGATAGCCTAACTTCAGAAGCGCCATCGCCATCTTTCCATTCCACTTCTTAAACACCGTCAAGAATTCAGGGAAATACCGATCCAGAACGTTATGGATTTGTGCTTTGATGGAAGAGAGATCTTCTTGAATGATATCAAAGAGTTTCACGCCTTCACGTAACTCGGCATAGATGCCTTCCGGCAAGGTAGGCTCATGATACCGCCCTGCTCGCATGACTTGAGCGATGACCTTCGCATCCTTTGTATCATTTTTGGTAGGCGAGTCATCATCCAGTTCTTTTGATTTCTTGACCTTCATCGGGTTTACCACCACAGGGCGCTCGCCCTGGGATTTCAAGAAGTAAGCTAGATTCATCCAATAATGTCCCGTAGGCTCCATCCCCAACATTAAGTTCGGACGGGATGTGTCCGCACTTAATTGTCGAGCCCACTCTAGTAACAATTGGAATCCTTCTAACGAATTCGGAAAAACCAGACGCTTCGATAAGTCGATTCCTCGATCATCAATGGCCCTGGCGACGTGCTTGTGTTTGGCAATATCAATGCCGATGATTAAAGTCTGTTCATTAATTTGATTAAGTCGTTCATTTTGTGTAAAATCCATAGTTGAAGTCTCCCTTCGGTACTTAATTCGAGGTCATGCGCATGACACTCTCTATCGTACCAAGGGAGCTTTTTTTATGCACATCGCTAAAATCTCACTTTATCCTCATATTCTTTTATAACAGGAATGCTCCTCGTGCCTGCGGGGTCTCGATCATGCTCCTTTTCCGCTGGAGTCAGGCGCCTTCCGCTTCAATACACTCTGGGATTCTTATGAGTAGGAATTGTTTTTTGATGCAGTATTTTTTGGTAGATAATCAGCCTTAGGCAACATCTGCGTGTTTGAAAAACTCATGGAATACTAATACTGCAATCAACCAATTTAAAGAACCCCATCAGGTATATTTCTCTATCCACTTCCTGCTGATTCTTCTTTAAACATAAAAAAACAAGAATGCGGGCTTGGCCTCATTCTTGTTTTTTACTGCTAGTATTCTATTTGTTGATCAGTATTTATAGGATTGTCCGCCGTCGATCGGGATGACGGCTCCGTTGATGAAGTCTGCTTGGGAGGATAGCAGGAAGGCTACGAGGTATCCGACTTCTTCGGGTTTTCCGAAGCGTTTCATTGGGTTGACGCTGACGAATTCCTTGCCTGCCGCTTCCCAGTCATCGCCTCCGATTTGGCGGAGGGAGCCTTCGACCATCGGTGTCATGATGGCACCTGGTGCGATGGCTTTGATGCTGATTCCGTACTGACCATATTCCACACCGGAATTGCGGGTCATTCCGACTACGCCGTGTTTGCTTGCCGCATAGCCGGATTGGTTGCCGACGCCGCGGATCCCTCCGACGGATGCCGTATTGACGATGGAACCGTAGCCCTGCTCCCTCATGACTTTCAGTACATATTTCATGCCGTAAAAGACACCGTTCAAGTTGATGTTCACTACACGTTCAAATTCATCCGTACCGTATTCCTCTGTAAGATCCTGCTTCCCTTCGATTCCTGCGTTGTTGAAGAATCCGTCGATTTGACCGAAGTGTTCCACCGTTTCATCGACGTATTTCTTCACGGCGCTTTCGTCGGAGCAATCCGCTTCGATCAATAATACGTCCGCTTCACTGTAAGAAGAAAGAATGGATTGCTTTACTTCTTCCAAACCACCTTGGTTCAGGTCTACGAGTGATAGTTTTGCCCCTTCTGATGCAATTTGCATGGCCGCAGCATGTCCAAGTCCGGATGCAGCCCCAGTGATCAAGATTACTTTGCCTTCAAAACGTTTCATTTTGAAATCTCTCCTATTCTTGATGGTTTACCAGAACCGGGCAGGGATGAATTTCCTGTCCTTACTAGTAGATTACGCCTATTCCATTTGAAGGGCAAACAACTCGACTCGCACCAAAAAGCCGGCCTGTATAGGCCGGCTTTCGTTACGAGAGAAGGGCCCGGTCACTGGCAAGCTTGCTGCCGCGGATCCTTTGGAACTCGTGAAGGAGTCCTTCAACGGTCAAGCCCTTCTTCTCTTGTTCATTCACTTCAAGGATGATCTGTCCTTTATCCATCATGATCAGTCTGTTACCTAAATCGATGGCCTGCTGCATATTATGGGTAACCATAAGGGTGGTCAGGGCGTATTGATCCACAATTTGCCGGGTCAGCTTCGTGATCAGATCAGCACGTGCCGGATCCAGGGCTGCCGTGTGCTCATCGAGGAGTAGGATCGACGGCTCCGTGAAGGTGGCCATGAGCAACGATAGCGCCTGACGCTCCCCTCCTGATAGCAACCCGACTTTAGCATTGAGCCGATTTTCCAATCCTAGATGAAGACTCTCGAGTACTTCCTTGAAGTAGGCCTTCCTCTTCTTCGTGACTCCGAGCCTGAAGCCTCTTGTGCGATTCCGCGAGTATGCCATGGCAAGATTCTCTTCGATGGTCATCGAGGGGGCTGTGCCTGCCATCGGATCCTGGAAGACTCGTCCGATGAGCTTCGATCTCCGGTACTCCGACACTTTCGATACATCTTGATCCTGGATGTGGACGGTTCCAACATCCGGTATCATGACCCCAGAGACGATATTCATGAGCGTTGACTTTCCGGCCCCGTTGCTCCCGATCACCGTGACGAAATCGCCCGGTTCCATGGAAAGCTGGATGTCATCAAGGGCGATTTTTTCATCCGGTGTTCCTTCGTTGAAGACCTTGTGGATCCTATTTAATCGTAACACTGCTGCCACCCTCTCCTTCCGAGACCGGAACGGCCTTCATCCTCTCGGCCATGCGCTTAGCCTTGCGCTTCCTGTCCTTATATCTCTCCATGACTTTCGGCATGACGAGTGCGAGGATGACGATCGTCGCTGTAATCAGCTTCATGTCACCCGTTTCAAGGAAGTCTACGCGAAGGGCCATGGAGACAACCAGACGGTAGATGATGGCCCCGCCGATGACGGCAAGTGTGGTCCTTGCAATGGATTTGGTACCGAAAAGGGCTTCCCCGATGATGACGGATGCAAGACCGATGATGATCATCCCGATCCCCATCCCGACATCTGCGAAGCGGCTGTACTGGGCAATCAGTGCCCCGGACAGGGCCACAAGCGCATTGGAAATCCCGAGGCCAAGGATGATCATGAGATTCGTATTGGCAGAGAAGCTCCGGATCATACGCTGATTATCGCCGGTCGCCCTGAGGGCAAGACCGACTTCTGTCTTGAGGAACGCATCCGTCAAAAACTTGATCATCAGCGTCACGACCGTCATGAACAGGAGGACCGCCCACGTATCAGGGAGTGGTTCTCCCAATCCGACAGCATTCCAGATACCATTCAGTGCCTGGTCGATTCCAAGGGATCCAACCAGACCTGTGATCCCCGTAAAAGCCGTATCTTCATTCAATAGGGACACATTGGACGTGCCCATGATCCTCAGATTGATAGAGTAAAGAGCAATCATCATGAGGATTCCGGATAGGAGTGCATTGATTTTTCCGAATGTATGGAGAAGCCCTGTTATACATCCTGCGACGAAGCCGATCACCATGGCAGTGACCGTTGCAGCGACGGGATTCACTCCGCCCACGATCATCGTCGCTGCAACGGCTGCCCCGGTCACGAAGCTCCCGTCCACTGTCAGATCAGGGAAGTCCAATATTCTGAAGGACAGGTAGACTCCGAGGGCCATGATGGCGTAAATGATCCCGGATTCAAAGGAGGCAAATATGGCCGTTGGCATCTTGAATCATCCTTTCTATCACTCTTCGTAGAATTCTCCGAGTTCACTCCAGGCATCCTTTACCTCGACACCCTGCTCTTCGGCCGCTTTCTTGTTGATCATAAGCTTGAAATCTTTCGGATACTCAACGCTGATCTCAGACGGTTTCTTCTCGCCCTTCAGGATCTTAACGGCCATGAGGCCCGTTTCATATCCAAGATCTTCATAGCTGAATCCGCTGGCGGCTACCGCACCTTTTTTCATGGAATCAAGTTCACCGACGAAGAGTGGAATATCTTTATCATTGGCAACACCGATGACGGCATCAAGTGCTGAGACCACCGTATTGTCCGTCGGGACGTAGATGGCATCTACACGGCCTACAAGCGATTCAGTCGCCTGCTTCACTTCCGCTGAAGTGGATACAGACGCTTCCACGACCTTCGCTCCCTTTTCCTCAGCAAGCTTCTTCACTTCCTTGGCCTGCACGACGGAGTTCTGTTCACCAGAGTTATAGATCACCCCGATTTTCTTCGCTTTCAGTTCATCTGTGATAAAAAAGATCGTTTTGGAGGTCGCTTCGGGATGGTTGTCCGATGTACCCGTGATATTCTCCCCCGGCTCCTCGAATGATTTCACCAGCTCAGCACCGACGGGATCCGTCACCGATGTAAACACAATGGGGATCTTCTTGGTCGCATTCAGAGCATGTTGCGCGCTCGGTGTTGAATTGGCGAAAATAAGGTCCACCCCGTCCCCGACGAGGTTTTTGGCGATGGTCTGGGAATTATTCGGATCACCCTGGGCATTCTGAACATCGTATTTCACGTTGTCACCCTCTTTGAATCCGTTCTCTTCCAGTGCTTTCTTAAACCCTTTGTAAGCTGCATCAAGTGACGGATGCTCGACGATCTGACTGACCCCGATTACATATTCCTTCTTTCCATCGCCATCGCTACCGCTTTTTTCTGATGAACCGCAACCCGATAAAATCATCATCCCGAGGAGCATGGACGATGCACCCAATAACCAACCTTTCTTTTTCACAGAAATCCCCCTTTGATCACAAGTTATATGATTAATAGTCTATAAGACTACCGAATCCTTTCTGTGATAAAAATAATACGCACCGTTAATACAACGTTATATTATCACTGACGTCACGAAATAGTCAATAATATTCGGAAAATTTAAAAATTACTCTCAGTATAGTTGTTTTGGCTCAGGATTTCCAGAAGATTTTAGCGGTTTAAACGAAAAAAGCAGCGGGCGTCTTCCTCACCCACTGCTTTTCTAACTCTTATTCTACCTTCATAGTGCCTGAAAGAGCCCTCAGGACCGTTGAGGCGTCGTTCATCATCCCGTCCACCACTTCTTTGACGGTCGGTATATCACCGATCAGACCGGCCACCTGTCCACCATTGATGAAACCCTCGTCGAGTTTTCCTTCGAGGGCACCCTTGCGATGGTTGTCCTCAGAGGTCAGTTCCGAGTACTGTTCCAGAGTCATCCCCTGCTTTTCCAGATCCAATACCCTTTCAGCGTAGGGCGCCCTCAGAACGCGCCGTACCCTTCCCACGCTCCGCCCGACAATAAGTGTTCCGTGATCATTCGCTGCAAGAAGGGTTTCTTTATACCGCTCATGAAAGGGTGCTTCCTTGGTCGCGATGAACCGGGTTCCCATCTGGACGCCGCTTGCGCCCAGGGCGAGCATGGCTACAAGCCCGCGGCCATCCGCAATTCCCCCGGCTGCCACGACGGGAATAGCCACTTCATCCACAAGCTGCGGGATGAGGGCCAGGGTCGTGGTCTCGAGATGGGAGTTGATGCCCGCCGCTTCATACCCTTCTGCCACCAGGACGTCTGCCCCTGCATCCGCCGCTTTTCTTGCTTGCTTACGGGAGGCCACCACGCATACCACTTTGATCCCGTGCTCGTGAAGGACAGGAATGAGCGGTGCCGGATTTCCTGCTGATAAGGAAACCACGGGTACCTCTTCCGTGATGGCAATCCCGATCATGCCTTTCAGGTCAGGCGTCATCGTAATCGGGATATTCAGGGCGAATGGCCGGTTCGTGAGCACCTTCAGATCCCGGACGATCTCCCCCACTTCCTTCACACCCATGGTCCCTGTCCCGATCGTCCCCAGGGCACCCGCTTCCGACACGGCCGCAGCCAGGCGGGCATTGCTGATGTTCCCCATGCCTCCCTGGATGATGGGGTGCTGGATCCCGAGGCATTCTGTGAGTCTATTCATAGCGATTCCTCCTCCACTCTATTCATGATTAAAAAAAGAGGTTTACAAAACCCCTTCCAGCATTTATGCTATTCATAGCTACTTTGCGTAACAAGGTAGCTGAACTTTTATCTTAGTATCTTGTTTTACAATATACCTAAAGGAGAATCGTCATGTCGATCCGAAGCCAACTGCTAAAAGGGATTCTTGATGGATGCATCCTGGCCGTCATTGAAAAGGAGCCCGTTTATGGCTATGAATTGTCCAGGAAACTTCAGGCATCCGGTCTGCAGGATGTAAGTGAAGGAACGATCTATCCCGTCCTTCTCCGCCTGCAGAAGAATAAATGGATCACAGGCGAAATGCGGCCGTCCGAGTCGGGTCCGAACCGGAAATATTATTCACTGACTGAGGACGGAAAAGCCGCGCTAGTAGAGATCACCCAAGAGTGGGAGCATCTATCCGTCCCGGTCAACCAACTATTGAAAAGGGGGTAACACCATTGATCGCAGCAAAAGAACTGATCGAATTAAATAACCAAAAGAGAGAAAAACTGACCGAAGAGAACGAAAAATATTATTCCGATATCTTATTGTACCTCCGACTCCAGCTCACCCTGTCTGATCAGCAAACTGAAGAGATCCTCATGGAGATCCTCGAACATCTCCTCGAAGGACAGGACGAAGGAAAGACAGCTACGATGATCTTCGGAGCTGATCCGAAAGCATATGCAGACGAGCTTGTCGAACAGCTTCCTCCCGAGAGCAAACGGAGCGTAGCCGGGTTCATTTCCCTGATGGCCTTGAACCTGTTCGGTATTTTCCTAGCCATCCGCGGAGCAGGCCTACTGATCGCCTCTTTCTTCAAAGAAGTGGAAAATGATGTATTCATCGGCTCGGCAGCCATTATGGCGGTGATCTTACTCCTCACCATATTGACAGAGATCAAGATGTTCTTTTCCATCATCAAGCGTTCACTATTTCAAGAAAAAGATTCAGCCGGCAAGATGGCGCTGATCGGCGGATTGGGCGGTGGAGCCATCAGTTTACCATTCTTCCTTGCCTTGTTTTTCCTCCCAGACCTTGGTCCTTCTTTTTCTTTCAGCTGGTGGGCTTCCCTTATCGCGGGATTGGTCATGGTCGGCCTGTATAAGTTGATTTCCAGAAACAGATTCTAATCCATCAGGAGCGGATGGTTCATCACGTCATAGGATGTATCTTTATTGGTGAGCTCGTTCCCATCTTCGAATACACTCTCGAAGAAGCGGGAGGCGGGCTCAGCAAGCTCCTTATAATACTCTCCGAATAGCGTGGCGGCATGACCTCCGAGCCATTTATCCGGTAGCAGCTCATCAGGAAGTCCCGGATCCACGAATAAGAACTTCCGGTATTCATGGACAAGCTTTGCCCGCCCTACGAAACACTCCGCATCACTCATTTGGCCCTTGGCAATCTTGCTTTTATCCATCATATACATGCGGCTGTACTCCGCGATGAAACCCTCATATTTGGCATTGATTTCTTCCAGATCCCAGTTCTTTTCTACGAGCCTTCTGCTTTCACTCGGCCCTTTATGGTCTGCAATGAAGAAGTCGACATACTCTTCGATCTCGTATTTCCGGATCAGTTGCCTAACCTGTTTCTCCAAGTCATTAGGGGAAATCCACGTACTGGCGGACATCGTGCCGAAACCGCTCCAAACCAGTTCTTTCCTGAGCTCGTCCCGAATACTCCGGATTTCTTCCGGAATGGAGTACATGAAGATCCTCCACTTCCCGTCCCACTCCTCAGGCTTGAGCTTGAAGATCCTGTTCGCAGCTTCTTCCATCCGGTCGACACCGCGCTCGGTCAATGTGTAATAACTTTTATTCCCTTGTTTCTCTGCCTGGACCCAGCCCTGCTTGTTCATTCGGGAAATGGCCGCTCTCACTGCCTGGTCATTGTGGCCGAACTCATTCAGAAGCCGGATCAGGCTCCCGATCCAGATTTTATTCCCGTAATGGCTGATATAATCCCCGTACAAGGTGAAGATCATTGATCTTGTATTCATGCAAGCCTCTCCTTTTACGCCCGATCTATGATGTACCGTTATCGCGTGACGTGTTCTTAACGTATAACTATTATAATATCATAATTATCTGAAATAAGAAGCGTTTACATCACCTGTTTCAACAAGGTCCATTAAGGGAAGGGATAAGAAAAATAGCAGAAAGGACTGTTGTATGGATACTCTCTTATTCTCTGCCTTTACCATCGCCTATATCGTCCTCTTCGTCATGTCAATCCGGATCCTCAGGAAACGGCACGCTCTCAGTATCGCGTTCCTCCTTCCCGTCATCGCTGGACTCATTTACGATAACGGCATCATCGCCTCAGGAAAATACATAGGGGAAGGACGGCTCCTGAAAGAGCTGAGCCTTGTGCGGTATTACATGCATGCCTTCTTCACACCGCTCCTGGTCCTGTTTGCCTGGAAGTCCCTTGAGCAGGGAGGAATCCGGACAGCGCGGACGACGGCATTCCGCTCTTGTGCCTTCCTCCTGACCATCGGCCTGATCACTGTGGAACTCCTTACAGAGGTCGTCGGCCTGAAAGTGACACCGGAATGGTCGTACGGCGTGCTGTCGTACGGAAATGCCGATCCCTCTTCCGGCCCGCCTATCATGGTCCTCATCGTGGCCATCGTCCTTCTTGCGGCATCGATTGCCATCTGGAAGGTGCAGGGATGGATCTGGTTCTTCCTCGGTTCCCTGATCATGACGATCGGCAGTGCTGTCAGCATTCCTGTGGACAGCGGTGCCGTGACCAACCTGTTCGAACTTGCCTTGCTGGCCTCCCTTGTCGGTACGGCTGCCTATCAAGCCTCTTATACAAAACAACACATCGAACCCGCGGCATGATGGTCGCGGGTTTACCTGTGCCTTTATCCCTTCAGCCTTTCCACCACGGTCGCGATTCCCTGCCCGACCCCTATGCACATGGTGGCAAGGCCATATTGGACATCCCGTCTCTTCATCTCATGCAGGAGTGTCGTCAGGATTCTTGCGCCGCTCGCCCCGAGGGGATGTCCGTATGCAATCGCACCTCCATTGACATTCACGATCGCCTCGTCGAGTCCAAGCTCCCTGATACAGGCGAGGGACTGGGCGGCAAATGCTTCATTCAACTCCACCAGTCCGACTTGTTCCATGGTTAGGCCGGCCCTGGTCAATGCCTTTTGGGTGGCATCGATGGGTCCTATGCCCATGACGGACGGTTCGACGCCGGCGACAGCAGACGTCACGTACCGGGCGAGAGGCGTCAATCCCAGCTCCTCTGCTTTGTTCCTGCTCATCAGGAGCAGGGCGGCCGCCCCGTCGTTTACCCCTGAAGCATTGCCTGCCGTGACGGACCCGTCCTTGAATAGCGGCTTTAATCCAGCAAGCTTTGCGAGATCGGTATCCGGTCTCGGATGCTCATCCTGAGTGACATGCATTACGCCGCTTCGTTTGTTGAATACCTCAACCGGTACCACCTCATCCACAAGGCGTCCTTGCACCTGCGCTTCTTTGGCCTTGGTCTGGCTTGCCAAGGCAAAACAATCCTGCTCTTCACGGGAGATAGCAAATCTCTTCGCAACGTTTTCAGCTGTTTCCGGCATGGAATCGGTTCCGTACATTTCCTCCATCTTCGGGTTCACAAACCGCCACCCGATGGTCGTGTCAAACATCTCCATGTTCCCTCGGGGAAATTCGCTTTCCGGCTTTTTCATGACCAGGGGGGCACGGGTCATGCTCTCCGTTCCTCCTGCGATGAAGATCTCTCCCTCACCTGCCAGGATGGCACGGGCCGCATAATTCACCGCATCGAGTCCGGATCCGCACAGGCGATTGATCGTGGTCCCCCCCACTTCAACGGGGAGTCCTGCCAACAGGGCCGACATCCTGGCTACATTCCGGTTGTCCTCTCCGGCTCCGTTTGCATTTCCGAACACCACTTCTTCAATGGATTCAAGGGGGACATCGGGATTTCGCGCAATCAGGGCCTTGATGACAGCTGCCCCGAGATCATCAGGCCTTACGCCTTTAAGGCTTCCTTTGTATCTCCCGATCGGGGTTCTGACGGCATCGACGATCACAACTTCCCTCATGTCGACTTCTCCTTTTCTTTCTCCACAGAGTACTCATATACGCCCCTTCCCGTCTTACGCCCCAGTCTTCCCGCCTTCACATACTGCTCCAACAGGGGAGCCGGACGGTATTTATCTCCGAGCTTTTCATGGAGGTACTTCAAGTTATTGAGTCTCGTATCCAATCCGACCAGATCTCCGAGCTCAAACGGTCCCATGGGATAGTTCAACCCAAGTTTGATGGCTTTATCAATGTCTTCCGGTGTCCCGAGCCCCTCTTGGAGCATTAAGAATGCTTCATTCCCCACGAGAGCCGAGATCCTGCTTGTGACAAATCCAGGGAATTCATTAATGATGACCGTCTCCTTCCCCATGGAGCTTGCAGCTTCGCGGACAGCCTCCACCGTTTCTTCATCCGTCTCCAAGCCCTTGATGATCTCGATCAGGGGCATTTTATGTACAGGATTGAAGAAGTGCATGGCAATGACCTTTTGGGGCCTTTTCGTGTAAGAACCGATTTCCGTTGGGCTCATGGTGGACGTGTTGGTGGCAAAATAACATGATTCAGGAGCATGGGCGTCAAGCACCTGGAATACGGAGCGCTTCAGCTCCCGGTCTTCGGGTACAGCCTCGATGACAAAATCAGCATCCGACACGGCGATCGACAGATTGGTAGAATATTGGAGGTTCCCTTTTGCTTCTTCGTATTGATCCGCCGAAAGCTTTTGGCGTTCTATCCCTTTTTGAAGATATCCTGCAATCTCCCTTTCTGCACGGAGCAGCTGTTCTTCCTTAATATCCACAAGGGTGGTCCGATATCCACCTACTGCACTTACGTAGGCTATCCCTCTCCCCATGACCCCTGAACCGACTACGACTAGATTCCGCATGATACCCTCTCCTCTCTAGAAATAAGGGGTTGACCTCCGGAAAGGACAACCCCTGTCTGTTTCATTACACACCGAATGGATTCAGTGGACGATTGCCGAAATAGGAAATGATGCTCTTCGTCTCGGTATACAGGTCCAGCGTCTCGACGCAAAGCTCCCGACCGAATCCGGATTGCTTGTATCCGCCGAACGGGGTGCCAGGGAACGCGGAGAATGGGCAGTTCACCATGACGATTCCGGCCTGGATCGCTTTTGCCACCCGTGTTGCACGACCATGATTCTCTGTCCAGATCGCAGATCCGAGACCATATTCGCTGTCATTGGCCATGCGGATCGCTTCTTTCTCATCTTTGAACGTCATGACAACCACGACTGGTCCGAAGATCTCTTCTTTTACGGCTTTCATGTCATGGCTCACATTGGTGATGATCGTCGGCTCATACCAGCTTCCCTTTTCAAAGCCGGCCACCTTTGCCTGTTTTCCTCCGGTCAGTATCGTTGCCCCATCTTCTTTCGCCGATGTCACATACTCATGGATCGTATCCACCTGCTTCTGATCAATGACGGCTCCGATATGTGATCCTTTATCGTGAGGATCACCCAGGGTGAGCTTCTTCGTTTTCTCAACGAACTTCTCCATGAACGCATCATAGATATCTTCGTGTACATATAATCTGGACCGGGCTTCACAGGATTGACCGGTATTATAGAAAATTCCGAAGAGAGATCCGTCGACGGCTGCATCCAGATTGGCGTCGGCGAATACGATATTCGGGGATTTCCCGCCGAGTTCTAAAGTGACTCGTTTCAATGTCTGGGACGCCCTTTCCATGATGTTCTTCCCTACAGGTGTCGAGCCGGTGAACGCAACTTTATCCACGTTCTTGTGCTCCACCAGATAATTCCCCACCGTTGAACCGGAGCCTGGAATGATATTGATGACTCCTTCCGGTACGCCGGCTTCAATACAGATCTCACCCAGGACGATGGCGGTAAGAGGGGTGAGGGTCGCAGGCTTCACGATCACGGAGCATCCGGCGGCAAGGGCGGGTGCAATCTTCCAAGCGGCCATCATCAATGGATAATTCCATGGAATGATCTGCGCGCAGACTCCGACCGGCTCTTTCTCCGCTACATTGGTGAATTGACCTGGGACCGGATTCACCGTACCCCTGTGACCGACGATGGCGCCTGCATAGAATTCAAAGTCTTCGATCGCCTGCATGACCTGACCCTGTGCGGCCGACAGGGACTTTCCGCTGTCCATGATTTCAAGCGATACCAGCTCATTGAATCTTGACCGCATGATCCCGGCGATTTTATTGAGAGTGCGTGAACGTTTGTTGACGGGTGCCTTTTTCCATTTTCCGTAATCAAAGGCATTGCGTGCAGCCTGTACGGCTTTCTCTGCATCCTCGATGCCTGCAAGCGACACCGTTGCCAATGCTTCCCCTGTAGCCGGATTGTAGGTGGTGAAAGTTTCGCCGGATTCACTTTCCGTCCGTTGGCCCCCGATGATCAAGGAATAATGCTCCCTCTTCATTTCCAACACGTCAAACGTTTGCTCTTTCACTGTCGACATCTCTTCATCTCCTTTTGGATTATCGTCCTTGGAACACAGGTTTCTTCTTTGCCATAAATGCTTCGACACCTTCACGGTGATCCACGGTCATGCCGGCCATCCGCTGGGCGTAGGCTTCTTTTTCCAAATACTCGTCAAATGTCCGATTCGGTGCATCCTTCAATAACCGCTTCATTGAACCGATCGCCTTTGTCGGAAGGGAGGCGATCCGTCCTACGAATCTCGCAGTCTCCTCTTCCCATGATTCAGCCGGGATCACTTTGGTGGCAAGTCCGAGGGCTTCTGCTTCCCGAGGACTGACCTTTTCACCGAGTACAGCCAGTTCCATCGCCTTTGCATAGCCTATCAGATTGCTTAAGTAATAGAGATTGCCGGAATCCGGCACGAGCCCGACATGGACAAATGATTGGATGAAGCTTGCTTTCTCGGAGACCAGGCGGAAGTCGCAGGCAAGGGCGAGGCTGAAGCCGGCACCGGCGGCGACCCCGTTGACGGCGGCAATGATGGGTTTCAGACAATCCTCCATCGCTTTTACCATCGGTCCATATTGGCGGCGAAGCACGTCACCGTGATCCATATTCTCATCCACCTCACTGAGATCCTGGCCGGAACAAAAGGCTCTGCCTTCCCCGGTGATGACGATCACCCTCACCCCTTCATCCCGTTCTGCCGTCTTGACCGCCTTTTGGATCTCCCGGTTCAGCTGGAGGATGAAGGCATTGAGGCGGTCCGGCCGATTCAGGGTGATCCAGGCTGCTGAGTCCTTCACTTCATAACGGATGGTTTCAAACATGGCTTACCTCCCCTTGAATTCGGCTGTCCGTTTCTCCACAAACGCCTTCATTCCTTCTTTTTGATCTTCAGAGGCAAACAACAGATAGAAGTTCTTCCGTTCTTGCTTCATCCCTTCCGATACCGTGGCATCCACCGCCGTGTGCACCGATTCTTTTATCAGACGCAGGGAAAGCGGAGGCTTATCGGCCAACTTTCGGGCAAAACGCTTCGTTTCTTCTATTAATAAAGACTGCGGGATCGTCCGGTTGACGATGCCCCACTGTAAGGCCTCTTCGGCTGAGAACGTATCACCTGACAGCAGCCATTCCATTGCCCGGGTCTTCCCGAGCAGCTTCGTGAGCCGCTGGGTTCCCCCGGCACCTGGCATGACGCCGAGATTCACCTCGGGGAACCCGAAACGGGCATCCTCGGCCGCAAACAACAGATCACAGCTGAGGGCAAGTTCGAATCCTCCGCCGAGGGCAAATCCATGCACAGCTCCGATAATGGGCTTTTTGATGAGGGTCATCCGGTCCCATGGTGCGAAGGGGTCCATAAGCTCAAAATCTACGGGACTGGCATCTGCCATTTCCTTGATATCGGCCCCCGCGGCGAAAGCACGGCCCTTCCCCATCAGGAGGATGACCTTCACGCTTTCGTCACGATCGAGCCGCTCGAACGCCCCGACCACTTCAGAGACCATCTGGCGATTGAGGGCGTTCAGCACATCGGGACGATTCAATTCAACGATCCCGATGGCATCCTCCACCCTCACCGTGATGAATTCATCACTCTGCTCCATCGATCTCTTCCCCGATCATAAGGGTGACCAGGTCGCCTGCAAATCCCATGAGATCCTTACCCGATGCCTTTCCTTCAGGCGATTTCATACCGGCTTTCATCGATTCATGGCTGTCGTAGTACATCTCGCACATCAGATAATAGTCGCCCTCTCCTCCCATGGGAGATCCCGTGATCTTCGTTACCACCATCTTCTTCAGACCAGGGATCTTTGCCGTGATTGGTCCGTGGATATTAAAATAATGCTCATCAAACGTTGCCTTATCCTCCGGGTGTTTATACAGTGCAATCAACTTGACCATATCCATCTCTCCTTTTCTTTTTTTACATAGTTGTGGAAATCGGCTTCATCGCTTCAAATGGGTTCCGGCACTCCTTGCAGTACAGGATGCTCCTGCACGCCGTCGGTCCGAATAGATTTTCCATTGACGTGTAATGGGAATCACAATATGGACAATGGATCTCCCACTCTTCAAGACTCGTAAACTTCTCGGGGGGCGGGGCGATACCGAATTCCTTCAGCTTCTCCCTTCCATTTGGCGTCAGCCGGTCTGAGGTCCAAGGCGGTGTATAGACGAAGCGCACTTCCACTTCTTCTATCCCCGGCTGAGCCATGCACGCCTTTTTGACATTTCCTTTGATGATATCCAGAGCCGGACATCCGGCAAAGGTGGGTAAGAGCTTGATGGTGCATCGCCCTCCCTTCATCTCGATTGAATGGACCATTCCGAGATCGACAATGGAGATGGAGTCGATTTCCGGATCCTTGACCGTTTCAAGTATCTTCATGACCGTCTGTTCCATACCTTCCCTCCTTCACCAGGTGGCAGATGCCTCCAGTCTGTACACTTCACTGAGTGTATGAAGGGCATCAGTCAGATCACCGGTATGTTCACCCTTACGCCCATCTCCCCTTAAGCTCCGGGCGACCGGTGGATGCTGGACTCCTGTGGAATTGAATGGCTTCTTCAGTGCTTCGGTCCATCGGGAGGCAAGAATGGCTTCCTCTTCAATGAGTCCGTATCGGGACATGCTCTCCCCATCCGGTCCGAGGGTCAGGACCCCCAGAAAGTCGTCGCATACCCGCGAGACGGCTTCTTCCATCCGCTTCCTTGCTTCCCCGCCTGCATTCATAAGCTGTGTGAACCACGTCTGCCAGTGAAGAAGGTGATAGTACAACTCCGTATTGATTTTGACGGCGGCCTCCGCAAGCGGACCATAACTTGACTGCTTGAGAGACTCCATGCGAACCTTCTTCGCCACCGTGTAGAAATAATGTCTCACGACGGCAAAGGCCCAGTCGTAGCGGGGTTCGATCAGGTAATCACCCGGTCCATTGACTTCCTCCAGGATGATGGCATTTCTTCGCTCCTCCGGGGTACGCCCATGGGCAAGCTCGTCTTCGGTTCCTTCACCGAGGCTTGCCAACAGCTCGTAGATCATGGAAGCATGCCCCATCGTATCCTGATTGATCGAGGAGAAAGCCACATCCTCCTCAATGTGCGGAGCCAGCCCCAGCCATTCGGACCCTCTGTAGGCAAGGATGAAATCATCATCTGCCAGTTGGTAAAGGAGGGCGGCAAGGGCCTGCCTATACCCTTCATCGGGGATCGTATTCAACTCGTACTGCTTCATTTCTTCTTCACCAACTCTCCCCAGGACATGATTTCTTTTTCATCGAGCATCTCCTGCTCGTATTGGCGCCACTTTTTCTTCAGGTAACCGTAGCCTTTCGCATTGCGGTAATCTTTATTATCGAGCCGCTGCAACGTTCCCCTTTCATCGGGGGTCATCATGCGTACATCGGAGCGTTTGACCACCCAGATATCTGCGACCGGTTCGCGTCTCATGAAATTCTCTTGTGCCATGATCATGGCAAGCTCGTGGTTCGGAGCGAGAAGGCTGAATTGATGCTGCATGACCCCTCCATCCGCACGCTTGCTGAAGACTTCGAATTCCTGATAAAACTGCTTATCCCCTGACATCTTCTCACTCCCTTCAGCTCAGTGCTTCCCGGACCCAGGCATTGTTTTCATAGGATAACTCCCTAAGGCGCAGGCGTTCCTTTGACTTTGGACCGTTGTTTTTAATGATCTGTTTGAACTCCTGCCAGTCAGGCTGCCTGTATGTCCATTCCCCCGTCGCTTCATCGAACGCCATGGACGGGTCCGGCAAAGTAAGACCGAGGGACAGGATCCTCGGGACATATTTGGTGAAGAAATCCTGCCTGAGCTGCTCATTCGTCTTCGTCCTGATCTTGTATTTAATCGTGATGTCCTGCTTGGACGACCCCGTCGTTTTGACATCTCCGGGACCGAAGAACATGAGCAGTGAATCCCACCAGCGGTCGACGGCATCCTGTACCATCGCACGCTGATTCGGTGTACCCTCTGCAAGGGCCATGATAATGGCCTCGCCGTGCTGCGCATGGAAAACTTCCTCTGCACAAATCCGCTTGAGCGCCCTTGCGTACGGCCCATAGGAGGCATTCAACATATTGGTCTGGGTAATGATTGCGGCCCCGTCCACCAGCCATCCGATCAGCCCAGCATCCCCCCATGTCGGTGCTTCCATGTGAAAGACATTATGGAATTTCAGGTCGCCGGAGAAGAGATCGCGCATGATGCCCTCCCTTGTTTTCCCGTACGGTTTCATCAAGTCCTCGGCTACACGCAGAAGGAGCTGGCCGTGTCCCATCTCATCCTGTACCTTCGCCATGATGCCTAGCTTCCTGCGCAGGGTAGGTGCTTTCGGGACCCACTCCTTTTCCGGCAGGGCCCCCATGATTTCACTGATCCCGTGCATGGAAATCAGCTTGATCAGTGCGTTCCGATAGTCATCAGGCATCCAATCATCTGCTTCGACCTTCCTGTCAGATTCAATCTTAGCCATGAAATCTGCCATAAGCTCCCCGTCTGTCCTCTCTTGACTGATCATGTTTTCCGCCTCCTTCTTGCAGCATCTGCTGCTCCTTTAGTGGCTTATCAAACCCTCGTCCCTCAAATCCACTACCCTGACAGCTTTCCCTTCAGAGCGCGGGATTCCGTTCTTCCCTACAAGCGTGACGTCCATGGAGACGTAGCAGCGTTCTTTCATCATCCCCTTAACTTTGGAGGAAAGCAGGGCTGCCTTCTCATGTGACAAGTCATGTGAAATCTCTTCAGAAAATGAATCGCTGATTTCGACCCTGAGCTCTACCGCATCCAAGGCTCCTTCCTTTCGCACATACACCTGATAATGAGGGGAAAGGTCCTCGACCTGCAGATGGTAGTGCTCAATTTCCGAAGGGAACACATTGACGCCGCGGATGATCATCATGTCATCCACCCTCCCCTTCACCCTTGACATCCTCGTCGTCGTGCGGCCGCATCGGCACTGCTCCTTCGTAATGGAGGCAATGTCACCGGTCCGGTACCGGATGATCGGGGATGCTTCCTTCGTCAAACTCGTGAACACGAGCTCACCGAATTCTCCTTCACCAAGCGGCTCGAGTGTCACGGAATCAATGACCTCCACTAGGAAATGATCGTCTGCGATATGAAGACCATCCTGCGCTTCATGGCATTCCATGGCGACACCCGGTCCGACGACCTCGCTCAGTCCGTAGATATCGCACGCTTTGATCCCGAGCTTCTTCTCAAGCGTCATCCGCATCGTCTCTGACCATGGCTCAGCCCCGAATATCCCATACTCCAAGGAAAGTCCTGCCGGATCCTTCCCTTGAGACTCCATTGTTTCGGCAATGGTCAGGATATAGGAAGGCGTCCCGCAGATGATGGATGGATGGAAATCCTCCAGAAGGGTGATTTGTCTTGCTGCGTTGCCACCGGAAACAGGGACCGTCGTCATCCCCAAACGTTCACTTCCATAATGAAGTCCCAGCCCTCCCGTGAACAAACCGTACCCGTAGGCATTGTGAAGGATACTTCCGGGTTTCCCGCCGCCTGCCGCGATGGCCCTTGCGACGATGTCGCTCCACATCTCAAGGTCCCGCTTGGTATACCCTACAACCGTGGGTTTCCCGCTCGTTCCAGACGAAGCATGGATCCTGACCATGCTCTCCTTCGGTACGGCAAACATACCGAAAGGGTACTGAGAGCGGAGGTCGGCTTTATTTGTAAGCGGTAACATTTTGATGTCTGACAAAGAATGCAGATCGGCAGGATGGACCTGATGCTCATCAAACTTCTTCCGGTAAAGGGGTACATGTTCATAGACCGCGGCAAGCGTTTGTTTCAGCCTGTTCCACTGCAGGGTTTCCATTGTTTCACGGTCCACCGTTTCCACTTCATGCAGGATCACCCGCACCGCCACCTTCCCACTATTTTTTATATAACGTTAAAATACCGATTCATCAAAATTATGTTATATGTAACTATTCAAAACATACCGCCTTTCCCCCTCCCATGTCAATATATTTTCTGAAAATTAAATCTTATAGAAAGGAAAAAACACCTGACTCCATGAAGGAATCAGGTGAGAAGGGCTTATTCCGTATAGGCGGGATCCATCGATGCTTCTTTTTGCTCATTTTCAATTTCATGGTCCCGTTTGATCCTGCCACTACCTACTGATAATGCGACGAATACGCCGACACTGATGAAGATCAAACCTGTCAGGAAAACGGTCGTGAACGCATCCGACCATGCCATTTCAACAGCTGAAATAACAGCTTTCCCGATTTCTTGAGGCAGTTGAAGAACATCAGGGGTCACAAGGACTCCGAACAAGCTGTCTGTCTTATCACTCAATGCCTTGAGGACTTGTGCAACTGCCGTATTTGATTCGCTAGCTGCAACATCCTTCATATTTCCTTGAAGAGATTGATTCATTACCGCGTTCAATACGGTGATACCGATCGTTCCTCCGATCGAACGGAAGAAAGTCGAAGCCGATGTAACAGCCCCCAAACGGGACTTTGGAAATTCATTCTGGATGGCAATCATCAAGGTCGGCATCACAAGCCCCATCCCGAAGCCCATCACCACCATATAGAGATAAGCGGTGAATTCCTTCGATTCGGGTCCCATCGTGCTCATGAGCAGGAAGCCTAGAACCGTGATGAGCATCCCAGTCGTCAGGACTGTACGGAACTTCAGCTTCAACAGTAGCCTGCCCCCGATGATGCTTGCGACGATCAAGGCGATCATCATCGGCGTCATGGTTGATCCCGCCTGGGTAGGTGTCACACCCAAGATCCCCTGCATGAACATCGGGACAAACATGATGGCTCCGAACATGCCTAGTCCGAGAAGGAACCCAAGGGCGTTCGTTGTGGCAAAGACGCGATTCTTGAATAAACTCAGATCCAAAATCGGCTCCTTCGCCTTCTTCTCGACTAAGCCGAATACGACTAAGAAAAGAAGGGCTCCACCGAATAGGAGGATGCTCGTTCCGGACGTCCAGGCGAATTTGTCACCGCCGAAGTTCAGGACAAGCAGTAGCATCACGAGTCCCGGCACCAATGTGATGATACCAAGATAGTCAATGCTGACTTTCTCTATTTTACGACCAAGGTTTTCATTCTTCAGCCCGATATAAAGAAGGATGGCCGAAAGGAACCCAAACGGTACATTGATCAGGAAGATCCAGTGCCAGCTGATGCTGTCAACGATAACACCACCAATGAAGGGGCCGATGACAGAGCTGAGGCCGAATAACGCACCGAATACTCCCTGCCACTTCGCGCGCTGTTCAGCGGAGAAAATATCTCCGATGATCGTCTGGGATAGTGGCATGATCATGCCTCCCCCGATTCCCTGAAGGCCGCGATAAAA
This sequence comes from Rossellomorea marisflavi, assembly GCF_022170785.1. Classification (NCBI taxonomy): domain Bacteria; kingdom Bacillati; phylum Bacillota; class Bacilli; order Caryophanales; family Bacillaceae; genus Rossellomorea; species Rossellomorea marisflavi. Next base: position 482,545 of record NZ_CP081870.1, on the reverse strand, counting down.
TACAAGCTGTTCCATAGTACTAGCTGTAGCACACAAGCCTGATCCTATAATAAAGATAATGACACCAATTAAATAAAGCAGCCTTCTTCCATATAAATCCGACAGCTTCCCGACAATGGGTGTGACGACCGTGGATGTGATCAAGTAGGCGGTCGTGACCCAGGCAAAGATGGAAAATCCATTCAGTTCCGCAATGATGGTCGGCATCGCCGTTCCCACAACGGTCTGCTCAAGGGCACTGAAGAACATCCCGATGATCAGACCGGTCAAGACCAGGCGCCTATTGATACCTGTTTGTTGTTCTGACACGTTCATTCTCTCCTTTTGTATGTTCTATAATGGCAGCGAGCTTTTCATATGTCATCACCAGCTGCTCGATATCCGCTTCTTCCAAATAGGATAAGTACCGGGTAAAAATCCCTTTCCGAATAACCTTCGCTTTCTCAAAGATTGCCCTTCCTTCCTCCGTACTATCCAACTTGACGATCCTGCGATCATCCTCATCCCTCTCCCTCCGTACCAGGCCCCCCTTGATCAGCCGATCGACCATCACCGTGATCGCACTCGGTTTCACCTCAAGCTTATCGGCCAACTCGGTCGGTTTCGCACCACCTTCTTGGCAGAGGAGATACAAGATGTAGAATTGCGGTCCCGTAAGATGAAGTTCTTTGAATGACTGTGCCATATCCTGCTGTATTTGCCTGTTGGTTATATAAAATGCTTTAAAAAGCCTTTCAATATAGCCAGGAGGGACATCATTCTGTTTCATGGCCTGCCCCCTTTCTTATACACTATAATATTTAACCTGTTTAAATATTAATGTCGTGATCAATAAATGTCAATACAGATCCTAAGGAAAATATAGTCTGAAAAAACTCACTATATAAACTTTTATAAGTAAATGCTTACATCGCTTTTCTCCGTTTACTTCACTCCTCAGGCTCTTTATAATCGGGATGGAACCTTTTTAGGAAAGGAGCTTGCTCCACCATATGAAATTATTTAAAACCTATCTTATCATCGTCATAGGCGCCTTCCTCATGGCCCTGAATATACATTTTTTCCTGACGCCAAATAACCTTGCCCTTGGAGGCACGAGCGGAGCGGCGATCGTCCTAGCGGAAATCATCAACCTCCCTGTGGGAGCCTTGATGCTCGCCTTGGATGCCTCTCTCTTCCTCCTCGGCCTGATTTTGATCGGTCCTGCATTCGGGATCAGATCCGTGATCGCCACCCTGATCCTTAATGGGTTTGTCTGGGGAATGGAATCATTCTTCCCTGTCCACCAGCCGATCAGTCCCGATGTCCTTGTGCAGGTTGTGATCGGAACCTTGCTCGGTGCCGTGGGCGTCGCCATGATCTTCTATCAGGAAGCATCTGCCGGAGGAACAGGGGTATTGGCCCAGGTACTTCACAGGTACATCAATGTTGAACTCGGCACCGCCGTCCTTCTGTCCGATGTACTCATCGTCCTCGCCTCCGCTTTCTTGTTCGGACTGCAGACCGGGTTGTACGCATTCTTCGGATTGATCCTGAAAGGACTGCTGGTCGATAAAAGCATCCAGTTCTTCAATGAGCGGAAAGAAGTGGTCATCATCAGCGAGAAGAGTGAAGACATCCGTGGGTTCATCATTCACGAACTCCATAAAGGGGCCACTGTCCATTCTGCCAGAGGCGGGTTTTCGGAAGATGATAAGGAAGTCATCACCACCATCCTGGAGCGCAAGGACTTTTCCAAACTCAAGACCTACATCCAGGCAACCGATAAAGAAGCATTCATCACCGTCCATTCCATGCATGAAATTTGGGGACGGAATTTCCGATCCTTTGCATGATGCGTTTAAAAAGGCTGACTCACACTGGTTTCAGTGGTGGATCAGCCTTTTTTGTATGGAGAATTAATCTTGGAAGAGTGATGAATGCGATGGGGGCTCATCTCAACTCTTCTTAACGTGGCTTCATCTATTAATAGAGGAAACACCTATTACCTTAGTGAAGTGTATGTGTAGCAAAACGGGACGAACCACTCCCACTGCTATCCCCTCCAAATAAAAGAGTAGGAACCGATTTGGCACCATCACCACCATCTATTTGATGAGGCAGATCACATTTCCACCCCACCACTCTTCAACGCAGAGTGCAGCGCAACGGAACGAACCACTACCACCGCTATCCCCCTCCAAATAAAAGAGCAGGATCGGATTTGTCACCATCACCACCATATGCTGGGTAAGATCACGTTTTTACCTCGCCCTCTTCACCGCAGAGTGCAGTACAGCGGAGGGTGGACGACTCCTACGGGAATAGCGCGCAGGGTGAGACCCCGCAAAAATGAGGAGGCTCATCGCAAGCCCCGTGGAAAGCGGCCACACGCAGCGGAACGGAACGAACCACTTCCACTGCTATCCCCCTAGTAGGAACGTATTTGTCACCATCACCACCATCCTTATGCTGAGGCAAATCATGTTTTCACCTCACCACTCTTCACCGCAGAGTGCAGTGCAGCGGAGGGTGGACGACTCCTACGGGAATAGCGCGCAGGGTGAGACCCCGCAAGAATGAGGAGGCTCACCGCAAGCCCCGTGGAAAGCGGCCACACGCAGCGGAACGGAACGAACCACTCTCACTACAATCCTTTTCCAACTATCTAGTAAACCGGATTAATATAAACCAAACTTATTTTCAATAATTTCCACAAACCTACTTTTCCAAATATATTTTGTGTTACACTTAACTAAACGGGACGCCACAACATTGACGGAATACGTCTCACAAACCAAATGGGGTGCAAAATTGAAGCAAATCGAAGTACAAGAGGTCTCGGACCTCCGCAGCCTTACCAAAGGGCACGTCGCATACTTCTTCACCAATCAGGAACAATACGTTTCCAACGTTGTGGACTATGTCATCGCCGGACTTCGTCAAAACGAATGCACCATCATCGTCGAAAGCGACCGGATGGCTCCTATGATCGTTCTTAAGTTAGCTCAAAAACTGACAGCACCTGAACTCGACCAGGTCAGGTTTCTCAATAATTACGAATTCTACTATGCACACGGAGACTTTCGGATCAACTCCATCCCGGATCTTCTTCCCACCCTGTTCAAAGGCGAATTCGACCCCGAAATGCGTTATAGAACCTGGGCACATATCGAATGGAGGGACGAAAGCGAAGTGAGCAAGCTCCTCCACTCAGAAGAACAGGCGGATGTCATCGTCGCAGAAGAGAATCTCCTCTCAGTGTGCGCCTATGACTCAAGACGCGTCAGCAGGGATTTTAGGGACCGCCTCCTTGCCAGCCATAGTATCCACCTTCATGATAGGGCCTGATGTATACACATCAGACAAAAAAATGCCCCGACGGGATGACCGTCGGGGCATTTTTTGTTCATTCACTCTTTGTCTTTTGTGACTAATTTCAAAGGAACGGGAATCATTTTGTCAACCTTTTTCCCATTCAACACATCGGCTCCTGCCTGCACGGCGAGCTTGCCGATCTCTTCCGGCTGTTGAGCGACGGTAGCTGACAGGTTCCCTTCTTCAATGCTCTTCAGGGCATCTTCATTTCCGTCGAATCCAACGACGAGTACATCCCTTCCTGAGCTCTGGATCGCCTGTTGGGCACCGAGGGCCATTTCATCATTATGGGCGAAGACCGCCTTGATATCCGGATTACCCTGTAGGATGTTTTCCATCGTATTGAGTCCTTGGGTCCGGTCGAAGTTGGCAGTCTGCTTCGCGGTTACGTCAAGCTTGTCGTCAGCAAGGTTATGGAAGCCTGCTCCCCGTTCACGGGTAGCGGATGCTCCAGGTACCCCTTCGAGTTCGGCCACTTTTGTTCCTTCACCCAATTCTTTGATTAGATAGTCGGCGGCCATTTCCCCGCCCTTTTCATTATCAGAACTGACGAGGGTCGCCACGTCGCCTTTATCTGCTGAACGGTCAAGGGTGACGACTGGAATTCCGATGCTGTTGGCAGACTGTACGGCTGTAGAGATGGCCGATGAATCTGTCGGGTTAATGAGAAGAAGATCGACGCCTTGTTGAATCAAATCTTCCACGTCATTGATCTGCTTGGCTGCATCGTTCTGGGCATCGACGACGATGACTTTCATGCCCTGCGCCTTTGCTTCTTTCTGGACCCCTTCTTTGATGGAGACGAAGAACGGGTTATTCAAGGTCGAAACGGATAGACCGATCTTCAGATCTTTCGGATCCTTTTTGCCACTGGGCTTCGCCCATTCAGGCGGCTGAAGGGAACATGCTGCCAGGAATACGAGGGAGATACTCATCATAAGTACAATCAGTTTTTTCATGTGGAACCTCCTATGCTGCTTTCTTTCGATCAATTAATACGGCGATGATGATGACGATCCCCTTCACGACCATTTGGAAGAAGGATGATACGCCGAGTAGGTTTAGTCCGTTATTCAGCGTCCCGATGATCAGGGCACCGATCAGTGTACCGACAATCAACCCGCGTCCACCTGATAGGGATGTTCCTCCAAGCACGACGGCCGCAATGGCGTCAAGCTCATAAGATGTCCCTGCTGTCGGCTGGGCGGAGTTCAACCGTGACGTGAGGATGGCCCCTGCCAGTGCGGCAAGCAAGCCGGCGAGTGAATAGATCATGATTTTCACTCTTGATACTTTGATACCTGAAATAAGGGCTGCTTTTTCATTGCCTCCGATGGCATATGTCTTACGTCCGAACGGAGTCTTGTGAAGGATCACCCAGAGAATGGCGAATGCCAGCAACATGGTGATGGCCGGTACTGGGATTCCGAGGAAATAGCCTCTTCCGAACAGTTGGAAGGCATAGTTGTCTCCAAGACCCGTGATCGGATTCCCGTCTGTGTAAACCAGGGTCAATCCGCGGAACATGGTCATTGTTGCCAGGGTAGCGATGAACGGAGCCATCTTCCCTTTGGTGATGAGAAGGCCATTGACTGCTCCCATGATGGCCCCAAGAATACATCCGATGAGGACGGCCAGGATCGGATCGAGACCGGATACCATCATCCCTGCCATCAGTGCGCTTGAGAGTGCGAGTATGGACCCGACGGAAAGATCGATTCCTCCTGTCAGGATCACGAAGGTCATTCCATATGCAATCAAAGCGTTGATCGCCACTTGACGTAAAAGATTCAATAAGTTCAAAGGTTCAAGGAAACTAGGATTAATGATGGAAACGGTCACGATCAGGACGAGCAGTCCCAAGAATGGTCCGAGCTTCTGCATGAAGCTTCCTACGTGATTGGTTCGATTGAGTGTGTTATTCATTGATCTGACCTCCTGTTGCCAGCGTCATAATTTTTTCCTGCGTTGCATCTTTACCTGTTACTTCACCTGACACCCTGCCCTCGTGAATGACGATCACCCGATCACTCATTCCCAGTACTTCAGGAAGTTCTGATGAGACCATGATGATGGCGACTCCTCGGTCCGTCAGTTCATTCATGAGCTGGTAGATTTCCCGCTTCGCTCCCACATCGACTCCCCTTGTCGGTTCATCCAGGATGAGAACTTTCGGACCGATCCCGATCCACTTGGCGATGACGACCTTCTGCTGGTTCCCACCGGAGAGGTTCTTCGCGGAGGTCATGGCGGATTCTGTTTTGATTGTCAGACGTTTGATCAGGAGTTCGACGAATTCTTCCTCCTGTTTGTCCTTGATCATCCCGTTCTTGGTGAAACTGAAGAGACTCGGGAGGACGATGTTATCCTTGATGGAGAAATCAAGGATGAGACCCTCTTCTTTCCGATCCTCTGTGATGAAGCCAAGTCCGAGTTCCACCGCTTGATTCGGGTTCTTGACGGTAACATTTTTACCAGCCACCAGGATGTCCCCTTCGTATTTGCCATCAAGACCGAAAATGGTACGCATGATTTCTGTGCGTCCGGCACCCATCAGTCCCGACACCCCGACGATTTCCCCTTCCCTAACTTGGAAACTGACGTTTTCAAACACACCTTTTCGCGTCAGCCCTTTGACTTCCAGGATGGTTGCCCCGGGGTTACTGTTTCTCTCCGGGAATCGATCGGTCAATTCCCTGCCGACCATTTTTCTGACTACGTCGTTGAAGTTCGTTTCAGGAATCGGGGTCGTGTCTACCGTCCGCCCATCTCGCATGACGGTGATGGTGTCGCAGATGGTGAAGATTTCTTCCATCCGGTGAGAAATATATACGATAGAGACGCCCGACTCCTTTAGGGAACGGATTACATCGAAGAGCTTCTCGATTTCCCTATCCGTGAGCGCTGCGGTCGGTTCATCCATGATAATCACTTTCGCGTCGGTCATCAGTGCCTTGGCGATCTCAATCATCTGCTGCTCACCCACCGAGCACTTCCCCGCTTCCTTATGAAGAGGGATGGAGATGGCGAGGCGATCGAATTGCTTCTTAGCAACCGCTTTCATTTTTTGGGTTTGAATGAGCCCGAATGACGTAATCGGTTCTTTATTGATGAAGAGGTTGTCGAGCACCGTCATCTCAGGCCAGATATTCAATTCTTGGTGGATGAAGGCTATGCCGAACTCTTCTGCCTGTTTTGGATTATCAAAGGTCTTTTCCACCCCGTCGATGGTGATGGTACCCTGATCTTTCTTATGAAGGCCCGTCAAAATGTTCATGAGGGTGGACTTCCCTGCTCCATTCTCCCCCATCAATGCGTGGACTTCCCCACCACGGATATGGATGTCCACTCCTTCCAGTACCTTATTTTGACCGAAGGCTTTATGAATATGATCCATGCGGATTTCCATGTGATTCCCTCCTTTTAGAACGTTACACCGGCATGCAGGATGCAGTTGGCATACGGGGTGATTTCACCTGTGCGTATGACGGCCCTTGCCGATTGGAGCTGATGCTTCAACTCTTCGTGAGACGTGTATTCGATTTGTTCAAAGCGCTTTTGCAGTCCCTGATGAACTTGGGGATTCTGTTCCAGCTCGCTGGCAGCTGTCAGTCGCTCCACCACCATCTCGTCCATGAGAATATCCACCACATCAAGGAAGGATGGAACCCCTCCTTTTAATGCCAGGTCGATCTTCTTCACATGAGGGGGAATGGGGAGCCCTGCATCAGCGATGACGATTGTATCGGTATGCCCCAGGTCGGCCAGTACTTTGGCGATTTCACTATTGAGTATTCCGTTTCGCTTCATTCCGCGAGCCCCCTCTCGACTTCTTCACGAGTGGGCATTCCGCCTTGGGCACCGAAGCCTGTAACGGAAATGGATGCAGCCCGATTGGCAAAACGAAGGCTCTCCTCAAGGGGTTTCCCTTCGGCCACTCCCACCCCAAGGGCTGCATTGAATGTATCTCCTGCCCCTGTTGTATCCACCGCCTCCACCTTGAAGGAGGAAACGAGTTTCTCTTCTGCACCGTCATAATAGCGTACACCGGCAGAGCCTTCTGTGATGAAGAGCTTGTTCGGATATTTCCTCAGCACGTCCGATAATGGGACTCCAGGGAATAAAAGTCCCGCTTCATGCTCGTTCGGTGTCAGATAGGCGGCCTGTTCTATCACTGTATCGGGGATCTCCCTTGCCGGAGCCGGATTCAGCAACAGTGGCACTCCGATCTCCTTGCACAGTCTGGCTGTCTCGATCACGGTTTCTTCAGGAACTTCCTGCTGGATCATGACCAAATCGCACTCTTTTAAAAGGGAAAGAGCTTTTTCTACATATGATGGGGTTACATGATCGTTGGCTCCTTTGACGACGATGATGCTGTTATCTCCTTCTGCCAATACGATGTGAGCCGTTCCGCTACTTGCATCTGTAACCGGTTCCACATAGTCAGTGATGACTCCGTTTGCTTTCAGGTTTGCAACGATCTCCTGACCATATGGGTCATCTCCGACCCTGCCGATCATATGAACGTCGGCCCCGAGTCTCGCAGCCGCTACTGCCTGGTTCGCGCCTTTTCCTCCGGGTACGGTACTGAATGCTTCTCCGAGGATGGTTTCCCCTGCTCCCGGACGTCTGTCGGCCGTTACGACCAGATCCATGGAGGAACTGCCGATCACGGCGATTTTTGGTGGTTTCATCATGATCATCCCTTTCTAGTTGTGTCTCTTTCTATGAGTTCCACCGGCATCTGGATGGTGGATTGAGTGACGGTTTCTTTCCGAATCATGGTGATGAGAAGCCTTGCCGCTTCCCGTCCCATTTCATAGGCGGGCTGCCGGATCGTCGTGAGCGTAGGATAGGACAGCCGGCTTTGGGGGATATCATCATACCCGATGATCTGCACCTCTTCGGGGATGCGTTTCCCCCTTTTCAATGCTTCATGGATGGCGGCGATCCCCACGATATCATTGCTTGCAATCACTCCGTCGGTATCCGGGAACTGTTCAAACAGTTCCTTTGCCCACCCCAATGCTTCTTCAAAGGAATAAGAGGTGGTGGAGAGAACCGAGAAGTCGACCTCTGCCTGGCTCAGCTCTTCGATGGCGCCCTGGAACCGGTCACGCGCCGGTTTGATATGGGCCGGACCTTTCAGGATGGTAATCTTGCGTGAACCTTTTTCTATCAGTGTCCTTGCCGCAAGCCTACCTCCTTCCCGCCCATCTGCATAGACGGCCGGGTGGTTGTCTGTGGTGCGATCCAAGAGAACCAGCGGTGCTTTCACTTCATCGTATATATGGTAATCGACGTGGTTGGTCGCCGATATGATTCCGACTACATTGTTCTGGATGAACGTTTGGATGTAATCCATTTCTTTTTGCACATGCTCATCACTGTTTCCCAACAGGAGCCTGAATCCGGATTCACTCAGTTCATCCTCTACTCCCCGGGCCAGCTGTGGGAAGAACGGATTGGTAATATCGGGAAGAAGCAGACCAATCAGTCTTGACTCCCGTTTATATAAAGAGCGGGCGACTTCATTCGGACTGTAGTTCAACTCTTCGATGGCCTTCATCACTTTTTTTCGTGTATCGGCACCGACATATCCATTATCATTGAGCACCCGGGAAACCGTGGCAACGGAAACCCCCGCTTTTTTTGCTACATCTCTGATTGTGACCATGTGCTTTCACTTCTTTCATGTAACCGGTTACATATAAGGTATCATAGACGCTTCAAGAAAAGCAATAGAATAAATTTCCTAATTCATTTTCCAGATAAAAAAACGCGAGCATAATGCCCGCGTCCCTCCTCGTTCATATTAAAACAGTTTCGTTGTCCATGATTCACAGTTCCACACTTCGGTGGCCACATCCTGATAGAAATCAGGTTCATGACTTATAATAAGGACGCTTCCTTTGTATTCCTTCAATGCGCGCTTCAGCTCTTCCTTCGCTTCCACATCCAAGTGGTTTGTCGGTTCATCGAACACAAGAACATTGGATTCGTTGTTCATGAGTTTGCACAGACGCACCTTTGCTTTTTCCCCACCGCTCAGTACTTCCACCTTGCTCTCGATATGCTTCGTCGTAAGTCCGCATTTGGCAAGGGCTGCACGCACCTCCGCCTGATTGAGGGAAGGAAATTCGTTCCACACTTCTTCAATGCAGGTATTGCGGTTTTCGGTTTTGATCTCCTGCTCGAAGTATCCGATATGAAGATATTCACCAAGTTCTACGCTTCCTGAGATTGGCTTGATCTCACCCAGGATGCTTCTGAGGAGGGTCGTTTTTCCGATTCCGTTGGCTCCTGAGAGAGCGATCTTCTGACCCCGTTCCATTTTCAGATTAAGAGGTCTTGATAGTGGCTCATCATACCCGATGACAAGATCCTTCGTTTCAAAGATGACGCGTCCGGCCGTCCTCGCAAGCTTGAAGTTGAATTCAGGCTTCGGCTTTTCGGATGCAAGCTCGATGACCTCCATCTTATCGAGCTTCTTCTGACGGGACATGGCCATATTCCGGGTCGAAACCCTCGCCTTATTACGGGCCACGAAGTCTTTCAGATTCGAGATCTCCTGTTGCTGTTTCTTATAGGCAGACTCTAGCTGCTGCCGCTTCATTTCGTGGACTTTCTTGAACTCATGATAGTCCCCCGCATAGCGGTTCAGCTCCTGATTTTCCATATGGTAGATCAGGTTGATGACGCTGTTGAGGAACGGGATATCATGGGAGATCAGGATGAAGGCATTCTCATACTCTTGAAGATATCGCTTCAGCCACTCGATGTGCTGCTCATCCAGATAGTTGGTCGGCTCATCCAGAAGGAGGATATCTGGCTTTTCAAGAAGGAGTTTGGCCAGAAGGACCTTCGTACGCTGTCCACCGCTCAGGTCATGGACATCTTTATCTAGGCCGATATCATCAAGCCCCAATCCGCGCCCGATTTCTTCCACCTTGGCATCGATGACGTAAAAATCATTGTTGGTCAGCGCTTCTTGCAGGGTGCCTGTCTCTTCAAGGAGATCCTCCAACTCTTCAGGGGATGCCTCCCCCATCTTGCCAAAAAGCTCATTCATCTCGGTTTCCATATCGAAGAGATATTGGAAGGCCGTCTTCAAGACATCGCGGATCGTCATCCCCTGCTTCAATTGGGCATGCTGATCCAAGTACCCGATCCGGATCCTTTTCGCCCATTCCACCTTGCCTTCGTCTGGTTCAAGCTTGCCTGTGATGATATTCATGAATGTCGATTTACCTTCACCGTTCGCCCCGATCAGGCCGATGTGTTCCCCTTTCAACAGACGGAAGGACACATCATTGAAGATCGCACGATCACCGAAGCCGTGGGTCAGGTTTTTGACTGTTAATAGACTCATATCGATTTAACACCTTTTTCTATAAATTCTCAGTTCACTCCCTCTATTATAAAGGGGATGACTTGTAAAAAATAGTGGGAATTACGGGTTGCGTATAGCTCCGTTCACATCATAGTCTGCAGGGTCCAGATCGGTCTCTTCCCCCAGTGCCAGCTTCGCGAGCTGAGATCCTAGGTACGGGCCAGCCGTTAGACCCGATGCCCCGAGGCCGTTGGCAAAGAGGACCCCATCAACGCTTGGCATGTATCCGAATACCGGCAAAAAACCCGGGGTGAATGGGCGATAGCCGACCCGGGTTTCTACCACTTCACTTTCATGAAGACCCGGTGCGATGGCTATGGCTTTTGAAAGGATTTCAAGCATTCCTCCCGCTGTGACCCCTCCGTTGACGGGATCATTTTCGTGGGTGGCCCCTGCGACGATCCTTCCTTCCGGGAAAGCAAGCAGGTATTGATCATTGGGTGGCATGACGACAGGCCACTCATCGGTATCGGCATCCGCTTCATTTAGATGGATGATTTGGGCCTTCTGTGATGTGACATCAACGTCGATTCCGAGTGGAGCAAACAATTCCTTCGCCCACACGCCGGCCGTGACAATGACACGATCGGCTTCGACCCTTTCGTTATCGAGCATGATCCCCGTTCCCTCTTTCAGGAGCCGGGCATTCCCTTGCCTGAGGATCGCACCGCGTTTCTCCGCAGCTGCCAAGAGTGCTTTGCAGATAGCACGTCCGTCCACCCGGGCCGCCCCTGATACATGGACGGCCCTGTATTCATCGGAGAGAAACGGGAAAAGGGCCCGGGTTTCTTCTGACGACAATTTCGTCAGCTCCCCAATTTCCGGAGCATCCTCCCGCCTTTTCAAAGCCCTCTCCATCATTCCATCCAGTTTCTTCTCATCCGTATGGAGGCTGAGAGCACCTACCCTTTCATACCCCGTTTCATGCTCGCCATCCTCCTCAAGCATCTCGATGAGTTCGGGATAGTAGGCCGCTCCTCCTTTAGCAAGCTTGTACCATATTTTGTTACGGCGCTGAGACAGCCAGGGACAAACGATACCGGCTGCAGCCGCGGTCGCCTGCCCCGTATCTCCCCTGTCCACGACCAGGACATCCGCCCCTTTCCTCGCAAGGTGATAAGCAGTCGAGGCTCCGAGGATCCCGGCACCGATGACGATCGTCGATTTCATGTATAAACACACTTTCCATTCGTTTTTCTCTTATCTTACTTGAGATTGGCTTTGAACTCAATCTGTGCACATCACGGCAAATTCCAGAAAAGACATTGACAATGTACGTCAATCCATGATAAAAATTGTATAACCTAAATAACGAAAAGCTTTGAAGGAACCTAGTAGCGAACCCTTCCCTGTTAAAGAGAGCCGATGGTTGGTGCAAATCGGTACACATGCGGTAAGTGAATTTCGATTCCAGAGCTTCTTTTGACGAGATCAAAAGACGGTGTATGCCGTTATTTCCGAAGAGTGATGGGCTTGTCCCATAACTAGGGTGGTACCGCGATATCCAATCGTCCCTACAATTATGTAGGGGCGATTTTTTTTATTGTCTTCGGCGACAACCATAAACAGAAAGGAGATCAACCCATGAGTCAACGTGAACAATGGTCATCCAAACTTGGCTTCATCCTTGCTGCTGCAGGATCGGCCATCGGTTTGGGAGCAATTTGGAAATTCCCGTATATTGCAGGGCAGAACGGAGGCGGCGCATTCTTCCTGATCTTCATCCTTTTCACTTTATTCCTTGGGCTCCCACTGTTGCTGGCGGAATTCTCCATCGGAAGGACCGCCCAAAGCAATGCGATCGATGCGTATAAAAAGATCTCCCCGGGAACCCAGTGGCACTGGATCGGAGTCCTCGGGATGGTCGCATCCTTCATCCTGCTATCCTTCTACAGTGTCGTTGGCGGATGGATCGTCATCTATCTGTTCAAGGCCATCACCGGACAACTGAACGGATTGACCTCGGATCAGTACGGTGAGGTATTCGGATCCACCATTGCTGATCCGTGGGTGAGTGTCATCGTTCAGCTCATCTTCATCCTGATGACCATCGTCGTCGTAGCCAAAGGCGTTCAGCAGGGAATCGAGCGTGCCAGCAAGATCATGATGCCTGCGCTGTTCGTCCTTTTCATTGTGCTGGTCCTTCGTGCTGTGACCCTTGACGGAGCGGGAGAAGGCGTCCGATTCCTTCTTCTTCCGGATTTCTCCAAAGTCACACCGCGCACGATCCTGGAGGCCATGGGACAATCGTTCTTCACTCTGAGCGTCGGGGTATCGGTCATGCTGACGTATAGCTCCTATCTTCCGAAAAACCAGAGCCTGCCGCGTTCGGCTGTGTCCATCGTCATCATGAATATCTTCATCGTGCTCCTGGCTGGCCTTGCCATCTTCCCGGCGGTCTTCGCATTCGGACTCGAGCCTAACGCAGGACCTGTCCTCCTGTTCAACGTGCTGCCGACGATCTTCAACCAGCTGCCATTCGGAATGCTGTTCTTCATCGCGTTCCTGATCCTCTTCCTGTTCGCTGCTTTGACTTCAGCATTCTCCATGCTTGAAATCATCGTATCGGTCATCGCGAAGAATGATCCGGAAAAGAGGACAAAGTGGGCATGGATCGTCGGGATTGCCATCTTCATTTTCGGGATCCCATCCGCCCTCTCTTATGGGGTACTCAGCGACATTACTCTATTTGATAAGATCATCTTTGATCTTGCCGATTTCGCCGTAAGCAATGTATTATTACCTCTCGGGTGCCTGCTGATATCCATCTTTGTCCCTCTGAAGATGAAGAAGACCGCTCTCTATGAAGAGTTGAAAAGCGGAAGCAGCATGAAGAAAGGCATATTCGAAGTTTGGTTCTTCCTGATCCGCTTCGTTGCACCACTTTTCATCATTGTGGTCATGCTCAATATGCTCGGCTTTTATTAATAGAAGAAAAAAATCGTACAGCGCGTGCCCTGTACGATTTTTTCTATTATGTTTGCGATTTGGTATAGGGAACGATCACTCCGCAGGCCAAGCGTTTCCCCGCATCACCTGAAGGCTGTGACCGGAAATCATCTGGACTCTGGTGGATAATCACGCCCTTTCCCACCACATCCTTCACACTAAATTTATTGGTAAAGAAGGACATACGGGCATATCCCCCATTTGAAAACAGGACAGGAAAATCTCCTGCGTGATTGCCATGAGGCTGACCTCCTGGATTCCAATGACCTCCCGCAGATGTAAAAGGGTCAGACGGGTCTCCAATTTCGCATACCCCCTTCTCATGAAGATGGAAACCATGGGGACCGATTGGTTTCTCCCCATTCTTCCCTTCTTTATAAGGTGGAAGCCCCCTCACCTCTACCATTACTTCCACTCCTCCCTTCACTTCGTGAAAAAAGACGTTCCCTTCGAGATCCGGTGCAAGCGGACCTCCCTTGATTACTGCGTACGCAATGTTCCCCGTATCCCTTCCATTCATCTTTTTTCCCCTCCTTCTCATCTTCATCAATCTATGCCTTCCAGTCCTTTTGCATGACCAACAATCGTTTAAACGTAGATTCCTTGAGGCGCAAGGAAGGAACCGCCTTGATCAAACGTTTGTTTAAAAACGACCTTTCTCCATTGAATCATAAGTAGGTAAATTCCACCTATTACCATCGACCCTGTACAATTGTCCAAAAAAATGGTATATTTTCAGAAACTTCAGACTAATAGACATCACGAGAATAATATTTTGGAGGGATGACCATGGCAACCGAAATGAAGCTGATTCCGTATTTCATGAACGAAATGATTGGAGATGTAAATGAGGTTCCGAAAGGCATTGAAATGATTCAGTCCCCCATACTATGGAAAGAAGGATGCAAAGGAAAGGGCACGACCATCGCCGTACTCGATACAGGCTGTGACATCCATCATCCTGACCTTGCCGGACGGGTAAAGAGCGTCAAGAACTTTACCGATGACGATGCAGGGGCAGAAGATAATGTGACGGACTACAGTGGACATGGCACCCATGTCTCCGGAACCATCGCCGCCAATGAAGATGGAGATGGAGTGATCGGAGTCGCCCCGCTTGCAGACCTCATGATCATCAAAGTACTCGCCGGAAGTTCCGGGAGAGGACAATACGATTGGATTGTGAAGGGAATCGAGTACGCAACGGAGCAGGGAGTCGATATCATCTCCATGTCCCTTGGCGGCCCGACTGATTATAAACCGCTTCATGACGCAATCAAAAAAGCTGTGGCAGCTGGTATCCTGGTGGTTTCCGCAGCCGGTAATGAAGGCGACGGGAACAGCGATACAGATGAATTTTCCTACCCGGCAAGCTATAAGGAAGTCATCGCCGTGGGAGCAATCGATCTCCAAAGGAAATCATCCTACTTCACCAATTCCAATAATGAAATCGACCTTGTAGCCCCTGGAGAGCAGATCCTCTCGACGATCCCCGGAGATAAATATGCCAAGCTCAGCGGGACGTCCATGTCGGCTCCCCATGTAGCAGGTGCGCTGGCCTTGATCAAAGAGTTTGAGGAAGCAGCATTCAAACGGGAATTGAGCGAACCGGAAATCTATGCACAGCTCGTGAAACGGACCATCCCTCTCGGATACCCGAAATCCCTCGAAGGAAACGGATTGCTCTACCTCACGGCTCCGGATCTACTAAGGGAACATCTCCGGTCCCAGCCTCTTGCCCATATAGGATAAAAAAGAAACGGCCGGGGAGTCTCCCGGCCGTTTTCATTATGTAGGGATGACCCAGTCTGCACGTTTTATCGGCCGAACCGTATCGAGGTAATACTCTTCTGCCTTCCAATACCGATTCCTGAACTTTTCAAGCTTCAGCTGCGTCTCCTCCGATTCACGGAGCAACCGTCGCTCTCTCGGACAATCAAGGAATAGAATCCCATCAAAGGCTTCCCTCCATTCTTCCCGCTGAAGGAATACCCCCTCTACAATGATGAGCCCCTTATCCGGAAGCCGCACCTGCCTTTCCGTCACGGTATCCAGCTCTCCATCGTAAAAAGGTAACCTCACATCAACGCAACCCTCTTTCAGTTTCATAAAGAACTCTTCCCTCAACCGTTTCCGGTCCCACTGCAGACTATAATATTCAAACCACTCCTCATGACCGGTGTCATACCGTGCTTTCCGCTCGACAATGTGGTCATCGATATGAAAAATCTGATGAGTGACCCCCTTACCCTTCAGCCATTCCTCTATCTCTGACACTATGGTCGACTTACCCGACCGGCTCAACCCGTCTATCCCGAGGACGAAACGTGCTTCTGTATTTGCCCCGTCCAATATCTCTTCCAGCACACGTTGAGGGGAATTCAAGAGCCAGCGGGTCGCTTCCTGAAGGTCTTCAGCCACGTAGTCCACGGTGCCTTCAAGGTTCATTCTGTTTTTCTGCCATTCACTCTCACCTGCTCCCGTCCTGACAAGCACCGTCGTACACCCTGCCTTTTTGCCGGCGAGCATATCCTTCCACCTGTCTCCGATCACGGCACATTTGGTGAGATCAAGCCCCCGATCCGCCGCCGCTTCCTTCAGCATGCCGATCTCTGGCTTCCGACATCCGCAGCGCTCCCTTTCTTCATGGGGACAGATATACACACCATCAAACCCGAACATTTTCAACTCCTGTTCGAATTCTTCTTTCAGCTCGTGCCTTGCAGCGATCCCCGGCTGATTGGTGAAGGATAGGATGGGGATCCCTGTTTCTTTTATCCTCTTTAAGGCGGTCACACTACAGGGAAACATCTCAAACTCTCCCGGGTATTCAATTTCACTGCTGCCGCCCAGCGTGCCGTCACGATCTATGAATAGAGCTTGCCACATGCCGAACCCTCCCTCAATATGGAAATATCATTCATTTTACCATATAGAGGGGAAGGCTGATTTTTTATTCAATAAAAAAAGGAAGGCTGTGGCCTCCCTTCTCTTACATCATTCTGCTGTCGACCTGTTCACATACTTGATCGGCCGTCAGACCGTCCGCTTCAATGACAGATCCTTTGAATGTTGTATTTTGCATTCCCATTACGTTTGTATCCAAGCCTGTCGTGACACAGCAATCACAGCCGTTCACATCTTGTTCGTTCTTGAGTTCAACGACGTCATACCCTTTTTCACGCAATGCTTGCACTACATTTGAAAGGGATTGTTCAACACCTACACGTTTTGTCATGGCTTAACACCTCCTGTTTCTTATCTTTAGGATTTTCAACCTTGGTGAAAGATATTCATGGAGGTGCCAGTTCTTCTATATTTGTCTTTGTTAGTGTAACTGTGAATGCTCAAGAAGGAATGAGGCGTTCCTTTCCGCTTTCAGAGATTTGATTTCTGTGGTGAAATAATAATAAACATCATGGTTATGATGATAGCTGAAGACAATATCTTCCTAAATGAAGGGTAAGTTGGAAACAAGACCGTTCCTTTGCGCTTCAGGGGTACTTTCCGCAGGGAATATGTCGGGTCAGCCCGCGCCTTCGAAATATATCACCCAGGTGCAATTAGAATTAATGGCCTCATAGTTCTTAGTGAAGGCTGTGGTGGAAAGGTAGTCCGTTCCTTTGCGCTGCAGGGATTTGCTTTCCGCGGGGAGCATGTCGAGCCTCCTCGTGCCTGCGGGGTCTCGATCATCCCCCTTTTCCGCAGGAGTCAAATCCCTTCCGCTCCAATCCACTCAGTGCTGTTGGACTTGGTGAGGTGAACGAAAAACCATGCATGGATGGAGGGTTCAAATTATCAGAGCCCCTTCCTGAGTACAAAGTGTAGCAAACGGAACGGTCTCTTCCCAACCAAACATTCATTGAAAAACTGGGTGCCGATCCCCTATTCAGAACTAGTACATCCCTCTCCTTCGCACAAAGTGCAGTGCAGCGGAGGCCTCCCGACTCCTATGGGAATAGCGGGCAAGGTGAGACCCTGCAGGCGCAGCCGAAGCGGCTCATCGCACGCCCCATGGAAAGCGGGAGGTCGCAGCGGAACGGAACGGGCTCTTCTCCTCTACATACTCACAAAAAATTGGATGGTGTTAGCATGTTTCCAAACCGCACACCCCCTCTCCTCCACTCAGAGTGCAGTGCAGCGAAGGCCTCCCGACTCCTATGGGAATAGCGGGCAGGGTGAGACCCTGCAGGCAACGCCGAAGCGGCTCACCGCACGCCCCATAGAAAGCGGGAGGTCGCAGCGGAACGGAACGGGCTCTTCTCCTCTACATACTCACAAAAAATTGGATGGTGTTAGCATGTTTCCAAACCGCACACCCCCTCTCCTCCACTCAGAGTGCAGTGCAGCGAAGGCCTCCCGACTCCTATGGGAATAGCGGGCAGGGTGAGACCCTGCAGGCAACGCCGAAGCGGCTCACCGCACGCCCATGGAAAGCGGGAGGCCGTAGCGGAACGGAACGGTCTCTTAACCACCACACACTCATAAAAATACAGGATGGCAATTCCCCGCTCCAAATCAGCAAACCCCTACTCATACGCACAGAGTGCAGCGGAACGAAACGCCACCTTACCACAAAAGAAATGAAAAGGATAAGCAACTCTGACAAGCCGCCCCCACTCCCACACAGCAAAAAAGGGGTTTATCTCCATGCGAAACGGGTACATTATAACCATACAACATACACAAAGGGTGGTAATTACAAATGGATCAAGCAAAACTTGACGAACTAATTGAAGGACTGAACGAAGATCTAGCAAATGAATATGCCGCAGTTATCCTCTACACGAACTACGCAGCAGTAGTAAGCGGCTTATATAGACAGGTATTGAAACCTTTCTTCGAAGAAGAGATTCCTGATGAGCAAGGACATGCTCTATACCTTGCAGAAAAAATCAAAACCCTTGGAGGCAGCCCTACAACAACTCCAGCAAAGGTGAAACAAACGGATGACGTGAAAGAAATGCTCATTGAAGGACGCAAAGCAGAAGCTGACACGATCGAACGCTACAAAAAACGCAAAGAGCAGGCTGAAGAGCTTGGTCTTGTGGAGCTCGGAATCAAGCTCGATGATATGATTGCCGACGAAACGCACCACTTGGAAGAATTCGATCGTCTTCTTAAGGACCCTTCTTTCAACTAATTGAAATGTCCAAAAAGACCGCTCCCGTAGCGGTCTTTTTTTATGTCCATGAACCTCCCACCACAGTGAAATGTCGCCATTCCTCGAGCAGCAGCTTCTGATATTCCCCTGAGAGATAGCGATCATCAATGAGCCTGAGGACACCTCGGTCTTCTTCAGTCCTGATCAGCCTTCCACCAGACTGAAAGACTTTGTTCAATCCGGGGTAGGTGTAGGCATAGGCAAATCCATTTACTCCGAGAGAGTTAAAATAGGACTTCATCAGCTCCCGTTCTTCATCAGGTTGAGGGAGCCCGACACCGACAACCACCACCTGCTTCAAACGTTCACCCTTCAAATCGATACCTTCAGAAAAAATGCCTCCCAAGACGGCAAGACCCAATACAGGTTGCTCTCGTCCTGCTTGGAACTCAGCCAAGAACTCTTCTCTTTCCTTTTCTGACATCATCGGCTCCTGCATGATCAGCTTCGCCGATAAATCATACCCTTCCAATGCATCAAAAGCTCTTCTCATGAAGGCGTAGGAAGGAAAGAATACGAGGCCATTTCCATCGACTCGATTAAAGAGATTGACGATCGACTCCATCAGATGAGGAAAATGGCGATCCCGGTCCCTGAAGCGTATGGAAAGAGGCTGGATTTCCACTTGCCACTGGCTATGATCGAAGGGGGTCGGAATGACAAATCGGTAATCCTCCGCTTCTCCTCCAAGCTGATGGAAGTAATACGAAAACGGATGTAAGGTCGCCGAAAAGAAGACCGCCGCCTTATACCCTGCCGTCACCTGATGCAAAAAAGCTGCCGGGTCCAGGCAGATGAGCTTGAGGGTGATCCCGGCCCCATGCTGCGTGCGTGACCAATGTCCGGTGTTCTTTTGAATAGAGCTGCAGGATGCGCAGGAATTGGGTCGATTCAAAATACGCCTCCAATAGAGGACTTTCACCTTCCATGTGAGGAAGTTCCTTTTCCGCAGCCTCCACGAATGCCCTTACCCCATCTGTGACACCTGAATCGACTTCTTCATATGTACCGGGGCTTACACCTTTCAAAGCCTCCGTGAGGGAACGGATCGCCGTGCTCAGTTCTCCCTTCACAGTTGCTGCCAATGCTGTGAAAACCGTGGACGTCAAGGAAGCAGAGTGCATGTCCCTCCCACGCGGAACGAGATTATGAGCTTCGTCGATGAGGAGCGTCGTCTGCTTTTTAGAGGAATCACTGAATCGCTTCAACGATGTTCGTGGATCGAATAGATAATTATAATCTCCGATGACCCCTTCAACGAGATACGATAGATCGATGGAAAATTCAAACGGACATACACGATGTGCTTTTGCGTACTCCTCGATCACCGGTCTGGTCATGAGGGTCTCTTTCTGAAGGATATCCAGGATGGCCCCGTTCACGCGATCATAGTGGCCACAGGCAAATTCGCAATGATCGGGCTGGCAGATGGTTTGATCTTTAAAGCAAATCTTGTCCTTAGCCGTGATGGTCAATGCCCTGGTGGAGAGGCCCCCTTCTTCCATCAGCTTGACGGCATCTTCCGCCACCGTCCTCGAGATGGTTTTGGCCGTGGCGTAAAACCACCTGCCTCCTTCTTTTACGACAGGAAATAAGGTAGAAATCGTCTTCCCTGTCCCCGTGGGGGCATTGGCAAAAAGAGTCTTTCCTTCGGTGACGGTCTTATAAACGGCTCCTACCAATTGACGTTGACCCTTTCTGAACGTCTCGAAAGGAAAAGAAAGGCGGGTGAGGCTCTCCTCCAGATTCTCCTCGTTTCTCAACCTCACTTCTGCAAACGGCGTATAGCGCTGCAATAGACCGATCATGATTCCCTGAAGTTCTTCACGGTCATACTCGCGGGTAAATGATTTCGTCTCTTCTGTTCCTATGTGGATATACGTGAGCCTCACATGTATCGCATCCCAGCACCGCTCTTCCGTCAGGAGGCTGGCATAGCACTCCGCCTGAGCCCAGTGGACCCGCTTCCCTTCCTCCAATTCATCAAGGCTCCGGGCCGTTGATTTGATTTCTTCCACCATGATCTTTCCTTCACGGTGTATGATCCCATCGCATCTGCCTTCAATCTGATAGCTGATTCCATCCACGACTTTTCTCCCTTTAAGGTGAACCTCTTTTTCATCGGGCTCTTCATAGCGTCGCTGGAGTTTTTGATGGAGCCTTGTTCCAGTGAGCATGGATGACCTAGGCTGAAATCGCGAATCGATATCCCCAGCCTTGAGGACAAACTCGACGAGCTCCCTGACAGATAATGCAATATCGGCATCCATGGCGTTCTCCTCCCTTTCTTCTTCTATTCTGTCCACTGCCGGCATATGTATAGAGACAAGCATCGGTTAACGGAGGTAGACATGATTCGATTCCTTTTTTATAGTATCGGTTTATTATGCTTATCACTCGGCGTTTCATTTGTGATCCATGCCAATATGGGAGCGGGTCCATGGGACGCCCTGGCTGTTGGTGAATCACGCTTGTTCCACCTTACGATCGGGACATGCATCTTTTTAAACGGATGCATCCTGATCGGCGTCAATGCGTTTCTATTGAAAGAGCGACCAAGATGGCTCGCCGCCCTGTCGATTTTCCTCATTGGCCAGCTCGTTGATTTCTGGCTGAGAGTGACCGTGACCGTCTTGGTACCCTCTGATCTGACGTCGCAGATCCTCTTTGTCGTCATTGGTACTACGCTGATCGGACTTGGAATTTCCATCTATCTACAGGCGGGGCTTCCTTCGAGTCCGATGGATACACTCATGATGGCCCTTCATCACCGTTTCGGTCTGAACCTCAACCACGCGCGTCTCCTGAACGAAGCCATTGCCATCACCCTGGCCATCGTGGCTGGCGGCTCCATCGGAATCGGCACCCTCATCGTCGCCTGTACATTAGGGTCGGTCATTCATTTCTTTTATCCTATCATAGAACGTATGTACGGTAAATTAACGTGAGACCGGAATGAAAAAACACTTAGATTTCAAGCATCTAAGTGACGGGAAAGGACATGTTCCTTTTTCAATTTTTCATTCCGGAGGGGAAGGATGATCTCGACGGTCGTCCCTTTCTTCACCTCACTCGAATACCTTACACGGCCGCCGATCGTTTCGATGATTTTAAGGGAGACCGACGTCCCTAGTCCTGTCCCCTGGTTCTTTGTGGTATAGAACATCGTACCGATCCTCGCTATCTCTTCTTTCGACATTCCTTTTCCTGTATCCTTCACAGTAATGACGGCATTCTCTTCAGAGACCTGTAGACCGATCGACACATACCCTTTCGGCGGAGTCGCTTCAATCGCATTCTTCACAAAGTTGATGAGTGCCTGTTTCATTTTATTCCGATCCGTGAGGAGGATCCCGTCATCCTCCAGGTGGCTCTCCAAAAAAACATTCTCCTTCACGGCATAGGCATTCAACAGGATAGATACCTCCGATAGAATCTCCTTTATATGAACCCGCTCCACCTTCTCGAATTGCGGCTTTGCAAAATTCAAGTAGTCATTGATGATTTCTTCAGCCCTACCAAGCTCACTTAAGATGATGGCCAGATATTCATCCTCCTCCCCCTTTGACTGACGCTTCATGAGCTGAAGGAAACCCTTCACGACCGTCAGGGGATTTCGTACTTCATGGGCGATGCTGGCAGCCAATTCACCCAGCGTATTCAATTTCTCCGATTTGATGATTTCTTCCCTCATCACCTTCTTCTCGACCATCCATTCATTCAAGCGGGCGGCGATGCCGATTCCAAGCACCTGGACAAGGCCGAACTGCAGGATGAATGTAATGGAATGGAGTTCACTCAAAAATTGTGACGGTAGATGAAAGACAAAGAGCATGAGAAAAATGATAGCAATCGGCCATAAACCGATGAACTGGGCCGCAACTACCCGTTTGACGGGCGACATCTTCCAGAAGCCTTTTGAGAAATAATAAGGGATCACCGAGGCAATGACCGCACTGGCAAGGCCATGGAATAGGATATCACCACCCATGATCGTCCGTCCGATGAGCATGAAAGCAAGGACGATGAGTCCCGCCTTCCTGCCCCCATAGACCATGGCAATAATGAGGGGGACATAGCGGAAGTCCCAGTATAAACCGGCGAATTCATATGTGAATGCGAGGCATGTCAGAGTGGCTAAACCGTTTAGCACCCCTGTGAAGATGGGCGACTTACTCCATTTATGATGTTCGAGCAGGGAGGTTTGGATTAACACCGGAGCAAGAATGATGAACGTGTGAAAAAGTAATTTTTCAATTATCACCTGAAACTCTCCCAACGCAGTATGGTCTTTACTTCATACGACAAGAAATGAGAATATTCCTTCTATTATTCTTCAGTTTTCAAACTATTATGGTAAAAGTGACAGAATCTTAAGTTTCGAAGCTAAAAAGACTGACTTTCCAACTACAAATATATTTGTAATACACCACTAATTACCTATATAAGTATAGGTATAGGTCTGTTAGGCTTAACCTAAGTCAAATGACGAAAGTAGAATGTATATGACAGTAAATGTGTTTCTCGACGATTATCGCCACTGTCCCCAAGGTTACATTCTTGCAAAAGACATCGATGAGTGCCTGCAGCTTATGTACGATCATTCCATTGGTCATCTCTCTCTCGATCATGACCTCGAGAGCAAGACCCGAAATGGGCTGATGCTGGTTCATGCCATGGTGGAGCACCAACTATTTGCAGAACGCATCACGATCCACTCTGCTAATTCAGTAGGTGGAAAGAATATGTTCCGCTATCTCAAAGCGGCACAAGAAAACGACCAGATGCCTCATTCGATCAAGATTGTTTTAAGGCCTTTGCCTCTCAGATGAGTTTCTCATATACGGCCTGTCCAAAGTGGACAGGCCTTTTTATCACTATTTTTTTATTTCGGGACTCAAAGTAAACACAGATTCTACGAAAAGCGTTATAATGATAGGTACGTATTCTTCCACTATAAAGAGGGTCCTATATGCAATTTTCCAAACATTTTCGATTAGTCGGCGGCCGCGTTGCAAAGACAGGCATTGCCGTTTTTTTGACTGCACTCATTTGTGAATTATTCAACTGGCCAGCGACGTTCGCGGTCATCACGGCCATCGTCACCATCGAGCCGACGGCAACCAATTCGATCAAAAAGGCGTTCATCCGATTTCCGGCATCAGCCATCGGGGCCCTGTACGCAGTCGTCTTGTCTTCTTTTTTCGGAGACCGCCCCATCACCTACGCATTCGTCGCGCTGCTGACAATCATCACCTGTCACAGGCTGAAGCTTGCCCCCGGAATCCTGGTCGCCACCTTGACAGGAATCGCCATGATCCCGACAATCCATGATCATTATGTAGCCACTTTTTTCATCAGGCTCGGAACCACGACGATCGGGCTTATCGTTTCAACCGTGGTCAACATTTGGGTCCTACCTCCTAAATATTCCGATAAAATCACGGCGAGCATTCATAATTTATATTTCAAAACCGGTAATCTTTTAGAGCGGAGAGGCTCGGAACTGCTAAAGCAGCATTCCCTTCACCGGGATACCCGCCTCATTTTCGCCGACATCCTCCAGGAAGTCGAAGCAACGGATACCCTTTGCAAATATCAAAAGGAAGAGTGGAAACTACACCGCTCCAGCAGGAAAGAGCTCCGGTTTTTCCACTACGAGTATAAAAAGCTGAACCTGTTGAGACAGATCCTTTATCATATCGGAAATCTGATCTATCTCCCCATGAACCGCTATTCGTACAGCCAAGAGGAGAAGGAACGGATCATTTCGGCAATCCAGTCCCTTAAGGGGATCCTACACCACCCCTCTTTCGAAATTCCAGAACAGCACTTCGTTCTCATGAAGGATCTTTTAGAAGAGTTCTGGGAGGATCATGAATTCCTTAAAGGAAAACAGGTCAAACATTTCTCATGCGAATCCGTTCTCTTATACGAATTGTTATCCATACATGACCTGCTTGAAGAACTGAAAGGGATCCAGACCCTGGAGATTCACCATTCCTCCGTATTGGAGAAAAAATTACAGACGTAAAGAAGCCAAGGACCGTGATCCTTGGCTTCTTTACTATTTTCCACCGAGAGCCTGCTTTGACAGCAGCGAAATGACCATGTCATCCATAGGCGGATTATGCAGCCCCGCTCTGACGTCCCGGTAATAACGTTGCATCGGGTTCGAGCGGTACAGACTTCTTGCCCCTACGATCCTCATGGCAATATCCACGATGCGTGCGGCCCCATTGGTGACGATATGTTTGACCGCCGAAAGCTCCGGACCCATCCCTTTCCGTTTATCCGGTTCCTTCACCCATTTATCCGCCACCGAGTAGAGGATCTGCCTGGCCTGGAACAGTTCGAGCTCCATTTCTCCGATTTTCCTCTGCACCTCTGGGGCCTCTTTGATCGGCCCCGGCAGGCTGTTAGGCGAGTAATTACTTGCGAACTCAATGGCATAATTCCTGGCTGCCACCGCCACACCGAGATAACAGGCAGGAATATGAAGAAGCCAAGCCTTAGGGAGGTCTCCACCCCTTTCATCCCCTTCTACCATAGCCGAAGAAGGCAAGCTGACGTGATCAAGAACCAGGTCTTCACTTCCCGTCCCCTTCATGGCAATCACATCCCATGTATCTTCGATGCTCACACCATCCAATTTATGATCAACCAGGAAAAATCCCTTTTTCTCCGTCTCCCCAATCCGTGCCAGCACCAATGAATAATCCAGGACCTTCGCCATGGAAGTGAAGCTTTTCCTGCCTGTTAGTTCAAACCCATTATCCGTTTTGGTAGCCTTCGTTTCCGGAAGACCACCCCTTGTAGGACTGCCTGTAGCGGGCTCGGAGGCTGCCCTGTTGACGAGGGCTTGGTCTGTGACGACCGCTTCGCATAGCGCTTGGAATTGTGCTTCATCCCATAATCTGCTCTCGCTCAGCTCCATCAGACCGCCAAGATGCCATCCGATTGAAAGTGCAGTGGCAGCGTCACCCGTCGCCAGGCGTTCTTGCAGCATCACCATCTCATACAGGCTGATTTCTTCGCCCCCATATTCTTTTGGCACGGTGAGCTTCCCGTAGCCTTTCTTCTTCAAGTCGTTGAAGTTCTCAAATGGAAAGGACCCTTCTCGATCATATTCTTCTGCCCTCTCCGCGAACGCATCGGCGAGTTCGCCTGCCAGGGTAAGCAGTTCTCTTTGTCTATCATTCTGAATATACGATTCATATAAATCCAATTGCCTGCACCTCCTGAAAAAATACTCTCTTCTCATCATAATCAAAAAGAGCTCTTTCCTCAAAAGATATTGCCTAGTATTCCAGTCAGGATACTTTACTTCCTATAAAAAAGCATAGAACCCGTGACGGGTTCTATGCTTTTTCATCAAGATGCGTTTTCTTTATTCTTATCGTACTTGTAGTCCCCTTCCCAGAACTCGGCATTTTTCACGCCCATTTTCTTGGAATTATACACGGGGTCAAGTCCCTGCTTCTTCTGTTGTTCATAATCTTTGAGAGCAGCAAGGGCAGGTTTGGCCAGGATCAGAATGGCAATCAGATTGAGCCAGACCATGATGCCAAGTCCGATATCACCCAGCGCCCACGCAAGGGCTGCTTCTTTTACGGCTCCATAGAAGGTTGCAGCAAGAATGACGACTTTGAGGACCATCATTCCAACTTTGGCGCTTCTTCCCTTCATCAAGTAGGCGATATTGGTCTCAGCCATGTAATAATAGGCCATGATTGTTGTAAAAGCGAAGAAGAACAACGCAACGGCTACGAATCCGGCACCGAATCCAGGAATGACCGTTTCAATGGCCGCTTGAGTGTAAGCCGGGCCCGCTTCCACCCCTTCAAGATTGGAGACGATCGTGGACTCATCAGGCGCAACCGTATTATAGGAGCCCGTGAACAGGATCATGAAGGCCGTCGCTGTACAAACGAGAAGCGTATCGATATAAACCGATGCCGCTTGCACGAGTCCCTGCTTGGCAGGGTGGGACACTTCAGCCGCAGCTGCTGCATGGGGTCCAGTACCCTGACCGGCTTCATTGGAGTAGATACCGCGTTTTACCCCCCATGAAATAGCTGAACCCAGGATCCCTCCAAAGATGGAGTTCGCACCGAAGGCACTGCTGAAGATCAAAGAGAAGACATCTGGTATCGCTTGGAAATTCACCCCGACGATCACAAGGGAAAGAAGGATATATCCTATGGCCATGAACGGCACCACATAGGAAGCCACCCCCGCGATCCTTTTCACCCCTCCGAGAATGATGACGCCAAGGAGCACGATAAGACCGATACCCGTGACAGTCGTACTCAATCCGAATGCATTCTCAAGTCCAAGGGCGATGGAGTTGGATTGGATCCCCGGCATCAGGATGCTCATGGCGATCAGCGTGGCGATGGAGAACAGGACGGCGTACCACTTCCAACCGATTCCCTTCTCGATATAATAAGCTGGTCCTCCCCTGTATTCACCATCACGCTTTTCTTTATAGATCTGCGCAAGGGTGGATTCAATAAAAGCACTGGCCGAACCGATGAAGGCGATGGCCCACATCCAGAATACGGCACCCGGACCACCGAATCCGATGGCTGTTGCCGTTCCGGCAATATTCCCTGTACCTACACGTCCAGAGAGCGAGAGGGCGAGGGCCTGGAAGGATGATACCCCTTCCTTGGAGCTGCCTCCTTCAAACATCAGCTTGACCATGTCCTTCAAGAATCGGACCTGTACGAATTTTGTTAAGATCGAAAATAATAGTCCCACACCTAAACAAAAATAAATCATGACCGGTGACCATAATACGTCGACAACGCTTCCTACAAATTCCGTCATTCTTTGTCCCCCTGTTATCTTTTTGATTTATCTAACTATTATGAATTATATTTTATCTGACACAATATAGACAATCTTTTTTTATTTCCACCTAATGGCCGAACTGCTGAAAACCCTTGTGTAACAATACCTCACATGCCATTAATTTTTTTGGGGAAAATAGGATGAAGGGGGTGAAAACATGTCGAAACGCAAGCTTTTGGTCCCAGGTTCCCGGGACGCCCTCAATGAAATGAAGGCGAGAATTTCCGGTGCAGACCATCCGTCAGATGCCAAGTTTGAAGCAGCAAGGGAAGTGGGGGTTCCCCTCCAAAAAGGCTACAATGGGCATCTATCGTCTGCTGAAAACGGGAAAGTCGGTGGACAACTCGGCGGTAGGATGGTCCAGGAACTCATCAAGATGGCCAAGGAAAAGATGGATCACAGCTAAAAGACCCCTTTATCCGAGAGGATCTGCCTGAGCTGGTCCAGGTCCCGGTAAATATCTTTTTCCAGGGAACGATTATAAAAGATCGAGGCGGGATGGAACGTCGGAAAGAGAGAGTACTCTTCCTCCGTTTCCCCCCACTCCCTGCGGTCATAATCCTTCAGGCACTTCACTTTGGTCCGGATAGGGGTGCCATGAACGGACGAGATGCTATATTCCCTTCCCGCAAGCCTCTGGAGACCAATATTCCCAAGGGTCACAATCTGCTTTGGCCGTACGTGGGCCATTTCATAATCCAGGATTGCCGCATGAGCGAGCTGTTCCTTCCTGTTCGGGGCCCGGTTAACCCATTTCCTTTCGACCCTTCCGTCCTTCCTCACTTTATCCACGCGCTTGAATGGACGACTCCGCACGGTGGAGGTGAAATAAATATCCTTCCTGTCCACTCCCACGTAGCGAAAGAATTCATCCAGTACCTTCCCGGCCCTGCCGCTGAAGGGGACTCCATTATGTATTTCCGTTTCACCGGGCGCTTCCCCTACGATCATGAGGATAGGCTCCTGAGGTCCCCGTCCATTGACGAATCCTTCACAGTCAAAAGACTCCATTCTCTTCCTGCAAATAGTTGAAATGTCTTCCGGCACGACTGTCATTGCGATTCCTCCTGTATGTTTTTTTACACTATTCCCTATCCCCCAACCAATCACGCATGTTTAATCCTAGTTAAAAAAAGGAATAGTAAAGACATAAGATGATGAATCGAAAAGGAGATGGGATCGTGTCACAGAATGAAGTGAAAGAGCAAGTATTGAAGGTGTTGGACGAAAGCAAAGTGGGAACACTTGCGACTGTAAAGGATAACAAACCTTATTCCCGCTATATGACCTATTATCACGAGGACCTGGTCCTGTACACACCAACAAGTAAGAAGACCGAAAAGACCGATGAGATCGAAGAAAACCCAAATGTTCATATCCTACTCGGCTACGACGGCGAAGGATATGGCGATACATTCGTGGAGATAGAGGGAAAAGCCTCCGTTGAACAATCTGAGGCTTACAAGAAGAAAATATGGAATGATCACATGAAAAATTGGTTCGACGGTCCGGAAGATCCAAATCTAGTCGTCCTCAAGATCGAACCCGTGGGGGTCAGACTCATGAATAACGAAGAAGATTCTCCACAGACCTTGGATCTTTAAACAGCAGAGGCTATTGACAGAGTATGAAGTGCATGTTATTATTAGTGATTGTAGACTTGTAACATACTTTCGAACGATAGAGAAGATAATCTGTAATTCTCCAGTTGTTTGACAAAAACAACTTATTCACACTGGATCGGCTTCGGAGCCGTTAGGATGTAAGAGAGGTAGGGCTTACGTCGTTTAGGTAGATCAAGCGACTAAGAAGAATTGCCCGCGGCTGTTTAAATTATCTTAAACGTATAGGAAATCAACTATATTCACTTGTGATGTTGCAAGTTACATGCACGCTTTTCTCCATAATAGAGAGCGTGGGAGCAGACCGGTCGGGATGACCGCCTACTCCGATGTAAAAGAACCCGAAGCGGGATCCGCTTCGGGTTCTTTTTTATATACTTTCCTTCAGCTGACTATGATAGAGACCCGCATAAAATCCATCCAGCTTGATCAGGTGATCGTGTGAACCGCGTTCAATGATTTTCCCACCGTCCAGAACAAGAATCTGATCTGCCTGCCGTATCGTATTCAACCGGTGTGCCACAACGACACTTGTGCGTCCTTCCATCAATCGTTTCAGCGCTTCTTGTATCTTCATTTCCGTGATTGTATCAATGCTGCTCGTAGCCTCATCCAGAACAAGGATGGACGGATCGGAGAGGATTGCCCTCGCAATGGACAGCAGCTGCTTCTGCCCCTGACTGATACTCCCCTCGCTCAACACCGTATGATAACCTCCGGGAAGCTTCCTGATAAAGGAGTGAGCATTGGCCAGTTTTGCCGCCTCCTCCACTTCTTCATCTGTCGCATCCAGGCGTCCATATCGGATGTTCTCCATGATGGTGCCTTGGAACAGGAGGCTGTCCTGCAGGACGAACCCCATATGCGAGCGGAGGCTCTTCCGCTTAACCGAAGACAGGTCCACCCCATCTATGAGGATGTCACCTGCATTCCGTTCGTAGAATCTGGAAATCAGATTCGTGATAGTCGTCTTGCCGGCTCCAGTCGGGCCGACAAGCGCTACGGTTTCTCCTGGCGAAATTACAAATGAAACATCATCGAGGATCATCTCGTCTTCGCTATACCCAAAGGAAACATGATCAAAGACCACTTCACCAGTCACTTCGGACAGTTCCACCGCGTCCGCTTCATCGACTGCCTCAGGTTCCTCATCAATGATCTGGAAAACCCTTTCGGCACCGGCAATGGCCGAGAGGAGCGTATTATACTGATTCGCCAGCTCATTCAGCGGCCTGGTGAATTGCCTCGCATACTCTGCAAAAATGACAATGACCCCGATCGTGATGTAGCCCTTGATGGCAAAGAGCCCTCCGATCCCGGCAATGACGGCAAAACTCAAGTTGTTCAATACATTCATGAGCTTCGGGATGAACCCCGAATACGTGTCGGCCCAAAAACCGGCCTTCCTCAGCTTTTCGTTCTTTTCCTTGAATTCCTGTATGGCGGTCTCTTCACGGGAGAAGGTTTTGATGATGCTGTGACCGGAAATCGTCTCCTCGATGTATCCGTTCAGTTCACCGATATTTCCTTGGTATTCCTTGAAAAGGGGACCCGTCCTCTTCGTGATCCACTTCATGCCGAATACCATGAGGGGCACGACCGTCAGTGTGATCAACGTCAACAGAGGGCTCAACCATAGCATGACCGATATGGTCCCAAGGAGGGTCAGGAAACTTGAAATGATCTGAATGAACGAACTATTCAGCGTGGCACTTACGTTATCGATATCGTTTGTCACACGACTCATCAACTCCCCGTGCTTCCTCTTATCGAAGAATGGGATCGAAAGCTGATGCAGCTGGTGGAACAAATCTTTCCTCATCCGGTGTACCGTTTCCTGCGCAATCCCGATCATCCAATAGTTTTGGAACCACACAGAGATGGAGTGAAGAATATAGATCAGGATCAGGGCGATGAGCAAACGTCCGAGTCCGGTAATTTCACGCGTGACGACATAGTCATCGATGGCCTTCCCTACAAGGAACGGACCGAGGAGCGATGCAGCGGAACTGATGACCACCATGACGATGACCATATAGAGAAGCACCCGCTGGCGTGAAAGGTAATCCCAGATCCTATGCAGGGTGCCTTTCATATCCTTCGCTTTATCATGTTTCCCCAGCTTCTTTCTAACGTGTCTTGACATGCTGCCCCTCCTCTCCGAACTGAGATTGGTAAATTTCGCGGTACAACGGGGAGTCTGTCATAAGTGATTGGTGATTACCATGGGCGATCAGCTTTCCGTCTTCAAGGAGAAGGATGATATCCGCCCCTATGGCGGTCCCTACCTTTTGGGTGATGATCATGGTTGTGCATTCATACCCTTTTAGCGCATGAATGAGCTTCGCCTCGGTTTTCATATCCAAGGCACTCGTACTGTCGTCGAGCATGAGGATTGCCGGCTTTCTGATCAAAGCACGCGCAATGGAAAGGCGCTGCTTTTGACCCCCGGAAAGATTCACACCTTTTTGGCCGAGAACCGTTTCATATCCCCGCGGGAGCTGGCTGATGGTATCGTGGATCTGAGCGTCCTTTGCCGCCTGTTCCATCTCTTCTTGTGATGCGCCTTCTTTTCCCCAGAGAAGATTTTCGGCAATGGTCCCCGAGAATAAGACGGCTTCCTGAGGGACGAAGCCGATTGAAGTCCTGAGCGTATTCAGAGGGATGCTTCCCAGGGGCTGGCCATCGATTTCAATTTCACCGGATTGAGGGTCGTACAGCCTCGGGATCAGCTGGAACATGGACGTCTTACCGGAACCAGTCGCCCCGAGTACTGCCATCGTCTCACCGGACTGAAGGGTGAATGTAACATCCTCTAGGGCGTATTCATCCGTGCCAGGGTACCGGAAGGAAACATCCTTGAATACAACCTCCCCTTTTACCACCTGACCTGCTGCCCCTTCATGATCCGTAATATCGACAGTGGTGTTCAATACTTCCCCCACCCGGCCCGATGATGCCTTCGCACGTGAAAAGCTAGTGATGATGAACGAGAAGATGGAGAACACCGATGAAATCCGGGTTACATAGGTGACAATGGCAACCACTTCCCCTACTTGTACTCCTCCAGCCGCAACTCGTTCACTGCCATGCCAAAGGATATACAGGAGGGCCATGTTCATAACGAGCATCAGTAAAGGCATGATGATTTCCATGAAGCGGAGGGCTGTCATCGTTCGATCCTTGAGGGAATCATTGGCTTCACCAAAACGGGATTCTTCATATTGCCCCCGAGTATATGCCTTGATCAGTCTCATGCCTGAGAGGTTCTCTTTCATGACTTCATTCACCCGGTCAAGACGGATCTGAACCTTCCCGAACAAGCCCCAGCCCTTTTTGAGGACCCAGACGAGGAATAGCCACAGCACAGGGATGATCACGAGCAGGATCAAGGTGAGCCTGGCATTCACCAAGAGGGCCATGATGGTGGACCCCACGACCAGGAGTGGAGCCCTCAGCATGATCCGGAGACTCATGAAAATGGTATTTTGAATCTGCCTGACATCATTGGTCATCCTCGTGATGAGGGAAGACGCGGGAAGGTGTTGAAAGCTCGATTTGGAGAATGACTGGACCTTTTCATAAAGGGCCCCTCTCAAATCATACCCGAAGCCCTGACTGGTATGGGCTGCGAAAAAAGAATTGGCGATGCCGGAGAGGAATGCGAATAAGGACATGGCCACCATGATGGCACCCCATTTCAGCACGAGATCCAGATCCCCGGTCATGACTCCGTCATCAATGATCTTCGCCATGAATAATGGGTTGAAAAGCTCCACAGCGAGTTCTGTGAGCATGAACAGCCACGCTACAGCCATGGCCATGCGATAAGGCTTCAGAAAATGTATGACCTTCATATGTACTCCCTTCATACCTGCGCCCGGATGTGGAGGAAACGCCGGCAATACCGAAATATCGTTCCTTTCATCATAGCGTGTTTTTTGATTGTACGGAAGCCGAAAGATTTGCCCAATGTCCTTTTTCTCTCCACCTGCGCCCCAATGCCTCAGTGACCCAGAATGAAACTTTCTTGACGTTGTTTTCGTATACTATTTTATCGTGCAACTGATAAGGGGGAGAAGCTATGGGCGAGACAGGCGATATCATGTTCGACGTCGTGCCGGTCCTAGTAGGGATAGGTTTCGTCGTTATATTAGGTGTTATCTTGATTCAGGTTTTCAAAGGTGTGGGCGAATGGAGTAGGAACAATCAGTCTCCGCGCCTGTCATCCAGGGCCGAAGTCGTGTCGAAGCGGACAGAGGTTCACGGCGGCGGCGGAGATTCGCGGGCACACACCAGCTATTACATGACATTTCAAGTGGAAAGCGGCGATCGGATGGAGATGCACGTCAAGGGCCCAGAATACGGCATGCTTGCAGAAGGTGACGAAGGACTCCTTACCTTCCAGGGCACTCGCTATCTCGGTTTCGAAAGGAAAAGCGAATAAGTAGGAAAAGAGGGTGCCGCGACCGGCACCCTCTTCTTCTCTATAATGTTTCATCTCATCCTGCGCGCAGAGGAACTGAGCTTTGCGTTTCGGATCACCTGATTGATGACCTCGGAGAAGACGAGACCGATTGCAATCGACCCTGAGATCATGAATGCTTTAGCTGCGAGGTTCATGGCCATATTGTAATCATTCTGGACAAAGTTCCTCATGGCATCATAAGCGATGCCCCCCGGAACAAGGGGGATGATCCCGGCAACACTGAAGATGATCACCGGGGTTTTGTACATCTTGGCAAATATCTGCGATACCACCGCCACGACGAACGAAGCCGCAAGCGTGGCAATGACGGTATCGATTTCAAAGGTGAACAGGACGATATAGATCATCCATCCGAGCATCCCGACGATGCCGCATTTGAACAGCGATTGCTTCGGAGCATTGAAGATGATTCCGAAAGCGGCAGCCGAAATGAAGCTCGTCACCATATGTTCAACAACAAACATCACTCTTCATTCCCCTTCCGTTACAACAATGTGAAGACAACCGCAACCCC
Organism: Rossellomorea marisflavi; assembly: GCF_022170785.1. Classification (NCBI taxonomy): domain Bacteria; kingdom Bacillati; phylum Bacillota; class Bacilli; order Caryophanales; family Bacillaceae; genus Rossellomorea; species Rossellomorea marisflavi. The sequence continues at coordinate 448,195 of NZ_CP081870.1, read as the reverse complement.
GCCACCGATGGCGAACGCCGTCAGAAACGCTTCTGCCCCTTTGCTCAGGCCGGATACAAGATGACCTGCCATCAAATCCCTGACGGCGTTGGTGATCAACAGCCCCGGTACCAAGGGCATGACGGAGCCGATGACGATTTTATCCAGCTGATGCCCGATACCTGACTGGACGAATCCAAAGGCAAGCATGCCGATGATCAGACTAGCCAAGAACTCGGAGAAGAACTTGATCGGTACGACCCGTTGGAAATAGATCAGGCAGATGTAACCGACACCGCCCGTAATGGCTGCCGGGATAAAGTCATTCCAGGATCCAAGGAACATGATCAGGAAACAGCCGCTCGCAATGGTGGCTGCCAGGAGCTGAAGCTTGAACGGATAGGAAAGATCCGATTCATCCAGCTTCTCAAGCGCATGAAAGGCCTCTTCCACAGACAGATGCCCTTTGCTGATCTGCCTGGAGAGGCTATTGACGAGCGTCACTTTCTCAAGGTCCGTGGAGCGCTCGTTGATCCTGATCAATTTCGTCTTGGTCGGTTCTTCTGTTTCAATTGAAAAGATGATACCCGTGGGCGTCACATAACTGTGGGATTCCTTGATCCCGTAGGAGGCTGCGATCCGCATCATGGTATCTTCCACCCTGTACGTTTCAGCGCCGCTTTGCAGCATGATTTTCCCTGCAAGGAGGCATACCTCCATGATATCGTATCTTCGCATCATTTTTGCTTCCATAGAATCTCTCCACACGATTGATTTAAGAATAGGTTTAGTTTAAAGGAAAGGAATTATGTTCGCAATGAGGACTCATCATCGTTCTTTATCGAAGAGGGTCCGCCGTCTGTGACGGAACTTTTTTTCCTGAGGGGCTTCCACTTCCATTTATAGAGGACATATACGACCGTGGCAGCGATGATAGCGCCGACCACGAGGTTTTGATAATGATCGATTGTACGCATGACGGTTTCAGGATCTCCTCCGTAAAATTTCCCGAAACTGAGAAGGAGGAAGGTGGAGGGCGTGATCCCTAGCATGGTGAGGAAGGAATAGAGTTTCACATCCATCTTGGACATCCCTGCAACAAATGGGACGACATTCCCCAGATGCAGAGGACTCGCGATCGCCACGCTCCAAATGCCATACTTCGTGAACTGATCCTGTGCAGACCGAAGCTTTTGCCTGCGTTCAGGGCTGAGGCGTGCCTCCACCCTTTCACCGAGCTTATAACTAAGGAAGTAAGGGATATAGCTCCCTAAGACGTAGAGGGCACTTCCTGCAAAAGAGACGAAAAAGAGCTCAAGCCACGATAGTTCCAACAAGAACCCGACGGTCACGATGAATAACGTACCTACAAATGGGAAGGCACTCCCTTCGATGAAGAGGGAGAGGAGAATCCCCCACACCCCCCAATCCTGGGCAGCCTCCAGCATATATTCCGTCATGATCACCCCTCCTTCCATAGTCCTATTCCTGTTCATTTACCCCTGCTCTCCCCAAGCGAAACCCCCGCCAGCACAATAGAAAAAGACCGGCCTCGGCCGATCTTCACACTCACGCAGCTTTACGATTGACGGAACGTCCATCCTCGACTTTGACAAGTCGGGGTGCTGTAGCCACCAGCGCGCATAAAACAATGGCGCAAAGTATCGCCGAACCGAGCATCGAAGCTCCGTTGGCAGCAAATGAAAACAGAATCGGCGACAGGTTATCCGGCGCCAAATATCCGAAGAAGAACACACCCGCAATGAAATGCCAGAAATAACGGGCCACGCTTCCGACCAAAATAGCGAGAAGCATCCAACTCAGCAGCCCCTTCTTCCTCCCATCGCGCACAGCGCTCTGGATCCGGCTGCTGAATAGTCCAGCCCCACCGATAAAGGCGAAAGCCACGAAATACTCAAGGAAGACCTGTACCGGATGAACGACCCAGGCTTCCCCGAGGGCGACCTGTAACAATCCCCAGATGAACCCGGCCAGGGTGGCAGCCTTGAAGCCCCTTCTGAATGCCAACAGGAAGATCGGCACCATGGCCACATTGAAAGAAATCGACGGTGTGAGCTTGATGGATGGAATCAGATCGACCACGACGGCCAGGGCCGCCATGATCGCCACTTCGATCAAGACGATGAGCTTCATATTCTTCATAAAAAAAATCCCCCTTTTCTATGAACGAAACCATTAGGGAGAATGTATGTACAACAAGGCAGAAAACTACCTTCCACATCCCTACGCTAGTGCTAACTAACAGGTTCAAAGGGTCAGAACGGATCAACCGTTCACTCTCAGCAAAAAGGCTCCCCTTGTGGTTACGTTTATGAAATTGATTACCTGTCCATTATAACGGAAGAGCGGGAAAAGGGCAAAATCATTCTGGTGCAGGCTCCAACGGATCATGGCGGATGAAGATCGGCATGGCTTTCGGAGTGACCATGAAGCCATACCGCTTCCCCTCCCCGTCTTTATACGCTACGGAGTAGTCGCCGAGCTGCGGGGAATATTCGACTGAATCATAGGATAATTTCAAATGCTCATACTTAAAGTTGATATACACGTTGGTCGCGATGCGCGCCGTGACGTGCTGTACTCCAGGAATCTGGTTTGCTGTCACGAAAAGGATTGCAACCAAAAGAATGCTCAGTGTCTTCTTCGACTCGGCGATCAGCTTCATTCCATCCCCTCCAACCAGTTCTTTCATACTAAATGAATCCCTTTATAGTATAGTATAAAAGAATCTGAATGATATGACAAAAAGATTCACCGATAATAGGTCTTTTGACTCTTTTTTCAGATAGTCCGACACCATTCGTGGTAAAGCGACCATGACAAGCATGTAAAAAGCACCCTGAAATTTCAGGGTACTCTCTCTCAACCCAATGATACGTCCAGGATCATCATGACCACGAACCCTGCCATCAGACCCAGGGTGGCGAGATCTGTGCTTCCTGAAGATTGGGATTCCGGTATCAACTCCTCGACAACGACGAATATCATGGCCCCTGCCGCGAATGCCAAGGCATACGGAAGGAGCGGCTGGATCATCAGCACGGCTGCCGCTCCGATGACTGCCGCAATGGGCTCTACGATGGCAGACATCTGACCGTAGTTGAAAGCCCGCCTTCGGGACATCCCTTCTCCTCTGAGAGGAATGGATAATGCTGCCCCTTCCGGCATATTCTGAATCCCGATTCCGATGGCAAGACCGATGGCCCCGATCAGGGTCGCATCGCCAAGGCCGAGTGCCGCAGCCCCGAATGCCACCCCGATGGCAAGGCCTTCCGGAATATTATGAAGCGTGATGGCAAGGAATAAGAGCGTGGATTTCTTGAACTTCGTCGGTGGTCCCTCCGCCTTTTCCGATGCATTCCCGAGATGCAGATGGGGGACGACAAAATCCAGGAGTCGGATGAAAAGTCCTCCAAGAAGGAAACCGACTGCCGGTGCAAGCCACGGAATCTGCCCGTTCTGCTCGCTGAACTCGATGGAAGGAGCAAGAAGGGACCAGAAGGACGCTGCAATCATGACCCCCGCAGCAAAGCCAAGCATCATATTCAATGTATGTTTCTCAATCTTTCTGAAAAAGAAGACCGCAGAGGCCCCCAATGCTGTAAGTCCCCAAGTCACCGTTCCTCCGAAAAGCGCCTGTAGAGCAGGATTAAGTCCGCCTAACCAATCAAGGAACATGAAGCTCTCCCCTTTCGTCCTCTATCATCATTCCCTTTTCGACGTTACCCATTCTTCCCTATGTATATGCCTATAGCTGCAAATGGTGTTATACGAATGAATTTCCGCGCATGGCAAAAAGCCGGAAACGCCTAAAGACGTTCCGGCTCATTTCGACCGTTGATCAGCCATTTCCAACAAACAAGATTGACCGCAGTGACAATCACCGCATACCCATAGATCCCAAAAGGTATCTTGAGTACCAGGTAATGCAGACCCGCCAGTGCTCCCCCCACGAAGAAGAAGGGGATGATTTTAAGGGTTTCGCTCTGGGCCATCCCCTCGAAACTTTCTGAAAAAGGAAGAACCCGATTCATCCACAGGCTGCATAGGACCGTCGTGATACACACAACCATGAAGATGACGAAAAGATCCGGTATGATTACAGGCCCATAGAGGAAGATGCATGCAAGGGTCAGAATCATGTATACCGGAAGAAACAGCTTCACAAGGAATGCTTTCAATGTCCCTCTGTAGACCGAGTCCACCCGTGTCACAGGAGCTACCCTGTAGATCCAGGACCCTTTATGCCTTCCGGAATAATTCAGCATCATCACGACGGACGGGGCAACGATGAGACTGGCATAGACAGCCAGATATGATTTACTTCCAGGAAGATCCGAGATGGAAAGGTCTGGCCTTGTGAAAATAAAGAGAAACGGGAGGATCAGGGCGAAGCCCAATGAAGGATAGACTTTGAGCTTGAAATCCCTCTCCGTCCTCATCATTTTTTGGGCAAATCGGTAAAACGCACGTTCCTCCTGATTCCGGCAAAGCAACTTAAGGAAACGATCACTTTTCACCCTCCTCTTCCTTCCTCCAGCTTGGGCCGAGAGCTTATGAAGATTGCGCTCGAACTGGGGAAGTGCCTTGATGTAGATGACCAGTGCGGCCAGGGGAACCAGCACGAAGAGAATGGTCATGATCAGTACCACTGCGGAATGATTCCCGTTGAGGACGTATTCAAACGGTGCACCGAACCAAAGGGGCGGAATCAGCACCGTCCACCACTCCGGTGAAAAAGAAACATTCACATCCACGAGATCAAATGCCCTTGCCGCCAGCTGATAGGCTATCGCAATCCCGACAGAGAGACCGATCTGGACATAATTGATCATATCCTTCAGCTTCTCACCATCAAAAAACTTCAGAACATAATAATACATCAGAGCCGTCATGGCCAGGATGAGAAGATCGAGAAGCACGATACCAACCAGGAACAAAAGGAAAAAGATAAACCCATTCAAGAAGAACGAAGCCGCAAGCGGAATGACCGTCAGTGCTCCGGTCAGGAAGAACAGGTAAAAGAATACATGTAAAGCCTTCGCCATCGAGATATCCTTCCGCTGGACCGGTTTGGTGAAAAGGATCGTGGAATCGCGCACATCGAGGATCACGACCGAAAAATCAGAGATCATCGATGTGCTTGTCATGAAGAAGATGACGGAGAATATCAGCGTCATTTGAAACAGATACATATCCCCAAAGAACAGGATCGGAAGCAGGATCAATCCATATAAGGCATACACCCAGAGGGATTTGATGAACCGATTCCCGTCCTTTTCATTTTTCACCTTTCCCTGCTGGAAGATGGTGGGCACCCTCCTGCCGTCCATGGTCCACTTCATCTGGAGGATCTTATGGATGACAGGATAATCAAAGCCGAATATTGCGAACAAACCCTTGAATGCATCAAGGACCTTCAGGGTCGGAAATGTCCTCATCACTACACTCCCCTTACGACCGAAACGATCTCAGACGCCGTTTCCTTATGCTCGGTGAAGCCAGTCAGCTGATTGAATATTTCCTCGAGGGAACCTTCGAGATTCTGATTCTTCAACTCTTCAAAACTTCCATTCGCTGCGACCGTCCCTTGATGAAGCAGGATGATGCGACTGCTGATCTTCTCGACAACATCCATGATGTGGGAGGAATAAAAAATCGTCTTGCCCTCCGCAGCAAGCTGCGCCAGCAGTTCTTTGAAGATCATCACGGAATTGGCGTCGAGACCATTGATCGGCTCATCCAGGAACAGGATATCCGGATCATGAAGGAGACTCGCAATAATGAGGGTCTTCTGTTTCATGCCCTTTGAGTAGGATGCAATCCTGGAATGATACACCTCGGACAACCCGAAGAGGCTCATCAGCTTTTCCGCTTTTTCATCCGCTTCGACCGGGGCCATCCCATACAGCTCTCCACTGAAGGTCAAGTATTCCTGTGCCGTGAGATTATCGTACAGGTCTGCAAGTTCAGGCACATACCCTATCCTTTTTTTGTATTCAACCGACGCAGAGGTGATTTCTTCTCCGAACAGCCTCACTGAGCCGGCATCATATTCTTCAAGTCCGAGGATGATTTTAACTGTTGTACTCTTACCGGCCCCATTCGGACCAATGTAGCCGATGATCTGTCCGGGGAACACATCAAGGTCTACACCTTTTAATACTTCTTTTCCATTGTAGGCTTTCTTCAGTTGATGCAATGAGAGGATTGGTTGATTCGTTTCCATGCTATACTCCTTTACTTAAACAGTATCTTCCAATGGTAACATATATCCATCTCCATTTCTTTTCCTCCTGCACCATTCATTGACAAAGACTAACATTCGATAGACAATGAGTAGAGAAGATTTGCGAAGGAGAGCCTTATGACGACACATTCACTAGCACTATATGAGTATCTGAACGAAAATGCCTATCACTTCACTGAGGAATGGGCCGCCCGCCAACGCGTGAAGTACGGCTCCCATTATTCCGCCGAGGCACCCCAGGATGTACAGGAGCGGGTTAAAGAGCAGAATGCGACTTACGCCAGGCTCTTGGCCAAATGCCTGATCCGCCCAGAAGAAGAGATGAAGGAAGCGATTGATGAGTGGACGAAGAAAACGGCTGCCGATCGCAGCCGCTCTACCACCACCCTTGATGAAGTGGTAAGGAATTCAGCCGTCTTCAGGAGAGTCTATTGGAACTTCGTCAAAAAATTCGTCAACGAGTCCGGTCTTGAAATCGGTGTTGCTGAAGTCTTCCATTGGGAAGAACAACTGAACAGCTCACTAGACTACGTACTTGAACGCTTCACTTCCCATTATTTGACCTATATCATGGACAGGCTTCAAGCCCAGTCTGATCTCATCAATGAATTGAGCTCGCCCGTCATCTCCTTGACAGATGAAATCGGCCTCCTTCCCCTCATTGGCGATATCGATACAGCCAGGGCAAGGAGCATACTGGAAGGAACGCTTCAGCAGAGCTCACAATCTCAGCTCTCCACCCTGATCATCGATCTTTCCGGTGTCCTTCTCATCGACACGATGGTCGCACAGCAACTGTTCCATCTGGTGGATGCCCTCAACCTTCTCGGCGTGAAATCGATCATGACCGGGATCCGCCCCGAAGTGGCCCAGACAGCGATCCATCTTGGACTGGACTTCTCGGAAGTGCGCACGGAGAATTCACTGAAACGGATCATGACGTCCATCTTTGCCACATAAAAAAGAGGGTAGGACAAAAGTGATCATACAATGACGAACAATAGCAGTGTAGGTTTTTAATACCGCTCATGATTTCCGTGCAAGACTTCGCTTTCCGCGGGTAGCCCGTGAGCCTCCTCGGCAAGCCTGCGGGGTCTCACATCAGCTACTCTTCCCGCAGGAGTCTACGTCTTGCACTCCAATCAACCGCTGGAGACAGTGAAATGTCATGTTCTTACATAACTTAAAAACCCGAATTCATTTGCCTTATCGCCGGCAAATAAATTCGGGTTTTACTATGACTAAAACACGTTCGTCACACTTTTTTATCGAGAATACTTTTGAGAAGGCTGATAGCTTGCCTTCATCATATATTCATATTGCAGAAGTTTCACTTCGAATAATGTGATCGGGTCGAAATATCTTTCGGGATCCGCCTTTATTTCACTCAGAAGTTCCTTGTCCTCCATGATTTCCCCTTCTGTCCCTTTGATGGTCAAAGAGAGCTGGTGGAAAGGTTGTGCATAGAAGGAGCGGATATCCTGTTCCAACGATTTCTCGAATAGATCGAACTGTAGGAAGAATTTCGTCACTACGGATTCTGTAATATCCCCGTAGTCCTCATTCTCCAGGTATCGTTTGTACTGATTATATAGCAGCGTCTTGTTCTGAGGCAGCACGCCCAAGAGCTTCCCGGCACTCTTCAACAGGAACTGGGCAGGCTTGAAGCGGAGGAGGATATTCTCCTTATCGATCTGTGCCCTCGTCCCCATGCGGCTTACATCCCGTCTCCAGTCGTCGAGCACCTGATCATCACATTGAAGGACGACGCGCTCTTCCCCGAACAGACCATTGAAGGTCGAACTCATTTCGTAGAGATACTCCTGGCTTTCCTGCAGTTCATGCTTCGAAGCTGCCAGCCATTCCTGAAGGGAATCGAGGTATCTCGGCATGAGGTCGTTCTGGAGATATTCCTGTATCCTTGTATTCATCGCTTCATTGAGCTCGGTATGGATATTCTTATAGTCACTTTCCTCGTTGATCAGCTCGGAGCATTTATGCAGGATATTCGGGATTTCCGTCCTGATTTCCTTTTTGACCGCTTCTTTGCGCTCGTGGAAGGAATCTTTGATCAGGGCGATCTTCTCTCCCTGCATATCACCGAGATGATTGTGGAATCCACTCAGTCGTGACAGGATGTCTTCATTTTTCGCAATACTTTCTTTCAAGGCGATTTCTTTATTCTTACGGATCGAATACAGATCCTTCAAGGTTTTACGCACGAGGTAGAAGAGCTTCGTCCCTCTCTCTGCTTTGATATACGCAGGACTCATATCATAATGGCGGGTCATGAATGCTTCTACACCTGTACGCTGGATGGAAACGGCCTCAAGGGACGAATACGGCAGCACTTCCGCTTCTGGGAACCACTCCTTCGCCTTCCGTTCCACGGATTCGATCACATCATCCGGATGTACTCCCACCTTATCCATTTTATTCAACAGGAAGTTGATCTTGACGGGCTGATCGATTTCCTGCAGCCTGCGCAGCACTTGACGATCCTCTGCATTGAACGGCGCCTCGGCATTCAGTACATACAGCAGACCGTCTGCCACAGGATAGAACGAAGCAAGATCATCCTGATGCCTTTGTCCGGCCTGGACATCAATAAGGACGGCACTGTTTTTCTTCAGGAAGTCTGAAGGGATCTTGTACTCAACAAACGCTTCCCTGTGCATCACCTCTTCAAAATCAGCGATGCTCTCCACGCGGCGAACGCCTTCTCCATGGATTTCACTTACTTCGACAGGCTGATCATGATAGGTGTAGACCACCGTCGAGCCTTCTGATTCCCCGATACTCTCACCGAGGACAGACTGCACGAAGGAAGACTTCCCGCTTGAAACACTTCCTGCGACGACGATATGGTTCCTGCTATAATCCATCAGCTGCTCGGAGATCCATTTTGTCTTATAGCCTACAGGTACACGATTCGATTCGGACCAAGCCATGATCCGGTTAAGGAAGAGGAGGACATCCTCGAAGCGGGCATCTTCTGCCGACTCGATGAGCAGCGCCTCGGCTTCTTCCGCAACCCCAGGCTCAAGGGAATATGAGAACACATCGTTCCATGCAAGCACGGCAGAAGCCGCAAGCAAGGACGATCCCGCACGGCTCACTTTGAGCCAGTTTGTCACAAGACCGGGCATGAAGGGCTGCAGATCATGGATCAGATGACCGCTCTCCATGAAGCCGTTGAAGGATTCCTTATAAAGGGAAAGGATATCATCCCACGATTCATGGTTCTCGATCTGCACGTATTCAAAAATGGTATTGATCGTCTGCATCCACTCGATATGCAGTGCAGGTTCCACCTTGTAGCTGTTCCAGAACGCTGCGACAAGTCCCCGGAACTGCCTTGAATCGCTCTCATAGGAAGCGATGAGGAGGTCGTGGAAGTACGCAGGGGCAAACGATGTGGTATACCCTTTGACCGCGTATTCCTCTAGAACGGAAAACCATTTGCCGTCCTTCGTGCGGAGCGCTTCCCTCACTGCAAGCTCGATGGCATTATTCCAATCCTGCTGGCCCTCGTAGAATGCACGGGCGATCGAGGAGACATTTGGATAGTCCGGATCGATGCCGAGTGCCTTCTCGATGACACGGTATGCTTCCTGAATCTTCTCCCGTTCAATATAAAGGGAGAATAATTGCAGGGATACCTCCATCGTCAGTACGACTCCTTCGGTTTGGATGGCCGTATATACATCTTCGGCGGAAGAAAGCATCCCGAGCTCATAATAAGCATCGGCAATATTCTTCTTTGCCCAAGGCTCACGCTCGTTCTGTACGTTTTCCCACTTAAAGATGGCCGCTTCATAATCCTTGCAGTGGAAGTAGACTTCCCCTTGTGCAAAACGGATATCGGTCAGGTCATAAGGCTCATTCTTCTGTTCTTCGACGAAGGCAGCACCCAGGACCTCGATGGGATGAAGATTCCTTCCGATGTCCCCTGTGAATGTTTCATGGAATGTTTTTTCCATTAGCAGTTTTTCTTCTGTCATAATATCCTCCGTTAAATGCGGAACCAACATCCGCAGACTGATCTATTTCTATCATTCTAACAGAATTTCACCGTGATAAAATGTCATTTCCTTTTCATTTTGCGAATGGTCCTTTGTACCATGGTCGCATAGACCTTCATTCATTACAGAACAAAGGACTATCCACTTCCAATGGCGGCATCGCCGCATCGAAAAGGGATAGTCCTATCATCATACCACTGTCGCGCTACCCGTAAACTACGAGGCCGCCTGATGCACCAATTTCTTCTTCCTCCCGTGGAAAATCGCGATAAAAAAGGCAGCCAACAGGAAAATGCTTGAGATCTGGAACAAGATCCCGATCTCGATATACTGTGCCAATACACCGAATACCAGCCCACTCAGCCCGATTCCAAGATCGATGGATGAGAAGAACATTCCATTTGCGACACCTCGCCTGTGCTCCGGCGTCAACGAAAGGGTCCAGGATTGAAGCGTCGGAATCAAGGAGCCGAAACCGATTCCGAATAAAACGCCTGCAATGGAGATCATGACATCCGAATGGGCATAGGAGAGCACCCACATTCCGATGAACGTCACGGCGATGCAGAACAGAACAAGCCCCTTCGGCCCCCTCTGATCAAACCATTTCCCCGCAATCGGCCTAGAGAGCGACGCCAGGATGGCATTGAAGAGGTAGAACAGGAAGATATGATCGATGCCCCGTTCGTCTCCGAATATCACGATGAATGTTACGATCGTGCCGTAGCCGAAGGTGATGACAATCGTAATGAAGGCCGGGAACCAGCTCGACTTCTCAATAAGGGAATCCCGGTATGAAAAGGTCAAGTTCTCTTTTTTCGTCTCCTTGACGACCTTCGGGGTCTGATAGCGCACAATCGCAAGCAGGAGAACCGCAATGAGCCCCAGTATGCCGGAGGTGATGATCAGATTCGTGAAGGTCGTAACCTGGTAAAGATAGATTCCAAGACTCGGGGCGATGATCATGCCTATCGTGATCGACAGTCCGTAATAGCCCATCCCCTCACCAAGCCTTGATTTCGGGACCACATCCACGGCCGCCGTGCCGTTGACCGTCGTCGACCATCCCCACACCAGACCGTGAACGAACCTGAACAACAGGAAGATCAGGACGACACTCGACAGGGGATAGATGATTGTGATGGCAAGGAGCATGGCCGCTCCCCCCAAGACAAGGGGCTTCCTTTCTTTATACTCAAGCATGAAACCGATGAACGGCCGGCTGAGAACCGCACCTAGGGAAAATAATGTTGTGACCAGTCCGATTTCAAAACCCGAGGCCCCGATTGATTTGATATAGGGCGGAAGCGTCGGGATGAGCATCTGGAATGACATGAATACAAACAGGTTCCCTACCATCAGCATCACAAAAGATCGTGTCCATAGGGGATCTTTCGCAGTGATCATAGAAACCCTCCTCTCTTCTAACAACCTTGATTCTGATTTCGTTACGCCGGGCGGCTGGCCTTTGCCGTAAAAGAAACTACTGCATATCCCCTTACCCAAATAGGTAAAGATTGCCGTCCCTTGCGATACGAGTATTTCGAATTACTAAATAATAACACAAAGTCGCATGAAGATGGCGCTTTTATAAGGAAAGTTCGGATTATTCACATTTCTAAGGAACCCGCGGGCGTTCTTCGTTGAAATGAATGGCCAATCTACTATAATGAGAGTCAGATAAGTTTAAACTTTCAAACAGAAAGGAGGATGACATGTGGATTATTCCTTACGTCCCTTGGGAGATCATGCCCTCGTCATCGAGGCCGGTCCCTCAATCGATCACGCTACCCATGTGAAGGTCAGGAGCATCTGCTCTGCTATCGAACGGGCAGATCTCTCCTGGATTACTGATATCGTACCCGCCTTCACCACGGTCACACTCCACTACGACCCTACGAATCTGGACGATCCGGGCCGGCTCCCTTACGAAACAGCAATGAATAGAATACATATGATCCTTTCTTCCACACCTCTTGAAACCGATAAGGAGCCGAGGACAATCGAGATACCGGTATGCTATGGGGGCGACTTCGGGCCTGATTTGGAGTCTGTGGCAGAGTGGAATGCCCTGACTCCCGAAAAGGTGATAGAGTTGCACTCCGCCTCTCCTTACCTGATTCATATGATTGGTTTTTCCCCCGGGTTTCCATATCTCGGCGGCATGCCTGAAGAAATCGCGACTCCGCGAAGAAAGGAACCGCGCCTCAAGGTTCCGCGTGGCTCCGTCGGCATCGCCGGAAGCCAGACAGGCATCTATCCCCTGGAAAGCCCCGGCGGCTGGCAGCTGATCGGGCGGACGCCCGTCGCTCTGTTCGACACTGAGGCTTGTCCGCCCGGCTTGTTACAGGCAGGCGACCGCCTTCGATTCAAACCCATAACCGCTGCAGAATACAAAGAAATGGAGGCCAACCGATGATTGAAGTCTTAAAACCCGGATTACTGACGACCATACAGGATATAGGGAGAGAAGGGTTTCAGCAATTTGGCGTTTCAGTAAGCGGCAGCATTGATCCCTTGGCCCATAAAGTGGCAAATTTATTGGCGGGTAACGACATCGATTCAGCGTTGATCGAAATCACCCTTACAGGACCTCACCTGCGTTTCCACGGGCAGACCCTCCTCTCCATTTGCGGTGCCGATCTCTCCCCGACCATCAACGGGGTCCAACAGCCGCTCTGGAAGCCGCTTAAAATAGAGGAGGGAGACATCCTAGGGTTCGGCATCCTGAAAGAAGGCTGCCGTGCCTATCTGGCCGTTGCAGGAGGGATTGAAGTACCCGAGGTGATGGGCAGCAAGAGTACCTACCTACGGGCAGGGATCGGGGGCTATAGGGGCAGGGCCTTGCAGAAAGGGGACAGACTGACCGTCGGGACTCCATCAAGTCTTTCCATAAAAATGGGGAACGCGCTCACCAGGAACCCAACGACGGATTGGTCTATCCCCCATCAGCTCATCGACCACTCTCGTTCGCGGACGATCCGCATCATGCCGGGAAATGAACATGGCCAATTCCAAGAGGAAAGCCGGGAGGCACTTTTCAATCAATCCTACACAGTGTCTCCCCGGTCGGACCGGATGGGCTGCCGCTTATCGGGACCCGCCATTCAGACCGAAACTCACCGGGATATGATTTCTGAAGCCGTCACAACCGGGACCATCCAAGTACCTCCTGACGGCCAGCCGATCGTCCTCCTTGCCGATCGGCAGACCACGGGGGGATACCCAAGGATCGCCGAGGTCGCTTCCATCGATTTGCCGCGGGTCGCCCAGGCGAAGCCCGGCGATGAATTAAGATTTGCCCCCATCACCCACGAGGAAGCCCAGAGGCTGTATCTCCAGCGTGAAAGGCAGCTAAGAGAACTCAGACAGGGAATTTCCCTGAAATACGTGTGAAGACAGCAAAAGCGCCCTTCAAAACGAAGGACGCTTTTGTTTATTCCGTTATGATCTGTTTCACGCGGCCCACTTGTCCGTCTTGCAGGCGGACCTTGATGCCGTGCGGATGCTGAGGCGAGTTGGTCAAGATATCTTTGACGATCCCCCTGGTCAACGCACCGGAGCGCTGATCTTTCTTCAAGACGATATCCACTTCGATACCCGGTTTGATATTCACACGCTGTTGTCCGTTCATGTTCACTGCTCCTATCTTAGGACCTGTCAGTCCTCGTCTTTCACATCAGGGTCTTCCGGTATCGGCTCATTCCAATACTCGGCAAGCTGACGCTTCATCTTCTCCATCTGTTCAAGATGGTGGGTGAATTGCTCTTTATTGATCAAGTACCGCTCTCCATCATGTACAGCCCGTACCTTCCGTTCAAGGATGAGGCTTTCGATATAGGCGACTGGGAGGGAAAGATACTCTGCTGTTTCTTCAATCGTCAGATACATGGGGGTCCCCTTCCCATTCAATACGTGCGACGGCTTCGCAGTGCATCGTTTGCGGGAACATATCCACAGGCTGCACCTCTTTCGTCCGGTAGCCACCTGCTTCAAGGATCTTCAGATCCCTTGCCAGGGTGGCGGGGTTGCAGGACACGTAGACCACCTTCTTCGGCTTCATGGAAAGAATGGTGTTCAAGAGTGCTTCATCGCAGCCTTTACGTGGAGGGTCCACGACAAGGACATCGGCTTTGATGCCCTTCTCATACCAGGCTGGAATGACGACTTCGGCGGGTCCTGCCTCGAATTCTACATTGTCCATACCGTTCAACGCCGCATTCTTCCGGGCGTCCTCGATGGCCTGAGGGACGATTTCCACTCCATATACTTTCTTTGCCTTCTGCGCGAGGAATAGTGAAATGGTGCCGATTCCGCAGTAGGCATCAATGACCGTTTCTTCTCCCTGAAGGTCGGCATATGCCAAGGCCTGATCGTAAAGGACCTTCGTCTGCTCAGGATTCACCTGATAGAACGACCGTGCCGATATGGCGAACTTCACATCCCCGATGCTGTCGTGAATGACTTCTTCCCCCCACAGTACCCGGGTATCATCTCCCATGATCACATTCGTCCTTTTGCCATTCACATTATGGACGATGGACTTCAGGCCGCTGATTGACTGGGTTAGCCCCTTGATCAGCTCCTCTTTATTGGGAAGGGCTTTGGTCCGCGTGACAATGACCACCATGACTTCACCCGTGGTGAATGCCGTCCTCGTCATGATGTGGCGGAGGACACCCTTATGAGACTGTTCATTATAAGGCTGGATACCGAGGTCTGCGCATAGATCCTTCACCTTCTGGATCACTTCATCATTCTTCTCGTACTGGATGATACAGTGATCCATATCGATGATTTCATGGCTTCGCTTTTGGTAGAATCCGGCCACCAGTCTGCCGTCTTGAAGCCCAACGGGTACCTGAGCCTTGTTCCGGTAGCGCCACGGCTCTTCCATCCCGAGGACGGGGTGGACAGGGAGATCACGGAGTTTCCCGATCCTCTCGAGCACATCGCGGACGTTCTTTTCTTTTGCCTGAAGCTGCCCTTCATACGTCATATTCTGGATTTGACATCCTCCACATTCCGAGTAGATCGGACACGGGGGCTCCTGCCTGAAGGGACTGTCACTGTGTCTCTCAACCAGTCGCCCGAAGCCGAAGCCTTTACCGACCTTCACGACCTTGACACGACCGGTTTCGCCGGGTAGGGCGTCCGGAACGAAAATGGGGAACCCCTCCACTTTGGTTACGCCATTGCCGTCATGGGTCAAATCCTCGAAATGTGCTTCTTCGATATATTCATTTTTAGTAATGGGTGCTATTCTTTTCATGTCGATCTTCCTTTTCAGATTTCATTCCATGATTGTACCATAAACACGTCCCCGGGACGAAATCAGGAAGGGGTTTCAGCCTATTCCCCCTGACGGATGGACCGGATGGCTGCCTGCAGATAGGAAGGGAAGCGGCTGTCGCCCTCCCCTTCTTCGATCGCTTCCTGGATACAGACGAAATTATCGATCAGATGGTCTGGTTTCATGCCTCTGCTCACCAGGACGCTGTTCAACCAAATGGCATAGTCGACGAAGATTCTCTCTTCTTCCACATCCGCAGCAGACTGGAGATAGTTGAAATGGTGCACATTGTCTTCCCGGCACTTTCTCCGTCCTTCTTCACCGAAGCGATCCTGTAGGTCCGGATAACGCTTATATAGCTTTTCCACGACGGTATCTATCAAGAGCTGGTCCCCCATCAGTACGCCACCACCTTGAATTTATCAATGGATGGAACGATGGCTGCAAGCCCCTGATCCGGATATTTCTTCTCTAACTCATGGATCCTCTTGAAATCTTCCCCCTGGACCCACGTCATGAAATGTTTCTTTGTATCCCACTCCATATGTACTGTAATTTCCCCAGACTTCTTCTCATTTTGTAAAAGAAGGAAGCGCTGAAATCCTTCCGCCTGATCCACCAGTCCGGAACGCTTTTGGTAGATGGAGATGACTTCATCGGCTTTTTCCGGCGGAACATTGAATGTTGAATGAACGATATACATGGCCCTCACCCTTTCATGGCTCATAGGTCGTGCTTGTTTCATCCACTGTACCACACGAGGTATTAGTCAGGAAACAATTCCTATTGACCAGAAGCCGGATTTACGAGAATATGAGGGCGATGAACCCCCTTTCCCCCGGGCTTTTCAGTGGAAAGTCTGTCAATTCCTGACTCGTTTACCTTTGTCGATCATGGGGAAAGGTGGTAGGTAGAAACCAGCATCGTGCCGGAACAAAGTAGGTAGATACTATGAATGAAGAATTTCTTGTGAATATGATTTTGGTCATGAACGTTTTGATCGGGGTGTTCCTCACCCTGAAGACCCGCAGCTGGTGGCTCCCATACATACTGATAGGTCTGACATTCCTCGTCCTGACCTTCGGATTCGGTGTTTCACTCCTATTGAAATCGGAAACCATACTCGCCTTCCTTTTCGTTTTCGTTGTCAGCCAGCTTATTTGGGTCTTCTTCTACGTCATGGCCGCCCACATCCTTTCGTGGGTCGTCCGGAAGGTCCCTTTTCGCCACAAGCAGCAGATCGGATGGATCTTTCTGATCGGCTTCCCGGTCGTCTTTTATCTGGCCGTCCTCAAGTAGAAGCAACGCGGATCGCGAACAAAAAAACCGGATTCCATGCATTTCAATTGAAATCGCAATGGTCATCCGGTTTTATTATTTCTTCATCACAGTGCCTTGTCTTCCGGGCGGATCTTATCCAATGGGACAAACACCTGGAGATGACGGTAAAGATTCTCGAATTCGGCAGGAAGCACTCCACCGAGCTCGCCGTCTACGTTCAGCTGTACCTTTTCCTTTGCCTTGATCTTGATACGATTGGCCTGCGTATAAATCACATGCGGATCCTTGACATGATCCCCTCGGAGGGCCATGGAAGCAATCCGGATGAATTCTGCCAGATTGGTCTTTTTCAGGATCAACAAAGAGAATAATCCATCATTGATGGACGCATCAGGGGCAAGCTTTTCGAACCCGCCGACTGAATTCGTCAGACCGATCAAAAACAGCATCGCTTCGCCTTCGAATAGCTTCCCGTCATACTCGATCGATACATCGGTCGGCTTGATGGAAGGGAGCATTTCGATGCCTTTCAAGTAATAGGCAAGCTGTCCGATCATCGTCTTCAGCTTGCTCGGCACTTCATATGTAAGCTCCGTGATCCTTCCGCCGCCTGCGATATTAATGAAGTAGCGATCATTCATACGACCGATATCGACCGGTATGGACTCGCCCTTCGTGATGATATCGATGGCAGAGCTAATATCCCTCGGGATATGGAGGGCCCTGGCAAAATCATTTGTCGTTCCCATAGGGACGATCCCAAGCTTAGGCCGGTAGTCCTGTTCGGCAAGTCCGTTCACGACTTCATTGAGCGTACCGTCCCCGCCTGCTGCCACCACGATATCATAACGTCGCTCAACGGCGATCTGGGCGGCCTTGGTCGCATCCCCTTCACAGATCGTTGCATGGACAGAGGTTTCATAACCTGCCTGTTCCAGCTTGATCAGCACTTCGGCAAGATGCTTCTTGAAAAGCTCCCTCCCGGAAGTAGGATTATATATAATTCTTGCTCGTTTCATCCATCATCATCCTAATCTTATTTGAATTCCATTAGTCTGTCCGTTCCCACTAGTACCATCATACACATATACGTCCGAAATATTCATTTGGGCATCTGACCCGACGCACAATATCATACCTCTTTTCAAAAGAAAAATCTAATGAATTGTCAATGTGTGGAGGATTGTCACGGAAAAAGATCGATCTTCCTGTCTTCCAGGAATCGGATGGAATCACGGAGCGCCAAGGAATCGAATTGATACACTTCCTGGATGATTTCCTTCCATTTTTCAAAGTCCTTCATTTGATATTCGCGGATATTCCGGTAGGTCATGACCTTCAAGGATCGGTTCCTGAGGAAGTAGCATTGATTGCCCTGGAAGCGGACCGCCGTGATCCTCCTCATTGTGACATTATCGTCCGTATCGGCATAGGAAGCTTCAATGTCCGGTACAAGCTCTTCCTCATCAAGGGGCACCCATTCGATCACTTTTTTCACGAAGGTCTTCCCGTTGGAGCGCCTGTCGATTTCGAACTCCACGTGATCCTTCTTCGAGAAGATGATTTCTTCACCGAATCCATGGAGGATATGCTTTTGTCTGGACTCAAGCTCGATCGGCTTCATGATGGGGGATCCATACCCCACATCGACATATAGTTTCCTGCCGTCGATGGAGACCATCAGGCCGAGATGGCCGGGATTGACACGTACAAAACGGCATTCAAACCCGAGACGCGTCAGAAGCCTGCCAAAGTTGATGTTCAAGGTGAAACACGTCCCTCCCCATCCCCTTGAATGGAGATTGTCCACAAAGGTGTCCAGGGACGGTACGTACGTCTCGCCTGAATTGAAATAATGAAATTTACTGAATGTCTCATAAGGGATCTTCAGAAGATGCTGGCCGATGAGGCGCTGGAGATAATTGAGCGTCGGCTTTTCTATTTTCATATGTAAAAATTGCACATAGCTTGCTACTGCATCCATCCTATCACTCTTTCTGCATAATCATTTCCTTCAGGGCAGTAACCCCTTCCCTTCATGATAAAGGATTTTGCCCCTGGATTCCCATTACGAAATTGTTTCAGTAGGTTCACGGTAGCAAAAAAGCGGCCATCCGGCCGCTTAATTCCTGGTCCCTTCCGACATCTGCTTCACGTTCCGGTCAACGGTTTTGTTCAAGTCGGGGGTGAATCCATTCTTCATTCGTTGATTCTCTTGTTGGAAATAGGCTTTGACTTCGTCATCGAATTCAATCTCGATGAGATCCCGCAGATCCGTGATCCTGAGGGCGATCATGATGGAAACAAGATGAGCGACAGTGAGGGACTTTTTCTTAAAGTTGACCAATTCATTGATCGTTGCCACGCGCAACCCCGTCAAACGGTGAAGGTCTCCCTGTGTCAACCCTCTTTCCTTCAGGATGTCTCCCAATTTTATGTGAATTTTATGGGGAAATTTATTCAGTGATTCAATCACGATTGAATTTGTCTTCTGGTGGATCACAATGCTTCAACTCCTCATTCATAAACATCTTACCGTGAATGTCAGTGCTCGTGAACCGGCAAAAACTACCAATATATGAGGTACTAATTACCATTACCCCATGAATTCGCATCCAAAACAAAAAGGTACGGTTTTCCCATACCTTTTGTCATCTTTTTTGTTACATGAGGATGCTCTGGACGAGGCTTGTTTTCAAGCTATCATAAACTTCCTGCCAGATGGTCCTATCTGTTGAGTAAAGATTCCCCAGTCGTTGAATCATCTCTTTTTTCCTTAATGGGAAGTCCTCATGATCTCTTGGAGGCAGTTTGGCGTTCTCATCATCTACGACTTTCTTCACCATAGGAGCCCTCGGTCCCCAAACCATGCGTTCCTTTCCTTCTTCATCAATAAAGATGAAAATCGGAATCGAACGTGACGTCCCATTTGTTAGGTACTGATCCATGAGTTCGAGGTTTTCATCCCTCAGAATCATCTTCACCTCGATATTCGCTGCTTCAGCAAGCTTAAGGAGGATCGGAATATTGACCATGGCATCTCCGCACCAATCTTCTGTAATGGCGATCACTTTAAGGGAATGCTCCCCGATCCGCTCCAGCAACTCCCGGTCCTCTTCAGGGATCGAGAACTTCTCGAGGATCGAAGCCGTCCGTTCTTTGTTTTCCTTCATATATTCTAAATAGGCGTCCGATGACATCGCCTTTTGATACCACTGCATCAAGTCCATAACATGTTCCTCCTTCAGCCGGCATAGCGAGAAATAAATTGTCTCATTATGCCTATAAGCATATAATATAAGAAAATGCGAGATAAGGGTAGATTTATTATTGTCCGGTTCACTTTTGTTCACATGTAGACAGTATTCGAGTACTGCTCTATTTTTCTAGGGGTCCAGGAAAATATTCTCACCCTTTTCCCCACCCTTCATACCAAATTACGGTAAAAACACCTTGACATAACAATGTCCATCCACTACATTTATTTTTGTCGACACCTGTCATTCCGGTCCAGGCGAAAAAAAAAGAATAGCGCGTGGCTACCCCGATTTTCGGTACTCCAGAGGGTGAATGGGTCAAGAAGAGAAGTATCCCCGATACATCTTTCCTGTACAGAAAAAAAGCTGACTCATCGTCAGTGGTTGATTCTCACACATTTTGAGACTTCCCTAATATTTGTGCCACTTTTTTGTAGTAGTAGTTCAGCTCGACCAGGTTATCTGCCTCCTTCAGCCGTTCTAGATACTGCTGGGCTTTGGCATACTGCTCGGGTGGCAGCTCAACCTTGATTCTTTTGTTCTTCCACATCGTCAACAGGTTTCACCTCATTATGATTTGAAGATCCTCCCTTAGAGGTCAGTTCGAGCTGATAATGAGATAGCTCTTGAATATAAGACGCCTTCGTCTCTGCAAGATTTTGTTCGATTTTTCGCGTGATGACGGAACTTCCCCCGATTCCCGATAATAAACTGATATAGATGATATACCAGACCGGGACTGTATCAACAACTGGCAGCACGGATATGAATCCGGCTAATACCCCGATGATGATGTCCTTGACCGAACCAAACACATAGTGTTTCTCACCCTGGTCATCGATGAATTTCCGTGGGAAAGTGAAATGGCCATTCTTGAATACCAGGATATGCCCCAAGCCTCCAATACCACCCATCAACATTGGTAACAGAATCACTTCGATTATGGACATTCTATCCACCCTCTGGAATCATTTACTATTATTATATTTTATTTACAGAAAATTCAGAATAAGCAATTGGACGCAATTTTGTCCATCAAAGGAGCAGGAAAATGAGGAAAATCGTGATGAAAGTCTCGTCTGTCGACAAACTTCGATTCCAAAACTATATGATGCACTTAAAGCGGGCAGAATCCAAGATCGAAGCCGATACGTATTACCGTCTCGCCAAGCAGATCCTCGAAAAGGCCAAACGAAACAACAAGTGATGCTGACGCATGAATTTATCGCGCTCTGACCCGGAGCTCCATAACTTGATGCGTCACCTGCACTCTACACTATCCTATTCACCCCAGACTCGTCTCATAACCCACACCTTCCCCCACCCTCACATTACACCCTGAGAAAACTTCCAAGGAGCAACAACAATCCACCCAACCCAAAAGCCCCCGCACCATGCAGGGGCTCTCCAACTTGCCACATCCTAAACATTCAAACCAAGAAGGCGGCACCTTCACCTATACATAAACAGCTCGATGAAATCCATTCCCCTTCCACTCCCAAATTCAAAACCAAAAGAGTGAATTGAAATACGATCGACTCCAGCGGAATAGAAGGAGAAGCGAGACCCCCCAGGCACGAGGAGGCTCGACGCCTCCCCGCGGAAAGCAAGCGCCTGCAGCGAAAAGAAACGGACCCCTTCCGACTGCTTTCTTACTACGGATAGGAACAGAAAGCACCATCCTCAATACGATCAGCAGGATGTCATGATGCAATCCCTCCCCTTCCAATCCCATATCCAGAACCAAAGAGTGCATTGAAGCGAAAGGCGCTTGACTCCAGCGGAATAGGAGGAGAAGGGAGACCCCGCAGGCACGAGGAGGCTCGATCTCCTCCCCGCGGAAAGCAAGCTCCTGTAGCGGAAAGGAACGGTCCCCATTCAACTGCTTCCTCATAAAGAATAGGAACAGAAAGCACCATTTCCTCTATACGACTAGCTTGATACGATGCGATCCCTCCCCCTTCCATCCCCGTATTCAAAACCAAAGAGTGCATTGAAGCGGAAGGCGCTTGACTCCAGCGGAATAGGAGGAGAAGCGAGACCCCGCAGGCACGAGGAGGCTCGATCTCCTCCCCGCGGAAAGCAAGCGCCTGCAGCGAAAAGGAACGGTCCATATTCTATCACTTACCCATAAGGAATAGGAAAAGGAAGCTCCATCCTCAAAAAAGACCCGCAAGATCCGATGCAATCCCCCCTCCAATCCCACAATCAGAACCAAAGAGTGTATCGAAGCGGAAGGCGCTTGACTCCAGCGGAATAGGAGGAGGCTCGATTTCCTCCCCGTGGAAAGCAAGCGCCTGCAGCGAAAAGGAACGGTCCATATTCTACCACTTACTTATTAAGAATAGGAAAAGCACAATAAAAAATCCGAACGACCACCATCCCCAATAAGAGGATCGCCTGTCGTTCGGATTTATCTACTAGCATATGAATCGCTTAGCGTTTCTTAATCTCCTGCAAGAGAAGCTTATTGACCATCGGCGGATTCGCCTGACCCTTAGTCGCCTTCATAATCTGGCCGACAAGGAATCCAATCGCACGATCCTTACCATTCTTGAAGTCTTCGATGGACTGCGGATTCGCATCCAGCGTTTCCGTCACGATCTTGAGGAGGGCTCCCTCATCCGAAATTTGGACAAGTCCCTTCTCCTTCACGATCACTTCTGGATCTCCACCGTTTTCCACAAGCTCCTTGAACACTTTCTTCGCGATCTTGGAAGAAATTGTCCCCTTCTCGATCAAGCTGATCATTCCCGCAAGACCTTCAGGTGTCAAAGCGATATCGCTGAGCTCTTTTTGCTGGGCATTCAAGTAAGCCGATACTTCACCCATGAGCCAGTTGGACGCCTGCTTCGAGTCTGCACCCTTGGCGACAGTCGCTTCGAAGAAGTCGGACATTTCCTTCGTGAGCGTCAACACCATGGCATCGTATGCCGGCAGTCCCATGTCTTCTACGTAGCGCTTTTTACGTGCGTCAGGAAGCTCAGGAATCTCAGCGCGGATGCGATCCATCCACTCTTGATCGATATGAAGGTTCAATAGATCCGGTTCCGGGAAGTAACGATAGTCGTCTGATCCTTCCTTGACACGCATGAGAAGGGTTTTACCCGTCGATTCATCAAATCGGCGCGTCTCCTGCTCGATGATGCCGCCTGAAAGAAGAACTTTCTCCTGGCGAACAACCTCATGCTCAAGTCCCTTCTTGACGAAGTTGAATGAGTTCAGGTTCTTAAGCTCTGCTTTTGTACCGAATTTCTCCTGACCGATCGGACGGAGGGAGATGTTCGCATCGCAGCGGAGGGATCCTTCTTCCATCTTACAGTCGGATACACCGGTGTATTGAATGATGGATTTCAGCTTTTCAAGATAGGCATAGGCCTCTTCCGGTGTACGGATATCAGGCTCGGATACGATCTCGATAAGGGGAGTACCCTGACGGTTGTAGTCGACGAGTGAATAGCCGTCTCCTGAGTGAGTCAGTTTACCGGCATCTTCTTCAAGGTGAAGTCGGGTAATACCGATGCGCTTCTTCTCGCCGTTTACTTCGATTTCGATCCAGCCGTTTTCACCGATCGGCTTGTCGAACTGGGAGATCTGGTAGGCTTTCGGATTATCAGGATAGAAGTAGTTCTTTCGGTCGAACTTCGTATCAGTTGCGATTTCACAGTTGAGGGCCATGGCGGCCTTCATGCCGAATTCGATCGCGCGCTTGTTGACCACGGGAAGGACACCCGGGTAGCCAAGGTCGATGACATTCGTATTCGTATTCGGATCGGCACCGAAATGGTTCGGAGCCGGAGAGAACATTTTACTGTCCGTCTTCAATTCTACGTGGACTTCAAGTCCGATTATCGTTTCAAAGTTCATCTTCTATTCCCCCCTTACAGTTGTGGTCTTTTTTTATGGAAGTCCGTTGCCTGTTCGAATGCATGGGCAACGCGATAAATAGTGCTTTCGTCGAAATGCTTTCCGATGATCTGAAGACCGAGCGGAAGACCTGTTGAAGAGAAGCCGCATGGAACTGAAATCCCTGGCACTCCTGCAAGGTTTACCGGAATCGTCAGGATATCGTTGGCATACATGGTGAGTGGATCGTCGATCTTTTCACCGATTTTGAATGCAGGTGTCGGTGTCGTTGGCCCGAGGATGACGTCGAATTTCTCGAATACATCTTCGAAATCCTTCTTGATCAACGTACGCGCCTGCTGTGCTTTTTTGTAATACGCATCATAGTAACCGGAGCTGAGGGCGAATGTTCCGAGCATGATCCTTCTCTTCACTTCGTCCCCGAAACCTTCAGCACGGGTTTTCTTGTAAAGGTCTATGAGATTCTCTGCATTCGGTGAGCGGTAGCCATAGCGCACGCCGTCGAAGCGGGCAAGGTTAGCAGATGCTTCAGATGATGCAAGGAGATAGTAGGTTGCCACACCGTATTTTGAATGTGGAAGGGATACTTCTTCCCACGTGGCACCAAGTCCTTCTAGGACCTTCAAGGAAGCAAGGACAGCCTGACGCGCTTCTTCCCCAACGCCTTCTCCGAGGTATTCTTTCGGAACGGCGATCTTAAGGCCTTTCACATCTCCTGTAAGGGCAGCAGCATAGTTCGGTACTTCCACGTTTGCAGAGGTTGAGTCATTGGCATCCACGCCTGCAATCGCCTGAAGGAGATACGCATTGTCTTCTACGTTCCTTGTGATCGGTCCGATCTGGTCAAGGGATGAAGCAAACGCGATCAGTCCGAAACGCGACACGCGGCCATAAGTAGGTTTCAACCCGACTGTACCTGTGAAAGCTGCCGGCTGGCGGATCGATCCACCTGTGTCGGAACCAAGGGAGAATGGCACTTCGCCTGCAGCAACAGACGCAGCGGATCCACCTGAAGAACCACCGGGTACCGTGTCAAGATTCCAAGGGTTGCTTGTCTTCTGGTAGCCGGAGTTTTCAGTGGAAGAACCCATGGCGAACTCATCCATATTCAGTTTCCCGATCGTGATGGTTTCGGCTGTATGTAATTTATTCATGACCGTTGCATCATAGATTGGATCGAAGTTCTCAAGGATCTTACTTCCCGATGTCGTACGAAGGCCTTTCGTGACGATATTATCCTTGATCCCGATCGGCATACCGAATAGAAGGCCTTTGCTTTCATCTGTGCCGAGTTTTTCATCCAGGGCTTTTGCTTTATTCCGGGCATTCTCTTCATCCAATGTGAGGAATGCCTTCACTTTATCTTCTACATCGCCGATACGCTTGTAGGATTCGCTTACGAGATCCGTTACCGAAACTTCCTTCTTATGAAGAAGTTCGTGCAGTTCTGATAATTTATGGTCGAATAATGACATGTGTATCCCTCCTTAATCCAAGATCGATGGTACGCGTACCTGTCCGTCTTTGTGATCCGGTGCATTCTTCAATACGTCTTCGCGTGGCAGACCGGTGCCCGGCTTGTCCTCGCGCATGACATTCTTCATATCCAGTACATGGCTTGTCGCGTCGACACTGGATGTATCCAGCTCGTTCAACTGTTCAGCGAAGCCGATGATGGCGTCAAGTTGACCTGTGAATCGTTTTACTTCATCTTCTGTGATGGCCAGTCGTGCCAGGTGGGCAACGTGCTTCACCTGCTCTTCGGAAATTCTGGACATTCTGTTCACCTCCGGGTAATTTCGAACACTTGCAATACTATTGATAATACCAAAGTTCACTTTGTGAAAGCAACTACAAGTCTAGGTTTGATAACGCTTAGACAGCTGTTTCCCCAAGCATTTCCTCGGTTACAAAAAAACCTCAACGATTCCATCCTGTCGAATAAAAGAGGATTCACTCGGCGATTGGACGAAATAGTGGAGGAGGTGTATGCTATGAAAATATATGAGTTCACTAAAGAATCCGGTAAAACCATAACCCGGTTCAACAGCAGCGGGGTGACGATCCATCCCCTTTTGAAGCCTGATTCACCATTCCAGATCGGCTATTTTTATCTTGAGGCAAAGAGCGTCCTCGGAATGCATCCGGCCATGTGCGACCAAGTGCTTATGATCACGTCCGGCAATGGATGGGTACGGGTGAAGGATGGGGAAAAGCGTCCTGTAAAGGCAGGAATGGCTGTGTATTGGAGCGAAGGTGAAGATCATGAATCAGGAACTGAAACGGGCATGACCGCCATCGTCGCGGAAGGTTCGGACTTGGACCCCAAGCGCTTCCTGTCTTCCCTTCAACCGGGGGATTAATCTAGAAAGGATCCTGCTTTATGAGAATACTTGCATCATTGATCGTAGGCTTCATTGGCGGAGGCATATTCACTCTTCTCCACGTTCCGTTATCGTGGATGCTCGGGGCCATGGTTTCCATGTTCATCGCGAAGAAATGGGGGAAGATCGATCTGAAATGGCCGCCCATGCTGAGAAATCTGGCCCTCGTCATCGTCGGATATTCCATCGGTCACTCTTTCAGTAAACGGACCGTGGTGGAGATCTTCACTCAGCTTCCCACCATGTTGTTGATGACCATCTTCATCATCGTTTTCAGCATGGGGCTTGCCTTCATCATCACCAAGGCGACGGGCATCAACCTGGCCTCCACCATCACGGGTAGTGTGCCGGGAGGATTGTCCCAAATGGTGGTCCTAGGGGAGGAAATGAAAAATGTGAACCTGACGGTGGTGACGATCCTTCAGGTTGTCCGGGTCCTCAGTGTCGTATGTATCGTCCCCTTCCTCGTGTTCAGCCCCTTGCTCGGAGGCGAAGCGGCGAATACGTCTGGGGTCCCGCCGACAGATCCGGCGTCGTTCCGTTGGGGACTGCTGCTCTTTTTCGCAGTAGCTGTCATCACGGGGCTGCTGGCGAAGAAGATCCGCTTTCCTACTCCCTTTCTCCTTGGCCCGATCCTAGTGATCGGAGGCTGTATGATCGGAGGGGCAGGAGTGCCGGATATGCCTGGGGTGTTCATCATCCTGGCCCAGCTTTCCCTCGGGATCTACTTCAGCTTCATGCTGGATATCTCCCCTTCAAGGCAGCTGACGGCCTTCATCCTTTGGTCGGTCGTCACATCGATCGGCCTGCTCGCCTTTTCCATAGGGCTCAGCTTCCTGCTCAGCAGTTGGCATCATATCTCCTTCATGACGGCATTCATCAGCCTATCACCGGGGGGGATGGCAGAGATGGCACTGCTGGGTCACGCAGTCGGAGCCGATCTATCCATCATCACCGGGTATCATCTGTTCAGGATCCTATTCATCCTGTTCCTCATGCCGCCAGCACTGAAGGCGATATTCAAGCTTCCCTATTTCAAGGAATCAGACAACTCTAGAAGAGCATCTTCTTGATCGAAGAGAAGATGCTCTTCTTTTTGACGTCTTCCTTCTTCTTCAATGACTTTTCCTGTACAAATATCTCTTCTTTGTCGATGGCTTCGTTGTAGGCCAATACAAGGCCAACATCCGTCTCGGTCTCCATATTCGTTACCATGGAGAAGGAAATGTTGAATGTATCGGCAAGTTTGATGTATTTTGAGAGGAAGGTATAGCTCATTGAACCGTTCAGAAGGAGCCTGGCATCAGGGTTCTCCTTAAGGGCTTCCTGCACTTCCTTATAGACACCCTTCTCCCTTACCTGACTCTGCGTAAGAGCCACGACAACACGCTCGCGCAGCGACCCTAAAAACTTCCTTCTTTCATCGGGCTTCGTCTGCTTCTGCCCATATATTCCATTTTCTAAATAATCATCCATTGTCGGTTTACTCAAAACCAGGCACCTCCAAACGTAATCAATCATAGGCTCTCCTACACTCTATGTTCCCATGTGTATGTTTGATAATCCTTGATTGCTTCCTTTTTGTTCAAAGGAAAAGGCCCGCTACCTTTTAGGGAGCGAACCTTTTCCTATCACGACGATTCATTTTATCCGATAAAGTACTGTTTTTCAATACGTTTTTTACACTTTTTGAAAGTCGCTTCAACCCGCACCGTTATAGGACGGATTGTAGGATGGCCTTCTGGACGTGGAGGCGGTTTTCAGCTTGCTGGAAAACCGCCGATTGCGGCCCGTCGATGACCTCCGCAGTGACCTCTTCCTCACGATGGGCCGGCAGGCAATGAAGGAAGCTTGCATCGGCTGCTGCATGGCTCATAAGACCGGCATTCACTTGATACGTTGTAAATGCCTTCATGCGGGTTTCCGCCTCCTCTTCCTGCCCCATGCTCGCCCATACATCCGTATAGACGATGTCAGCGCCTGCTACGGCCTCCACGGGGTCATAATGCAGC
Source organism: Rossellomorea marisflavi (assembly GCF_022170785.1). Lineage (NCBI taxonomy): Bacteria > Bacillati > Bacillota > Bacilli > Caryophanales > Bacillaceae > Rossellomorea > Rossellomorea marisflavi. Next base: position 419,826 of record NZ_CP081870.1, on the reverse strand, counting down.
GTGTAGCTCCCGCCATTGAGCTTGGCCAGCTGTAACGTCTGTTCTTCAATCTCCTTCACAGGCTCATACCCTTCCGGACAGGAGACGACGACGTCCATGCCGAGCTTTGCCGCAATGATCATGAACGAGTGGGCGACATTGTTGCCATCCCCGATGAAAACAGCCTTTACCCCTTTAAAGCTTCCTTTCAGCTCCAGGATCGTCAGGACATCTGCAAGTGCCTGACAAGGATGATAGGTATCACACAGCCCATTGATAACGGGAACGGAAGCATGCTTTGCAAGCTCCGTGACCGTTTCGGTATGGAAGGTCCTGATCATGATTCCATCTACATAGGATGATAGCACCTTTGCCGTATCGGCGATGGTCTCTCCCCTTCCCAGCTGGATATCTTTCGAATTCAGGTAGATGGCGTGCCCGCCCATTTGGAGCATGCCTGCTTCGAACGAAACCCTTGTACGGGTAGACGATTTTTCAAAGATCATGGCAAGGGTCTTCCCTTCCAGCTTCTTGGAATGGGGCTGTTTCTTCAGGCTTTGGGCAAGATCCAGCAGTTCCAGGATTTCATCCGTCGAGTAATCCAGCCAGGTTACCACATCACGCCCCTTGAACGCATTCCCCACACTTTTTAAGGCTGTACTTGATTTCATATTCCGCTCACTCCCTGCTTGATTTTGTATTCGGTCAAATGAATCGGTGCCCCGCCTGCCCCTTGACTCCTGATGAACGCAAGGAGTGTAGCGGGCTCTGTGATCACGGTGATCCCGGCCTCCAAGGCTTCGATCCTTTTCTCCTTACCTTCTCCGGTCTGTTCGTCGTTATAGTAAAGGGCAGCCCCGTCGGACTTCACCCAGCTATTGAATTCTGCTGTTCCCGAGGTCCCATGCTTCACAAGCTCACTGTCCTTGGCATCCACAAAGATCGTCCCACCTGCCTCCATATCATCATGGAGGGTAACGAACACTTTATGCAGGGCTTCCTCCACTGTCCACCCGATGCAAAGACCTTCTCCGGTGGACTTCATATTGGCTCCTAGGGTCTGATCCAATTCCGGCAGGGCATGTGAAGAGAAGACTGGATATTTCACTCCTTTGAGATTGACATCCTGAGGAGCTGGAACATCGAATGCACTCAGTTCCGCTGATGGATCAGCCAGGAGGTCGATTGCCAGATCGACGAGTGGATAGCCGATGATCTTGCTTACAATCGGGATCGTCCGGCTCGCCCTCGGGTTCACCTCGAGCATAAGGAGTTCGTCACCCTTGAGAAGGAACTGGATATTCATGAGCCCTTTATAACCGAGGGACGAGATGAGACTGTCGGCATATTCGCCGATCCTGGCCACGATGTGCTCTGGGACCGATTCTGAAGGGAAGATGGACATACTATCGCCGGAATGGACCCCTGCCCGCTCGATATGCTCCATGACGCCCGGTATATAGGCTTTTTTCCCGTCCGCTACCAGGTCTACCTCCACTTCTCCACCTGCTTTGAACTCATCGATCAGGATCGGGAAGTAGGAGGTTTCCGCTTCTTCCAACAGTTCTTTCAGTTCCCCAGGTGTCTCCACCTTGACCATCCCTTTTCCGCCTATCACGTAAGAAGGTCGGCACAGGAGCGGGTACGTGAGGGTTTTAGCCACTTGGATGGCCTCGCTTCGACTGTGGCAGATATCACCGTTCACATGGGGGATGTCCAGTCGGTCAAGAAGCTCGTAGAAACGTTCGCGGTCCTCAAGATGATCGATGGTATCGAACGATGTGCCGAGAAGCTTCACTCCATGTTCTTCAAGATCCTGTGCCAGATTCAATGCGGTCTGGCCACCGAACTGCACCAGTACGGCTTCGATGGACTCGTGGGCAATGATGGCCAGGATCGATTCCTTCGTGATCGGCTCAAAGTATAGGCGGTCCGCTGTTTCATAGTCCGTACTCACCGTTTCCGGATTGTTATTGACTGTGATGGTTGTATATCCGTGTTCCTTCAGGCGCTGTATAGCCTTGACCGCACTGTAATCAAATTCGACGCCCTGGCCGATCCTGATCGGTCCGGCTCCGATGATCAACACCTTTTTGTCCCCTTCCAGGGGTTCAATTTCATTTACACCATAGTAGGTCGAATACACGTAGTTCGTGACCGCTTCGAATTCACCGGCACATGTATCCACCATCTTGAAGACCGGTTTGAGGTCTTGCTTCCACGGGGCAATCCATTCAGGACTTTTCCCCGATAGTGCCAGGATTTTATCATCCTCGAACCGCTGCTCTTTGGCCTGCTTATAAAGATGTTCGTCCAGGCTGCCGGTCTTCAGGCTGCTTTCGGTTTCCACCAGATGCTGAAGTACACCAAGGAAAAGGGAATCGATCTCCGTCTTCTCATGTAGCTGTGACACGGAATACCCTCTTCTCATCAGCTCAAGGAGTTCAAAGAAACGTAAATCCGTCGCCACGCCGATCCTCTGGAGCAGCTCTCCGTCCGTCGCCTCTCCATTGAATTCAAGCCCTTGAGAAGAAATATCCAAGGATTGCACCGCTTTATGGAAGGCTGCCTCCATGGAACGTTCGATGGCCATCACTTCTCCTGTTGCCTTCATCTTCGTCCCAAGGACGCGGTTTGCTTCCGGGAATTTATCGAACGGCCACCTCGGGAACTTCACCACTACATAGTCGAGGGCCGGTTCGAAACTTGCGAATGTCGTTTGGGTCAGGGGATTGATGATTTCATTGAGCGTATAGCCGATGGCAAGCTTCACGGCAATCTTCGCAATCGGGTACCCCGTCGCTTTAGATGCGAGGGCCGAAGACCTGCTTACCCGCGGGTTCACTTCGATTACGTAGTATTGGCTGCTGTAAGGGTCTAAAGCAAACTGTATATTGCATCCACCGATTACCTCGAGGGCATCGACGATATCGAGGGCTGCCGTCCTCAGCATATGGAATTCCTGATCGGTCAAGGTCTGCGACGGGGCCACCACGATGGAATCCCCCGTATGGACGCCTACTGGATCGAAGTTCTCCATATTGCACACCGATATACAGTTTCCTTTCGAATCTCTCATGACCTCATACTCGATTTCCTTGAAGCCCGCAATACTCTTCTCCACGAGGAGCTGATGGATCGGGCTTGCCTTCAATCCCGTTCCTACAAGCTTTCGGTACTCTTCCTCGGTCGCCGCGATACCGCCTCCGCGTCCCCCCAGTGTATATGCAGGGCGTACAATGACCGGATAAGAAACGCTCTCCGCGAAGGCAAGAGCGCCTTCCAGATCTTCGACTATGGCACTTTCCGCAACGGGATGCGCCAGTTCATTCATCAGATCACGGAATTTTTCGCGGTCCTCCCCTTTTTGGATGGAAGGAACCGATGTACCAAGCAGCTTCACGCCCTGTCCTTCAAGGATGCCTTGTTCATGAAGCTGAACGGCCAAATTCAATGCCGTCTGGCCACCAAGGTTTGCAAGGATCCCGTCAGGCTTCTCAATCTCGATGATTTTCGTAAGAGACGGGACCGTGAGCGGCTCACAATACACCTTATCCGCATATGTGGTATCCGTCATGATCGTTGCAGGGTTATGGTTTACAAGGACGACTTCATAGCCTTCTTCTTTAAGGGCCAGGCACCCCTGCGTCCCGGAATAATCAAATTCCGCCGCTTGACCAATGATGATGGGGCCTGAACCGATGATGAGGATCTTGTTTAGTGTTGGCTCTTTAGGCATAGATTTTCTCTCTCCCTGACTTTGTAATGGATTGATGGAACTGTTCGAATATCCAGGCTGCATCTTCCGGGCCTGGGCGGGCTTCCGGATGGAACTGGACGCTCACGATCGGCTTGGTCCTGTGCTGAAGCCCCTCAAGGGAGCCGTCATTCACATTCCGGAAGCGCGGATACAGCTCCGTGCCGGTAAGGCTCGCCGGCTCGACAACATAGTTATGATTCTGGGAAGTGATGAACACTTTCCCCGTCTCTCCGTCGATCACAGGATGATTCGCCCCCCGATGACCAAACAAAAGCTTCTCTGTATTCCCGCCGAGGGCAAGGGCGATAAGCTGGTGACCGAGACAGATACCGAGGGTCGGCACCTCAAGGATCTTCTCCTTCAGAACGGGCAGAAGATCCGTCATTTCCTTTGGATCACCGGGTCCGTTGGAGAGGACCATTCCGTCGTACTCAAGCTGATCAAGCTGATCGAGCTGATGGAAAGGGACGACCGTTACAGAACAGCCCAATTTGAGCAGACTGTTCACGATGGACTTCTTGACGCCGAAGTCGATGACGGCAATATGGGTAACTCCGCTCCCCTGGCGCTGCAGGGACTGAGCGGCCACCCGCCCGATCTGACCGGTCAAATGCTCTTTCGATGGCATGACGGATGTGTGGGATATGCAGGCATTCTGACTGCCTCCCTGTCGGATCGATTTGACAACCTGACGGGTATCGACCCCCGTCATATGAGGGATTCCCCATTTCACGAGGTAATCCTTCAAAGAAGAGTTGGCGTGATAATGGGAATACACATCAGGTGCTTGAAGCATGATCACACCCTTCACCTGGGGCTTCATGCTTTCGGAATCATCATCGTTGATCCCGTACTGTCCGATCAGGGGATACGTAAAGACGACAATCTGATCTTTATACGACGGATCTGTCAATACTTCTTGATAGCCCGTCATTCCAGTGAAGAATACGATTTCTCCCAATGCGGGACCCTCCCCGCTCATGTGAACCTCCCCTTGAAAGGTGAGGCCATTTTCCAAACATAGATAACCCGGCATGGGATTTCCTCCTCGATGTATGAATTAATATTAATAATTAAGTATTTTTATACATTTTTAGTCAAAAAAAGAACGAGAATCAAAGGTGGTCTGCCTGATGACCGACTATCCGGCCGGTCATCAGGCTCTTCCTCTTTACACCACGGCCGTTGCCTTGCCGAGTGCTTCTTCCACTTTTGCCACCGCTTGATCGATCTCCTCGATGCTGACGGTCAATGGCGGTAAGAGGCGGATCACCTTCGGACCAGCCGGGAGGGTCAGAAGTCCGTTCTCCCTGAGATCCGTGATGATGCCCCCTGCTTCCGACTCAAGCCCGATCCCAATCATGAGCCCGTTCCCCCTGATGGAGACGTTATGATTGGACAGCTTGTCGTTAAGTTCCTTCATGAAGTAAGCTCCCTTATCCTCTACTTCCTGTAAGAAAGAAGGGACGAAGATTGTCTCAAGCGTTGCTTTGGCCGCTGCCATGGCAAGGGGATTCCCACCGAACGTGGAGCCATGTGTTCCAGGTGTGAATGAAGCCGTGAGGGCCTCCTTCCCGATCATGGCGCCGACAGGAAAACCGCTCCCAAGTCCCTTTGCAGCCGTGACGATGTCAGGGTTCAGATCATGATGCTGATACGCGAATGGTCTTCCCGTACGTCCGATACCTGTCTGGACTTCATCGACGATAAGGAGGGCGCCCCATTCAGTGCACTTCGCCTCGACTGCCTTCAGAAAAGAGGATGTACCCGGAATCACGCCTCCCTCGCCCTGAATGATTTCCACCATGATGGCGGCTATCTCGTCCCCGTTGATGTCTTCAAGGGCCGATTCGTCGTTGTATGGTAAATAATCAAAGGAAGGAACCAGGGGACCAAAGCCGCTGTGCACCTTCTCTTGACCGGTGGCGCTCATCGTGGCGAAAGTACGGCCATGGAAGGATTGTTTGAACGTCAGGATCTTCGTTCTACCCGTGTGCTTCTTGGCAAGCTTGATGGCTGCTTCATTCGCTTCGGCTCCGCTGTTGCAGAAAAATACGGCGTCAAGATCCGTGTTTTCCGTCAAAAGGCCGCCGACCTCTTCCTGGGCGGTGATGGGGAACAGATTGGATACATGCCACACCTTCTCCAGCTGCTCCTTCACAGCCTCTTTCACCACTTCCGGAGAGTGTCCAAGATTGCATACGGCAATACCTGATATGAAGTCGAGATACGAGCGTCCTTCCCCGTCCTTCACGACCGTCCCTTTTCCTGTAACCAGTTCAAGTTCCCAGCGATTATACGTGGGGAATAAATGACTCATAATCGATTGACTCCTTCTGCTTGTATGATTTTCGTCCCGACAATCTTCCCTTCTTCGTAGAGGCTTCCTTTCCCTCCGACAATCATGACTTCCTTCATGCCCGAACCAAGGGTGGAGACAGCCGCTTCGACCTTCGGGATCATCCCGCCGTAAATGGTGCCTTCCTCCACAAGGGAGCGGATGCGCTCTACAGAGGTTTCATGTATAAGATCGCCGTCCTTCAGGATGCCCGGGACGTCTGTGACTAATAATAGGCGTTCTGCCCCGAGACCCGCTGCAATCGCCGAAGCACCGAGATCGGCATTGACGTTCACTTTCACACCGCCGGATGTGACGGCCAGTGGAGTGACAACGGGAACGTATCCGGAGGAGAGGAGATCTTCAAGAAGATCAGTATTCACTTTCACCACTTTCCCCACCCGTCCGAGGACTCCTTCATCCAGGAACTCGGCAAGGAGGGTGCAGTTGTCGTAGCCGCACACGCCTACGGCTTTTACACCTGCGTGATTGAAGCGGTGCGTCAGGTCGCTGTTCACTTTGCCTTTCAGCACCTGTTCCGCCACCTCGAACACTTCATCTGTCGTCTTCCGCTGACCGTTGATGAAGGTGGAGCGGATGCCGAGCTTGTCGAGCATTCCGTTGATTTCCGGTCCACCTCCGTGGACGATGACCACATGATAGTCTTCGGTCATGGAAGCGATGCTGTCGATAAAGGAGGAGGGCAGTTGGGACATGATGCTCCCCCCTACTTTGACGACGACTGTTTCCTTACGTGCGGTAGCTTGCATTGATCTTGACGTAGTCATAGGTCAGGTCACACCCCCAAGCCTTACCTTCTCCGCTTCCTTCCTGAAGGATGATGGAGATGCACACTTTTTCGTTCTTCATATACCCGCTCACCAGTGCTTCATCGAAAGCCTGGGGAGTACCCGAGGTGAATACGAGCGTCTCCCCGATGAAGATATCGCAAAGCTCAGGCTGAATCTTGATGTCACTGTGCCCCATGGCTCCTACGATGCGTCCCCAGTTTGGGTCTCCTCCAAACAGTGCCGTCTTCACCAGGCTGGAACCGACGACCTTTTTGGCTACAACATTGGCTTCCCCGTCGGTATGGGCCCCTTTGACTGTCACTTCGATCAGCTTCGTGGCACCCTCTCCATCTCGTGCGATCTGTTTGGCGAGGTCTTCACACACAAGGGTCAGCGCCTCCTGGAAAGAGGACCAATCAGGGTGCTGGTCGTGAAGCTCTTCATTCCCGGCCAGTCCATTGGCCATCACGACCACCATATCATTCGTCGACGTTTCCCCGTCTACGGTGATCTGATTGAACGATCCGTCGATGGAGGTCTTCAAGGCGGCTTGGAGGGCAGCCGATGAGATGGAAGCATCCGTTGTGACGAATCCGAGCATCGTTGCCATGTTCGGATGGATCATTCCGGACCCTTTTGCAGAGCCCCCGATGGTGACGGTCTCTTCGCCCACCTTCACCCTGTAGCATGCCGTCTTTTCAATGGTATCCGTAGTGAGGATCGCTTGCTGGAATGCAGTGGCCCCTTCTTGTGAATCCGACAGCTCGACCTCCTTGCACCCCCGCTCCATCTTATCCATCTGAAGCCATTCCCCGATCACCCCGGTGGAGGCGACAGCGATGTATTCTTCAGGAAGCTGCAATCGCTCCGCCATCCATTCCCTTGTCTGATAGGCATCTTTCAAACCCTGCTCGCCGGTGCAGGCATTGGCAATTGCACTGTTGACGACAATGGCTTGCAGAAGCCCTTTTTTCCCGATGCTTTCCTGGGTGACTTTGAGAGGAGGAGCCTGGAAGTGGCTCTGGGTATAGACCGCCCCGCAGTTCGCCGGCACTTCGCTGTAAATGACCCCGAAATCTTTTTTGGCATAACGGAGCCCGATATGAAGTCCCCCGGCCTGATAGCCTTTGGGAGAAAGGATCGTTCCTCCCTGTACCTTCACAATCTCCTCTTTCTCTTTGACTTTCATGGTTTCTCCTCCTCTTAAGGATAAATTGGATAGTGATGAAGCCCAGTCGTTTCGTGCCAGCCGAACATCATATTCATATTCTGGACCGCCTGACCGGCTGCACCTTTCATCAGGTTGTCGATGACGGAAACAATCGTGACGCGGCCCGTCCGTTCGTCCATGGACAAGCCGATATCGCAATAGTTGGTCCCGAATACTTCTTTTGTCCCTGGGAACCCTCCTTTGGGTCGTACCCGGACAAAGGGATGGTCACCGTACTCTTCACGGTAGGAAGCAAGAAGCTCTTCAGTGGAAGAAGGAGCCTTCAGTTCCACATAGATCGTCGCCATGATGCCCCTGGTCATGGGCACGAGATGGGTGGAAAACGTGATCGGACCCGCATCGAGAGCCCATTCGTGAAGCTGCTGTTCGATTTCCGGTGTATGCTGGTGCTCATGTACTTTATAGATACGGAAGTTCTCCTGTGTTTCCGCGAAATGACCTGCAAGAGAGGCTTTGCGCCCTGCTCCGGAGAGACCCGTCTTGGCGTCGATGATGACACTGCCCGGCTTGATCCTCCCGGCAGCAGCCAGCGGATACAAACCTAGTAGGACGGCCGTCGGGAAACAGCCGGGGTTGGCAATCAACTCGGCATCCCTGATCGCGCGTCCGTTGCACTCAGCAAGGCCGTATACAGCCCTTTCCAGGGTGTCGGCGGGTGCTGCTTCACCGTGATACCAGGTTTCATAGGCTCCAAGTTCTTTCAGGCGCAAATCTCCTGAAAGGTCGATCACCTTCGCCTGACCACCGAGCAAGCCTGGTGTCATCTTCTTCGAAATCCCTGACGGCGTCGCTAGGAAGACCACATCGAGTCCCTTCATTTGTTCTTCATCGATCGGATGGACACGTTGTTCACTGATTCCGTACAGATGGGGATATTGTTCCGTATAAGGTGTTCCATCGAGGGAGGACGAGTACAGGACACATTCCCTGACCTCCGGGTGATTGGACAGCAGCCGGTACAATTCGACGCCCCCATATCCCGTGCTCCCCACAATACCAACTTTCATTGCATTCACCACTCACATATTTTTTAAATTAGGTATAATTATAGGTATGTATATTAATAAAATCAATAGTATATTTATAAATAATTATTTTATTTAAATAGTTTGGTAATTGGTCCCCGTTTTTTCCCTGAATATAGGTGACGATGGACCGTTCCTTGCAATAGGCCCAATACGTCCTCACTTGACAGGAAGGAATAATCATTCATCTCAATGCATAAAAAATCCGTCCGCTGTATGCGGACGGATCCCCGTCGAATCAGAATTGTGCTGCTTCCGTGGAACCTTTGAGGGCGGTGGTGGAAGAATTCCCGCCTGTAATGACCATGGACACTTCGTCGAAGTAGCCGGTCCCCACTTCCCTTTGATGCCTTGTGGCTGAGTACCCGTGTACCTCGCTTCCGAATTCCGCTTCCTGGAGTTCAGAGTAGGCGGCCATCCCGCGGTCCCTATATCCCCTGGCAAGCTCGAACATGCTGTGATTCAGGGCATGGAAGCCGGCTAGGGTCACAAACTGGAATTTGTAGCCCATGGCTCCGAGCTCCCTCTGGAACTTGGCGATGGTTTCATCGTCAAGCTTCTTCTTCCAGTTGAAGGACGGGGAACAATTATAGGCAAGGAGTTTTCCTGGATATTGCTCGTGGATGGCTTCTGCAAACCGTCTCGCTTCTTCCAGATTCGGTTCGGACGTTTCACACCAGATCAGATCGGCAAATGGGGCATACGCGAGTCCCCTGCTGATGGCCTGGTCCAGTCCTGAACGGGTCCTGAAGAACCCTTCAGGCGTCCTTTCACCCGTGATGAACGGCGCATCATACGGATCGACATCACTTGTGATCAAGTCGGCTGCGTTGGCATCCGTCCGCGCAATGATGATGGTCGGCACACCTGATACATCGGCTGCGAGCCTGGCGGAAATCAGATTCTTCACAGACGTCTGGGTCGGGAGAAGGACCTTCCCGCCAAGATGGCCACATTTCTTCTCAGAAGACAGCTGATCCTCGAAGTGAACGGCAGATGCCCCTGACTCGATCATGCCCTTCATCAGTTCGAATACGTTCAGCTGTCCCCCGAACCCGGCTTCGGCATCCGCTACGATCGGGACGAACCAGTCGATGGATTCATCTCCCTCCACGTAGTGGATCTGATCGGCGCGCTGCAGTGCCTGGTTGATCCGCTTGACCACGGACGGAACGGAATTGGCGGGATAGAGGCTTTGATCCGGATACATCTGACCTGATAGATTCGCATCCGCAGCCACTTGCCAGCCGCTCAGATAAATGGCTTTAAGGCCCGCCCTCACCTGCTGGACAGCCTGATTGCCCGTCAGCGCCCCGAGGGCATGGACATAGGATTCCTCGTGAAGAAGCCTCCAAAGCTTCTCCGACCCTTTCTTCGCGATCGTATGCTCGATATCCATACTCCCCTTTAACCGGATCACATCTTGAGCCGAGTAGGGCCTGGTGACCCCTTTCCACCTCTCGTCTCTTTCCCATCCTTCTTGAAGCTCCATTACGCGCTCATTCATCGATTTCGTCATTTTTAACACTCCTTTTTTGTATCATCCCTTAGGATGGTTATATGAATTTCGTTCTTCCCGTTTTCCTTAGAGAATCTCATAGCCTTTCAGAGTCAAAAATTCTTCGAACCTATCATCTCGGATCAATTCATCGAACAGTTCCACCGCTTCCGGGAAGCGCTTCTCCTCATACGCGGTGCCGAATTCGTCTTTGATACTCGTAAGCTCTTCCTGCTTGATGGCTTCATAGAGTTCCATCGTCAGCTTCCGTCCGTCTGCCAGGACCCCTTCCGGATGCCTGATCCACTGCCAAAGCTGCGCGCGGGAGATCTCGGCGGTTGCTGCATCCTCCATCAGGTGGTTGATCGGTACAGCCCCCTGCCCTTTCAGCCAGGCAGCCACATAGCGGATCCCCACGTTGATATTAAGACGCACCCCGGCTTCCGTGATTGTTCCCTCTGGAAGCTGGAGAAGGTCCTCCGCTGTGATCTGGAGACCCGTCAGCCGTTTATCCCCGATCTGATTATCCCTTGGCATCTCCCCATCGAATACATCTTTCGCGACCTGTACTAGTCCGGGATGCGCAACCCAGGTACCGTCATGTCCATCCCTCGCTTCCCGCTCCTTATCCTGCCGTACCTTCCGGAAAGCTTCCTCGTTCTTTTCGGGATCGCCTTTAATGGGAATCTGCGCCGCCATTCCTCCTATCGCCGGTGCCCCCCTCCGGTGACAGGTCTTGATCGTCAGCAGGGAGTAGGCCCGCATGAACGGCGCCGTCATGGTGACGGTGGAGCGGTCGGGTAGGACTCCCCTCGTGCGGAATTTTTTGATATAGCTGAAGATATAATCCCAACGCCCACAATTGAGACCAGCCGAGTGCTCTTTCAGTTCATAAAGGATTTCATCCATTTCAAACGCAGCGGTGATGGTTTCGATCAGCACGGTTGCCTTGATCGTCCCCCTCGGCAGTCCGACCGCCTTCTGGGAAAAGACGAACACATCATTCCAGAAGCGGGCCTCCTGGTGACTTTCAAGTTTGGGAAGGTAGAAGAATGGTCCCCTCCCGGTCCCGGCAAGCTTCCGACCACTGTGGAAGAGGTGCAAACCGAAATCAACCAGTCCTGCGGAGAGCGGTTCACCGTCCAGCTCAATATGCTTCTCTTCCAGGTGCATCCCCCTCGGTCTGACGATGAGAACGGCCCCTTCCCCGTTGAGGCGGTATTCTTTCCCACCGGGCTGACTGTAGTGGATTGAACCGTTTACCGCATCCCGAAGATTGACTTGCCCTTCCATGACATTCTGCCACGTCGGAGATGTCGCATCCTCCAGGCAGGCCATGAAGCAATTCGCCCCGGAGTTCAACGCATTGATCATCATCTTGCGATCGACCGGACCGGTGATTTCCACCCGGCGATCTTTTAAAGCTTCCGGCAGTTCATCCACTGTCCAGGCAAGCTTGCGGATATGCTCCGTCTCGTCCAGGAAACCCGGTGATTCCCCTTCATCAAACCGTTTTTGCCGATTCAACCTTGCTTCAAGCAGTTCCTTCCTCCTCTGACCGAACCGCCTTTCCAGCTGTTCAAGAAATCCCAGTGCTTCATCTGTGAGGATCTCTTTGTATGATCCTTCTCCCTTTATTCTCATGCCTACCACTTTGGTGTCCATCTTTGCTCATCACACCTTCCACTCTGTATTGTTATAATACAGTTTATTTAATATGTTTGTATTGTATAACAGATAATTCTGTTATGGAACACCTTTTTATTGCTTATCGTTCGACAATTCTCGCAGCACACGAAAAAACCCCGCCTTTACAGGACGGGGTTGAGCGTTCATTCATAGATATGGACGTAGGTTTCCTTGCTTCCTTTTTTCTTCACGATGAGGGCTTCAGGCCCGTCGGAAGAGGAGATGGTTAATTTCATGTCCCAACCTTCAGGCACATGTTTCGTGATCATAGAGGCCAGATGCTGGGCAAATCCAATGGTTTCGGTCTTCCCTTCAAAGGTGAGGGCGACTTCAAAATCCATTTTTGCCAGTTTATCATCCTCATATAGTGCTTGGCCGGTCAAACCGGTGTATACCGGGAAGTAATCCTCCACGTCATCTTTCAGGGTCTTGAAGATTTTGTAATCATTCGGATGGGCATCGGCCGCTTCAGGGGAAGGGAAGAGATAGTGGCTTTCATTCACATCATTCCAATCCTGGATCGAGTCCTCTCCGTTCCCTGCCACGGAATAGGCGAAGAAATGACCGGGTACACGTTCGTCTTTCGGCGCCTGCTTATAAAGGGCAATCATGATCGGGGCGTTTTTGAGCCCGTCTTTCTGACGCAGGCGTTTCACGACCTCTTCGGCCATCTTCATTCCCTGCTGCTTCAGCTCGTCATTGCTGATATTCTTGACGGTCCTTGCTCCGCTGGACATATTCGTCTCATACTGGACCGAGTTCAGGGAGAGGGCAATCACAACTCCTCCAAGCCGAACTTTATCCCCTTCGGTCTTCATGAGGTAATTGTGTTCCACAAGATGGGCGAGGTAGATCGGTTCTGTATCGCCATCCTCCTGGACAGGGTTGAGCCCGATATTCTCGGACTCCTTCATCTTCTTATCCTTGAGCTGCTTGCTCGTATATTTACGCTGCAGCCAGCTGTCGACCGTTTCCTTACCGAGGTATTTCCCTTCTTTGAAGAAATACTCGTCTGTAGGAAATTGATTCTGGGCTACCCGCATAAGCCCTGTCTCGATCTCGTTGATATCATAGCGTGATCCGAGGTCGTTTACGACAACGCCGCGGGTTTCACTGGTTTCATAAGGCAGCATCGTCTTGTAATAGTTTTCCGAAATTTGAAAGCTCGGTATGATCGCTTTCTCTCCTTCGTCGGATTTGTTCTCCTGAACCACCTGATCCTGCTTCTCAAACGTCGGTGCACATCCTCCCAGTAGGAACAGTACGGAGAGAGCGGCCACGATTCCTTTTTTCATTCGTTGCTACACCTCTTATCGGTTTAGTTCTTCCAACAGCTTACCCTCATCCCAAACCTCGATCTCCAGCTCATTGGCCTTCGTCAGCTTGGAACCTGCTTCTTCCCCCGCAATGACGAGATCGGTTTTCTTGCTCACGCTTCCTGTCACCTTGCCTCCGAGGGCTTCGATCCGTTCTTTTGCTTCATTCCTGCTGAGCTGTTCGATCTTCCCTGTAAGGACGATGGTCTTCCCTGCGAAATAGGAGTCCACGTCGCTTGCAGCGACCGGTTTCGGTCCTTTATATTCCATATTCACTCCGGCATCCTTCAATTCCTGGAGCAGCTCCTGTACTTCTTCGTTCTCGAAATAGGCGACGATGGCTTCAGCCATTTTCCCGCCGATCTCATTGACAGCCGTCAGCTCTTCAGCAGAGGCCGAGGATAGCTTGTCCATCGTCCCGAATTCCTGGGACAGGGTCTTGGCGGCTTTGGCACCGACATGACGGATCCCGAGGCCGAACAGCAACTTTTCAAGTGAGTTCTTCTTCGATGCTTCGATGGCAGCAAGGAGATTATCAACGGACTTCTCCCCCATCCGTTCAAGGGCGAGGAGCTGCTCACGTTCCAGTCGATACAGGTCGGCTACATCTTCAATGAGCTGTTCCCTGAACAACTGGCTAATGACCTTCTCTCCCAGTCCGTCGATGTTCATGGCATTCCGTGAAACGAAATGGATGAGTCCTTCCCTGATCTGAGCGGGACATTTCGGATTGATGCACCGGAGGGCGACCTCTCCTTCCAGTCTCACCAGTTCGCTTTCACACTCGGGACAGTGGGTCGGCATGGAGAATTCCTGTTCTTCGCCGGTACGCTTTTCTTCGAGTACATTCACTACTTCAGGGATGATATCCCCTGCCTTTTTGATCACAACGTGGTCGCCGATCTTGATGTCTTTCTCCCGGATAAGGTCTTCATTATGCAGGGAGGCCCGTTGAACGGTCGTCCCTGCAACCCTGACAGGCTCGAGGATTGCAGTCGGCGTCACCACACCGGTGCGTCCGACACTCAGCTCGATGTCCTTCAGGATCGTAACGACTTCTTCCGCCGGAAACTTGAAGGCGATGGCCCATCTTGGGCTCTTCGCCGTCGTCCCGAGTTCACTCTGTTGATCGAGGGCATCCACTTTGATGACGATCCCATCGATATCATACGAGAGATCAGGGCGGCCCTGCGTCCATTTCTCCACGTATTCCAATACTTCTTCAATCGTGGCGCACCGTTTGCGCTCCGGATTCGTCTTAAAACCCAGTTCATCCAGGCGATCTAGCCCCTCGCTGTGCGACTCGATCCCCATATCTCCGATTTCCGCCAGGGCATAAAGGAAGATATCTAGGTTCCGCGAAGCCGCGATTTTCGGATCAAGCTGACGAAGGGAGCCGGCCGCTGCGTTCCGCGGATTGGCAAACGGTTCTTCTCCCCGCTCTTCTTTCGCGGCATTCAATGCTTCGAACGACCGCTTCGGCATGAACGCCTCGCCCCTCACTTCAAATGCGGCCGTGTCTTTCACTTTCAAGGGAATCGAGCGGATCGTCTTCAGGTTGGAGGTGATGTCTTCGCCGATGGAACCATCCCCCCGGGTTGCACCCTGAACGAAGCGGCCGCCCTCATAGCGGAGGGAAACGGCAAGTCCATCGATCTTCAGCTCGCATACATAGGAAAAATCGTCGCCGACTGCCTGGCGGACACGTCTATCGAAATCCCGCAGATCCTGCTCGTTGAAGGCATTCCCGAGACTGAGCATGGGCGTCCTGTGCTCGACTTTTTCAAAGAAATCAAGGATTGCCCCGCCGACCCTTTGCGTAGGGGAATCCGGCGACTTCAGGTCCGGAAATTGGTCCTCAAGTTCGATGAGCTCCCTCAGACGCTGGTCATATTCGGAATCCGGAACCGACGGCTTGTCGAGTACATGATATTCATAGTTATACTGATTCAAGGTTTCGTGCAGCTCCTGCACGCGCTTTTCAGCTGATTGTCGTTCCATTTCCACACAGCCCTTTCAGACGATTTGTAGGTTGTTCACACTTTTTCAATCGGGGCGAATTTCGCCAGGAGGCGCTTGATCCCCGTCGGACTCGGGAAGGCGATGTCGAGTTCGACACCGTCACCGGAGCCTTTTACGCTGACCACGGTGCCTGTTCCCCATTTTTTATGCTGTGCTTTATCACCGACCTGCCAGCTTGCAGCAGCTCCTCCGGATGCCGGTGCCGGACGTGAAACCGGTTTTCTCGGTGCCGGGCGCGCAGCCGGGCGGGATGACTGGAAGGAGATGGCGCTTTTCTTCTCGGTTACCACGTTATCCAGCAGATCTGCCGGGATTTCATTGATGAATCGCGAGACAGGATTCATCTTTGTCTGCCCGAAGAGGGTCCGCATCTGCGCATTCGAGATATACAGTTCTTCCTCTGCACGGGTGATACCGACATACGCAAGCCTGCGCTCTTCCTCCATCTCGTCTTCTTCCATAAGGGATCGACTATGAGGGAATACCCCTTCTTCCATCCCCATCAGGAAGACCACCGGGAACTCAAGACCCTTCGCCGCATGGAGCGTCATCAGGATGACGGAATCCTTCGGCTTATCGTCTTCATCCAACTTGTCGATATCCGCTACAAGGGCAAGGTCTGTCAGGAAGGCCACCAGACTCTTATCCTCATTCGATTTCTCGAACTCCTTGGTAACAGAAAGGAACTCGTCCAAGTTCTCGAGGCGGCTTTGGGATTCAATGGATTTCTCTGCCTTCAGCATGTCGTTGTATCCCGACTTATCGAGGATCTCTTCCACGAGTTCCGTGACGGACAGATACTCCTGCATTCCTGTATAGCCTTTGATCATTTCCTTGAATTCAATCACGGCTTTGGTGATTTTCGGGCTCAATCCGATGAAATCGGCTTCTTCAAGGGCCGTGAACATGGAAATATCATGGTCCTGGGCATATCGGGCAATCTTATCGAGGGACGTCGCCCCCACTCCCCGTTTCGGTACGTTGATGACCCTTTGCAGGCTGATGTCATCATCAGGGTTCGAAATGAGACGCAGATAGGCCAGGATGTCCTTAATCTCTTTACGATCGTAGAACTTGATTCCGCCGACGATGGCGTATTCAATATTCGATTTGAGGAGAACTTCCTCCATAACACGGGACTGTGCATTGGTCCGATACAGGATGGCAAAGTCGGAGTATTTCCGCTTTCCTGCATCCACCATTTCCTTGATTTTACCTGTTACGAACTGAGCTTCGGATTGTTCCGTATCCGCTCTGAAATAAGAAATTTTCTCACCGTCATGGTTTTCCGTCCACAGGTTCTTCGGCTTCCGATTCGAATTCTTCTGGATGACTTCGTTCGCCGCCTGGAGGATCCGCTTCGTCGAGCGGTAATTCTGCTCGAGGAGGATGACTTTGGCCCTCGGGTAATCCTTCTCGAAGGATAGGATATTGGCAATGTCGGCACCGCGCCATTTATAAATGGACTGATCGGAGTCACCGACGACACAGAGATTCTGGAAGCGCGACGCCATGAGCTTGACGAGCATGTACTGGGCCCTGTTCGTATCCTGATACTCATCCACATGGATATATTGGAATTTGCGCTGATAGAATTCAAGCACTTCCGGCACCCTTTGGAACAGCTGGATCGTCGTCATGATCAGATCATCGAAGTCGAGTGCCTGATTCTTCCTGAGGCGTCTCTGGTATTCCGTGTACACATCGGAAACGACCTGATCATAATAGCTCCCTGCATTCTTCGCGAATTCTTCAGGGGGGATCAGTTCATTCTTCGCTGAGCTGATCGAGCCGAGGATCGATCGTGGATCGAATTTCTTCGGATCGATGTTGCGGTCCTTCAGGATCGACTTGATGACAGACTGCTGATCCGTCGTATCAAGGATCGTGAAGTTCCGGTTGATGCCGATCCGGTCGATGTCCCTTCTGAGGATCCGTACACACATACTGTGGAAGGTGGAAATCCAGATACTCTCGGACGCTCCACCGAGAATATTCGTGATCCGCTCCTTCATCTCCCTTGCCGCTTTATTCGTAAACGTGATGGCCAGTATATTATAAGGATTGACTCCTTTTTCCACCATCAGATAGGCGATCCGGTGGGTCAACACCCTCGTCTTCCCGGAGCCTGCACCTGCCATGATCAACAGAGGGCCATCGGTCGCCTTTACGGCTTCTGCCTGCTGTGGATTCATCCCGTTCAATAATCGATCAGTCAAAAATTGCATTCTCTTCACCACCATAACGAACATACGTTCTATTTTTTATCATTATACTTTATGCTAAGGCCAATGGCTACTTTTATCCTTTTACAGCTTTCACGGTTTTGAGCGCTTCTTTCAGATTATCATACACGGCATTGCCGACCACAATCACATCGGCGATGGCAGCTATCTCTTTTGCTTGACGGGCATTCGAGATGCCCCCGCCGTAGAAGAACGTCGTCTCATTCAGGGCGTCGCTCACTTCTTTGACCGTATCGATATCCCCATACATTCCACTGTACTCCAAGTAGAAGATCGGCAGGTGGAACATCTCTTCGGCCATGCGGGCATAGGCTGCTGCATCTTCAGCATCGAGGGCGCCTGTTGCGCCGGTCAGCTGTGCCGCCTTGCAGTCGGGGTTCATGATGCAGTACCCCTCCACCAGGATCTCCTCCCAGTTCATGATTTCTCCGTATTCCTTCACGGCTTGATGATGCAATCCCGTCACCCAGTCGGTGTCCGAACTGTTCAAGACCATGGGGATGAAATACAAGTCGAATCCCGGTGTCAGGGATTCCATATCCGATACTTCAAGGATACAGGGAACCGTATAGCGCCGCACACGAGCCATCAAATCCAGGACATTCTCAAGGGTCACACCGTCCGTCCCCCCTACCAGGATGGCATCGGTCCCGGATTCACAGATGGCTTCAAGCTCTCCATCTTCTATGGTTTTGTTCGGATCTAATTTAAACACATGGCTCCACTGCCGGACATCATACATACTGTCGTTCCTCCATTCATTCTTCCATCTAACGTATTATATCATTTACGGACAGGCATCGCATACCATCGTCGGCTGTAAAAAAGTTGAAGGAATCACCCGCCGGACAAAAAAAGAAAGACGGCTGCAATCAGCTGTCTTCCTCTTTATCATCTTTTTTATGAACGCGGTCGAGCACAAGTTGATACGTATCGTTCCCATAGTTCAAGCAGCGTTTGACACGTGAGATGGTGGCGGTACTGGCACCGGTCTCCGTTTCGATTTTATGATAGGTATTCCCGTCCTGAAGCATGCGTGCCACCTCAAGGCGCTGAGCCAGTGATTGAATTTCATTGATGGTACAAAGGTCATCGAAGAAACGATAGCACTCTTCCAGATCCTGAAGTGAAAGGACGGCATTGAAGAGCTGATCGAGTTCTTTGCCCCTAAGTTTATTGATTTGCATAATGGTATACTCCTTTATTTGCTAAAAATTAGTGCCGTAACGCGCTGAGAAGAAGATCATCTGCCCTCTTCATAGGATACGGCTTCCGATAGTCCCGGAGAATCGGGTATCACAGAGATCCACGTGTGGCCCGGGTGGAAAGGAATCGGTTTTCCGTCCTGATAAGGGAGGATGCGTCCCCCGTCGTTCTTCCAGTTGACGTCCCGGAGGATGCCATCTTGGATCAGGTAGGCCTTCCCTCCGCTTTCGAAGTCGATCATCCGTCTGCCCGAGGTGTCGACGACCTCATGACGCGCTTGGATGATCAATAGATTCTCGATGAGGACGGGATTTTTTGTTCCGTCATCCACGGTTTGGTCGCCTGCTGAATACCGTTCGTATTTGCCTTCATCTCTGTTATAGATGAAAGTGGAATCAAAGGAAGGATCCTCATAGGATACCATGACTGAGCCTGCAGCCTTCCCTTTTGCCGGATCATCTGAGAAAGCGAGATTCTTGGGTGGGGCGGAAAGGTCATACCCCAGATCGTCGGCACCCTTCTTGATGTTCTCGAACGTGATATAGGAATTATGGGGTGCCTTCCGTGAGCTTGCCCGTTTGAACAATGTTCCATCATAGCTGATACCATTCAGGTTATCAACAGAGCCGCCCTGAAGGATCTTTTTCGCATCAGGCGAATAACCATGTGCGATGAACAGACTGTCATACCCCTTTGCGAGACTGATATAATAATCCCTTGCACTCCTTACAGGACCCACATTCTCAGGCCATTCACTCTGAAAGATGGCCAAAAATCGGGTAATATTCCCTTCGGCGAGGATTTCATAGACGATATCCGCCTGGGATAAGCCTGATTGTGGTCTTGCCTTCGGATGATTATTGATCATGACGGCGATGGACCTGCCGTTTCCTTCATCCTGGACTTCCCCTGTTAAAGGAGAGTGGGACTCAGCACCTGTCTTGTCTTCTGATACTGGGACGGCATCTTCATTGTCAGTCGGATTCGTTGGCTGATTTGAGCTGCATGCGACAAGTGTGAGCACGCTTATGGCAATGGCCATGAAACGAACAAGCATGCTGAACACCCCTATTTTATTAAAATGAACTTACTTTCATATTTTAACGCATTATCGTCGGAAAGAGTACCGTTTTATTCATGACATCATAGATTCCTTTCGGTGTGACACGGATGTACGGAAGATGGGTAGACTGAAGGAAGAGCAGGGTATAGATGGGATCGGCAAACGTGTAGCCCCTCTCGATCAGGGCCTCTTTCAGTGCCTTTTCTTCCCCGATCAATTCAGGCATCTCCTTGTCGGAAAGGATCCCACTCAATGGAAGGGGGATTTCCTGGACGACTTCCCCGTTTTCCGTCAGGACGATGCCTCCGCCCAGCTCCTTCATGCGGTTGAACGCCGCAATCATGTCGGGCTTGCTCTTCCCGATGACGATGATGTCCCCCGTATTGGAGTACGATGACGCAAACCCCATGACAGAGTGAGCGAATCCTTTGATCATCGTCGAGATCCTCCACTTCCCTCCGCGGCCTAGCATAAGGAGGAAGGATTCATCGTGCTCCGTAGAGAGTACATCCTGGGATGGATTGATCGCAATGGAATACGGCTTCGTGATGACGTCATTGACCATTTCGATTCCGAACGGCATGGAGAACTGCATATCATCATATCCTGCCTCCCAGTTGAGATCGAGGGGCTTGAACCCATTGGTCGACCAAGAGATGACCGTATCCTCTTTCACTGGTTCCCCGTCCTTCAGTACCCACTTCCCTTTCGCAAGAACCGAAACGGGTGTTGCATCGTCCTTCTTCTTCAGGAAGTTGATGTTGGCCACGCGTCCCGTCGCAATCATCCCATGAAGATGCCCGATCCCGTAATGTCTGGCCGCATTATAGCTTGCCATGTTGAACGCTTCGACTTCAGGGATGCCGCTTTCGATGGCCATATTGATCAAGCCGTTCATCACACCATCTTCGTAAAAGGCCGGAGTAGACCCATCTGTCGTGAATAGGAGGGAATCATATGTGTCGATTCCCTGCTCCTTCAGTCCTTCCAGTAAAACCGGCAAATCCGGTCGGATGGACGAGTGCCTCAAGGTGACCGTCAGCCCTTGGAGAAGGCGCTTATACACGTCTTCGCCGGTCATGGATTCATGATCTCCGTCGATCCCGAGAAGGCGGAGCTTCGCGATCGTCTTATCCGAAGCACCCGGTAGATGGCCTTCGACGGCCTTGCCCATCCTCTTCGCTTCCTGCATCCAGTGAAGAATGAGATCATCCCCCTCAAGGAGGCGCGGCCACGCCGTCAGTTCCCCGCCCTGGATGACCGCATCATGCTCCAGCCAAGATTTCACTTCCCGATTCGAGAACGTCGTTTCTTCCTGTACCATCTCTGTCTGTGAATCGAACCGTGTCCACCAGTACATGGTCACAGGTAGTTTTTTGAGCTCTTTCAATAAAGTAAACGCTTTCTTTTTTCCCGATAATAAAAACATCATCAGATTGTCGTTGATAAATGTCGTTGTTCCGGTCTGAGATGCATATTTGGTGAAAGTCTGGGGATTATAAAGCTGAAACGGGTGAACATGCGGTTCGATGTATCCCGGAACAAGATAGTGGGAGCGGCAATCGATGATCTCGCAGTCCGATGTATCTTCCGGCAGGCGGTCTCCGGCATATACGATGCGGTCGCGATCGATCCAGATATGGCCCTCAACCCATTTCTTGAGAGTCGAATGTAGGTATGTGGCATTCTTCAGGAGCATGCTAGGGGAGCGCTGTCCATCCAGCACCTGTACATGTTCTCTCAGCTCTTTGTTCTTCCATCTGTAGCGTTGTTCCAATGTGAACACTCCTCTAGTGGAATGATAATAGTATAGTTCCCATGCTAACATATTTTACTATTTAACGCAGTAAAGGTTTAAACAATTATGTGAATTTTACACTCAAGGAGATGAAGGAAATGAAGGTATCATCAAACATCGGAATCATCAACGCCCTCGTGAGGATCACCATCGGTTTCACCCTCCTCGCCTGGACCACAGCAAAGCTTGTCAAACGCCCTTGGAGAAAGTCCTATTTGCTCGTCGCAGCCGTCGCCGCCATGAAGATTGGGGAAGGATTCCTGAAATACTGTCCGGTCACAGACCTTATGGGAAGGGACTCTGACAAAGGCATGAACATGAAAGATATGTTCTCTTGGAATAAGAAGGACGAGCATGGGGGTCACGAGCACCACAATCAGCACGAACCGGCCAAGCATACCCCTGTGCATCCGGAACCGCATCAAGAAAAGAAAAGTGAGTTCAACCCGGAGCAATTCTCCAATGATGAGGTAGCCAAAGCGTTAAAAGGCGGGATTCCTGATTCCGGCTTCACAAAGAACTGAGATACAAAGTAAAGAGTGCCGGGGATCCCGGCACTCTCATTCGTATGAAAAGGAGTGATGAAACATGCTTGAATACATCACGGATATGTCTTATGTCCTCCTGTCCATCATCGGAGGGATCGTGGCATTCCTGTTCGTCTATGTGAAACGCGTCAGGAAGAAACGCGTCCGATAGCCTTGGCACCGATATCCGTTCGGTAAAAGAGACCCGGCGTTTCCAGCCGTCCAAGTTTTTCATAGACGGCTTCCATGGCCTGTTCAACCGAAGGTCCCTTCGCCGCTGTGAGAAGGACTCTTCCTCCGTTTGAGACTAGTCCTGTTTCACCCGTCTCCGTTCCTGCGTGGTACACAAGTTCAAACGCGCTCAAGTCCGGGATCGGAACGCCCTTCCTGTAGGACCCAGGGTAGCCCTCGGCAGCGAGAACGACACCGACCACTGCTTCCTCGCTCCACTCCAGGGACACGTCCTTCCCTTCGATCAAGTCTTTCACCACAAGGCCGAAGTCGGATGTCAGCCGCGGCAGTACCACCTGGGTTTCAGGATCGCCGAAGCGCGCATTGAATTCAATGACTTTCGGGCCATTACTCGTGAGCATCAAACCTGCATACAGAATCCCCGTGAACGGGCGACCTTCTTCGACCATGGCTCGCGCCGTCGGTTCGAGGACGGTCTTCACGGCATCCTGCACCACCGCGTCAGGAATATGGGGAACCGGGGAGTATGCCCCCATCCCGCCTGTATTCGGTCCTTCATCCCCGTCATGGGCACGCTTGTGATCCTGTGCGATCACCATGGGGTGGACGGTCTTCCCGTCCACAAAGGCCATGAGGGAGAATTCTTCACCGAACAGACACTCTTCCACCACTACCTTCTGGGATGCGTCGCCGAAGCGGGCATTCACGAGCATGTCTTCCAGGGCACCGACCGCTTCCTCCAACGTGCCGGCTACAACGACCCCTTTACCGGCTGCAAGACCATCGGCTTTGATGACGATGGGTGCACCTTTCCTCTTTACATATTCAATGGCATCCGCAGCATCGGTGAATACTTCATAATCCGCTGTCGGGATCCCGTAATCCTTCATGAGCTGCTTGGAGAACGATTTGCTTCCTTCAATGATTGCCGCATCCTTGGTCGGACCGAAGATCGGAAGCGACTCCGCCCTGAATACATCGACGATCCCTTCCAGAAGGGGATTTTCCGGACCGACGAATGTGAAATCAAGCTTTTCCGCCCTGGCAAACTCCACTAGGGCCCGGATATTCGTCTCCTGGATCGGCACAAGCTGCGCCACCTCGGAGATGCCCGCATTCCCGGGAGCACAATACACTTTCGACACACTGTCACTTTCGGCAAGCTTTTTGCAGATGGCATGCTCACGGCCGCCACGTCCAATCACTAACACGTTCATCAGTAGAACCTCCTTTTGATAGGGAAGCCCCTCACATTCAGGAGGGGCAGAATGACCTTAATGTTTGAAATGACGTACGCCTGTGAAGACCATGGCGATTCCGTGCTCATCGGCCATTTGTATCGATTCTTCGTCGCGGATCGACCCGCCTGGTTGGATGATGGCTGTGATACCGGCTGACGCTGCCGTCTCTACCGTATCTCCCATCGGGAAGAAAGCATCGGACGCGAGGGACGCACCCTTCGCTCGTTCACCCGCCTGTTCAAGGGCGATCTTGGCGGCGCCGACACGATTCATCTGACCGGCACCGACGCCGAGTGTCATCTGATCGTCCGTCACGACGATGGCATTGGATTTCACGTGTTTGACGACTTTCCATCCGAGCTTCAATGCATCCCACTCTTCTTCTGTCGGTTGACGCTTCGTCACGACGCGGACATCTGCCTGCTCGAGGGTATGCGTATCGTCTGCCTGTACAAGGAGGCCTCCCTCAACCGATGTCAAACGACGCTCCGTTTTCTTCACGGAATCAAACGGTACGGTCATGAGCCTGATATTCTTCTTGCCTGAAAGGATCTCGAATGCTTCATCGCTGAATGCAGGCGCGATGACGATCTCAAGGAAAATCTCATGAAGCAACCTGGCTGTCGCTTCATCCACCTGGCGGTTCAAGGCGACGATGCCGCCGAAAATGGACGTGGAGTCCGCTTCATACGCCTTTTCGTACGCTTCGAGAATCGTTTCCCCGACTCCGACGCCGCAAGGGTTCATATGCTTGACGGCGACCGCTGCCGGACCGTCGAATTCCTTAACGATCTGAAGGGCTGCATTGGCATCGCTGATGTTGTTATAGGAAAGCTCCTTCCCGTGAAGCTGTCTTGCCATGGCAATGGAGAAATCCGACCCAAGGGCAGAACGATAGAAGGATGCTTCCTGATGTGGATTTTCACCGTATCGGAGCGTCTGCTTGAGCTCGAATGTACGGGTGAGGCGCTCAGGGTTCTCCTCGCCTGCAAGCTCAGTCATGTACTCTGCGATATAGGCATCATACGCGGCTGTATGGCGGAATACTTTTGCAGCCAGCTTCCTGCGCTTCTCATGAGGAACGACTCCATTGACTTTGAGCTCGACCAGCACGTCTTCGTAATCAAGGTGATCGACGACGACGGTGACATATTGATGATTCTTTGCTGCGGCACGAAGCATCGTCGGTCCACCGATGTCGATGTTCTCGATGGCCTCATCCGCTTCGACATTCGGTTTGGAGATCGTTTGTTGGAATGGATACAGGTTCACACAGACTAGATCGATTCCTTCGATGCCCTGCTCTTTCATCTGCTCAAGATGGCTTTCCTCGCCGCGCTTGGCCAGTAGCCCACCATGAATGAACGGATGAAGGGTCTTGACGCGCCCTTCAAGGATCTCAGGGAACCCAGTCACTTCTTCTACTCCGATGACTTCTACCCCGCTGTCACGAAGAAGACGCTTTGTCCCTCCTGTCGAAATGATCTCAAAACCCAATGCCCGGAGCTCGCTTGCAAATTCGATCACTCCGCTTTTATCCGAAACACTGATCAATGCTCTTTTTTTCAATGTGAATCCTCCTCAGGGTGTTAGTTACTTCCTACGTTACCACTCTACCATATTAAAGCGACATACTTGTCACTTTTTTGCTTGGAACAGCTGTTTCAACGTTTCCGGGTACAGACGGTGCTCAACCGCCTGAATCTTGTGCTGAAGGGACTCCCTTGTTTCATCGGCCTCCACGGTCACGGCTTCTTGAGCAATGATTTCACCGGTATCCATTCCGGCGTCCACATAATGAATCGTTACTCCGGTCACCTTCACCCCACCGTCGAACGCCTGCCCGATGGCATCCTTACCGGGAAAAGCCGGAAGGATGGACGGATGGATATTGACGATCTTTCCGTCGAATGCCTTGAGGAGCGTCGGCCCGATCAGCCTCATGTATCCCGCAAGGACGATGAACTCCACGCCCGACGCCCTCAGTTCACGGACGATTTCACCTTCGAAGGCTTCCTTGCTCTCATACTCTTTCGCCCGGAAGGAGAAGACAGGGATTCCTGCCGCTTCCGCACGCTCTGTCGCCCGGGCACCGGGGCGATCGCATACAAGCAATTTGACATCGGCTTCAAGGGTACCGCTGTCAATTTCATCCACGATCGATTGAAAATTGCTTCCACTCCCCGATGCAAACACGGCAATCTTCTTCATCATCGTCCGCTTCCTGTGGCAGTCGAAATCGTCACGCCGTTCCCTGCGGCGACATGACCGATGATAGCCGCTCCTGCGTCGATGCCATTCAAGAAGGCAAGAACCTCTTCAGCTGCATCCTTCTCCACGGCCATAACGAATCCGATCCCCATATTGAAGATGTTGTACATCTCTTCCCTCGGGATGCGGCCGTATTCTTCAAGGGCTCCGAAGATCGGAGGGATGTCCCACTCCCCTTCGGTGATATGGGCTTTCAGTCCATCGGGAAGCATCCGTGGAATGTTCTCGATGAATCCACCGCCCGTCACATGGCTCATTCCTTTGATGGTGAATGTCTTCAGTGTCTCCAGTACCGGCTTCACGTAAATCTTCGTCGGTGTCAGGAGGACTTCACCAAGAGGGGCTTCCCATCCAGGGAGCACGGATTCAAGGTCGAAATCATGATCATCGAAGAAGACCTTCCTTACGAGGGAATAGCCGTTACTGTGGATGCCGCTTGATGCGAGGCCGATGAGAACGTCACCTTCGCGGATCTCTTCTCCCGTCACGATCGCCTTCTTCTCGCAGGCACCAACGGAAAATCCGGCAATGTCATATTCATCATCTGCGTACATGCCCGGCATTTCTGCGGTTTCCCCGCCGATCAGGGCACAGCCTGCCTGCTCGCAGCCGTCGGCAATCCCTTTGACGATCGCTTCGATCTTTTCCGGAACGGCTTTGCCAGTGGCAATATAATCAAGGAAATATAATGGTTCCGCTCCTTGGACCACGATGTCATTCACACACATGGCGACGCAGTCGATGCCGATTGTATCATGGCGATCCGCCTGGAAGGCGAGCTTCAGCTTCGTCCCGACTCCGTCCGTCCCGGAGACGAGGACCGGCTCCTTCAAGTTCAATGCCGAGAGATCGAACATGCCGCCGAAGCTCCCCAACTGACCAAGGACGCCTTCCCGGGCAGTCCGCTTGACGTGCTTCTTGATCCGATCGACGGATTCGTATCCTGCTTCTATGTCAACTCCTGCTTGCCGATATGCATTAGCCATCAATCTTCCTCCTATTTCACTAGCTCTTTTTCGTGTGGGTGAAGGGTATCCGGATAGATTTCAGTCGGATATTTCCCTGTGAAGCACGCCAGGCACTGCCCGCGATTGTCAGAATGATCATCTCGGTCGATCGCTTTCATGACTCCTTCTGTTGACAGGAATGTGAGGGAATCGGCTCCGATGATCTGCCTCATCTCTTCCACGGAATTGTTTGCTGCAATCAACTCTTCGTGAGTGGACGTGTCGATACCGTAGAAGCACGGATTCTTGATCGGCGGCGAGCTGATGCAAACGTGGACTTCCTTCGCCCCCGCTTCTTTCAGCATGCTGACGATCCGCCTGCTTGTTGTTCCGCGGACGATGGAGTCATCGACCATCACGACCCGCTTCCCTTCCACGACGCCGCGCACAGGGGAGAGTTTCATCTTCACGCCTTGCTCACGCAACGATTGGGACGGCTGGATGAACGTCCTGCCGACGTAACGGTTCTTAATGAGTCCGAGCTCATACGGAATGCCCGAAGCCTCTGCATATCCGATGGCACTCGAGATACTGGAGTCCGGCACCCCGGTCACGACGTCCGCTTCGATCGGTGCTTCTTTCGCAAGCTCCATTCCCATCCGCTTCCGTGCGGAGTGGACGTTCACACCTTGGATATTGCTGTCCGGTCTGGAGAAATAGACGTATTCCATCGTGCACATGGCGTTGCCACTGGAGAAACTGAATTTCTCGGATGTCACACCTTCATCATTGATGACAAGAAGTTCACCAGGCTCGACGTCCCGGATGAATTCCGCACCGACGATATCAAACGCACATGTCTCAGATGCCACGCAGTATGCATCCCCGATTTTCCCGAGGGAAAGAGGGCGCAGTCCATGGGGATCGAGGGCGACCATGAGCTCGTCTTCAGTCATGATGACGAAAGCATATGCCCCCTTGACCATGGAAAGGGCATTGCGCACGCGATTCTTCAGGCTTGAAAATCCGCTTCGTTTGATCAGATGGGCCAGAACCTCTGTATCCGAGGTCGTCTGGAAGATGCTTCCCTGTCCTTCAAGCTGATGCTTGAGTCCGTTGGCATTCACCAGGTTCCCGTTATGGGCGAGGGCAAGTCCGCCGGTCTGGGAGTTGAAGAGGAGGGGCTGGACGTTCTCATACCCGCCCCCTCCAGCCGTTGCATAGCGCACATGGCCGATGGCTCCCGTTCCTTCCAGCTTCTCGATCGTCCCTTCATGGAAAACCTCTGTGACGAGGCCTTCCCCTTTCAGGCATCGGAGGCGTTCCCCGTCAGATACGACGATTCCCGTCCCCTCCTGTCCCCTGTGCTGCAGGCTGTGAAGTCCATAATAGGTGATCTGGGCGGCATTGGGATGACCCCAGATACCGAAGACGCCGCACTCTTCGTTTAAGCCTTTGATTTCAGTAAGCATGGGATGGCTCCTTTCCAAGCTGCTTCCAGCTCTTGGACCGATGCATTCACGAGGCTACCTTCTGCCTCGGACTTGATGGATAGGGTCGCATTATCCGTTACACGACCGATAAGGGTCGTTTCAGATACTAGTCGTTCAAATGCTTCCTGATGTTCCGATTTGACAGTGATGAGGAAGCGGGATTGAGTTTCACTGAACAGATCCGCTACAGGATTTGATCCTGAGAGCGTCACTTCCGCTCCAAGACCATCGGTACCGAAAGCCGATTCAGCAAGAGCGACAGACAGACCGCCTTCTGCAAGATCATGTGCAGAGGCGACAAGGCCTTCCTGGATGGCTTCGAGGAGTTGCATCTGACGGCGAAGCTCCACCTTCAGGTCGATTGCCGGTGCATGGCCGAAGATCTTCCCTTCCGTCATCTTCTGAAGCTCGCTGCCGCCGAACTCTTCGAGGGTTTCACCTAGCAGATAAATGAGGTCTCCTTCTGCTTTGAAGCTTTGGGTGGTGATGTGGTCGATGTCTTCGATCAATCCGACCATGCCGACAACCGGTGTCGGATAGATCGCTGTTCCCATTGATTCGTTATAAAGGGATACATTCCCCCCGATGACCGGTGTGCTCAGCTCCCGGCATGCTTCACTCATTCCATCGACCGATTTTTCGATCTGCCAGAAGATTTCCGGCTTCTCGGGATTACCGAAGTTCAGGCAGTCTGTGATAGCAAGTGGGATCGCCCCTGAACAGACGATGTTGCGTGCTGCTTCTGCAACGGCAATCTTCCCGCCGACTTCCGGATCGAGATACAGATAGCGAGAGTTACAGTCCGTTGTCATGGCAAGGGCCTTCCTTGTACCGCGCACGCGGACGACAGCTGCATCGGAGCCCGGGCTGACAACCGTACTCGTCCTCACCTGATGGTCATATTGATCATAGACCCATTCCTTGCTTGAGATTGTCGGCTGCTGAAGGAGGGCGAGAAGGGTTTCTTTGTAATCGTCCACGTTCGGCACCGGGGTCTCCATCGCTTGGAATTCCTTGTAGTACGCCGCTTCCTTGGATGGTTTATGGTAGACCGGTGCTTCTTCAGCCAGGGCATCGACCGGCACATCGGATACGACTTCGCCTTTATGGATAAGACGGAGACGCTGATCGTCCGTTACATGACCGACGGATACCGCTTCAAGATCATACTTGGAGAAGAGGTCGACGATTTCCTGCTCGCGTCCTTTCTTGACGACGATGAGCATGCGTTCCTGAGACTCAGACAGCATCATTTCATACGCGGTCATCCCCGTTTCACGCTGCGGGATCAGATCAAGATTCATCTCGATACCTGATCCTGCTTTTGACGCCATTTCAGCCGAGGAACTTGTCAGTCCCGCAGCCCCCATATCCTGGATTCCAACGAGTGCATCGTTATGGATGAGCTCAAGACACGCTTCAAGGAGCAATTTCTCCATGAACGGGTCGCCTACTTGAACGGCTGGACGCTTCTCGTCTGAGCCTTCGTTGAGCTCCTCTGAGGCAAAGGTTGCTCCGTGGATACCGTCGCGGCCAGTCTTGGCGCCGACGTACATGACGGTGTTGCCGACTCCGTGGGCCTGGCCCTTCTTGATGTCTTTATGGTCGATCAATCCGACACACATGGCATTGACGAGGGGATTTCCCTCATAGGAAGCGTCGAACTGCACTTCACCCCCGACCGTCGGGATGCCGATGCAGTTCCCGTAGCCGGCGATTCCTGCCACTACTTCTTTAAATAGATACTGAACACGAGGAGAATCCAACTCTCCAAAGCGAAGAGAGTTGAGGAGTGCGATAGGGCGAGCCCCCATGGAGAATACATCACGGATGATGCCTCCGACACCTGTCGCCGCCCCCTGGAAAGGTTCGATGGCTGATGGGTGGTTATGGCTCTCGATCTTGAAGACCACAGCCTGGTCATCACCGATATCAACGATTCCCGCTCCTTCTCCCGGACCTTGCAGGACGCGTTCGCCTGTGACCGGGAACTTGCGGAGCACCGGTTTAGAGTTCTTGTAGCTGCAGTGCTCGGACCACATGACCGAGAAAAGGCCGGTTTCCGTATAGTTCGGTGTCCTTCCGAGGATCTCTTCCACCATCGTGAATTCTTCATCGGTCAACCCCATATCCCGGTATAGCTTTTCCTCTTTAACTGTCTTTGAAGTCGGTTCAAGCATTAACGACATGTTGTTCCCTCCAGTGCTTCACAATCGATTGAAATAATTTCTTCCCGTCTTCACTACCTAGTAAAAGTTCCATGGCCCTCTCAGGGTGAGGCATCATACCAAGGACGTTGCCTGCGTGATTCGTGATCCCGGCAATATCCGCTACGCTTCCGTTCGGATTATCCCCGCCGTAGGTGAACACGATCTGATTGTTGGCCTTCAGTTCTTTGAGTGTTTCTTCGTCACAGAAGTAATTGCCTTCTCCGTGGGCAATCGGGATCTGGATCTCGTCACCCTTTTCATAGCTGTTCGTGAACATCGTTTCATTGGTTTCGACTTTCAATGGTACGGTCTTGCAGATGAACTTCAGATGATCGTTCCGTCTCATGGCACCCGGCAGGAGTCCGGATTCAAGCAGTACCTGGAATCCATTGCATACACCAAGGACGGGCTTTCCTTCACCGGCTGCCTTGATTACTTCTCTCATGACGTTGGAGAAGCGGGCGATGGCACCTGAGCGGAGATAGTCGCCATACGAGAATCCGCCAGGCAGCAGGATGGCATCGAAGCCTTCGAGGCTCGCTTCCTCATGCCATACATACTCGACTTCCTCGCCGATTTCATCCTTGATCGCATGATACATGTCTACATCACAGTTGGAACCTGGGAATACGATGACCGCGAACTTCATTGAGCGACACTCTCCTCGATTTCATATCGGTAGTCTTCGATGACCGGATTGGCAAGCAGGCGGTGGCACATTTCCTCAACAGCCGCTTCCACGTTTTTCACAGATGATGGAAGACTCAGCTCCATATACTTCCCGACACGAACCTCTTCCACTTCCGTGAACTCCATGGAATGCAGGGCATTCTTCACGACGCTTCCTTGTGGGTCCAATACGCTTTCTCTCAGGGTGATATATACTTTGACTTTATACATGTGCAGTTCCTCCCAATCGTTCTAGTATGATGGCATATACTTCTGTCAAACTACCGATTCCTCTTCTGAACACATCTTTATCAAGCTTCTGGCGTGTCTCGGCATCCCATAATCGGCATGTATCCGGTGATACTTCATCCCCGAGGAGGATCTGTCCTTCCCGGTCCTTTCCGAACTCAAGCTTGAAATCCACCAGGATCACACCGGCCTCGTTGAAGATCGTTTGCAGGACGTTGTTGACCTGAAGGGCCATGCTTCTGATTTCCCGGCGCTCTTCACTTGTCGCAATCCCAAGGTAGTCGATGTGGTCATCATTGATGAGTGGATCTCCGAGGGCATCATCCTTGTAGTAGAACTCGATGATCGGTGAAGGCATCTCCTCGCCTTCCTCCCTGCCCAGACGATTCGACAGGCTTCCTGCGATCACGTTGCGGACCACGACTTCGAGTGGAATGATGTCCACCTTTTTCACAAGCTGCTCTTCATCCGACAGCTGTTTGATGAAATGACTCTGGATGCCGCGTTCGGCAAGCTTAGAAAATAACAAACTGGAAATCTTGTTATTCAGGACGCCCTTTCCAGCGATATCCGCCTTCTTTTCCCCATTGAAGGCCGTGGCGGAGTTTTTATAATGAATCCACACGATATCAGGATCATCCGTCGCGTAAATCCGTTTGGCTTTTCCTTCATATAGCAGCGAACCTTTTTCCATTTTTGAGTCCCTCCAAATCGAAACATTGCCAATCTTCAGTCTATATTCCCATAAAAAAAGGGAGGGGTCTGAATATAAACCCGTCCCTATGCGATTGTCAGAGCGTCAGTCCACGAGACCGCAGCGCTCAAAAATCGTATTTACATGCTTCAAATGGTAATTGTAATCAAAACAGTCATCGATCTCAGCAGGTGACAATTTTGATGTGATGGCTTCCTCTTCTTCTACGAGTGTGCGGAAGTGCACCTGTTTCTCCCATGCTTCCATGGCCTTCGGCTGCACGGTATCGTAGGCTTCTTCACGAGCCATGCCTTTATCGATGAGTGCAAGGAGGACGCGCTGTGAATAGATGAGGCCGAGTGTACGGTCCATATTGCGCTTCATGTTCTCCGGGAACACCGTCAAGTTCTTCACGATGTTGGCAAAGCGGTTCAACATGTAGTTGAGGGCGATTGTCGCATCCGGTAGGATCACACGCTCAGCAGAAGAGTGAGAGATGTCGCGCTCGTGCCAGAGAGGTACATTTTCATACGCTGTGAGCATATAACCCCTGATTACACGAGCCATACCGGTCATATTCTCGGAACCGATCGGATTGCGTTTATGAGGCATGGCAGAAGATCCTTTTTGCCCCTTGGCGAAGAACTCTTCGACTTCACGCGTCTCACTTTTTTGGAGTCCGCGCACTTCGACTGCAAACTTCTCGACGGATGTTGCAATCAGTGCAAGTGTCCCCATGTAATGTGCGTGACGGTCACGCTGAAGCGTCTGTGTGGAAACAGGTGCCGGTGTGATGCCGAGCTTTTCGCATACATACGCTTCAACGAATGGATCGATATTGGCATACGTGCCGACAGCACCGGAAATCTTTCCGAATTCAACACCGGCCGCAGCGTCCTTGAAGCGATCGACA
This sequence comes from Rossellomorea marisflavi, assembly GCF_022170785.1. Lineage (NCBI taxonomy): Bacteria > Bacillati > Bacillota > Bacilli > Caryophanales > Bacillaceae > Rossellomorea > Rossellomorea marisflavi. The sequence continues at coordinate 386,458 of NZ_CP081870.1, read as the reverse complement.
TTACGCTTCATCTCTTCATACCAGAGTGCAAGCTTCAATCCGAACGTGGTCGGCTCAGCGTGCACCCCGTGCGTACGGCCCATCATGACCGTATGCTTATGTTCGATGGCTTTATTCTTCAAGATCTCTACAAAACGTTCCAGATCCTTCAGGATGATGGCGTTGGCCTGTTTGAGCTGATACGAAAGGGCCGTATCCACTACGTCCGTCGACGTCAGTCCGTAATGGACCCATTTCCGTTCTTCTCCGAGCGTCTCGGATACCGCACGTGTGAAGGCTACTACATCATGGCGCGTCTCTTCTTCGATTTCTCTGATGCGCTCTACATTGAATCCTGCGTTTTCACGGATCTTGGCTACGTCTTCCTTCGGGATATCCCCGATCTCAGCCCAAGCTTCACATGCCAGGATTTCTACTTCCAACCAAGATTGAAAGCGATTTTCTTCCGTCCAAATGGCTCCCATCTCCGGGCGCGTATAACGTTCTATCATCCTTGTCGTCCTCCGATCTTTTCTTGAACCTTCCAGATCCCTGCCCCGTTCACTGAATCCAACGTGTCGTCCATTTCATCGGTCAGGATCGTCACATGTCCCATCTTCCGCTTTTCCTTCGGGACGTCCTTTCCGTACAGATGAATGAACCAATCGGGCTTTTCTGGAATGGCCTTCATGATAGGCTCTATATGTTCTCCTAATAGGTTGACCATCACAGCATCTTTTAATAAAACGGGTTGGCGCAGCGGCCAGTTGCAGACAGCCTTGATATGCTGTGCAAACTGAGATACATCACATGCTTCGATGGAGAAGTGACCAGAGTTATGAGGGCGTGGTGCCAGCTCATTGATGAAGATCCTGCCGTCTTCCGTCAGGAACATCTCGATGGCGAGTGTCCCGACGAGATCAAGGGTCTCACTGATCCTCGTCGCCATTTCCACCGCCAAATCCGCCACCTCTTCCGTCACCCTTGCAGGAGCAATGGTTTCATGGAGGATGTTGTCTACGTGGATGTTTTCAACGACTGGGAAATGCGTCTGTTGTCCATCGGGATTGCGTGAAACGATCACCGAAATCTCCTTTTCAAATGAAAGCCATTGTTCAAGGACACACGCACCGTTCTTCAACAGTTCGGCCGCTTCCGGGATGGCTTCTCTTTCCCGGATCACAAACTGTCCTTTTCCGTCGTATCCGCCTCTTGCCGTTTTCAATACTGAAGGATAGCCAAGCCTATCTATAGTATCATAGATATCCTGTTCTTGTTGAATGACCGCGTAGGGTGCGACCTCGACACCGGCATGGACAAGGGCCTCCTTCTCCATGATCCGGTCCTGGGTGATGCGGATCAGCTCCGCCCCCTGGGGAACATACGCCCTTTCACCCAACCATTTCAGGGCTTCATAATCGATGTTCTCGAATTCGTACGTGATGACATCACTCTCTTCGGCCAACCGGTAAAGGGCATCATATTGATCATATGGAGCCGCGATGACCAGATCGGCCACCTGGGCGCAAGGAGCATTCCTCGCAGGATCAAGAACCGCCACCCTGAAGCCGTTGTGTTTGGCTGCAAGGGCCATCATCCTGCCAAGCTGGCCCCCTCCGATGATCCCAATCGTCTGTCCTGGTAAGATCGTTTTCTTAGTCAAGGTCATCACTGCTTTCCATAACGTTTTGTCTCAAGTTGTCCCGCCTTGCCTCTAATGCTTCTTCGATCCGGCTGTCTTCAACCGAGAGGATCTGGGCCGCCAGCAGTCCGGCATTCGTCGCCCCCGCCTTTCCGATCGCCACTGTCGCCACAGGCACCCCGCCCGGCATCTGGACGATGGAGAGGAGGGAATCGAGTCCGTTCAATGCCTTCGACGGCACCGGAACCCCGATTACCGGCAGTGTGGTCTTTGCCGCCACCATGCCCGGCAGGTGGGCTGCTCCCCCTGCCCCTGCAATGATGACCTTCACCCCGCGACCTCTGGCTTCCTCTGCATATGTGAACATATAGTCAGGCGTCCTGTGAGCTGATACGACGCGCTTCTCGTAAGGAACATCCAATTCATCCAATACGTCGCATGCATGCTTCATCGTTTCCCAATCCGATGTACTTCCCATAATCACACCTATCATGAACAAGGCACCTCCTGTGGTTAAAAAACAAAAATACCCGGATCGATTGTTCTCCATAATGAGAGAAAGCAATCGATCCGGGTATCATTCACGGACACCAAATCGGGTCCACAAATCAAGCTTCGATCCAGACAGCTACTTTCCTCATAGTCCGACCATTTACGGTAGTCAGGTAGAGACTCATGGGCCATATTCCCATTATTATATGAGGGTATTCGGTTTATTTGTCTTCATCATAACGTGATACCGGAGGGATGTCAACGAATAATCGAACGATAATAAAAGTCTGAAAATTAATGTTCGTATTTAGGAGGTCTTACTCCTCTATCTTCTTTCCTTCAAAAACAATTGTCTGTTTTACAGGGACATACGTCTCTTTCCCCTGTTCTTCAAAGACAGGCTTCTCCATTCGTCTGACGGGCATGTACCCTTGATCCTTCATGCGATCCAGGCAGTCACCGATCGACTCACCGTCTTTCACTTCAAACAACATCTTCTTACTCATTGCTTAATTTTCCCCTTTCGGATGCTCCTAACCTGCTTCACCCAGAATCCACCGTGGATGGTCTTCGGTTCATACGCGATGATGAACGCCTTCGGGTCGAGCTCCTTAATCGTATCATAAAGCCTGATTTCATACTTACGCGGTGTAAGGATCTGCAGCATCATCCGATTCCCCTCGAGGCCATTCGCCTCCCAGTTCGTCACACCGTATCCCCGTTCACGAAGCTGACCGGGCAGCGCCTTATCGTATTCCTTGGTAATGACATTCACCGTAATATATCCAAGAGCAAGCTTCTCCTCGATCTTCATCCCCACAATGACTCCAATCCCGTATCCCACTGCATAGGCAATGACATTCTGGATCTGATTGAGGTTATCCAAGACGAGCCCAAGCCCGACAACATATATAACAATCTCAAACATGCTCACAAACGCAGCAATGTACCGATACCCCTTCAACGTCAGGATCATCCTCGTTGTAAAAAACGATACATATACAATATTGATGATAAGGATGATGGCGACCATGATATAACTATTCTGCAACAAAACCTAATCCTCCTATCCCCTATTATGAAGGGGCCAAATTGAAATCTATTTTACTAGAAAAAGTCTACGGAAGAAAGCACAGAAATCAAATCGTTTCGTACAATTTTTGGCAACGTTCGACTATGTTGTTTATGTTCCCTTTTTTGGGGTTGGTAAACGGGGTAGAAGTATGGGTTTAGAGGCATTTGTACGGAGTGGATGAATGGGGAATTGTTTTGGTTTTGGTTTTGGTTTTGGTTTTGGTTTTGGTTTTGGTTTTGGTTTTGGTTTTGGTTTTGGTTTTGATTTCCGTTCGCAAATATTGTGAGGTAAGTGCTAGATGGCCGGATATGTTTGAAAGTAAGACATCCGGATCGATATTAACGAGCGATGTCCACAAATAGAATAAATGCCAATCTGGAGTTTCGCAAGTAAAAACTTGATTATCGCAAATACACTTGAAAATACCGCTAGTAAATCGGAGAATTCCGCTGGTATATCTGCTCCTGGAGAGAAGAAATAAGTCAAAAAGTGCTCGAAATGAACAAATGGCATTGCGAGGAATGTCGAATGGTGCCATGATCAAAAGTAGAACCATTAATTGGAATAAAATTACTCATAAAAGTATCCTATTCGCACGTATCCATTCCTCATCGCACGGAACGAAAAAAAGTCGCAAATAAGCGCGACACCCCCATAGCCTCATTTCCAGTTAACACCTCGGTCCATTCCACTTGGCTGATTCCATACTCCCACAGGTCATTAAGGGCTCTAAAGGTCTGTCTCTTCGCTTTTGCTCACCGATATAATCCCAAACTCTACCCGTAATCTCGTCCTCCTAACTTATCCTTTAAACCTGCACTCTTCACCTCTCTCCACACAAAATCTTTTACCCATCCTACTTCATCCGGCCAACATCACCACCAACAACATTTCCCAGCCATTGAAAAAACACCACAAAAAAAGCAACCCATCAAATGAGCTGCTTTTCTCTAAATTGCCTGGCGACGTCCTACTCTCACAGGGGGAGATCCCCCAACTACCATCGGCGCTGAAGAGCTTAACTTCCGTGTTCGGCATGGGAACGGGTGTGACCTCTTCGCCAATGTCACCAGACAGGTATTCCATTGAAAGAATTGTTCTTTCAAAACTAGATAAAGGGTTGATAGTCAATCATTACCGGCGTATCGTCCAGTCCGGGAGACGCGAAGCGCCTCCTTCGTCTTACTTTGGTTAAGTCCTCGATCGATTAGTATCAGTCAGCTCCATGTGTCGCCACACTTCCACCTCTGACCTATCTACCTGATCATCTTTCAGGGATCTTACTCACATAAAGTGATGGGAAATCTCATCTCGAGGGGGGCTTCATGCTTAGATGCTTTCAGCACTTATCCCTTCCGCACATAGCTACCCAGCGATGCCTTTGGCAAGACAACTGGTACACCAGCGGTGCGTCCATCCCGGTCCTCTCGTACTAAGGACAGCTCCTCTCAAATTTCCTGCGCCCACGACGGATAGGGACCGAACTGTCTCACGACGTTCTGAACCCAGCTCGCGTACCGCTTTAATGGGCGAACAGCCCAACCCTTGGGACCGACTACAGCCCCAGGATGCGATGAGCCGACATCGAGGTGCCAAACCTCCCCGTCGATGTGGACTCTTGGGGGAGATAAGCCTGTTATCCCCGGGGTAGCTTTTATCCGTTGAGCGATGGCCCTTCCATGCGGAACCACCGGATCACTAAGCCCGACTTTCGTCCCTGCTCGACTTGTAGGTCTCGCAGTCAAGCTCCCTTGTGCCTTTACACTCTGCGAATGATTTCCAACCATTCTGAGGGAACCTTTGGGCGCCTCCGTTACTCTTTAGGAGGCGACCGCCCCAGTCAAACTGCCCACCTGACACTGTCTCCCACCCCGATAAGGGGCGCGGGTTAGAATGTCAACACAGCCAGGGTAGTATCCCACCGACGCCTCCACCGAAGCTAGCGCTCCGGCTTCCAAGGCTCCTACCTATCCTGTACAAGCTGTGCCAAAATTCAATATCAGGCTACAGTAAAGCTCCACGGGGTCTTTCCGTCCTGTCGCGGGTAACCTGCATCTTCACAGGTACTATAATTTCACCGAGTCTCTCGTTGAGACAGTGCCCAGATCGTTACGCCTTTCGTGCGGGTCGGAACTTACCCGACAAGGAATTTCGCTACCTTAGGACCGTTATAGTTACGGCCGCCGTTTACTGGGGCTTCGATTCGCACCTTCGCTTGCGCTAAGCACTCCTCTTAACCTTCCAGCACCGGGCAGGCGTCAGCCCCTATACTTCGCCTTACGGCTTCGCAGAGACCTGTGTTTTTGCTAAACAGTCGCCTGGGCCTATTCACTGCGGCTCTCTCGGGCTTGCACCCTACCAGAGCACCCCTTCTCCCGAAGTTACGGGGTCATTTTGCCGAGTTCCTTAACGAGAGTTCTCTCGCTCACCTTAGGATTCTCTCCTCGCCTACCTGTGTCGGTTTGCGGTACGGGCACCATCTTCCTCGCTAGAGGCTTTTCTTGGCAGTGTGGAATCAGGAACTTCGCTACTATAATTCGCTCGCTATCACAGCTCAGCCTTCACGATGATGGGATTTGCCTCATCATCAGCCTAACTGCTTAGACGCACATATCCAGCAGTGCGCTTACCCTATCCTCCTGCGTCCCCCCATTGCTCAAATGGAAGAAAGGTGGTACAGGAATATCAACCTGTTGTCCATCGTCTACGCCTATCGGCCTCGACTTAGGTCCCGACTAACCCTGAGCGGACGAGCCTTCCTCAGGAAACCTTAGGCATTCGGTGGATGGGATTCTCACCCATCTTTCGCTACTCATACCGGCATTCTCACTTCTAAGCACTCCACCAGTCCTTACGGTCTAGCTTCGCAGTCCTTAGAACGCTCTCCTACCACTGACACCAAACGGTGTCAATCCACAGCTTCGGTGATACGTTTAGCCCCGGTACATTTTCGGCGCAGAGTCACTCGACCAGTGAGCTATTACGCACTCTTTAAATGGTGGCTGCTTCTAAGCCAACATCCTGGTTGTCTAAGCAACTCCACATCCTTTTCCACTTAACGTATACTTTGGGACCTTAGCTGGTGGTCTGGGCTGTTTCCCTTTCGACTACGGATCTTATCACTCGCAGTCTGACTCCCATGGATAAGTCTTTGGCATTCGGAGTTTGTCTGAATTCGGTAACCCGATGAGGGCCCCTAGTCCAAACAGTGCTCTACCTCCAAGACTCTTACAACATGAGGCTAGCCCTAAAGCTATTTCGGAGAGAACCAGCTATCTCCAGGTTCGATTGGAATTTCTCCGCTACCCACACCTCATCCCCGCACTTTTCAACGTGCGTGGGTTCGGACCTCCATCCAGTGTTACCTGGACTTCATCCTGGACATGGGTAGATCACCTGGTTTCGGGTCTACGACCACATACTCATTCGCCCTATTCAGACTCGCTTTCGCTGCGGCTCCGTCTTCTCAACTTAACCTTGCATGGGATCGTAACTCGCCGGTTCATTCTACAAAAGGCACGCCATCACCCGTTAACGGGCTCTGACTACTTGTAGGCACACGGTTTCAGGTTCTATTTCACTCCCCTTCCGGGGTGCTTTTCACCTTTCCCTCACGGTACTGGTTCACTATCGGTCACTAGGGAGTATTTAGCCTTGGGAGATGGTCCTCCCAGCTTCCGACGGGATTTCACGTGTCCCGCCGTACTCAGGATCCACTCAAGAGGGAACGAAGTTTCGACTACAGGGTTGTTACCTTCTTTGACGAGCCTTTCCAGACTTCTTCGTCTACCCCGTTCCTTTGTAACTCCGTATAGAGTGTCCTACAACCCCAAGAGGCAAGCCTCTTGGTTTGGGCTAATCCCGTTTCGCTCGCCGCTACTCAGGGAATCGCATTTGCTTTCTCTTCCTCCAGGTACTTAGATGTTTCAGTTCCCTGGGTCTGCCTTCCATGCTCTATGTATTCAAGCAAGGATACTGTTCCATTACGAACAGTGGGTTCCCCCATTCGGAAATCTTCGGATCAGCTCACTTACAGCTCCCCGAAGCATATCGGTGTTAGTCCCGTCCTTCGTCGGCTCCTAGTGCCAAGGCATCCACCGTGCGCCCTTATTAACTTAACCGAATTGGTTAAAAACCTAAAATGGCGATACTCGGTAATTTCTTGACTATCAATAAAACTTTATCTAGTTTTCAAAGAACAATATAGAAGATGGATTTAAACCATCAAAACTGAACAAAACTTCGACGTCGTCAAACGTTTTAGTAAATCTTCCTTAGAAAGGAGGTGATCCAGCCGCACCTTCCGATACGGCTACCTTGTTACGACTTCACCCCAATCATCTGTCCCACCTTAGGCGGCTGGCTCCAAAAGGTTACCTCACCGACTTCGGGTGTTACAAACTCTCGTGGTGTGACGGGCGGTGTGTACAAGGCCCGGGAACGTATTCACCGCGGCATGCTGATCCGCGATTACTAGCGATTCCAGCTTCATGTAGGCGAGTTGCAGCCTACAATCCGAACTGAGAACGGTTTTATGGGATTGGCTAAACCTCGCGGTCTTGCAGCCCTTTGTACCGTCCATTGTAGCACGTGTGTAGCCCAGGTCATAAGGGGCATGATGATTTGACGTCATCCCCACCTTCCTCCGGTTTGTCACCGGCAGTCATCTTAGAGTGCCCAACTGAATGCTGGCAACTAAGATCAAGGGTTGCGCTCGTTGCGGGACTTAACCCAACATCTCACGACACGAGCTGACGACAACCATGCACCACCTGTCACTCTGTCCCCCGAAGGGGAAAGCCCTATCTCTAGGGTTGTCAGAGGATGTCAAGACCTGGTAAGGTTCTTCGCGTTGCTTCGAATTAAACCACATGCTCCACCGCTTGTGCGGGCCCCCGTCAATTCCTTTGAGTTTCAGTCTTGCGACCGTACTCCCCAGGCGGAGTGCTTAATGCGTTAGCTGCAGCACTAAAGGGCGGAAACCCTCTAACACTTAGCACTCATCGTTTACGGCGTGGACTACCAGGGTATCTAATCCTGTTTGCTCCCCACGCTTTCGCGCCTCAGTGTCAGTTACAGACCAGAAAGTCGCCTTCGCCACTGGTGTTCCTCCAAATATCTACGCATTTCACCGCTACACTTGGAATTCCACTTTCCTCTTCTGCACTCAAGTTCCCCAGTTTCCAATGACCCTCCACGGTTGAGCCGTGGGCTTTCACATCAGACTTAAGAAACCACCTGCGCGCGCTTTACGCCCAATAATTCCGGACAACGCTTGCCACCTACGTATTACCGCGGCTGCTGGCACGTAGTTAGCCGTGGCTTTCTGGTTAGGTACCGTCAAGGCGCCGCCCTATTCGAACGGCACTTGTTCTTCCCTAACAACAGAGTTTTACGATCCGAAAACCTTCTTCACTCACGCGGCGTTGCTCCGTCAGACTTTCGTCCATTGCGGAAGATTCCCTACTGCTGCCTCCCGTAGGAGTCTGGGCCGTGTCTCAGTCCCAGTGTGGCCGATCACCCTCTCAGGTCGGCTACGCATCGTCGCCTTGGTGAGCCATTACCTCACCAACTAGCTAATGCGCCGCGGGTCCATCTGTAAGTGATAGCCGAAGCCACCTTTCAACCTTCCCCCATGCGGGGGTAGGTGTTATCCGGTATTAGCCCCGGTTTCCCGGAGTTATCCCAGTCTTACAGGCAGGTTACCCACGTGTTACTCACCCGTCCGCCGCTGATCTCAGGGAGCAAGCTCCCATCGATCCGCTCGACTTGCATGTATTAGGCACGCCGCCAGCGTTCGTCCTGAGCCAGGATCAAACTCTCCATAAAAAGTTTGAATAGCTCTTTAAAAATAAATCTAGAATTAACGTTGACGTGTTTGTCTTGTTTTGTTCAGTTTTCAAGGTTCAAATGTTTGTCGCTCGTTCGGAGCAACTTAACCATCATACCAGGTTAACTAAGTGTTTGTCAACACTTTTTTCGAATTGTTTTTTCGAGTGTTACGCTCGAATGTATTTATTCGCTGTCTTCCTGCGACGGTTTTTAAAGTATATCAAGGTTATCGGCACCCGTCAATACTTTTAATAGAATTAATTTCAATTCTATCATTTCATTGCTAGATTCCCTTGTTTCATCCATATAAAAAGGCCTTCCCCGTGTGCAAGGGAAGGCCTTTCCTTCTATATATAGATCAATCGATTCCGATGATGTCCTCATCATTGCGATTCACTTTACCTGGGGATTTCAAGGTCACTTGCTGACCTTCCTTCAGATTGGTGAAGACGATCGGTGTGATGATGGAAGGTGCGTTCGCCTTGATGAAATCGAGGTCCACTTTCAACAGTGGCTGACCGGCTTCTACCTGGTCCCCTTCTTTCACGAGGGATTCGAATCCTTCCCCTTGAAGTTTAACCGTATCGATCCCAACGTGAATGAGGATCTCACGGCCGCCTTTTGATTCAATGCCAAGGGCGTGCTTTGTCGGGAAGACATTGACGATTTTACCATCCACTGGTGATACGATCATTCCTTCTTCCGGAAGGATTGCGAAGCCGTCACCCATCATCTTACCTGAGAATACCTGATCGGGAACTTCAGTGATGTCCTTCAGTTCACCCGTGATTGGTGCGACGAATCGTTCGGCACGCTCTTCGTCAGACGTGCGGAGCGCTTCAGGGTTCACTTCTTCCACCTGCTGTTCCACTTCTTTATCTGTATCGATTTTGACTTTACGTGGCGTTTTCCCACTGATGATATCTTGCATCTGGGATTTGATGCCGTCTGATTTCGGTCCATAGATCGCTTGGATATTGTTACCTACCTCAAGCACACCAGATGCACCGAGTTTTTTCAATCTGTTCTTATCGACTTGCTTCACATCATTTACTTGTACGCGAAGACGTGTGATACAAGCGTCAAGGTGAGAGATATTCTCTTGTCCACCCATTGCTTCCAGGATGTTGAACGGAAGCTCTTCTGCTGTTCCAGCAGGTGCATCATCTTCATCTGTTACTTCTTCACGACCTGGTGTCATGAGATTGAACTTCCTGATGGCAAACCGGAAGCCGAAGTAGTAGATCAGTGCGAAGACCAATCCGACCGGAATGATGATCCATGCGTTGGTTTGTGGGTTAAGAAGACCGAATAGAACATAATCGATCAATCCGCCCGAGAATGTCATCCCGACTTTTACATTCAATAGATGCATGGTCAGGAAGGAAAGTCCGGCAAAGATCGTATGGATACCGAACAAGACAGGTGCTACGAATAAGAATGAGAATTCGAGTGGTTCTGTGATCCCTGTTAAGAAAGATGTCAAGGCAGCAGAACCCATGATACCAGCAACTACCGCTTTACGCTCTGGGCGCGCTTCGTGATAGATGGCAAGAGCCGCAGCCGGAAGACCGAACATCATGAACGGGAATTTACCAGTCATGAAGGTACCGGCAGTAAGATCCTGTACGCCATCTTGAATCTGCTTCATGAAGATGGCCTGATCCCCACGGACTACATCTCCCGCTGCAGAAGTGTAAGATCCGAATTCGAACCAGAATGGTGAATAGAAGATATGGTGAAGCCCGAACGGAATGAGTGCACGCTCGATCACACCGAAGATGAAAGCGGCGAATGCGCGGTTTTCACCAAGCATGAAGTTCGAGAATGAATTGAGTCCATCTTGTACCGGTGGCCATACCACCAGCATGATCAATCCGAGGATAACGGATGATACGGCAGTGGCAATCGGAACGAAACGTTTACCTGCGAAGAATCCGAGATAGGACGGGAGCTCGATTTTAAAGAATCGATTGTACATCGTGGCGGCTATGATCCCGACGATGATCCCCCCGAAGACCCCGGTTTGCAGAGTAGGGATTCCAAGGACCAAGGCATTGGCCGGATCGACATTGTCTCCGGTTACGTCTTTGATTTGAAGTCCTTCCACTGTTCCCATGGTCGCGTTCATGATCAGGAATCCGACGATAGCGGCAAGACCTGCCACCCCGTCCCCTCCCGCGAGTCCTATGGCGACACCGACAGCAAATAGAAGCGGCAGGTTATCAAAGATGATTCCCCCTGCTTTTTCCATGACGCCGGCAACGGTTTCAACTCCGCCATTACTCAAGAATGGCGCGATATCTAAAAGTGTCGGGTTTTGGAGAGCGTTACCAAAAGCAAGCAAGAGACCTGCAGCCGGTAGGATTGCGACCGGAAGCATCAATGCTTTACCGACTTTTTGTAAAACCCCGAAAGCCTTTTTAAACATAAAAGGTTCCTCCATTTAGTTAGTTTTTAGAATGAACGAGATGATGGATGCAAACAAAAAAGGCATGAGGAAAGAGGACACTGAAACGCATAGGGATAGACTACCCCAAAATAGGCGTTTCAATTATCTTCTTCACTCATGCCTGATCGAATCAGTTACACGTAAGAGATAAATGACTATTTCACTTTACTTTGAATACGCTGCAGGTGCATCGTCAGATAGACCGCTTCTGCATCATATACTGGTTTCTTCAATGTTTGCTGCATCATCTTGATCAGCTTCCAAGATAGATTATAGCAGAGAGGATATTCTTCTTTCAATAGGTTTGCAATCTTTTCTGGCTCTTCCACCCGTTCCCCTTTTAAAACCCTTTCAATTGTGTAACGGATGTGGCGGACGAGCCTTACGTAATCAATGCTGTCCCTATCGATGTTCACTTCGAGCTGTTGCTCGATCATACCGGTCAACCGTGCAATCAGCTGAGAATGCTGGTTGATCTCTGATAGATCTTTATTCATCATCGCGCTGTGGATATGAAGGGCAATGAAGCCGATCTCGCCTTCAGGCAGGTTCACTTCCGTGTGGTCATTGATCAGTTCGACTACTTCCCTGGCAACTTCATATTCGAACGGGTAAAGTGTCCTCGTCTCCACAAGGAAGGGATTGCGGATCTCCATGCCTCTCATGAGGCGGTTGATGGCAAAAAGGATATGGTCGGTGAGAGCAATATGGATATGCTCATTCAGGAAGGAATTGGTCCTCTCCCTTATCAGTTCAATGGCCGAAATAATGATACTCGACATGTCGTCATTCAGGAAAGGAAGGAGATTCTTATATTGCTCCTGCTCCTTTTCCCCCTTCAGTACGAACATCTTCTCGGCAATGTCATTCTGTATGGGATCCCCCTTTTTCCGGTTGAACCCAATCCCTTTGCCGATCAGGACCACTTCCCCGTATGCGGCATGGTCGGCGATCAACACATTATTATTCAGTACTTTCTTCACGTTCAAGATAGACATCGTCATTTCTCCCCATCATTTCCGCCTGTTGCTCGTTCCCTGATTCTAACGAAACCTGCTAGTTTTTTCAATTCCCCTGTCTGAAACTTTTTCTCCCAGCAGTGGGAAACCCGCCCTTTCATGGATGCGCATTCATTTCTGATCATAAAAACACCGACCCTTTTCAGGATCGGTGCCGGGCATTACGCCAAGAAAATGAAGTACAGGATGAAGATGACGAACAGAAGGTACATGATCGGGTGAATCTCCTTCGCGCGTCCTTTCACAATCATGGTGATCGGATAGAAGACGAAGCCGATGGCGATCCCTGTAGCAATACTGTAAGTCAGCGGCATGGCGATGATCGTCAGGAATGCCGGTACCGCGATTTCGAACTTCTTCCAGTCGATATCCCCGATGGCAGATACCATGAGCACACCCACAATGATGAGGGCCGGTGCCGTCACCGGCGCAGTGATGACGCCGAGAAGCGGGAAGAAGAAAATCGAGAGAACAAACAGGATACCCGTCACAACCGAGGCGAACCCGGTTCTCGCTCCTGCTGCTACCCCTGCAGAAGACTCGATATAAGAAGTCGTTGTGGATGTTCCGAGAATCGCTCCAACGACGGTTGCACATGAATCTGCGAATAATGCTTTACCTGCACGCGGGAGTTTGTTGTCTTTTGTCAGTCCAGCCTGATTGGCTACAGCGAGAAGGGTTCCGGCCGTATCGAAGAAATCAACGAACAGGAAGGTCAGGATGACAGTGAGCATCTGAAGCGTGAATAACGTCCCTGGATCATTGAAGATCGGGCCGAGAGCCGCTCCGAATGTAGGCTCCAGGCTAGGGGCAGCGCTCACGATAGCGTCAGGCTTATCAATCAAGCCGACAATCATACCGACGATTGCTGTCACGACCATCCCGATGAAGATCGCTCCGTTTACGCCTCTGGTCATAAGGACAACTGTTATGATGATACCGAATACTGCAAGAAGTGTCGGACCGCTCGCCAGATTACCAAGTCCTACAAGAACCGCATCATCCTTGACGATGATCCCGGAATTTTGGAAACCGACGAATGTGATGAACAAGCCGATCCCCGCTCCCACGGCAAGCTTGAGCTCGGCAGGAATGGAGTTGATGATCGTTTCGCGGATACCCGATAATGTCAGTACCATGAAGATCAATCCTGAGAATAGAACGCCTGTAAGGGCCGTTTGCCAAGGGATCCCCATGGTCAACACGACACTGTAGGCAAAGAAAGCATTCAATCCCATACCAGGGGCCAGGGCTATGGGATACTTGGCCAGGAGCCCCATGACGAGGGAACCGACTGCCGCAGCAAGAGCCGTCGCAACGAATACCGCCCCTTGGTCCATTCTTAACGCGTCCGGCAGATCCGGCACGGATTGAAGTGTCAACGTCAACGGGTTGACGATGAGGATATAGGCCATGGACAGGAATGTGGTCAGACCGCCAATGATCTCCCTCTTATAATTCGTTCCTAACTGGTCAAACTGGAAATAATTCTTCACTCGGACTCCTCCTATAGAGCCGTCGTATGACATTTCAACATCAAAAGCCCTGAATCGACCGATTCAGGGCTTTTGACTATATAGATAACGGATGGGCCCGACAGAACGGTACCCATCAATCACCTCGTAGTCAAGCCATTTACGGTAGCTTGGTAGAAACGCTCGGGCCTTATTCCCGAAATTATACGACGTAATAGTTTTTTAATATAATGATGATTACAGTACTATTGTACCAGTTGATCCTCCATGCGTCAACGATAAATACGAACATTAAACGCTATTTTTAAAATAACGTTCGCAATCAACAACAAAACCCCTGCCTAGGCAGGGGTTTTACGTTTTTTATTCCCACTCAATCGTGGCTGGTGGCTTGCTCGTGATGTCATACACGACGCGGTTGATGTGATCGACCTCATTGACGATCCGCGTGGAGATCTTCTCCAATACATCCCAAGGGATTCTAGCCCAGTCCGATGTCATCCCGTCAATGGATGTCACGGCACGGATTCCGATTGTGTAATCGTAAGTTCTAGCATCCCCCATGACACCGACGCTGCGGATATCAGGAAGAACCGTGAAGTACTGCCAGATATCACGTTCGAGTCCGGCTTTCTTTACTTCATCGCGGAGGATGTAGTCTGATTCGCGGACGATTTCAAGCTTTTGGTCAGAAATCTCACCGAGGACGCGAATTCCAAGACCCGGTCCAGGGAACGGCTGACGCCATACGATTTCATCTGGAATACCAAGCTCAGTCCCAAGTGCGCGCACTTCATCTTTAAAGAGGGTGTTCATCGGTTCAATCAGGGTGAACTGCATATCTTCCGGTAGTCCGCCGACGTTGTGATGGGATTTGATCGTTTGCGCAGTGGCTGTCCCACTTTCGATGATATCTGTGTAGAGCGTTCCTTGCGCAAGGAATTCAATCCCTTCTAGTTTTGTCGCCTCATCGTCGAATACATAGATGAATTCATTCCCGATGATTTTACGTTTTTGTTCCGGATCGGAGACGCCTTTCAGTTTATCCAAGAAACGATCCTGCGCATCCACTTTGATGACGTTCATATCGAATCCATCAGCGAATGTCTTCATGACGCTGTCTGCTTCACCTTTACGAAGAAGGCCGTGGTCAACGAAGATACATGTCAATTGATCACCGATCGCCTTATGGATCAGAACGGCGACAACGGATGAATCGACCCCGCCGCTGAGGGCACAAAGGACTTTCTTGTCCCCTACCGTCTGACGGATCTTCTCGATCTCCATCTCGATGAAGTTTTCCATGGACCAGTCACCTTTACATCCACATACACCGAAGACGAAGTTCTTGAGCATTTCATTTCCGTGCACGGAGTGTCTTACTTCCGGGTGGAATTGAACGGCATAAAGATTCTTCTCTTCATTGCTGATGGAAGCAATCGGGCAGGATGGGTTGATGGCATTCACTACGAACCCTTCCGGTGCTTCGACAACTAGGTCGCCGTGACTCATCCATACAACCTGCTCGTCCTCAAGGTCGGCAAACAGCTTGGAGGGTTGTTCGATCTGGATGGCTGCTTTCCCGTATTCACGGTGCTTGGCCCTTTCTACTTTTCCGCCGAAGTGCATCGTCATGAGCTGCATGCCGTAGCAGATGCCAAGGATCGGAATATCAAGGTCGAAAATGCGCTCGTCACAGCGGAGGGCACCATCACCGTATACGCTGTTCGGACCGCCAGAGAAGATGATCCCCGTCGGATTGATTTCCTTGATTTCTTCAACTGTGATTGTATGGGGATGAAGTTCGCTGTATACACCGAACTCACGGATCCTTCTTGTAATCAACTGGTTGTACTGACTTCCAAAGTCGAGTACGACGATCATTTCCTGATTGTGCAATTCTTCTTTACCAAGCATTCAGTTCACCTCATTAGTAGTTATCGATCGAGCCCGGATGAAGCATGCTCCTCCGTCATCCGTTAGCGTTCCATGAAAGCAAAAAAACTAGACTCCGCCTTTAAAAAAAGGCAGGATTCTAGTTTTTGGGTGCAAAAATATCCAAAATAGAACTCTGCCTTCATAGTCCAGTCATTTAAGGTGACCGGGTAGATACTTTCGAACCGTATTATCGAGGATATACGAAGGATGCTAACGAACTTATTATGATTTTGTCATCATTTTATACTTTGTTTGCAAGACGGTCAACCGGTTGTCTTTTTAATTAAATTTTCCCACAATTCCCTTAGCTTGACCCACTCCTCCGTCGAGAGGTCCCGGCCGTAGAGCAGGCGCTCATAATTATTGGTCAGGCTCGTCATTTCATACGTACCGAAATGGGTATCCACATAGTGGGAATAACTTCTGAGGGTTTGACCATCCTCCATTTTCACCCCATGCCTGTCCAGCTGTTTCACAAGGGCAAGATAAGCCTTCGGAAAAGCCGATTCCGACTTCTGGGTCCTGTAATACAAGATGTAGAGATACGGAATCCATCTTCTTCTCAAGTAGTATCCAACTCCGATCAGGAGGAGGATCGCAATCAGCCCGAAGAAAAATTTACCCGTATGCTCCTGGAGAAAGGATTGTGCCCCGTCGACACTGCTGGAATCTTCATTTGCCAAGTCCGGCTGCTGCTGTTGCTGCTGGCTCTCGGGTGCAGGCGTTTCTTCTTTATCCTCTGCAGGAGTCTCCTCGCCTTCTGAATCATCAAGTTCGAGATCATAGGCGTAGCGGACATTGTTGCTGAAGCCGACAGTAGGTTCGAACGGCACCCACCCTACACCAGGGAAGAACACTTCCACCCAGGAATGGGCATTATCGTTCGTGACCTCAAATAGCTGATAGTCCTTATCGACCTGTTTGCTGAATGTGCCTTCCGTATAGCCCTTAACCCATCTTGCGGGGATGCCGAGTGAGCGGGTCATGGCCACCATGGACGTAGAGAAGTTGTCACAGTATCCCTTCTGGGTTTCAAACAGGAACTGATCGACGTAATCCTGTTCGGCCCCGGGGACTGCCACATCCTGCTGATCATAGACGAAGCCGTTCTCCCGGAAGTACTGCTCGATCGCTTTCACTTTATCGTACCAGTTGTCTTTATCCTTGGTGATCTCCTCAGAAAGCAAGGATACCCGTTCCGGCAGATTTTCCGGGAGCTGGGTGTATCGCTCGAGGAAGCCTTCGGAACCAATGTCTCCATCCACTGTCCCCTTCATTTTCTTCAGGGAATAAGAGGCCGGATGGTATGATACCTGGTACTGATTAAGCTCAATGTCAGAGCCATTTTCCTCCCGACTGGTGATCTTTTCACTGACGGGATTCAATGAAAAGTAGCCGTTCCAGTCCAGAATGATCTTCTCAAGCCCATAAGGATAGAGGATGTGCGAATAGGTGGAAGCCATCATGACCCTCTCGGTTTTGGGTTCTTCTTCCTTGTTGCGATTTGCATCATCCGAAATCGGGACAAGCTCATCCGCCTGGAAGTTCATTTCTTCCCCTTCATCATCAGGACGGGACTGCTCCCAGCCTTTCCCCGTGTAGAAGTCCTTCGTTTCGATTTTCCAGTAGTGTTCATCCGTCACTTCTGCCGTGAAGACGACGGACGGATCTGCTTCGAACGGACCGCCGAGTCGGCTGTCGTCGGGATCATACCCCGCCTTGCTGTTGCCCCCGCCGCCGATTCCCGTGCCGTTTGCAGAGAGCGACTCCAGATACGGGATCGGATCAGGCCAGATCGGAGCGGCCTTCGGTGCAGCGAGTGCAAGGACGGAACTGCATGCAAGGAGGATGACGAGGGGCACCATCCATTTCCTGCGATTGATCCGGAATAAAGCGAGCCCCTCCCGTTTCACGAGACGTTCAAGGGCAAGCATCCCCATAAGGATGAAGCCGATGATCACCGCCCGGAGGATAGACATCTTCCCGTCGTACTCTGTATACGTATCAATGACGCAGATGTAGGTGATGGTCATGAAGTAAAACAGCAGGATGCTCCTTCTCACCATGAGCCAGTAATGAAGCAGATAGGTCATAAGCCAGAGAAGGATGAAAAACAACAGGCTTTGATACATGTAGGTCAGGCTTCCCCATTCGCGACCGAACATCATGCCCGTGTTGTATCCGATCTCCCCGAACATCTCCTGTACCCAGGTCAGGTCGAGAATGGAGCCGGGAAAGTACCATATCTTCAATGCGACGATCATATAAAGCAGTTTCACCGCCCCAGAGATCAAGAAGTGAACCCGAAAGTACGACAGAATGAATGCCATGGCGATGAAGAGAACGAATGCCGTTACGCTCCCTGTATCGGTAATGGCCCCGACAGGTCGCAGCCATTCCCATAATAGGAGGAACCCCAACCCGTAAATGATGATATTGATCAGGTGATGCGTTTGATTCTTCATGCTCTCTTCACCTCCGCAAAGGCCGAAGAAAACTCCGGTTCATATAAGATCCTCATGGATACGCCCCGTGACGATGCAAAGGCAGTGAGCGACCTGTCTTCCTGGGAGACGGCCTCCCCTTCCCTTTTGATCAGGAAGAGGAGAATCGAGCCGCTTTGTTTCACATACTCGTTGATTGCCAGAATTTTTTCTTTCGAAATGGTGGATGTAACAAAGATGACAGCAGCCGATTGGGCGTTGTGAAGACGGTCGCCCTTCAGCATGCGTTCCAGCCGTTCGGGACTGTCGGGCATGACCTTCGCCAAATGATGCTGCATCTGACTTTGCGGCCCCTCCCCGCCCCTGATGGGAAAGAATGTGCGCTCCTCACCGTGGGATAACAGACCGACCTGTGCCCCTTTGCGGGAAATGGAGTGAAGAATGGAGGCGGTGAAGGTCACCATCGGTTCAAAGGCCGCTGATTCCTCGCGATCGAGGACGACGAGGACGTCATGGGATTGACGCTCCTCGAACTCCTTCGTCATCAGCTCATTCGTGCGGGCAAAGGATTTCCAGTGGATCCAGGAAAAGCGGTCCCCCGGCTGATACCCCCTTACACCCGTCGCCATCGTCGTATCCTTCTGGATTTTCACATTGGAGCTCGTCATCCCCTGGTCGTAGCGGTTTTCAAGGGAGCGATACGGTACGTCGATCACTCCGGGGTAAACGAGGAGCGTATCTTCACAGGGGATAAGCGCTTCTTTTTCGAAGATGCCGAAGAAATCACCGGTTTTCACCCTCAGGGCGGAGAAGGTATGCTCCCCCCTTGGGAGGTGGTCAATCGTATACGTATAAGAGACTGCACGCCTCCAGCCAGGGTGGACAACGGTCTTCTTCTTCCAGCCGAGGGGTGAAGCCAGTAGCTCAGAGCCCAGGTCCTCCATCACCACATAATAGAGTGGAAACGGCACCGATCTCCTGATGGTCATGGTGACCTTCAGCTCATCCCCGGCCTTCAGCTCATTGGATTCAAACGCGCGCTCCACGCTGAATAGACGGAGAGGGTAAAAGAATACGATGATGGAATAGGCGGCAAATGGGAGGAAGCTGTAGAAAAGGAACCAGCTGACGAACCCTCCCTGAAACATGGCGAAGGAAAAGGACGCTGCCAGGAAAAGCAGGAGTAAAACAATCTTCCACAGTGTGTGAAACAGTTGCTTCATCCTCATCTACCTCACAAGCCTTTGAACAGGGACAGGCATCCTGGCGATGACCCTTTCTACAACATCTTCCGGGGTGACCCCCTCATACTTCGCTTCAGATTTCATGATGATCCGATGCGAGAAAACGAACGGTGCCAAAAACTGAACATCATCCGGAACCACATAACTCCGTCCCCTAAGGAAGGCGTACGCTTGACAGGCTTTCATGAGGGCGATGGACCCACGGGGGCTCGCTCCGAGATAGACGTTGGCATGGATCCTCGTCCTATGAGCAATATCGACAATGTATTTCTTGATCGTATCGTCAACGAATATATCTTTCACTTCCTCCTGAAGCCGGATCAGTTCCGCAAGGGTGATGGCCGGTACCAGATCTTCAATCGGAGGATTCTTTTGCGCCCGGTTGAGGACCTCCATCTCTTCTTCCGGTTCCGGATAGCCCATTTTCATTTTCAGAAGGAATCGGTCCAGCTGGGCTTCCGGCAGGGGATAAGTCCCTTCATATTCGATCGGGTTCTGCGTTGCCATGACAAAGAATGGTTTATCGAGCTTCCTTGTCATTCCGTCGATGGTCACGCTGCTCTCTTCCATCCCCTCAAGGAGTGCCGACTGGGTTTTAGGTGATGTCCGGTTGATTTCATCTGCCAAAATGATATTCCCCATGATCGGACCCGGTCTGAATGTGAACTCCATTTCCCTAGGATTGTAGATCGACACCCCGATGACATCGGAAGGCAGGAGGTCAGGCGTGAACTGGATCCTCTTGAAGTCCGCCCCCACCGACTTGGCCAGTGCCTTCACCATCATGGTCTTACCTACACCCGGTACATCCTCGAGAAGTACATGTCCCCCTGCAAGCAGGGACACCACGCTCAGCTCGGCCACTTCACGTTTTCCGATCATGACCTTCTCAATATTTTGTATAATCCCTTCCACTTTGGGATTCAATGATTGCTCTGCCATCTGACTATCCCCTTCCCTATCTTATTTCAATACGCGTAGCCTGCTTTTTATACTCTCTATCGCAAGGCCCCTGTCTTGTTCAAACGTTTGTTTAACTTCTTACTACTTACTTTCGATTAAAATCCAGAAAACCCTTCTGAACGTTTCCCGTTTATAAGGGAACGTCCAGCTCTTACTATTCATCCATATTACCATTAATTGTTTATTACCGGGGAGGCAGAGAGCAGATTCTACTAAAATTTTCTTCCTGTTTTTGCGAGTTTGTCGTTAGGAGGAAAAGGATTATAATGATAAAACCGGCGCTGATCAGCTGCGCCAATCTTTTAAAAATGAGGTAATTCCTATGAAAGCACTTGTATTCGAACGATTCGGAGGCCCGGAAGTCCTGACGTATCAAGATATTCCGGAACCGACTCTAGCCAGCAATGAGGTACTTGTGAGGATGAAGGCTGTCGGCCTCAACTTCGCGGATGTGTACCGGAGAAAAGGAAACTACCATCTATCAGGGAACCCCCCTTACATCTTGGGCTATGAAGGGGCAGGCATCGTCGAGAAGGTCGGGGAGGATGTAAAGGGCGTGAATATCGGAGACCGGATTGCTTTTGCCGACGTTCCCTATGCAAACGCCGAGCTTGTAGCCGTTCCACATGATAAAGTCATCCCTGTACCAGAAGCTATCTCTTTTGAAACGGCCGCTTCCCTCCTTCTACAAGGACTGACTGCACACTATTTGACCAAGGACAGCTACTCCATCAAAGACGGTGACCACGCCCTGGTTCACGCAGCCTCGGGTGGTGTCGGTCAATTGCTCGTACAGATCATCAAGTCCCTAGGCGGACATGTGATCGGCCTGACATCAACTAAAGAGAAGGCAGAAGTGGCCAAAGCAATCGGCGCAGATCACGTCTTCCTCTACGATGAGGATTGGGCCGCAAAGGTCAGGGAAGTCTATCCTGCAGGTGTCGATGTTGCCTATGAATCCGTCGGGTCCACATTGAGCGAAAGCTTCCAGGCCACACGCACAGGGGGAACCGTCGTGTTCTTCGGGATGGCAGGCGGCGATCCGGAGCCGGTCGATCCCCGCATGCTCATGGATACGTCCAAAACATTGACGGGTGGTGACCTATGGAATGTCCTCACCTCACATGAGGAAAGGGTGGAACGTTCCGCCGAATTGTTCCAATGGGTCACAGACGGCTCCATCACTCTATCGGAACCGACGACTTTCCACTTGAGTGAAGGCAGGAAAGCCCATGAATACCTTGAAAGCCGCAAAAGCACTGGGAAGATCTTGCTGTTGCCATAAAAAAAGCCGATCCAGATTCGTCTGGACCGGCTTTTTCCTTATTTCCAAAAATCATCGAATACAGTGATCGGCAGATGGCGTTTATGTTGAGTCTTCAAGTAGTGGGACTCAATCGCCTTCTTTGCATCAGCCGGAACTTCTTTTCCTTCAAGATAGTCATCCAGCTGTTCATAGGTCACGCCAAGCGCTTCTTCATCAGCAAGAGCCGGGCGATCTTCCTCAAGATCTGCAGTCGGCTTCTTCGTATAGAGATGTTCCGGACATCCGAGCTCTTCAAGAAGCTTGCGACCTTGGCGTTTATTCAAACGGAATAGCGGTACAAGATCCGCGGCCCCGTCCCCGAACTTCGTATAGAATCCAGTCACTGCTTCGGCAGAATGATCCGTTCCGAGGACGACACCTTTCTTCACGGCAGCGACAGCGAATTGAACCTTCATGCGCTCACGGGCCTTTTCATTCCCTTTCACGAAATCCGACATTTCGATGCCGCTTTCCTTCAGGGTATGGACACTTGCGTCCACGGCCGCTTTAATATTGACGGTCAAGGAATCCGTCGGGTCGATGAACTTCACGGCATCAATGGCATCCTGGGCATCGCCCTGCTCCCCATATGGCAGACGGATGGCGTAAAACGCATATTCCTTCGAACCGGCTTCTTCGTTCAGTTCCGTGATGGCAATCGAAGCGAGCTTCCCGAGGAGAGTGGAATCCTGACCTCCCGAAATGCCAAGAACGAGACTCTTGAGGAACGAGTTCTTCTTAAGATACGATTTCATGAAATCGACACTGCGTCGAATTTCTTCCTTGGGATCAATCTCCGGTGAAACCATCATTTCTTCTACGATTTGTTTTTGAAGAGAATCCATCATTCACACTCCATGTTAGGTTTTATTACATCATAAGTATACCTTTTTATGATGCCCGCAAACAACGAAACTTACTTGATATCAACTGATTTTTCTTTGACCGACGCTTTGACTTCATGGATGAGTTCCATCTTATTGGACCAGCATTCATCACTGAGATCGACCGGGTACCCTTCCGGATTCATGGCACGCTTGTATTCATCCCACAGCAATTCCAGATTTTCATTCACAAAGGTACGGATCCTGTCGAGGGATGGTGTTTCATATACAAGCTTCCCATCCTTGAATACATCCACATGAAGCTCCCGCGCCTCGAAGTTCGTGACGAACTTGCTGATGTACGTGTGCACAGGGTGGAACATCTTCAGGCGCTCTTCTTCCTGCGGCTTCTCGTGCTCAAGGGCGATGTACTCCCCTTCAGACTTGTGATTGATCGAGTTGATGATCCGGTACACGCGTTTCTTACCAGGCGTCGATACCTTCTCCGCATTGCTCGAGATCTTGATGGTATCCTGCATGTTGCCGTCTTCCCCTTCAATGGACACGAGCTTGTAGACTGCACCGAGGGCAGGCTGGTCATAAGCCGTGATCAGCTTCGTCCCGATCCCCCATACGTCAATCAGGGCCCCCTGTGCCTTCAGGTTCATGATGGTATACTCATCGAGGTCGTTCGACGCAATGATCTTCGTTTCCGGGAACCCGGCATCATCGAGCATCTTGCGCGCCTTCTTGGACTGGTACGCCATGTCTCCGCTATCGAGGCGGATCCCTTTGAAATTGATCTTATCGCCGAGTTCCTTCGCCACCTTGATGGCCGTTGGAACTCCGGAACGAAGGGTATCGTACGTATCCACTAGGAATACACAGTCCTTATGGCTTTCTGCATATTTGTGGAAAGCCGTGTACTCATCACGGTAAGCCTGTACCATGGCATGAGCGTGTGTACCCGATACCGGCATGCCGAAAATCTTCCCGGCCCGTACATTGCTCGTTGCATCAAATCCACCGATGTAGGCGGCACGCGTCCCCCAGATGGCGGCATCAAGTTCATGGGCACGACGGGTGCCGAACTCCATGACTACCTCATCTTGGACCACCTGTTTGATCCGGTTTGCCTTCGTAGCGATCAAGGTCTGATAGTTCACGATATTAAGAAGCGCGGTTTCCAACAGCTGCGCCTGACCAAGTGGCGCCTCCACGCGAAGGAGCGGAACATTCCCAAAGGAAAGCTCCCCTTCCTCCATGGAACGGATCGTCCCGGTGAATCGCATCTCCTTCAAGTACTGAAGGAACTCCTCTTCATATCCAAGCTCCCTCAAATAATCGATATCGCTATCCGAAAACTGGAATTTCTTCACGAACTCAATGATTCTCTCAAGTCCCGCGAAGACCGCATATCCATTGCCAAAAGGCAGTTTTCGAAAGAAGACTTCAAAAACAGCCTTTCGATTATGAAAATTATCGTCCCAATAAGCCTTCGTCATATTGATTTGATACAAGTCTGTATGTAAAGCCAAACTGTCATCTGCATACTGCATCGTCATGAAATTTCTCTCCTTTGAGTTGTTGCCATCCTTTCTATTTTAACCAATAAATCGACAAAAGCCGAATAGAAAAACTCATTTTCCTCATATTTCCCTTTCTGAAGCTGGATGAAACCCTTCTGATAGGGTACCAAGGCAATGATGACAAAGCCTTCACCCACCCACTGTATTTCCCCAAGAAAGGGTAACCAAGGCTGAGAAGGCTAACTTTCCTAGGTGTTTTCAATCTAAAAACACCCCTCTCCTGTAGCAGAAGTCGGGGTGTTGATGAATCTCTTAAAACATAGCCAACAAGAGAATTGGAATAAATAAAATAGTGAGCAAGGCACCCGGAATCAAGAGCGTGCAGAGGCCAAGCCATGATGAGAACCGGTGAGCTTCAGAAACAGCTTTAATTAAGATAAAGAAGTACCAGCCCGCAAGGACAATTTGAACGAATACCGAGAAAAAGATGTATACCGCTCCTATGAAAGAACCGACCACATAATCAGATTGAAATGCGCCTTCGCCCATGACCATCAGGTCCGGCACCCAAAGAACAAGCGCGATGATTATCGGAATGTTCGCCCATGCTGTCGCCAGGAGCATCTCCTTGTAGGTGGCCGTCCCTTTGAAAATCTTTCCTACCCCCCACGCAACCAGGGAGGTCAGGAACCAGCCAATAATACCGGTGATGGCTCCGAAAATCACCGCCCCAAGAAGGAATAAAGGTAAACCAAGATCCATATTATCAAGGACATCTCTAGATGATGCTTGATCAAGCGTATTGCCGATTCCAGCCAGGATAGTGAGTAAAAAGGCGAAACCGAGAAACTTATGATTAAGAATATAGCGGATGGTCGTTCTTGGCTTCACCCAGATGGTGAGCCATGGATTCACTGGTGTTGATTCTTGCATTGGTTGTTGCGGGTCTTCTACAGTTTGCATCGTATGTTTCCTTTCTGTATTGGGTTTTTGACGTGGGAAAGGCTTGGGGCATCGGAAATAATAAATCTAAGCCCTCCACAACACGGCCGAGACTTTCATACGCGTATACATCCATATACTGTAATTATCTCGACAGATTTCCATTTACCCATTTTTCTATTTTTTCAATCATCTTACAAATGAAAAGAAAAAAATAAAGAGATGAAGGCGCTTCTATCCGTCAGCCCAAAACCATTTTTCCCTTTATTATCCTTACCATCAAGATGTACCTCCGTCAATTCCTCTCAGAAGCTTGTCGAATTTTGTCTGTGAGTATAGAACTACCCAGCCGTCTACCCTCCACCCTCAAGTAGGTCCTAGGATCAGATTCAATAGAACTAGATCATGATTGTTCCCCTCCACAAACAGCTATTTGTCAAAACACTTCCAGTAAAATAGAGACGTTGAACTTTCTTGCAGGCCTTTGGATCCATTTACAATAAAAAGCCTGCAGGACATACCTGCAGGCTCGCTTTATAGCTGTCGAATCCACTCTTCCATGAGCTCTTCCTTGCTGATGATCGCTTCACCACCGCCTTGAACGAATGCATCCTTCCCTCCGCCTTTACCGTTGATCAGGTCGAATACCGGTCGCACCGATTCCTTGAGGGCGGCTGTCGATGCCTTCCCTCTTGCCCCGACAAGCTGAAGCTTGGCTCCGTTCTTCACGGCAAACAGGACGACCACGTCATCCTTCCGGGCTGTGATCTGTTGGGCGAGGCCCTGCAGCTCCTTGATCGGACGCTCGTCATAGACCCTGGAGAGCAGGAGATGTCCCGCTACCTCCTGTATGCTATTGACCAGTACGTCCGCCTCAAGCTTCAGGTATTCGGCTTTTACACCTTCCAGTTCCTTCTCGGTATCCTTTTGCCTGTCAATCATCCGGAGCACGGCATCTTTCATGCCATCTTCCGGCGCCTGGATGATCCCGGTCAGGTCTTTAAGGAGATCGTGTTTCGCTTGAAGATGGGTGCGGATCCTGTCTCCACAGATGAACCGAAGACGGATATGGGATTTACGCATTTCCCAATCGAGAATCTTGATCCCTCCCACTTCGCTTGTGGATGCAGGGTGAGTGCCGCCGCATCCATTATAGTCGAAGTCCGGGATGATGACGAGGCGGATCGGTCCGTCCACGTCGGGCTGCTTCCTGAGTGGATAATCTCCCAGCTCGCCTTCTGTTACCCACTTTGTCTCGATAGGTCTCGCTTCCCTGATCACCTGATTGGCAAGGGCTTCCGCTCGATTTGCCTCTTCCCTGGTCAAATCGGGGATCTCAAGATCGATGGTGAGGGTCTCCTGACCAAGATGAAAACTGATGGTTTCATAGCCTAGAGATTCTATGAAGCTGGCAGACAGGATATGCTGCCCCGCATGCTGCTGCATATGGTCGAAGCGCCTCTCCCAGTCAATATTCCCGGTGATGGTGACGCCCTCCTCAAGGGGGGCATCCAAGTAGTGACGGATCTCTCCGTTCACATTTTCTACTTCCAGGACCCTGCGTTCCCCGAGCATCCCCGTATCGTGAGGCTGACCTCCACCTGTCGGATAGAAGCACGTTTCTTCAAGAATGGCGTACCAGCGTCCTTTTTCATCCTGAGCTAGTTCGTTGATCGTGGTGGTGAATGTGCTGCGGTACGCATCTTCGTAATAGCGTTTGACGGTCATGATATTCCCTCTTCCTCTGCGTTCTTATCTGTCTACTTTACCACAGAGGAGACATCACTTCCGAGGATTTTTGAGGTGGATCGGTACACTGCCCAACTGATCCCATGGAATCTCCCATCTTCTTTCGAATTCCTGCACCGCCCGTTCATCCCCCGCTATGATCCGCTCCACCAGCTCTCGTAAGGGCAGCTTCTGATAATCCATGCGATCTCACCTGCTCGCTGTTTGATTTGTACATTACTTATTACCTATTCGAGACTGGGATAAACGTAGGAACTCTCTCATTTCCCGGTGCGCACAAAAAAACCATCCCGGAGGATGGCTATGAAACTTATATGATGTCCTGGAATCTTTTTGCATGCTCTTCCAGCTTGGTGGAGGCCATCGTCAGGCCGGAGAAATCGTGGACGGTGTGCTTGATCATCGTCTGGCTTTCCTTGATATCATGCTGGGCGATATCGGTACCGGAGGTGATTTTCTTTACTTCTACGGTGATGCCTTCGATGTTATCACGGATTTCGACGATGGATTTCTCCACCCGCTCCGATAGTTTTCTCACTTCTTTCGCCACGACATCGAAGCCCCTGCCATGCTCGCCTGCCCTTGCAGCTTCGATGGCGGCGTTCAAGGCAAGGAGATTCGTCTGGGCGGCGATTTCCCGCACGGTCTGGACAATGCCTTTGATATCATCGGCCTGTTTCTGAAGCCCTTGGAGGGTTTCCGAATTTTCTTCCGATACTTTGGTCATCCGGTCAATGATCCCCATGAGCTCATTTCCGCGGTCGATGCCTCCCTTCGCCTGATCATGAAGGTCTTCTGCCAGCCCCTTCAAATCATCCGTCAAGGTAGATATCGCCCTCTGGCGGTCGGTGATATTGGTCGCCACCTTCAAGATGCCGATGACCCTGCGGGAGTCCTCGTCAAAGATGGGCATGTAGGTCGCCTCGAGCCAGATTGCATTCCCCATGGCATCCTTCCGTTCAATCTTGTCCTGGAAGCTGCGCCCCGACAGGAGCCTCTTCCAAAAGGTTTCATATCCACCGCTGTTGGCGAATGACGGGAAGCAGAGCTCCTTATGATGCATCCCTACCATATCGTCGGCTCGATACCCGACGCTTCCGGCGAACAGGTCATTGACATAGGTGACTCTCCGGTCGATCCCGAATTGGATCAGGGCCATATTTTCTTTCATTGATTGTACGATCAAGTCATTTGATATTCGATCCATCTGTATGGTCATCTTTCATTTCCCCTTTAGTTTGATACGGCCGCCATGTTCATCCAGCGCGCGGAAATCGCCTCGGCCGTATCCGGTCTGCTTAAATAAAATCCCTGGATCAAGTCGCAGCCTTCCCGCTTGAGCCAGTCCATCTGATAGGCATCCTCCACACCCTCCACCAACACCCTCATATTCAGGTTGTGTCCGAGGGTGATCATGGACCGTACGATGGCTTCCTGCTCTTCGTTCCCTTCAAAGTCTTCCAGGAAGGAACGGTCAATCTTCAGAATCTCGACGGGCAGTGCCTTCAAATACCGGAACGATGAATAGCCTGTCCCGAAATCGTCCAGGGAGATCTTGATCCCCATTTCCCTGAGTCGATCAAGGATGACGATGACATCCGCTTCGCATTTCATGGCCGAGGATTCGGTCAGTTCAAGCTCCAGATAATTCGGATCCATCCCGGTTTCATCGAGTACTTCCTGAACGGATGGGATGAAGTCCTCCCTCGAGAACTGGAGAGGGGAAATGTTGACGCCCATCACGATGGGCTCTTTCCCTTCCACTATCCATCTTACCCACTGCCGGCACGCTTCCTTCAGCACCCACCTGCCCACAGAGTGGATCATCCCCTTTTCTTCCATGATCGGGATAAATTCCACCGGGGAGACAGGTCCGACACGGGGATGGGTCCAGCGCATGAGCGCCTCCACCCCTTCAAGGGTTCCGGATTTCACGTTCACTTTGGGCTGATAAAGGACGTAGAATTCTTCCTGCTCGAATGCATGCTCGAATCCCTGCTCGAGGAGCATCGTCCTTTCAAGCTTCTGTCTGATTTCTTCATTGAATTCCGTGACGCAGTTCTTGCCGTTCTTCTTGGACTCATACATGGCAAGATCCGCATAGCTCAGGAGCTCCGACCCGTTACGCGCGTCTTCGGGATAATGGGCGATTCCTGCGCTGATGGTCACCCGCACATTGGATCCATTGATCGAGAACGGCTCGTTCATGGCACGGACGCACTCGTTGGCCAGGTTCTTCACTCTACCCCTATCGACACAGGTCGAAACGACTACAAACTCATCCCCACCCTGACGAGTGAGCACACAATCCTCCGGGAGCGCGTCCTTAAGCCTTTTCGTCACTTCTTTCAACAGCACATCGCCTGCCTGATGCCCGAGGGTATCGTTGGTGAACTTCAGGCGATCAAGGTCGATGAAGATGCAGCACACCCCTTTTCCATCCGCAATCCACTCGTCAAGGAGCTTCTCGAGTTTGTAACGGTTCGGGAGTTCCGTCAGGGGATCATGATAGGCCATGAACTGGATGACTTCTTCCGACTTGCGCTTCTCCGTGATATCCCTCGTGAACCAGATGGAGTGCTCAAGCCCCTCACCCCGGATGAGGTGCTTCGACACCTCCAGGATCCGCTCCCCTTGATGGGTATCTATGGGGATGGTCAGTCGACTATCTTCCACCGTCCCTTGTACGAACACATCGGGTACGGTCTGACCGTTTGCCTCAGGAAACATGGAAAGAAGTGCTGAGTTGGCATGATAGATCCTGCCTGATTTATCGGAGATGGCGATCCCGTCTTCCGCCGAATCGAACATCATCGTCTGCAGGATCGATTTCTTCCTGACAAAGCGATCGATGGCAATGGAGAAGAAGGTGAAGATGAAAATTAAAAGGGTACTGATGAAGACTCCCCACGTCAGGAAGGTCACATCCACCGTGCCTGCTCCTTCATGTCCTTCATGAGGATGAAAGTGTGCAGCCGTCATCCCCGTATAGTGAAGACCCGTGATGGCGACTCCCATGAACAAGGAGAAAGCGAGCTTCACTCTGAAGCCCATCCCTTCCTTGGCAAAAGACGAATAGAACCCGAGCCACAGGGCAGCGAACGCTGACGAATACGCAATTCCCAATGAGAGGGTCACTAACAGTGGATCATAACTGATCATCATCGGACGGATGGCCGCCATGCCGATATAGTGCATGGATGCGATACCAGTTCCCATGAGGACAGCCCCATAGACCAGATGGCTTTTCTTCGGCGCTGGTGATGAAACCATCCAGAACCCAGCCGAGCATCCTGCCACGGAAGCGACAATGGACAGGAAGACAAGGCTGACATCATAATACATCGTACTCGATAGATGGAAGGCGAGCATGCCGATGAAGTGCATGGACCAGATCCCGAGCCCGAGGACGCCTCCGGCCGTCATCAACCAGACAAGCTTTGCCCTCCCCTTCGTCTGCCTCACTCGATTCGATAATTCTATAGAAGCAAACGCTGCGATCAACGCAATGATATAAGACAAAAAGACAAGAAATAAATCATAGTTATTCGTAATATGTACAACTAATTTCACAGTGCACCTCATTTTAGTCACATCTTCCTCTACTGGAAAAATGAGACTTTAGTCACTCTATTATAATGGGATGGACCTTCCCTGTATAGCTGAAGATTACGGAGGACAAATCTATTATTTTGCAAAGAAAGGGAGATGGGCTGACCTCATCACCCCTCCCGTAAATCTGATCACTCTTTCACAGCAACTACACGGATCCGCCAATAATCCGCCACCCATTCCCCGTCCTTGAAAAGGGCAGGCCGCACCCTCTCCTTGATCCCTTTATATACCTCGGCCTTTTCCTCCCCCTCAAACTCCGGAAAGAAGTCGTCGGCAAAACCGTCAAGCCAATGATCCAGACCCTTTTCTCCATCTGACAGGGGTGTCGGCCTCTCATAGTGATGAATGAACGATACCCTGAAACCATGATGCTCTAAGAGGGAACTGTAGTCACCGACGGTCGGGAAGTACCACGGATTCCTTGATGTGGCATCGATTCCACGAGCAGTCAGTTCCTCTTCCACTCCTGAGATGATCGTCCCGACGTTTCGACTCCCGCCAAACTCAGCGACAAATCGTCCCCCGGGGCGTAAAGCACGGGCAACAGAAGAGGCCACACCGTCTGCATCACGGACCCAGTGAAGGGCGGCGTTGGAGAATACGGCATCCATCGGTTGTGAAGTGTGAAAGTTTGCAGCATCCCCCACATCAAAGGAGATGGTCGGATACTTCTCCCGGGCGCGCTGGATCATGTCCTCCGAATAGTCAATCCCCCTTACGACTGCCCCGAATTCCCCAATCTCTTGCGTCAAATCACCGGTTCCGCACCCAAGGTCAAGGATCTCCTCGCCTTCCTTCGGATCGAGTATATCGATCAGGCCCTTGCCATATAGGGAAACAAACCCGATTTTGTCATCATAATGCGTTGCATTCCACTTGTTACCACTCATATCGTCTTCATCCTTCCATTCGTTTATAGACAGATTTCGACGAATTTCCCCGCTCTCCTGCTGCGTTGGGATATTTCTTCTGGTGGCCTTGATGATATGACATCCCCAGGGGAGTCCATTATAATGGGGAGGACAAATAAGAAAGATGAGGTGAGCGATATGAAGATCGCTACAATCGGAACAGGATTCATTGTCGAAAGGTTCCTCTCTGCCGTTGATGACGTGGAGGGTGCCCAGTGCACCGCCATGTATTCCCGCGCAGAATCGAGTGCACGCCCTCTGGCAGACAAATTTGGCGGCCCATCCATTTATACAGATCTCAACCGGATGCTTGATGAAGCCGACGCAGATTTCATTTACGTGGCTTCCCCTAACAGTCTCCATTTCGAGCATGTGAGGACAGCCCTACATAAAGGAAAACACGTCATCTGCGAAAAGCCGTTTACATCGACGGCCAGGGAGCTCGAGAAATTAAGGGCGCTGG
Organism: Rossellomorea marisflavi; assembly: GCF_022170785.1. Lineage (NCBI taxonomy): Bacteria > Bacillati > Bacillota > Bacilli > Caryophanales > Bacillaceae > Rossellomorea > Rossellomorea marisflavi. Next base: position 354,564 of record NZ_CP081870.1, on the reverse strand, counting down.
CAAAAGAAAAGCGCCTCATGCTCTTTGAAGCGATCACCACCATCCATCTGCCGAACTACGAACTGATCCGCCAAAACATCGGGAAGATCGGACCGATCCGCTTCATTCAGGCCAATTACAGTCAATATTCAAGCCGGTACGATAAATTCCTCGCAGGCGAAACACCGAATATCTTCAATCCGGCATTCTCGGGCGGTGCCCTGGTGGACATCAATGTCTACAATATCCACTTCATCATGAACCTGTTCGGGAAACCTGATGCCGTCCATTACATGGCCAATACCCATACAAATGGCATCGACACATCGGGCGTCGTCCTGATGAAATACCCTGGCTTTATCGGGGAAGCCGTCGGGGCCAAGGATACGGAAAGCCCGAACTTCTGCCTCATCCAGGGTGAAAAAGGCTATATCGAGGTAGAAAATGGTTCAAGCTGCGAGGCGATCACCGTCAAGATCGCCGATGAAGAAGTAGTCCTGAACGAACAGACAAATTCGAATAAACTCTACTACGAGTTGAAGGCATTCCGTGACATCTATGAGAAGGAAGACTATGATCGTTGCTACGATCTCCTTGATTACAGTTGCAACGTCCTCGATATTGTAGAACAAGCACGAAAATCCGCCGGCATCGTGTTTGCTGCAGATTAACAGAAAACATAGAAAGATAGCATTTCATGACGAACAATATCAGTTTAGATTCGCTCATGATTTCCGTGGTGCAAGACTGCGCTTTCCGCGGAGAGCCACTCTTCCGACAGGAGTCTTCGTCTTGCACTCCAATCAACCGCTGGGAACTTGTTCATGAAACAAATGAAAACCCGAATTCTATTGCCTGATCGCAGGCAAATGAATTCGGGTTTTACTATGACTAAAACACTTTGGTCCCTACTTCTTTTTATTCTTACTCCACTGGGTTTCCTGCACCTTTCCAGGCTGAGAATCCACCTTCCACGTTCAATACGTCATGTCCCATTGCCTGCAGGAGGCTTGCGCCGATTGCGGACCTGGCGCCGGATTGGCAGTGGATGATCAAGGTCTTATCCTGAGGGAGGTCCGCTTCGTCAAGATGCCCGAGCATGTGATGATGGGCTTCACGAATATGCCCCTCTTCCCACTCATTCTGATTCCTCACATCGACCACATAATAACGATCATCCGTCATGAGTTCATTCGCTTTTTCCACAGATATCGATTTATAGGTTTCAAGATGCCCGGGAAGATCTTCCGGATCCATGTACCCCTTCACCTGACCGAGACCAATGGAAGCAAGCGCCTTTCTGATCTCCCCGATCCGGTCTTCCTCCGCAATCAGGAAGATGTCCCGTTTATAATCGAGCAGCCATCCTGCCCAGTTCGGGAAGGAGCGATTGTACGGGATATTGAGAGTCCCTTTCAGATGACCGTCCGAGAATCGGGAGGCGTCCCGTGCATCCACGATAACAGCACCTTCTGCCGGAGCATGCTTACGGGGAATTTCATCGCGCGTCAGGAGAGGAGGACCTTCCTTGTTCAGCTTCTTCATTTGTGCAAAATAGGTCGGCGGCTCCGGCTGGCCGGTCAGGAGTTCATGGACGAATTCCTTCTCATCCGTGATCCGGAGAGCCCAGTTGAACTTCCTTTCGTAGCCGAGGGTCGACACGGGAACGGCACCGAGGGACTTCCCGCATGCGCTACCCGCCCCGTGGGCCGGCCATACCTGCAAGTGATCCGGAAGATCCTTCAGCTTCTTCAAGGATCGGAACATATCGATGGCTCCTGTTTCCGAAGTTCCTTTTGCCCCGGCTGCCTTTTCGAGAAGATCCGGACGACCGACATCCCCAACGAACAGGAAGTCACCTGTAAAGATGCCCATCGGTTCGTCCGCACCGCCACCCTCGTCCGTCAAAAGGAACGAAACGCTCTCAGGCGTATGTCCGGGCGTATGAAGGACCTCGAATTTCACATTCCCGATATAGAACGCAGATCCGTCCTTTAAGAGCTCATACTCGTAGTCATTAAGATACTGATACTTCCAGTCCTGATCGCCTTCATCGGAAACGTACAGTTTCACTCCCCCTGAACGCGCAAGCTCCCTGATACCCGACAGATAGTCAGCATGGATATGGGTTTCGGCAGCTGCCGAAATGGTCAATCCCTCTTTCTTCGCTGCCGCCTGATAGGGTGCCACATCCCTTGCCGGATCGATCACCAGCGCTTCACCGGTTTTCTGACAGCCGATCAGGTACGACATATGGGCAAGCTTTTCATCAAAAAATGATTTAAAGTACATGATTCTCCACCCCTTTTATCAAATTCATTTCTTTATAGAACGATCGATGCATCCAATCAGACGCCTCTCGATGTCACCTGCCAGTTCCTTCAGCTCGGGATCATCGAGCAAACCTATGAGGGCAGTCGGTTTCGGAAGCCCGATTTTGATTGCGCCTTGATCTTGATAAACGACTATTTTACACGGCAGGAAATACCCTACGAGCTTATTCTCCTTCAATACCCGTTCTGCTTCCTGTGGATTGCATAATTCAAGTACCATATAGGGTTCATCCACTGTGAACCCCTTCTCCGTCAACTTATCCTTAATATCAAATGTCCAGAGGATGCCAAAGGACTCTTCTTTGAGCGCATCTTCCAGGGCCGTTATGGCTTCCTTCATCGTGCCATCCGCTTGTACAGTGTAATGAAAATCCAACTTCTTCATCCTCCTTTTACGGTATGGGGTATATACAACCTTATGTTACCCTTTCCTACTAATTTTCACTCTTCCTCTTACTAGAATCGGTCTTAAGGCTGAAAATATGTCCTACAGGATATCCCACCAGATCTTGATGGTCGTGGCAGTAATCAGGAGCGCAAGGATCATCTGAAGCCATTTCGTATTCACTTTCTTACCCGCCATGGCTCCAAGGGGGGAAGCGATCAGGCTCGCAATCACCATGATGGCGGCTGGACCGTAATCGACCTGGCCCGTGGTCACCTTCCCCACGGTGGCCCCGATTGAGGAGATGAACGTGATGGCGAGGGAAGAAGCGATCGTCATCCTTGTAGGGATCTTCAAGACGACCAGCATGATCGGGACGAGGAGGAATGCTCCTGCTGCCCCTACGATGCCCGCCCCGAGCCCGACGATAAGGGACAATAGAGCCGCCAGCCATTTGTTGAACGTCACTTGCTCTAGTGGGATATCATCCAGTCCCTTCTTCGGAATGAACATCATGATCGCGGCGATGAGGGCCAGGATTCCATAGATCAAGTTGATGCCACCTTCCGACATGAGCTTGGAGCCGTACCCCCCGACAAAGCTTCCAATCAGGATGCTTCCACCCATATAGGCAATGAGCGTCTTATTCAGGTACCCTCCCTTTCGATACGCCCACACCCCGCCAATAGTAGCGAAGAACACCTGGACGGCGCTGATGCCGGATACTTCATGGGCACTGAATGCTGCTACGCCCACTAACGGGGGGATATAGAGAAGCATCGGATACTTGATGATGGATCCTCCGATTCCAAGCATGCCGGAAATATAAGAACCGATGAACCCGATGAGAAAAATCACGACGATAAAACTTACATCCATTTCACTCACTCCCCTTTATGATCTCCAGGCGTTCATGCCGCCTTTGACATTGGTGACGGAATGAAATCCGCTTTTCTTAAGCAGTTTGGCAGCGTTCATGCTTCTCATCCCGCTCTGACAGATGACGACTACCTCTTTATCTTTTGATAACGTGTCGATTTGTTTGGGAAGCTGCTGAAGGGGGGTATTTTTGAATCCCCTGATGTGATTGCCTTTGTATTCCCCTGGCGTGCGGACATCGATGAACTGCTTGTTTTTATTCTTAAATTCGCTTTTTAACTCTTCCGTGGAGATCATTCGGATCCCCTTTACCGGCATGAGCCGGGATAGGATAAGAACGAGAACGATGGCCAACAGGGCGTATAGGATGATTTGCATATGATTCCATTCCTTTCATCTCATTAATTACCCTATAGGGTATAATATTTTGCAAAAGAAAAAATGGTGATGACCATTTTCCTTATCGGCTCTTCACTAATAGATTGACGGCTTCTTTAATGATCTCATCCGTTTCATCCCCCTGCTCATCGGCAGCGCGGACGCATTCCACAAGGTTGGCGCTCACGACAAGTCCAATGGAGCGTTCAATGGCTGAGCGTGCTGCAGACAATTGAGTGATGACCTCTTTACAGTCTTTCCCCTCTTCCATCATCCTCAAGACGCCCCTGAGCTGTCCTTCAAGGCGTTTGACACGGTTTTTCACCTGCATATCATAGTTCATGACTATCCCTCCTATCCTTAAAATCGAGCTGGTTTACACCTTTATATTATACCCCATTAGGTATATTGTCAAATCAAAAAAAGAGGACGCTCTGGCCCTCCTTACAATACAATCTGGCTGCGGACGGACCGCTTCCAGATCATATGATCCATGCCTTCACCCCAGTGATCGGTGAATCGATGATCCGGTTCACCGAATCGTTTCTTCCACACTGCCTGGGCACGGGTATACCCGCTATCGAGGCAAAATACTTCTACGCCTCTCCCAAGAAGGATCAGAAGCATGGCATTCACCATCAGGGAGCCGACACCCATCCTCTGATGATCCGGGTGCACAAACACAGTCCCGACTTCAGGGATACCCCCATAGGCACCATTGGTCAGGGTCATGATCAGTTCACTGGCCGGTCCGTATTCAATGGTACCGATGATCTGTGAGTCCTTTTCCGCCAATAGGAAAAAACGCTCCGTTCCCTGCCTTTGAAGGAGGGACTTCTTGTAGCAGATTTCCTCTTCTAGATCATCCACCAGGTGATCGATGCCTTCTTTTTGATAAGTGTCCTCGATGACCAGACGGAAGAAGCCGTGAAGTGCCTCACGATCTATTGACTCAGGTGTTCTGATGACGATGCCGCGTGTAGCGCTCACTCGAAGTCGTAGGTGAGCCCCCACTGCCTGCGGGCCTCATCCATCAGCTCCATGACTTGTTCAGACAAAGGCAGCGTCCAGTTCTCACCTTTGGTCACAACGAGTTCATTCATCGCTTGGACTTCATACTGAAGCGCCTTGCCTTCTTCCCCCGCTTCGATCGTCTCGACGGACCCGTCTTTCGTATAAGTGATCGTCGCACGATCTGCCCTCGGGAATTCGTCCACGGTGATATACCCAAGATCACCTGCGACAATGCCGCGCTTCGGCATCTTCGCCCGCATGGCCAGGCTCACGACAGCCATCTCATCGTCTTCATTCTTCAGCACAATGCCCGACTGCTCATCCACACCAGTGTCATGCTTCTTCACCGTCGTCAACACCTCAGTCGGCTGACTGGATAGGAAGAAACGGGTGAAGGAAAGGGCATAGGTCCCGATATCAAGCATGCCTCCCCCGGCAAGATCCGGATTGAAGAAGCGGTTGGTCGGGTCATTTTCTTTGCAGCTACCGAATGTGACGTTGACCATATTCACTTTTCCGATTTTCCCGGCATCAACGATTTTACGCAGCTTTTGATAGAGCGGCATATGATAGATCGTCATGGCTTCCGCCACCACCAGTCCCTTTTCAGATGCAAGGTCTGTGATCTCCTTCAGCTGCCTACCGTTCATGGTGATCGCTTTCTCACACAGGACATGCTTCCCGTGCTTCAAAGCGTTCATGATATATGTATAGTGCACACTATGAGGTGTGGCGACGTATACGATGTCGATGCCGTCATCCGCAAGCATGCTTTCCACGTTTTCATACACGTTCTCGACGCCGTGCTCTTCTGCGAACGCCTTTGCCTTTTCCACTTTTCTCGCCCATACACCGGCGATGTTCCCGTTCACTTCCCGGATCGCTTTTGCGAAGCTTGATGCGATGCCTCCAGGGCCAAGGATACCCCAATTCGGTTTTGTCATAGGTGGAAACCCCCTTCTTTTTCCTATCAGTATACCCCTTTCCCCCGTTGCAGTCGAAGAATACGTAAAAGCCCCTCCTGGTATAAAACCGGGAGGGGTCTTAGGTTTAGTGAATATCGTTTTTCCTGAAGTTACCGCCCTTTACTTCCGCGACATCATAGATGGTCACGAATGCAGAAGGATCGATATCGGCGATGATTTCCTTCAGCTTGCTTTCTTCCAATCGGTTGATCACGCAGGTGATTTCCATGAATTTCTCATGAGAGTAGCCACCGTACGCTTCCTTATACGTAGCACTTCGCCCGAGCCGGTCGCGGATGGTTTCGACCATGAGCTTCGGTTCTGACGAAATGATTTTGAACGTCTTGGAGCCGCTGAGCCCCTCTTCGACGATATGGATCACTTTTGACGCGATGAAGTAGGCAATCGCCGACAGGATCGCTCCCTGCAGACCGAATACCGTGGAGACGAAGATGAAGACGAATAAGTTCAGGAACAGGATGAAATCACTCGTACCGAACGGCAGCTTACGCGACAGGAGGACGGCAAGCATATCAATTCCATCCAGGGCTCCACCGTTACGGAGCGCAAGCCCCATTCCGAAACCAAGGATGATCCCCCCGACGACTGTGACGAGCAATGTGTCCCCATCGATGATAGCCGGAATATGGTGCATAAGGCTTGTCCCAATCGCAAGCGATGCAATTCCGATAATAGAGAAAATGGCAAAACTCTTCCCGATCTGCTTATAGCCCAACCAGACAAACGGGATGTTGATGATGGCGATCAGAACCCCAAGTGGCATATTGCCGAGCTGGGAAAGGACGATGCTGATCCCCGTGACGCCTCCATCGGACACGTTATTCGGAATCAAAACGGTCTCAAGACCGTAGGCGGCAATGAATCCGCCGAGGACCACCATCAGCCCCCTGATCAGTAAAAACAACTTGCTGCGGTTCTTCTTTTTCACTTTATTCATGCTGAAATACCTCATTCTAAAAAATTTACTTCCTAAAGTTTAACATACTTTTGCTGTGCATTAATAAGGATAGGTCTTCCCCTTCAGTTTAGGCTCATCGACCGGTCGTTTATACAAAAAAAGAACCTCCTGCCAGTCAGGAAGTCCTCCATGTGTCATCCTCGATACACGCTGGCGCATGTGTTGGCTTTCGGTTCATAGTAGCAATGGTTCTTAAATTGTCCGGCCAACGGCTGATCATACCACGTTGGGGGGCACGGGGCGTACGGGTTGAAGTACCAGAGGGCATACTTCCCGGGTTGCTGCCGCCAGTAATCCAGATTCTGCTTCGCGAGCCGCTTTTCCACCGATCTTGCCCGGTTATAAAACAGATTCCCCTTCTGTACGGCCTCGAAGGAATAGTTGCCGCCCTGCACCTGGTAAATGACCTGTGGAATCGTCCGCACATCCTTGAAATCAAGACACTCTGCCACAGCACGGTTCACGATGACATTGCCCACGTAAAGCATGCCCTGCTTCCCTTCCCCTTCGGCTTCTGCCCGCATCATCCTTGCCATGAGGGCCACATCTGAATCCTTATACTTTACTCTTGGCATATTCTTCACCTCAAGATAGTGTATGAAAGAAACATGGGTTGTTGTCACTATGATTGAAGAATGGTGCGGGGATTTGTGGGAAGGACTGCCGCTATTCCTGCAGAACCCATTTGCCTCATAAGTTTCTAGCCGCTTAACGCTTTGTCATTTCGCGTATACCGGACTCACCCGCCACCAATGCCTTTGTCACGACGGATGTGAAAAGGGAAACATCGAGCACACCGGGCATTCCTTTCAACCGATCCTCCAACCTCGCACTATCCTGATTTCCCTGCACGTACACATCCAAAAGCAGATTCCCGCGTTCTGTCATGACGGGACCATCCTTATCACGGCTCATGCGGATTTCTACCCTCTCTGCATCTGAGAGCTGGTGCGTGACAAAGGCTAGAGCCTTCGGGATCACCTCAAGTACGACGGGATGCTCGTACGTTAGTTCCTGCACCACTTTGGACTCGTCAACCAGAAGGATATACTCCTCAGCCATCCTTGCCACCAATTTTTCATCGGTATGAATGCCTCCACCGCTCTTCAGGGCATGGAGATGTTCGTCCACTTGATCGCATCCATCAAAGGCTACATCCACCTCTGAGACTTCCGACAGGGGAATGACCGCCATGCCCACTTCCTCACAATTCCGCTTCGTTTCCCATGAAGGCGTGACCACCTTGATGTCGAGCTGCTCTTCCTTGATGAAGCGGATGAGGTGAGCGATGGTGCTGCCTCCGCCCAGTCCGATCACTGTGCCGTTTTCTATGTAGTTCAGGGCTGCTTTGGCGCATTTTCTTTTGATGTCCATGATGTCCATTCCTTTCCGTTACGTTTTTATTCTACAGTGAAGACCGCTTTCCCGTCTTGCCCTCGATCCATTTCAGCAGCGTTTGGGCGGCAATGATCGTTACGGTGTAAAATCCGATCGGCGCAAGCGGGATCCACGGATGGGATACGATATATCGGAAGTTCGCTCCAATCAACCCCGACCATTCCTGGCTGATCGATTCAATCTCGGGACCATTCGGACCCATGAATACCATGGTCCCTCCAAAGAAGAGGCCAAGCACCCCCAGATGAAGGAAGATGATCAACGTCTGGACGAACTGCTGGATGAACATCACCCCCGATACTGGAAGGAGATGCGGTATGATGTGGCTCCATATCTGATGCCTTTCCGATCCGCCCAGTACCCTGGCCGCATCCATGAACTCCCTCTCCTTGATGCGTTTCGCCTCCTTCGCCATATAAAAGGAAAGGGGCGGCAGGACGAGGATGACCAGGATCAGCACCTCAAAACCGGCCCGCTTATAAAAAGGGGCAGGACTCGTACCGCTAGATACCAAGAGAACAGACTCCAAAATCACAAATACCACCATCGTGAGGGGCAATATGGAAAAACTATCGAACAACGCCTCAAGCCTCGCATACAGCCACCTCGGAACATACGTCATGACCATACCGACCCAGAATGCGAAGAATGTCCTTAAAAACGCAATCAATATCGTGATCCCGATGCTCCACTTGGCTCCCTCTATGGCCCGCCCGAGAAGGTCATACCCCTTCTCATCCGTCCCTAATAAAAACTCCTTCGATGGAGGGAATGGAGGAGCCGAAATGGTCCCGTCCTCACCCTTCAGCAAGACGGTTTGGCTTACGTCTCCATCGTTCCAAAAGGTATTGCCTATACTCGCAAGAACAAGCAACAAGAGGAATAGCCCCGATAGGATGGCACCTCCGTTCTTTCTCCACATCATCCTCCATGCCTCCATTCTCCCGGAATCGCCCATTCAAATAGGTGAAATAAAAGATAGATGGGCACGTAAATCAGAAGCAGTGCCACTGTGAAAACCTCCGTCGTGGGATAATCCTTGATGAACCAGGAAATGCCCGGAACGTTGAACAGCACTTCCACCAGATACAAGTTTGAAAGGATGAACCAAAGATGATGCCTTATGTAATACACTGTGCTTACCACCACATTCCTGAGCACATGGTGATTCAGAATCGCAGAAGGAGAGACTCCCTTCGCCCTTGCCAGTACCACATAATCCTTTTCTACCTCCTGACCGTATCGAAGGATCAGCAGTTTCAAGAACATGAGCATCGTGGGAATCGCGAGGCTGACCACCGGCAAAAGAACTGCCCGTTCCCCCTGAACCGTTGCTACATGTGCCATGGCAATCCCCGTCGCCTTAAACACATAGATCACCAGTAGCTGCGTCCCAATCATGAAAAGGATATCCGGAATCCCGTCCAGCACCCGGAGACAGAACGCAATCCCAGCCTGGCTCCATCTCGGAAGCAAGAAATAAACAAACACGATGAACAAAGCCACCGCCAATGCGGACAAAAGAGAAAGGAAAAAAATCAATCCCGACTCCCCCAGATGAACAAATACTTGTGGGAAGATCGGCTTTTCTAAGCCAGCCATGCCTCCATAGACTGCAGGCTTCAATCCGACAAGCATCAGAATCACCCCTCGAATGGACTGTATGTATCCTGAAAAAGAGAGGTTCATCTGATCAAACAGGGCTGGGATCGACCCCAGGAGGATGATGCCGAAAAGGGAGAGTAGGAGATTGAATAGTTTAGATGATAGGTGTTTAACCATAGGCACCCCTTAAATTATTCCATAATTTTCTTGTTTTCTATTCTATCATAAAGAACAAAACTCTTGTAAACAGAAAAAAGCCAAGCGTTATACCACGCCCGACTTCTTCGCATCGGCAACCGACCGCTCCACATCCTCTACCCACTGGCCTGCCTTATTCACCACATACTGTACCTCAAGACCGCTATGCAGCGTCACCTTCAAACCATTGTTCAGCAAGGGTATTCCAAGCAGTCTATTGCGTACGCGCTCAACCGATGCAACTTCCGTTAGAAGTACGGCCGTCTCTTCTCGTTGGATATTGATCGCATGAGGCTTATGATGGAGCATCTTCTCATCGAGGTAAAGCTTGCCTCCCACCCCCTCCTTGCCTTTCAACATATTTGCGAAGCCTTCTCGGATGTAGACTGGTTCCGTCATTGGGCATCGTCCTTTCTTGAATGGGTTTGGGGTTATTTTCTCATATTCTAGTAGCTGTTTCACTTCATACCCAATATTTGTTTAATGAAACGTTTGGATAGATGAAAACCCACCTGGAGTTCCCTTTCCAGGTGGGTTTTCATCTACTACACTATTTCAAAAGTCCCTTGAATGTCTCTACAATATTCTCAACCGTAAACCCATATTCCTCAAGCAAACGTTCCGCAGGGCCCGATGCACCGAATCCATCAACGGTGACCGTCTTACCCTTGTGACCGGTGTACTCACGCCAGCCGAAGGAGGAGCCGAGCTCGATTCCAAGACGTGCTGTCAGATGGCTTGGTAGCACGCTCTCCCTATACGCTGCGGATTGACGCTCAAAGAGATCCCAGCTCGGCATGCTGACGACGGAGACGTGGATACCTTTGTCTGCCAATGCTTGCTGTGCGTTGATGGCGAGTGATACTTCCGATCCGGTTGCGAGGAGCAGGCCTACCGCTTCCTCTTGAGCCGACGAGACGACATAAGCCCCCTTGCTCACCCCTTCATCCACTAGTTCCTGATCAAGGTCAAGAGTCGGGAGATCCTGACGGGTCAGCACGAGTGCCGTCGGATGATCCTGGCTTTCGAGGGCCAAGCGCCAGGCAGTGGCAGTCTCCTTCGCATCGGCGGGTCTGATGACTGAGATTCCCGGCATGGCCCGCAATGCCGCCAGTTGCTCGACGGGCTGGTGGGTGGGACCGTCTTCACCGACAGCAATGCTATCATGTGTGAACACGTACGTCACCGGCAGCTTCATGAGCGCAGCCAAGCGGATAGCCGGACGCAGGTAATCGGAGAAGACGAAGAACGTGGCCCCGAAGACCTTCACGCCTCCATGAAGGGCCATCCCGTTCAGAGCTGACCCCATGGCAAATTCCCGTACGCCGAACCAGATGTTCCGGGCCGCATACCCATCCAGGGCGAAGTTCTTCTCTGATGAGATCAGGGTCTTATTCGAGCCTGCCAGGTCGGCAGATCCTCCGATGAGTTCAGGAATGGACGAAGCCGCTGCATTCAAGATGACCCCTGAAGAGGAACGGGTAGCGATCTTCGAACCAGCCTCAAAAGGAGGGAACGCTTCCTTCCAATCGTCGGGAAGTTCGCCTTTCACCGCACGTTCCAACTGAGAGGCAAGCTCCGGATAGGATGCCTTGTACGCTTCAAACCGCTCGTTCCAGGTGGCCTCTTTTGCTTTGCCTGCTTCCATCATCCCGGCGAAATGCTTCTCCACTTCTTCCGGTACAAAGAATGGTGTGTCGGCTTCCCATTGATAGGCTGCCTTCGTTTGCTTCACTTCTTCCTCCCCCAAGGGCGCCCCATGACACGCAGAAGATCCGGCTTTATTCGGGGATCCGAAGCCGATGGTCGTTTTCACCTCGATCAATGTAGGACGGTCCGTTTCCGCCTTTGCCTCTTGGATGGCTGCCTGGATGGCGTCTACGTCATTGCCATCTTCCACCCGCACCACATGCCAACCATATGACTTGAAGCGATCTTCCACACTTTCAGAGAATGATCGATTCAGGTCTCCGTCCAGAGAGATGTCATTCGAATCGTAGAGCACGACGAGCCGCCCAAGCTTCAGATGTCCTGCCAGAGAAGCAGCTTCAGCCGATACGCCTTCCATCAAGTCTCCATCGCCGCATAGGCTGTAAGTATAATGATTGATCACGTCATAGTCTTCCTGATTATAGGTGTCGGCAAGATGTCTCTCTGCCATCGCCATTCCGACGGCCATGGCGATTCCCTGTCCAAGGGGGCCGGTAGTCGCTTCCACCCCAACGGTATGACCGAATTCGGGATGACCTGGTGTCTTGCTTCCCCACTGGCGGAAGTTCTTCAGCTCGTCCATGGTCAGCCCGTAGCCGAATAGATGAAGCATGCTATACAGAAGGGCCGATCCGTGTCCTGCCGATAAAACAAAACGGTCGCGGTTAATCCAGTCGGGATTGCCAGGGTTCATTTCCATCTCCTTTGCCCATAGCGTGTAGGCCATCGGGGCTGCTCCCATGGCGATTCCCGGATGCCCGGAGTTCGCCTGTTCGATGGCGTCGATGGCCAATGTCCTGATTGTATTGATCGCCAATGTATCGATTGTCTGCTTCGTTTGAAGTGTCATATTCGTTCGCTCCTTTATCTCTTTTTCGCATAATGAAAGGGTTGAGAATGATCCCAACCCCCACACATTATGATAGGACCTTCTGCGTCATATCTTCATAATCCTGGCACATCGTTTTCCATGATGTTTCGATATCTTCGCTCAGTCCGAATAATCCGCTCCGGCCGACAATGTAAACATCCGGCCCGGCCGCATCGATCTTCTTGAAGGTCTTCCTGCTTGAAGAGCCATCCATTTCGATCACATAGCGATAACCCTTCTCTTCCCTCAGCTCCCTTAATGCCACGATCTTATCGAGGGTGCTGTCGATGAAACGCTGACCCGCGAAACCGGGGTCGACGGTCATGATGGTGATCTTATCCACGAGATCGATATAAGGGAAGATCGTGTCGATCGGCGTCTCCGGATTCAGGACAACGCCTGCTTTCAGTCCCGCATTCTGGATCTGATCAATCAAGCGGAAGGCTAGGCCATCGAGGACTTCTGCGTGCATGCAAATCCACTCGCATTTCAGATCGACCAGCTGCTGCACCCAAAAACTTGGATTGGTCACCATGAGATGCGCTGACAATGGAAGGTTGCTGATCTTGCGCACCTCCTGGATGAACCACGGAGATAACGTGATATTGGGAACATAGTGCCCGTCCATGATGTCGATGTGATACGAGCCCACATGGTCATTGAGGAATGTGATCTGCTCTTTAAATTGATCCAGGTCCATCGTCATGAGCGATGGGGAAAATTCTACTTTTTTCATCTATATTTCCTCCACTTCTCTATGAATCAAATGATTTTAATATCGTCGAGATCGATGTCTTCTTCCTCCACTTCGATCTGTTCACCTTCTTTTACATTCTTCTTAAGCAGTGCCAGGGCAACGCCCGTTACCAATACGTTGACGAGAATGGCTACCGCTCCTGTCCAAGGCTGGGACATGGTCGGAAGCATGAGTACACCGCCGAACGGTACCGTTGCATCGGCCCCGAGAACCATGGTAACCGCTCCTCCGGCAGCACCCCCGATGGCGACTGCCGTCACACAGCGGACGATGTCGTTCATCACAATCGGAATGACACCTTCGACAATGTTGATGACGCCCATGGGCACAGCCGATTTCAACGTTTCCACTTCTGAACGGGTGTAGATGTTCTTGCCGAACAATTTCGCAATGAAGAAGGAAAGTCCGAATCCGATCGGTGTAGCCGTATTGACAAGCTGAAGCGCTGTGATCGGTCCGTTGATTCCCTCTGCCTGCATCGTCAGGACAAAGGCAAATACGGTCTTATTGATCGGTCCGCCGAAATCAACGCCGCTCAAGAGTCCAACCACACCCCCGAATACCAATAATGAAGAAGTGCCGAGACTGTTGAGGGCGGTGGTGAGGAGTGACGTGAGCGCAGCAATCGGAATTCCGATCACATACACCATGATCAGTCCGCCAATGATGGATGTGAAGAACGGAACGATCAGCGTAGGCATGAGCCCTTTCGCCCACTTCGGAACATTAATATATTTGATCAGTGCTACTGCTAAAAATCCGGATAAGAATCCTCCAAGAATTCCTCCGATAAAGCCTGCGCTGATGGCATTAGCCGTCAACCCGATGATGAAACCCGGCGCAATCCCCGGCTTACCGGCAATTGAATACGAGATCCCCGTGGCAATGACGACGGGCAGAAGCCCCAGCCCTGCGCCACCCATGGTCGCAAGCGCATCCCATATAGAGAATTCACCTTGTACGAGGGACCCTTGTGCCGTGCCTCCGAATCCCATACCGATCGCAATCAGGAAGCCCGCTCCACACACGATCGGAATCAGATAGGAAATCGCCGTCAACAGGTGACCCTTCAGATTTAATTGTTTTAGTTTACTCATCTTTCTTCCTCCTACGATCAAATCGTCGATTTTGACATTCAATCTCAGCAACTAAAAAACAGCCAACCTATCAGTAAAGCTTCAGATGTATCGCCTCTCTAGCTGCACAGTGCCTCTCTTACATCCTCTGCATTTTCAGACTGCAGCATCTTTTCGATGACCTCGTCATTCCCCAGTTTCCTCGCAAACAGCGATAACAGTTTCAGGTGAGTTTGCGCCCCGTCGTTGTCATTGCCGACCGCGAAGAGAATGATGCCTTTGACGCCCTTCCCGTCGAGGGTCTCCCACTCGATTTCATCTTGGGTGATCCCGATCGCCACCCCGATCTTCTTGACCGAGTCACTCTTCCCATGAGGAATCGCGATATAATTCCCGATGCCTGTCTGGCCCATCGCTTCCCTTGCATAGATATCCTTAAGAAAATCTTCCATATCAGTGATGTATCCGTTCACCAACAACGTTTCGGCCAGTTCTTGAATGGCCTCTTCCTTATTCGTGGCCCGGATGTTCGTATGAATCGTATTCAAGTCAACAATGTCCTTTACTTCCATCATGTTCGCCCCCTGTTTAGTTCTGCTGGCTGACAACCTCTGCCGCTTTTTGGATGAGTTTATTGGGTGACTTCACGGCGATTTCCGTCGTCACCTGGATGATGCGTTTCCCTTCAAAGCGCTCGCGTCCAGCAATTTTTACATCAGAAGCCAAGATGACGATATCCGCTTCATCGACCTGGTTTTGAGTCAGGGCATTTTCAACCCCGATGGTTCCCTGCGTTTCGATCTGGATCTCATGACCGGCTTTCTTCCCTGCGTTCTCCAGCTTTTCCTGTGCGATGTATGTGTGTGCGATTCCGACTGTGCATGCTGCTACTCCTACGATTTTCATTGTGATTCCTCCCTATTTGGTATGATTTTGTTGGTGAATGCTACTTCTTCTTCTGTCTCAAGAATTTCGTTAAGATGGTCTTCATCTGCCAGGGTGCGTGTGAAGCGGATGAGCTCTCTTTTTATCGTAGCGCTTTCATTTTGTTTCAATAAAAGCACGATCACTAACTGGATTTTTTCGATTCCTGCTTCCCATTGAATCGGTTCAGCCGGACGTATGACGATGATTTGACTCTTGTCCAGTTGGCTACTCTCGATATGGGGCATGACGACATGCTCTGCAATCTGGGTACTGCCCACCTTCTCCCGGTCATGGAAGGCCTGGAGAAGATGCTGCCGGGTCGACGAATCGGTCGATGCGTGATCGGCACAAAAGGAGTAGACTGATTCCCGTGATGCCAGCTCAGACCGGAAATGAACCTGATAGAGTGAGTTAGTGGCCACGCTGGATCACCTCGATCTTCGCCTGCAGTCGTTTCTGATCATCGGCTGTAAACATGGCGCTGACCAGTAAGGACGGGATCGGTACTTCTTCGGTGATCTGAACCGTACTCAAGATCAGATCGGCATCGGCATAGTTCTCCTGAATCATCCGGATATTGCGTGATGCGATCACATCGACGATCTCGAGTTCAGGGAACTTCTTCGCCACCTTCGCCTTCAACAGCTCGGATGTCCCGATCCCCGTCGTGCACATGATCAAGGTTTTCAGCGGTCGATGATGTTGACCGGTTTCAAGGGCCTTGGCAAAATACAGGGTGATGAAGCCGATCTCATCGTCATTTATGACCGGTAGCTTGAACGTTTCACTCACCATGCGGGACACTTTTTTCACCCCGGTGAAGACTTCTTCATACGTACTCTCGATCTGACTCAGTAGATTGTTCTGCACCCGGATTTTATGCGCCAGGCGATTCAGCATGGGCTTGATATGATTGGCAAGATCGATGAACATGGCCTTGTGATCAAACTCGATTCCCACTATGCTGCTCATATGATCGATATAGGCATTCGTCACGTCCATTACCTCTAATGAAAACGTGGACGTGATGGATAGCGACCCCTGCATGCGGGACGACACCAGATACTGATAGAGGAAATAGATTTCACTGTCCGGCAAAGGCGTATGCAGGTACTTCTCGATGTTCTGGATCGTCTTTTTTGCAACCGGATACAAAAAGTCGTTCATCATCGTATCCATTTCTTCTTCTGAAATTGTTCCGGAGAACATCCGTGTTGAAACCTTGCGTGAGCGGCTCAGTAAGATATACAAGTGAGAAAAAATGTTCACATTATACGGATAAGGGATCGTGATCTCCAGGTCCTCTTCAATCTTCCTCAGCTGATCCAGTATGAATAACACGTCATACTGATTGAATTGAAGCTCCTGATTCCTCTTCAAATCATCGAGGTCGATGGTGTTGAAGATCTCGATGGTGTCTTTAAGGGCCTTCCGGATATTGACCTCTTCTCCCAGAATCGCTAATGTCCGTCTCTTCCGCTCCAGGACCAGATGATATTTCTTCAGCTCTTCGCTCATCATCTGCTCATCATGGAAGGTAACAGATTCACCCACATAGTAATGGCTGAACAAGTGATACACATTGATCGGGGTGGGCGACAATAATAATAACTCTCCCATGATCCGTTTCCGTCTCTCCTGAGGAGTGAGCTGTCCTTGCTTCGGATTCGCCAGATGCTTCTGATACGCAATGAACTTCTCGTAATCCAGTCGGTAGCCTCTTCCCCGCTCGGACACGATCAATGGTTCCCCATCGCATTCTGCATTAATTTTATTAATCAACCGATAAACGGTCTTTTGTGAAACATTCAGTACTTCAAGGAGATCCTTCGATGTTACATACTCCTGCTTTTTTGAAAGATAGCGTAATAGATCTTGTTCATAACTGACTTTTGAACTCATCTCCTTACCTCCTTGTTTTCATGGTAACGCATACAACGTCCAATGATTCTCTGAAAAGTGACCGTTGCAACGGTCACTTTTTTAGGGCTCAACTTTCAATCTATGAAAAAAAGCCTCTCCACCCGTGGTCGAGCAGTAGACTCCCCCAATCGTCCTGGATATAGAAAAAACCTCTTCGCTCAACGAGCGAAGAGGTTCCATGATTTATGCATCTTCGTCCGATCTTACCGGACTTCAGCCTGCACGGATGATGTTATTTTTGCCGAGTCACCAATGAACCTGCACCAATCACACCTGCGTCATTTCCAAGCTGAGCCAGTTTCAACTTCGTGCTTGTCCGGATGGACGGGAAGGCGAACTGCTGGAAGTATTTCTCTACACCTTCCAAGAGCATGTCTCCCGCTGCCGAAACTCCACCGCCGATGACAATCGTCTCAGGGTTGAGGAGATTCCCAATGTTCGCACATGCAAGTCCAAGATAGAAGAAGAATTTAT
Organism: Rossellomorea marisflavi; assembly: GCF_022170785.1. Taxonomy (NCBI): domain Bacteria; kingdom Bacillati; phylum Bacillota; class Bacilli; order Caryophanales; family Bacillaceae; genus Rossellomorea; species Rossellomorea marisflavi. The sequence continues at coordinate 336,713 of NZ_CP081870.1, read as the reverse complement.
CGGCTACGATGACGGCGAGGGGATCGCCGGCTTTTGCCTGATCAAAGATGGTCTTGGCCGTCAATTCCTGTCCGTCATCAATCAATTCCTTTAATTCGGAATCACCAGCGTATTCCTCAGACAGATCCCTGGCGAGACGGACAACACCTGTCGCACTTGCCACGGTTTCCAAGCAACCATGATTCCCACACGTACAAAGGTACCCTTCAGGCTCGACGATCATATGACCGATCTCCCCTGCAGCCCCCACGTTTCCATGAAGAAGATTCTCTTCAGCAATGATGCCACCGCCGACACCCGTACCGAGAGTCACGAACACCACATCCTTGCCGTTTTCACCGGCACCTTTCCATCCTTCACCCAATGCAGCAACGTTCGCATCATTGTCGATATAAAGAGGGATCCCCGTACCCGCTTCGATCATTTGTCTAACCGGTATCAGGGTGCTCCAATTCAAATTATACGCTCCGATGACAGTCCCATTTTCCCGATCAACCGTCCCAGGAGAGCCCATGCCGATCCCCAAGAATGTATCAGCGCTCAACCCGTATAATTCCAAATGGTGATTAATCGACTCAATGATCTGTGGCACAATTTGCTTCCCATCGTTCCGGATATCCGTCCCAATGCTCCACTTCTGTTGAATCTCACCATCTTCAGTCATAATAGCAAATTTAACGGTGGTTCCACCTAAATCGATTCCCAATAGTTTTTTCATCTTTTTCCCTTCCTTTTGTGAACATTTGAACGAACGGATTCAATCTCGTCGAATGACGGGAATCCTTGAAGTCAATGTCGTTCTTTTTAGTAGTATAAACGCGTATGTCTGTTTATGAAAATGCTTTCATATTATGAGACAAGATAGCTCTTAGTTAAGTATATTTTGTTTGAGGTTCGGTATCAACTATTTGAAACATTTGGTTGTGGGGTCAACTCTTTTTGAAATTCTTATTCGATTCTTATCTACCTTTTATTAACTCAACTCTGAAGATACATTTAAAAGAGAAGCAATATGTTAATTAAAGATCTATTTTAAGAAAAAGGAGACTCCCACAAGTTTATGCAACTTGCGGGAGTCTCCTTGAAGTATGCGGACCGTTATCTAAGCAGAATGGTTCCCCATAATAAATCAGTGGTTTGAAGGGCAGATTACATCATGCCGCCCATTCCACCCATACCGCCCATTCCAGACATATCCGGCATACCGCCGCCTTCTTCTGGGATGTCAGCAACGACTGCTTCTGTAGTCAAGAACATAGCTGCTACAGATGCTGCGTTTTGGAGGGCAGATCGTGTTACTTTGGTTGGGTCGACGATTCCTTGTTCGATCATGTTGACCCATTCGCCTGTTGCGGCGTTGAAGCCTACGCCCACTTCTTCTTTCTTGAGGCGTTCCACGATGATGGAGCCTTCAAGGCCGGCGTTGTGTGCGATTTGACGGATTGGTTCTTCGAGTGCGCGAAGGACGATGTTGATTCCAGTAGCTACATCGCTGTCTGCTTCGATGGAAGCGACTTTATTGTAGACGTTCACTAGAGCCGTACCACCACCGGATACGATTCCTTCTTCGACTGCCGCACGTGTAGAGTTCAATGCGTCTTCGATGCGTAGTTTGCGCTCTTTGAGCTCGGTTTCAGTAGCAGCTCCGACTTTCACGACGGCTACTCCACCAGCAAGCTTCGCAAGGCGTTCTTGGAGTTTTTCTTTATCGAATTCAGAAGTAGATTCTTCTAATTGAGCACGGATTTGGTTTACGCGGGCTGCGATTTTTTCTGGATCTCCAGAGCCTTCGACAACCGTTGTGTTTTCTTTTGTGACAACGACTTTCGCTGCACGGCCGAGCTGTGTGATGTTGGCAGATTTCAGGTCAAGACCAAGGTCTTCTGTGATCACTTCTCCACCAGTCAATACGGCAAGGTCTTCAAGCATTGCTTTACGACGGTCACCGAATCCAGGTGCTTTGACAGCCACTGCGTTGAATGTACCGCGAAGTTTGTTCACAACAAGTGTTGCGAGGGCTTCGCCTTCAACATCTTCCGCTACCATCAATAGTGGTTTGCCTTGTTGTACGACTTGCTCAAGGACAGGAAGGACTTCCTGGATGTTGCCGATCTTTTTATCCGTGATCAGGATGTACGGATTATCAAGGACCGCTTCCATTTTGTCTGAGTCTGTCACCATGTATGGAGATGCATATCCACGGTCGAACTGCATACCTTCTACGACGTCAAGCTCAGTCGTGAATCCTTTTGATTCTTCGATGGTGATGACACCGTCGTTGCCTACGCGCTCCATGGCTTCAGCAATCAATTGGCCGACTTCTTCGTCCGCTGCAGAGATCGCTGCAACTTGTGCGATGGATTCTTTGCCTTCGATTGGTTTAGAGATGGCTTTCAGCTCTTCGACAGCCCCTTGGACAGCCTTCTCGATCCCTTTACGTACGCCGACAGGGTTTGCTCCTGCTGTTACGTTTTTAAGACCTTCACGGATCATCGCTTGCGCTAGGACCGTTGCAGTCGTTGTACCGTCACCGGCGATTTCATTTGTTTTGCTTGCGACTTCCGCTACAAGCTTCGCACCCATGTTTTCGAATGCATCTTCAAGCTCGATTTCTTTCGCAATGGTTACACCATCATTGGTGATGAGTGGAGAACCGAATTTCTTCTCAAGTACAACATTGCGACCTTTTGGTCCAAGTGTTACTTTTACTGCGTTTGCTAATTGGTCTACCCCGCGAAGCATGGAACGGCGTGCTTCTTCGCTGAATTTAATTTCTTTAGCCATTTCAAACGTCCTCCTTTAATATCAGTTCATGGTTGGTGCGTATATGTGTTGATTCGATTAATTATTCGCCTACGATGGCAAGGATATCGTTGTCACGAAGGATGAGATATTCTGTGCCTTGGTATTTCACTTCTGTACCAGAGTATTTACTGAAGATGATTCGATCGCCTACAGACACTTCAAGAGCGACGCGCTCACCGTTGTCAAGAACGCGACCTGTACCTACAGCGACAATCTTACCTTCTTGCGGTTTTTCCTTAGCAGAATCCGGGAGTACGATACCGCTTGCTGTCTTTTCTTCTGTTTCGACTAGCTCGATTACGACGCGATCACCTAGTGGTTTTAACAAGTGAAACAACCTCCTTGAAAATATGTAGATTGGTTTTTAGCACTCGCTTAACATGAGTGCTAACACAGTTATTATATTAAATAATTCGTTTTCATTTTGCAAGAGTCCTGCTTAAAAATTTTTTCGTCATTTTCCCCCTTTTTTCACACCTCACTATCCTATGTGGCGATTCCCGGCAATATTCCCATGACCGTGAGATTTGAACAGTTCCGCATTTATTAGTAGAATTGTACAAGGGTCTGTCCTGTCAGGCCTAAGGCTTGCTTAAAAGGAGATAAAACGTTGAATAAACATTATGGATACATTTTGATCGCCTATATTGTCATGCAGCTCGCCGGTGCGGTTGGACCGCTCCTGTTTTATAAGGCCGGCACAGAAGTGTTTGGACAGACGAAAGAATACATGCAGCAGGTGGCCGTCGGTTCCTGGCTGATCTTCAGCTTTGCCGCGACCTTGATCATCGTCCTGCTCATCCTGAGAAAAAGCTCACCATCGAAACTTAAGCTCGAGCGCTCTGCCCCTGCAGGCGCCGGGATTTCCATCGTCTGGGCCGTCGTCGGGATCTTCATGGCGTTCTTCGCACAAGCCATCGCCATCCAGATCGAGACCCTCCTCGGCATCCAGGCCGGTTCTGAAAACACACAGAACATCATGGGCATCGTGGACAATGTTCCCCTTGCCATGATCGTCGTTGCCATCATCGGGCCGATCCTGGAAGAAATCGTGTTCAGGAAGATCATTTTTGGGGCACTCTATCAGCGAATGAACTTTTTCTTCGCCGCATTGATCAGCTCCGTGATTTTCGCCCTTGCCCACTTCGAGCCGGTACATGTGATCCTGTACTCTGCCATGGGCTTCACGTTTGCCTTCCTATATGTACGAACGAAACGAATCCTCGTACCGATCTGCGCCCATGTGGCCATGAATACGATGGTGGTCATCATGCAGACCGTCTACCGGGATGAAATCGAAAAGATCATGAATGAAGCTGAAAAAATACAAGGATTTATTGGAGGTTTCCTATAATGAGACGATCACCCCTGTTCTCCGGCGTGATTTACATTCTTCTTGGGGTGCTGTTCACCTATTTTGCCATCCATACGGTCCGGGATACAGGCTGGGGATTTTTCACCTATATGCTGATCTTCCTTGCCACGCTGGACTTTGGTTCGGGCATCCGCATGGTCCTGCTCCACTTCAGGATCAAGCAGCAGCTGAACCAGAAGAAATAAGCCGCTTAAAACAAAAACCGGATCCATCCGACTTCGTTTCCATGAAGATCGGGTGGATCCGGTTTTCTTTATCCTTTGCGCTGTTTCAACTCTTCTTCCACGCGTTCGATTTCCATCTGCTGCTCGGCCTCAAGGTATTTCTTGTAGCCGATCCGTGAAATCGCGATGCTGATTTCATAAAGGACCAACATCGGCAGGGTCACCATCATATGGGAGACGATGTCCGGCGGCGTGATGAGGGCGGCGATCACAAGGAGGATGAAGTAGGCGACTTTCCTTGCCTTCGCCATCATCATCGGCGTGATGATCCCGAGCCTCGTCAGGAACAGCATCACCACTGGCAGCTGGAACAGCAGACCGAATGGAAGGGTGATCTGGAAGAGGAATTGGAAGTACTCATTAATCCCGATCACCTGCTGGATATCGAGATCTCCTGATAGCCGCATCATGAACGATACAACATACGGGAACAGAATGAAGTAGGAAAATGCCAGTCCACCTAGGAACAGCAGGACGGACACCGGTATGTAGCTCAGGGTCACCTTCCGCTCCTTCTCATAAAGACCGGGGGATATGAATGACCATACTTGATAGAGGATAACCGGTGACGTCATGACCGCCGCGATGAACATGATCATTTCCATATAGATCTTGAGTGGATCCGTCACGCGGAAGGCATTCATCGTCATTTCTTTTGCTTCATCCGCATGCTGCAGGTACTTGATGAGCGGTTCGGCAAGGAAGAAGCTTGCCACAACGGCTAACAAGAAGAAAACGACTACAAACATGAGTCGTTTCTGCAATTCTCCTATATGTTCAAAGACTGTCATATCCTTTTGAGTTTGACTCATGGCGCACATCCTACTTTACTTGGCTTTACTTGGCACTTTTGTTCTTATCGTCTTCATCATCCGCTAAGCCTTTGGTTGCGTTCTTGAATTCACGTAGTGTATTGCCGGCTGCTTTGCCAAGCTCCGGTAATTTTTTCGGGCCAAAAATTAAAAGGGCCACCACTGCAATCAGCACCATACTTCCAGGACCTACCATAATGAGACACCTCCCCTTATATGCTTCTATCATAACGCAAATGGTCAGAATTTTCTATTCCGTTACGATTCCATCTTGTGACATTTCCGTGTCTTCCCCTGAGTAATGCTTGAGGAAGTAGACAAGTGACTGAAGTTCCACGGCCAGATCGATGTGATGGACCCTGATATGATCAGGAACCGTCAGGCGTGCAGGTGTGAAGTTCAGGATCCCCTTGATCTTCGAAGACACAAGGCGATCTGTGATATTTTGAGCAGATGAGGCCGGCACAGTCAGGATCGCGACTTCGATATCCATCCCCTTCAGCTTCTCCTCCAGCTCATCCATATGGTGGACGGGCACATCGCTGATTTCCGTCCCCACCTTCGTTTCATCCACCTCGAAGGCCATTTCGATCTTTGTATTGTTATTCTTTATGAAATTGTAATGAAGAAAAGCCGTTCCGAGATTCCCCACGCCGATCAATACGACCTTCGTCAGTTCATCCTGGTCAAGCGTTTCCCTGAAAAAGGATAGGAGATAATTCACATTATACCCATAGCCCTTCTTCCCTAACGCTCCAAAATAGGAGAAATCCCTCCGGATGGTCGCGGAATCCACTTTCACGGCTTCGCTTAACTCCTTCGACGATACCCGCTGCTTACCTGAAGCATACAGATTCTTGATGAAGCGGTAGTATAGCGGAAGGCGCTTGGCCGTTGCCTGTGGAATTTTCGTTGTTTCCTGATTCATCTCTTGTATTCCCCCACATCTTATAAACCCTCTTCTTCCTGGTCTGTCAGCGCTTCCAAAAAGAAGGTATATCTTTTATCTATTTTCCATCATACACTCTATTCTATCCTATTTGTATCCAGATTAATAGTCATAGTTCCTCCCCTTTTATTGCCGTCCACCTGGGAAATACGGTACACTAGCACTAATGAAACAGAGGTGAACCGACATGATTCTATTACAAGTGAATCAGCTGACCAAAAATTTTGGCGCAGATAATATATTGACCAATATCAAATTGGAGATCCAAACCAAGGACCGGGTCGCCCTCGTCGGCCGCAACGGTGCCGGCAAATCGACCCTCCTGAAGATCATCGCAGGCCAGCTGTCCCATGACTCCGGAGAGATCACGAAGCCAAAGGGTGTGAGCATCGGCTACCTGGCCCAGAATACAGGCCTCGAGTCGGAGCTTTCCATTTGGGGCGAGATGCTGACGGTATTCGAACACCTCCTCCAACAGGAAAAGCAGCTTAGGAGGTTGGAAGCAGAGATGGCGGATCCGTCCGTCTATGAAGATGAAGACCGCTATCAGCGGGTACTGAAGGAATACGACGAACTTCAAGTCACCTTCAAGGAGTCCGGTGGCTATCAGTATGAAGCCGATATCCGCTCCGTCCTCCACGGATTGAATTTCGCTTCCTTCGACCACGGGACGAAGATCTCCACCCTTTCCGGTGGTCAGAAGACCCGCCTCGCCCTTGCGAAGCTCCTCCTGACCAAGCCTGATATCCTCATCCTCGATGAGCCGACGAACCATCTGGACATCGAGACGCTTTCCTGGCTCGAAGGGTATCTTCAAGGCTATCCGGGTGCCGTACTCATCGTTTCACATGACCGCTACTTCTTGGATAGCGTCGTGAACCAGGTGTATGAGATTTCCCGGAACCGGAGCAAGAAGTTTGTGGGGAACTACAGCAAATACCTCGAACAGAAGGCGCTGGATTACGAGAAGGATCTCAAGCTCTATGAGCGCCAGCAGCAGGAGGTCGCAAAGCTCGAAGACTTCGTCCAGCGCAATATCGCCCGTGCCTCCACCACAAAGATGGCCCAGAGCAGGCGAAAGAAACTTGAGCGCATGGAACTTATGGACAGGCCGCAAGGTGACGAAAAGTCTGCCTCCTTCGCCTTCCAGATCGATCGCCCGAGCGGGAATGACGTCCTTCACGTCAATGACCTCACCATCGGGTACGAGGACGGGGAAGCCATCGCCTCCCATATCGACTTCTCCATCAAAAAAGGGGACAGCATCGCCCTTGTCGGACCGAACGGGATCGGTAAGTCCACCCTCCTCAAGACCCTGGTGAACAAGTTGCAGGCACTGAGTGGGGACTTCAAATTCGGATCCAATGTATCCATCTCTTACTATGATCAGCAGCAAGCGGACCTTTCGTCTAACAAATCGGTCCTCAATGAACTGTGGGATGAATACCCGATGAGGAATGAAAAAGAAATCAGGACCGTCCTCGGGAACTTCCTCTTCACGGGTGAAGACGTCCTGAAACCCGTCAACACCCTGAGCGGAGGGGAAAAGGCCCGCCTCGCCCTCTCCAAGATGATGATGGAAAAAGGCAACGTCCTCATCCTCGATGAGCCGACGAACCATCTCGACCTAGATAGCAAAGAGGTGCTCGAGAATGCCCTTATCGACTACCCGGGCACGATCCTGTTCGTATCCCATGACCGCTACTTCATCAACCGCATCGCCACCAAGGTGATCGAGCTATCCACAGGCGGATCCACCGAATACCTCGGGGATTACGACTACTATCTCCATAAACTTGCGGAGCAGGAAGAGCTCGCCGCCCTGGAACAGACGAATGCAGAACCGGTCAAGGCTACGCAGCAAAAGCAGTCGCATAAGATTGATAAAGAAGCCAAAAAGCTTGAGCGTCAACGAAAACGGCGCATTGAAGAGATCGAAGAGAAGATGACCGTACTGGAAGGGTCCATCGAAGAAAAAGAAACCCTCCTGTGCGATCCGGATATTTTCCAGGATCACGAACGGGTTCAGACTTTGAATGACGAACTGACCATTGCCAAAGAAGAAATGGATGTTCTTTTGGAAGAGTGGACGGAGCTGGAAGAATTAGTGGAAGAGTAAAACAGAAGCGGTTCAAGGTCGAAATGACCTTGAACCGCTTCTTTGGTTAGTGAGATGGTATAAACGGGTAAAGTATAGGGAAGTGCTTCTTTTAGAAAAAACCCTCCACTATTCATCCACATGATTATCCACATTTCCACCCTCGTCATTTCTATATCCACAATCGTTTTCCACACTATCCACAATTATCGGTTGATTTATCCACATTATCCACATTCCAAATTCTACATATCCCCAACTGTTTTTCACAATCCATTCACATCTTACGCACTACTTATCCCCAAATTATCCACAGACTGTTGATAAAACGTACGTTCCCAATAAAAAACCTCGAACGGACGATTCCATTCGAGGTGTAATCTTATTAAAACTGTTCCAGATCCAATCCCGGATTTGCGTTCATATCCAGTCCGCCACGCTTGCCTTGTTCAAACAGGATGGTTCCTGCAGCGGCAATCATGGCCGCATTATCCGTACACAGGGACAGGGGCGGGACGATGAGCTCACACGCATGGCTTTCAAACGTGGTCTCCAACGTCTCGCGCAGCCCTTTATTGGCCGCAACTCCACCTGCTAGAAGAAGTTGTCCCACACCGTATTCTTCCACAGCCCTTTTCGCCTTCGTCACGAGTACATCAATGACGCTTGCCTGGAAGCTTGCTGCGAGATCCTCCGGCTTGATCTCATTCCCCTTCTGCTTTGCATTATGGAGAGTATTGATCACGGACGACTTTAAGCCGCTGAAGCTGAAATCATAGGATCCTTCCTCAAGCCACGCCCTTGGAAGGTCGATGACCGGCTCCCCTTCATGGGCCAGACGATCGATATGGGGACCACCAGGGTACGGGAGCCCTAGCGTACGGGCCACTTTATCATATGCCTCCCCGGCTGCGTCATCACGCGTCTCCCCGATCACTTCGAACTCACCGTGCCCCTTCATGAGGACAAGCTCCGTATGCCCTCCTGATACCACCAGGGATAGGAGGGGGAACGTCATTTCATGAATGAGGCGGTTGGCATAGATATGTCCGGCAATATGATGGACACCGACCAACGGTTTGTTATGTGCAAATGCAAGGGCCTTGGCTGCATTGACGCCAATTAACAGCGCTCCTACAAGTCCCGGTCCTTCCGTCACCGCGATGCAGTCGACGTCTTCCATCGTCATCTCTGCTTGATCGAGGGCTTCCTGGAGGACAAACGTCACCTGCTCCACATGATGCCGCGACGCAATCTCCGGCACGACACCACCGAAGCGCTTATGGCTTTCAATCTGAGATGAGACAACATTACTGACGATTTCCGTCCCATTCTTCACGATGGAAACGGCCGTTTCATCACAGCTGGTTTCAATTCCTAATACGAACGTATCTTTCATCATAAATTCACCCACATTACTAAAGCATCCTCTTGATTATCAGAATAATATCGTTTCCGGATCCCGCCGTTTTGGAATCCGAGTTTCCTATACAGGCTCTGTGCTGGCACATTGCTCACCCGGGCCTCGAGGGTCATGACCCTCGCACCTGACTCTATGGCCATCTCCATGATCTTGCGCATGAGAAGCTCCCCGTACCCCTTCCCTCGGTGGGAAGGAAGGACGGCCACATTCGTGATATGCGCTTCATCCACGACCATCCATACGCCACAGTAGCCCGCAATCCCACTTTCATCTTCAATGACGATATACATGGACAGATGGTTCTCTTCCATTTCACTTATGAACGCTTCCCGACTCCACGGAACGGTGAAGGATTGTTCTTCAATTTCCATGACGGCATCCACGTCATCGACTGTCATAAATCGTATCTCCATTATGCACAAGTCCTATTCTTCGTTAGATTTCTGGGCTTCGAGCCATTTCACTTCGGCTTCCGCCATACGGATATAGTTTGGCAGCACCTCATGGGCCGTCGATTCTTCCATACCCATCCCGAGATAGGCAAGCTCAGACGGTCTCGGATTATGGCTCACTAACGGTGCCAGAACTGCCTTTTCCCCAAGAGCTTCCTGTATTGCTTCTGCATGGATCCCTGTATCATTCCCGACGAACAGGATCTCTCCCTCATAGCTCTTGAGTTCCTCCACCCAATCCGTGAGCATCACATTCCGGTCCTCAAGTACATTCTCAAGCTTCCCTTCCCGGAAACGGTAAAGTCCCGTGTAAACCTGTCCACGCCTCGCATCAAAGATCGGGGAAAGATACCCGTTGAAGTAGCGTCCCGATGAAGCAAGTACAGCCAGGCTCGATACAGGCACGAGGGGAATATCGAGGGACCAGGCAAGCGTCTTCGCAAGCGTGACCCCGATCCTGACGCCCGTATAAGACCCGGGTCCATTTGCCACGACGATCTTCGTCAACTCCTTGACGTCCGTATCGCAGTCCTTCAGCAGCTGCTCCACGGCAGGCATCGCCTTCAGGGAATGATTCCGCTTCACATTGGTCATATATTCACCGATCACCTTATTCTCATCAATCAGTGCGACCCCCAACGGGAAGTTTGATGTATCTATCGCTAAAATCTTCATGCCATTATCTCCTCACAAAGCTTGCGGTACCGATCTCCCACCGGCTCCAGCACAATTCTTCTTTCCGTATCACCGGTACGATAAATGCCGATGGCCAACCGCTCTCCCGGCAGCTGATCTTCTATCAGATGAGCCCATTCCACGACCGTGACCCCTTCACCTTCAAAATACTCGTCAAATCCAAGGTCCTCAAACGAATCATCCAGTCGATACACATCCATATGATAAAGGGGCAGATTCCCCTTGTATTCCTTGATGATCGTGAAGGTAGGACTGTTGACCGTCCGCTTGATGCCAAGACCTAGGGCCAACCCCTTTGTAAACGTCGTCTTTCCGGCTCCAAGATCCCCCTCAAGGGTCAGGACATCCCCGGGAGCCAACAGACCCGCAAGCCTCTTGGAAAAAGCACCCGTTTCTTCAGGATTGCTGCTGATATATTCAAACTCACTCATAATGATCTCCTTACCATCTGTATAAGTATAAAAAAACCTTAGGATCTGCAATACCTAAGGGATATCTTCTATATGTAGTGTACCCTTTTTGGGCGTATCGAGTAAAGCCAACGCGCCGAGTTCCCTCATATTTCTACCTGTTTGTCCCGATAAAATACAAAAACCGCAGCTATGCAACTGCGGTCTACTTAGAAGGATTCAAAATAAAAAAACGAATCTGCATTCGTTTTAAAAAACAAAATGGCGGTCCGGACGGGACTCGAACCCGCGACCTCCTGCGTGACAGGCAGGCATTCTAACCAACTGAACTACCGGACCAACTTTTTTTCGCGCTAGCGAAAATAAAGATCATTGCTCTTCGCATCAGCGAAAATTCACATTCAGATCATTTAAGATCAAAATGGTATTGCGGGGACAGGATTTGAACCTGCGACCTTCGGGTTATGAGCCCGACGAGCTACCGAACTGCTCCACCCCGCGACGATAATAATAAGTATATGCAGCCTATTTAAAGGTTATGCATAAAAATAACTGCCTGGCGACGTCCTACTCTCACAGGGGGAGATCCCCCAACTACCATCGGCGCTGAAGAGCTTAACTTCCGTGTTCGGCATGGGAACGGGTGTGACCTCTTCGCCAATGTCACCAGACAGGTATTCCATTGAAAGAATTGTTCTTTCAAAACTAGATAAAGGGTTGATAGTCAATCATTACCGGCGTATCGTCCAGTCCGGGAGGCGCGAAGCGCCTCCTTCGTCTTACTTTGGTTAAGTCCTCGATCGATTAGTATCAGTCAGCTCCATGTGTCGCCACACTTCCACCTCTGACCTATCTACCTGATCATCTTTCAGGGATCTTACTCACATAAAGTGATGGGAAATCTCATCTCGAGGGGGGCTTCATGCTTAGATGCTTTCAGCACTTATCCCTTCCGCACATAGCTACCCAGCGATGCCTTTGGCAAGACAACTGGTACACCAGCGGTGCGTCCATCCCGGTCCTCTCGTACTAAGGACAGCTCCTCTCAAATTTCCTGCGCCCACGACGGATAGGGACCGAACTGTCTCACGACGTTCTGAACCCAGCTCGCGTACCGCTTTAATGGGCGAACAGCCCAACCCTTGGGACCGACTACAGCCCCAGGATGCGATGAGCCGACATCGAGGTGCCAAACCTCCCCGTCGATGTGGACTCTTGGGGGAGATAAGCCTGTTATCCCCGGGGTAGCTTTTATCCGTTGAGCGATGGCCCTTCCATGCGGAACCACCGGATCACTAAGCCCGACTTTCGTCCCTGCTCGACTTGTAGGTCTCGCAGTCAAGCTCCCTTGTGCCTTTACACTCTGCGAATGATTTCCAACCATTCTGAGGGAACCTTTGGGCGCCTCCGTTACTCTTTAGGAGGCGACCGCCCCAGTCAAACTGCCCACCTGACACTGTCTCCCACCCCGATAAGGGGCGCGGGTTAGAATGTCAACACAGCCAGGGTAGTATCCCACCGACGCCTCCACCGAAGCTAGCGCTCCGGCTTCCAAGGCTCCTACCTATCCTGTACAAGCTGTGCCAAAATTCAATATCAGGCTACAGTAAAGCTCCACGGGGTCTTTCCGTCCTGTCGCGGGTAACCTGCATCTTCACAGGTACTATAATTTCACCGAGTCTCTCGTTGAGACAGTGCCCAGATCGTTACGCCTTTCGTGCGGGTCGGAACTTACCCGACAAGGAATTTCGCTACCTTAGGACCGTTATAGTTACGGCCGCCGTTTACTGGGGCTTCGATTCGCACCTTCGCTTGCGCTAAGCACTCCTCTTAACCTTCCAGCACCGGGCAGGCGTCAGCCCCTATACTTCGCCTTACGGCTTCGCAGAGACCTGTGTTTTTGCTAAACAGTCGCCTGGGCCTATTCACTGCGGCTCTCTCGGGCTTGCACCCTACCAGAGCACCCCTTCTCCCGAAGTTACGGGGTCATTTTGCCGAGTTCCTTAACGAGAGTTCTCTCGCTCACCTTAGGATTCTCTCCTCGCCTACCTGTGTCGGTTTGCGGTACGGGCACCATCTTCCTCGCTAGAGGCTTTTCTTGGCAGTGTGGAATCAGGAACTTCGCTACTATAATTCGCTCGCTATCACAGCTCAGCCTTCACGATGATGGGATTTGCCTCATCATCAGCCTAACTGCTTAGACGCACATATCCAGCAGTGCGCTTACCCTATCCTCCTGCGTCCCCCCATTGCTCAAATGGAAGAAAGGTGGTACAGGAATATCAACCTGTTGTCCATCGTCTACGCCTATCGGCCTCGACTTAGGTCCCGACTAACCCTGAGCGGACGAGCCTTCCTCAGGAAACCTTAGGCATTCGGTGGATGGGATTCTCACCCATCTTTCGCTACTCATACCGGCATTCTCACTTCTAAGCACTCCACCAGTCCTTACGGTCTAGCTTCGCAGTCCTTAGAACGCTCTCCTACCACTGACACCAAACGGTGTCAATCCACAGCTTCGGTGATACGTTTAGCCCCGGTACATTTTCGGCGCAGAGTCACTCGACCAGTGAGCTATTACGCACTCTTTAAATGGTGGCTGCTTCTAAGCCAACATCCTGGTTGTCTAAGCAACTCCACATCCTTTTCCACTTAACGTATACTTTGGGACCTTAGCTGGTGGTCTGGGCTGTTTCCCTTTCGACTACGGATCTTATCACTCGCAGTCTGACTCCCATGGATAAGTCTTTGGCATTCGGAGTTTGTCTGAATTCGGTAACCCGATGAGGGCCCCTAGTCCAAACAGTGCTCTACCTCCAAGACTCTTACAACATGAGGCTAGCCCTAAAGCTATTTCGGAGAGAACCAGCTATCTCCAGGTTCGATTGGAATTTCTCCGCTACCCACACCTCATCCCCGCACTTTTCAACGTGCGTGGGTTCGGACCTCCATCCAGTGTTACCTGGACTTCATCCTGGACATGGGTAGATCACCTGGTTTCGGGTCTACGACCACATACTCATTCGCCCTATTCAGACTCGCTTTCGCTGCGGCTCCGTCTTCTCAACTTAACCTTGCATGGGATCGTAACTCGCCGGTTCATTCTACAAAAGGCACGCCATCACCCGTTAACGGGCTCTGACTACTTGTAGGCACACGGTTTCAGGTTCTATTTCACTCCCCTTCCGGGGTGCTTTTCACCTTTCCCTCACGGTACTGGTTCACTATCGGTCACTAGGGAGTATTTAGCCTTGGGAGATGGTCCTCCCAGCTTCCGACGGGATTTCACGTGTCCCGCCGTACTCAGGATCCACTCAAGAGGGAACGAAGTTTCGACTACAGGGTTGTTACCTTCTTTGACGAGCCTTTCCAGACTTCTTCGTCTACCCCGTTCCTTTGTAACTCCGTATAGAGTGTCCTACAACCCCAAGAGGCAAGCCTCTTGGTTTGGGCTAATCCCGTTTCGCTCGCCGCTACTCAGGGAATCGCATTTGCTTTCTCTTCCTCCAGGTACTTAGATGTTTCAGTTCCCTGGGTCTGCCTTCCATGCTCTATGTATTCAAGCAAGGATACTGTTCCATTACGAACAGTGGGTTCCCCCATTCGGAAATCTTCGGATCAGCTCACTTACAGCTCCCCGAAGCATATCGGTGTTAGTCCCGTCCTTCGTCGGCTCCTAGTGCCAAGGCATCCACCGTGCGCCCTTATTAACTTAACCGAATTGGTTAAAAACCTAAAATGGCGATACTCGGTAATTTCTTGACTATCAATAAAACTTTATCTAGTTTTCAAAGAACAATATAGAAGATGGATTTAAACCATCAAAACTGAACAAAACTTCGACGTCGTCAAACGTTTTAAGTAAATCTTCCTTAGAAAGGAGGTGATCCAGCCGCACCTTCCGATACGGCTACCTTGTTACGACTTCACCCCAATCATCTGTCCCACCTTAGGCGGCTGGCTCCAAAAGGTTACCTCACCGACTTCGGGTGTTACAAACTCTCGTGGTGTGACGGGCGGTGTGTACAAGGCCCGGGAACGTATTCACCGCGGCATGCTGATCCGCGATTACTAGCGATTCCAGCTTCATGTAGGCGAGTTGCAGCCTACAATCCGAACTGAGAACGGTTTTATGGGATTGGCTAAACCTCGCGGTCTTGCAGCCCTTTGTACCGTCCATTGTAGCACGTGTGTAGCCCAGGTCATAAGGGGCATGATGATTTGACGTCATCCCCACCTTCCTCCGGTTTGTCACCGGCAGTCATCTTAGAGTGCCCAACTGAATGCTGGCAACTAAGATCAAGGGTTGCGCTCGTTGCGGGACTTAACCCAACATCTCACGACACGAGCTGACGACAACCATGCACCACCTGTCACTCTGTCCCCCGAAGGGGAAAGCCCTATCTCTAGGGTTGTCAGAGGATGTCAAGACCTGGTAAGGTTCTTCGCGTTGCTTCGAATTAAACCACATGCTCCACCGCTTGTGCGGGCCCCCGTCAATTCCTTTGAGTTTCAGTCTTGCGACCGTACTCCCCAGGCGGAGTGCTTAATGCGTTAGCTGCAGCACTAAAGGGCGGAAACCCTCTAACACTTAGCACTCATCGTTTACGGCGTGGACTACCAGGGTATCTAATCCTGTTTGCTCCCCACGCTTTCGCGCCTCAGTGTCAGTTACAGACCAGAAAGTCGCCTTCGCCACTGGTGTTCCTCCAAATATCTACGCATTTCACCGCTACACTTGGAATTCCACTTTCCTCTTCTGCACTCAAGTTCCCCAGTTTCCAATGACCCTCCACGGTTGAGCCGTGGGCTTTCACATCAGACTTAAGAAACCACCTGCGCGCGCTTTACGCCCAATAATTCCGGACAACGCTTGCCACCTACGTATTACCGCGGCTGCTGGCACGTAGTTAGCCGTGGCTTTCTGGTTAGGTACCGTCAAGGCGCCGCCCTATTCGAACGGCACTTGTTCTTCCCTAACAACAGAGTTTTACGATCCGAAAACCTTCTTCACTCACGCGGCGTTGCTCCGTCAGACTTTCGTCCATTGCGGAAGATTCCCTACTGCTGCCTCCCGTAGGAGTCTGGGCCGTGTCTCAGTCCCAGTGTGGCCGATCACCCTCTCAGGTCGGCTACGCATCGTCGCCTTGGTGAGCCATTACCTCACCAACTAGCTAATGCGCCGCGGGTCCATCTGTAAGTGATAGCCGAAGCCACCTTTCAACCTTCCCCCATGCGGGGGTAGGTGTTATCCGGTATTAGCCCCGGTTTCCCGGAGTTATCCCAGTCTTACAGGCAGGTTACCCACGTGTTACTCACCCGTCCGCCGCTGATCTCAGGGAGCAAGCTCCCATCGATCCGCTCGACTTGCATGTATTAGGCACGCCGCCAGCGTTCGTCCTGAGCCAGGATCAAACTCTCCATAAAAAGTTTGAATAGCTCTTTTAAAAATAAATCTAGAATTAACGTTGACGTTTTTGTCTTGTTTTGTTCAGTTTTCAAGGTTCAAATAAATAGTGGAGCGGGTGATGGGAATCGAACCCACGACATCAGCTTGGAAGGCTGAGGTTTTACCATTAAACTACACCCGCATGAAATTGTGATGGTCGGGAAGACAGGATTCGAACCTGCGACCCCTTGGTCCCAAACCAAGTGCTCTACCAAGCTGAGCTACTTCCCGTAAGAAAATTATGTATAAGCCAGTAGAAGCAAATATGGCGCGCCCGAGAGGAGTCGAACCCCTAACCTTTTGATCCGTAGTCAAACGCTCTATCCAATTGAGCTACGGGCGCTAATATTGAAAGTTTTTGGTGCGGCCGAGAGGACTTGAACCTCCACGGGTTATTCACCCACTAGGCCCTCAACCTAGCGCGTCTGCCATTCCGCCACGACCGCATTTATTGAAGCGACATTAACCATTATATCACGATAATTCCGCTTGTCAACAACTTTTTTTCGAGGAATAAAAGTGCGGGTGAAGGGACTTGAACCCCCACGCCTTGCGGCGCCAGATCCTAAGTCTGGTGCGTCTGCCAATTCCGCCACACCCGCATATGTTGGACCTCTTGTCCAAAACAAGAAATCAAATGGTGAGCCATGAAGGATTCGAACCTTCGACCCTCTGATTAAAAGTCAGATGCTCTACCAACTGAGCTAATGGCTCGTAAATGGCTGGGCTAGCTGGATTCGAACCAACGCATGTCGCAGTCAAAGTGCGATGCCTTACCGCTTGGCTATAGCCCAATAATCATTTTTTGACGAGGTATTTATCATACCACGTTGATCTTTCAAAGTCAATAACTTTTTCCGAAAGATAAATGGCGGTCCGGACGGGACTCGAACCCGCGACCTCCTGCGTGACAGGCAGGCATTCTAACCAACTGAACTACCGGACCAAAGCTTTTTGCGATAGCAAAATAGCTATCATTAATGTTTCGCGTTAGCTTCTGTAACCAGAAGTCAACTTCCACGAAACAACTGAACATATGTATCTTCTCTTTCAAAAGAGAAAATGACCCATACGGGATTCGAACCCGTGTTACCGCCGTGAAAGGGCGGTGTCTTAACCGCTTGACCAATGGGCCATGATGATATGGCGGAGAAGGAGGGATTTGAACCCTCGCGCCGGTTGCCCGACCTACACCCTTAGCAGGGGCGCCTCTTCAGCCACTTGAGTACTTCCCCATATTGGCTCCGCAGGCAAGATTCGAACTTGCGACCGATCGGTTAACAGCCGATAGCTCTACCACTGAGCTACTGCGGAACGAGAACGTCTTATCGACTCTTATGATTATAATGACTGCACCGTTGGTTGTCAATAACTTTCCGGGCTTTTTTTAGGAACCCTGAAACTCTTCTATTTTTTCAAGGATCAGCCTTCCTTTGCACCGCCCGCATACGAAGCGATTGGTGTCCACCCTTTTCCTTCTAATGAACTCCAAGGAGCACTCCTTGCATCTGTATGTCAGGCGCCTCCCCCTTTTCTTTTGGATGGGAAGCGACGAACAATGACGCGGACCTCCTACTTCTGCAAGCAGATCCTTGAAGTCTTTATCTCCGTGCTTATAGCCCTTCCCTTCGAGATGAAGATGGTAGTGGCAAAGTTCATGCTTGATGATGCCGATCAGTTCATCCATCCCGAATTCCTCGAGGTACTTTGGATTTATATCAATATGATGGGACTTGAGCATGTAGCGGCCACCTGTCGTCCGGAGACGCGGGTTGAAATAGGCCTGATGACGGAACGGCCGCTTAAACAAACGTTTGGATAATGTTGATACCAACTGTTGCAGCTCCTCATTTGTCAAAGCGTCCACCCTCCTGTTACACACGATTTCCCCTTCTTAACGAACGGGACAACCCATTATAGCATACATTAAGTATCACACTCACCGGGTAGATTGCTAAAGGAGGTGCGCCTGTGCCGAGCTGGCTGGTCAATCAAATGAGAAGGGCCTATTTTGAGAAAGACCGCTATCAGATCAAATTATTGAACCAATGCTGGAATTTTTACCGCAAGCGCAATGAAAAGAGGAGCTGAAGGAATACGCCTTCAGCTCCTCTTTCATTTATTACTGAACCATGGTGAGTGAAACGCGCCCTTTTCGGGCATCCACTCCTTCAACCCAGACCGTGACAACATCACCGACGGATACTACATCCAACGGATGTTTGACATAGCCATTCTTGAGCTTGGAGATATGAACGAGTCCATCTTGTTTCACCCCTATATCCACGAACGCTCCAAAGTCGACGACGTTCCGTACCGTACCCTGAAGTTCCATTCCCTGACTAAGGTCCTCAAGCTTGAGCACGTCTTTTTTCAGGAGTGGCTTAGGGAATTGATCACGGGGATCACGCCCCGGGCGGATCAACGCATCGATAATATCCTTGAGGGTAAGCTGCCCGATGTCGAGTTCTTCCGACGTTTGATGAAGATCAAGCGCATGAAGGGCCTGCTTCAGCTCCTCTGTACCGATGTGTTCTTCCTTATAGCCCGTCATGGAGAGAAGACGCTTCACCTCACTATAGTTTTCCGGGTGGATCGGTGTGCGGTCGAGCATCTCCTTTCCATCCATGATGCGGAGGAATCCGATGCACTGCTCGTAGGTTTTCGCTCCAAGCCTCGGAATCTTCTTGAGCTGTGCCCTGGAAGAGAACTTCCCTTCCTCTTCTCTCTTTTTCACAATATTCGTTGCCACCGTCTTCGAAAGGCCGGCTACATATTGAAGGAGGGAAGAAGATGCAGTATTCACATTCACCCCTACTTGGTTGACTGCCGTCTCCACTACGAATGTAAGAGAGTCATTCAATTTCTTCTGGGACACATCATGCTGGTACTGTCCCACCCCTACAGACTTGGGATCGATTTTCACCAGTTCCGCCAGGGGATCTTGGAGCCTTCTTGCGATGGAGACCGCACTCCTCTCTTCCACTTGGAAGTCAGGGAATTCTTCGCGGGCGATGTCTGAAGCGGAGTAAACGCTCGCTCCCGCTTCATTGACGATCAGATAGGAGATGTCGCCGCCGACTTCCTTCAATACGTCCACGATGAATTGTTCAGTCTCCCTTGAAGCGGTTCCGTTTCCGATGGCAATGACCTCGATCGGATAGCGTGAAAGTATCGCCTTCACCTGTTCTTCCGCTTTTTCCTTCTGCGAGCGTGGTGGATGGGGATAGATCACATCGATCGCCAAGACTTTTCCGGTCTCATCGATGATGGCGAGCTTGCACCCCGTCCTGAATGCCGGGTCGACGCCGAGAACGGTCCTTCCCTTCATCGGCGGCTGCAATAATAGCTTCCTTAGATTCTCAGAGAAGATATGGATAGCCTGATCTTCAGCCTTGTCGGTCAGCTCCCCACGGATCTCCCTTTCAACGGATGGCAGGATCAGTCGTTTGTATCCATCCTCGATTGCTTCTTGGACGATGGATGCGGCCTGGGACCGTGTATCCTTGATCACCTGCTTATTCAAGAAGCGTAAGATCGACTCTGAATCGGCCTGTACCCCTACTCTCAGGATCCCTTCCTTCTCTCCTCTGTTCATGGCAAGAATGCGATGGGGAACAACCTTATGGATCGGTTCCTGATAAGCGTAATACATTTCATACACATTCTTCTCGTCTTCTTCTTCTTTTTTCACTTTTGATTCGATGAGACCCTTACGGAAAATCTGCGTTCGTATGTATTCACGATGTGCGGCGTCATCCGATATCACCTCTGCGATGATGTCCTGCGCACCCGATAAAGCTTCCTCGGCGTTTCCTACTCCCTGTTCATCCGACACGTACTTTGCGGCTTCTCTATTGATGTCAGCATTCAATGGGAAGGAGAGGAGGAAGTCCGCGAGCGGTTCGAGTCCCTTTTCTTTCGCTACGGTCGCTTTTGTTCTTCGTTTCTGCTTGTAAGGACGGTAAAGATCCTCAACCTGCTGCAGTTTTTCTGCCGAAGAGATGGCCGCTGATAGTTCAGGGGTCAACTTCCCCTGTTCCTCTATTAGACGCATCACTTCTTCTTTTCGATTCTTCAGGTTCTGAAGATACTCCCAGTTGGTCATGATATCCCGGATCTGCACTTCATCGAGTGCGCCGGTCTGTTCTTTCCTGTACCTTGCAATAAAGGGAACCGTATTCCCTTCTTCTAATAGATCAATCACATTTTTAACGTTCTTGGTTGATATGGATAGGTCTTTCCCGATCTTATTGATCAAAGTCGTTTCATTCGTTAACGTAGACGTCACAGTATAACCTCCAGTTATTCACAATTTCACTCTAAGTTTATCACATACCCAGCGGGAATTCTTCGCATTGAAAAAGCTTACCCCAGTCAGAGTAAGCTTCCAATAATATATGTCGTATCATCCGCCGTCTGGTCCACCTTCGATTCAATCTCCTTCAGCGTACCATGAAGGGTCGGATATTTTTGCATTAAGCTTTTGACTCCCGGGATATTCAGTCCATCAGAATGAATGAGGAATCTTGAATTTGAATTGTATGAAAAGCGTTGAGTTTTATACTTCTGCGGCCTTCCCGAAAGGTATCCCGTAACCGGTAGCGGGTAGGTCATCTTCCCTTCAGGTGCATACATATAAAAACGGATGTTCCCGACACAGCTGTATACAAACTCTTTGGAGTGATAATATACCTTAAAGATTGCGACAGCTGCTCCCCGTTTCTTCTGAAGCGCTTCATTACAAAGATTCATCAATGCATCCACATCTTCGTGATGATTCTCTTCCACGATCTCCACAACTGAATGGGAAGATTCAAAGGCATACACTCCACTGCCCAAACCATCGGCCAGAACACAGATGAAATAATCATCCGTCGACGTGTAAAAATAGCTATCTCCACAAAAACGGTTGCCGTTCTTGGATACTTGACCTGCGAACACTTCTACATCATTTTGTTGAAGGTACGGCATCAATAGTCATGCTCCCCGTCGTGCATCTCTTCCTGAATGGCATCGCGGAGTTTCTTGATGGCCCTTCTCTGAAGTCGTGAGACATGCATTTGGGAAATACCCAACTGCTCGCCGGCTTCTTTCTGGCTCAGATTATCCAGGTACGTATATTGGATGATGGCTTTTTCCCGTTCCGAGAGCACGTGAAGGACTTTCTCAAGTACAAGGCGCTGATTGACTTTCTCGTATCCTTCGTCAGGGTTCCCCACGATGTCGAGGATGGTGACCGTGCTGCCTTCAGAATCAGCTTCAATGGAATGGTCCACAGAAAGGGCCTGATAGCTGCGCCCCATCTCCATCGCTTCCAATACTTCCTCTTCGGTCACCTCAAGGTAATCAGCAATCTCATGAACCTGAGGAGAGCGTTCCAGGGTATTGGTCAACTCTTCAACGGTCGATTTGATTTTCGGTCCGAGCTCCTTGATCCGTCTTGGAACATGGACGCTCCACGTCTTATCACGAAGGAAACGTTTGATTTCCCCGATGATGGTCGGGATGGCGAATGCTTCGAAAGAACGACCAAAAGACTCATCATAACGCCTGATGGCGCCCAAGAGTCCGATCATACCGACCTGTATGATGTCTTCGTGAAAAGATCGTCCTTTGGAATATTTCCGTGCAATGGATTCTACAAGGTTCTGGTAGTGCAGGATCAGCTGACTTTGGGCATCCTCATCCTTGTTTTCCTGATAGTCCTTGATCCACTGCATGACTTTATCTTTATTGGCCTGGTGGTTAGGTTGAGATAGTTTTTTCATCCCTCTCCACCTGCTCCCCTGATAGGAATTTCGTCATAAAGACCGTCACTCCCTCTTGATGATGCACCTTTACTTCATCCATAAGGCTCTCTATAAGATAAAGTCCCAACCCACCTTCTCTGAGGAATTCTACGGAATGATCCGCATGGTAAGGTCCGACTGCCTTTTTGATTTCGGTGAAATTGAAGCTTTCCCCGTGATCGGCAACCATGACTTCAAGGCGGTCACCATACAATCCGAATCCGACAACCACTTCCCCGTCGTCATCTTTGTAGGCATGCTGAACCGCATTGGTGATCGCTTCGCTTGTAGCAATCTTCAAATCTTCAAGGGCATCATAATCAAAGCCCATCCTGCTGGCAATTCCGGACAGGGTAAGTCGGATGACCCCTACATATTCCGGCTTCGCTGGAATCTTCATCTCGATGTAATCATAATCCTGCATCATTCCACTCCACCTTTTACTTTGGAATCGATATTCATTATGTCCCCCAGGCCAGTGATGTCGAACAGGCGCTGCAGTCTATCCGATAGACCGACAAGATGAAGCTCTCCTCCACCCGCCTTTACGGTTTTGAATAGGCCGACGAATACGCCCAGGCCGGTACTGTCCATATAAGAAACGTCGGAAAGATCGACGATTAGCTGGCAATTTTCTTTTTCAGCGACGGGTTGAAGGCTTTCTTTAAGCTTTGGAGCTGTATATGCATCAATTTCACCTGAAACTTTCACGTGTATATCGTTATCCATTTCTTTCATATCTATTGATAAGTTCATGAAAAGACCACCTTTTAGGCATGTATTAAAATACTCTTAATCGTTTACCCTTATTATTTACAAGATAAACCACATTATTGATTTCTTTTAATGATGATCAGTGTGAAGTCATCCCTGAGCTCAAAGTGTTGCAGCTTCTCAAGCTCCTTATACACGCTGTTGACGATCTCTTGAGGAGGCAGGTGATTGTAATTCCTGATGAGTTCCACCAGATCTTCCCGCTCGATGAACCCTTCTTCTGAACGGCATTCCGTCACACCGTCAGATAGGAGGATGATCATATCCCCCACTTGGACTATTCTTTCATATTCCCTGTACTTTGCCTTCTTATCCACTCCAAGGAGCAGCCCCTTGGCGTCAAGGTCCTCGAATTCACCCGTGCCCGCGTTGTAATAGAACCCTGGTTCGTGGCCGGCGGAGGAGTAGGAGAACTGGTGACTCTTGGAATCATATACACCATAGAACATGGTGATGAACATGCTTGCATCCACATTCTGCTCCACCACCCGGTTCAGACTTTCAAGGACGAGGCTTGGCTTATCGCGGTATTCAGGAAGGCTGTCCATTGCATACTTGATCATGGACATGCAGAGGGCCGCTGGCACCCCTTTACCAATGACATCGGCGATTGCGACGCTCACATTTTCATTCTCATCTTCCACGAAGTGATAATAATCCCCATTCATCTTCTTGGCCGGAACGCTCACCGCACCGACCTCGAGCCCGTCTATTTGTGGTATGCGGGTGCCGAGGAGGGTCTGCTGCATATTGGCAGCCACGTCGATTTCGTTATTCAATTCCTGCTGCTTGGTGCGCAGGCTCTGGTGCTCCCTGTAGGCGAACCCATAGCCGATCATCACTTCAAGCAAGATGTCGAATGAGTGAAGGACGTGATGCGGAAGGTCCGGCTCCATTTCAAGGATGACACTCTTATGAAGGGAAATGATTTCTTCCGGAGATACGTTATGTTCAATCGATTTCCGGCTGAACTTTTGCCCAAGATAAAGAGCCTTCTCATCCTGCTCGTTCAAATAGTGCTCAAGGATCTCTTTATATTTTGTATCCATCAATTCTCTGAACTTCATCTAACTCCCCCTAGCGGAGCCACTTGGTTGCCCTGATATCGGTTCCCTCTCCCGGAACCGAGTCGACATTGAATTCGTCCATCAGCCGCTTAACCCCTGGCAAACCGGCTCCTAATCCACCTGATGTAGAATATCCATCTTCCATTACTTTTCTGATATCTGTAATGCCCGGTCCTTCATCAAGGGCAATGATCCTGACACCCTTCTTCCCCGCATCAAGCAGTTTCTCGATACAGATCTGTCCGGTACCTGCATATAAATATATATTACGGGCCAATTCACTGATCGCCGTAGTAATTCGAGCTTGGTCAACGGTGCCAAATCCGAGCTCTTTCGCTACATTTCTCCCTAACTGGCGGGCAGCAACGATGTCCCATTCATTCGTGATCTTCACGCAGGATTGGCTCTCCATACCTAGTCCCCCAGTTCCAATTTTAATTTCTCAAGACCTTTTTCAAGGTCTAAAGCTGTGAGGACATCGTCCAGACGGATCCCCAATTCGATCAGTGTAATGGCGACCGCTGGCTGAATTCCAGTAATGACAACTTTGGCCCCCATCAATCTGGACATGTTGATGACATCACCAAGAACCTTGGCGATGAATGAATCGATGAAATCGATCGACGTAATATCGATGACAACGCCCCTTGCACTCGTTTCATGAATCTTGTGAAGAAGATCCTCTTGAAATTGAAGGGCCGTTTGGTCATCAAGTTCCCACTGGATCGAGATCAATAGACAGTCTTCGAGCTTCAGTATAGGTATTCTCATTCCAATCCCTCCACGGAAACAATTTTTCGGCTTGTCATCTCCAAAGCCTTTTCAATTCCTTTACGCAGCGTGCTGTTCGTCATGAATTGTGTAAGGTCAATCCCTAGATTCACAATCGTTTGAGCGATTTCCGGTCTGATCCCGACAAGCATGCACTTAGCTCCGACGAGGCGGACCGCGTCGGCTGCTTGAATGATGTGATGGGCAACCATCGTATCAACGACCGGCACACCGGTGATATCAATCAGGACTACTTCTGCACGGTGTTTCACGACACCATGCAATAGATTTTCCATAATTTGTCGCGCACGCTCCGTATCGATCGTCCCTACCAACGGCATAACAGAAATCTTCTCGAACACCGGGATCAATGGGGCTGACAGCTCCTGAAGGGCGATCTTTTGGAGCGAAACAGTCTTTTCCCATGATTCCGTGTATGCCTGGATGACTTTATTCGTCATCGGGGAAAGCCAACGATCAAATTTATTAATCTGCTGTTGGTAATTTTCTTCCGTAATGAATCCAGAACTCTCCATACCTTGATAAACCACTTTGCCGAACACATTCAAGGCAGAGGTCACAAACGTTAAAGGCCAACCGAGCCTTACCACTTTCTCGGCGAATTCTTCCAGTCTGTTGTTGAATTCCTTGGAATCACGCAGGCGTGAAGCAATCATTTCGACAAATTCATGGCTTGTCTTCGTGAACACTTGATCCGAGATGACTTGAAGGAATTTATCATCCGCTTCTTCCTTCATCTTGTCCATCCAGACATTTGTCAACTCGGCCTTATTCGTTTCAATGTATTCCGTGACTTCACTAAACATCCCGTTCTCTCCATTCTATCATGTGAAATTTATGACGACGTTCTCCATGACCAATGTCATTGAACTCTAATATAGCTTACATGGATATCGCATTTGAATTAATAGTATCAAAAAAAGACAAAAATAAACAAGCTTATGATGCCTTGACGGCGAATTCTCTCATATACTTTCCCATTATAAATGGTTTACAGAACTTTGTCATACGATTGGGTGTATTTACCACACATCGACAAATGATTACACGATTTTCACGAACCCATTCACCGACCGCATAAAAAAACCTGCTGATCATTCACTGATCAGCAGGTGCTTGCTGGTGTATTCCCAATATTTATTTGCATGGCGTTTCTGATTAAAATTGTATGAGACCAACACTAATCTGGAGGGCGTCATCGACTTTTTCCATCATTTCGTCGTCCAGGTGTGTGATCTTATCGGTCAGACGCTGTTTATCGATGGTCCTGATCTGTTCGAGCAAGATTACGGAATCACGTTCAAAGCCGTACCGTTTGGAATCAATTTCGACATGGGTAGGCAACTTCGCTTTTTGGATCTGAGCAGTGATAGCAGCGACAATAACAGTGGGACTGAACCTGTTCCCTATATCGTTTTGAATGACAAGGACCGGCCGGACGCCTCCTTGTTCCGACCCAACAACAGGAGAAAGGTCTGCAAAATATACGTCACCACGCTTTACAATCAAAGGATTAACCTCCGCTTACTAAGCGTTCGACTGTATGTTCTGCCTCATATTCTGCCTGGATTGCTTCCGAAGCGATGGCGAGATTGATCTTAGCCATTTCCATATAGCCTCGTCTCATGGATTCACGCAGATGTCGTTTCTTACGCTCTCTTAAATACATTTTAGTAGCACGATAAATAAACTCATTGCGATTCACATTTTCCTGATCTGCAAAGCCGTCCAGTTCTGTGACGAGCTGTTGCGGAAGACGAATCAAAATTTCCGTTGTTGCGCTGGATTCAGACACAAACTACACCTCCACCAATCACTACATACCGTTTCATTTTATAACATGTTAATCATACCATCAAACAATGGGAATGAAAAGTCAATTTATTAATCTCTTCTATTATCCACCATATGTTACATGGATTATTCATGCGATTTCTTGAAATGGGCGGTCTTTTACGTCCTGCTTACAGAAGATGATTGGATACTTCGACAACGGCGCCGCCTCTCGTATAGACTCTCGGGACGCGCGCGGCGATCATGCAGGTCACCTCATAGTTAATCGTATCAAGCTTATCTGCCAGTTCATCGGCGGGTATATGCTCATCCCCCTGGCGGCCGATGAGCGTGACGGGTTCCCCCGTCTTCACCGGACCGGTAAGCCTGACCATGCACTGGTCCATGCAGATCCTGCCGACGATGGGAGCCCTGCGGCCGCCGATCAGGACTTCCTGACCCTGAAGCTTTCTGATCCATCCATCGGCATACCCGATCGGGAGTGTGCCGATCCATTCCTTGTTCCCTGTTTCATAAGTGGCACCGTAGCTGACTTTCTCTCCTTCGTCCATTTCTTTCACATGGATGAGTTTCGTCTTAAGAGAGAGCACTTCCTTCAACTCAAAGGGGAGATGAGGCTGCATCTCGCGTGAGGGAGTAAGACCGTAGAGGCTGATCCCGACCCTGACGGTGTTGAAAAGGGCATCCTTCCGCCGGAGTGTGGCGGCACTGTTGGAAGAGTGCACGTACTCGGGAAGCTGAGGAAGCTGACCGATCATGGAGCGGAAGGTTTCAAGCTGCGTATCGGCATACGTTTCATCCAGTTCATCTGCCGTCGCGAAGTGGGTGAACACCCCTTCGAAATGGAAGTGTTCATGGGCGCTGATCACATCTGTGATCTCGAGCAGCTCTTGTGAGTCCCTCACGCCGATCCTCCCCATGCCTGTATCACATTTCACATGGAGATTCAGGCGTTTCCCCGTGTATAAGGAAGCCTCTTCAAGCCATTCCTTCGTATAGACAGTTAGGGATACTCCATGGTCCGCTGCAGTTCCTGCATCCTCCGGCCTTGAAGCACCAAGAACAAGAATCGGGGTATGGATGCCCGCTTTTCGAAGAAGCAATGCTTCGTCAAGGAAAGCGACGGCAAGTCCGTCCGCCCCCGAGTCGAGTGCGGCCCTTGCAATCTGTTCGTATCCGTGCCCATAGGCATTCGCTTTTACGACGGCGAGCATCTTCACATTATCCGGTATATGTTTTTTAAAGTTCATGACGTTTTCACTTACATGGTCCAGATTGATTTCGGCCCACGTATCTCTGAAGAAAAGGGTATCCAATGTCCATTCACTTCCTAAACAATTTCATTCCTTACAAGAATACCATTCCTTCCATCGAGATTCATTCTTTTCTTTCAGTCAGTCCAAGCATGAAGAAAGACAGCCCTCAGGCTGCCTCAATGTTGTTTATTTTACCATGGAACCTTGCACGGACCGGGCGATGGTCACCATCTCATCCTGCGTCAGGCTCTTTGATGCAAGCATATAATCCACACCGTCATGGGTCCAGGTGATGGACTGATCGGTCATGGCCCCTACCGTGAAGCCGAGGTCCACTACTTCACCTTGAAGGGATGTCGAAACCGTCATGGTCGGAACCGATGTAGTTTGTTCCTGGATGATGGTAAAGGATTTCTCCCCATCATATGTCAGGACGACCCGCTTGCCGTCTTTCGTTGCGACTTCCTGCTCATCCACAAGCTCTGATCCTGAGATTCCATCAGTAGGGTAAAGGACGGAGAGTTCCTTCTCTTCCACGTTGCCGCTCACTGGAATCTCAAGCTGTGCACCCGTCATGTTCTTCTTCATGTCGAAATCCTTCTTATCAAACGCAGCCTTCACGTCCATCTTGGAGAACTCGACCTTCACCAAGGAATTCTTATCGGAATCCATGACGTTCACAGATACCGGTGTGAGATCTTTTTTATTGAAGGTGATTTCCTGGGTAGGAAGCATTTGATTGTTCTGATAGCGCGTCTTTGTATTAAAGACGTAATGGTCTTTCGTTTCTTTGAATGTAGCATTCTTGTCTTCCAGGACATCCTTCACGAGTGATTCATATAGATAGGCCTGACTGCTGTTGGACGGCCAGTCGCTCTGGAAGCGGAAGCTCTTGTTCAATGCAGGCGTCAGGACGAAGACGCCCTCTTCATTCCGCAGGATCATCTGGCTCTGGTCTTTGGCCTCATTCTTCAGGGATACCCTGTAATAGTTCGGATCATTATGCCATACTTCCACTTCATACGTCTGTGGATCTTCCCCGACTTGAAGGGTCATTTTGGCATCTGCCTTATAGCCTTTCAGATCTTCCACTTTCGATTTGAGATCCTTGGTTACATCCTCTTTGGACTTTTCCCCACATGCGGCCAGCATCAATACGGTCAGTACGGCCAGCACGAGCACCACCAGTTTCTTGTTCATTTCTACAGCCCCTTTTGTCTCAGGATATACGTATCAGAGAGGGGTGGACCGGAGGGTTAAAATGGACGACTCATGCAGAATCCCCCTCGCGTCCTACGGATGAACCGCGATCTTCACCCTTACCGGTCTTGTCTCTCCTATTGCACTACTGAATATATGAGACAACCATGGGGAATATGCAAAAAGAACTGACAAGCATCAATCTTCCAATACGACCTGTGCCGCCGCAAAGTCCCGGCTGTGGGTGATTGAGAGATGTACCTTCAGTCCAGCAGGCTTGACGATATGGGGTTTCCCCCTTTCATCCTTCTCAATCTCGATATCATGGAAAGACAATTCCTTCCCGATGCCCGTGCCCACGGCCTTGGCGAATGCCTCTTTTGCTGCAAAGCGTCCGGAAAGGAATTCCACCTTCCTTCTATCAGACAGGGATTCAAACGACTCCCGTTCCGTTTCCGTCAAAATGCGCCCAGGGAATTTGGGCTGACGGTCGATCATATCTTTGATGCGGTGCAACTCGACGATATCCAATCCGATTCCTTTAATCATCATCATTCTCCTTCTACTCTAGTCCCGTCCGGCATATCCGTATAAGGAAACACCTTGTCTGACAAGCTTATATAAGCGACAATATCAGTATTACCATCCTTTTGGAGGAGGACGATCCATGTTTGTTAGGACGGAAAGCTTCTCTCAGTTCCTGAAGAAATACCCTGTCATTTCTGTTATTGTATCCATCCACCTGATCCTGTATTTGATCAGTTCCCTCCCCATTTTCCCTCAAATGTGGGTGTACGAACAACTCGCAGGCATCAACCTGTTCATACGGGACGGTGAATGGTGGCGCCTGATCACGCCGATATTCGTCCATATGGGCTTCTCCCACGTCTTATTCAATTCATTTTCCCTCGTTCTCTTCGGTCCGGCACTTGAAGAACATCTCGGAAAATGGAAATTCACCGCCCTCTATCTCGTGAGCGGCATCTTCGCCAATATCATCACCTACGTCAGTCAGCCTCTCTCTTACAGCCATGTAGGTGCTTCCGGAGCGATATTCGGATTATTCGGCTATTATCTGGCCATGATCGCGACGAGGAATGCCTTCATCACCCGTGAGAGCAGGCAGGTGATCCTGCCGATCGTCATCATCGGGTTGATCATGACCTTCACCCAATCCGGGATCAATATCACGGCCCACCTCTTCGGCCTCATCGCCGGGTTCCTCATCGGCTTCATTGCCGGGAGAAAGTAGAAAAGTGACCTCAGGGGGTCACTTTTCTTTTTTTATTCTTCGTAGGAATACCACATTTCAATCTGCTTCATATCTTTTTGTTCGAGGTCCCTGAGCGTGCTCTTGTACCCGGCATCACCCGACTTCACGGTCGTCCGCAATGTACTTAAGTCCATGCGTGATTGAAACCACGTTTCCTGCCGGTCAAGCGACTGGATACGGTTCTTTTTCAAAAAGACCGTGCTTTTTGAAAAGGTCCGATATTGCAAGGACAACTGGCTTTCGCTGAGCTTCCATCCGCCGGACCGGTGCTGCCGGTATCCAAGGAACGCAAGGAGCGCCACAAGGATCAGCCCCCACATCCCATAGGGCCAGAGAAAGATCGATACCACGACCGTCGGGATGACACCGACCGCGGCCGCACGGATCATATATTTCCTGATTGAACGGACAGGAAGCCGATTGAATTCGGTCTCTACGGAGTAATCCGGGAAAATCTCGGCAAGAAGGTTCTCCACTTCCCTTTTCCTTACGATCGGAAACAGCTTGATACTCGAGCTGTCCTTTTCAAGGGCGGAGCCCCCGGCATTTTCAATCTGGACGGAACAGTAACCAAGGAGCTGACGCACGGGGTTCTCGATGATACGGATTCCCTGCACGCGCTTGAACGGTACCGTCACTTGCTTCTTTTCCAACAGCCCCCGATTGATGATGATGTTTTCATCGGTGAGCCGGATTCGGAAGTCCCCGTACACAACGAAGGTCCACACGAGTGAAAGCAGCCAGGCAATGAACAGGCCGACGAATGCCAGGATCCCGATGATGAGGACCCCTCCCCTGATGTAGCCTGAAGCTCCTTCGTAAATCTCTTCAAACGGAATGAAGTCATCAAACTGTGAAAGGAAAGCTCCGACACCCGACAAGATGACCCAGACTCCGCCAGACGTCAAACCGAGCATCAGCAGATCCTTCCCGGACATCTTGAAGATTTCCTCCTGACGGTCAGGCTTCTCTTCGACGACGGCTTCCGGGGATTCGGATAGGCGTTCTTTTTCTTTAAAGATCGTCTTCTCGATCTGAATAGCTTCTTCCTTGAGGATCGCCGTCAGTTCCGCCTCCGATTTTTTATCAGATGAAGAACCGGCGGTCTCCACCTTTACCTTCACTAGTCCGAACGGGCGATGCAGGATCCCTTCCGAGAAGTTCAGGCTCTGGATCCGGTCATAGGGGATATACCGCTTCTTTTTCACAAATAAACCGTGTTCGATCCGCAGTTCCCCGTCTTCCAGGCGATAGGTGAACCGCATCCACTTGATGATCCCGGCACCAAGGACAAGGACGAGGACCGTTACCATGGAAATGACGGGCATGTATCTCCAGAAACCCCCGCCGCTTCCCGAACCGTTCACGAACAAGAGGACGACGATCGGGATGATCATTTCCTTCACTTGTTTCATGAAGTTGACGATGGCCGAGATGGGGTGCAGCCGCTTGTACTCAGACATCATCTTCCGCCACCCTTGCCAGCTGGGATATGGAATCCCTCAGTCCATCCGCTTCCTCCGTGTCGAGGGCAGGGATTTCATGCACCGTTGCAGCTGTGGAGATGGTGATCGTCGAAAGACCGTACTTCTTCAAGATCGGTCCCTGGACGGTATCCACGTGCTGGACACGCACCATCGGGACGAGCGTCCTTTTGATGATGAATATGCCCCTTTGAAGCTCGATTTCCTGCTCCCTCACTTCATAGCGCCAGCGCTTCCACCTGACATCGGGAACAAGTTTGATCTGTATGTATGCAAGAATGACGGCTGCGACTCCCGCAACGACGGAAATCCATACCGGCCAGTCGAATAGAACGGTTAGTGTAATGACCCCACCTGCGACGACGAGTGCGATCAAGGTTTCGATCCCACCATAAATCCTCCACACACTGAGAGCCTTTGGTGAAATCCTGTTACGTGGTCCATCTTTCATATCCATCCCCCATTTCCTTCTATGTCTAAATCTTACAGTATAGATACGGTTTTGAGTAGGGGATGGTTTCAATTAACCGATTTCGATCGTGGACCCGTCCACGCGGCGGACCCCTTCTTCTTGCGCCAGCTCCTCCATCAACTTGAACAGGGCATTATCTTTCTGCTTCGCCTCGATCATGCAATCGATGCGATCGACACTTCCCTCCACTTGGCGCAGAAACCCGAGGAAATCATGAGGATCGATGTAGTCTGCGTGAGCTTTGAAATCATCAGCAGACCGCGGACTGGAGATGTGCATCTTCAGGGGAAGCGGAGAATCCTTCCACGTAGCAACGACCCGATCCCAATCAAGCGTCCAGTCGCGCTCCCCATTCGCCATATGGTGGTGAAGGTCGAATACAAGGGGGATCCCGAGCTTTTCACAAAGGTAAAGGGCATCGAATGCCGAAAATACAGTATCGTCATTCTCCAACATGATCATCCTTTGGATGCCCTCCGGGGTCAGCCCCCAATTGTGGATGAACTGCTCCATCGCCTTTTCTTTATCGCCATGGGCACCGCCTACATGGAGGACGCACCGATGCAGGGGATCGATCCCCATTGCGTCCAGGATCCCTTCATGCATGCGCAAGGTCTTCAACGAATTCTTCATCACCTGGGGTTCGGTCGAATTCAGGAGGACAAAATGATCCGGGTGGAAATCCACCCTCATGGGATGCTCGCGGAGATACGATCGGATTTCACCCAAGGCAGGCAGGATTGGCGTCAAAAAGTCCCACCCCGCAAGATCGGGGTGATTGGCAAGGGGGATGAGCTTCGAGCTGAAACGGAAAAAATGAATGTCATGAAGCACATTATGCTTCAGGAGCCGCAGGCAATTCTCGATATTGGACAAGGCAATCCGCTCCAGCTTCCTGATCGCCGCCTCCTCATCCTTCAAGCCGGAAAACTGCTTGTGGGTCATGGTTTGAGAAGGGGAAGCGTGCTGCAGATTCATGCTCATGGCTACGTACCCGAATCGGATGATGGTCATGTGGTGATACTCCTTTGGCAGGCGCAGTGGCCTGGGTGTTGTTAGGTGTAGTATGGACGGGATCGGTATGGATTATTGATGGGGGTGGTGAACGGAATGGCCAGCAGTTGATTTGGTGACAGCAGATGTTTTGAAGCTAGCGAGGAGGATATTTGCTACTTTTTCATGTTTTTTGCTAAAAACCTTACTTACTATCATATAGGTATGTGATATCAGCGAATCGGAAGTTGCGATTGTCCTCATTTTACTCATTCGACACGAAACGACTTTTTTCACAGCTCCTTTAATTCAATTCTGTGTATCTGAACGACCTCAATCTCTTTGAGCATTGAAAATACTTGCGACTTTTGAAGATTTATTTGCGACTTTTAAAATTTTATCAGCGACTTTTAAGAATTTCCTTGCGAATCGATTTTTGCCTCTACTTTTTATTATCGCACCTTTTTCGTTACGTACGATTCTTACCTTTATTCAGTTACCTCCTTTCGTTACTTGCGATCAGCCCCATTATTCAGCTAACACCACCCGTTATTTGCGATCAGCCCCATTATTCAGCTAACACCACCCGTTACTTGCGATCCCCCTCCTCATCCAGCACTCTCCCCTCACTACATTCGAAGCGACCCCACTCCTTTATTCGCGAATGGATCTCATCCCATCACCCAAGCGACCCTTCCACCGCACACATCCTGGTCACCCTACTCAACACAAAAAAACACGACGGCATCTCTGCCGTCGTGCTTCATGTATTAAGAGTTATATGATTTACGCTTAGAAGAAGATTGTGGTCTGCTTCCGCCTGAACGGTTGCGATCTCCGCCGCGGGATGAACCGCCGCCACGGTTGTAACCGCCTGAACGGCTACCGCCGCCGCTTCCGCCTTTACCAGAGCGTGAACCACCTTTGTATCCGCCGCCTCGGGAATTACCGCGACCGCCGCCGCCTCTTGATGGAAGTGGGCGCTCTTCGGTGATATCGACTGGAGTGGTATCCGGTTCTTTTGTCAGAACGCGGATGGCCGCTGCCACCGCTTCGATGGATTCGTGGTTCGCAAGGAATTCTTCTGCCAACGCATAGTAATCTTTAAGGTCAGATTCTTTCGTTGCTTCTGTAAGCTTTTCAAGAGCCAGGCGCTGCTGACCTTCAAGAGCTTCGTTATGGCTAGGTGGCTTAAGAGCCGTCATTTTCTTCTTGGTGGTTTGTTCTACCACTTTCAGGTAGCCCATTTCACGTGGTGTGACGAATGTGATGGACATCCCTTTCTTACCTGCACGGCCCGTACGTCCGATACGGTGAACGTAGCTTTCAGGATCTTGTGGGATATCGAAGTTGTAAACATGTGTTACACCAGAGATATCAAGTCCACGAGCTGCTACGTCAGTAGCAACAAGAACGTCGATGCGTCCTTCTTTGAACTTTTTGAGGACCGTCATACGGCGAGCCTGTGAAAGGTCACCATGGATTCCTTCAGCAAGGTAACCACGGATGCTCAATGCACGTGAAAGCTCATCTACACGGCGCTTCGTACGTCCGAATACGATGGCAAGTTCAGGAGACTGAACGTCGATCAAGCGTGAAAGGACGTCGAATTTCTCTTTCTCCGTCACTTTTGTGAAGAACTGCTCGATGTTGGATACAGTCACTTCTTTCGATTTCACTTTGATGACTTCAGGTTCAGTCATGAAGCGCTCAGCGATACGACGGATCGGATCCGGCATCGTTGCTGAGAATAGAAGGGTTTGACGAGTCGGAGGAACGGTTTCAAGGATGCTCTCGATGTCATCGATGAAGCCCATGTTGAGCATTTCATCCGCTTCATCCAATACAAGGGTATCAACACTTGTAAGGTTCAATGTTTTACGTTTGATGTGATCAAGTAGACGTCCTGGAGTTCCTACGATGATGTGCGGGTTCTTCTTCATCGCACGGATCTGGCGCTGGATGTCCTGTCCACCGTATACAGAAAGGACGCGTGCGCGCTTATCTGCACTGATGCGGTATAGTTCTTCAGAAACCTGGATCGCAAGTTCACGTGTCGGCGCAATGATAAGACCTTGGACTGCAGGGTTCTTCACATCGATCTTCTCGATCATCGGAATACCGAATGCTGTCGTCTTACCTGTACCTGTTTGTGCTTGACCGATGATGTCTTTACCTTCAAGACTTACCGGGATTGTGCTGGCCTGGATGGGGGTTGCTTCTTCAAAGCCCATACGTTTAATGGATTTCAACGTAGCTGCGCTTAAGTTTAAATCTGCAAACTTTGTCAATGCTATTCATTCTCCTTTTGGTATACATCTTTTATAACTAATCGATGGAGCTGATTATATGTTTAAATCGGATCCAAATCTTACATGCCGACTTCGGTATCTAATCTAAAACCGTCTATATGAGATGTTTAGTTTATGTTGTGTACAAAAAAATACACTCTTCAAAATCGAAGAGCTGGCA
The DNA here is from genome assembly GCF_022170785.1 of Rossellomorea marisflavi. Lineage (NCBI taxonomy): Bacteria > Bacillati > Bacillota > Bacilli > Caryophanales > Bacillaceae > Rossellomorea > Rossellomorea marisflavi. The sequence goes on along the minus strand of NZ_CP081870.1, from coordinate 300,651 downwards.
CGTCCAACAAATAGAACTATGTTGTAGTAATGTTACCACTTCTAGAAATGAATTTCAATGACATGTCAAATAGTCACTCTATTCATCTTCGAGAAAATGGTAAATATGATCAAAAAGTTCAGCCTTATCTTCGCTATGACAGATGAGATGCTTGGATCTTGAAGCATAATAAATATTTTTTTGTCGGGACGAAATGGTTTCATAGATGTAAGCTGCACTGGCGGGAGGGACGATTCCATCCACTTCCCCCTGGGCAATGAATGTGGGGATGGTGACTTTCTTCAGCAGCGGTCGGGCGATGGTGACGACCTTCCTGAATTCATAGGTGGATAGAAGCGGGGTATTGGTCATTTTTACCTTATAACGATTGTACAGTTCGTTCTCGAGGAGATTTCCTTGCCATCCCTCTCTGATCAAACCCCCGATGTCTCTGAAGAGCTGCTTGATATGGATATACCTGGCAGCAGCGCTCAACAGCACAAGCTTACTAACATTATAATGGACTGCAAGATAGGATGCAATGAGACCTCCCATGGAAAAGCCGGCGACATAAACTTTGTCGCATGTCTCAAGCAGGGATTTAAGACATTCTTCTGCATGTTCGATCCATTGCACGTGCTTGATCCCCCTTAGGGATAGTGTTTCTCCGTGACCAGGCAGGGTCGGGACGACAATTTTCCAATCCGTCTGCTCCCTCAGGTATTCAGCAAGGGGTTCCACTTCGTATGGTCCCCCTGTGAACCCGTGGAGCACTAAACATCCGATCATGCTCTCACCTTTTCCATTAGTATGGCACGGACAAACTCCTTGTTACTTCAGACCGTCGATGATCTCTTCAAGCTTCATTCCCCTCGAAGCTTTGAAGAGGATCAGTTCCTTGCCGGTGATGAGTGCATTCAATTCATCGAGCAGGGCCTCTTTATCAAGGAATGCGTGTACGCGCTCTTCGGGGAAATTCACTTTTGCCCCTTTAGCCATATATTCACCCAATTCACCGAAAGTAAACACGTGACGGATGCGTTCAGGGTCGATCAGTTGACCGATCTCCTCATGGTATTCCTTCTCATGATCCCCGAGCTCGAGCATGTCCCCGAGAACCAGGATCTTGGAGTCGAATCCTTCCAGCTCGGAAATCAGCTGAATTGCCGCTTTTACAGAAGTGGGACTGGCATTGTACGCATCGTTGATGATGCGCTCTCCTTTTTTACCTTCAATCATTTCCATTCTCATCTTCGTCAGCTCAAGGGACTTTAAGCCTTGTTTCATCTCCTCTATTGTTAGACCGAATTCCTTCCCGATCAGGATGCCTGCGAGCGCATTATGGATGTTATGCTGCCCAAGCACCGGCAAATGGAAGGTTTCCCCTTCCGCCATGGAAGTTTCGAAATAACTGCCCGTATTGTTCATCTCCGTTTTCGTCGGGGAAATGGTGTTATCATCCGTCTTCCCGAACGTTTCCACTCTTTTCAATCCGAGTTCCTTCACTTGTTCGCTCAGTAGGGGCTCATTCCCGTAATAAATGAACAGGCCGTCTTCCTTCAGACCGTGGATGATCTCAAGCTTCGCTTTGGCGATGCCTTCCCTGGAGCCGAGGTCCTGCAGGTGGGACTCACCGATGTTGGTGATGACCGCTGCATCCGGCTGTGCGATATCGGATAGGAGTTCGATCTCTCCGAATCCGCTCATCCCCATTTCGAGCACGGCAACTTCCGCATCCCGAGGCAGAGCCAGGAGGGTGAGGGGCAGGCCGATGTGGTTATTGTAGTTACCTTGAGTCTTATGCACCTTGTACTTCTGTGCCAGGATATTCGCTACAATATCCTTCGTGGTTGTCTTCCCGTTGCTTCCTGTGATCCCCACGACTTTGAGATCCAGCTCGTGACGGTATTGATTGGCAAGGGACTGAAGCGCTTCAAGCGGATCGTCCACAACCAGAACCGGAAGATCCTCCGGCGGATTCGGGACGTTCGCATCCCAGAGCGCTGCTGCTGCACCCTCTTCTATGGCAGAGCGGACGAACCGGTGGCCGTCGACGTTCTCTCCTTTGAACGGGACGAACAGATTCCCTTTTTCCATCGTCCGTGTGTTGATGGATACACCTTTGACGACGATGTCGCCGAATGAAGAAAGATCATTCTTCACATCAAGCATCGTGCATATATCGCTAATCGTTTTTTCGAACATGATCATATACTCCTTTACTCGTTCATCCTTGCAATAGAGATGGGACCGACCGAACTTTCATTTCGTCCGCTGCCGGTCCCATGGTGGCTACATTGTATACTTGATCGATTGCTTTTCTTTGTGTCGTTCTGCCCCGAGTTCAACCAGCTTCGCGATGAGTGACGGGTAGTCGATGCCCGTATGTTTCCAAAGAAGCGGGAACATACTGAATGGGGTGAATCCAGGCATGGTGTTCACTTCGTTCATGAAGATCCTTCCGTCCTTCGTCACGAAGAAGTCGGCACGGACAAGCCCTGAACAATCAAGCGCCTTGAATGACCGGATCGCAATGTCTTTGAGTCGTGCATAAAGCTCCTCATCTACCTCTGCCGGGATGATGAGGGCTGTATCGCCATCCTCATATTTCGCTTTGTAGTCGTAGAAATCCTTCTTAGGGACGATCTCTCCCGCTACCGAGCACTCAGGGTGATCGTTACCCAGTACGCCTAGCTCAATCTCTCTGGCAATGACCCCTTCTTCAATGATGATTTTACGATCGAATTGGAAGGCTTCTTCGAAAGCCGCCTCAAGTTCATCACGTGACGTACATTTGCTGATGCCTACAGAAGAACCAAGGTTGGCGGGTTTAACGAAGCATGGGTAGCCGATTTCTTCCTCCACCTGCTTGTAAGCCGCTTCGCGGTCGCTTTCCCATGAGCTTCTGATGAACCATGTGTAGCCTACTTGTGGGATACCTGCCTGAGCGAATAGGTTCTTCATGATGACTTTATCCATACCCGCAGAAGACGCCAAAACGCCATTTCCTACATATGGAAGATTCAATAATTCAAGCATCCCCTGTACCGTCCCGTCTTCACCGTTCGGTCCATGAAGGAGAGGGAAGATCATATCATATCCTTCCGATCCTTTAACCGATGCAGTAAGGGCGTTAGGGGCAATGGCTTCCCCTTCGGAGAATTGAAGTTCCTTCACATCACTGACCGGTCCTTCAAGCTGTGATCCTTTGATCCACGCGCCGTCTGTCGAGATGAAAATCGGGTGAATATCGAATTTATTTAAATCCAGGGCGCCGATGACTGCCTTGGCCGTTTGCAGTGAAACCTGATGTTCCGCGGATTTCCCACCGTATAATAAACAAAGCTTGGTTTTCATTTTTTGAGTGACCTCCAATATAACAATAGATATTTCTATTTTATCATGTTCAAAGGAAAGAGAAAGAATGATTCATATGGAAAATGCAATTTATCTTCCCGATTCGACCCTTTGATATATGTATGCCATGTCAAACTAGTCCTGCGACTAAACATTCGCAACGTTATCTGAATACATTTAACATTCCGCCTATTAAAAACCCTATTAAACTATCTTCCTTGTCATTGTATAATCCATCTAACATAAACATTTGTACACTCAAGGAGGACAGAAAGATGAAAAGACTTGGATTGTTACCACGCATCATCCTGGGGATCGCTCTGGGAATCATTGTCGGCATGTTTGCCCCTCACTGGTTCATCAAGATCTTCGTTACGTTCAATGAACTATTCGGGAACTTTCTTGGATTCGCCATCCCGCTTATTATCATCGGATTCATCGCACCCGGAATCGGTTCCATGGGAAAAGGGGCAGGCAGACTCCTCGGCCTGACAACAGCCCTCGCATACGGTTCCACCATCTTGGCAGGACTGGTGGCATTCATTACGGCGAAGTCCCTGTATCCTTCCCTGCTGGTCAATCAGAGCTCCCAATCGTTTGAAAACCCTGAAGAAGCGCTGCTCAAAGGATTCTTTACAGTAGAAATGCCGCCTGTCATGGGCGTGATGACCGCTCTCCTTATAGCCTTCACACTGGGTGTCGGAATGGCAGCCATTAAAGGGGATGTGCTTCAAAAAGGCTTGGAAGAGTTCAAGAACATCATCGAGAAGCTTATCGAAAAAATCATCATCCCGCTCCTTCCGATCCATATCCTCGGGATCTTTGCCAATATGACTCAGGGCGGTCAGGTGACATCGATTATTTCTGTTTTCGCCAAAGTCTTCATCATGATCATCATCCTGCATTTATTCTTCCTTATTGTACAATACACGGCAGCCGGAACGATCCGGAAGCAGAATCCGTTTTCCATGATCAAGACGATGATGCCTGCCTATTTTACGGCACTCGGTACCCAGTCTTCAGCCTCCACCATCCCCGTTACGCTTGAGCGGACGAAGCTGAACGGCACGCGGGGAAGCATCGCAGACTTTTCGATCCCCCTCCTTGCCACAATTCACCTCTCTGGGAGCACCATCACCCTTGTGAGTTGTTCCATGGCCGTGATGTTCATCCAGGGACAAGCACTGGAGTTCACACAGATCTTCCCGTTCATCCTCATGCTCGGGATTACAATGATTGCTGCACCCGGAGTGCCGGGCGGAGCCGTCATGGCCTCCCTCGGACTGCTCGAGACCATGCTCGGCTTCAGTCCGACCATGACATCCTTGATGATCGCCCTGTACCTGGCACAGGACAGCTTCGGTACAGCGTGCAACGTAACAGGGGATGGAGCGATTGCATCCATCGCCGATCGCCTTACAGGTAAAAAACAACCTGTTTCATAGGTTGCTGGATACAGGATGGCCACACAGGGCCATCCTGTTTTTCATGCCTGTCCCCAACTTTAGGAATTTCGGTATAATGAGAGTCAGCAAGAACGAGTCAGGAGGAAACGATGTGAAAACGACACTTCGCCCGATTGAAAAAGAAGATTTACCCGCACTGTGGATGCTGTTATACAGTGACCCCTCCCCCGAGTGGAAAAAATGGGACGCTCCTTATTTCCCACACGTCAACATGTCATTAGACGAGTACGAAGCTTCATATGTTTCAGATCCTGATCGATACCTCGAACATCAGCGGATCATTGAAGCGGACGGGCTCATCATCGGGACGGTGAGCTTTTACTGGGAATATGAACCGACAAGATGGCTGGAGGCCGGGATTGGCATTTATGATCCGCGCTACTGGAACGGCGGGTATGGCACGGATGCACTCGACCAGTGGGTGGAGCATCTTTTTGCCACCAAGGAAATTGGCAGGGTCGGCATCACCACCTGGTCGGGTAACGAACGTATGATGCGTACCGCCGAGAAAATCGGCATGATCCTAGAAGGCAGGATGAGAAAATGCCGCTATCACGAAGGCGTGTATTACGACTCGATCAGGATGGGGATCACCAGGGAAGAATGGGAGGAGCGGTCATGAACACCGTCATCCTCGCGGGAGGCGGTCACAGCCACCTCCATTGCCTCCTGGAACGATCTAAGGAACAAACGGCCGACCGATGGATCCTCATCTCTCCCTCGCGCCACCAATATTATAGCGGCATGTTTTCAGGCTTCGTCGAAGGTGTGTACAGCGAGGAGGAAATCCGTGTCGATCTTGAGGCCCTGTGCCGGAAAGCACACTGCGAATTCGTCGAAGCATCCGTTCTTTCCGTCGATCCCATCCAACAGCAGCTGCTGACGGATGCGGGTGAGCTGTATTCCTATGACGCGGCCTCCTTTGATATCGGCTCCCGGAATGAGGATCCCGGCATCCCCGGACTGGGGGGGGCCAATCTGAGAATCAAACCGAATCATCGCTTCCCTTCCCAGGTCGAAAGGCTGTACCGCAGTAGGGATACGGTCTTCATCGGAGGCGGAGCGGCGGCATGCGAACTCGCCCTCTCCCTTCGCGCCTGGAAAGAAAAAAACGGGAAACCCGATGACTCCATCACTGTCATTCATTCCTCCCCGTTTCTCCATGAGGCCGGGGTCCTTGCATCAAGGAATATGGCATCGCTTCTCGATCGCCGGAGAATCTCCACCTTGAAGGGAAAAGCCGAACAGGTGACGGATGGGACCGTCGTGACAGACCAGGCTCGACACATCCCCTTTGACGAGGTGATGTTCCTCGGTGGTGCAGCAGCACAGGGACTGTTCGGCAGCAGTCTGATCCCGACGGATGAGAAGGGGTTCATGCTGACGAACGCCAATCTTCAGTCCATCTCATTCCCCGGTCTCTTCGCTGCCGGCGACTGCGGCACCCTGGCAGATTTCCCCGACTTCCCCAAAAACGGGGTCACGGCTGTCAGGCAGGGACCCGTCCTATGGGAGAACCTGAACCGGTTCCTTACAGGCCGGAAGCTTCTTGCCTTTCAATCAAGAAGCCGATACCTGTCGATCCTGTCAACGGGTAACGGCAACGGATTTCTCCTGTATGGATCATTCGCGGTCCAGGGGAGATGGACGAGGAAGCTCAAGGAAAGATTGGACCGGTCGTTCATGAAAAAGTACGGCTCCCATGAAAAATAAAAACAGGCTTTCCAGGGAAAGGGTCTTCCTTCCATGCCTGGATGGCCTGTTTTTTTAACGGTTTATCGTTTATACTCAATCAGTTTTTTCGTCACGACAGGAACCGGTCCATCAAAGAGCTTCTCTCGCCAGAATAGATCGGCTGTCTGCTGGACGGCGGATGCATGATTAGGGTATGGATAGGTCATATTTGAAAGGGAGCCGATGCCATTGTTCTTTGCCATGGCATATAGGACAGGCTGCATCCAGTCCCCAGCTCCTTCCCCGACGGCATGCGCCCCGAGGATCTTCCCCTTCCAATCCGTGAGAATCTTCACGAGGCCGTGGGTCTGGTGATCTGCCACGAAGCGATCGACGTCATCCAGGGTCGTTTCGTACACCTTATAATTGATCCCTGATTCCTTTGCTTCTTCCTCCGTCATTCCTGCATGGAAAATCTCGGGTGAAGTATAGGTCACCCATGGAAGCTGATCGTAGCTCACCTTCCCCTTCAGGCCGAAGACGGCATTCTGGACTACCTGCTTCCCTTCCATCCCTGCTGCGTGAGTGAAGAAGTAGCGACCGTTCGCATCACCGATGGAGAAGATGTGGGACACATTCGTCCTCAGATCGTCACCGGCAGGAATGAAGCCCTTTTGATCAATCTCCACCCCTGCTTTGTCCACATTAAGGGCTTCTGAGTTGGGCTTCCTTCCCGTTCCGACAAAGAGCATGTCCCCGTTGATGTGGAGGTCTTTTCCCTCAACCGTGCAATGGAGGGAAAGTCCGTCCCCGTCTTTGGTCACCTTCTGGATATCTGCGTCCGTCACGATTCTCAGATCTTCTCCGAGGACTTCAACCGCGGCCTCCTGAATGCTCCGGTCTTCTTTGGAAAGGATGGACGACGCCTTCTCGACCACCGTCACCTCGGAACCAAGATGGCTGAAAGCCTGGGCAAGCTCAAGGCTGATCGGTCCACCCCCTATGAAGATGGCTTTTCCCGGAAGCTCCTCCAGATCGAACACCGATTCATTTGTATGATAGGTCACATCTTCCAACCCGGGGATCTCAGGAATAAGCGGGCTTGATCCCGTAGCGATGACGATGCTTTTTCCGTAGACGTAATCTTCCCCTTCGATCAAGAGGGCATTCGGGGTGACGAACTCTGCACGCCCGAAATAGATATCCACCCCCATCTCCGTGAACCGCTTAGGGTCATCCTGCTGTTGGATGCTCCCAACCGCTTCTTCGACCCGGGTCTTGACGGCAGACAGATCGACCGTCCCGCTCACATCCAAGCCGAACGAAGCCGCCCTGCGTGCGGTGGAAACTTCTTTAGCCGCCTGGATGAACGCCTTGGACGGGACGCATCCGAAGTGGAGGCAGTCACCTCCGAGGCGCCCACTCTGTTCAATGAGGGCGACGCGTGCACCAAGGGACGCCGCACCCGACGCGACCGTCAATCCCGCTGATCCTCCACCGATTACAATCACATCATATTTCTCCATCTCTATCACTCCATTATGAAAGTAGTCGCTTTGCTTCTGCAAACCGCTGAAAGCCCGTGAACAATTCCACTGCAACAAATAGAAGGGTCGTCCAAACGACAATCGACGGGAACAGCATCATCAAGCTGAACAAGATGAACCCTTCTGTCCTCTCAGCCAGACCGGCCTGATAATAAAACGATTTTCCGCTTTCTTTCTCCGAGACGGCACCGACCGTAAGGAAGATCGTCATGGAGATGATGATTGAGACACTCAGGAGGAGGAGTGGCCACATGGCCTTTGGGTGTACCGCCGCAACGCCCAGGATCACGGAAATCTCCACGATCCGATCAAACGTGACATCCATGACCGTCCCGAACGGCGAAGGCTTCGTGAGTCTCGCCATGGAGCCGTCGACTGCATCCAAAAAACCCGACAGCCACAGAAGCAGTACAGCCAGGATGGGGAATCCGGCATAATAAACGAGCCCCGTTCCTCCTCCGATGATGAAAGCAGCTACTGTCACCCCATTTGGAGTGAACCCGGCCTTCAAAAATGAACGGGCGGTTGTCTCGATGCCCGGCTGCACCCATTTTCGCGCATGTGTATCCAGCATGTTCCTTCCTCCTAGCGCCTTTTAGATAATCCGAGCCAGTTCTTGAGCTTCTTCCTGAAAACGAAAGGGATCGCCGCTACAAGGACGAACACGAAGATGGCTATGTAAATATGACTTTTGTCGTCCTGGACAAGACTCGAACCCAGATAGACATATCCGAATGTGCCTGGAAGGATCCCGATGGCCGTCGCCAGGATGAACGGACCATACCTCACCTTCGCCATACCGGCCAAATAACTGACCAGATCAAAGTTCAAGAATGGAACCAGGCGCATCACTAGGATGTAGATGAATCCGTCCTCCTCCATACGGCCGCGAATCCTCTTCATCCGTTCCGAAGGGTTCTTCAAGATCCGATCCCCCAGCAGGGTGGCAGCATAGAACGCTACGGTCGCCCCTCCGATCGCACCGACCACAATGTAGGCGAAACCTTCCAGGGGACCGAACGCAAGCCCGGCCCCGAACGACAGGATCGAAGCCGGGAAGAGGATGAGCGGACGTATCGTATAGGCCACAATGAACACGAGGGGCGCCCAGATCCCGAAGGAAGTGATCCAATCCCTGATGGCGATGGGGTTCACACTGAAAACATGACGGCTGAACCAGATCAAAAACAGGATGACCGCAAGCACGATGGCAATCTTCACCCATTCCTTCTTCTTCATCCTTTTCCCTCCCTTCCCTCTTAATCAAACGTTTGAATGTTTTTTTCCGAAGCCGTGATCGTGACCGGGTCACCCAGATCCCCGTCAGCGACCTTCAACACGACCGATTGTCCAAGTTCTTCTATATGTATGGAATACATATGATTTCCCATCATGTACTTTTTCTCCCTGATCTCCCCTGTCCATCGCACATCATGAGGGTGTAGGCTCTCTGTTGATAAGTTTTCCCGATGGACGAATCGCTCATTCCCGAGGAGGAGACCGTCGCTCATGAGACCGGCGATGAACGGAGTGGCAGGATGATGATAAATATGCTCCGGGCTCCCGATCTGGGAGATGCGTCCCGCTTCAAGGATAGCGATCCTATCGCCCATTTCGCTCGCTTCATCCCGGTCGTGCGTCACAAATAACGCCGTGGTGCCCACTTCCTTTATGACGGATTTGACCCAAGCACGGAGCTCCATCCTCCGGGTATGATCCAGGCTGGCAAACGGCTCGTCCAGTAGAAGGAGCTTCGGGAGGAGGATGAGGGAACGAATCAGCGATACCCGTTGCATCTGACCTCCCGACAGTTCGGAGGAATAATGATCCGATACGTCCGTTAGGCCTGCCATCTCGATGAAGCCATCCGCTTCTTTCGTCGCCTGATTTTTCCTGTATCCTTTCATCTTCAGTCCATACATCACATTCTCAAGGACCGTCATATGAGGGAAAAGGAGTGGTTTCTGAAAGACCATACCGACCGGCCGGTCCTTCGGTTTCATTGTAGTGACATTTCTCCCCCCGAGATGGACTGAACCGGCATCCGGTGCCTCAAGTCCAGCAATGATACGGAGAAGGGTGGATTTCCCCGACCCCGATAACCCGACGAGAGAAACGATTTCCCCCTCTTCCATACGGAGTGAGACCCCCGAGAGAATCGATTGATTCTTATAGCTCTTGTACAATTCCTTCAGTTCCATGAGGTGTTGTTTCCCCTCCTTTTCTTAGATGGCCCGTACGGGATGAAGATACTCAAAACCAGCCATGAGATAAGGTACGTGACCAGCGGGATCATCATGAACACAAGGGAGAAAGCGGCCATGACCGATTCATCCGCGGACCGGGTGAACGGGTAGTAGATCATGGCCAGAGTAACCACGCTCCCCCCTCCGATGATGGCCGTGAGCACATATTGGCCAAGGCTGATCACGACGGTAAGAAACAGGACGCTGTTCAGGGCAGGGATGAGCTGCGGCAGTTCTATATGGCGGAACCTGCGCAGGGCGCCTCCCCCCAGAAGCAGGGACTGCTCGATCAAATCCCTCCCGATCCCTTCATACGCGGATTTGAAGAGCTTGATGCTGTAGGGGACCGTCGGGATCAGATGAACAAGGGCGACGCCGAGCCATGTGTCGGCAAGCCCCATGCGGATGAAGAGCATCTGAAGACCAGCGGCGACGACCAGTGTCGGAAGGAACAGGGGCATCATCAGCATGCTTTCCAGGAAGACCTTCCCCCTGAACCGATGAAGTGCGAATGCTTTCCCTGCGGTTAACCCGATCAACAGGTTCAATACGAGGACCATGATGGCGATGACAATGGACACTACGATGGCAGACAGGAGCTCCCCTTCTCCTGCAATGACCTTCCATGCCCTCGTGTTGAGAGCCACAGGGAAAGTCTCTCCCCACCTCCAGATTCCGAATAGGCTTTTATAGACGAAAAAGCAGACGGGAAACAAGAACAACGGGATGGCAATCGCATAGAAACCGATTCGTTTCATCCTCCCCGCCCTCCACTCGCCAGCCTGAGCCGCTCATTGTTCATGGCGTGGGTCAGAAGCCACATGCTCAGGCCGACTGCGCCCCCTGCCAGGAGCAGGGCGGCGAATGCAAATGGGCGATCCGTCCACGCCCCGCTGTAGAACCATTCGTATGTAAGGACAGCAATCATTTGGGGTGAGGTGACCCCAAGGAGCTGCGGGACCTCGAACGCCGTGAAGATGAACGCAAACAGGATGGCACCTGTTTCAATAAGAACCGGCTTGATGAAAGGCCACTCCGCTGTGGTGAATAGGCGAACGCGATTGGCACCGAGGAGGGTCGCCGCTTCTTTGTACCCTGGAGAAAGAGAGGCATAGACCGGCAGTAGCATCAAGATGACGAAGGGTACCTCTTTCCAAATATATGTGACCATAATCCCGACTCCGCTCGGATCCTGCACAAGGACGGGAAAATCCGTCCTTTCCGCCATCAGACCGCTGACTCCCAATAGGTTGGACAGGAATCCGCTTTGATTCAAAAGCAGGAACACAAGATACGCCCATACGAAATGGGGGAATAGCATGGGGATCCACACAAGGAGCCGGCCCGGCCCACCTCTAAGTTTTTCCTGGAAGACCCGGACGAAGAGGAGGCCGATGACAAGGGACAGGACCGTGGACACGGCCGTGATCCAGAAGCTGTAAAGGACAGAACGCATGAAGCGTTCCTTCCTGAATAGTTCCATATAGTAGCCCATCGTCAGCGTCCCATCATCCACCAGGCTCTCCATGAAGGCTGTGATCATGCCTAGGCCGAATACCATCAGGAAAAGGATGCTTGGTACAAGTAGGAGCCCCTCAGTCGGTTTCCGCCACTTCACGCACCCAGTTCTCCTTTACCCATTCTACATAGGAGGCGTCCATCTCCCCGATATAGGCATCTTCCAATCGAGCAGGATCAAGGACAGTTTCACCCCGGTCGAGCTCCTCAAACTTTTTCCTCATCCCGTCTTCAAGCTTATCCACTGAAATCGGGGTGCTGTCTCCCCACCCGTCCGGCTGCATCTTCTCCAGCTGCATCTCTGGGGAAAGCATATAGTCGATGGCCACGAGGGCACCAGCCTGATTCGGTGAATTGAACGGCACTGAAAGGAAATGTGTATTCCCGATCGAGCCTGCATCTTCAAGAAGGAACGGTTTGGTCCCTTCAGGATAGATCCCCTTTTTGACAAGGGATTCCGCCCTTGCTTCGTTATATCCCATAGATATCCATATCTCCTCCTGTCCGAACAGACGATCCAGATCTGACAGCTCCTTCGGGTAAGTCTTCCCGTCTCTCCACAGATCCCCTTTCATTTCATTCAAGTCATCCCAAACCTTTCCGCCTGCTTCTTCGATATCTTCCCCGGCCTTTTCGATGGGGTGGTCTGAGTTTGCATTGAGGAGATGACGGATGAAGGCATTACCCGTGAAGTCCGTCGGGTCGGGGTAGGTGAATGTTCCCGGATGCTCCTTCACGAACGATTTCAGCTCGTCCACCGTCCGCGGCGGGCTATCCATTTTGTCTGCATTGTAGAAGAAGACGAACTGAACCTTCCCCCACGGTGCCTCATATCCTTCCGTCGGGGTTCCGAAGTCATAGGTGAAATCCTTTTCGTTATAGTATGACTCCATATTGGGAAGACGCTCTGTGATGGGACCGGCCAGCAGATCGTGTTCTTTCGCATTCTTGAAGTTTTCTCCGTTCATCCATACAATGTCCATGGACCCGTCCTTTTTCCCTGCCTTCTTTTCCGTTTGGAGCTTCTGCAGGATTTCCGGGGTATCCATCGGGATCCTCTTCAATGAGATGCCGAATTCCTTCTTCAGCCCAGGAGCCACTGTGTCATCGATGTACTGGTTGACGACTTCATCCCCTCCCCACATGAAGAGATTGACCTTGGAATCTTCCGCCTGACTGACGATATCATCCCAATCGTCCGGAAGCTTGGTTTCACCTGTTTGAGCCCCGCAGGACGCAAGGATCAATGAGACCATTATCACAAATACATATCTTTTCATCTTGTTCCTCCCTTTTCCGGAATTGCGTGTTATTATGTATGTAAATCAATCCCCTATAATCTGGTTTCGGAAACCTTTCCCTGCGCATTTCAGGGCGGGACGGTTACCATGCGGGCGTAAACGCCACTTCTACCTGAGAGAGGTGTCAAATGATGAAGAAGCTCATCCCATTCATACTGGCAGGAGTCATCCTGGCAGGCTGCGGTACGGACGAAGTGAAAGATGGAGATCAAGAGAACGGAAATCATGTTGAACACAATGAAATGGAGGACGGGGAAATGAAAGCCGCCATAACGAAGAAGGATTCGACGTATGAATATAGTGTCAAAAACGAGACCGACAAAGAAATGACCTTCACCTTCACCTCGGGACAGACGATTGACTTCGAATTGAAGGACGCCGATGGGAAGGCCGTTTACAAGGATTCAGAGAACAAGATGTATACCCAGGCCATCCGGGAAAAGACCATCGCCCCCGGTGATGCACTGGCACAGGAAATAAAGCTTCCGGACCTTCCTGCAGGGACTTATACCCTGAGCGCCTGGCTGACTGCCAAAGGGGCGGACGAGTATAAAGTAACAGAAGAGATCGAACTTCCATAGAAAAAAGGATTCTCCGCCGGCGGCGGGGAATCCTTTTTATATCGAGGTATCCACTGGAATCTTCCTTCCCAGGGTCAAACGGGTAGGAGTCACTTCACATACGCGCCCATAAAACCGGACGCCTTTTTGTGCTGCTTCCTCCATGACCTTTGCGAAATACGGATCGATTTCAGGCGCAGAGGTGATCGAGTCGATATCCCCTCGCTGGGCGACGAATAAAACAGCGGTCTCATACTCTCCCTGAAGCGCCGCGAGCCCTTCCACGTGTCTCGCACCCCTGGCGGTCACGGCATCGGGGAATCTTCCTTCCCGTCCATCTGACATGGTGACGCTTTTCACCTCGACTAAAAGGGAAGCATCCCTCTCCTTATGTCGTAGAAGGAAGTCGTAGCGGGAGTGACCGATGCGGTATTCAGCGCGGTCAAATGCCCAATCCGTGAATTCATCCAGTTCACCGTTCATGAACGCCTCCCGGATCAACCGGTTGGGAAGCTGGGTGTTCAGGGAGATATAAGCACCACTGTCGGGATCGCGGACCATGACGGCCGACCACTTCGTCTTCCGCGAAGGGTCCTTGGCCGGCAGAAGCCATATGCTACGGCCGGGAACGAGGATTCCCTTCAGCCTTCCCGGGTCAGGGAGGTGGACCTTTTCCACCGAGCCCCCGGGCAGCTCGCAGTGGAGGATGAACCGGTTCGGCCGGGAACGGAAGATGGCTTCAACGAGCCCTTCCCCGATCTTCAGTGACGTCACGCCCGGTTCCTCTCTCATTTCAGGAGCGCGCTCCAGCTCTTCGTTTTACGGTCGAAGGAAAGAAGGCCGTTGGCAGGTGCCTTCCTGATCTGCTTATAATCCTCTCCCATCTCGTCCATATCAAAGTAGTCTCCCATTACCCAGAACGGAATCTCGATCTTTCCCCTGGCGAGGATCGCCTTTTCAAGGGAGATGACGACTCCTTCTTTGAGCTTATCACGGAGTGAGCGGATGACGTCCTTCCCGATGGCGGGAAAGTCTTTTTCCTTCTTCATGCCGAAGAGACCCTTTCCGGCTTTGGAGGTCTTCAATTTCGACGTGATCGTTTCCCCGAGGAGATGATAAAAGTCTTCGAAATCCCTGTAAAACACCTTATTGAACCAGCCGTCATCGTGAGTCAGGTACGCAAAGCGGTTGTTCAGCTTGGAGTAGAAAGGCAGATTGAGAGGCTGCTTGATGTGTCCCATATAGAGCAGCTCCGCGATCTCCTGTCCGTTCAGCTCATCGACCCCGACTTCCTCTTCGAAATCGATCCAGCAGAAATCACCGTACGTCTGTACATGATCATTCATGAGCTTCTTCATATCACCCTGCTCCACATATTCCATATGGGTATGTATGTTGAACCCTCCATGCTCATACTGATGCTTGATCAAGAGCAGGTTCTGTAACGGGTGATGAGCGTTCATGACAAATTCATTGAAATGGATCCCGTAGGACACAACGAATTGCTGATCCGCATTTTGATGGACATAGATGATATCTTTCACTACATTATTAGCCTTCAAAAACGTTCCCTCCAAGTGGTGACACGATGCATGATTAATACTTCCTATTTTATCAAATTATTTCCCCTGTTGCTCTTTTCTATTTCATTTCAAAATGATGACAAAAGCAGTATAGAATTGTCGAATATAGTAATATAATAGGAAAGGCTACATCTCAAGGACAGCTAATGTGCGAAAATCGGAAAATAACCATCATATTGGTTAGCTTTTGACATAGTTTATTATTAAATCTCTTCCTATTTAGAATTTGACGCTGAAAGTAGTTATTCTTATAATAATTTTAACTTAAACTTATCCGGTTATCACTGATAACCAACAGGAGGTGACTCCTTACCCGTCTGACGGGATAAGGAAAATTATTTGGACATATACAGTTTGGTGCTTGTCGCGATTTTGATCGGTTTAACAGCTTTTTTCGTAGCTTCGGAGTTTGCGATCGTGAAGGTAAGAAAATCACAAATCGAGCAACTGGTCGAGGAAGGTAATCGAAATGCCATAGCTGCTAAGAAAATCATTACAAATCTGGATGAGTACCTCTCCGCATGCCAGCTCGGTATAACCGTGACCGCTCTTGGGCTCGGTTGGATCGGAGAACCTGCCATCGCTGGTATTTTGGAACCTTTATTATCGAAAATCGCTGCGTCCGAGGCCCTTTCCCACGGAATCTCCGTCGGGATCGCCTTCACTCTCATGACGTTCCTGCACGTTGTCGTCGGAGAGTTGGCCCCGAAGACCGTCGCCATTCAAAAAGCGGAATCACTGGCCTTATTATTCGCCCGTCCACTTATCACCTTCTACAGGATCCTGTACCCCTTCATCTGGGTATTGAACGGCTCTGCCCGGGTCGTGACGAGGATGTTCGGCCTGAAGGCTGCATCCGAGCATGATGGGGCCCACTCGGAAGAAGAACTTCGCCTGATTGTATCGGAAAGCTATAAAAGCGGAGAGATCAATCAGTCCGAATTCAAATATGTGAATAACATCTTCGAATTCAATGAACGCTCAGCAAAAGAAATCATGGTCCCGCGAACAGAAATCGTGACCTTATCTGCCGATGATCCCATCGATACCCTCCTCGAGCTTGTGCAGGAGGAGAAGTTCACCCGTTATCCCGTCACGGACGGTGATAAGGACCATATCACCGGATTCATCAATGTGAAGGAAGTCTTCACCGACCTCCTCCACAAGGATACGGAGCTACGGCCGCTCGGATCGTACGTAAGGCCGATCATACAGGTCCTTGAAACGATTCCGATCCACGTCCTGCTCCTCAGGATGCAGAAGGAACAGACCTACGTTGCCATCCTTCTCGATGAATACGGCGGGACATCCGGACTTGTCACCATCGAAGACATCGTCGAAGAGATCGTCGGGGAGATCCGGGATGAATTCGATATGGATGAGACACCACAGATTCGGAAAATCAAGGACAACCACTTCATCCTCGATGGAAAGGTTCTTGTCAGCGACCTGAAGGATATCCTCGGGATCGACGTGACCGAAGATGATGTCGATACACTCGGTGGCTGGATCCTGACGCATAATTACGACGCTCAGCAGGGAGACAGCATTTCCTACGCCGACTTTGAATTCTACATCCAGACGATGGAAGACCATCAGATTAAATCCGTGGAAGTGACGAAGCTCCAACCGATACCGGAAACGACCGGGGAGCCTGCTCCACTCGTACAGACAGACAAAGCTCTTTCACAATAATGTAATAAATGGTATAGAAACGTAAAAGCCGATCCGTGGAACCCTTCCACTGACGGCTTTTTCTTTGCCAATCACTTACAGCAGCATCCCTTCTCCCGTCCATCACAAACGGAGACCCGTAGATAGAGAGTAGAAATTTTCCTCTCTTTCTATTAGACTAAGATATGTGAAATCTTTAGAAATACAGGTGAAATGATTATGGAAAACCGCCAGCGTCTCGCTGATCGAATCGATTGGGGATTGCTTTTCATCCTCGTGTTATTTTTTATTGTCAGTGCCATTAGCATAAGCAGCGCCCAAACGTCCGGACAGTATGCTACAAACTTCGTCATCCGGCAAGGAGTTTGGTACATAGTGGGTGGAGTGATCATCGCCTGTACCATGTACTTCGATCCTGAACAGTACAAACGGATGGCATGGTACACGTATGGATTCGGTATACTCTTGCTTCTCGGATTGATCGTCTCTCCGGAAAGCCTCGTACCAGAACGTAACGGGGCACACAGTTGGTACAAGATCACCGAGTCCATCCTCATCCAGCCATCGGAGTTCGTCAAAACGTTCCTGATCCTGGCCTTGGCAAGGGTCATTACGAATCACCATGAACAGACTCCTGTAAAAACCTTCCAAACCGATTTCAAGTTATTGGTCAAAATCGGGCTGACCACCATGGGGCCCCTCATCTTCATCATTGCCGATGACTTCGGTACAGCCTTGGTGTTCATCTCCATTGTCACTGGGATCATCCTTGTATCAGGGATCACTTGGAAGTTGATCGTTCCCATATATGGATCCATCGCCGTCATAGGAGGGACTGTCTTTTCCCTTGTTCTTTTCGCACCGAATTTCTTGGAAAAATACTTAGGTCTCCACCCTTATCAATTCGGTCGGATTTACTCATGGCTCGATCCGTATAACTACACAAGGGAAGAAGGATTCCACTTGATCAAGTCCCTGAACGCAGTCGGATCGGGGCAGATTTACGGGAAGGGATTCAATGGCAGTGAAGTCTATATCCCGGAAGCGCATACCGACTTCATCTTCAGCGGGATCGCCGAGCGTTTCGGCTTTGTCGGGGCAAGCGTCGTGATCAGTCTCTTCTTCATCCTGATCTATCACTTGACCAAGACTGCCCTGGATACAAAAGAGCCTTACAATGCGTATGTGTGCGCAGGTGTCATCAGCATGATCACCTTCCACGTATTCCAGAATATCGGAATGACGATCCAGCTCCTTCCGATCACCGGGATCCCACTTCCGTTGATCTCCTATGGAGGAAGCTCGCTCATGGGGAATATGCTTGCACTCGGCCTCATATTCAGCATGAAGTTCCATCACCGATCGTATATGTTCTCGTCGGATAATTCGTGATCAGGAGTTGCATTCTCCATCAAAATGTGTAAAATATAGTTAATTATATGACAAACCGTCGATGATGAAGAGAGTAGTCCCATTGTGGAACAAAGCGAGCCGGGGATGGTGGGAGCCTGGTGGGAAGCACGGGATGAAACGCACTTTTGAGATGCCGTCTTACGGCCGGGGAATCCCCCCGTTATGCAATGAGAGCCCTTGTTGGAGGGAATCAGAGTGGTACCGCGAGTTCAAACTCGTCTCTATATTTTATAGAGGCGGGTTTTTTTATTTTTCTGGAGGTGGATGAAGATGGATTTAAAGATGATTTTTGCAGACGTACTGCACGAACAGGTTTTACCCCATTGGACCAAAGAAGAGCTTTACACCTTGATCGAGACGCCAAAGTTTTCACATATGGGCGACGCTGCCTTCCCTTGCTTCGGCCTTGCCAAGGAACAGAAGAAGGCACCCCAGGCCATCGCCGCCGAGGTTTCGGGAAAGGTCCACTCCCCCTATTTTGCCTCTGTGGAAGCAGCGGGTCCTTATGTGAATGTCAAGTTCGATCCGGTCAAAGCCGGCAAGCAGATTGTCTCCACGATTCTTGATCAACAGCAGCAATACGGAACCCAGACGTTCGGGAATGACCGTACTGTCGTCTTGGATCTCTCATCTCCCAATATCGCCAAGCCTTTCTCCATGGGGCATCTACGTTCCACTGTCATCGGAAACGCCATTGCCGGCATCGGCGAAAAATGCGGATTCGATACGGTGAAGATCAACTATGTCGGCGATTGGGGTACCCAGTTCGGGAAGCTGATGGTTGCGTACAAAAAGTGGGGAGACGAGGGAAAGGTCAAACAGAACCCTATTGCCGAGCTTTTCACCCTCTACAAGCGATTCCATGAAGAAGCAGAAGCCGATCCTTCCTTGGATGAGGAAGGCAGAAAAGCATTCAAGCTCCTTGAAGACGGAGACGCAGAAATGGTCTCTCTTTGGAAATGGTTCAAGGATGAATCGCTGAGTGCGTTCAAGGAGATCTATACCCTTCTTGGAGTGGAATTCGATTCGTATAACGGTGAAGCCTTCTTCAATGACAAAATGGATGAAGTGGTCGAACTCCTGGCTGAAAAAGGATTACTGACTGAATCCGATGGTGCCCAGGTGGTCTGGATGACCGATGACACAAGCCTTCCACCCTGCCTGATTAAAAAGTCGGACGGCGCCACCTTATACGCTACCCGTGATCTCGCCGCGGCCCTATACCGTCAGCGGGAGTACGGATTCGATGAGGCACTCTATATTGTGGGGCAGGAACAGACCGTCCACTTTAAACAGGTGAAAAACGTTCTGGCACAGATGGGCTATGAGTGGGCCGACCATATGAAACATATCCCCTTCGGACTCTACCTGAAAGGCGGCAAGAAGATGTCCACGAGGAAAGGCCGGGTCATCCTCCTGGAGGAAGTACTGAGGGAAGCGATCGCCCTGTCTCAACAAAACATCGAAAGCAAGAACCCCCATCTGCCCGCTGCAGAAGCTGTGGCTCAAGCGGTAGGTGTCGGGGCCGTCATCTTCCATGACCTGAAGAACGACCGTCTGAATGACATTGAATTTTCATTGGATCATATGCTCACATTCGAAGGTGAGACCGGGCCGTATATCCAATATACGAATGCAAGGGCCCATTCGATTCTGAGAAAATCCAGTGTGAAGGCTGGAGAGTTCACAGGCCTTGCTGATGATGAAAGCTGGGAGGTCATCAAACAGCTGCGGTCATTTCCGGAGGTGATCGCCCGCTCATGGACCCACCATTCCCCGTCGATCTTGGCGAAATACCTGATTGAGACGGCTCAGCATTTCAATCGGTATTATGGAAAAACCAAGATCCTCTCGGGCGACGGTGATCAGGCATCACGCGTGAGCCTCGTAGCTGCGGTATCCATTGTTCTTACGGAGGGACTGCGCATCTTGGGCATCTCGGCACCCACGGAAATGTAATCTCGATTCCTGTCGGATATTTCTCGGGAAATAGCGACAGGAATCTGTTGATTTCACGAATCTGTAACGAAGGGTCCGATGACTCTTTACTGTAATCATGGTATACTTTCAGGAGTCCTATCCTGCAGGGCATGTACATTGTGTCGATTGAAAGAATATTCGGTCGACCTGCATTACTGCTTGCCAGTGCGTGAGCCGACACTTATTGAACAAGGAGACTCATTGAATATGTCTGAATGGATACATATGTTTGAAACGTGGTTGATGGATTATGGAATATGGGGATTGATTCTGGTGTCTTTCGCAGACTCATCTTTCTTCCCGATCCCACCTGATGTCCTGCTTATCCCTATGTCGATTGCCAACCCGGATAACGCATTGTTATATGCCTTTTATACGACAGCCGCTTCCGTTATTGGAGCCCTTTTCGGGTGGTGGATCGGAAAGAAGCTCGGCCGACCGGTACTGGTCTATTTATTCAAAGAAGAACGCATACAAAAAGTGGAGGACTACTTCAATAAGTTTGGTCCAATGGCCATCCTGATTGCAGGGCTCACTCCCGTTCCTTATAAAATTTTCACCATATTTGCAGGGGTTTCCGGCATCCGGATCCGTGTATTGGTCATCTGGTCCATCATCGGTCGCGGATTCCGTTTCTTCCTTGAAGCGATCATCATCATGACCCTCGGCGAAAAGGCAAAGCCCTTCATTGAACAGAACTTTGCCATGCTAAGCTTTGTCGTGGGAGCCGTGCTCGTCGTCCTGTATATCGGATACGTCATGATCAAGAGAAGAAGAACATCCGTACAATAAAAAACAAAGAGGGCCTTACCCCGGACAGTTCCGGGATAAGGCCCTCTTTCCTTTTATCCTTCGACGCCAACGATGAAATCCATATGGCCAGGAAGCACCTTCATCGTCTGACGTTTACCGTCATACAATTCGCCGTCCATATCGAACTTCTCTTTCTCAGAAAGTTCGACCTCCAAACTCCATGTTCGGATATGACGGATATCCTCGAACGTGTGACTCACATCGCCGGTCCCCTTCATCAAGAAGAATTCCTTCAGAAGCGGAAAGCCCGTCCGTTTCACTAGATACAGATCGAGTAATCCATCTTCTAGGCTGATGGATTGAGGCAGGGCATTCGCACCGATGGATTTTCCATTGGCGGCCAGTACCATCACTACATCTTCCTCGAATTCCTCTTCGTCGGTTCTCACTTTCACCTTCAGAACCGGGGCATCCTGTATGGTTTGAAAGGCGCTGATATAATAGCTCAGCTTCCCGAGGACTCCTTTTGATCCGACGTCGATGTTATCGCTCGCCTGTGAAATCAATCCGGTCCCCCAGAAATTACTGAAATAACGGTTGTCCGTCTTAACAAGATCAACACTCTTCCGGAGAGGGTGCTCGACAATAAGCTGGACAGCCTGCTTGATATTCATGGGGATATGAAGGGATCGGGCAAAATCATTGCATGTCCCTCCAGGAAGGATGGCTGTCAAAGGGCGTTCGTCCAAGTCAGCGAGCCCGTTGATGACCTCATGGACCGTCCCGTCCCCGCCGAGGATGATGACAAGGTCGAATGAACGGCCTTTTCCCCGGCAGAAGCGCTCGGCATCGCCTTTATCTTTGGTTGGGTGGATCGTTATATTCGTGCACACATCTAAAAGGGGGGGAATGGTATCCTTCAGCAATGCTTCCAGTTTTCCTTGCCCCGCCTTTCCGTTGCATATCAATAGAATGTCTGAGTACATGGCGCTCACCTGCTTTCTTCTCAATAAGGGTATGTAGCCGGACTTTCCAGGAAACAAAAAGAGGCTGACCCAAAACGATGAGGAATAGTCATCCTTAAAGGACAGGCCAAATGAGTTCTGCGTATTCATTTAACAGTCAAAAGCCTCACTCATGTGTCAGTACGTTTACCCGTCTTGGGTCAACCTCTTTCCTAGGCTGTATGTGATGGGGATACAGACAGCAATGAACGGTGTGCCAGCCCGAGTCTGCCCCTGATGTAGCTCTCGGGATCAAATGGAATCGAACGGCCATTCATCAGATGGAGCTCCACTTCTGCAAACATCGAAAGCGCCCGGCTTACTTGATCCAGCGCCTGGGTCAACTTCACCGCGTCCAGTTCCTCCGTCCCGCTCAAGCAGAAATAGGATAATTCATCGGCTTTCTTTTTGATGTCCTTCAGCGTAGCCATATCGAACATCAGTCTCTCCATGGGATCCCCTCCTCTTCATTATTCCCTAGTATATCGTGGAGGTTCAGGAATTATGTCTGTACATCCCCATGGACATTAAGAGTCTTGTGTTAACGTCTTCGGTAATGGCTGATACTGCTTCAGTGACTGTAGGATTTCCCGTCTTGATTTCGTTTTGGTGATGTTGACACCGACATTCGACAATTTGGTTATCACTCGTTTTAAGCGATCGTTCTCCTTTACCACGTTATTCACCTCTTTTTTTGGCCTTTGGCCAGTTTGGTTTCGTACAAGAAGGATCATAATCAACAGCGACAGCTCTTGTATGTATCACTCACCTATTTGTACGTTCGACGCATTAAAAAGTTTCACCTTTATTCAATTGCTTTTCTTTTTCCCCAAATATGAAACAATAATCCTACAAAGCTGAACTTTTTTCTCTGTTCGACCGATCGATCTTTTATCACGTCATTCATTGAACCTTAAGCCGGTCTTCGGGACACCATCAAATGAAAAACCGGACGCGAGCGCCCGGTTTATACTTTCTTATGAAACATCGCCGTCATGCCCCTCACGCTCCCCCTCCATCAACAGGTTTCGGCATAATTCTTCAATCCAGGAAGGATTTTCACTTCATTCCTCGAATTAACTCATTACTACCATAAAGGAGGAATCTCACTATGAGTCGAGTCGTCCATACGCATACACCTCGTAAGGAAGTTCGCCATTTCAGACGTTCCAACCGCAAGAAAGGATTCGTAGACAGCGTTCTTGATTTCTTCTTTATGCTGATCGGAATCACATTCATCACCAGTGTCTTGCTGGTCGTACTTGGATTCTGGAAAATCTTCTAGGCTCTATACGTGCCGTTTCTCCATGAAATTGAGCCCCAGACCGAGGAATAACACTCCCATAAGGAGAAGGATGGAAACCGGGTAAAGGATGTCTCCCAGACCGAGCTGATTGACGGTGACGCCCTTCAAGATCTCCATTCCATATGTGATGGGGATGACTTTGGAAATCGCGATCATCACGGGGGAGTTCACGATCTCAAGCGGCCAGTAAGCCCCACCAAGCATGGCCATGCTCACGGCAACAATGGGAATCACGGCATTGAAGTGCTGGGATTTCTTCACAAGCCCAGTGATGAAGATGGATAATGCCACGATTGCAAAGACATATGGTATGAGCAATACGAGCACCCATGCGAAATGGCCGTAGAAATTAACATCTGTGATGTACCGGAACACCAGAAATACAAGGAGGATCTGTACGTACCCCAGGATGAAGCTGTATAACAGATTCGCCGTATACATTTCCCACTTCTTCACGGGAGACAGGATCATCCGGTCCCAGATGCCCATACGCTTCTCATTCATGATGGTCGCCACATTATAAGCAATCGTATAAATCACGAAAAACAGAGAGAATCCGAAGAGCGACTGAAGCTTCACATCGTATACCCAGTCCCCGTCGCTCCGGAACGTCGCTTCCTTTAGAGAGAAAGATGGGTCATCTTTGATATCCTTGAACCATCCCTGTACTTCTTCCGAGCCGATTCCCTGCTCTGCAGCAACAGCCTCCACTTCCTTCTGTTGTGCCACCTTCATGTACGCCTTCCTCACGATCTGATTGATCTGTGGTACATTCGGGGTATCGGCCGATGCAATGATCGTGTAATCATTATCACCAAGGATAAGGCCAAGTGAGCTCTTCCCTTCACTGACTTGGTCATTAAGGTCACCCTTCGACATTTCCTGGAAGATGATCGAATTGGATGCCTTCAATTCCTCCATGATCGCTTCGGGAGCGTCTTCCCCTCCTTCCGTCGAGTACGGCACGGTCACTTCATTGGCGCCGGACTGACTGGTAAAGAAAGCAAACATCAGACAGACAATGGTGGTGAGCAGGAACGGCCAAGGCTTCCTGATCAACATTTTCAATTTCCCGTACAACAGGCCCTTCATACTGCGTGTCCCCCTTCCTTAGGAAATACAATCGTGGCAACAATGATGGCAAGGAGACCGAAACCGAGCATGGCCCATATATTCGGGAGAACATCTCCGATCCCATATCCTTGAAAGACTTTGAAATACGCTGTCATGGCGGCCCCATTCGGAACCAGATCGGCGAGGATCCCCATGAGCTTGCCACTCGTAAGCGGACCGAAGCTTCCACCGAGGAACGCGAGGACTGCCACTCCGATGGAGGAGAAAAAACTCGCGATTGATTCCGAGTTGCCTTTGTAGCATATGGCCGTAATCAACGCCCCTAATCCTCCGACGGCAAAACAGATGCATAGAGTCACGAGGAGAAATGCGCCTATGTCCGGGAATTTCACTCCATAAAATAGCGCACTCGCACTGAACAGGATACTGATCTGGAGGAACGCGAGGATGATCGTGGTGATCAATACGCTCAATAGATACTTTAAGGGTGATACCCCGGCAAAAATCAATCGGTCAAACACGCGATCTTCCTTCTCCATGAACGCGAAGCTTCCCATATTCGTCGCGATATAAAGGACGAACATGACACTCATCCCCACTGCATAATACGCCATGGACGAAAGGGGTTGACGGTCCTCGAGTTTTTCCACCGAACCGAAGGACGCTTCGTCGGGAATGATGGCCGCAGGGTTAATCCCCGCTTTCCCTGCCTGCAGGGCAAGGGTGTATTGCTCTTGATACGACGTGAGCATATCGGTCACCATATTGGCTGTAAGCGGTCTTCCATCATTTTTGATGACGGTGATGTCGGGACTTTCACTCCCCTCAAGGAACGCCTGTCGGAGCATGGTCAGGGTATAACCTTCGGAAAAATGGATGATGGCTGAATACTCATCGTTATCCCTGAGCCGGTCAAGATCTTCTGCTTTTTTCTCTTTCAGCTGAATGAACTTCTTCACTTCTTTACTTCCGAATAAATCCTTTTTCAAGGCGTCGATGGGAAGGGCCTGAGCGGCTGCCGCTTTCAATTCCTCTTTTTGTTGTGCAGGCATCTCGCTCCCATCTACTTCTTGTTGGAACTGTTTGAGTTCATCTGAGGGATCCCCTTCCACAACGAAACCAACCTTGGCTTCAATGGGCTCTTCCTCACCGTTCATCAGATCCCCCAAGGCAAATCCCAGAATGGTGATGAGCAGGAGGGGCATCCCCAATAGGATGAGGAGGATTTGGGGGTTCCGGATCATCAGGAGCAATTGTTTTTTGATAAATGGAATCATCATCTTATACTCCTCCTCAATCCCGTAATGCCCGACCGGTCAAATGGAGGAAAACATCCTCAAGCGTCGGGGTCTTTCGATCAATGGACAGGATCACGGCACCGGTATCCTCAGCGAGCTGGAATACCTGATTGAACAGATTCTGTTCTTTCGGGATCACCATCACGATTTCCTTCTCTGAAGACGTCACGTTCATGACGGATGGGATGGCAGAAAGGCCTTCAGTGAAGGAGGGCACCATCTTCTCGAGTTTGATCACAATCGTGGATTCAGAAGAAAGGATGCTTTTGATCTCTTCTTTTGTACCCGAGGCGATGATATGTCCTTTATCCATGATATAGATCCGGTCGCACAGGAACTCCACTTCCTCCATGTAATGACTCGTATAGATGATGGTCATGCCCTTCTCCTGATTGAGTCTCTTGACCTGCTCCAGGATATAGCTCCTTGACTGGGGATCGATTCCGACGGTCGGTTCATCCATGATGAGGATTTCCGGCTCATGGAGAAGGGCGACACCTATGTTCAGCCGCCTTTTCATACCTCCCGAGAAGGTTTTGACGATATCATTCTTCCGCTCGGTCAGCCCGATCTGGTCCAATACCTGGATGACCCGTTCCTTCAGAAGGCCCCCTTTCAGATGGTTGATCCTCCCGAAGAATTCCAGGTTCTCCTTTGCCGTGAGGTCCGTGTATAGAGCGATTTCCTGAGGGACGACACCGAGTACTTCCCTGAGGGACTGAGGGTCTCTCAGGACGCTCTCATTCTTCAACCGCACATCTCCATCGGTCGGTGAGATGAGGGTCGAGATCATCGAGATTGTCGTGGACTTCCCTGCTCCGTTCGGACCAAGCAATCCGACCGTTTCTCCCTTCTCGATGAACAGGTTCAATCCGTCCACGACCTTATTCTTCTTGAAATGTTTTGTCAGCTCCACGGCTTCCAACATAGTGAACCGCCTCCTTCTTTATACATTCATTCTATTGGAGAAAGGGTGGACCTTACACTTACCTTTGTCACAACCTTCACCCTATACCCATGACCTCCGTCATATTTTCCATAAAAAAAGACCGGATAACCGGCCTCAGGCGATATCATGCCGCACTGCATAGATAGCGAGCTGGGTGCGATCCCTCAGCTCCAGCTTCTGCAGGATCTGGGAGATGTGATTTTTCACTGTACCCACCGATAAGAAAAGCTGATCGGCAATCTCTTTATTGGTCTTCCCTTCCCCAACCAGCTTCGTAATGGACAGTTCCCTCGGCGTAAGGGAATGGGTCGGTGGCGTTTCCTTCCGGGTGGAAAGAAGGCGGGGGACCACTTTCGCCGCCACTTCATCGTGGATCGTCATCCCCCCATTCAGGCAGCTGTGGACAGAGTGCAGGAGCTGCTCCCCGTCCGAGGTTTTCAGGAGGAATCCATTGGCCCCTTCCTTCAACGCCTGCATGGCATATTCGTCATCGTTGAAGGTTGTGAGCATCAGGACCTTCACCTGGGGCCAACTTGCTTTGATGGCCCTTGTCGCTTCGATTCCGTTCATCTCAGGCATCCTGATATCCATCAGGATCAGATCCAGGGCATGAAGGTCCATCTTCTCTAAAGCCTCTCTTCCGTTAGAGGCTTCAGCGACCACCTTAAAGGCGGGATCTTGCTCGATCATCATCTTCAAACCCTGCCGGACTATGCCTTGATCTTCTACAATCATGATCCTTTTCATCTGGCTACGCCTCCTCTATAGGAAATGATATAGTCAAAGAGAACTCACGATCGGTCTGTTGGATGTCAAGACGACCCCCAATCTTCTCGAGTCGCTCCCTCATACTTGTCAGGCCGAATCCCGGTTTGATCGGGACCGGATCTTTCACATTGTTCACGATGACCAGGCTTGCGTGCCCCTGTGCCGTCTTTCCGAGTGTCACGCGTATTTCTCTCACATGAGCATGTCTCATGGCATTCGTCACGCCCTCCTGGATGCTTCTGTAAAGGGCGACATTCTGTTCATTGGTAAACCTTGAGGAGAGGATCCCCTGCCGGGTGGTGAGCTGGATCTGGATATGACTCTCGGATTCTAGCTTCCTGACAAGCTGGAGGACGGATTGGATACCCGACAGTTCCCCATCCTTCAGTGTCCTTACGGCTTCCCTCGTCTCTTCCAGACTATCTTCGGCAAGACGCTTAAGATCCCGATATCCTTCCTTCCCATTCTGGATCGACAGCATCTCGATCTGCATAAGGAGGGCCGTCAGTTTGTGACCCACGGAATCATGGATATCACGCGCAATCCTCGTTCGCTCCTCGGCCTTCGAATGTTGCTCCGTCACGAATTGCAGACGCTTGAGGCTTCTGTATTCTCCCAATAACTGTTCATAGAGCACCCGTTGCTCCTTGCTTTCCAGCCGGTCCTCATTTACCTTATAAGTAGAAAAGAGGAAAAAGACCACGATGATCCATATTTCATAATCGGTGATAGGATATGAATAAATCGCCACCACGATCAAGAAGGCGGCCGTTGCAAACAGACTCTGCCGAAATTGATCCTTCCTCAGTGTGACCGCAGCTTCCATGAGAATCAGGAACACGACGGCCCACATGATGAGTGGTGTATAATGGGTGATGATGGTTCCGACCATCACCAATAGTAGCTGAAGCATATAGCTAATCTGGGGGATTTTCATCAACGGCACCAAGAAGAACAGGGCTATGGACAAGGCGGACAGGATGATAAGGGTGATAAGGGATTCAAGACCCGTATATGCTTCTGTTATCCAAAACGCCCAGAGACCTGCCATCAGCATCGTCCGTATGAAAGCATACTTCATCTGTTCACCTTCTTTCTGATCCGGACATACTATAACTCGTACACTACAATATATTACCATTAGTTGGTTTGAAAAGGAGAAAAAGCATGCACATTCTTTCCATCCTCTTAGGGGTTTTATTCTTCTTCAACCTGGTGCTCGCTTCCATCATCGTCTTCCTTGAAAGGAGAAATGCCGGGGCGACATGGGCTTGGCTCATGGTTCTCTTTTATATTCCGTATCTCGGCTTCATCCTTTATTTGATTTTCGGACAAAACATGACCAGGAAACGCCTCTTCGATTGGGAAGGAATCAAAAAGATCGGGATCGAGGACCTCTTGATCGAACAAACCCGATCTCTGAGGGAACGATCCCTCCCTTTCAGGCACAGAGAAATTTCTCCCCATCAGGACCTCATCTATATGCATCTCATCAACAATGACGCCCTGCTGACCCAGGACAATGATGTTACGGTCTATACAGACGGGCAGGAGAAGTTCGAAGCCCTCTTGCGCGACATCGAACAGGCAAGGAGCCATATTCATATTCAATATTATATCTTCAAAAAAGATCAGCTCGGCAAAAAAATCGTGGATAAGCTCATCGAGAAGGCGAAACAGGGCATTGAGGTCCGCATCCTTTATGATGAGATGGGCTCAAGACGGACAAGGCCCCGTTTCTTCAGGCATCTGACGGCGGTCGGAGGGGAAGTCGCAGTCTTCTTCCCGTCGAAGATCCCGTTTGTGAACCTGCGCCTCAACTACCGGAATCACCGCAAACTCGTCATCATCGACGGGAAGGTAGGGTACGTGGGCGGATTCAACGTCGGCGATGAATACCTCGGCTTGGATCCAAAGTTCGGATACTGGAGGGACACGCATCTCCGGGTGATCGGCAGCGCCTCCCTCGCCATGCAGACACGCTTCATCCTGGACTGGAACCAGGCCACAAAATCAAGGAAGATCTCCTATGAGGGAAAATACTTCCCGACCGCTTCCTTCAGCGGCTCGACGGGGATCCAGATTGTCACCTCGGGACCTGATTCAGAATGGGAGCAGATCAAGAACGGATACTTGAAGATGATTTCATCGGCCAAGCACTCGATCTACATCCAGACACCCTATTTCATCCCGGATGAAAGTCTCTTGGATTCCCTGCGCATCGCTGCACTCACCGGGAAAGACGTCCGGATCATGATCCCGAACAAGCCTGATCACATGTTTGTTTACTGGGCGACTTACTCATATGTGGGGGAATTATTGAAGGCAGGGGCAAGGATCTTCATTTACGATAACGGCTTCATCCACGCGAAGACGATCGTAGTGGATGATGAACTGTCATCGGTCGGCACAGCCAATATCGACGTGAGGAGCTTCCGCCTGAACTTTGAGGTGAATGCCTTTCTTTATGACCGGAAGCTTTCACGTGAGCTCAGCCGCTCCTTCATGGAAGACAGGAAATTGAGCAGAGAATTGACCCTCGAGGACTATCACCGCCGACCTCTCATGATCAAATTCAAGGAGTCCATATCCCGGCTCCTCTCCCCGATCCTGTAACCATTGCCACCGCTGCGAAAAACAAGCATAATGAGACATATACCAATCGAAAGAGGGATGAGGGCATGAGCGTACACAAGGACATCACAAAGCATTCAAGCAAGCAGCACAGCCTCGTGAAGGAGTTCATGAAGCTTGATGAATCGAGGGAACAGGCCATCGAAGAAGCCCTTACATTATGCGAAGCCGGAAAGCCATTCACCACCGACCGCATCAATCATGTCACCCAGGAGATCAATGCCCTTGCAAGGCAGGGCGTCGTACCCCAGCGCAAGACCGTGACGGAAGAAATGGTGAGGGAGTACGCAAACCGGAGATGACCCGAGGCGAAGGTGAAGCATGCACAGCTCTGCATGCTTCACCTTATCACTTGAACAACTCAAAGAAAATCCCCCGGACGCTCATTTTAGCGCCGGGGGATTTTTCTTATATACTATTTACGCCTTCAACGCACTGTTCCAGCCATCGTAGACGAAGACCGGATTCGTGCCGTTTTCGGCCCGCTCGATGATGGCATAGTTCTTATGGGCAACCACGGTTTGATCATCGGGAAGGTCCAGCTTCTCCGCTGACTCCTTATCCATGCGCACGATGACCGTATTCTCCCTTAGGGTCGTCACGACACCTTGCAGGACGTGCTTTTTCCTTTTGAATTCTATAATGTCGCCAAGGTTGGCATATTCTTTTGAGTAGACGAAGGTATTATCCATAATAGACTCCCCTTTTACATGAAAGTTGTTAACGCTCGAATCCTATATGTGATATATATCTTTCTTGTACCACCAGTCAAAAGATTTAAAACCTATTATTCTAATAAAATAATCTTTATTCTGAAAATTATTCAGATTTACGGTCCACCAAGGTGATTTTATAGATATAAGCCTTGTCGGATTTTTTGAAGCCACCGACAGGTTTCCCATCTTCCAATCCAATACCTACGGAATCCCCGTTGTTTTTAGAAGTAGCCATTCCGTAAATATACACAGGCTTATCTTTCTTGAGCTCCACTTTTTCTGTTAACAAGGAGGATGCACTACTTCCACTTTCTTCAGGTATGGGGTCTTCCTCCATAGTGATAAAGGTGCTTTCGCTCCCATTAAAAATCTGCAGATCCTTTTCAGAGCTTTCCATGCCGAAGGAGTTCAGGGAGTGTTTATACTTTTTCGCTTCTTCGTCGTATTGGAACGGCTCATCGCTTACGAGCTTCCCTTTTTCATACACTTCTATGGTCCTTTCAAGATCCATATCCTTTGCCAGGGTTCCATCCAGGGTAAAGAAGAACATGGAACCTCTCCCTGTAGCGGCAACCACCTTTTCTTCCTTATCACTCAGGTCATACGGTTCCAACGTCAACTGGGATGAACCATTTCCCTTCCCTTGAGAACACCCCACCAGTAGCAGACACATACTCAATGCCAGCAGCCAATATCGCTTCTTCATACGGTCATCTCTCCTGTTTGTCGAGGGTTGCGAACCCCCTTATTTTTCCATTGTCTGATTATATCATCTGGTTTATTCCAGTTACAATCCTAACTGTGTTCTTCTTGAAAATATGTATGCGTTTGCTTGATACGGATGAAAATTTTCCCGTTTGACATTTAGGATGAAACCCATTAAAGTATGAAAGTATCTTAAACATAACTGCATAACGTAAAATCTTCTTATCCAGAGAGACGGAGGGACTGGCCCTATGATGTCTCGGCAGCGGACTCGTCCAAACGAGTGCTGTGCCACATCCAGCAAGCCACCGGCTTGAAAGATAAGAAGGGTGTTTCGTTTTCATGAAACCTCTTCTTATTTGAAGAGGTTTTTTATTTTATGCGCAACATATCATCTAAAAGGAGTGCACAACATGAATCAGGAAAAAGGCAATCTACTGGCATTATTACCATTACTCATATTCGTTGCCCTGTTCCTTGGGGCAGGTATCATTTCAGGGGACTTCTATTCCTTCCCCGTACTCGTGGCGATCATCATCGCTGCTGTCGTGGCATTGGCCATGAACCGGAAGGACAGCCTCAATGTGAAGGTTGAACGCTTCGCCAAAGGAGCGGGTAACCTCGATATCATGATCATGGTCTTGATCTTCTTATCGGCTGGCGCTTTCTCAGGTGTGGCTGAAAAAATGGGTGCCGTTGATTCAACGGTCAACTTCGCCCTATCCGTCATTCCGGAAAATCTCTTGATTGTCGGGCTGTTTGTGATCGCCGCCTTCATCTCACTGGCCATGGGGACGTCCATGGGGACGATTGCGGCCCTTGCCCCTATCGGTGTCGGAATCAGCTCAGGAACGGATATTTCCCTTCCGCTAGCCATGGCGACCGTTGTCGGTGGATCCATGTTCGGTGACAATCTTTCCTTTATTTCGGATACGACCATCGCGGCCGTCCGTACGCAGAAAACGGAGATGAAAGATAAGTTCAAAGTCAATTTCTTCATCGTCCTGCCTGCTGCCATCATCACCATCATTGCCCTGTTCTTCGTGACGCTTGGCAACCAGTCGTCCGTCGACGCCGGAAGTTATTCCATCGTGAAGATCCTTCCGTATCTTGCCGTCATCATCGGTGCCCTCTCGGGATTGAACGTATTTGCCGTCTTATTCGGCGGCATCCTGCTTTCAGGAATCATCGGATTCATCGACGGAAGCTTCACACCGACAAGCTATTTCGGCAGCATTGCCGATGGTATGCTCGGAATGGGCGAGATCGCCTTCCTATCGATCCTGATCGGAGGAGTGGTGGAACTGATCCGTCACAATGGCGGGATCCAGGCGCTTCTCTATCTTGTAACGAGGAAGGTCGGTTCATCCAAAGGCGCGCAATACTCCACTGCGGGACTCGTGGCATCCACGAACCTGTGCACCGCCAATAATACCATCTCCATCATCATTGCCGGGCCTCTTGCCAAATCAATCAGTGATGAATACGGTGTGGACAACCGGAAGACAGCGAGTATCCTCGATATCTTCTCATGTGCCGTACAAGGTTTGATTCCATACGGTGCCCAGATGCTTCTTGTAGCTGAAACAGCCGGCATTTCGCCGCTGAGCATCCTTCCGTATGCGTTCTACCCGATCTTGACGGCGATTTGTGGCCTGGTGGCGATCAAATTCGCCCTGCCTCGTTTCACCCGCAGGAAAGCTCGTTCTACAGAGCCGGTACAATCATAATTCAATGGGAAAAGCCCCGGGATGCTGGTATCGACCAGAGCCCGGGGCTTTTTTGTGTCCAATTATACAAGATCATTGATGTGATAAAGGTTACCGCTTTCCACTTCTGTTTCCGTGATCAAATTCACCAGTGCATCCGCAACCGTCTTAGCGCTGCGAAGGGTCCCCTCTTCCTTGTAGCGTTTGAACTTCTCTACTTCTACAAAAGCTTCCTGTGAGGAGGAACGGATTTCTCCCTGCATATCTGTATCCATGACACCCGGGCTGAAGGAAATAACCTTATGATCCCGTCCTGAAGTCGATAGCTCCAGGCTCACGGTTTCCGTCAGCATATTGAGTCCTGCCTTGGTGGAGCAGTACGTACTCCACCCATACACAGGCCTGCTTCCTGCACCTGAACTGACATTGACGATCAGCATCTGTCCAGATTTGCCCTCAGACGCGGAGATCATCTCATTGAGGACGATCATGGGAGCAAGGAGATTCACGTGAACACTTGCTTCCAAGCTCCCGGCATCCACTTGTCCGGACGGATTGATGGGGGTGACCAAGCCGGCATTCTGAATCACATAAATCGTGTCGGCTCCGCTTGAAAACACGCTTGCTCCCACTTCCCTGAATACCTGTTCCGTGTCGGTAGCAGATGTCAGATCGCACGGATGAAAGGAATAGGTCACCCCTGCATCCGTGGCCATGGCCTTCAGGTTTTCATTATCTCGACGGGATATGTTGATGAGCCCGACCCCTTTTTCCACCAGGCCAGAAGCGATTGCTTCGCCCAGTCCCCTTGTTGCTCCGGTCACAATAGCCATTTTCATGTAATCGACTCTCCTTCCGATTATTCATCACCTATCAGCATACAACTCATGGCATGCTTTCATCAATCAAGTGATACTCCGGAATAAGGTCGGATAACGGCACAATATTGGCTTCTTTTTCGTAGACAGGAATGAAGTCCTTCAGCATCGATGCAATCATCGTACCCGTTACACCGACGTGACCGATGGCCACCATGCTGTCATCTTTTTCAAGTTTAGCGGCAAGTTTTGTCGCTTGCTGCCCGATGTGCTCCTTCGTGTAGACATCATCGAAAAAGAGACCGTTCTCGAGATAAGGCACCTTCAGTTCTTCAGCAAGCTTCGGGATGACACTTTTCCCCGTTGTTTTGCTGTCGAGATAAAACATGCCGTGCTTTTTGCATACTTCAAGGACGATCCTCATGATGCGTTCATCGGCTGTCACCTTCGAACCCATATGATGATTCATCCCCACGGCATGCGGGACATCTTGGATCGCTTTCTCCACACGGCTTCGTATTTCCTCATCCGACAGGTCTGTTGTCAACGCCCCGGGCCCAAGCCAGCTCGCCTTCCCAGTCACCGGCTCCATCGGCATATGGAGGATCACTTCATGGCCCTTCGCATGAGCCCGTTCGGCATCCTTCTTTGTGGACGGCAGGAACGGCATGACAGCAATCGTCAGCGTCGCCTCTGTATCAAGGATATCTTTCGTTCCCTCCATATCGTTCCCTAGGTCATCGATCACGATGGCCAGTTCCTTTTTATGGGCGGGCAGGGGCAGGATGTCCCTTGCAAACCCCGTCGTTGTCAAAGAAAAAGACAGCGTCAAGCTGATGAGCAGTATCCTCATCGTTCATCACTCCTTTTCCTTTAACATGTCCCTCCGTTTCGGATTTCATGCCGGGTGGACATCATCCCTTGATGTTCTGATGCGTCAAGGTGAAGTCTCCTTCAAGAGGTGGGCTCACCTTTGCCTTTTCACTCTTACTCCACATTTTCCATCCTTTGATCGGTTTCTTATTCACCCTTACACCGACCTTGGCCTGCTGGATCTCCTTGACGCCCTGGACCACCAGCTGCATGGCGAAGATGGCGATCATGAAGGCGATGAGCGGGAATAGGACGATCCAATATTTCTCTGTCATCAGTGCTTGTTTAGAAGAACTGATAAGCCCTGACCATTCAAATGTAGCCGACTTCGGCGGATCGGGAAGGAGCCCCCTTGATACGATGGTGCCACCAAGGAATAGATAGAACAGCCCCATATGGACCAGGATGAGCATCGTTTGGATGAACTGCTGCCCGAACAGGATAAACATCCTCGGCGCGAGATGCGGGAACAGATGTGTCCAGAGCAGATGGCGGTTACTCCCTCCGAGAAGCTTGGCCGAAACGACGAAGTCCTGCTGTCCGATCAGCTTCAGCTCATTGCCGATCAATACCATCGTCAGAGGCAGCACCAAGATTGTCAGGACGATGGCCTCGAAGACGAGCCGTTCAAACAGGGAGTGCTGGAATCCTTCGAATGTCAATCCCCACAGCACCGGTCTTAATAGAAGATACGCAATGAGGCTCAACGGCAGGAAGTGGATTGAATCCACGATTCTATTCACCCAGTTCTTCCTGCGTTCATTCAAGAAGAAGTGATAGCCAACCCCGAGATAGAAGCCACCTACAACCCGCAGTAGCGCCACCACAAGGGCGAAGATGAGCGTAAACTTCGCTCCGACGATTAACTGGTCCAGGATGCTGAAGCCATTGTAGTCGGATCCGAGCGCCATGAACTCTGATGGTGCATGAGGCGGGACGCTAAGAAGAGTACCTGCATCATCCTTTACATAGTAAAGCTTGCCGACAGGTTCATCCTTGAAGAAGGAATGGCAGAAACTATACACAATCATTCCGAAGATGATGATGAATCCTCCAGCAAATTTCGGATTCTTCATATGTACCTTCCAAGCCCTCCACGAAGTGGCGATGAACCCCCAAATCTTCCATTCTGAGAACTTGACCTTGTCCTTTTTGATCCGGTAGTGAGAATCATCGATCACGGCAGCACGGTTCATCCACAGGTACACCCCTTGATAAATAAAAAAGAACGGAGTGAAAAGAAGGATCAGGGCATACGCAATCACGACGGGTCTGAAGTCCTGAGTGATATAGAAGGTGATTCCCCTCATATCAAATAGGGTTTCGATGATGAATAAACTCGACAGGGTCCCCCAGATGATAAGCTTCCCATGATAGAAGGAGCTTGGTGTAATATTCTTCATCACATGCGAGAAGAGGATGCGGCTTTTGGATAGCCCTTTGCTCCTGGCAAATTCAATGTGATCTTTCACCATTTCCTCTTCCATGACGAGAAGGAGGATCCTGAAGAAGGAGACCATCGGCACGATGGCGAGGGTGAAGATCGGAGCCGCGTATATCTGCACGCCGTCAAACTCCGTGAATTCCATGAGCATGATGCCGTACTTCTTGAAAAAGAAAACGATGAATAGCTGCAGGAGGAAAGCAAATAGCAGATCCGGAACCGACTCCATGAAGTTCAGGATTTTCTTCAACGTGGAAGAAAGCGGAGTCGGGAGGAAAAAGGTAATTACGGCAAATATCACCGCCAGCACAAGGCCCAGGGCGATGGCTCCAAGAATGATGGTCATGGAATACAGATAAGGCTCCCACAGGACATTGAAAAGGGAGTCGACTTGTCCCTTGTAGTTATATTCCCAGTTTCCCGGGTCGGCGAAATAGATGGTGAACTTGAGGAATTCTTCAATGAAAGCGACGAAGTTATACAATCCTTTTTCACTCAGAACCTGTGGTGCAACGCTCACGCCCAGGATTCCGAGAATCCCCAATATGTAATAAAGAATGAAACGCAATGGTACAGAAAGGTACTTGTTCATATGGATCCCCTTTTTTTCTTTTTCCTTTATCCTACTCTCCCCTTCAAGATTTTTCAATTTAATTTATTTTCTGTAAATAATAGATAGGGAGAGGCACGATACCTGCCAAACCCAGCCACCTTGATCAGGCTAGCAGTTTTCCCGGCCTGCCCAAGTGATAGCCCTGCCCGATGGCAATCCCCATCTCAAGGGCGACTTCCATGTCTTCCTGCTTTTCGATCCCCTCGAGGACAATGAGGGTATCTTCCGAATAGAACTGGCTGAAGAACGACAGGAATCGCTGCTTCTTGGGATCCTGAGCAAGATCCATGGCAAAATAGCGATCAAGCTTGATCACTTCGGGCTCATATTCCATGGACTTCTTGATGGAAGACGTCCCCTGCCCGAAATCATCGATGGCATACCATACACCATACTCCCTCAACCCTTTCAACGCCTGTTTTAATAAGGGGTTCTGCCAAAGTTCCTCGGCACTGGATTCGTTGATCTCGAGGACGAGCCTCCCTTCCATCGAAGGGTGGGTCTTCATCAGATGGTCGAAGTAATGACGGAAACTCGGATGCAGGATGGTCGTGATGTAAATATTCAGGAACAGCTTGCAGTCGAGGCCGGTATTCACGAAGCTCTCCATCGCCTTTGTGATGGACAGGGTGTCGAGCTTATACAGGATATTGGCTTTGATGGCCGTTTGAAACACGTGCTCCGGATTCTGATTGAACGTATTTCGGAGGAGCCCCTCATACGCATAGAGAGACTGTTGATGCCCCAGCTTGTACAAGGGCTGGAATTCGTGATAGATCAAGTCGTCTTGAAAGATGCTGAAAATATTCATTAGGACCCCTTATCTCTCTGTATTTTTTGAACAATCAGGTACAAAAAAACCACATAGAAATAAACTTCATATGCGGTCGGTTGCGCTACTGGCTCCCCTGAATGCAAGCGCCCATCGGACATTCAGGTTCAACGCCTTCCCACTAGACGGTGAGGTTGATTATATAAGTAAAATATACCATAAACGAAATAGTTTATGGGGGTATTAATTCCTATTTTTCTGAATTTTGTCCGCGACCCTTTGATACGTAGGGATTCCCTTCGATCCAAAACCTCCAGGGATAATCCTTTGCTTCCCCACTATTACCAATGCCGATCCGCTTCCCTTCGGCAATTCTTTCCGGCAGGTACCCCTCATGAATGGTCAACGGGGGCTCAAGGAAGCTTCCCCCATAGTCTTCCATGGTGATGCCCATGGCCTTTGTCAGCTTGCCCGGACCGCTCGTCCAATTCTTCATGGAGTGTCCTTCACGCCGGCTGGCCATGAGTTCAAGGCCATCTACAGGTTCAACCGCACGGATGAGGATCGCTTCCGGCACCCCTGAGCCCCCACTCACCACATTGACGAGACAATGGGTATGCATCACATACGTATAGATCCGGCCCGATTCCGCGAACATCACTTCAGTCCGTTTTGTCCTCCTGTTACCGTAGCTGTGGGCTGCACGATCCTCAGGTCCCATATACGCCTCTGTCTCGACGATATAGCCCGATACGGTGCCTTCCTCCGTTTCTTTCACCATCAAGCAGCCGAGAAGGGACTTGGCAAGTTCAAGCGTCGGCTGTTCATAAAAAGTCTGTTCCAACACACGATGCGTCGTCATGGTTTCCCACCTTTCATTTCCTCTCATCCTGCATACTCCCCCATTTCATCAGGGTTCAAACTCTCCACTAAGACCAGAGGCGGATAAAAAATTGATCCGGGGGCGCATTGCAGAATAATGGTTCTCCACTTACACTATAGAAAGATTGGAAAAACGAACCAAGGAGAGGGAAACATGAAAAAGAATGCATTCGCCATCGTAGTGGCTTTGTTGGCATTAGGTGCGATCTTCCTCATTTTGAATGATCGAACCACCCTGTTTGCCAAAGGTGAAAAAACCTCAGACAGTGTAAAAGTGAACGACGGGACCAAGCTCATCCATTTGTCGCTCGGAAGCGGGGATACGAAGATCGTGACAACGGACGATGATGAAGTCAGGGTCGAGTTCAACGGAAAAGGCACCGTTAACCTTGAAGATCAAGGAGACGAAATCAACCTTGAAGTCAAAATGAAGCCTATCTTTTATATCGGCTTCAACAACAAAAAATTTGATACAATTGTATTTCTTCCTCAAAACTACGAAAACAATCTGGAGATCGAGGTCGGCTCAGGAGAACTGATCTTCATACCGGACGAAATGATGTCCCTGGGCGACTTGAAGACCGAGATCGGCTCAGGCGATATGAAAATCGGGAATTTCAACACCGGATCCTTCACATATAAGGGCTCATCCGGAGATTTTGTCGGTAAGGATATCAAAACCCGGGAAGGATTGGTTGATATGGGCTCAGGGGATGTGCTTCTGACGGGCTATGAAGGACCATTGAAAGGATCGGTTTCTTCAGGTGATCTGTCGGTATCCATGACAAAACTTTCGGGAGATGTGGATTTCACGGTCGGATCCGGCGATGCGGACCTTAATCTGCCTGAAGACGCAAGCTTCAAACTGAACGGGAAGGCAGGAAGCGGAGATATCCTCAACACCATCAAACTGAAGGATCAAACAAGCAGTGAACGGTCTATCAAAGGAACGAAAGGATCGGGAAAACATTCCATCAATGTAGACCTCTCCAGCGGACATATGATCATTCGGTAAACCCAAAAAAGAGGCTGGAACAAGAGTGTTTTAGTCATAGTAAAACCCGAACTATCTTGCCGAGATAGTTCGGGTTTTTGATTTGTTTCATGACCATTACGATTTACTTGATCCTAGCGGTTGATTGGAGTGCAAGACGAAGACTCCAGCGGGAAGAGTAGCTGATGTGAGACCCCGCAGGCTTGCCGAGGAGGCTCACGGGCTACCCGCGGAAAGCGAAGTCTTGCACGGAAATCATGAGCGGTATATAGAAGCCATACTGATATTGTTCGTCATGACCTTTTTTGTTTTGTCCCAATCTCTTTTTCCTCTTCTAAATTCACTTTTCCCCCGAGCTCTTCACCGAGAGCAACGATGGACTGATTGATCTTCCAAACATAGTACACATGATGAATGACATCAATATGTGATTTCAACCTACCGGGGGCATGGGTTTCGATTTCTCTCCGTTCCTCTGAAAGATCCCAGAGACTGCAGTGCGCGGAAGGATCCTTCATCATGAGTCGGACCGCTTCGATGTTCTGCGTCAATTTCTCGCTCGTCACCCCGATTACCTTCTGCAATTCTTCCGGGAAGGGCTCGTTCCTTCTGTGGGAAGAAGCCAGCAGATGCTTCGCATAATAATTGACGGCGATGACAACGGTGATCCACCGTCCGAGTCCGGTCCGGGTCATGGCACCTGGGCGCTGAAGGATCGACTGGGCTTCGTCCTTGATCGCCTGAACCTTGTGGTCGAGATCGAATGCCCGGTCCGCGAGGGGCTTCTTCTTCACTTTCAGGAAGGAAGAAAGATAGCTTTCCACATATTCCCCGAGCTCCTCGAAGAACTCATCGAATGTATCCGTGACCTTGGCCTTTGTCTTCTTCGGAAAAACGAAAGCCGACACGATCAGGGCGATGAAGGCGCCGATGATTGTATCAAGTACCCTCGCCCCCATAAGCCCCACTGAAATCCCGCCAAGGAGAATATCGTACATGAAGGCGATGAGCATGGTGATGAACAGGCTCATGAGCGTATAGGATACGGGGAATAAGTAGAATGATAGGAAGAGGGCCAAGAAAAGCAGTCCCACCTCAAGGGGCTTCACGCCCGATACAAGGGTCGCGGCCCCGAAGCCGACGAGTGCCCCGATGACGGTACCGAATGAACGCTGGAATGCCTTCAGATAGGTTCTTCCCACCGTCTCCGTACCAATCATGATGATGAATGTCGTCAACAGCACCCAGTACGGCTGGGCGGGGGCGATCAGTTCACCTGCCACGATGGCAAGGATCCCTGCAATCAATGCCTGGATTGCTTTTCTCGTAGACGGCTTCAACCCTTTTGACTCTTCTTCGTCTTCCTTCTCTTCTTCTTCCGAGTCATCTTCTTCTTGTTCAGAAGGGATTTCCCGTTCTCCCTTCAAGGCTTCTTGAATCGTAAGGGCTGCCTGGAGGACGTGATTCGAGATGGACTCGATCCGGCGCAGAAGATAGATCCATCTTGGAAGATCCTCTTGATCCCTCAGGACATCCGTCAGCATCAACCGCAGCTCCTGAAGGGCACGTTCGGTTTCTTCGAGTGTCTTCGGTTCATAGTCCTGTGCCAGGACATCGGCATCACGCAGGGAACGGATGACCCGCATCAATAGCTGGCGGATCTCGTCCTGCTCGAACGCCTTCAGCTCCTTCAGCTTCTTCAATGAATCCGATAGGGTCTGGATCAGCATTTCCGCGTCAAAGACGTAGAGCCTGAGTTCAGAAACATCAATTCCCGGGTACAGCTCCTTGAGATCACTTTCATTGATATCACCCGACAGCGTCCGCGCATACTCATTCAATTTACGAACGTTTCGATCGAGACTTTTCTTCCTCTTCTCACTGATTTTTGGATCTTCCATTGCCTTCAACAGGATGGTGAATGTCAGATTCGACTGGATATGGAACGAAATCAGGCTCCTTTTCAATACGTAGGAAGAACTTTTGAATAGAAGGAACTGATACATGTAGGCACTGAGCGCCCCGATCCCGATTCCGATATAGAACCATAGCAGATGAGATGCGTCGAGCTTCAGAACGGATGAAAAGTAGATCGACATGAAAGAGGCCATCCCGATGGAAAAATAGCGGACGGCGAAGCGGGAGAAATAAAAGGC
Source organism: Rossellomorea marisflavi (assembly GCF_022170785.1). NCBI lineage: Bacteria > Bacillati > Bacillota > Bacilli > Caryophanales > Bacillaceae > Rossellomorea > Rossellomorea marisflavi. The sequence goes on along the minus strand of NZ_CP081870.1, from coordinate 258,885 downwards.
GCTGAACATGGCCGCCACGAGGAAAATGTTGACGGCATACGGATGATGGCTTAACAGGGAACCGACGGTGATCCCCCCTGCCACTGAAACGGCGATGCACAGCAGCGTCACTTTCTTCTTCCGGTCCGTATCATCCAAGACGATCAGGACACCGAACATCCCCACCATCCCTGAAACGATGGCAGGTGTAATGGACGGATACTCATTCATTTTCAATAGGAATAATGTGATAAATACCGAAGTCATGAGGCTCAGCGTTGTCTTGCCTGCCTGCTGCAGCCTTTTCCTCCCGGGATCGGAAGCGAGGAAGCGTCCAAGCCATATATGTTGTCGATGTAGTTGTCTCATTGTCATCAAACCCTTTACTCGTCCTGCGATTATAATCCATTTTTATCGTACCCACCCTAACAAAAAAGTAACCAGAGCCGCAGAGGGCTATCCGGTTACTTAGTATAGGTGTCATCGCGAATAGTTTATTCTTTTAATTATACGGGTTTCGGACGAGGCGGTAAAGGATATTGCTTGTCATGGACTCAACGGAAGCCGCGTCTTCTTCTAAAACGCCATGCTACACCGAGGCCAAGCAGTAGAACGGCTACGGAGACTCCGCTCACTGTGAGGGCCGCCGTCGAATCAACGGCTTCTTCCTGTGCTCCGTTCCCTTGTGGTCCTCCTCCCCCGGGACCATCCCCGGGGTTGAATCCATCAGGTTTATCGGCGGGATCGAACCCTTCAGGTGGCTCGTTCCCTGCATCAGGAGGAGCACCATTTTGCCCCCCTTGGGCCGGAGGAGCCTGCGCACCGTCCTGTTCATTTCCTGCCGGCGCTCCATTTTGGGGGGCATTGTCATCTGCCGCGGGATTCTCTTGGTTCGCATCCTGCTGATTTCCTGCTTCTCGATTAACCTGCCCGCCATTCGGAGCTCCTTGCCCCTGACTGCTGGATCCCGCCTGGCTTTCAACCGTCCGTTCGCCGGAAAGTTGCTCAAGGATCGACTCGGATCTCAGCTTTGTGAATTCTGCCAGGCTTTCGTCGCCGGAAAAGCCTTTCAAGAATTCATCCGTTGTGAAGAATTTGGTCGGGTCGCTCTCGACATAAGTGGTGAGGATCGTCGCCAAATTGTTCGTGATCTCGGATACGCGTTCCTCTGTGAAGATCTCCTCGGCAAATGTCTTCAAGTACTCTTCGTATTTCTCCTTGTACTCTGAGTTGGAAAGGAGGGCATTGAGCAGTGGACGTTCTTCAAGAGTCGTATTGGCAACGGGTTCGCTCACACTGAAGTCGATGGCAGAGTCGGTGATGAGCTGACTCGTCATCATCCCCCCACCTATGCCTCGCTTGTCGTTCCCATCTTTCCCTTGAGGAGCACCGTTCTGATCGGCAGCTTGGTTGCCAGGCTCTTCAGCCTGTTCCCCATCCGCTAGGTCGTTCTCTCCCTCATTGCCTCTTCCGCCCATTCCGACGCCGAAGCCTCCGAAGGACATATTATAATCCCAAGGGATGATGGAGAATGTCCCATCCTCTTCATAGAGATAATAGTTGTGCTTCATCTGGCCCTGATAGCTATCAAGGTTGACGAGCGCTGTATTGACGGCAAAATAGCGGAGCATTTCATCAACATCGAGATACTCCTCAAGGTCACCGCCGTTGTTGATGGCATCAAGCATATCGGTGAAGGTCGACTTATTTTTGTTGGACTCGTTCGTTTTCAGCTCGATACCCGTGTAATCGTCTAGATCATCACTGATCCATTGAAGATCGGAACCGACCCCATCCGGCTTGAACAGGAACCCGTCATTGGATTCGAACTCGCTTGCGAGGAATGTTTCATCCACCTGTTCGACTCCAAGGAGAAGCCCGTAGTCTTCACCGTTGATGGTCACGTACATATAAGAGTGGGCAGGCGTTGCGATCCCCATCTCTTCCATCATTTCATAGGAAACAAATTCCCTCATCTGCGTCGAGTCACTATAGTTATTGTTCAAATTCAATTTCTTGAGGCCATACAGGCTTTGCGAGCTGTCATAATGATCGAAATCGATCTTCAGGCTGTACCGGTCCGAGTCACTATTGGCAACGGACGTCAGGGAAGAATTCCCCTTCGCCCTGATGGCCACATCACTCACCTTTTTGCCGTTGACGGTCACGGTCGCCCGCTTATATTCCTCCTTGGTTGCGTTTTCCACAAGATCATCCCAGTCGTTTTCATCGATTTCGATATCGACGCGCCCCACCTTGCTTTCATTAAAGACTGTCTGTTTATAGGAGGTGGACGTATCCTTCTCCTCGAGTCCGACGGCAGGAAGGACATATACACTGGCCACGAAGGTAAGCATGAGGAGGGCAAAGACCACAGTCACCATCTTTTTCCCGATCATTCCCTCCACCTCCTATGCAGTGAAGTTTCCATCATAGCTCACCATGACGGCGGATTTGATTCCCGGCAATGCCTTCAGTTCAGCAAGCATGGCCGATTCGCCTGTTTTCATGCGGACTTCATACGTCGTTTCCATTTCGTCGCTTCCCATGAAGGATTGAGATTTCAACTGATAGCGTGACGTCAGCTTTTTGAGTTCTGCTTCGATTGCTTCACTGCTGCTTCCACCGCCTGCCTTCACAATCAGCAGGAACGGGTTTTCAACTGTCATTTTGTTCACAAATACAAGGAGCACGATCCCGATCAGGACAGAACCGATGACAACAAGAGGGATGAACCCTGCTCCGCAAAGGATTCCCGACACGATGGACCAGAAGATGTAGACCAGATCCATGGGATCCTTGATCGGTGTCCTGAACCGGACGATGGATAGGGCACCGACCATACCTAGGGACAAGAGGACGTTATTCGAGATCCCCATGATCACAAGGGCCGTCGCCATCGTCATGATGAGCAAGGAAATATTGAAAGAATGGGAATAGATGACCCCATTGAATGTCTTCTTATAAACAACATAGATGAAAAGGCCGATCAAGAAAGCTACGACGAGACCGATGATGGAGTCGGTCAGACTGAACGACGTCGTCTTCTCGATGAAACTGGATTTAAAAATATCACTGAAATTGATTTGTTCATTCACGTTTGTGTACCTCATCTTTCTTATTCTATTTTTGGTTTATCCGAACATCCTGCTGAGCTGATACTTCGAGTAGGCTTCCGTTCTTGTATCCACTGCCTGGAGGGCATATTTGATCATATCCGGAAGATATTCATCGAACTTCACCTCAAGGATGATGAGGGGCTCTTCCATGACCGGTACCATGGGCAGGTTCCGGTCGAACATCGCCGTATTCCTCAGGCTCGTGCGGATGTTCTGATCAAAGGTGATCCTGACGTTTCCATACGGATAGGTGAAGGCTTCACGCTCATAGTCGACGACCGCCACCGGCTTGATCAGCCGTCTTGTCATCTCCCCATACAGATCGCGTATGAGGGGTCTCACGTCGTCCTCCATCCACTCCGTTTCTCCCCGGCGGATGGCTTCATATTCCTTCCTCGTCAGCGGGCATTTTGTTTTGAACGTCTGATTGTTCCGCTTACTCTTCCGCTCAAGGTGGATCACGGATGCGGAGAGGTTGTAGATCCTCACCCGGTACTTATCACGGTTCAGGTAGCCTTCCTTCTTCTCCGTCAGGATCCGGTCGTCTATATTATCGAAATAAGCACTTCGTATATGGTACTTACCGTCCCGTCCCGCATTCTTGTCCCTCGTCATCAGCCACTTGAGCTTATTGATCAGGATGTAATATTCCGGGATGGAAATGGCGAATTTCAGTTCTTTTCTTCCGATTTGACTCATATTCGTTCCTCCTTTCGCTTGGTCTATAGTTGTATTGTAGGGAGCGAATGTGTCAGGGGGATGTCGGATAAACAAAAAAAGATCCCGATTCATTCAGAATCAGGATCCTTCTATCACTCCGTTACATATTCAGCCTTGTTCATGATCTCCACTACATCCAACAGATCATCGATGACATAGTCGGCACATGCCAGTTCTTCCTCCCGGGCAAAGTCAAACCGGCAGCCGATGGACGGGATGTTGTTATCGCGCCCTGCGTTGAAATCGGACAGGCGGTCCCCGACCATCACGGCAGGTCCATCCCCCGCTTCTGCCAGGATGGCTCCGACAAGGTCGGATTTATTCAGGGAGTCGATCTCCTCGATGCTGAAGACTCCTGCAACCCAACGGTCGAGCTTATAGTGGTCAACGATGGCGGCCAAATACCTCTTCAACCCATTACTGCCTATGTAGATGAGACAGCCCTCTGCGCCCAATCGTTCAAAAAGCTCGGTCACGTTTTGATAGAGCGCGCCTTTTCCCCCGTGGATGTTAGCGATCAGGCTCTCAAGGAAGTACCGATCCGTTTCAAGGCGATCCCCTTCTGAATGATCGGGCATCAACGTCTCCCATACTTTCGGGAGGGGGACTCCCATGATATTCTGATACTCCTTCAAAGGAACGGCCCCTTGCCATTTGCCGGCACGGGTCAGATGATCGAACGTATCCACGAGGGACGCCTCGAGGATTTTATTTGTCTGGAATAATGTTCCGTCCATATCAAAGATGACGGTTTTCTTCATAATGCATGCTCTCCCTACAATTGAAATTAAACAAACGTTTGAACGAATTGATTGCCTATTATTCTACCAAACTAACTCATAGATGCATTTTTCCTTTTCCCCGCGCTGGTACAGATCATTATGGGGAGGGACGGCTACGCTTCCCTTCAGCTCCGCTCCCACATATTCACACGTCTTCCTGGACGGGATGTTATCGGGATTGCAGGTGATCGTCATCCTTTCCATACCGTGGGCGAGTGCAAGTTCCTTCAACAGGAGCACCGCCTTCCCTGCATAGTGGTGGCCACGGTGCTCAGAATGGACGGCATAGCCGATATGCCCTCCATAGTAGAGGTTCTCGTTATGGCCGATGCGAAGATCGATGACCCCGATCGGCGTGGCGGAACCCTTCAGAGCCATGTTGAAGTGATAGGCCGGTACCCAATTCTTCGCCGGGTTGCCTGGTACAGTTTTTACGAGATGGAGATCGATTTCCTCTCCGCTGATGATGGTGATTTCTTGCCATTGGGTTGTCATATGCTCCCTCCAGATTCAACGTTCTTCATTAGACTTATAAGATTCAGAGGTTCTTTTCCTCATCATTCTATACATCATCACGACTCTCGCCATGATCAGGATGCCCAGTCCGACATATACGAGACCGGAACGTTCCGATCCCTCTTGTTCTGGAAGCGCTCCGGCCCCGCCCGTAGCGGCATTCTGTCCATCCTCCATAATCACTTCGAGATCACTGTATCGCTCATGAACATATTCCATGTATCTGGTGAGACTCCAATCCTCTTTTCCTATGAGGGACTTCGCGGGCTGATTGAGACCATATACGCTGTCTTCGTCAATCATGAACCAGGCATCGTCAGGAAACTCGTATACCAGTTTTCCTGTCTTGTGCCCTGCTGTGTCCAGGGCAACGGCAAGATCTTGACCGAATCCGATACCCATGAATGCGTACTTCCCGTTCTCGTTCTTTGCAGCGGCCATGACGTTCACAGGCTTGTCGTCCTGGTAAACAACAGCATACCATTCATCTGTTTGTTCAAGGGCATCACTCTCTTGATCAATGAATGCCTCCCCGTAACTCCATGATGGCTGGAACAGGCCTACTCGGATGTCTTCGCTGGTGGAAAAGTGATAATCGGCATGTTCCTCCGATCTTACGGTATCCAGCACGTCTTGGACGGCATGATCCTCGGCATATTGCTTGATGGACTCTCCTTCTCTTTCAGACTCAAAAGCGGTCAAAATAAAGAATAGAAGCAGTGTGCAAGCAAGCAGAATCACTCTATTCATCTTCTCCTCATCTCCTATCAATCATTTTCCCACCTCGACAGCCAGAAAAATAGGACTGCATCCATGAATCGGATATAGTCCTATTTTACAAGATTATACAATTTTTATATAGAGCAATTTATCGGTCCGGCCAGATCTTTGCATTGTCTTCCAAGAGCCACGTATGCTCCTCTTCCATGATCCGTTCCGTCCACGGATTGTCGTCGAGGTGACGGATCATCCAGCAGAAGTACATGGCGTAACCCGGTGCCGTCGCCTGGGGATGGTCCAGGCTGCCGGGGATGGTGATATAGCTGTTGTGCTCGACACGATGGGCGTCGGGTCCGACCATGGCGCAGCCGAATCCTTGGGGGCGGTCAAACTTGTAGTAGTAAACCTCGGGCTGATCGTGATGATGAGGGGGGTAGCTCGACCATCTCCCCGGATAGGAAATCACTTCGCCGATCACGAGATTCGAGTAGGGAGCGTTATCGTGATCGAAGATGGTGCGGATCACGCGCTCGGCGGTCCCGTTCCATACGCCTTCTCCCGCCACCGTGCTCGAGCAATCCTCTGGCGTATAGAACTTCGGTGCAAAGTCGGCAGCGTTATCGGTCTTCTGCACCAGCACTTCGCTCTCCCCCTTGGCGGTCACGATGACCTGGATTCCTTTCGGGACGTGGAGGCACCACGGATCTTCATCGAACACACTTCCCCGGCTGATGTCCTGAACGTGGCCGTTCCACTCCAGGGTGACGGATCCTTCCATGAGGAGCACGGCGGTTTCCTTCCCTGAGTCATGCAGCGTTTCCCTGTCTCCGGCACTCAGCCGGTACACTCCGATATCCTGCAGCATATCCGGATGCTTGGAGTCCATATCCGTGACGGTATTGTAGCCTTGCTTCAATTCTCCGAGCTTTTCATACATGGTGATTCTCCTCCTTCTGTTCTAGATGCCTGCCGTTTCCCTGATATAGCCCCTGGCTTTGATGGCATACTCTAAGGGGTTGGCGATGGCCGGGTCCTGCTCTGCTTCCACGACGAACCAGCCTTCATACGCGCCTTCAGCAATCGATTCGAAGACAGGGTGGAAGTCGATGCTTCCATCGCCGGGGACGGTGAATGCTCCTGCCTTCACGGCCTGCAGGAAGCTCCATTTCTCCCGCTTTACCCTCTCGACGACTTCCGCCCGGACATCCTTCAGGTGGACATGATGGATCCGGTCCATATAGTCTTCAAGGATCACAAGGGGATCTTCTCCTGAAAACACGAGGTGACCAGTATCATACAAAAGGGACACCTTGTCGGGATCGGTCCCTTCCATGAGCCTTCTGATTTCTTCTGTTGTCTGGACACCTGTTCCCATATGGTGGTGATAAACGAGCTTCATCCCTTTTTCGGCTGCAAGCCCTCCCAGTCGGTTGAGCCCGTCAGTGAGGAGGGTCCATTCTTCTTCGGTAAAGACTGGCTTATGTTCGAATAGGGGTATATCCATCTGTCCTTGGATGCTTTTCCCCTGCTCGCTGACGACGATGACCTTTGCCCCCATTTCATGAAGGAAATCACGATGGGCAGTGAATTCAAAGGCGGTGCGCTCATACCCATCCGTAGTCAGATGCGCGCTGAACCATGCGCTTGCAATGGATAGCCCCCTGAGGTCAAGGGCCTTCCTCAGCTGATCGGGATCACGGGGGTATTTATTCCCTACTTCGCTTCCCTGGAATCCGGCCAGGGCCATTTCACTGATGCACTGCTCAAAGGTTACCTCGCCGCCGAGCTCCGGCATATCATCGTTGGTCCATCCGATCGGGGCGATGGCCAGCTTGATTTCTCTTCCGTTAAACATCCCTTTTCCTCCCATCAATACTGACGCGCCGTTTGACGTTTGGCCTTATTCCGGTCATACGCTTCACGAATGCTTTGTTTTTCCGATACTTCGGCAATCCCTATGTTCCACCAGGAATCATAGCCATGGGTCATGGTCTTCGGCAGGACTTTGATGTCGATGAGCGTGCTCACCGGCTGATCCTTGGCATCCTTGATCGCCTCCTCCAGCTCTTCAAGGGTGCGGACGGAATAGGTTTTGGCACCGTACCCTTCAGCGACCTTTGCATAATCGATGGTCATGACGGGACCATCCATGCGGCCGCTTGCCTGATTGCGATGGCGGAACTCAGTGGCGAAGCTTCCCATCCCGTTGTCCATCTGCAGATTATTGATGCAGCCGAATCCGGCATTATCAAAGAGGAGGATATTGATCTTCTTGCGTTCCTGCAGGCTTGTGATTAATTCCGTATGAAGCATGAGGTAGCTCCCGTCACCGGCCAGTGCATACACTTCACGACCAGGCTCGGCAAGCTTCACGCCCAGGGCACCGGCGATTTCATACCCCATGCAGGAATAGCCGTATTCCATGTGGTATGTGTCTTGCTCCTTCGACACCCACATGCGCTGCAGGTCACCAGGTAGGCTTCCTGCTGCCCCTACGATTACGGCATCCTGGCCGATCAACCGATTGACGTGGCCGATGACCGTTGTTTGTGCAAGATTGGTGTTCAATGCTTCCTTATAATGAGGGAGTTCCTCATCAAGCTGTCCGGCAATCTCAGGTGTGAACGAGTCACCAATTTCGATATGATGAAGACGATGAAGTTCTGCTTCCCACTGCTCACGCGCTTCTTCCAATTCTCCCTGATAGGAAGATTGATAATCTCCCAGTTCCGAAGCGATCGCTTCGAGACCCGTTTTCGCATCTGCGACCACCTTCACGGCATCAAGTTTACCGGCATGGAAATCCGAGATGTTGATCGTGAGGACGTCTGCTTCCTGGAATAATCCCTTGGATCCCGTGGTGAAATCCGTGAATCGTGTACCTACCCCGATGATCAGGTCGGCCTTTGATGCGAGGAGGTTGGCGGCCACATTGCCGGTCACGCCCACCCCTCCAAGATTCAGGATGTGAGTGCCCGGAACCCCGCTCTTCCCTGCCTGGGTTTCACCGAAGGGGATCCCGAACGCTTCTGCGAAACGTAGGAACGTCCCGGAAGCTTCAGAGTAGCGGACGCCTCCTCCGAGGATCATGAACGGTCTCTTTTTGGAACGGATCAATTCCACGGCATCCGCTACGCTCTCAATGGAAGGCATGCGACGCTCGATGCGATGAACTCGTTTTTGGAAGAATGATTGCGGATAATCCCACGCTTCCCCCTGTACATCCTGGGGCAGGGATATCGTGACGGCTCCCGTGTCTGCAGGGTTGGTGAGGACGCGCATGGCGTTCAGCATCGCTTGCATGAGCTGCTCGGGTCTGCTCACACGGTCCCAATACTTGCTGACAGGGCGGAACGCGTCATTGGTCGAAATGGAAAGATCATGGGTCTGCTCGATCTGCTGGAGGACGGGATCGGGCTGTCGGGAGGCGAAGACGTCTCCCGGCAGGTACAGGACCGGGATCTGATTGGCCGTTGCCGTAGCGGCAGATGTGATCATATTGGCAGAACCGGGACCAACCGAGGCGGTACAGGCCATGATCTGCTTCCGTTTCGATTGCTTGGCGAAAGCCATGGCTGCGTGGCCCATCCCTTGCTCGTTCCTGCCTTGGTACACCTCAAGTTCACCCGGGTCCTCTTCAAGTGCCTGCCCGAGGCCAAGGACATTCCCATGTCCGAAGATGGTGAAGACTCCTTTGACGAATCGCTCTTTCCTGCCGTCGAACTCGACATACTGGGCATTCAGGAACTTCACTAGGGCCTGTGCAGTGGTTAGTCGGATTGTTTCCATACTGATTCCCTCCTTGTGTTATTCACTCTATATGATAAAAAGGAAGCGGCGCATGCCGCTCCCGTCCATTATTTGACGTAACGGGCCGTGACCATCTTCTTCCTTGTATAGAATTCAACGCCGTCGCTTCCATTCGCATGAAGGTCCCCGTAGAAAGAATCCTTGTAGCCGGAGAACGGGAAGAACGCCATTGGTGCCGGCACTCCGATATTGACGCCGAGCATGCCTGAATCCATCGTTTCCCTGAACTGGCGGATGGCTGAGGCACTATCCGTATAGATGCACGCACCGTTCGCGAATGCCGAGGCATTGGCCAGGTCGATGGCATCTGTAAGGTCCTTCACCCTGACGACGGAAAGGACCGGGGCAAAGATTTCATCCTGCCAGATCTTCATTTCCTGCGTCACATGATCAAAGATCGTCGGTCCGAGGAAGTATCCTTCCCCTTCCGTCGCTTTGTCCTTCCTGCCGTCACGGAGTAGGGTCGCACCTTGTGAGATACCAGAATCGATATAGCTCAATGTGCGTTCCTTGTGGTTCTGGCGGATGACCGGACCGAGGAATACGCCTTCTTCCAGACCATTCCCGATGGTAATGTCATCTGCAGCCTGCTTCAGCTTCTCGATGAACGCGTCGGCGATGCTTTCCTCGACGGCGACGACGGCGGCCGCCATGCAGCGCTCACCGGCAGAACCGAAAGCAGCTCCCGTGATCTGGGATACAGCAACATCCAGGTTCGCATCCTTCAGGACGATGGAGTGATTCTTCGCTCCTGACAGTGCCTGCACACGCTTCAGATTCTCTGTTCCTTTTTTATAGACGAGTTCCGCGACCGGCTGGGAGCCGACAAAGGAGATTGCCTTCACCTTCTTCTCTTCGATCAAACCGTTGACCACATCATGGGCACCGTTGACAATATTCAACACGCCGCTCGGCAGACCGGCTTCCTCGAACAACTCTGCAAGTCTGGCCGCGAGAAGCGGGGTCCGTTCGGAAGGCTTGAGAACAAATGTATTCCCGCAGGCGATGGCAAGGGGGAACATCCAGCAAGGAACCATCATCGGGAAGTTGAACGGGGTGATCCCGCCCACGACCCCGATCGGGTACCGGTACATGCCTGATTCCAGACCGGCGGCGATGTCAGGCAGCTGCTTGCCCATCATGAGGTTCGGGATCCCTGCTGCAAATTCGACGCATTCGATGCCGCGGAGGACTTCCCCGTGCGCTTCGGCGAAGCTCTTACCGTTCTCGACCGTGACGAGTTTCGCCAGTTCATCCCAATGCTCGACAAGAAGCTGCTGATACTTGAACAGGATGCGCCCGCGTTTTGGCACCGGCACCTGGGACCATGATTTGAACGCTTCATGAGCCACTTCGACCGCTTCGTTCACTTCTTCCCGCGTGCTGAGCTTTACGATGGCGATTTCTTCACCGGTGGCAGGATTATAGACGATTTCTGTATTCTCCGATGCTGATTCGATCCACTTTCCTCCGATATAGTTCTTCACTGTACGTACGGTTGTCACTGTCATGCTACCTCTCCCTTTCCATCTTGTATTAGATTGTTTCGTATAGAGCTGAATCCATATGTTCAAGAAGCTCTTCTTCTGTCGGCATGGCGTCGGAGCAGCTGTGCCTGGAGATGACGATCGAGGCCGATGCACTTCCACGCTTCATGGCTTCTGATACATCCGTTCCTTTCATCAGGCCGTGGATGAAGGCGGAGGCGTAAGAATCTCCCGCTCCGAATGTCTTCAGTACATTCGTCCGGAAGATTCCACTGCGATGTGAACCCCCGTCTTTCGTATAGGCGATCGATCCCGCCCCTCCGTGCTTGATGACGACGATGTCCGCACGATGGGAGAACCAGCGTGTCGCCGTGTAGTGATCATCTGATTCGGTGCGGTTCAGGAGCCTCTCCATCATGTCGAATTCTTCACGCGTCCCGATGATGCAATCGCATTTCTCGGCAGCCAGGTTATAATAGACCGCCGTTTCTGCTTCATCCTTCCATGTGTAAGGCCGGTAATCGAGATCGAAGAACACGGTGACATCATGCTTCACCGCATACTCCAGGGCAAGGAATACTGCTTCACGGGACGGACTTTGGGCAAGGGCCGTTCCAGAGATGAGCAGGGCCTTGGACTTCCTGATATACGCTTCACTCACCTCGGACGGATGAAGGAGCAGGTCGGCCACATTGTCCCTGTACATCAGGATGCTGCAGTCTTCCGGACTTTTGATCTCTGTAAAGGCAAGTCCCGTCACGGCTCCGGTCCTGTCGATCTTCACCCCTTCTGTATCGATCCCATTCCGCTCAAGGTATCCGGTGATGAACCTGCCCATCTGGTCGTCGGATACCTTTCCGATGAAGCCGGTCTTCATGCCGAGTCGCGCAGAGCCGATGGCGATATTGGCAGGTGAACCCCCGACGTATTTCGTGAAGGTGCTCGTTTCTTCCATCGGACGGTTCGTTTCATTCGCATTCAGATCGATGCACAGTCGGCCGACGGCGATCAGGTCGAAGGGACGGTCTTCATGAAACGATAGTGGGTTCATACGATCTCACTCCTTTTGACCGTTTCGTGGGTCAGTTTGACCGGTACGCCCGTTTCAAGGGAGGTTCTGGCCGCTTTGGCGATCCGTTCGGCCTGCAGCCCGTCAAATCCAGAGCATGACACCGGCGCGTCATTCTCGATGGCCTGGATGAACTGGATCACTTCTTCCACATAGGCTTGGGTGTAACGCTCAAGGAAGAAGTAGAGCGGTTTTTCCGTCGTCACATAATCTTCCGTTGCGAGTTTGACCGTGTTAGCCCTTACATTTTCAGCCTGGGCGGCTCCTTTATCTCCGAAGATCTCAAGGCGCTGATCATATCCGTAAGCAGCTCGGCGGCTGTTCTCAATGACCCCTAGGGCACCATTGGCAAACTTCAGGGAGACGATGGCCGTATCGATATCTCCTGCTTCCCCGATGGCAGGATCCACAAGGACGGCACCGTGGGCATGGACTTCGACTACTTCGCTCCCCATGATGTACCGGGCCATATCGAAATCATGGATGGTCATATCCATGAACAAGCCGCCTGAAGTACGGATATATGCAGTGTTCGGCGGCTCCGGATCCCTTGATGTGATACGGAGGATATTCGGAGTCCCGACTTTCCCTTCGCTTACAAGCTCCCGCACCTTTTGGAAGTTGGCATCAAAGCGGCGGTTGAATCCGACCTGGAGCTTCACACCCGCCCTTTTTACTGCTGCCAGTGCCGCTTCGGTTTCTTCAACGGTGAAGCTGACCGGCTTTTCGCAGAAGATATGCTTCCCTGCTTCTGCTGCCTCGCGTATGAGGTCGGCATGGGTATTCGTCGGGGAACAGATGAAAATCACAGAGATGGCCGGATCGGCAAGGAGCTCCCGGTAATCCGTTGTCAGATGCTCGATCCCCGTCTCCTTCGCCCAGTCCTGCAGGTGTGACACCTGAACATCTGACACGCTCTTCACTTTCACATTCCTCAGCTTCCTCAAGTTCTCTACATGGATCTTTCCGATCCTGCCTGCACCTATAATTCCCACTGTCATTACCATTCTGTCTTCCTCCCTTTTCCCTATCTGTATGCCTTTTAAGTTAAGCGCTTTCCCTTTTCCTTTAAATGAAAGCTGACTTATTCAGTCAGCTTCATGGTTCTCTAGTGTCTTTACTGAATCCCTCTCGACTAGATGGGGAGCCAGTGTGATTCGATGGGCGGGACTGTCGGGGTCCTTGATGGATTTCATCAATTGCTCGATTGCATAGGAAGCAAGCTCTGGAATCGGCTGGGCGATCGTCGTCAAACCCGGATCGGCGATTTCCGCATAGATCGTGTTATCGAAGCCGATGATCGACATCTCGTCTGGTATCGATACGCCTGCTTTCCGCGCTTCATTGATGAAAATGGCCGCAATCAGATCGGTCGAGGCAAAAACAGCTGATGGCCTGTTTTCTTTCTTCAGGATCTTCCTTGCCGCTTTTTTCGCATCCTCGAAAGTGGACTTGGAGTTGATCACGGAATCGGATTCGAGCTCGATCCCTGCGGCTCCCAATGCCCTCTTGAACCCTTCAAGCCTGAGCTTTCCACTCGCACGCTGTAGCTCCGTGATGACGGCTGCATGACGGTGACCGTGGTCCAGAAGGTATCTCCCGGCAAGGTAGCCACCCTTCACGTCATCCGTCGTCACCACATGGGAGTCGAGCTCCAAGTGATCAAAGGAGAACATGATATAGGGGATACCGCGGCTCTCCAGATTCTTGAACTTCTGAAGCTCCTTCGGTTCGGTGGCTATAATCATCCCATCCACCTGCTTCTTCATGAGCAGATCGAAATAATCCTGCTCCCGCTCTTTCTGATAATCCGTGCTGCAGAGGATGATTGTATAGCCACTTTTCCTGGCGTTGTTCTCGAGGGCGCGAGCGATTTCTGCAAAGAAGGGGTTTGCGATATCGGGTACGAGGACGCCGATGGTGAACGTCCGTTTTCCCGTGAGGGCTGCAGCCACGCTGCTCGGCTGATATTCGAGATCCCCCATGATCTTCGTTACCTTCTTGCGGGTCTTCTCACTGATCCGCCCTGTATTATTGATGACTTTCGATACCGTGGCAATGGATACGCCCGCTTCCTTTGCCACATCATAGATTGTTGTTTTCATAGTTAACTCCTCTTTCAGGGCCCACTCCGATGTCTATTTCCTACTGTATCAGGCTACTAATTTTTCATGCTGAAGAACTTCAGAAAATAGTACAATCGCCAAGGCCTGCCCGTAAGCTGTGGGAGCAATGATGATATTCTTATAGTCCTCTTTGGAGGCCCCGATTGCCGTTCCCGCCGATACCTTGAGTACGGTGCCGTCATCGTCGACTTCCTGTAGGATGGAATCAACCGCTCTCCTGCATACATCCAGATAGGATCCATCCAGCAATCCATAGCGGATGCCCTTCAGGATGCCCGCCGCGATGGAAGAAGATCCCGATACTTCCGTGTAGGAATCCTCGTCATCAAGCAACGTATGCCAGAGGCCGTCCTGTGCCTGAAGCTCCACAAGCGTGTCGACCTGGGCCTTATAGGTGTTGAGAATGGTGTTGTACGTTCCGTCATCCAGCTGTCCTTCCATCATAGCAAGAAACTCGGGTGCTGCCAAAGTGAACCAACTATTCCCCCGGCACCAGAAGGCTTCACTGAACCGGTGATGACCGTTGAAATTGAAGCCGTGATAGAAGAGACCATCCTCTTCACTGAAGAGGAGCTCTATATGAAGGAGGAACTGGCGGACCGCTTCTTCCTTCCATTCTTTGCGGTCATACCTGACCCCCATCTTTCCGAGGAAAAGGACAACCATGAAGAGCGTATCGATCCAGACCTGACCGTCATTCATCGTCAGATCATTCTTGGTGGCACCGCTGGTGACGTGTTGGAGACATCCACGTTCGGTACGGGGTGCCTTTTCCATGATCCAGTCCGCCCACTCAAGGGCAAGCTGCTCTGTCCCCTCCACATCCATGAGGGTAAGGAGCGGGGCTGTGGTGTTGATGTTCTTGAGAGGAAGACCCCTTTCCCTTTGATCTTCTGCCCACTCTTTCAAAAACGTGTGATAATCTGGAAAACCGTCTTGACCAGACAGGCTCTTCAGGCCGAACAGCCCGACTCCTTGCGGCCAATCCCATTCTTCCATCCCGAAGTCCCTGGGGAAATAACCGATTTTGGCTCCATCGCCGATCCCCTCAAGCTCCGATTCATTCTCGGGTCTTTTCAGATCCAATAGCTGCCCGGTCACTTTATGGACCGTTTCCTGGACTTCCTTTATCCGTAGTGTCATAGTTTCCACCTCGCATAGCATCTTTTCGTAACGCCGTATTCTTTACTACATTCGCTAACAGATAGGAAATCTCCTATCCCTTCCCATTAATCTTTCAAACCGGAACTGGCCCCCGTATCCATGATGTAGCGCTGGAAGATCGCGTAGAGCAGCACCATCGGCAGGAGGGAAATGACGGACGCTGATAATAGTAGGACCCAATCGATATTATCCGCTCCGACGATGCTCCGGATGGCGACCTGGATGGTGTACTTATTTGGATCGCTGATGACGATAAGCGGCCAGATGTAATCATTCCATCTCCACTGGAAGGAGAAGATGGCGAGCGTGATGATGATCGGTTTTGCAATCGGGAGCATGAGGCGGAAGAAGATCCTACCTTCATTCGCTCCGTCGATGCGTGCCGCTTCGAGGAGATCATCTGGTACCGTCATGAAGAACTGCCTGAACATGAAGATCCCGGTTGCCGTGTTAATGGACGGGATGATCAATCCCCACAGGTTATCGTACAGCCCGACCTTCTGGATGACCGTGAATGTCGGATTCATGATAACCTCCGTCGGAAGCATGGTCGTGGCCAGGATACAGATGAAGAAGACGCTGAGCCACTTGTATTTATATTTCGCCAGTGCGTACCCGCAGGAAGCACTCGCCATGATGGTCAAAAGGGTCGCCACGATGGTGACGAAGGAGGTGTTCAGCACGTATTTCGTGAACTCCATGGTCGACCATGCGTATTTATAGTTATCCAGTGTGAATTCTTCAGGAAATAGCTTCAGCGGGAAGCTGAAGAGCTCGCTGCCCGGCTTGAATGAACTGAGCAGAAGCCACAGGACCGGGAACAGGTAGGCGATGGCCAGTATGGCCATGATCGCCGTCATCAGGATCGTACTGCCGCGATATCGCTTCATCATAATTTGCTCCTTTCTTCCACCTTCAGATTAATGATTGCAAAGAGAAGGAGAATGACGAACAGTACCATGGAAACCGCGCTTGCATAGCCGATATTCCGCTGGTCGAATCCTGTCTGATAGATATATTGGACGAGGAATGTGTTATCCGTACCGGGTCCCCCGTTATTAAGGGCCTGCACCATCGGGAACTCCTTCATCAGATGGATGACCGACAGCAGGATGACCATGAAGGATGTCGGCTTCAGGCTTGGGAGCGTCACATGGATGAACTTCTGCCAGCCGCTTGCACCGTCGATATCGGCTGCTTCATAGTACGATTGCGGGATGTTCACGAGCGCCGAGATCATCAGAAGCATATTGAACGCCGTCCCCATCCACACGGTGGCGAATAGTACGAGGATGAACGCCATATTTCCGTCAGAGGACCAGCCCACCGGCTCCATTCCGATCAGTGAAAGGAGAAAGTTGACGAACCCGAAGCTTTCTCCGAACAACCAGCGGAAGATGACCCCGGTCACGATGGAGGAAATCAACCATGGGAAGAAGAAGATGACCTTGGCCACAGATTTCCCCTTTGTGAACTTGCTCACCAGGAGGACCGATATCAGCAGGGAGAATGCATATAGAAGAGGCACTCCGACCGCCGTATAGAGGATCGTCCTTCCCAAGGATTTATAGAAGCTTTTGTCCTGGAACAGTTGAATATAGTTGTCCAGTCCGATAAACGAAGCGCTGATCCCAGTGTAGTCCGTGAACGAATAGTACACGCCGAGTATGCCGGGCCAGGCAAAAAATACCGTGAATAAAACCATGTTGACAATGACGAAGGCCAGAGCCCATTTCTGGTTTTTATCTTTTCTCCTCACCGTTCTTCCCCCTCAATCCTTCACATGCCACCCAGGAGCCGCCATGCAGGCGGGTCCCAGAGTATGATGTGTTAGTGATTACTTTTGAAACTGTGGAATGCTTATATGCTCTTCCTCGACTTCATAGCCTGCATCGTATTCTACCGGCTTCCCGTCCACATAGAGCTGATCATCGATCACCTGGAGCGTTCCGGCCCTTTCCGTCGCGTACGACCATTGATGGCTGTCGATCGAAATGGCTGCATTCACCTGTTCTTCCACGAATACCTCGAATGAACCCACTTCTGTTTCTGAAGCACACGTCGCGATCACTCGATGATGTGCCCCATATGAACGGGCTTCCCGATGTGCAATCGCGCCCTTCTCCTGCAGCTCATATCCTTTGCTGAAATATAGGCCGATATAGGCATCATCCTTCTTCGCAAACAACCAGTTGCCTTCTTCCCTCACCTCGTCAAGCTTCCAGAACGGAAGATACGCATGTATATATGGAAGGAACGGCTCTTTCAGGCGATACTCGAGGAACATATACTGCTTATACTGGGTGATGTTCGGGCTGATCCCGTTCCCTGCCCAGAAGCTCGGCCGGTTCTCACCGCTATATACCGCCTCCCCGGGATGGTTAATCCATATCTGGGTATTGTCCTGGTCGAGGGCGATATTCATAGCATGCTGCTGATGGCCTTTCTGATAGGAATTGAAGCGGATTGCCGCGCTCATACAGTAGCTCGATGTTTTGTAGTTGTACGTGTAGACCTCTTTGATTCCTTGTTTGTACTGGGTCACGAGGGCCTTTGAAGCATCCTCGATGAAGTAATCTTCTAGTTTAGGCGGTTCATAGGATGATAGACAGAAGAGCGTCGTACACCTCATCGCCGTGTTGAGCTTGCCTTTTTTCCACGTGATGAAGGCCAGATTGGCTGTTTCCCCCATCTCCATCGCCTTCAAATCGTGCTCATACACCCGTCCATAAGTCGTACTCATCGTCTTTCCGTGAAGGTTTACGGCAATGATCTTGAAGGTGAAATCCAATGCCTTCTTTGCAAGCTTCCGAATATGCTCATCCGGTGCCGATTCATAGAGACTGAAGAATCCGATCAGGTCAATCGGAAGATAGGTTGTCGAGTTCCACTCGGAGTAGCCGTACTTCAGGAACAATTCAAACCACTCTTCCAGCCGTTCCTTCCCTTTCTCATACTGCTCGCGCCCTGTCCTCCCGCTCACGCTGAATGTTGCGTCGGGATAGAGATGTCCGGCGAAATACTGGGAAACATGGAACAGCAGGGCATGGTTTTCACTGAAGTACCACATCACATCGTTCCCCGGCTCATCGATCCAGTATCGGAAGTTCACGGCAAGCTCCTTCAGCTCCTCATGAAAGTCGGCCGGGATCGTGTCCTGATACTGGATGGTGAAGCCAAGCAGCGGCGCCAGGCGGAAATCGGCGCAGTCGCCTTTTTTCTGTATTTCATCAAAGCAGCTCCTGATATGACGCTTCGCTTGTTCATCCACTTTTCCATTTAGGTGGATCAAGCTGAAGCCAGCATTCAGATCGAGCTTCTCGCTTTGAGAGAAGAATTCGAGGACCTCCTGCTTTCGTTCCGTAAGCGAATCCGAGAATGACTGTCCCGGGTCGTCGTTCGTCAGGATCGACGCCACCATCCTCCTCGCCACCTGCACTCCACCAGGGAGCACCACTCCGATATCGAACTGGAGCAGGCCGTTCGATGACAGCTCATCTACGCTCATGAGCTTCTGAAATCCACTTTCACCAAGGTTCACACTAAAAGAAAAATCAAATGCATCCAGTTCGTCGTCGGCTTTGCTGTCGAACACGGGATTCAACAGATGATTGCGGTTCACATTGACGAACAGCTCATCGAAGCCGGATGCCTCTTCTCGATTCATATAAACTTCCAATCGTCCCGAACGGTAGATGTCTTTTGAAAAGTGAAGGGAAGTCAGGAGGCGCTCGGCCTGTTCGATTTGTTCCGCTTTGGCCGGAACCTGTATGTAGCCTTCAAGGGCCGTCTGCCCCGTATATCGGAGCTCGGTGAAATAGTTCACATCCCGCTCGGCCAGGTCATCCATGTAGAGAATGATTTCATTAAAGCCTTCTTCAAGGGTTAATGTGATGTCTTTATGGGAGGCAAGATTCCTTGTGTAGGGGGTCCAGCTCAGTTGCTTCGACCCATTCACCCAGATCTCGACGCTTCCGCACGTGCTGACCGTGAACGGGAAAGTACCACCTTCGTCGGGCTTGATGAATGTCCTTCCATAGACGCTCAGAAGATGTGGCGTCGGGATGAAAGCCGAAAACTCTAATCGGGGATTTTCAAAAGGGAAGTAGATGTGGTGAAAATCCGTTTCAGGAAGAAGGACCTCTTCTTTCAGACGCTGATCCAAGAATTGCTGTCTGCCTGGATATACAATCTGCACATATTCTTCCGTGATGTTCACAGGGTGATCGAATACGGCCTTTTCGGATTGGTATGGAGCGATGGTTAAATCGGTGTGGACCCAGCGGTTTAGCGGTTCGCCCGGCTGGACGGTGAATTGATAGTCATTCATCTTCATAGCCTCTTTTCATGAAGCGGGGAGTATGGACCATACTCCCTCGCCGGTTTTTAATATTACTTCACATACGCATCAGTGTACTTTTGCTCCACCGTCTTGATGGTGTCATCGATGGATTGCTCGCCGTTCAACGTCTTGATCATGTTGTCGCGGAGCACGTTATTGGCAATTTTTTCAGAAGTCAATTGCATCGTATCGCGTTCTGATTTTGACTTGGCAGCTACCTTGGCCGTAGAGCTGATCTCTTCGTTGTATACTTCATACGCATGTGTTCCTGCTTCGCCTACACCGTAGTCCACTTCTGCATCTTGGACAACCGGAAGATATCCGCCGAGACCTGCAAGCTCTTCATAGTTTTCTTTCGTATAAAGCCAGTCGATGAATTTCTGTGTTTCTTTCTCCACTCCGGACCCTTCGAATTTCACCATGTAGTTTCCACCGAAGTTTGTAGAGCGGACCGTTTCATAAGGCATCTGGACGCTTGCCCATTCAAAATTCTTGATGTTCTTCTCGAAATCTTTTACTTGCCATACACCTGAGTAGTACGCTGCCACCTGTCCGCTCTTGAACATGGAAGATGGATCTTCACCCGCAGCCCAAACGGCTTTCGGCATGATTTTGTCGTCGTTCAGCTTCACGAAATATTCAAGGCCTTTTTTCGTTTCAGGATTCGTAGTGTACTTTCCATTCTCTTCGTAGAATCCTTTGCTTCCAAACTGATAGAGCAAGGTGCTCAGACGGTGCTCGGATTGATCCATGACCATCCCGTATTTGGCATCCGTTTTTTCAGTCACTGTCTTTAAAGCGCTTACAAATTCATCCCATGTCCACACATCATCACCTGATGTCGGGTACTTCACACCTGCCTTGTCAAACAGGTCTTTATTGATGAAGAGACCGACTGCCGTGAAATCGATTGGAATGGCTTTGATCTTGCCGTCATCTTTAATCGCAAGGTCTTCCCTTACGTTTTTATCCTTCAGTGTAGAGCTGAGATCTGCCAGTGAATCACTCCAGATCGGATTGAATTCTGCCGTACGTGCCAGTGCAGGAGGATTCCCTGCCTGTACCATGTTCGTGATCCGTGTCGCCATATCACTGAACGGCACATCCACGACTTCGATCTCCACCCCTGTTTCTTCCGTATACTTCTTCGACATGGTCGCAAGCGCAGCACCTTCGACGTTATCACCGGAAACGAAGAACTGAAGCTTCTTCTTATCCGAAGATGATTTCTCAGAGTTTGAACATGCCGTCATGAACAAAAGTACAAATGATACAACTACAAGCAAACTGACCTTCCATTTTCTCACACTAACACCCCATTGTTTAGATTAGGTAAGCGTTTTACCTTAAGATGGCAAAAAGCCGCTTGATTCCGTGTGTAACTCTAGTAAGTATATTTGGGAAAGCGCTTACTTAAACTGATTATATTCTGTGCCTGATAGAATTACAACAATTTTTTGAACAATTAAACATTTATTTTTTATTTCTAAATAGGAAACCGATTGTCTTGTATAGCAATAATCTGTTCGATATACTTAATAAAAAGCGGTACAGGAGAGAAAAACATGACCACTCAAAAACCTTACGGGACCGTGCTGATCAAGGCGTCCCTCATTCTGGATCATCTGTCTTCGAGCAATGGTCCCCAGTCCCTCCAATCCATTGCAAAAGAAACGGGACTGACCAGCTCGACTGCCCTCAAGATCCTTGATACGCTGGTTCTCATCGGCTATGTACAGAAGGATCCTGAGCTGAAACGATTCAGCCTCGGGCCATCCATCATCAAATATGCCCTGAAGGCACTGAGTCAGCTCGATATCAAACAGATTGCCCAGCCCCATCTCGAAGCGTTCCAGGCGCGGACGAACGAAACGGTCCACCTTGGGATACTCGACCACATCCATGTTGTCTATGTGGCAAAGATCGAAAGTCAAAACCCCGTCTGTCTGTATTCCAAAGTAGGGAAAAACATCCCGCTCTACTGCTCTGCCATGGGAAAAGCGATCCTTGCCGATCAGAGCGATGAGGAAATCAGGCGCTACCTGAATTCCATCGAGATGGTGAGGATGACGGACAATACGATCACCACTCATGAAGGATTTTTCGACGAAATTGAAAAGGTGCGTGCCCAGGGGTATGCATTTGACGATAGTGAGCACGAAAATGAAGTATTTTGCGTAGGGACGGCCATCACGACCTCGGGCGGCAAGAACGTCGGGGCGATCAGCGTCAGTGTTCCCACCTATCGCCTCACAGACGAAGTATTGCAGAACCTGATCAAAGAAGTCGAGACGTGCCGGAACAATATCCTGAATGATCTCGAATAAAGAGCATAGAAAAGCCCAAGAATGATACCATTCTTGGGCTTTTTCATTTTTGTTTATTATGAGCTCATCCATCCACCATCGACACAGAGGATATGGCCGTTCACGTAATTGGATGCATCCGATGCCAGGAAGACAACGGCTCCCTTGAGATCCTCGGGACGACCCCAGCGCCCCTGAGGAATGCGTGACGTGATTGAAGCACTCCGCTCAGCGTTCCCGCGCAGCTGCGCTGTGTTATCCGTCTCGAAGTAACCGGGGGCGATGGCATTCACATTGACGCCCTTCTTGCCCCACTCGTTGGCAAATGACTTCGTCAGTCCTGCAACCGCATGTTTACTTGCCGTGTATGCAGGAACGCGCAGGCCACCCTGGAAGGACAGCATGGACGCGATATTGATGATCTTCCCGCTCCCCTTCTCGATCATCTGCTTGCCGACTTCACGACAAAGCTGGAACACAGCATGCTGGTTCACATTGATGACGTCAAACCAGTCTTCATCCTGGAAATTCTCCGCATCTTCACGTCGGATGATGCCTGAATTATTGACGAGGATATCGATGCGTCCTTCCTTGGCAAGAGCTTCCTCAGCAAGCTTGGACGCAGCACCCTTCTCCGAAAGATCGACCTTCACTTCATGGAACACCCCGCCAAGTCCTTCAATCTTCTCGCGCGTTTCACTCATCGCACTCACGCCCGCGCCAATGACGACGGCTCCTGCTTCCGCCAGTCCGACGGCCATACCCTGACCGAGTCCACGGCTCGCACCCGTGACAAGGGCGACTTTCCCTTCCAATGAAAACAATCCTGTCATGCTCATCCCTCTTCCTTTCTGTTAGGCCTGCTCATACTTATTCTTTAAAAATGCCAGACTATCATCGATATACGGCTCCACCGTTTCTTCCATGATGATATTGATGTAGGGCTTGTTTGCCTTCAACCAACCAAAGAGCCAGTCATAATTCATCAAACCGGTCCCGACCGGAGCCGTACTGAGGACCCCATCCTCGACCTTGAAATCCTTCGCGTGGAAGATGGCAATCCTGTGGCCGAATGCCTCCATCGCTTCTTCGAACACCTTCTCCTGCTCTTGATAATTCTCGAGTGTCATGAGGTTCATGGGATCGAAGACGACCTGCAGATTATGTGAATCGACCGCATCGAGCAGCCGTTTCATCTTCTCCACCGTATGGATCGGATGGTTGACACCCGCCTCGATCCCGACGATGACTCCGAATTTCTCAGCTTCCGCCACCATTTCCCTGACGCTCCTCACCACATCCTGGAAAGGCGCTTCATGAAAATTATCCGTCGTATACCCCATCTTGGAGTGGACGTTCCCCGTCTCCGTCGCTACGATGCTGCAGCCGAAGTCCCGGGCATAGCGAAGATGCTCCTTGAACCGGTCCATTCCTTTTCGCCTCTCCGTATGATCGGGGTCGATCATATTGAAGTAGCATCCGAGGACGGCGATCTGGATCCCGCGGGCGTCGAATGCATTCTTCACATACCTTCCGAATCCAGGGCTCAGTGCTCCGTGGTGAGACGGGACATCAAGGGATTTCGCCAGGGCGAACTGCACGCAGGCTACCCCCTTGTACCCAAGCTCCTCCACGAGTTCCGGTAGCGGACGCTTCTCGATATCGTGTGCTCTCATCCCGATGTTCATGGAACCACCCCTTATCGTAAGTCTTCCATCTTGATATGGTCCATGTCGTCATAGGTGATGTTTTCTCCACACATGCCCCAGATGAACGTGTAGTTGCTTGTCGCCGTACCCGTATGGATCGACCAGCTCGGCGAAATCGCGGCCTGCTCGTTCTTCATCACAAGGTGGCGTGTCTCATCCGGCTGACCCATGAAATGGAACACCCTTGTATCCGGCTCCATATCAAAGTACAAATACACTTCCATGCGGCGCTCATGCGTGTGGCAAGGCATCGTGTTCCATACGCTTCCCGGTGACAGCATCGTGAGCCCCATTTGGAGCTGGCAGCTCTCGCATACGTTCGGATGGATATACTGGTGGATCTTACGTTCGTTGAGGGTCCCCTGTTCACCCATTTCAAGCGGTTTGATTTCATTGATATCGATCTTCACCGTCGGATATTTGTGGTGGGCAGGAGTTGAATTGATATAGAACTTTGCCGGATTCTTCGGATCCTTCGAACGGAAGAGAACCTGCTCCGTCCCTTTCCCGACGTACAGTCCGTCATAGCGGATCATGGAATACTCTTCCCCATCAAGGATGACGCTTCCTTCGCCGCCGATATTGATGATGCCGAGCTCGCGGCGCTCAAGGAAGTAGTTCACTCCAAGTTCCTTATCGAGCTTGATTGTCAGCTCCTGATCGGCAGGTGTCACACCGCCGAAGATCATGCGATCCACATGCGTATAAGTGAGGTGAACCTGACCGGCTTCAAACAGGGTCTCTTTCAAAAAGTGCTTCCGCAGTTCCTCGGTATTGTAGCGTTTGATTTCCTCGGGATGGTTGGCATAACGTGTTTCCATGACTCATCTCTCCTTCATTTTCATAGTATGGTAGGTTGCGATGCTATCTGACGATGGTGCCGGATCCGCTATCTATAAACTGACGGACCTCTTCTTCGGTGAAAAGGCTACTATCTCCTCGTACGGTATGTTTCAGTGCTGATGCTCCCGTGGCAAAGGCGGCAATCCCGTCCGGATCATTTCCCTTCAGGATGCCATGAATGATCCCCGCAGCAAAGGCATCTCCCCCGCCGACACGATCCACAATGGGAGCGATGTGATGGAGCTTCGATTGATGGAGCATGCCGTGAACATAATAGTTACCCTGCAGGTCATTGACGGTGGAGGACTTGACATCCCTGAATGTCGACGCCATATGGCGGATATTCGGATACTCCCTTTCCATTTCCTTGTAATACTGAAGCAGTCTCTCTTCGCGAGGAAGTGCCGGATCTTTCCTCTCCAAACCGAGGAGATGTACGGCATCCAGTTCCCCGAAGAATGCGATATCCACATATGGAAGCAGTGGCTTATACGCAAGGGAGGCTTCCCGTTGGCTCCAGAGACTTGCTCGGTAGTTAAAGTCGAAGCTTGTCGTGATCCCTCGTTCTTTTGCTTTTTGAAGCGCTTGCAATGTAATTGTCCTGAGTTCCTCTGAGAGGGCAAGGGTGATCCCTGATACATGGAGGAGGCCGACGCCGTAAAGGGTGTGATCCCAATCGATTTCGCCTGTGGACAAATGGGAAAAACTTGAGTATTTGCGATCATAGATGACCTTGGCACTGCGTTCCCCGACACCCGATTCCAGATAGTAGGTGCCGAGACGATCCCCTCCCTGGAGGATCAAATCCGTACTCACCCCATGGGAACGGAGGTGATGCTTGACCGCTTCACCGATGGGATGTGCCGGAATCTTGCTCACATAGTGGACGTCATGCCCGAAGTGGGCCAGGGAAACGGCGACATTGGCCTCGGCCCCACCGTAGTTCATCTGAAGGGAACCTGCACGAATCAGCCGCTCCCCTTCACCGGTGGATAATCGAAGCATGATTTCACCGAACGTGAGTACCTTCATACGATCCTCCCCTTGCTTCTTTGACCTTCAGGATATATTCTTTCGCGTACTCCGTGATTTTCTCGAAGTCACCGGTCTTGGCAGGCTCGAGGAGGCTTCCTCCCACACCGACAGCCACGCAGCCGTTCCTGATCCACTCTGCTACATTTCCAAGGCTCACCCCACCGGTCGGCATGATGTTCACCTGGGGAAGAGGCGCCTTGATGCCTTTGATGAAGTCGGGGCCATAAGCACTTCCCGGGAATAGCTTGATGATGTCAACTCCGCTTTCGAGGGCTGTCTTCATTTCAGTGATGGTCATGCAGCCCGGCATGTAGGGCACCTGATACAGATTGCATAGTTTGGCGGTTGCTTCATCGAAGCTTGGGCTTACGACGAAATCGGCTCCGGCGAGGATGGCAATCCGAGCGGTCTGGGCGTCGAGGACGGTTCCTGCGCCGATGAGGACGTCGGTTCCTTCGTAGATGGAGCTCAGTTCTTTGATGACTTCTGCGGCTCCGTCCACTGTGAAAGTGACTTCGATTCCTTTGATTCCTCCGCTGACGCATGCGTCGGAGATGACGATGGCTTGTTCTTTGCTGTCTGCCCGCACGACGGCGACGACGCCGCATTCTTTGATTCCATTCAATACTTCAATTTTTCTCATTGTTTTCCACCTGCGCTCTTAGTATTTCCTATTTGGAAATCTAATTTATTATTTAGAAATATATGAGTTCAGTATAAACAAAGATTGGGATTTTCACAATAAGAAACGCTTACAATTCTGAAAAATGTTTTCGACTTGGGGTGCGGAGATTTTTGGAATCTTGATTAAATGAGGGATCATTTATACGGAGACCGTTCCGTTTCGCTGCGGATGGCCGCTTTCCTGCGGGGTGGACGGTGAGCCGCTTCGGCTGCGCCTGCAGGGTCTCACCTACCCACTTTTCCCGCGGGAGTCGGCCCCCCTCCGCTTCACTTCACTCTTTTTTGTTTGATAGGTTAGGAAAAATTGAAGAGTAGATTCCTAGGTTAACTTCGCTCGATTTATTGAGGCAGGAAAATCAAATTTGCTCAGCAGAGTTTATTGCAAAGGTTTCTACAAACCCTAGTGTGGATTGGGGTTACATTTTTCTACTTGGTGTTCGGGGATTTTTGTAATCTTGATTAAATGGGGATTATTTATACGGAGACCGTTCCGTTTCGCTGCGGGTGGCCGCTTTCCTGCGGGGTGGACGGTGAGCCGCTTCGGCTGCGCCTGCAGGGTCTCACCTGCCCACTTTTCCCGCGGGAGTCGGCCCCCCTCCGCTTCACTTCACTCTTTTTTGTTTGATGGGGAGAAAGAAACGGAAACTTAGATTCATAGGTTAGATTTGTCCGAGTTGTCTATATTGAACCTACAACCTACATGGTGGATCAAATCAGAGGAGCGGACCTATCTACATCACATTTCTTTAGCTCAGGGATGCTTGCCATGATAGACTCATCCACTTGAAATTTCTATCAAACTCTTCTAACCCTCAGAGTGGATCGGAGCGGAGGGCACTTGACTCCTACGGGAAATGAGGAATGATCGAGACCCCGCAAGAATGAGGAGGCTCTACTTCCTCCCCGTGGAAAGCAAGGGCCTGCAGCGCAGAGGAACGGAACCTTCTCCATCACCACCTCCTCAATACCGGGAGGAACCCCATATCTGTCATTGATATAAAAAAAAGGCTGATCCCAAAAGACCAGCCTGCTCCCACATATACTTATACCCGTGTTGTTTCCCTGTTGATTTCATCTTCATACGCTTCCTGTGCAAGCATGAGAGACCCGGTAATACCGGCATTATCCCCAAGACCTGGTGAGACGATATAGTCTTCAAGCGGCGGAAGGTCGACGTATCCATTAATCATCTTCTCCAGATGCTTGTAGATGATCGGGAAGATTTGCTTCTGCTTCATCACGCCCCCACCTAGGATGATCTTCTTCGGTGAGATGATGACGATATACTGCATGAGGGCCTGGGCGATGTAGTAGCCTTCCATCTCCCATACTTCCCCTTTGTCCACGAGCTGGTCGCCTTTGACACCCCATCTTGCTTCGATGGCCGGACCTGCTGCCAGTCCTTCAAGACAATCCTTATGATACGGGCATTTGCCTTCATATGCATCATCTTCATGACGGCGAATGAGGATATGGCCCATTTCAGGATGGGAAAGTCCCTGGAGGAGTTTCCCTTGGACGACGGCACCGGCACCGATACCCGTGCCGACCGTGATATAAAGGCAGCTGTCGAGGCCTTTGGCTGCGCCGAATGTTGCCTCCCCAAGGGCTGCGGCGTTTACATCCGTATTGAATCCGACCGGAACGGGAATGGCTTCCTTGATCGCTTGAACGAACGGATAGTCCTTCCACCCGACCTTAGGCGTGGATGTGACATTTCCGTATGAAGCGCTTTCTCTATTCACGTCAATCGGTCCGAATGATCCGATGCCGATCGCCTTGACGGGATGTTTTCTGAAAAACTCAATGACCTTCGGAATCGTTTCTTCTGGAAGGGTCGTCGGGATCTGGACCCTGTCGATGATGGTTCCCTGTTCATCGCCTACAGCACAGACAAACTTCGTACCGCCAGCTTCAATTGCACCTAGCATGTCTCATTACCTCCATCTTCTCTATCAATCTTCTTCTATTCTACCTCAGGTTGTGATTGGTTTCCTTTACTTTTATCGGATTTGGCATACATTTTTCTTTGGATTTATGCTTTGATATACAAAAACCGCCGCTCCACTGGGGGAGCGACGGCTTTTTTTCAGATGGTCTTGAACTTCTTTTCTTGTACGGGCGGTGCTTCTTTCATGATGGCATACAGCACCCTTTCCTCCAAAGCGACGAGTTCCGGTGATGAGACCTGCCTTGGTCTTGCAGCGTTGACCGGAACATTCAACGCGATTCGCCCGTCCTCGATCAGAACGATCCGATCTGCGAGGCGGATGGCTTCCCGTACATCATGCGTGACCAGGAGCGCAGTGAATCCTACCCCCTGCCAGATTGTCTCCACGAGGTTCTGCATCTCAAGCTTCGTGAAGGCGTCGAGGGCACTGAGCGGTTCATCCAATAGAAGGAGGGACGGTTCATGGATAAGGGCGCGGGCCAAGGCGACGCGCTGCTTCTGTCCTCCGGAAAGCTTGGATGGCCATTGATCCTTGTAGGACAGGAGTCCAACTGCCTCAAGTACGCTTTCCGCCCTGGCCTTCCAGTCCCCTTTCAGGCCGAGACCGACGTTCTGGATGACCGTCTTCCATGGAAGCAGCCTGGAATCCTGATACATCATCGTGATCTTGGACGCATCTTCACCCGCAGGCTTCCCGTTGAAAAGCAGTTCACCATCGGACAATGATTCAAGTCCAGCCACCAGGCGGAGCAGCGTACTCTTTCCGCTACCGCTCTTTCCGATAATGGCTACGAATTCATTTTTCTCCACCGTGAGCTCTATGTTTTTCAACACTTCCTTATCGCCGAATTGTTTACCGGCACCGACCAGGTCGATCCGGACCGGCTGGCTGTTGCGTTTTGTTTCCAGATTGGACATAAGACTTCCTCCTTTCTATGATTTCACATAGCTTTCGTTCCACTTCAGTGCCTTCTTCTCGCCGACTTGAGCGACGATGTCGGCCAGTTTTCCGAGGAGGGCGTAGATGACGATGCTCAGGATGATAATATCCGTCTGCATGAACTCCCGTGCGTTCGTTGCCAGATAGCCGATCCCCTGCTCCGTCGGTATGGTTTCTGCCACAATCAATGTAAGCCACATCACGCCTAGGGCATAGCGGAGGCCTACAAAGATGGATGGGAGAGCCCAAGGGAAAAGGATATGTTTGAACAACTGCCAGCCCTTCAGGTTATACATCCTGCCCATCTCGATAAAGTTCGGATCCACGGTCCGGATGCCATGATACGTGTTGATATAAACAGGGAACATCACCCCAAGGATCACCAGGAAGATCTTCGCGCTCTCATCGATCCCGAGCCATACAATCACCAGGGGCAACAGGGCAAGATGGGGGATATTCCGGATCATTTGGATGGTTGTATCCGTCAGGCGGAAGGAAACATCCGACAGTCCATTCAGGATGCCAAGGACGAACCCGATCACACCGCCGATCAGCATTCCGATGGCCGCACGCGACAGGCTTGCGAGTATATGTGTGGAGAGTTCTCCCGATACCGCAAGCTCCCATCCGCTCACTACTACGGCAACAGGGGACGGGAAAAGGGACGGGGAGACAATTTCAAGTGATGACACAAGCTCCCATAGGGCCAAGAGAAGGATCGGGATGATCCACGGCTGGACGGAATGGAACCAATTATTCTTCTTCAAACCTATCATCCTTCCTTACTTGATCGGCATATCTTTTGATACATCCAGTTCTTTTGGAATCAAGCCGATTTCGTAGTATTTATCAGCCTGCCTCTGCTGGGCATCGATGATTTCCTGTGTAATGCCCGTGGCACCGTATGTTCGGCGTTCAACCGCTTTGGAAATGATGCTCTCATCGATTCCGAGCGCTTTGGAAAGAAGATCCGTTACTTCGTCTTTGTTTTCGTTCGCCCACTGATCGGATTTGTCGATGGCTTTTATGATGACGTCCACGAGCTCCGGATGGTCTTCGGCGAATTCAGGAGTAGAGTAGTAGAATGTGCGATTCGGATAATCATAATCCTTATTTTCCGTCAGGGTCTTCACGTCCAGTTCGGTTTCGATGCCGGCGAAGAATGGGTCATAGGAAGCAAGGGCGTCCACCTGTTTCGTCTCAATGAGGGAACGGCCCTGCGCCGCATCTTCCGGGTACACCCATTGAACATCGTCAGCCGTCAGTCCGACGGATTCGAGGGCAAGAATGGCAAGATAGTGATGGTTTCCACCCTTCAATACCCCAACCTTTTTGCCTTTCAGCTCTTCTATGGAATTGATTCCAGAGTCGGTCCTGACCATGAGCCCTACACCTTCCGGATTGGGGGCATCCGCCCCTACATACACAAGGGGTTTACCCGAAGCCTGGGCAAAGATCCCCGACCCATCTGCAGCATGACCAAAATCGATGGCGTTTGAATAGATTCCTTCAAGAAGGGTTCCGCCATGGGTGAAGAGCTTCCATTCCACTTTGTATCCTTCTTCCTTCAGGGCTTCTTCCAGGAACCCGCTTTCTTTCAGGATGTTGATCGTATTCCCCTTTTGATACCCAATCTTGATCACCTTCGAGTCCTTCTTCTCCGCACTCGATGATGAACCGCTGCATCCTGCCAATAGGAGAAAGATCGAGATCATGATGGCTATGACACTGTACTTTTTCATTTGGCTTCCTCCTTTACCTTGAATCGATAATCACCTTCGCGAATTCTTTGTGTTCGGGATTCATTTCCTTGAAACAGGACCTGGAACGGCTTCTCTCCCCGTTCGTCGAGCACGTTCTGTACTATGCCTTTCCCGGTTGGTGTATAGAATACGAGGTTGCCTCCTTGCAACTTCAGGCCCTTTCCCTTTGCCTGCAGGGACTCGTCTTCAAATTCCTCTGTTATGGGAAGGTCCAGGATGTCGGCCCAGCGTGAGACTGCCCCGAGATCCTTCACGGCGAATCCGACAGCTTCGAGCGTCAGTTCCCCTCCAGGATGCGCCGAGACGACACCGCGCTCTTCAAGGTCACGCTCCCGCTCTGCATCGCCTTCATCCCATTGAATGAAGAAGGGCAATTCAGGTCCCCCTTCAGGATCTCCTACATGCAGCAGCTTCCAACTCACGACGCTCCCATCAGGACGTTTCCTGCTCATCGGGTTCGGTCCATGTACATCAAGACCGAGTTCTCTGAAACGTTCTGCATCCTGCTCCAAATCTTTCGACCTCAATGCAACCCGTGACAATCCTTCCTTGTATCCGTCATGCCGGAACGTTTCGCGCAGACTGTAAGGAACCGCTGAGGCAGACTCTGCCAGTCCCTGATCGAATACACCGATCCATTCGATGTAACTCAACCCAAAATACCCGAGGGCATTGTACGTACCATGGTTTTCGTGCCTTCCTCCTTCGACTGCATGGATCCCGGCGCGAATGACTTCTTCCCGGGTCTCTTCAGGACTTTTGACGAAATGGACCAAATGATCAAATTGAAATCCCATATTCCTCTCCCCTTCTTTGACGCTTTACATGATAAAAGCTTGACGCTGCAAAAAAAGACCCTACTACCCCCTTGAAAGGGTAATAGGGCCTTCGGTTTGTCCGATCAGCTCCGCTAATTCATATTAAATTCATCGGATTAATAAAATTTATACTAATATGGTTTCCAGGAAAAATCAACCTTTTATTTATAAAATTCTGACCCTTTATTTATGTAAACGCTTTAATCTACCTATAATCGGATAATGAATGTCGATCCTTTCCCCATACAGCTCTCCACCTCGATCTGTCCCCCATGGCGTTCCACGATTTGCTTGGCAATGGCGAGTCCGAGTCCGCTTCCCCCTGTCTCCCTGTTACGGGAATGTTCCCCGCGATATAAGGGCTGGAAGATGGAGTGGATTTCGTGAGGAGGGATGCCTTCTCCGTTGTCCTCCACAGCAATGCTGGATGCTTTGACAGTCACCGTCACTTCCCCTCGTGACGGCGTGTACCGGATGGCATTGCCGATGATGTTTTCAAGAGCTCGTGAGAAAAGGAAAGGATCTGCATCGGTTATAAAATCCCCTTCAACTCTTATCGATAACACCTGATCTTTCTCCTCCGCCAGGGGAAGGAGACTGGTCACAAGTTCTTGTGCAAGGTCGGCCATATCCACCTGTTGAAGAGAAAGCTTGGCATCGAGCAAATTCATCTTCGTGTACGTATGGAGCTCGTCAATAAGCTGATTGAGGACGTTTGCCTTCCGATAGCTGATGTCGACATAGTTCATCCTCTTCTGCGGCGTATCGGCCACTCCCTTTAGAATGCCTTCCAAGTATCCCCTGATCGAGAAAAGCGGGGTCCGGAGATCATGGATGATGGAGGAGATGAACATCTTTCTTTCCTCCTCCATCTGAGCCTGACGGGTCGTGGATTCCTCCAGTTTCATTTGCATGGTGGAGATGGACCGTGACAGGTCATTCAGTTCCTTGACCGGGGTCGTGGGCAGCTGCGAATGGAACTGCCTTGTGCTGATGAGTTCCGCTGCCTCCTTCAGTTCTTTTACGGGCAGGAGGATCTTCTTCCTGATGAAGCGTGAACCGATAAGAAGAATGAGGGCGAATACCGCAAGAAAGATGAACCCGCCACCCCATTCATTAACGAGATAACCAAGCCAAGAAGGTTGATCCGGCTTGACGGGACTCCTCATATCTTTGACGTAGACCGTTCCTTGCCGTTCCTGACCATCCATCAGCGGATATTCCTCAAGAAAGGATGGGCCCTGGCTCCCCCCTTGCTTCATGTTAGAGAATAAGAGTTTGTCCTCACCGTCAAAGATCTTCAGTTCGACTTCTTTCTCCTTAGCTTCCATCTCCATCTCTTCTTGCCACCCGATGTCTTTCCACAGGTCAGACTTTGAGAGGACGTCTTCGTTCACCCAGGGCTCCAGGCTTGGAAGGAACGTTTCGGCCTCTGACGCATGCCAATCCTCATAAAGGTATACGACTCCCCTTGTCGCCAATAAAGGGAGAACCATGAAGAGAAGAAGGAAGAGCAAGAGCCATTGTTTGATTGAAAGGGCCTCCTTACGCATGGATCAGCTCCTCCGCTTTGTACCCGACTCCCCATACCGTTGAAATCTGGAAGCGTGACGTCTTTTCCTGGACCTTTTCCCTCAGCTTGGCAACATGGACCCTGACAGTGTGGAAGTCCCCTCCTTCATACCCCCAAATCCTCTCCAGGATCTGTTCATAGGTGTAAACCTGATTGGGCCCCTCCAGGAAGAGATGCATGAGCTCATACTCCTTCCCCGTCAGATTTACCCGTTCGTTCCCGACTTGGAATGTACGTGAATCAGTATGGAGGGAGACACCTGCATAGGACAAGGTCGAAGAAAGGCTGGGTCCGATCCTCCGCTCCACTGCCTTGACCCGGGCCACGATTTCTCCGGGGGAAGCGTTTTTGACAATATAATCATCCGCCCCGATGCTGAGTCCCCTGATCTTACTTGTATCATCATCCAAGGCACTCAGGAAGAGAATGGGGATGGACGATGTCCGGCGGATCTCCTTGCAGAGGGTAAAGCCAGAATCGTCCGGCATCATGATATCCAGCAAAACCAGAAAAATCTCTCCTCTTTGAAGGTGCTCCCTTGCTTCCTTTGCGTTGAAGGCCTTCGAGACATCGAATCCCTCCACCGTAAGAAAGTCTTCCAAGAGGTCTGCAATCTCTTTTTCATCATCTACAATCAATATCCGTTTACTCATCTGTTTCGTTCCCATCTGTTTTTCTTTTATTATATCAATCCCATCCTTGGATAAACTTGATAGTTTCTTGATACTTTCCCGATGGGGAGTTGAGGTCCCTTCTGTACGATACGGGCATAGAGGAGGAAATGATATGACCATCTTGCAAATCAACCATCTTGAAAAAGTATACGGGCAGGGCTCCAACACCTTGCATGCCCTGAAGGATCTGACGATGAACGTGGAAAAGGGTGAGTTCCTGGCCATCATGGGGACAAGCGGTTCAGGGAAATCGACCCTGTTGAATATGATGGCCGGACTCGATCAACCGACCAGGGGGACCATCCACCTGAACGGAAAGCCCGTCCACTCATTGAGGGACGGTGCCCTCACCGAACTGAGAAGGGATCACATCGGATTCATCTTCCAGTTCTTCAACCTGATCCCGGTCCTTACGGTTCTGGAGAATGTCACCCTTCCTTCAGACCTGGCTTCAAAGCGGAAAGGCATAAAGAAAAGGGCCATGGATCTATTGGATCATCTCGGCATTTCCCACCTTTCCGGTTCGTTTCCCTCCGAGCTTTCGGGTGGACAACAGCAGCGGGTGGCGATTGCGAGGGCCTTGGTGACAGAGCCTAAGATCATCCTCGCCGATGAACCGACAGGAAGCCTGGATTCGAAAACCGGAAAGGAGATTCTGCAGCTTCTCCGAGCGTTCACCGAAGAGCACGGTCACACCCTCATCATGGTCACCCATGATGCTCAGGTTGCCGCCAACTCCCATCGGGTCATCTTCCTTCGCGACGGGGCACTGATGAAAGACACGCTCCTTTCAGGAAACCACTCCATCGTGGAGAAGACAGCCCTCCTCAATCAGGAAATCGAGAGGTTCTCCCGATGATGACAGTTCTTCGTTTAGCCATTCGCTTCCTGCTATCCCGGAAGAGCCGGACCATTTTATCCATCATAGGAATCTCACTCGGATTCGCCCTGATGTTTGCCACCAACATCCTGATGACCTCCCTGGAGGACGCCAATGAAGGGATTGCCGAAGAGAAATATGGCCGATATGAAATCATCGCAGGCTATCAAACCGCTTCATCGTTCCTGACGGATGAACAGGTGAAAGACATTCAATCCTATCAGGAGGTGTCCCGCACAAGTTCGTTTCTCTATCCCTACATCGGGGACGATCATCCGTACCAGTCCGTCACCCAGCTCCAGCCCATGTACATCGGTGTGGATCGCGTGCCGTTGACCAGTGAGCACCCCTTGGGGAAGCTTTCTTCCGGTACACTACCGGGGAACGAGGAGATTGCGATTCCATACAGCTGGGCCAAATCACATCATCTTTCCATCGGCTCAGAACTGACCCTTCCGTTCCCCCCGGGTAAAGACCGGACCGTACGGGTGTCAGGAATCCTTGCGAAGAGTGAGCATGCCAATTTCATATTTTTATTCGAGAGAAAGTGGCTTTCGGAAGTAACCGGACAATCAGGCCACACAACGACCGTCATGCTCGACCTCAGTGATTGGAGAGAAAAAGAGTCTGCCCTCCAGAAACTGAATGAGATCGACCCGGATCTATATATTGACCGGCAGGTAGCAAAGGATACCGAACGCAGCCAGCTTGGCGGACTGAAACCTCTCGTCCAGGGACTGGGTGCCGCCGTGACGCTGGGGAGCACACTTCTCCTCATCAGCACCCTGCAAATGTCGATCCAGGAACGGAAGAAAGAAATCGCCACCCTTCGCCTGATCGGATCGAAAAGGCGTCAAATCGTATGGCTGGTCATGACCGAAGCCACCATCCTCGCGCTTGTATCGGCCTTTCTCGGAATCGGCATTGGCGCAGGTCTTGCCTTCATGCTGCAGGGCTTCCTGTCCCGCATGAGCGGACTGACCATGACTGGGCTCACATTCGATCCGTCGTTTGCCCTCCTGAGTCTGGTCGGAGGGATGATGGTCACTGTAGCGGGCAGCTGTCTCCCAGCCGTCCTTGCCAGCCGCGAACGTCCGCTTCATGCATACCGTGAGGCAAGCATTCATGGGCACAAGGGCGGTTGGATCCGGAACATGCTGGGAGCTTTGGCCATCTCCTTCGCCCTGAT
Organism: Rossellomorea marisflavi; assembly: GCF_022170785.1. Lineage (NCBI taxonomy): Bacteria > Bacillati > Bacillota > Bacilli > Caryophanales > Bacillaceae > Rossellomorea > Rossellomorea marisflavi. The sequence goes on along the minus strand of NZ_CP081870.1, from coordinate 222,686 downwards.
AGCGGCACTGTTATCAGGGGGAGCAAAGGGACACCTTGCCTCAGCAGCCCTCCTTACAGTCGGGACTGGACTCCTACTCCCTGCCCTTTTCAGCTGGACCATCCGCGCATTGAGCTCCCTTCTTGCCCCCCTGATTCGTAATGGGACCTCCCTTGCGAGACGCAGCACGCTCAGGCAGGCACGACGAAGCGTCCAGATTGCAACCGTGACGATGCTTGCCTGCTCCATCGGAATCGTTGGTACAGGGGTGCTCGGTACAGTCAAACAAGATACGATGAAGAGCATCATGGATCGTTATCCACTCGATCATATCCTTCAGTCGAATACAGGATTGGATCAAGATGGATTTAGTCAAAAATTATTCCACGATATCCAAGAGCTTGACGGGGTATCTGCCGTGCCGATTTATAAAGGAAAGCTCATGATTACCGATGGATGGAAGATGCACGGCACTGATATGAGTACGATTAATGTGGACGGTAAGCCTGAATTGCTCACTTCGCTTCAACCCGTGGACTGGAAGGTGCTTCAACAGGCGTTTCCCCTTATGATTTTAGCAGGGGCACTCAAGATGTCCGATTTCAATGAGGGGGGAGTTGTCATCACGTCCTTTATGTCTAAAAAGCTTGACCTCCAGGTTGGAGATTCCATCTCCATGGTAAGAGAATCAAGCTACGACTATGGCTCAGGTAAATGGAAGAGAGGATATGAAACAGTAGACTTAAAGGTAACCGGTATTATACAGGCATTCCCTTTCAGCGATCGGGAGGATTTCTCCTTCTACACCTCCCCGAGTTGGATGGAAGCGAACATGGGACCTGTCAGCTTGGATGAAATCCACTACACCTTTACCGATTCCTCCAATAAGGAGGAGCATGAAGCACATATTCAATCGTTTGTTCAAAATGAAGGAACATCTGAGGCGATTTCATTGGATAAGGGCGAGGAACTTGAGCTCTTGCATCATCAATTCACCCAAAGAGCCGCTTTTCTGGGAATCTCCATTTCCCTCATATGCCTTTTGGCCCTGATCGGATTGATGAACAATATGGCAGGAAGCCTGAAGGAACGGAGAAGGGAAATCGCGACGATGAGGGCGTTAGGGATATCGTTCAGGAAGATTTCACGCTTGATCCTGGCCGAGGGGATCCTCATTACATCGGCAGGCGGCATCCTGGGCTCCCTTTACGGGACCATCCTGCTTCAGCTTCTCTTGTCTGCCCTGGACCATCATTCATTTGTTATGAAGTGGTCATTCACCGGTGGCTGTTTGATCCTTTCTCCCATCCTCGGTATGGTGGCGGTCCTCTTCCCTCTGTGGCAACTCAGGAGATCCTCCATCCTCCAAGAACTGGCGGCCCACTGACGCCAGTTCCACACCCGGACTTCATAACATCCTGATTATTCCGATAATGAAAGTAAAAGGAATAAAATACGTGATTGAGGTGGAGGAATATGAAGATCGATCTTTCGTATACTGGGGCATTGATGGGCGCCCCCAAGGATCTGAACCAAAATGGATTTGCACCTGCTTTTCCGAAGAATCCTGTAACGATTCCAAAAGAAGACAAGGCGTATACTGTTACCCTTTCCAATGAGTGGAGAACGTTTGCCGATGCAGAGAAGATCAGGATGGAGGACCTTTATTCCAAGACCACCATTGACCCCGATGATCCATTCTCCTACAAGCCAAAGGATCAATGGCTGATTTTCAGTCAATACCTTCATGAACAGGGGGGATTTGATGGGAAACCACGAGAAGAAGTCGCAGACATGGAAGAGCATTTAAAGCGGATCACGGATGGATTGGACAGCCTGCACGCTGGCGGAATCGATCTTGCCGGCGGACTCATCAGGGAATTGGATTCATTTGAAGCGCATCTGGAGTATGCCGCTTCCCTTTCAGCATTGAATCGATTCAGCGAGAAGTTCCTGACAGGTGACGCTCAGGCAGGATTCAAAGACCTCATCAATGGATACGCGAAGCATAATCGTGCGGTCGTCGAACATCACAGTTCCTTGGAAGAGCGATTCTTCCAAGCACGGGCATCAATCACTGTACCTGATGTACGTCTCATGCCTGAACAGGAAAAAGAAGTGCGCATCACCAACCGCCTGGGGAAATCAGATCGCATCCTGAAGGATGAGCTTGTACAGACGTACATCACTTTTTTTGAAGGAATCCGCAACGGAGATGACATCCAGCCGGCAATAGACGCAGTAAAGAAGGCCTTCCTCTCTAACATCCTTGACCAGACCCCCTTGAAGGACCGCGAAGAGATGAAGGAATGGCTGATGGAAAGGACATCTGATACGTTTGATAGAATTGGATCCTACTTCGCTGCATTGAATGACCGCTGACGTCAAACGAAAAAACCCAAGAATGAGTTTCTTTCATTCTTGGGTTTCCTTTTTATTGTTTTCCTAAACTTTGAACCTTTGAACTTCTTCCTTCAATGAGTCGGCCATGGCCTTCAGCTCACTGTTTTTCGTTTGAAGGGTTCGGACCGTGGTATTTTGCTGTTCGGAAGATGAGGCGATTTCCTGAAGCGTCGCCACCCCTTCCTCTGAGATTGCCGCGATTTCATGGATGGATTCAATGGAATCTTTTGTGTTTGATTGCACCGTATCCATGCTCGAAACCATTTTCTTCACTTCATCGGATAGGCCTTGGACACCGTGGAAGATGGTTTCAAACAGCTCTCCGCTTGTGGCCACAAGGTTTACTCCATCTTCAATATCGGAATTGACTTCTTTGTTGGCATCCATCATTTCAGCAGTCTGCTGGTTGATCTCTTGGATGGCCTGATTGATCGTTTTCACATTGGAATCAGTCAGACGTGCCAGATTCTGAACCTCTTCTGCCACGACAGCAAACCCTTTTCCGGCTTCTCCTGCCCTGGCTGCTTCGATGGAAGCATTCAGGGAGAGGAGATTGGTTTGATCTGAAATGTCCTTGATCAGGTCAATATCCCGGTTGATGGCGACGATTTTGTTTTCCAGTGTCATCAATCGTTCATGGCTGACCTGGCTGTTCTTCTGGATCCGGGTGATTTGATCGGTGATTCTCACAATCTGATCGGACCCTTCTTTGGCCCGTTGGCTCGTGCTCTGTGTGAACTGGTCGATGCGTCCGGTCTGTTCTGTCAGAGCCTTCACTTCATCGGACATGGAGGTGGTACCGGTTGAGATCCGCTCGATATGCTGTGAGCGGCTCTCGCTTGCCCGCGCTTCCTCCATCGTTCCCGTTGCAATTTGTTCCGATGCCTCGGTCATCTCGCTAAAGCCGGTCACGAGATCAACGCTAGTGGCATCAATTGCGTCGGCATTCGTCTTGACGCTTTCGATCATCCGGATAAGATTCCCGCGCATATGCTCGAACTTAAGGGAAAGGGTCCCGATCTCATCTTTTCTCGTCGTGGTGATTTCTTCTGTCAGATCTCCACTGGCCATTTTATCCATGGAGTGGACGAGCTTCTGGATGTGCTTATTCATGTTACGCCCGAATAGGTATGCAATGACACCGCCGATGAGGATGGCCATGACCACGAATCCGATAAGGAAGAGATTGATCGTATTGACGAGGTCGTCAATGAACTTCGTGCTCATATCGACACCGATGATGGCATCCGATCCATCGATTGGAACGAAGTAGGATTTATGACTTCCCCATTTATCCGTATAGATGGATGTCAGGACGGACTTCTTCTCTTCAAACGCACGTGCCTGATCATCCGTGAACGGAGATTCCACCATGGCATCGGATGACCCATTCAACCCGACGATATAGTCTTTCCCGTTCTGCCGGGTCAACACATACACGTACTCGAGGCCTTCCTTCCCCTTGGCGTACTCATCAAGGAATGTCGTGAGCTGAGATTCACCGCCCTCGCCTGCTATTACCTGATTCACGACGTTTTCATCGGTGAACGTAGATAAATTCTCGCCATTCATCTCAAGGATCTGATCGAATTCCGGAAGTACATGCTCATCGATAATGTATCCAGTGATGGATTTGACGAAAATGAACAGCGCCAGTCCGATGATCGCAAATGGAATCATGAAGTTCAGGAACATCTGACCTTGCAGGGATTTCTTAGGATTCAGATTGAATGATTTCATGATGGTACCCCCACTTTCTTCTCGGTGATATACGGGTTCAACTCTATGTGCAGAAGATCGTGCACCTCTTCCATCGATGACGTCCTGAAAAAGACCACTGACAGCATCTGGTCATCAGATGACTCGACATTCCGGTACTCGAGGATGTCCGTGAATCGTTCTTTCAATGCTTCATGATCAAAGCTGTGCAAGTCCTGTTTCACTATGTCTACAGGAAGTTCGATGCAACAGAACCCATAGACACGATCGTCGGTGCGCGTTAAGATTTCCGACCAGTCCGGACGCTGGTTGAGCATATACGCCTCTGCACCATTGATGCCGTATGCATAGGTACTGATATCGGTCGTACCGGCTCCAGCAAAGCGGAGCGGGTTCAACTCGATTGCCATCATACCGGCTTCACTGCGGCGCAGCTCCAAGTGGAAGGGGTAGTGACTGACTTTAAGCATCCCGCTAAGTTTATGAAGGAATTCCTCCACTTCATGGAATACCTCTGCCACGATGGACGTGGACGTATAATACATACGATCGGATGTATCGGTTGAAGAGGCAAACATCCTCTTCAAGATATTCAGGATCACCGGCTTGCCTTCATGATCGAAGTAGCAGTCAACTGCATACTCCTCCCCATCAATCCACTTCTCGATGATGATCTCATCCTGATCGACGACTGACTCGCTGTAGACTCCCTTGGACAGAGTCAGCTCGCCATAAAGCTCAGCAACGGACCGATCCCATTCGGAACGATCTTGAACCAGCTTCACCCCGACACTTGAATAGCCTTTATTCGGCTTGATGACGAGGGGGAATGGCAGGATCTCTTTTGGCATGGAGCGTAGTTCTTGCAGGGATACCAGTTGGAAATAGTAGTCCGGGAATAGATCGGATAGCATCGCTCTGAACGTTGCCTTCTGTTTGACCATCTGGGAGATCCGGGTGAAGGGATGCTGTGGCGCCCATTCATTCAGACGCTGAAGGCATGCCTCGGAATTCGTCAGTACTCTTGAATGCTCGTCCAGTACCAATGGCCCTTCGTACTCTTCATCAATAACGGGTATATGAAGGCGCTGGGCCGTTTCCATTAACATGTGGGATACATTTTCTTTTTTTATAATAAACAAATTTACACCTCCGTGGATTCTACCCTATATCTATCGGGAGTTCCCTAAGGAGTTTGAATGATAAAAAACAGTTGGTGATAGGTATTAAGAACTATTTAAGCAGACAAAACTAATTCTTTTGGATTATGAATTACATTATATTCAATTAAAGTTTTACATTGGAAACACTCGCTTGTTCATACGTGCCCGATCATGGATAATAGTCTTAAACTATGAAGTCTGAACAGGGGAGAACGTTTCACATGAAACAATCTGTACAAAATCATTTTCAGAATCTTACATGTCCATCCAAACAGGTCCAATATGAAGCTTATCAATCGATAATGGACATCTTAAAAAAACCTGTCGATTGGGCTTATGAAGTATGGGATGAGCTTGTGAATGAACTTTCAAGTCCCGACCCTCATGCACGTTCGAGGGCAGCACAATTTTTATCGAGACTTTCCATAAGCGATCCCGAGAAAAGAATCATCCGTGATTTCTCCAGTATATGGGCGGTCACCTACGATGAAAAATTCGTCACTGCACGTCACGCTCTTCAAGAAATCTGGCGGATTGGTTTGGCAGGAAATAAGCAGTTTGAATTGGTTTGGTCTCATATGGAGGAACGCTTTAAAAATTGTGAAGGCGAGAAAAACTTCACCCTGGTCAGAGCAGACCTCATCCAAAGTATCAAAAGTCTTTCCTTCTATCGTAACGATGATACACGTTCTCTTATGGTAGAAGAATGGATTGAATCAATTCCAGATGAAAAGTATAGGAAGAAATACTGGAGCATTTGGAGGAGGAAGATGACATGAAGATCATAGTAGACGATGTATCGGGAGCGGCCATGCAGCACTTGATCACAAGCCATCTTGTGAGCATGAATGAAACGTCCCCTCCGGAAAGCGTCCATGCTTTGGGGATCGATAAGCTCAGGGGAGAGGGTGTTACCGTTTGGAGTGCCTGGATCGAGGACTCCCTTGCCGGGTGTGGGGCGTTGAAAGAACTCGATCCCACCCATGGTGAGATCAAATCCATGAAGACCGACCCAGGCCACCTCCGGAAAGGAGTGGCCGGCGCCCTTCTCTCCCACATCATACAGGAAGCAAAGAATCGGGGGTATCACCGGCTCAGTCTTGAGACAGGTTCCACGGATGCCTTCCGTCCTGCGCAGCTCCTGTACGAGCGTGCAGGCTTTCATTACTGTCCCCCATTCGGATCGTATACCGACGATCCCAACAGCCGGTTCATGACGCTGGAATTATAAGAAAAAAAGAGGATGCCTCCGTTATCAGGAGGCATCTTCTTTCGTTTCGTTCATTATTTAAGATCTTCAATTGAGTCGGCTTCTACATAAGAAGGAACGACAAGACCTGTTTTTGCACCTTCAAGGTTTGGTCCAAGACGGTCCATCTTGTCACCATATTTATCAAGGTAGTCTTTATGAGTCAGTGGCAACCATCCGGAAACCGTTGCATCTGCATTACCTTCAGCTACAGCTGTGAACATTGGACCTGCATCCAGCTGAACAAGCTTCACTTTGTATCCAATGCTTTCAAGTGTTTTTGCCACAACATTGGTGCTGGCGATTTCAGAATCCCATGCCACATAAGAAAGGGTGATTTCTTCGCCGCTTACTTTGTCAGCACCTTTTGTCCATTCATCGACTTTATCCTTATTGTCTTTTACCCATTTATCAGCAGCTTCGGCAGGATCGGTACCTTCTTGGATATCGACCATGACTTCACCGATGTCATCATTCGTCCAGCTGAACTGATCAAGCACGGTGTAGGCGCTTGGTTGATCTTCTTTTAGGCCTTTACGTGCAAAGGTTTCGATTTTTTCAGCGTCACCGTACACACCTTTAGGGTCTTTCAAATATTTCAGGTCATACTTGGCGAACATCCAGTGTGGAGTCCAACCAGTCACGATGATCGGATCTTCATTTTTGATGGCTTTATCAAGCTCTGCAGCCATTGCAGCTGAAGAAGACTCAACCAATTTGTAGTCTTTAAGATTATCGTACTCTTCCAGGGCTTTGTTCGTTGCCGTCATGATACCGGCTCCAGGCTCGATTCCGGTGATTTTGTAATCCACTTCATCACCGATGGTCTTGCCTTCTTTTGAATCATTTCCACAAGCGGCCAATCCTACAGATAGAGCGAGGATGGAAGCCAAACCAGCAATACGTAGTTTTTTCATTGTGTTTCCCCCTTTTAGTTTTTAGATGAACCTATATTTTGAGAAATCCGATCGAGTACGATCGCCAGGATGACGATGGCCAGACCAGCTTCAAAACCAACACCGACTTTCAATTGGGTAACGGCACGATATACATCTGCGCCTAGTCCAGGTGCCCCTACAAGTGAAGCGATGACGACCATGGAAAGGGCAAGCATGATGCTTTGGTTGATACCGGCCATGATGGTGCTTGTAGCCAGCGGCAGCTGTACTTTGAACAGCTTCTGACCAGGTGTCGAACCGAAGGCGTTCGATGCTTCCACAAGATCTTCCGGTACCTGACGGATCCCGAGGTTGGTCAGACGGATCGTCGGAGGCATGGAGAAGATGACGGATGCAATGATACCCGGTACCACTCCGATCCCGAAGAAGATGATCGCAGGAATCAGGTAGACGAAGGCAGGCATCGTCTGCATAAAGTCAAGGATCGGCGTGATGATTTTCATCGCACGGTCACTTTGTGAGATCCAGATTCCGATTGGTATACCTATTATGATAGATATGATAACGGATGCTAAGACGAGGGCTAGCGTATCGATCGTTCCATCCCAGTAACCAAGATTGTCAATGAGCAACAGGCCGACTGCCGTAAATAAGGCGATGGTCCAGCGGCTCACCCACCAGGCGATGGCAACAAATATCAAAATCAACAGAAGCGTAGGAATGGATTCAAGAACCATGACGAAGAAATCAACAACAGATCCGATGGCATCAGTCAGGAAGTCAAAGAACGGTCCGAAGATGTCTTTGATCCAGTTGACGAAGCTATCCACCCAGCTTGCTAACGGAAGTTTCGGTAGGAATGTCATATGTTATTCACCTCAATTCCCTCAGCATCTACATTCGCATCTGAGTTTACAGGTGATTCTGTCGGGATGTTCATATCTGATTCAAGCCCTGCAAGTGCGCCTAATACAGCACCCCTTACGATGACTCCACGCAATCTGCCTTCTTCCGTCACGACTGGAAGTGGAAGGCTTGCCGTTGCGACTTGTTCGAACATATCTACAAGCAATGTCTCAGGTTTGAGCGACTCAATATCCGTAATGAGGATATCCTGAAGCGTCTGCTGATTCTTCACCGCTGCCGAAGCCGCTTCGATGGTGACGGCACCAAGAAGTTTCTGCTTGCTGTCCACGACGAACAAGTGGGAGATCCCCTCGTCTTTCATGACTTTAACGGCTACACGCGGACCACGGTCGATGCGCACCATTTCAGGGCGCTTCATGACATGCTCAGCAGTGAGCACTTTGGACAAGTCGACGTCCTCAACGAAACGCTCTACGTAATCGTTGGCAGGATTGGTCATGATCTCTTCCGGTGTACCCACCTGTACGATATTCCCATCCTTCATAAGGGCGATGCGATCACCGATGCGAAGGGCTTCATCAAGGTCATGGGTGATGAAGACGATGGTCTTCTCCATTTTCTCCTGAAGCTCGAGAAGTTCATTCTGCATGTCTTTACGGATCAACGGATCCAATGCGCTGAATGCTTCATCCATAAGAAGGATATCAGGGTCGTTTGCAAGGGCACGCGCCAGACCGACACGCTGCTGCATACCGCCGCTGAGTTCGCTCGGGTAGCTGTTTTCGTATCCTTTGAGCCCAACTAGCTCAAGGGATTCGATTGCCTTTTGCTTACGTTTGGATTTTTCTATACCTTGGACCTCAAGTCCATATTCAGTATTATCGAGAACAGTTCGGTGAGGGAATAGTGCGAAGCGTTGGAACACCATGCTCAGTTTCTTCCTTCTAACTTCCCTAAGCTCGTTGGGTTTGAGCTTAACGATGTTCTTGCCATCAATGAGGACTTCTCCATCGGTCGGGTCAATCAGGCGATTGAGCATCCTTACCAATGTTGATTTACCACTTCCTGAAAGCCCCATGATTACGAAGATTTCACCTGCGTATACATCGAAGCTTGCTTTGTTGACTCCGACGGTCATGCCGGTCTTTTCAAGTATTTCCCGTTTGGTCTTGCCCTCGTTCAGGAGTTTGACTCCCTGTTGGGGCGATTTACCAAAGACTTTGGTAACGTTTTGAACGCTAATTTTCTTCTCAGCCATAAATCCACCTCTAACTTTGTTTAAAAACGTCAAATTTTGTCGAATCCGAGCGATTTTTCTAGCATACCTTAAAAGTATAAAGGACTTTTGTCGCAGGTAACAAATGGGATAAACCTTCATATTCAACGTATATAGTCCGTACAGTTAAAACTGTACGTTCGAAATCATCTTATTCTTAGATTTCTTTGGATATCCTCCCATATCCTCTCTTTATGTTCCCTTTACTTTGAAGAATCCAAACCTTAAAATAAATCAAGATGAATAGTAAGGGGTGTATTCCATCCCTTATTATTGTGATTAGAATGGTGGTGTATTATGCATAATGAAGGTTTAGTCGCCCAGGCACGGGAGAGAGTCATTGAATCTGTGGCGCGAAACATGCATTTATACGGGGTTTCCCCTTCCATAGGACGAATTTACGGGACCCTCTATTTTGAAAATAGACCAATGACCCTGGATGAGCTGAAGGAAGAGCTGGAAATGAGTAAAACCAGCATGTCCACCGGTGTCCGGACGTTGTTGGAATTGAATATGGTTGAAAAGGTATGGCGAAAGGGAGAGAGGAAGGACTTGTACCAGGTGAAGAATGACTGGTATCAAAACTTCATCGATCGCTTCACCACTCAATGGAGGAAGGGAACCCAGATGAATCTCGACGCCTCCATCAAATCCATGCGGGATCTGGAAACAGCCATAGCAGACACAGATGACCAAGAAACCGCTCAGAGGGCACAGGATCACCTCGAGAGGATCACCTACGCCATTGAATACTACAATTGGCTGAATCAGGTTATCGACCTTTTTGAATCAAGGAAAATTTTCGACCTCACCCAACATAAAGAAGAATGAAAGCCGGTTTCGATGGAAACCGGCTTTTGTTGTGTCTTTTTCCATTTATGGAGATGTTAACAAAATGTAACTTCAATCCAGTTGGGTGGAGATGGTATAATATGGGCAAATCAGGATACATCATCCGAGTGATTCCTGTGGGGGTTTTTTTACATTGAAGGGACAAGCGTTGATGGTGGGCACATCAAGTGTCTAAAGTTGAATGGTCCCAGCTTACGGGCAGGCAGGAGCCTCTCGAAGCGACACCTCATGTCTGATGAAGCATTGAAAAAGGTGTGATTGAATTGAATAAAAGGAATGTGAAGACCTTGATATTCCTGGTCTCCCTTACAATCCTTCCATTCGCGTTCTACTTTTCCATGTATGAAGGAAGTGCGCTGCTTGAGGATCAGTTCGAGTGGAAGAATTCGGCGAAGGTGTCGGCGAGTGCAGGGGAAGTGACAAAATCAGGGGATATCAATCAGATGGACTTCTTCATCTATGCAGCGAAATTCCGCCCGTTTTTCCCGATCGTGACGACGATCTGCGCAGCCGTCATTGCATTATGGGTCATCGACCGCTTCTTGAAGGCCCGTGCCCACATGATCGGTAACGGGATTGTAGGCCTTGCCTCCATCATCGGCGGCCTCTACTTGATCAGCGGCGTCACAGAAGGAAGCAATTATTTCAGTGTTGTGCTTCTTATACTCGGTGTAGCTGCCCTGCTTCTTGCTTTCAGGAGCTTCAGGTTGGGACACTCCCGCTCGATTTTGAACCATTCATAAGAAAACCGGCCATTGACGGCCGGTTTTTCATTTACAGATAGTCTTTGATGTCGTGTACAAATTCGTATAAGAAATAACATCCGAAGCCGAATAGCAGGATCCCAGCTGCGATCGACGTCCATTTGATCATGGCTCGATTCATGGCCCTGCGGGTGGCGGCCACGATCGAGAGCAGTCCCAGGTCATGGATCAAAATTCCCGTAAGAACCCCCGCTGCTGCTAAGACAAATCCGATCTTCGAGCCTGAATAGGAATCGGCCAGGACCGTGCCGAACACAGAGACCCAGAAAACGAGATTACCAGGCGAAACAGCAACGAGCACTCCGTTCCGGTAGGTCTTCCATAAAGAGGATTGAGGGCGATCCCCTGCCATCGTGATCCCATGATCGGCATTCTTGATTGAATCATAAGCAAGGCCAAACAGGAAGATGGCTCCTACCACCCATAGGGGCAGCTGTACATACGGAAGGGAAAGGACCTGGGCGAGTCCGAGATACATGGCAAGAACAAGGAAGAAATCGATGGTCATTCCGCCGATGCCCACTGCCCAGCCGTGGAGGAAGCCGTTTTTCAGTCCCTGCTTGGTCATTTCTACGGTTACGGCCCCCACCGGAAGGGCAATGGAAAATCCGACGAGTACAAATTTTAAATATGTATCCATTCAGTTGTGTCTACTTTCATGTAAAATGCACATTCATTCTCCGTTTTGTATAATTATACACTTAGGGGTGGTTGTCTTCAACCACTTAGATGAAACGTCATGGTGCCCCTGTCCGTCTTGACGATCGTCGGTGCGGGCAATCCTGGTTTGTCGGAGAAAATCCATCGTCTCCCAGCCCTCGCGATGATGATGAAGGCACCGTCCTCTGCCTCCCCCATGAAGTTCAGGGTTTCCCCGTTTGATAACGGCCTATCATTTCGCGCCGGGATCCCTTTCCCCGTCACTTCTTTTGAGCACTGATACACTTCTTCCGACGAAATCCCGATCTCACTGATCCCCAAAACCTCTGATGGACTGAATGATCCCGCTTCGGAATCGGGGTTCAAACCTTCTCTCGCAATGAACTCGACAATATTTCCAGCGGGGTCCAGAAAGTAGAAGGATCGGGCCTTGGATTCTTTGAAAAACACCTCGTCCTCATCATCCTCCTTTGCAAGCGTCACCCGCTCCGCCATGTACGCTTTTGCAGAATCGAACAGATTGAACGGAATATTCAACGCAAAATGGTAGTAGCAGTCCACTCCCGATTTCTTATGGAAGGTCACGGTCCCGCTGCCCACCTCCATATCCGTTGAACCCTCACCATTCTTCCTGCACGTGAACCCCATTGTATCCTGATAAAAAGCAACCGTTTCTTCATAGTTGCCGATGAAAAGTTCCAGCTGATGGATCTTCATGAACATCCCCTCCTTTTTCCTTATCATAGATGCTGGAGAGGAAGTGGCCATCAACCGATGGAATGAACTTCTTTCAGCCATAAGGCGGGGTATTATTGAATGGGCATAAATGCGACCTGCCAGATGCCATTTTCATTTCGGATAAGTTTGAAGCCCATCAGGCTATCAGGATCCTCGGAGCGATAGTACTTGATGTAACCTTCATCCTCTCCTGTCTCAACAAACTCTCCTTCTGCAAGGTGATTATAGGTCTCTTCCGTGAGTCTTCGATTACCCCTATCCTGTTTGGGAAACTGCTCATCTTCTTCCTTCGTCCACATAATATAATCCGGTCGGTCGGTAAAGAGCTCATATCGGACTTCATCCTTTTCATCAAGAATGGCCTGGACATAGATTTTAGCTATGCTCATTGGGGAGAGGCTACGGAGAATCTCCTGGTCGAGATTTTCACTGAAGCTTGCGTAGGCTTCCGACTCTTCATCTGTCAGGACAAGGGAAGGAATCTCAATGGGTGATTCTTCCAACTCTTCTCCAGCATCCTCCTTCAGGGGTACTTGATGAGTGGGTTTTCCAGCATCGTGGGGGGGCTGATTTTTCATAATGATTTCAAAGAGATAATATGACCCTGTCAGGAGAAGTACGGCTGTAAGAAGAATAGGCATGAGATGCTTCTTTCCGTTACGATTCTCCATGGTTGCTATTCTCTCCTTGATTTCTCCTTTCACCATATGCCGTGGTGTCAAACCCGGTCTGTTCTTTAGCGGGGTCAGGAATTCAGAGTCTGTGTTTTTGTGGAAAGTCATATCGTTTTTCAGCCCCTTTCCTTGATAGCTTCTTCCGCAACATTTGAATCGCACGATGATAGGTGACTTTTACCTTCATCTCATTCCACTGAAGGATCGAGGCGGACTCTTTGATGGAGTATTCCTTTAGACCCCGTAGTATCACAACATTCCGATAATCAGGCTTGAGGGTCATCAACGCTTCCTGAACTTCCTGCCATTCCTCCCGGTCATCCCACTCCTTCTCTGGAATACCATCCGTGCTCGAAATCATATTGCCAATCACCCCGGGCAAAACCGATAAAATTCTCTTTTTTCTGTAATGATCAAAACTCGTTCTCCGGGCTATGAAAAGAATCCATGTTTTCAACATTGAATCGCCACGGAAAGTTGGAAGGGATTTCATGATTCTCAGAAATGTTTCCTGAGTCAGGTCCTCTGCTTCGGATCGACTGTTGGTGAAATATAATAGATATTGATATACATCATCAAAATAACGTTCATAAACTTCTTCAAATCGCTCTTCCATACTCTCCCCCCGTTCAAACTACTCATTAGTCGGACCCATCCCCAAAAAGGTTTCAGAAAAAAACGGCCTCGTGCTAAAAAAGCACCCAAGCCGTTTCAATGTGACAAAGCCTTTTTGATATCGAGGATGGTCTGAAGGTGCATCCCTTCATGGAAAACCGTGCGAATGAGAACCTGCTCTACCGTCCTCATTCCCATTTCCGTTTCAGGAAACTCCTCTTCCATCCGATGCCCCCACCGATCCCTTATCATCCCGGGCTGCTCTTTCAGCTGGGTGAACAAAGTCTGGAGGGATGGCGTATCCTGGGTGAAATTCTGCGGAGAGGTTCCGTAGCCGAACCAGGCAGGATACGTTTCAGGCACTCCCTGCTTTTCCTTCGTCAGCGCCTCGATCCACTGATATTGATCGAGATAGATATGACCAAGGTTCCAGCGGATATTGTTACGGAAAGGCGGTGGAATCACATCTGCTTCTTCTGGAGTGACAGAGGCCGCCGCATGGAGGACTTCACTTCGATAGGTGCTCAGCTGGGTAAATAAGACTTCGTGACGATCAATCAATTCCGATTCCCTCCTCTAGAAAACATATCTCCTCTATCAGTTCGCCCTTTCCTCCAAATCCCCTCTGCTTTCCACAAAAAAACACCATCCCATGGATGATGCGAATCACCTGTGGACGGAAGCCTTATCTCTCTTCATCGTCCACGCCTTTTTGTTCACTGGGAGAAAATTTACCAATCACCAATGAAACGACGACCATCAATACCACGACAAGTCCACCAGCAGCAATGATCAACCATAGCCAACTATTCATTCGACGGTCCCTCCAGGCTTGCGTTTTATCCATTATATACCACACGATATAAAAGGGAAAGGGACGGTCCTAATGCACCATCATGGTGCATCGGGACCGTCCCCATCTGTTACTTTTCAATTTTTCGGAGCCACGCTGTGAGAGCAACGGCGCCTGCTACCATGACGGCACCGATCCACGGGGTGTGGATGAGGCCGATGCTGTCGACGATGAGTCCGCCGACGAAGGATCCGATGGCGATACCTACGTTGAAAGCGGCGATATTAAGTGCAGATGCCACGTTGACAGCAGTAGGCACATATTTCTCTGCCAGGTTGACGACGAGAACCTGAAGGCCCGGTACGTTCATGAAGGCGAACAATCCCATGAGGAAGATCGCAATCAGGCCTGCCACTTTGAATGGAGCTGCAAACGTCAAGGCGAGAAGGATGATGGCCTGAAGGGCAAACATCCAGAATAAAGCCTTGAGCGGATTTTTATCCGATGCCTTCCCACCGACAACGTTTCCTATGGCGACAGCGATCCCGTAAACAAGAAGGATGATGCTGACCCATTTAGCGCTGAATCCTGTCACATTTTCCAGTAATGGAGTCAGATAAGTGAATGCAACGAATGTTCCACCGTATCCAAGGGCCGTGATCGCAAAGGCCAGCATAAGCGTGCCATTAGTCAGGATCTTCAATTGATCGCTGAACTTGGCAGGTGGTGCTTCCTTGAGGTTTTTCGGAACAAGGATGGAGCTTGCTACGATTCCGATGACACCAAGTGCGGCAACTCCCCAGAATGTCGCTCTCCAACCGAAGGCCTGTCCGATAAAGGTTCCGAGTGGAACCCCGGTGACCGTGGCGACGGTGAGACCTGTGAACATGAAGGCAATGGCACTGGCCCGCTTATGCGCGGGAACGAGATCTGCTGCAATCGTGGACCCGATCGAGAAGAAAATCCCGTGGGAGAATGCTGTAATGAACCGTGCCACTAGCAGAAGCCCAAAGCTTGTGGACAGGGCAGCGACTGAATTCCCTACAATGAAGAGAAGCATCAGGGACATGAGCAGGCTCTTCCTGCTCATCCTGCTGGTGAGGGCCGTCAGGACGGGAGCACCGATGGCGACTCCCAAGGCATAGCCAGAAATGAGCAGACCTGCAAGAGTGATGGAAATCGACAGGTCATCAGCAATCGATGACAGCAATCCGACAGGGACGAATTCTGTTGTCCCGATTCCGAATGCACTGATGGCAAGGGCCAGTAGCGCCGGGGTGCCTCCTTTGGACTTGGAGGCATTTTGATCTATAGAAGTAGAATGAGAACTCATAATGATTTTCCTCCTTAACAATTTTGATTCACCGGTGATGTGCCGGTAATCGTTAGTTTAAGGAGTATGCAACCAAAAAGGAAGTACGCACTTTAAAGTATGGTAGACACCTGGAGGTACCTATGCGCCGCTACTTGCTTCGTGTGCCGATCGGGTATAGAATGATATTATTCTACACATCATACAGGCGTGTACATGTCAAAAAGATCCCATAAAGGAGTGACGGGAATGAAGACATTCAATATACCGGTCGAAGCAGCACTTGAAGTCATCGGAGGCAAGTGGAAGGTCGTGATCCTCTGCCACCTCATCGATCATGGCACCCTCCGCACGAGCGAACTGAAAAAGAGGATGCCGAATATCACCCAGAAGATGCTCACCCAGCAGCTTCGTGAGCTCGAATCCGACGGGGTCCTCGAGCGTATCGTATACAATCAGGTTCCACCGAAGGTCGAGTACAAGCTGACCGACTACGGAACATCCCTTGCTCCTGCCCTTCAAATGCTCTGCTCGTGGGGCGAACAGCATATCGAGAAGGCGGTATCGGAAGGGGAGGACGTCATGGTCCTTTCCGGCGCTGAAGAATAAAGTAAAAAGGACGTCCATGCCAGGCATGGACGTCTATTTTTATGGGCGCATTTTCTTCAGATAAGGCTTCGGGTCCTTTTCTTTCCCTTTGCTGTTTACCGTTCTTTCTCCATCAAAGAAGTAGTTGCTGTCATCCACGACACCTGACACAAAGTCCGCCTTCATGCGGTCGGGATCGGTTTTGATGGAGATATTTTTTGTGAAGATCCCCTGCTCTCCCGGTTTGAAATACGGGTTGATCCGGAAGATGAAGTTGTAGCGCTTATTATCGATGGCGATATTTTTGTGAACAATGATTTTACCCGGATTGAAGTTATCCGTAAAGCCATCCATGTTATTATCGAATGCCAGGTTGTTCTTAACGATATGAGCGACCGGGAGGCCTTCCCCCCCTACCTTGAATCCACTGCCCGAGGTACCCTCTTCATTGTAGCCACTACTGAGCTTCCCATTGGAATATGAAATGTTCCCGTCAAGGGTAACCGGCTTGTTGGCACCTTCATTGGTACGGTTGTAGAGATCCCAGCCGTCGTCGATATTATGGTGGGAAATATTATTCTTGAATACATTCCCTTCCCCCACACCGAGCTTGGCCGCAAAACCGTCGGCATTGATATCAGATGAATCACGATTATCATGTGATTCACTGTTCGAGATAAGATTGTGCTTCGGCCACAGTTCGGGATCCGATCCACTTCCCGAGATCTGGAATCCTGTATTCTGATTGTAGCTGAACGTCATATGATCGATCTTGTTATGACTTCCGTTCAACCTCATTCCGTTTCCGGTGGACTTCGTCAGCTCGAAGCCCGTGATCTCCCAGTAGTCGGCATTCAAATTGAGAAGATTCCCTTTCTCGTTCTTTCCGTCGAATAGAACATCGGCGCCCTTATACGGAGCCAGGGTTTTCATTTTTTTCTTTTCACCGCTGTATGTCCGGCCTATGGTCACGGGCTCTGTATATACACCTTCCAGGAGGTAGATCGTCTCTCCCGGCTGTACGTATTTGATGGCGGTATCAAGGTCCAGGGGATCGTTCTTTTTACCGGAAGCAGACGCTTTCCCTTCTGGTGAAACGAATAGGCCTTTTCCACCCTTGAACAGCTTCATCGTGACGGTCCATTCCTCGGTCAGTACCATTCCATCATTCGTCTTCCATTCGACACGGAACGATGTCTTTTCATTTTTCAGCTTTGTTTTTTCATCGAATACTTGTTGAGCTTTCACCTTTTTATTCTTCACGATCTGTTTGCCATCCTGCCAAATGGAGATGCTCCCTTGTGTGTTCGACGTCGCTTTCAACGAATACTTCTTTGATCCCGACTCTTTCGGAGAAAGGATCGTCAGGGATGGCTCCGGCTGAAGGACAGGTTCCTCCGGTGTCGGCACCGTATCCGCCTCACTCACCGACAAGCTTGCATTCTCCACGGTCATGGAGGCATTCCGTGAAGCATAGAATCCAACTTGCATGCGGTCGGGGTCCATCACCTGAACAAGGTCTGCCCCTTTTAGCTCCTGTTTGAACGTAGGAGATCCCGACAGATGGGTGAAGGTTGCAGACATGACAAAGCTTGTATCCGTCCGCTCAAGCTTCACGCGGACCGGTGTATCCATCGGTACTGCCGGCGCTCCCGGAAGGACTTTGTTCACCCACTTGCTCCCTGTACTTCCCCACGGTTCTTCTACACCCGTCCGTGAGAGGGCGCTCATCCCGTCCCTCATCAAACCGACGGCAAACATATTGGATGCAGCGGTCACTTCTTCGAACCCTTCCACCATGGGGTCCTGCCTTGCCGCTCCATTCACGTCCCTCACCATGATGCCGGCTCCCTCCTGGCCGCTCTGCTTTGCCCCTGTCTCCGGGCCAAGCTGATGGAAAGTCAAGTCGGCCTCCAAAACAAAATTATCCGTTTTCGGATTCAAGGTGGTGTAATAGAAGGTCAGCCCATCATGCCCCGGAGCCAGTTTTCCTCCCCTGCTCTCCAAATAGATTTTCCCGTCGATTGTACCCGGATGCTCAGGCTCTGCTGTATTCAGCCCGACTTTATCCGGCAGTACATTTGCAGAAAAATTCAGATCGGTCGATTGACCGAATGTGATCGACTGCCACTCCGGTACATCATTTGCCACCGCTGATATGGGTAGTGCCACCCCCATCACCAAAACGGAAACCAAGAACAACAAGATCCCTTTCCCAACCTTTTTCACTCCATCCACTCCTTTGAATGTTTTACCGCCTGCGAATAACAACGTTGTTATATTATAGTAAGCGCTTACAGGTTTAGAGTCAATAAGATGTTTGGACTGATTTTATCAGGGGTGGTTCCACTAAAAAAGCAGCGAGAAGCTGTTTCCCGCTGCACTTCCTTATTCATTCATATAAAAATCCATGATCCCTTCGCAGAGATCATAGTGGACCGTTCCCTCCGTATTCATCAGGATAACGATGCCGAGTTGAAGGGAAGGTACCATCGTCACGAGGGACCGAACACCCATCTGCCCACCTCCGTGCTCAATGATCGGCCGACCCTTATATTCGTCCGTAAACCACGCGAGACCATAGCTTCTTACTTCACTACCAAATCGCCATCCTTCACTGACAAGATGGTGGGGCTTTTGCATGATGTTGACGGAATCAGATTTTAACAACGTTGTTCCTTCGTTGAGATGCGCGGCCAGGTAGCAACCGAGCTCAATGGCAGTCGAATACAGGTAACCGATTGGGGCCGCGAGTTCGTTTTTAGGGAAAGGCGTTTCGATTCGTTCCTCTCCCATGTAGTAACGTGCACTATTCCCGGCTTCCTCTGCTCCTGTACCTGTGGTTCTTTTAAATTCTAATGGACGAAAAACATGGGATTCCAGATGAGATTCCCATTCCATCCCCGTCACCTTCTCAAAGAGATCAGCCAGGATGACATAGGCATCCGTGCAGTAAGCCCACTGTGAGCCTGGAGAGCCTATGAGTTCGACCTTTTCAAACCACCTTGTGATGTCTTCACGGGTCTCAATTGCGGAAAGCTCCTCTTCTGTCAGACCGTAATAATCCAACGCCTCCTGAAATTCCGTCGGGGTATCAGAGAAGATCTCCCTCACATTCGGTGCGACCATATTGGCGATGCCCACTTCAGGGAAACCAGCCGTATGCGACAGGATGTGACGGACGGTGATTTGATTGCTCGCCGCCTGGTCCTTTGTCCTGAAATATGGGAGATGCTTCACTACGGGATCATCAAGCTCGATGGATCCTGCTTCCACAAGCTGCATGATCGAGGTGGCCATGAAGTTCTTCGAGATGCTTTGGATGCTCATGAGTGTATCGGCATTCATTGGTTGATCACTGTCCCGATCTGCCAACCCGAAACCCTCGGCGTACACTACCCCGCTCCCCTCTATGATGGCCACACTCGCACCAACGATATCGGCTGATTCAAGCCACTTGGAAATCATCTGTGTCAGATACTCATTATCGTGTTGATTCATCATTTTACTCTCCTTTAACAGGTGCCACAAGCTCCACCTTGATCCGGTCTGGGTCCTCGAAGAATACAGCATAGTACCCCTCTCCTCCCGCATATGGGTGCCGATCGCGGTACAGGATGGGTACTCCTTTCTCTTCAAGTTTTGCTGTCACATCATCCACATGCTTCCTCGACTTTCCGTGGAAGGCCAAGTGGTTCAGTCCGGTGCGTGACCGATGATACGGGGCGTCCAGGAAGCGCTCCTCCGTCTGGACGAATACGATGTACGTTTCACCGAGGCGATAGCTCTTACCCTTTGCCCATTCCTGATAGGGTTCATAGCCGAGTTCCCCTAAGAACCACCCCCAGAATTCTGTGGATTTCTCTAAGTCCGATACGTTCAGCTCGATGTGATGGACCAGGCCTACCATCATCCCACCTCCAAGAATTCGATGAATGGCGGTTCTTCCAGGCTTTCGGTTTGTTCATGGACAGCACCTGCAAATTTCTCGTAGTCGATATCTGATTCCGGGTAGGTCATGAACAGGTTCCCACCCTTCTCGTATACCGCCACCATCGGGATCTTTTTCAAGCCGAATAAGCCGCCCTTTTTCCATTCGATTGTCAAGGTCTGGATGTCCTTCAGAAAGATGGATCGGTCCCCTTCCTGGGAGTGGATGACGAGGGAGTTCCCTTTGATCCATACGGTTCCTTCCTTTGTCTTTGCCTCATAGTGGATTTCAGATGCTTCCTTCTCCATCCGTTCCTTCCGCTCCTCCATGAATGCCGTTTTCCAGCCTTCCACATTCCTGCTTCCGAACGGTTCCTCAAGGATGGTGGAATCATCCCATTTGAAGAGGGAATCCTCGCCTTCTTCCAGGCTGAACGCACCGACCCACGCTGGGTACACATGACCAGAGAGGTCACGGTAAGATGCTAGGTAGTACCGGACCGGTTCTTCGTAAGCGGTCACCGTATCGATCTGATCCAAAATCGTGATTTCTTCCGCGTAGAGGCTCTCTTCACGGTCGAATAACAGATAGTAAAATAAGTGAGTCCTGGCCACATCGGATTGACGGGAATCCTTCACCGGGTTGTGATGTTCGATTCGATCGATGATCAGCCTCCAGTGGAATAATTCCGCGGTCTCGATATGGGTGGCGCACCAGTGGACCTCTTCCTGAGCAACGGGGATACCCCTCTTGAGAGAAACGGTGACGGCAATCGTCTTGGCAATAGGGTCGTTCCATCCCTTTGCCTCCTCCAGATACAGCAACCATTCCTCCCCCCAGTAAACATCCATCAGCTTCAGGAAATTCTCCAGCTCCTCCCGTATATGAAGATAGGGGTCCTTCCATGAACAATGGACGTGCTTGGTTTTATAATCACGGTCATATTGAAGGTAGGCTGATTTCGCTTCTTCCCAATGACGGTGGATGAGGGGCTTGATGACTTCCGGCTTAAATTGATAGAATACTTTTTCCTCGTGAAGATTCGCCAGTATCCTGTAGAGATCTCGCCTGCAAGCTTTATCGTCCAAACGGGTATGGAAATGATTGATCAACGCTTTGGATACGACCCCGTTTTGTTCTAGGACCGCATGAGGAAACCACGCCTGATTGAGAGGGATCAGGATCTCGTACATTTCGATCAGGGCTCGCACAGCACCATCATGCTCGTGCATGCTCGTATGATAAAGGACACACTGCTTCCCCATCTCACTGAAATCGGCTATGTGATGGGTCAGATCGCGTGCCACCCTTTCCTCCATATAATCAACCACGAATTCAAGGAGGACCAAGCTCGAATCATCCCATTCTTCCCCCGTACGCTCAAAGGGACCCGCGGCGAGCTTGATCATGTCCTTCAGAAGAGAGATGTCACACTCTCCGCCTTTGTTTTCCACCGTAATCTCCTTCAGCTTCATCAATCCATCATGCCGAATATCGGGATTCACACTCTTAATCTCGGAAAGGGCATCTTTCACCTTCGATTCTAATTTTCCCATGGCTTGTTCCTCCGTCCTGTTTTATAGGTCCATTATAACGGATTTACGCTCCTTTTATTTTCTTTTTTTCATTTTTTCTCCATCTATTATTCAGTGTCCGGACACCTTTCCCTCCTCGAAAACATAGAGTAGTAGTAAATGTTTTACTAGAATACAAAGAAAAGAGTGATAGATGATATGGCTGATTCATGTAACCGCAATCCTGCAGCCCTCTGCTCGAGCGCCCAGGGCTCTAATACTGTAGCCGATGGAGTATCCTCTACGGCGCAAGGATATCAAACGAGAACCAATAATTCCTTTGCTCATTCAGAAGGAAGCAACACCGTTGCCGGAAATGGTCGTTCGGGAGGGGGAGCCGCTTCACATGCGGAAGGTCACTTGGCCGTGACGGGTGCCGATACCGCCCATGCACAAGGATATGCCACCACTGCCAGCGGGGATGCTGCCCACGCACAAGGTTACCTTACCGCGGCTATAGGAGCGTCTTCTCATGCTCAAGGAGCGAGGACCCGTGCAGAGGGAATCAGTGCCCATGCAGAAGGGGAAGGAACCATCGCCTCTGGCCGCGCTTCTCATGCTGAAGGAGGAGCATTCGACCTTGCGAGGAATCTGGCTCCGACACGGGCATCCGGAGAAAGCTCTCACGCTGAGGGGATCGGGACCATTGCCAGCGGCTTTGGTTCCCACGCACAAGGAGGGACCAATAATATTACGTTCAGTCCCGGTCCAAGGGCATTGAACAACTTTTCCCACGCCCAGGGATTATCCACCATTTCAAGTGGGATTGCTTCTCATGCTCAAGGGGCATTAACCGACGCCCGGGGAGATCTTGCCCACGCGGAGGGGTACTTGAACATCGCAAGCGGGATTGCCTCCCATGCAGAAGGGTTTTCCACCGTTGCCGATGGAGATTACTCCCATTCGGAGGGATCAAACACTAGGACATCATCCTTCGCCGGCGCCCATATCATGGGAAGGAATGGGGATGCCATTGAGGCCCATTCTTGGTTCATTGCCAATGGACCTGATGAAGTCACAAGGGGCATCGGGGCCCAGTGGCTTGCCTCGACAGGAGACATGTCGGTTCAAGGCCGGTTCATCCCGGGAGGTCAGGATTATGCGGAGCTATTCGAATCCGTAAACGGTGAGGCCATCGACGTTGGGTATTTTGTCACGTTGGTGGACGATAAAATCCGCATTGCCACGGATCAGGATGACTACATCCTCGGAGTGACAAGTGCGACACCGGGCATCATCGGAAATGGTGAGAATCTCCGCTGGAAGGATCAGTATATGAAGGATGAATGGGGCCGGGTAATAAAAGAAGAGGTCGTCATTCCGGCAACGTATGATGCAAACGGCATGCTGATCCAGCGTGAAGAAGTGAGGATATAGCCCGTGCTCAATCCCGACTGGGATACAAGTCAGGCGTACGTGCCGAGGATCAAGCGGACGGAGTGGAGTGCCGTCGGTATGATCGGCATTCTCCGGGTGAGGGATGACGGTACAAGTCGGGTGAATGGATTCTGCAGACCGAATGGAGAAGGAATGGCCACTGATTCTGAACAGGGCTACAGGGTCATCAAGCGGACCGGCCCGAATCAGATCGTCATCATCTTGAAGTAATCGGCTATCACATTATTCAGAATATGTGGACAACCTGTTGAAAACTCGAATTATTTTCAATTATTGTGGTTGAACATGTGCGAGTGGCTGTTTATAACTGCTAAGAAAAACCACTTGTCCACATTATCTGTGTATAAACTGTTAGCAACCGGTGGATAGCACGAATTATTGCTTCACTGGCTACTGATCCATCCACAACGTGTGGAGAACTAACGTTAACGAACCAAACCGCGTAACGGTTTGGTTCGTTTCTTTTCATGCATCGTTTTTGAAGAGAGATGATTTTAGGATTTCATTTATAATGATAACCGCCCCGGCTACCTTCACTGAAGTTCAACCTAAAGGATGACTATTATTCATACCTATGCTGGAGAAGGACTTTCCAGTAATTGTGCGATAATACACCTATCAAGCAAGAAAGGCGGGATTCAGTGAGGGGATATGGGACATTACTTGGAAATGCGTACTTCAGGAACTTTCTTATCGCTTCCACGGTTCTGAATATCGGCAGGAAACTGTCTTGGATTGCATTGGGGTGGTTCGTTTATCATGTAACCGGTTCAACCGTTGCCGTTGGAATGGTGATAGCGACGGCTACAGTTTCTCCATTGTTATCGAGCATCCTTGTAGGCGGAATGTTAGATCATTTCGACCGGAGGACCGTTATGATATGGGAAAATGTCGTGAGAGGCGGAGGTTTATCCCTCATTCCTCTTCTCTATTGGTTTGATGTCCTCGCCATCTGGATGATCATCGTGGTGGTTTTTGTGGATGGATGTCTCTCATCCTTCACGACCATAGGCACCGCCTCCATCCTTCCTGAATTTCTTCACAAAGAAGAGTTGGAAACAGGGAATGCGGTTTTTACGATGACCGGACAAATCGGATCTTTGATCGGACCCGCGCTGGGAGGATTCACTACCGCTCTCGTGGGGGCACCAATGACTTTGATGGTCAATGTCCTATGCTTTTTGATGGCGGCCCTATTGTATTATAGGATTCCTCCAGAGGCCTATCACAGTCGTAAAATAGCATCCGGTAAGGTGGTAAAAACCAAGTGGCGTCGCTTCCTGAGGGAAACCAAAGAAGGATTCACCTACATCTTCTCTTATAAGATCCTCATCGTCATTGCCTTAATCACGTTTTTCTTTAACTTCACCTATGCCCCTTTAGAACCGATGCTTCCTGTCTTTGTCGATGAGATCATCAAAGCAGGGCCGGGCACGTTGGGAACAATGTGGTCATGTTTTGCGGTAGGTTCCTTTGTCGGGGCGGTTCTATGGGTCAGACTGGGAAAGCGATTCCCATATTCCTATTCCCTCGGACTGGTCATCTTATTATGGGGACTCGTACCGACAAGCTTAAGTTTCTTCACACACATCATGATCATCTACTCCCTTATGTTTTTTGGCGGCATCGTTTATGCGCCTTACAATATTGTGTCACCGACCCTCCGCCAACAGCTTGTACCCAATGAAATGAGGGGCCGGGTCTTCGGGGTGTATGGATTGATTGCAGGGCTAGGATTTCCGATCGGGGTGTATGCTGGCGGCCTCCTGGCTGAACTGGTTGGTGTAACCCAGACGATTTTATTCAGTGGCGTACTCACCATGATACTCGGCCTTGTTGTAGCCGCTCATCCCATTTTACGATTCAAGGATGTCAATACCCTCGACTTGTCCCAGCCTGAAACATACAGGTAAAAGTCATTCAACGAACAAAACCCAGAACCATACAGGCTCTGGGTTTCACTATGTTTGATCATTCATTCAAGGGGAGGGTGAATCCGGCAACCGTGCCGACATTCTTCTCACTTCTTACATAAAGCTGACCTCCATGAAGTTCGATGATCTGCTTGCTGATGGCAAGACCAAGACCGACTCCCTCCGATTTTTCATTTTCTTTGTAGAAGAGGGTCAGCACCTGTTGGAGATGGTTCTTCTCGATGCCAACACCTTCATCCTCCACCTCGAACACGAGGTTGCCGTGATCACGGTGATAGCGGATTGTGATGGTCGAACCCGGGGCTGAATATTTGATCGCATTATCAAGGAGATTCAAGATGACCTGACGGATCCGGTGTTCGTCCGCCTCGAGTTTGATCGGCTCCCCATTCTCCAATACGATGTCCATTTCCTTCGCCAGCCGCTTCTTATCGAGCTGAAGGACCACTTCCTGAACCAGCCGATGAAACGGGAATGGGTGCGGTGAGATCTCAAACGTCCCCTTTGCATAGCGTGAAAAGTCCAGCAGTTCCTCCACCATGGCAATCAAGCGATCCGTTTCATTGGTGATGATATGGAGCCCGGTCTTCATCTCTTCTTCATCCTTCATATCTCCCGTCAGCAGGGTTTCTCCCCATCCTTTAATGGAGGTGAGGGGGGTCCTGAGCTCATGGGAGACCGAGGAGATGAATTCATTCTTCAGCTTCTCCGTCTTCAACAGCTCCTGCCCCATATCATTGAAGGATTGGCTCAATGTATGGAACTCATCTTTGTACGTGCCCGTCATTCTTGCCTCGAGGTCACCCTTTGCAAGCTTCTGAGAAGCGCTTGTCAGCTCCACGACGGGATCGGTGATCATGCGTGAGAAGAAGGTACTGATCACGAACACCATAAGGAGGATGCTGAGTCCGATGCCGATCAGGGTGGCGAGGATCGTCTTGAAGTTATCGTCCAGGGGTTCCAGGGATGATACGAAACGGAGGAGGGCCACCGTCTTCCCGTCAGACTCCAGAGGGACCGAGACGGCCAGCACATGCTCGTCCGTCTCGGGGTTCGTCCCCATCCACGTTCCTTCCCCTTTCCTGAAGGCATCCTGAATATCAGGGAAGTCGAGCTTTCCATGACTGATGAATCCTTCAGAGGAAGACAGCATCTTCCCGTCCGTACTGATGACCTGGGTTTCAGCCTGTGGAAGGGAAAAGTTTGTCTGGATATCCTGCACCTGATCCCTGATTGTATACGGGGAAAGCTCCATGTATCTCTTTGAGAACTGAGCGGAATTTTCAGCGTGATTCTTCAGGATCTCAGCCGTCCCACTGTAGTAATAGTGGTAGATCCCCGATATGAGGATTCCGAGGAACAGGAGGATCGACAGCGTGATGATGCTCAGGTTCTGGATCAGCAGCCGTTTTTTAATCCCCATTTTCGCCATCCTCACTCCAGCGGTATCCGAAGCCCCAGACCGTCAGGAGGAAGCAGGGATTGGACGGGTTCTCCTCGATCTTCTGGCGGATCCTGCGGATGTTCACGTCCACGATCTTCGGGTCACCCATATAGTTCACGCCCCACACCTTATCGAGAAGATCATTCCGACTCACAGCCTGGCCGTTTTTCTTGAGAATACCGGTGACCAGTTCATACTCCACGGGAGAAAGGTCGATTTCCTTCCCCTTGACGTAGAAGAGCCGCTTCTTCTCATCAAGGAACCAGTCAGGCACGGGCTTGGGGGCGGGAGCGGGCCGGAGTCTCCTGAAGAGGGACTCGATCCTCGCAATCAGTTCATTCGGGCTGAAGGGCTTTGACACATAGTCATCGGCCCCATTCATCAGCCCGTGGACTTTATCCATCTCCTGGACCTTGGCTGTCAGCATGATGATGCCGACAGCCGGATTCCACTTGCGTATCTCTCCGCACGCTTCAAACCCATCCATACCCGGGAGCATGACGTCCAAGAGAAGAATATCCGCACCGTGTGCCTTCAGGAGTTCGATTCCTTCTTCTGCACTTCCTGCCTCGAGTACCTCATAGCCATATCGTTTAAGATTGATTTTGATGAATCCTCTGATTGATTCTTCATCTTCAATGATCATGATCCGTTTCATGTACCACACCTACATTTCTTAGTTCGCTTGGAAGTTTTCCGGGTACCGCTCGGGTGAATACTTGGTCAGGTAGATGAATTGATTGCTTTCGCTCAATTCATTCCATCCTTCATCGGGGATGATCTTATCCTTCTCGACGGCATAGATATCATAGAGGACAGTGCCATCTTCCTTGGAGATGAATTTCACGTACCGGCGGTCTCCGCTCGTGTCAATTTCAACATCCGGCCACGAATCGGGGAGCTTCCATGTATATTGATAGTTCACATTCTCATATGTGCTTTCGACGAAGCGGGCTTCCCCGTCATCCATCAGCTGGTAGTACTCACTGATGAATGGCATATCCACATACGGCTTGTCTTCACTTCCTTCAACAAGCACAGGAATTTCGATGATCCCGTCATCATTCGTATCGATACTATTCGCCGCTGTTGCCCTGAAGAGATCTTCTTCCTTCAATCCCTTCGGCTTCACTTCTTTCAGCTTACCGTCTTTCACCCCGATGATGAACGAGGTGGAGGAGTGTGCCCCCACACTGGAATCCAGGACAGCTCCCTTGACGGACGGGGTGACGTAACCCGCTGCCGTATGATAATAAGGATACACGTAGGGGTCGAGTTTGAGCTCATCGACCTTCTCCATGTTGTCCTTATATGAGTAGAGGGTGACGTTATGCTCCTGATTCGGCACAAGGGTCGCGAGCATCAGTTCACCCCTCCCATCTTCGTTATAATCGTCGGCAAAAAAGGCACTGTATTGGGATTCAAACAGCTTCTCCGGCTTGTCTCCGCTCACATTGAAGACGAGGAGGGCCTTATCCGATGACTCATTGGAATAAGAAAACCCGATCAGGACCTCATCATTTCCGTCTCCATCAAGGTCGGCGAACTCCACCTTCTGAAGCTCCCTGCCAAGATCGCTGAACTGGGTTCTTTTCTTCCACTCCCCCTTGCGATTCTCAAGGATGACCCCTTCCATCTGGGCCGTCTTATCCGGCATCCGGTAAAAGACGATGAGTTCTTCCTCTCCGTCTCCGTCAAGATCCCGTTCAATGATGCGATTCGTGTCCCCATCATCAAGAGGAGAGAGCCACTCGGCCTGTGCAGGCACATACTGACTGATTGCCTGCTTCAGCTCCTGCTGCTGGACCGGGAGCTGCGGGGGCTTCATCAACGACGAATTCGATTGAAATAATGAGCATCCACTGCATATCAATAATATAAGGACCACTTGTATCGTCAGTCTCTTCATTCCATTCACTTCCTACTTATAGCTTCCATCAGTATAGTGTAAACCTTCTCGACAAAAGTAACAAAAAAGTTACAACGTTTGACGGCGGTTTGTAACCGATTAGTAACCCTTTTATGAGAAGAATGTTTTACCATGGGAAATAGAGACAAACAGCGAGAAGAAAGGTGAGGGGAATGCAACAGCAGGAACGAAAATACAACAGGAGATTAAACGTGAAACGGGTCATCTTGAGCGCACTGACCCTCGTACTTATCCTATTATCCAGTATACTGATCAAAGATATCGTGGTGGCCAAGAGCTCTGGGGTCGGAGACAAATGGATTGCCTTCAACCAATCGGAATCCCCCTTGGGCGGCGAAGCAGCCAAGACCAACGAACAGGAAAAACCGGAAAAGACCGAGGATACCGAAAAAGAACAGCCTGCTGATAAAGAACCGAAGGACGACACGGACCAGCAGGCACAGAATGATCAACAAGAAACCACGGAGCCTGACGAACAAGCTCCTCATGCTGAAACACCGGATCAGGGCACTGATCAAGAAGAACAGGCGACAGAGAAAAAAATCGTCTATCTGACATTCGATGACGGTCCGAATGAAAATACCGAAGGCATCCTTGAGCTGCTCGATCGATACGATGCCAAAGCCACCTTCTTCATGCTTGAACCGAATATGAAGACATACAGCACTGTTATTCAGGATATGGTCGCTGCCGGTCATTCCATAGGGATGCACGGCGTCAGCCATGATGTGAAAAAAATCTATCAATCCAAGGACAGCGTGGTAGGGGAAATGAAACAAGGGCAGGCGACACTTCAAGAACTCACCGGTGTAACCAGCGATCTTATCCGCGTCCCATACGGTTCCGTGCCGAATATGACACCTGCCTATCGACAGGCCGTGAACGATGCCGGATTCCGGCTGTGGGACTGGGATATCGACAGCGAGGACTGGCGCTTCCTGAGCCCGGCCTACGTTCCGAACGTCATGAAACAACTCGAAGACTATCAATATCACGAAACTCCGCGGGTCATCCTCATGCACGACAAAAAGACGACCCTCGCTTCCCTAGACCGCCTCCTTCAGCAGCTGACCGAACAGGGCTATGAAATGAAGGCCATCGATCAGGAGATGGAGCCTGTGACGTTCAGGGGGTAAAAAGAAAAGATCATCCGTGCACGATTCATGAAGGAGAAGCAGGAGCAACCCCAAGACTCAAGTCCCAACTTGAGTCTTTTCTTATATCCAAGCTCACGTTAAAATGGAAATAAATACATATCGCATCATCAAAGGAGCTTTTCAATGATTAAAAATAAAGGGTCATTTGTTTTGGCCATCATCATCCTCTTCATCTGCATGCTGCTATTCTTCCCATTCCCTGAAAACAAGCTGAACGGTGCCACCACGTCATTCATGTCATTTCCTATCAACGATCAAGATGGCTTCAACACCGTGGGGATTATCGGTAGCATCCTTTATATTGCTGCCATAGTCTTATTGGTAAGTAGCCTTAAGAAATACCGCATCCGCCTTGTCTTCCTTACCATGTTCGCCTATGCATTGGTTCCCACCGCTGCCATCTGGCTCTATCAACATACGTTGGCCAGTGGCATCTACGCCCTTTCCTATGACAACAGAAGCGAGTGTACATTTGAATCATATGGGGACGGACATATTTATGCTGCGTGCAATATAGAATTGAAGAATCATAGCCGAAATGATGTCTCATTCAACCTGGAGCTCCTCGAATCCACATACGATAAGCAATTCCCACTTGAGGAATTCCTCAAAGGCAGCTATCCTGTAACCGTGAAGGGAAAAGGCAGTCAGACCGTCCTGATCGAGGATGAAATCGATCGCCCCGATCTTAAAGATGAATTCAACGGATCGTCCTCCGGATTCCTTCGGATCAAGGCGACGGACGGGGACTCGGAACGGAGATTCTAACGAGACATGGCTCGATTTTAGTACAAAAGAAAGTAGCCAGGGAACGTATCCTTGGCTACTTTCTTCTCCCTTCTAAAATAGCATGAACTAATACAGCTTCACCAAATCCTCGAACGCCTCAAGCACCGCATCATGCTTCTCCACCTTGCCGAATCCATATTTGGCGTAGACAAATGGGATCCCCGCATACTCTGCGGCTTTCCGGTCACCGTCCGTATCCCCGACATAGACCGGGGCTTTCAGGTTGTTCCTCTCCATGATCAGCTTGATGTTTTCTCCTTTACTGAGCCCCGTGCGTCCGGGATTCTCGAAGTCTTTGAAAAAACGCTCAAGCTTGTGATAATCATAGAACGTTTCGATATAGCCGTCCTGGCAGTTGCTGACGATGAAGAGCTTATAGGAATGGGACAGGGTCTCAAGCACCTTTTCCACATCCGGATAAAGTCTTCCACCCCGTTCGCCGAGGAGCGCTTCTTCCCGTTCCAGACATGCCTTCAACATCCTCGACCGTACCTCTTCATCAACGTCCGGGAATAGCCTCTCCTCGATTTCTTTCACCTGCAGGCCCATGACCCCTTCAAAATCCTCACGCGTCATCGTCTGCCCCGCTTCATCGTGCTCCTCAATCGTACGATTCCACGCTTCCAGAACCGTATCGATCGGATCCCAGATCGTTCCGTCCAGGTCGAATATGATACTATCCATCTATGAACCTCCTTTATGCTGATAGAGAATCTTTCTTCCAAATGGTCACCAGCCATTTTCCGTCACTGTATAAGCCTGTAGAATACGTCATTGGGAATAGGGCCGATAGAATAAGCATACCCGTCACACCGAAATAATACCCATCCAAGAAGTGGTTATGATCGGTATATACCTTAATGAGAATGAGCAAAGTGATGGTCACTGCATTGAACAGCACGCCCCCGACGGCGATGAAGGACAGCTTCAGACGGCTTTTTGATATCTCCGGCGTCCCTTCATACCGGCACATCCCAAAGATGAAAAATTGTTTATTCACCTGTACATGTCCCACCCGAAAGAGGGGTTCACCGATTCCAACCTCGATATTCGTCACCCGACCTCCGAATATCTTCACAAAGAAAGCGTGACCGTACTCGTGGATCAGGACATTGAGTGGTTGAAAAAGGAAGAGGGCGACGGCATAGGCGATGAGGTTTTCAAGCATTGTTCTCCCTCCTTTTTATGGTTTATATTTCCATAATAACAAAAAAGAAGAGTATGTAACATATTACTCAAATAAAAAAGACCTTCTAGTCGAAAGTCTTTTAAATCACTTCTCACCCAATGCCTCCCGTATTCATCAACACCACTCGCCAGCCCTCGGGATCCTCTATCGTGATGCCCTTCTCCTTCCAGTAGGGATTCTCAGGTTCCACCGGCCCGTATCCCATTTCTGCAAGTCTGGATACAATCTTCTCCATTCGATCACTATCCGGGATATAGAAAACAAGGAGATTATCTTTTGTCGGTGCCTCACAGGGCCCTTCGTCTTCGCGGGTCGTGAACTCCAGATGATACGCATGGCCCGGGAGACCGAGCATAATCCCATCATACCCATTGTGCGACTCGAATCCGCCTATCTTCTTCAGCCCGATGCCTTCCATATAAAAGCGGATGACCTCGGCGAACTTCCTGGTTGGACGCGCGATGCGGAACTGGACGACTGGAAGTTCTTCATTCCATTTTTCTTTTTTCATGGGTGCCACATCCTCTCTGACCACATTGTAGCCTGTGGGAACGGGCACCGCATTGGGGGTTGGTCCCATCTTTTTTACGACCTTTGGCCGTGTTCAGTCACATTTCGGGATCAAGATCCGCCATCAGCATGCCGTACACGAAACTGTCCGTCCACTCACCCTTATTCCAGTAGTCCTGTATGAAGTGGGCTTCCTTCCTCATCCCGATCCGCTCACACAGTTTAGATGACGCTTGATTCCGACTGTCGAGGGTCGCCTGGATCCTATGAATATCGTATTCTATGAAAAGTCGCTTTACGAGTCCCCTGAGAGCTTCCGTCGCGAAGCCTTTCCCTCCTGTCTCCCTTGCAAAGCTATATCCGATCTCCACCGTATCCTTCATGCCGGTGTACCATACCGACAAATCTCCAATGACCCTGTCTCCTTCGACCACGGCGAGGCTCAGGCCCGATTCACTGGAGAGAGCTTGATTCTGAATCTTCTTCCGGAACCGCTCCTCCCTATCCTCCGTGGTCCATGGGCCGTGGAGAAGATAGCGGCATGTTTCTTCTTCTTGATAGATCGTATATACATCGTGGATGTCATCCTCAGTGAACGGTCTGATGGTGAGTCGGTCGGTTGTGAAATGCATATGGTTCTCCTCGCTTTCCTGCTCTATATGGTGCCTTCAAACACGAGAAATGGATTCCCTTTGCCGTATCCATCCAACACTTCATGGACGGTCACGTTCACAAACCCGCTTTTATGAAGCAAATCCTTACACTCTTCTACTCCGTAGATGCGCATCGGAAAATCCATCAGCTCTTCTTTTAGTACCTCTTCCTTATGTATAAGGTGGTACTTCAGCTTACTATTCAGAACCCTGCTGTCCTTGTCATAGGTCATCCGCTTGTATTCTATGATGGTATTCTTTCCATCTTGAAGTCTATTGGTCTCTTTCCACTCCGGGCAGTCATTAGCTGCCTGCTGGATGATAGCTGTGATCAGTAGTTTACCACCCTGTCTTAGGGACTCCTTTAAATTCCTCAGGCACAGCGGGACGATTTCTTCCGGAAGAAGGGAGAACGACCCGAATGGGATCATGATCAAATCATAGGTATCTTGCCGGTTGAAGTGCCTCATATCTTGATGGAAGACACGAGGCTCCATCCCCAAGTCATTCCCCTTCACCATGCATACCTTCAACATTTCATCCGAGATATCAAAGCCCTCAATATCGATCCCTCTCTGCATGAAAGGAATGAGCATCCGCCCGTTTCCGCACATAGGCTCCAGCACCTTCATCCCTTCGGTCACATGGGATAGATAAAAGGCAAGCTCCTCCCCTTCAGCAATGGACTTCCCGCTTTCGTATACCTTCGTGCAAAGCTCCCCGTAGTAGTCCATTTTCTACACTCCCTTTACGTAGATGACCTTGTATATTTCAATGGGATCAGCTCCCCAATCCTGGTTTTCACCAGCTTACCGTCCACCTCCAGGATGACCAAGCATTCGGGTGAATAATCAGCGATCAATTCCCTGCACATGCCGCATGGACTCACGACACGGATCGTGCGATCAACTTCGTCGGAATAGGGGTGCCGGACAGCCACGATGGTATGGAAACCCTTGTGGCCGGAAGAGACTGCACTCCCCACGGCGATTGCCTCGGCACACACGGTTACACGTCCAATGTAGGCTTCGATATGTACAGCAGAGACAATATCACCCGAATCCGTGCGCAGGGCTGCTGCTACGTGGTGTTTATCATCTTCATAGAGCATAGTGATCTTATCTTTGGCAGATTGGATCAGTACGAAGTCCTCAGGTGTTAAATCTAGTATATTCATCTCTTGTCGCCTTTCTGTAGGTACCTTTATTTTCAGGAATACTCAGTTAATAAAGAAGATGCCCGTTGGTGACAAGCATATTCTTTACCCCGTTACCATCTATAGTATGAGAATTGGAAATAGAAAGCCAGCAAAAAAAGTCCCCCGCATTTACCCATGCGGGGGACTTTAAAGCATATTCAGTTCTTACAACTCTACGAATTTCCTACTCAACCGTAACAGACTTAGCCAGGTTACGTGGCTTATCGACATCACAGTCGCGGTGCAGGGCAGCGTAGTAAGAGATGAGCTGCAGTGGGATGACAGAGATAAGAGGTGTTAACAATGGGTTCACCTCTGGGATGACGAAGCGGTCTTCTTCGTCTTCCAGGCCTTTCATGGAAATGATACAAGGATTGGCTCCGCGGGCTACGACTTCTTTGACGTTACCACGGATTCCAAGGTTTACTTTTTCTTGTGTCGCCAAGGCGATGATCGGTGTGCCTTCTTCGATGAGGGCGATGGTTCCGTGCTTCAGCTCGCCTCCTGCGAATCCTTCGGCTTGGATGTAGGAGATCTCTTTTAGTTTAAGAGCACCCTCGAGTCCAACGAAGTAATCCATGGAGCGTCCGATGAAGAAGCAGTTGCGCGTAGTGGCAAGGTATTCCTTGGCAATCGCTTCGAACTCTTCTTTCGTATCGCAGAGGGCTTCCATGGCAGTAGCAACGATTCCAAGGTCGTGGACAAGGTCGAAGCCTTGTTGAACGCCGATGGCTTTTCCTGCTGTATGACCAAGGATGGCAAGGACTGCAAGCTGAGCTGTGTACGCTTTGGTAGACGCAACCGCAATTTCAGGACCCGCGTGAAGAAGAAGGGTGTGATCCGCTTCACGTGAAAGCGTAGAGCCTGCTACGTTCGTGATGGTGAGGGATTGGTGACCCAATTCCTTCACTTTGACGAGTACGGCACGGCTGTCCGCTGTTTCACCACTTTGTGAGATGAAGATGAAGAGCGGCTTCTCAGATAGAAGCGGCATGTTGTAGCTGAACTCGCTGGCAACATGTACTTCGACAGGGATATTGGCGCTTTTCTCGATGAACTGCTTCCCGACAAGACCTGCATGGTAGCTTGTTCCGCATGCTACGATGTAGATGCGGTCCGCTTCCTTCATGGCCCCGACGATCGGTTGGTCGATGTGAAGCTCGCCGTTTTCATCCTGGTACGCCTGGATGATCTTACGCATCACAAGTGGCTGCTCATCGATTTCTTTGAGCATATAGTGAGGGTATGTTCCCTTTTCGATATCGCTTGAATCGATCTCAGCTGTGTACGGGGCACGCTCCATCACTTCACCGATCAGGTTCTGGATTTCAACCTTTTCTTTGGATACGATGACCATTTCTTTGTCCATCAGTTCAACGAATTGATCCGTTACCTGGATCATGGCCATGGCATCACTTGCCACGACGTTGAAGCCTTCTCCAAGACCTACGAGCAACGGGCTCTTGTTCTTGGCAACGAAGATGGTTTCTTCGTTCTCGGCATCCAATAGGGCGATGGCATAAGAGCCTTTAAGGAGCATGAGAGTTTGACGGAATGCTTCCTCTACATCGTTTCCTTCGCTTACGAGTTTGTCGATCAGCTGTACGATGACCTCTGTATCGGTTTCACTGACGAAGTTCACTTCTGTAAGGTATTCACGCTTCAGCTGTGAATAGTTCTCGATGACACCGTTATGAACGATAGTGAAGCGTCCAGACGTGCTTTGGTGGGGATGGGCATTGTCGTGGCTTGGCACACCATGTGTCGCCCAGCGCGTATGTCCGATCCCTGTATGGCTTTCTACGCTGCTGTCTACGACTGCGCGAAGATCCGCGATACGTCCCTTTTCTTTGAACACGTGGATGCCTTCTTCATTCTGAACCGCGATACCGGCAGAATCATATCCGCGGTACTCAAGCTTCTCAAGACCTTTTAACAAGATTTCCTTTGTATCTGCATTTCCGATATATCCAACAATTCCGCACATGTGAATAGTTCCTCCTTGAAAGTACAAGGGGGCAAATCTCGTTTGGGGACAACTTGCCCCCTTATCTCTATTTGTCATTTGTATTAGGGTCACTTGAACCTTCCCTTTGTCCACCGGGTTGCCCCGATGTTTTGAAGAAGGATCATACGGTTCTGTGACTAGAACCGGGAGGCACCCGCCGATCGATCGATAGAACCTCCACCTCGTCAACTAAGCAGCCGCTTAGTCCTGGCGCTTTTTATAAATCGTACAACCTCTTTCCACCTTTCCATTCTTGAGTCAAGTGTTTCCAGTATGTTGAAAAATTAAAAACAAAATCATCATACACCAGTTGCTTATCATCCGTCAATCAAATTATGGATGTACCGACCATTTGTTAGCGGTTTGTCACTGCTTCGCAACATGGTGACCAAACGACCATTACTATAAAATATGCATGAGGGGCCGTTGGTGACCCCTCATGCATGGAAAATCAACTATTCAGCCAGGCCCATTTCCGCCTGTACCACGGCGACGATCTCATCGACGTATTGGGAGCAAAGCTCTTCAGTCGGAGCTTCTGCCATAACGCGGACAAGAGGCTCGGTTCCGGATGGACGGACAAGAATGCGGCCGTTACCGTTCATCTCATCTTCCACCTTGCTGATGACCTCGCTCACCTTGGCATTATCCGTTACGTGATGCTTATCGGTCACACGGACGTTCACTAGCTTTTGTGGGAACTTCTTCATTTCACCCGCAAGCTCTGATAGGGATTTCCCCGTGATCTTCATGATGTTCACAAGCTGGATTCCTGTAAGAAGCCCATCACCTGTCGTGTTGTAATCAAGGAAGATGATATGGCCAGATTGTTCCCCGCCGAGGTTATAGTTGTTCTTCTTCATTTCCTCGACCACATAGCGATCT
Organism: Rossellomorea marisflavi; assembly: GCF_022170785.1. Lineage (NCBI taxonomy): Bacteria > Bacillati > Bacillota > Bacilli > Caryophanales > Bacillaceae > Rossellomorea > Rossellomorea marisflavi. Next base: position 185,535 of record NZ_CP081870.1, on the reverse strand, counting down.
CCCACGGCCGTCTGGATGCTTTGGATGCCGTGCTCCTCAAGTCCTTTATGGAAGCCGAGGTTACTCATCACAGTGGATACGACCGTTGATTGCTTCAAGCGGCCTTCTGATTTAAGGAACTTCCCGCAAATGTACATGATCTGGTCTCCGTCGACGATGTCTCCATTTTCATCGATGGCGATGATCCGGTCTCCGTCTCCGTCAAAGGCAAGACCAAGGTCCGCTCCTTTTTCCTTCACCATTTCAGCGAGTGCTTCAGGATGCGTGGAACCGACTCCTTCATTGATGTTCAGCCCGCTCGGAGATGCCCCCATCGTGGAAATGTCAGCATCGAGATCGGCGAACAGATGCGTCGCAAGGGAAGAAGTGGCACCATGTGCACAATCGAGTGCGATATGTAGTCCGTCGAAGTCTTCATCCACTGTTTGTTTAAGATATTGCAGATACTTTTGTCCACCTTCGAAGTAGTCACTCACCTGACCGAGATCTCCGCCTACCGGACGCGGAAGGTTGTCTTCAGTAGCGTCAAGGAGCACTTCGATTTCATTCTCCTGATCATCAGACAGCTTGAATCCGTCGGGACCGAAGAATTTGATTCCGTTGTCTGCCACAGGATTGTGGGAAGCTGAGATCATGACCCCTGCCTGTGCTCCCAGTGCCTTTGTCAGATAGGAGACACCTGGTGTGGAAATGACGCCAAGTCGCATGACTTCCGCTCCGATCGAAAGGAGTCCTGCAACCAGGGCGCCTTCGAGCATATGTCCTGAGATCCGTGTATCCCTTCCAATCAATATTTTGGGACGTGTGGCATCCTTCGTCAGTACGTAACCCCCGAATCTACCCAGCTTAAATGCCAGTTCAGGTGTCAGTTCCGAGTTGGCTACTCCCCTTACTCCGTCTGTTCCAAAATACTTACCCATCATTATTCTCTCCTTTTTCAGCCCTCGGCTGATGTGTTCTTATCTTTGATTTCTACGGTTACGGTCTTTTGTGACAGGGTCCAGTCCACGTTATCCGGTCCCTGTGCAGTAATCTCCACCTCATGTTCACCCGGCTCGAGTCCCGAGAGGTCGAGGGCAAGGGAGAAGTCATCCTTCGTCACCTTGCTCACCTCATCCTGGGGGCCGCTGAGAGAGACATCCACTGCCTCTGCCTCGGGAGACGTCATGGTGTACTCATAGTCTTCCGGGAGACCCTCCGGTGTGATCTCGAGACCCGTCAGTTCCTTATCCTCATCTGTTGAGACATCGATGGTGATCTCGACTTCTTCCGGTGTCACCTTATTGAGATCGGACTGCGGGCCGATTTTCACTTTCTTCGTCGTATCTTTCTTGATGTCGGAGAGGTCCACTTCGGCAAACAGCTCCTTCACTGTATCGAGGAGGCTCTGATTTCCGAAAATGGTAGCTTCTTTTGGTTTGACGCTGATGGAATTGAGCGTCACGCCTTCAGGCAGCTCACCCTTCTCCTTCACCGAAATGGGTACGGACTTGCTCGGGTTGGTGACCGAGACCGTCACATCGACCGTTTCCGGTTCCACTTCGACATCCAGTTTATTATAGTTACGGTCGAGCACTTGTACCTGTGCTTCCCTCGTGACATTCTGATTGATTTCATTATCGACATCGATGGTCGCCTTCACATAGGTGATGCGCTCCACTTCGTCTTTTGCTCCTGTCACCTTCACGGTTTTAGGCTCCACTGCCAGCCCCTGGGCATCATAGCCGTCGGCAAGCAGTCCTTCATTGAACTCGGGCTCGACCCCGAATTCCTTCGTGACCTTCTCCTGTACCGACACATTCACATAGCCGGGGTTGACCTTCGCCTGCATCTTATCAGATAGGTTGTCTATTTTGACTTCCACCTGATGATTCCCGATGCCGACGTCATTCAGGTCGACATACACTTGGAAGTCCTTCACCTGCTTGGCTGCTTGTACGAGGGCTTTCGGTCCCTCCAGCCTGACGTTCACCGTCTCGGGCATACCCGTGACGACAAGGTTATCACTGTCATAAAACACTTCAAGTGGCACATCCTGAACGGTTTCCACATCTTCTTGAGAGCTTCCGCTACTCGGGCGATTCGCTTCTTTTTGAAGATCGCCGAAGTTGACGGACATATAGAGGATGAGTGCAAGCAGTAAACCGACGATGCGCATGAACCAACGGCTTTCCATAAACTTATCCATCTATTTCTTCCCCCTCCAGTTCCATTTCACCGAGGAAGCATTCGAACGTTCGCCCACGAGCTCATTCGTCAGGATCTCTTTGAAACGATCCAGAGTCAGGTCGCGATAAAGCTCACCATTCTTCGTAATGGAGATGGCGCCTGTTTCCTCAGATACAACGATGGTAATGCTGTCTGTCACTTCGCTGACACCAAGCGCCGCCCGATGACGCGTACCGAGCTCCTTTGAAATGAACGGGCTCTCGGATAGTGGCAGATAGCATGCCGCTGCCGCAATTTGATTCTTCTGAACGATGACGGCACCATCATGCAAAGGTGTATTCGGGATGAAAATGTTGATGAGGAGCTCAGATGAGATCTTCGAATCGAGGGGAATCCCCGTCTCGATGTAATCACTCATCCCCGTTTCCCTCTCAAGGGTCAAAAGGGCCCCGATGCGACGCTTCGCCATATAACTGACCGCTTTGGTCATGGATTCGATGATGCGCTCTTGCTCTTCATCTTCCTGCATGCCGGATCTCGAGAACAGGCGGCCACGGCCGAGCTGTTCGAGGGCCCGTCTCAGTTCGGGCTGGAAGATGATGATGATGGCAAGGAATCCCCAGGTCAATGCCTGCTGCATCATCCATCCAAGGGTATCAAGGCCGAAGATGCTACTGAGACCCCTTACAATGATGATAACGAAAATTCCTTTTAATAATTGTACTGCTTTCGTGCCTTTAATCAGCATGATGAGTTTGTAGATTACAAACCACACCACGAGAATATCTACAATATCGGAGACATAATCCAGTGCGGAGTAATCCGTAAAAATATCGAGAAACGGCATATTACATCCTCCAATAGCTTAATCGAAAGCGTAAGCCGCCATGTGGCTTCTTCATTTTCGTAACTTTTTTAGTATATCACATTTTGTCCTTGTCCATTAAAAGACACCCATGGCCTCTCTTGCTTTGAACTTACGTTTTACAGAAAAAAACTGACACCACGTGAATGCCAGCCCATAGAGGGATCGTCATCCACGTCCCTCTAGTCTATCTTAATTTTCAACCATTTGCGAATTTCCTAAATCCATGGTTCCTTTGACGCCTTCTTTGATCTTATACCAAAGCCATCCAAAGGCTTCATCAATCTCGTTGATGTCACCGGTCACACTTCCTGCAGAAGCGAGATACTTATCACCGTTGATGACGGTCACATCCCCCGTGACCTTTCCTTCTATCTTCACATCGCCATTGCGTACGGTCAAATCACCCTTGACCACTTCCCCTTTTGGGACGAGGACCGTATGATCCTGTACGACGAGATTATCGTGCTTTGTGAATGCGAAATCATCATTTCCATTCCATGATGTGAAAAGTCCTCCGGTCATGAACGTCAAGAACAGCGCTGCGGCTGTAATAAGCGGGTGGTTTTTCAACCATCGCTGGAATCCTACTTTTTTCTTCTCCTTCGGAAGCCTTGCCATCACACTGTCAGTGAACCCGCTTGGTGCACTGATATGCGAAGTGCTTTGTACAAAGGCGATCGCTTTTTTAAGCTCATGAAAATGATGCTGACAATCATCGCATTCCTGCAGATGCTTCTTCAGTTCCGATGCTTGAGCGCTTCCTATATCTCCATCAAGATAATCATGCATATATTCGATGACTTCTTCAGGACATGCTTTCATGAATGCTCCCCCTCTCTTACAAAGATCGTAATTGCTTCCGTAGGGCTTCACGCCCTCTATGCACCCTCGTCTTCACTGTACCGAGCGGCATATCCAATATCTCACTGATTTCTTGAAGGGGTAGCTCCTCAATATACTTTAATACGATGACAGATCGATATTTCTGAGGTAATTTTGAAATTTCTTTCTGGATCGTCTCTTGGAGCTCCATATTCTCGACTTCTTCTTCAGGGAGCTGGATATCAGCTGCGATTTGAGAATACATGGTCAGTCCATCCGTCCCGGCTACTTCCGCATCCAGGAAGTAATCGGGTTTTTTCTTGCGTATCCGGTCTATGCACAGGTTTGTCGCGATCCGGAACAGCCAGGTGCTGAACTTCCTGTTCTGATGGAACGTCTCGATATTCACATAGGCCCTTATGAAGGCCTCCTGTGCAATATCTTCCGCTTCATGCCGATTGCCAAGCATCCTGTAGCACAGTTGGAATACCTTGTCTTTGTATAACTCCACAATTTCTCCAAATGCGTTCTGATCGCCTTTGAGAACCTGTTTAATTCTTCTATTGATGATTTCGTCCATTCCTCAACCTCCGCTCCATGCGGGTATCGTTATATACGTTACACCCTATTGAAAGGTTTCATTAATTTTATGATGTTTTTTATGTTTTTTTCTTCCACCATGTTCAGGACCTTTTATCGATGAATCCGCCCCTACTTTGTGAGGTACAGCCCATATGGCTCAATGCACCAATATAATGGACGTATGTAAGCTGAAAAAGTTACCGAAGATATAGGTAAAAACGATGAAAAACGCAGCCTGCAACCTATATGAAACGGTCTCTCCTCATTATCCTAACAAATTTTCGGATGAAAATGTTTACAATTATTTCAAAAGGGGTATAAAGGGACTAATTATTTATATTTAGGGGGATTTTGGAAATGAGAGTACGAGTACGTGATCTACTGTTCGAAATAGAAGACTGTCGTCGTCAGATGGTCGAGATGGCACTGAAATCATCATTCGCAGATGAGCAGGTCGTCGATTTGAGTGTGAGGCTCGATGATCTACTAAATCAATATCAAGGGTTTAAACACCATTGACCATACAAAAAAGCTGATCCCTGTGGTAGGATGATCAGCCTTTTCTTTTGTATCGATTAAAGAAGTTTTTCTCCAAATAGGGAGCCCATTAGCGCCACTGCCACCGTTGCCGTCTTATTCTTTTCATCCAGGATCGGATTCACTTCCACGAACTCTGCAGACGTAATCAGTCCGGATTCCTCCAGCATCTCCATGGCAAGATGACTTTCACGATAGCTGATGCCGCCGAGGACCGGTGTTCCCACTCCCGGTGCATCGCTCGGATCCAACCCGTCAAGATCAAGGGACAGATGGACACCGTCCGTTTTCTCCTTCAAATAATCAATCGCATCTTCCATCACGTTTGCCATGCCGAGACGATCGATTTCATGCATGGTGTAGACCTTGATGCCCTTCTCCTTTATAAGCTCCCTCTCGCCTTCGTCCAATGATCGGGCTCCGATCAATACGACATTCTCCGGTTTGATCTTTACGCGGTCATGCCCAATGTCCAAGAGATCCTCATGACCAAGCCCCAAGCTCACTGCAAGCGGCATTCCATGAATGTTGCCTGACGGGGATGTATCTGCCGTGTTCAAATCTCCGTGAGCATCATACCAGATCACGCCCAGGTTTTCGTAGTGAGGCGAGACGCCTGCAAGCGTGCCGATGGCAATACTGTGGTCTCCTCCGAAAATCAAAGGGAAATCTCCGCCTTCAATCACATCGTCCACTTTTGCTGCCAACGTCTTGCTTGCCTCAACCACCGCCTTAAGATTGCGAAGGTTCGTATCCCTGTCCTTATGTACCCGCTCCGCCTGACCGATCTTGATATCTCCAAGGTCCTTAATGGCGTAGCCTAGATCCTCTAGCCTTTCAATCACACCTGCATATCGAATAGCGCTCGGTCCCATATCGACTCCACGCCTCATTTGACCCAAGTCCATCGGTACCCCAATAATCGAAATATCCTTCTTCATCCCAACCATCCTCTCATCGTTGTATCTCCCTCCATTGTATCCGCTTTCACACAAATGACTCAACTGCACATATTCATGTATATATATGCGGACTTCCCTAAGCTTCTTATTTAGGTTCTACCTCACACACTTTCCATAACAAAAAACTCCCACGAAAGAATTCGTGGGAGTTTTTCATGATGAGCCATGAAGGATTCGAACCTTCGACCCTCTGATTAAAAGTCAGATGCTCTACCAACTGAGCTAATGGCTCATAAATGGCTGGGCTAGCTGGATTCGAACCAACGCATGTCGCAGTCAAAGTGCGATGCCTTACCGCTTGGCTATAGCCCAATAAAATGGCATAAAAAAGGGACATTTATAATGATGTCCATTTCACAAAAGATTATACAAAATGGTGGAGGGGGGCAGATTCGAACTGCCGAACCCGAAGGAGCGGATTTACAGTCCGCCGCGTTTAGCCACTTCGCTACCCCTCCAGCTAAAGGAAAAATGGTGCCGGCAAGAGGACTTGAACCCCCAACCTACTGATTACAAGTCAGTTGCTCTACCAGTTGAGCTACACCGGCATGTTCAGTTGTACTTGATCAGCAACACTCTTTGCATCCACCCAGCTAAAAATAAAAACCCGTGAAGGTGATTGTTTTAGGCTTGTGTGTTAGTAAAAAAGAGCTTATGGTACGTTATTTTCACTCCGCTACGCTGCGAGGAAAAAATTCAATAACTTTAAGGTAAGTTATTTTCACTCCGCTGCGCTTCGTGAAAAAACTATGGTGGAGGATGACGGGATCGAACCGCCGACCCTCTGCTTGTAAGGCAGATGCTCTCCCAGCTGAGCTAATCCTCCGAATATAAAAATGGTGACCCATACGGGATTCGAACCCGTGTTACCGCCGTGAAAGGGCGGTGTCTTAACCGCTTGACCAATGGGCCAGTCCTGATGTTTCTCAAAAAAAAATAAAGCTTCCAACCGGGCTCGAACCGGTGACCTCTTCCTTACCATGGAAGCACTCTACCTGCTGAGCTATGGAAGCAATGGCTCCACAGGCAGGACTCGAACCTGCGACCGATCGGTTAACAGCCGATAGCTCTACCACTGAGCTACTGTGGAATGAATAGCCTGGCGACGTCCTACTCTCACAGGGGGAGATCCCCCAACTACCATCGGCGCTGAAGAGCTTAACTTCCGTGTTCGGCATGGGAACGGGTGTGACCTCTTCGCCAATGTCACCAGACAAATTGCTTACAATGACAAATATTATTATATAATATTTTCAAGGTTTTTCAAGGGGTAATTTAAAAATTATTCCCTGAAAACTAGATAAAGGTTGATAGTCAATCATTACCGGCGTATCGTCCAGTCCGGGAGACGCGAAGCGCCTCCTTCGTCTTACGTTTGGTTAAGTCCTCGATCGATTAGTATCAGTCAGCTCCATGTGTCGCCACACTTCCACCTCTGACCTATCTACCTGATCATCTTTCAGGGATCTTACTCACATAAAGTGATGGGAAATCTCATCTCGAGGGGGGCTTCATGCTTAGATGCTTTCAGCACTTATCCCTTCCGCACATAGCTACCCAGCGATGCCTTTGGCAAGACAACTGGTACACCAGCGGTGCGTCCATCCCGGTCCTCTCGTACTAAGGACAGCTCCTCTCAAATTTCCTGCGCCCACGACGGATAGGGACCGAACTGTCTCACGACGTTCTGAACCCAGCTCGCGTACCGCTTTAATGGGCGAACAGCCCAACCCTTGGGACCGACTACAGCCCCAGGATGCGATGAGCCGACATCGAGGTGCCAAACCTCCCCGTCGATGTGGACTCTTGGGGGAGATAAGCCTGTTATCCCCGGGGTAGCTTTTATCCGTTGAGCGATGGCCCTTCCATGCGGAACCACCGGATCACTAAGCCCGACTTTCGTCCCTGCTCGACTTGTAGGTCTCGCAGTCAAGCTCCCTTGTGCCTTTACACTCTGCGAATGATTTCCAACCATTCTGAGGGAACCTTTGGGCGCCTCCGTTACTCTTTAGGAGGCGACCGCCCCAGTCAAACTGCCCACCTGACACTGTCTCCCACCCCGATAAGGGGCGCGGGTTAGAATGTCAACACAGCCAGGGTAGTATCCCACCGACGCCTCCACCGAAGCTAGCGCTCCGGCTTCCAAGGCTCCTACCTATCCTGTACAAGCTGTGCCAAAATTCAATATCAGGCTACAGTAAAGCTCCACGGGGTCTTTCCGTCCTGTCGCGGGTAACCTGCATCTTCACAGGTACTATAATTTCACCGAGTCTCTCGTTGAGACAGTGCCCAGATCGTTACGCCTTTCGTGCGGGTCGGAACTTACCCGACAAGGAATTTCGCTACCTTAGGACCGTTATAGTTACGGCCGCCGTTTACTGGGGCTTCGATTCGCACCTTCGCTTGCGCTAAGCACTCCTCTTAACCTTCCAGCACCGGGCAGGCGTCAGCCCCTATACTTCGCCTTACGGCTTCGCAGAGACCTGTGTTTTTGCTAAACAGTCGCCTGGGCCTATTCACTGCGGCTCTCTCGGGCTTGCACCCTACCAGAGCACCCCTTCTCCCGAAGTTACGGGGTCATTTTGCCGAGTTCCTTAACGAGAGTTCTCTCGCTCACCTTAGGATTCTCTCCTCGCCTACCTGTGTCGGTTTGCGGTACGGGCACCATCTTCCTCGCTAGAGGCTTTTCTTGGCAGTGTGGAATCAGGAACTTCGCTACTATAATTCGCTCGCTATCACAGCTCAGCCTTCACGATGATGGGATTTGCCTCATCATCAGCCTAACTGCTTAGACGCACATATCCAGCAGTGCGCTTACCCTATCCTCCTGCGTCCCCCCATTGCTCAAATGGAAGAAAGGTGGTACAGGAATATCAACCTGTTGTCCATCGTCTACGCCTATCGGCCTCGACTTAGGTCCCGACTAACCCTGAGCGGACGAGCCTTCCTCAGGAAACCTTAGGCATTCGGTGGATGGGATTCTCACCCATCTTTCGCTACTCATACCGGCATTCTCACTTCTAAGCACTCCACCAGTCCTTACGGTCTAGCTTCGCAGTCCTTAGAACGCTCTCCTACCACTGACACCAAACGGTGTCAATCCACAGCTTCGGTGATACGTTTAGCCCCGGTACATTTTCGGCGCAGAGTCACTCGACCAGTGAGCTATTACGCACTCTTTAAATGGTGGCTGCTTCTAAGCCAACATCCTGGTTGTCTAAGCAACTCCACATCCTTTTCCACTTAACGTATACTTTGGGACCTTAGCTGGTGGTCTGGGCTGTTTCCCTTTCGACTACGGATCTTATCACTCGCAGTCTGACTCCCATGGATAAGTCTTTGGCATTCGGAGTTTGTCTGAATTCGGTAACCCGATGAGGGCCCCTAGTCCAAACAGTGCTCTACCTCCAAGACTCTTACAACATGAGGCTAGCCCTAAAGCTATTTCGGAGAGAACCAGCTATCTCCAGGTTCGATTGGAATTTCTCCGCTACCCACACCTCATCCCCGCACTTTTCAACGTGCGTGGGTTCGGACCTCCATCCAGTGTTACCTGGACTTCATCCTGGACATGGGTAGATCACCTGGTTTCGGGTCTACGACCACATACTCATTCGCCCTATTCAGACTCGCTTTCGCTGCGGCTCCGTCTTCTCAACTTAACCTTGCATGGGATCGTAACTCGCCGGTTCATTCTACAAAAGGCACGCCATCACCCGTTAACGGGCTCTGACTACTTGTAGGCACACGGTTTCAGGTTCTATTTCACTCCCCTTCCGGGGTGCTTTTCACCTTTCCCTCACGGTACTGGTTCACTATCGGTCACTAGGGAGTATTTAGCCTTGGGAGATGGTCCTCCCAGCTTCCGACGGGATTTCACGTGTCCCGCCGTACTCAGGATCCACTCAAGAGGGAACGAAGTTTCGACTACAGGGTTGTTACCTTCTTTGACGAGCCTTTCCAGACTTCTTCGTCTACCCCGTTCCTTTGTAACTCCGTATAGAGTGTCCTACAACCCCAAGAGGCAAGCCTCTTGGTTTGGGCTAATCCCGTTTCGCTCGCCGCTACTCAGGGAATCGCATTTGCTTTCTCTTCCTCCAGGTACTTAGATGTTTCAGTTCCCTGGGTCTGCCTTCCATGCTCTATGTATTCAAGCAAGGATACTGTTCCATTACGAACAGTGGGTTCCCCCATTCGGAAATCTTCGGATCAGCTCACTTACAGCTCCCCGAAGCATATCGGTGTTAGTCCCGTCCTTCGTCGGCTCCTAGTGCCAAGGCATCCACCGTGCGCCCTTATTAACTTAACCGAATTGGTTAAAAACCTAAAATGGCGATACTCGGTAATTTCTTGACTATCAATAAAACTTTATCTAGTTTTCAAAGAACAATATAATGATGGAAGTTTCTTTTACTCCGCTTGCGCTTCGTAAAAAAACCAATTAAACCATCAAAACTGAACAAAACTTCGACGTCGTCAAACGTTTTAGTAAATCTTCCTTAGAAAGGAGGTGATCCAGCCGCACCTTCCGATACGGCTACCTTGTTACGACTTCACCCCAATCATCTGTCCCACCTTAGGCGGCTGGCTCCAAAAGGTTACCTCACCGACTTCGGGTGTTACAAACTCTCGTGGTGTGACGGGCGGTGTGTACAAGGCCCGGGAACGTATTCACCGCGGCATGCTGATCCGCGATTACTAGCGATTCCAGCTTCATGTAGGCGAGTTGCAGCCTACAATCCGAACTGAGAACGGTTTTATGGGATTGGCTAAACCTCGCGGTCTTGCAGCCCTTTGTACCGTCCATTGTAGCACGTGTGTAGCCCAGGTCATAAGGGGCATGATGATTTGACGTCATCCCCACCTTCCTCCGGTTTGTCACCGGCAGTCATCTTAGAGTGCCCAACTGAATGCTGGCAACTAAGATCAAGGGTTGCGCTCGTTGCGGGACTTAACCCAACATCTCACGACACGAGCTGACGACAACCATGCACCACCTGTCACTCTGTCCCCCGAAGGGGAAAGCCCTATCTCTAGGGTTGTCAGAGGATGTCAAGACCTGGTAAGGTTCTTCGCGTTGCTTCGAATTAAACCACATGCTCCACCGCTTGTGCGGGCCCCCGTCAATTCCTTTGAGTTTCAGTCTTGCGACCGTACTCCCCAGGCGGAGTGCTTAATGCGTTAGCTGCAGCACTAAAGGGCGGAAACCCTCTAACACTTAGCACTCATCGTTTACGGCGTGGACTACCAGGGTATCTAATCCTGTTTGCTCCCCACGCTTTCGCGCCTCAGTGTCAGTTACAGACCAGAAAGTCGCCTTCGCCACTGGTGTTCCTCCAAATATCTACGCATTTCACCGCTACACTTGGAATTCCACTTTCCTCTTCTGCACTCAAGTTCCCCAGTTTCCAATGACCCTCCACGGTTGAGCCGTGGGCTTTCACATCAGACTTAAGAAACCACCTGCGCGCGCTTTACGCCCAATAATTCCGGACAACGCTTGCCACCTACGTATTACCGCGGCTGCTGGCACGTAGTTAGCCGTGGCTTTCTGGTTAGGTACCGTCAAGGCGCCGCCCTATTCGAACGGCACTTGTTCTTCCCTAACAACAGAGTTTTACGATCCGAAAACCTTCTTCACTCACGCGGCGTTGCTCCGTCAGACTTTCGTCCATTGCGGAAGATTCCCTACTGCTGCCTCCCGTAGGAGTCTGGGCCGTGTCTCAGTCCCAGTGTGGCCGATCACCCTCTCAGGTCGGCTACGCATCGTCGCCTTGGTGAGCCATTACCTCACCAACTAGCTAATGCGCCGCGGGTCCATCTGTAAGTGATAGCCGAAGCCACCTTTCAACCTTCCCCCATGCGGGGGTAGGTGTTATCCGGTATTAGCCCCGGTTTCCCGGAGTTATCCCAGTCTTACAGGCAGGTTACCCACGTGTTACTCACCCGTCCGCCGCTGATCTCAGGGAGCAAGCTCCCATCGATCCGCTCGACTTGCATGTATTAGGCACGCCGCCAGCGTTCGTCCTGAGCCAGGATCAAACTCTCCATAAAAAGTTTGAATAGCTCTTTTAAAAATAAATCTAGAATTAACGTTGACGTGTTTGTCTTGTTTTGTTCAGTTTTCAAGGTTCAAATGCTTGTCGCTGTCTCTTTCGGCGACTTTTCTAATTTACCACATCTTACTTCGTGGTGTCAACTGTTTTTTTAGCAGGTTTTTCATCTCTTGGTTTGAAATGCCTTTGCTGTAGCAGCGACGTTTAATAATATATCAGCTATTCAATCCCCGGTCAATACTTTTTAATAAAAACATTGTTATTTTATTTACGTCCTTCCTCTCTCTCCTCAACATGCTTCAATTGTTTCTATACACGGGTTACGCATCCCTTCGGTTCAAAGAATCCAAAGATCACCCAAGGCACGTACGATCCGAGATAAGCCGTACATGCCTCATATCCATTCACTGATTGGACTCGTCCTTGAACGACGATCTCTTCATATACTTTAAACACTCCTTATGACTTGCGATCCTTCTGAACAGGGAAAACAAAATCGCATAGCGTTCATCCATGGCACGCTTCACGATATATTCAATTCTTGCGTCTTTCAAGTCGAACAGAATTTCGTCCATTTCACGTTTCAGTAAATATTCGATTTCTTGCTTCTCTCTGTCGTCGATTAAAAACCCAAGCAATTATGCCACCCCTTACTGTTGATAATTGTAGTTTTTTCCATATAAAGATTTTTATAATCATTTTTTTCGAATATAGATATTTTCAAGGGGACATGCATAAGGTGTAATACGGCTTTGAAATCGACAACAGATGGACAGGGGGATAGCATGTGAATACATTTCATACGGTGAATGCCAAGAGACTGAAGCAGGTTGCACTGATCATCGTCATATCCTTTTTCACCGCTCTGCTGGTGTATAGTGCGAATACATCAAGTATCGCTGTCTTCGGAACCAAAGATGGACCGAAGGCTGTTTTCAAGGGAGAGAAAGGTGTTGCGTTGACCTTTAACATCGGGTGGGGAGATGAAAAAGCAAAGCCCATATTGGAGGAATTGAAGAGGATGAACGTTCAGTCCGCCACCTTCTTCCTTTCCGGTGCCTGGGCAGAACGCCATCCTGAGCTGGTGGAACAAATTGTGAAACAAGGATACGAGATCGGAAATTTGGGGTATGCTTATTCCGACTATACAGATATGGAACCAGAAAAGATCAGACAGGATATCCTGAAGGCCGATACGATCTTTAAGAAACTCAATGTGCAGGAGGTGAAGCTCCTTAGAAGCCCAACAGGTCACTTTGATAAAGAAACACTCAAGGTGGCAGATTCACTTGGACTAACCCTTGTACACTGGAGCGTGGATTCCAAGGACTGGACCAATCCGGGGGTGGATGAGATCGTCGAAAATGTCGGTGAAGCGAAGAAAGGGGATATCATCCTTCTGCACGCATCGGACTCTGCCAAGCAGACAGAGAAGGCCCTTCCTGAAATCATAAAGGAACTACAGTCCAAAGGAAGCTTCATCAACGTATCGGATATGATATCAAACGGAGATGCTAAGTCTTCCCTGATCCAATGAAAAAAGGCCGTCAGCAGTGACGGCCTTTTTCTCATCCGGTCTTTTGTTGTCTCTCGGCACGGGAGTTTTCCAGGTATCGCGGAAGCATCAGCAGCTGATACGCATTACAAGAAATAAGCGCCAGGAGCATCAGGTACAGCCAGTCGATGGAGTTCACCAACAGGACCGGAAGCCATTCCAGTGTCGTAATGACAATCATGAAGAATAAAGCGGATACAAAAGTATTCGAGCTCGACTGCTGATTCTTGAAGTAGGCAGTGACTACTCCAATCAACAAGATGCCGAATCCAAGGAGGATATATGGCAGATAGGAATCATCCGCTTCTGCGAATGCCCTGAACCGGAAATAAATGAGATCGAATAATACGAATAGAATCAACAAGAACTGCACTGGATTCCACAGCCCTTTGAATAACCCCATGCCAAATTGATGAATCGTCAAGTAGGCGAAATACCCCATTTGGCTGATGACACTGAAGGTGAATCCTACAAACAAGAACCATAGCAGGCTCGACAATATCCCCAGTACATCTCCATCACTGACATATGGACCGAACTGATCCCATCTGATGAAAAGGGATGCCACTCCGGTCACTAATCCCCCGACTAGCAGCGTATGAATAAAAAAACGGATCCAATTACGGATGGTCACTTCTACTTTCCCCCAAATCTAAATATATGGACTCTTCTGATTGTACCAAACGCTTTCATGAAAAATCCATATGGCCCATGATTAATAAGTATATTTTTTGTGTCCGGCTCCATATTAAAGGTAAGGGAACTTGTATGAAAGGAGCCTGACCATGAAACGATTATCCTTTCTTGTGCTGTTATCCTTCTTTCTCTTGACTGCTTGTGGCGGCGGAGGAGCGGAGACCGGCAAAATGGACTATGAGGAAACCAAGAAAATGGTTGTCGATATATTGAAGACTGACGATGGTAAAAAGGCCATCAAAGAAATCATGAGTGACGAGGAAATGAAGTCAGAGCTGATTCTGAATGAAAAAGTGGTTACAGATACCATCTCCAAGACCCTCACGTCGGAAAAAGGCGTCGAGTTCTGGAAGAAGGCCTTCGAAGATCCCAAGTTCGCTGAAACAATGGCGAGCAGCATGAAAGATAGCAACGAAAAACTTCTGAAAGAACTCATGAAAGATCCCGAATACCAGGGTATGATGATCGATCTCTTCAAGGATCCTTCCATGCAGAAGGATATCATCGAAGCCCTTAAGAGCAAGGAATACCGCGAACACCTTCAGCAGGTGATCATTGAAACACTTCAAAGCCCGCTCTTCCAGTCCAAGATCCAGGAAGCCAAGGACAAAGGATCTTCCGAAAGTCAGAAAAGCGGAAAGACGCTTAATGACCAAGGTGGCGGCTCCTCCAGTGGAGGCGGCGGTGGCGGTGCTTAATGCCCAAAGGCCGGACGAATCGGTGTAATCCGAATCTCCGGCCTTTTTCTTTATGAAAGCTTCTCTATTACTTTATGGGCAATCTCTCCATATATCTGACCCAAACGGTGATCGGCTGCATAGACAGAAGGAGCAAAATCTTCTTCATTCCAATCAGGCTGTTGAAGAGGCAGCTTGCCAAGGAGATCGGTACGCAGTTCTTCCGTCAGCTTCTCCCCTCCGCCTTGACCAAAGACGAATTCCTTTTCACCTGTGATCTTACTCTCAAAATACGACATATTCTCAACAACGCCAAGAATGTCATGATCCGTCTGCAGGGCCATGGCACCTGCACGTGCGGCAACAAAGGCAGCTGTCGGATGCGGAGTCGTGACAATGATCTCCTTGCACTTAGGAAGCATCGTATGGACGTCGAGGGCGACATCTCCGGTGCCCGGCGGTAAATCAAGGAGAAGGTAGTCAAGGTCTCCCCACTCTACATCGGAGAAGAAGTTATTCAGCATTTTACCAAGCATCGGTCCCCTCCAGATGACAGGAGCATTGTCTTCTACAAAGAAGCCCATGGAAATGACTTTCACCCCGAACCGTTCTACTGGAATGATCTTTTCTCCGCGCACAACCGGTCGCTTCATGATCCCCATCATATCCGGGACACTGAATCCGTAAATATCGGCATCCACAAGACCGACCTTCTTTCCTTGACGCGCTAGAGATACGGCAAGGTTCACTGAAACCGTCGATTTGCCCACGCCACCCTTACCGCTTGCAATGGCAATGAACGTCGTCTTGCTTGCAGGTGAAAGAAGATCCGTCCCTTCCCCACCGGAACCCCTGTGCTTCTCAAGCTCTTCATCAGATAGCTCCGTAAATCGGATCCCCACAGAAGAAGCCCCATTATCTTTAAGAAGCTGGACGACCTTCTGCTGGAACTGCAGCTGCTCGCCCGTTCCCGTCTTAGCCAACGCAATCTTTACGCTGATATGACTTTTCTCTTCCTTGATCGAAATCTCTTCTATACCGTTCGTTTCACCTAATGTTTTATGTAAAAAAGGATCCTGCAATCCCGCTAACAATTCACGTGCCTGCTGTTCCGTCAACATACGTAACCACCCTTTACTTTGTATTCGTTTTCACTGTTTCCAGTATAACATATCCAGCCTAGAATGAATGATCAAAACGTTCGGAATGTTTTACTGGTATAACGAAAAGCGCAGGCGGGTCGGTCTGACCCGACAAGCATAAGGCAAGAACCCGGAAAGGCGCTCTTGGCCTTTTTGGGTTCTTGCCTTATGACCTCGAGGGTCAACCCGCCGGAGCTAGACATCACGAAAAGCGGAGGGGGCTCGCTCTGAGGCGACAAGCATAAGGCGAAGATCTCGGAAAGGCGGTCTTGGCCTTTTTGAGATCTTTGACTTATGACCTCGAGCCTCAAGCCCCCGGAGCTAGACACCACGAAAATCGCAGGCGGGTCGGTCTGACCCGACAAGCATAAGACGAGAACCTGAAAAGGCGCTCTTGGCCTTTTGGGTTCTTGGCTTATGACCTCGAGGGTCAACCCGCCGGAGCTAGACACCACGAAAAGCGGAGGGGACTCGCTCTGAGGTGACAAGCAAACGACAAGGAAGGAGATGCTGATCAAAACGAAGGCTCTTCCTCCACAACAAAAAGACCCGATCCCCAGAAGGAGTACGGGTCCCTGCACTATTCCTTTTTATCCGGTGCCTCGGCAAGATAATCCATGATCCCTTCATAAACCGATGCAGCGATCTTTTCCTGGTAGTCCTTCTTGAGAAGATTCGCCCGCTCTCCCGGGTTTGATAGGAAGCCAATTTCCACGAGGGCGCCTGGTTTCTTGGCGTGCTTCAGGATATAGACATTCTGGAGCCCCTTCGCTTCCCTTGTCGTGTTCTCCAGGTTTCGTATCAGTTCTTTTTGGATGGCTTTGGCGAATGCCTCGTTTTCCTTGAACTTCGGGTTGTAGAACGTTTGTGCCCCGCTCCACTGGGCAGACGGAATTGAGTTCAGGTGCACGCTCAGATACAGGTCGGCCTCGGAGTCATTGATACGCCTCAAGCGTTCATGAAGGTCTTCGACTTTCCTCCTGCTGTATCCCTTCGTATCTTCATCTGCCAGATCTACGTCTTCTTCCCTGGTCATGATCACAAGGGCTCCCTGCTCCTGGAGATAGTCCCTGATCATGATGGAGACATCAAGGGCGATATCCTTCTCAAGGGCGTTCTTGTCCCCTGCACCACCGTCAGGACCACCGTGACCGGGATCGATATAGATCACCTTACCGGATAAGGGGAGATTCCAAGACCCCCACGTGTCCTTATCCAGGATCTTGTATTGAATAACAAACAGCACCGCTGCCAGCGCAGCGATCATCCCGATGACTTTGAGCTTTTGACGCATGATCGTCCTCCTGTCCCATTTGCCTTATTAAAAAATATGGGACAAGAAAGACATTTAGAACCCTTTTAGTGAAGCCGGAGCTTAAGACGCTTCATCCCCTGCCCATATCCTTCCTCCCACCATGTTTCCACAAAATGCTCACAGGAGTGGTAGAAGGACTCATCCACAGGCTGGGTGACACCGACTTCGGCCCAGTAGAGCCAGAAGTTATACAGCGTATCGATGAAGTGCTTGAGTTCTGTATGGCAGCGCTGCTTCACGCGCTCTTCCCCTTCACCTTCATGACCGAACTTGCTGACTTTCCCTCCGAGCAGGTAGGCCTCGATTGCCACATCGAAACAGGCTTCATCAAAGCCCTCCTGCATGAAGGTGCCGCCTTGTATCTTTATATAACCGAAATGTTTTCTGACGCTCTCCTGAAGCATCTTGATGGAGATGCCACGTAGGAGGGTCCGTTCGGATTTGATTTCTCTTTCGCGTTGTTTCGTTGTAAAAGTCGTGATGACGTTCAACACTAATCCACCCCTTTGACCCTATTCTCCTTCTCGGGAGACCGGTTCATTCGAGGAACTGTTACCAAGGGAGATTTTTGAAGGCGGCCCTGTCATAAAGTCGTCTCGCCAGGGCAAAATGAAAAAAGACCCAACCAAAAAGGTCGGGTCTTCCATGAAAAAATTAACGTTTTGAGAATTGTGACGCGCGACGTGCACCTTTAAGACCGTATTTTTTACGCTCATTCAAAAGTAGAATTAATTATCTTTATCCGGAAATAAATAAACTCCTTTAAATCATCACCTTATCCTGGGACCAATTTCCCCAAAAGGTATTCTTGGTATTATGCATTTTACGGAAATTACATGCCCATGCGCCCTGATGAACTTTGATCGATAACCCTTAAACGTATTTTTAAAACGTTTGAAACCTTTTTGTGATAAATGTGGATTCTTTTATCTCCAAAACGCTCCTCAGATAATTGAAATATACAGCAAGGTCGTTGACCGACTATGGTTTGATTTAATTAGTATGAAGTTTCAATTCCTCCAGATTGCTTATAGTAATTCTTGGCTGTATAGTTTGGCCATTCCCAAAAGTTTGAACCCTGTGACACCACAAACCGATCTAAAAACAATTCCAGATTCGAATGTAAGGGTTCCGGTTTTAGCAATGTCCCAGAAATATACAAATAGTCTGGATCATCTCGTTCAAGAGCTGTTCGACTTATTAATAGATTATTTTCAAACACATACCCTATTGGAATATAATCAGACAATGATTTAAGGGCATCGTGTGTCTTCTTTATTTCCTCTAAAGAGTATATTTGCAATCCACCACCAATATTAATCGAGCCCAGTAACATTTCATACATTTTGGCTCCGTTGTGTTTAGATAGAAATTGTTGAACATCTTCAGGTAAAATCCATCCTTTTTCATCTTGAAAGTCCTTCAGCTCTTTACCTGCAATAGGGGGATTAAATGAACAATGAACTGTGTGAATTTCCCCTTGCTCAGCTACAATCTCCATATTCCCTTTTTCATCAAGTCGTTTCTTTAGAGCTTGCAACGTCTTTTTGAGTATCATTGAAACTCCCCCTATTTTCATTTTAGTAGCTTGCCCACCATGGAGATACCGATTGCTGGTGAATGGTTCGCGGTAATGGATACAGATTAGAGAAACTGTTTCCTCCCCCGTACTCTCTTGGATGACGTGGTGTATGTCTACTCCAGACCAATCCCAGTTCGGATTCCCATACGAATCAATATACGAAGCAATATATTGTCCTCGAAGTGTATTGTTCCAAGGTGCGCGTTTTTCTAATGGAACGACGGCCATATCAGCTCTTGTCGGAGTGGGCATATACTGACCGCTATGGTTATTTTTAATCACAGGATAGAAAGTTGCTTTTTTATTTGCTAATACAGGACCTGCTTTTCCGCTTTCCGTTTTAGGATAAGACCCCAACCAACCTACGGATGTGACACTTTATGTCATCCAGAAATTCGTTGACTTTACGGTGTACGTCTTGGAATATGACTTGCCTATATAAATTTGTGATCCTGTCCATTCTACATCAAAACCGGTTACTTTGCTGTACGCGCCTTCAAGTGTTTTACTTCTAAATAAATCGTATCCGGCAATAACAATGACAGGGGGCTTACCAATGATTTTGGTGATGGTTACTTTTTGGTCATTCAGACGTTCAAACCACGATGGATATTTACACTCATGTGACCGATGAAGCTACGGAGAAAACAACGGAGATGTTCCAGCAATACATGGATTTTTAGCTAAAGGTATTCAAGGGGTATTCAATACCCTATTCAGACACAAAAATACCCTCCTTGCCCAGTAAGAGCAAAGAGGGTACGTGTTGATATACCAAGTATATTAACGTTTTGAGAATTGTGGCGCGCGACGTGCACCTTTAAGACCGTATTTTTTACGTTCTTTCATACGGGAGTCACGAGTCAATAGACCAGCGCGTTTTAGAGAACCACGGTACTCAGGGTCAACTTGAAGCAAAGCACGAGCGATACCGTGACGGATAGCTCCAGCTTGGCCAGTGTAACCTCCACCATGTACGTTTACGAGTACATCGTAGTTACCAAGAGTTTCTGTAGCAACTAGAGGTTGCTTGATTACTTCGCGTAGTGCTGCGAATGGGATGTATACTTCTACTTCACGATCGTTGATGATGATGTTTCCGTTACCTGGTACCAAACGTACGCGAGCTACTGAGCTCTTACGACGACCAGTTCCATAATATTGAACTTGAGCCAAGATAATAACCTCCTCTTTTTAATTATCCACGAAGTTCGTAAACTTCAGGTTGTTGTGCTTGGTGCGGATGCTCCGCTCCAGCGTATACGTGCAATTTCTTGAACATTTGACGACCAAGTGAACCTTTAGGAAGCATTCCTTTGATTGTTAGTTCAAGCATTTTTTCTGAGTAGTTTGTACGCATTTCCAATGCAGTACGTTGTTTCAAACCACCTGGGTGTAGGCTGTGACGGTAGTAGATCTTGTCAGTAAGCTTTTTACCAGTCAATTCGATTTTAGAAGCGTTCAAGATGATCACGTGATCACCAGTGTCAACATGTGGTGTGAATGTTGGTTTGTGTTTACCGCGTAGAATAGAAGCAACTTCACTAGCCAAACGACCAAGAGTTTTGCCTTCTGCATCTACAACGAGCCATTTACGTTCGATTTCAGTGGCTTTAGCCATATACGTTGTACGCATGATTTATCCTCCTATTACTCAATCCGTAGTATTTATTCTTAAATCACAATAAGTTTCCGGGGCTTATCGTGGGGTTAATAACATACCATATGCTATATTATCTTGTTCCCAGAAGAATGTCAAGGGTATGTTACACCAGGATTAGTTGTTTTAGTTTTTTATTTTTGATTTGTGGTGCTTTCCTGATTACAAGGGAATGATCCATTCGTATCATCCCCTGCCATTCCGTCTCCGTAGCACACCTTCCACAGATATAAGCCGTGTGCAGGTGCCGTTTTCCCTGCTGCGTCCCGGTCCTTTGCAGCAAGGGTGTCGGGGATGCTGTCAGGTCTCCGTTTGCCGGATCCGACTTCCAGCAAGGTCCCCGTCAGGATCCTCACCATATTATAAAGGAACCCATTCCCCCTGAAGGACAGGACAAGCTCGTTACCGGTCTCTTCCAAGGTGATGGCATGGATGGTCCTGATCTTATCTTCCACTTCGGTCTTGGCCGAACAGAAGCTTGTGAAGTCATGCTCACCGAGAAGGTGGGCAGCGGCTTCCTCCATCACCCCGACGTCAAGCGGATAAGGGTAATGCAGGGCGAAGTTCCGATGAAACGGACTTCTCTCTGTCCCTTTATAGATCCTATAGCGGTATTCCTTCTCCTTCACGGAGAAACGCGAGTGGAAGTCACTTGAGACGACCTCTGCCTGCAGAATGGTCATTTCGTCCGGTATCCGCGTATTGAGGACGACCGGCCATTTCTCTTCGGGTATGGAGAGCGGGGTGTCAAAATGAAACACTTGCCCCTGTGCGTGGACCCCGGCATCCGTCCGGCCAGAGGCCGTCACCCGGATCGAAGCCCCCTTATGGATGGCACCGAGGACCCGTTCAAGCTCCCCTTGGACCGTCCGTTGACCGGGCTGTACCTGATATCCGTGAAAACCGGTCCCATCATACGCCAGTAAGCATTTAATCCGTTGCATGAGTCATTCCCCCTGTCATCCCCTGAACACGATCAGGAGTCCCGTGAGGACCAGCAGGACGATGATGACCATCGTATCCCTGCCCTTCCAGGAAAGGAGCCGGTATTTCGTCCGGCCCTCCCCTCCCTGATAGCCCCTTGCTTCCATGGCGGTGGCCAAGTCTTCCGCACGCTTGAAGGCACTTACGAATAGTGGGATCAGCAGCGGGACGATGGCCTGTAGCCTGTCCTTGATCGGTCCTGAGGTAAACTCTGCCCCCCGGGCGATCTGAGCCTTCATGATCTTATCCGTCTCTTCCATCAGGGTCGGGATGAACCTGAGAGAGATGGACATCATGAGAGCCAGCTCGTGTACGGGGAACTTGATCTTACGAAGCGGATTCAACAGCGTCTCGAGTCCGTCCGTAATCGTGATCGGTGATGTCGTCAGCGTGAGCAAGGATGTGACCAAGATAAGGTAAAAGAACCGTAAACTGATGAAGATCCCTTGCCTCAGGCCTTCTTCATGGATAGCGAACCATTTCAGATCCACGAGCACATCCCCTTCTTTGGTGAAGAAGATATGCAGCAAGAAGGTAAACAGGATGATCCATAGGATCGGCTTCAATCCGCCCAGGATGAAACGGATCGGCAATCTCGATAGGAAGAGTGCACCGAGTGTGAAGATACCGAGGATTCCATATGTCAGCGCGTTATTTGCCAGGAAGACGATACAGATGAACCCGAAAATAAACAGGAGTTTAGCCCGGGGATCTGCCCGGTGAAGAACGGATTGACCGGGAACGTAACGTCCGATGATCATCTTTTCCATCATGGCCGTCCACCTCCTGACACAGAAATGGCATCTGCCAGCTCTTCGATGGTCAGGCACGTCCGGCCGAGGGATTTCCCTGAGGCCTTTTCGTATTCGTACTGGAAGCGAACGACGTCCGGCACATCCAAGCCCATTTCAAACAGTTCTTCCGCTTGGGAGAAGATCTCCCTTGGAGCGCCTTGCTTCTTTAACCGACCTTTTTGCATGATGACGATCTCATCGGCATATCGTGCTGCATCCTCCATGCTGTGTGTGACCAGGATCGTCGTGAGACCCTTTTCTTTGTGAAGCTCATAGAACATGTCCATGATCTCTTTTTGCCCACGCGGGTCAAGCCCTGCCGTCGGCTCATCCAGGACGATGACTTCAGGGTCCATGGCAAGGACACCGGCGATGGCGACACGGCGCATCTGCCCGCCCGAAAGGTCAAACGGTGACTTTGAGAGGACGTCTTCCGTTAAACCGACCTTGACGATCAGTTCCCTTGCACGTGATTCCGCCACTTCCCTGCTGATGCCGAAATTCATCGGGCCATAGCAGATGTCCTTCAAGACCGTTTCTTCAAAGAGCTGATGCTCCGGGAATTGAAAGACGATCCCTACCTTTTGGCGGACGGCTTTAAGGCTTTTCGACTTTTGTTTCGCATGGATCGTATGGGCCCCCATCGTCACGGTGCCCTCCGTCGGTTTCAATAACCCGTTCAGGTGTTGCAGGAGCGTGGATTTCCCGGAGCCCGTGTGTCCGATGACGGACAGGAATCGCCCGGTCGGGATCTCCAGATTGATGTCTTCGAGCGCCAACTTTTCGAATGGAGTGTTGAATGAATACCGGTACTCTACATGTTTAAATGTGATCTGCATAGTTCATTCACCAACTCTTCTTCTGTTAAGTATGTTTTGGATAATGGAATTCCCCGTTCCTTCAATGCACCGGCAAGCTTGATTGTAAACGGTGAATCCAGACCCAGCCCCGTGAGTTCGTCTTCAAGCTTGAAGATCTCTTCGGGGGTTCCCTCTTTGAACACGGTTCCCTGGTTCAGTACGATGATTCGATCGGCCCTTGATGCTTCTTCAAGATCGTGGGTGATGGAGATGACCGTCAGCTCCTCTTCTTCCTTTAGCTTTCGGACCACCTCTAATACCTCTTTTCGTCCTTTGGGATCGAGCATGGAAGTGGCTTCGTCCAGGATAATGATGGATGGCTGCAGTGCAATGACACCTGCAATGGCCACCCGTTGCTTCTGTCCACCCGATAGATGGTGCGGCTCTTGAGCAAGAAAATCACCCATATGGACGTTCTTCAGTGCTTCCCTCACTCGTTTCACCATCACATCATGAGGCACACCATGGTTTTCCAACCCAAAAGCCACATCATCCTCAACTGTCGCACCGACAAATTGATTGTCAGGGTTTTGAAATACCATTCCCAGCTTGGCGCGGATCTCCCATATCGTTTCTTCCTGAAGACGCGTCCCGTCCACTGTTACGACTCCTTCATTCGGAAAATGAAGACCGTTCAGCATTTTGGCAAGGGTGGATTTCCCTGATCCATTATGCCCGACGATCGCCAGCCATTCCCCCCGGTTGACAGAGAGGTTGATACCCTTCAGCGCTTCATTCCCTTCATCGGAATATCGGAAGCGGACATTCTCTACGTTGATGATCTTATCCAATCCTACTCTACCTCCTCTACACTACTCTCATCTCAGCTTATCAAAAAATGCCCATATACAAAAAAAAGCCTGCACCCCGTCCAAAGAAAAGAAGTCTTTTCTTGTTCAATCCATTGAACAGCTTCTATGCCTATAGAAGTTGGAAGGGGTGCACGAGCTAGACGAGTCAGCCTGAGCTGCTCATCGTAACGCTCTGCTTTTCATCGACATGCACTTATACAAAAAGGGCAAAGAACAGTTAAGGATTAACTGTCCCGCCCTTAATGTTAGTCGTCACGAATTATTAAACTAATTCGATGATTGCCATTGGAGCACCGTCACCGCGACGAGGACCAACCTTCATGATGCGAGTATATCCACCTTGGCGCTCTGTGTAGCGTGGAGCGATGTCAGCGAACAACTTTTGAAGAGCATCTTGGTTAGTTTCAGCGTTAGCAACTTCTTTACGAATGTATGCACCTGCTTGGCGACGAGCATGAAGATCACCGCGTTTACCTAGAGTGATCATTTTCTCCACAACCGAACGAAGTTCTTTCGCACGAGTTTCAGTTGTTTCGATGCGCTCGTTGATGATTAGGTCTGTAGCTAAATCACGTAGCATTGCTTTACGTTGAGCACTTGTACGTCCTAACTTTCTGTAAGCCATTAAGGGTTCCCTCCTTTGTTGAGTCTATCTATAGAAAGAAGTTGATCAGTCGTCTTTACGCAATCCAAGTCCAAGGTCTTCAAGTTTAACTTTGACCTCTTCAAGGGATTTACGTCCAAGATTCCGTACTTTCATCATATCTTCTTCAGTTTTGTTAGCAAGTTCTTGCACAGTGTTGATTCCAGCACGCTTCAAGCAGTTGTAAGAGCGAACGGAAAGATCCAATTCTTCGATAGTCATCTCAAGAACTTTCTCTTTTTGATCCTCTTCTTTTTCAACCATGATTTCAGCGTTCTGCGCCTCATCTGTAAGGCCAACGAAAATATTAAGATGTTCTGTCAGAATCTTAGCTCCCAAAGAAATAGCTTCCTTAGGTCCAATACTTCCATCAGTCCATACATCAAGGGAAAGTTTATCGTAGTTGGTCATTTGACCGACACGCGTATTCTCCACCTGATAGTTAACGCGAGATACTGGAGTGTAAATAGAATCGATTGGGATCACGCCAATTGGAAGATCTTCACGCTTGTTTTGATCTGCAGGTCGGTAACCACGTCCGCGAGCTGCGCTTAGACGCACACGGAAATGACCACTTTTCGATAATGTCGCGATGTGTAAATCGGGGTTTAACACTTCAACATCACTATCGTGAGTAATATCAGCAGCCGTAACGACGCCTTCACCCTGCACATCAATTTCCAACGTCTTCTCTTCATCAGAGTAGATCTTCAACGCCAGCTTTTTGATATTCAAAATGATGGATGTTACATCCTCTACGACGCCTTCAATTGTTGAAAACTCATGCAGTACTCCATCTATTTGAATAGATGTGACAGCGGCACCTGGGAGTGACGATAGTAGGATACGACGTAAGGAGTTACCCAAAGTTGTACCATATCCACGCTCAAGTGGTTCTACGACGAACTTTCCATATGTGGCATCATCGCTGATCTCAACCGTTTCAATTTTTGGCTTTTCAATTTCGATCATTAATATTTACCCTCCTTCAAAACGTCGAACTCCGGTCTAAAGTCCGAAATTCCCCTTGTTTACGTTCCCTATTGTGCACCAACAACTGGTTACTTTTCTGAACATTTTGTATCATAACCCATTATAGACAACGATACAAAATTTATACAGAGAAATTAAACGCGGCGACGTTTTGGCGGACGGCATCCATTATGAGGAACTGGAGTGACGTCTCTGATTGCAGTAACTTCAAGACCTGCAGCTTGAAGCGCACGGATTGCAGCTTCACGACCAGCACCAGGACCTTTAACTGTTACTTCGAGAGTTTTCAAACCGTGTTCCTGAGAAGCTTTAGCAGCTGTTTCAGCAGCCATTTGTGCTGCGAATGGTGTAGATTTACGAGATCCTCTGAATCCTAGTGAACCTGCACTTGACCATGCAACAGCGTTTCCGTGAACATCAGTAATAGTTACGATTGTGTTATTGAATGTAGAACGGATGTGAGCAATACCGGCTTCGATATTCTTTTTCACACGACGTTTACGAGTGTTTTGTTTACGTGCCATACTAAGAAGTAACCTCCTTTACCTATTATTTTTTCTTGTTAGCTACAGTTTTACGAGGACCTTTACGTGTACGTGCATTGTTCTTCGTATGTTGACCACGAACAGGTAGTCCACGACGGTGACGAAGACCGCGATAAGAACCGATTTCCATCAGACGTTTGATGTTGAGTGAGATTTCACGACGAAGGTCACCCTCAACTTTCAATTTGTCGACGATATCACGGATTTTACCAAGTTCGTCCTCAGTAAGATCGCGAACGCGAGTATCTTCTGATACACCGGCTTCAGCCAAGATTTTAGCAGCAGTGTTTTTACCAATTCCATAGATGTATGTTAATGAAATGACAACACGTTTGTCACGTGGAATGTCTACACCAGCAATACGTGCCATAGTGATTCGCACCTCCTTTAAGTTTAGCCTTGTTTTTGTTTGTGTTTAGGGTTTTCACAGATAACCATGACTTTTCCTTTTCTGCGGATGACTTTGCATTTTTCGCAGATAGGTTTTACAGATGGTCTGACTTTCATCTTATTCTAACCTCCTTGATAGTACGGAGTGCAATAGATTATTTGTAACGATAAGTGATTCTACCTTTAGTCAAGTCATATGGTGAAAGTTCGACAGTCACCTTATCACCAGGCAGGATACGGATGAAGTGCATACGGATCTTCCCTGATACATGAGCATGAATGGTATGACCATTTTCTAATTCTACTTTAAAAGTAGCATTCGGCAAAGTTTCTAGTACTTTACCTTCAACTTCAATTACATCATCTTTTGCCATTGAACGCGTCTCCCTTCTTCTCGCTTATTTCTTCTACAAACTTCGAAACTGCATGGCGCAGTTTACCGTTCGTCACTCTGCCTGTTTCCATCATACTGTTATGAACTTCTGGAGAAACATGGTCACACATTTGAAGATGCCGGATGTTCTTCCGTTTTGGGCGGTCGAACCTTCTTTTATCTCCATCTGCGATGAGTACAAAACGTTCATCCAATTGCTGAACAACGATCGAGTAGCTTCCACGTTCATTTCCAGTAAGGACCTGAACGATTTGGCCGATCCTCGGTATCGTTGATTCTGACTCGATCAATCCAATCACCTTCACTCAGGCTTTCGTCAAAATCTCATAGCCTTCTTCAGTAATTGCAATGGTGTGTTCAAAGTGCGCACACATTTTATCATCAACTGTGACAACAGTCCAGTTATCCGAAAGTGTCTTCACATATCGGCTTCCTGCGTTTACCATCGGTTCAATTGCCAGTACCATGCCAGGCTTCAGACGCGGACCTTTGTTTGGCGGTCCATAATGAGGGATTTGCGGGTCCTCATGTAAGTCTTGACCAACACCGTGTCCCACATACTCACGAACGATTGAAAAGCCATTGGCCTCCACAAAAGTTTGTATACTATGAGAGATATTCGACAAACGTTCGCCTGGCTTCGCCTCTTTCAGTCCCAGAAAAAGTGATTCCTCTGTTACATCGAGAAGCTTTTGAGTTTCATCATCTATTGTCCCAACAGGATAAGTCCAAGCTGAATCCCCATGATAGCCTTGATATTTCGCCCCGATATCGAGACTGATAATATCGCCATTCTTAAGGACGCGATCCCCTGGAATCCCGTGAACAAGTTCATTATTCACTGAGGCACAGATGCTGCCACGAAACCCATTATACCCTTTAAAAGATGGAATTGCATCATGTTTACGAATGAATTTCTCAGCGATTGCATCCAATTCCTTCGTCGATATTCCCGGAGAAATATGTTTTTGCAATTCCGCATGAGTCAAAGCCACGATCTTGCCAGCATGGCGCATGATCTCAATCTCCCTCGGAGTTTTGCAGATGATCATTATGAAAGGCCTCCGAGAAGTTCATCGATGTCAGCAAACACCAAGTTGATGTCTTGTTGACCGTTGATATTCTTGAGATACCCTTTATCTTCGTAGTATGAAAGCAGTGGTTGAGTTTGCTTGATGTTGACGTCAAGACGGTTTTGAACCGTTTCTTCGTTATCATCGGCACGTTGGTAGAGTTCGCCTCCACAGCGTGTGCAAACACCTTCTTCTTTCGGTGGATTAAAGACAAGATGATACGTAGCGCCGCACTCTCTGCAGATCCTGCGACCTGTCAAACGCTCCATCAGGATGTCTTTATCTACGTCGATGTTAATGACATAATTCATTTTTTTACCAAGATCAGCTAGGATGTTCTCAAGTGCTTCTGCTTGAGCAACCGTTCTAGGAAACCCGTCCAGTAAGAAGCCCTTATTGCAGTCCTCTTTGCTTAAACGTTCACCGACGATGCCGATCGTTACCTCATCAGGTACCAAATCACCATTGTCCATGAAAGATTTAGCCTTCAAACCTAGCTCTGTGCCTCCCTTGATGGCTGCACGGAACATGTCACCGGTAGAAATATGGGGGATACCATACTTTTCTACGATCTTTTCAGCTTGAGTGCCTTTTCCTGCACCTGGTAAGCCCATTAGAACTATATTCACTCGAACTCCCCCTAATTGTCTATAAAACGGCTTCAGGAACAGAATGTTCCCGAAAACCCTCTTATTTGATGAATCCTTTGTAGTGACGCTTCACAAGCTGAGATTCCAGTTGTTTCATCGTCTCAAGCGCAACACCTACTACGATGAGTAAGCTTGTTCCGCCGATTTGAGCCGACTGCGGCAATCCTGCAAAATTAATGAAGAATACCGGTAAAACTGCAATGATGGCAAGGAAGGCGGCACCTACAATTGTTAGACGATACAGAACGCGAGTGAGATATTCCTGTGTGTTCTTCCCTGGTCTGATACCCGGGATGTAACCACCCTGCTTCTTCAAGTTCTCGGACATTTGCTCCGGATTGACTTGAATGAAAGCATAGAAATACGTAAATGCGACGATCAACGCCACATAAATGATCATTCCGACTGGTTTCGTATAATCAAAGATGTATTGAATCGTATCTGTCACATTGTTGTTTCCAAAGAAGGATGAGATCGTCTGTGGAGTGATGATAAAGGAAATCGCAAAGATTACCGGAATAACACCCGCAGCATTCACCTTCAATGGGATATGCGTTGACTGTCCACCAACCGGACTACGCCCCACTAAACGTTTTGCATATTGAATCGGAATTTTACGAAGTGCTTGTTGAATGAACACTACTCCAACTACGATTGCAATGACTGCCAAAACAAGAAGTGCAAGAACCACAATGCGAAGGAAGAGCTGTTCACCAGCACCTTCGATTTGTTGTGCATAGATTTGGTTTACAGTGTTCGGGATGGCTGCGACGATACCTGCAAAGATCAGGATCGAAATACCATTTCCAACACCTTTAGCCGTGATTTGTTCACCCAACCACATAAGAAAAGCCGTACCGGCCGTCAATACTAACGCAATAAGAAGGTACGTACTTGGTCCCGGGCTTTGAATGAGCATCCCACCATAGATTCTATTGAAGCCATAGGACATACCGAAAGCTTGAATAAAACCTAAGATGATGGTGAAATATCGTGTGAACTGGGCTAATTTACGACGACCCACTTCGCCTTGCTTCGACCATTCCGTAAACTTCGGAACAACATCCATTTGCAGGAGCTGTACGATGATGGAAGCCGTGATATACGGCATGATCCCCATCGCGAAGATCGAGAAGTTCTGAAGTGCACCGCCACCAAACGTATTCAGGAATCCGAGGAGCCCCGCCTGGTCTTGCATTTTCAATACTTCAGCGTCTACGTTTGGTACCGGGATAAAGGTACCAAGACGAAAGACAATTAACATTAGAAGGGTGAAGATAATTTTATTTCTTATATCACCCACGCGCATAAAATTGGAGACAGTTCGAAACATTAGATCACCTCGGTTGTACCGCCAGCAGCTTCGATAGCTTCTTTAGCAGTGGTTGAGAATTTAGTTGCTTTAACAGTAAGCTTTTTCTCGATTGAACCTTTACCAAGAATCTTGATTCCTGCTTTTTCGTTACTTACCACACCAGTTTCAACTAGTAGGGCTGGAGTAACTTCTGTACCATCTTCGAAGCGATTTAATGCGTCAAGGTTGACGATTGCATACTCTTTACGATTGATGTTCGTGAATCCACGTTTAGGAAGACGTTGGAATAATGGAGTTTGACCACCTTCGAAGCCAGGACGAGTTCCACCGCCTGAACGGGCGTTTTGTCCTTTATGACCTTTACCAGATGTCTTACCATTACCTGAACCAATACCACGTCCTACACGGTTACGGACTTTACGAGAACCTTCTGCAGATTGTAATTCATGTAATTTCATGTCGGCACCTCCTTCTTTATAAACGTTAGGAATTATTTTTCAGTTACAGTCACAAGGTGAGAAACCTTGTTGATCATGCCGCGGATTGCAGCATTATCTTGTTGCTCGACTGTTTGATGCATTTTGCGAAGTCCCAAAGCTTCAACAGTTTTACGTTGATCTTGAGGACGGCCAATGATGCTGCGAGTGAGGGTAATTTCTAGTTTATTAGCCATCGTTATCCCTCCCTTAACCTAAGATCTCTTCTACTGATTTACCACGTAGTTTTGCTACGTCTTCAGCACGCTTAAGTTGTGTAAGACCTTGGATTGTTGCGCGAACCATGTTGATTGGAGTGTTAGATCCCAATGACTTAGAAAGGATATCTTGAACACCAGCCAACTCCAGTACCGCACGGACAGGTCCACCAGCGATGATTCCAGTACCGGCAGAAGCTGGCTTGATCAGGATTTGTCCTGCGCCAAACTGACCAGTAACTTGGTGAGGTGTAGTTCCACCTACCATAGGAACTTCGATTAGATTTTTCTTCGCATCTTCAATCGCTTTACGGATTGCATCTGGTACCTCTTGCGCTTTACCAGTTCCGAAGCCAACATGGCCGTTTTTGTCACCTACTACTACTAGAGCAGCAAAGCGGAAACGACGTCCACCTTTAACAACTTTCGCAACACGATTGATTGTAACTACGCGTTCTTCAAATTCGAGTTTGCTTGAATCAATACGACTCATCTGGATTGTCCCTCCTTTTTATTAAAATTCTAGGCCGTTTTCACGAGCTGCTTCAGCCAAAGCTTTAACGCGGCCATGGTATAGATATCCACCACGGTCGAATACCACTGATTTAAGGCCTTTTTCTACAGCTTTTTTCGCAACTAGTTCTCCAACTTTCGCTGCTGCTTCAACAGTTGCAGTTGCTTCAGTTCCGAAATCTTTATCTTGAGAAGATGCACTCACTAGAGTTACACCATTAGTATCATCGATAAGTTGAGCGTAGATATTTTTATTAGAACGGAAAACGTTCAGACGAGGACGAGTTTCAGTTCCAGTAATTTTTGAACGGACACGGGCATGTCTTTTCTTACGTGTTTTGTTCTTATCTGGCTTAGTAATCACCTACGGTCACTCCTTTCTTTAGCCTACGCGGCATTATTTACCTGTTTTACCTTCTTTACGACGAACATATTCGCCTTCGTAGCGAATACCTTTTCCTTTGTAAGGCTCAGGAGAACGTACTGCACGGATGTTAGCAGCTAATGCGCCAACGCGTTCTTTGTCGATTCCTTTGATGGAAATCTTAGTGTTTGCTGGTACTTCGATCTCGATGCCTTGTTCTGGTTCGATCTCAACTGGGTGAGAGTAACCAACGTTAAGCACAAGTTTCGTACCTTGTTTTTGAGCACGGTAACCAACACCGACTAGCTCTAGGTTGCGTTGGAATCCTTTAGAGACACCTTCAACCATGTTCGCGATCAAAGCACGAGTTGTACCGTGAAGCGCGCGGTGTTCTTTAGCATCAGAAGGACGGGTAACTGTAGCAGTTGTCCCTTCTACTTCTACTTTAATATCTGAATTGAATGTACGAGAAAGTTCCCCTTTAGGTCCTTTTACAGTGACGAGATTGTTCTCAGCTACTGTAATTGTAACATCAGATGGAATTTCGATTGGTAGTTTACCTACACGTGACATCCTGTTGCACCTCCATTCGTTTAAAAAATATTACCAAACGTAAGCTAGTACTTCTCCGCCAACTTGTTTAGCGCGGGCTTCTTTGTCAGTCAAGACACCTTGAGAAGTTGATACAAGCGCGATACCCAGTCCGTTAAGAACTTTAGGTACTTCTGTAGATTTTGCATATACACGTAAACCAGGTTTAGAGATACGCTTCAATCCAGTGATTACACGTTCGTTGTTGCTTCCGTATTTCAAGAAGATACGGATAAGACCTTGTTTGTTGTCTTCCACGTATTCTACATCACGTACGAAACCTTCACGTTTAAGGATTTCAGCGATTTCTTTCTTGATGTTAGAAGCAGGAACTTCTAGTCTTTCGTGACGAACCATGTTCGCATTACGGATGCGAGTAAGCAAATCTGCAATTGGATCTGTCATTGTCATAATAATTTACCTCCTTCCCAATATAGGGTTTTACCAACTAGCTTTCTTAACGCCAGGAATCTGACCCTTGTATGCAAGTTCACGGAAACAAATACGGCAAAGCTTGAATTTACGGATGACTGAATGAGGACGTCCGCAACGCTCACAACGTGTGTACGCTTGAACATTATGCTTTGGAGTACGTTTTTGTTTCGCAATCATTGATTTTTTAGCCACGATTTCGCCTCCCTTACTTTTGGAATGGCATTCCGATTTGTGTCAATAATTCACGAGCTTCTTCGTCTGTGTTTGCAGTAGTTACGATAACGATATCCATACCGCGTACTTTAGACACTTTATCATAATCGATCTCAGGGAAAATCAATTGCTCTTTAACTCCAAGAGTGTAGTTACCGCGACCGTCGAATGCTTTTTTAGAAACACCACGGAAGTCACGTACACGTGGAAGTGAAACAGAAATCAATTTGTCTAGGAATTGGTACATGCGCTCGCCGCGAAGAGTTACTTTCGCACCGATTGGCATACCTTCACGAAGACGGAAACCTGCGATTGATTTTTTAGCTTTAGTTACAACTGGTTTTTGACCAGTGATTTGCATCAACTCATCAACTGCTACGTCAAGAGATTTTGAGTTTTGTACAGCATCGCCGACACCCATGTTGACAACGATTTTCTCAACTTTAGGCACTTCCATTACTGATTTGTAATTGAATTTGCTTACTAAAGCCGGGCTGATTTCTTTTTGGAATTTTTCTTTTAGGCGGTTCATACAGAATACCTCCCTTCTTAGTTATCTTTATCGTTGTTAAGTGGAAGAACTTCACCTGATTTTTTTGCAACACGTACTTTTTTGCCGTCTTCTGTTTTGTAGCCTACACGAGTCGGTTCGTTCGTCTTAGGATCCAAGATCATAACGTTCGATACGTGAACAGAAGCTTCCTGACTGATGATTCCACCTTGTGGGTTCATCTGTGAAGGTTTCGCGTGTTTTTTCACAACGTTGATTCCTTCAACCAGTACACGGTCTTTTTTAGGGAATGCAGCAAGAACAACACCTGTTTTGCCTTTGTCTTTCCCGGTAATAACCATTACTTTATCGCCTTTTTTTACATGCATTTCATCGCACCTCCTTGAATGGCCCAATGGTAATCTATTAAAGAACTTCTGGAGCTAGAGAAACAATTTTCATGAAGTTGCTGTCGCGTAGTTCACGGGCAACTGGTCCGAAGATACGAGTACCACGTGGTCCTTTGTCGTCACGGATGATCACACATGCGTTCTCATCGAACTTGATGTATGTTCCATCTTGACGGCGCACACCAGACTTAGTACGTACGACAACTGCTTTGACTACTTCACCTTTTTTAACAACGCCACCTGGTGTTGCTTGTTTTACTGTACACACGATAACATCACCGATGTTAGCCGTTTTGCGTCCAGATCCACCAAGCACTTTAATGGTTAGCACTTCACGTGCACCAGAGTTGTCAGCAACTTTCAAACGTGATTCTTGTTGAATCATGTAGGTAACCTCCCTTCGGAATAAAAACTATCCGAACTGTATTAGATAATAACTGCTTTCTCAACAACTTCTACTAAACGGAAACGTTTTGTAGCAGATAGTGGGCGAGTCTCCATGATGCGTACGATGTCGCCGATTTTTGCTTCGTTGTTCTCATCATGAGTTTTGAACTTCTTAGAGTACTTTACGCGCTTGCCGTATAGAGAATGCTTTTTGTAAGTTTCTACCATAACCGTTACTGTTTTGTCCATTTTATCGGAAACAACACGGCCAGTGTAAACCTTACGTTGGTTGCGGTCACTCATTTAAGCAAACCTCCTCTCAAATTAATTGTTAACCCCGATCTCTCTTTCACGGATGACAGTTTTCATACGAGCGATTCCTTTGCGGACTTGGCTGATACGAGCAGTGTTCTCAAGTTGGCCAGTCGCAAGTTGGAAGCGAAGGTTGAATAGCTCTTCTTTAAGGGTCTTTACTTTTTGTTCAATTTCGGCAGTGGTTAGGTCACGAATTTCATTAGTTTTCATTGGATTCACCACCAATTTCTTCTCGTTTTACAAACTTGCATTTGATTGGAAGCTTGTGCGCTGCAAGACGAAGTGCTTCACGAGCAACCTCTTCAGATACACCAGCAATTTCGAACAAGATTTTCCCAGGTTTTACGACTGCTACCCAGCCTTCAGGAGCACCTTTACCGGAACCCATCCGTACTTCTAGAGGTTTTGCAGTGTAAGGCTTATGAGGGAAGATTTTAATCCAAACTTTACCGCCACGTTTCATGTAACGAGTCATAGCGATACGAGCGGATTCGATTTGGCGGTTTGTGATCCATGAAGCTTCAGTAGCTTGAAGACCGTATTCACCGAATGCTACTTCCTGACCGCCTTTTGCGCGACCACGCATTTTACCACGGTGTTCGCGGCGATGTTTAACGCGTTTAGGTAATAACATAATTATTTGCCTCCTTCCTCAGATTTCTTCTTTGTAGGAAGAACTTCTCCACGGTAGATCCATACTTTGACACCAAGTTTACCGTAAGTTGTGTCAGCTTCTGCATGAGCATAGTCGATGTCAGCACGAAGTGTATGAAGTGGAACAGTACCTTCACTGTAGTGTTCAGCACGAGCGATATCAGCTCCGCCAAGACGGCCAGATACTTGAGTTTTGATTCCTTTAGCGCCAGCACGCATTGCACGTTGGATCGTTTGCTTTTGAGCACGACGGAAAGAAACACGGTTTTCAAGTTGACGAGCGATGTTTTCAGCGACTAGTTTCGCATCAACGTCTGCACGTTTGATTTCAACGATATTGATGTGTACACGTTTAGCAGTAAGCTCGTTAAGTGCTTTACGAAGAGCTTCAACTTCAGTACCACCTTTACCGATAACCATACCTGGTTTAGCCGTATGAATTGTAATGTTGATTCGGTTTGCAGCGCGTTCGATTTCTACTTTAGAAACAGAAGCGTCTACTAAGCGTTTAGCAATATATTCACGGACTTTGATGTCTTCGTGTAATAGATTAGCGTAATCTTTATCTGCGTACCATTTAGATTCCCAATCACGAATTACACCGACACGGAGTCCGACCGGATGTACTTTTTGACCCACAGCTTATCCCTCCTTCTTTTCTGATACTACAAGTGTAATGTGACTTGTACGTTTGTTGATTTGGCTTGCACGACCCATCGCACGAGGACGGAAACGTTTAAGCGTTGGTCCTTCATTTACATAAGCCTCAGTTACTACAAGGCTGTTGATGTCCATGTCATAGTTATGCTCTGCGTTTGCGATAGCAGATTTAAGTACTTTCTCGATTACTGGTGAAGCTGCCTTAGGCGTGTGATTAAGAATCGCAACTGCTTCTCCAACTTGCTTACCTCGGATTAGATCAACGACTAAACGTACTTTACGAGGAGCAATACGTACTGTTCTTGCAACAGCTTTTGCTTGCATTAGGATACCCTCCCCTCAATTTTAGCGTCTTGTTTTCTTATCGTCACTACCGTGACCTTTGTAAGTACGTGATGGCGCGAATTCGCCAAGCTTGTGACCTACCATGTCTTCAGTGACGTATACAGGTACATGTTTACGACCATCGTAAACTGCGATAGTGTGACCGATGAATGCTGGGAAAATCGTTGAACGACGAGACCAAGTTTTAACAACTTGTTTGCCTTCAGTTTCGTTCAATTTTTCGATCTTGTTAATCAAATGATCATCAACAAAAGGTCCTTTTTTTAAGCTACGACCCATGGTTGAACCTCCCTTCGTGATTGGTCTACGGCTCTTTGATCGAACCGTAGTACAATCCCGTTATTTTTTGCGGCTACGCACGATAAATTTATCAGATTTATTGTTTTTCTTACGTGTTTTGTATCCAAGAGTCGGTTTGCCCCAAGGAGACATTGGTGATTTACGTCCGATAGGAGCGCGTCCTTCACCACCACCGTGTGGGTGATCATTAGGGTTCATTACAGAACCACGGACAGTTGGGCGCTTGCCTAACCAGCGTGAACGACCGGCTTTACCGATGTTGATCAATTCGTGTTGTTCATTTCCAACTTGACCTACAGTAGCACGACAAGCAGAAAGGATCATGCGAGTTTCACCAGAGTTCAAACGAACAAGTACGTATTTGCCTTCTTTACCAAGAACTTGTGCAGAAGTACCTGCAGAACGTACAAGCTGACCGCCTTTACCAGGTTTAAGCTCGATGTTGTGTACGATTGTACCAACAGGGATGTTGATAAGTGGAAGTGCGTTACCCACTTTGATATCTGCTTCAGATCCAGACATTACTTCCATACCTACAACCAAAGTTTTAGGAGCCAGGATGTAACGCTTTTCACCATCAGCGTAGTTGATTAGTGCAATGTTAGCAGAGCGGTTTGGATCGTATTCGATCGTAGCAACGCGTCCAGGTATACCATCTTTTTCACGTTTGAAGTCGATGATACGGTATTGACGCTTGTGACCGCCGCCTTGATGACGAACTGTTAACTTACCTTGGTTGTTACGACCACCCTTTTTGTGCAGGGGCGCTAGAAGTGATTTTTCAGGAGAATCAGTAGTGATCTCTGCGAAATCAGAGCTAGTCATGCCGCGACGACCATTAGAGGTAGGTTTATACTTTTTAATCGCCATGTTTTTTCCCTCCTCTTCTTAATTGAATGAATTATACTTCAAAGAATTCGATTTCGTTGCTTTCAGTTGTAAGTTTAACGACAGCTTTACGACGCTTGTTAGTGTAACCAGCGTGTTTACCCATACGCTTGAACTTACCTTTGTAGTTCATGATGTTGACTTTATCTACTTTCACATCGAAGATTTCTTCGACAGCGTATTTTACTTGAGTTTTAGTCGCTCTAGTATCTACTTCGAAAGTATATTTTTTTTCAGACATAAGATCAGTTGAAGCCTCTGTAATTACGGGGCGCTTAATGATATCACGTGCATCCATTATGCGAGCACCTCCTCTACTTTTTCAACAGCTGATTTAGTCATCACTAGTTTGTCATGTCCCAATACGTCTAGAACGCTGATTCCAGAAGCAGTAACAACTGTTACGCCAGGGATGTTACGAGCTGAAAGTGCTACGTTTTCGTCAAGACCATCAGTCACTACCAATGTTTTGGCGTTGATTGAAAGACCTTTCAGTACGTTTGCAAATTCTTTCGTTTTTGGTGCATCGAATGACAATGCTTCCAACACTAGGATGTTTTCTTCTACCACTTTAGTAGAAAGAGCAGATTTAATCGCTAAGCGACGAACCTTCTTAGGAAGTTTGTAGCTGTAGCTGCGTGGAACCGGTCCAAATACGGCACCACCACCGCGCCATTGTGGAGAACGGATTGACCCTTGACGAGCACGACCTGTTCCTTTTTGACGCCAAGGCTTACGACCACCGCCACGTACTTCAGAACGATTTTTAACTTTGTGATTTCCTTGACGTAAAGAAGCTCTTTGCATCAAGACTGCTTCAAACAATACTTGTTTGTTTGGTTCGATACCAAATACTGATTCGTTAAGTTCGATATCACCAACTTTAGAACCGCTTTGGTTAAATAATGCTACTTTCGGCATTCTTGTTTCCTCCTTTCTTAGAAAGTTCTATTAGTTTGCTTTTACAGCAGATTTTACTTTGATCAATTGTTTCTTAGGTCCAGGTACATTACCTTTCACTAGAAGCAAGTTGCGCTCAGCATCTACTTTTACGATTTCAAGGTTTTGAATCGTGATTTGTTCTCCACCCATACGTCCTGGTAGCAATTTACCTTTGAATACGCGGTTTGGATCAACTGGACCCATTGAACCTGGGCGACGGTGATAACGGCTACCGTGGGACATTGGTCCACGAGATTGGTTATGACGCTTGATCGCACCTTGGAATCCTTTACCTTTTGAAACTCCTGTTACATCCACTACATCTCCTGCAGCGAAAATATCAACTTTGACTTCCTGACCAACTTCGTACTCTTCTACGTTTACACCGCGGATTTCACGGATGAAGCGCTTAGGAGCAGTTTCAGCTTTAGCAACGTGGCCCTTTTCCGGCTTGTTGGAAAGCTTTTCGCGTTTGTCTTCAAAACCTACTTGGATCGCTTCATAGCCATCAACTTCGATAGATTTCTTTTGAAGAACAACGTTTTGAGCTGCCTCGATTACCGTTACAGGGATAAGATCACCGTTCTCAGCGAAAACTTGAGTCATACCGATCTTTCTTCCTAAGATTCCTTTGGTCATTAGTCACACCTCCTGTGATTATGTGTTTTATGTTTTAAAGTTTGATTTCGATATCTACACCAGACGGTAAGTCCAAACGCATAAGCGCATCAACTGTTTGTGGTGTTGGGTTTACAATGTCGATTAAGCGTTTGTGTGTACGCATTTCGAATTGCTCACGAGAGTCCTTGTATTTGTGCACAGCACGAAGAATTGTGTAAATAGACTTCTCTGTTGGAAGTGGGATCGGTCCTGAAACCGCCGCACCAGAACGTTTTGCTGTTTCAACAATCTTCTCAGCTGATTGATCAAGAATCCTGTGATCATAAGCCTTCAAACGGATACGAATCTTTTGTTTTGCCATTATTTTCCCTCCTTTTTCGCCTATTTTTAAATAGACATTCTCCACAGAAATTTCCCACACACTCGCCATGGCAAAGCGGCCGGGTGTGTCAGCAACCTTCTGTTTCATCGCAGTCAAAGACCAACATTGTCTATTATAACTAAAATACCCACGGAATGCAAGGGTTTCTTGCAACTTCTATAGGTTTTGCACACTTTCTCTATTATACAAACGAATCATGATGTTTTCAAGTCCACACGGTATTTTCACAATATTTAAAAGAGAGATCCATCCATTTGATTCAATCGCATCTAGATCATCGACACTGTTATATAGAAGAAACTCATATGCTGGTTGAGCATTCTGCTTAAAGGCATAATAAAAAACCAGATGGAGGATATCCATCTGGCTTCAAAGTGAATCAATTATTTTTGGATTGAAGCTACAACGCCAGCTCCAACTGTACGTCCACCCTCACGGATAGAGAACTTAGTACCTTCTTCGATCGCGATTGGCGCGATTAGCTCAACAGTCATTTCGATGTTGTCGCCAGGCATAACCATTTCTACGCCTTCAGGAAGGTTACAGATACCAGTTACGTCAGTTGTACGGAAGTAGAACTGTGGGCGGTAGTTAGTGAAGAATGGAGTGTGACGTCCACCCTCTTCTTTTGAAAGAACATAAACTTCAGCTTTGAAGTTAGTGTGTGGAGTGATTGTACCTGGTTTAGCAAGTACTTGTCCACGTTGGATGTCTTCACGTGCTACACCACGAAGAAGGGCACCGATGTTGTCACCAGCTTCAGCATAGTCAAGAAGCTTACGGAACATTTCAACACCTGTTACAGTAGTCTTTTTGTTCTCTTCAGCAATACCGATGATTTCAACTTCGTCACCGACTTTAACTTGTCCACGCTCAACACGACCAGTAGCAACTGTACCACGACCAGTGATTGAGAATACGTCCTCAACTGGCATCATGAATGGTTTTTCAGTGTCACGCTCTGGAGTTGGGATGTAAGAATCTACAGCTTCCATAAGTTCGAAGATTTTAGCTTCCCACTCAGCATCTCCTTCAAGAGCTTTAAGAGCAGAACCTTTGATTACTGGAATGTCATCACCAGGGAAGTCATA
Source organism: Rossellomorea marisflavi (assembly GCF_022170785.1). NCBI lineage: Bacteria > Bacillati > Bacillota > Bacilli > Caryophanales > Bacillaceae > Rossellomorea > Rossellomorea marisflavi. Next base: position 145,164 of record NZ_CP081870.1, on the reverse strand, counting down.
CTCAGAAAGAAGGTCACGAACTTCCATTTCAACTAGTTCAAGAAGTTCTTCGTCATCTACCATGTCACATTTGTTCATGAATACAACAAGGTAAGGTACACCTACTTGACGAGAAAGAAGGATGTGCTCACGAGTTTGTGGCATTGGGCCGTCAGCAGCAGAAACTACTAGGATCCCACCATCCATTTGAGCAGCACCAGTGATCATGTTTTTAACATAGTCAGCATGTCCTGGGCAGTCAACGTGTGCATAGTGACGAGTATCAGTTTCGTACTCAACGTGTGCTGTAGAGATTGTGATTCCACGCTCTCTTTCTTCTGGAGCACCATCGATTTGGTCATAAGCCATTGCAGTTCCACGACCATACTTCTTGTGAAGAGTAGTTGTGATTGCAGCAGTTAGAGTTGTTTTACCATGGTCAACGTGACCGATTGTACCGATATTCGCATGTTGCTTGGAACGATCAAATTTTTCCTTACCCATTTGAAAATCCTCCTTTAGTTTGAAAGAAAATTGGTTTATTCATTTAGTCCAGAAGTGGATGACTCCACTTCCGGGACAAGTAAAGCTTACAAATGTATTTATACTTTATTGAAAAGAATAAATCAATTATTCGCCTTTATTTTTTTTGATGATCTCTTCAGAGATTGACTTAGGTACTTCTTCGTAGTGGTCGAAGTGCATGGAGTATGTTCCGCGCCCTTGTGTATTAGAACGTAGGGACGTTGCATAACCAAACATTTCTGATAGAGGTACGAACGCTTTAACGACTTGAGCGTTACCGCGTGCTTCCATACCTTCTACGCGTCCACGACGGGAAGTAACGTCACCCATGATATCTCCAAGGTATTCCTCAGGGATAACAACCTCTACCTTCATCATTGGCTCAAGGATGACTGGCTTACATTTAGAAGCCGCATTCTTAAGGGCCATTGAAGCGGCGATTTTGAACGCCATTTCAGAGGAGTCAACGTCATGGTATGATCCGTCGAATAGTTTCGCTTTAACATCAACCAATGGGAATCCAGCAAGTACTCCGTTATCAAGAGCGTCTTCAAGACCAGCTTGAACAGCAGGGATGTATTCACGTGGAACAACACCACCGACGATTCCGTTCTCGAATTCGAAACCTTTACCTTCTTCGTTAGGTGCAAACTCGATCCAAACGTGTCCGAATTGACCGCGTCCACCAGATTGACGTGCGAACTTACCTTCAACGCGCGCTGTATCGCGGAACGTTTCACGGTAAGATACTTGAGGAGCTCCTACGTTTGCTTCTACTTTGAACTCGCGACGCATACGGTCAACGATGATGTCCAAGTGAAGCTCACCCATACCGGCGATGATTACTTGTCCAGTTTCCTGGTCAGTATGCGCACGGAATGTCGGATCTTCCTCTTGTAGTTTTTGAAGTGCAGTAGTCATCTTATCTTGGTCAGCCTTTGACTTAGGCTCAACAGATAGTGAGATAACCGGCTCTGGGAATACCATGGATTCGAGGATAACAAGGCTCTTCTCATCACATAGTGTGTCACCAGTACTAGTATCTTTAAGACCAACTGCAGCTGCGATATCTCCAGCATATACTTTAGAAATTTCTTCACGGCTGTTCGCATGCATTTGCAGGATACGTCCTACACGCTCACGCTTGCCTTTAGAAGAGTTTCGTACGTATGAACCTGACTCAAGGACACCAGAGTATACACGGAAGAAAGTAAGCTTACCAACATAAGGGTCGGTTGCTACTTTGAACGCTAGTGCTGAGAATGGTGCTTCGTCGCTTGATGGACGAGTCACTTCTTCTTCAGTATCTGGAACGAAACCTTTGATGTCAGCTACGTCAGTAGGAGCTGGAAGGTAATCGATAACGGCGTCAATCAACAATTGAACACCTTTGTTTTTGAAGGCAGATCCGCAGACAACCGGATAGAATTCAACAGTTAGCGTAGCGTTACGAATCGCTGTTTTCAATTCTTCGTTTGTCAGTTCTTCACCTTCAAGGTATTTCATCATGAGCTCTTCATCAAGTTCAGATACCGCTTCAATCAACTTGGCACGGTATTCGTCGGCTTGATCTTTGTACTCATCAGGAATTTCACGGTCTTCAGCGCGAGTTCCAAGATCATCTTCGTAGTAGTAAGCTTTCATTTCTACTAGGTCGATGATACCTTCGAAGTCATCTTCAGCTCCGATTGGAAGCTGGATAGGATGAGCATTCGCACCAAGGCGATCATGAAGTGTTCCTACAGAGTAAATGAAGTCAGCACCGATTTTATCCATCTTGTTGACGAATACTACACGAGGAACCCCGTAAGTAGTAGCTTGGCGCCAAACTGTTTCAGTTTGAGGCTCAACACCAGATTGAGCATCAAGTACCGCTACAGCACCATCAAGTACACGAAGTGAACGCTCAACTTCAACAGTGAAGTCTACGTGTCCCGGTGTATCGATGATGTTGATACGATGGCCTTTCCATTGAGCTGTTGTCGCAGCAGATGTGATCGTGATTCCACGCTCTTGCTCCTGCTCCATCCAGTCCATTTGAGAAGCACCTTCGTGAGTTTCTCCAATCTTATGGATACGACCAGTATAGAATAGGATACGCTCAGTAGCAGTTGTTTTACCGGCATCGATGTGAGCCATGATACCGATATTACGAGTGTTTTCTAAGGAGAACTCTCTTGCCATGTGGTCTTTCTCCTTCCTAATATAAAAATTAATGTGTTGGTCGGATTACCAGCGATAGTGAGCAAACGCTTTGTTCGCTTCAGCCATCTTATGTGTATCTTCACGCTTCTTAACAGAAGCACCAGTGTTGTTCGCTGCATCAAGGATTTCGTTAGCTAGACGCTCTTCCATCGTTTTCTCACCGCGAGAACGGGAATAGTTTACTAACCAGCGAAGTCCTAGAGTCGTACGACGCTCCGGACGAACCTCAACAGGAACTTGGTAGTTTGAACCACCTACACGACGAGCTTTTACTTCCAATACCGGCATGATATTTTTCAAAGCTGCATCGAATACTTCCATTGCATCTTTACCGCTGCGTTCTGCGATTAGATCAAACGCTGCGTATAGTTTCTTTTGTGCTTTACCTCGCTTACCGTCGATCATGATTTTGTTGATCAGACGAGTAACCAATTTAGAATTGTAAATCGGATCAGGTAAAACGTCTCTTTTTGCTACAGGGCCTTTACGTGGCATGGGATTTCCTCCTTTCAACGAGAAATGAATATGGTAGTTTTATTATTTTTTAGCTTTAGGGCGCTTAGTTCCGTATTTAGAACGTCCTTGCATACGACCGTCAACACCAGCTGTATCAAGAGCACCACGTACGATGTGATAACGTACCCCTGGTAAATCTTTTACACGTCCTCCACGGATAAGCACGACACTGTGCTCTTGAAGGTTGTGTCCGATACCAGGAATGTAAGCAGTAACCTCGATTCCGTTAGTCAAGCGAACACGTGCATATTTACGCAATGCGGAGTTCGGTTTTTTCGGAGTCATTGTACCAACACGAGTACATACACCACGTTTTTGTGGAGAAGACAAGTTAGTGTGCACTTTTTTGAAGCTGTTGTAGCCTTTGTTAAGTGCTGGTGATTTTGATTTTGTTGATTTAGACTGACGAGGTTTGCGAACTAATTGGTTAATAGTAGGCATTATGTTTTCCTCCCTTCTTAATTGGTAAGCCCACACATCCAGGTGGATCATTTTTGGGTAAAAGTAAAGCCTTTGCAGATCATCTCTACAAAAACTATTTTACTGTATTATCGCAACAGCTGCCGCCCCGACATCTATTCCGCACGATTTACCGAGTTTCTTCATCGAATCAACTTTGGTAAAGGGTACGTTCAGATCGATTGCGGTCTGCAAAACGTTCGCGGTCACTTTGGGATCAGCATCTTCCGCTATGACTACTTCGGTTACCTGACCGGCTTTCAGAGCTTTCACTGCTTGCTTTGTTCCTACAATAACGTCTTTCGCCTGCGATACTTTTTCATAAGACATATCATATCCTCCAAAGTACAGGTTATTAATAGGAGCAACCTTGAATATATTATCATCTTCATATTCTAATGTCAACATCAGAACAAAAGATTTATAAAAGCCGACTCCCGGACGATGGGTCCAGGAGTCAGCTCCAAATCAATTAGTCGACAGTGACCGTCTCTTCAGAGATTTCTTCAGATAGGACCTGTTCGGCTCTGCGGTAACGCTGCATGCCTGTTCCGGCTGGAACCAACTTACCGATGATGACATTTTCTTTCAATCCAAGGAGCTCATCGCGCTTACCTTTGATTGCGGCGTCTGTCAACACGCGGGTTGTTTCCTGGAACGAAGCTGCTGACAAGAAGGAATCCGTTTCAAGGGAAGCCTTCGTGATTCCAAGTAGGACAGGGCGTCCGGTTGCAGGTGTATCGCCTTTAAGCAATGCACTTTCGTTCGCGTCCCTGAACTGATGGATGTCCATGAGTGTTCCCGGAAGTACTTCCGTTTCACCGGCATCGATGACACGTACTTTACGGAGCATTTGTCGCACCATGACTTCAACGTGCTTATCTCCGATTTCAACCCCTTGCATACGGTAAACTTTCTGTACCTCACGCAATAGGTATTCCTGTACGGCACCGACGTCGCGTACTTTGAGAAGTTCCTTCGGATCGATGGAACCTTCTGTGATCTCTTGACCACGCAGCACCCGGTCATTCACTGCGAATTTCAGGCGGGCCGTGTAAGGAGCTGTATAGTTCCTTGACTCGACATCACCTTGTACAGTGATTTCATATTGACGATCTTTTCCTTCTGAAATGGAAGTGATGACACCGTCCATTTCAGAAATGACCGCTTGACCTTTCGGGTTACGCGCTTCGAAGATTTCCTGGATACGTGGAAGACCTTGTGTGATATCGTCTCCTGCAACCCCACCGGTATGGAATGTACGCATTGTAAGCTGCGTTCCTGGTTCCCCGATAGATTGAGCGGCGATGATACCGACTGCTTCCCCGACTTCCACTTTTTGACCGGTTGCAAGGTTCGTACCGTAACATTTTTCACATACACCGTGACGGGTGTTACATGTGAAGGCAGAACGGATGGACACATGCTCGATACCTGCATCAACAATGGTTTTAGCCAGATCTTCGGTGATCAATTGATTTTCGTTCACAAGGATTTCATCTGTCTCAGGATGACGAAGTGTCTTACGTGAGTAACGACCGAGCAGACGCTCTTCAAGAGGTTCGATGATCTCTGTACCCTCTTTGATGGATCCGACAAGGAGTCCTCTGTCTGTGCCACAGTCTTCTTCACGTACGATGACATCTTGTGCCACGTCAACCAGACGACGGGTCAGGTAACCTGAGTCGGCTGTTTTCAGGGCTGTATCGGCAAGACCTTTACGCGCACCGTGAGTGGAGATGAAGTATTCAAGTACCGTCAGACCTTCACGGAAACTTGATTTGATCGGCAATTCGATGATACGTCCAGCCGGGTTGGCCATGAGTCCGCGCATACCGGCAAGCTGAGTGAAGTTAGATGCGTTACCACGGGCACCAGAGTCACTCATCATGAAGATCGGGTTGCGTTTATCCAACGTAGCCATCAATTTACCTTGAATCGTATCTTTAGCGGCACTCCAGATGGAGATGACGCGATCATATCTTTCCTCTTCGGTAATGAGACCACGTTTGAATTGTTTCAAGACGTTATCCACTTTACCTTGAGCTTCAATCAGGATTTCCTCTTTTTCAGCAAGTACGACGATATCGGCGATACCGACCGTGATTCCTGCTTTAGTAGAGAATTTGAATCCGAGGTCCTTCATCTTATCAAGCATGCGGGAAGTTTCAGTGATGGCAAACTTCTTGAATACTTCAGCGATGATGTTTCCAAGGAATCCTTTTTTGAATGGATTGATCAATTCGCGCTCTTTGAACAGTGCTGGCACATCCGTTCCTGGGTTGACGAAGTATTTCTCGGGTGTTGCCACCTCGAGGTTCGTCTTCGTCGGTTCATTGATGAACGGGAATGTGTCAGGCAGGATTTCATTGAAGATCACCTTACCGACTGTTGTGACGAGCAGCTGTTTATTTTGTTGATCTGTGAACGTTTGGTTGTTGAGAGTTCCGGCATGGATCGCGATACGGGTATGAAGATGAGCAAAACCATTTTGGTATGCTAGCAATACTTCATTGGCATCATTGAAGATCATACCTTCACCTACAGCATCTTCACGCTCCAGAGTTAGATAATAGTTACCTAGTACCATATCCTGTGATGGTGTAACGACTGGCTTACCATCTTTCGGGTTCAGGATGTTCTGGGCAGCAAGCATGAGCATGCGCGCTTCTGCTTGTGCTTCAGAAGATAGTGGTACGTGGACCGCCATTTGGTCACCATCGAAGTCGGCGTTGTACGCAGTACATACGAGTGGGTGAAGACGGATCGCTCTACCTTCGACAAGGGTCGGTTCGAACGCTTGGATACCAAGTCGGTGAAGGGTAGGTGCACGGTTCAGAAGGACCGGATGCTCCTTGATGACGCCTTCTAGTACATCCCATACTTCCGGTTGTACGCGTTCGATCTTGCGTTTCGCACTCTTGATGTTGTGAGCAAGTCCACGCTCGACGAGTTCTTTCATGACGAAAGGCTTGAAGAGTTCAAGGGCCATCTCTTTCGGAAGACCACATTGATACATTTTCAAGTTCGGTCCTACGACGATTACGGAACGGCCAGAGTAGTCAACACGCTTACCAAGAAGGTTTTGACGGAAACGTCCTTGCTTCCCTTTCAACATGTGAGAGAGGGATTTCAATGGACGATTACCTGGTCCCGTTACCGGACGTCCGCGACGACCATTATCAATCAATGCATCGACTGCTTCTTGAAGCATACGCTTTTCATTTTGAACGATGATGCTTGGGGCACCAAGGTCCAACAAGCGCTTCAGACGGTTGTTCCGATTGATGACACGACGGTATAGATCATTGAGGTCGGATGTCGCAAAACGTCCACCGTCAAGCTGTACCATCGGACGAAGTTCAGGTGGGATGACAGGAAGGACGTCAAGGATCATCCAATCCGGATCATTTCCAGAACTTCTGAAGGATTCAACCACTTCAAGGCGTTTGATCGCACGTGTGCGTCGTTGCCCTTGTGCAGTCTTCAGTTCTTCTTTAAGGAAATCGGCTTCTTTATCAAGATCAAGATCTTGAAGAAGTTTTTTGATTGCTTCGGCACCCATGGCTGCATGGAATTTGACGCCGTATTTTTCACGGTATGCACGGTACTCTTTTTCAGAAAGCAATTGCTTCTTCTCAAGAGCCGTATCTCCCGGTTCTGTTACAACATAGGAAGCGAAGTAAATAACTTCTTCCAACGCCCTTGGAGACATGTCGAGGACAAGACCCATACGGCTTGGGATTCCTTTGAAGTACCAGATGTGTGATACAGGGGCAGCAAGTTCAATGTGACCCATGCGCTCACGGCGCACTTTCGCTTTAGTGACTTCGACACCACAGCGGTCACATACTACACCTTTATAACGGACGCGCTTGTATTTTCCGCAGTGACATTCCCAGTCCTTTGTAGGACCGAAGATACGCTCACAGAACAAACCGTCTTTTTCTGGTTTAAGTGTACGATAGTTGATCGTTTCAGGTTTTTTAACCTCCCCGAAAGACCACGAACGGATCTTATCGGGGGAAGCTAAACCAATCTTCATATATTCGAAATTATTCACATCTAGCAAGGGGCCTACCTCCCTTTTAATCTACAGGCTCTAACCCTTATTGCTCAAAATTTATTCTTTGGACCCTACTGTCTCGGACTGTTTTTCATTGGAGATGTTGAGTGTATCGGCTTGCTGGCCTTCCTCTTCATCTTCAAGATCGCGCATTTCGATCTCTTCTTCTGTGCTTGATAGCATTTTGACATCCATGCCCAGACTTTGAAGCTCTTTGATCAGAACCTTGAATGATTCTGGAACTCCCGGTTCAGGGACATTTTCACCTTTGACGATGGCTTCGTATGTTTTCACACGACCGACCACGTCATCCGATTTAACGGTAAGGATTTCTTGTAGCGTGTATGCAGCACCGTAAGCTTCAAGTGCCCATACCTCCATCTCACCGAAACGTTGCCCACCGAATTGTGCTTTACCACCAAGCGGTTGCTGGGTAACAAGTGAGTAAGGACCAGTTGAACGGGCATGCAGTTTATCGTCGACCATGTGAGCCAGCTTGATCATATACATGATTCCGACTGATACACGGTTATCGAACGGTTCACCTGTGCGGCCGTCGTAGAGGACCGTCTTGGCATCGCGTGCCATTCCGGCTTCTTCGATTGTAGCCCACACATCTTCCTCGCGTGCTCCATCGAATACTGGAGAAGCAACGTGGATGCCCAGGTATCTTGCTGCCATACCAAGGTGAAGCTCGAGCACCTGTCCGATATTCATACGAGATGGTACCCCTAGAGGGTTAAGCATGATATCGATCGGAGTTCCGTCAGGCAGGAATGGCATATCTTCTTCCGGAAGGATCCGTGAGATAACCCCTTTGTTACCGTGACGACCGGCCATTTTATCTCCTTCAGAAATCTTACGTTTCTGAACGATGTAAACGCGGACCAGCTGGTTCACTCCTGGTGGCAATTCGTCTCCATCTTCACGATTGAAGACTTTCACGTCAAGGATGATTCCGCCACCGCCGTGTGGTACACGGAGGGAAGTATCACGGACTTCACGTGCCTTCTCACCAAAGATGGCATGTAGAAGACGTTCTTCTGCAGTAAGCTCGGTTACACCTTTAGGCGTTACCTTACCGACAAGGAGGTCTCCGTCTTTTACTTCTGCACCGATGCGGATGATTCCGCGCTCGTCAAGGTTGCGCAATGCGTCTTCCCCGACGTTCGGGATATCGCGGGTGATTTCTTCAGGTCCCAATTTCGTATCACGGGACTCTGATTCATATTCCTCGATATGAATGGATGTATACACATCGTCTTTTACAAGACGTTCGCTCATGATGATGGCATCTTCATAGTTGTAACCATCCCAAGTCATGAAGCCGACCATAACGTTTCGTCCAAGGGCCAATTCACCCTTCTCCATGGAAGGACCATCAGCAAGGATTTCTCCTTTGACTACACGGTCCCCTTCAGAGACGATCGGACGTTGGTTATAACAAGTTCCTTGATTGGAACGGATGAATTTTTGCATGCGGTACTTATCGAGGTCACCTTGTACTTCTTGACCGTCGATTTCTTTCACGCGGCGAACCCAAACCTGTTTTGCCTCGACTTTCTCTACGATCCCTTCGTGCTTACAGATCACGGCAGCACCAGAGTCTTTGGCAGATACGTGTTCCATACCTGTTCCGACGATCGGTGATTCCGGATTCATAAGAGGCACCGCTTGACGCTGCATGTTCGCTCCCATCAGGGCACGGTTGGAGTCATCGTTCTCAAGGAACGGGATACATGCTGTCGCCGCTGAAACAACCTGTTTCGGAGATACATCCATGTAGTCAAGACGTTCACGCTTGATGACCGTATTCTCACCGCGGAAACGGGAGATGACTTCTTCATCAAGGAATGAACCATCTTCGTCAAGGCGCGCATTGGCCTGTGCGACTACATAGTTATCTTCTTCATCGGCAGTCAAGTAATCGATGCGATCGGTCACTTTTCCTGTTTCAGGGTCGACACGACGGTAAGGTGTTTCGATAAAGCCGAACTTATTCACTTTCGCAAATGATGAAAGTGAGTTGATCAGTCCGATATTCGGACCCTCCGGCGTTTCGATCGGACACATACGCCCATAGTGGGAATAGTGAACGTCACGTACTTCAAAGCCTGCACGTTCACGGGTCAAACCACCAGGCCCGAGGGCAGAAAGACGACGTTTATGCGTCAATTCACCAAGGGGGTTCGTTTGGTCCATGAACTGGGAAAGCTGAGAGCTACCGAAGAACTCTTTAATGGATGCAATAACAGGACGGATGTTGATCAGCTGTTGAGGCGTGATCGTATTCGTATCCTGGATTGACATCCTTTCGCGAACCACACGCTCCATACGGGAAAGACCGATACGGAATTGGTTCTGAAGCAATTCACCAACTGAACGAAGGCGACGGTTACCGAGGTGATCGATATCATCCGTCAATCCCACTCCGTGAAGAAGGTTGAAGAAATACGAGATGGAAGAAATGATATCTGCCGGTGTGATGTATTTAATCTCTTCTTCTACGTAAGCATTACTCGTTACAGTGATTTCGTGCTCCCCTTCATCGTTCGGAGAATAAATCTTCACCGATTGAAGAAGGATATCATCATCAAGCACACCGCCATTTTGCTGGTACGTCTTGAAACCGATGCCTTCTTCAAGATAAGGAATGATCTTATCAAGGGCACGGCGGTCAAGGACTGTTCCTTTTTCAGCCAGGATTTCACCTGTTTCCGGATCTGCAAGAGTTTCGGCCAGGGTCTGGTTGAACAAACGGTTTTTGATATGAAGCTTTTTGTTCATTTTATAGCGTCCTACGTTCGCTAAGTCATAGCGCTTAGGATCGAAGAAACGTGAAACGAGAAGGCTTTTCGCATTCTCTACTGTCGGCGGCTCTCCAGGACGGAGGCGCTCATAGATTTCGAGCAATGCTTTGTCGATGCCTTCTGTATTGTCTTTTTCCAGCGTGTTACGGATGTACTCGTTGTCACCGATCAGATCGATGATTTCTTGATCAGAGCCAAACCCAAGGGCACGTAAAAGAACCGTTACCGGCAGTTTGCGAGTTCTGTCAATTCGCACATATACTACATCTTTCGCATCTGTCTCATACTCAAGCCAAGCTCCGCGGTTTGGTATAACGGTAGCAGTGAACCCTTTCTTCCCGTTCTTATCTACTTTTCCACTGAAGTAGACACTAGGAGAACGTACGAGCTGAGAAACGATAACACGTTCCGCACCATTGATGACGAATGTACCTGTGTCGGTCATCAATGGGAAATCACCCATAAATACGTCTTGATCCTTTACTTCTCCAGTTTCCTTATTAACAAGACGGACTTTCACCCTTAACGGAGCAGAGTATGTTACATCCCTCTCCTTTGATTCTTCCACCGAGTACTTTGGATCTCCAAGGCTGTAATCAATGAATTCCAAAGAAAGATTACCAGTAAAGTCCTCAATCGGAGAAATGTCGCGGAACATCTCTCTTAACCCCTCATCAAGAAACCATTGATACGAGGAAGTTTGAATTTCGATTAGATTCGGTAATTCTAAAACTTCACTGATACGCGCAAAACTTCTGCGTTGGCGGTGTCGTCCATACTGAACTAGTTGACCTGTCAACTGATTCACCCCTCAAATCAAGCGTTTTGGTTGTTCTATATGCCTTTGTGCAGTCATGCAAGTCTGCATAAGACAAAAAGAAAAAGGGTTTTAATGATAAAACCTCATTTTCATATGACGAACTATTATTTTATAATCTTTTCCAAATTATGCTCCAAGTATACATATAGGCATAATACCGGAAAATAATATTTTTGCATTTTATAATGTTATCATAGCAGAAATGCTACGTCAACGAATTTCTTTCACAGACCTCAGGATGTAATACCCCTTCTTCTTCACGACCACTTCCACATTGGAAAATAACTCTTCCAATTTCTCCATGGCCGATGGCGCACCCTGCTTCTTCTGAATCACGACCCATAGCTCGCCATTTTCCGCCAGATGCTCTGCACTTTCTGTGAAAATCGCATGAACCGTTTCTTTACCTGCCCTGATCGGGGGATTGGTCAAGATCGCAGAGAACTTCTTCTCTTCTACTTGGGCCAATCGATCACTTCGGTAGATTTCCACATTTCCGATTCCGTTGGCCTTGGCATTTTCAGATGCAAGAGAAAGCGCCCTTTCATTTACATCGATCATATGGATTATCCGTTCAGGGAACTCTTTTGCCAGAGACAGCCCGATCGGACCATAGCCGCACCCCACATCAAGGACAGGACCTTCTACTTCGGACGGTTCGAATGCATCGATCAGCACGCGTGAGCCGAAATCGACTTCTTTCTTCGAAAAGACACCATGGTCGGTTTTGAACCGGAATGAGTGACCGCGAAGATCGAAGGTGAAGTGCTGGGGATCACTCCCGACTTCAGGATTTTGTGAATAATAGTGGTTTGTCACTGAAATCATCTCCTCTGATCTGCCTGACATATCGGGTCATGCAGGAATCCACCTGAGAGCACACGCCACACAGGTAAAAGCAAGAAAAAAGCCCGCCATGATAGCGAGCTTTTCTTCTATAAGTTGAATTACTTAACTTCTACGCCAGCTCCAACTTCTTCAAGTTTAGCTTTAAGTTCTTCAGCTTCCTCTTTAGAAATACCTTCTTTAAGTGGTTTTGGAGTGTTATCAACAACTTCTTTCGCTTCTTTAAGGCCAAGACCTGTGATTTCGCGAACGACTTTGATGACTTTGATTTTTTGAGCTCCAGCGCTCTCAAGGATAACGTCGAATTCAGTTTTCTCAGCAGCAGCTTCTCCGCCACCAGCAGCTACAGCTACAGGTGCAGCAGCAGTTACTCCGAATTCTTCTTCGATTGCTTTAACTAGGTCGTTTAGTTCAAGAACTGACATTTCTTTGATCGCGTCAATGATTTGCTCTTTACTCATTTTATATTTCCTCCTTGTTATGGTTCGTTATTGGTTTGGTCAAACGGCTTGCTTTAACTTACGCGCCTTGCTCTTCTTTTTGATCGGCAACGGCTTTTGTAGCCAACGCGAAGTTGCGCATTGGTGCTTGAAGCACGCTGAGTAGCATAGAAAGAAGTCCTTCGCGGCTTGGAAGTTCAGCGATTGCTTTAACATCCTCAACGGAAGTGATTTGACCTTCGATGACACCCGCTTTGATTTCAAGGTTTTCGTGATCTTTCGCGAAAGCGTTAAGGATCTTGGCAGGAGCTACAACTTCTTCCGTGCTGAACGCGATTGCGTTTGGACCAGTTAGGAATTCGTTAAGACCTTCAAGACCTGCTTCAGCAGCTGCACGACGTGTCATTGAGTTCTTGTACACTTTGAAGTCGATTCCAGCTTCGCGAAGTTGTTTACGAAGTTCAGTTACTTCGGAAACGTTAAGTCCACGATAGTCAACAATGATTGTTGACACACTGTTTTTAAGTTTGTCAGAGATTTCTCCGACGATGTGTTGCTTTTGCTCTAGAATGCTGCTCATCATTACACCTCCTGTAGATTTACTGATGAACATTCATACCGTCATCCAATAAAAGATGCCCTTGCATCGGGTAGACACAAGGGCATTGCAAACACGCCGGAAGCATGTATTTTATCGCAATTACCTCGGTAGGGGATTAAGCCGTTGAAGGCTCCTACTGTCTACGGTACAAATGTATTCATTTTTCACAACAGGACTAATTATAACCATTAGCCTGCGGCAAGTCAATGCCAAATATTACTTAACAGCGAAAGTTGAAGGATCGACTTTAACGCCAGGTCCCATTGTAGAAGTTACGGAAACGTTCTTCACGTAAGTTCCTTTTGCTGCAGCAGGTTTAGCTTTAAGCATTGTGTCATACATCGTAGCAAAGTTTTCAACAAGCTTTTCGTTGTCGAAAGATACTTTACCAACCGGTACGTGTACGTTACCAGCTTTGTCAGCACGGTACTCAACTTTACCAGCTTTGATTTCGTTGACAGCTTTTTCAACGTCGAATGTAACAGTTCCAGTTTTAGGGTTTGGCATAAGGCCTTTTGGTCCCAATACGCGACCAAGCTTACCAACTTCACCCATCATGTCTGGAGTTGCAACGATTACGTCGAACTCGAACCAACCTTGGTTGATTTTGTTGATAAGGTCTGCATCACCTACGAAGTCAGCGCCAGCAGCTTCTGCTTCTTTTGCTTTTTCGCCTTTAGCGAATACAAGAACCTTTTGAGTTTTACCAGTACCGTGTGGAAGCACGACTGCTCCACGGATCTGCTGGTCGTTTTTACGAGTATCTACACCTAAGCGGAACGCTACTTCAACAGTCGCGTCAAACTTAGCGAAGTTTGTTTTCTTAACTAGTTCGATTGCTTCTTCAACTGAATAAGCAGTAGTACGATCTACTAGCTTTTGAGCTTCAAGAAACTTCTTGCCTTTTTTAGCCATTTTGAATATCCTCCTCATTGTGGTTTTAGCGGAATAACCTCCCACGAAATAAGGTTGCGAGAGTGAAACGTACATTTCATCATCGCAACCTCAGTCAACAGGAATCTGTTCGGTAGCAGGGATTAGTCTTCGATGACGATTCCCATGCTGCGTGCAGTTCCTTCTACCATGCGCATAGCTGATTCAACGCTAGCTGCATTCAGGTCAGGCATTTTTGATTCAGCAATTTCACGTACTTTATCGCGTTTAAGTGTTGCCACTTTTTTGCTGTTCGGTTCGCCTGAACCAGACTCGATACCAGCTGCTTTCTTAAGCAATACAGCAGCAGGTGGAGTTTTAGTGATGAATGTAAATGAACGGTCTTCAAAAACCGTGATTTCAACAGGAATGATTAAGCCAGCTTGATCGGCTGTGCGAGCATTGAATTCCTTACAGAATCCCATGATGTTAACACCTGCTTGACCTAGTGCAGGACCAACTGGTGGAGCTGGATTAGCTTTACCGGCAGGAATCTGCAATTTAACCATTTTGATAACTTTTTTAGCCACGAGACACACCTCCTTAAGTCCGTGATGTGGTTATTGGGTTGTACACCCTCCCACTCATGTAAAAAATGTCTTTATCAACATAAAGAACGTCTATTAGGTTCAGTGGCTCTCGTCGAGACGCACTGACTTATGAAATAGTATCATTTTTTCAGAGTGATTTCAAGTTCTTTTCCATTATAATTTATCGACTTGAGAGAAATCAAGTTCAACCGGCGTATCGCGGCCAAACATATTGACGTGAACTTTGAGCTTCGTTTTGGAAGAATCGATCTCTTCGATCGTCCCGGTGAAGTTTGCGAATGGACCTTCGTTGACCTTGACTGTTTCACCAAGCTCGTAGTCCACTTCCACTTTCTTCTCGCTCATGCCCATCTGTTTCAACAGATTGGTCACTTCTTCCGGAAGAAGCGCTGTCGGCTTGGAGCCGGATCCCGATGAACCGACGAAGCCGGTCACACCCGGAGTATTCCGCACGACATACCATGAATCATCCGTCATGACGATCTCGACGATGACATAGCCTGGGAATACCTTCTTTTTGATTACTTTTTTCTTGCCGTTCTTGATGTCTGTCTCTTCCTCTTCAGGCACGATGACACGGAAGATCTTATCTTGCATCCCCATGGTTTCTACGCGCTTTTCCAGGTTGGCTTTGACTTTGTTCTCATATCCTGAATACGTGTGGACCACATACCAATTCTTTTCCATATGTTAGGACTCTCCAGTCCGTCCCTCCTCGCTTTGTAAGAATACACTTCCATCATCTCTTTCAGACAATGTAAAAAACCCGTAAAAGATAACGGGCTCAAAGGTCAGTACTCTATTATCGTCCATTATACCATGCTTTGACGGTATATATACAGGTAAATCTCTGTTTCTTTATTTTGAATCGATGAGGACTCGCATGAGTTCTGATATACCAAGGTCGATCACCGTGAAGAACAGGGCAAATACGACAACGGTCGTGATAACCGTGATGGTATAGCGCGTAAGCTCTTTGCGGGACGGCCAGCTAACCTTCCTCATTTCCGATGCTACGTTGCGAAAGAATTTAAACATCCGTTAGTAACCTCCAACTAGTATCAATGCTGTAGAGTTCCGTCCCCATCATTTTGTTTCCTTGTGAAGGGTGTGGGAATTGCACGTATTACAGAACTTCTTTAATTCTAATCGAACGGACTGATTCTGCTTGCCGGGAACGCTGTAGTTCCGCGATCCGCAAACGGTACAGGCCAGTATTAATTTCTTTGTCATCCTATCACCCGGTCCGGACCCTGTTCGGTCCATATTAAGTCCTATCAAAAATAACACGGTCACCAAATTGTGTCAATACGGTTACATGGTTATTTCCCGGACTTCCAAGTAGCGTTCAAGCTTCCGCTTCACGCGCTGCAATGCGTTGTCGATGGACTTCACATGGCGGTTCAACTCTTCTGAGATTTCCTGGTAGGATTGCCCGTCAAGATACAATGCGAGCACCTTCCGTTCAAGATCACTCAGGAGCTCGGCCATCTTATCTTCCATATTATCGAATTCTTCACGGTTGATGATGAGAGCTTCAGGATCCATGACTTTCGCACCTGAGATGACATCGAGCAGCGTTCTGTCCGATTCGTCATCATAAATCGGCTTGTCCAATGACACGTAGGAATTGAGCGGTATGTGTTTCTGTCTAGTGGCTGTCTTAATGGCTGTTATGATCTGTCGGGTGATGCACAGTTCCGCAAACGCCTTGAAAGAGGTTAGCTTGTCCTCCCTGTAGTCGCGGATGGCCTTATAAAGGCCGATCATCCCCTCCTGCACGATATCTTCTTTATCTGCACCGATCAGGAAGTAGGAACGTGCTTTCGCCCTTACGAAATTGCGATATTTCTTAATCAAATAATCCAGCGCTTCGCTATGACCCTGATGAACCGCTTCTATGATTGCTTCGTCATCCATTGTCACCAATTTCTCGTCAAATGCTTCTGTCCTGGTGATATTGCTCACAGACATCCCCCCGCGCGTAGCAATAGATAGAAATATTATACATGACAGAAAATTCAATCGTCAACCGGTCATCGTTCTCCGCGCCGCCATTTCTCAAAGATTTCAGCGACTTCATTCGACAACGGTATCTTCGTAGGGGGCTTTCGGTCTGTCGAATTTCGTACTTTTTTTTCGATTTTCTTTTCGATGGCATTTACTTCGTTCAGAAGTTCCCTGGCCGATTTCCGCAGGGCTCCCTGACCGAATATCGCCCACTGCTCCGTGAAGTCAGACGTCGCTACATGGATCTGCGTCTTGATGTTGTTGAGCTCGATGGCAAGTTTCTCGATCCGCTCATCTGCCGTCTCATTCTCTTTGGTGAAAATCACTTCCACCTTATAGTTGTTGTATTTCCTTGCGATTCCCTGCACGTAATAGGCGTCAAAAATGACGATCACCCGATAGCCGGTATACCCTTGGTATTCAGCCATCTGTTCCACCAGGCGGTCCCTGGCAGCCGACAAGTCCTTCTTCTTCAGCTCGTTCAGCTCGTGCCAGGCACCGATGATGTTATATCCGTCCACTAGGAGAATGTCCATGGCTATTCTCCCAGCGGGTGGCGGGTGCGGTAAACCTCATACATTAAAATACTGGCTGCCACCGAGGCATTCAATGATGTCACATGTCCGACCATCGGCAGTTGAACAAGGAAGTCGCATTTATCCCTCAGGATCCTGCTCATCCCCTTGCCTTCGCTCCCGATGATCAAACCGATGGGAAGCGTACCGTCGAGCCTGCGGTAGTCCTGACTGCCCTTGGCATCCGTACCGGCGATCCATACACCGCGGTCCTTCAGTTCCTCGACTGCACGTGACAGGTTGGTGACCCGTGCCACGGGGATATGTTCAATGGCCCCGGTGGACGCTTTGGCCACCGTCGACGTCAAACCGACTGCGCGTCGCTTCGGAATGATGATCCCGTGTGCACCTGAAGCATCGGCGGTCCGCATGATGGAACCGAGGTTATGTGGATCTTCAAGCTCGTCCAAGATCAGAAAGAAAGGATCCTCCCCCTTTTCCTGTGCCTTGTTGAAGAGATCATCGATTTCTGCATACTGATAAGCTGCAACCGATGCAACGACACCCTGATGATTCTCGGGGACCATTTGTTCAATTTTCTTCTTCGGTACGAACTGGACCAGGATATTGGAGTCCTTCGCCAGACCGATGACCTGCTGCATCGATCCCTTCTGCGACCCCTCCTGGATCCAAATCTTGTTGATATCCCGCCCCGACTTCAACGCTTCAATGACGGGGTTACGTCCTCCAATAAAATCTAATTCGTTACTCATGCTCTTTCCTCCTTTCCTTTTTGTTCAAAGATCAACGTGATCAATTCCTCCAGCCGCTCGATGCGATTCTGAAGGAAAAGAAATCCGAGCAGCGCTTCAAAAGCGGTACTATGCTTATACGTCTGCACATCTGTATTCTTGGGGGTGGTGCCGGATTTCGCATTCCTTCCCCGTTTGACGACCAGGACCTCCTCTTCAGAGAGGAGCTCTTCCTCGAACATCCACTTGAGGATCGCCGCCTGTGATTTTGCCGACACATAGCTTGTGGCGGCCCGGTGGAGCTGATTGGGCTTGACCCTTCCTTTGGTGAGGAGGAGCTGCCGCACATACGTTTCATACACGGCATCCCCCATATAGGCCAAGGCCAGCGGATTCATTTGTTTCGCATCGATGTGTTCATTCGTTTCGTACAGCATCCTCAACCTCTTTTCCAGCGTGTGCCTTGAGGAGTGTCTTCGAGGATGATATTCCGCGCTTTCAACGTATCACGGATTTCATCTGCCAATTGGAAATCACGGTCTTTACGTGCCTGAAGCCGCTTCTCGATCAGCTCATCGATCTCTTCATCTACAAGTTCTTCACTGGCAGCAAGGGAGAGCCCGAGTACGCCGAAGAACTCTTGGAACTGGGCAAGGAATGAATCAATGACGGCTGTCGAGGTGTTCTTTTCCATGAGGTAATAGTTCGCCTGCCGGGAAAGTTCAAACAGGGAGGAGATCCCATTCGCCGTATTGAAGTCATCGTCCATCGCTTCGATGAATTGGTCTTTGAGAGCCGCGACCTTGCTGAACCATTCCTGATCGTGATCTGCAAGATTGGCGCTCGTTTCCTTGCGATGCTGGAGATTATCATACGAGGTGCGGATACGGTCAAGGGCCGTCTTCGCGTTCTCCAGCAACTCCAGATTATAGTTGATCGGATGGCGGTAATGGACCGACAGCATGAAGAAACGCAGCACTTGTGGATCGTGTTCCTTGATGATGTCGTGAACCAATACAAAGTTCCCCAATGACTTCGACATTTTTTCGTTATCGATATTGATATATCCGTTATGAAGCCAGTATTTCGCGAAAGGCTTTCCGGTCAGGGCCTCTGATTGGGCAATCTCATTTTCGTGATGGGGGAATGTAAGATCCTGTCCGCCTGCGTGAATATCGATCGTATCCCCGAGGTAGCGCTTCGCCATGGCCGAGCACTCGATATGCCAGCCCGGACGCCCATGTCCCCAAGGGCTCTCCCAGGAGATTTCCCCTTCTTTCGCTGATTTCCACAGGACGAAGTCGAGTTCGTCTTCTTTTTTATCGCCCACGTCGATACGCGCTCCGACTTTCAGCTCATCGACGGACTGATGGGACAGCTTCCCGTATCCGTCAAACTTCCTTGTGCGGTAGTATACATCTCCTTGGGATTCATAGGCGAACCCTTTATCAACAAGCGCCGAGATGAATTCAATGATGGTATCGATGTTATCCGTCACGGTCGGATGGATATCGGCTTTCTGGCATCCGAGAGCCCCGGTGTCTTCAAAGTATGCATCGATGAAGCGCTTGGCGATCGTCGGTACCTCTTCACCAAGCTCGTTGGCCGCCTTGATGAGCTTATCGTCGACATCAGTGAAGTTTGAGACGAATTTCACATCATAGTCCCGATACTCCAAGTAGCGGCGTACTGTATCGAATACGATGGCCGGCCGGGCATTCCCGATGTGGATGTAGTTGTAGACCGTTGGTCCGCACACGTACATCTTGACCTTCCCTTCTTCAAGGGGCTTGAATTCTTCCTTCTGTCTAGTAAGTGTATTATATAAACGGATCGTCAAGACGATCGACTCCTTCCATGTTCCTCTTGTAATAGACTCCTGAGTTCTTCGATTTCTGATTGCAGCTGTTTGATGCGGTCGTTGATCGGATCCGGCAGGTCACAGTGGTTCAGGTCCTTCTGGATCTTCACCCCGTCCTGTATCACGACTTTCCCCGGGATGCCCACGACAGTGGAGTTCGGTGGGACATCCTTCAAGACGACCGATCCTGCCCCTACTTTAGAATTTTCCCCAACTACGATGGAACCTAATACTTTTGCTCCTGTCGCAATAAGGGCATTGTCTCTTATCGTAGGGTGCCGCTTCCCTTTCTCTTTACCCGTACCCCCGAGTGTGACGCCTTGGAAAAGGGTGACGTTGTCCCCGATCTCACACGTCTCTCCGATGACCACACCCATCCCGTGGTCGATGAAGAAACGGCGTCCGATTTTCGCACCAGGGTGGATCTCCACTCCGGTGAAGAAGCGGCTGATCTGAGAAATCACACGGGCGAGGAAAAAGAATCTCCGTTTGAAAAATGCGTGGGCGACCCTGTGGGCCCAGATGGCATGCAGTCCCGAGTACGTAAGGACCACTTCGAAATAATTCCTCGCGGCCGGATCCTGATCGAACACGACATCGATGTCTTCTTTGAATGTCTTGAACATTCCATCCCCCTCCTTTCATTCGCTCAATAAAAAAACGCCCCTGTCAAATGACAGAGACGCTGTAGGCAAGCGCGGTTCCACTCTGATTGGGATCACTCCCCAACTCGGATCCTGTTAACGGTGGAAGCCGCCATCACCTACTTATATGTTCAGCAACGGACTCAGAGGTGCATTTCAGGAACGGAGGGGCTCAGACCACTTTCAGCCGGTGATGGTCCTCTCTAATCAGCTTCCGTATCCCTACTTCTCCTCTTCAACGCGATTTATCCAATTCGTGATACTCTTACTATATTACATTCCCTGCGAAATGTTAACCTAAAAGTCCTTGAAGGCGAAGTTTCACTTTATCTTTCCCCAACAACTCGATGGCATTCGGAAGTTCCGGACCGTGTGTCTGACCGGTAACGGCCACGCGGATCGGCATGAATAGCTTCTTGCCTTTGTGTCCCGTCGACTTCTGGACATTTTTGATGGATTTTTTGATTTCTGCCGCTTCGTAGTTCTCAAGTGCTTCGATCTCCTCAAGGAATGCACGGAGCACTTCAGGAACCTCTTCCTCGTCCAATACGGCTTTTGCTTCTGCGTCGTATTCCAGATCATCCTTGAAGAACATTTCTGAAAGCTCGACGATTTCAGCCCCGAAGCTCATTTGCTCTTGATATAGACCTACCACGCGACGCACCCACTCATGCTCTTCTGCAGTCGGGTTCCCGCTGATCTTGCCTGCTTTGATCAGATGCGGTTCAGCAAGGGCCACCACCTGGTCAAGGTCGAGGGCTTTCATATACTGGTTGTTCATCCACGTCAGCTTCTGATTATCGAACAGGGCAGACGATGTGGAAAGGCGCTCAGGGTCAAAAATCTTGATGAATTCTTCCCTTGAGAACAACTCGTCTTCCCCTTTTGGCGACCAGCCTAGAAGGGCGATGAAGTTGAAGAGCGCTTCCGGCAGATAGCCGAGGGCCTCATACTGCTCGATGAATTGGATGATACTTTCATCACGCTTACTCAGCTTCTTGCGGCTTTCATTCACGATCAGGGTCATATGACCAAATACCGGCGGCTGCCAGCCGAGAGCGTCAAAGACCATGAGCTGCTTCGGTGTATTGGAGATATGATCTTCTCCGCGGAGCACATGGGAAATCTTCATAAGGTAATCATCGACTGCCACGGCAAAGTTATACGTCGGTGTACCGTCTTTCTTCGCGATGACAAAATCACCGATACCGTCAGATTCGAATGATACTTCGTCTTTTACGATATCGTTGAAAGAAAATACGCGGCCTTCAGGCACACGGAAACGGATGCTCGGCTGGCGCCCTTCCGCAGCAAGCTTCTCCTGCTCTTCCGCTGTCAGGTTGCGGCATTTACCGGAGTAGCGAGGCATCTGACCGGATGCGCTTTGCGCTTCCCTTTCAGCTTCCAGCTCTTCTTCGGTACAGTAGCATTTATAAGCTTTTCCGCTTTCAAGTAGCTCATTCAAATACTGTTCGTAAATATGGTTCCGCTCGGATTGACGATATGGGCCGTATTCGCCTTCCTTATCTACACTTTCATCCCAGTCGATCCCAAGCCACTGAAGATACTTAAGCTGGCTTTCTTCTCCGCCTTCAATGTTCCGCTTCTTATCCGTATCCTCGATGCGGATGATGAATTTCCCGCCCACACTGCGGGCATATAGATAGTTGAATAGGGCCGTACGGGCATTCCCGATATGTAAATGACCCGTTGGACTCGGGGCATAGCGTACGCGTACTTCGTTTGACATATTCGTTCCTCCTCAATGATTCTGCTTGTATTAGTTTACCACCGTTCGAAAACGGAATAAAGGGTCTTACTTTTGCTTCACCAGAACCGTCGTCTGAGCGGCGATCCCTTCTCCGCGACCGGTGAAACCAAGTTTTTCGGATGTTGTGGCTTTTACATTCACCTGGGATGGATCCGCTTCGAGGAGCTCGGCGATCCTTGCTCTCATCTCATCGATATACGGGGCCATCTTCGGCTTTTGGGCGATGACGGTGCAATCGATATTCCCCAGTTCATAGCCTTCCTCTTTGACCATTGCCCATACGTGTTGAAGCAACTTGGCCGAGTCTGCGTCCTTGAACTCTTCGTCCGTATCCGGGAAATGCTTCCCGATGTCACCGGCAGCAATGGCACCGAGGCAGGCATCCGCCACGGCATGGAGAAGGACGTCGGCATCAGAATGCCCCAGAAGCCCTTTCTCATATGGGATCGTGATGCCGCCCATGATCAATGGACGATCCTCCACTAGTTGATGCACATCGAAGCCTTGTCCGATTCTAAACATGATGTTTTCCTCCTTCTGTTCTCTTCTTCAATATCGCCTCGGCAAAAAACATATCCTCCGGCGTTGTCAATTTGATATTGTCATAATCACTTTCCACGATGGACACGTCTTCCCCCAGACGCTCCACAAGTGAAGCGTCATCGGTGCCTAGGAACCCTTCCTCCATTGCTGCATCGTGGGCTTTTTTTAAAGATGAAACGCGAAAAGCCTGTGGGGTCTGCACCATCCACAAGCTTGAGCGCTCGATCGTTTCTTCGACTTTCCCATCCATGACTTTCTTGATGGTATCCTTCACCGGAACCGCGGCAATCGCCCCGCCTGTCTCCCCGGCCCGCTCAGCGAGCTCGTGGATGACCGACCGGGAAATGAACGGCCTGGCACCATCATGAACGAGTACGACTTCATGATCGACCTCAAGCAATGCCTGATACACGCTATCCTGTCTTTCTTTCCCCCCGTCGACGAGACGGATATCCTTGCCGATATCATGACGATCGATCAGAGCTTCGAACTCTTCCCGTTCATCGGGATGGATAGCAACAAAGATCCCCTGGCACAGGGGATCCCGGTCGAACACTTGAAGGGTATGGACAATGATGGGTGCCCCGTCCAACTCAAGAAGCAGCTTATTCCGATCCGCTTTCATCCTTTTGCCCCTTCCGGCAGCCGGGATGACCACTTGATACTCCATATGATTAACTCCTTTGACTTCCTCTAGTATTCATCCATTATACCTTACCGGGTCAAAGGAGTCAGGCTTAGAGCGCTTTTTCCAATTGTTTTGGCTTTGCAAAGATCATCCGCCCCGCGGAGGTCTGCAGCACCGAAGTGACTAGGACATCGATATATTTGCCGATGTAATTGCGCCCTTCCTCCACAACGATCATCGTTCCGTCATCGAGGTAGGCAATGCCCTGATTATGCTCTTTACCATCTTTGATCACCTGTACCTTCAGTTCTTCACCAGGAAGGACGACAGGCTTAACGGCGTTGGCCAGGTCATTGATATTCAATACTTGTACCCCTTGAAGGTCGCATACCTTATTCAGGTTGAAATCATTGGTCACAACGATTCCGTTCGTGAGTTTCGCAAGCTTCACAAGCTTCGAATCCACCTCTTGGATCTCTTCGAAGTCGCCCTCGTAGATCTGGACCTCAACCGGCAATTCCTTTTGGATGCGGTTCAAAATATCAAGTCCTCGACGTCCGCGATTCCGCTTCAATACGTCGGATGAATCCGCGATATGCTGGAGCTCTTCGAGGACAAACTGAGGAATGACGACGATGCCTTCGAGGAATCCCGTTTGACAGATGTCTGCAATACGTCCGTCGATGATCACGCTTGTATCGAGAATCTTGAGGGTCTTCACGGCGTTCTCCTCATCATCCTCGTCGGAATCTTTCTTCTTAGAACGAGAATTGCCGAAGAGACCTACCATTTCATCCCGCTTCTTGAAGCCGACCTGGAAACCAAGATACCCAAGCAGCAAGGTCAAGAGCACCGGTACGACCGCATTCAAAATCGGGAATTCAAGCTGATTGACGGCAATTCCCAACAGGTACGCAACGATCAATCCGATAATCAGACCAAGACTTCCAAAGAGCAAATCCGTCACCGGGGCCTTTACCAAACTATCTTCAAACCATTTGACAAAGTTCACCACATACTCGACTGCCCAGAACGAAATAATATAAAAAATAATGGCACCTAATATAGCAGTCATATATGCATTATTGATTAATGAAATATCCGCCATGTTGATGACCGACAATAACTCCGGAATCAATAGGATCCCTAGTGTACCACCTACGATAAGGAAGCATGCCTGAACGATTCTTTTTAACATACCTTCACCTCCTCCTATCCATTATAAACAATTTATGATTTTTAAAACGTGAGATTCTTGACTAATTTTCTTCAATTTCACAAACGATGATAGAGGCCCTCATGAAAAGGCTAACACTCGGGGATTACACTGTCAATTTTTTGGAAACAGGGCATATTTCCCTTTTATCAAACCGGGACTTGGGTGCTATAATTGCCGGTCAGCGAACGTTTGTTCTTTTATGAGTTTGAGACCTTCTTTAATCTTGCGCGCCCTCACTTCCCCGATCCCTTCCACTTCATCAAGGTCTTCGACCGTCGCTTTCACGATATGATGAAGAGCATCATACTCGTTGATCACGTTCTCGATGATGACAATCGGCAGGCGCGGGATCTTGTTCAATACACGGTATCCGCGCGGGAACATCGCCTCGTCGTGGTGGGGATAGCCCTGATAACCCAGAAGCTTCAGGAGCACATTGTCTTCAAGGACTTCTGAGCGCACAAGCTCCTGGAACTTGTATAGAAGCTCGAATGCTTTCACGTTGCGGTCCATGGCGTAATCCCGGAAGATCAACATGGCCTCGCTCTCGATGTCTGAAAGCAGTTCATTCATCTGCAGGCGGATCAGTCTTCCCTCCGTGCCGAGTTCACTCAGATACGTCAGAAGCTCATTTTTGATCCTGAGGACCATTTCGAATCGATGGAGAACCTGGAGCAGATCGCTCTGGGTCACCAATTCTTCGAACTCCAAAACCGATAGATTGGAGATGCTCTGATCGAGGACGACTTTGTATTTCTCCAATGTCTGTACAGCCTGATTGGCTTTGGTCAGGATGACGGAAATGTCCTTCAGGGCGTATCGGAAATTGCCCTGGTACAGGGTGATGACGTTCCGGCGCTGCGAGATGGCAATGACAAGGGCATTCGTCTGCCTTGCCACCCTTTCTGCCGTACGATGCCTCATCCCTGTCTCTGTAGAAGGAACATACACATCGGGGGCAAGCTGGGCATTGGCCAGGATGATCTTCGTCCCGGATTCGTTCAGGACGATCGCCCCGTCCATTTTCGCCAGCTCATACAGATAGCTCGGTGAAAATGGACAATTGATATGAAAGCCTCCGTCCAGAACGGACTTGACCTTGTCATTGTATCCGACGACGATAAGTCCGCCGGTATTGGCCCGGAGCACATTATCGATCCCATCCCGGATAGGCGCACCGGGCGCAACGAATTGTAAAATATCCGATATGGATTTATCCTTTGCCTTTTTATCTTCCATTTTGTTATCCTCCTAAAATCATACCCAACGCTTGGTGGATATCGGATACACCGACCACTTCGATGCCGCCCGGTGCCTGCCATCCCCCGATATTGTTCTGCGGGATGATGACCCGCTGGAAGCCGAGCTTCGCCGCTTCCTGCACCCTCTGCTCAATCCGTGAAACGCGCCGGATCTCCCCGGTCAGTCCCACTTCCCCGATGATGCAATCCTGTGCGCGTGAAGCTTTGTCCCGGAAGCTTGAAGCAATGCTCGCCGCCACGGCCAAATCGATAGCCGGCTCATCTAGCTTCACTCCGCCTGCGACCTTGAGGTAGGCATCCTGTTGCTGAAGGAGCATCCCTGCCCGCTTCTCAAGCACTGCCATGATGAGGGAGACCCTGCTATGGTCGATTCCTGTTGCCATACGTCTCGGATTATTGAAGCTCGTCGGAGTGACAAGGGCTTGAATTTCCACAAGCACCGGCCTTGTTCCTTCCATGGATGCAACAACCGTCGACCCGGCAGATCCCTGTGAACGTTCTTCGAGGAAGATCTCTGAAGGATTGGCGACTTCTTCAAGACCCAGCTCCTTCATTTCAAAGATTCCCATTTCATTCGTAGAACCGAAACGGTTTTTCACCGCCCTCAAGATCCTGTAAGAATGGTGGCGCTCCCCTTCAAAATAGAGAACGGTATCCACCATATGCTCCAGTAGACGGGGACCGGCGATGGATCCTTCCTTGGTTACATGTCCGACGATGAAAATGGCAATTCCTTTCGTCTTACCGATCCGCATCAATTCAGCCGTACATTCCCGGACCTGTGATACGCTCCCGGGTGCCGAAGTGACCTCCGGATGATAAATGGTTTGAATGGAGTCGATGATGACAAAGTCGGGTGAAAGCTGATCGATGGTCTGGTGGATCGACTGCAGGTTGGTTTCTGCATATATGTATAGGTCATCAGCTGTGATATTCAGCCGGTCCGCACGCAGTTTGGTCTGCTTGATGGACTCTTCACCTGATATATAAAGGACTTTTTGCTTTTGTTCAGCAAGCTGTGAAGATACTTGCAGCAGCAGGGTGGATTTCCCTATCCCCGGGTCTCCCCCTATCAACACAAGCGATCCCGGCACCACTCCTCCTCCAAGTACCCGGTTGAGTTCTTTGGAATCAGTAAGGACACGGGGCTCCTGCATCGTTTCGATGGATGTCAGTTTTTCAGCCTTCGATGGCCCTTCGCTGTGTTGGAATGCACCACGGGGCTGCTTCCCCGTAATGGCCACTTCTTCCACCATCGTGTTCCACTCATTACACCCGGGACATTTCCCCATCCATTTTGCTGATTCATACCCGCAGGATGAACATACGAATTTTGTCTTCTTTTTTGCCAAAACGATCCTACTCCTCTTCCTAGTCTTATTACTATACCGAGAGTGCCCCGGCTATACATACCTCTCACTTCTTATGGAAAAAAAGAGGCACAGGTTCATGACCGTGTACCTCTTCCTTTTCACATCAAGGAGTTGAATTGGTTGCTTCTTCTTTCAATTTGACGACGAACTCTTCCCCTTCGACATCGATGAGGATGTCTTGACCCGTCAAGACCTTCCCTCTCAGGAGCTCTTCAGAAAGTTTATCTTCGACATATTTCTGAATGGCCCTGCGGAGCGGTCTTGCACCGTATTCAGGATCGAATCCTTCATCCGCGATCTTCTCCTTGGCAGCCGCAGAAAGTTCAAGATGGATATCCTGCTCTTTGAGGCGCTTCGTGAGTTGATTGGACATTAGGGTGACAATCTCTTTCAGGTGGTCTTTCTCCAATGAGTGGAAGACGATGATTTCATCGATACGGTTCAGGAATTCAGGGCGGAAGGCACGTTTCAGTTCCTCCATCACTTTCCCTTTCATATCTTTGTAATCCTGCTTCCCATCCTGGATATTGAAGCCCATATGCTTATTGGCTTTAAGGGACTGTGCACCGACGTTCGATGTCATGATCAGAACCGTGTTCCTGAAGTCGACAGTCCTTCCTTTGGAATCAGTCAAACGACCATCTTCCAAGACTTGCAGAAGGATATTGAAGACATCGGGATGTGCTTTTTCGATTTCATCGAGGAGCACGACGGAATATGGTTTGCGACGGACTTTCTCAGTCAGCTGACCGCCTTCCTCGTACCCGACATATCCCGGAGGAGATCCGACGAGACGGGAGGTGGAATGCTTCTCCATGTACTCCGACATATCGATCCGGATCATCGCTTCTTCATCACCGAACATGGATTCTGCGAGAGCCCTAGCCAATTCGGTTTTACCGACACCGGTAGGACCGAGGAAGATGAATGAACCGATAGGACGCTTCGGATCCTTCAGCCCTGCACGGGCACGGCGTACCGCTTTCGATACAGCGACAACTGCTTCGGATTGCCCGATGACACGGGAGTGCAGGATCTCTTCCAATTTCAAGAGACGATCTGTTTCTGTTTGAGCAAGCTTGGATACAGGTACTCCTGTCCAGTTGGACACGACCTTCGCGATATCTTCCACTGTGACTTCGGTATTTTCCTGCCCCTGCTTTTCTTTCCATGTATTCTTCGTTTCTTCCAGCTCTTCACGAAGCTTCTGCTCGGAATCGCGTAGGGAAGCGGCTTTTTCAAACTCCTGGCTCTGAACCGCAGCATCCTTCTCTTTGCGGATCTCTTCCAGCTTCGCTTCAAGCTCCTTCAGGTTCGGTGGAGTCGTATATGAGCGGAGTCGGACCTTCGAACCGGCTTCATCGATCAAATCGATTGCCTTATCCGGAAGGAATCGGTCTGAGATATAGCGGTCAGAGAGTTTCACAGCGGCATCGATGGCAGCATCCGTGATGGATACGCGGTGATGCGCTTCATAGCGGTCACGAAGACCTTTAAGGATCTGGATGGACTCATCTGCAGTCGGCTCATTTACCTGGATCGGCTGGAACCGGCGCTCTAGGGCTGCATCCTTCTCAATGTACTTCCGATATTCATCAAGGGTCGTCGCCCCGATACATTGCAGTTCTCCACGTGCAAGGGAAGGTTTGAGGATGTTGGAAGCATCGATTGCCCCTTCAGCCCCTCCTGCCCCGATCAGCGTGTGAAGCTCATCGATGAAGAGGATGATATTGCCTGCCTGACGGATCTCATCCATCACTTTCTTCAGGCGGTCCTCGAACTCACCGCGGTATTTCGTTCCGGCAACGACCGTACCCATATCAAGGGTCATGACACGCTTATCACGGAGGATCTCCGGTACTTCATTCGCGATGATCTGCTGGGCAAGGCCTTCAGCAATCGCCGTCTTACCCACACCCGGTTCACCGATAAGGACCGGATTGTTCTTCGTACGGCGGCTTAGCACTTCGATGACACGCTGGATTTCCTTGCTTCGTCCGATGACCGGATCAAGGCTTCCTTCACGGGCAATGGCCGTCAAGTCACGCGCAAGACTATCAAGTGTCGGCGTATTGGCATTCGCACTGCCGCCTCCTTGGTGTCCGCCAGAATCGTTGTTGCCGAGGAGCTGGAGAACCTGCTGCCTTGCTTTGTTCAAGCTTACGCCAAGGTTTCCGAGTACCCGTGCTGCCACGCCTTCCCCTTCACGGATCAGACCGAGAAGGATATGCTCTGTCCCTACGTAAGAGTGACCGAGCTTCCTTGCTTCATCCATGGAAAGTTCGATGACTTTCTTCGCGCGGGGTGTATAGTGGATCGTCTGGGACTTTTCCGTTCCTTTTCCGATCAGACCCTCCACTTCCTTCTGGATCTTCTCAGGGCTTAGTCCAAGGGCAGTCAGTGCCTTGGCTGCAATCCCCTCTCCTTCACGAACAAGGCCAAGCAGGATATGTTCAGTGCCGATGTTATTATGGGCTAGTCGGATGGCTTCTTCCTGGGCTAATGCCAATACTTTTTGAGCTCTTTCTGTAAATCGACCAAACATCATGATTCTTCCTCCTCACATGTATCTTTATCCAATCTAATTCGCTCCCTGATCAAGGAAGACCTTCTTATGTCCCGTTCATTCGGTCGCAATGGACCTCCGGAATATTGTTGTAAAAAACCCGGTTGGGTCAAAATCATCAATTCATTCAAAATATTTTTGGAGAGACTGTGGATCATGCCCAGATCGATGCCCAGACGAACATCGGACAGGCATTTGGCCGCTTCCTTCGATTCAATGATGCGGCTATGCTCCAGCACCCCCAGCGATCTGAAGACCCTATCTTCTAATTGTATGTTGGAGGTCTGAACTAATGCCTCCCTCGCCGTCAGTTCCTTGGCAATGATCTGATTCACCACGCTGATGAGATCTTCCACGATATCCCCTTCCGACTTACCTAGGGTCGTCTGGTTGGAGATTTGAAAGATATTCCCCAGTGCTTCACTGCCTTCGCCGTAGATACCCCTCACGACGAGCCCAAGCTGGTTGATCGCCGGTATGATCCGGTTCATCTGCTGGGTGAGGACCAAGCCCGGAAGATGTACCATGACCGATGCCCTGAGTCCCGTTCCTACATTCGTAGGACAGGTGGTCAGATACCCGTGCTTCTCGTCGAATGCAAAGTCCAGTTCGCTCTCAAACCAATCATCGAGCTCATTGGCACGGGAGAGTGCCTGCTTCAGTTGAAGACCTGGATACAGACACTGTATCCGGATATGATCCTCTTCATTTACCATTATGCTTATATCTTCATCTGGTGATAGAAGGACGGCCCCGACATTCTTATCTTCTGCCAGATTCGGACTGATCAGGTGTTTCTCCATCAATACCCTTTTTTCCAACGGCTGAATCTCACTCGTAGGTAAAAATTCGAGTTCCCCCAGCTCTTTTGGAAAAGAAGACATTTTCTCTTTCACCCGTTCTACGATCTGCCCTGCTTCCTCAGGTGAATATAGGGTTGAAAAACGGAAGTCCGTCAGATTCCGTGCCAAACGCACCCGGGAACTCAGGACAATATCCGATTGGGGACCTTCTTCATTCATCCACGAACTGACGGTATTGCTTAAAAATCGCTCCAGACTCATTCTGCACCTCCCCCTTCCTGCTTCATCTCACGTTCAAGGGAACGAATGCGATCTCTCGTTTCAGCTGCTCTCTCAAACTCTTCCTCTTCGATGAGGGCCTGAAGTTCCGTTCTCAACTTCTTGATCTGCTTCTTGATCTGGATGGTACCGCCCATTCGTTCCGGTACCTTTCCATGATGCTCCATATTCCCGCTGTGCACCCTCTTCAGAATCGGATCGAGTTCGCTATTGAATGTCTTATAACACTCCGAACATCCAAACCGGCCGATGCTCGTAAACTGTTGGAATGTCAATTTGCACTTCGGACACTGGAGAACTTCCTTTTTCGGCGCTTCCTGCTCCTGTGCCTGCTTGAAGCCGGGGGTGATATTCAATAAACCGGCCAACAGATTATTCACCGTGAAGGCTGCCGAATTCTCGAACATCGTTCCTTTATCCTGAGCACACTGCTCACATAGATGGACCTCGGTCTTCTCTCCGTTCACAACCTTCGTGAAATGAAGGGTTGCCGGATTCTCCTTGCACTCCTGACACATCATTCCATTCACCTCTTACATTCTTACTCGTATTTTAGCGTATCCAGCATAGCCCGGAGCATCCTGCCCCGCAGTATATCCCGTTCAGGCAACTCGACCATGATCACGGATCGATCCATGACGCTCAGCATGATCTTTGCCTCTCTTTCAGATATTATATCCTCTTCCACGAGTCGGAAAACGATATCAGCCGCCGTATTCTGACTGATTTTCTGAGTAATGAGGGCCACCAGCTGATCAATAAGATGCAGCTGATCATGAGCCTTCACCCGCATGATGCGGATGTAGCCGCCTCCCCCTCGCTTACTCTCGACCACATACCCCTTCTCGATGGTGAAGCGGGTATTGATCACATAATTTATTTGAGAAGGAACACATTGGAACTTATCAGCGATCTCACTTCTTTTGATTTCGACGATTTCAGATTCACTTAAATCCAATACATTCTTCAGGTAATGTTCAATGATGTCGGATATATTTCTCATTAAACCTCCTCCTCATTTGACTTTGACTATATTTGACTATAATTATACAACCGGGCTTCCATCTTTGCAATGAAGAAGCATAGCCTTAAAAGCTTTTCTGTTTGGGAGGTATTTTAAACGTGAAGATCGATTAAAAACGGAAAATTCGAATTAGGTGTATATTCGACTTTGTGTGGGGTTAGTCCTTCTTTGGATGTGCAGGGTTTTTGGAAGAGTTCAGTAGAGGAACTGGATGTTGAAGGGCGGGAGTGTAGTACATTTTGAAATGTAGGGTTATATCATTTAGATTCTGGACCTATATATGTTTTCAGAATGAGAGGGTAACGAATTTTGATGGTTTTCAATAGAGGGGACTGTGTCATTTTGGAGCGTCAATAACATATTTCTTAAGGGTTGTACACAGACAGAGCGCCAACTATTGGAATGGTTTAGGTGATTTTAGGAAGGATTTTTATTTGAATTAGAATTGCATATACGATTAGGGTTCCGCAAGTATATGCGGCCGTTCGCACATAAAGGGAATGAATCGCAAATAGGAAAACGGGCGATGATCGATTTCGCAGGTAAAAAGTTGATTTTCGCAAATAGGATTAAAAATATCGCAAATAAATGATTAATTTCCGCTGATATTTTTGGCGGGCGGAGGAGAACGGTGGGTCCAGGAGGCTCAAAGTCCTCCATAGGCGTTGTAAAAAATGTCGAACGGTGTCAGGAGTGAAAAATGACCCATTACTTGGAAAAACATCGCTAATATCAGAACCCTGTTCGCACGTATCGGTCTCCCTTCGCTTGGAACGCAAAAAAGTCGCAAATAAGTGCTCCCCCTTAGCCTCATCTCCAGATAACACCTCTGTCCAACCCACTTGGGTGATCACATACTCCCACAGGTCATTAAATCTCTAAAAGTCTGTCTCTTCGCCCTTGCTCACCAATCTCATCTCAGCCCATACATTAACCGTAATCTCGCCCTCCTAACCAACCCGTTCAACCTGCGATCTTCACCTATCTCTCTAACCAACATCTTTCTACACACCCAATTTCAAACGACCAACATCACGACCAACATTACCACCAACAATCCCCGCCAACAGAAAACACCACAAAAAAAGCAGCCCATCAAATGAGCTGCTTTTCTCTCTATTGCCTGGCGACGTCCTACTCTCACAGGGGGAGATCCCCCAACTACCATCGGCGCTGAAGAGCTTAACTTCCGTGTTCGGCATGGGAACGGGTGTGACCTCTTCGCCAATGTCACCAGACAGGTATTCCATTGAAAGAATTGTTCTTTCAAAACTAGATAAAGGGTTGATAGTCAATCATTACCGGCGTATCGTCCAGTCCGGGAGACGCGAAGCGCCTCCTTCGTCTTACTTTGGTTAAGTCCTCGATCGATTAGTATCAGTCAGCTCCATGTGTCGCCACACTTCCACCTCTGACCTATCTACCTGATCATCTTTCAGGGATCTTACTCACATAAAGTGATGGGAAATCTCATCTCGAGGGGGGCTTCATGCTTAGATGCTTTCAGCACTTATCCCTTCCGCACATAGCTACCCAGCGATGCCTTTGGCAAGACAACTGGTACACCAGCGGTGCGTCCATCCCGGTCCTCTCGTACTAAGGACAGCTCCTCTCAAATTTCCTGCGCCCACGACGGATAGGGACCGAACTGTCTCACGACGTTCTGAACCCAGCTCGCGTACCGCTTTAATGGGCGAACAGCCCAACCCTTGGGACCGACTACAGCCCCAGGATGCGATGAGCCGACATCGAGGTGCCAAACCTCCCCGTCGATGTGGACTCTTGGGGGAGATAAGCCTGTTATCCCCGGGGTAGCTTTTATCCGTTGAGCGATGGCCCTTCCATGCGGAACCACCGGATCACTAAGCCCGACTTTCGTCCCTGCTCGACTTGTAGGTCTCGCAGTCAAGCTCCCTTGTGCCTTTACACTCTGCGAATGATTTCCAACCATTCTGAGGGAACCTTTGGGCGCCTCCGTTACTCTTTAGGAGGCGACCGCCCCAGTCAAACTGCCCACCTGACACTGTCTCCCACCCCGATAAGGGGCGCGGGTTAGAATGTCAACACAGCCAGGGTAGTATCCCACCGACGCCTCCACCGAAGCTAGCGCTCCGGCTTCCAAGGCTCCTACCTATCCTGTACAAGCTGTGCCAAAATTCAATATCAGGCTACAGTAAAGCTCCACGGGGTCTTTCCGTCCTGTCGCGGGTAACCTGCATCTTCACAGGTACTATAATTTCACCGAGTCTCTCGTTGAGACAGTGCCCAGATCGTTACGCCTTTCGTGCGGGTCGGAACTTACCCGACAAGGAATTTCGCTACCTTAGGACCGTTATAGTTACGGCCGCCGTTTACTGGGGCTTCGATTCGCACCTTCGCTTGCGCTAAGCACTCCTCTTAACCTTCCAGCACCGGGCAGGCGTCAGCCCCTATACTTCGCCTTACGGCTTCGCAGAGACCTGTGTTTTTGCTAAACAGTCGCCTGGGCCTATTCACTGCGGCTCTCTCGGGCTTGCACCCTACCAGAGCACCCCTTCTCCCGAAGTTACGGGGTCATTTTGCCGAGTTCCTTAACGAGAGTTCTCTCGCTCACCTTAGGATTCTCTCCTCGCCTACCTGTGTCGGTTTGCGGTACGGGCACCATCTTCCTCGCTAGAGGCTTTTCTTGGCAGTGTGGAATCAGGAACTTCGCTACTATAATTCGCTCGCTATCACAGCTCAGCCTTCACGATGATGGGATTTGCCTCATCATCAGCCTAACTGCTTAGACGCACATATCCAGCAGTGCGCTTACCCTATCCTCCTGCGTCCCCCCATTGCTCAAATGGAAGAAAGGTGGTACAGGAATATCAACCTGTTGTCCATCGTCTACGCCTATCGGCCTCGACTTAGGTCCCGACTAACCCTGAGCGGACGAGCCTTCCTCAGGAAACCTTAGGCATTCGGTGGATGGGATTCTCACCCATCTTTCGCTACTCATACCGGCATTCTCACTTCTAAGCACTCCACCAGTCCTTACGGTCTAGCTTCGCAGTCCTTAGAACGCTCTCCTACCACTGACACCAAACGGTGTCAATCCACAGCTTCGGTGATACGTTTAGCCCCGGTACATTTTCGGCGCAGAGTCACTCGACCAGTGAGCTATTACGCACTCTTTAAATGGTGGCTGCTTCTAAGCCAACATCCTGGTTGTCTAAGCAACTCCACATCCTTTTCCACTTAACGTATACTTTGGGACCTTAGCTGGTGGTCTGGGCTGTTTCCCTTTCGACTACGGATCTTATCACTCGCAGTCTGACTCCCATGGATAAGTCTTTGGCATTCGGAGTTTGTCTGAATTCGGTAACCCGATGAGGGCCCCTAGTCCAAACAGTGCTCTACCTCCAAGACTCTTACAACATGAGGCTAGCCCTAAAGCTATTTCGGAGAGAACCAGCTATCTCCAGGTTCGATTGGAATTTCTCCGCTACCCACACCTCATCCCCGCACTTTTCAACGTGCGTGGGTTCGGACCTCCATCCAGTGTTACCTGGACTTCATCCTGGACATGGGTAGATCACCTGGTTTCGGGTCTACGACCACATACTCATTCGCCCTATTCAGACTCGCTTTCGCTGCGGCTCCGTCTTCTCAACTTAACCTTGCATGGGATCGTAACTCGCCGGTTCATTCTACAAAAGGCACGCCATCACCCGTTAACGGGCTCTGACTACTTGTAGGCACACGGTTTCAGGTTCTATTTCACTCCCCTTCCGGGGTGCTTTTCACCTTTCCCTCACGGTACTGGTTCACTATCGGTCACTAGGGAGTATTTAGCCTTGGGAGATGGTCCTCCCAGCTTCCGACGGGATTTCACGTGTCCCGCCGTACTCAGGATCCACTCAAGAGGGAACGAAGTTTCGACTACAGGGTTGTTACCTTCTTTGACGAGCCTTTCCAGACTTCTTCGTCTACCCCGTTCCTTTGTAACTCCGTATAGAGTGTCCTACAACCCCAAGAGGCAAGCCTCTTGGTTTGGGCTAATCCCGTTTCGCTCGCCGCTACTCAGGGAATCGCATTTGCTTTCTCTTCCTCCAGGTACTTAGATGTTTCAGTTCCCTGGGTCTGCCTTCCATGCTCTATGTATTCAAGCAAGGATACTGTTCCATTACGAACAGTGGGTTCCCCCATTCGGAAATCTTCGGATCAGCTCACTTACAGCTCCCCGAAGCATATCGGTGTTAGTCCCGTCCTTCGTCGGCTCCTAGTGCCAAGGCATCCACCGTGCGCCCTTATTAACTTAACCGAATTGGTTAAAAACCTAAAATGGCGATACTCGGTAATTTCTTGACTATCAATAAAACTTTATCTAGTTTTCAAAGAACAATATAGAAGATGGATTTAAACCATCAAAACTGAACAAAACTTCGACGTCGTCAAACGTTTTAAGTAAATCTTCCTTAGAAAGGAGGTGATCCAGCCGCACCTTCCGATACGGCTACCTTGTTACGACTTCACCCCAATCATCTGTCCCACCTTAGGCGGCTGGCTCCAAAAGGTTACCTCACCGACTTCGGGTGTTACAAACTCTCGTGGTGTGACGGGCGGTGTGTACAAGGCCCGGGAACGTATTCACCGCGGCATGCTGATCCGCGATTACTAGCGATTCCAGCTTCATGTAGGCGAGTTGCAGCCTACAATCCGAACTGAGAACGGTTTTATGGGATTGGCTAAACCTCGCGGTCTTGCAGCCCTTTGTACCGTCCATTGTAGCACGTGTGTAGCCCAGGTCATAAGGGGCATGATGATTTGACGTCATCCCCACCTTCCTCCGGTTTGTCACCGGCAGTCATCTTAGAGTGCCCAACTGAATGCTGGCAACTAAGATCAAGGGTTGCGCTCGTTGCGGGACTTAACCCAACATCTCACGACACGAGCTGACGACAACCATGCACCACCTGTCACTCTGTCCCCCGAAGGGGAAAGCCCTATCTCTAGGGTTGTCAGAGGATGTCAAGACCTGGTAAGGTTCTTCGCGTTGCTTCGAATTAAACCACATGCTCCACCGCTTGTGCGGGCCCCCGTCAATTCCTTTGAGTTTCAGTCTTGCGACCGTACTCCCCAGGCGGAGTGCTTAATGCGTTAGCTGCAGCACTAAAGGGCGGAAACCCTCTAACACTTAGCACTCATCGTTTACGGCGTGGACTACCAGGGTATCTAATCCTGTTTGCTCCCCACGCTTTCGCGCCTCAGTGTCAGTTACAGACCAGAAAGTCGCCTTCGCCACTGGTGTTCCTCCAAATATCTACGCATTTCACCGCTACACTTGGAATTCCACTTTCCTCTTCTGCACTCAAGTTCCCCAGTTTCCAATGACCCTCCACGGTTGAGCCGTGGGCTTTCACATCAGACTTAAGAAACCACCTGCGCGCGCTTTACGCCCAATAATTCCGGACAACGCTTGCCACCTACGTATTACCGCGGCTGCTGGCACGTAGTTAGCCGTGGCTTTCTGGTTAGGTACCGTCAAGGCGCCGCCCTATTCGAACGGCACTTGTTCTTCCCTAACAACAGAGTTTTACGATCCGAAAACCTTCTTCACTCACGCGGCGTTGCTCCGTCAGACTTTCGTCCATTGCGGAAGATTCCCTACTGCTGCCTCCCGTAGGAGTCTGGGCCGTGTCTCAGTCCCAGTGTGGCCGATCACCCTCTCAGGTCGGCTACGCATCGTCGCCTTGGTGAGCCATTACCTCACCAACTAGCTAATGCGCCGCGGGTCCATCTGTAAGTGATAGCCGAAGCCACCTTTCAACCTTCCCCCATGCGGGGGTAGGTGTTATCCGGTATTAGCCCCGGTTTCCCGGAGTTATCCCAGTCTTACAGGCAGGTTACCCACGTGTTACTCACCCGTCCGCCGCTGATCTCAGGGAGCAAGCTCCCATCGATCCGCTCGACTTGCATGTATTAGGCACGCCGCCAGCGTTCGTCCTGAGCCAGGATCAAACTCTCCATAAAAAGTTTGAATAGCTCTTTTAAAATAAATCTAGAATTAACGTTGACGTGTTTGTCTTGTTTTGTTCAGTTTTCAAGGTTCAAATGTTCGTTGCTTTTCTTGAGCAACTTAATCATCTTATCATGTTTCCAACCAAGTTGTCAACACTTTTTTATGATTTTATTGGTGGAGCCTAGCGGGATCGAACCGCTGACCTCCTGCGTGCAAAGCAGGCGCTCTCCCAGCTGAGCTAAGGCCCCAAAGAAAGTGGTCGGGAAGACAGGATTCGAACCTGCGACCCCTTGGTCCCAAACCAAGTGCTCTACCAAGCTGAGCTACTTCCCGATTATGGCGCGCCCGAGAGGAGTCGAACCCCTAACCTTTTGATCCGTAGTCAAACGCTCTATCCAATTGAGCTACGGGCGCATATATGAAATTCACTGGTGCCGAGGACCGGAATCGAACCGGTACGGTAGTCACCTACCGCAGGATTTTAAGTCCTGTGCGTCTGCCAGTTCCGCCACCCCGGCTAGGGCAATTATGGAGCGGAAGACGGGATTCGAACCCGCGACCCCCACCTTGGCAAGGTGGTGTTCTACCACTGAACTACTTCCGCATATGGTGCGGGTGAAGGGACTTGAACCCCCACGCCTTGCGGCGCCAGATCCTAAGTCTGGTGCGTCTGCCAATTCCGCCACACCCGCATGATATAAATGGTGAGCCATGAAGGATTCGAACCTTCGACCCTCTGATTAAAAGTCAGATGCTCTACCAACTGAGCTAATGGCTCGTGCTGCTTTTCTATAATGGACAAATACCCATAAGAAAATACAAAAGAACATAAAAAAGTGGTGCCGGCAAGAGGACTTGAACCCCCAACCTACTGATTACAAGTCAGTTGCTCTACCAGTTGAGCTACACCGGCAAGGTGTATGGTGTATTCTTTTTGCTTTGCCTTAGCTACATTGCAAAGGTTAAAGCTTCTTTATGGTACGTTATTTTCACTTCGCTAACGCTTCGTGAAAAAACTATGGTGGAGGATGACGGGATCGAACCGCCGACCCTCTGCTTGTAAGGCAGATGCTCTCCCAGCTGAGCTAATCCTCCGTATGTACCGCCTGGCGACGTCCTACTCTCACAGGGGGAGATCCCCCAACTACCATCGGCGCTGAAGAGCTTAACTTCCGTGTTCGGCATGGGAACGGGTGTGACCTCTTCGCCAATGTCACCAGACAGGTATTCCATTGAAAGAATTGTTCTTTCAAAACTAGATAAAGGGTTGATAGTCAATCATTACCGGCGTATCGTCCAGTCCGGGAGACGCGAAGCGCCTCCTTCGTCTTACTTTGGTTAAGTCCTCGATCGATTAGTATCAGTCAGCTCCATGTGTCGCCACACTTCCACCTCTGACCTATCTACCTGATCATCTTTCAGGGATCTTACTCACATAAAGTGATGGGAAATCTCATCTCGAGGGGGGCTTCATGCTTAGATGCTTTCAGCACTTATCCCTTCCGCACATAGCTACCCAGCGATGCCTTTGGCAAGACAACTGGTACACCAGCGGTGCGTCCATCCCGGTCCTCTCGTACTAAGGACAGCTCCTCTCAAATTTCCTGCGCCCACGACGGATAGGGACCGAACTGTCTCACGACGTTCTGAACCCAGCTCGCGTACCGCTTTAATGGGCGAACAGCCCAACCCTTGGGACCGACTACAGCCCCAGGATGCGATGAGCCGACATCGAGGTGCCAAACCTCCCCGTCGATGTGGACTCTTGGGGGAGATAAGCCTGTTATCCCCGGGGTAGCTTTTATCCGTTGAGCGATGGCCCTTCCATGCGGAACCACCGGATCACTAAGCCCGACTTTCGTCCCTGCTCGACTTGTAGGTCTCGCAGTCAAGCTCCCTTGTGCCTTTACACTCTGCGAATGATTTCCAACCATTCTGAGGGAACCTTTGGGCGCCTCCGTTACTCTTTAGGAGGCGACCGCCCCAGTCAAACTGCCCACCTGACACTGTCTCCCACCCCGATAAGGGGCGCGGGTTAGAATGTCAACACAGCCAGGGTAGTATCCCACCGACGCCTCCACCGAAGCTAGCGCTCCGGCTTCCAAGGCTCCTACCTATCCTGTACAAGCTGTGCCAAAATTCAATATCAGGCTACAGTAAAGCTCCACGGGGTCTTTCCGTCCTGTCGCGGGTAACCTGCATCTTCACAGGTACTATAATTTCACCGAGTCTCTCGTTGAGACAGTGCCCAGATCGTTACGCCTTTCGTGCGGGTCGGAACTTACCCGACAAGGAATTTCGCTACCTTAGGACCGTTATAGTTACGGCCGCCGTTTACTGGGGCTTCGATTCGCACCTTCGCTTGCGCTAAGCACTCCTCTTAACCTTCCAGCACCGGGCAGGCGTCAGCCCCTATACTTCGCCTTACGGCTTCGCAGAGACCTGTGTTTTTGCTAAACAGTCGCCTGGGCCTATTCACTGCGGCTCTCTCGGGCTTGCACCCTACCAGAGCACCCCTTCTCCCGAAGTTACGGGGTCATTTTGCCGAGTTCCTTAACGAGAGTTCTCTCGCTCACCTTAGGATTCTCTCCTCGCCTACCTGTGTCGGTTTGCGGTACGGGCACCATCTTCCTCGCTAGAGGCTTTTCTTGGCAGTGTGGAATCAGGAACTTCGCTACTATAATTCGCTCGCTATCACAGCTCAGCCTTCACGATGATGGGATTTGCCTCATCATCAGCCTAACTGCTTAGACGCACATATCCAGCAGTGCGCTTACCCTATCCTCCTGCGTCCCCCCATTGCTCAAATGGAAGAAAGGTGGTACAGGAATATCAACCTGTTGTCCATCGTCTACGCCTATCGGCCTCGACTTAGGTCCCGACTAACCCTGAGCGGACGAGCCTTCCTCAGGAAACCTTAGGCATTCGGTGGATGGGATTCTCACCCATCTTTCGCTACTCATACCGGCATTCTCACTTCTAAGCACTCCACCAGTCCTTACGGTCTAGCTTCGCAGTCCTTAGAACGCTCTCCTACCACTGACACCAAACGGTGTCAATCCACAGCTTCGGTGATACGTTTAGCCCCGGTACATTTTCGGCGCAGAGTCACTCGACCAGTGAGCTATTACGCACTCTTTAAATGGTGGCTGCTTCTAAGCCAACATCCTGGTTGTCTAAGCAACTCCACATCCTTTTCCACTTAACGTATACTTTGGGACCTTAGCTGGTGGTCTGGGCTGTTTCCCTTTCGACTACGGATCTTATCACTCGCAGTCTGACTCCCATGGATAAGTCTTTGGCATTCGGAGTTTGTCTGAATTCGGTAACCCGATGAGGGCCCCTAGTCCAAACAGTGCTCTACCTCCAAGACTCTTACAACATGAGGCTAGCCCTAAAGCTATTTCGGAGAGAACCAGCTATCTCCAGGTTCGATTGGAATTTCTCCGCTACCCACACCTCATCCCCGCACTTTTCAACGTGCGTGGGTTCGGACCTCCATCCAGTGTTACCTGGACTTCATCCTGGACATGGGTAGATCACCTGGTTTCGGGTCTACGACCACATACTCATTCGCCCTATTCAGACTCGCTTTCGCTGCGGCTCCGTCTTCTCAACTTAACCTTGCATGGGATCGTAACTCGCCGGTTCATTCTACAAAAGGCACGCCATCACCCGTTAACGGGCTCTGACTACTTGTAGGCACACGGTTTCAGGTTCTATTTCACTCCCCTTCCGGGGTGCTTTTCACCTTTCCCTCACGGTACTGGTTCACTATCGGTCACTAGGGAGTATTTAGCCTTGGGAGATGGTCCTCCCAGCTTCCGACGGGATTTCACGTGTCCCGCCGTACTCAGGATCCACTCAAGAGGGAACGAAGTTTCGACTACAGGGTTGTTACCTTCTTTGACGAGCCTTTCCAGACTTCTTCGTCTACCCCGTTCCTTTGTAACTCCGTATAGAGTGTCCTACAACCCCAAGAGGCAAGCCTCTTGGTTTGGGCTAATCCCGTTTCGCTCGCCGCTACTCAGGGAATCGCATTTGCTTTCTCTTCCTCCAGGTACTTAGATGTTTCAGTTCCCTGGGTCTGCCTTCCATGCTCTATGTATTCAAGCAAGGATACTGTTCCATTACGAACAGTGGGTTCCCCCATTCGGAAATCTTCGGATCAGCTCACTTACAGCTCCCCGAAGCATATCGGTGTTAGTCCCGTCCTTCGTCGGCTCCTAGTGCCAAGGCATCCACCGTGCGCCCTTATTAACTTAACCGAATTGGTTAAAAACCTAAAATGGCGATACTCGGTAATTTCTTGACTATCAATAAAACTTTATCTAGTTTTCAAAGAACAATATAGAAGATGGATTTAAACCATCAAAACTGAACAAAACTTCGACGTCGTCAAACGTTTTAAGTAAATCTTCCTTAGAAAGGAGGTGATCCAGCCGCACCTTCCGATACGGCTACCTTGTTACGACTTCACCCCAATCATCTGTCCCACCTTAGGCGGCTGGCTCCAAAAGGTTACCTCACCGACTTCGGGTGTTACAAACTCTCGTGGTGTGACGGGCGGTGTGTACAAGGCCCGGGAACGTATTCACCGCGGCATGCTGATCCGCGATTACTAGCGATTCCAGCTTCATGTAGGCGAGTTGCAGCCTACAATCCGAACTGAGAACGGTTTTATGGGATTGGCTAAACCTCGCGGTCTTGCAGCCCTTTGTACCGTCCATTGTAGCACGTGTGTAGCCCAGGTCATAAGGGGCATGATGATTTGACGTCATCCCCACCTTCCTCCGGTTTGTCACCGGCAGTCATCTTAGAGTGCCCAACTGAATGCTGGCAACTAAGATCAAGGGTTGCGCTCGTTGCGGGACTTAACCCAACATCTCACGACACGAGCTGACGACAACCATGCACCACCTGTCACTCTGTCCCCCGAAGGGGAAAGCCCTATCTCTAGGGTTGTCAGAGGATGTCAAGACCTGGTAAGGTTCTTCGCGTTGCTTCGAATTAAACCACATGCTCCACCGCTTGTGCGGGCCCCCGTCAATTCCTTTGAGTTTCAGTCTTGCGACCGTACTCCCCAGGCGGAGTGCTTAATGCGTTAGCTGCAGCACTAAAGGGCGGAAACCCTCTAACACTTAGCACTCATCGTTTACGGCGTGGACTACCAGGGTATCTAATCCTGTTTGCTCCCCACGC
The DNA here is from genome assembly GCF_022170785.1 of Rossellomorea marisflavi. NCBI lineage: Bacteria > Bacillati > Bacillota > Bacilli > Caryophanales > Bacillaceae > Rossellomorea > Rossellomorea marisflavi. Next base: position 101,978 of record NZ_CP081870.1, on the reverse strand, counting down.
TTTCGCGCCTCAGTGTCAGTTACAGACCAGAAAGTCGCCTTCGCCACTGGTGTTCCTCCAAATATCTACGCATTTCACCGCTACACTTGGAATTCCACTTTCCTCTTCTGCACTCAAGTTCCCCAGTTTCCAATGACCCTCCACGGTTGAGCCGTGGGCTTTCACATCAGACTTAAGAAACCACCTGCGCGCGCTTTACGCCCAATAATTCCGGACAACGCTTGCCACCTACGTATTACCGCGGCTGCTGGCACGTAGTTAGCCGTGGCTTTCTGGTTAGGTACCGTCAAGGCGCCGCCCTATTCGAACGGCACTTGTTCTTCCCTAACAACAGAGTTTTACGATCCGAAAACCTTCTTCACTCACGCGGCGTTGCTCCGTCAGACTTTCGTCCATTGCGGAAGATTCCCTACTGCTGCCTCCCGTAGGAGTCTGGGCCGTGTCTCAGTCCCAGTGTGGCCGATCACCCTCTCAGGTCGGCTACGCATCGTCGCCTTGGTGAGCCATTACCTCACCAACTAGCTAATGCGCCGCGGGTCCATCTGTAAGTGATAGCCGAAGCCACCTTTCAACCTTCCCCCATGCGGGGGTAGGTGTTATCCGGTATTAGCCCCGGTTTCCCGGAGTTATCCCAGTCTTACAGGCAGGTTACCCACGTGTTACTCACCCGTCCGCCGCTGATCTCAGGGAGCAAGCTCCCATCGATCCGCTCGACTTGCATGTATTAGGCACGCCGCCAGCGTTCGTCCTGAGCCAGGATCAAACTCTCCATAAAAAGTTTGAATAGCTCTTTTAAAAATAAATCTAGAATTAACGTTGACGTGTTTGTCTTGTTTTGTTCAGTTTTCAAGGTTCAAATGTTCGTTGCTTCGTTTGAAGCAACCCTTATAATGTTACAGGTTTTTCATCTCAATGTCAACAACTTTTTTTCAGAAGTTATTTTCATCTGGTTGTTTCTGCGTTGCTCGTTTGCGGCAACAGATAATACTATAACACCATATCAAAGGGTGTGCAATAGTTTTTTTCGATATTATATCAACTTTGTTAAAAAACATTTCGAACCCTACAATGCCCATTGCCCTACCCTAAAACGATTGCTTCTATATATAAGAATCATCATCCATTTTAGGCATAAAAAAAGGCCGCGGATATCCGCAGCCTTTTTTATGGATCAGTCGCGATGGCGCATTTGTGGGAAGAGCAGGACGTCGCGGATCGAAGGGGAGTTTGTCAGCAGCATGACAAGCCTGTCGATCCCGATACCAAGTCCCCCTGTAGGAGGCATACCGTACTCTAGTGCTTCAATGAAGTCATCATCCATCATATGGGCCTCATCGTTTCCTTCTTCCCGTTCTTTCAACTGAGCTTCAAAACGCTCGCGTTGGTCGATAGGGTCGTTGAGCTCGGTGAAGGCATTAGCGTGCTCACGTCCGACGATGAACAACTCGAAACGATCCGTGAACCTTGGGTCTTCGTCGTTCTTCTTCGCAAGTGGAGAAATGGCAACCGGATGACCATAGATGAAGGTAGGCTGAATAAGCTTTTCTTCTACAAGCTGTTCGAAGAACTCATTCACGACGTGGCCATACGTCATATTGTCTTTGATTTCAATGCCATGTTCTTTCGCAAGTGCACGAGCCTCTTCGTCGCTCATTTCCTTCCAGAAGTCTACACCGGAATGTTCCTTGACGGCATCCACCATGTGAAGACGGGTCCATTGCGGTTCGAGGTTCACTTCGTAGTCACCGTAAGGGACGGTGGTAGAACCGAATACCTCTTTTGCGATATGGGCAACCAGGTTCTCAGTCAGTGCCATGATATCACGGTAATCCGCATAGGCTTCATACAGTTCGATCATGGTGAACTCTGGATTGTGGCGGGTTGATACGCCTTCGTTACGGAATACGCGTCCGATCTCGTATACCTTCTCAAGACCGCCGACAATGAGGCGCTTCAGATGAAGCTCGATGGCGATCCTCATGAATAATGGCATGTCCAAGGCATTGTGGTGCGTCTTGAACGGGCGGGCGGACGCTCCACCTGCAATGCTGTGCATCATTGGTGTTTCCACTTCAAGATAGCCGTTTGTATCAAGGTAGCGTCTCATGGACTGGATGATGCGGCTTCTTGCGATGAAAGTTTCTTTGCTTTCCTGGCTTGTGATGAGGTCAAGATAGCGTTGGCGGTAACGCTGTTCAACATCTTTGAGTCCGTGGAACTTCTCAGGCAGTGGGCGAAGGGCTTTTGATAGATGGCGGAATTCCTTCGCTTTGACGGAAAGTTCCCCGACCTTCGTTTTGAAGACAGTACCGGTTACCCCGATGATGTCCCCTAGGTCTGCTGAATTGAAAAGTTCATATGCCTCTTCACCGATGGCGTCTTTACGGACATAGATCTGCACTTGGCCTTCGAGGTCCTGAAGATGCGCGAATCCTGCCTTACCTTTTCCACGCTTCGTCATGATCCGTCCTGCGATGGTTACCGTGATGTCTTTCTCTTCAAGCTCTTCTTTTGAAAACTCGTCAAATTGAGATTTGATTTCACGAGAGCTATGGGAACGGTCGAAACGTTTACCGAATGGGTCCAATCCTTTTTCGCGGATGGCTTCCATTTTGTCGCGTCTGACCTGAAGCTGGTCATTTATTTCTTCGCTCATTTGTTTCACTCCTATTCTATCTACTTTCACTGACTGTCTAAATTATATACCCTACTATTTTACACAATATCTCGGTTTGTAACACCCCTAAAGTATCCGCTTCTAAAAACATCCAAAAAAGGCCGATCGGGCAGGCGGGTTCATCCGCTCACCTTCTCAAGCCTTTCTTCTATGCTTATCCCAATCGTCCGTTGATATGGGCAACATTCACTCTTCATCGTCCGAAGGGGAAAGCTCATCCAACGGGATACTCAATGCCTCGGAGACACTTGTCAGAAAATCATCGCTCGGAACACGACTCCCCCGCTCGATCTCTCCCAGGACCGAGACAGACACTCCGAGTTCCTTTGCAAGACCGTCCTGTGTAAATCCTTTTAATTTCCTGAATGCACGAATGCGTCTTCCCCATTTATCTGTTTCCATAGCCGAACTCCTTCTTTATCAGGTATTTCGTCCAGAAGATTCTCCAACGGGGCACCGAATGAGGGATGTTCCAGGCCGGGAGCGATCTCCAACAGCGGTATGAGGACAAAAGCTCTTTCTTGCATCCTCGGGTGGGGGATGAGAAGATCTGCGGTTTCGATCGTCTCTTGTTCATACAACAGCACGTCAAGATCGATGATCCTCGGACCCCACTTGAACTCCCTTTCCCGACCAAGATCAAATTCCACCTGTAAGCATTGATGCAACAGCGTTTCTGGACGCAAACTGGTTTGAACTGCAATGACCATGTTCAAAAACTCGCCTTGATCCGTATATCCGACGGGCTCTGTTTCATAAATGGAAGAGAGCCTTTTGACTTCTATCTTACCATGACTGCCGAGGATTTGAATGGCTTTTTCCAAATATGCCTCCCGATCCCCGATATTGGATCCGAGAGAAATGTAAGCGGTATACATATTATCGGCCCCTGGTGATTTCGACGGCGACGGATTTATAATGACCGGGAATCGGGGGATCCGGCTTGATAACGGTGATCTTGCACTCGGCAACGCTCGGGAAAGACTCAAGCAGGTTGCCGGCAATCCTCTCAGCAACTGCTTCTACAAGATTCAGCGACTCACCCTCCACAACCGATTTGGTGACCGTATAGATTTCAGCATAGTTCACCGAGTCCTCCAGGTTATCGCTCTTCCCGGATGTGCTGAGATCCAGGTGAAGTTCGGCACTCACCCTGAAACGCTGGCCCAGCTTGTTCTCTTCTTCAAACACCCCGTGATATCCGTAGAATTCCATTTCGTTCACATAGATTTTATCCATTCCACTTCCCCTTTCCGACTAATGCGTCCATCATTTTCGCCATCCTCGCCATTTCCTTCACATCATGGATCCGCACGATGTGGCAGCCTTTCTGGATACCGTAACATACCGTTGCACCCGTTCCTTCCATCCGTTGGTCGACAGGAAGATCTAGGACATGACCAATCAACCGCTTCTTCGATGTACCGAGAAGGACAGGGTAACCCAGCGACACAAGAATATCAAGATTCCTCATCATCGTCATGTTGTCATCCATCGTTTTCGCAAAGCCAATGCCAGGATCGAGGATGATCTGATCATCCTTCACCCCAGCCTGTTTCACGAGAAAAATGCTTTCCTGGATGTCCTGGATGCTGTCACGGACAAAGTCTTCATATTCTTCCGTCTCCCGGTTGTGCATCAGGATGATGGGGACACCCGCACCGGCAGCAACCCTCGCCATATCCGGATCCTTCTTTGCGCCCCATACATCATTGATGATAGATGCACCTGCTTCAATGGCCCTTCTCGCCGTCTCTGCCTTGAATGTATCAATCGAGATCGGTACGTCGACTCGGGAAGCGATCGCTTCAATGACGGGGACAACGCGTGCGATTTCTTCCTCGGCCGATACAGGTTCATAACCCGGCCGGGTGGACTCGCCTCCGATATCGATGATATCCGCCCCCATGTCCACCATTTCCTTGGCACGCTCCACTGCCGCTTCTATATGATTGTATTTCCCTCCGTCCGAAAAGGAATCGGGGGTTACATTCAGGATTCCCATGATCAACGTCTTTGCGCTGAAATCGAGTTCGTACTTTCCACATTTGATTACTTGCTTCATTCCGCTGTTGCCTCCTAGCTCAATTCACTGATTCTTGTAAGGGTGGAGGTGCAGGCTCCATATTCCCGTTGCAGATGCACAGTCCATCTTCCCTCTGCCCCGGGATAATGGGTCTCTTCCACTTGATGGACCGGTACCACTTCCTGAACGGAGTTGGTGAAGAAAATTTCATCAGCTTCAAGAAGATCTTCCTTTTTATAATACCCTTCTCTTACCCTTAGTCCCGCTTTTCCTGCCAGGGCTATAATGAAGCGGCGGGTGATCCCATTAAGCAACCCCGTCCCGACCGCAGGAGTATATAGGTCATCGTCTTTCGTCCAGAAGAGGTTGGACGTCACTCCTTCGCAAATCCAGCCTTCATCCGTTAAGAAGATGCCCTCTTTGACCGGGGAAGGGCCCACTTCCCTTTTACCTGCCATGTTGTTGAGGTAGTGGTGGGATTTAAGCCGCTCACCGGTTTCAGGTGTATTGCGAGCCAATGACAGGAAGACTCCTTCTTTGGAAGCCGCTCCTTTGTCAGGGAGGGGCTTCTGGAACAGAATGATCGTCGGATCCTCATAGGGTGCTGAGGGAAGGCCGATTTCCCCCGGGCCACCGGAGATATTCAGGCGGCAGTACGCGTCTTCCCATCCATTCCGCTCAAGTAGGTCCTTCACGATCCCCATGACCTTGCTTTCAGGAAGGGAGCAGTGGATCTTCATATCCTGGAGGGATCTTGAGAGCCTGTCCAGATGGTCTCCGATGAGGAAGGGATGCCCACCATATGTCCGGAACGTCTCAAAAAGGCCCATTCCGTATAGGAAGCCATGATCGAATGGTGATATGCGGGCTTCATCCCTGTGTATGATCTGACCGTTCAAGTAGATATACATCCTATACCGTCACCCCAGCACTTTTATAGGTTGCAAGGAAGTTTGCCAGGAGCTGCTTTCCGCCTTCGGTCATAATGGACTCGGGGTGGAACTGAACGCCTTCGATGGGAAGTTCCTTGTGACGGATCCCCATGATTTCCCCTTCTTCCGTTTCACCCGTGATCTCCAGACAGTCAGGAAGCGTCTCCCTCTTTACAATCAAGGAATGATACCTGGTGGCGGCAAATGGAGCGGGAAGATCCTTGAAAATCGTCCTTCCGTCATGGTGAACAAGAGAGACCTTGCCGTGCATCAGCCGTTCGGCCCGAACCACTTCTCCACCGAATACCTGGGCGATGGATTGGTGGCCGAGGCAAACACCAAAGATGGGGATCCGTCCCTTGAAGGTCCGGATCGCCTCAAGACTGATCCCTGCATCATCAGGTGTACACGGTCCTGGAGAAATCATCAGATAGGCCGGATTCAACTCCTCGATTTCTGCCAACGTTATGTCGTCATTCCTTCGCACGATGAGCTCTTCACCAAGCTCCCCGAGGAATTGAACCAGATTATACGTAAATGAATCATAGTTATCGATCATAAGGATCATGCCTTCACTCCCCTTCCTTCCGCGCGGTCCTTCGCCACCCACATAGCTTTTGCCTTCTTGAGGGATTCTTTGTACTCGTGGGCAGGATTGGAGTCGATGACGACACCCGCTCCAGCCTGGATGTGGCCGATTCCGTCCTTCACCAACATTGTGCGGATGACAATATTCAGTTCCATGTCACCGTTCACGCCGATCCACCCGACCGATCCCGTATAGATCCCCCTTCTCACAGGCTCCAGCTCCTCGATGATTTCCATCGTCCTCACCTTCGGGGCCCCAGTAATCGTCCCACCTGGGAACACTGAGCGGATCAAGTCCGCCCCTGTCTTGGTGTCGTGAATCCTTCCCCTCACGTTGGACACGATGTGCATGACGTGGGAGTATTTTTCAATGACCATGAATTCATTCACTTCCACGGTTCCATACTCACAGACCCTTCCGAGGTCGTTGCGCTCAAGGTCGACGAGCATCACGTGCTCGGCACGCTCCTTCTCATTGTGGATGAGCTCGGAAGCAAGGCGTGCGTCTTCTTCATCGTCTGCCCCTCTTGAGCGCGTCCCGGCAATCGGCCGGGTGCTGACTTCAAGACCCTGCTTTTTGACGAGCAGCTCCGGAGAACCTGATACCACCTGCAGTTCCGGGGAATGCATGTAGCTCATATATGGAGAAGGATTCAAAAGGCGGAGCTCTTTATAGACCAGGAACGGGTCGACTTTCAAATCCTGTGATTGTCGTACGGATAGGTTAACCTGGAATACGTCCCCTTGAGCGATGTACGCCTGGATCTTCCTGACCGCATCTGAAAAAGCCTTTTCGTTCATGGATACTTGAACCTCTCCAGGTTCATACTCATTTTCACCGGCAGTGGTCACCCCAGCAGGCGCGCTCCATTCAGCCAGCCGTTCTTTCAGCCTTCCCTCGGCGCCCTCATCCCCCAAAGAAGAAAGCATCATGATCCACAGGCAGTCGGTTTCATGATCAAAGACCACCCACTCGTTGAAATAATAAAAGTAGAGATCAGGCAGGGACTGATCATCATGAGCAATGTTCGGGATGCGTTCGATCTGCCTCGCATAGTCATAGGTGATGAACCCGATTACCCCCCCTTGAAAATCGGGGAGCTCTTCTTGTCTCGGGGCTTTCCTTTGGGCCAGCCACCCTTCCAGCTGTACGAGGGGATCCCCCTCAAGCACCTCGACTGACCCTTCATGTTCAACTTCAAGTCCGTGGGAATGTCCTGTCAGAATAGCTTCGGGCCTGATGCCAGCGATGCTATACCTTCCTCCGCGCCCGCTCTCCAGGAGGACGTGATGTGATTCACGACGGCTTATCTGTTCATATGATGCGAAAAATTGTTCTTTGGATGATGGATGCTTCAGAAAGTATACGTGCTGCATTGGCCACACTCCCTCATGTTTTTCTTCTTTCATGATACATGAAGAAGCACAAGGTTTCATCGATTATAATATGAAAATCACAGGCAAAAAACGGCCGTGAAGCAAAGACTGCTCCACGGCCGCATCATATATCACTCTTCGTCGAACTGATAGAGAGGCGTGCTCAAATAGCGCTCTCCGTTACTTGGGATGATGGCAAGGACCTTCTTCCCTTTCCCAAGCTTCTTCGCTACTTCATTCGCCGCGTAGATTGCCGCACCGGATGAGATTCCGCCAAGGATCCCTTCTTCGCTTGCAGCTCTTCTTGCATAGTCGAACGCTTCTTCCTTCCCGACCTGGATGACCTCGTCATAAAGGGAGGTATTCAGGATCTCCGGAACAAAACCGGCACCGATCCCCTGGATCTTATGAGGACCCGGCTTACCACCTGACAGCACAGGGGAATCCGATGGCTCCACAGCATACAGTTTGATATCGGGATATTTCTCTTTCAGGACTTCACCGACACCTGTGATGGTACCACCTGTACCGATCCCTGCGATGAAGGCGTCGAGCTGATCGCCCATCTGCTCCACAATCTCAGGCCCCGTCGTTTCACGGTGCACCTTTGGATTGGCCGTATTCTTAAACTGCTGAGGCATGAAGTAACCCTTCTCCTTGGAAAGCTCTTCGGCTTTGCGGATCGCTCCACCCATTCCTTCTGCCCCAGGCGTCAAGACAAGCTCGGCACCGTAGGCACGCAGAAGGTTGCGACGCTCCATACTCATCGTATCAGGCATAACAAGAAGGGCACGGTACCCTTTCGCCGCAGCCACCATGGCAAGGCCAATTCCCGTATTCCCACTCGTCGGCTCAACAATCGTATCCCCAGCCTTCAATGTGCCTGCTTCTTCACCAGCCTCGATCATCGCAAGGGCAATCCGGTCTTTTACCGAGCTTCCCGGATTCATATATTCAAGCTTCAAGTAGACATCGGCACTCCCATCATCCACAATTCGATTCAGTTTCACAATCGGCGTCTGCCCGATCAATTCCGAAATTGAGTTAGCTACTCTGACCATTACTCCTCACTCCTAATTCCAAGCATTTTTGTTGGTTTTGATTAAAATGTAACAATTTTCAATTTATTTGTCAACACATATGACTTCAGTCCCTACACAAACTTAACATATGCCATTGGGATCATTACTATGATTTGCACCCGGCAAAAGCATTTTTTATAAGGATTTTCTAATGTAACTCCAGTAGACTGATGGGAATGAATGTGGAGGTGGTCTAATATGAACATTTTAATCATAGAAGATGATCCAGCACTACTTGAAATCCTGACGACCGTCATTGAAGAAGAACGGTTCAAGGTGGAGCAGGCGGATAATGGCGAGTACGGGCTGGAGCTTGCCCTGACCAATATGTATGATCTGATCATTGTGGATTGGATGCTCCCGGAGCTTGACGGGATCTCTGTCATCCAAAAAGTGAAAGGGGCAGACATTTCAGCACCGATCCTCATGTTGACGGCAAAGGACAGTATACGGTACAAAGTTAGTGGCTTGAATGCAGGAGCCGATGATTATCTGGTCAAACCATTTGCTACCCAAGAGCTGATCGCCCGGATCTTCTCCCTGTTGCGTCGTGCAAGAAAAATAGACAACGGGGGCAATATCACCGATAACGGTCTTATACTGGATGTGAATGCGCACACAGCTACGGTTGATGGAGACACGCTCAGCCTGACCTCGAAAGAGTACGAGCTTCTGGCATACTTTCTTACCAACCGGAATCAGATCCTGACCAAACAACAGATCTTTGACCGCATCTGGGGAATCGAATCAGAGACGATGGAAGGCATCGTCGATCTGTACATCCATTATGTAAGGAAAAAGCTTGCACCTTCCGGATTCGAAAAGCGAATTCAGACCGTCCGCGGTGTTGGCTATAGATGGAGGGGCGAATGATATGTTCCGCAGAACACAAATTAGACTTGTTGCCTTGAATACCATCGTGCTTTTGATTCTCCTGAACGGATTTTCCATCAGCGTTTACTTTTATACCGGACACCGATTAAACAAACAGGTCGATAACGAACTGCGCCGTGCAGAACACCAGTTCAAAGAACATCCTTCCTCCCTCATGGAAGAACGATCACCTGAAGAATCCGAAGCTTCCGACATCCTTACAGTGGTGCGGAGTGGAACGAACATGGTCTATTCTAGTGCCGTAACACCCACAGAAGAAGCAGACATCTCCTCTCTAGATCGTTCCAACTTAAAAAGCGGGATTGCGCGCTATCGTACAGACGGGGAAACCTTCAGAGTGCTCACCAAAAACATACAGAGCGATGCCTTCGGGGACGGAAAATCCTCCTACACCATCCAATTCATCTACCGCATGCACCAGGAGCAGGAAATGCTGGAGCATCTACTCTTTGTTATGATCTGGATCAGCGCTGCCGGAACCATCTTCAGTATACTGGCCGGATACTTCCTCGCGAACCGGGCCCTTCAGCCCGTTAAAAACGCTTGGGATAAACAAACGCGGTTCGTTGCAGATGCCTCCCATGAACTCCGCACCCCGCTGTCGGTCATGCAGCTGAACCTTGAACATTTATTCCGCTATCCCGATCACACGGTCGAAGATGAAATCGAACGGATTTCTTCAACGATCCAAGAAACCCGCTATATGTCTAAGATGGTGGCAGACCTCTTGACCTTGGCCCGCTCAGATACCGACCAGGCAGAACTCATCGGGGAGTCTATCATCATCGATGAACCATTGGATAAAGCCGTCCTTGCGTTCAAGGAAGTGGCCAACTTGAAAGGGATCAAACTCATTGCCGCCCCGCCTTCCGGGCTACAGGTACTGGGAGATGAAGAACGCCTGTATCAACTGTTTATCATCCTTCTGAATAACGCGGTAAAATATACACCTGCAGGCGGAAGTGTCGAAATCTGCACCGCGAAAGAAGGAGGAAAGGTGCGAACTGAGATTAAAGATACCGGGATCGGGATTTCTCCTGACGACCTGCCTCATGTATTCGACCGATTTTACAGGGGCGATCAGGCACGATCCCGGGGCGTGGAAGGTACGGGACTCGGTCTTTCCATCGCCAAGTGGATCACCGACATCCATTCCGGTTCCATAAAAATCGAAAGCCGTCCCGGTAAAGGAACGACCATCATTCTTTCTTTTCCCATCCGTAAGAACTGACATTTAGAACTCATGTGCAGATACCAGGATGGAGTCAGTCGGGCATCCGGCTTCCGCATCTTCAAGATCCTCATGAAGTGAAAAGGGGATCTTGGTGATGCCCCTGTTCTCATCCCCATCAAGATACACCTCTGACAGTCCTTCATCATCGTACCTGAAAATGTCCGGAGCACAGCTTCCACAAGCTCCGCAGGCAATGCACGTCTCTTTGTCCACTTTGGTATACATTTGGTATCCTCCTCTTGTCTTTACTTCGAAAATAGTGATGTACTATGCTTTGGCTGAATGTTGGCTCCTGAATCAACGAATGCCTTGGCGTGATTCACCGCCGTCGGTCCTTCCCCGAATCCTGTGGCAATGAGCTTCACCTTCCCTGGATAGGTAGCAATATCACCCGCTGCATATATACCCGGTATGGACGTTTCCATACGGGTATTCACGACAATAGCATTGCGATCAAGTTCAAGGCCCCACTGCTTCACCGGTCCAAGAGAGGCCATGACCCCATGGTTGACCACCACTTCATCGACTTTTTCCGAGCGTCCTGTTTCCCCGCGGAGATGGTCAAGGGTTACGGATTCTATCTTCTCATCTCCTGCAAGTCCACTGATTGCATAGGGGGTCAGTACTTCTACACCGGATTTCATCAGTTTGTCGACGCTATGCTCATGCGCCCTGAAAGAATCCCGTCTATGCACAAGTAAGACACTGGAGGCATGGCGGTCGAGCAAATTGGCCCAATCCACTGCAGAGTCCCCTCCCCCGGATAATAAGACCCTCTTCCCTTTGAATCTCATGAGATCAGGGATATGATAGTGCAGATTCCTTCCTTCGAATCTCTCTCCCCCTTCAAGCTTTCTCGGCTGGAATGCCCCCCTGCCCGCCGTGATGATTACAGTTCGTGAAAGATGTTCCTCCCCTGTATGGGTGCAGAGCCTGAAAAGATTATCCTTCCTTTTGACTATTTCCTTTACCTCCTGTCCAAGGACCACTTCAGTGTCGAACTGCAGGGCCTGCTTCTTAAGCTGCTCCACAAGCTCACCTGCAGGAATGGAAGGAAAGCCCGCAATATCATAAATGTCTTTTTCAGGATACAAGGAAGCGAGCTGGCCCCCCAGCTCAGGAAGGCTCTCGATGATCTTCACCTTCATTTCCCTCATTCCGGCGTAAAATGCTGAGAAAAGCCCGACTGGACCTCCTCCTATAATTGTCACATCGTACCATTCATTTTCCATGGTTAAACCCCTCTCTTACTGCTTTGTTTTTTCTTTGCCCTCATTTTATCCAATGCATATTTCCATAGATTTGCCGTCAGCAATCCTACCAATAAGTAGGAAAGCCCTTCGAAGAGGACGTACATCAGGGCGCTGATGATTCCAATCAGGACACCGAACACAATCTGATCCCTTGTTTTCCCGGGAGATGTAGGCGGATCTGTCGCCATGAAAAATCCGAAAAACAGCGCCGACTGGATGAAAGGTGTTGAATACACTTCCGGGGCTCCCCTGCCCATGATGGAAAAGACGAGGAAGACTAAAAAATGGGAGCCTAAAAAGCTGAAAACGATGGGGAATTTATTTATTTTATTTGTAAGGTAATAACCTGCCGCCACCAATACCGCTAGGAAAGGGACGGGCGAAAGCGCAAGGCCGCCCCACCCGCTTTCCCCTGTGGAAAAGACGAGGAGCCCGATGAACAACCCGGTTGCAGCCGGATTAAATATCGGCTTTCTCCCGTTCACCAGCACATGCTTGGACAACGCGGCGATGGCTGATAGAACAGGTGTCACATACCAAGCCGTTGAAGAGCTGAGGACCATGGCCATAATCAGTCCCGTGATGAAGGCCGACTCCAGGTTGATTTTTTTCCTCTCTTGTTTGATTGATATGATCAAATCGACCGCCAGAGATGGAATCACCGCCAATAGGACGTGCATGAATCCAAGAAGCGGCGGTTGGAACCACTCGGCAATAAAGAAAAGGATGGCGAGCAGGAAGAGGAGCGTCATCTTCGGTGTCTTCAATCGACTTTTCCACCTTGATTCTGTGTGTTTCTCCGAACGCTCCCTCCTTACTGCAGGTGCTGCTTCTCTCAAAGCCTTTGACAGTTCATAGGATGGGATTTCGCGATTCTTATAGGATGATTTCATTTCGTTCCACCTCCGAATCCTTTTGACGTGTGAATGTGTTGATCACGCGTCATGATCATGGCTTCACACCCCGTTGACCGGGCAAGCTCCAAACCTTTCTGCCATCCCATGATGAAGATGGAAGTGGAGACTGCATCCGCCAGCATGGCGTGTGATCCTGTCACGGTAACGCTGACAACCTCACGAGGAGATGTCTGTTTCCTCGGGTCGATCAGGTGATGGCTGCCATTCTGTATCGGGCTCTTCCTCTCATATCCACCCGAAGTACAAATCGCCTGATTTTTAAACGGCCACATCCCGATCAGGCTTTCGGGGTCAAAGGGATGCTGAATGCCGATTTCCCATGGTAGCCCATCAGCTTTCTCCCCTTTTACAAAAAGGTCTCCCCCTGCCTCAACGACGAAACCCTCGAACCCGTTTAGTTCCCTTGCGGCAAGGTCGATGGCCAGCCCCTTGGCTACTGCCCCCAGGTCAAGATCCATAGGTTCTGTAAGCCGCACGCTCCTGGTCCTGCGATTGAGATGGATATGTCGGTAATCTGCTCCACGGGCACGCTCATTCAAGACTACCGCCTCGCGAGTCAAGTAGTTCGTATGAAATCCGGCTGCAGCGAGGGAGCTTCCTATAGCAGGGTCAAATGCCCCATCGGTCTGTTCCGCCATTTTCAATGAGAAATGCAAGAGCTGGAACAACAGATCACTCACTTCCACCCACTCATGACAGGTACCACTCAGCTGCTTCAGTTCACTGTCTGGATCGAACCGACTGCACCGCTCTTCTATAAGCTTGAAGAATGTATACGCCTTATTCATCTTCTCCTCCACATGCTCCTGAGGGAGGATAGTCGATACCTTCAGCGTAACGACAGTGTCCATGTAGATTTTTGACTTGATCTGGAGTTGCCTTTCCATCTTATCCACCTTCCTATGCTTTAGCCTTTTCCAATGCGAACTGTACTGCATTCCTGAAATCTTCCGTGCTGAGGGTGGCACCGGAGACATTGTCCACATCGTAGCTTTGTTTTGACACCACTTCACTTGGCAGGTCATTTATATAAGACGAGGAATAGTGGGTATTCACGTCTGTTATGTCGACATTTGTGATCTGGTCGTTCTGAATGGTGACGGCTACCGTGACGGCCCCGATCCGATTCGAAGCCTGTCCGGAGAATGTTCCATCTTCATACATACGGCGGGTCTCCGGTTGAACGGCCTTCACCTGAGGTGTATCGTCTTTCTCGACGTTCCCCGCTTGAACCTGCTGATTTTGAATGACCGGACTCTGCTCCTCGTTCAGGTGGCTGATGCCCATTCCCGAGAGATAAATGCTTCCTACAGCAGCCGAACAAAGGGCCACCCATTTCGGATTCATTTTTGGCATTTGTTTTCCCTCCATGTATTGATCTCATCTTGAGTATAGAGCCGCTTTCTTTGAATTCTTTTAGAATCACGCTTCCGTTCCAATAAAAAAAGGCCACCGATATACAATCGGTGACCCATCAACATGTCTATTTGGTTTGGTCTTTTCCATAGTACCAATCCACATCGAGCTCATCCCAAAAGGATTCCGCCCGCATGGGGGATTCAACCTGCTCAAGAGCGATCTTCCGCCTGATTTGCTCTTTCACCTGTTTGAAGGAATAGTGATTCTTCTTGATTGTATCCTCCACAAAATAAATGAGGTATCCGTCATCAGACGGAACAGGTTTGCTCCACTCTCCCTTGGACAGGGTGTTGACCTCTGCTTTCGCTTCCTGGGTCAGGATGTTTCCATCGTCAGGGATATAGCCGAGATCTCCCCCAAGGGGGGCAGTCTTTTGATCAGTGGATTTTTCCATGGCCAACGCTTCAAAGCTCGAACCATCTTTCAGTTCCTTGAGTATCTGGTCGGCCTCAGACTGATCCGGCACTTGGATCTGCTTCAACTTCACCATTTTCGGAATGGTGTATAAGCGTTCATTCTGTTCATAATACTTCTTCAGTTCCTTATCGGAAATCTCCACGTCTTTTGTGAGGAGCTTTTCCAAGAGGAGATCCGCTTTGATCTGGGACTTGATGTCTTTCTCGTCCTGGAGATTGCCTTCATCGAGGACATTATAAGCGGACTGGATCATGGCGAATTCCCGATCGATCTCCTTTTGAGAGACGGAAATATCGTATTTCAGGGCCAGGCGATCCATCACCTTCCGGTTGATGAGCGCCTTCAGCTCCTCTTTTCCATACTTGTCTTCAAGAGAATGGAGCCACTCCTCCCGGGTGATATCCTTCCCGTCGATGCTTGCCACGCTCTCTGTATTCTTCCCTTCCCCTTTTCCGGAGAAGATGAGCGTCAGGATATTTGTAGCCAATAAAAGTCCGATCACCGTCAATAGGACGGAACGTTTAATTCTCATCATCCATTCTCCCCGGCCTGAGATCGTATTATTTTGCTTGCAGCTGAAGCTCTTTCAGTTCTTTTTCAGAGAAGATATACGTTTCGTTACAGAAGTGACATTTGGCTTCGGCCATGCCGTCTTCTTGGATCATATCTTTGATTTCCTCTTCACCAAGGCTGATGATCGCATCACCGAACCGCTCCTTCGAACATTGACATTGGAAATTGACAGGCATGGTTTCAAGGACCTTCACATTGTCCTCGCCCAGAACCTCGTCCAATATCTGTTCAGGCGAAAGGCCGCGTTGGATGAGCTTTGAAATCGGCTCGATTTTCCCTAGGCGCTCCTCGATCTTCGTGATCGTCTCATCTTCTGCTCCAGGAAGAAGCTGAAGGATGAAGCCTCCTGATGCCAGGATCGTATTGTCAGGGTTCACAAGTACGCCGACTCCGACAGAAGAAGGAACCTGTTCACTGGTCACAAAATAGTAGGTGAAGTCTTCTCCGAGTTCGCCTGAAACGATCGGCACCTGTCCGGAGAAGTTATCCCTCATGCCGATATCTTTTACAACAGAAAGGGTACCTTCTGTCCCAACAGCACGACGCACATCCAATTTACCATGTTCATTCAGGTCGAAGTGGACATGGGGGTTGGTGACATATCCCCTTACCTCACCATTTGCATTGCTATCGACGATGATGGCACCGATTGGTCCGCCACCTTCCACTTTTATTGTAAGTTTGTTCTCACCTTTGAGCATGGCCCCCATCATGAGACCTGCACTCATGGAACGCCCTAGGGCTGCAGAAGCAGTCGGCCATGTATTGTGGCGTCGCTGTGCTTCTCCTACGGTTTCTGTACTTTTGACGGCATATGCCCTTACTTGACCATCATAGGCCAACGCTTTTACTAAATAGTCGCTCATATAAAAGCTCCTTCCTTATCCGTTAATGTTGCGTTTATAAATCAGCTTCAAGCCTTTCAGCGTCAGGAATGGATCGACCACATCGATGACTGTCGATTCTTTCGAAATCAACGTCGCCAACCCGCCGGTGGCGATGACGGTCGGCTCCTGAGTACTTTGTTCTTTCATACGGCGTACGATGCCTTCCACTTGTCCCACATATCCGTATAAAATTCCGGCTTGCATGGCAGTGACAGTATTCTTTCCAATAATATTCTCCGGACGTGCAATTTCAATCCGCGGCAATTTCGCAGCCTTTGAATAGAGTGCTTCCGTCGAGATCCCGATCCCAGGGGCAATGGCACCGCCCATATACTGCTTGTCTTCATTCACATAGCAGTAAGTGGTAGCTGTACCAAAGTCCACGATGATCAGTGGCCCTCCGTATTCATAAATACCTGCTACGGCATTGACGATACGGTCGGCTCCGACTTCCTTGGGATTATCATATTTGATATTCAAGCCCGTCTTGATTCCAGGTCCTACAACAAGGGGCGTGATATGGAAGTACTTCACGCACATCCTTTCAAGACTGAACATGATGGGAGGAACAACGGAGGATATAATAATACCATCAATATCATCAAAGGATAGCTTCGCATGCTCAAACAAATTCTTTACAAGCATGCCAAATTCATCCTCGGTCTTATGGCGATTCGTCTCGGCTCTCCAGTGATACTTCAATTCGTCATTTTCATATACACCGAACACAATGTTCGTATTTCCAACATCCATTACAAAAATCACAATTTTCACCTACTCGGTCATTGTTTTCACACTGCCAACATCATACCATAATCCGTTTGGGGAGGCGACTGGGTTGAACTGAATGAGAGATAACCGACAAGCGCTGTACACGTCTTGATGGGTTGAACGGACCGGATGTTTCGCAAGGG
Source organism: Rossellomorea marisflavi (assembly GCF_022170785.1). Classification (NCBI taxonomy): domain Bacteria; kingdom Bacillati; phylum Bacillota; class Bacilli; order Caryophanales; family Bacillaceae; genus Rossellomorea; species Rossellomorea marisflavi. The sequence goes on along the minus strand of NZ_CP081870.1, from coordinate 84,788 downwards.
AGGGCTTGGAATTGTAAAGCACCGGTATCGTACCCAACGTGAGCAGGCGTGACCAACCGCTTTGCCAACAGGGGGAACACATTGGAGGTTCTCAAAGGAATCGCTCTTTCTGCCTACTCCCATCTCACAGACTTCTCACAAAAAACCAAAAAAATCCGAACGGCTACGAGTGCCGTTCGGATTTTCATTTGGTCGGAAGTCCAACCATTATTATACGCGGTCTGTATCGTCTCTGTTTGAGGAGTCTCCACTTACCGGTTCATCATTCTTTTTCTGGATGTTCACTTTCACGTCGCTTGTTTCGACGTCGGATTCATATACACGCTCTGGAAGTTTACCGTGATCCATTAGGTTCTTAATCTGAGCGGCATCAAGAGTCTCGACTTCAAGCAATGTCTTAGCGATGAGTTCCAGTTTGTCGCGATTCTCAGTAAGGATCGTTTTTGCACGCGCATAGCTTTCATTGATGAAGCGCTGCATTTCAAGATCGATATCATGAGCAATGGCGTCTGAATAATTTTGCTCGCTGTTGATGTCACGTCCAAGGAACACCTGACCGCCTTGTTGCTGACCGAATTGAAGCGGTCCGAGTTTTTCACTCATTCCATATTCCGTCACCATTTTGCGGGCAATGCCTGTGGCGCGCTGGAAGTCATTATGGGCACCGGTCGAAACTTCTCCGAAGATGACCTCTTCCGCTACTCGCCCACCAAGGAGTCCTGTGATTTTATCAAGGAGTTCCGGCTTCGTCATGAAGTAACGATCTTCCTTAGGAAGCATGACTGCGTATCCACCAGCCTGACCACGAGGTACGATGGTCACTTTATGAACCATATCGGCTTCATCTAGGACACAGCCGATGACGGTATGACCTGCTTCGTGGAAGGCAACGATCTTGCGTTCCTTCTCTGAAATGACACGGCTCTTCTTGGCAGGTCCGGCAATGACACGGTCCGTTGCTTCGTCGATGTCGCGCATGTCGATCTTTTTCTTATCTTCACGGGCGGCCACAAGGGCAGCTTCGTTGAGGAGGTTCTCAAGATCGGCACCAGAGAAACCAGGTGTCCTTTGGGCAATGGCTTTCATATCAACTGAATCATCAAGCGGCTTGTTCTTCGCATGCACGTTCAGTACCGCTTCACGACCGTTCACATCCGGGCGGTCGACTGTGATCTGACGGTCGAAACGTCCTGGACGAAGCAATGCAGGGTCAAGGATATCAGGTCGGTTCGTTGCAGCCACGATGATGATTCCTTCGTTGGCACCGAATCCGTCCATTTCAACAAGGAGCTGGTTCAACGTCTGCTCACGTTCATCGTGACCTCCGCCGAGTCCTGCACCACGTTGACGACCGACAGCATCGATCTCATCGATGAAGATGATACATGGAGCATTTTTCTTCGCATTTTCGAACAGGTCACGTACACGGGATGCACCGACCCCTACAAACATTTCCACGAAGTCCGAACCACTGATGGAGAAGAACGGAACGCCTGCTTCCCCGGCAACCGCACGGGCCAGCAAGGTTTTACCGGTACCAGGAGGTCCTACAAGAAGGACACCCTTTGGAATGCGTGCACCGATTTCAGAGAACTTACGTGGATCCTTGAGGAATTCTACGACTTCCACAAGTTCCTGTTTCTCTTCGTCTGCTCCGGCAACATCCTTGAAGCGGACTTTTTTCTTCTCTTCGCTGTAAAGCTTGGCTTTGCTCTTACCGAAGTTCATGACACGGCTTCCACCGCCCTGAGCCTGATTGAGCAAGAAGAAGAAGAGAATGAAGATGATGACGAATGGGATGATCGTCGTAAAGACGGAAATCCACCCGTTGGTTTCTTTCGCTTCCAGGATTTCGACGTCTACCTTCTTAAGGGCATCTTCACCAGTTGTGCCACTGGCGGCGTCGTTGATCCGATCCATGAGCTTTCCATCGGTAGACAGGATGTGAGTCACGAAGTACTCGTCTTTCTTAGCATCCCTCATCTGCCCCTTCAGTTCATAAACGCCCCTTGAAGGCTGGACGGAGAATGATTTGACTTGATTGTCTTCCAACTTATTAATAAACGTACTGTAATCGATCGTTTTGGTTGGTTCGTTGTTGTTGTTGAAAAAACTCACCACACCTATGATCAGTAAAAATACAAGTAAATAGAATATGGTGTTAGAAAAGATCCGTTTCATCCCTTACCTCCTCCCACGGTAAACAAACTACGTAAAATAGTATCATAGTAAATCATGGCATTACAACAAATTGCACTTGCGAAGACTCTTCTTAAGATGGACGTTATTCCCCTGTTGTATACACCGCTGGTTTCAGTACTCCGATGTAAGGGAGGTTACGGTATCTTTCCGCATAATCAAGGCCGTAGCCGACAACGAATTCATCCGGTACGATGAAGCCTACATAATCTGCCTTGATATCTGCTTTGCGTCCCGTTGGCTTATCAAGCAGAGTGACGATGCTGATTGATTTTGCCTTACGGTAGCGGAACAGTTCGACAAGATAGCTCAGCGTCAAGCCGCTGTCGATGATATCTTCGATAATCAGGATGTCGCGCCCTTCCACTTTCGTATCGAGGTCTTTGACGATCTTCACCTCTCCTGAAGAGACAGTGGAGCTGCCGTAGCTGGACACATCCATGAAGTCCATTTCCATATGGGCATCGATGCGCTTGCACAGATCCGCCATGAATGGCATCGCGCCTTTCAGTACACCGATTGCCAGCGGAAACTTATCTTGATAGGCATCCGTCAGTTCAGCACCCAGCGCTTTGATCTTTTCTTGAAGTTCTTCTTCTGAAATAAGTACCTTTTCAATATCCTGATTTAACAATGTTCAACTGCCTCCTAGAAGATGATTGCTCTTGACTTGTAACACTAAACTATCCTCGCGTCCCTCTCCCGTATCGTAAACGGACTTCCTTAATCCGGGAACCCAAAGGATCCTGCCTTCAGAATCAGTGACGACCGGCCACCGGTCCCGAAGATGCAAAGGGATTTTTTCATCGATGAAAAGGGTCTTGAGCTTCTTCGAGCCCTCCATCCCTTTCACCTTCATGCGATCCCCGGATTCCCTCGTGCGTACAATCAACGGAAGGGTGACTCCATCCCTGTTCAGATGGATCGTTTCACCCCCGTCATCCTGTACATACCCCATTGAGGGCATAAGCGAGATCCGGATGCCGGTGGGAAGGATGATCGATGAATGGATTTCCAGTTCAAAATAGTATGGACCTCCGGAAAGGTTCCCGAAGTGAAAATAACATGTCTGATAAGCCTTTGTAACCTTAAGCCCCGAGGGTAAATCCAATTGTGCATTGGGATTCTCCCCCTTTAACAGACGTAATACATCGTAAATATGTATAGACGATAAAGAAGCGGGTTTAAGTTTATAAAGATAGTTTAATATTAGATTAATCGCTCTTCTTTGTAAAGGCTGAGCCATCTGGAGAAAGCGTTTGATATCAAGAGTGGAAAAATCCTCCTCCACCTTCCATACCTTATTCAACTTTACCCTAGTCAATTCCTCCAAAAACTCTTCATCTTCCAATGATTCTTCACTGAATTGTTGGAAATTCCGATGGACGTGCGGATTCTCTTCCTTTAAGAAGGGCAGCACCCTGGAACGGAATCGGTTCCTCGTATATGTATCCTTGCTGTTGCTTGGGTCGATCCTCGGGAAAAGATGCTCCCGCTCGCAGTAATCCAAGATCTCTTCCTTGGTCACAGGAAGGAACGGCCGGATGATCTCCCCTATTGAGAAGGGCCGTTTGAACGGAATGCCGGCACGTCCTTTGCCCCCCGCTCCACGCGTCCACTTCATCAGGATGGTCTCGACCTGGTCGTCCCCGTGATGCCCAAGAGCGAGTTTATTGCCTCCGTATCTATCCATAACCTGTCGGAGATACCCATAGCGGACCTTTCTCGCCATCTCCTGCAGGCTGCCTTTTTCCGTCTCCATCATTTCCGGGATATTGATGCGCTCACCAAAAAAGGGGATGTCCCGCTCCTTGCAGAACCCTTCGACGAACAAAAGATCTTCATACGATTCCCGGCCCCTGAACATATGATCGACATGGGCACAAGCCACCTCCACGTCGAGTTCGTCACGGAGAGCATGAAGGAAATGGATAAGGGCCAGGGAATCGGGACCTCCGGAAACGGCAACGACGAGCCGGTCTCCTTTTTCGAGCAATCGATGCCTTTGAATGAATTCCCGGGATGTCTGTTCTAGCATAGCAATCCTCTTTCCAACCGTTTTCCTTATATTGTATCAGTATCCCCGTGGAAACTCACGGGAGACGCTACAACAGTTCCCCGTAGATGTAGAGGAAGTAGATCATCCCCACAATGAGGATGATGAGGACGGTCTCCAAGGACCTGCTTGCCTTTGATTGTTTAGCAGGCTTCTTCGGCGGTGCCTGTGGCGTCTTCCTGGTAGATGCAGGCTTGTGCGAATGCTTCTTTGCCGGTCCGTGATTCGCTGAGCGGGATATGCCTCTTAGAAGGTCTTCTCTCATCTCCTGTGCGGAAGAAAAGGTCCCCTCCAGCGCCCCGAAGATCGTCCCCCGGTATTTCCTCAAGCTATCTGTTCCCTCCACCGCCATCTTCAGCTGCTGAAGCTGTCCGTTCTCGCGTTTGGAGAATCGGTTTGGATAAGCAAGATTGATCAGGATCATCCCGACGGCGAACAGATCATAGCTTGGTTCCGCCCGGCGGGACCCCCCGATCCAGTAGCCCCGATCGAAGAACTCCGTGAATTCCTTGATGGCACGTCCCTGGATGGTCGTGCCCCCCACATCGATGCACCTGATCCGGTGGGGCGCACCTGTGACGATCAGGTTCTCAGGCTTAAGATCTCCGAACACCCACCCTGCTTGGTGGATCCGCTCCAGGTCGGCAAGGAGCTGGGCGACGAGGACACCCGTCCAGGAGAACCCCTTCCCCTGTACGAAGGAGAGAAGCGTAGGTCCCTGGATGTACTCCATTGTATAAAAAGGGATCTTCTTCCCCCTGTATTCCCAATCATCCACATCCATGAGCCCGGGGCCAAGCGGGGTACCCTGGAGTTTCGAGAACGCTTTGAGTACGTTCACCTCGGATGTGATGGTGACATTATTATCGCTCATCTTGAGGGCCTGGTAGCCCTGCCCGTCCCTTACCAGATACACGATGCCATTGGCCCCGTATCCCAGCTCTTTCATGATGGTATAAGAAGCCCCATGCCATTTCCCCGTTATGGTCGTACCGGGCGGAAGATTAAATGGTTTCTTCGAAGTATTGTTCATCATCGCCACGAGAGAGCAGTCCCCTTAGTGAACGTTTTTTCTTGAAGTGGGTGATGGCCTCTGAAATCGCCGGCCCCGTCGGAGTGATGCCTCCCGGGGAAAGCTTCGAGAATATACTTGATAAGGTTTCAAGACGCGGGGTCCAGTCCAGCAATTTTTCGACATCCTGTCGTTTCCCGGGAAATACGAAAACGGAAAATTTGTTATCTCCCATTCTGGCATTCAAGCTGAGGGACAGGTCCAATAGCGCTTCCTTCACAGTGGGAAGCTTGTGCTTCATGCTTGCAGACGTATCGACAAGGATCAACACTTCCATATCCACCGATTCACCCAGTTCATCCACTACTTCCATCACTTCTCCTCGCTGTTCCGGTGGGAGCTCCTCCATGGAGGCCGATTTCCCGAGGATCGACTTCAGCTCTTTATTGATGACACCCTGGAGCGTCTGGGTCATCGCCTTCCGCGTGACCATCTGGACGGTTTGGGAAAGTTGCTGGGCATAAACGACCTGACTGACCCCTCCTCCTGATAGAGCGATGCCCTCGATCTCCACCATTCCATTTTGATCGATGACGTCATTGTCCATGACGCCGATGACATTGACGGAGATCCCCTGTTCCTTTGCTAACGCGGCCATGGCAATGGGGTCTTCCCCCTGATTGGAGCATCCATCCGTGATCAATAGAATCTGACGAAGTGTACCTGCTTTCATAAGAGTCTCCTCCTCCTTCATAGTTGCTATCAGCATCGCCGAATGGAGAGGGATTTATACTCTAGTGAACTACTTTCTTCTCTTTTTATGGCGGTTCCGTGAACCTTTCTCAGGAGATCTGCTTCTTCTGCCTGCTCTTCTGGATCGGGATCGATGACCATTTCGGAATATTATGTTTGATCGTGGAGACCACGATCGTCATGTCGTCATCGATCATACCCGAGCTCGACCGGATGACTTCTTCCATGAGGAGATCGGCCACTTCCTGAGGATCATCCGTCTGTAGTTCTTTAATCTTCCGTTTCATCCATACGTCATAGTTCTCTACGTGCTTCGGTCCTTCAAATGCCCCGTCGCTCATCATGATCAAAAGGTCTCCCGCCTTCAACTGCTCGGAGACGACATCCACATCGAAGTCCTGCTGCAGCATCCCCATGGGAAGGTTGCTCGCTTCGATCTTCATGATCTGGTCATTCCTTTTGATGAAGCTCGGTGTCGAACCGATCTTAAGGAAACGGGACGAAGCGTTCTGAAGGTCGATCATGGCCAGGTCCAGGGTGGAGAAGATCTCGTCATTGGTCCGCAGTGACAGAATCGAGTTGATCGACTTGATGGCCACCTGCTCTTCAATCCCCGACTCGAGGATCTTCTTAAGCAGTCTCAGGGTCTCATTGCTTTCATAATGTGCCCGTTCCCCATTGCCCATCCCATCGCTTATGGCCACGGCATATTTCCCCCTGCCGAGCTCGATCATGGAATAGCTGTCTCCCGAGACCAGACCTCCCCCTTTGGCTGCATGGGACACACCTGTGTCCACTACGAATTTCTTCGCTGATTGGAAGGTGACATGGCACTGTCCATTAGGGAATTGGGAACAGTCCTCTTTTTGGACGACGATGTTTTCACCAAGGATATCCGACAGCATCGGTGCAATCAACTTTTCCCCTTCACCGTGCCCCCCAGAGTACGGGATCACCATATCGATATCGACGTTGCCCTGTTCAAGGTTATAGATTTCAATATGATCGATTTCAATACCGAACTCGCCGATGCTCGCAAGGATCTGCTCTTCCTGCAGATAATGGTTCTCCCTCTCCCGCTGGATTTCTTTCGCAAAGTTGCCCATGACTTCCGAGACGCCGAGAAGCTGATCGGCCACGAGCTTCCTGCTTTCCTGCACCTGCTTCTTCAGCTTCAGATTGGCCTGATAGAACGTCAACTCCTGATAAATGGTTTCTTTCAGCTTTTTCTCCCTTGTACAGTGCTTCTCCACCTCTCGTGATAATCGGGAAGACAGGGGTACCCTGCCCTGGTCGTATTCAGTCATGACCTCTTTCATCATATTGTAGGTTTTATCAAAATTCCTCGCCCAGCACTGATCCTTCTTGAAGCAGGTCTGGCACGTCTTCTCCGTGACATTGCTGAGGAAATAGTCAAACTCTTTATCCTCGACTTCTTCCATTTTCATCTTCTCTTCCACCTGCTGAAAGCTATTCGATAGCGCCTGGAAGACAGAGGAGAACTGCGTGACGCGGCTTGCCGTCACGTCCCGCACCTTGCGCATATAGCCCTGCTGCTCCTGATGGTACTCGGCCGTACCCGGTATGTGCTTGGCGATTCGCTTGACCAGGCTCTGGGGCGTAAGAAATAAAAGCACGATCGCCACCCCCGACTCATAAAGGGTGGTCGTCAGTACCATACTGTTATCCCCGTACATCCCCATAAGCAGGGTGGCAATGAGCAACCCGATGGCAGCACCGAATTTCTTCCCTTCCTTCATCAAGCCTCCGAGAAGGCCCGCAAATGCAAGGAGGCTCATTTGTTGAAAGCTTGCCACGCTGGCCAGGCTGAATACAAGCCCTGTGACGACGCCAACCGTAGAGCCTACTGTCGCTCCTGCAACAAAGGAGAATAGAAGGACAAGATACCGGGAAAGGATATGCTCCACAGAAAGCCCCTGGAAAGCCCATCCGATCGTTCCGGTCATGATGGACGCAAGAAGGATGATCAGGCTGACGACTTCCTCCGTCTTCAGGGACCTCCTTCTCCTTTGAACGGTGACGAACGGGACGCTTTGGATGAAGATATAGGTAAGGAGGAAAGCAAGGAACGCTTCGATGAGAGCCATGACCCCGTTATAGAGGGTGAGCACCTGCCCCTGCTGGACGTAATCAAAGCCGAGCTTGACGAAAGCGACGGAAAAGAGAACGTAAAAGGATACGATCTTCATATCATTCTGGTGGAATTTTTGCGTCAGCCGGAACGCAAGGAGGAATATTATCGCCGTTGCGAACGTATAACTGATACTGGAGAAGGATAAGGTGACAGCTCCGGCCAGCAGCCCCATGAGCGCGATGGGCGATTTTTCCCTTCGGACAAGATAGACAGCTGCAAAGAACGGCAGGGCAAATGGTGTAAGATGAGAGAGGATCAAGGCTCTCCCAAGTAAAAAGCCGATCACAAACAGAGCCAGTCCCTTTTCAATGAAGAGCCACTCCAGCTTCGAATAAATCGATTTGATCCCTTTGGACATCTCGACCCTCGTTTGTTCGATGTCTACGTTCTGAACAGGTTCGATGATTGTTTGATCAGCTTTCCCCATGTAACAAACACTCCCCATAACTTTTTTTACTAGTATAAATGGGACATGCTCAGAACTTTGTCAGAATGAGGGAATGTATACCCAAAAAGTTTCGACGTGTTTCCGGACGAAGTGGTAAAATATTCAGAAAATAAATCGGTGATTTTTCCCTTTTCATCCTCAAATCCAACTCCTATCAGGCTCAACCGCGTTTTGACAAATTATTTATGAAATAGTATTGACTTTGCATTTCTTTGTGGGTATTATAGTTTTTGTGCCTTAAAGGCCACTAAATGGCGGTGTAGCTCAGCTGGCTAGAGCGTACGGTTCATACCCGTGAGGTCGGGGGTTCGATCCCCTCCGCCGCTACCATATCTTTGAGGCCCGTTGGTCAAGCGGTTAAGACACCGCCCTTTCACGGCGGTAACACGGGTTCGAATCCCGTACGGGTCATCATACAGAAGGACCACTTCAATCGAAGTGGTCCTTTTTTGTATGCACCTGTATGAAAAACAATAAAAAAACAGATACATTCATTGAATGCATCTGCATGAGGACCTGCTATATGGATTAATAGACAGCAAGTTATCCTTTTTTCGCTCCCCTTCCACCACGGCGAGACTCTGTATTTTTTTTCAATGAAGATAAGCGGTCTTCGCTGTCTTTCAAGAAGCGCGCCATCTTTTGTTCGAAGTTTTCCTTCGTACGGGTGTCAGCCGGTTTGTTGTTGCGTGGGCGTTGAGGACGTTGCGGGCGCTGTGGGCGTTGTGGTTGTTCTTTAGCTTTACGGATGGACAAGCCGATCTTTCCATCTTTCTCAACGTTGATAACCTTAACTGTCACTTCGTCTCCAACTTTAAGGTGCTCGTTGATGTCTTTGACATAATTGTCGGCTACTTCACTGATGTGAACCAGACCTGTCGTACCTTCTGCTAATTCCACGAACGCTCCGAAATTTGTAATTCCTGTTACCTTACCCTGTAACTTGCTGCCTACTTCAATTGACATAAAAGAAATGCTCCTCCTTAGAATGTTAGATAAACCTACTCTATATTATAGCCAATTAAAAAAAAGAGTGTCAATAAGACACCTCTCCTTTAGTTCTCTTTATCCTTTCCAGATTCAGGGATATTAAAGATAATCTCTCCATTATCCGATAGGAAATAATCACGCCTGGCCAGTTTGGCGATATAATCATCATCATTCAACTTCACGATTTCTTCTTCCAATGCCGTTTGTTTTTCCTTCAGTGCGTCAAGGTTTTTCTCCAGCTGCACCTTTTCTGCTTTCTTGTCTTCAAGCACCTGAGCCCTGGAAATGAGCGTCGAGACCATAAATCCTGTGATGGCGATTGCTAAGACGAAGAACACGGAAAGACGGCGGACTAAACGTTTTTTTCTTTTAGAGGATGCTTTATGTTTGTTTTCCTGCTGGCGGACATATTCATTCTCCATCGGAGTGACGTTTCTTCCCATTTCCAAACCTCCCTTTCCCCGATGCGGTCATTTTTTATTTTTTTTAATGGTCCATTTCCGGATCCATGTATATACTTTTTTGCCATTGGACTTCATAATTCCTGCCATTTTATTATATAACTTATCGACTCTTTTTGTAAGATGGTTCGGCAATAGTTTCCAAATTGTTCGAAATATCCACCAGATCGGAGCCAATGCGACCTTCAGTACCCCGTATACGATCCGCCATGCTGTCCTGAATACGAATCGGATGACGGCATATACCGTTTTCAGTATCCAGAGAACCACTGCCAGGATCATAAAAATGATCCATTTCACCGGTGAATAGATGAGCTTTTGCCATATCTTCACCAAGAAGCGGTAAAAGGAGATCGTGAAGAGGATGAGCTTCTCCAGCAGATTTGTATACAACGTCTTGAAAAGCGCCTGATACGCTGCGAATCCGCAGAGCAGGGCCACGAATATGTACACCCTGATCTCTCCGAAGTTGACGACGAATAAAATGTAGAACATGGCGAGAGCCTGCAGGACCCAGAACATGACATCATTGATAAAGACGAACCAGCGCTTCCGCTGGCTCCTGTTAAGAAATCGATGGTACGTGTCCAGGGACGCCCCGAATAATGCCCCCATGCCGATCATGGAGAGCATCGTATAGAATTGGGTGGTGAGTGTCATCGAAACAGCTTGCTAAAGAAACCTTTAGCTTTCTCCCCGCTTTGTTCATCAAGATAGACGAGGTCGAACACCTTCCCTTTGATCGAGACGATCCCCTTATCCACATCGAGGTTCTTCATCTGAAGGTTCTGTCCACGGACGGATAAAAAACCCATGACCGTCTCAAGGAGGAACTCTTCATTATCAAAGCTCTCAACCTGCTTGACTCCCGTGATATCGAGGAGTTTGCGTCCCCTCATCATGACATCGTGTTCCTGAAAGACTGCCTTTTCTTTATTGCCATCATGATATTGATTCATCTTCATCCCTCACATCCCATAGTACAAGCTTTGTACCATGTTATGGTGTGGATGATGGAATTAGAACCAAAACAGGGGTCACTCTTCCTCCTGGTTGACCCTTTCTTCAGACAGGACCGTATACAGGCCGCTTGCTTCTTCTTTCTTAGTCGTCTCCAAAAGCCTTTCAATCTTTACCCTCATGACCTTTTGCCCAAACCTCACACTGAGCTCATCCCCGACTTTTACATTGGAGCTTGCTTTGGCCTGGGTCCCATTGATGGAGATCCTCCCCTGGTCGGCCACTTCTTTGGCGAGGGTCCTCCGTTTGATCAAACGTGATACCTTCAAAAACTTATCCAGCCTCATGGTGGTTGCCATTCTCATTCTCTCCTTTTACGGCTTTACAGCCATTAATGTGATTCATTCTTCGCTTCATCCCAAAATGCATCCAGCTCTTCAAGGGAATGATCTTCGAATGGTTTTCCAGATTGGTTCACGCGCTCTTCCACGTGGGAGAAGCGACGATAGAACTTTGAATTGGTCATGGACAGGGCCTCTTCAGGGTGAATGCGGTAAAATCTTGATACATTCACGAGGGCGAATAGGACGTCACCGAATTCCTGCTTCCGGTCCTGTTCACTTCCATTCTCGGCTTCCTGTTCAAATTCCTTCAGTTCTTCCCACACTTTTTCCCAGGCACCTTTGACGTTGTCCCAATCAAAGCCGACACCTGCTGCCTTTTTCTGATATTCATAGGCCTTCATAAGAGCAGGTGCTCCTTTGGCGACACCTTTTAGAAGCGGTGGCTGACTCTGTCCGCCTTTCTCCTGCTTCTTGATCTCTGCCCAGTTCGCTTTCACTTCTGCCGAATCCCCGACCTCGACATCACCGAATACGTGAGGATGCCGGCGAACCATTTTGGATGATAGTCCTTCCATTACTTCCTCCATATTGAACATGCCTTCATCTTCCCCGATCTGGGCATGAAGGAGGACCTGGAGGAGGACGTCACCCAATTCTTCAACCATATGATCGATATCATCCTCATCAATCGCTTCCAAGAGCTCATATGTTTCTTCAATCAGATATTTCTTCAGTGACTGATGGGTCTGCTCCCGGTCCCATGGACAGCCGTCCGGTCCCCTCAAAGTCGAAATGATCTCCCTCAGGGCGCTGTACTGCTTGTATCGCTGTGAGCGATCTTTTACTGCAGGTACATACAGGCTCGTAAGATTGCTCAGCTGTGCAACACGATCAAGCTCGACGAGAGGGAGTCGCTCCACTTTCTCATCTGAGCTGCCAGCCGCCGTTACCAGCATGACTTCGAAATCATATGGATAGAGCTCCATGAGTGTCAGTTTCACTTCCGACGCGATGAAGCCGTCGTACACCTGACCGATGATGAGTTGTTGGGTCATCTGGATATCGTGGACGCTTAGGCTCGTCCCGTCAAGAAGCTGGAAGCCATCGATGGGATCGGCGCCGACGGAAGCAAACAGGGCATCCAGGAAGCTTTGTCCCCCTCCGATCACGACCTCCGCTTCTCCATTGTCTTGGAGCTCAAGGAGCAGCTGGACGGTCTTCTCCGCTACAAGGGGATGTCCCGGAACCGCATACAGGACTGAATGCTCCTTGGAAGCGGCCACAAGCTCCTGAACGATCTCCTCGTATACCGCTTCAAAGCGCTCGTGCTTTTCGTATACGGAATCGAAGGATGTATAGGTCATCCCTTCCGATTCCAATTCCTTCACGACAGGATGTTCCTTTGTACGGAGGAATAGATGATGTTCGTTTTTCAACAGTTTATATACACCCAAAGGGATCTGATCTAAATCCCCTGCACCGAGTCCGATGACTGTTATGGTATGGCTCAATTGCATTCACTACTTTCTATACCGGGGCTGAAGGCCTTTCTTCAACCGGTTCATTTTACTGCCGAATGGCAAAAAGCTGATTTCTTCTTCTGATAGATGCCCCGCTCTTAGGAATAAGAAGAGAAACACCCCCGCCCCCACTGCCACACCGACAAGGGCGAAGAGCGCCGAGGTCATCCGCTCATGCGCCCCGTTTGTCATGAGCCACCTGTAGCCAAGCAACAGGCCCTGCAGGACGAGGGTCATCCCTGCACCGCTGATAAAAAGGCTCTTATAAAATGACGGGGTGATCAAGCTGATTCCGAATAATCGCTTCATCTTCCACACAAGCCCGATCGTGATCAATCCCAATGTAAGAACCGTCGAGAGTGATGCACCCATGACACCGAACATAGGGATAAGGAGCATATTCAGGAGGTATTTGATCGGGATCCCGCCAATGATGATGGCTGCGGGGAAATAAATCCTTCCGATCCCCTGCAGGATGCCTGAAAACGTAAGGATCAGACAGCTGAAGAAAATCGATAGGGAAAACACCGACAATACGCTGGATCCGTCTGCATTCTCAAACAGCATCGTATTCGTGGGCACCATGATATTCACGAGTCCGAGCGTTGCCGCAAAACCGATAAGGATACTGATCTTCAACGCAAGCTGACTGTAGTCCCTTACGAGCTCCTGCTTCCCTTTCAGGTAAGCCGTGGTGACCAGGGGAACGATCGTCAGCGAGATGGAGGTGGCCGCAACGGTCCCAAGCTGTATGAAGGGCTGTCCACGGTCATAGACACCTTTAAGGGTCTTCGCAGCTTCCTCTCCCACCCCGTGTGTAGTCAACAGTGCATATACATTCAGGGAGTCGACAAACTGAAGAAGGACGAGGAGCATGGCGCTCACACAGATGGCTGTTCCATCTTTCATGAGGGCCGTCCAGATCCCTCTGAACCCTTTAGGGAAAAAAGAAATGCCGGTAAACAACCCTTCCTGTTTCGCTGCCGTAAATAAAACCAGGACAATCACGGCACCAAGCCCTCCCGTAATCGAGCCGAATAGCGCCCCCTGTCCGGCAGCGTAGAGAGAATCCCCCTTGGCAAGAAGGACAGTGGACGACACCAGGATGGTCACGACACGGATACTTTGCTCAGCCACCTGACTGACCGCCGTAGGTACCATCTGCTCCTTCCCCTGATGGTACCCCCTGAGGACCGATAATGGGGCCAGTAGCAAGAAGGATAAGGATATGACACGGATCAAAGGGGCCAGCTGAGGATCCCCCATCCAGGTCGAAATCATATCGGCGCCTGCATAGACGGCAACAAACCAGATCACTCCCACGAGGAGGAGGAAGATGAATGAGGTGGCCGCCACCTTCTTTGCCCCTTCCTGATCACCCCTGTCGACCTTCTCTGCCACCATTTTTGAGATGATCACAGGGAATCCATAAGTGGAGAGGGCAAGGGCAATCCCGTAAAAAGGATACACCTGCTGATAAATATAAAACCCAATATCTCCTACGATATTCTGAAAAGGGATCCGATAGACGGCGCTCAATAACTTTGTCACAAGTGCCGCCATGGTGAGGATCATCGCACCCTTCAGAAATCCTTTGGAGGAGTATGTATGACCCAATGAAATCTCTGCCTTTCAAAGGCTTCCTTCCATGAAGGAACCCTGCATATTCCCAATGATCGAAGCGTGGGATTTCTTAAAAATAGTTTACCACAAATGAAAGTAGCGGGATGAATTCCACTATCAACAAAAAAAGAAAGAGCGGCTAAGAGCCGCTCCCATGAAAATATTATTGCTCCATCTGTCTTGCCAAGAAGCTGGCTGCCGTTTCAACCGCTTTATGTTCCACTTCACCAACCGTGCGATCTTTAGAGAAGATCGCCACTGCACCGATTGGGTCGCCATTGGCAACGATCGGGGCGATGGTGTAGGAAGAAAGATCTTCCCCGTGGCCGTCAACAAGCTCGGCTTGTCCCTGCTGGGTGTGAAGGAGGGATGCGCGGTCCTCCATCACCTTCTCGATGAGTTCACCGACATTCTTATTGAGGTATTCCTTCTTGGATGCTCCTGAGATGGCGATGACGGCGTCACGGTCGCAGATCAATACCGCACTTCCGAGACTGTCATACAATGCTTCACCATACTCTTTCGCAAAGTCTCCAAGCTCCGAGATCGGAGAGTATTTCTTCAAGATGACTTCGCCGTCGCGATCGACGAAGATCTCAAGGGGATCTCCTTCACGGATCCTCAAGGTCCTGCGGATTTCTTTCGGGATGACTACACGACCTAAATCATCAATACGACGAACAATACCAGTTGCCTTCATCTATAGCTGCCTCACTTTCATCAGATGATTTTATAGGGTAAAGCGATTGAAGCCGCTCTACCGTAATTGAGTTTAGTATCTTACAACTTAGAAGTTCTATACACAATCAGTTATTATTTCTGTCATTTCTCTTAAATGCTAATAGAGGTATCTTTTTCCATCAATGGCAGCTGCATTAATACTAATACCCTTATCATAGTAAAATCAAACTACGAGCGCATTTACATTTGAGTTACATTATCATAACGATTGGTAAGGAAAACCGGCACTGTATATGTTTTCTATGACAATTATTAAGATTGGTCAGGCTTCATGAACTTCCGTTTTCAAAGCCTGGTCCAAATTCTTCACAATGTCATATGCCATATTGAACCATTTGTCTGCTTTCAGTCTTGTGGTATTGATGGAGATCTTGAGTTTGGACCCTTCCATGCCGAGTCCTACGACCCTTCCATGTTTCGAACAGATGTCGAATACCTTCGATCCATCAATGGCCGCCGTACCTTCAGGCGACATGAAGATGTTCACGCTCTTCTTATCCTGCTTGACGCTGTCGAGCCTTGTATTCCTCGCATAGACCTTCATTTCCGATATCAGGAACAGATAGCCCACTTCTTCAGGATATTCCCCGAACCGGTCAAGGATCTCTTCTTCCAGTTCCTCAACTTCTTTAAGGGAAGAAAGGGCACGGAACCGTTTATACATTTCAATCTTTTGATGGCCGTCCTTGATGTAGGTGTCCGGAATGTATGCATCAAGATCAAGATCGACCTCAAGTGAGGCTTCCGGTTGCTTAGGACGATCACCTTTACGCTCCTCGATCGCTTCTTTGAGCATCTGGGAATACAGATCGAAACCGACGGAATCAATGAACCCATGCTGCTGGGCTCCGAGCAGATTCCCCGCTCCCCGGATGGTCAGATCGCGCATGGCGATCTTGAACCCAGACCCGAGTTCCGTGAATTCCTTGATGGCCTGAAGCCTCTTCTCCGCTACCTCTGTCAGGACTTTGTCCTTGCGGTAAGTAAAGTACGAGTATGCCACGCGGTTCGACCTTCCGACACGCCCCCTCAATTGATAGAGCTGGGAGAGACCCATTCGATCCGCATCAAAGACGATGAGGGTATTGACGTTCGGTATGTCGACCCCTGTCTCGATGATCGTCGTCGTGACGAGGACGTCGTATTCCCCTGCCAGGAAGCCGAGGATCACGGCTTCCAGTTCATTTTCTGACATCTGGCCGTGGGCATACGCCACCCTGGCATCCGGTACCAGCATCGAGATTTCGTCTGCCTTCCGCTCGATATCCTCGACGCGGTTGTACAGGAAGTATACTTGACCATTACGTGCCATCTCACGTTCGATCGCCTCTTTGATGAGGGCGCCGTTGTACTCCATCACATAGGTCTGGACAGGAAAACGGTTCTCAGGCGGCGTTTCAATGACGGAGAGATCCCTCACTCCGAGCATGGACATGTGAAGGGTACGCGGTATCGGTGTCGCCGTGAGTGTCAGTACATCGATATTGGTTTTCAGCTGTTTGATCTTTTCTTTATGTGTGACGCCGAATCGTTGTTCTTCATCGATGATGAGAAGGCCAAGGTCGCGGTATTGAATATCCTTCGATAAGAGCCTGTGGGTACCGACGACGATATCGACCGTGCCATCTTTCAGGCCTTTCGTGGTCTCCTGTTGCTGCTTCCGCGTACGGAATCGGCTCAAGAGGCTGATCTCCACCGGGAAGTCCTGGAATCGTTCCTTGATGGTTTCATAATGCTGCTGAGCAAGGATCGTGGTCGGTACAAGGAGGGCGACCTGCTTCCCGTCGGCAATGGCCTTGAAGGCCGCACGGATTGCAACTTCGGTCTTCCCGTATCCGACATCCCCGCACAGGAGGCGGTCCATGGGGCGCTCCCGCTCCATATCCAGTTTGATTTCATGGATCGACCTGAGCTGATCTTCGGTTTCCTCGTATGGGAAGGCAATTTCAAACTCTCTCTGCATGTCCCCGTCAGGTGAGAAGGCGTATCCCTTCGCCGCTTCCCTTTCGGCATAAAGCTTGATGAGATCATCGGCAATATCCTGTACGGAAGAAGCAACCTTTGATTTAACCTTCTTCCATTCGTTCCCGCCAAGTTTGTACAGCTTCGGATCTTTATTCTCCGAGGCAACATATTTCTGGACCAGATCGATTTGATCGACTGGGACATAGAGCTTATCACTGCCCTGGTATTTCAGGTGGAGATAGTCCTTGTGAACACCGTTGATCTCAAGCGTTTCTATACCTAAATACTTCCCGATCCCGTGATTCACATGGACGACAAGGTCTCCCACCTTCAGCTCGGAATAACTCTTGATCCGCTCGGCATTGGACATTTTCTGCCTTCTCGGCTTTTTCTGCGTGCGCTTATTGAAGAGCTCCTCTTCCGTGATGACGGCAAGCTTCTGCAGAGGAAGTTCAAAGCCGTTCGTCAAGCTTCCATTGATCATCTGGACTTTTCCGTTAAGAAGGGTGCCGCCGTCTTTTACGAATGCAATTTCGATCTGATAATCATCCAGTACGCGCTGAAGCTTTTTCACACGCTCTTCATCCGGTCCCAAGAGAACGACGGTATACTTTCCTTTTTTCCACCGGTCGAGCTCCGCTTTCAACACATTCATCTGCCCGTGGAAGTTCTGCATGGGCTTGGTGGATACATTGAAGATGTTCTGAGGGCTCGTATTCGGTATTTGACGAAGGAACAGGGAGAAATACACCTTTGATCGTTTCGCATTGGATACAAGGGATGCAAAAGGATGCGACACGACCATGTCATGGATAATCTGCCCTTCGGAAAGCAACGAGGTATACCATTCGGCTTCCTCTTTCTCAAGGGACTCGCTCATCTCCTGCACACGGCTGTACTCATCGAAGAAGAGGACGCCGTCTTCAGGCAGATAATCTAATAGACTAGCAGGCGTTTCATAGGCGAGGGACAGATACTTGAAAATCTGTTCCGGCACCTGACCGTTCTCCAGCTGCCCGACTTCATGACCGATATATTCCGTCATCTTTTCTTTGACGCCTGCAGACTTGATCTTTTTCAAGCTTTTAGATAGACCTTTATTGATTTCTCCGATCAGCCGCTCGATGTTCTGATAGGTAAGAAGAACCTCTGTGGCAGGTCCGATATCGACCGTCTTAAGTTTGTCGATGGACCGCTGATCCTCCACTGAGAACATGCGGATGGAATCAATTTCCGTATCGAATAATTCAATTCGAACCGGATGCTGTGATGTCAAAGGGAAAATATCGACGATTCCTCCCCTGAGACTGAATTCACCCGGCGTGCTCACCATGCCTGCGCGCTGATAGCCCATCTGGACAAGCTGATTCAAGATCTCATCCAGATCGATGTCTTCACCGACGTTGAAACGGATCTGGTTCTTGATCCACAGGTCCATCGGTGGCAGGATCTTTCTCAAGCCTGATACCGGGACGATGTACACCCCGTTCTGACGCTGGGAAAGCTTGTTCAGCACTTCGATTCTCTGGGCCCTGAGTTCCGGGCTCGCCACGCTCAGTTCAGCTGCAATCAGTTCGTTGGCTGAATACAGATAGACTTCGTCCTCACTAAGGAACTGCACCAGATCCTCATAGATTTTCTGTGCTTGGAACAGATTATGTGTGACAACGATCGTCGACCGCTTCGTCTGCAGATAGACATCTGCTATATAAGCGCTTCTGGAAGAACCCGAAAGTCCTGCCACAAGCTGCTCTGAAAGACGTTCCTCGATCCCTGTGATCAGGGACTGGACTTCTTCGCTCTGATGGACATATGTTAGAATTCCTTTCAAGAGTACGCTCCTCCCCGTGTTTCAATCTATATATATGATCGCTCTTTCATATTTAAACAGAAAAATGCTTTGGTTCTTCACCAAAGCGTCTTACTGGATGATATGGTCCAACCCATGATAGTCAGGATACCGCTCAAGGCTTTCCTGACAGTCTTCACAAATGGTTTTAATCTCGATATCACCGTCATTCCGGTAATGGATCATGTGCAGCCTCTCCTCATCCGACAGCCGATCAAGACCAAGGGTTTCCGAGTTGCATGCGTGGGCAAGGGTCCCGACCTTTGTACCGCAATGCCGGCACTGATAGTGAATAGCCAAATTTCCTTCCCTCCAAACCTTTCATTACCCATTAGTATGAACGGCTTTGGAAGGAAGTATTCATTCATCAGTTGAAGTGATTCATCACTTCGATGAACGGTTTTTCAAACCATGTTTTACATGCTTCCACGCTGGAAGTGATGACTTTGTCGAGCTCAACCTGATCTTCCTTGGAGAACTTCCCGAGCACGTAATCAGGGACGCTCATCCCGTTTGTCGGTCGATCGATCCCGACTCGGATCCGGTTGAAGTTCTGAGAA
This sequence comes from Rossellomorea marisflavi, assembly GCF_022170785.1. Taxonomy (NCBI): domain Bacteria; kingdom Bacillati; phylum Bacillota; class Bacilli; order Caryophanales; family Bacillaceae; genus Rossellomorea; species Rossellomorea marisflavi. The sequence goes on along the minus strand of NZ_CP081870.1, from coordinate 65,152 downwards.
CCGAGATGGGCAATCGTGGATTTGATCCCATTATGACCGCCGGCGCTCCCTTTTTGCCGGAGGCGGATCTTACCGACTGGCAGGTCCAGATCATCATAGATGACGAGGAGGTCTTCGTTGGCAATGTCGAAGTAATCCATCAGGGGAACGATGCTTTCACCTGAAAGATTCATGAACGTAAGGGGCTTGAGAAGGACGATCTTCTCTCCATTATGCCGGTGAACCCCATAGACTCCCTTGAACTTCGACTGATCAAGGGGGGTGCCCAGGTTGTCTGCAAGGGCATCTATAATGTCGAACCCGATATTATGACGCGTTTGATCAAAGCGCGCTCCCGGGTTTCCTAATCCTACTATCAATTTCATTTTTTACACCTCGTTTTGACCTTATATCAATAGAATAACGCAAAAAGCGTAACCTGCAAAAGGTTACGCTGTAAAACGTTAAATTATTCTTCTTCGGATCCGTTTTCTGAAGAGGTATTGGACTCTCCGCCTTCTTCGCTTTCAGGAGAATCTTCTTCCTGCTTCTCACCGGAATCAATATCTTCCTCTTGACGCGATGCAAGAACGGAAGCAATGGTTGTTTCGTCTTCATCGTTGATGGTGAAGTTATATTGATCACGGATATCACCGATCGTGACGGTATCACCGATTTGCAGTCCGGCGATATCGACTTCGATGCTGTCTGGGATATCAGATGGTTTAGCTGAAACTGATACCTCATACAGTGGTTGCTGAAGGACTCCGCCTTCTTTCACTCCTGCCGATTCACCCGATAGATCGATGCGTACGTCAGCGTCAATTTCCTGTGACATGTTTACTGCCAGGAAGTCCACGTGAGTGACGGCATCCTTGAGATGATCCTGTTGATAATCGTTCAGGATGACGTTTTGTTTGCTGCCGTCCACATTAAGGGAGATGATCCCGTTGCGTCCAACTTCGCGAATCGTCTTGATGAATGTAATCGCGTCGACCTCGATGGCCGTATTATCCGTTTTATACCCGTACACTACTGCAGGGATGCTTCCTTTATGTCGTAGTTCCGTTAGTGAAGAACGTTTGAAGTCTTTACGTTTGGTTGCTTTCAATTCTGTTGCCATAAGTTATCCAACACCTTCCCAAATTCGTTTAGATGAAAAATTCTATATTTATTTGTTTCCCCAATCAGTATCGATTTAAACATGATCGCAGTCCGATCCCTTTCGAGGAACGGGAAGGATGCCCGCATATCAAGGCTTATGGCCGTTTGAGCTTTTTCGTTAAAAACGCAAAAAGATCCCCCAGTGATTCTGGGGGATCCTTTCAAAACATCAATCGAACAACGTGCTGACAGATTGCTGCTCATAGACGCGGATGATCGCTTCACTGATGAGCGGTGCAACGGAAAGCTGTTTGATTTTACCGATCTTTTTCTCGTCTCCGAGAGGAATGGAGTTCGTGACAACAAGTTCTTTGATCATGGAGTTATCAATGCGCTCGATGGCAGGACCTGAAAGGACAGGATGCGTACAGCATGCATATACTTCCTTCGCTCCATTTTCCACAAGGGCGTTGGCTGCCAGGGTGATGGTTCCAGCCGTATCGATGATGTCATCGATGAGGATAGCCACTTTACCATCGATATTCCCGACAATATTCATGACTTCCGCTACGTTTGGACGCGGACGGCGTTTGTCGATGATGGCGATTGGTGCTTTGAGTCTTTCTGCAAGCTTACGGGCACGTGTCACTCCTCCGTGGTCAGGGGATACGATCACGAGGTCATCACGATTGAAGTCTCTCTTCTCGAAATAATCCGCAAGAATCGGAACACCCATAAGGTGATCGATGAGGATATCGAAGAATCCTTGAATCTGTGGAGCATGAAGATCAAGTGTGATGACGCGGTCTGCTCCAGCCGTTTCAAGCAGGTTCGCCACAAGCTTCGCCGTGATTGGCTCACGGGCACGTGCTTTACGGTCCTGACGGGCATAACCGTAGTATGGCATAACGATGCTGATTGTTTTAGCAGACGCACGTTTAAGGGCATCCACCATGATCAGAAGTTCCATGAGGTTTTCGTTCACCGGTTCGCAAGTCGATTGGATGACGAATACATCACAGCCACGGATGCTTTCTTCGATATTGATCTGGATTTCCCCATCGCTGAATCGCTTAACAGATGATTTACCGAGTTCCACGCCTACTTCATCAGCGATTTCCTTCGCTAAATGGTAGTTGGAATTAAGAGAGAATATTTTAAGCTTCGAATTAGTATAAGAGTTTGGCATGGTGGACCTCCAATTATTTCTTATGATTTAGATTTTGAGCATAATTTTCTTTGTTTACCTGGCGTGCTCTTGCGATAGAGAGTGCCTCACCCGGTACGTCTTCCGTGATGGTCGACCCGGCAGCCACATAGGCGCCCTGTCCGATCGTCACCGGTGCCACGAGGTTCGAGTTGCAGCCTACGAATACACCATCTTCGATTTTGGTGAGGAATTTATTCTTCCCGTCATAGTTCACTGTGATGGAGCCACAGCCGAGATTCACGTCACTGCCTACCTCGGCATCGCCGATGTAGCTGAGATGGGACGCTTTGCTTCCTTTTCCGAATGAAGCCTTTTTAATCTCGACAAAGTTTCCGATCTTCACTTCATCGCCGATGTTTGAAGCCGGTCGGATATGAGCGAATGGACCGACCTGGACATCTGCTCCTATGAAACTATCGTGTGCGACGGATTGTCTCAGGACAGTGCGATCGCCAATTGTGCAATCCTTCACTTCCGTATTCGGTCCGACCACTGCATCCTCACCGATGACCGTGTTCCCCTTGAGCACCGTCCCTGGCAGGATGACCGTATCTCTCCCTATCGTAATATCTGAATCAATGTACGTATTTTTTGGATCTTTGATGGTTACACCATTTCTCATATGAAATTCGTTGATGCGCCCTTGCATGGTGATCTCGGCCTGTGCTAAGGCCACTCGATCATTCACACCCAGCGTTTCAGCGAAATCGCCTGTTTGATATGCGCTGACAATCTCTCCTTCGGCCTTGAGGATCTCAATCACATCCGGGAGGTAATATTCCCCTTGGACATTATCATTCGATACCTTCGTCAAAGCCTCGAAAAGAGCTTTATTGTCAAAGCAGTACGTTCCCGTATTGATCTCCTTCACGCGTAGCTCTTCGTCTGTCGCATCTTTATGCTCGACGATCCGCTCGACCAATCCTTGATCATTACGGATGATACGTCCATATCCATCCGGAGCTTCCGTATGCCCTGTAAGGATGGTCGCCTTCGCGCCGAGACCTTCATGATGTGCAACCAGCGCTTCCATCGTCTCACCCTTGATGAGGGGAGTATCTCCGCATACGACTAAAGTAGTGCCTTCCAGATTCCCTAACACATCTTCCGACTGCCTTACCGCATGAGCCGTTCCCAGCTGCTCAGCCTGCAGGGCAAAGTCACTCTTCCCTTCAAGATGGGACTTGACGAGCTCTGCACCATGGCCGACGACCGTGACCGTCTTTTCCACGTTCAATGTGGAAATATGATCGACCACATGCTCAACCATAGGCTTCCCGCACACCTGATGAAGCACTTTATATAGCTTGGACTTCATCCGGGTCCCCTGACCGGCAGCTAAAATAACGGCATATCTATTTGTCATCTCGGATCCTCCAATAACCTTTTTATCCATAACGAATATATCCTAAAAACTCACCCATTTCAAGGATTCCTCTAAAAGTACATATATTTGTTAAAGGAGAGGATGCTTGCATGGAAGAGGAAAAATGTCACCCTGAAAATTGAAAGCGATTCATCCATACCAAACCTCTCCAGCTGCACAATCACCCATATTTTTAAAAAAGTTCACAAAAACAGGTTTTCGCCTCCCGATAGAGGGTATAAGGTAAGCGAAACAAAAACCCTCGCACATAAAAAAAGAGCCTTACATAGTAGTAGGCTCTAGATGCATTCAATTCTTAAGAAGCCCCCGCTTCTTCCAGTTCTACTTCTTCTAACTCACCTAGACGATGATACTCTTCTAAAACAGCATCTTGGATCTTACCTCGGGTACCTGAATTAATCGGGTGGGCGATATCTCGGAATTCCCCATCAGGAGTGCGCTTACTTGGCATTGCCACAAATAAGCCATTGTTCCCATCGATCACACGGATGTCGTGTACGACAAATTCATTATCCAACGTGATAGATGCAATCGCTCTCATTCGGCCATCGGTGTTAACACGGCGTAATCTTACGTCTGTCACTTCCATTCTGTTCACCACCTTTTCCCTAGATGAAATCTACTGTATGTATTCAACATTTTTTTGAATATTCCTTCTTAAAGATCATATTTTTTTCAAAATTTTATTTTATTATCCGTATTTTTCTATTTCAAAGGAACTAGTCTTCTTTTGAAATGGTACCGCTTGCACACTTGCCCTCATAAAAAAACACCCGTGAAGCGTTACTTCACGAGTGCGATGACTTCGATTTCCACCAGTGCGTCCTTCGGCAGCTTTGCTACCTCCACACAGGACCTGGCCGGTTTATGAGAGCTGAAATACTCTCCGTACACTTCATTGATTGCTCCGAAATCATCCATGTTCTTGATGAATACGGTCGCCTTCACGACGGATTCAAGGCTTGCATCGGCTTCTTTCAGCACGGCTTGGAGATTGCGGAACACTTGATGTGTCTGCGCCTGCACGTCTCCTTCTACCATCATCCCTTCCGGAGTCAATGGGATCTGCCCTGAACTGTAGAACAGATTATTCACCACGATTCCCTGAGAGTATGGTCCGATGGCTGCAGGTGCCTGATTCGTTGAAACTGTACGCATTGGTATTCCTCCTCATGTCTTTATGGTAAAAACGTGACCCCTGACTGAAAGTAATTCCCCTCCGTCAACGAGATCTGTTTATCCCGTTCATTGACTTCCGACAGCTTCAGGATGGAAACATAGTCATCCACCAGTCGTTCGTCCAATGTGTCCGATTCGACAAGGACCCCGATCCCCGACAGGGTGGCAGAGAATTCCTCCAGCAGATTCTTCATTCCATTGACCGTACCACCGGCCTTCATGAAATCATCGACGACCAAGACCTTTGATCCTTCCTTCAAGCTTCGCTTCGAAAGGACCATGGATTGGATCCGCTTTGAAGACCCCGACACGTAATTGATGCTCACAGTGGACCCTTCCGTTACGCGGCTGTCGCGACGGACGATCACAACAGGCACGTTCAGGAACGATGCAATGGCATTGGCGATGGGAATCCCTTTGGTCGCCACCGTCATGATGACATCGATTTCCTTTTCAGCGAATGCAGAAGCGAGCATTTTCCCTACCTTCTTCATCAGCTGAGGATTTCCCAGAAGATCGGTCATGAACAAATATCCCCCCGGCAGGAGGCGATCTGAACTTTCCATATGTTCGCAAAGCTCACTGACGATCGCCTTTGCTTCCTCCGTATTCACCTTGGGGATATATTTCACTCCGCCCGCTGCCCCTGGAACCGTCTGGACCGTGCCTACCCCGCGCCCCTCGAATGTCTCCTTGATAATGGTCAGGTCTTCACTGATGGAAGACTTGGCTGAACCGTACCGCTCAGAGAAAAAAGTCAAAGGGACAAGCTGATGAGGACGATCCAACATGTAATGGGTCATGTCGATTAATCGCTCACTTCGTTTAAACTTCACTAAAGAAACCTCCCGAATCCGAATAATGTAATGTAAATATATCATTATTATACGGATTTAGGCAAGGACCTCTTATTCACCAAGCATCCTGACCGCGAACACCTGATCACAAAAGCCGCGAAGGCCATTATAGATCCGGTGGACCCTCGATTCATACTGCACCAATCCATATACCGTCGGACCGCTTCCACTCATCAATACCGAATCGGCACCGAAGCGCTCCATTTGCTCTTTAATATGCGCCACTTCTGGATACATATTTAATGTGACAGATTCCAAAACATTGCTGAGATGATCACAAATCCCATGGTAGCTCTCATTTTCCAACGCTTTGATCATCGCTTCTGTATCCGGGTGCTTCAGGTTTTTTACATCCAGATTTTTGTAAACATCTGCTGTAGATACACCGATCGTCGGCTTGGCCAGGATGACCCAACAGTTCGGCGGGGATGGAAGATGTCGGATCTTCTCCCCTCGTCCCGATGCAAGCGCCGTTCCCCCGTAAACACAAAACGAAACGTCAGAGCCGATTTCAGCCCCAAGATCCGCAAGCTCGTCCATGCTCAATCCAAGGCCCCACAGCTCGTTCAGACCTTTCAGCGTGGCGGCTGCATCGCTACTGCCACCTGCCAGTCCTGCTGCCACAGGAATCACCTTATCGATGGTGATGGCCACACCCTTTTTGATATTGAACCTCTTCTTTAACAACTGGGCAGCCTGATAAGCAAGATTCCGTCCGTCATCCGGAACAAACCGATTATGCGAAAGAATTGTAATTTTATCTTCTGACAGATCCACCAGTTCAATTCGATCCGCAAGATCGATCGTCGTCATGACCATTTCAACTTCATGGTAACCGTCCGGCCGCTTATGTAACACATCCAAAGACAGGTTGATCTTTGCAGGCGCCTTTACTGATAACCTCATATCATCACCTTCTTACCAATCTCTTTGCTCTATATTGTATCATACACTAATTATAACGAGTGTTTTACATCAAAGCAGTAAGTAATTTTATCACGATGGGCCGTTTAAAGGAAAGGAGCCCCCCGTTGAACAGGAAGGCTCCTTCGGTAAATAATAAAAGTCGGCTAGACTACGACTGATCCCTTGATGTCAGCTGCTGGCTTGCGAGTTCTACTGCACGCTTCACCATGTTGCCGGCATCCCGTGAAGAAATACCGCCCCAGCCTTCACGTTCCACGACATCATAAAATCCAAGATCTTTGGCCAGTTCTGCCTTCAATTGATCAGACATGACACCTTTTCGTTTAGCCATAGTCATCCTCCTTCAAGATCCACCTGGGCTTAGTATGTGCATGTACCCAGTCGGATACGAAGGGAGTTTGCACCAATTGGAATTTTTGACAAATAAAAAAGCAGTAAACGAGTTGTCTACTGCTGGCTAAAGATGATATTTCCTGCTGCTTCATCATAAAATGTTAGTTGAACTGTCTCAGTGAGAACATCTGCATAGCTGTAAGAAACTCTTTCAAACGCATTCTCTTCTTGATCGAGCTGAACCACGAACACTGAAGGATACGTTTCGGCAAGAACGCCTGAACGCTCAATCGTTTTGCGACGTCCACCGTTTGCTTTGAGCATTAATCGTTTCCCCAGATTGGAATCAAGGGACCTTTTAATGTCGGCTAATGTTTTTGGCATTTCGCTTCCACCTCACTAAAGATAAGTATAACACATTATGTAATTTCAGTCAAATAAATTTATTATTTTAACAAGAACCATGAATACCTGTCAACATATTTTATTCAACAAAAAGTACGTTTTTTCTACACCCCTACCTTTCCCCAGAAGTTGAAAAATTATGTAGACCTCGTCCAAAACCCTTATTCCTAAGCTATTTCGGGATGTACAAGCACACAAAAAGACCTTACAATCCCCTTGTAAGATCTCACTGTCTCTTCATAGATCGTCGGTAATCTTAAATGGCATTCCCGTCCGGAGCACCCCTCTAGTCTCGATCCCCCCAAGGCCCTTTTCTCCCGTGAGCGTGTTGCGGATCACATCCCACACGTTGACCGAGTCCTTGAAACCCGTAAAGCAGATCTTCGCCACAATATAGACGGGGTCGAGGGCATGGATATTCACCCTGGAAGGAGAGCTTGCGAAGTTGGCCCCAGCATGGATGAGGGACTCAAAATGGGACTGGCAGGCCCCTGCAAAGATGACTAGTTGATCAAGGTGGGGAGATTTCCTCCTCGCTTCCTTGACGGCCTCCACAAAATACTTGGAGTGCCTATAGGCATTGATTTCGCCCTTACCGCCTTTTGATTTGGTATACGCATCATGTCCGGTGAGGACGATGATATTCGGCCTGTATTTATCAATCAGAGGACCGATACGGTTCGGCATCTCGGTTTCACTGCAGTGTATCCCCTTGACGGGCACGCCGATCTTTTCGTACAGATCGAGGCATTTTCTTAAGTAACTGGGGTCCCCATCGAGGTGAAGGACCTTCCCTGGAACCTGGAAGTAGTTATAGTCCTCCCTGTAGGCATTGGTCACTCTGTATTCCTGCTTATGTTTGAGGAGTTCGATATCCTGCTTGAACAAGTCGAATGATTGCTCCTCCAGGTTGCGGAATTCCCTGGTGATCCGGTCCCGTTCCCTCGGATCCATCTTCTTCAGGTCGTGAAAAGGAGCATCCGCTATCAATCGATAATCTTCCCCGTATAGCATCGCCGTTTTTTGGTCATTCACCATACGGATATCGATCACGCGGAATAATATATCACACTGATACGATAGCCGGCCGACGACATCATTGATTTCGATATTCATATCCGTCACTCCCATAGACGATCAAGACTCAGGTCTGCCGATGTCTATCCTGCAGATTCCTTTACTTACCCTATGCAGCCCACCATTGATCTGTGTCAGCGTCCCAGGAAAAGGAAAAGAAAAAGAGACCGGACAAAGCCGGGCTCTTCGTTCGTTATTCTTTAAAATCAGGTAGTAATGCGTCACTGAGGTTCCCGAATTCTTCAATGGAAAGGGTTTCCCCCCGGCGAGTCGGATCGACGCCTGCTTTCGACAGGGCCTCCAGGATAAGATCTTTCTTTTCTTTTCCTTGTGGAAGCTGACTTGTCAGGTTGTTCAGGATGGTCTTCCTGCGCTGGGCAAAGGAAGCACGGGAAACCGTGAAAAGGAAGTCTTCATCCTGTACCTGGACGGGAGGGACGCTCCGCTTCGTCAATCTGATGACAGCTGAATCGACGTTCGGCTGCGGCATGAAGACAGACTTCGGCACGGTCATGACCATCTCTGCCTCCGTATAGTACTGAATCGCGATGGAGAGGGAGCCATAGGCCTTTGTCCCGGGACGGGCCGATATACGGTCCCCTACTTCCTTCTGGAGCATCACGCAGATCCCGTGGATCGGCAGGCGCTCCATCAACAGCTTCAAGATGATCGGCGTCGTGACGTAATATGGGAGGTTTGCCACGACCATGATATCTTCATATCCAGCGAGTTCTGTCTCGATGATCGATGCCACATCCGCTTCCAGCACATCCTGGTTCACGATCGTCACATTGTCATAAGGAGAAAGGGTGTCTTCAAGAATCGGGATCAGGCGCTGGTCGATTTCAAATGCAACCACCTTCCCGGAAGTCCGGGCAAGATGCTCCGTCAAAGCCCCGATCCCGGGTCCGATCTCGATTGCCGCCGTCTCTTTGGATAAACCTGCATGGTCGGTGATATTACGGAGGATATTCGGATCAATCAAAAAGTTCTGTCCTAGACTCTTTTTGAATGAGAACCCGTGCTTCTCCAAGATTTCCTTCGTTCGTATGGGTGTCGCTATATCTTTATGCATGCTCTTCCTCCTGAATGATCTCCATTAATGCCTTCTTGAATTCTTCCCTTTGAATATTGAACATCCGCAGACGCTTGTGCAATTGTTTCCCATTAGTGTAACCGATTCTGAGCTTCTCACCAAGGGCGATCCGGCGATCCTTTGATTTGGCACTGCCGATCAGTCCCGCGTCGATGAGGTCTTCCTGTGTGATCAGCTCTTCCTGGTCTTCTTGAATGACTTGAGCCTCTTTCAGGGCCTCCCTGATTGCTTCAGGGCTTGCATGCTCCACGCCTATTCCCCTTCCCGCCTTCGGAAGGGCATCCTTCTTATGGATGAAGGCATGCTTGCAGCCGGGTACGGCATCGCTGACGATCTTCCGGATTCGCTCCCCGGGGAAATCGGGATCCGTGAAGATGATGACACCTCGCTTTTCATGTGCATGCTTTATTTTTTCAATGGTTACGGGAGAAACGGCAGATCCATTCGTTTCAATGGTATCTGCATCCACGGAGCGACGGATCGCGACCGTGTCATCCTTCCCTTCCACCACGATGATTTCTTTAATTTTCATATTTCCTCCAAAGTCGTTGAAACTTTTTCCGGGTCTCACCCGTCTTATAGATTGAATACCTAACGACCATTATACCTTCTTCTGATAAAAATGAAAAAAAAGCAGGAGAATTCCCCTGCCTTAATCCAAGATCTTCACTTTCACCGTTTTCCGGCCCCAGCGATAGGCATCGGCATGATCTGAATAGAACACATCGATTTTGTTGCCTTTGATGGCACCGCCTGTATCAGCAGCGACCGCAAATCCATATCCCTCTACATATACCTTCGTGCCCAGAGGAATGACGGATGGATCAACGGCAATCACTTTCGCATTCGGATTTGCTTTCAGGTTCATACCTGAAGCCGTATGGCCCGAGCATCCATTACAAGAAGCCGTATAAGCAGTAGAGCTCACATAGAATTCCTTGCCGCCGCTCGGCTCTTCCTTGGTGCTGGTGGTACTAGTGCTGACAGGCTTGGCTGCAGCCGTCGATTTACCTCGTGAAACCTGGGCTACCAGCTTCTTCGTACCGACACTGACAATCTTATCCTGGCTTTCTTTGACGGTTTTTTCACTGATCAGCTTTCGGGAGACTTCTTTTCCATTCTCCTTCACGATCTCGAATTTCTTTTCTTTCTTCCCTTTTTTCCCTTCTTGAACAACCTTCTCCTGGCCGTTTTCAAGATCGGCATCTTTTTTGGAAACAACCGTAAAATCTGTTGCCTCTTCCACTACATCGGTGACTTTTTCAACTCGAACAACATTTACGACATCTTTTTCCCCAATGACTGTGTCTAATTCTGGTTCAACTCGGTCTGTTTTCTTGAGTGTGATTCCCTGTTGCTTTAAAAAGTCAGCGACCGTAGTCGAAGTAGACCATACCTTTTTCTTTTTCCCGCCGTCTACAAGGGACAGGGCAAATGCGGTATCAATCTTTACCTTCGTGTTCCCGTCAATCTTCTCTGATACATCCGGTTGAATCTCGTCGTGCTCCCCTAATTCAATATCCTGTTCAGAGAGTAAATCCTTTACCGTGTCAGCTGTCGTCCAGACCTTCTTGTTCTGATCTCCCACTGTCACATCTACCTGTTTAGCCGGTTCCCATACTATTTTCATATTATTGGATACCTTTGTATCTCCCGAGGGATACAAATAGTCTTCAGAGCGATTTGAAACATCTAATTCTTCTAATATATCTTGAATTGTATTTGCATGCGTTCTTATCTCTTTTTGCTCGCCGTCCAGGGTCAATGCGACCGCCTTCTTCGAACCTTCATAAAAAAGAATTCCGAAGATCGCTGCACTGGTAACGATCGTTGCAACCGTCACGATCCATTTCCCTCGACTCAAAGACTTGGAAAACAGGCTTTTCATGTTTTTCTCATTCATGAAAAACGCCTCCTTTTCTCGGAGTGATTATATAGAGTAATCCAAAGACTGTCAACCTGTACTTCTTTTTTCTTAATCTAGCAAAATGTTGAAATTAAGGGAACACAAAACATATTATGCAAAAAGAAAGGAAAAAAGGAAAGGGAGAGTTGTCGACAAGGTTATCCTATGTATGGACTTTCCTTTGTAGAACTTTTTGTTATTGTAGCCCTACCGGACAAGCTCTCCCCCAAATCGACAACAGCTTTTGTCAATTAATGTTGAATAATTTCTTTGCGTTGCGGGTTGTAGCTGCTTCCACCTCTTCGATGGAGATTTCTTTCAGCTCGGCGATCTGCTCAGCCACAAGCCTCACATAGGCCGGTTCGTTCCGCTTGCCCCTGTTGGGATGCGGTGCAAGATACGGACAATCGGTTTCCACCAACAGTTTCTCGAGAGGGATCTCCTTTGCCACTTCCTTCGGCTTGCGCGCATTCTTGAAGGTGACAGGACCTCCTAATGATATATAGAAATTCATATCCACACATTCCTTCGCCACTTCCGGACTTCCGCTGAAGCAGTGCATGATTCCGCCCACTTCAGAAGCCTCTTCTTCCTTGAGGATATCGACGATGTCCTGTGTGGCTTCGCGATTATGTATGATGATCGGCAGCTTCACTTTCTTAGCCAGACGGATCTGCCTTCTGAACACGTCCTTTTGCACATCCTCCGGTGATTTATCCCAGTGATAATCGAGACCCATTTCACCTAAAGCCACGACCTTCGGATGCTTTGTCCATTCTTCGATCCAATCAAGATCTTCGTCCTTCATATCGATGGCATCCACAGGGTGCCACCCTACACTTGCATAAAGAAAATCATAGGTTTCAACAAGCTCCATTGCCCTTTCGATCGTCGGCCGGTCAAATCCGACTACGACCATGTTCTCAACCCCAGCCTCTTTTGCCCGTGCTATGACCTCCTCTACATCTTCATCGAATTGCTCTGCATTCAAGTGGACATGTGTGTCAAATAGCATGTTAAACACTCCTTGTGTGAGATTAGTTTAATATAAAAAATCATGACAAGCTTCTCAGAATTGTAACAATTGCGTTACATATTATGGTTATATTGGTTGGTTTTTAGTAATTTATGTTGCTTTTTGTCCTTCACACATTGTATATAAAGCCAACGGAAATCTAAAATGATTTGTTTATAGGTCTATTGGATCTACAGGGGAAACGGAAAGCGCCATTACATAATGAAGTAACAAATTGCTTTATTAGCGATAGCTTTATCTTCTCTCAATACAGTTGATTCATACAAATCGCATTCAAAATCATTTTCTTACTATAATAAAAGAAGAAAAGGGTGTTCCACGTGGAACACCCCTTTCCTTTCTTATTTCACCCGCGCTCCATTGGCAAGGGTTTGATCGACGGTTGCAAGAGAAAGGATGCCGTTTTCCTCTCCGGCAAGAATCATTCCCTGTGACAATTCCCCACGGAGTTTGACCGGTTTCAGATTGGTGACACAGATCACCTTCCGACCGACCAGATCTTCCGGAGAGTAGAACTTGGCAATGCCCGAAACAACTTGTCGTTTCTCATATCCGAGATCAAGTTGAATCTTGAGCAGCTTATCGGTTTTTTTCACCGGTTCAGCAGCCGTCACCTGAGCAACACGGAGGTCCACTTTCATGAAATCATCAATGGCGATTTCGTCGGATTCCTCCACGGATGGTTTTTCCTCTGTAGCAGGCGCTGACCCCTGCATCTTTTCTTTGATGAAGGCCACTTCTTCGGCAAGGTCAAGGCGCGGGAAGATCGGCTCCCCTTTCTTCACCACTTCAGTACCGGCAGGAATCACGCCGAATGTTTCAAGGCTTGCCCACGTTTGAAGAGCTTCATCATGCAGATTCAACTGCTCGAAGATATTCTTCGGTGTACGCGTCAAGAACGGCTGTAAGAGAACGGCGACACGTCGTAATGATTCTGCAAGGTGACTCATTACACTGCCAAGATCTTCGCGTTTTTCTTCATCCTTCGCAAGGGCCCAAGGCTGTGTTTCATCAATGTATTTGTTCGTGCGGCTGACAAACTGCCACAGACTTGAAAGAGCAACCGAGAACTCCATGTTCTCCATCGCTTCTTCGTATTTCTTCACGGTAGCAAGGCCCATATCGGCAAGCTGCTTGTCGTACTCGCCACGAGGTCCTGCATAGCTCGGGATGACGCCGTCAAAGTATTTATTGATCATGGCAACTGTACGATTCAACAGGTTCCCTAGATCATTGGCAAGGTCGAAATTGATTCGCTCCACGAATCCTTCAGGCGTGAAGACGCCATCTGAACCGAACGGTACTTCCCTGAGAAGATAATAGCGGAGGGAGTCCAGTCCATAACGATCGATGAGTGTCACAGGATCCACGACATTCCCTTTCGACTTGGACATTTTCCCATCCTTCATGAGCAGCCAGCCATGGGCAAAGACTTTTTTCGGCAGCGGCAGCTCGAGCGCCATAAGCATGATCGGCCAGTAGATGGTGTGGAAACGGACGATTTCCTTTCCGACAAGATGAACATCTGCAGGCCAGTATTTTTGGTACTTCTGATCATTTTCCGTTCCATATCCAAGGGCGGTGATGTAGTTCGAAAGAGCATCGATCCATACATAAATGACATGTTTCGGATCACCCGGCACTTTTACGCCCCAATCGAAGGTCGTACGGGAAACGGCAAGGTCTTCGAGGCCCGGCTTAATGAAGTTATTGACCATTTCATTCTTCCTGGACTCTGGCTGGATGAATTCCGGATTTTCTTCATAATAAGCCAGAAGACGATCCACGTATTTGCTCATCTTGAAGAAGTAGGATTCTTCCTTTACTTTTTCAACGGGACGGCCACAGTCAGGACAGTTCCCGTCCACAAGTTGTCTTTCCGTGAAGAATGATTCACACGGTGTACAGTACCAGCCTTCGTATTGGTCAAGGTAGATATCACCTTGTTCCAACAGGCGGGTAAAGATCTTCTCGACGATTTCCTTATGACGCGTTTCCGTCGTACGGATGAAGTCGTCGTAAGAGATGTCGAGTTTACCCCAAAGGTCCTTGATGCCGCTGACGATTTCATCCACATAGGCCTGCGGGGTGATTCCCTTTTCTTCCGCTTTGCGCTGGATCTTTTGTCCGTGCTCATCCGTCCCGGTCAAATACATCACATCGAATCCACGCATCCGTTTGTATCGGGCCATGGCATCCCCCGCCACGGTCGTATACGCATGTCCAATATGTAGATTTCCACTTGGATAGTAAATCGGTGTTGTTAAATAGAAGGTATTCAATTTCTCTTCCACCATAATTCCTCCTCGTTATCCTCATGCCCGATGAACCTCTTCATCTGAAGCAATGTTTTCATTTCTGTCACAAATCGACCATCCAGCATCTCTCAAGGATTTGACCGATCCGCTCTCCTAAAAAACCTTTTCCTAGATAAAAACGACCCCCACAAATAGCCCATTCCAGCCGAAAGGTCTACAGTGGTATAATTGTTATGTAATTCCATTTTCTTCTTATCATCTTAACCGCTTATCTCATCAAAATATACCTAAAAATGCTGGTTTCTGCAACTATAGCGGAATCCCCTCAAACCATGTCGAAACAAAGGGTGATTCATGTCGAAATAAGTCGAATAATCACTGTTCTCAAATGAAATTCGACAATATTCTGATTCGTTACACTTATTACAATAATGTTTAATTGGTAATACATTTTTTTACAAGGTTCCGATAATGTTGTTATAACAACATTTGAATATCCATAAATTCGTAATTTTTTACAGATTAATTTGTTGACGTGTTACCAAATCGTTGGTATGATAATAGCAGTAAAAGAAATTTGTCGAATATTGACGAACTACAGAGAGATATACATTCATTTCTATTTAATGGAGGAGATTTACTATGAAATCTACAGGTATTGTAAGAAAAGTTGATGAACTTGGTCGTGTGGTTATTCCTATCGAATTGCGTCGTACACTAGGCATTGCTGAGAAAGACGCTCTTGAGATCTACGTTGATGACGAAAGAATCATCCTTAAGAAATACAAACCAAGCATGACTTGCCAAATCACTGGTGAAGTATCCGATGACAACATCAAACTAGCTGATGGCAAACTCATCCTTAGCCGCGAAGGTGCGGATATCCTTCTTAAAGAAATTCAAAACGCCCTTACTACAAAATAATTGTCGTTATAAAAAGGACTGGCCCGTGGCCAGTCCTTTTCTTATTCCCAGTTATTCTACATGGTACGCTTGATACACATCACGCTTCGGAAGGGAGCGCTCCAGTGACACTTTCTTGATTGCGTCTTTTGAAGAAGCGCCTTCCTTCTCCATGTAATGCTCGACATGCTCTTTCACCGGAAGGGATGTCCACCATTCTTCCTCGGCAACCTTTTCACCCGGAGGCCGGCCTTCGATCAGCAGGCAGAACTCCCCGCGTACTTCTCCGTCCTGAGCCCATTCCATCACTTCTTCAAGAGAGCCCCTGATGAATTCCTCGAACTTCTTCGTCAGCTCACGGCAGACCACGATTTGACGGTTACCAAGAGAGGTGTGAAGCTCCTTGAGGGTTTCTTTTAACCTGTGCGGTGATTCATAAAGGATGAACGTGCTTTCGATCTGCTTCAGTTCCTCCAGCTCGTTCCTCTTATCCTTCTTCCCCCGATGCAGGAAGCCATAGAAGTAAAATGGCTGTGGAGCGAGTCCGGAAGCGATAAGCGCAGTGAGGGCAGCATTGGCACCCGGAAGCGGAATGACAGCCACTCCTTCTTCGATTGCCAGCTGTACAAGCTCATATCCGGGATCTGAGATAGACGGCATACCCGCATCGCTTACAAGGGCTACGGTCTCCCCGTCTTTCATCCGTTCAATCAGCTTCGGGCCACTTGCTTCCTTATTATGTTCATGGTAGCTGACGATCGGGGTCTGAATTTCGAAATAATTACAGAGCTTCTTCGTATTCCGCGTATCCTCGGCGGCGATGACCGTCGCTTCCTTCATCATCCTGATTGCCCGGAACGTCATGTCTTCCAGGTTTCCGATTGGAGTCGGGACGAGGTACAGGCTCCCTGTCTGACCGTCTTCAAAGCTTTTCTGTTGGTTCATCCTTGTTGCCTCCCTTCCCGAAGAGCATCTCCCTCACTTCTTCGGTGTACTCTCCATGTTCATCGTATACATATAGCGGTGGCAGGATCTTCAGGTCGGGCTTGCCGTCCTTGATCCCCTCCACCAGGATCGTATTGGCTTCACGCCCGGCCTTCGGATAGACGAATCGCAATCTCTTCGGCTCGAGTCTATGCTTCCTCATCAGAGAAAGAATATCCAGCAACCGTCCCGGTCTATGGACGAAGGCCGCTTTCCCGCGCTGTTTCAACACAAAGGCGGCAGCCTCTATCGTGTCTTCGAGGGTACAGAGTATCTCGTGCCTCGCAATCGCAAAGTGCTCGTTCTCATTCCGTTTGTCCTCTGCAGGGGTCTCGAAATACGGTGGATTGCATGTGACGACATCAAAATGGGAGTGATGAAGAAGATTACCGATCTCTTTCACGTCCCCGAGCTTCATCTCAATCTGATCATCGAGCTTGTTGTACCTGATGCTCCGCGTCGCCATATCATGGAGCCTTTCCTGAATCTCCACTCCCGTGATGGGTACATTCGTCCTCGCTCCCATCAGAAGGGGAATGATCCCGTTTCCCGAACAGAGGTCGACGATCTTCCCCCTTTGGAGTGGAAGGTAGGTGAAGTGGGCAAGGAGGACGGCATCCAGGGAAAATGAAAACACCGAGGGACTCTGGATGATCCTCATATCTTCTGCCAATAAGTAATCCAATCGTTCATCATCTTTTAGTTCAAGCATGCGTTCCTCCTGTTTTACATCAAGAAAAAGGACCAATCCGGTTAGGAATCAGTCCTTCGTTCTCTTCCTGCCTATTTTTTATTTAAAAAGGAAAGGCAGAACAGACAATCTTCATCCTTGCGCGGACTGCCGAAATGGATATTGCAGATGTGGAAGCCTTCCTGATACAGGCGGGCAAGGTTATCGTAACCTTCCCCGATATCCAGTGCCTTCTCCCCTTCTCCTGCTCGTTCCATTGCTTGCGCTTGTCCGGCAGCCGCTGCGGATGAGGCCTCCGTTTGCTCCAGCCTGCGGCGTAAATGTTCATTCTCAAGCTTCAAAGAATGATTCTCCTCCACCATCTCAGCCAGGAACTCCTTGAGCTCACCCAATTGACGATGTAAATGATCAATTTGTTGTTCCATATTACTGACTGAATCAAAGAATTCTTTCTTATCCACAATGCTACACCCCGTTACTCTGTGGCTTGGACTGATACGGCACTCTCATTCATAATTTCATCTAATGTGAATTCAAGAACGCGTTCTTCCTCCTTGATCTCCACTTGAAGGATACGCTCAAGAATATTAAGACCAACCACTTTGCCTTTTCCATGAGGTGTCTTGATCACAGCCCCCATATCCGGAAGTTCTTCCTTGGCCGCCTCGTATTCATCGTTCTCGTACTTAAGGCAGCACATCAGGCGTCCGCACAACCCTGAGATCTTCGTAGGGTTGAGGGATAGATTTTGATCCTTCGCCATCTTGATCGATACAGGCTCAAAATCACCCAGGAACGTCGAGCAGCATAGCATACGGCCACAAGGACCGATCCCACCGAGCATCTTCGCTTCGTCACGAACGCCGATCTGACGAAGTTCGATGCGCGTACGGAAGATGGAAGCCAGGTCTTTGACCAGCTCCCGGAAATCCACGCGTCCGTCCGCTGTGAAGTAGAAAATGACCTTATTGCGGTCGAATGTATATTCCACGTCAACCAGCTTCATATCCAGACGATGCTGATTGATCTTATCACAGCAGACATTATAGGCTTCCTCAGCAGACGACTTATTCTCGTCCACAATCAACCGATCTTTTTGATCGGCGATCCGAATGACTTTTTTAAGGGGAAGCACAACGTCATTCTCACCCACTGACTTACGTTCAACAACTACTTTACCGAATTCGACCCCTCGTACGGTCTCCACGATCACATAACAATTCTTATGGACGTCGAGCTGACCCGGATCGAAATAATAGATTTTCCCCGCTTTTTTAAAGCGTACTCCTACAACATCGTACAAAGGACCATCACCCCTGCAGTTTTAGCATAAGCTGTTCTACCAGCAGCTGCGAATTCATATTGGCGTTCAACTTGCGTTTGGCTTCAAGTATGGCCGTCATATTAGTAGAAAGACGGTTCGTCGATACATGAAGTGCGTTGGATTTCCAGTTTTCCTTTTGGTCCGGGTATACAAGCTGTTCGACTTTTCCCAGCTGGATATGGAGTAAGTCTTTATATATCAGAAGTAAAAGATCCAGTGCGCGATCGACTTGATCTTTCTCTTTGAAGTGCTGTACAAAATCCTCCTGGACTTTCACCATCGCTTGGAAGGGACTTTTCTGAAGGACTTCATATAATTTTAACACTATTATTCTTGCTTGTGCAAACCACTCATTGCGACATAATTCTACAGCTTCCTCATAATGATTGGTCAAATTCGCGGCCAAAGATGCGAATTGGGGTTCGATTCCTTCTTCCAGCAACTGCTTGACAAGCTGCTCTTTCGGAAGGGGCTTGAAGGATACAACCTGGCATCTTGAGAGAATGGTCGGCAGGATGCGGTGCACGTTCTCCGTGACGAGGATGGCCGTCGTATCAGCAAGGGGCTCTTCGAGGAACTTCAGAAGGGAATTGGCTGCATTGGCAGTCATTTTATCCGAATGCACAATGATGTATACCTTTTTCTTGGACTCCACTCCGGTTTTGGAGAATTCCTCCTGCAGCGCTTTGATCTGTTCCTTTTTTATGGAAAGGCCATCCGGTTCCAGCAAATGGAGATCGGGATGGTTCCCATTATCAATCCGTCTGCAGTTGGAGCACTCTCCACAGGCAAGTCCGTCCACTTTCCGCTCACAAAGGAGCGCCTTGGCAAACAGCAGGCTCATTTCCTTTTTCCTTGTCCCCTTTTCCCCTTCGAACAGATAGGCATGGGCCACCCGATCCTTCAAGATGCTGTTCTGAAGCATTTGAAGTACGACGGGCTGGAATGGTTGTAATTCTTCCATCATCATTTCCTAATCACTCTCTTACCTGTATAGATTGATGAGCAGTCCTTTGATTTCCCCGATTTTATCCAGGATATCAATGGACGGCCTCTCCTGATCCATCACCGCTTCGGCAAGATCGATCAGGTGCTGGTCGATGGTCTCGACGAGGCGTAGCTTCCTGCCTTCGCCAAACTGATTCCACGTATGGGATTCCTGTAGCTCCACCCCGTAGTCCACCGCTTCCTTGAGGAACTTTTTCACTAGCGTCTTATATTTGGCCAAATCCCGGAAGGACCGGCTTCTCCCTAAACGGGTGCCGGCATTTCCGATAGTCGACAGCAGTTGATTCAACTGCTCCATATGCAGCTTCTGATCATGCTGCTGTACCAACTGACCAAAGCGTGCTTGCGCCGATCCCGCCTGGCGCTGATCCTTCGGCAACTTATCGACTGGTATCCGCAGGTCCTGATTAATCTTCATCCCTACACGCCCTTTTTAGAACTGATGGAATTGCTCAACCGGCATGACGAAGACCGTCGCTCCGCCGACTTCGACTTCGATCGGATAGGGAACGTATGAATCGGCGTTTCCACCCATCGGTGAGACAGGAGCCACCATCTGTTCCCTGGACTGACAGTTATCCTTGATTACTTGAAGGGCTTTATCCACCCTGATATCTTCCGTTCCGATGATGAATGTGGTATTTCCCGATTTCAGGAAACCACCGGTGCTTGCCAATTTTGTCGAACGAAAATTATGATCCCGCAGAGCATTTGATAATTTATTGCTATCCTTATCCTGAACTACAGCCATAATCAATTTCATCTGAATCATCCTCTCATTCAATCATCCATATACTTCCTACTATTATAGCACTGAACGACGCTTTCTTACACTGTCCGTTTCTGTAAAAAGCCCTTCACGATTTCGTACGCCGCATCGGCTACAGCTGTCACACTCCGGCTCGCATCGACCACTTGTATACGACTTGGATATTTATTCACAAGTTCCAAATACCCCTCCCGTACCTTATGGTGGAATCCGACCGACTCAAGATCGAGTCGATTGACCTCTCTCCCTTTATGCTGATTGATCCGGTTCAACCCTTCCTCAGGCTCGATATCAAAGTAAAGGGTAAGGTCAGGCATATGATCCTCAATGGCAAACGCATTGATCTCTTCGATGGCATCCATCCCGATTCCCCGGGCCTTCCCTTGATAAGCTAGGGAGCTGTCGATGAAGCGGTCACACAGGACCACTTTCCCCTCCCGAAGTGCCGGCAGCACCTTCTCGACGAGATGCTGCCTCCTTGCAGCGGCATAAAGCAAAGCTTCCGTTCGCTCATCCATCTCTGTATTCTCCGTATGTAAAATGACTTCCCGTATCTGTTCGGCAATCTTGATGCCACCAGGCTCCCTGGTAATGACAACGGGTACGCCATCTTCTTCCAATCGTTTTGCCAGCACGGCCAATACGGTCGACTTCCCGGCCCCTTCAGGCCCTTCAACCGTTATGAAGCTACCATTCATCATGATTGTTCCTCCAATTCCTTGAACACATAAATCTTTTTTTCTTTCAATTCGTGGCGCCCCTGGATCGCTGCGCCCATGTCCACATACTCCTTCAACCGGCCGATCACATCATCTGTGATAGCTTCACCTTTCAGGAGCAGGGGGATGCCAGGAGGATAAGGGATGACCATTTGGGAAGAAACGCGACCTTCAGCCGATTGAAGAGACACCGCCTCTTCCTCCCGATCCTTCATTTCCTTCCAACCCATGGACAAGAGACTGTAGGATCGGATGGGTGCCGGTGGAATGAACGTCTCTTCCATTTCCTCCGCGTCCATTTCCCCTTCAAGCATATCCCTGACCCTTTCCAGGACCTCCCCATAAGGAAAGTCAACGGATTCCTTCATCAGTGGAAAGATGAGCAACACCTGCCTGGGGTCGGCAAGCTCTGCAAAAACACCTATCTCCTCCAGCTTTTTCTGAAGGCGATAACCGGACCATCCGGTAAATCTGACAAGAACCTTAAGAGGATCATCGGCCCTAATCACCTTCAGTCCCGGATGAAGCCTCTCCAGTTCCGAGATGAACCAGGAGATATCTGCCAACCCCTTCGCCACATCGGACGGTTTCATCGTCCCAAGATAAGAACGGGCATAATCGAGGGATGCCATGATGGGATACGAAGGACTGCTCGATTGAAGCATGGAGAGATACTCCTTCACCCGGACCTCATCCACCCTGGAACCCTTGATATGTAAAAAAGAACCCATCGTCATGGCAGGCAGCATCTTATGAGCCGATTGGATGACGATATCCGCACCAAGAGCAAGTGCCGACTCGGGAAACTCATCGCTTGCCTGAAAATGCGCACCATGCGCTTCATCCACGATACAGGGAATCCCCTGCCTGTGCAGTTCCCCAATGATCCCGTCAATGGGATAGGTAAACCCATAATAGGTGGGATAGGTCAGCACACAGGCTTTGGCACCCGGAAACGCCTCAAGTGCCTCCTTGACCGTTTCTAACGAGACACCAAGAACGGATTCCCCCTTTTCCTCCCACTCTGGTTCGAGCAGGACCGGAACAGCACCTGCAAGCCTGATTCCATTCCATACCGACTTATGACAATTCCTCTGGACCAGTACATAATCCCCTGCCGTACACGTAGCCAGGATGGCTGCCATATTCCCTGATGTACTACCATTCACAAGAAAATGACTCGACGTGCTTCCATACAAATCCGAAAGCAAGGCCTGCGCCTCCGCAATCGGCCCCTCGGCATCGTGAAGATCATCCAAACCCGTGAGTTCCGTCAAGTCCCCTTTTTGAGCGGGATTTCCCGTAAGGATGCCATTTTTATGACCCGGTACATGAAACGAAATCGGGTCGTTTGTTATATGTTTATTGATTGCCTGCACAAGCGGCATCTTTGATTGATCAACGTTCATCTTCCACTAACCCTTCCAACACTCTATCCATCTATCGTATCATATCCAGGCTCCATTGCGCTCAGGCTTATTCTTCCTGAGCTTCCCGGGCAAAAAAAAATCATAACCAAATCGGCTATGAATAGATTTCTGGAGTATTCACTTTCTTCAACCTTTGCACGAACAGCTTATAAAGAGGATCACTCGTCTCAGTCTCCACCATTTCACGCTCGCACTCATAGCATATAAACGATGTATACAGATGGATGCCGATCCGCCTCTCCTCACTGCAAACAATGCAGCATTCACCAACCGCCTTCGCATTCACATTACTCATAGCGCTCTCCTCCTCCATACATCTATTCTGCCACCAACCGCCGAATTGTATACGCAATTATCAACTTTTCAACTAACTGAATTATCACGGTGTACTTCCATCTTATGTATCACCGGCTTGGTCTGTGTTCACAGGCTGAAAAAAGTTGGGCGTTCTGAGGAGTAATGCTGTTTCATAATTCTTTTTGTTTGTACAGGGACAGAGCGTCAAGTTTTGGGATGAACTGGTTGATGGAGAGGGATTTCTGATTTGATCCGACGGTGAGGTTTACACCATTATCATATTCGATGGTTTTTGTACACAGACAAAGCGTCAAGTTATGGGAGGTATTGGATATTTTAATTTATTTTTTTATAGTGCCTCTTACCATTTTTCTCATTTATTGTACACAGACAGAACGTCAAGTTATGGGATTTTTTGGGATTTAGGCCGTAATAATTTTATCCCTTACGAACTTGAAACTACGATTGAAAAGTCGCAGGTATGCACGGCCTTGCGCAAATACAGGGGTCGGATCGCAAATAGAAAAATGAACATTGGCACGTTTCGCAAATAAAAAGTCGATTTTCACAAATAAAATCAAAAATGTCGCAAGTAGATGGTTGAATTTCGCAGGTATTTTCGTGCGTGGAAGGGAACGATGGGTCCTTGAATGCTTCAAATGGGAAAAAGATGTTGCGAGGAATGTCGAATGGTGTCAGGTGCATAAGTGAATACTTTATCTGGAAAAACTTTACTGATAAAAGCACCCTATCCGCAGGTATCACGCCCCCTTCGCAAGGAATGAAAAAAAGTCGCAAATAAGCGCGAATCCCCCCTAGCCTCATCTCCAGATAACGCCTCTGTCCAACCCACTTGGCTGATCATATACTCCCACAGGTCATTCAAGCTCTTTGACCTTGCTCCCTTGATCACCGGCCTCATCCCATACTCTAACCGTAATTTGGTCCTCCAAACCAACCCTTTCAACCTGCGATTTTCACATATCTCTCTAATCAACATCTTTCTAGCCGCCCTATTTCAAACGGCTAACATCACCGCCGACATCCCCTGCCAACGAAAAAACACAACAAAAAAGCAACCCATCAAATGAGCTGCTTTTCTCGATATTGCCTGGCGACGTCCTACTCTCACAGGGGGAGATCCCCCAACTACCATCGGCGCTGAAGAGCTTAACTTCCGTGTTCGGCATGGGAACGGGTGTGACCTCTTCGCCAATGTCACCAGACAGGTATTCCATTGAAAGAATTGTTCTTTCAAAACTAGATAAAGGGTTGATAGTCAATCATTACCGGCGTATCGTCCAGTCCGGGAGACGCGAAGCGCCTCCTTCGTCTTACTTTGGTTAAGTCCTCGATCGATTAGTATCAGTCAGCTCCATGTGTCGCCACACTTCCACCTCTGACCTATCTACCTGATCATCTTTCAGGGATCTTACTCACATAAAGTGATGGGAAATCTCATCTCGAGGGGGGCTTCATGCTTAGATGCTTTCAGCACTTATCCCTTCCGCACATAGCTACCCAGCGATGCCTTTGGCAAGACAACTGGTACACCAGCGGTGCGTCCATCCCGGTCCTCTCGTACTAAGGACAGCTCCTCTCAAATTTCCTGCGCCCACGACGGATAGGGACCGAACTGTCTCACGACGTTCTGAACCCAGCTCGCGTACCGCTTTAATGGGCGAACAGCCCAACCCTTGGGACCGACTACAGCCCCAGGATGCGATGAGCCGACATCGAGGTGCCAAACCTCCCCGTCGATGTGGACTCTTGGGGGAGATAAGCCTGTTATCCCCGGGGTAGCTTTTATCCGTTGAGCGATGGCCCTTCCATGCGGAACCACCGGATCACTAAGCCCGACTTTCGTCCCTGCTCGACTTGTAGGTCTCGCAGTCAAGCTCCCTTGTGCCTTTACACTCTGCGAATGATTTCCAACCATTCTGAGGGAACCTTTGGGCGCCTCCGTTACTCTTTAGGAGGCGACCGCCCC
This sequence comes from Rossellomorea marisflavi, assembly GCF_022170785.1. NCBI lineage: Bacteria > Bacillati > Bacillota > Bacilli > Caryophanales > Bacillaceae > Rossellomorea > Rossellomorea marisflavi. The sequence goes on along the minus strand of NZ_CP081870.1, from coordinate 40,283 downwards.
AGTCAAACTGCCCACCTGACACTGTCTCCCACCCCGATAAGGGGCGCGGGTTAGAATGTCAACACAGCCAGGGTAGTATCCCACCGACGCCTCCACCGAAGCTAGCGCTCCGGCTTCCAAGGCTCCTACCTATCCTGTACAAGCTGTGCCAAAATTCAATATCAGGCTACAGTAAAGCTCCACGGGGTCTTTCCGTCCTGTCGCGGGTAACCTGCATCTTCACAGGTACTATAATTTCACCGAGTCTCTCGTTGAGACAGTGCCCAGATCGTTACGCCTTTCGTGCGGGTCGGAACTTACCCGACAAGGAATTTCGCTACCTTAGGACCGTTATAGTTACGGCCGCCGTTTACTGGGGCTTCGATTCGCACCTTCGCTTGCGCTAAGCACTCCTCTTAACCTTCCAGCACCGGGCAGGCGTCAGCCCCTATACTTCGCCTTACGGCTTCGCAGAGACCTGTGTTTTTGCTAAACAGTCGCCTGGGCCTATTCACTGCGGCTCTCTCGGGCTTGCACCCTACCAGAGCACCCCTTCTCCCGAAGTTACGGGGTCATTTTGCCGAGTTCCTTAACGAGAGTTCTCTCGCTCACCTTAGGATTCTCTCCTCGCCTACCTGTGTCGGTTTGCGGTACGGGCACCATCTTCCTCGCTAGAGGCTTTTCTTGGCAGTGTGGAATCAGGAACTTCGCTACTATAATTCGCTCGCTATCACAGCTCAGCCTTCACGATGATGGGATTTGCCTCATCATCAGCCTAACTGCTTAGACGCACATATCCAGCAGTGCGCTTACCCTATCCTCCTGCGTCCCCCCATTGCTCAAATGGAAGAAAGGTGGTACAGGAATATCAACCTGTTGTCCATCGTCTACGCCTATCGGCCTCGACTTAGGTCCCGACTAACCCTGAGCGGACGAGCCTTCCTCAGGAAACCTTAGGCATTCGGTGGATGGGATTCTCACCCATCTTTCGCTACTCATACCGGCATTCTCACTTCTAAGCACTCCACCAGTCCTTACGGTCTAGCTTCGCAGTCCTTAGAACGCTCTCCTACCACTGACACCAAACGGTGTCAATCCACAGCTTCGGTGATACGTTTAGCCCCGGTACATTTTCGGCGCAGAGTCACTCGACCAGTGAGCTATTACGCACTCTTTAAATGGTGGCTGCTTCTAAGCCAACATCCTGGTTGTCTAAGCAACTCCACATCCTTTTCCACTTAACGTATACTTTGGGACCTTAGCTGGTGGTCTGGGCTGTTTCCCTTTCGACTACGGATCTTATCACTCGCAGTCTGACTCCCATGGATAAGTCTTTGGCATTCGGAGTTTGTCTGAATTCGGTAACCCGATGAGGGCCCCTAGTCCAAACAGTGCTCTACCTCCAAGACTCTTACAACATGAGGCTAGCCCTAAAGCTATTTCGGAGAGAACCAGCTATCTCCAGGTTCGATTGGAATTTCTCCGCTACCCACACCTCATCCCCGCACTTTTCAACGTGCGTGGGTTCGGACCTCCATCCAGTGTTACCTGGACTTCATCCTGGACATGGGTAGATCACCTGGTTTCGGGTCTACGACCACATACTCATTCGCCCTATTCAGACTCGCTTTCGCTGCGGCTCCGTCTTCTCAACTTAACCTTGCATGGGATCGTAACTCGCCGGTTCATTCTACAAAAGGCACGCCATCACCCGTTAACGGGCTCTGACTACTTGTAGGCACACGGTTTCAGGTTCTATTTCACTCCCCTTCCGGGGTGCTTTTCACCTTTCCCTCACGGTACTGGTTCACTATCGGTCACTAGGGAGTATTTAGCCTTGGGAGATGGTCCTCCCAGCTTCCGACGGGATTTCACGTGTCCCGCCGTACTCAGGATCCACTCAAGAGGGAACGAAGTTTCGACTACAGGGTTGTTACCTTCTTTGACGAGCCTTTCCAGACTTCTTCGTCTACCCCGTTCCTTTGTAACTCCGTATAGAGTGTCCTACAACCCCAAGAGGCAAGCCTCTTGGTTTGGGCTAATCCCGTTTCGCTCGCCGCTACTCAGGGAATCGCATTTGCTTTCTCTTCCTCCAGGTACTTAGATGTTTCAGTTCCCTGGGTCTGCCTTCCATGCTCTATGTATTCAAGCAAGGATACTGTTCCATTACGAACAGTGGGTTCCCCCATTCGGAAATCTTCGGATCAGCTCACTTACAGCTCCCCGAAGCATATCGGTGTTAGTCCCGTCCTTCGTCGGCTCCTAGTGCCAAGGCATCCACCGTGCGCCCTTATTAACTTAACCGAATTGGTTAAAAACCTAAAATGGCGATACTCGGTAATTTCTTGACTATCAATAAAACTTTATCTAGTTTTCAAAGAACAATGTTCACTCTTTCACAGATGGAAAGAATGTTTGGTGGAGCCTAGCGGGATCGAACCGCTGACCTCCTGCGTGCAAAGCAGGCGCTCTCCCAGCTGAGCTAAGGCCCCGTATGATATGAGATTGGAAATGGTGGGCCTAAGTGGACTCGAACCACCGACCTCACGCTTATCAGGCGTGCGCTCTAACCAGCTGAGCTATAGGCCCCCAACTCTTAATGATGAGTTAAACCATCAAAACTGAACAAAACTTCGACGTCGTCAAACGTTTTAAGTAAATCTTCCTTAGAAAGGAGGTGATCCAGCCGCACCTTCCGATACGGCTACCTTGTTACGACTTCACCCCAATCATCTGTCCCACCTTAGGCGGCTGGCTCCAAAAGGTTACCTCACCGACTTCGGGTGTTACAAACTCTCGTGGTGTGACGGGCGGTGTGTACAAGGCCCGGGAACGTATTCACCGCGGCATGCTGATCCGCGATTACTAGCGATTCCAGCTTCATGTAGGCGAGTTGCAGCCTACAATCCGAACTGAGAACGGTTTTATGGGATTGGCTAAACCTCGCGGTCTTGCAGCCCTTTGTACCGTCCATTGTAGCACGTGTGTAGCCCAGGTCATAAGGGGCATGATGATTTGACGTCATCCCCACCTTCCTCCGGTTTGTCACCGGCAGTCATCTTAGAGTGCCCAACTGAATGCTGGCAACTAAGATCAAGGGTTGCGCTCGTTGCGGGACTTAACCCAACATCTCACGACACGAGCTGACGACAACCATGCACCACCTGTCACTCTGTCCCCCGAAGGGGAAAGCCCTATCTCTAGGGTTGTCAGAGGATGTCAAGACCTGGTAAGGTTCTTCGCGTTGCTTCGAATTAAACCACATGCTCCACCGCTTGTGCGGGCCCCCGTCAATTCCTTTGAGTTTCAGTCTTGCGACCGTACTCCCCAGGCGGAGTGCTTAATGCGTTAGCTGCAGCACTAAAGGGCGGAAACCCTCTAACACTTAGCACTCATCGTTTACGGCGTGGACTACCAGGGTATCTAATCCTGTTTGCTCCCCACGCTTTCGCGCCTCAGTGTCAGTTACAGACCAGAAAGTCGCCTTCGCCACTGGTGTTCCTCCAAATATCTACGCATTTCACCGCTACACTTGGAATTCCACTTTCCTCTTCTGCACTCAAGTTCCCCAGTTTCCAATGACCCTCCACGGTTGAGCCGTGGGCTTTCACATCAGACTTAAGAAACCACCTGCGCGCGCTTTACGCCCAATAATTCCGGACAACGCTTGCCACCTACGTATTACCGCGGCTGCTGGCACGTAGTTAGCCGTGGCTTTCTGGTTAGGTACCGTCAAGGCGCCGCCCTATTCGAACGGCACTTGTTCTTCCCTAACAACAGAGTTTTACGATCCGAAAACCTTCTTCACTCACGCGGCGTTGCTCCGTCAGACTTTCGTCCATTGCGGAAGATTCCCTACTGCTGCCTCCCGTAGGAGTCTGGGCCGTGTCTCAGTCCCAGTGTGGCCGATCACCCTCTCAGGTCGGCTACGCATCGTCGCCTTGGTGAGCCATTACCTCACCAACTAGCTAATGCGCCGCGGGTCCATCTGTAAGTGATAGCCGAAGCCACCTTTCAACCTTCCCCCATGCGGGGGTAGGTGTTATCCGGTATTAGCCCCGGTTTCCCGGAGTTATCCCAGTCTTACAGGCAGGTTACCCACGTGTTACTCACCCGTCCGCCGCTGATCTCAGGGAGCAAGCTCCCATCGATCCGCTCGACTTGCATGTATTAGGCACGCCGCCAGCGTTCGTCCTGAGCCAGGATCAAACTCTCCATAAAAAGTTTGAATAGCTCTTTTAAAAATAAATCTAGAATTAACGTTGACGTGTTTGTCTTGTTTTGTTCAGTTTTCAAGGTTCAAATGTTACTTAAGCTCTCTTGAGCACCTCTTAAATATACCATGATATCAGTCAGTGAGTCAAGCTTTTTCTTAAGTTGTTTTTCGATGTCGTTTTGGCGACAAGGAATATAATATCACCTATTAGCCTATTACGTCAATACTAATTTCAATTTAAATTTAAAAGATTTCATTTCCCCGGCGCAGGTATGATTTTACCCTTACCCGCACCAGGGACATCAATCAGTATACAAGATCTTCTCCGATGTATTTGATCCCCCTTTTAGGGAAGAATCCATCAGGGAATACAAGGTCCCACACCATTCCTCTCTCTCTTCTTCCTATGGCTCCTGCGATGACTATCCCTTCATCGATCCGGTGGACCGGCACATTGCGGATGAAGTAAGGAAAGCGCGTCAGGAGGTCGATGAACAAGATTCCTTCCTTTTCAATTGAGTGAACTTGAAACAGACCCTGCGCATGTTCTGCGTAGAGATTCCACTTTTGATCGGCAACGGCCATATCAGCCCGGTAGTTCCAATCGGACTGATGCATCTTTGGATAGTTTCGTAGAAAGAGGTCGGCAAATAATGATTCATAGCGACTCAGCATCGGGAGGGATTCTTTGATCAAGGGAAGGACTTTCGGGGAGAGGGCTGTGTGTTCCCGCTCATCAAGCCAAGTGAGGAAAGCGTGGAGTTCATGAAGGAACAAGTGGGTGAAGTTCTTTTCCTGGAGTATTTTCGTTTTACTCGGGAGATAGGTGAAGATGAGCTCTTCCCAGAACGAATAGGGGCACTCATTCCAAGAGTCTGGACATTCGTCTTCGAGGTGGAGGGTCATATACGAAGCAATGACTTCAAGGAATAGGTTTCTTCCAGGCGAAACCCGATTCTCTTTTTTGAAGGTGACAAAGTCTTTACCATAGTAATAGAGGAGACCACGGTATTTCATCTTGAACTCCCGACTTACCCTGAACATGTCCAGCATGTCTTGATGATCTTCTGGACACTCCAGTGATGTGGTATGCGATCCGCCGTATTCCGGTACAACTTCTCCTTTTTTCAATCCATCACCATCTTTCCATTTATTATCATGAGCAACATGACTTCTTCAGTATATCATAAACCGCCTTTATTTGACTGAATATTACAACTATTTAACAGTAGCAGGGAACCGTCCTCCTTTCTCGAATGTGTGTTGATAGAGAGGGGATGGAAAAGATGGAGAATCAGAAACCTGCCATACAGGATGAGTACGAGGATGATTTTGCATGGTGCTATGGATGCGGGCGCCTGAATGAAGAGGGGCATAAATTCAGGACCGGAGTGGAAGGAGAGAAAACCATTACGGTGTATACGCCTGAACGAAAACATACGGCGATACCCGGTTTTGTGTATGGAGGGGTGATCGCCTCCCTCATCGATTGCCACGGAACGGGGTCCGCCGCTATCACCCTGCATCAGAAGAACGGAGGGACGATCGGGGACGGGAGTATTCCTCCACGGTTCGTGACGGCTTCTTTGTCTGTTGATTTCATGAAGCCGACGCCTCAGGACGTTCCACTAAAGGCGGTGGGTACAGTCCATGAGATCCACCCTAAGAAATTCAGGGTGGAAACAGAAGTATTCGCTGACGAGGAGCTTTGCGCCAAAGGTGAAGTGATTGCCGTCGTCATGCCTGCGTCATTCGGTGGATAATCAAAAAGCCGCCTGCTCCAATCTGGAGCAGGCGGCTTTTCTCATAAGACCCACATCTGAATGACCGTCAGCCCTACGACTCCCGGAATCCCAAGGATCCCTGAGATCGAAGAGGTGGCGAGGTTGATCGGAACGTGGATGCCGTATTTACTTCCGAACGCATTCAAGAAAAACAGAAACAATGCGCCGATCATCACTTTAATGGCGACTTGTCCCACAAATCGCAGCGGCTTGATCGGAACTCCCGTGGCAAGCAGGAGGATGATCAATCCACTGATGGCTGCAATGACGATGACAGGGCTCATACCTTATCTCCTTTCTAAAGAACGAATCGTCCTGTTATAGAAAGGATATGAAGGTTGTCTACCTTTTTATGACGATGTTTCGATGTTTCGCTTCCTTGAACAGGAAAAAATATTTCGCTTCTGCGATTTTCGTATGACATTGGGCACCAAGGCTGTAGTCGACGCTCATTTCGTCGATGGACTGCTGCCGGTTCCACTGATCCTTCATTTCATCCAGGACGTTCAATAAGGATTGGTCATACTCTTTTTTCAGCTTGCCCTTCTTTCTGAAAAACAATTGGATCCACTCCTTCTAGACGTCTCTTCTTCCCTCGAGGGCTTTGGATAGGGTCACTTCATCCGCATACTCCAAGTCTCCACCGACCGGGAGTCCATGTGCAATCCGGGTAATGCGGATACCTGAAGGTTTGACCAGCCTTGAAATGTACATGGCAGTCGCTTCCCCTTCGATGTTGGGGTTCGTGGCAAGGATGACTTCCTGGATGACATCGTCTTGAAGACGTTTGATCAGGTCCGGCACATTGATATCTTCCGGTCCGATCCCATCCATCGGGGAAATGGCTCCATGAAGCACATGATAAAGGCCGTTGTACTCTCTCATCTTCTCCATGGCGATGACGTCCTTCGGGTCCTGGACGACACATAGGATGCTTCTGTCCCTCCGCTGATCCTCACAGATATAGCAGGGGTCCTGGTCGGTAATGTGACCGCAGACGGAGCAGTAGCTGAGGTTCCGCTTCGCATTCACGAGTGCTTTCGCAAAATCGAGCACGGTGTCTTCTTTCATACTAAGAACAAAAAAAGCCAGACGGGCCGCAGTTTTCGGCCCGATCCCCGGCAATTTCATAAAGCTGTCAATCAGCTTTGATATAGGCTCAGGATAGTGCATCGGTTAGCCTCCTAGAACATGCCCGGCAGGTTCATTCCTTTTGTGAATTGACCCATCGTGGAGTTCGTTAATTCTTCTGCCTTTTTAAGGGCGTCGTTCGTCGCAGCAAGAACTAGATCTTGCAGCATATCGATATCTTCGGGATCTACGACTTCTTCATTGATCTTCACGTCAAGGACCTGTTTGTGTCCTGAAACGATGACAGTGACCATACCGCCGCCTGCTGTTCCTTCGATTTGCTTTTCGCCGAGTTCTTCCTGTGCTTCAGCCATCTTCTTTTGCATTTTTTGCATTTGCTTCATCATATTTTGCATATTACCCATTCCACGCATGTTCATTACCTCCATAAAATGTTTTGAATGAATCAATCATTGACTTCCATTAAATCGGGTCCGACCAATTTTTCCGCTTCGGTCAGCAGGCTGTCTTCTTCTTTGTCGGGACCTTCCTGATCACTTGATTTCGAGTGACGGATGAAATCTTCCCGGATGCCTGTCCACTGATCTTCTGGCACCCCTATGGCCGCATAGCTGCTGCCCGTCAGTTCTTCAAGGATCGAAGAAATGGCAGAGGTAAAGGCATGGTTCTCCATCGCCATCTGACAGTGGATATCATACTTGAATTTTAACACAAACGAGCCGCTTGTTGCCGCTACCGGTTCCGCATCATTGAGAAGGGCGGATTGTGAGCGCATCTGGCGCTGATTGAGGGTTTCGACCATATCCCCCCACCGGCTCTTGATTTTGTTCAGGTCTTCTTTCGTGGCTGACTTCAGCACTTCCTGGATCTGTCCTGCAGGAACACGGAAGCCTTTTTTGGCCCTGACCGGTTTCTTGGCCGCTTGAGGGGCACTTGCTTCCCCTTGGATCGCCACACCGTTTTGCTTAAGCTGTTCTAGTTCTCTTTCCAACTTGCCGATCTTCTTCATCATCTCTTCGACTTCGGGAGAGCCCGATGCTTTAGGCGCATCCATCTGACAGAGCTTCACAATGGAGACTTCCAGATAGATGCGGGCATGGTTGGTGAATTTCATCTCCTGCCCCGCCTGGTTCAGCACGTCGATATACTGATAGATCTGATGTGGCTCGATCTGCCCGGCGAGCTCCTTGAATTCATCATCGAGCATCACACGCTCGAGTGATTCCTCAAGGTTCGGTGCCGTTTGGTGAAGGAGCATATCCCGGAAGTACAGAATGAAGTCTTCTGCGAAGCGGGCCGGATCCTTTCCTTGGAAAAGAAGTTCCTCAAGGGCACCGAGGGCCGTCGCTACATCCCTCTCCATGATGGCCCTGCCGAGGCGGTTCAGGTAATCCTGGGAGACGGCACCCGTCACTGTGAGGGCGTCATCAACGGTCACCTGGTCCTGGCTAAAGGAAATGGCCTGATCGAGGAGACTCAGGGCATCACGCATGCCGCCTTCCGCTGCACGCGCGATGATGTTCATGGCGTTCTCTTCATACTGGACACCGGACTCCGTGGCGATGTGACTCATCCTGCCCACGATATCCTTTGCCGTGATCCTTCTGAAGTCGAAGCGCTGACATCTCGAGATGATCGTAAGCGGGATTTTATGGGGCTCTGTGGTGGCAAGGATGAAGATGACATGCTTCGGTGGTTCCTCCAGCGTCTTCAACAGGGCGTTGAAGGCACCGATCGACAGCATGTGGACTTCATCGATGATGTAAACTTTATAGTCGACGACGTTCGGTGAATACTTCACCTTGTCTCGGATATCCCTGATTTCTTCCACGCCATTATTGGACGCGGCATCGATTTCGATCACATCGGGGATGGATCCATCGGTGATCCCTTTGCAGGCATCGCATTCATTGCAAGGCTCCGCTACGGGAGAACGTTCACAGTTGACGGCTTTTGCCAGGATCTTGGCAGCACTCGTCTTTCCTGTTCCACGCGGTCCGGAGAAGAGGTAGGCATGGGAGATCTTCTGTTGAAGGAGGGCATTCTGCAACGTTTTCGTCACATGCTGCTGCCCGACGACATCGATGAACGATTGCGGTCGCCACACACGATATAATGCTTGATATGCCAAGATACTCCCCCCTCTTATGTATGTTCTATCCTGTCTATTATAACGAGTTTGAAATGGTTTTACAAAGGAATCCCGGACCAAAAACCATTCGGTCCTTAATAAACAAAAAACCCATCCGTTCCGGGATGAGTTGTTGTATATGTAAATAACTGCCGTGCACCTTTCCTCGACAAGCATCCATAGGCGTTACTTAAGTAGTTAGCTCAGCCCAGGCAGCCCCGCGGCACATGGAAGCTTCCACTTAATGCTGCTTCCTTCCGGACCTGACATGGTTCATGGATTTCCATTGCGCAGGACCCAGACGTCGACACCACTTGCTTAAGGCAGACCCTACAGATTGCAAGCCTCAGAAAGGAATTCAGTCTCGCTAGAGCGGATTGCGAGTACAGGACACCGCTACCTTCCCACCTAGCACGGCAAAATTGATACCACTATTCAGTTGCACCGCAAAAGAGCGACGCAAGATTAAGTATACTAGCATTCAAGGTAAAAAGCAACGGATGGGTGATGTAAATTATTTGAATTTCCTCTCCGCTTTCTTCCTTGCCCTTAAATCCTTGAAGAAAGAAGAAAGCATTCCTCCGCACTCCTGTTCCATCACACCCGGTACCACCACACATTGATGATTGAACCGTTCATCATCGAGCAGGTTCATGAGGGTTCCGACACAGCCAGCCTTCGGATCCTTCGCTCCATAGATCACCTTTTCCACCCTGGAGAGGATGATGGCTCCCGAACACATCGGACATGGCTCCAATGTCACATACAGCTCGGCCCCTTCCAGTCTCCACGTCCCTATACGCTCACACGCTTCCTGGATGGCAAGCATTTCTGCATGGGTGACGGCATTCTGGGTCGTCTCCCGCAAATTATGCCCCCGCCCGATGATTTCATCTCCAAGAACCACCACCGCACCGATGGGAACCTCTTGGATGGCAGCCGCTTTTCCCGCTTCTTTGAGGGCTTCTATCATAAACCGTTCGTCTCTTGTCATAATCGTATGCTCCTGATCACGTAATGGCTTCATTGTACTAAAAATGGACGGTGTATGGAAAGGGGATGTCCGACACTGCTCATAAAATCCTTCCGTTCATACAGACTAAAAGAAGAAAGGTGATGATGAAATGAACACAAATGATACTGCCCTCCTGATCATCGACGTGCTGAATCCCTTCGATTTCACATATGGCGAGACCCTTGCCGACCACACGCGCACCATAGTTCCCCCTCTATTGAAGACCCGTGATCACTGCAGGGAGAATGGAATCCCGGTCATCTACATCAATGACCACTATAAGCTATGGAAGGCCGATTACAAGAAGATCTATCAAACATGTCATAACGAGAGAAGCGATGCCATCATGACGCCTCTGAAACCGGGGGACGATGATTATTTCCTCATTAAACCGAAGCATTCCGCCTTCTACGGGACCGCCCTGAATACCCTCCTTCATCAGCTCTCTGTCAAAACGCTGATTCTTACGGGCATTGCAGGCAACATTTGTGTCCTGTTCACGGCAAATGATGCCTATATGAGGGAATTCAAGCTGATCGTCCCATCGGATGCCATTGCCTCGGTGAGCGAAGAAGATAATCGCTATGCCCTTACGATGATGGAGAACGTCCTGAAAGCCACCGTTGCCCCTACAGAAAATCTATTTGGCTCATCATAACTTCCATCCTCCCCTCATAGAATCCCTATAGCGGATACACAAATGGGAGGGGAAAGCATGCAGATCCATGTCGTACAGCCTAATCAATCCCTGTCTGGCATCGCCCAGGCTTACGGTACAACCGTTAAAGATATCGTGGAGGCCAACGAGCTGCCGAATCCGAATAATCTCGTCGTCGGTCAGGCCCTGGTCATCCCCATCATCGGGAGTTTCTATTATATACAGCCCGGGGACAGCTTATGGCTGGTCTCACAGAAAACCGGCATTTCCTATCAGGAGATTGCCAAAGCGAACGGCATCACCCCGAATCAACAGCTCCAAGTCGGGTACCGTCTCTATATCCCGCCTCGTCCGAAGACCAAGGGAGAGTTCAATGCGTATGTAGAGCCGTATGGTAAAGAAGTCGCACCGAATCTCGAGGAAAGTGCAAAGGAGGCCGCTCCTTACCTGACCTATCTTGCACCGTTCAGCTTCCAGGCCCAAAGGGACGGCACGCTGAAGGAGCCCCCACTCGGTAATCTGATCCAAACCGGCAAGAATAATAACAACGTCATGATGATGGCCATCACCAACCAGGAAGAAGGCGCCTTCAGTGATGAGCTCGGACGCATCCTCCTGAACGACCAGGCCATCCAGAACACCTTCCTCGATAACGTTGTCAAAACAGCTAAGAAATATGGATTCCGGGATATCCATTTCGACTTTGAATACCTTCGCCCTCAGGACAGGGATGCTTATAACCAGTTCCTCCGGAAAGCAAAGGCCCGTTTCAATCAAGAAGGCTGGCTCCTCTCCACGGCCCTCGCCCCGAAGACGAGTGCCGACCAGAAAGGGAAATGGTATGAAGCCCATGATTATAAAACCCAGGGGGAGATCGTTGATTTCGTGGTGATCATGACGTATGAGTGGGGCTACAGCGGCGGTCCAGCCATGGCGGTATCACCCATCGGTCCGGTAAGGGATGTGCTTGAATATGCCGTGTCAGAGATGCCTTCAAGCAAGATCCTCATGGGGCAGAACCTGTATGGATATGATTGGACCCTTCCGTTCAAGCCGGGGACCACAGCTAAAGCTCTCAGTCCCCAGCAGGCAATCCAGCTTGCCGCACAGAACAATGTACGGATTCAATATGATGAAAAAGCCCAGGCTCCTTTCTTTAAATACAAAGCAACTGATGGTACCGATCATGAAGTCTGGTTTGAAGATGCCAGGAGCATCAATGCGAAATTCGATCTGCTGAAGGAATTAAAGCTAAGGGGAATGAGCTACTGGAAGCTCGGTCTTTCCTTCCCGCAGAACTGGCTCCTTCTCTACGATCGGTTCGACGTCACCAAGCGATAAAGACGGGTGCCCAGGGGGCATCCGTTTTTTTCTGGAAAAGTTTATGCAAAATAAGCTGAACACTCTTTCAGGCGATTATGATACAATAAATCCTGTCGAAAAATACCGTCATATTTTGAGGAGGACACACGTAATGGGGCCGATTCCGTTCATAACCGTCGAAGGTCCGATTGGTGTAGGAAAGACCTCTCTTGCCAAGGCGATATCCGAGCATTTTCAATTCCATCTGCTCAGGGAGATCGTTGATGAAAATCCATTCCTGGACAAGTTTTATGATGATATCGAGGAGTGGAGCTTTCAAACGGAGATGTTTTTCTTATGCAATCGATATAAACAGCTTGAAGATATCGAAAAGCATTACCTGTCACAGGAGAAATCCGTGGTGGCCGATTACCATATCCTGAAGAATATTGTGTTTGCGAAGCGGACATTGAAGGACGCGCAGCAATTTGATAAATACTTGAAGATCTATGACATCCTGACGTCGGATATGCCGAGACCCAATGTGATCATTTATTTGAACGCCGGTCTTGATACGCTTCTCAGCAGGATCGAAAAACGTGGCCGGGATTTCGAGAAGAAGATCAGCCCGCTCTATTTGAAACAGCTGTCACTGGATTATGATGAATATATGGAAGCATTCGAGGAAAAACATCCTGATATCCCTGTCCTTCGCTTTAACGGCGATGAGGTTGATTTCGTTCAGCGGCAGGATGACTTGGAGCTTATCCTGAAGCAGCTTGAGACTACACTTAAAGAAGGAGTCCACCACCATGAATCTTCGAACTAAATATGGCATACCGAATAATGCCGTCATCACCATTGCAGGAACCGTCGGGGTCGGAAAATCCACGATGACCAACGGACTTGCAGAAGCATTGGGGTTCAGGACGTCATTTGAAAAAGTCGATACGAACCCTTACCTAGACAAGTTCTATAAAGATTTCAAGAGCTGGAGCTTCCACCTTCAAGTGTACTTCCTCGCCGAACGCTTCAAAGAGCAAAAGAGGATTTTCGAATACGGGGGTGGCTTCATCCAAGACCGTTCCATCTATGAAGACACGGGCATCTTCGCGAAAATGCATCATGAAAAGGGCACGATGAGCGATACCGACTATGAAACGTACACCAGTCTCTTCGACGCCATGGTCATGACGCCTTACTTCCCGCATCCTGATCTTCTCATCTATCTGGAAGGATCCCTCGATCATATCATCGACCGGATCCGCGAGCGAGGACGTCCGATGGAGCAGGAAACGCCGGTCGAGTACTGGGAAGAGATGCACGAACGCTATGAAAACTGGATCAATAACTTCAATGCCTGTCCGGTCCTGCGCCTTGATATCAGGGAATATGATCTTGTGAAGGATGCGGGTTCCATTGAACCGATCATCGAGCGCATCGCTTACTTCATCGAACAGACACGGATGTTGAAGAACTGAGATGGCATACTAAAACCGCCTGGAGCTTTCCAGGCGGTTTTGTTGTTCAAAGCGTATCAGTTACTGATCACAACATTTTCTGTTACAGTAGACACGAAAGACGAAAGGAGAAATCATCATGAATCAATCCCTATATAGTCAGTTCCAGCTGACAAGAGCCCAGCTCCTCAATGAAATCAAAGACCTGAAGGCAGACGTCATCGACGTGCAGCCGGAAGGATTGAACAATACGATCCATTGGCATATCGGACATGTCCTTACTGTCACTGAACAGTTCATGTTCGGATTTGAAAGCCTAGGAAACACACTTCCTGCACGCTATGCCGAATTATTCGGCTACGGCTCGAAGCCGGCAGACTGGAGCGGTGATGTTCCTTCAGTCGAAGAGCTTGCTTCTCAGCTGCAAGACCAGCTTCTACGCATCAATGAACTATCGGACGAGCACCTCGCCCAGCCCCTTGAACAGCCGTTCCATGGCCTCAAGACATTCGGCGAACTTGCCCACCTATCCCTCAGCCATGAAAGTCAGCATCTCGGACAGATGCACGCCATCAAGCTGTTGGCAGAACGAACCATCGTCAACGGATAATCTGAAGCCGGTCATATGACCGGCTTTTTTATGTGATCTTCCTCCGCTTCAGTATGGCTTCCACAATCGGGACCGTCATCCCGATCAATACGACGGGCAGGAACCATTCGAACATCCCCTTTACCCACCCCATGGCAATCGCAACGGTCTCGAATGCCAACAGTGAAAATACCAGCACAAAAGAATTCTTCATCACATTCAGCATCTGCCGACTATTCAGGTAAAATGCCTTTGCATTTGATTCATTCAGTCTATCCGGGTAATTATGGACCTCAGGAAACTTCTCCAACAGATGCATGGATAGTCCCAGCATGAGTCCGATCGCCGGGAGGATGAGCAGCTCATACTTCGATCCCCACCGTGTGATTTCTGTCAGACTATAATGAGCCGGCACCTGGTCAGGAAGCGACGTCCAGGTCATGACAAGTAAACCCGTCATCCCCACATAACTGCCTGCCCCCACCAAGTCCCACAGCTTTTCCCTGGTTGTCTTCGGTATCGAGAGTTTCGGTCGATTTCCACCCATGTACACCACGCCTTTCTCACTAATCCATACGATTTTACCTTTTGGAGGTTTCAAATAATGGAAAAGAAATCGTTTACGTTCATCCGTACGGAGGTATACATGACTAAAGGATACACATCAGAGGAGGATGAAGATGGAGGAAAAAATGACGTACTATGTAGATATCAATAGCGGGGACGTGACCCCTGAAGCCGTGCAGAATCACAGCCCAAGCTTCCGGATCCTGGCCACTCAAGGGGAAGTGGAAGAACTGAAGCTCATGTTTGAGCAAAACGAGGCGGATGCAAGGTCCACCATGAAACAGGCACAGTTCCCGCTCCGTAAGGATTATAATGCACCTGAGAACGAACTCTATGATGAATCCATGAGGCAGATCTTCGGGAAAATCTTCGAGCTTGGGGATGAAGAAGCGAAGCGACATATTGCAGAGAATGGCATATTGGACAGCAAGTACAATCCAGAGCTGAGAGAAGACATCGAAAACCTCAAATAACCAATAAAAAAGACTGCTACTTCATAAGAAGTAGCAGTCTCTATCTCCAATGTTTATGCGCATTGGTTAATATTAAAATCAATGGAGGAGGAAGGGGGATTCGAACCCCCGCGGGCTTTGACACCCCTGTCGGTTTTCAAGACCGATCCCTTCAGCCGGACTTGGGTATTCCTCCGTATCGACAAGAATTATAATACCACGCTTAAAATTTGAAGTCAACAACATCTTTTATTTTTTTAAAAAAAGGTGCCACAGCTGCCTCTTCCACAGCCGTAGCACCTTTTTGCCCTTATCCTTTGATGACTTCCAGCCCACGCATATATGGACGAAGTACTTCAGGAACGATGACCGTACCATCCTCCTGCTGATAGTTCTCAAGGATTGCCGCCACGGTACGTCCGATGGCAAGTCCAGAACCGTTCAGCGTGTGAAGATGTTCAGGTTTCGCATTCGTTTCCCTTCTGAAGCGGATGTTTGCACGACGTGCTTGGAATCCTTCGAAGTTACTGCAAGAAGAGATTTCACGATACGTGCCGTAGCTTGGGATCCATACTTCAAGATCATATTTCTTCGCTGCCGTGAAGCCCAGGTCCGCTGTACACATAGAGAGGACACGGTATGGAAGACCAAGGAGCTGAAGCACTTTCTCTGCATGACCTGTCAGTTTCTCGAGTTCATCATAAGAATCCTCCGGCTTGACGAAACGGACAAGCTCGACTTTGTTGAACTGATGCTGACGGATCAGCCCGCGTGTGTCGCGTCCCGCAGAACCTGCTTCAGAACGGAAGTTGGCGCTATATGCCACATAGCTCAGTGGAAGATCGTCCCCTTTGATGATTTCATCGCGGTGGTAGTTCGTCACAGGAACCTCAGCCGTCGGTACGAGGAAGTAATCTTCGCTTTCGATGCGGAATGCATCCTCTTCGAATTTCGGAAGCTGACCGGTTCCCGTCATGCTTGCACGGTTCACGAGGTATGGCGGAAGCATTTCAGTGTAGCCATGCTCATCCATGTGAAGATCCATCATGAAGTTGATCAACGCACGTTCCAGACGCGCACCCATCCCTTTATAGAAAACAAATCGGCTTCCGGTTACTTTGGCAGCTCGTTCAAAGTCGAGAATATCAAGCCCTGTTGCGACATCCCAGTGAGGCTTCGCTTCAAAATCGAACTCTCTGATCTCGCCCCATGTTCGCGCTTCTACGTTGTCATCTTCCGTTTCACCCACCGGTACTGATTCATGAGGGATATTTGGAATCGCCATAAGGATGCGGTCGAGTTCTTCCTCCACTCCTCGTAATTCATCATCCAGCGTCTTGACTTGTGCACCGACTTCACGCATTTCCACGATGAGGTCCTGTGCATCCTGCTTTTCTTTTTTCAATTTCGCAATTTGTTGGGAAACGTCGTTCCGCTTGCTCTTCAGGTCTTCCGTTTCAACAAGGAGTTCCCTTCTCCGCTTATCAAGCTCTTCGAATTTACCGAAGTCTTCAAGGTCTTCTCCCCTGTGTTGAAGACGTGCTTTCACATCTTCCAGATTGTTTCTCAAATACTTAATGTCCAACATAGCTCTTCCTCCTTTAAAATGACACGTCCAAAAACGATAAAAAACCCCCATCCCTGGTAAAAGGGACGGAGGTTTCCGCGTTGCCACCCTAATTGAAGACAGATGACTGCCTTCCTCTTAGAGATGGTAACGGAATCACCGAAAATACTTACTTCATTCAGTACTTCACTCGAGGATGGATTCATAAAGGCCTTGTATCGGTTCGCACCAGCCACCGACTCTCTTGATCAAGCTTCCCTTACTACTAGCTCCTGTCATCGATTTAAATGTGTATTGGTTATAACATAATCTACTACAATGATTTCCGATTTGCAAGTGGATTATGCCAATGACTTTTCTAGACTCTCTTCTACCATCTTCACGAAATACTGCGTGAGACGATGGTCATCGGTCAGTTCCGGATGGAATGAACACCCCAGGAACTGACCATGGCGGGCTAAGACGATCCGTCCATCATGCTCTGCCAGGATCTCCACTTCTTCCCCGGCCTCGACGATATGGGGAGCCCTGATGAAGACCGCATTGAACGCTTCCCCCACATGGCTGATCGTCAGGTCGGCTTCGAAGCTTTCCTTCTGACGCCCGAAGGAATTACGCTCTACCGTGACATCCATGACGCCAAGATGAGGCGCATCGTATCCGACAAGCTTCTTCGCCAGCAGGATCAGTCCTGCACACGTTCCGAACATCGGCTTCCCAGCAGAAGCAAATTCCCTCAACGGCTCCATAAAGCCGTAGCGGTCGATGAGTCTCCTCATCGTCGTGCTTTCTCCTCCAGGCATGATGAGCCCGTCCACTTCGTTAAGCTGCTCTACTCTTTTGATGACCAGGGCCTCAGCACCCGATGCTTCAATCGACCGGATGTGTTCCCTCACTGCCCCCTGAAGGCCGAGTACACCTATCTTCGTCATGGCTGATTACCACCCGCGGTCCTGCATGCGGTTTTCTGGAAGGATCGATGCAATTTCGACGCCTTTCATGGCCACTCCAAGCTCTTTGGAAAGATCGGCAATCAGCTTGTAATCTTGGTAGTGAGTCGTCGCTTCCACGATGGCTTTAGCGAATTTCTCAGGATTCTCAGACTTGAAGATCCCTGAACCTACGAATACTCCATCTGCTCCAAGCTCCATCATAAGGGCAGCATCAGCTGGGGTTGCCACTCCGCCTGCTGCGAAGTTCACGACCGGAAGACGTCCGTTTTCTTTGATTTCAAGAAGTAGTTCGAACGGTGCGCCAAGAAGTTTGGCTTCCGTCATGATTTCATCTTCATTCATGGAGACAAGCTTGCGTACCTGCGCGTTCACTTTACGGATATGGCGGACGGCTTCGACGATGTTGCCTGTTCCCGGCTCACCCTTTGTGCGAAGCATGGATGCCCCTTCGCCGATGCGTCGTGCTGCTTCCCCAAGATCACGGCAACCACATACGAATGGAACCGTGTAGTCACGCTTATTCAAGTGGTATTCTTCATCAGCTGGAGTGAGTACTTCACTCTCATCGATGTAGTCAACACCCATTGATTCCAGTACTTTCGCTTCTACGATGTGACCGATACGCGCTTTTGCCATGACCGGGATCGAAACGGCCCCCATGACTTCTTCCACGATGCGCGGGTCAGCCATACGGGCAACTCCGCCAGCTGCACGGATATCTGCAGGCACTCGCTCCAGCGCCATGACGGCAACGGCTCCAGCCTCTTCTGCAATCTTCGCTTGTTCTGCATTGACAACGTCCATGATGACGCCGCCTTTTTGCATTTCTGCCATTCCTCGTTTAACTCGATCTGTACCAGTTCTCATGTATGTAGCCCCCTTGTGTTTTCCAGGGATGTCCCGCATGAAATGAAGAAATCGGACTATACCCATCGGATTGAATATTGTTGCTCTACTGCTTAATAAACAATAAATTCACACTTCTGTCAAGGTAGCCAGCGGGCATTTCGGCCCAAGGTCACCCTGGCAATTTTTTATAAAAAAACATCAGGCTTCCGTGAAAACCTGATGTTTTTCCTAGCAAGAATCAGAACCAGCCCTTGACCGTAGAAGTCACAGAGCCCCAGATGTCACTGAAGAAACCGCCAACCGCCCTCATGGAGAGGATGAACCAGTTCGCTTTTTCTACGCCATCTGCCGTTACAACAGCTGCTTTTGAACTGCCGCCCTTGTCCGTGAGATACCCGAGACCGTCATCTGATTTCACTGTGACGTAGCCTATGGTTTCTCCTTTTTTAACTGGGGCTTGCAGTTTACCGTCTTCATTCAATTTTTTCTTATCCACCTCGAATTGAGGTTTGAATTTCTTATCCGCATCCGTCTTCAATACCATTTGAAGAGGATCTTTTGTGTGGATCTTAACACTCTTTTCTTTCCCTTTTACAACTGGCATCGTCTTATGCCCTTTGATTTCGTAATTGGCAGGGTAGACTTCTTCCAATGTGTAATTGTTGAAGGCATAATCAAGCAGTTTGCGTGTTTCGTTGAAGCGTGCATCATAGGAATTTTCACCTGAAGGAACATTCACGTCCATTACAACCGAGATGAATCGGATGCCGTCGCGTTCAGCCGTTCCTGTGAAGTTGGCACCTGCGAAATCCGTTGTACCGGTCTTCAGCCCGTCCATTCCTTCGTATTCACGAATAAGTCCCGGAAGCATCCAGTTCCAGTTAGACATATCAGTAGAATCTCCACCCTTATCGAATACTTTCTTCGGAATGCTCGATGTTTCGAGAATTTCCGGGTGGTCTTTCAAAAGACGAAAAGCGAGTGTGGCCATATCTTTTGCCGACATGACATTTTCTTCATCCGGCTCTCCGACAACTGAATCGAAATATTGAGATAGGTCTGCATTATTGAGACCTGTAGAGTTTACAAATTTATAATGTTCCAAGCCCAATTCTTTGGCTTTTGCATTCATCATTTCGACGAATTTCGCTTCGGATCCTGCGATGGTTTCCGCAATCCCCATGGTAGCCGCATTGGCTGAATAAATCGCCATGGCTTCATAGAGTTCTTTCACCGTGTAGCTTCTGCCCACTTCGAGGGAAACATTGCTAAGCCCCGTATTGTGGGACATTTTTGAAATGTTCATTGGCACTTCGTATGTTTGATCCCATTTTACTTTTCCGTCTTGAATAGCTTCTAGCAACAGATATTCTGTCATCATTTTTGTCATACTTGCAATGCCTTGTGCATTGTCCGCGTTCTTTTCATAGAGAATTTTGCCCGTACTCGCTTCTACCAGGATTGCCGCCTTCGCTTTAACATCCAGATCGTCCTGGGCTGCACTGGCAGGCTTTTGGACAAGGCCCATCGCCAACATTAATACCATCATACAAACAACAGATTTTTGAATCCAACTTCTTTTCACTATTAGCCCTCCAAGATTTTATGTACACCTTCGTTATTTTAACATAGTTCAAATGGTTCGAATAGATAGAGAATATTACTAGTTTTCAGTTAGGTCGGGGGATGCAAGCCCTTGGATACATATTATTTCCAATAATAAAAAAAGCTGGCTAAGATAGCCAGCTTTTTCAATCTGAAGCGAATTCCACCGGTCCATCCAGCGGAATAAATTATATTAAGATAATGAATAGTTAGGTGCTTCTTTCGTGATTTGTACATCATGCGGATGGCTCTCGCGAAGACCTGCGCCGGTCATGCGTGTGAACTGTGCATGCTCGCGGAGATCGTGGAGATCCTTCGTGCCGCAGTAGCCCATTCCTGAACGGAGACCACCGATCAGTTGATACAATGTGTCGGCAAGAGGGCCTTTGTAAGGGAGACGGCCTTCGATGCCTTCTGGAACAAATTTCTTCGCTTCCTCTTGGAAGTAACGGTCTTTAGACCCTTTTTCCATGGAGCTGACAGAACCCATACCTCTGTATACTTTGAAGCGACGGCCTTGGAAGATTTCAGTTTCCCCAGGGCTTTCTGTCGTTCCTGCAAGGAGGCTTCCGAGCATGACAGCATGTCCACCGGATGCCAATGCTTTGACAACGTCTCCTGAGTACTTGATTCCACCATCGGCGATGATGGCTTTACCGTGCTTGCGTGCTTCCGTCGCACAGTCATAAATGGCTGTGATCTGGGGAACACCGACACCTGCTACGACACGGGTCGTACAAATGGAACCTGGTCCGATTCCCACCTTCACCACATCGGCTCCTGCTTCGATCAGATCTCTTGTTCCCTCAGCTGTAGCTACGTTACCCGCAACGATATTCAATGTCGGATAGGCATTGCGGATATCGCTTACGATGGAAAGGACGCCTGCAGAGTGACCGTGCGCTGTATCGATGACGATGATATCGACTGCGGCTTTCACGAGGTGCTCGACGCGTACCATGGTGTCTTTCGAGATCCCTACGGCTGCCCCAACGAGAAGTCGTCCTTGTTGGTCTTTAGCTGAGTTCGGGAATTCAATGACTTTCTCGATATCTTTGATGGTGATAAGGCCTTTCAACGTACCTTCTCCATCGATGAGTGGGAGCTTTTCAATTTTGTGCTGCTGAAGGATTTTTTCGGCTTCTTCAAGCGTCGTGCCTACAGGAGCTGTCACGAGATCTTCTTTCGTCATGACATCAGAGATGAGAATCGAATAATCCTGAATGAAACGGAGGTCGCGGTTGGTCAGGATCCCAACCAGTTTTTGTTCCTCTGCGTTGTTGACGATCGGAACACCGGAAATTCTATATTTGCCCATCAAGTGTTCGGCTGCGAAGACTTGATTGTCTGGAGTCAGGAAGAACGGATCGGTGATGACTCCACTCTCAGAACGTTTTACCTTATCGACTTGCTCAGCCTGCTGTTCGATGCTCATGTTCTTGTGGATGACACCAAGACCACCTTGACGCGCCATGGCGATGGCCATCTCTGCTTCTGTGACCGTATCCATACCGGCACTGATGATCGGGACGTTCAGTTTCACTGTATCCGTAAGTGCGACGGAAATGTTCACATCTTTCGGCAACACCTCTGAACGAGCCGGTGTCAATAGCACATCATCAAACGTTAAACCTTCTTTAGCAAATTTAGATTCCCACATAATTTTGGCCTCCCTATCCGAAAATATTATTAGTAGGTTATCAATTGGGCAAAATACTGTCAAGAACTATAGGATTAGTTTAACTATTCAGATTAATCGGAGGTTGTACATTTGCATGATATCAGGCACTGGAGGGACTTCCTCCACTATTTCCAATCGGCTTCCTATACCCAGAAATTCCTGAGACGATGTTATCGTTCCATGCCCGGATCCGATGTCAAAAGCTATGATAATTGCTACCCCTTCATGTATTATCTCGAACAAGGGGAGATCTATTATAAACAGGCAGAAGATTCGCCGCTTTCGATTAAGCCCATCCTTCTTTTTTACGGTTTCATCCATTTCATCAAGGCAGTCGTGCTCACCACGGATCCGAACTATCCGGAGACCACCACCGTCCTCGCCCACGGGATCACCTCCCGGAAAAGGAAGAAACAGCAGTACCGATTCCTTCACGATGAGGTGAAGATCCAGAAGAACGGCCTCTTTACCCACTTCTCCTCCCTCCACTTCGACCTTAAGCACCTGGAAGGGGAAAAATACAAAATGGAATACCTCTTGGATCAGATCCCTGAGATGGCCGATTCCTTTTCAGTCCTCATGAAGAAGACGACCATGTTCCCTTTTACGGAAGGAAGGTTGTCCATTGAAGAGAATCTGCTGAACCACTTCCACTGGACACCCGATTCCTTTCGCCAGCATCACTCATCCTTACCCGAAGGGATCCACTGGGAAGGGCAGGACACCCTTTCCACTACCCTGAGGAACGAAGCTCTTCCCTTCAGGTGGAACCGTCAGGAACGGAAGCTCGCCCTGCCTGCAATCAAAAACGAAGCAAGCTCCCTGCCGGAGGTTCTCATTCACTATGCCATCCTTTACAATCTCAGCATGATTGCACGCTACGAAACCGAGTGGTGGATGGAACTATTGAAAAACCGGACCACCGAGGACTACCCGTTAATCCTCGCCTTCATCACCCTCACAACCGAAAAGGGCCCTTCCCTATTAGGGGAGCTCCTTGAAAACAAAATGAAGCAGGAGGGGGAATGAACCTCTCCTGCTTACACCTATTGCTGAAGCAATTTCACAATATAATCTTCGATTTTCCGTGGATTGGTCTGAGGCGAATAACGATCATACACTTCTCCATCTTTTGAAATAAGGAACTTTGTGAAATTCCATTTGATATCGGATAAAAGAAGCCCCTTCTTCTCCTTGGTCAAATACTTGAATAGGGGATGCGCATCCTTCCCCTTCACATCCACCTTTGCGAACATCGGGAATGACACCCCATAGTTCACCTGACAGAACTCAAGGATCTCATCTTGATCATCAAACTCCTGATTCATGAACTGATCGCACGGGAACCCAAGGACAACCAGCCCCTGTTCTTTATACTCCTCATACAGACCCTGCAGCTCCTTGAACTGAGGCGTGAACCCGCACTTACTTGCCGTATTCACGATCAGCATCACCTTGCCTTCATAGTCCTCCAGCGCTACATCTGAACCATCGGATTTTTTTACCGTCAAATCATATAGTGAAGAAATCATACTATCTCTCCTTTTTCACATTTACGTAATTTAATCATACTCATTGAACGGACGTAAGGCAATTTTGAAGATGGTGTGAGGTGAAGGTGTGTGAAGGGTTGAGTGCTTTAGCAGAAACCGTTGGGTTTGAACACAGACAAAGCGTCAAGTTCTGGATGTTTTTGGAAGAATACACCGATTAAGTTTGAATAGATCACTAGCATATTTCTCATGAGGTGCACAGAGACAGAACGTCAATTTATGGAATTTTTTGGATGTTAATGAGGGTTTTTTGTAGGTAAGTCGGTGGCTTGGCTATTGGCTTTTTCGGGGCCGATGACTCTACTGGGTTTTGTGTATGAAAGGGGTATGAGAAGACGCTCTTCTGTTGCAGAAACCGTTGGGTTTGAACACAGACAAAGCGTCAAGTTCTGGAGGTTTTTGGGAATCAAAGAGAGATATTTTCACTCATTACAAATTTAAAAATATGATTCACAGTTCACTAGTAGATAGAGCCGTTCGCAAATAAAGGAAAGGGATCACAAATAGAAAAATGGCCAGTGATCCGTTTCGCAAATACAAAGTCGATTCTCGCAAATAGAATGAAAAATGTCGCAAGTTAATGGTTGAATTCCGCAGGTATTTTCGCTCCTGGGGGGAACGAGGGGTCCTTCAATGTTCAAAAGGGTCAAAAGGTGTTATGAGGAATGTCGAATGGCGTCAGGTGCTCAAGAAGATACAATATATGGGAAAATATCACTAATAAAAGTAACCTATCCGCAGATATCAGGCCCCCTTCGCTCGGAATCAAAAAAAGTCGCAAATAAGCGCGACTCCCCCATAGCCTTATCTTCGGCAAACGTTTTGTCCCTTCCGTTTCGCTGATCATATACTCCCACAGGTTATTAAAAAGACCTTTTCGATCCTCACCTAGAAGAGAAGTATCTCCCGTACTTTAACCCCGATATTGCAAACTCCTACACCCTTGCAACCTTCGCATTCCCATATCTCTCTTTCCTGCCAACTAAAAAAACACCACAAAAAAAGCAGCCCATCAAATGAGCTGCTTTTCTCAATATTGCCTGGCGACGTCCTACTCTCACAGGGGGAGATCCCCCAACTACCATCGGCGCTGAAGAGCTTAACTTCCGTGTTCGGCATGGGAACGGGTGTGACCTCTTCGCCAATGTCACCAGACAGGTATTCCATTGAAAGAATTGTTCTTTCAAAACTAGATAAAGGGTTGATAGTCAATCATTACCGGCGTATCGTCCAGTCCGGGAGACGCGAAGCGCCTCCTTCGTCTTACTTTGGTTAAGTCCTCGATCGATTAGTATCAGTCAGCTCCATGTGTCGCCACACTTCCACCTCTGACCTATCTACCTGATCATCTTTCAGGGATCTTACTCACATAAAGTGATGGGAAATCTCATCTCGAGGGGGGCTTCATGCTTAGATGCTTTCAGCACTTATCCCTTCCGCACATAGCTACCCAGCGATGCCTTTGGCAAGACAACTGGTACACCAGCGGTGCGTCCATCCCGGTCCTCTCGTACTAAGGACAGCTCCTCTCAAATTTCCTGCGCCCACGACGGATAGGGACCGAACTGTCTCACGACGTTCTGAACCCAGCTCGCGTACCGCTTTAATGGGCGAACAGCCCAACCCTTGGGACCGACTACAGCCCCAGGATGCGATGAGCCGACATCGAGGTGCCAAACCTCCCCGTCGATGTGGACTCTTGGGGGAGATAAGCCTGTTATCCCCGGGGTAGCTTTTATCCGTTGAGCGATGGCCCTTCCATGCGGAACCACCGGATCACTAAGCCCGACTTTCGTCCCTGCTCGACTTGTAGGTCTCGCAGTCAAGCTC